>JADJIH010000030.1 GCA_016707115.1 Ignavibacteriales bacterium | reverse complement strand
GATAGTTTTCAACCTGCACACGCAATTGACCAAGAGCAATTAACAAACCTTCAGCAAAGAAATTTTTTCTGAATTCCACAGTTCCGGCATCCAGCCTGACTGGTGGCATTTAGTAATGCTTTCTATTACCTGTCGCTCGTGAGTCATATACCCTTTTACGGTTTGATAAGATTAGGAATAAGATCGTACCTTCTTTTAACTGCACATCAATTTGTCAATTATAGTACATTTTACACGGTTTCCTAAACCAACTAATGAGTTGTAAATCGAGACGAAGAAAAACCTATGACTACAATAATTACAATGAAAACAATGAAGAAAGTCATTATGCCTTAATATATAAGTATGAGATTTCGCTTTATTAAAATACAGATTTAAATATTCACCAAACAATTCTTTTGGCCATTTGATTATTCTAATGTTATGTTCAGCAGATATTAATATTGATTTCAATTCACCGTTATCAAACCAAACACTATGTGGTCATCAACACATTTATCTATAATTATCCCAGTGTTTTCAAATTCAACTTTATCCATTTTCTTTTACAATTGGGACATCTTCTTTATCTCATCAAAATCATTTTTAACTGAAAATGATTTGCAATTTCTTTGATCCGCATTTGTAAATATCAAATCCAATTCGCCATTATCCAGCCAGATGCCTTTGCAAGCAGTACAATAATCAATCTCAACTTGATTAAGCTCTCTAAAATAACCATTGATTTTTACAAGGGGACAATTCATAATTCTAAAATTTTGTATATGAAATTGCGAAGAAATAATATCATATAAAACAGAAGAAACAATATTTATTAAGTATTTAATTTTCGAGTGGTTTAAAAATGAATAGTAATATCATTTTGCATATATAAAATGGTTCTAACTATATAATTTTAATATAATATTTGAATTAATTTTCGAAGTTTATTATTAAAACCGTTTAATCCACTTACGATTTAAGTTAAATACTTTCGGATAATCATACATTGAACACACACCGATTAGAGATGAGTACGGATTAAATGAAAAAGAGAAAATCATCCCACCCCAGCTTGGATTAAAATTTGCAACTTTTTCAAAATCACTAGTCCTAAAAATTGCAAAATCTGAATTTCCAGCAACTATAAAACTCTGATCCGACCACTTTTATCAATGAAGCATTTAAGTTAATTACTTTAACTAATGATAATGTTTGTAAATCCCAAATCTCTAAAGGTCCATATCCATAGTTAGTGCTTATTGAGGCAACTATATATAAATATTTCTCATCGTCACTTAGTACAAAAGAAGCAACACCCATACTCTTGTGGATCTAATAACACTATATTTCCACTTAAAGCATCCAGAATGAGAATTTGAGTCCCTGTGTTACAACATATTTTGTCACCATTATAATTGAACTTTGCATCATAGATCTGAGAAATATTTGACCATATAGAGTTGCCTGTTGATAAATCTACCAACCTAAGTATCTGATTGTTTTCATCCTGTGATAAATATTTTCAATCCGTCAGGGGCAAAACGAAAATCCAGTGGATGGGAAATTAACGACCTGATCAATGTTTAATGAATTAACGTCAACTATAGAAACTCGGTTAGCAGAGCTCCAGTTATCTAGTATTCCTAATTTCGTTCCATTAGAGTTAAATTCTATAAAGTTCTGGGCAAAATTTGTTGTTCGATATTCAAAAGTCGTAATATCATAAAAACTAATATTCTCTACACAAGCACCAATTGCCAATAAATTGCTTTTTGGCGAAAATCGAGTTGATTGAGTTGCTAGGTGAGTATTTGATTGCCAATTTAGATAAATTTCTATTCCAAAGATTGTAGATATTGTTGTATCGCATCCAGCTTGATAGTATGAATTAAATGCTGTTACGCTAAACTCATAAACAATATTTGTATCCAAATCTGTAACAATAAACAGATTAATATCTTTTCCAACATTTCCAATAACTTCAAAATTACTTCTGGTATATTGGGTTTACGCATTTTTATTATAAACTCATCTTCTATAGTATTGCTATCAATCCAACTTAGTTTTAAACTCCTGTATTTTGATGAACTACTGAAAGTGAGGTAGGCTTACTAAAAATATCGAGAATACCTAACCACTTCCGAATATGAATAATTATCGTTTGATGAAATCGTTTTTATTCTATATTCATAGTGTGCATTTAAGGAGGGAATAAAAACTATCAAAGTAACTTGTAGAGTTGGCAGAACTTCTCCTACTTTGATAAATTCAACGCTCGGTGCATCTCTTCGCTCTATTTCAAAGATTGATTCGCCATTACTATTATCAGACCAAGTTAATTCAATTCCCATGTCAACAAAAATAAATTTTAATGATAAACTATCTATAGCTGTAGGTTTATAGTTATTACTTTTGGGACTATAGAGATTAAAATACTCTGGTTCTAAACTCTCTGTACAAGAATTGAACATTAATAAAATTATAAATATGGAGAGTAATAAATATTTAAGCATAATACATCTTGTTATTTTAATGGATATTTAATTTCTAAACTGAGGTGTATTTATTCCAAGATTATGATTGTTCACTTCAATCAACTCCATATCAAATCCTTCTGTGTGGAAAACAAAAGCATCCAATACATTCAGTAAGTATGCGCCTATAAAACAACCTAAGTAAATATTTTTTATCTGCTGAAGAATTGACATCGTTTAATGCTTGTTCCATTACTGTTCTTAATTGAATTGCATCATTTTCATTTTTAGCATCCATATAGTTTACTTTTGCAGAATTATAACTATCATACTTTTCCTTGTAATTACTATTCTCATTAAGAAATAATACCCAAAAGCTACATTTGTTAAAAATATAGCACACCTTTTATTTGGGCATCATCTGTAAATTGTCCAGAACCGGGGATGATCATTGATTCTAACATATAGACTGGTGTAAAGTAATCAGTTTTGTATACAACAGAATAATATTTTTCCGGTTCAATTTTGAAATATCTTGAAATCGATTTTTCATTTTTCCAGCTTGCTTCAAATGTGGAATTGCCTATTTCAGTTTTGACAAATTGCTTATCGTCATTAAGTACCTCAATCCCATTAACTTTTAAGTTGATATCTAATCCATTGACATTTGAATTAACAAATCCATACTTGTATGTCAGATTATAATTCCATTTGGTTTTCTTTCTTTGAAAATTAAATTTTCTTTCATATTTGATATAATCATCTTTTTCAATTTTAATTTCATGCAATCCTAGAGGAATGATTAGATCATAAATTGGTGTTGTACCAACTAGGGAATCATTAAAATAAACAAATGCATTATCCGGCTTTGTTATGATTTCTAAAATAGAATGATCGGCATTAAATAGAGGATATATTACCAATTCGCCCCGTTATAATGAACGGTTTCAGAGAATGAGTTTTTATCATCAAGTTTTATAAGAAACGCAAGTTTACCAGGTGACTGATTTTAAGAGTAAAAGGGGTTTTGCCGATTAAAGAACTATTTAAAATACTTCGGCACCTGATGGATCAGAATTGATAGTTATAATATTTATTAACGAATCATTTTCTTGGGAGTAGATGTTACTAATTAGGACAATAAAGCATAAAAAAAGAATGAACTTAAAAAATATTATTCTTCACTTGAAAGTCCCCTATCAAAGAGAATGGTCAATAATTTTATTTAGTAATAATTCTAAAGTAAAATTAGTAAAGAAAATTGTAAACAAAAATGAATGACTATATAAAATAAATGTATTCTAAAGTGTGTCTCAATATTTTTTCAGCTCTTTTATTTCAAATGCTTTCCCGCTTTGATGTATCGTTCAAATCTTTCAAAAATAAAAAGTTCCCATACCTTTTCTACAATTGCAGGCATTCCTTCTTCCATTTCACCGGAACCGTGAACAGAAACCTTCATTAAAGTTGAATCTTATACTTTTTATATACCACAACTTGATTGGTTTCAATAAATATCAGAAAATCGCGCTTTTCGTACAAATGTAAAATAAAGTTTAGTTACCTGTCACTTTATTCCGTGTCATAACACTTAATGATAGAACGAATAAAAATTATAATTCAACAAACAAAGGAGTCAAATATGTTAAAAAGCACATTTTATTTTCGCTGTTTCTATCAGGAACAATTTTATTAACCGCTTGTTCTGAAAGCTCAACTACAGCACCAACAAGTGGCGGGCAGGATGATGTTATTTCAAAAACTACCACAATGACAAAAGGCAGTGGTTCAGTACTATCAACTATAAAGAATGATGATACACAACATTGGGAAGTTAGAGTTGATATGCCTGGTGATGGCGGCATTGTAAAATTCGAGTATCAATTAAACTCGAATGAATTAAGAGAAGTAAAGGGATTGTCATCATCATTTGAATATGAAATAGAACCAGGAAATGGATTGATAAATTATTCAAATGCAAAAGTATTGCGCTTGGTGCGGTTAACGGAAATATTATCGAATGGAAACTTGAAAAAGATCTAAGTGACAATATGTGGCAGTACAGGTTTGAAATTGGTACTGCAGAGGTACGAATAAATGCAGCTAATGGTAATATCGTAAGAATTAAAAACTAAGCCCTCCACCTAAGAGATGTTAAGTAAAAACTTAACATCTCTTATCCATAAATTTCAAACAATCATAATTTTTCCATTCCCAAATTAACCCTATTTACTTATCTTTTCGGCAACATTTTTTAATGATTTTTAACAAGGATTTGTTATGATGAAAAAAATTCTTCTCACGGTTTTAATTACTACGATTTTAATCTTTATAGATGAAAGTTATTCCTGTACAAATTTTATTATCACAAAAGGCGCAAGTGTTGATGGATCTGTTATGATTTCTTACACTGCTGATTCTTATGAAGCATACGGTGAACTTTATCATTACCCTGCTGCGATTTATCAAAACGGAGCCTGGTTAGAAATTTACGAATGGGATACAGGAAAATATTTAGGAAAAATTCCACAAGCTTCTGTTACTTATAATGTAATCGGAAATATGAATGAACATCAAGTTGTTATCGGTGAAACTACTTTTGGCGGAAGAGAAGAACTTGGCACACCAAACGGAATTCTTGATTACGGAAGTATGATTTACATTGCATTGCAACGCAGTAAAACTGCAAGGGAAGCAATTAAGGTTATGACTGATCTTGTAAGTGAATTTGGATATTACAGCAGCGGCGAATCATTTTCTATTGGTGATGCAAATGAAGCTTGGATTCTTGAGTTAATTGGTAAAGGTGAAGGTAACAAAGGGGCTGTTTGGGTAGCTGTAAAATTCCGGATGGAAATATTTCTGCTCATGCAAATCAATCGCGCATAACAACTTTTCCATTAAATGATTCTGAAAATTGTTTGTACTCACCTGATGTAATTTCTTTTGCACGAGAGAAAGGTTATTTCTCAGGTAAAGATTCTGAGTTTGATTTTTCAGCAGCTTATGCTCCATTAGATTTTGGTGCAATTAGATTTTGTGATGCACGAGTTTGGTCTTTGTTTAGAAGATGTAATTCTAGTATGGAAAAATATATTTCATATGTTAAAGGTGAATCTTTAGAGAGAATGCCGTTATCTATAAAGCCTGATAAAAAATTATCTGTACACGATGTTATGGGTTTAATGCGTGATCATTATGAAGGAACTGAACTTGATATGACCAAAGGAATCGCTGCCGGTCCTTATCAAATGCCTTACAGATGGAGACCATTAACCTGGCAATACAACGGGGAAGAATATTTCCATGAGCGTCCAATCTCAACTCCTCAAACCGGATTTTCATTTGTGTCTCAGGCACGAGCTCATTTACCACGAGAAGTTGGCGGCGTTTTATGGTTTGGTGTTGATGATACTTACTTTACTGTTTATACACCAATGTATGCTTCGATGACAAAAACACCATCCAATTATTCTAAAGGAGTCGGTTCTTTATCTCAGTTTACCTGGGATTCGGCGTTTTGGGTTTTTAATTTTGTTGCAAATTTTTCTTACCCAAGGTATTCAATTGTTATTGATGATGTGAAGAAAACACAAAATGAAATTGAAGGAAAATATTTTGCACAACAGGAAAATATTGAATCAACAGCTTTGTCACTTCTAAAAAATTCTAAAGGCGAAGCAATTGAATATCTAACTAATTATTCTATTTCATCCGCTGAAAATACTTATAAAACATGGAAACAGTTTGGCGAACATTTGATTTTGAAGTATATGGATGGATTATCCAAAACTGAATTTTTTAAACCCAAAAATATTGGATATCCTGAAGAGGTTAAGAAAATGATTGTTGATGAATCCGGTGAATCATTAAAGATGAAGAACATAATAACTGATCAGACATATTCTTACAACGAGAGTGTTAAAAAAGCTGATGAACTACTTAATGAAAAAAAATATGATGAGGCAAAGTCATTTTATGAAAAAGCTTTGGTAATCAAACCAAATGAAAATTATCCAAAAGAAAAAATTGATAAAATAAATTCAATACTAAGTTCAATTGAAGAATTACATAAAAACACATTTTAACAAATAAATATAGAATCATTATGAAAGAGCAAACAAACCCTGAAATAACTTTTGAAAGTGAAATAAAATTTCTTGATCTTATTTATACAGATATGTTAGAATCAATTCATCAAAAACCTGATGAAAATGATATTGAAGCCATGAGGCTGTATATGGATAACATCTGGGGAGTTTTCAATCGCACTGTTTTTAGGGTTACCGAAATAAAAAATAGCCTCCAGAAAAATCAAAAGCTTATTCACGAAACCTGGAATCCGCCAGCCTAAAAATTCAATTCAGTTGTCATTCCCACGAAAGTGGGAATCCAACTCTACTAGATAAATGGATTCCCGTTTACACGGGAATGACAATTAAGAATATCCATTATTTTAGACTTACATTTTTAATCATTTCATTCTCTCTTTCGCTCCAAATTTTGTAGTTTTGATACGCACATTTTTAGAATTTAGGAGTTACAATGGCTCAAGAAGTAAAACTCGGTGATAAGCCTGATCTAATAAAAGATTTTCCAGTTCTTAGTTTTGATGATTGGAAAAAACAGGTTGAAAAAGATCTCAAAGGCGAATCATTCGATAAAAAACTTATCACAAAAACTTATGAAGAAATAAATCTTCAACCACTATACACATCAAACGATATAAAAAATCTTCCGCAAATAAATAATTTTCCCGGCTTTCAAAATTATCTTCGAGGCAGTAATGTTTCCGGATATACTTCCAGAAGTTGGGAGATTGCGCAGGAGTACAATCAATCACTTCCGGAAGATTTGAATGAAGCTTTGCGCTCTGATCTTAAGCGTGGACTGAATTCTATTAATATCGTTTTAGATAATCCTACCCAGCTTGGAATTGATGCAGATCAATCTAAAACAGGAGAAGTTGGAAAAGATGGATTATCGATTTCCGGTGTTAGAAAAATGCAAGTTTTGTTTAAAGATATTGATCTAACAAATCAGCCAATAAATATTTCTGGTGGTTTTTCATCACTTCCAATCACACTTCTTTTTACAGCTTATGCAAATGAAACTAGAACTAGTTTAATGAATATTAAAGGATCAATCACTTCTGATCCTTATGAATATTTATTGACTAAAGGTGAGTTACCAATTTCGTTAAAGCAAATTTTTGATGAGATGAAACTTGCAACTGAATTAATGATCAAATCAAATTCGCCAATAAAAACGATTGGAGTAAGTGGATTACCATTTAATAATGCTGGTGCAAATGCAGTTCAGGAATTAGCATTTGCACTTGCAACCGCAGTTGAATATTTAAATGAAATGATTGAACGTGGATTAAATGTTGATGACGTTGCCAAAAGAATTAAATTTACGTTTGGAATCGGATCCTTTTACTTTATGGAAGTTGCAAAACTTCGTGCTGCAAGATTATTATGGAGCAAAATTCTTGAGGCTTATAAAGTGAAGGAAGAAAATCAAAAAATATTTATTCATGGTAAAACATCTCAATTCAATCAAACTTATTTTGATCCTTTTGTAAATTCACTACGCACAACAACAGAAGCATTTTCCGCCATTGTTGGAGGTGTGGATTCGATTCAAACAAATCCTTACGATGAATCGTTTAATGATTCTGATGATTTTTCAAGACGACTTGCACGCAATACACAGATTATTCTTAAAGAGGAATCACATCTTGAACAGGTAATTGATCCTGCTGGTGGTTCTTACTTTGTAGAAAAGTTAACTGATGATATTGCAAATGCTGCCTGGAAATTATTTCAAACTATTGAAGAAAAAGGTGGAATGTTAAAAGCTATTCAATCTGGAATTGTTCAAGATGAAATCGTAAAAATTTCTGATTTAAAGAAAAAAGATTTTGCAAAACGCAAATCTGTTCTTGTTGGAACGAATATGTATGCAAATCCAAAAGAAGAAATGCTTGAGATAAAGAATAAAGATCTGAGTGCGATTTATAAAAAGCGTGTTGAATACATTCAGAAATACAGAGTTAACGGCGATAACAAAAAACATAATAGTATTCTGGATAAACTTCAGAAAATTGCTGATACAAAATCTTATGATTTAATTGATAGTGCTGTAGATGCATTTCTTGAAGGCGCTTCACTTGGAGAAGTATCTAAGTCAATTCGTGCTTCTGGAGAAAAAGGATTTTCTGTTAATCCATTAATTCAATTTCGACTTTCCGAAATGTTTGAAGAATTGAGAATTGCATCAGAGAATTTTGAAAAGAAAACTGGAAGCAAGCCAAAAGTATTTCTTGCAACAATGGGTCCACTAAAACAATTTAAAGGAAGAGCAGATTTCTCCCGTGCTTTTTTTGAAGTTGGCGGATTTGAAATAATTTATCCAAATGGATTTGCAACCACTGATGAAGCTCTTAAATCAGCAATTGATTCAAAAGCTCAAGCTGTAGTTATTTGCTCAACTGATGATACATATCCGGAACTTGTTCCTGCAATTGTAAAAGGGATAAAAGAAAAATCAAAAGATGTTTCAGTTATACTTGCTGGTTATCCAAAAGATCAGATTGAAGAACATAAAAAATCAGGAGTTGATGATTTTATTTATCTCGGAGCAGATGCGCATCTAGTCTTGAGTACATTGTTGAAAAAAATTGGAGCTATTGCTTAGATAATGTTCGAGGTTAAATGCTCAATTTTCAATGGAGGAAGAAAGAATGAGTAATGATTACGATAAAGATAATATTGTACTAAATAAATCATTTGATTCTGCACTTGAGATTATTGAATTGTATAAAATTCTTAAAAGTAAAAATGAATTTGTTATTTCCAAGCAACTTTTAAGATCAGGAACAAGCATTGGTGCAAATGTGGAAGAAGCAACTGCTGCACAATCTAAAAAAGATTTTGCAACCAAAATGTCGATTGCTTCAAAAGAAGCTAGAGAAACTCGCTATTGGTTACGATTACTTAATAAAAGTAAACTTGTAGAATATGACTACAAAAATTATTTAAACAAAATTGATGAACTAATTAGAATTATTACTGCGATTGTTAAAACAGCTCAATCCAATTTGTCTAAACATTGAAAATTGAACATTGAGCATTTAACATTCTTAATGGAGTATAAATGAAACCAAATTTTAAAGACATTGAATTAAAGCTAAAATCAAAAAGTGTTTCCCAAAAAGAGTGGGAAGAAAAGTTTAAACTGGAAACAGGAAAATCTGTTGAAGATTTTATCTGGGAAACAATGGAAAAAATTCCTGTTAAACCACTTTACACAAAAGATGATTTAAAAGATCTTGAACACAAAGATTACCTTTCTGGTCTTCCTCCCTTTTTGCGCGGACCATACTCAACAATGTATGTTCAGCGTCCTTGGACTGTAAGACAATACGCAGGATTTTCTACTGCTGAAGAAAGTAACGCTTTTTATAGAAGAAATCTTGCTGCTGGACAAATGGGTTTATCTGTTGCATTCGATCTAGCAACTCATCGTGGTTACGATTCTGATCATCCAAGAGTTGTTGGTGATGTTGGAAAAGCCGGAGTTGCAATTGATTCAATTGCTGATATGAAAATTCTTTTTGATCAGATTCCGCTTGATAAAATGTCTGTATCGATGACGATGAATGGAGCAGTTCTTCCTGTGCTTGCATTTTACATTGTTGCTGCTGAAGAACAAGGTGTAAAACACGAACAGCTTACAGGAACAATTCAGAATGATATTTTAAAAGAATACATGGTGCGTAATACTTACATTTATCCACCAGAAGTTTCGATGCGAATCATTGCTGATATATTTATGTTCACTGCTAAGCACATGCCTAAGTTTAACAGCATTTCAATTTCAGGTTATCACATGCAGGAAGCTGGTGCTACTGCCGATCTTGAAATGGCTTACACTCTTGCTGATGGATTAGAATATGTTCGAACAGGAATAAAAGCTGGAATGGATATCGATGAATTTGCACCACGATTTTCATTCTTCTGGGCGCAAGGAATGAATTACTTTATGGAAGTTGCAAAGATGCGCGCTGCTAGATTGATCTGGGCAAAGATGATTAAACAGTTTAATCCTAAAAATCCTAAATCAATGTCGTTAAGAACTCACTCACAAACTTCAGGCTGGAGTTTGTCTGAACAGGATCCGTTTAACAATGTTGTAAGAACTTGCATTGAAGGAATGGCGGCTGCTCTTGGACACACACAATCACTTCATACAAATTCTTTGGATGAAGCAATTGCATTGCCAACAGATTTTTCTGCACGTATTGCACGTAACACTCAGCTTTATTTGCAGGATGAAACTTACATTACAAAAGTTATTGATCCATGGGGCGGATCTTATTATGTTGAAGCATTAACAGATGCACTTCTTAAGAAAGGCTGGGAACATATTCTTGAAGTTGAATCTTATGGCGGAATGACAAAAGCAATCGAGGCTGGAATTCCTAAAATGCGAATTGAAGAAGCATCTGCTAGAAGACAAGCAAGAATTGATTCGGGCAGAGAAACTATAGTTGGAGTTAACAAACATAGATTAGATAAAGAAGATCCGATTGAGATTTTAGAAGTTGATAACACTGCGGTTAGATTATCTCAGATAAAAAGATTGCAATCGGTTAAGCAAAGCAGAAATGATGAAGATGTTAAGAAAGCACTTGAAGCACTTACAAAATGTGCAGAAACAGGTGAAGGAAATTTACTTGAACTTTCAATCATTGCAGCAAGGGCACGAGCAACACTTGGAGAAATTTCATTAGCAATTGAAAAAGTAAGCGGAAGGTACAAAGCCGTGACAAGAACAATATCCGGAGTTTACAGCAGCGAATACGCAAAGGATGATGAACTGTTTGAGCAGGTTCGCAAAATGACAGATGAATTTGCAAAAGAAGAAGGACGAAGACCTCGCATAATGATTGCGAAAATGGGACAGGATGGACACGATCGCGGAGCAAAAGTTGTTGCAACTGCGTACGCCGATATGGGATTTGATGTTGATGTTGGTCCGTTATTCCAGACTCCAGAAGAAACAGCACAGCAAGCTGTTGAAAATGATGTTCACGTTGTTGGAATGAGTTCACTTGCGGCCGGACATAAAACTTTATTGCCACAGCTTATTGAAGAACTAAAGAAACTTGGAAGAGAAGATATTATTGTAATCTGCGGTGGAGTTATTCCTGCACAGGATTATGATTTTCTTTACGAGCACGGTGCCTCTGCAATCTTTGGTCCAGGTACAAAAATTCCAGTAGCTGGAATTAAGATTATGGAGTTGGTAAAGGAGAGGTTTTAAAGTGTTTTTATGAGCTTTCTAAAAAAAATATTTTTTGAATGGAAAGCAAGAAAAGCTAAAAAAAAGAGAAAGCAATTAGAAATATTAAAAGAATATGAGGAATTCTATAAACAATCAGAACCATTTTTTCCTAAAGCTTCTAAAAACCAATTAGCAGCTTCCCATCGATATGTTTGGAAGAGAGCTGTTGTGTATCAAACTATTTGCGAAAAAATATTAAACGATGAAGAAAAAACAAAACTTTTTATTGAATTCCAAAACATTGCCTCAAGGGAATACAATAAAATTGCTCCCGAGAATGCTTATGGAAAAGTTCGACTCAAATTGTCTGCTGAAGCTTATAAGCGAATGCTAGATGAAGAATTAAAAAGATTAAAACCCACACAAGAAAACAGAAGCAAAAGAAATTTGGAATTAGCTTGCATTTATGTCGGTTACGATACTTTAGAGAACAAACCATATATAGGGAAAACCATAGGAGAACCAGAGTATAGATGGAAAGAGCATCGGTTATATGGAACAGGACCCTTTAAAAATGGTTCTTCTTATTCTAAGTGGGATGTAATCAAAGAAAACGTTGATCTAAATTATCTTGATAAGTTAGAATCTTACTTCATTGGTTTCTATAATGCATTTGAAGATGGTCATAATGATAATAGAGGAAATGATTTAAATGCATATGAGAAAGGTAAACGGGAATCACAAATTAGTATATTAGAAAAATGAAAACGATTTCTGCTCAATGGATAAGATACGATGAAATAACTAATGCTCTAGATTATCTTGAAAAATGTTTTACTTTTTTGAAGACAGTTGAGTTCGAACCACAAAACTGGAAATGGGTTGTTATCACGCTTCATAGTGCGTTATATGGATTTGCAATTGCTTCCTGCAAAGGAATGAATTCAGAAAGTGTAATCGCACGAACTAAAAGAGGTCATGAAAAATTAATAGATTTTGATGAAGCTCTGAAAAGATGTCAAGATCCTGCTTGGATGCGAGTAAATATTAACTACGAAGAGTTCGAATTTTCTCCCAATCAATTGAAATCAATTCGGAAGCTTCATAAGGCATTAAGAAATAACTTTGAACATTTCACACCGAAATCTTGGTCAATTGAACTTCACTATCTCCCTGACATGGCCTATGATTGTTTTGAAGTAATACGATTACTAGTAATTTATTCCGATGTAAGCTGGAGATTGCGAGGAGTAAAATTAAAGAGAGTAAAATCAATCATATATCAATCTAAAAGGATTATTGCGAATTCAATCCTTTATAAAGAGACACTTTTCCTCCTGTCCAAAGAAAATTCTTCAAAATAATTTGGTTCTATTTCAAGTAAATTTATTTCGTTTGCTTGTTTTAGACTCGACTTCAAATTGAACAATTTTGGTTCTAAACTCCTGCCAATCTAACAAATTGGCAGTAAAAAAAATGGAAATAAATGAATCGATTCTTAGGCAGATTTGTTATATTTGCCTAAGAAATGATTCAAGTTATTATGGAAAAACTACTTAAAATATTTAATAATCATAACGGTTATGCTAAAATGCAAGAACTCCGAAAAAACGGAGTTCAGACAAGAACAATTGCAGAAGCAATAAAAAATGGAGTTATTGAAAAGATAAAGCCAGGACTCTATAAACTAAAAGCCTATCCGTGGGATGAGCATGGTAGTTTTACAGAAGTGAATCATGCAAACATGAAAGCTGTAATTTGTCTTACTTCAGCAGCAGAATATTATGAACTGACTACATTTAATCCTTCGTATATAACTGTTGCTGTCCCACACAATACTCCAAAGTTTAAACTAGATTATCCACCAATAAAAGTTTATTATTTTGCAAATAGTTACTACTCACCAGGAATTGAAACCCTAAAAACAAAAAGCGGAATTGTCAGGATTTATAACAAAGAGAAAACGATTGGCGATCTTTTCAGGTATATCAATAAGATTGGTGAAGATATTGCTGTCGAATCACTAAAAACATATCTGCAAAATCGTAAAGAAAGAAAGATTCCAAAACTTATTGAGTACGCAGAAATTTGTGGAGTAAAAAAGAAAATTGAACCGATGGTTAAGGCAATACTCTCGTGAAAGAGAAAAAGGAAATAAAAAATATTGCTGCATCAGTTAAAGAAAAATTAAGAAATATATCAACTCAATCCGGACGGGAATTTCAAAGCGTAGTTAGCCAGTATGTTCAGGAGAGATTTCTTTATCGACTTTCAGAATCAATTTATTCAAATAATCTGATTTTAAAAGGTGCTTTACTTTTTATAGCTCACGATATTAGTAGAAACCGTCCCACAAGGGATATTGATTTCCTTGGTTCAAAGATTCCAAATGAGATAAAGGATTTAGTAGAAGTAATTAAAGAAATTCTTATAATTAAAACAGAAGATGGATTAAGATTTGATTCTGAATCTGTTGAAGCTGAGAACATAACTGAGGACGGCGATTATAAAGGAGTAAGGATTAAGTTTTATGCATTTCTAGAAAATTCCAGAGAAAGAATGCAGCTTGATATTGGATTCGGTGATATGATTACTGCTGGTCCAGTGGAAATTGAATTTCCAACTCTACTTGATTTTCCTGCTCCTAAACTAAAAGTTTATTCAATTGAAACCGCAATTGCTGAAAAGTTTGAAGCGATTGTATCACTTCAATTACAAACAAGCAGGATGAAGGATTTTTATGATATTCAGTTTTTTGCAAAGCACTATGATTTTAAGAAAGATATACTTATTAAAGCAATAAAAACTACATTTAATAACAGATCAACAGATTTAGCATTAAATAAAATAATATTTGAAGATAAGTTTAAGAATGATGAAAATTTTCAAATACTCTGGTCTGCATTTCTTGATCGTAATAAATTAGAAAAGGATAAAACATTTTTCGAAGCAGTTTCTAGAATCCAGTCTTTTATTCAACCTGTATTTGATTCTAAGACAAAGAATAATTGGAATCCAGAAAAATGGAAATGGGAATAATCAGGTTCAATAAAAATAACCATACCGAAGTAATGGGTTTAATAATTATCGCTTTTGATTACAAATATCTCCAAGCCAATACCCGATTAGCAGTAAAGAGAGAATAAATTATTATTATTCTCTCTAACCGCTAAGTTTGCTTAACTATTTCAGAAGGGTCATTTTTTTAGTTTCGTTAAAATTACCAGCCTTAATTGTGTAGAAGTAAACTCCGCTTGAATAATTTGAAGCATTAAAATTAACATTATATCTGCCTGCTTCTCTTGTTTCATTTACTAGTGTAGTAACTTCATTTCCTAGTATATCATAAATCTTTACACTTACATCTGATTTTTGTGGAATTGAAAATGATATTGTTGTATTAGGATTGAATGGATTTGGATAATTCTGAGATAACTCAAATCTATCTGGGGCACCAAATACAACAGTTTCAGCTAGATTATAATATGTCATGTTTCCATCAAAATCGATCTGTTTAATTCTGTAATTATATTGTCCGGTTACAACATCGTAATCCTGATAAACATAGGATTTTGATTCTGTAGTTGTTCCACTACCTTCAACAAATCCTACTACTTCCCAATTATTTGAAGAAGCTAATTTTCTTTCTACATCAAATCCGCGATTGTTTAATTCCGTTGCGGTTGTCCAGATAATTGAAATGTTATCAGGATTTACTGAGGCACTTAGTGAGGTTAGTTCTACTGGAACTATTGGCTCTAGAGCAATTTTTACAACGCTTGATCCATTTCCTCCAACAATTACAGTATCAGGACCGATAAAAGCAGCACCAATAACCTGGCTTTGGACAACATTTAGTAATCCAAGATTTATTTGTGTCCATGTTCCGCCATCATTTTTTGTATGAAATACTCCGCCACTATAACCGACAACAACGTATTCCGAATCACTTCTAAAAGCAATGTTATAAAGCATAGTTGTGGAGAATGGAAAATTCATATTTGTCCATGTATCACCGGCATTTGTTGTCTTGAAAACATATCCTGTTTGGCTGGTTCCTGAACCACCAATCATATACCCTACTGATTGAGAACGCATCCTTATTCTTGACATTGGTCCAAGCGGAACACCAGGAGTAATTGGTGTCCATGTAGTTCCACCGTCAGTAGTTTTATTAATTATTGAGCTACCAGCTACTAATGCAGTAATACTATCAATCATTGCAATACTATTTTGTCCCGTGGTGTTTCCAAGATTACTGATTGTAACCCAACTATTTCCAGAATCAGTAGTTTTCCAGACTTGTCCACCATTACCCGCAACCATGCCATATTGAGTATTATAAAAATTTACGTCATTAAATGCTTGGATGGTTGTTGCACCTGCATAAACCTCAAAACTATGACCACCATCTGTTGTTTTCCAGACTTTACCACTGCTGCCAACTGCATATCCATTGGTTGCATCAAACATTTGTAGCGATCTCAAATCAGCCGCCGGTAATGATAGAGCAACAGGACTCCAACTTGCGCCAAAATCATCGGAGACTATAACTTGTGTTGGTCCATTTGTACCAACGGCAATTATTTTACCTGTTTGATCACCATATAATCCTTGAACAAATCCACCCGCTGTTAGTTCGCTCTGTGTACTCCAATTATTACCAGCATCTGTAGATGTGAAAATGTAACCATTATCACCAACTGCAACTATAGTTGAACCATTAACACCAATTCCTCGCATTATTTGTTTGGGTTTACCTGTTGGTAAATATTGATTTGTTGTAAATGTATTACCACTATCAGATGAAACAAAAACTAAAGAGTCATCATCAAGGAAATAAAGAGTAGAGCCATCAATATATGAACTATTAAAAGTTGAAGAAGTTGGTGCATTCATTGATGTCATTTGATTCCAGGTAAATCCACCATCCGTAGTTTTATATGCACGTCCAGAAATACTACCAGCAAATCCAACTAAAGAATCAAAAAAAGCGAGTGTATAAATTGTACTGGTACCAGCGGCAGCATCATTCCAGAATACACCGCCATTTGTTGTGAAACGGATATTAAAAGTACTGCTCACACTTCCGGCAACCATAACTCTATTTTCACTAAAAGCGTGAACATTGTAATAAGTAGTTGCTGGCAAAAGTGGGTCAACTGTCCAAGTTGCACCACCATCGGTCGTTTTAGACATTTTTGCAGTTGATGTACCAACGACATAACCAATATTAGCATCAATAAATTGAATATCTCTCAAAGTTGAAGTTGGAAAAAATCCGGCTCCGATTTGATTAAATGTTTGACCGCCATCTGTTGTTTTAGTTACTCCCCAGACACCACAGAGGTAAAAGGTATTCATATCTACAAAATAAGCACCATAGATATCATTCGTAGTTATATAAGGAGATGCATTAGGAACACCGGCAAATGGATTTAATGTGAAAGTTTGTCCGCCATCGGTTGTTTTAACAAATGTTCCCGCCTGTCCAAAAGCATAAAAATTATTTGCATCCCAAACCTTAACAACTCCAGTAGAAGTCCCGAACGGTTTTGGATGAACCCATTGATAACTAGGATAATTTTGAGCAAAAACTGCACTTACAGCAACGAAAAGCAATAAAAACAATGTAAGTTTTATTTTCATCTTAGCACTCCTTTAATTTTGTTAATAATTAAAACACACAAACAACAAAAATTTTATCTATTAAGAGGGATTTTTATAATTTTTTGATATTTAAGCAATGTAAATTTAATCTACAGGCTGGAGCCATCCGTTATCCAAAATAATCAAAGGCTTATTAGATTTAAGCATATTGATAATTCCTGTGAAAAGAGTACGAAAATTGGATAAATGGAAATGTTTTTAGAGTCTTTTAGACAAAATAATTCAAATTTATTTTTACTTATGTGGCTGATCCTGTTCGATATTATATTCTGAAGGTGAAATTCCAAAATATTTTTTAAAACTTTTTGCAAAATTTGATTGCTCCGTAAATCCAACAGCAAACGCAATTTCTTTAACAGTAGCTACCTTATTTTTTAACATCTCTGCAGCTTTTTCTAATCTAATCGTTCTTATATACAGGCCTGCTGGCTGATCAATTAAAGCTTTTAATTTTCTGTTTAACTGAGAGACACTAAAGGCAACATCTTTTGCTAACTGATCCACGGAATATGTCGTATTACTTATGTTATCATTTATGGATTTTATTACTTTTTCTAAAAATAATTGATCTATTGAGGATTCTGTTACATCGGATGGATTAAAACTTGCTGTTTTACTGTATCGTTCACGCAGTCTTTTTCTAGTTGTTATTAAATTTTTTACTCTTACAATTAATTCCTGCGTACTAAACGGTTTAACCAAATAGTCATCCGCGCCTGTTTCCAGTCCAGTAATTTTATCTTTCTGATCAGATTTTGCAGTAAGTATTATTATTGGAATATGACTTGTGATAGTATCTTGTTTAAGTTTCTTTATAACCTCAAAACCATCAATACCTGGCATCCTTAGATCCGTAATAATAAGATTTGGTATTAATTCTGCAGCTAATTTAATTCCATTAATTCCATCATTTGCTTCATAAATTTGGAATGAATCTTCGAGCTGTTCACGAATGAACTGCCTTATATCTGCATTGTCATCAACAACTAAAACCGATTCTTTAACATTTATTTCATCTTCAATATCGTCAGTAATTTCTTCTTCAAGTTTATTAGATAATAAAGATGGATCCATTTCAAATTCGGGATCAATTTTGGCTATTGTTTCCGAAATTTCATCACTATTAAAATGATCTTTCCCAGAAAATAAAATAACCTTTATTGAAGTACCTTTTCCCAGCTCACTATCAACTTCAATTTTACCGGAATGCAATTCCACAAATTCTTTTGCTAAAGTTAACCCTATTCCTGT
Source organism: Ignavibacteriales bacterium (assembly GCA_016707115.1). Classification (GTDB taxonomy): domain Bacteria; phylum Bacteroidota; class Ignavibacteria; order Ignavibacteriales; family Ignavibacteriaceae; genus IGN3. Next base: position 148,414 of record JADJIH010000030.1, on the reverse strand, counting down.
TCCCTCGATATCACTTCTATCTATTCTATCGGCTTGATAGAATCTATCAAAAATATATGGAAGTCGGTCTTTGGGAATACCAATTCCAGAGTCTTTAACTACTATTTCTACGGTATCTCGTTCTTCAAGACTTAATTCTTTTTTCTCGGAAACTTCAACAAAAATTTTCCCTCCTTCATTAGTAAACTTTATTGCGTTGCTAATAAGATTTGTAAAAACTTTATCCATTTTTTCTGCATCAAAGTATAAAGGAATCTCATCCATTTCTGATTTGAATTCTAATGAAATTCCTTTTTGATCTGCAATTGATTCGAATGTAAAAAATATTTGACGTACAAATAATACAATATCTTTTTGTGATACTTTAAGTTTGTGTTTACCGGATTCTATTTTAGATATTTCTAAAAGTTGATTAATTAAACGTAAAAGTTTTTTTGCATTTTGATAACCCATCTGAAGTTTTTTCTTAAGATTTATATCCTGTAGTGTACTCATTACGGATTCGATCTGCCCAAGTGTTAATGTAAGCGGAGTTCTAAACTCGTGAGAGATGTTTGTAAAGAATCTTGATTTAATTTCATCGAGTTGTTTAAGTTTATCTGCCTGTTCACTTATAACCTTGGTACGCTCATTAATTATATACTCAAGTTTGATGTTTCTTTGAGTAAGATATTTAACCCGAATTCTCGTTATCAAATAAATGACAAATCCTGTCAGAATTATATAAACTAAAAACATATACCAGGATTGGAACCAAGGAGTTAAAACCATAAATGAAAATCTTGATTCCTGACTAACCTCGTTGTTATTGTTTTTAGCTCTAACTCTAAAAATATATTTACCCGGCGAAAGATTTGTATAATCCTTTCTACTTTCCGAAGTCCATGCAGACCAATACTCCTCAAACCCCTCAAGCCAATATTGGTACTGGCTGAGATTGCCTTCATAAGTCATAGCAGAAAACTCAAAACGTAGCGAACCAAAATTCGGTGAAAGTGCAATATTGTCGTTCGAACTAATTAAAGATTTTGTAATATTATCACCCGCAAATAAAAGTGAATCCCCTTTTAATATTACCTTTCTAATTAATGCTTTGAATCCGGATCTTTGTTCATTGGGATTATATAAATTGTGACTGTTATAACTTACAATTCCATCGGCACCGCAAAACCAGACTATGCCGGTTAATTCATCTTTATAAATTGTAAATACCGCATTACTGTTAGAAAAATCGATAACACTTTTCAGGAAGGATAGGTTTTTCCATTCATATCGGTCAGCAGCAGAGGTAGTCGCAATTAAAAGTTCGGATGAGTTTTTTACAGCTGAAACCCAGAATGTGCCCGCACTATCTTGAAGAATAAAAAGTATTTCAGCCTTATCAAAATGCTTATTAAAACCGATGATATTTTCAGGCTCAAATGACTGATTGGTTTGATCGAATACGAGCACTTCCCTTTTCGTTGCAAACAACAATTCATTTTTAGTTTCAAATATTTTCACCTCATCATCAGCATTAATATGCTTATCTGAAATATGATTAATTATTGGAGGTGTGAATAAATCACTTGTGAGATTTGAAACTTTGTACACACCTGCGTACGAACTCCCAAGCCAAAGAATGCCATATTTATCCTCAGCAATATTTCTTATCGCAGTGTTTACACCAGGTATTTTTCCTCTGTCTATCCATTTGCCATTGATTTCATCAAGTACAGCAAAACCGGTTTCTAATGCTACATAGATTCTGCTGGGAAAAAAAGATGAGCTATAAATTGAATAGCAGCCCGTCCACTTAGAACTAAGTTTTGTTAATGATAATCCATCAACTTGATATACTCCATCTGTTAATGCAGTTAAGATTTTATTTTTATGCTTTAAAAACTGCCAGCCTTCTTGGGCAATATTTGGAATCTCTACAAAACGTGGTTGAGTTAATTGTGGTTTTTGTAAATCGATAAAAAATATTCCTGCAGTAGAAGCAGCAAATAGTTTATTATTAAATATTTTTACATCGCTAACAGACCCCTTTAAACCGGAGGTTTGATTTAAGAATGCAACCGGCGAAGGAATATCTATCACCGAAATTCCGTTTTGCAATGCCAACCATAATTTATCATTTGAATAAAACGTATAGATTACACCATCATCAGGAATTCCGGTTGTCATATTAATTTTCCGTATAATCTTTCCAGTTTTATCTATAAATACCACTCCATTTTTAGAAGTATTAAAAACAAAAGAGTTATCAGGAAATTTTACACCAGGTAAATAAATATTATTTTCTTGTAAGAATTCAGATGCTTCTGTTTTAAAGGGAATAAATTCCAGTCCATTATAAATAAATAATTCACCTTTTTTAGTGGCGATTAGTATTGTATTATTGGTATCATCGTATGGCAGCATAGAATAAATCGTGTTATCTAGAAATATCTCACTCCCACTTAGCTTGTTAAACGAATTGCCACCAAAACGAAGTAAACCCTCAGCTGAGTCAAGAACATATAATTCCTCCCTTACTTTATGTGCAATTCTATATCTGGATTTTGTTTTCCAAAATTTTACAACCGGGTTGGTATATTTATTATTCGAAAATGTAAATTGAAAAATGAAATTCTTCGTAATAAAAAAAATACTTTTATCTATAAAAAATGTATGCCACACATGTCCAAAATTTTCCTTTGTCGGAATATATTGCATCAAAGATTTGTAACGTAACGTTGCATTTTTAGAATCTCGAACTAAATATCCCAAATCATCTGCAGCGCCAACAAAAATAGTTCCTTTATCATCAGCACACATTGAGCGAACGATACCATTAGTTACTTTAATTAAATTCCAGCTCTGTCCATCAAACTCAAGAACGCCCGCTGAGTTTCCAAAATACATGATACCACGTTGGTCTTTAACAATCGCCCAATTCTGATTGTGGGCTTTGTATTCTTTGGGCAGATAATTTTTAATTATTGGATAACCGGGCTGGAAATTTATTGAGATATTATAAGATTTACTTTGCGCAAATGCTGCTTGCACTATCGTCAGAACCAAAATTAAATATTTTATAATCCGGAAAATAAAACTTCTTTTCATTCTGTCAGGTTAAATTCCATTTATAGGTTATTTCTTTTGTAAATGTACAAAAACAATATTGAAAAGATAACTCTATTTGATAGACAAAAAATTCTGGTGTGAATTTTTGCTTTGAAGCAATTTTATTCGCAGCAACAAGAATTTTTAAATATTGTAAAAATATTATTCAATTATTCTAAATAAATTGAAAAAATACTCGATAATTAGTTAAAAATAATTAACTACTTTCAGAAAGGGATACAAATGGCACTCTTCACTTGGTCAGCACAATACGAAACCGGAATATTTATGGTGGATACTCAACACAAAAAGCTTGTTGAAGCAATAAATACATTACACGACGCAATGAAAGACGGTAAAGGTAAAGAAAAAGCAGAAACGACTTTAAGTTTTCTTGTCGATTATACTGTTCAACATTTTAATGCAGAAGAAGAATTGATGAAGAAAAAAGGTTACCCCGATTTTGTTAATCACAAAGCTGTACATGATAAACTTGTTGCCGAAGTGAAAGATATGAAAGCAAAATATGTGGCAGGTAAAGTTTTGCCAATGCAAGTTTCATCTTTTATGTCTGATTGGTTAAAAAATCATATTCTTGGCACCGATAAAAAGTATGTTCCATTTTTAAAGAACTAACTGGGACGCATCCGTCTTCAGCTTAAAATAACTAACCAGAGCTGAAATTATCGGACAACAGAAAAAAGGGCTTATAAAAGCCCTTTTTTTATTACTATAAATTGAATTTGTACCCACGGCAGGAATTGAACCTGCGACCTGCGGTTTAGGAAACCGTCGCTCTATCCCCTGAGCTACGTGGGCAAAATTAATTGCTGTGTAAAGTTAATAATGATGCGGGTAACATCCATAAGGGTGTTCAAGATAAATAAAAAGTGATTATTTTTTTATAAGATCAAAAACCGAATTTAAATAGTAAGTTGGTTTAATTTCCGAATTTCCATTTGTGTAATGTTTAACTCCTGTAGAAACCAAAGCTGTATCAATTCCGAATTTGTTTCCCATCGCAATATCGGTCTCAAGTCTATCCCCAATTAAAAGTGTCTTAGATTTATCAGAACTTAATCGCTTCATTACTTCATCCATCATAAACTTTGAAGGCTTTCCAAAATTTAATTCAAGTTTTCTGTGTGTTCTTTTTTCTAATGCGGATATTGTTGATCCAGCATCAAGAACTTCACCACCTGTCACAGGACAAGTATCATCAATATTGGCAGCAAAAAATCTTGCTCCATTTTCTAAAGCATTCGCAGCAATCTCTAACTTTTTATAATTCAGGGTGCGATCAAGGGTAACCAGAAGTAATTCAATCTTTGCTGGATCTTCAGAATAATTTAATCCGGCTTCAGAAATTTCCTTAATAAATATCTCCTCGCCAATGGCATAGAAAGTTGAATGTAAATAGTTTTCCTTTAAATAATTTTTTAATACATAAGTAGAGTTCAGGATTTCTGATTCTTCAATATTCAATCCAAATGATTTTAGAAAAGTATAATATTCTCGTATAGTTCCTGTTGTTTTGTTCGATATAAAAATTATTTCTCTGCCAGAAGCCTTTAAACTATTAATAGCATTATCGGCACCAGCAATAATATCATCACCCCGGTAAATAGTTCCATCCAGATCAAAAATAAAAGAGTCATATTTGTTTATCATAAAACTTATTTCTTTGCTTTATACACTTTAAATGATTTGGGAGCTATGGTTTTTATATTGGAATTTGTATCGCTATTACTTGAATACAATTCTACAACTTCATAATCCAATGGAATTGAAACATCAGATACGCCTAAATTAAATGCACAAATTGTTTTTTGATCTTCAATCACGTTTTCAAAAGCAAATGCTCTCTTTTCATTATCAGAATAAATAAACTTAATTGTTCCTGTTTTTAACGTTTCATTCTCGTTTCTGATTTTGATAATAGTTTTATAAAACTCCAGTAAATTTTTATTTTGTTCAACTGTGTAATTACCAAAACCTGTTTTAAATCCTGATTGTTCATTTATGATTTCATTTTCATAAACTAAGTCATCCCATATCATTGGTTTTCTATCATGTGGATCATCAGCGCCCCACATACCAACTTCATCACCATAATAAATCATAGGCGCACCACGAAATAATAACTGAAACGCAGCAACTAATTTTTGTTTTTCTATATCTTCACTAGTTGGCTTACCCGGCTTATAAGTTTTATTTTCTTCATTCGCATCGTGCTCATATTTACGGTCTGGATTTTGAATCAATGATGATAATCTTTCTGTATCATGACTTGATAATAAATTTTGAAGTACAAATAAATTCTGATAATCATAAGTTTCATCAATTTGTTTTAATCTATTTATAAATTCATCAACAGATATTTTATTTTTATCAGCAATAAATAAATCATTAACAGCAAAGGCAAAATTATAATTCATCAAAGCATCAAAAGCGCCATCGTCAGAAATAAAATCCGGAGAAAGTTCCCACAACTCACCAACAATTAAAGATTGATTGTTTATTGTTTTTACAACATTGCGCCATTGCTTCCAGAATCCAATTGGAACCTCTCTTGCAACATCTAACCGCCAGCCATCAATGCCATCAGATGGATCACCATCGCCATTTGGGTCCATCCATTTTCTTGTAGAATTAAAAATATATTTCTTTGGTCCTTCAGCCAGATCGTCTTTTGTTCGATTAAATTCTGGTAAAGATTTAATGTTCCACCATCCTTTGTAATCAAATTCATCTGTTGCAGTTACAGGATCATCAAACGCATCAATTAGATACCAATCTTTATACTTTGATTGTTCCTGGTAATTAACGATATCCTGAAAAGCCCAGAACTGCACTCCCGTATGATTAAAAACTCCGTCAATGATTATTTTCATTCCCCGCTTATGTACTTCGTCAATTAACTTTAAAAATAATTTATCTGCTTCTGTCCATTTCCAGGTATCAGGATTATCAGGAATTTCTGAACTCATTATTTTTCTATCACCATCAGGATCAGGACCAAAGTTAACATCAATATGATGATAACTTGATCCGTCATACTTGTGAAGCGATACAGCTTCAAATACAGGATTTAGATAAATAGCTCCAACTCCTAGCTCTTTTATATAATCGAGCCTATCGATAATTCCCTGAATATCACCCCCATATCTTCTTTCATATAGATGATTTCGAACATCACCTCCAAGTTTTTTCTCCCATTCAGATTGTGCAAACCAGTTGCTTGTCCATTTTGATATTTCCCAACCTTCTGGAATTTTTCTATTGTTTATAAAAACTTTTTCTGCTTCGGGATCATTTGTTGTATCGCCGTTTGCAAATCGCTCCGGAAATATTTGATACCAGACAACACCTTTTGCCCAAAATGGTACTTTATCTTTTTGAGGAAAGACTGATATAGAAATAACAATCAACAGTAAAAATATTTTTACTTTCATAATCCTAACTCGTTTTTCATTAGTTCTAAAGTTTGAATAATTGTATGAGGTTTATATCCAAGTTCACTTTGTGCCTTAATTGTTATTAAACCAGATTTTAGTGGTCTACGTGCTGGCTGGTTTAATGCTTCAGTCTTTATCTTGCTGATTAGAGATTTATCAAGATTAAAGAAATCAGCAATCATAATTGTAAAATCAAATCGTGATAGAAATTCATTTCCACCAATATTATAAATGCCCTCCTTACGTAGTTCTACTGTTTTATTAATCCCCTGAACAAGATCATCTATAAATGTTGGATTGTTTATCTGGTCATCAACAATCCGAATTGTTTTTTTCGCTCTTAAAGAATCAACAACCCATTTAACAAAATCAGGGCGACTGTATTTTGCTGTACCATATAAAACATTTGTTCTTAAAATCGTGTACTTGATTCCGCTTATCTTTAAAACATTTTCACTTGCTAATTTTGTTCTTGCATAATAACCAAGTGGATTAGGAATATCATTTTCACTATATGGTCCATTTTTACCATCAAAAACATAGTCGGTTGAGATATGAATAAGATGCGAATCTAATACTCTTGCAGATTCAGAAAGATACTCCGCGCCTTTAACATTAATTTTCCAGGCAAGTTCTCGTTCGGTTTCGCTCAAATCAACATTTGTAAAAGCAGCAGCATTAATAATAAAATCGGGACAGAAATCTTTTATTACTTTTTTTATTTCTGTACGATTTGAAATATCACTTTGTACATATTCAAGGCCTTCAAATACAAATTTATCTTCAACTGACGTTGCAAGTAATTCAACATCATTAAGTACCGAGTAAAACTCAATTACCCGCTGCCCGAGCATTCCGTTTGCCCCAACAACAAGTATCCTTCTTTTTATAAGATCTATGGAAGTCATATTTATAACAGATATTTATTTTCTACAAATTGTTCTGCATTTGCAACAGCATTTGTTAATGAATTGATAACATTTTTATTTCTAATATAACTATAAAAGAAAGATGCCCCAAAGACATCCCCGCAGCCTATAACATTGGGGTTGTTAATTTTTCTTGCAGCAACAAAAAAAGAAGCAATTTCATTTTGATTTTTATAGTATACTCTTGCTCCAAGTTCACCTTTTGTAACGCAAATTATTTTAACACCAAAACTGAAAAGTTCTTGAACAATTTCCATTTCAATTTTCTTATGTGATAATGTATATAATTCATTTTGATTAACTTGAATTATATCCAAACATTTTGCCCAACTCTGAAATTCAGGAATTAATCTAAACTCTCTCTTATAATCTTCATTCAATCCTCGAGATAAAGTATGAATATCGATAAAGATCAATCCAGAATAATCACTTCGGATTTGTAGCAACTGATCAAGAGTAATATCAAACCCGGTAATCATATTGATTAGAATTCCATTAAAGCTATTTAATTCAGAAAAATTTAATGAAAGATTGTTTGTAATATTTTCATAAGCTTCATGTCTTTCTTTATCCTTTTGAAGATTGAGATGAACTCTGGGAATTTTTTCAACTTTCTGAAAATACTTTTTATTCACTTTTTCAAATTCGGATTTAAAGTGAGTATAAGTTTCATCATCATATTGAGAGCATAGATATATCTCATCATCGATAGACGTTAAGTGGTTAAGTGCTGAGATGGAATAAAAGATTCCACCAGCGCTAATTTTTTGTTCTTTATCGGATATTATAAAATCAAGAACCGAATGCCCTATAACGAGTAACTTCATTTTTTAAACTTTGTTTACTCAAAAATACTACTGATTCTATTACTATCTAAATCACAACTGTTAAATAAGTATTAAAGTAAGTTTATTATTCGGTCAAAATGCTATATATTTGAGTACAAATCAGACAAAAAATTATTATGAAAATCGGAATAACCTGTTATCCTACTTACGGCGGAAGCGGTGTAATTGCAACAGAATTAGGTAAAGAGCTGGCGTTGCGCGGTCATGAAGTTCACTTTATCAGTTACGCACTTCCGTTCAGACTTACAAAGTATATAGAAAATATATTTTTTCACGAAGTTGAAACCAGCACTTATCCTTTATTTGAGTTTCCACTTTACAGTTTAGCGCTTGCAAGTAAGATGATTGAAGTTGCCGAATTTGAAAATTTGGATTTACTACATGTACATTACGCAATTCCACATGCAACCTCTGCATATCTGGCAAAACAAATTGTAAAGAATAAGAAGTTAAAGATTACAACAACTCTACATGGAACTGATATAACTTTAGTAGGACTAGAACCGTCTTTTCTTCCTCTGGTAAAATTCAGCATTGAACAGAGCGATGGAATAACAGCAGTTTCAAGATTTCTTAAGGAAAAAACTCTCACAAATTATTCAATTGAAAAAGAAATTAGTGTTATACCTAATTTTGTAGATACAGATGTATTTAAAAAAGTATCTATAAATGATTGTGCATTCAAGAAACATATTGCACCAAAAGGTGAAAAAATATTAGTGCATACATCAAACTTCCGTCCGGTTAAAAGAGTTACAGATGCAATACGTGTTTTTGATATAGTACAAAAAGAAGTTCCATCAAAACTTTTACTTGTTGGTGATGGGCCTGATAGATCTGAATGTGAAAGATTAACAAGAGAATTAAATCTAACTGACAGCGTAAAATTTCTTGGCAAACAAGAAGCATTAGTTGAAATTTTAAGTTCTTCTGATGTATTTTTGATTCCCTCGCAATCTGAAAGTTTTGGATTAGCTGCGTTGGAAGCTATGGCTTGCGGATTACCGGTTGTTAGTTCAAGTGTTGGCGGATTACCCGAATTAGTGAAACATAATGAGTGTGGATTTATTGCTGAGATTGGTGATGTTGAAAGAATGGCTAAATATACTTTGGATCTTTTGACAAATGAGAAGAAGTATGAAATATTTTCTCAGAATGCTCGTAACAGAACCTTAAATAATTTTGATAAATCAATCGTTGTACCAATGTATGAACAACATTATAAAAATATATTAGAACAGTAAGATGATAATTTATTGCGCTGGACCAATTAGAGGAAATACAACATATCACGAGAATTATTCTGAGATCGTTAGAATTGTTGAATCTATGGGGCATACGGCTTTATCAGAAGTAAGCAGTAAATTTAGTTCCTCAATTCCATTAAATGCAAAACAGGTTTATACGCGCGATATCAAATGGATTGATGGTAGTAAAATAATGATAGCTGAGGTTTCTGGTCCAAGTTTAGGAGTAGGCTTTGAAGTTTCTTACGCCTTGTTTGCAAAAAAAATTCCTGTGCTTGCAGTTCATCATGAGCAAGCCGGACAAATATCTGCAATGATCTCAGGCTGCAGTAATCCATTATTACAAGTTAAAAAGTACTCCAATGTTGATGATCTAACTGCTATGGTTAAAAATTTTATAGCTAATAGCGGCAGCAATTGAACGAAAAATTATTTATCGAAAACTGGATAGATAAAATTCAGTCCTCAGGAATCAAACAATTCCCACTTCATTTTATTGATAAAACTCAACTTGATATTATTTCAATCCCTATTAAAACTTTAGTGATCGGACAGGAGTTTTTTGGAGCTTATGAGATTATAACCACTGATGGCGAGTCAGTTTATCAAGCTGCTAATTATGATGAGGCAAAATTTCTTGTCTATAGTTCTAAAGCTAGAAATGGGAATACTTATCTCCCAAAAGATAGATCAATAATTAAAACACTAGTTGATTCTTATAATAAGTATTTAGATGATCTTATTAATCAAATAAAAAAAGATTATAAAATGAATTTTCCAGAAGGAAAAAACATCCACGCAGTATCAAACGAAATTTTTCAGAAATTAAATCTTATCAGGTATTGAGATTGGCAACAGAAGTATCGCAAAAAATATATGACTACTTTTCATCACTTTATGGTAAAGAATCTGCTGATAAGTATTTGCAATTTATCGAACAGGATAGTGCTCAGTATATAAGAGTTAATACTTCAAAAATTACGAGAGAGGACTTATCCATATTACTTTTCGAAAAGTATCAAATTAAGTCTATTCCCGTTAATCATTTTGAAAAAGTATTAAAAATAGTTGAAGGTAATGAGCGAATCGGTAAAACATTTGAGCATGTTTTAGGTTTCTACTACATTCAATCACTCTCATCAATGATGCCGCCGCTGATTCTTAATCCAACGAGTGATGATATTGTTCTTGATCTTTGCGGAGCTCCTGGCTCTAAGTCCACACAAATTGCTGAGATGATGAACAATCGTGGTGCATTGTTAGTTAATGAGGTTGATAACGAAAGAATAAAATCGTTAGTATTTAATCTTGAAAGGATGAATGTTATAAACGCATCTGTGATTCATTCAAAAGGTGAACTTCTCAGCAAAGTTTATGATGATCACTTTACAAAAGTACTTGTGGATGCACCTTGCAGCGGTCTTGGAATCATCCAGAAAAAAGGTGAAGTAAGCAATTGGTGGTCGTTGGATCATGTAGATAGATTGCAGCATCTTCAAATGCGTTTACTAATTGCCGCGATTAAAATGGCAAAGGTGGGAGCAGAAATTGTTTACTCAACTTGCACACTATCAATTGAAGAGAATGAACTTGTACTTGATAAGATTTTGGGAAAATATCCTGTTGAAATACTAGAAATATCTTTACCAATTCCATCTCGCCCCGCTTTTACTGAACATGATGGGAAACAATTAAATCCTGAAATAAAAAAAGCAATCCGTATTCTTCCCTGGGAAATTGATTCTGATGGTTTCTTTTTGGTAAAGATGAGAAAGATTGATGTCACTGAATCTCCAGAAAAAGAAAATGTAAGAGAAACAGAAAACAGAATTGTAAAAAGTAATCATAAAGAAATTCAAGAGTACATAAATTATATCTCAGAGCATTTTGGTGTTGAAAGAAAAATTTTAGATGGGTACAAATATATTTTCAGAGGCAAAGATATTTTTTTTGTAGTTAATGATTGGGATGAAGAGCATATTGGATTATTCAACCGCATTGGATTAAAATTAGGCACTCTTGATAAGAAAGACAGAATTACATTTAATTCTCAAGCTGCTCAAGTTCTTGAAAAACATATAACGAAATTTATTTATCATTTAAAGAATGAAGATGAATTGAAAAATTATTTAACCGGATGGAAGATTAAAGATGTTGATATTCCAATAGGGCAATATGTTGTTAAGTACAATAACTGGATTTTAGGAACGGCAATTATGACCGTAGAAGGATTAAAAAGCAGATTCCCCCGCACAAAACGCACACAAAAATTTGAATTCTAGATTTACTTCAACAGGATCATTTTTTTCGACTCAATAAAATTTCCGACCCTTAATTGATAAAAATATATTCCAGAACTTGATTGACCGTTGTGCATTGTAAATTGTACATTGTACATTCCTGCTGGTTTGTATTCATCTACAAGAGTTGCTACTTCATTTCCAAGGACATCATAAACTTTCAAAGTTTGCCAACTTGAAACTGGAGACTGCCAACTGATCTTTGTACTTGGATTAAATGGATTAGGATAATTCTGGAATAATTCAAACTTATCGACAAATTGAATTTCATCTTCAACCGCCGTTGGAGTAACAGGAGTAAGTTTTAATATTCCTTTATCGGGAACTACTTTAGTTAGAACAACTCTTCCAGAATCTGTAACAATTGTTGTTAAAGTATCGATCACACCATTTTGCTCTGTTCGAACATAATTCCATTCATTTGGAATTTTTACGTAGGCACTTAAAGGATAATTAAAAATTGTATTATCTAAATTGTCGGAAACATTAACTTGTATTAGCTGGTTTGATGATGATACAATTTGATATTCTGCTTCATCTCGTTCTTTAATATAGCGGGTAATATTTCCAACTGTCTCAACCCAAACTTCTTTTTCTATTGATCTTGCCCATAGAAAATCACACAATGAAGTTAACCATTCATTCGTTATTGGTTCATAGATTCCTTGATTCAACAACTCCTGTAATTGGTTAAAGGGAACAACATCGTGAATAATTATCATTCCCCATTTACGATTATTTATAGAGTTTTGAGTCCATTCTAAAAAAGTAATAAGCTCATCAACGTCATCACTAACTGAATTTCTTGGCATATCAAATAACACAACTTTAGCTTTTAATCCGAACCATTCTTGTTCAGATAATGAAGAATCATTTGGAACTTGCTCGAGAGTTCTTCCATTCTCATAAAATAAACTTGAAGCTGAATCAACAAAACTATTATGAAGAGTGTATGGATAGTTTAATGAAATACATTTATCTGTTGGAATTTTTTGTTCTATAAATATTTTGGATTGATATAATTCATACAATAAAGTGCTGTCATCGTTCACATCACCCCATTGAAGTGAAGTAAGATCGAAATGACGCATTGTATGTGAACCAATTTCATGTCCTTCTAAAGACATTGATTGAAATGCTGGCCAAGTTCCGTATCGCCAGATTCCGGGTAATGTTTCTGTTAAGTACGGAGGCAGGACATAAAACGTTCCTTTAAATCCATACTGATTTAAGATTGGACGAACATTTTCAGTCTGTGAGAGTAATCCGTCATCAAAAGTTAAACTGAATGCACTTTGCCTGTCATTAGCATAAGTTGCAAAACGTAACGTCCCATAGTTTTGAGCAAATGAAAACTGAGAAAGTATAAATAAACTAAATAGTAATTGCTTGATCATCTTTAATATTTTTTTCTTGCTGAAAGATATTCTTTTTTGAGTTAATAACTTATTCAAAAATGATGCCTTCAATCACAGTTTATTGATCATATTTTAGCATTAAAAACATTCGCACATTTATGCAATGATTGATTTTGATAATTATTATCTTGCAAAGTCTTTTTTTGATAAACAAACTTTGATAAAATGTTAAAACCAAAATTATTTACTACTCTTAAAAATTACACTTCAAAGCAATTTCTCGCGGATTTATCAGCAGGAACAATTGTTGGAATTGTTGCTCTTCCGCTTGCAATTGCGTTTGGTATTGCTTCGGGTGTTACACCTGAAAAAGGATTGATAACAGCGATCATTGCTGGATTTATTATTTCATTACTCGGTGGTAGTCGCGTACAAATCGGCGGACCAACAGGGGCTTTTATTGTTATTGTATACGGAATTGTTCAGCAGTACGGTGTAAATGGACTTATCATCGCTACAATTATGGCTGGTGTTATTCTCGTCATTATGGGATTCGCGCGATTTGGTTCTGTGATAAAGTTTATTCCGCATCCCGTTGTAGTTGGGTTCACAAGCGGTATTGCTTTGTTAATTTTCTCAACACAGATAAAAGATTTTTTTGGATTAGCAATTGAAAATGTTCCATCCGAGTTTTTTGAGAAATGGATTGAATATTCATTTAACTTTTCTACAATAAATTATTATTCTTTTGGAACAGCTGCACTTGCACTGTTCATAATTCTAATTTTTCCCAGGATCACTCATAAAATTCCCGGATCAATAGTTGCACTTTTAGTTACCACGGCTATTGTCCAGATTTTTCACTTCCCAGTTGAGACAATCGGATCAAAATTTGGAGAACTGCCATCTGCACTTCCCTCTCCTGTTTTTCCAGAGATAGACTTTGCAATAATTAAAAATTTAATCGGGCCCGCTACTACAATTGCGATTCTTGCAGCGATAGAATCCTTACTTTCCGCAGTTGTTGCAGATGGTATGATTGGCGGAAGACATCGATCAAATATGGAATTAGTTGCACAAGGCGTGGCAAATATTATAACTCCGTTGTTTGGTGGAATTCCAGCAACAGGTGCAATAGCTCGTACAGCAACAAATATTAAAAATGGTGGACGAACTCCTGTGGCAGGGATTGTTCATGCTTTAGTTTTGTTACTAATAACACTATTCTTTGGACAGTATGCAAAATTAATTCCTATGGCAACTCTTGCAGCGGTACTTATTATTGTTGCGTATAATATGAGTGAGTGGAGATCATTTATTGAAATATTTAAAAGTCCTAAAAGTGATATAATAGTTTTGCTTACAACTTTTGGTTTAACCGTTGTATTTGATTTAACTATTGCAATTCAGGTGGGAATGGTGCTGGCTGTATTTCTTTTTATGCGATCGATGGCTATGGTTACAAATGTTGGAATTATCACACGTGAATTAAAAGATGATGATGAAGAAGCAGTTGATTCTAATGCAATCACTAATAAAAAAGTCCCCGATGAAGTTGAAGTGTTTGAAATAAATGGTCCGTTCTTCTTTGGTGCTGTTTCAAAGTTCAGAGATGCAATGCGTTTTATAGAAAGTCCTCCTAAGGTTTTGATAATTAGAATGCGAAATGTTCCTGCGATAGATGGAACTGGAATTCACGCTCTTGAAGAAGTTTATCACGAATCAATTAAGAAAGGCACACAATTAGTTTTATCAGGTGTTCACACACAACCATTAATTGCATTAGATCAATCAGGATTTCTTAAAGTAATTGGTGAGCAAAATGTTTTGGGAAATATTGATGATTCGTTAGATCGTGCTAGAGAAATTTTGGGATTAGAAAAATTAGGACGACCAGAAGATTTTGAACCATCTGTTAAGCGAGAGAAAAATAAATAAACAAGAATAATTAAATCACCTCTTGTATTCTCCCCTTTCTTGAAGGGGAGAAATTTTAACTCTCTACAAATAATCCTTCAAATATTTTCCTGTCCACGAATTTTCGTTTTCAGCAATTTCTTCAGGTGTTCCGGTAGCAACAATTTCTCCACCTTTATCACCTGCTTCCGGACCAAGATCTATAACATAATCAGCACATTTAATTACATCTAAATTATGCTCGATAATTACAACAGAATTATTTCTTTCAAGTAAAAGCTGAAAACACTTTAATAATTTTGAAATATCATGAAAGTGCAATCCTGTTGTTGGCTCATCAAAAATAAAAAGTATATGTCTTCTGTCCCGTTGTGCCGTAAGGTATGAAGCAAGTTTAATTCGCTGTGCTTCTCCGCCAGATAAAGTATTTGATGGCTGACCAAGTTTTATATAACCCAAACCAACCTCAGCTAACATCTCCAACAGTCTGTTGATGCGATCATTCCCTTCAAAAAAGATTATTGCTTCATCAACAGTCATTTCAAGAACATCAACAAGATTTTTACCTTTGTAAGTTATTTCCCGGATTTCTTTTTTATATCTCGTACCATTGCAGTCATCACATTCAAGATAAAGATCAGCAAGAAATTGCATTTCAACTTTTATGTATCCATCACCCTGACAAGTTTCACATCTTCCACCAGGAACATTGAAGGAGAAAAATCCCGGTTTATATCCTCGAGATCTTGCCTGATGAGTATTTGCAAATAATTCACGAATCAATTCAAATGCTTTGATATAACTGATTGGGTTTGATCTTGGTGATTTACCAATTGGCGATTGATCAACGATTACTACATCATCAATATACTCACCGCCTTTTATTTCATCATACTTGCCAATAAAAGAAGGTGCGTTGCCAAGATACTTTGCAAGTCCGGCATAAAACACATCGTGTATAAGCGTGCTTTTTCCAGAACCGCTAACTCCTGTTACAACAACAAATTTATTTAGAGGAATTTCCAGAGTAAGATTTTTGAGATTATTTTCTTTTGCACCAATAATTTTAACGGATTTATTTTTTCTTTCATTTCTTTTTTCCGGAATTGGAATACTTAACTCGCCTGAAAGATATTTACCTGTTAATGAATTTTTATTTTTTATTAGCTCTGCATAATTTCCAATTGCAACAATTTCGCCGCCTTCAATTCCAGCTTTTGGTCCCATATCAAAAATAAGATCTGCCTCTTTCATCATATCGGCATCGTGCTCAACTACTAAAACTGAGTTCCCAATATCTCTAAGATTTTTTAATATGTTTATCAGCTTTGCATTATCTCGTGGATGCAAGCCAATACTTGGCTCATCTAAAACATACAATGTTCCAACCAATGCAGAACCAAGCGAAGTTGCAAGATTTATTCTCTGCGTTTCTCCACCGGATAGCGTATTACTGTATCTATCCAATGTTAGATAACCAATTCCAACATTATTAAGAAAAGTTAATCGCTTAATGATTTCTTTAAGAACTCTTTCCGCAACCGAATAATCATATTCTGATAATTGAAGTTGTTCAAAAAACTTTAGAGAATGTTCAATCGGCATTTGCACAATTTCGTGAATCGATTTACCATCAATCTTAACCTGCAAAGCTTCTCTTCGCAAACGCGAGCCTTTACAAGCAGGACAAGTTGTGTAGCCACGATAACGACTTAACATAACACGAACATGAATCTTATAAGTTTTTCTTTCAAGTTCAGAAAAGAAGTGATCAAGTCCTTTATATTTTCCAAAACCTTTTTTTACAAGTGATATTTGTTCTTCTGTAAGTTGTTTGTATGGAACGTGAATTGGAAATTTATAATCACGAGCATTCTGAATTAGGTCTCGAAGATAAGTACTGTATTTTGCACCATGATATGGAGCAATAGCTCCATCAGCAATTGTTAGATTGGGATTTGGAATGACAAGATTCATATCCACACCAATTACTTTACTGAAGCCCTGACAAACAGGACATGCGCCGAAAGGATTATTGAATGAAAAAAATCTTGGTTCAGGTTCTTCGTAACGAACACCACAGCATTCATAAAATTTATTAAACTCAAACTGCTCATTCGTATCAGCATTGATCAGAACAATTCTATTTTCGCCTTCTTTAAAAGTAACCTCAATCGAATCAGAAAGTTTTTCTCTTATCTCACTTAGCGTAACTTTAAATCTATCAACAACAACTTTAACATCTTTTTTATTCTTTGGCAGCTTAACTTCATTCTCGTTCAGATCATAGAATTTTTTATTAAAGTAGATTCTAAAAAAACCACGTTTCTTTAATAACTCAACTTCTTCTTTTACGGAATGTCCTTCGTGATCGTGAAGTGGAAATGCGAGGTAGAATCTTGCTCCATCTTTTTGAGTTTCAAGCCAATCCGCAACAGTTCCCGTTGTGGCTTTTGTAACAACTTTACCGCATTGGAAACAAATCGTTTTTCCAATACGAGCAAAAAGCAAACGAAGATAATCATATACTTCTGTCGTAGTTCCAACTGTTGAACGGGAATTACGCGAACCTGTTTTTTGTTCGATTGCAACTGCTGGAGAAATTCCCTGAATCAAATCCACATCAGGTTTATTCATTCGCTCGAGAAATTGCCGTGCATATGAAGAAAGACTTTCAACATATCTTCGCTGTCCTTCTGCATAGATTGTATCAAAAACCAAAGACGATTTTCCGCTTCCGCTTACACCGGTAAAGACGACAAGTTTGTTACGCGGTATCTCAAAGCTTAAGTTTTTAAGATTATGCTCACGCGCACCTTTAACGATAATCTTTTTTTCTTTTATGTTTTTTTCTTTGGCCATTCTACGAATTGAAATACAGATGTGACATTTAACGCTTTTTTTAAATTAGTGGATGCAATCCAAGTTGTGAAGCATCCACTGAAAATGGATTTTAATTATTCTTATTTTCTAATGCTTTAATCTCTAAAATCTTTTCATCTAATAATTTAATCTTGTCATTTAGTTCTATGATTTTGCTATCAAGTTCATTTTCAAACTCTGCTGTATCAGAATAACCTCGTTCTTCAAAATAACTCTTGAAGAGCCAATTATGTTTTAGTGCTTCCATATTTTCTGCGAGACGTGATGCGGAAGTTTTTGCATCTTCCGTGACAATAACAAGATTATCCAAAATCTGGTTTATCGATTCGCTCTCCTTACCTTTATCTGAGACCAATGAACCAAGTAACCCTTTACCCTCCGAAACACCTTGCATAACAGTATCAATACGAATAACAACATTATTTATATTGGCAACAACATCTTCAACACCTTTACCAAGATCATCAAACAATGCAATTACATCTTTCATGTCATCTGTTAAAGAAACCATACTTCTATCAGCAGATTTTGTAAGGTTTGTTGCAGCATTGTATAATTGATCATCATTTAGAATTTTACCAATAGTGCCTTCGCCTTTATTTACTTTATAAACAATTTCTGCAAGATTCTTAGTCATATCTTTTGTGTAAGCCATTATCCCCTGTGTTTCAGCAATGATATCTGCAAAGCTTAATGGTTCACTCGAAAGTATTGTTCCTCCATCTGCAATTCCATCCGCTTTATCAGAACCCATTGTTATAATAACAACTTTATTACCAACCAAACCCTCTGTTTCAATACTAGCACGAGAGTCTTTTTTTAGAAATGGACGAATTTCATCTTTTATACGCATAGACACTTCAATTCTTCCCGTACCGTCATTTACAATCTTAACCGCTTTAACCGCACCAACATCAATGCCGCCAAATCTTACAGAAGCTCCATTACGTAATCCACCTGTATTCTGAAAGTACGTCTTAACAGTAAATGTGGATGTAAAAAGCTGATCTTTATTTCCTAAAAGGAAAATTAAAACAACAAGTAATGTACTTCCGAGAAAAATGAATAATCCAAGTTTTGCATTCGCTAGATTTTTAAACATTAATTTCTCCTATTCTGATCTTCAACTATTTCATGACTAAAGAAAT
The DNA here is from genome assembly GCA_016707115.1 of Ignavibacteriales bacterium. Taxonomy (GTDB): domain Bacteria; phylum Bacteroidota; class Ignavibacteria; order Ignavibacteriales; family Ignavibacteriaceae; genus IGN3. The sequence continues at coordinate 129,236 of JADJIH010000030.1, read as the reverse complement.
TTCGTAAAAATGGATCACTTGAAGTTGTAAGTTCTGTAATTGTTCCTTCATGCTGAACAATACCATTGTTTAAAACAATTGCACGATCTGCAATAATCTCTGCACATAATAAATCGTGAGTAACAACAACTGAAGTCATTTTTAAGGATTTCTGTAACTCTAATATCAAGGAACTTATTTCTTTTGATGTTATAGGATCAAGTCCTGTTGTTGGTTCATCATAAAGCATAAGTTTTGGTTCTGTAATAATTGATCGTGCTAGTCCTATCCTTTTTTTCATTCCACCGGAAAGTTCAGAAGGCATTTTGTCAATAGCTTCTTCAAGTGAAACTTTCTCCAGTACTGATTTTATTTTATCTTCTCTTTCTTTTGGCGTAAAGTTAAAATGCCTGATTAAAGGAAACTCGAGATTTTCTCTAACACTCATAGAATCATACAAAGCCGCACCCTGAAATAAAAATCCCAGATGCTTTCGAACATTGTTTAGTTCCTTTGGAGATAAATTGAGAACATTAATACCTTCAATATAAATTTCACCTGAATCTGGCTCTAATAATCTTACCATGCATTTTAACAAAACACTTTTTCCGGTTCCGCTCTGTCCAAACACAACCATGTTTTCCCCTTCTTCAACTTTGAGAGAAACATTATCAAGGACAATATGCGAACCAAAAGCTTTAGATAAGTTTTTTATATCAACAACAATATTCATTTCATTTCAATCAGATTGTTGGCCATAACCATAATGTTACTTTTACAAGCACCATATCAAAAATTAAAATCATTAAGGATGAAACGACAACTGCGGTAGTTGCAGCTTTACCAACGCCTTCTGTTCCATTTGTTGCAGTATATCCTTTATACGATCCAACTATTCCTACAATAAAACCAAACACAAAAGTTTTTAAAATTCCAGGAATAGCATCACCAAATTCAACACTTGCAACTACAGAATCTAAAAAGTAGATATAAGACATATTTTGTACAAGCACAACTGCAAGGAACGATCCAACAAAAGCAATAAAGATAACATAGACAGTGAGTATAGGAAGTATAAAAGTACAAGCAAAAATTCTAGTAACAACTAAATATTTGAACGGGTTAACACCCGAAACCTCCATAGCATCGATCTGTTCAGTAACACGCATAGAACCAAGCTCTGCACCAATTCCAGAACTAACTCTTCCAGCAAATATTAACGCAGTAATTACGGGTCCTAATTCTCTTACGATTGAAATTCCAACTGAACCTGGTAGAAAAGCTTCCGCACCAAATCTTACCATAACAGGATGCATTTGCATAGTAATAACCAGTCCAATAATAAATCCTGTTACACTAACGATTGGAAGAGTTTTAATTCCAAGTTCATCCATATGCTTGCGGATTTGTTCAATTTCGTAAGGTGGAACAAAAATTTGTTTAAAGAATTGCCACTGAAACTGCCAAAGTCCAGCAATCATTTCTAAAAATTCTGTCATCCGCTTTTCCATTTTACTGGCTTTAGGTATAGAAGTTTTAGAATTTTTCATTAAGGATTATAATATTTTTGAATAAGTTTTTTAATTGGTGAATTCAAACTAAGAAAATTTTAGGAATAATATTTAGCGATTTCACTTATTTGTGAAGCATATCATATTAACTTTAATAAAAAGCGTTTTCGTAATGAGTGATAAACGGATCTGAACTATCTCCAAGAACAATAGCTACCACATCAAATCGGCAATCAGCTTCTTCGATTTCCTTATCAAACAGATACAACTCAGCCATTTTTTTTATCTGCTTAATTTTCTTTGGATTGATTGCATATTCAGGTTCACCATATTCCAGATTTAATCTAGATTTTACTTCTATAAAAACTAACTGTTGTTTATCGTTTGCTATAATATCAATTTCACCATGACTGTAATGATAATTTCTCGCAATTATCTCAAACCCTTTTTCTGCAAGATATTTAGCAGCGATATCTTCGCCTTCTTTGCCAATATCTTTTTTGTTTTTTTCACCCATATATCGCCTTAGTCATTAAAAGTTAACTCAGTTTGATTAGCACGTTCGAAAATTTTCGCAAGAAATGTTTTTCTATGAATTTTGCATGCACCATATTTTAATACTGCTTCAATATGCTCTTTTGTTGGATACCCTTTATTTCTCTCCCATCCATAGTAAGGATATTCTAACGCAAGCTTCATCATAATTTTATCTCGCACAACCTTTGCAATTATTGAGGCTGAGGCTATTGATAATGATTTGGAATCTCCTTTAATAATAGGAATCACTTGTGCATCATAAGAAAACGATTTATTACCATCCACAAGAATTATTTGCGGCTGAACTTTTAATTTTTCTACTGATCTTTTCATTGCAAGTAATGATGCTTTAAGAATATTTATCTGATCAATTTTATTTTGTGATATTATTGTATAAGCATAAGCTAAAGCATTTTTTCTAATCACACCATAAAGTTCTTCACGTAAAGAAGCTGATAATTTTTTTGAATCGTTAATTCTGTCATCATAAAAATCGTGCGGAAATATAACTGCCGCAGCAACAACAGGACCAGCAAGAGGACCTCTTCCAGCTTCATCAGTTCCTGCAATATATTTTACCTTAGCAGATAAATATTTTTTATCAAAATTTTTCATTTGCCAAAATAAATTGCGACTAAACCCAAAACCATAGTAAGTTTTAACAAATTGCTTACAACAGTAATTCCAGTTGCTTTTTTTCTATTAAATAATAATTTCAAACAAAGAATCAGTAAAGGATTTACAAATACCATAACAATTATAAAATATTCAATATGATATATTTCTGTTAAGAACGGATAGACTGTAAATACAATTAGAATTAAAGTTATTAAAATTATTAGTTTTTTTGATTTATCAATTCCGAATTTGATCGGCAATGTTCTGTAGTTTAGTTTATTATCCCCTTCAATATCCAGAATATCCTTTACTATTTCTCTTATCAAATTAATTAAAAAGCCAAATACAGCAGGAACAATTGCAGCAACTGGATTACCAGCAGCATATCCGCCATAAATAAAAGTTAGCCCGGTTAAAAATGCAATTGTCAAGTTTCCAATAAGTGGTAATTTTTTTAATGCGTATGAATAAATGTATAATAAAATAATTGTGGAAAGTACTATTACCATTAGTTTTATTGATAGCGATACTGATATAATAATTGAGATGCTATTTAATATTATGTATTCTGTCCAGGCTTCTTTTTTAGATATTTTTCCTGAAACCAAAACTCTTTTGGGATGAGAAATTTTATCAGTTTCTATATCAAAAATATCATTTACAATATTACCAGCTGCCGCAACCAATGCTGCAGTAATCGAAGCCAATAATATTACGTAAAAGTCTGTTTGTTCTTTTTGTGAAATTAAAATTGCAACCACAACCACAAAAAATGTTATTACAACATTTAATGGTCGAGTTATCTTTATATATGCAATGATTTGTTTTGAAAGGCTCATCTAAAATAAAATAATGATGATCTAAAATAATTTAAGTAACACTTAAAGTGAAACTAGTGAAAAGTAATATTAGAATTCATTTAGAATACCAAAATGAATTTTACCATCACTAAAGGTATCACCCTCACCAAGTGCATAACTAACTCGTAAAACTCCAAGGGCAGTTTCCAGATTTAAACCTAAACCAAAACCGTAAAGGAACTCTTCGGATTTAGGAATATTTTTATCTATCTCTTCAGGACGATAATAGTATCCAGTATCAAAAAATATAAAGCCGTATGAACGTCTTGTTAACAAAGCACGATATTCCAGGTTTGACCAAAATATTCTTGATCCTAAAAATTGTTCTTCTCTGTATCCGCGTAAAGAATTTGTTCCTCCAAGTTTGTAAAGGTCACTGTTTTCAAAAGTTGATCCTCTCATTTCTCTAGCGTTTACACCAATTGCAACAATCTGTCGGGAGAACAATTCATAAAAAAAATAAAAACTTGATGAGAATCTTTGAAGATCAACTGATGTGTTTAGATTTGAAGTGATATATTCTGAAGGACCATTAATTGTTTTTCGGCTGAACGAATATGAATTAATAAAAAGTAATCCTTCCGTTGGTGAGTATGGATCATCTCTTGTATCAATTTTTAAATTAGCCCCTGTTGTAATGTAAGATGAATTATAAACTGTAAAAACCGGAATGGCTCTGACTGTTGGCACAACACTCTCTGAGGCTATTAAGACTGATGCCGATATATCCTCAGTTGCAAGATATTCTAATGAACCTTCAAACTTGCGCTGAACATAAGTTGTGTCCTGAACTCGTTGGTAAAGACCAAGATTGATGTTTAACGGAAAACTCAAAAACCAAGGTTCAAGATATTTTAGATCCAACTCCTGAGAATCTCTATTATATTTATTCCATCTTATTGAAGCTGCTCTTCCAGTACCAAATAAATTCCTTAAAGAAATATTTACAAGTCCAGTAATGTAACCCGAACTCTCATTTTTGCCTGGAGGTATGTATCCGATTATTCCATCAAAGTTGTTGGTGTTTTTTTCCGTTACTTCTACAAGCAGTACGCCTTCATTTTTTGAGTTAATGAAATATTGGGGTATAGGAACCGGTTCAAAAAAACGCAGGCGATTTAATCTATTAGGAAATTCCTCGATTCTATTTTGCACATATGATTCACCTGACTCTAATCGAAGTTCACGAATAATAACATAGTCCTTGGTTGATGTGTTACCCCGAATTTCAACCCGATCAATTTTGTTTTCAGTTCCACTTAAGATCTTAAGATAAATATCTGCTAAATTCTCGTCATTAATGGAATCACGAAAAACATTTACTGATACTATTTGAATTTTTGCAAACGGAAATCCTGAATTTTCAAATCCTGTTAGCAATTGCTCTATATTAGATTCAAGTTCCTGCTTAATAAATATCTGTCTTTTCAGATAATCAAATTGTCTGAAGACGCTAATATCAGTCGTTGTATCTATTCCATCAATAAATACATTATTTATAATAACAGGATCACCTTCATTTATATCTAAAACTATTTTAAATAGAGTTGAATCTTCTGAAACAATTAATTCAGCATTGCTAAATTCTATAAAGTAATAGCCCTGCTTTAAAATATTTCTGGCAATTTTAGATTTTACCGAATCGAGTATCCCATTGTAAATAGGCTGGTTAATACTTAGCTCGGACCATTTTAAGTATTCTGAGTCTTCAAAATTAAAGTTGCCGTTGACTTCAAATGAACTAAGCTTTTGTGCTGATATAAAAGAAGAAATGAAAAGTATAATAGCTAAACTAAATTTCGCGTGGCGAATCATCGATTGTCTTCGTTTTTTTTCCAACCGGTAAAACTTCTACTTTGTCTTTAATTTTTATTACATCTTCAATATTTACATTAGAAACATCAAAAGTTGCGGCATTTAAGGCTGCAGTAGCTGTTGCAAATTTTAATGAGTCTTCAAACAAGTCAGAATTAATCCAACCGTTTACAATTCCCGCAACAAAACTATCACCACTTCCAGTTGCATCATATTCCTGAATTGCTAATGGTTTAATTTTATAAATGTAATCGAAATTAGAAGCGTAAAAATTATTGCTCCCATTTGTTAGATAAACTCGCTTGATATTTTTATGATATAGATGGTTCAAAAATTCAATAATTGATTTTTCACCTTCCATGTTGAAATTAAATGATTTATTAATCTCGGAAAGATTATTATGGATCATTGTAGGCCCGGCATCTATACAGCTCTGCAGATGATTTCCGTAAGTATCACATATCGAAACTTTATCATACTTGTTTGCTAGCTCAATACCATAAGGAATAATTGAATCAGTTTCAATTGATGGAGAACTACCTGAGAATATTACAATTTCACAATTTTGAATCATCTTATCGAGTTTTAATTTGAATTCATCAACTTCGGTTTGCAATATTATTGGGTCTTCTGAAAAGAAGGATGAAGTTATTTTATCTTTTTCCGATATGACTACTGCAGCATGCCTTGTTTCTGATTTTGTTGATACAAATGTGAAATCCAGGGCTTCGTTTTTTAATGCATCACGATGAATCTTTCCATTTGTTCCTCCTGAAAAAAGATAGTTGTAAGATTTTAAACCAAACTTTTTTAATTGGCGACTTACATTAATCCCTTTTCCGCCTGCAGAAATTCTTGTTTCAGCATTTCTGTTAACACTTCCAGATTTAATTTGTTCGTAAGTAAATCTTCTTTCTAAAAGAGGATTGAGAGTAATTATTAGAATCATGATTTAAGAATGTGATTAATATCTGTAACGATAAAGATCACCAGTTAATGGTGTAATTAATCTATAGTCACCGAAACCTGTCTGGTCCTGAAAAATAAAACTTCTATTCAAATCATAATATTCCCAAACCTCATAAGGTTTAGTATTATATTCAAATGGATGTCTATCTACGTTATTCGGTGCACCAAGTATAGTATATACCATGCCACGATCAGATCTCCAGCCTTCAATATAATTTGAAAAATTCTCATCTGCATAACCAATCCTTCTGAAATATTCATCAAATATTTCATTCTCATCATTGTTGGGTGAAGGATCTTTTTTCTTCCAAAACTCTAAAAATCTTTTTGTTTTCTCGGAAGTAGTTTCACCTTCTTCCATATAATCTTGTTCTTCCGGAGAAGCTATATAAACTGTTTGTGAAACCGCCTTTTCAATATTATTTACTAAAGATGGCAGGCCCTTCCAATGTGAATAAAAAGATTTTGCAGTACTTACGATTGAGGTTCCATTTGAGTCAACAATTGAAGCAACTAATGAGTATACTCCGAGATCAAATGGAAATTCCTGCAATGTAAATAGAACCTTATTGCTGCCGGTTTTTAAATATCTTTCTTCAACTTCTTTATGAATAATGTTTTTTTCCGAATTCAGTACAGTATATTCAAATTTACTTTTGGTATCTATCGAATCTTTTACATACACTTCAAAATAATATTTAATTCTGGTCTTTGCAGAAGGAAAGTTCCGGCTAATATTGGGTATAATTTCATTTTTCCCCTGAGAATTTTCAGATTTCGATATAAGTAAAATGTCACTTAAAGAAATATTCTGTTCATAAGTTTTAACTGTAAAAATATTTTCACCAATTGCTTCTTGCTTGGAATCTTTATCCTGCAGCAAGGTTCTTACAGAATAAACTCCAGGGGCAAGATCAAATGATCTTTTACTCAGGCTATAATTTTCTTTTGAACTAGCCATATTAAAATCAATTACATTTATGGTCTCATTCCAGGTTTTTTCAACAATTAATTTTTTCTTAGAACTATCAAACACAGAAGCAGTTATAGAATACTTGGCCGTAAATCCCTCGCTGGATTTTACAAACTGAACATTTTTGTATGGAACCTGAATATAAATATCAACTCGTGAAAGTCCTGGTTTATCCGATGCCATATTTACAAAGTCCTGGTAATAGACAGCATCTTTTACATTTAATTTGCTTTGATTGCCAGGATTATCCTGAGCAATTCCAGTTTTATTTAAGAATAAACAAATAAGGATTAAAAATATTTTTTTCATTTCTCTTTCCCTTCTTTTAACAAAATGTCACCGAATAAATCATACTCATCATAATCATTAATTACAACATCGTAAAACTTGCCGATTTTTATTTTGCTATTGCTTTTATTTATCAAAACTTCACCATCAACTTCCGGAGCATCTCTGTAAGACCGTCCGACAAAGAAATCACCTTCAACAGATTCAACCAATACTCTTAGTTTTTTTCCGATAAAAGATTCATTCTTTTCAAGAGAAATATCCTTTTGAATTTCCATCAGAATATTTTTTCTATTTTCTTTTTCTTCTACAGAAACAGGATCACCAAGAATATAACTTGATGTGTTTTCTTCGACGCTAAAAGTAAAAGTCCCTATACGATCAAATTTTATTTCACGAACAAAATCACAAAGTTCTTCAAAATCTTTTTCAGATTCGTTCGGATATCCAACAATAAATGTGGTTCTAATTGTAATATCCGGAATCTCTTTGCGAAGTTTATGCAGTAATTTTCTAGTTCTGTCTGCGGTTACTCCCCTTCTCATTGACTTCAAAACATCATCGGAAATATGCTGTAATGGTATATCCACATACTTACAAACTTTGGGATTAGTTTTTATCTCCTCAATCAATTCATCAGGAAATTTTGATGGATAGGCATACATTAATCTTATCCACTCGATTCCTTCAATCTCACTAAGCTTTCTTAGAAGTTCAGAAATATTATTTTTGCCATAAATGTCTTTTCCGTAATCCGTTGTGTCTTGTGCTATCAGTACTAATTCTTTGGTGTTATTTTTTGCAAGAAATTCTGCTTCACGAATTAACTCATCCATTGGTTTTGATTTGTGCAGGCCGCGCATTAAAGGTATTGCACAGAAAGAACAAGGATGATCGCATCCCTCAGAAATTTTTAGATAGGCAGTATGGGATGGCGTTGTTAATAATCGTTCGCCAAGTAATTCTTTTTTTAGATTGCCGCCAAGTTCTTTAATTATACCTTCGTAATTCTCCGTTCCAAAATAAACATCAACTTCAGGAATTTCTTTTAATAAATCTTCTTTATATCTCTCTGATAAACATCCTGCGACAATAACTTTTTTTATCTTACCACTGTTTTTCATAGCAACAGCTTCAAGAATTGTATTGATCGATTCTTCTTTTGCGGCTTCAATAAATCCGCAAGTATTAATAATAACGGTCTCAGCTTTATTCGGATCATCAACTAATCCTATTTTGTTCAACTGAATCTGTTTCATTAATCTTTCAGAATCAACAGTGTTTTTTGAACAACCAAGAGTTATAACAGAAACTTTTCCGCTCATAATTTCTTTTCCGGAATCATCAAGCTAAATGTGTTAAGTATAAATAAATAATTGGAGACGAAAACAATAATGAATCAAATCGGTCAAAGATTCCGCCATGACCCGGGATTAAATTTGAAGAATCTTTAACTCCCGCATCTCGCTTTAACAATGATTCGGTAAGATCACCAATTTGACCAAGTGTTCCAATTATGAATCCAATTACAATTGCATCTTTAATTGATAAAAAATCAAGTAAAACATTCTTTGCTAATATCATTGCAAGGATTGCAAATACAAATCCAAAAATTGCACCTTCCCAGCTTTTTTTTGGACTTACGCGCGGAAATAATTTGTGTTTGCCAAGCGCTGTTCCGCCAAAGAATGCAGCTGAGTCACAGATCCAAATTGTAGCAAAAATTGAAATTATTAAATATCCACCTTGATAATACATTCCATTTATGTTTGGGTAGAATTCTCTAATACCAATTAATGTACTCCCGAAAATTCCCATATAAAAAACACCTAGCAAAGTTGCACCAAGATTTTGTATTGCAGATCCATTATTTCTAAACAATTCAAAAAGAAGAAGAATTACAAAAAAGCCTATTAGAAAATTATACTGACTAAAGAAAAATCTATATTGATTTAAAATCAAAAAGATTATAGCAAATAAACCAAAATTAACATTAACATTTGCCCCTTTTGATTTTACCATAATTGAAAATTCGTAGAACGAAATTCCGGCAATGATTAATACAAAGCTTAAAAAATATACTCCGCCAAAGTATGAGAGTAAAACCAGCGCCGGAATAGCAAAAACAGAAACCAATATTCTAATTGCTGTATTTCCCAAAGCCATTATTCCTCTTCTTCAGGCTTAGTATTTTCTAATTCCTTAATAAAGTTTAATGCGGAATCAGCATCCTCGCTTTTAACAAGAAGTTTTATAACTGCAAGATCTCCCGTTGCAGGAAAGCTGCTGTCTTTTTGCGATAAGATTGTAGCTTGAATCTCTGCACTTTCAAGCGCATCCTTCATCATCTGCACATCATACAGTTGATCTGATGTATAAACTATAACCCAATCGTGATCTATTAGCTTATCAACTAATGTAGCACCACAATCCGGACATACTTTAACACCATCAACATACTCGTAAATACAATTTGGACAGTAAGGCATAATCATTCCTCCTTTAATAATTGTTTTGAAGAGTAATACTTATTTATCACTATTATCAAACCTATAAATAAAATAACTAAAGCAAAGAACATCATAACATAAGAAGAAAGTTCATCAGAATTTACGGATCCATCAGATTTTATCAATTCATCATCGCCAATAATATGATAAAGAGAAACTGCTGAAAAATTATTTAGAAAATGTAAGAACATTGGTATTAGCAATGTTTTACTTTTAAAGGCTGCAAACCCAAAGAAAGCCCCAAGAACAAATAATGGAATAAATCCGTATGGATTAAAGTGGTAAAGACTAAAAAATATAGCAGTAATTATTAGACCAGCATATTTTTTATACTTTAATTCAAAACTGCGCTGGATAAAACCACGAAACATAGTTTCTTCGGATAGAGCAGGTACAACTGCAACTACAATCACAACAAGTGAAAGTTCAAAAATGTTGGATGCTGAGAGAAGATTACTATAAGTTTTTTCAACCATTTCATTCAAAGAATCAAAAAAGCTTTTTGCAGAATTTATAAATGATGAGCTTTTAGCAAAAACTTCTAAATAATAATTCTGAATATATAAATAACTTTGTAAGAGCGGAGTGAGAACAACAATTCCAATTGTAAACAATCCCAGTTCTTTAAGATCGGGTTTTCGTATGCGGATAATCTTTCCAACATCGGAGTAAATCCATTTTGCAAATAGCAATGCGGGCAGCATTATAAAAAGTATTTGTCCAGCCATCGTCATCAAACGGAGGCTATTAACCGGAACAGATTCAAGATCCATTCCTAAAATTAAAACGGTAAGTATTGAGCCAACTATCTGGTAAAGAAAAAATGCACCTGCCAAACCAATAAATGCTGCAGCAACCGGTGAAACTTGAAATTCCAAATCATTATCTGGATCGTAGTCCGGATCATGTTCTTTAACAATAGTTGGAATTTCAACAGGTTGCTCTTCTTTTTGATAATCGTCTTTAAATTCGTCCATCAGCCTTAAATATGAGTTGAATAATAATGGTTAAAATTACTGATATAAGGAGTGACACTCAAATTTAAATAGAAGAACTAATTTGTGATTTATTTGAAATGAAGGGTATTCTGTTAGTAAATAAAAAAGTCCTGATTTCCCAGGACTAAATTCTAAAATTTTACTGCCATCTTCCTAATTATTCAAAGCACCATTATCAATCCACTTAGCGATACTATCAATCGTGGCTGTTGGTAAAGGTGTTCCGTTAAAAGGCATTTGCGGTGATACTTCTCCCCGTAAAATTTTTATGATTAAACTGTTTGTGCTGCTGCCAGCCTCAACTCTTTTAAATTGCGGAAATAGCGCACTTTGCACACCAACCAAATTATTAAATGCAACATTTGATTCTAATACAAGTCCGCCAGCGTTGCCTGCTGAGGAATGACACTGTGCACCAATACAATTAACAAATACCTTAGCTTTTATATCACTAAAATTTGCCGTTAATGCGGTGCTTGTGGGTGGTGCGGTAGTTTCATCTTCGGAGCAGGATATAAATACGACCGAAGTTGAAAACAGAAAAACGGATAAAAGAACTCTTTTAAGGATCATAGCTTTCCTTTTTTATTTTTAATTTTGGATTAGATAATTATTAGTGAAGTGAAAGTATGGAAAGGGACAAAATTTTTAAAAATATTTTTTAGTCAAAAATTTGCGCCCAATTAAAAGTTCAGTTCCGTGTGACTTTTAACGTTTTTGAGTGTCGTTGTTATTTTTTTACCAAAACTATTTTACTCGAGTCATTAAATTCACTGTCAATACTTCTCATTCCCTCTTGTTAAATAAGGATTCTAGAGAATTGTACCTGGAAATGTTGTGAAAATACTTAAGTTAACCCAACTACTAATTGCACTCACGATTAAACTAAAGTGCAAATATTTGATTCATAATAACCTTTCCGTTGATATGAATTTTTGATTTGACTATTTTTTGGTAGGGAATAATTATTAAAATAATTTACTGTGGAATCTTTTTTTATGGATGATCAACAAACTAATAGTTTATACAAAGCAGAAGATATTTTAAAGCAACTGCAAACCGTTACTACTCTTCCTCCAATACCTAGAGTACTTCAGGAAATTTCACAATTATTTAATTCCCAAACTATATCTGCAAAAAAGGTAACAACATTAATTGAAAAGGATCCATCATTAACGTTGAAGGTTCTTTCAGTTGCAAATTCCCCTCTTTACGGATTAAGGAGAAACGTTACTAACATAAGTACGGCTGTTATAATGCTTGGAATGCGGGAGATAAAATCAATAGTTACCTCAATCCGGATGGCTGCAACCATGAAAATGAAATCGGATAAATATTTTAATCCCGATAAATTTTTAAATCATTCTATGATTGTTGGAATACTTACTCAAAGAATGGCAAAGGATCTAGGGTTTAACTTTGAGGGTGATGGTTTTACTGCAGGTATGCTGCATGATATGGGAATACTAATTATCCATGAGTATCTATCCAATGAATTTCTTCAAATTGCAGGTTACTCTGCACAGAATAAAACTACATTTTTAGAATCCGAGTATAAAGTTTTGGGATTATCTCACCAGGAAATTGGTGAGTTTCTTACCGATAAATGGCAACTGCCTTCCGTTCTTTCTGATGCATTACAATATCATCATCGACCCGGCAACTCTAAAGAAAATAATTTTCTTACAGCAATTTTGCATCTTGCAGATTATGCAGTTAGCAAATTTGAATCTGCCGGCATTATATGGGATGAAAATTACCGCGTTGATAATTCTATAATAGAATTATTAAATTTTTTATCGCCCGAAGGTGTGGATGAATTTATTGAAGCTTATAAAGTAGATTATCTTGAAGCAGCTAAAGCACAAATAATATAAAATAGTTTGATAGCTGAGGTTAACTGTATAGAATCAGGCTGTCATCTTCTTATTTCATAAAAATCATTTTTTTTGTTTGGACGTAATCACCTGCTCTTAGCTGATAGAAATAAATCCCGGATGCTGGATTCTTGATGCTCGATGCTGGATTGAATTCAGTTTCGCAAATGCCTGGTTCTTTTTCTTCGTCAACTAAAGTTGCAATTTCATTTCCAAGAATATCATAAACTTTAAGTTGCACAAATTGTCTACTGCCTATTGCATACTGGATACTGGTAGAAGGATTAAACGGATTTGGATAGTTTTGTTCTAACTTAAATGCTGTTGGGTATGTAGGTTGTTCTTTCACATCTGTTAATTGAGTGTAATGTAAAATTGTGCTATCAAAACCAACAGCAAATCCATTTGTTGGTGAAGTAAAGAATACATCGTGTAATGTTTTAGTTGTGCCACTTGTCTCTTCATTCCAGGTAAATCCACCATCACTGGAATTAAATATTTTTCCCCAGGGACCAACTCGCCACCCATTATTTTGATCAACAAAGAAAATTGAATAATCTGCAGTACCCATAGGAGTATTTTCAACCCTAGACCATGTCGCATTTCTATATATAATAATATCAGAAGCACCAACTGCCCAACCATGAGATTCATCAAGAAAGTAAATATCAATCATATTACCAGTAATATTTCCAACATTAAACCAGGTTAACCCACCATCTGTTGTTTTTTTAAAAGAAGGAGAAGCACCAGCGGAATAGCCGATTAGCGTATCTAAAAAAATTAAGCCATCAACGGATGACACACCTAATTTAACACCAGTATCAAACCAATCAATTCCTCCGTTTATTGTTTTGTGAAGATATTTATCTGTACCACATCCAAAACCTATCTGTCTATTAGGAAACGAAATACATCCGTAAGTTTGATCACCACTTAAATACATATCAGTCCAAACAAGTGCTGAATCATCAACTGATCTTGCGCCAAAAGATACACCACCTGCAGCCCAACCATATCTTTTTCCATTTTCATTTCTGAATACTATGTCATTTAGATTAGGATTACTCCAATTTGCTGGTGTAGAGTAAATTCGAGCGAATTGTACTGCTGGGTAATTCGGACTATAAAAAATACTTGAATCTGCAACTAACCACGCTTTATTACCTTCAAGATAAATACGTTTTATACTTCTAACATTTTCAGGTGGATCAAGTGGCACCCAGCCATATTGCTGGCTGAAACAATTAACAGTTAAGAAAGAAGAATGAAGAATTAAAAACAAAAAAAACTTTTTAATTTTCATAGCTCCCTGTGAAATAAAATAAGTTAATAAATGTGGTTTAAAATTAGGTTAATGATTTTTGTAAGTCAATCAATCAACTCTTATGAAATATTTATTTAAGTTGATATGTCCTGTCAGATATTAAATAATTATTAACTATTGACAATTGAAATTATAGAAACTAAGTTGCCATAGAATAACTAGTAAAATCCTTTTTCTTTTTCGTAACTACTAACATAAATCAATTCATTTCATTAGGAGGCAGCATGAAATTCCTTAGTAAGTTCTCTTTAGCTCTCGTTCTTTTATGTTCCATTTTTTCTTTTGCTCAGGATGCCAACCAGGAAGCAATGATGAAGGAATGGCAAACCTATATGGCTCCCGGACCCGAACATAAAATGCTAACTGATATGGTTGGAGAATGGGAAGGCGATATAACTATGTGGATGGATCCATCCCAACCACCGCAAACAATGAAGGGCGCCACTAAATATGAATCAGTTATGGATGGAAGATACATTGTTGGGAAATTTTCTGGTATGATGATGGGAATGCCGTTTAACGGAATGGATATTACTGGTTTTGATAATGCACTTAAAGTTTTTCAGAATGTTTGGATTGATAATATGGGCACAGGAATGATGGTGCTTGAGGGAAAATACGATAAGTCAACTAATACGGTTACCTACAATGGTAAAATGGTTATACCTAATGGAAGCAAAGTTGATGTTAGACAGGTGCTAAAAATTATTGATAAAGATAATTCAATTTTCGAAATGTATGTTAATTATGGTGCTGGTGAAACTAAATCAATGGAAATTAAATATAAAAGAAAATCTTAATTACTCAATTTGAATAATGAAAAATCCTCTCTCAAAATAAGAGAGGATTTTTTTTTATTATTCCTGCTGCATCTCTTCTAAACTCTTTCCGGAAAACAACTCACGCGGAGGTACTTTGAAATTATCATTAAATAAATAGACGATGCTAATTATGTATGCAATAAATGCTATAACTATTACCCACTGAGGCAAATTTGTTTTTTGTATTTCGTGCCTGTCTTTAATTTCGCACACTTCACCCGGACAGTATTGAGCTTTTTCTTTATATATCCAGGAATAAAATTTACAACCCAAACAAATTCCAAAAGCAGATTCAAAGAATAAAAAGATAAGGCATATTAAACAGATAAGTCCGGTAATAAAACTAAATGTATTCATAATATTTATGAGGATGAACATCGTTAACCCAAGACCTATACCAATAAACCAGGCAAATTTTTTCTGCACTGCACCAACATATTCCGGCACCTGGTTTCTGACAAAGAACCTTCCTAAAATTAAAACAGGCGAATATTTTGGATTAACTAAAACTCGTATCAGCATATCTGCAAGAAATATCATCACAGCATATTTAAGAAGTGTAAAACTTCCCTGCATAATAGCCGAAAGTATTGCAATAAACATAAATACAAATAACAACCCGGCGCCCGCTCTTATTTCACGTTCATTTAATACACGGATATTGTAACCGGAAACAACTTCACCAAATTTGAAAATACTGCTCATTGTAATCCTTATAATAGTTTTTGATTAGTTAATAAATAGTTTGGGGTAATGTTCAAAGTTAAATTGAATAATAATTTTAATCAACAAACGGAAATAGTTTTGAGCTTAAAATATTTGCAGATGTGATGTTTTTGTGATGAATGGTTAAAAACTAAGATGAATAAAATTATTTCAAATCAACAAAATCCTTTTGTATTCATCCCGACGCATAAGCAGGAAACAAAAAGTGGTGTGTTTATTTAAGACCACTTTTTACTTTTAAATCATTTAAAGTTAAAAAGTAATGGCAATACAAAGGTTACTATCATCGTCCATAAACTGTAGACCGGTAAAAAGAAAGCAATGCTATTACCAACCTGCTCAATCTCATTAACATCTTTTACTGTTTTGAATAACCTGTAAGACATAAGAAACAGATTTAATAGGATAAGAATATTACTGCCTAAAACCGCAAGTCTATTTGGTGTAATTCCCCATTCCGAAATTCTAAAAATAATTGCCGAGAGTGCTATTCCGTTTACAGTTATTGTTACGATGGAAAGTGCGAACAGCATTACCGTTATAATTTTGCTGCCAGATGTTTTTGAGTTTTCAGCAATTGAGAAAAATATTATTGCCATCACTCCAATAAGAAGCATATTAAAAATCAAAAGAAATTCCCTATCATTGTAAGGATCCTTGCCTGTATAGATTACTGCAATCAGGTAAACAACAAGTGTAACCAGAACTAAAGGAGTAAAAATTTTTGCAATTACGGGCGATACTTTATTAACCAATTGCGGATTTGTCTGAACAAGAAAAGTTCCAACAATTGGTGCAGCAGCTAAACCCAAGATGCCGATGTTTTTGAAATAAAATTCTTCTATATGAATATCTATTAGGCTGAAAAGATTTATTGTTAGAATCGTAAACAGACCGCCGGCAAGAAGTATAATTGCAGTCATCACAACCAGGTCACCATTATATCTAAGAAAATCCAATCGTTGCTGATTGTTTTTAATATCTTTACCCAAATATGTAAACCCAAGTACAGCCCATAAAAACAATGGCAGATGCAAACAAGCCAGTATCAAAGTATCGCTTTGATTATTGTTGGGCAGAAAGTTTATATACAATACTGAAACTAAAATTGCAATTGAGGCAACAGTAATTTTCTTAGTTGATACATTTTGTTTCCACGCAAAGTATGCTGCCAACAATGGAAAAACTATAAATGCAAAATTTCTTTGATAAAAGAATTCCTCTGTAAAACCAAAAAACTGTGGAAGCTTTGCGATAAAGCCTGCAATGAAAGAAGCAATGATTACAAATACCAATTCGTTTTTTGTTCCCCAGGAAATTTCATCACTTTCAAAGTTTAGTCTTTCATTCCAGATTTGAGCAGTTGTGTTTTCTTTTATATCGGGATACAAAGTATTAAACTCTTTTTTAAAAACAGTTTTGTTCTCACGATACAATTTTTCGAGTTGGTTTGGATTGTCTAAGTTGGATTTTATTTGTTCAATCATATTACTGTACTTTTAATCTAATATTTTATTTGCAATATAAATGCTTTTAGAATGTTGATCGCTGCAAAAATGTTTGACCAGATTTTATTAGTCAATTAGTCAGATGCTAGTATCCAAGTGATTATTTGTTGTTGCATAATGACTATGAGCAATTGCACAATGAGATTATCCAATTGCACGATGAGTCTTAGCCATTGCATCTTGAGCAATTGCAACACTACTAAAAGCTTATTGTTGTTAGCGGTAAAGGGAAAACTTATTCAATACTTTTTGAGTTTAATGTATTTCGATTCAACCCAGCCATAAAAGATTACATCATCTTTACCGAAAATGCTTTGTGAAGTATGTAGATTTTTAGTTTTAATAAAAAAGTACTTTTTATTTTTCATATCAGCTAAAACAGTAATTTCAACACTATCATTAAGTTTGGCTATCTGATTGTTCCCTTCAGCTATATATCCAAAATCATATACTGAACTACTTTCAGGAGGAAGTTTGTTTTTTACTCTTTCAGGTGCAAAAGTAACATAACATTGTTTATTAGTTATGCCAGAAATGTTATTGACGACGCGATCAGGTCGATGACAATAATTCAAAGCTTCTGAAGAATCGAGTACAGCAATCATTTTTTTTGATATAAACTTTATGGGAGTATTCACGATGAGACTGTCAAAGTTTACCAATTGTTCAGGGTGGCTCTTAATTGTGTAATAATCTCTAAATGTTATATAATTTGCACAACAAGGTAGTATGATAAAATTTATTTTCTTTATACAATTGTTTTCAGAAATAATGCTTTCAATATTACCATAAATAAATAATGCTAACTCGAGACTATCTGAATCATTTATAAAAAAAGCTACATTATCACCTTCACTGGGATTATGCGGACCCTCATAAACAACATCTAAAATTGAGTCACCATTTATATCTAAAATGTGATAATTTTTTAATTCTTCAATCAGAAATTCACTATATGCTTCTTCTGTAACACAATTTCTACGAGTATCTTTTAAGTAAGATATATCAAAATTTTCTTCTAACTTGACCCTACTTAGCAATTCAGTTTTCTTTTCTTTGCTATAATTAATTTCCGTTTTAGTCCAATCATAATCACTATACTGAGTGAATTGGCAATAGCATTGAATAGAAATAAAAATAATACACACAAAAATTCTGATCATATTCTATATTTTTGATTTATTAAATTTAAATTAAAAAAGAATTTTATTATTACTTAACCATTTTTAACCAGTTTAAGTCAAACAACCTAACCCCTTCTTTCTCTCTCCTTTGTAAGAAGAGGGTTAGTATGAGATTAATTTAAAATTGCTGAATGACTAAATGGCAATTTAGGGCCATTTGTAATTTTAAATCCCGCCTGTTCTGCTTTCTGCAAAGTTAGTTCAAATTCTTTTTTTGAAACGTGAAAAAGTTTTGGCTCAACAATAAGAAAACGTCCATTTTCATTAAGTATATTCTTAAGCAGTTTAAATAGATTCTCTTTATCGGGCACTTCGTGAATCATATAAAATGCTAAAATAAAATCTACTTTCTCTGGTACGACAAAATTGTCTCCGTCACTTTTTATTAGATGAATCTTTTTTTCTAATTCCGATCCTTTAATCTTCTTTTTAATTTGATTCAGCATACCTTCTTGTAAATCGACAGAAAATACTTTTCCATCACTGCCAATCATTTTTGCAATTTCAATTGTAAAGAATCCCGGACCACATCCCATATCAAGCACCTTCATCCCGGGCTTTAAATATGGCGCTAATAATTTACTTGGATTCTGCAACCATCTTCTTAATTTATTATCCAGAGAACCTGAAAGTTCAACGGGACATACTTTTGTTTTTTGTTCATTCATAATATCCTCTAAGCTATTTCAATATTTATAATTCAACTTTCTACATAGAAAAATTGAACGTTTAGTTGCTACAATTAAGGCAGCTACCTTTATGCACACAAATACTTTCACCACAAATTTTACAAGCCCATCTTTTATTTTCATTAAGAATGAACTTTTTTATTCCATCCTTTTTGATAGACACAAGATTATCAATCATACTCATATTGTACTTTGTACGGTATCGTTTATCTAAATGCTTTAATAGCTTACAAAGGAAACTTTCACAATCGTAACAAAAACTTTTACTGGTGTCATTAAAATTTTTACAATTTTTTATTCTGCAATTTATACAGGATATATTTTTATTATTAGATTCTACTCTGCATCCAGGACAATGATTTTTATTTCTTTGGTAAGCATAACATAAAATGCAGTTCATTCCGCAAGGAGCAATAAGCAGAATTGAGTTTGAGTTTTTTATGGAAAGTTTATTTGTACCCATTAATGTAACAAGTAAAATAATTCTAATTAAAATAACACTAGCAAATTAGCGCAATTAAAAATTTTAATCAATGGATAGATACTTAAATGAGTTTAAGGGTTGTGTGTCGTAAAGTTTTTTTTAAAAAAAAGGAAGACTTCCAGATGAAGTCTTCCTGCATATCTAACAACAGTACCCGCCAGTTAAATTTAACACGAAATTCAGTGCGATGTTATATAGTCAATAAGCATTCCAATTAATTCCTTTTACATCTTAACAATTTGGTAAATTTTCTATTTGAAATTCTCAATTCAGAAAATATCATTCTTAGACTCAGGACGACATCAGTGACGCGTAAATTTATTTTCACAATCTGTTTCTAACAAACTATATATGGCACTGTCTAAAAATTTTCCGTTATAAAAATAATCCTCATTGAAGTAAGCTTCTCTTTTAAATCCACATTTTTCTAAAAGTTTTATAGAACTTGCATTATCAGGATTAACATTAGCTTCGATGCTGTGCAGA
Organism: Ignavibacteriales bacterium; assembly: GCA_016707115.1. Classification (GTDB taxonomy): domain Bacteria; phylum Bacteroidota; class Ignavibacteria; order Ignavibacteriales; family Ignavibacteriaceae; genus IGN3. The sequence continues at coordinate 109,076 of JADJIH010000030.1, read as the reverse complement.
CAAAATTCATTAAAGCCGAAATCAATTACTTTGATTAGTGCTTCCTGCATATATCCTTTACCCCAGTATTCCGGTTTCATCGCATATCCAATCTCAGCTCGTACATTATTTCTTATCATTCTCCAATATCCGATATAGCCAATTACATCACGTGTATCTTTTTTTCTGATTATCCAGTTTATACCCTCTTTACTGATGTAAGATGCAATCATTCCCTCAATCATTATCCTGGATTCTTCAACAGTTCTATGAGGATCTCTATCCAGATATTTTTGAACTCTATCATCAGAGCGCATTTTAAATAGTTCTTCTGCATCAGTTTTTTCAAACTCTGTTAAAAGTAATCTTTCAGTTTCCAATTTTGGGAAGACGTTAAATACATCATCATTTATTTTAAAATTCATAATCTATACTTTGATTTTTTATTTTAAAACCCAATCAATTGCAGCTTCAATTGAATAGAAAGGTTTAGATATGTAACCCTTATCTTTCGTTTCAACCAGTGCAGGTATAACTACATCTTTAGGTGTTTGAGTTATAATGGCAATTTTGCAATTCTTAAATACTTCAAGATGATCGGCATAATAGTCTGCAATTTTATGATACTCTTTAATTTTGATATCAAAGGAAGCTTCGCGATAATCTAAAATAAAACTTCTGGTTCCGGCGGGTATTATGTTGTTGTTAAACGCATAATCCCAGGAAGAGTATATATCCTCAAGAGTAATCATTCCAAAGTAGTGTTTGTACAAGATGCGGGTTGAATCATCAAACTGAAAAGCAAATTTTTTTTCCATAACATTATCCCCTGAATAAAATAATTAAACTATAAAACTCAGTTGATTATTTACAATTGTAACTTAGGTTAAAGAAAAGTTTTAGTCAACAATATCGGCAATAAAAATGGCTCAGTTACCTGAGCCTTATTAATGGATATATAAAATAACTTGTAACTACATTTCATCAATTATTTTATTAAGTGTTAAACTAGGACGCATAACTTCATTAGCTTTCTTATCATCAGGCAAATAGTAACCGCCAACATCAACAGGCTTACCTTGAACAGAAATCAATTCACTCACAATTTTTTCTTCGTTTGATTTTAGTTCCTGAAACATTTTTGTAAAACGTGTTTTTAATTCTGTATCTTTATTTTGTTCTGATAAAGCTTGTGCCCAATAAAATGCTAAATAAAATGAGCTTCCTCTGTTATCAATTTCACCGGCTTTACGTGAAGGATAACGGGAGTTTTCTAAATACTTTCCGATTGCAACATCTAATGTTTCGGCTAAGAGTGCTGCTTTTGCATTACCAGTTTTATCAGCAATCATTTCAATTGAAGGAACAAGAGCACAATATTCTCCTAATGAATCCCATCTTAGATGGTTTTCTTTAAGTAATTGCTGAACATGTTTTGGTGCTGAACCGCCGGCACCAGTTTCAAATAATCCGCCGCCATTTAATAATGGAACGATTGAAAGCATTCTTGCACTTGTACCTAATTCAAGTATTGGGAATAAGTCTGTTAGATAATCACGAAGTACGTTTCCTGTTACAGAAATGGTATCCAATCCTTTTCTAACTCTTTCTAAAGTGTATTTCATTGCATCAACAGGTTTAAGAATTTTAATTTCTAATCCAGTTGTATCATGCTCAGGTAAATATTTTTTAACCTTTGCAATAATTTCTCTATCGTGTGCCCTGTTTTCATCAAGCCAAAAAATTGCTGGAGTGTTGGAAGCTTTTGCTCTATTTACAGCTAGCTTTACCCAATCTTTAATTGGTTCATCTTTAGCCTGGCACATTCTAAAAATATCACCTTTTTCAACTTGCTGCTCAAGTAATATTTTTCCTTCTGAATTTACGACACGAATAACACCATTTCCTTTTGATTCAAAAGTTTTATCGTGTGAGCCGTATTCTTCAGCTTTCTGAGCCATCAAACCAACGTTAGAAACAGCGCCCATTGTTGCAGGATCAAACTGTCCATTTGCTTTTGCATCTTGAATAATTTCCTGGTAAATAGTTGCATAACAACGATCAGGAATCATTGCAATACAATCCTGAAGTTCATCTTTTTTGTTCCACATCTTTCCGCCATCACGCACAACATTAGGCATGGATGCATCAACAATAACATCATTTGGAACATGCAGATTTGTTTTTCCAATTCTTGAATCAATCATTGCAAGTTCAGGCTGGTATTTATAAACTTTATTAATATCTGCTTCTATCTCAAGTCTTTTTTCTTCAGGAAGTTTTTTTAGTTTTTCAATTACATCCAAAAGACCATTGTTTACATTTGCTCCAATTTCTTTTAGTACATCGGCATGCTTATCGAGAGCATCTTTATAATAAACTGATACTGCGTGACCAAACATAATTGGATCAGAAATTTTCATCATAGTTGCTTTAAGATGAAGTGAAAGCAAAACATTATCTTTTTTTGCTTCTTCAATTTGTTCAGCATAAAATTTTCGTAACTCTTTAACATTCATTACCGTTGTATCAATTACTTCTCCGTTAAGAAGTTTAAGATTTTCTTTAAGAATGGTTGTGTTTCCATTTTGATCAACATATTCAATTTTAACAACATCATTTTTATCAAGAGTAAGTGCGGTTTCATTTCCATAAAAATCTTTTTGTGTCATATGCGCAACTCTGGCTTTTGAGCCTGAAGCTGGCCATGGTTTCATCATTTTATGCGGATGTTTTTGAGCAAACTTTTTAACTGATAAAGAAGCTCGTCTATCAGAATTGCCTTCTCTAAGAACAGGATTTACAGCAGAGCCAAGTACTTTTGCAAATCTTTCTTTTAATTTTTTCTCTTCATCATTTTTTGGTTCTTCAGGATAATCAGGGATTTTAAAACCTTTATCCTGTAATTCTTTAATCGCTTCTTTTAGTTGTGGAATTGAAGCACTGATATTTGGGAGCTTAATTATATTTGCATCAGGAGTTTTTGCAACCTCACCAAGTTCAGTTAGATAATCAGAAATTTTTTGTTCCTCAGTTAGATTATCGGGAAAGTTTGCAATTATTCTTCCCGCGAGAGAAATATCTTTTAACTCTATTTCAATTCCTGTTCCTTTTGCAAATGATTCTACGATGGGTAATAAACAATAAGTTGCTAAAGCGGGAGCTTCATCAATTTTTGTCCAAATAATTTTTGCTGCCATTAAATTTTACTCACTTATTTTATGATTAACTAAATATTTTATGATCTAAAATAATGATTCTTTACTCATTATTAAAAAGATTAAGTTGCAGTAAAGTAAGAATTAAAGATTTGACTAGTAATTTTTATTTAGAATAAATTCCGCAATGTACTTTGCTTGAAGTTGAGCATATTTGGGTTTAAAATGAACATGATCAGAATATGCTTCTTTTGGAAAAGATTTTGTAAAAGAATACAGATCAATGATTGGAACATTATGCTCTGTAAAAAAACTGTCTGCGATAGAATTGTAGTTTTCAACATCCTTATTGTAACGATAAAATCCAACTTGTTTTGAATTGTGTATTGAATCATTAACAGGAGTTGTGTTAACCCAAATGAGTTTTTTGTTTAATTGCATTATAATCCAATAAATAGAATCAAGATTGGATTTATATTCACTTAGACTAATAGCATTTACATTTGAAATTGGATCAGTTTTTATATCGTGCAATCCACAATTAAGCAAAATAATATCATCATTAAAATTTACATCAGTTTCTTTAAAATGTTTTAGATAATCTAAAATCATTCTGGAGTTGCCAGCATTTGCTCCTTTCGGGTTATCTAAATTAATTATTGCATCAGATTGATTTCCTTTTAATCGAAGGTTGAAACAATCATCGATATATTCTTTAAGATAAGGTGCATATAAAATCGAAATGCTATCGCCAACTAACAAAATATTTTTTACTGATGAATCTGCGATTAATATAATTGAAGTGCTTACTAAGCTTACAAAAATAATTTTGGTCAAACTCATTTTGAATTTACTCAAAATCAATTGCAATGAAATCCCCTCTCCTCTTATTTATAGTTATAAATTCTGTTTCAATAAAAGTGTCTTTTCTAACAAACTTAACACTGGAGTCATTAAAACTTATATTATTAATAATTCTACTGTGTATGATTAATTTTAGAACTCTATTTGATTTCATTCCAGAATAACTGCCTATTATTGGTTTGATTTCAAGAACATATCTGTTTTTTATTCTCCTAATCTCAAAATCAGTTATTGCAACATTACCTTTTAAGTAATCATTGCTCACTCCATCATCCTCTATCAAATTAAACTCAGAATTTTCATCGGGATAAATATGAATAATTAGAGAATCATTAGTCCCGCTTTCAATTGAGCGATTGTAATTACGCATCGGAATAATCGCTCCACTTTTAACATATATAGGAATTACATCAATAGGCGCATCAACAAAAATCTTTCGATTACCTTCAACAATTTCATCTGTCCAAAAGTTTATCCATTTGCCTTCAGGTAAATCTATTTCTCTGCTTATTGCACCTTGTTCATAAACCGGTGCAATTAAAAGTTCATTCCCAAAATTATACTCGTACAATCTGCCAGGTATTTTCCTAATAATTTGCTTGGCTTCTATTCTTGTGTGATGTGCATAAGAATAAATGTATGGAAATAGTTGCATTCGTAAATGAGAATACTGTATAAATAACTTATCAGCTCTTTTAGAATATTTGTAAGCAAGATTTGATGTTGGATTTTCCGGTTGTGAAAAAACTTCTACAATTGGAGTAAACATAGAAAACTGCATCCATCTTATATAAAGTTCTTCATCAACTTTATCAGTTTTACCCATATCAAATCCACCAAGATCATTTGTAAGAAACGGAATCTTACTGCTTTCTTTATTTGGATCTGTAAACATTGCAATGTTTTCTTTTAATGCTATATGAGGTACCCACGAATTAAATTCTTTGGTTGATTTTTCAACAGTCCAATCAGAACGAGTATCGTCAGTCCATTTGGTTGGATACTTTTTATACTCATCCTTATCCATCCCGCCGGTATGGGATAAAATAAAACCACGCCCTTTTGTTTCTAATCCAAACTGCTGAGTCATTTCAAACACAGCTTTACAAACCGGAATAGCAGATGTGCGATCAAGTTTTATAAAATCGGCACCTTCATCAAAAAAGTGTTTCATTCTTTGTTTAAAGTATTTTACAGCCAACGGATTTTCAAAGTCAATATTTCCACATAATGTTCCTTCTGCTTCATTTCCTTTTTCATACATCGCAGTTGTTGTACTGTAATTATGCCACGAACCTTTTTCTAAATAAACATTTTTGAAAAATCCTTTTTCATTAAAATCATTAAAGACTGTTTCGTTACCAGTTTTTAAAATGCAATCCCATGTCCAAAATCCGGCTTTGATATTATTATCTGAAAAATAATTCCACATCATTTTTCTATCAGGATAACTTATTGAATCGCCAATAAAATTTATATAATCTTTTGGTCCTTTCCCTTTTTCAAGATAACTCCAAAACCACGAATCAATCCAATAGGCATCAATAGGATAATCGTGAGCGATGATATTATTAATTCTTTCAATTGTTTCAACTTGATTTGTATATCCGCCATAAAGAACTCCAAACGCCCAGGATGGAGGCAGCACAACATTAGAATCTATATCAATCTTTAAAAGATTTCTATCAGATTCAAGTTGTGCAAAAGTAGAAAATGGAATGAGTAATAAATAAGCATAAAATAAAAGTAAAATTTTAGTAAAACTGATTTTTGCCAAAGTATTCTTTTCTTCAATAAAAATTTATAAAAACATAACCTTCTAGGTTTTTTTTCAACTTAAAAGATTATTAGAAATTCATTTAATATATGTCATTTTCTTAGATTCAGTAAACTCACCGATTTGTAATCTATAAAAATATATTCCTGAACTTATAACTTCATACTTAACTTTGAATTCTTCACTATAAACTCCTGCTTCTCTAAATTCATCTACTAGTGTTACAACTTCGTTACCTAATACATCATAAACTTTTAGCGTTTGCCAACTGTTAACTGGCGACTGCCAATTAATTTTTGTTGCTGGGTTAAAGGGATTTGGATAATTTTGATAAAGTTGAAACTCGGTTACAGTGGATTCAACATTTTCAATAAAAGTTAACGTAGAATCAAACCCGAATACTGAAGTTAATAGCTCACCGGAAAAATCAAACATTGCTAAATTTTCCCAGGGCGATCCGAATGTTTGTGTGCTAATCCAATCTGGTTCCCAATAAAAAACTCCAATTCCTTTTCCATCAGTTGTATTACTAACAATGTTTATCAAATCAACAATAAATTTCTTTTGTCCTTGTACTGTTGCCGGATATCCTGCCAATAACTGACTCGGGTTTCCGACAAGATTAGCTGTATTGTCATTCCAGCTTAACGTCCAGGGATAAGCGGTTTCTACAACAATAATTTCTTTACCATATCGCGTTGCAAGATCATTTAGATTATTCTGCAAATCACTTAAAGATCCCTGCCACCAAGGATAGTACGATAATCCAATAATATCAAACGATACATTTTGTGCTAGTAAACCATCATAGAACCATCTTGCACCAACATTATCCCCGCCACGATCGGTGTGAATCATAATTTTAATAGAATCATTTAAATCAATCGCATCATTAACACCACGAATTCCTTCTTTAACTAACGAACCAAAGTTTGCCCATTGCTGAGGTGTATTGTACTGTTCACAAATTCGTCCATCATTCCAAAGCATACCGCAAATAATTTCATTACCAACCTGAACCATATCCGGAAGAACGTTATTGTTCTTTAATGTAGTGATAATATTTTTTGTGTACTGATAAACGCTATCTTTTAATGATTGAAATGATATTCCATTCCAAGCGGCAGGTTTTGTTTGATTAGCAGGATCAGCCCACCAATCTGAATAATGGATATTTAGTAAAAACTTTAATCCATTAGATTTTATTCTTTGTGCAGCAATCAAAACTTTCTTCAGGTTATCATAATCAGCGGTTGGTGTATGCCAGATCTTTAATCTTATATAATCAATACCGTGATCTTTAAATATCAATACTGGATCTTTAACATTTGCATTCTCTTTAAATACTCCTCCATTATCTTCTACCTGTAAAAGGGTTGAGAGATCAACACCTTTAATAAAATCTGACTGGGGCTTAATACATATATTAAATACAAAAATCAGAGTTATGATTAGTTCTATTTTTATTTTCATACAAAAGCAACATTGTTTTTATCTAAACAAAAATAGTGATTAAACAATAATAAAAAAGTTTCAGTTACCTGTACTTTTAAAACCAAAACCTTCAGGACACTTTTATTAACCCAGAAGGTTGTGAGAATTTTATTTAATCAGAATTATTTTGAATGATTTAGCAGGTGCAACCGAGAAGTGATAAATTAATTTATTTTCCACCGTGAGCCGAATGAGAAGGATATTCGTTTTGATCGATTAAGTAAAACGAACGATTGCATATCTGAACTTGCAAAATGCAGTTCAACAAAACCTATATCGATACCTAATCCTACGCCCCAATTTGCTCCGAATTCAGTGTTGTAAGAAATGCCTGTCCGTACATATGGAATCCAATTCATCGGTTTCCACTCAGCACCAAATGAAACTGTTGGAAATTTTGTATTGCCGGGCAAATCATTAAATCCCTGGTCATAATCAAATGCGAGAAGCAGTGAACCCGGTAATACACCTTCACTAAACTGATAGGATGCCCCGATTCTTAATGTTGTAGGTAAGCCTGTTGAAAAATTATTTATCTTTCTACTTTCACCCGTGATGCGCTTTTCTAAAGAATCCATCTGCTCTTGATTACTAAGATCATCAAAATAAATTTCACCGAAAGAAGAAAACTCAGCAGCATTTTTATTCCAATTAATTTTACCTAGATCAGTTATCGCGGCAGAAAATCCCCAGTTACCCGTAGTAGCCGAGATTCCAAAATCAACACCGAAACCATTTCCTGCAGGTGATGGGAAAGCGCCCCAGGAACTTTGTTGTTTAACAGTATCAAAATCGTATTGCACTCCAAACGCATCTGAGAAAGCTGAATAACCACGTAAATCTGTATTGCCTGTAATTTCGTGTGAAGAGCCGGTTGTAACATTATAGTTTACACGATCTGTTCCGATATATGAAAATCCGTGAATGATTTTTCCAGTTACACCTATCGTCAGTCTTTCGGATGAAGATGAATTTGACACAATTAAATTCCGCGCATATGAAAGAGAATAATTTCTGATCCACCATGCTTTAACATTTGTGTCATCAAGATTAAATGTTTTACCGACAGTATTTCCATTTAAAGCGAAATCTGCAAACGCCTGCGGAAAATAAAGCTTAGCGCCGGCAATATCCTGAACTGAAAATGCAATAGCACCAACATCTTCACTTACATTAATTCCAAAAGAAAAAACACTAGCTGATGCGTTTATAAAAACTAATCCTCCATCCTGTATAAGTGTGTTGAATCTTTGCTTATCATCCTCAGTAAGTACGCGAGCTTCACCATCAACACCACCGAAGAAATAGTTTACATCATCTAGTGAAAGAAAGTTTGTACCGGTATTTATTGATACAGAAGGAAATGGCAGTGCAGTAGCAAAATCTATAAAGTTATTTTTATTGATTGCCAGGTTTGCAGGATTAATTCCAATCGAATATACTCCATTGGAAATTGAATTTGATGTACCTGCAAGCCCAAGACTGCGGGCATCAATAGAACCCAGAGAACCAAACTGTGCATTAGTTTTATTTAATAATAATCCAAGAAACAAAAACATCATTAAATATTTCATCTCGTTATATCTCATTCTTACACTTAAACTTAATCTTAGTCATTCACTTTGTATTTAATCGTGCTAAAAGCTTTTACTTTTAACCACGCTGAAGGTCTTATTGAAACAGTAGGCGGATCCGGATCATTAGCATTTTTTGTAGATATTGTTACTGAATAATTTGCAGAATGTGTTCTTGATAACATTTCAACCTGTGCAGAATCAAGTATGATTCGAATAGGTTGATTTACTGTTGATGTTAACACCTCGCCATTTTCGTCAACTTCCGCTGGTTCAAAATAAATTGAATCAGTACCATTGTTATTTTTGGTTAATGTGAAAAGAAAATTATTTTGTTCATCCATCATATCCATCTTGAACCATACACCAAGAGGGATTGCATTCTCAAGTTCTAAAACAAAATCTGCAGCGCTTCCATCTTTTATTAATTCTCTGTCATCTTTACCCATATCAATTGCAGTTATATCCTGGATATTTGTGCTCTTTAACGAAAGAAAACTTTTTGTTAGAAAATCCGTTTCAAATTTTATGGAATCCTCGTTCGTAGCAGTTCCAACCAGATGATCCGGGTTCATAAAATATTCAGCACGCAGAACAATAGTATCGGGCAAAAAAGTTATAAAATCATTTATGTTGCTGTTCTGTTCATCATATATTTTTTCAATAAAAGTACCATTAAACTTTAACGTATGGTTGATATTGCCGGAAGCATCCCGAAGATAAATCTCCCCTCCGTTTTTATGCATACCAATAATGTTCAGATTCCTAATTTCAACTCCAACAGGATCTGCAGCGGGCGAAAAATAAGTTGCTTCTAACGTAAGCCGAGCTTCTCTCAATGTTGCCCTTTCGCGGTATTCTTCCGTTTCATCCATTTCAAAACCGAACGACTCCTCCCGCTCACTAAGTGCTTTAGATGGAAGCAAACCGGAAACACTTTTAAAATAAAAATCTGAAATAAAATAGCTTGCTGATAAAACAGTTTCTTCGGGAACCTGTGAATAGGTTTTTCCAATTATCTGTAAATTATTTTTTTTATCTAAAGGCTGGCTTGCCGGAAATCTGTATGTGTGATTCTGCAGATTATATCTTATAGAATCTGTTTTGAATGACTCTACTCCAAAATTTAAAACTAATTCATCACCTGCGGGATTAATAATACCAGGAATTCTTAGCATTAAATCGGCGTGATGTAATGATGGATTATAAACAGAGATTGAAAGGTATCCTTCATCAAATACCGCGCTGTCTAATGCAGCCCCTTCAGGAAATTCTATGTAAACAATTACGCTGTCCGATGCAGGAATAAGATTATTTTGTGATGTAGTTTCAGTTGTAATTTGAATAAACTCAGCTAAACCAGAACTTAGTTTATATGTTTCAGATTGAAGTATATATATGCTGTTTCCGCCGGAAGTGTCTATCGTAATGTGGGGATCATCTTTTAGAATGTCATTTAGTGTGTAAACTTTATTAAGTAAAGGCACATTTAAATCAACCTGCCATTGGGGTGCGATAAGCTCATCAGGAAGTTCAAAACAGGAAACAAAATTTATTAAAACGTAAACCACCAACAGCATCAATTTGAAGGACATGTGTTTTCTGTTCATAACCCACCTTTTACAAGCATTCTACTTTTCAGTTTATTTTATTATCGAATTTTTTAGTGAAAATGTTATGGGGAATAACAAATTATTACACCAAACACAGAAAATAAATTCTTTTTTTGAGTAGGAGATATTAAATTTTTTTAATGATTATCAATATGTGTTTGAAATTACCAAGCGAATAATGAACAGTTAATAGCGGGCAATAAAAAAGGCTCAGTTTCCTGAGCCTTTTAGTATGTAGTAAGTTGATTGTGGTTTGTTGCTAATTACTTAACAAGAGTCATTTTCTTTGTTTGAGTAAATGAACCGCTTTCTATTTTGTAAATGTAAACTCCGCTGTTTAGATCACTTGCATTTAAATTAATTGTGTGTGTGCCTGCTTCTTTAACTTCGTTTACGAGTGTTCGTATTTCCTGACCGAGAATGTTATAAAGAGTTAACCTTACCATTCCGGTTTGAAGAAGACCGTACTGTATAGTTGTTGTTGGATTAAACGGATTTGGATAATTCTGACTTAACTCAAATTTCTTAACAACAACCATATCAACCTCAATTGTTTTTGAGTATTCAAACTGTCCGTCGTTATCAATTTGCTTTAATCTATAAGAATATTTTCCTGTTGTTACATTTTTATCTTCATAAGAATAACTCTTAGTCGAATTGGAATTTCCGTTACCATCTACAAAACCAATCTTTTCCCAAGCTTTGCGCTCAGCGCTTAGCGCATAGCGTTCAATCTCGAATCCGTAATTATTTATTTCTGTTGCAGTGTTCCAGTTTAGTTTAACAGTTGGGCCAACTACTGAAGCAGAAAAAGATGAAAGTTCTACAGGAAGCGGAGTACCAGTAGGATTTTGCCAATCTAAGTATGGATAACCATCATTAATTCCATCACCCATATTCCAGATTGTATCATCCCAACCTGCGGATAAAAATGTAGTATTGGTTTTCATTTCTGCTGTAGTTTTACCGGTTGCTGTACCCGCAGTTGTAGTCTGCAATGATGTTTCTGTATCCCAAAAATTATTAGTAAAGGTAGGAACATTCATTACTGCGCCCACTAATCCTTTACTAGTTGGATTGACGCCGATAGCATAAATAACTCTGCCCGTAGAATAACTATTTGTAATCGTAGAAGTACTGGTTATAATTCCAACAAGACCACCAAACGAAGTTCCGCCTCCGCCTGAACGCGTTACATTTCCTGTGCTGTAGCAGTCAGCTATCAAAGCGCCATCCCTATGTTGACCCACCAGACCGCCATAATCTCCACTCGCTCCTGTTACCGATGCATTTGAATAGCTTTTTCTAATGGTAGCAGTAGTAAAATTTGCACCCACCAAACCACCGGTGGCCATATCACCCGTAATACTACCAGTACAATAGCTGTTTGAAATGGGTCCATAATTTATTCCCACCAGACCGCCGGTGCCATAGAGCCCCGTAATATTTACGTTTGTAACTCCCAGATTGGAAATGGTACCTACATTACGACCAAAGAGGCCCTGGTAATCAGTTGCATTTCTGTTTATAAATAATCCGCTTATAGTATGTCCATCCCCATCATAAGTGCCGGTAAAATTATTGGGTGAGATACCTATCGGCGACCAACCAGCGCCGCTATTCCAGGTTGATGTGCTTGAAGCATCAATATCTCCGTTTTGAATGTAATGTGCTGCCCACCTTGTTGCCTGGTTTGGGCTGGGTACGTCAACATCGGACGCGGCAATCCAGGTGAGATTTTGCAGCGTTGCAATTTGATATGGATCGCCCACTGTTCCTGAACCAACCGGCAATGCTATACTCGTTAACGGTGTGCCAGTAGGGTTTTGCCAATCTAAGTATGGATAACCATTATTAATTCCATCACCTATATTCCAAATGGTGTAGTCCCAACCCGCATCCAAAAAAGTTGTGTTGGTTTTCATTTGTAGTGTTGTTTTGCCGTATATTGTTTCGTCTGAGCCTTGACTTAATGCTTGACCAGTGGTCGTTACATCCCAAAAGCAAGTGGTAATAGTAACGCCATCATCATAGCCCACAAGTCCTCCGTGCCAGTTCCCGTTGCTTACGACTCCTGTTGCATAGGACGTGGTTATGGTACCCTCAAGCCCATTTAGTCCTACCAATCCACCCTCCAAATTAAAACCTGTTACCGCGCCAGTTGCATAGCAGTTGGCTATATTACCATTGTTGAAACCAACGAGACCGCCCGGAACACTTACAGAACCAGTGCCCACCGTTGCAGATGAATAGCAGTTGTTTACAGAACCATCCTGGATGAACCCAACCAGCCCACCAATGTATTGAACACCGGTAAGAGACCCTGTTGAATAACAGTTAGTAATAACCACTACACCATAACACATTCCCACAAGGGCGCCCACCCTCTGCTCACCGTTAAGTTGTACACCTATCATACCGAGGTTCGAAATAGTGGCGTTGTTCACGCCTCCAAAAAGACCGATATCATCTATTCCAGGGCGATTCACAAACAACCCTGATATAGTCTGGCCGCTCCCATCATAAGCGCCGGTAAACGGGGCACTAAACTTTCCTATCGGCAACCAGCCTGCGCCGCCATCCCAGGTTGATGTGATTGATGCATCTATGTTGGTAGTTTGAATATAGTATTTACTCCATCTTTGAGCTTGAGTTAATCCATCAACTGTTCCTGGAGCGGTTATCCAATAAAGATTTTCCAGGGATGCTATTTGATAAGGAGAGCCGCTTGTTCCGCTTCCAACTGGTAAAGTTGCAATAAGTGCTGATGCTGTTGTAAAACTAACTTCAGCACCATAAGAAGTTCCAACACCATTGGTTGCATAAGCTCGCACATAGTAAGTTGTGCCCTGCTCAAGATCTGTTAAGCTGCTTGTAAAAACACCTGTGCCGGTTCCATCAGAAGTTTTTGTACTTAATGCGGTTGTTGGTCCTGTTGTCGTACTCCAGCAAACTCCACGGACTGTAACGGGTGAACTACGGTCATCCGTAACATTACCACCGCAAGTTGCAGTTGATGCAGTTATTGAAGATACCGCATCAGTGGTTAGAACAGGCTCGTCTTCTTCAACGATAACAGCACCGCCTTCAAGATTAATTTCAAAATTATCAATCTTTTCCATTCGGCTGCCTGCTGCAGAAAAGTAAACGTGCAAAGTAGTTGCACCACCAACCTGAGTATTACTAACATTACTAAGTGAATGTTCAGTTTTCTTACTTCCAAGAACACCGTTTGCATCACAATTCCATATTTGAAAATTCATATCAAATAAATTGCTGCCCAAAGCTGTTACTTTTAAAATCATTTTATACCAGTTTCCAATTACTAAATCCGGGGGCCAGCTTACACTTGTTTGAACTCTATTATTTATAAACATTCCGCCGCCACCGTGAAAAGCCATTCCCAATCCATAAACTGGTGAACCATAACTATCCGGTTCATTAGTATCGTTTGATGAAAAGCCCAATCCGCCATAACCTGAGTTATCCTTGATTTTAAAGAATGCACTAAGTGTATAAACATCACCTTCACCGGAAACACTATAACCGGATTTAGTTGTCCAGATATCATATGATCCGAGAGGCACATTAATTGAACCTGTATTTCCAATTCCTTGATCTGTTATATTTGTAAAAACCGGAGTTGCATCAGGATTGAACAAAGTTGTTAGATCTGATGTATTATTAAAATTAACCAGACTTTGAACTTGTGCTTGAGTTGTACTGAGAAGTATAGCTGTAAAAGCTAAAGTTAGTAAAAAATTTTTCATAACGAACCTTTATGTTTAGAATAAACGTAATCATCCTTTTTAAAGGATTTATCTATAAGAGTATCGAATCTTATTTAATATTATTAAGGATGAAGATTAATAGTTGGCAGCAGGCAACAGAAAAGTCTCAAACTTTTTTGATTTTAAATGAAGATTTGTAGTTCTCTAACTTATACCGTTAAACTACTTATCATATTAATAAAACTAAACTTTCTCTGTAAATTCTTCGACTTATCTCTTGGGAACAATAATGTTCAATTATTACTGTTGAGCAAGGAAGCTCAATTACTGACAAATGATACAAGGAGGTATCGTATGGCCTTTGCAATAAATACAAATCTTAGTGCTTTTCAGGTTTACGACTCATTAGCAAAAGTTAATACCAATACTCAGAAAGCTCAGCTTCGGTTAGCAACGATGAAGAAGATTAACAGCGTTGCTGATGATACTTCGGGCTTTAAGGTTGGTACTACACTGCAGGGACAAAATGCTGTTAAGCAAGCTGATCTTAATAATGTTTCTTCTGCTACAAATTATGTTTCTACTGCCGAATCTTCTTTGCAGTTGATTAATGAAAAACTTAATCAAATTTCTGCTAAGTACCAGGATTCTCTGGATCCATTAAAATCTAAAGCTTCAATAGCAAAAGATATTAATGCTATCGCAGACGAAATTGATTCCATTCTTAAAAACACAAAAATTAACGGAAGTAATTTGTTAGCACAGGCTGATGGAACCGAGCTTGCCGGCAATGCTGTGTTTGGTGTTGGTGGTGATGTTACTATGGATTTTGCCAGCAGCAGTTATCTTAAAGTTGATGAATTAAATGCTGTTCTTAATGGTGGAGCCGTGGCGGATCCGGGGGTACATTCATATTCGGGTACAGTAGTAAATAGAAATGATTCAGCTCCATACTGGGATATGACATCCACAG
Source organism: Ignavibacteriales bacterium (assembly GCA_016707115.1). Classification (GTDB taxonomy): domain Bacteria; phylum Bacteroidota; class Ignavibacteria; order Ignavibacteriales; family Ignavibacteriaceae; genus IGN3. The sequence continues at coordinate 93,913 of JADJIH010000030.1, read as the reverse complement.
TTGAAATAGAATACGCTGACGGAAGCACATGAATCTTTCAACGTAACAATGCAGAATGAACTAATGGAGATTGATTTATGCTTAGGATAAAATAGATATGTTAATGGCAGGTGCGAGAATAAACATTGATGTCCCTGCTAATCCAATCGGACAGTTTACAGTAACTGCTGACGATTCAAATATCACCAGTTTAACCACAACTTCAGGTGTTGATATGACTACTTTGTTAGGTATCACAAGGCATTCATCAGCTTCTGCTGGTGCTGGAGGGTTAAGAGATTCTGATGCTGATACTGTTCTTGCAGCAGCAAGTAATCTTACAGCTGTAACTAACAATGTTAAAGCTGCACTTGGCAGAATTGGTAACCTCTCTCAAACTCTTGAATCCAGAAATGAATTTTTAACTTCATCCATTGCAAATAACACAGCGCTTATATCAAAAATATTTGATGCTGATATGGCGATGGAACAATTGAATGCTACAAAAGGAAGTATTGGCGGACAGATTGGAGTAAATATGTTATCGCAGGTTAATACTTCACCGCAGCAGTTGCTTTCTTTATTTAGATAATAACCCCTTCATCCTCCCCTTTGGTTAAAGGGGAGGAACGAGGTGGGGTTCAATACTTAACCGAATCTTTATACTCATTACTTTGCTTACCGTACTGTGATGCAAGTGCAGCTTTAACTTTTGTTACTCTGCCGCTAAGATCATTATACAAACTTGCTCTTGTCTCAACTTTGTTATCATAAGTTTCCTGCATCGCTGCCACACTTGAGTTCTTTGCATCAATAGCTGCAAGCATGGTTGTAAAGGTTGCAACAGTTATTTCTGTATTGCTTGGTGCATATCCCGCAATTGTTTTTATAACTTCCAGAACATCCTTACCTGCCTGAAGCATAGAACCGTAACTTCGTTCACTTGTTGATACACTTTTTTTACCGCCTTCTACTACAGGTGGTTTTTTGGATAAACGGATTCCGCGCATAAGCATTACAATTTTCTGCACCTTCTTAAAATCAAGAGCCTTTTTGCCCTGTGTGTGGAATGACGCAATGTAATCCCTTATCTGCGCACAGCGGGTAATTAAGCCTGTTGTACTGTTCTTAAACATTACAATGCGTTCATCACGTTCTGTTTGCAATGTGGATTTTGCTGCACCAACTTCGCTGTTTGCAGCGTCTATGCTGTTAAGCAAAGTTGTAAGATTAGCCGGTTGAATAGCTGTTTCGGTTGGTGCATAAGTTGTCACCAGCTTTAAGTACTCAACAAGATCGCGCCCCTTGGTATAACGCTGACCAAAGGTTCTTTCGGACGTAGAAACCATGTTACCTCCAATGAAATTAAGTTAAATGATTTGTTAACCTGCTTACTGCAGGCAAGTTGGCAGGATACCCCGGGTATCTCCCAAACGATATCCCCAAGTGTTAAGTTGTAACCCGTGTGCTTACCCCGGATTACAATTGTTGATTTAACAAATACAAAAAACATACCTTTAGGCGGCAATGTTATAATTGCAATTATAAAAACTTTAAATACAATTGCCTCTGTAATTTTTACAAACGGCTATGCAACTATTACAAGTGCCTGTGCGTATCTACGCACTTACATTTGTAAACCTATCATTTGTGATTGCAAACCACGCACTCGTGATTGTAAACCACGCACGTGTAATTGTAAACCTTGCATTAGCGTTTGATATTTACGCACTTAGAATTGTAAAGCTTGCACTTGCGATTGCAAAATAAGCACAGGCGATTGTGATACTTACAAATGGAATAGTTGATATGGGGTGAAGGGATTATTTCTTTTTCTTTGTCTTATTTACTGTAAGCAATGGCTTGGTGTATTTCTCGTAAAGTTCAAATAAATATTCTATGCGTTTTGTTTCGTTTGGAAATGGTTGAGGGCGATAACACAGATCTACTGCTTTGTCTAATTCCTGATGTGCTTTTACTAATGCAGGCGGCATTGTAAGCGGATCGTATAAATCTGCTAGACTGCTGTTAGGAAATTCTTCTCTTGTATTTAAAACATTTTGTGCTTTTTCTTCTACAAGTTTTATTTGTTTGTCTGTTGGATTTTCCGGCCACGGAAAGTTATTGTAAACAATATCGTTTGAATATCTGTAATCACTTTTTAATCTTCCACAAACTTGTTTAACCCAAGCCATATGCATTTCGGAAGTTAGAACTCCAAAATGATATTTTGAGGCTTTTGGAATTGAAAGACAACTATCTGCAACTATATAATCTTTACTAAAGTAACCAATAGGAATATACTTTCTATTTTCCGATGAATGTCTAGGTATTAGAATATAATTGGATTTTGGCTGTCTTATTTCGCCAAATAAAGTTGGAAACGCTGATAATTTATTTGTTGCAACTCTATCACTACTTGAGCGATTTTTTCTCACTGCGTCAACACGTTCCATGACTTTAGATAGATTTTTAATCTCACTAGGATCAACATCCACTAACCACAAACACCATCTGTTAATATTATTGATAAATTCTTTAGCAGATACAAATGGTTTTATATATCTTTTTGCTTCTAGGTTTACCTTAATTATTTCTTTTTTCTCATCATCATCTAGTAATAAATTGCCACCATCGTTTGGCATATTTCCAAAAGCAATTTCTGGAACACTACAGACTGGAGATTTGCACTTCAAAATAATTAGATCGCTACCTTCAATTAAATAAGGACTAATATTAGTTACTTTTCTTATGTGTGGTTCTGCCTTTATTTCATCATACTCAAATAAATACTTTTCGTTTGTATCATAATTTGCAAAACCAACTATCACAACATGAACAGCAGCTTTACCTCTCGCTTCATTGGACCACTTAAAAGTACGGTGTGCAAAATGAATCTTTAAACCATAGATATTAAAAAGAATATTCCACAATAGTCCTGTTTGCTCGCCTTGCGAAATACTATTTGTGCTTACAAATGCAACTCTTGTATTAGAGTTTTGAATAAGTTTTGCAACTTTTATATACCATGCAGTAACATAATCTAACATCGAATAATTTTTAAACCCAGCAAACACAAATTCCATATCAGCTTTTTGTTTTTCATTTTGTAGATTCTTACCGACAAATGGCGGGTTACCAAGAATGTAATCAAATGTAGTTTTATCTGATAGCGGTTTTTATTAGTAGCAGCTTCAATAACGTTTACGGATTTAGTGTAAACATTAACAGTGTCATAATGCGGCTGCGGTTCACTTATCTTTATAATGTTTGTAACATCCGCGGTAATATCAATTTCATTTGGCTTTATTAACAAACTCCAATCAAGTCGTAATGCATTATCACAAATAATATTTGCAGTTTTCTTTAACGGAAGTCGAACAAAGTACTCTCCAAACTCTTCACTAACTCTCATATTCATCTGGTGATCAATAAGCCACATAGCAACTTCAGAAATGCGTGCAGGCCATTCTTCAATTTCAATTCCGTAAAACTGGTCTATATCAACCCAGATAATATTTTTAATATCACTTTCAAGCTGGCTGTTTTTACTAAGCACTTTAAGAATTTCAATTTCAAGAAGTCTAAGTTCGCGATAAGTAATAACAAGAAAATTTCCGCATCCGCAAGCAGGATCAAGAAACTTTAAGTTAGAAAGTTTTTTATGAAACTCTTTTAATTGTTTTGTGTTGTTCTTTACAGATTGAAATTCTTTATAAAGTTCATCAAGAAATAATGGTTTAATAACTCTTAGAATATTTTTTTCGGAAGTATAATGTGCACCAAGATTTCTTCTTTCCTCAGGATTCATTACCGCCTGGAACAAAGAGCCGAAAATCGCTGGTGATATTTTTCCCCAATCAAGATCGCAGCAGGAAAGTAAAATGCTGCGCATTTCATTATCAAACTGTGCAGGAGTTAATGGTTCATCAAACAGTTTACCATTTACATAAGGAAACTCGGATAAATGTTCATCAAGATTTTTTAATCGTTTATCCTCTGCCGTGTTAAGCACGTGGAAGAGATGAGACAAATGCATACCAAGATCATTACCATCTGAACTTGTTTTAAGTTTAATATATTCTTCAAAAATACCTTTGTTAAAAATATTAGTATCATCGGCAAACAAACAGAAAACTAGACGAACAAGGTAAACTTCAAGCTCGTGCCCTGTATAACCAATGGCTTTTAATTTATCGTGAAATTTTCCAACTCTTTCAGCCGCAGCAATATTAACAGGGTCTTCATCCTTTGTTACACTTTTCTGATATCCTGCGATAAAACTAAACAGTCTAACATTTTTGGATAAATCTTTAAGCAAGAATTCGTGCCTGGTGTTTTCTTGCAGATCGTGCAGATCAAAACGATCAAAATCGCATACAAGAATATATTTTGGAAGTTCTTCTTCAGTAAGACCAAATGAATATGCAATAGCCTGGTTCTTTGCCTTTTCTAAATTCCTGCCTTTACTTTTATGCTCGATAAGAATTTTACCAGGCCAAAGTAAATCTATATAGCCTTCGCGTCCATCAAGTTTTAAAACAGGTTTTTCAAAAGTGGAAACACGTCTTCTGCTTACACCAAATACTTCAAAGAATTCATTTAGAAAAGTTTGAGACTCAGCAGACTCCTCCGTTGCATCCTCCCAATCTTTAGAGAACTTAACAGCTCGTGATTTTATTTCATTCCAGGATAATGGCATTAAGAATTGTTTATTTACTTATTGCAACTTACCGCAATAAAAAGTTTTAATCAATCTGCACTTGGCAACAAAAAAGGCTCAGGTACCTGAGCCTTTTTTCTTATTAAAGTTACTGCCACCAATACTTGCCGTATTCAGTGCCTAACTTTGTCGCATTTACACTTCTATACAATATTTTTTTTTGCGATATTGATATAGTAACGCACCCAAATTGAGCATTATTTTAAATAATAAATTATACAGGAGACAAAAAAATTATGGCAATTATCAATCCGCACATTAACTTCAATGGCAATGCCGAAGAAGCATTTAATTTTTACAAATCAGTGTTTGGTGGAGAGTTCACGCAAATAGTACGCTTTAAAGATATATCAAGCCCTGAGTTCCCGATACCTGAAAAAGAAGCAAACAAGATAATGCAAATTGTTTTGCCAATTGGTAAAAACACGTTAATGGCCAATGATGTTCCTGAAGGTATGGGGCGTGTAAATGAAAATGAAAACAGGTCAAAGATATTTATAAGAGCAGAAAGTCGTGAAGAAGCAGACAAATTATTTAACGGACTTTCAGCGGGCGGAAATATTGAAGCACCAATTGGCGATAGTCCCTGGGGCTCATACTTTGGAATGTTTAGAGACAAGTTCGGTATTGAATGGATGGTAGACTTTGATCCAAAATTTAAAGCATAAAAGTAATTTAAGGAAAACAACAAAAACTGAACTTCAGTTTAACAAAAAAGGCTCAGTTACCTGAGCCTTAATTTTTAATTATTCATTCTTAATTGTTAACTACTTAACCAAAGTCATTTTTCTAGTTTGGGTAAAGGAACCAGATTCAATTTTGTAAATGTACATACCGCTGTTAAGATCACTTGCATCAAAGTTAAATGTATGTGTGCCTGCCTCTTTAACTTCGTTTACAAGAGTTCTAATTTCCTGTCCAAGTATGTTATAAAGCGTTAGTCTTACCATTCCTGTTTGCGGAAGTATATAACTAATTGTTGTTGTTGGGTTAAATGGGTTTGGATAATTTTGTGTTAACTCATATTTCTTAACACCATTCATATCAACTTCAATTGTTTTTGAATATTCAAACTGTCCGTCGTTATCAATTTGTTTTAGTCTGTATGAATACCTACCTGTTCGGTAGGTAGGTTTTCCTGCAAAGTCATCAACAAAAGAATAATCTTTTGGTGAGTTGCTGTTACCATTGCCATTTACAAATCCAATTTTATCCCACTCACCTTTTACAACAGAACGTTCTACTTCAAAACCGTAGTTGTTAACTTCGGTTGCTGTGTTCCAAATTAACTTAACCTTTGAGCCAATTGTTGTTGCTGAGAAGGAAGTTAGTTCGACTGGGAGTTCGCCATTAAATATATTTAATGCATCGGCTCTCCCATATCCAAAAACAGGATCGAAATCAATTGACCCTAAGTCTTCTGGGTAATCATATAAAAGTTGTCTGATATTTTGCCCAGTACGCAATAAATCATAACTCCAAGCCTGTGAAAGAACAGCTGCAACATGAGGTGCAGAAGCTGAAGTACCATAAAATCTGTAATTTATTCCATCAAATGATCCAAATCCTCCTGCCCCAGTTATGACACCACCATCCACACCAACAATTTTGGGAGTTTGTCTTGATTCAGCAACCGGAAAAGTAATTGTAGAAGGACCCTGTGAAGAGAAAAATTCTATTGTGCTTGTTGTTGTGTATCGAACCGCACCAACAGAAACCACATCATCAACAGCAGCATGACCAAATATCGCATCTTGCGCTTTTATATTATTTGAATAATTAGCAGGTGCATAAATAAATACTTCCAGGTTAACAGAACTTCCAGAATATTGGTCAACAATTATTGCGTAATCATACGAAGCTGGACCTCCGACTGGTCTTGTATAAACAATGTATTCCAAAGGATCACCTGCACCTGATTGAAAATTCTCACTTGAGGCTACAACTGATGCAGTTCCATAATTATAAAGGTATAAATCATAATCATTTCCTGAGTCACCGAATTGATCATCCCATTGAAGAACAATTATTGCTTGTTCACCAACCGCAAGAGGCAAATAAAGATAAGCACCTGTTGTACCTCCTTCACTAAAATCGTGCTGCGTAGGTTGAGTTACTGATGGAAAAAAATCTCCCTGATAATGCGAATCTCCTGCATTACCAGCAGAGGAAACATAGATAATATCATTTGAATTTATTACTGAATTAATATGCGAGGCAACAACACCATCTTCATAAAATGGCTCTAATAGCCAACCTATATCATCGCAAATTATATTATTGCCAGCAGTTACTAAATCATCAATAGCGGAATTAAAAGCCAGTGTATTTCCACCTAAGTCGTGAAAATATAACTCAGCACCAGGTACCATATCATGCACAATTTCAAGCATCGCTGTACCTTCATCTCCGCCATAAGTATTGCTTAAGACTGTTAAACCCGATCCGTCTGCTGGTATATCACCGGTTACTTGTGCAGTTGAGCGTGTATCAACACCATCAGAAATAATTCCAACATTTACACCTGTTCCATTTTCGTCGAAAATTGTTCGAACATTTGAAGTACGATGAATTGCATCACCTTCTGTAGTTACAGAACCTGTTCTGATAACCGGAGGCATTACTGTTCTTACCATTTTTACTGCATTTAATGAAGCTAATGCTTCAAGATTTTTAGCCTTTACCCAAGCAACAACAATATGATTTTTCTCATCCCTGTCTGTTACAATTTCAGAATAACTATTTATTACTGAAGTTGAGTATTCTTGATTTAGATAAACGTAAACATATACTGTGCCTTCACTGATACTTTCTTCAAAATTAGCGGATTGTTCAAAAGGCTTAAATTGTTTAAGCGATTTCATCGTTTCAGAATGATGTTCAAGGGAAGTTGCCTTGGGAAGAAATTCCGATCTAATTAATTGAAGTAAGTCCGTTGAAAGTTTTTGCTGTGAGGTTGTAAGATTAGCTTTTAGTTCATTTAATCTCTGGATTTCCGGATCCGATTTTAAATCTACCAAGCCTATTTTATTGGTATCAGTCAATAACTTTGTCTGGTTACGATTAATATCAACCTGAGCAAAAAAATATTGGGAACTGAATAGAAGTAAAAATGGTATCGGTAACAAAAATCTTTTCATGGTGCCCTCGCAAAATGAATAATTAAATATAATTAATGAATTATTGGTTATGATATTTGCATTGCGTGCATAACCTACTCTTGGCTGCAAAGGTAAACAATGAGATTTAAAGAAACTATATTCCAGCACAAATAATTTTATGCTGGAGCATAAAAAATATTAATCAAATTTCTTTGGTTAGAATTATACATGAAGGGCTCCGTTATCTGAGCCCTTTTTGTATTTAGAAATGAGTATTGAGAATCTAAATTATTTAATCAATGTCATCTTGCGAGTTTGAACGAATGCACCAGTTTCAATTTTGTAAATGTACATTCCACTGTTAAGATCACTTGCATCAAAGTTTATTGTATGCACACCGGATTCTTTATATTCGTTTACAAGTGTTCTTAGTTCCTGTCCAAGAATGTTAAACAAAGTTAGTTTTACATTACCTGCTTCAGGAAGATTAAAACGGATTGTTGTGGTCGGGTTAAATGGGTTTGGATAATTCTGGCTTAACTCAAATTTCTTAACACCATTAAAATCAACATTAATTGTTTTTGAATATTCAAACTGTCCATCATTATCAATTTGTTTTAGTCTGTATGAATACCTACCTGTTCGGTAGGCAGGTTTTCCTGCAAAATCATCAACAAAAGAATAATCTTTTGGTGAGTTGCTGTTACCATTACCATTTACAAAACCAATCTTATCCCACGCTTGGCGCTCAGCGCTTAACGCACAGCGCTCTACCTCAAATCCATAATTATTTAACTCAGTTGCAGTTTGCCAGTTTAACTTAACGGTTGAGCCGATTGTTGCTGCGGAGAAGGAAGTTAGTTCTACGGGAAGAGGATCGGGTGTACCTAATCCGCTAAAGGTATCGGTTACAAATCCATTCCAGCTAAGAGATGGATCAAAAGCATCATTTGGATTTGTATCCCCGGTAATAACGCCAGACTTTCTTCTAAGTGTATTATCCGCAGTTGAAGTTAATCCACTGCCCCACTCAGTTCCTGGATCAAAACCAATTTGACCAATTGCATCAATAACAATTCCGTTTTTTTTCAAAACAATTGCGTCATCTCCATTATACCAGGCTGAACCATTTGTTTGATCAGCAACTGCTAAAATAGCTGTAACAGCTGATGAATTAGCAAGGACAAAAACATCGTTATCATTTATTGTTCCGGTTAACGAAATTACAGAACTTGCAGATGTACTGCCGTTAAAATACATCTCAACTGTATAGTTACCAGAAGTTAAGTTTATTGGATTTGCGGTTCCATTATAAAATTCAAGAGCTTTATTATTTGATGTTCCTTCAACATATTCGCTAATAAATAAATCGGAAAGTCCACCGCCACCTGAATTAGTTTGAACCACAAGCGAAGGAACTGTTCCATCAATTTTATAGTTTATTAGTGATCCTGAACCATTATAAGAAAAGATTGTAGCATAATATGAAGCGTTTTCAGTAACTCCAGTTAGATGAAAAGTATCTGCACCTGAATAGGGGATATTTACTATGGCTCTGCCATCAGAAATATTTGTATCAGTTACATACATTTGTCCATCAATAGGTATGAAAAAATCATTCTTGTTATATATTATTAGCAAATAATTTGATGGCTCTTGTGAACCTGATAGTGCATCAGTCCAATTAAAATTTATTGTTGCATTAGAACTAGAACCTGTAAAACTGGTTACATAGTTTTCAGGTTCGGCTGCAAACACAGGGAAGAGTGTTGTAAGATTGTTGAAATTTATATAGTCAACATATTCAGGATGATCCACAAACGGATTTCTGTTTTGTTGAACAGATTGAACATAATTATTTCTATCAACTTCCCATTTATCTGGTGGATCCTGTTTATGCCACTCGATTAGTGTTGATAGATCCTGCGGTCCTTCACCAATCGAAGGCAGCCTGGTATTGTTAAGCCAGTCAAATGTCCAATTAAATCCATTGATACCATCATATCTTACCACCATATATAATAATGCACGTACAGCATCACCTTTATGCAGATCTCTGGGTTCATAAACAAGATTGCCATTTAGATCAGTTCCAAATTTTCCATCAAGAAAAGTACTGATAACATTTGCGACTTTGCCTAATGGGTGATTATCACGAATACCATTAGCACTATTCTGATGTGATGGGAATAAATGATGCTGATCTGAATATTCATCAAGCGCAGTTGAAGGATTCGTCGGCTGCCAGCTATGACAATATGTGTGTTCACGACTCATTGGCAACCAGGAAAATGTTCCAGTATAGATATGTTGATAATTAGAGTAAACACAAAAACTGATCTTGTGCCGTTTCCATTATTAATAGAAGCAAAATTAGCTATGTTAGTTTCATCAAAATTATCATAGCTTATTCTTGTATATGGATTTCTAATTCTGTTTTTAAGATCCGCAATAAAACTTGTTGCATCTGGATTAATTAAATTATAATATGTGCCGGCCTGTGGTAAGATTAATTCTGATAAAAAAAGAAAAGCTGTAATAACTAAAACTTTTATGTCACATCGTAGTTGCATATAAATTCTTCTGATCATTGATTTTGAAATAGTTTAGTTTCCCAAAAAGCATTAAGAATGTTTTAGAAAACATATTGGAAATTTATGAACCAAATATAAACAAGAGAAATTAAATTGATTAAATTTTCTATTAATTGTTTTTAACAAAATTATTTATGCTTATAAAAAAGACTCAGTTGCCTGAGCCTTAATGATTGACCTGCCTGATAACAGTTAGGTCCTTAATTACTTAACAAGAGTCATTTTTCTTGCCTGAACAAAATCATTTGCAACTAGTCTGTAAAGGTATGTCCGCTTGAAGTACTCCCATCAAAATCGATGTGTAGCTTCCTGTTTGATACTCGGATACTAACGACTCCATTAACTCACCTGTGATGGAATATATTTGAAGTGTTACTTGTGCATCTACAGGAGCGTTACTGTATTTTAGTCATAGGGTTAAACGGATTTGGATAGTTCTGACTCAATTGAAAGTCCTTTGGTATTCCAAGATCCACTTCAATTGTTGATGAGAATTCAAATGTACCATCATTATCAATCTGCTTTAACCTGTATGAGTATTTACCAACAGAAATATTCTCATCAAAGAGTAACTTTTTGCGTGAATTCCGTTACCCTATAAAACCAATTTCCCCGCAGCATCTCTCAAAGCCATAATTATTTATTTCAGTTGCTGTCTGCCAGCTTAATTTAACTCTTGAACCGATAACAGAAGCTGTAAATGTTGTAAGTTCAACTGGAAGTGGACCGGCCGGATCATAGCTTACATCATCAATGTATAGAACCCATTCTGGAGAGGCATTTGGTGCATACAACATTATTGCATCAAGAGTAACTGTTGGACCATTGATAACACCATTTCCGCCCGAAAAATTAATCCATCCGCTTCCTGAAAAATCCCATTGGTACAAATGCCATTCGCCATCATTTGTAATATTTTGTTTAGAAGATAACTCTGTTCCTCCGGCACCATCATCTATTGTTACGGCAATCTGAGCACTAGTTGGAGCATTGATAGTTTTAATCCAAAGTCCAATATATCCTGTTGAATTTAATGTAATATTATTTGCAGGCACTCCGGTTCCAGATAATAATCTAACAGTCCAGTTGCTTGATGAAGATGGTTCATCAGTAAGCGATACATTAAGTGAACCATAACCGTTATTTGCAAAATTTGCAGACCAATCAGATGAAGAAGTTGCTGAAATTCCAACAGTGGATCCGCTAAAAGTAGGCTGCCTATCAAACCCGCCAACTGATCCTTCAAAATCTTCGAGGCTTGTATGTGTAGGATCTGGTGATGATGCAAATTTATTCTTTAATGCTTCCCAGAGTTCAGTGTTAGTTCCATCGTACCCTAACGCCCATATACCGGGACCAGCCAGCATTTGGCTATTTATTAAATCGTACTTTTCTTTTAAACTAATATCATCTTCATACCAAACTTGTCGCCATTGGCTGCCATCCTGGTATCGGTACCAGGGAACACGATAAGTTGCATCATAAAATTTGCGGTTTGGATAAGAAGTGTTTTAGCCAATATAAAAATAGAAGAGCCGTCGTGCCGACATTCTATCACTGTTAGTAACAGGCCACATCCGTAGTAGGTGAGCCGTTAATCTTGTGATCCTGCCTATTAACTCTTACGCTATTCTCAACACAATAAGTTCTGCCGGTTAATGGAGCACCGGTCCTGCAGTGTACTTCCATATAAAAATATCCTAACTCATCAAAAGTAAAGTCTACAACAGAGTTAACTGTGAAAAGACTGATGTAAACTGAACTCCAATCAACGGGGTGCACAACCAATTCCTTACTGATTGCTTTTAAGGAAGTGCCTAAATCAAAAACGAATGTTCTGAAATTAGCAGCCTGAGATGAAGTTATTCCTTCGAAATCTATGTTCACTCCATCAGCGTTACGTAAATTTACCTGAGCTAAAATATTATTTATAAGGTTTTGCCTGTATGTACTATTCGCAAAACATTTGAATGATTACTGAACATTACTATAGTGAGGTGAACTTTTAAACCACAACTCTGTGCATAGTTAACTACTTGTGTTGATGACCAACTATGTGTTGTAGAAAATCCGCCGGTGGTTGATATAGAGTTATCAACCTCTGCGCTGAAATAGGCTATATGGGTTAGTAACGAATAATAATAAGCTGAAGAAGTTGCATCACTTAACCAATAAGGATGAAATCCATAAATGACTTTAGATAAACTTTTCGGTTTTAAGAGAGCGGGATCTTGTTTGTAAAGTTGTATAAATTCTTTACCAATCAATTCCGGATGTTCATCATAAAACTCATATTGCAGTTGGTGAATTGATTTGGGTTCTTGCGCTAATGCAATTTTGGTTATGATTAGAAGTATAAAAATGGATGATATAGAAATTTCATAATAATTCCCTATATAATAGAACCTTCGAGGTTTCTGGTTTGTAACCTCGAAGGTTTTCTAAAATACTATTTAACCAATGTCATCTTTTTTGTCTGAACAAAATCATTCGCAACTAGTCTGTAAAGGTATGTTCCGCTTGCAAAGTTACTCCCATCAAAATCGATTGTGTAGCTTCCTGAAGTTTGATACTCGGATACTAACGACTCCATTAACTCACCTGTGATGGAATATATTTGAAGTGTTACTTGTGCATCTACAGGAAGCGTATACTGTATTTTAGTCATAGGGTTAAACGGATTTGGATAGTTCTGACTCAATTGAAAGTCCTTTGGTATTCCAAGATCCACTTCAATTGTTGATGAGAATTCAAATGTACCATCATTATCAATCTGCTTTAACCTGTATGAGTATTTACCAACAGAAATATTCTCATCCATAAATGAGTAACTTTTTTGCGAGTTTGAATTTCCGTTACCACTTATAAAACCAATATTTTCCTGCTCTGCGTTACCTGAGCTTCAACTCTCAAATCCATAATTATTTATTTCTGTTGCTGTCTGCCAGTTTAATTTAACTTTTGAACCAATAACAGAAGCTGTAAATGATGTAAGCTCTACTGGAAGAGGAAAATCTGTTTCATCCGCTCCAATATATGGAAAAGTGGCATGACGTCCTTCTCCATCAATATCAACATCGAATGGAGCCAAGAGGTGTTCCTATTAAATTTACATCGCCTAAAGAAGTACCTGATAAATGCAAGTTGTTGCGAAACAATTAACTTTACAGATTTTGAATTGACATCGGACTGCTAAAGTCGATCTGTGCAACAACCGAGTGAGCATAGAATTATAAGTTGAAACAGCACTTGAAAGATGGATTAGTCTGAGTTGTTCATCATTAAAATGTGTTAATAATTTCAGCAGTATTGCCGGAAATATTGATACAACTATAATATCCGGTAGAGGTTGCATTTGTTAGAGCAGGCATATAAAAAGTGTTGTTATATATTTTACCAGCAACACCACTATAAAACAGATAAGTTAGATTTAATGCAGTTGAAGCGGCTGTTTTATCCATCCCTGAAAACATATTGTTGTAAACATTATAAGTTGCACCACTTGACAATGAGATCACCCTATGTCCCTGAGCTCCGGTTTCTTCAGTAGTAGACTGTATGAATTTATTGTTAAAAATATTTACAGTCCCTGTGACTCCAGTTGAAGTCCAAACTCCATAAGAAATAGTCCCTGGAACACCAGTTTGAAGATGAATTCATTTTGTAAATATTCTCGTTATTTCGAGCAATCGACGTCTGCTGTTACAATATTATTTCTAAATACAAAACCAGTTATCTAAGGTGGTACCTGAATTTGTTATCTCAACCCATTACGACAACACTAACCAGGAAGTGTTGTTTTCAATTATTAGGCTAATAGGGCTACTTCAAGTGCCTTGTTTGTAAACTGCTCCAGCACAAGAGGAAGTACCGATGAAGTTAAATTATTGATTATACAGTTTTTAATAACCGTATTTTCATTGTTACTCCCACTATAATTACTCTTGCATTTGTAAGGCTCGCACTGTAATCGTAAAAATTACTTTGTTGTTCCACCATTAGCTAGTCCATCTATTGTAACGTTGTTTGTTGCATGTATTAGCATCACCAGTAAACCTGTTCTAGACCCATGATAAAATGACCTCTGATGTCGACATTGTGTAAAAGTAATGTAGCACTCTGATCGGTTTAATGTCAAAACTGGTACTTCCAATCCAAAATTTGCGGCTTCTATCAAATCACTTGTAATATAAAATGTTAAGTACCGTACTGACCAGCATTTAGTGCATCGCACGCTTTAAGTCGTGTCTGCCACCAATAAAAGTTCTCAACTGCCCAAAACTTAATTGAACAAAAGTAAAAACGAATAAAAAAGTAAAAAGTTTTTTCATAGAGAACCCTCGCGAATAAATAAATTATGAAATAGTTTAATTATATTTTTCAGAAAAGATAAAGTAAGATGGTTTTACTGTTTGCATAGCGTGTAAAACCAAATTCCCACGTCCAAAGTATGAAAAGAGAGGTTAATAATCCACCGTTGGGAGATTAATTTTTTATTAAATTGGGTAATTTATTGAGTATAGGCAAGTATTATTCGACCTCACCCTGTTTCCCTCTCCTTACCAAGGAGAGGGATTAAGGGAGAGGTATTATTTACGTTTGGAAGTTAATTTGCCGTAAACGCCTTTGTAGCTTGTTAAATCTGCATCAATTGCGCCTACTACAACTTTTGTTTTTACACGAACTGGCATTTTTGCTTCATCATTTGTCATCCACAGCATTATGCTGCCTTCGCTTTTAAACAATCCGCCTTCCTGCACTAACGGTTCAACAATTAAACATTCAAATTTTCCTGCTTCAACTTCAATTGTTTCTTTACCGTGGTACACAACATCAAGATCGTAAACTTTATCTTTATAAAAATTCTTTAACGGAATTTTATCTCCAACTTTTAAGTTTGAGTAATCTATTGTTCTGGCATAGAAGAAAGCTGAAACAATATCGTTTACATATTTAGGAATATCAAATTGTCCATCGCTGGTTTTTGCTTTGCCTTTTCTCTGATCAAAGAAAGCGGAAAAATCTCTTGAGAATTTTCCTTCGCGTATGTGCTGTTCAAATCTCCATGGAAAGATGCCTTCTACATCAAGATAAGTTTCATATCTATCACGCACTTTAAAGAATGCATCAAAAGTTGGAACTGTGTTTACTTCAAATAATACATGGTAAGCATTTCTACCGGATATTTTTTTAATTGCAGGTATTTCAAAGGAAGCTATTCCTGCAGTAACAAAACCGTACTTAACATTAAAAGTAAGCTTCTCGCCTTCTCTAAATGCATTGTTTTCATGCTTTCTGAATTCATCTTTTTTCTGTGCAGTTGCGGTGGAAATTGCAATCACGAAAACTAAGAGCATTACAATTATGTGTTTTATTTTATTAAAGGATTTCATTTACAACTCCTTAAAGTTTATTTAGAACATTTTTAATATCGCTGTACACTTTTGTCATATCAATCGAATCCATACAATTTAATTTTTCACACTGCTCGCGTGTACAATTTTTACAATCAATCTGCGGTTCGTACACAAGTTTTTTATTTGTATATGGTCCCCAGCGTTCTTTTGAGCAAGATACAATTTTGGGGTAAAACCCAACGGTATATTTGCCAAGCGCCGCTGCAATGTGTATTGGTCCTGTTGAGTTTGAGATAAACATTACAGATTTACTAATCAAGGCAGTTAATTCATCAAGATTAAATCTGCCGGCCATATTTTTTACTTTGCCCGATGATTTAATTTTTTCACAAAGTTCAATTTCGTTTTTACTTCCTGTTAAAATGATTTGGTAATCATCATCAAGTTTGCTTACAAGTTCAGCAAATTTATTTATTGGTAAATCTACAGAACTTCCGCCGCTTCCGGGATGAACAATTATAAGAGGTTTTTGCAGATCCAATTTTTCATCCACCAAAATCTTAGTAACATTCTTCAGAGAACTTTCATCAACTTTAAGATCGTAAGCAACATTACTTTCAGCAACAGAGTTTTTTATTTCTAATTTCTCAAGAAGATTAAAATTGTATTCGAGCTCGTGCCGTTCAGCATTCTTTCTATGTTCATAAACTTTTTTATTAAATAAAAACGAATACCAGCGGTAACCGGTGCCAATTCTATTTTTAATTCCACTTAAAAAAATTATCAGACTAATTTGGAATCTTGGATAGACAACTATGCAATTATCAAAATTTCTCTGTTTGATAAGGTTTATGTTGTCAGACAGAATTACATTTCCATTAATTTCTTTTAAAACTAAAACCTCATCAATATGCGGATGATTGCTTACAATATTTTTTGTGTAATCACGAACTAAGAATGAAACTTTACAATCCGGATATTGTTTTTTTATCAATCCAGCTAATGGCAAAGTTAGAATCAAATCACCAATTCTATCGGTTCTAACAATTAAAATATTTTTAGGTTCTATACTCATTTAGATAAATATGGATTTCCGATTTCAAAAAATCTCCAGGGTAAACTAGCAGATTTTGTAATACCTATTCTTTTAGAAACACCAATCATATTATTCTTAAGCTTTGGTTGATTTACAATAAATACGGAACTGTTTGTTAAATCCAAACCAGAATGTTCTTTATTAAATCCAAAAGCTTTACAAACCTTCCCAGGTCCGCTTGTTAGATTATAAATTTCTTTTTCTGATTTCAATTCTCTACCAAATCTGTTTTCTATCATTTTATTAATACCAAGTAAAGGTTCAACGGCGCGAATTAAAACTGCCTCACCGTTATTTCGTTTTCCTGTAACAACATTGCAGCAAAAATGAGCACCGTATGTAAAATAAACATAAAAATATCCGCCTTCATTAAACATAACTTCATTACGTTTTGTTTTGCCATTAAATGAATGTGAGGCTTTGTCAACTTTTCCATCATAAGCCTCAACTTCAATAATTCTTGCCGCAAGTACACGATTGCCATCTTTCTTTATGAGTACCTTACCAAGCAAGTCCTTTGCCACAACCAGAACTGGGCGAATAAAGAATTTTCGAGTTAAAACTAGATTTTGGGTTGTATCAATCATAGTACAAAGGTAATAAAAAAGTATGCAGGTAATAGAGATTAACTAAGCACTTAACTTTGCTTTTAGCTCTGAAATTTTAGAGTCAAAGTAAGTTTCTTTTTCAGGATTTTTAATTTTCAATTTTTTATAAACGGCAATTGCTTCTTTAAACTCGCCCTGAGTTATATAAATTTTTGCAAGTGTTTCAGAAACTATAAAATCATTATTAGTAAAATCTTTGGGTTTTGATTCCTCAATTTTCTTTTTTGCTTCTTTAACCGTTTGAGTAGCACCTTCAATTTCTGCAGTAAGTTTATTTAGCGTTTCTTCAATGCTTTCAGCAGGTTTTTCTTTTTCTATTTTATTTGCCGGAGTTGGAGTGAAATTTGAAAATTTTTCATTGGCAGAATCTGCCCAGCGGGAAACATTAAAAAGCTGTCTTTGTTTTTTTATAGCATCAATTTCACGAAGGTAGTAATCAAATGTTTTTGGTGAATGAATTAATTCACTTCCCTTTTTTACAAACTTTAAAGCCTGGCCGTAGTTTCCTTTAATTGTGTGAGCTTTGCTTAGTAGAAAATATGCGACTGAAAAATCGGGATGATTATGTAATCCATCCGTTAAAATTTTTATAGCCTCATCAATATTATTTTTTTCGATTTCGTTTTCAGCAACACGAGCAAACAAAGGAGATTTGTTATTGTACTCGTATATTAAACTTACTTTCTGATTGAACGCATCGAATGAATTACTGCTCATTAAATTTTCTTTGTTGCGTATGCGTGTTTAATTGATGTATAAGCTATAAATGAAAAACCTAAAGTAAATAATACCTGAAAAGGAATAGAAGCTAACTCCATAAAATAGATTGAAGATAAAACTCCAATAAAACAATAAACTGCAAGCACAGCTTCAACAAAAACAGAAAGCCCAAGTTTTTTATTTAAATATTTATTTCCAATAAATGTATCCTTGTCACTTTCCTGTTTGAATTTTGGTGTACGCACAAACTCGCTTTTCCTATTCATCAACCCTTCAAACACAGCTCGGGAATTATTAACCGCAAGCCCCATACTGCCAGCCATAAACAGTGGGAAAAGCACAATCCGTTTACGCCAATCAGTACGAATATCTTTCTGCGAATACATATAAAACAAGAAAGAACTTACAAATGCTAAAACGAATAAAGACATAATAGCAAAATAAATTTCGTGAGCACCGCTGTTCTTTATAAAAATTAACGGAACATTTAAAATTGCAGCAAGCAGGATAAACGGGAAAACCAAATTGTTTGTTAAATGAAATGTTGATTGAAGCTTAACTCTTAAAGGAACTTTTGATTTCCAAACTAAAGGAAGAATTTTTTTTGCAGTTTCCACAGCTCCTTTTGTCCAGCGAAATTGCTGAGCTTTTAAAGCATTGATTTCAGAAGGTAATTCTGCAGGTGAAGTAAAATCTTTTAAGAAAACAAATCTCCAGCCAATAAGCTGAGCGCGATAACTTAAATCTAAGTCTTCTGTTAATGTATCAGCATGCCAGTTGCCTGCATCCTCAATACATTTTTTTCTCCACACACCGCCGGTTCCATTAAAATTAATAAAGAATCCGGATTTGTTACGAACCGTTTGTTCAATTACAAAATGTCCATCAAGAGCAAGTGCTTGAGCTTTTGTAATGATTGAATAATCACCATTAAGATGTTCCCATCTGGATTGAACCATTCCGACTTTATCATCAGTAAAGTATGAAAGTGTTTTTTTCAAAAATTCTTTTTGTGGAATAAAATCTGCATCAAAAATTGCAATAAATTCTCCTTTTGCAATTTTCATTCCTTCTTTAAGTGCACCTGCTTTATATCCTTCTCGTGATCCCCTTCTGACATGCGAAATATCAAATCCTAATTTTTGTTTTGCTTCAACAGCTTTTGCAACTATTGATGTTGTTTCATCAGTTGAATCATCAAGCACCTGGATTTCCATTTTATCTTTGGGATAATCAATCTCACAAACAGAATCAATTAATCTTTCTATAACATACATTTCATTATAAAGTGGAAGTTGAATGGTAACATGTTTATCAGGAACAAAATCTTTATCGGGTACAGGATTTTTATGTCCATACTTCCTATGGTAGTACATCATTACAAAACCATGTAAACCAAATAAAAACAGGATTGAAAGCGAAACAAAATATCCTATTAAAACTACTTGTTCCATTAAAACTAACTCACCTTTCTTTTTACCAACCTGATACGGTGTCTAACAAAATATCTTCACTTATAAGTTCTATAGCTGCATCTATTGCAGTTTGCCTTCCTGTTATCGGATCACCGGCAGGATAATCGCTATAGTTTGAAAATGTTTTTTCAAAAATCGATGTACGCTTTACTAAATCGCGATAAATAACTTTTACTCCAATTGTAACTCTTCTTGATGCAATATTTTCACCTGCTGATACAATTGCTGGAGCATCAGAAAGTGAAACAATAGAACATTCTAAAATTGCATTTGCAGAAGTACGTTCAGAAACCTGTAATGTGTTATCATCAATAAATTTTTGAATTAATTTCTGAGTTAAACTCTCTCTTAAACCAGGTTCACCAGAACCACTTCTATCATCTGCAATTGGAATCGCAATTGTCTTTAAATGTTCGGGAACAGAAGCTCCGGTAAAAGAATAAGCACAGCACGAAGTAAAATTAATTGCTATTAATACTACAAACAATAGATTCAAAACTGTAATTAAGATAAGACTATTTTTTTTACGAATCGATGATATCATATTCTTTTAATTTTCTGTATAAAGTTCTTTCACTGATGTTTAACAATTTAGCGGCTTTTCTTTTA
The DNA here is from genome assembly GCA_016707115.1 of Ignavibacteriales bacterium. Classification (GTDB taxonomy): domain Bacteria; phylum Bacteroidota; class Ignavibacteria; order Ignavibacteriales; family Ignavibacteriaceae; genus IGN3. The sequence goes on along the minus strand of JADJIH010000030.1, from coordinate 73,651 downwards.
CTTCCTTTTGTTTTATCCAAAGCTTTTACAATCGCATCTTTTTCAAGATCTCTAATGGATAAAACATCATTATCTTTTTCACTTCTGTTAAAATCATCAACATTAAAGCGATGAACAATTAAATCTTTTAATTCCATAATATCTTTTTTGATCTCAAACAGAGCCCGGTACATTAATTCTCTATCAGCATCTTCAGGAGATTTTCTTAAAAATACTGGTAAATTTCTTTGTTCGTCGTAGTCTACATAATCTGAACTCAGTTCTGCAAACATTTCTTCGGTAAGAGTTTTTCCTCTATTTAAGGCAACAGCTGTTTCAACTGTATTTTTTAATTCTCGTATGTTACCAGGCCAGGTATAATTTTTTAAGATCTCCATTGCGCCAGAAGTTATTTCGGGAACAGTTAATTTATTGTTCTCACAATAACTTTTAATAAAATGTTTAGCAAGTTCCTCAATATCTGGTTTTCTTTTTCTCAACGGAGGAATGTTTAATGAAACAGCTTTTAATCTAAAAAATAAATCTTCTCTGAATCTTCTTGCATCAACTTCTTTTTGCAGATCTTTATTGGTGGCCGCTATAATTCTTACATCAACTCTAACAACAGTTTCAGCGCCAAGCTTCATAAACTCTTTATTCTCAAGCACCCGTAATAATTTTACCTGAGTTGTAAGCGGAAGCTCGCCAATCTCATCTAAAAATAATGTGCTATTATCTGCAATTTCAAAATATCCTTTGCGGGATTCCACAGCACCTGTAAACGAACCTTTTTTATGTCCGAACAATTCGCTTTCAATTATTCCTTCTGGAATTGCACCACAGTTTACAGAAACCATTGGTTTGCCTGAGCGATTGCTAAATGCATGTATGGCTTTTGCAAAAATCTCTTTGCCAACTCCGCTCTCACCAAATATTAAAATCGAAATATCGGATTGTGCGACCTGCATAATTATATCAACCAAATCATTTATCTCTTTGGTTTTACCGATTATTCCGTTTCTAATTTTAAATTCGTCTCTGGTCATTTAATCGTTTTAAGTTTATCTGCCATTTTGTAAAAATTGTATGACAAATATAGCACAAAGTGGGATTTTATTAAAGACAGCTTGAAGAGTAATGATTTATCTCAAGCCCATCAAAAGTCAAAATTATGCGAGATTTAAGCTCATCCGGCAGAGATTGATGAAAATTTTTCAGTGCTTTTTCAAAATCATCACCAATATGAGTTAAGATTAACTTTGAAGGTTCAAATTTATTAAGAATGTTAAGTAGGTTCTCATGTTTGATATGAGTTGTTTCAGTTATAAACCAATCAGCTTTTTGATCAAATAAATATAAATCTTTTTCAGTTCCAACATCACCAGAATATAGGACTGTGTTTTTATCATCCTTAAAAAGGAAAGAAAGAGATACAAAACCTAATCTGTTTTGCTCATCATATTTTCTGTACTTTTCTAAATGCGAGTTTAGTTTGGAGATAAAATAAAGATTCTCACTTACTTTTATTTCATTATCTTCATCAAAAGAAATTATTTTCAATTCAAAAGTCATTCGCTCTTTAAATAAATACGAGTGAAATATAAAATCTTCTAAAAAAGGTTTTTCAGACGAATGAACAAAAATTGTAAGTTCATTTTTACGACCGGCTAATTTCATTTGAGTCAGCAAAGATGGAAGACCAGCAAAATGATCCGCATGGAAGTGAGAAATTAAAATTGAATTGAATGAATTGAAATCAATATTTTGTTTAAGAATTGCTTTCGAAATTCCATCACCACAATCAACTAACAAACTATTGGTTGATGATGAAATAAGAAAGGATGAGTGATAACGATTGAGAGAAGTTTTTCCGGAACCTGTTCCTAAAAATTTAATCTTCATTGATTTATTTCAACTACTCGGCCTGCAATTCTAAATCTCGTATTTGCAATTGGAAGAAAATCTTCTGCTTCCCTGCGTGTTTCAAACTTACCAATGTACACTACTTTAAATACCGTACCAGCAACATTTTTATCCTGAATAAACGAAATCATTCCAGCGTTTTCAATTTCTTTCTTTAATACTGTTGCATTATCGCTGTTTGTAAAAGCTCCGGCTTGAACCGAGTAAAGAAATTCTTTTTCAACATTATCACTATAAATAGATGTTTGATCTGGTCGCTGAGTTGTTTCTTCAACATCATTCTTAACAACATTTACAGCTGCCATTTTTATATATGGTGATTCAGGGTAATCTTTTTTTAACATATTAAGATTTTTATCCGCAGTATTGTAAAGACCTAAAGCAAAGTAATAAGAGTATAGTCGATAAATTGCAGCATCAGCGTAGGCACTTTTGGGATACTTTTCAACCAATGTTTGATATAGTACAACCGCATCTTGTCCATTTTCTGTAAGAACACCCTCCAGGAAAATAAGATTGGAACTTTTGGGATAATCAGTTTTTAAATCGAGAAGTTTGCTTTTTACCTCTTCTATTTTTCCTTGCTCAATCATTTTCAGATAAGGAACTATATCAACTTCCTGAGCCTTAATCTGCGAGGCTGATATAAAAGAAATGACAAAAAGAGATATCAAAAAGAGTTTTTTCATAAATCTGTAACAAACTAAAATATTTTTAATACAAATTAGTTTGTTTATGCAGTAAGAGCAATACCCTCTTTTTCCAGTTGGATGTGTGAAAGGTAATCTCCAAATAATGTTCCTGATGTTGCTTTATTAATTTTTACTCTTATGTAATCACTGGTTTTTATTTTATCATTTATAGGAACAATAACAGTTTTATTTGTATCAGTTCTTCCAGCAATAAAATTATTTGATTTTTTACTGAAGCCTTCAACAAGAATGATTTCATCTTTACCTATCATATCCTGATTTTTTTCCAAGGATATCTGATGCTGAATATCAATAATCTCTTGCAGTCTCTTTGATTTAACAACTTCAGGAACATCATCTTCCATTCTAAACGCTTTTGTTCCTTCACGAGGAGAATACTTAAACATATAAGCGCCGTCGTATCTTACTTGTTTTAAAATCTCCAAAGTTGCTAAATGATCTTCCCAGGTTTCTGTAGGAAATCCTGAAATAATATCGGTAGAAAAACTTACTCCAGGTATTATTTTTTTTGCCTTCTCTATTAAGTTAAGATAATGCTCAACGGTATAAGTTCGATTCATAAGTTCTAGAATTCTGTTTGAACCTGATTGAACGGGAAGATGAATGTAGTTGCAAAGATTTGGATGCTCTGCAATTGTGTAAATTAGTTTGTCGGAAATATCTTGCGGATGTGATGTACTAAACCTTATTCTCATATTCTTATCAACTTTTGCAGCAGCAGAAAGTAAATCTGCAAAGTCTAAGCTAAGTTCATTTTCTTCATCGAGATAAGAGTTAACATTCTGGCCAAGCAAAGTTACATCCTTAAATCCACGTACAGAAAGATTTTCTAGCTCAGTAATAATTGAATGAAGTGACCTGCTGCGCTCTCTGCCACGAGTAAAAGGAACAACACAAAATGTGCAAAACTTATCACAACCACGCATGACTGAAATCCAGGCTGAAAGACCATCTTCACGATGCGGTTCGATATCATCATATGTTTCCGTACGAGAAAGTTTAACACCAATCCCTTTATCACCATTGAGTGCAATATCAATATATTCTGGTAATCTTCTATATTCATCCGGGCCAACAACTAAATCAACTGCTTTCTTATCTTCCACTAGATCTTTGCGTAATCGTTCTGCCATACAACCAAGAACACCAAGAACCAGTTCAGGCTTATTTGCTTTAAGTGTTTTTAGATTTCCAATTCGACCGTAGATTCTTTGTTCAGCATTTTCTCGAATACTGCATGTATTGAGTAAAACTACATCAGCCTCTTCAGGTTTATCAGTAACATCATAACCTTGCTTTTTTAAAATACCAAGAACAATCTCGGTATCAGCAAGATTCATTTGGCAGCCATACGTTTCTATATAAACATTGTTCTTTTGCATAAAAAAAATAGTTAAGTGATCAGACGGATTAGCTGGTTTTTGTCAGCAACTCAAAAGTAAAGCTAAAAACTGAAAAATATGGATCAAAATACGTAGAAAAAGAAGGATTTAAATCAGTTTAACAAATTCGAGTTTCTAATCCCACAAGAAAAATAATTAATTATTAAAATTAAAATAACGATAATTATTTAAAATACAGATAGCATTTTTTCAGCAAGTTACAGGATTTTGTTAACGTTTAATATTATCCAGCTTTTGTTCACATCAATTTTTAAACAATAAATCTAGTTATCAAAAAAATCTTTTTAAGATTATATGTTTTTCGAAATTCATAAGGTTAAATAATTTTTTACACTGGAATTTATTACCTAGATTTTTAGCTAATCAATTATTTATAGAAAGAATTATTTCTCAACTGATGGATTAAGTAAATAACTTAATTCCTTAAATCATAATAAGTTAATTGTAACCAATAATTTGCGTTATTTTCAATTTTTGCTTATTTATCGAATGAACTTTGGGCACTTTTTTTGTAAAGCGATCACATCTAATTTCTGAAAAATTTTTAGGATAGTAATAATGACAAAAATATATATTTTTTACTTAAGCTTTGTTTTGGCAATTTTTATATCAACAATAACTATTGGGCAAGTTGTTGTCTTTGAGGATAAATTTGATAATTATACGGTTGGCCAGCAATTGGCTTGTCAAAATCCAACAATCTGGAAAACATGGACGAATAATCCCTGTAGTACAACTGAAGACCCTCTCATTTCAGATTTATACTCATTTAGTGGTGTAAACTCAACTGTCATCAAACAAAATAACGATATAGTCAGAGAAATTGGAACACCGATTAACAGTGGTACTGCTGAAATCAATTTCCAAGTTTTTATACCTGCAGGGAAAGCCGGATATTTTAACACACTCGCCAGTTTTGCTCCACCAAACTATGCTTGGGCAATGCAAGTTTTTTTGAATTCTACTGGCGTAGGCACCGTTGATGCAGGAGCCACAAATGCAGCTTCATTTAGTTTTCCACAAAATCAGTGGTTTCCGGTAAAGATTGAGGCAGATTTAACAGCAGATTCGGGAAGGTTTTGGATTAACGGATCATTGATCCATAAATGGAAATGGTCTACTGGGACATTCGGATCTTCCAACGATAAAAGACTGGATGGAACTGATTTTTTTGGCTATACTGCAAATGATGAAATGTATATTGATGATTATAATATAGTTCACACTCCCTATACCGCCAAAGTTTCAAGCACAACAATCGGTGGTCAATGGAATTCAGCCAGTACCTGGCTTAATGGCAATGTTCCAGTTGAAAATCAAACTGTAGAGATTGTTGCTGGAGCGACTGTAACTTTAGATGGACACATTACAGATAGAAACAGTAATACAATAGTTAATGGAACATTAAATTGCAGCTCATACAATATTTCAGGTAGCGGCAATTTTGTTCTTTCTGCTTATGCAACACTTCTTATCGGATCAGAGAACGGAATAAGTTTGACAAGTGCGACGGGAAATATACAAGTAACAGGTATTCGTGCTTTCAATCAATTCGCAAATTACATTTATAGTGGAAGCACGACTCAAAATACAGGGAATGGATTACCAGCCTCAGTAAAAAATTTAACAATAAATAATTTTGCAAGTGTTACTTTAAGTGCCAATACTTCAGTTAGCGGTGCTCTAAATCTGATCAACGGTAATTTGTTAACAAGTACAAATACTCTTTCTCTTGGTACAAGCATTACTAATCTTGGAACATTAACTAATTCCGCTGGAAAGATTTTAGGAAATTTTAATCGGTGGATTTCAAATTCTTCAAATATTTTATTTCCCGTTGGAACGTCTGCAACCAAATACACACCGGTAGAGTTAAGTAATGTAGTTGGAAGCGGAACTTTTACTGTAAATGCAATACCTGGTATGCACCCTAATGCACCGGGCTCTAATTTACTACAAATGTATTGGAAATTAACAAACGGTGGATTAACCTCAGCTGATTTATCATTTCATTATCTAGATGCTGATGTGGTTGGCGACGAAAACCAGTATGAACTAGGTAGGTATAATGGTATTTCCTGGGATATTTTAAGTCCGATATCCTTAAATACAACAAGTAACACAGCTAGTATAGCCGGTATTAATTCATTTTCAGATTGGACCCTAGGAGAAGACGGAGCACTTCCAGTCGAACTCAAATCCTTCACGGCAACAACAATTGGCTCCAAAGTTAGGTTAAACTGGAACACGGCAACTGAAATTAACAACTATGGTTTTGAAATAGAACGAGCTAAGACTTCAACTTCTTCTCTTCTGGTATGGGAAAAAATTGGTTTTGTAAATGGTAGTGGTAATTCAAATTCACCTAAGAGTTATACTTTTATTGATGATAATGTTTCTTCGGAAAAATATTCTTACAGATTAAAGCAAATTGATAATGATGGGCAGTTTGAATATTCATCTCCTGTGCAAATTGATCTAGCTAGTCTGTCCACGTTCTCGTTGCATCAGAACTATCCAAATCCATTCAATCCTTCCACTACTATTCAGTTTTCGCTGCCAGCAGCATTAAATGTTAAAATAATAATATTTAATCTATTAGGACAAGAAATTCAGACTTTGGTTAATGAGACTAAAGAAGCTGGAATTCATGAAATAATCTTTGACGCACAAAACTTAAATAGTGGTGTTTATTTATATAAAATTGAAGCAGGTTCTTATATTCAAACAAGAAAAATGACTTTGATTAAATAGCAAACCTACTACAATATTTTTTTCTGGTTTAATTAAAGGCTCTATCTTAGAGCCTTTTTCATTTTATAACAAAAATCTTTGGATTTAGTAAGAAAGTAGAAATACTGATCTAATTAGAAAGAGAATATCAGAAAATGAGAAAAACTAAATAATAGCTGATTTAAATAACCAAATCGCTTTTTATTTTTCAAAAATTCCTTTTGCTATAAATTTCTTTAAGTTTTTTTCGATAATGAATAAAAAAGTATAGAGTATATTTTAAATAATTTTACTCTCAAGGATATTTATAAAAAAGCAAGAGGCTTTTATGAAAACTTATTTTTACATTTTATTTGTTACCCTTTTTTTAAAAAACCTTAGTTTTTCGCAAGAGCTTTGGATAAATGAATTTAGCTATAACAGTTTAAACGATGTCGATGAATTCGTTGAAATAGTGGCACCGATTGGAACTGATATGAGCCAATATGGACTAGTATTTTTTCATCATAATGGTTCGTATACTGCAAATTCTTACAACCAACTTAGCGGTGGCATAACTTCATCCAACTCTGATAATGGAAAAGGGTTTTTTATTGTTATGACTTGTAATAGTTCACTTCTTGAACTTTATACGCCCATTCCAAATGGAATTACGACCCAAATGGTAGAAAGCGAAATGGGTTTAACTAATGAGCTTGGAGGTGTTTTGTTGATTGACCATTTAACTGGTAAGATAATACATGGCATTTGTTATGAATTACCCATATCAAGTAATCCTCCAGAAAGTATAGAAAATAAAATGGATCTAAATAGTTTTCAATGGAACCAGGAGGATTTTTATTTAGGAATTGGGGGCATTGATATTGTCCGCTTACCTTATGTTGATGGCTATGAATCAGTTCCAAATGGAAGCATTTCTATGATTGGTAGCGGATTCTCACACATTTGGACAACTACAAATGGAGATGCGCCAAATATTAGTACACCAGGAGCTTTGAATTACAGCCAGGGAGCCTTACCTGTAGAGCTTTCTTCATTTTCAGCGTCTATTTACAGAAATAGTGTAAAATTAAATTGGAGAACTGAAACTGAGGTTAATAACTATGGTTTTGATGTAGAACGTAAAACTAATATTTCAAATTGGGAGAGTATCAGTTTTGTTAATGGTAATGGTAATTCAAACTCTCCAAAAGATTACTCGTATACCGACGAAAGTGTGAATAATGGAAAATACTTTTATAGACTAAAACAAATAGACAATGATGGAGCATTTTCATATTCTAAGTTAGTTGAAGCTGACTTCAACAGTATAATGGAATTCTCATTAACACAAAACTATCCTAATCCATTCAATCCAACTACAACATTTAATGTTACTCTCCCAATATCCGGTAATGTTAAGATAACGATTTACAATTTGCTTGGACAGGAAGTCAAAACATTAGCTAATGAATTTAAGGAATCCGGAGTATATACATTTAACTTTGATGCAAAAGATCTAAATAGCGGAATTTATTTGTACAAACTTGAAGCAAATGGATACTCTCAAACCCGAAAAATGACGCTTATCAAATAATACTTAACAATTTCCATATCTATTAAAGGCCCCAATATCGTTGGGGCTTTTTTATCAAATTATCTCTTTAACAAAACAATTATTTGAACTTGTGCGATAATCTAATTTCTTCAGCTAAAAATATTCAATAATAAATTTAGAATTAACAAATCATTAAAATTCCTCATATGCTTCACATTGAATAAATGTTTTACTAATTTTCTATTAAAGATTTCACAATAATCAATTATAATTAAAGAGGAACGAAATGAAGAAACTATTTTTACTTTTTACTCTGGTTTTCATGTTTGCAGTGGGAAACATACTTGCTCAACCAGTAGTTACTGAGGAATTTGAATACACTGTTGGAAACCTTTTAACTGCTGAGGGTTACACTGCTCATAGCGGAGCTGGCACAAATGCCGTAACTGTAGTACCAGGAAATCTAACTTATCCAATATATCCTGCCGCAGGATTGGGAGATATGATTCAACTGGTTAATACAGGAGAAGATGTTAGCAAAAATTTACCAGCAGATATCGCAACAGGAACTGCTTATGCTTCAATGCTTGTAAGAATTGATTCAGCTAGAACTCTCGGAGATTATTTCTTTCATCTCGGCCCAAACCCAATAAGTACTACATTTAGAGCAAGACTGTTTGTAAAATTAGCAGTTAATGGGAATTTGGCATTTGGATTATCAAAAGGTTCTACTAGTGCAAGTAATCCTCCTGTTTATGGTGATTCAATCTACACAACTGGAACAACTTATTTAATTGTTGTTGCTTATCAAATTGACCCAACTACTACTTCCGATGATATCGTAAAACTTTGGGTTAATCCAAGTTTAGGAGGAACAGAACCACCTGCTCTTTTAACATTAACTGATGCTACACAGACTGACATCAGCGTTGGATCATATGCATTCCGTCAGGGTAGTGCGGCTTCTGGACCTTATCTAAAACTTGATGGATTGATTATTGGTACAAGCTGGGATTATGTGGTACCTATAGAGCTTACTTCATTCGCTGCAGTTGTTAACGAAAATAAAGTAACACTGAATTGGACAACAGCATCAGAAACTAACAACTCCGGGTTTGAAGTTGAAAGAAAATCAGTATCATCAAACTGGCAAAAAATTGGATTTATTAACGGTAATGGATCTACCACAGAATTAAAAAGATATTCATTTATAGATCAAAACCTGAACGAAGGTAAATACAATTACAGATTAAGACAGGTTGATTACAATGGAACCTTTGAATATTCAAATTCTATTGAAGTTGAAGTTCTAAATCCTGACAAATTTGAGTTAAATCAAAATTATCCAAATCCATTTAATCCAATTACCTCTATTAAATTTAGTCTTCCTTCTGCAGGAAATGTAAAATTATCTGTTTATAATTTACTTGGCCAGGAAGTTCAGACTTTAATTAATGGATTTAAAGAAGCTGGAATTCATACAGTTAATTTTGAGGCTAAAAATCTTAACAGTGGCATTTATCTCTATAAGCTTGAGGCTAATGGTTTGACTTCTGTTAAGAAAATGACTTTACTTAAATAATTAAAATTTCGTTTTGTTTATATAAGCCCCGGATTTATTCGGGGCTTTTTTTTTTTGAACGAATAATGTTTTTATTTGTTTTGCATTAAAGGATTATCAATGAGCAAAAGAATTGTTGTAACGGGCGCTACCGGATTGATTGGAAGAAAGCTTGTAAGGGCTTTAATTCAAAGAGGAGATAATGTAATTGTATTTAGCAGAGATGCAGAAAAAGCTAAGTCTTTTTTTCCGAAAGCTATGGAATCTGTTGAATGGAATTATCAGCATCCTGAACAATGGAAATATAAAATAGAAAGAACTGATGCTGTAGTTCACCTTGCAGGTGTAAATCTTTTTGTAAAACGATGGAATGATGAATTCAAGAGAGTAGTTTTAGAATCAAGAGAATTGAGTACAAAAAATTTAGTTGAAGCAATTAAATCCTGCACTAATAAACCTGAAGTCTTTGTATCTGCATCCGGAATTGGATATTATGGAGATTGTGGGGAAACAATGCTTAATGAAAACTCTGCAAAGGGAAATGATTTTTTAGCCGATGTTTGCGAGGTATGGGAAAATGAATCAGTAAATGTTGAAGAATCAGGTGTTAGAAGCGTACAAATCAGAACTGGAATAGTTTTAACTGCTGAAGATGGAGCGCTAAAGCAAATGCTATTACCATTCAAATTATTCATTGGTGGTCATTTGGGAAATGGAAAGCAATGGGCATCCTGGTTGCATATCGATGACATCGTTGAGATTTATTTGCATGCTATCGATAACTCAAGTTTAACAGGATCATTAAATGCATCCTCACCAAATCCAATGAGAATGAAAGAATTTGCTCAAACATTAGCAAGAGTTTTACATCGTCCTTCCCTATTTCCAGTTCCTAAATTCATTTTAAGATTAGTTGTTGGAGAAGCATCTGAAGTAGTATTAGCTAGTCAAAGAATTGATGTGAAAAAACTTGTTGAGAGTGGATATAAATTTAAGTTTGAAATTCTTGAAGATGCTTTAAGGGATTTATTAAACTAAAAAGGACTCGATATTTTCGAGTCCTTTTAATTACATTAAGAGATTTTTAATACCTGTAATAATCGGGTTTAAATGGTCCTTCAACCGTAACACCAATGTACTCAGCTTGCTGTGGAGTTAATACATCTAATACAACTCCAATCTTTTTTAGATGAAGTGTGGCCACTTTTTCATCTAAATGTTTTGGAAGGGTGTAAACTTTATTTTCATATCGCTCAGGATTATTCCAAAGTTCCAACTGCGCAAGTGTTTGATTAGTAAATGAGTTTGACATTACAAATGACGGATGACCTGTTGCACATCCAAGATTAACTAATCTACCTTCTGCAAGAACTAGAATTTCTTTACTTTCAATTGTGTATTTATCAACTTGTGGTTTAATGGTATTCTTTGTGTGTCCATAATTTTTATTTAACCAAGCCATATCAATTTCAGTATCAAAATGTCCTATATTACAAACAACTGCTTTGTCTTTCATTAATTTGAAATGATTTTCATTTACAACATTCATATTTCCAGTAGCCGTAACCACTATATCAGCTTCTTTTACAGCATCAACCATCTTCTTAACTTCATATCCTTCCATAGCAGCTTGTAAAGCACAGATTGGATCAATCTCAGTCACAATCACTCGTACGTTTGCATTCTTCAATGATTCTGCGGATCCCTTACCTACATCACCAAATCCAGCTACTACTGCAACTTTTCCTGCAAGCATTAAATCTGTTGCTCTGCGTATTGCATCAACTAAAGATTCGCGGCAACCATATTTGTTATCAAATTTAGATTTGGTAACTGAATCATTTACGTTGATAGCAGGTATCGGAAGTGTTCCCTTTTGCATTCTTTCGTACAAACGATGGACACCTGTTGTGGTTTCTTCAGATAGACCTTTTATTCCGGCGGCCAATTCAGGATAAACATCAAAAACCATATTTGTAAGATCTCCACCGTCATCAAGAATCATATTTAATGGACTTGATTCGTCACCAAAGAATAATGTTTGTTCTATACACCAGTTAAATTCTTGTTCATTCATTCCCTTCCAGGCAAAAACAGGTACGCCCGCAGCAGCAATTGCAGCGGCAGCATGATCTTGCGTTGAAAAGATGTTACAAGATGACCATTTAACTTCTGCACCAAGATCAATAAGAGTCTCAATCAATACTGCAGTCTGAATTGTCATATGTAAACAGCCCGCTATACGAGCACCTTTTAATGGATTTTTACCTTTATACTCTTCTCGCAGAGCCATTAAACCTGGCATTTCAGCTTCAGCAAGTTCAATTTCTTTTCTTCCCCACTCGGAAAGTGAAATATCTTTGACTTTATACTTTAATGAGAAATCAATTTTTTTATCTAACACATCACTCATTTGTTTACCTTTACTTTTTTTTATAATAATTTCTTCTAATTGATCAACAGTTACTCAACAATAAATAATCCATAAAAAGTTCATAATATGAAATTATTTTTTCGCATATTTTTTAAATACCGGAACAAGATCCAAATGCTCCCAAGTAAAGTCCTTATCAGTTCTTCCAAAATGACCATAAGCAGAAGTCTTCTGATAGATTGGTCTTCTTAATTTTAATCTTGAAATAATTCCTTTTGGTGTAAGATCAACTTCTTTCTGGATCATTTTAGAAATTTCGGAGTCTGGAATTACTCCTGTACCTTTTGTATCAACAAATACAGAAATCGGCTGTGCTACGCCTATAGCATAAGAAACTTGTACTAAACATTCTTTAGCAAGTTTTGCTGCAACAACATTTTTTGCAATATGTCTTGCCGCATAAGTTGCTGAGCGATCAACCTTAGAGGGGTCTTTACCAGAAAACGCTCCACCGCCATGAGGAGCCCAGCCACCGTAAGTATCAACAATTATTTTTCTTCCTGTTAGACCGCTATCACCGTGAGGACCACCAATTTCAAATCTTCCGGTTGGATTTACAAAATATTTTGTATTCTTATCTAAATATTTTGCCGGAATAACTTTTTTAATTACATGCTGAATTACATCGGTCTTGATTCTACTTTGCTTTGCATCTCCATCGTGCTGGGTAGAGATAACAACAGCATCAACTCTTAAAGGTTTACCATTATCATCATATTCAATTGTTACTTGAGATTTAGCATCGGGTCTTAAATAAGGCATTAATTTTGGATTTTTCTTTCTAATATCAGCAAGCTTTTGCATAAGCTTATGTGCAAACATAATTGGCATTGGCATAAGCTCAGGTGTTTGATCACAGGCGTAACCGAACATAATTCCCTGATCACCTGCTCCACCGGTATCAACACCCATTGCTATATCAGGAGATTGAGAATGGATTGCATTTAATACTGAACAAGATTCCGAATCAAATTTATAATCAGCTTTTGTGTATCCTATTTTCTTAACAGTTTTTCTTACAATATCAGGAACATCGATATATGTTTTTGTTGTTATTTCACCACCAACTAATACTAGCCCTGTAGTAACAAAAGTTTCGCAAGCTACTCTTGCGTTAGGATCGTTTGTATAAATTGCATCAAGTATTCCATCGGATATCGCATCGCTTACTTTATCCGGATGACCTTCAGAAACTGATTCTGATGTGAAGAAAAATGACATGTTATATTATTCCTTTGAATGATTTTTAATATGCTTATATGGTTTTTGAGTGCCAAATTTAACTAATCCGCTCATGAGATACAAAATAACTTTTGCAGGATTTAACTATCTTTTAAACACTATTTAACTAAATCTAGAGATTTAAATGAAGAATAGAATCACAGAATTATTAAAGATAGATTATCCAATCATTCAAGCAGGAATGGTTTGGGTTTCTGGTTGGAAGTTGGCTTCAGCCATTTCTAATTGCGGTGGTTTAGGTTTGATTGGGGCCGGCTCGATGAAACCTGAATTACTTAAAGAGCATTTGCAGAAATGTAAAGCTGCAACAACTAAACCATTTGGTGTTAATGTTCCTTTACTTCGAAAAGATGCTAACGATCTCATCAAAATTTGTATCGATGAAGGCATTAAAATCTTTTTTACTTCTGCTGGAAATCCAAAAACGTTTACATCATTGCTTAAAGAAAATGGATGCACAGTTGTTCATGTTGTTGCTAATATTAAATATGGATTAAAAGCTCAAGAAGCAGGTTGTGATGCAGCTGTTGGTGAAGGTGTTGAAGCCGGCGGCCATAATGGTGCAGATCAGTTAACTACATTTTGTTTAATTCCACAACTAGTTGATAAACTAAATATACCTGTAATTGCAGCTGGAGGAATTGTTGACGGAAGAGGAATTTTAGCAGCACTTTCACTTGGTGCAGAAGGAGTACAAATCGGAACTCGTTTTGCAGCAACAGTTGAGTCCTCCGCACACGAAAAATATAAACAAGAAATTATTAATTCCAATGATCAGGATACTGTCTTAGCTTTTAAGAAAATTGGCTTAGTTAGAATGATAAAAAATGATTTTGCATTCCGTGCTATGAAAGCTGAAAATGAAGGCTGGAATGAGGCTCAGTTACGGGAGTTACTATCGACTAAACGTGAGCGAGCAGGAATTTTTGAAGGTGATTTAATTGAAGGTGAGCTTGAAGCCGGGCAAGGTGTTGGATTAATTGATGATATACCAACAGTTAAAGATTTGTTTAAAAGATTATTGCAGGAGTTTAACATTGCAAATGAAAATATTAAAACAATAGCTCGCGGATGACACATATTTAGCGAGTTTACGATAATTAAATACGAGTTCCACTAAGATTCAGATTAACAATCACTTCTTCTATACTCTTTGTATTTAAATAAAACGAATGAATTTTTTTTAATACAGCTTCAACTACTGCATCTGGACAGCTTGCACCACTTGTAAGTAAAATATTAACAACTTCTTTTTTAGGTAAATAAGTTTCAGTTTCTATTTCTTTATGATGATGAATATTAAAATGTTTAATTGTCTTTTCGCTTAAAATTTTCTCTTCAGAAGAAATAAAATAGGTAGGAAGCATTTCTTCACATAATTCAACAATGTGCGATGTATTTGAACTGTTATAGCCGCCAACAACAATGGCAAAGTCAGCTTTTTCTTTTAACAATCCGTAAGTAGCTTCCTGGTTATCATTTGTAGCGTAACAGAGTGTATCGCGTGTATCTGCAAAATGATCCTTCAAATTTTCAACACCATATTTTTTAATCATCGTTTCTTTTAACAAATCAGCAATCGATTGAGTTTCTGTTGCAAGCATTGTGGTTTGATTAACTACTCCAACTTTCCGTAAATCATTTTCAACATTAAAACCATCAGAATACTTCCCAGCAAATAATTCATAAAATTCTTTAACATATCTTTTATTCAAAATGAAATCTATTAATAATTTAGTTTCCTCAATATCTCTTACAATTAAAGAGGTTGCATTTGTTCTACTATGAGAGAAAGTTGCACGCGTTTCTTCATGATATGATTTACCATGAATTATAACTGTATAATTCTCGTTACCAAGTTGTTCACTACGATTCCAAACCTTTTCAACAAATGGACAGGTTGTATTATATCGATATGGATTAATACCAATCTCATTTAGAATTTTTTCTATTTCAAGTGTTGTTCCGAATGCAGGTATAATAACAATATCATTTTTACTCAGCTCAGTCCATTCAATTAGTTGTTTACCTGATGTATCCATCATAAATTTAACGCCTAGTTTTTCCAGATCACTATTTACTCCAGGATTGTGAATCATCTCACTCAGTAAATAAATTCTTTTCCCGGGATTTTCCTCTATGGTTTTGTAGGCAATTTCGATTGCATTCTCTACTCCATAGCAAAATCCAAAGTGCCGAGCTAAATAAAACCTTACTGGTCCAAAATCCAGAAGAGTTGGAGTAAAATCTTTCTTTCTCGGATCAAGATCTCTTCGTGCATTTTTAATTCTTGCTATAAAAGAACTTTTATAAACATTAGGGATATCAAACTTTTTCATTTATCATTTTTATTTATTGTATCAATAAAACAATTTAATTTTTAACTTAGTTCGACTAGCTATTAAATATTTAGTGCATCATTCGCTGAAACTTCATAATCCATAATAAATTTTTCTTTATTTGGTTTATTGAAAAAGAAAAGAACTATTATGATTATAAAAAGTGCTGTAAAAAAATAATTTGCAGTAATTATCATAACAGATATATTAAAAATATTTGCTCCTTCTAATAGTGCAAGTTTTATTAAATTGGTTGTGCGATAAGACACTAATTTTTGATCTAATGATGAACTCTTATCAAACTCTGTAACGAGTTTTGTATAAATGAATTTTGAAGCAAGAATGATCGATAGGACTACTATGGGGGTGATAAACATAAAAATAGTATTCAATCCTCCAAATCCGTTGATATTAGCAGATTGGATCATATACAGTCCTACAAAAAAGTATATTGTTTGCCCAATAAATAATGCAATGAATAAAATATTTAATGCCGAAAAATAATTTTTGAAAATTCCTGAATTTTCATTGTTCATAATAGAATACCTGTTTTTGTGATATTTGTTTTCTTAGAAATCTGTAACCACTTCAGTATATTTGCTTTCCAAATTTAGAGAAATGAAATGAATTTATTAGAGCGATTGGAAAAAATTAAAACACGATTTGATCAAATAAACTCGCAACTTTCCGATGCGGCGAATACAAATGATTATGATAAAATTAAAACTCTTAACAAAGAAAGAATAAACTTAGACGAAATTATTACTGCATACGAAAAATACTCTTCTGTAATTAAAAATATTGAAGGAAATCTTGAAATAATTAATTCTTATAAAGAATCAGAACTTGTTGAAATGGCTTCACTGGAACTAGATGAATTAAAGAGTCAGAAGGAAGTTTTGGAAGAAGAGATTAAAGCGCTACTACTTCCTAAAGATCCAAATGATGATAAAGATATAATTATGGAAATTCGTGCAGGTACAGGTGGTGATGAAGCTGCGTTGTTTGCAAATGATCTTTTCAGAATGTACACAAGATATGCAGAAATATGTGGATGGAGATATGAACTTATCGATTTAAATGAAACTGGTTTAGGCGGAATTAAAGAAGTTGTTTTTTCAATCACTGGACAGAGTGTTTACGGAAATTTAAAATTTGAGTCAGGTGTTCATCGTGTACAACGTGTACCTGAAACAGAAGGAAGTGGAAGAGTGCACACGTCAGCAGCATCTGTTGCTGTTATGCTCGAAGTTGAAGATGTTGAGGTTAATGTAAATATGAATGATGTTAAAATTGATATTTTTAGATCAGGTGGTGCGGGAGGACAGAATGTAAATAAAGTTGAGACTGCTGTTCGCATGACTCATTTACCCACAGGACTTGTTGTTCAGTGCCAGGATGAAAGATCTCAATTAAAAAATAGAATTAAGGCAATGAAAGTTTTAAAAGCAAGACTGTACGATCTGGAATTGAAAAAACAAAACGCAGAACAATCCGCTATCAGAAAATCCATGGTTGGAAGCGGTGATAGAAGTGATAAGATCAGGACATACAATTATCCGCAAAACAGAATTACCGATCACAGAATCGGGCTTACTTTATATAACTTATCAAATATAATGGAAGGACATTGCGAAGAATTGATCGAGCAGTTAAAAATTGCTGATAAAACAGAAAAACTTCAATCTGCTGAATCGGATCAATTTTAAATTCTATTCTTCTTTAAAAATAAATACTCCTTCGTGAATGGCAAAACTAATTAGTTCACTAAGTTTCGTAACTTTTAACTTAATAAAAACATGCCTGCGATGATTACTAACTGTTGAAATACTAACATTCAATTTTTCAGCTATCTGCTTTGTAGATAAACCATCTACCATAAGTCCGGCAATTTCAGTTTCTCTTGATGTTAGTTCATATTTTTCTAGAAACTCATTTCGTTTACTATTCTTTAAAATTTCAGTAGTCATAGTAGCAACAGATTTAGTGATTTTAGGATCAAAGTAGGTCTCGTTTTCCATAATTAATTTTATGGCATTTACAACTTTATCCATATCAGACATTTTAAGGATGTATCCTTCGACCCCTATTTTCAATGCTTCAAGGATATAATCAGCATCATCGTGCATAGTTAAGAGTAATATTTTAGTTTCGGGATATAGAAGTTTAATGTTTCTTGATGCTTTTATCCCATCCATTTTTTCCATCCTGATATCCATTAAAACAATATCAGGATTTAGACGAGGAACCAGTTCACATGCTTTAAATCCTGAATCTGCCTCACCCACAATTTCAAAATCGCCTTTAAGCTCAAGTACAGTCTTGATACCTTCACGAAGTATTGGATGATCATCAGCAATTAGAATTTTTATTTTTTCTGTCATAATAATTACAATGGAATTTTAATTAAATATTTAAATCCCTTTCCGGGTTCAGTAACTATTTCTATTTCTCCATTTAATGATTTTATCCTCTCGGTAATATTATTCAGGCCAAATGTGTTTTTCTTTTTATTTAATAATTTCTTTTCCACACCGATTCCATCATCCCAAATACATATATTTAATTCTTTCATAGAACCACTTATATCTATGCCTGCATTTTTACACAGAGAATGTTTAATAGTATTATTTAATGCTTCCTGTATTACTCTGTAGACTACTAATTCATCTTTTTTCTTTTTCGCTTGAAAATTATTTGATACAGACAGACTAACATTAATACTGGAAGACTGCCTAATTCTTTCGCACAATAATTCTATACTTGAGACCAACCCAAGACTCTCAACATCGGATGGTTTAAGATCATTTATAATACGCCTTATCTCATCTCCGGCATTTATTAGCATATTCAAGGCATCATCAATTTCAGTTCTATTCTGGTTTGATTTCATTTTTATAATATCAAGTTTAAGTTTGGCTGTAGTAAGCAGTTGTCCAATTCCATCATGTAACTCTTTAGCTATCCTATCTCGTTCTGTTTCAATTGTTTTTATTATTGTAGAGATACGGATTCTTTCCTCCAATAATCGCTTACTTATCTCCTCAGATTCTTGATGTTCTGTTACGTCATCTAATAAAAGAACAAATATTTTATTCGCCTCATCAAAAAAAACCGAATAAATTCTATAAACCAATTCATGGTTAAATAAATTTGAATAAATATTATTTTTATTATGATCAATTTTAATTGGACTACTTAACACAAAACCATTTGGTGCATCAAGTGTCAATAATTTTTCTTTATAATTATTCTTTAAGAGAAATTCATCATTAAAAATGTTAAATATTTTGTTTGGCGGTAAGTATTCATTCAAGTTCAGAAACATATCATTAGCAACTTTATTAAAAGTTAGCAGGTAACCATCAGAACTAAAAGTTATTATGCCAAGTGGCGATTGAGAAATTAAAGATTGTAATTCAACTGTTCTTTCTAAAACACGTTTTTCCAGTTCTGATTCTACTTCTTTTTGTAAAGTGATATCACGCCCGACAGCCTGAATTTCAATAATATTTCCATTGTTATCATGAACTGCATAATCTTCCCAAGAAAACCATCTGTAACCTTCAGCAGTAAATGCTCTTTGTTTAATTATAGCACGGTATGGTGGTTCATTTAATTTTTTCATCTCTTCAATAGTCGATTCCATATCCTCCGGATGAACTAGCGGAATAAAGGATTTACCGATAAGTTCTTCTCTTTTTTTTCCAAAGACAAAACAATATGCATCATTAACAAAAGTAAATTTTCCTGTTGCATCAACTCTTACTACAAGATCGGTTTGAGAATCAACAATCCCTTTATATCTATCAATGCTTGTTATTAATTCAACTTGAGCATCTCGCAAATCTTTAGTTCTAAGATCAACCGCCAACTCTAATTTTTTTGTATATTTTTTTTGTTGAGTAAAACTGTAAGCACTATAAGTTAAGATTAAAAATAAAGACAATAACCCTATTTGAAAAATAGGTTCTTGATAATAGAATTTGCGAATTGTTATTAAAGAAGAAGTCTGCCATTTACTCCAAATACCCTTTGAATTTTTTACTCTTGCAGAAAAAACGTAGGCTCCATAATCAAGATTATTAAATCTAGCTGAGTTGGAATTTGTTGAAAATTGGTTTACCCATTTGCTGCCAACTTTGGATAGCTTTATTTGGTAAGAATTTAGTTTCTCATCAATAAAAGATAATCCACGATAATGAAATGTGAGATTATTTTTTTCAGGATCTACACTTACATTAAGATCGTTAGCATATAGTTTACCGCTTGGGTCCTCAAATCCCAGTATCATTATTTTAGGTTTATACAAAGAATAATCAATTTCATTTCCTGTATACATTGATACCCCTTCATCTGTCCCAATCCAAACATTTCCTTTGCTATCTACAAAACCTGCAGCTCTGTTAGTTTCATTACCAGCAAGTCCATCACTTTTATTATATCTTTTAAGATTTTTTCCATCCCATTTTAGAACTCCATTATTAGTACCAAGCCAAATATTTTGAACAGAATCCTGAATGATAAAGTATATTGGGTCAGTAATTTGTTGATTACTAAAACTAAAATTAATTATCGAATCCTGTTTTAATATATATAGTCCTTGAGATGATCCAAGTAAAAGATCATACATTCTTTATAAAAAATTGAAAAAAGGTTATTAATTTGCAATATTATATTTTTGGAATAGGTAGATTAGATCTATAATTATAAAGTTCTAACCCCGTTATTGTCGCAAAATAAATAGTAGAATCATTTATAAATATCCAATTTCTAACATATGATTCTTTATACTCATTTTACAAATTTATTTTATCTTTACCTATTTATTTCAGCAAATCCATTATCTGTACTTACTAATATCTTGTTGTGGTTCGTTTTAAGAATTGTATAATAGTTCCCAACATCATTCGAACAAATCCAATTGAGATTTCCGTTTGATTTAACTATTCCTACCCCTTTTTGTAGAGAAACAAAATAAATGAGATCTTCACTTTTATTATGATAAGAGTCAAGTATACGATAAATGTTCTTGTTATCGGTATGACTAGAGATGTTAGTTTGCGAAATTTTATCATGATAAAGAGAAGAAAAGCCGTAGTTGTGTCCAAAAAATAATTTTCCAGAATTGAATTCGGAGATGGTGCTTACCTCGGATTCCAGAAGTCCGTTATTCTTGTAATAGTTCTTGAACGGAATATAAGAGAGTTTATAAATTCCTCTTAAACTCGATATCCATATATTTTCTTCATAATCTAAAAACATTGATGTTGCACCTCTATCGCTATTAGGATGTTCTAAAATAAGTTTTTCAAGAATAGTCCACTTTTAATTAATTTAAGATATAATTGATGCTGAATTACCAAATATGACAGTCCCTGAAGAATTAATTTTTATATTACTTGGATCATTCATTGCCACAAATGGAATCTTAAAATTTAAATTCCATTTTTTTAATTTACCATTATTAAATTCTCCGATCCAATCCGCACCTATTAGTAATAATGTATTTTTGTTTTTTTGAGAATTATTGAATAGAGCTATACTTAATATTCTTTTAGTCAATATTGTAATTTTAAAATCATAATTTTTTATAATTCCTGTTTGTTCAATTAATGAGATCCCACTATATGTTGAAATATAAATTTTATTCTTGAAGATTTATGAATCCACTTATAGTATCACAAATTAATCCATCATTAGTCTTTACTGTTGACCAAATCCCATCATAGTATTTGAGTATACCAACATTGATTAAGGAAATGAAAATTTCAGGCTTGTCTAAATTATAACGGATTTCAAATGTATTACAGTGATTTGATTTAACGATTACTTCTTCAGGAAATTGAAGGTATTTCCAATTGTTCTTAACGCAATAAACTAATTTTTGTTTATAAATATCCTTTGGTAAAAACCACATTACACCTTTTTCATCAATTTTTATTTTGATGTATTCGATTTCTGGAACACCATTTTTTTTCCCAATTTTTATCCACTCATATCCATCATACATAGCAATGCCGGAAGCCATTGCAACCCAAATTCTACCAAGAGAATCTTGAGCAATATCATTTACACGGTTATCGGGTAAACCATTGTCTGTAGAATATTTGGTAATAAGAAAACTTTGAGATTGTGCTAGGAATTGTGTAGCAATTAGAAGGGTTATAATGAGAATTGCTAAGATTTTAATTTTAATTCTGTTACACATTAAATCTTAACTTTCCCCAATTTTTAACTATTTTTTTACACTAATTAAAATTAGGCTAATGTCATCATCATATTCGGATCCTGTAAACTCATCAAACTTCTTTTGAATAATTTCAAGAGGATTTTCACCTGTTTGTATATTCCTTATGATTTCATAAAGTCTATGTTCACCAAAACTTTCCAAATTTTTAGCTCTGGAATCTGTAATTCCATCTGTCGTTAGATAAACTTGTTCACCCTCACTTAATTGTATAATGTTATCCTCATAATCACCAATTTTTGAAAAACCAAGTAATAATCCTTTTGATTTAATACTTAAAAGTTCACCATTGCTTTTCTTATATATAATCGGGATATCACCAGCACCTGAGTATTTTAATTCTTTAGTTTTATTATTTACAATTATTATGGAAAGTGTGGCAAATACTTCTGATATTTTTGTATCACCATAAACAGTTAGGTTTACCTGCTGCAAAATATCAGATGGAGAATAATCCTGAGCTTGCTGCAAGACGCTTCTGAGTGCACTCCTGATATATCCTGCATATGCATATGCAAAATACCAGGCACCCCATTTTTTCCCCATAACATCACCAAGAATAATAACCAGATTATTCTCATCTAATTGAAAGTAATCAAGAAAATCTCCACCAGGAATTCCTTTAAAAGGAATATGCATGTGTGATATTGAAAACCCTTCAAATACCGGAAATGTATCCGGAACTACTTTTGTTCTTAACGAACTTGTTGCTTCTTGCAACTCTGAAATTACTTTCTTTCTTTCATTACCAAGACTATTAATTATAGCAGATACTTTTGCTACAACTAATTTTGGTCCCGCAGTTTTTACAACGTAATCTGTAATGCCCAAATCATAACCCTCAAGAATATCTTCTTCACTTCCTTTTGCCGTAAGAAAAATAAATGGAACGTCTTTTAAAGAAGGTATTTCTAGGAGCATCCGCCTAAATTCAAATCCATCAGTTTTAGGCATCATTATGTCTGATACAATTATATCCGGAATTTTATTTTTAATTAACTCCATTGCTTCATCTACACTGTTTGCTGCAGTACAATCATATCCAGCTTTTTCCAGATTATATTTAAAGAGTCTGGACATTGAAGCATCATCATCAACAAATAAAATCTTGGGAGTAACTTCATCAAATGATTTTTTTAAACTTTTTCTTATCCCATAAGTTCTATAAATATCTGATCTTCTGATTAATGCTTGCGTTTTTAGGATTAATTCTTTTATATCAAAAGGTTTTGTAATGATATCATCACCGCCGGATTCAACGGCTTTCGATTTATCTTCAAGTGTATTTTTTGCGGTTACAAATATGAAGGGAAGGAATCTATGATTTTCATTTTCTCGAACTTTTTGACAAAATTCAAAACCGTCCATACCTTCCATAGTTACATCAGAAAGTACAAGATCTATTTTTTCTTTTTTTAAAATATCAAAAGCCTGATTGGAATTTTCAGCTTCAAAGGGGATGAAGTTGTTTAATTTCAAATGATGAATAATAAGCTTCCTTATTGTCTTGTCATCATCTATAATTAAAACTGTTCTTTTTTCAGATTCGGACATTTATTAGCAGTTTAGTATAAAATATATTTACGAATCTTTTAATTTAAAACTGGAATCACAGTGTACAACTTAAAATGTTATTTGAAACTTTGAACAGCATCATCTGCAGATTTAAAGGATTCAAAAACACGGTACATTCTTGTTAATTCAAACATTGAATGAACTGCAGGTTGAAAACCTACCAAACGAAGATCACCGCCTAATCCAGTCAATTTCTTCAACGAAACTACAAGGCTTCCAAGAAAAGTAGAATCAATAAATTCACAGGTAGAAAGATCAACCACGATTTTTTTAAAACCACGTTGAATATCATTTACAAGAACTTGCTTAAATTCTTCAGCTTCTACTAAAGTAGCACGTTTTAGGTTAACAGAAATAACGATAACATCTTCTTTTTCTTCTCTAAAAAATTCCATACTATTTTTCCCTCTATTCAGATGATCTATTTTCGATTTTATATTTATCCATCAGCCTGTAGATTGTTGCTCTGCCAAGCTGTAATCTTTTTGCAGCCTCTACAATATTACCATTAGTAATATTAAGCGCGTGTCTAATTGCTTCCTCTTTTAATTTCTCAAACGGAATTACAGTCTCATCACTAAACAATGGTCCTGTATATTCAATTCCAGTCGAACTTTCACCAGTCCTTAAATGTGCTGGAAGATCCTCAACATCAATTATGTCTTTATCGGTAATTATCAAACATCTTTCTATTGTATTCTCAATCTCGCGGACGTTTCCCGGCCAATTATATTCATATATAAGCTTTAATGCTCGCTTAGAAAAACCTTTTGTGTTTTTCTGCAACTTAGCACTGAACTTTTGTATAAAATGTTCCGAAAGAATCAATATATCACTTTTACGATGTCTTAATGGAGGAATTGAAATAGGGAAAGAGTTTAATCTATAGTAAAGATCTTCCCTAAATTCTTTGTTCTCAACTGCCTTTTTCAAATCTCTATTTGTTGCTGAAATAATTCTAACATCGGTTTTAATTAATTCAGTTCCGCCAACTCTTTCAAATTCTTTTTGTTGGATTACTCGGAGAAGTTTTGCCTGGAGCAGCATTTCTAATTCACCAACTTCATCTAAAAATATAGTTCCGCCTTTAGCAATCTCAAATTTACCAAGCTTACGTGCGTGTGCACCTGTAAATGATCCTTTTTCGTGACCGAATAATTCACTCTCAAGAAGCTCACGAGGTATGGATGCACAATTAACTACAACAAAAGGTTTATCTTTTCTTTGTCCATTATAGTGAATTGCACGTGCAATTAGCTCTTTACCAGTTCCGCTTTCACCATAAATCAAAACGGTTATATCATTGTGTAATACTTTTGTTACAAGTTTAAAAACATCCTGCATTTTTCCATCGGATGAGATAATGCTATCGAAGCTATATTCTTTTTTTACATTCTCTTTAAGATTCTGCAGCTCACGTGTCAAATCAAAATTCTTTATAGAGTTTTTTATTGCAAGTTCTAATTTCTGCTGATCGATAGGTTTTGTAAAATAATCGTAAGCACCGTATCTAAGTGCTTCAACGGCTACTTCAATACTTCCCTGAGCAGAAAGCATAATAACAGGAATGTTTTCATCAAATTGTTTAATTCTTTTTAGAGTTTCAATTCCATCCATTCCCGGCAACATAATATCTAAAAGTACAACATCCGGTTTTTTGCTCAAGTTTTTTAAGGCATCTTCTGCATTAGCAAAAGTTTCTACCTGGTATTTCCATTTATCTTTAGCCCAATAGCTAAGGAGTTTTGAAATTGCCTGTTCGTCATCTACAATAAAGATCAGTTTATCCACTTTTTTATCCTATTGTTTCTAATCTCGGTTACTTTTTAATAATTTAATTAAAACAGAGGTGCCTTTATTAGGTTCGCTCTGAATATTGATTAAACCTTTGTGCAAATCTACAATTTGTTTTACAAAAACCAATCCCATACCGGCACCTGAAATATCAGAATCTGGTCTGTTAACTCGGTAAAATTTTTGAAAAAGGTACGGTAAGTCTTTCTCAGGAATTCCAATTCCGGTATCTGAAATAACTATCTCAACTTCTTTATATAGGTTATTTAATATAACTTTTATTCGCCCACCATCTTTGGAAAACTTTATAGAATTTTCCATAAGCGAATCTAATGCTTGAAGTAAACGCTCTTCATCAGCTTCAATTAGTATCTCATCGTACGGTGCTTCTAAAGTCAGAATCAGGTTTCTTGAGTCAATTAAATCTCTATTATTATCGATTAATCTATGGATTAATTTAACAACATTCATTTTTGACTTATTTAAGGCAATTCTTCCAGTTTCCATACGCGAAAGATCAAGAACATCATTAATAAGCTTTGCGAGTCTTTTGCCCTCATTTAAGATGATGAGATTAAACTCATTTCTCATCTCCACCGGCATATTCGGATCGGAAGCTATTGTTTCGGAAAATCCAACTATCGAAGCAAGCGGTGTTCGTAATTCGTGAGAGATATTTGAAACAAATTCACTCTTCATTTTATTCAATTCATCCAGCATCATTTTTTGATGAGATGATCTTGCTCTTTCCAAAGAAATCAGTCTTTCAGCTTCAACTAATTTGGGTCTGAGATCAATTAGCTCATTTTCGAGTTTTCTTTGCATCGTAACATCTTTTCCAACACCAAGCAGACCAATAACTACTTCATCTTTTTTAATAGTTCTTATACTGATTTGATAACGATTAACTTTTTCAAATTTATTAACCAGCGAAGCCTCAAAAAATGAATCATCATTTTTAAGAGCTAAATTAATGGATGCATTAACAAGCTGAGTATGCACTGGATCTATCAAATCCATAAAATGTTTTCCTGCTAACTCTTGCGTTGTATAGTCTAATGCAGAAGCACCAAATTGATTAATTGTAATAATTGATCCATTTTCATCAAGAACAAAAAACAACTCTCTTGCAATATCAAAAAGCCCTAAAAAAAGTCCTTTCCAATCACCAAGTTTGAGTAATTTCTCAAGATCAACATCGTTATTTGATCCTAGATTTGAAGATTCTTCTGTTAATTGTTCAAACATCATATGATATGTATTGAATATAAAATCGTATTGAATATTGGCTTTGAAAATAGCAGGATTTTGAGTGGAAATCAATTATTGAAGTAAACAATGTGCACATAAGTGAATGTCTAATTATTAATTTTTTCCTTTTGTAATGCTTCATAATACTTCTTTATAAGATCTTCGTAGTCTTTATTGTAACCTTCCTGCACAGCACGATTCAATTCGTCTTTAAGTTTTTCTTTCCCTTGTTGATTTTTTAGATTCAATTCTGCCGGACTGTTTCGAGTAAAATTATTTCCACTTTCCGATTTTCTCTCTTTCTCAAAATCTCTTTCGTTAATAGATTTTTGTGCATCTAAGAGTTTTGATAGTATCTTTTCCTGTTTTTGAATTAAATCATCAGTCAGTTTTTCTGTATTCATATCGCTAACGACTTCCCTCATTTGGTTAACAATATTTTCAAGATCAGCAGGAATTTTTTTAGACTCGCCGCTTTGCTTAGCCTCTTTGTTTAATTCCTCAAGAGATTTTTGAATCATTTGCTGTTGCTGCGATAATCGTTGCATTTGTCCTTGCTGCTCAGGTGATAACTGACCCTGTTGCATTTGTTGGAGCATCTGAGTCATATTATTCAAATCCATTTGTTGTCCGCTCATTTTTTGAAGTTGCTGCATCAAAGACATCATTCCGCCACTGCCGCTGCCGCCCTGCATCATCGATTCCAGCGAGCTCTTCATCATATTTGCAGCCTCATTCAAATGCATCATCGCATCACTTTGGGAAAGTGTTGCCATACTTCCATTTCTATTTTGCATCGATTGCATTGACTGATTCATTTTTTGATTTGCATTTCCAAGAGCTTTTCCCATTTCAGGTGAAATAGCAAAAGTTTTTTGTGAAAGCTCTGACATTTGCTCTAAAAGTTTATTCAGATTTTTCTTGATTTCATTTTGCTTCTGTAAATTCTCTTCAAATTGGGAAGAATTTGGATCAACATTTTGAAGTTTATTCTTAAGCTCTTCCTGCTGTTTTGATAAAGACAAAATATTATCAAGGATGCGCATCATATCTGTAAAAGTTTGCATTTGATTTTCCTGCTGCATCTGTTGTTGCATTTGCTCCATGCTTTCTTTCATCTTCTGCATATTTTTAGAAAGTTGCTGCTGATTCTTTTGAGCTTTTTGTTTTTGATTTTGTTTTAAATCTTTTGAAGTTTCCTCAGATAATTCTTCATTCTTTTGCTTTTCAAATTCTTCTTGAAGCTTTTCCATTTCATCTTTTGGCATATCCTTAAGCTCATTCATCTTTTCGGAAAGTTCATCCATCTTTTCCTGCAAACGATCCAATTCTTTTGAAATCTCATCCTGCTTTTTACTTAATTCATCGGATTGCTTTTGATTATTCTGATCACTTTTTTTTGTTTCTTCACTAAGTTCATTTTGTTTCTGTTCAAGACTTTCAGTTCGCTTAATCATCTCATCCATTTTCTGTTCAATCTGAATCCGCTTAAGCAAATTCATCGTTCGCTCAATACTCTTCTTAAACTTTTCCTCATCCATTTTCATTTGATTCATTGCATCCTGAGTCTGGTTGCGATTCATCTTCTCAAGAGCATCCTGCATTTTCTGCATCGCTTTCTTCATCTCATCACTCGTCATCTCATCCATCAACTTCTGAAGTTCCATATATTTTTCAAGTGTTTCTTCAGAAAGCAAATTATTTTGCTGAAGTTCATTCTGCATTTGTTTTAACTGCTCGCTTGCACTTTCCATTTTCTCCTGAAGTTTTTCAAATTTGTCCAAAGCTTGTTCAATCTTTTCTTTTTCTTCCCAAGTTAATTGCTGTTTATCCTGTTTCAGATCTTTATCAATTTTTTCTAAATCTTTTTTTAATTCTTCGGCTTCTTTCAAAGTTTCCTGCATTTCATCCTGAACATTTTCTTGAGTCTCAT
Organism: Ignavibacteriales bacterium; assembly: GCA_016707115.1. Classification (GTDB taxonomy): domain Bacteria; phylum Bacteroidota; class Ignavibacteria; order Ignavibacteriales; family Ignavibacteriaceae; genus IGN3. The sequence continues at coordinate 44,984 of JADJIH010000030.1, read as the reverse complement.
CTGCATTTGATAATATTTCATCAAGTGATGGAACGCGAACATTAATTATTTGCGTCTTTGCAGATTTAGGTCCGCTGACATTATCATTATCAAAAATTTCCAGGTAAAAAGAATAAACATCATTAACAGCGGGATTTAGTTGAGTAAGGTTCCAGATGTGATCAACAATCTGCTCTTTTATTTTTTTATCTATAGAAACTTCAATCGTTGAAAATTTTTCTTGAACAGGCTCATATCTTGATGAAGTGAGTTTATAATTAAGAATCAGTTTTGAAAAACCATAATCATCATTAACCTTTACTTCAATAGGAACACGACTATCATTAGCAAGACTTACATCCTGTTTTGGATAAACCAATTCAATCGCAGGATTTGAATCATACAAAGCTTTAACATAATATCTAACCGGTTGAAGATTGTTATTATCAGAAAGATCATTAAGTACAATAATGTAAGAATTATCTTTTCGAATTCTGAAAGACCCTTTAACTAAATTACCTTGTACTTTTAACTCCGAGCTCGTTGTATCTTCAAATTCTATATGTGCCGATTTTAATTCTTTATTTGTTAGCAAGCTTATCTCAACATTACTTCCAACTAAAGCAGAAACATTTCCGTTATCTTTTTGTTCAAGAATCGGAATGTTTGCGTAAGATGGTGAAATAACTTTCACGTCTAAAGAACGAATTACTGGTCGATCAATTACTTTTATTTGATACTCTTCGCTCTGAATATCTTCAGCAGAAGCATAATAGAATACAGATGATCTTAACTGCTGAATTGAAAATCTATATTCACCCAAAGAGTCTTTTTGCAGTTCGTGTTCTTCAAAATTTGTCTGGGCTTCTTCGCGAGTTAATAAAAACACTTTTTTCGGAACTTCACCTTTTATAACAACCACAAAATCAACATTTTCTCCTTTAGTTATTTCATCGTTGCCGGGATACACTTCAAAATAAAATTTTGCAGGTGGAATAAATTCCTGATTGAAATTGACTAATCGATTTGATGCTGCCTGCAATCCTGGAACAAACAAAAATAATAAAGCACAAAATGCAAATAGCAAAACAAAATACTTTGCAAGTTTTTTAACTTTGCCCAGATCCACAATTGATTCGAACCTAATCGGTTTTGCTCGTTCATAAACATTTTTAAATGCAGCATCAAGTAAGGCAGGAGAGTATATTGTTTTTGTATTATCAGATGAAACAAGCTGCATTGCATTGAGAAGATCATCTTTAATTTCAGGAAAATACTTTCCTACTTTATTGGCTGAATAAAAGTAGTTTCGGCCGCCAATTACATTAAAATATTTTAACAAAGGAAGGACGATTAGATAACTAATTGCTCCAATTGAAATCAGTAAGAAAATAAAAAATAAAACTGTTCGGATTGTTGAATTAAAATAAGCGATCATCTCAACAAGACTGAATACTGTAAAAGTGCCAATAGTGATTATTAAAGCTGCAAATAACCCGAACAGCAAAAGCGCGAAGTATTCCTTCTTAACTAGTAATTCTAATTTGCTTATTATTTCTTTGTAAAAACTTGTGTTCATTTTTCTTATTTGCTTAAAGCATAAATAATGATATTAGCACCAAACTTAAGCGCTTCTTCCCTTTTATCTTTCGGATCATTATGGACTTCAGGATCAGCCCATCCATCACTTGGATTTGATTCGAATGTGTAAAGAACTGATAATCGATCACCTAAAAATATTCCAAATGTCTGCGGAGCATTTTTATCATGCTCGTGTGTTTTGGGTATTCCGTTTTCAAACTTATAAAAGATGTTAAATATCTTATGTGAAAAAGGAACTTCAATAAAATCATTTCCCGGAAAAACTTTTTTCATCTCTCTTCTTATGGCTTTGTCCATTCCGTAATCATCATCAATGTATAAAAATCCACCATTCTCTAAGTACGTTTTTAATCTTTTAGCTTCATCTGTTGAAAGAACAATATTTCCATGTCCTGTTAAAAACAAAAACGGATACGAAAATATCTCATCGGATGCTATATCAACAAATTTATACTCAGCATTAACTTTAATGTTTGTATTTGCCTGAACAAACTTAAGTAAGTTTACTTCTGCCGAGGGATCGTTATACCAATCGCCGCCGCCGCTGTACTTAAGACGTGCAATTTGGAAACCTGTTTCATTCTGCGAATATATATTTACAGAATAAAAAAGTATTGCTAGAAGAAATATTGTTTTCTTAATAATCATTATGATTTAATATATTTACACTTAAAGTGAACCGTAATTTAGAAAATTAGCTGGAATAATCAGTACCAAAATTTGGAGTTTTAAAATGAAAAAATATTGGCTTGTAAAATCCGAACCGGAAACTTTTTCTTTAAATGATCTGAAAAAAAGTAAAAACCAAACAACTTATTGGGATGGAGTTAGAAATTACCAGGCAAGAAATTATTTACGCGATGAAATAAAAAAAGGTGATTTGGTTTTATTCTATCATAGTAACTCCGATTTGCTTGCTGTTGTGGGAATTTGTGAAGTTGTAAAAGAAGGTTATCCTGATCATACCCAATTTGATCCTGATAACGATCATTACGATCCAAAGGCCGATCCCAAAAACCCAACGTGGATAATGGTTGATGTTAAATTTGTTAAAGAATTTAACAATCCTGTTACACTTGATGCAATTAAATCAAATCCAAAACTAAAGAATATGAGATTGATTGCCCGCGGAAACAGACTCTCTGTTATGCCTGTGGCTAAAGAAGAGTTTGAGGAGATAGAAAAAATGGGAAATAAAAAATAACTCTGTGTTTGGGGCTGTAGCTCAGTTGGGAGAGCGGTTCGTTCGCAACGAACAGGTCGTCGGTTCGATCCCGATCAGCTCCACAATTTCCTGATCTGGTTAATAAACTTGTATCTTTCAATATTTTTTTACTTCACTGGTTTGTTGATTCCTGTTAATCCAAAGAAAAAGAATGTATAAATTGTCAGTCCCTGAAAAATACTAATATTTTTATTAATCTTTTTACAAAAAAGGTTTTGTTGCCAGGCTTTTTTCCATCAAAAAATGTGGAATGCTTCCAAACAAAGTGTGAGAAGGTTTAACAACTTTGTAACCATTTCTTTCATAAAACTTAACTGCATTATCACGAGCCTGAAGAATTATTTTCTTTGCACCTTTTTCAATTGCAATTTTTTCTAATTCCTTAATTACAATTGAACCGATTCCCTTTCCTCTCCAATCTTCTTCAACAGCCATAGAACGGATTTGTGCTTCAGTTTCAGAATTAAAATGAACTCTGCCAACTCCAACTGGAATTCCATCAACCTCACAAACCATAATTGGAAATGCTTTGGATTCAAGCTCATCAACTTCACTTCCTTTTGGCTGATTCCACGGCGCACGAAGAATTCGCCATCGCAAATCTCTGTATCGTTCAAATTCTTCCGGCGTTTGCGGCGGTCTTACAATCATCAGTTTTCCAGTAAATTATTTTCATCATCAATATCAGCACGATTAAGAATATTCGGTGGTAAAGATTTGCTTGCTTTTGCACCAAGCTTTTTAATTTTTTCAGAACGACTGATAAGATTTCCCCTTCCCTCAGTAAGCTTGTTCATTGCTTTATCATAATTATCTTTTGCTCCAATCAAACCTTTTCCAACAGATATTAAATCATCAACAAAAGCAGCAAACTTATCAAGCATCTCACCGCTTTGTCGTGCAATTTCCAGAGCATTTTTATTTTGACTTTCCTGTCGCCATATACTTGAAATAGTTCTTAGTGTTGCAAGCAAAGTTGATGGACTTACAATTACAATATTCTGCTCAAACGCATCACTAAAAAGTGAAGGATCACTTTGAACAGCATAAGCAAACGCCGGTTCGATTGGCATAAACATTAAAACAAAATCCAGACTTTCAAGCTGATAAAGATTTTGATAATTCTTTCCGCTTAAGTTTTTTATGTGCGAGCGAATAGAATTTATGTGTTCTCTTAAACCAAGCTGCTTTTCGTGTTCATCTTCCGCTGAGATAAATCGCTCGTAGCCAACAAGTGAAACTTTAGAATCAATTATGATACTTTTATTTTCAGGAAGATTAATTATCACATCAGGTTGAAATCTTTTACCGGATTCCGCAGTTAAACTTTCCTGAACAACATATTCTCTTCCTTTTACAAGTCCGGATTTTTCAAGAATACTTTCAAGAATAAACTCGCCCCAATTACCCTGAGTTTTGCTTTGTCCTTTTAACGCAGTTGTTAAATTTTTTGCTTCCTGAGTTACTTGTTGATTCATTTCCTTAAGCATTTGAAGCTGTTCTTTTAACGATGCATGTCCTTTAATACTTTCTTTATTTGTTTCTTCAACTTTCTTTTCAAAATCAGAAATTTTTTCTTTTAATGGATTTAATATCTCACTTAGTTTTTCCTTGTTCTGTTCAGAAAACTTATTTCCTTTTTCCTCAAATATTTTGTTTGCAAGATTTTCAAATTCCTTTGTGAATTTTTCCTGCAATTTTTCTATTTCAGATTTTTGTTCAGATAATTTTGTTTGAAGATTGGCATAATCAGATTTTAGAGAAGAATTTTCTGAGTTAAGTTTTTCAGATTTTTCTCTTTCGCTTTTCAATTCTGATTGAAGTGAAAGTTTATCTTCCTCAAACAGTTTAATTCGCTCAGCAAGTTTTCCGGCATCAACTTTTAATGAGTTGATTTGATCATTGAGTTTGTTGACTTCATCAATTGAAACTGTTTTCTTACTCTTCAAAAAGAAGTAAGCAATTACAAATCCGACTACTAAACCAATGATGAGATATATATTTCCATTTAATTTCCTGAATTCTATTTTATTCCAAACTACCAACAGTTTTTTCAACTTCCTCGAGTATCTCACAGGATTTTACAAGTGCTTTCATCTTGTTATGATCAGCATAAAGCGGACGATCAATATCCAAAAACTCTACGTGCTTACGAATAACTTCTTTTGCTTTTGCCACTCCTTTTCCAGGAATATGTTCACGGAAATCAAGAGCTTGTGCAGCAGCCATAAATTCTATTCCCAAAATACCGTAGGCATTATCCAAAATCTGCTGATTCTTAAGAACAGTATTCATTCCCATTGAAACAAAATCCTCCTGATCCGCAGCAGCAGGAATTGATTGGACAGAAGCAGGAGCAGATAAAATTCTTTGTTCAACAATCAATGTATCCGCTGTATATTGGCTTAACATCAAACCGGAAAACATTCCCGCACCTTTAGTTAAGAATGCAGGCAAGCCAACACTTAATGCTGGATTATTTAATCTGTTCATTCTTCTTTCGGATAAAACACTTACCATTGTAACTGCGGCACTAATCATATCCATTGGAAGAGAAACCGGAGTTCCCTGAAAGTTTGCACCTGTTAAAGTTATTTTATCTTCAGGAATAAAAATTGGATTATCGCCAACTCCGTTTAGTTCTATTTCAATTTGTGATTTTGCATAAGCAACTGCATCGTGTGCGGCACCAATAACTTGCGGAGTTGAACGCATTGAATAAGCATCCTGAACTTTTTGTTTTATTTTTCCTGTAAGAAGATCACTTCCCTCAACGCAATTTTTAATTGCCTTTGAACTACGAACAGCACCAGAAAACCCACGCAATTGATGGAGACGAACATCGTAAGGTTTCATATTTGCCTGAAGCGCTTCAAGAGACATTGCTGCAGCAATTTCTGCTTGCTTTAACCAGCGATTAATATCATATAATTGCAACGCACTTATTGCTGTAATAAAATTTGATCCATTAATTGTTGCAAGACCATCACGCGCTTGTAAACCAGGAATTTTTATTCCGGCTTTTTCAAATGCGATATTTCCCGGAAGTCTTTCTCCATTAAAAAATGCTTCGCCTTCTCCCATTAACAACAACGCGATTTGAGACATTGGCGCTAAATCTCCGCAAGCACCAACCGAACCTTTTTCACAAACAACCGGAATGCAATCTTTGTTTAACATTTCAACAAGAGTTAATGTAATTTCAGGTCTGCAGCCGGAGTTGCCGTGAGCGTGAACATTTATTCTGCCTGCAATTGCACCGCGAACATGTTCAATCGGCATTGGATCACCAATTCCTGCGGAATGATTGTAGATAAGATACTTTTGAAAATCTTTTACTTGATCATCGTTTAAAACAACTTCAGAAAATTCGCCGATACCTGTGTTAACTCCGTACATAATTTCGTGTGCCTGAATTTTTTCTTCAAGCATTGCTCGGCATGTTTTAATGCGTTGAAGTGCTTCGCTGCTAAGTTCTACTTTTTCTTTGTGGCGGGCTATTTTAACTAATTTTTCTACTGTAAGATTTGATCCATCGAGAATGATTGACATAATTTCTCCGAATAATAAAATTTTTAATGTTTAAATTTAAGAAAGATTAGTCGAAGTTCAGGATCAAGTTCAAGAATTATTTAATATGGTCATTGCGAATCCCAAAGGGATGAAGCAATCTGTATTATAATTATTATCACCTGTTACATTGCATCGTCGAAGATTCGCAATGACGATCGGAGTTTACTCTTCAACGTGTTCAGGATTTAAATGAAGTTCCCATTCATCAACGTGAGAGAGAATTAAAACACCATTTTTAATAAATGGATCATCTTTAAATAAATTACGCATTGAGCTTTCACTTTTACCTAATGCAACAACAAGCGTTTTTGAAGCATCAGTAAGCGGTCCACACATTGTTATCTTTCCTGCAAAAAAAGTTTATCTGAAAAGCGCGAATGATTTTCCCAGAAGGGTTGATCATGAAAACTTTTATCAGCTTGATAATTTGGACCTTGGACAAATGTTAATAAAAATGTTTTGTTCATATTTTATCCATTATTTCAATTAAATATTAAAAACTTATTCTTAAAGTACTCTTTAAATTCATTCCAATTCATTTCTGGAAATCCCATGTACTCCCCATTTAAAACAATTTCATTTTCAATAGAGAATATTTTGGGAGGAATCCCCATTATCAAAGTATTGTAATTTTCTACTAAATAATGAAACACAATATTGAAGGAATTTTGGCCAGTACTAAAATTGGTACCGAATGGAATTATGTATGAATTTCCAACTTTAAATTCTGGACTTGGACATTCAATATCAGGAAGCATTCTAACTGTAATCGTATCACCCACTTTAAAATACTTATTCCCTTTTAGTACATCTTCAACTATAAAATTAAAATCAGAACTTATAATACCCTCGGTATAATATGACGAAGAAAAAAATAAAAATTTACATCTCAAAAATGCTGGGGTTTTTATAATCTCAGTAAAAGGAATGCCATACTTCTGGGCTACACGTTCAGTGAGTCGGCGAATCTTCATCGCTGGTTTTAATTCATTTAGATCTCTGACCGCGCTCCATTTTTGGAATTTTTGTTTTAGATAAAAATTATAACCAACAGGATCCTCATCAAATACTCGATAAAAAAGCTGAGCAATTCTATCTATATCAATGATTGTTGAATCATCTTCTACAATTGAGTTATCATTTGGAAGATTATCTTTTTTTTCATTATCAGCAATTTTAAAAAGTTCAATCACAGCATCAGAAATTACACTATCAGCAAAATATTGCGAGTAAGAAATATTGGAGATAAAGAAAATGAAGCACACTATCTTCAGAATGTTCTTTTTCATAAAACCTCAGCTAAACTAATTTTACGAACTCCTGAACTTTTTTAAGAACTAAATCATTCATTATAATTGTTCTAACAGACTCAATATCTTTATAAATAATTCTATCATTTAAAAGCGGAGAAACAGATTTTCGAATTTCTTTATAAACTGTTTCCGTGCCTTTTCCAAACTTCATTGGTTTGTGGAATTCTAATCCCTGGCAGGCTGTAAGAATTTCAATCGCTAAAACTGCTTGAACATTTTTTAATATCTGAAAACATTTTCTTGCTGCTATTGATCCCATTGAATTATGATCTTCCTGGTTTGCAGAAGTTGGAATTGAATCCACACTAGCAGGATGAGCAAGAACTTTATTTTCCGAAACTAACGCCGCTGAAGTGTATTGTGCAATCATCAAACCTGAGTTTAATCCGCCATTCTTAGCAAGAAATCTTGGCAAACTGCTTAACGAACCATTTAACATTCTTTCAGTTCTTCTTTCAGAAACACTTGCATACTCAGAAAGTGCAATTGCCATAAAATCCATAGCAAGAGCCATTGGTTGGCCATGAAAATTTCCGCCTTCAAGATGAGCTTCATCATCCGGGAAAATTAATGGATTATCATTTACAGAATTAAGTTCAATCTCAACTCGCGAACAAACATAGTCTATCGAATCTCTTGAAGCACCATGAATTTGCGGAATGCAGCGTATCGAATATGAATCCTGGACACGCGGATCATTTTCTCTGTGTGATTCCCGAATCTCACTTCCTTTAATCATCGCAAGAATATTTTTTGCAACAGTTAGTTGTCCAGGAAATGGTCTTAACTTATGTATTCTCAAATCAAAAGCATTGTCTGTTCCGCGTAGTGTTTCGTGTGATAAAGCTCCGGCAATATCTGCAATCTTTTCAAGTCGTTTTGCTTCTATGCAAATGTATGATGCAAAAGCTGTCATCATTTGAGTGCCGTTAATTAAGGCTAAACCTTCTTTAGCAGCGAGCTTAATCGGAGTTAATCCAAATTTCTTTAGTGCAATAGATGATTTTAAAACTTTTAATTTATGCTGATTATCTTTCATCACATCTTTGTAAATCTGAGCTTCACCTTTTCCAATCATTGCAAGTACAAGATGAGATAGAGGCGCAAGATCTCCGCTTGAACCAACTGAACCTTGTGATGGAATAACTGGAATGATATTGTTGTTGATCATCGCAATTAATAGTTCAAGAGTTTCCAGACGAATTCCTGAATGTCCACTAGCAAGCGCATTAACACGAAGCAGCATCATTATCTTAACAATAAACGGAGGAAGTGGATCACCAACTCCTGTTGAGTGACTAACAATTAAATTTTCCTGAAGCTTTTCAATATCCTTTTTAGAAATTGAAACATTTGCAAACTCACCAAAACCAGTTGTAACTCCGTAAATTACTTTGCCTTCATCAACCCATTTATCTATAAGCTTGCGTGCTTTAATTACATTTTTTTTAGATTCGTTTGATAGAGAAACAATTGGATTATCTTTTAAGAAAAATTCTATTTTATCTAATGTTAGTGATTTGCCATCAACGATTAATTTTTTACGAGCCATGAATTATCTTCTTTATTTTATCTGAGTTTTGTTTACTTGTTTTGTAATGAATTTTAATTCCGTTTTCATCATAATCTATTTTAAGAACTTCCGCGAGTGAATGAATTTGCGAAACTTTTTTTGAATCGGTTAATTGCAATTTAATTTTTGCTTCAACAAACTGATCTTCTATAATATCATTCAACAACTTCTTTAACGCGGAAATATTCATTCCACGCATAGCAGAAATCATTATGCTTTCTTTGTGCGAATTACGAATGAAATCAATTTTAGCTTTATCTTTAATTAAATCAATCTTGTTAAATATTCTAACAACTTTTTTATCAGCACTTCCAAATTCCTTTAACGTATCCTCAACAACTTTAATATGATCTTCATAAAATGTATGCGAAACATCCACAACATGAAATATTATATCCGCTTCTCGCACTTCGCTAAGCGTACTTTTAAAAGATGCAATAAGCTGCGGCGGTAGTTTGCGAATAAATCCCACCGTATCGCTAATTAATATTTTTTCTGTATCGTGAACTTCAAGTGAACGTGTTGTGGAATCCAATGTCGCAAATAATTTATCTTCAGCAAAAACATCTGAACTTGTTAATAGATTAAACAAAGTAGATTTGCCGGCATTAGTGTAACCAGCAATTGCAATTCTTGTTGAATTTTTTCTTCCTGCACTTTGTGTAATTCTGTGATTTTCTATTTCAGTAAGTTTTTCTTTAAGATGCGAAATTCTGGTACGAATGATTCGTCTATCAGTTTCAATCTGAGTTTCACCAGGACCTTTGGTTCCAATTCCACCATACTGTTTTGATAAGTGAGTCCAGGCGCGGGTTAATCTTGGCAATAGATATTGAAGCTGTGCAAGTTCAACCTGAGTTTTTGCTTCTTTACTTTTTGCTCGAGAAGCAAAAATATCCAGGATCAATCCGCTTCTATCAATAACTTTTCTTTTAAAAAGATCAGAAAGATTTCTTACCTGCACAGGAGTCAAATCATCATCAAAAATAATTATGTTGATGTCGTTCAGCTCAACAAGCTGAGCAAGTTCTTCTGCTTTGCCTTTGCCGATGTAGTAAGCAGAATCCATTCTTGCTTTGCTCTGAATGATTTTAAAAACTGTTTCTGCTCCAGCAGTATTTGCAAGTTCTTCAAGCTCTGCAAGATGTTCTTCAACAACTTCTTTGCTGTATGCTTTGGTATCAAGGGCAACGAGCATTGCTCGTTCAACTACTTTTTTTGTTATTTCTATCATAATATTTTTTTCTGTCTGTCATTGCGAACGAGTCTTCGAGTGAAGCAATCTGTTTATTCGTTAGATTGCTTCGTCCCGATGGGACTCGCAATGACGTTACTGGATTCCTTCCAAATCTTTTTTTGCATTTCTTGCAATTGTCATTTCAATTAAAGCTAGAATTATTGCAACAAGTAAAAAATATCTCCATAATTCTGAGCCAAATCTTGCCTGCATAATTTTTTCTGTTATGTTGCTTTCTTTATCAATAGATACATACTTACCGGCAAATTTAATTTGATCAAGGTAATTCTCAAACTCAGATTCATCAGCGTATTCTGTTATTGATTCTGTTGGATCAGTATTGATTGAAATATTTTCAATCTGATTATCACCTGAATAGAATTTGTATGAACCAGCAGTATTTGTATTTGAATAAGCTAAATAATCGTTTCTCAAATTATCATTAAGATTTATAAACTCATCAGATTTATCAGGTCTTAAAATTTTAATTTGTGATACATTAGTGTTCTTCAAATTAATATTTACTTCATCACCAGCGAGAAAAAATATTCTCATCTCTCTCTTTTGATGAAAGATAGGCTACTGATTTGTTTATCAAAGGAGCAAAAATACTTTTAATCGGAAAATCACTCCAGCTTAAAACTGGTGAAGAGTTAAAAACAAATATCTTTCCTTTTCCAATTTTATGTTCACTTAAGAAAGATGATCCATCAACCAAAGAAATTAATTGATTACCTGATGATGTTAATTTATAGTAAGCATTAAGTTCAGGTGATTCATATTTTTTCTTATCATCATTCTGGAAAATATTTTGGAAAACCGGATGATTAAAATCAGTTTTATCAAACTTAATTTTCAAATCGGTACTATTAACTTTGCCAACGAAAGAAGAACTAATTCTTAATCCTAATTGAGAATAAAGTTGATTTAATCTAGCAGCATCTTGATTTGATGAAGGGAATAAAATCACTCCGCCGCCATTTTGCACAAAGTTTTTTACCTGTTCAATTCCAGATGCGATTGTGTTTGCTGAGATAATAATTGTTTGATATTTATTTAACTGCTGAGATGTTAATTGGTTTAAACTCTTTCTTTCAATCTGATATTTTTCCTGTCCTGCTGTCTGTAGAGCAAGATCTACATAAGTCAAATCATTTTGGTTTTCAGCAAATAGTCCGACAGATATTTTTTCGGGTATGAATAAACTTGCAAACCGCTTATTATCCTGCTCAATTTCATCGGTTTCAATTTCTGCAACAACATCAATAAATCCATTTGTCTTTGGGATTGCCTCAATCTCCACAATTGTAGATTGACCTGTACTCACATCAAAACTTTTTTGAGCTGCTCTTTCATCATTTATAAACAAAGAAACGACAGCATTACTTACATCTTGTTTTGAATTGTTCGAAATTGTTATAGAAAAACTAACAGGTTTATCTTTTTCAAAAATCTGGTTATTAATTTTCAATTCATCAACGGAAAGATTAAAAACATCTTTGTCTGATAAATCAAAAGAATAAAGCCTGATGCCTTCATTTAATAATTCACTTAAATCATTATTAAGATTTTCTTTTGTGATTTTATTTTTCTGAAAATCTGACAAAACATAAATCTCTTTATTAAAGTTTTTACTCTCAGAAATTATTTGAGATGCTTTAGTAATTGCAGAGTTCAAATCACCTGATGCAAATGATAAAACAAGTTGATCAATATTTTTTACAAACTCGGATAGATTTGAAGTAAGCTTATTTTCACCTTTGGGATTTGAAACTAAAATCAAACCAACTTCATCACCTTCTTGTAATTGAGAAAGAACTTGCTTAATAATTTCTTTAGCTTGATTAAAATATGATCCTTTCTGATCAACAACAGACATACTAAAGGTATCATCAAGAATAAATATGGCAGTTGTTTTTGCTGCCGAAGTTGTTCCGCCAATTTGCATTGATTGCAATGCCGGACGTGCAAATGCCATCACAACAAAAAGGATTATTAAAACTCTTAGTGCAAGTAAAATCCATTGCTTTAATTTTATTTTACGAATTTTATTTTTCTGTAATTCCTTTAAAAAGGTAAGCGTACTAAATTCAATCTTTTTAAGTTTTCTAAGATTGAATAAGTGAATAATTACAGGAATTGATGCAGCTAGCAATCCGAATAAAATTGCAGGATTTAGAAAAATCATACTCTAGAATAATGTCCATTATTATTGATCAAAAAATAGTAATAATGATCTGAGAATACTATGCTAATTAAAAGTTGTTAAATCTTACTTTGAATTAGAAAGATATAAAGTTAATTTTGGTGTCATAACACGTTTAATTATTAAAAGAGCGATATGGGCGAAATACTAAAACAATGGCTTAAACAAACAAAGTTTGAAAGCCTTGATCAGGAAGTTGCATTAAATATTTTTGTAACATCTTACTTCCTTCGTTCAAAACACGATGAGGTTATGAGTAAGTATGGATTAACTTTGCCGCAATATAATGTGCTTCGCATTCTAAAGGGAGTTTATCCAAATGGTCATCCGCGTTGTGATATTATTTCCAGAATGATTGAACCAGCACCTGATGTAACAAGAATAATTGATAGACTGATGAAAGAAAAGTTAGTTGAAAGATTTAATTCAACTGAAGATAAGAGACTTTCTATGACTCGTATTACTGAAAAAGGAATAAAACTTTTAGATAAAGCACATCCGGAAATTCAGGCTTTGGGAAGTTACATATCCTCCACTCTCTCAAATACAGAAAAGAAAACTCTTTCTGATTTGCTGGAAAAAGTTTATGGTGTAGAAGTTAAATAGTTTGTATTTCTTTGTGCTCTTTGAGAAAATCTTTGAGTCCTTTGCGCGTAAATTTTCCCTTAACCCACTTTCACGCAAACGCTAAAATTTCCACGAAGAACACAAAGTTTATTGATCCAAAAAAAGGCGACTCAATTGAATCGCCTTAAAGACTACAAATTTATTATGTATTACTTCTGTTTACTTGCAATAAGATTTAACGCACTTCCTGCTTTAAACCATTCTATCTGTGCTGCATTAAAAGTTTGATTCAACATCACTTCATCTTTGCTTCCATCTTTATGCTTAACAATCATCTTAACTTGTTTTTCCGGAGCTAATGTTGAAATGAGAATATCAACTTTGTCATCCTCTTGAATCTTATCATAATCTTTTGGATCAGCAAACGTAAGAGGAAGCATTCCTTGTTTCTTCAAATTCGTTTCGTGGATACGTGCAAAACTTTTTACGATTATTGCTCTGCCGCCAAGAAATCTTGGTTCCATTGCTGCATGTTCTCGTGATGAGCCTTCGCCATAATTTTCATCGCCAACAACAATCCAGTTATGTCCGTGTTTTTTATATTCTCTTGCAACTTCAGGAACAGATTTAGTTTCTCCTGTAAAAGATTCTTAACTTTTCCAGGTTCTTTAGTGTAAGCATTTATTGCTCCGATAAACATATTGTTTGAAATGTTATCAAGATGTCCTCGATACTTCAACCAGGGTCCAGCCATTGAAATATGATCAGTCGTGCATTTACCAAATGCTTTTAGTAACACCGGGAGATCAACTAAATCTTTTCCATCCCATGGAGTAAATGAAGTAAGCAATTGTAACCTATCACTCTTTGGATCAACTTTAACTTCAACTTTGCTTCCATCTTCAGCAGGAGCAACAAAACCGGCACTGCCTTCATCAAATCCGCGTGGTGGTAATTCTTCTCCGCTTGGGGCATCAAGTTTTACTTTCTCACCTTTTTCATTTACAAGTTCATCTGTAATAGGATTAAAAGATAAACTGCCTGCAATTGCAAGTGCAGTTGTAATTTCAGGTGAAGCAACAAATGCAAGTGTTTCAGGATTTCCATCATTACGTTTTGCAAAATTTCTATTGAATGATGTAATGATTGTATTTCTTTCACCCATTTTCATATCCATACGCTTCCACATACCAATGCAAGGCCCACAAGCGTTTGCAAGAATAACTCCGCCAATATCTGTAAGAGTTTTTAATTGTCCATCTCGCTCAATTGTTGCTCTTACTTGTTCAGAACCAGGAGTAATTGTGTATTGCCCTTTTGCTTTTATCCCTTTTGCAAGTGCTTGTTTTGCAATGCTCGCAGAGCGATCAATATCTTCATAACTGGAGTTTGTACAACTTCCAATCAAACCAACTGAAACTTTATCAGGAAAATTTTCACTCTTTACTGCTGCTTTCATTTTAGAGATTGGCCATGCTTTATCCGGAGTAAATGGCCCATTAAGATGTGGTTCAAGTTCGCTTAAATTAATTTCAATAACCTGATCATAATATTTTTCCGGATTTGCAAATACTTCTTTATCAGCACAAAGTTCATCTGCTAAACCTTCTGCGAATGCCGCAACATCAACACGTTTTGTAATTCTAAGATACGATGCCATCTTCTCATCGAAAGGAAAAATAGAAGTTGTAGCACCAATCTCTGCGCCCATATTACAGATAGTACCTTTACCTGTGCACGAAATTGAATTTGTTCCATCACCAAAATATTCTACAATTGCGCCGGTGCCGCCTTTTACAGTTAAGATACCAGCAAGTTTAAGTATTACATCTTTTGCTGAAGTCCAGCCGTTTAATTTTCCGGTTAACTTAACGCCGATAAGTTTCGGCCATTTTAGTTCCCACGGCATTCCTGCCATAACATCCACAGCATCAGCACCTCCAACGCCGATCGCAATCATTCCAAGTCCACCAGCATTTGGAGTATGTGAGTCAGTACCAATCATCATTCCACCAGGGAAAGCATAATTTTCTAACACAACCTGATGAATAATTCCAGCACCCGGTTTCCAGAATCCAACGCCAAATTTTTGCGAAATGCTTTCAAGAAAATCATAAACTTCTTTATTCTCAGTTGTTGCACGATCAAGATCTTCAACCGCACCAACCTGAGCTTGAATTAAGTGATCGCAATGAACAGTAGAAGGAACTGCCGTTGTTTTTCTACCAGCAGACATAAATTGCAATAATGCCATTTGTGCTGTTGCATCCTGCATCGCAACACGATCTGGAGCTAAATCAACATAATCTTTCCCACCAGTAAATTCTTTTGTTGCTTTATCGTAAAGATGAGTGTATAAAACTTTTTCAGCATAAGTTAATGGACGATTAACAACTTTTCGTATTTCGTTTAATCGATCTTTATAATTAGAGTAAACTTTTTTGATCATATCATAATTTGCTGTCATGATTTTACCTTTTAATTATGTAATTATTTTTTTTGTGAACAAAGATAAGAAATTAGAGTTTTAATAGTATTGTGAGTTTTGTAATTCAATTAGGCGTTAATTTTGTCGGCTAAAAGTGTTAACAGAAAATACTATATGTAAAATATTCAAGCTTTTCGGTAAAGTTTGAAATGGATCTATCGCAAAATTGCTTAAATATTGATAATTGAAAAAAATTTAAGCGAATAAACTGTCAAAAATATTTGTACGGAAATTGATGATTAAACTTGATTATTAACAAGAAGTCAAGTGCTTTGTACTATTCCAGATTACTAATTTCTTTCTTTTTATAAATTTAATGAGCTAAAGAGGCATTCGTTTTGAAGGAATCCATTTTATTAGTCGATGACGAGTTATCATATCTTGAATTGCTGAAAAGTATCCTTCAGCAGGAAGGGTACACGAATGTCATCACTGAATCTAATCCATTAAATGTACCTGCCATTCTTAAAAATCAAAAGATAGATCTTATCTTACTAGATATTTACATGCCCCAAATGAACGGGCTTCAGTTACTCGAACAAATTACACCAGAATACCCAAACATCCCTGTAATTATTGTAACAGCAGTTGATGATAAAGAGATTGCGCTTGAAGCGATTAAATTTGGCGCTTATGAATTCATTATAAAGCCACCTGATACCGATCGATTACTTCTGACAATACGGAGAGCCATTGGCTATAAACTACTTGAAAAAGAAAGAGATGTTTTAAGATCAGAAGGATTAATTCCCAAAACTCACGAGAATAAGTTTGCAAATATTATTTCTGATTCTGAAACGATGCACAGAGTTTTCAATCTTGTTGAAATTTTTGCTCCAACAAATGAAACAATTCTTATCGTTGGTGAAACCGGAACAGGAAAGGATCTTCTAGCAAAAAAAATTCACGAATTATCACCAAGAAAATCCAACCCATATGTTGCAGTTAACCTTGCATCTATTTCACCAGCTTTTTTTGAAAGCGAGTTGTTCGGAAATGTAAAAGGATCATTTTCCGACATAGCTGATGATAAGCCGGGATATTTTGAAGCTGCAAACGGCGGAACAGTTTTTCTTGATGAGATTGGCGAGTTGCCTAAAGAACTGCAGGGCAAGCTTCTTAGAGCAATTCAATACAACGAAATTTTCAAGAGCGGAAGTTCTAATCCAATAAAATTAGATGTTAGAATTATTGCCGCAACAAATAGAGATCTAGCCGCTTCTGTTAATAAGGGCAACTTTCGTGCGGATCTTTATTACAGGCTTAATCGAGGACATATTAGTTTGCCGCCTTTGCGCAAAAGAGGCAATGATGTAGTATTGTTATCCAATTACCTGATTAAGATTGCAAACACTACTTACAATAAAAATATATTGGGCTTAACTCGTGAAGCAATTGCTCAGTTGCGGAATTACCCCTTCCCGGGAAACGTACGTGAATTGGAAAATATTATTTTTAATTCCGTTGTTCAGTCAGAAGATAATCAGAGATTGAGTGCGGTCGAAATTCCAAGAGCTAATGATAGCAGAGAAATTGAATTACAAAAATCGGAAGTACTGATTTCATTCGAAGAGGCCGAGAAAAAACACATCATCAATGTGATGGGAGCTTTAAATAACAACGTTAGAAAAGCTGCTACAGTTCTAGGTGTAAGCGAAAGAACATTACAGAGGAAACTTAAAAAAATACGCGAAGATTAAAAAAAATAGTTTAAAAACGATTAATCTGACGAAAAATCTGGCGGGTTATATTTCATCTACTTCCCACTCACGAAAATTTTACCGACAAAACCGTTAATTAATTACATTACCGACGAGTGTTTCTCAGCATACTTTTTGTGTAGAAATGATCAGATTCATTTATCCTGCAATTAAGTGATTAAGGATAAAATCTGGTGACTTAAACTATAATAGATGGTTAATGATATGAAAGCTGCTGTAACTAATTCAAATCTGATATCAGATTTTAACTACGGAAGAGTTTTTGCGACCGAACGAAAAAATGATTTTTCAATTATTATGAAGATAGTTATTGCTTCATCTTTTTTATTTGCTGTAGCAGTTTTAATCTTTTAATATTCAGATTGCAAAATCATCATTTCTGATAAGCAATAATATTGCAGAGTTAGGTACGATTAAAAATTTTTCTTTTTCAAATTCTATTTCAAACGCTTCTTTTCTCAAAAATATCGCAAGGTCGCCATCTTTAGCCTGTAGTGGAATATATTTTACTTGATCCGTATTCCCTTTCCAGGATTCGTCTTCATTTTGAGCTGATGTTGCATAACCAGGACCAACTTTAATTACATATCCACTTTGAATTTTTTCTTTCTCGGCTACACCTGCTGGTAAATATAATCCACTATTTGTTTTATTTGCATCTTCTTGAGGTCTGATAAGCACTCTATCACCCACAACAATAAATTTTTGAAGATTTTTTATATCCACTTTTATTAACTCTTTAATTTTTAATTACATTGATACGTAAAAATACTAAATCCAATTATAATTGAATTGCTTTCCGATATAAATTTTATTCGATAAATTTACTGCAAATAATCACTAAAATAATATTTAAATGAGTAAAGATTTTTGGAACAGCAGATATTCTGAAAAAGAATTTGCATACGGAACTGATCCTAATGAATTCTTTAAGGAGCAAATTGATAAAATTATTCCAGGGAGAGCGATTTTTCTTGGTGAAGGCGAGGGAAGGAATGCCGTTTATGCTGCAAAACTTGGTTGGCAGGTTGATGCTGTTGACTTTAGTTCATCCGCTAAGGATAAAGCCTTAAAATTAGCAAAAGAAAATAATGTTAAGATTAATTACGCTGTTTCTGATTTGAATGATTATGACTTTAAGGAAAACGATTATGATTTAATCGTTATGATATTTCTCCATCTCCCATTAGAATTAAGAACATCAATATTTAGTAAGTCAATTCTCTCTCTTAAGCAAAACGGAAGACTACTTATTGAAGCATTTAGCAAAGAACAAATAAATAATATTTCCGGTGGTCCAAGATCTATTGATCTTCTTTATTCTGAGAATGATGTACTAAGTTTAACTAATGACCTTAGAATTGAAATCATGGAATCAAAATCTATACAATTGGAAGAAGGCAAACATCATAAAGGAAAGGCTGATGTGATAAGATTTGTTGGAGTCAAATCCTAATTATGAAAAAAGTTTTGTTCATATCATATTTTTGGCCTCCATCAGGTAAGGCTTCTCTTCATTGGCCTTTGGATATTATTCGACATTTACCAAAAGATGAAATTGAACCAATTATCCTTACTGTTGAGGAAGAAACTTTTACTCAAAAAGATGAAAGTCTATTAAATAAAGTTGATCCGAATTGGAAAATACTAAAATCAAAAGCACTTGAGCCATTTGACCTCTACAGAAAGTTTATCGGTAAAAAATCCCATGAGAAACTTGTAGCCTCAGAAACAATTTCACTTGAAAATAAAAATATCGCACATCGGATTTCGATCTGGATTAGAATGAATTTGTTTGTACCGGATGCCAGGGTTGGCTGGAATTTCACTGCAATTAGTAAAGCAAAAGATTTTCTAAAAAATAATAAGGTAGATTCAATAGTTTCTATTGGACCACCGCATAGTTCTCATCTGATTGGGTTAAATCTTAGTAAAAAATTTTCTATCCCTCACTTTCCTGTTCTTATTGATCCCTGGGTTGATATTATTTACTACAAAAACTTCAATCGTAATCCACTTACTTTAAAGTTGGATAATCATTTTGAAAAATCTGTAATGCAAAATGCCGAACAAGTTATATTCGTTAATAAATCAACACAACAGGATTATATTAACAAATATGAGTTTCTAAAATCAAAATCATCTGTTCTTTATTGGGGTTATGATGAAACTGCTTTTACAGGACTTTCATCTCAAAAAGAATATAGTAAAGAAAAATTATTAGTCCATGCTGGTAACATATTTGCATATCAAAATCCCAAAAAGCTTTGGGATCAAATTAAAATTGAGAATGAGAATGGAAATAAAATTAAAATAATGTTTATAGGCACTGTAGATAAAGAAATTTTGGATTATTTAACCAAGCTTGGTCTAAAAGATTCTGTTCAGGTTGCAGGATTTCTACCTTATCCCAAAATGATAGAACAAATCTGCAAGGCCGATATGTTATTAGTTTGCTCATCCGAACCACGCCATGTACCAGGCAAGTTATTTGAAGCAATGCGAACGGGAAATCCAATAATCGCTTTTGGTAATAACAATGAAGAAGTAAAAAATATTCTTAAAGAAGCTAATGCTGGAATGATGTTTAGATACGACGAAAATGTTGAAGAATTTTTTAGAACTAATTTTCAAAAAAATGAAAATCAAAAAGCAATGTTAAAATATGATCGTGCAACTATATCAAAAGAATTTTCTGATATCTTAAACTCCCATTAGAATTTATTCATTACTTCAACCACCTGGTAAATTTCTTCTTCAGTATGTCCGAAAGAACAAGGTAAACTCAAAGTCGTATTATGAATTTCTTCAGATATGGGATAACTGCCTTCCAGAATATTTTTCATTGCATTTTGTTTATGAGGTGCAACTGGATAATGAATATCAGTTTTAATCTCATTTTTTAATAAGTAATCTTTTAATTCATCCCTTTTTTTATGTCTAATATTAAAGATGTGGTAAACATCAAAGTAATTTTTATCAACTACCGGTTTAATAAAATCATCTTTAAGATTATCTAAATAGATTTGAGCGAGTTTACGTTTATGAGTATTAATTTCATCAAGCTTATTTAGTTTGATGCTGAGAAATCCAGCCTGCACTTCATCTAACCTTGAATTATATCCCACGACTTCATTATAGTACTTAACATCGGAACCGTAATTTCTTAATCGTTTTATTTTTATCGCAAGTGATTCATCGTTTGTAATTACTGCTCCTGCATCACCCAAAGCGCCTAGATTCTTTGTAGGATAAAAACTGAATGCACCAAATTCTCCGAATGTACCTGTTAACTGTCCCTTAAATTTAGCACCATGAGACTGTGCGCAATCCTCAATTAGTCTTAGTTTGTACTTTTCACAAATCTCCATAATCTTATCCATCTCACAACTTTTTCCGTACAGATGCACAATCATTATGGCTTTAGTTTTAGCAGTGATGCTTTCTTCAATTTTTTTTGGATCAATATTGTATGTTAGAATATCAGGCTCAACCAAAACGGGTTTTAACCCAGCATGAAGAATTGAGAGAATAGTTGCTATGTATGTATTTGATGGGACTATTACTTCACTTCCCCTTTCAAAATCAAAAGCTTTTAGCGAAAGCAAAAGAGCATCAAGTCCGGAGGCTACTCCAAAACAATATTTTCAATTATGATATGAAGAAAAATCCTGTTCAAATTTTTCAACTTTTTTACCAAGTATAAACCAGCCTGAGTCAAGAGTATTATCAAAACTCTTCTTTAGCTCTTCAAAAAAGATTGAATTTGATTTATTCAAGTTTTCGTACTCTATCACTTATATTCCTCATAGATGTAATCCGCAGGATCAAATTTTGTACTGGCAAAAACCAGCAAAACTGCATCTGGAGTAAAATGATGCATTGTATGCCAATCATAAGTCTCTAACAAAGACATTTACTCGGATGATCTAAAGAAAATCTTCTTTAATCTTGCTGTCATTATTTGAAACAATACAACTCCCATGAATACAAACCGCAGCCTGTCTTGTTGTTTTGTGCCTGTGTCCGCCTCTCACTGAATCATCAACACCGTAAATATAGAAAACACGCTTCGCTTCAAAAGGAATTTGGTCCTCAATAACAGTAAGATTTCCACGATTGTCTGAAAAAGTTTTTAGATGAATTAGTTTCGCCATAAGTTATTTTAAAAATTCCGATTTATTAAAAATGTTATAAACTCCAAATAATTTTCTGTAAATATACAACAATGGTGTTTTCCAATTTACTGGTTTTTCTGTTGACCCATTGGGATCGAATGAGCTATCAAGCGTTTTAATTTCTGATTTGATTTCCTCTAGAAAATTTATGTATGGTTTATAAAAAGCATCTAATATGTTTTTATTCAATATTCTTCTCCCAGTTCAATTTGATTGTTCTTAAAGAATTTAAGATAGTGAAAATGATAAAAGACAGCATTAAACTTTTACCGGTTTTAATTTCAGTTCCTTTTAAATTTCCACTAGCATTTTCAAAATTGTATTGCTGGATATTCCACGCAGCTAATCCGCCTCCAAGATTTTGCATTACGTGAACACCGTCAAATCTTTCAGTCCAGTCATCAAGATAAAGTTGGTCCCCAAATTTTCCATCTTCAAAACGATTGTAACACCATTCGATACATCTATCCCGCCACCAATTCAAAGCCTTCAACGCACGCTCATCATTCTTAAATTTTACAAACTGAACACAATATTTTCCCGCTTTCAATTCTTTATTGTACTGAGGAGAATATCTGTGCTCTGTTAGTAGAATAGATTTATCACCCATCTCATCAAAAATCTCTTTTGGAGATGAATAGAAAAATATATCTGAATCGATGTATGTACAATTTTCTACATTAAAATTTTTGAGAACATACAGAATAGTTGATGATGTCGATGTCCAACAATACTCAGCAATAGTTCTGGAAGGTTTTACACTTAATAGTCCCTCATCCTCAAACTCTTTAAGTGAGATGATGGTAGCTCTTTTAAAGTCCAGTTTCTTTAAGATATTGTATGATTTCTCATCAAACGCAAAAATATAAAGATGAAAATCATTGCAGTGCATTTCCAAGGATCGATAACAAGCAATACCGCGAGTAAGGTAGTTTGAATCAAATAATGTGCAGAAGTTATAAATAGTTATTTTTTTGGCTTAAGAACGATGTTGTCTAAATATAAATCGTTATTCTTTGGTAAAATTTTAGAAATTAAAATTCCAAAAATAGTTACCGGAGCTATTACTAAAATCAAAGCTAGATTTTTAATAAATATATTTCGTCTTGTTATTTTATAAATGTAAGCGTTGAACAACTGCACAAGAACCCTGTAGTCATTTACGCTTTTTCTGAGTTCCAAGATCTCAAAACCATTTTTCTCAAGAAGAGCTTTCAATCCGAACGATGAATATCTTGCAAAATCATATGGCTGTTCATGTTCATCCCAAATAAATGGAACTGTTAAAAGAAGTTTTCCATTTATTTTAAGCACGCGATTAATTTCACTTATGAATTCATCGGGATTAAATACATGCTCAAGTACCTGATTTGTAACTACTGAATCAAATTCTGCTTCTTTAAAGAAAAAAAGTTTTACCATCATAATAATAATCTGCAACTTTTTTTTCTGAATCTATACCTGTATCGAATTCAAGTCCAACATAAATTGAATGATTAAAAAGTTTTTCGTAAGGTTTAGTTCCGCATCCTACATCAAGAGTCTTTCCAGTAATTTTATCCCCTAAAATTGAAAGATTACGATATAAGCCTTTACGGGCGATATAAAATGGATTTACAATAAGTCCTAAAAATCCCGGATTAAAATATTCGTCTTCAATTATTTTTTTAATTTTATCAAGCATCTTATTTGATAAGTAAAAAATGGGAATTGCCATAAATAAATCTGGAAATATTAAGCTTAAATAATCTTTAATTGTATTATTTGTTTTTGACCAAAGTAATTGTTCTACTCTTATCCCGCCGACATCATTCAATAATTCATAAAAATCACTAATTGAAAACTGATGAATATGTCCTGTATTATACCATTTGTAATCAAATAACATAGGCTTAGGCATTCTTCCGTTAAAAGTAAATCAATTCTATTTTTATAAAATGCAAAGTTTGGAAATGAGATGATTTGATATTTTGAAATTCGTTTCATTTCTTTTAGCAATACTTCCGGATACATAACCATTTGCATCGTAACATTACAAATGGAAAAATCAAATTCTAAATCTTTGAATGGTAGCTTTTCATCGATTCGGCTTTGTAATACATCTAATCCTTTATTCCTGCAAGCTTCAACACCACTTACAGATATTTCTATACCTTGAGCAATTACATTTTTTTCTTCAACAAGTTTTTTTAATAAGGAACCGTTACCACAACCTAGATCTATTACTCTCGAACCAGATGAAACTAATTGAATGATATAATCATATTCTGCTCGGTTCTGAGATTGATTTTGGGAATAGTCATATTGTCTATTATCATCTTTCCCGGGTATATCAATTTTATGATTATTCATATAGAGTAAAAATAATTATTTATTCTTTTAAAGATAAAGTTTAATTGAGGGATTAAAAAGAAATGATATAGCTGGGCACACATTAACTGATGTGTGCCCTTCAAAAATTTTGTGTTAGTTTGAATATTTTAGAATAACGCCTTCGCTACCAACTACCCAACCGGCGTTTTCATTTACAAAAAATACGGAGTTTAACCACTTATCAGTCCCGCTGTTCACTGGATTCCATGATTGTCCGGCATCTGAAGTACTAAGAATCAATCCGTGGTTACCAACAATATATCCCTTACTGCTGTTAACAAAAGTAATATCTTCTAAATGCTCTGATGTAATATACTCAGTTTGAAACCACGAATTCCCGGTATTAGTTGTTTTAAGAACAATTCCCCATCCAGATACAGAAAAACCAGTTGTACTATTGACAA
The DNA here is from genome assembly GCA_016707115.1 of Ignavibacteriales bacterium. Taxonomy (GTDB): domain Bacteria; phylum Bacteroidota; class Ignavibacteria; order Ignavibacteriales; family Ignavibacteriaceae; genus IGN3. The sequence goes on along the minus strand of JADJIH010000030.1, from coordinate 20,545 downwards.
AATCCACAGCTTGTATCCATTGGAAATTAGCGTTTGCTGCTACCGTATTCCATGTATTACCAGCATTAGTTGTTTTGTAAATTATTCCACCCTCTCCAGTTACTATAGTAACTTGTGAAGTAAGAATTTTTAATCCAAATAATGAAGCATACGAATTTGTATACTGCACACTCCAGGAAGTACCCATATTAGTTGTTTTAAATATCAGCCCATTATCCCCCGTTATAAATCCAATTTCACTTTGAATAAACTGTATTTCATTTAAAACTATATTATACCCTAAGGTAAATGAATTCCAAGTTATTCCTCCATCAATGGTTTTAAACACTAACCCATTGCTTCCGGCAATAAAACCGATCTCAGAAGAAACAAACCATACTGAATTTAAACTTACAGATGTGTTGATTGAAATATTTTGCCAAGAGTTCCCACCATCAGTAGTCTTTAAAACTTTTCCTTGAGAGCCGACTACCCAACCTAAATTTTCATTTATAAAGAACACATCACGAAGTTGGAGATTAGTACCACTATTTTGTTGTATCCAATTAAAATTACCCCGGGACACCCCATGTTAACATTAATATAAATGGAGCCAGTCCCTGATCCTGTGGGGTTTAATGTTAGATATACCTGTGATGTGAATCCTGCAAATATCTGTACTTCGGTTTCGCCTGTGTAAAGAACCAAACCACTATCATCTTCAGCATCTACTTTTAAATGCCATTCACCTGCATCTATATTTTCTAATAATATATCTGCTGTTGAATCTGATTGAAGATTTAATGTTCCTGTTATCGGCTGATGGTTTTCTCTGGTTAGATATGCTTTAACAAATACCACACTTTCGGGCGCATTTTGTTTATCGATCTTGAGTAGAATTTTACCCGAATCTTTTGGATTATCTGATCCAACCGGATCGGATGAACAACCAATTATTATTAAAACTAAAAACAAGCTACTGAGAATAAATATTTTTTTCATACCAGGCCCCTTATGTAATAAATCTAATTTTTATCTGTCTAAAATTATTAATTTCAATTTATCTGCTTTTTCAACAAACCAATTTTATAAACAATACTATTATCACCAATTCCACAATAGTATATTCTGTAATCATTGTTCGTCTTCACAAAAGATGGATAAGCAATATCGTCATCAGCCCAATTGTTTGCTGTATTGTTGATGGTAAAAAATGGGTTGTTGTTGTCTTTTATCCAATTTAATCCGTCTGTTGAAGTAGCAAAACCAAATCCTGAAGCATTGGAATTCATGTAAACCATTTTTAAAGTGCCGTTATCCATTATTACACTTCCATCTAAAGTCCCATTTAGTTCCCAGGGTTTATCATTGGTAAGAATTGGGTTACCTGAATATTTTGTAAAGTTTATTCCATCGGTAGAAATGGCAACACCCATTTTATATTCCGGCATATTTCTACCTGTATAGTACAAATAGTAGCTGTTATTTATTTTAACGACTGAAGATATCACAATTTGATGCTCCCAGCCATATGTTCCATAAATAACTGGCTGCGAGTGTTTCGTCAATTAATTCCATTTACTGATGTTGCTAAACCGACATACCAATTATCATATTCATCTGAATATCCGCAGTAGTACATTTTATAAATACCATTTTCTTTTAACACAGCACCCGGTGATACAGATTTTGAATCCCACGAATTAACATTACCTGGAAAATAACCGGGTTTGGGAATGTTGTCCAATTTATTCCATCAACTGATTCCTTATACATAACGTAAGTTTTCCATGGTTCTCCTTCAACTCTTCTAAACCATGATACCACATCGTATATAAACCGGAATCATAAATAACTACTGGTTGAGCGACCCCTACATTATCATATATATTTCCTACGGGCACTATAAGAGGATTATTATAATAGTCAATCCAACTATAATTAAATGGAACGCCCCAGGTAACTGAAATATAAATCGACCCTGTTCCAGATCCTGTGGGATTTAATGTTAGATATACTTGTGATGTGAAGCCTGCAAATATCTGTACTTCGGTTTCGCCTGTGTAAAGTACTAATCCGCTGTCATCTTCTGCATCTACTTTTAAATGCCATTCACCTGCATTTATATTATCTAATAATATCAGCTGTTGAATCCGATTGCAGATTTAATGCTCCAGTTATCGGCTGGTGGTTTTCTCTTGTGAGATATGCTTTTACAAATACTACAGTTTCCGGTGCATTTTGCTTATCAATCTTTAGAAGAATTTGCCCGAGTCATTTGGATTATCAGATCCGACCGGTTTGTTGAGCATGAAAAGAACAAGAAGATAAATGATACAACAGAAAGCAATAATAAGTTTTCATAAAAATCTATTTGCAGTTTTTAAAATATATAGTTCTTAAACTAGTTACTTAATTTTCTAACCATACCAATTCTATGCTTATAAGTGGATGGACCATCCCCACAATATAATCGTAACTCATTATTTACTGTTACAGCTGAAGGATACGAGCATGATCCCCCGCCCAATTATTATATGTACTTGAAGTAGTAAAGAATGGATTTAAATTGATTTAGTCCATTAATACCATTAGTTGAAGTTGCAATTCCAAAACCTGTTTCAAGAGAGTTCATATAATACATTTTAAGAATACCATTATCATTTTGTACGGTTCCTTCTCCAACACCACTTAACTCCCAGGCTTGATCATTTATTAAAAATCGGATTACCTGAATATTTTGTAAAAATTTATACCATCCTGTGAAACGGCTAACCAATTCTATCATTTGGAAAATTCCTACCCGTGTAATACAAATAATATTGATTATTAAGTTTTATGATAGAAGAGGGAATCAGTTGATGTTCCCAGTCAGTGGTGCCAGTTATTATTGGTTGAGGGTATTTTTCCCAATTTATTCCATCAACAGAAGTAGCGTAACCGATATGACAGTTATTATATTCATTAGAATATCCGCAATAATACATTTTATAAATTCCATTTTCTTTTATAACAGCACCAGGCGATACTGCTTTGGAATCCCAAGTATTATAGCCACCAGGATAAATGATAGGATTAGGATATTTAGTCCAGCTAATTCCATCTATGGATTCACAATACAAAAAAATATATATAGGGATCATTACAATTCGCCTAAAACCGTGATACCACATTTTATATATTCCACCATCGAATAATACTACCGGCTGTGCAATTGCGCATATTATCCAGTAAGTAACTTCCGCTTAATGTAATCAATGGATTCTTGTGATAATCAATCCAAGTAAAATTTGTTGGCGTACCCCAAGAAATACTTAATATAAATAGAGCCAGTACAGAGCCTGTTGGATTTAATGAGATATACCTGAGATGTAAATCCAAATATCTGACTTCTGTTTCTCCAGTGTACAAAACTAATCCGCTGTGGTCTTCTGCATCTACTTAGATGCCATTCGCCGGTATCAATATTCTCGTATTAAGCTATATCCGCCATGTAGAATCCGGATGCAGATTTAATGCTCCAGTTGTTGGCTGGGGGTTTTCTCTTGTAAGATATGCTTATAAAGACTACACTTTCCGGTGCGTTTTGCTTATCGATCTTGAGAAGAATTTTGCCCGGAGTCATTTGGATTATCTGATCCTACCGATCACTTGAGCAACTAATAAAATTGAGGACTGAAACAAACTGATTAGCACAAATATTTTTTCATACCCGAACCCTATGTAAAATCTGATTGTAAACTAACAAAAAGGAAAACTAATTGCAAGTAATTATTATATAATATTTTTTATTGATGTGATATTAGTTATCAATTAACAATTCTTTATCAATAATAAGTAATTGAAATTTTATTCGGTTCCACTAATACTATTTTTGATTGGAGAACACAAAAGATTTAATAAATCAATTTTTTATTCTTAAATAAATTGTATTAGCGATATGTTGAATGTCATCCGAGATTTTGAATAAAAGCATCAATCCGCCAAATAAAACCATAACCATTAAGCTTCTAAGAATTAAATCAAGAACAAAGTTGTTAAATTGGTGTTATAATATAACTTACTAACAATGTTAATAAAAAAACGCCAAGAACTTTTAATGTATTTAATGAGAATGGTTGTATTTTGGAAAACGTATAGTAAGAACAAAAATCTGATCGTGTTAAAAGAAAAATTGATATTGCAGAAGCTATGGCTGCACCTGTAATCCCATACAAAGGAATGAATATAATATTTGTAATCACAGCAACAACAACAAGAAAAGATAAAATAATAAATCAATTTTTTATAATATTTAGAAGTGCCTACTATTTCCTGGTTAACTCCTGTAGCCATATCAAACAATTACTTATTCCAATATAAAACACTACCCATTCCCTTGTGCATATATTACTCCGTTTGGAATAAGTTTAAAAACATTTCAATATTACACCAAATGCCAAGAAAAATTAAACCACCAACAATCAATTGATTTAAAGAAGTTTTTGATACAATTCTTTTAACTTTGCGATGTCCTTCCTTATTTGCCTGAGAGACAATTGGAATGACAACCTGCGAAATTGATCTTTTGGGAATCTCGATTACAGCAGCAATAAAAAATGCAATTGCATAAATACCTGCGCTGCCCAATCCAGAATATGCGCTAAGCATAAGACTATCTAAGTTAACAATTATAGTTGCACTTGCGTTACCCATAATTACAAAACCCGCAAAGACGAGCATCTCTTTAAAGTGCGGGCTTTTTGTTATTTGAAAATTCGGTTTAAGAAAAAGTATTTTTTCTCTTTTAACATAAATGACCAGAATCAAGAGACCCAAGAAATAATAAATAATTATTGAGTCCGTAAAAGTGCTGAAAGTGAAAAAACCGAAATAAATTGCTGTTAAACCCAGCATTACTAATAGTCTCATCCAAATTTCTCTAACAAATGTAGGTAGTAGTGGTTTCTGTTGAACAATTAGATAAGATTCAAAAATTGTTGAAAATACAACAATTAGTGTGAATGGAATAAAGTAGAAATAATACTCCAGCAACATAGGAGAATTTTTTGAGTAGATACCGAAGATTACATCTTTGAGCAGAAAAAAAACGATTACAAACAAAACAAATCCTATCAGTCCAATCGAAAGAATAAAAAGATAAAAAACCGTTGTGCTGTTTTTTTCATCTTTGAAATATGGGAAAACTTATTTGGTATATTACCGGCACCAAGAGAGGCAAAGGTAGCAAATAAAAACGACACACTTATTAATAATCTCGATAACCCAATTTGTTCTTTGGATAAAACCAATGGAAATAATAAAAGAGTATTAACATAACCGATTGCAAAACCAATATATGTAAATATGGTAGTTTTAATACTTTGTCGGATCACTATTCCCATAATAGTTATTGTGTTTTCATAAGGTTTTAATCAAAAATCATTAAGAGTTTTATAAGCCATTTTTTAATGTTTAAACTTAAAAAACAAAAACAGTAACTCCTTACATTTTTTCATTATTTGATAATTAATATTTATCGTAATTGACAGATTTGAATAAGCCAATAACAATAATGTTAAAACAGGTTGATAAATTCATTTTGATTATACAGAGTTAAAAATCTAATTTAGACTAGAATTTTATATAAAAGATTGAATAAATCTAAAATGATTTTAGTGACATATATTTTGAACTTCCGAATTCAAATTGTATGATCATATTTAATTTAAAAGTAAAAATAAATCAAGGGAGTATACAATGCGTTTTCTAGTATTTACCATCCTATTGTTATCAACATTTTCCAAACTAAGTTTTCTCAGTGGAATGTCCAGCAGCAGGTATTATCAACTAAAGTTTTTTCAATCTATTTTCCAGATTCATTAACAGGATATATGGCTAATGATTTGGGACAAGTTACAAAACAACTAATTTCAGGAGAGACCTGGACAGTTATTAGCACTGGAACTCAAACGCGTTAAGTATGGATTTTTCCATAATAGTTTTATAGGATATTTCGTGGGCACGAATGGAACCATAATTAAAACTACTAGTGGAGGAGATAATTGGATAGTCCAATCAAGTGGAACAGCAAATATGTTGGTTTCGATTAGTTTTCCATCATTGAATGTTGGATATGCTGTAGGTGACGGAAATACAATTATAAAAACGACTAATGGCGGACAAAACTGGTTCCCAATCAATTCTCCAATATCTACTGATTATCGAGCAGTCCATTTTGTGGATACATAAACTGGTTGGATCTCAGGTTTTTATGGTTCGCTGTTGAAAACCACAAATGGTGGAGCAATTTTATATACATCTAATGGAGGCCTAAATTGGTATAATCAGAGTTCAAGTACAAACAATGATTTGTATTGTGTATGTTTCACTAATCAGGATGTAGGATATTGTGTTGGTGGAGCTTCTGAATCTATCTATTTAAAAACTATTAATGAGGAGGTGGTGTTCTTCAGTAGAATTGACATATTTTACGGGACAGACTGAAAACCAAAAATTGTGTTAAACTGGGAAAACAGCTCTGAATTGAATAATAATGGTTTTGAAATTCAACGGAAAGATTCAAAAAATGATTTTAGGACAATCGGTTTTGTTCAAGGTGAAGGTACAACTTCAAATCCAAAAGAATATTTCTACTCAGATTACAATTTATCAAGTGAAAAATATTTTTATAAACTCAAACAAATCGATTTTAATGGTAGATATGAATACTCAAATGTAATTGAAATTGATTTCTTAAGTATTGACAAATTTGTGCTTGAACAAAATTTCCCAAATCCTTTTAATCCCAGCACAAAAATTATATACCAGTTACCTCTTGCTAATGAAGTATCGTTAAAAGTTTATGATGTTTTAGGAAACGAGGTTGCAACAATTGTAAATGAATATAAAGAAGCAGGTCGATATGAGGCCCAATTTAATGGATCGGAATTGACCAGTGGGATATATTTCTATGAGTTAAAACTGGGAATTATACTGAGAATAAAAAGATGATTATATTAAGTAAAAAAATCAGAATCTTATCGGCAGAAAAATAAAGTTTTTAAAACCTACTGATAGTTAATTAAAAAACCCCAATTATAAAAATCTAATTGGGTTTTAAATATTCCTATGCAAAAGAGTCTATTGAATTAGTTTTGTAAATCCAATTTTATACTTGTTGATTCCAAACCACTATAATAGATTCGACTTATTCATTGCCAGCTTTTAAAACAAGGATAAGCAATATCGTCTGAAGCCCATCCATTACTAGTATTTTCTGCTTTGAAAATTGGATTATTATCTGATTTTATCCAAATTTTTCCATCTGATGATGTTGCCATACCAAATGCGTCACTTTCATATCCTACCTTCATATAAACCATTTTAAAAGTACCATTTTCATAAATAACTCCCGGCCATGATACACCAGTGCCTTCCCAACTTTGAGAGGGTGTTAATACTGGATTCCCAGAATATTTAGCCCAATTTGTTCCATCATTCGATAAAGCAACACCTATTCTATCTTGACCTGTCTGATCTCTACCAACATAGTATAGATAATACACTCCATCTTTTTTAATTACTGAATGGGGAGAAATTTGTCTCTCCCAACCTGTGGAGCCACTTATTACAGGGAATTGATATTTTTCCCAAATCTTTCCATCACTCGATGTCGCAAGTCCTATAGAGTATTGACCGTAAGGATCACTATAACCCAAGTAATACATCTTATACAATTGCCCATCTTTAATAACAGGACCTGGAGCAACTGTGTGAGAATCCCATGTTCCATAATTACCAGGGTTTAAAACTGGTGAAGAAATTGGTCGTATCCAATATATTCCATCTTGGGATTCTGCATAGAGTGTGTGTGCTGTACTATTAGCCAAACCAACATACCACATCAAATACTTTAAATACCATCAAAATAAATTTTAGCTTGAGAAACACCTTGATTATCATAATAACTATTAATAGGGAGAAGATTGGGTTATTCTGATAATCAATCCAACGATACTTAAATGGTAGGCCCCAGGTAACCGGAAATATATATCGATCCTGCACCAGATCCTGTTGGATTTAATGTTAAATATATTTGTGATGTGAATCCTGCAAATATTTGGACTTCGGCTTCCCGTGTATAGCTATTCCACTATCATCTTCTGCATCTACTTTTAAATGCCTCTCCTGCATTAATATTTTTCAAATAAAATATCTGCTGTTGAATCTGACTGCAGATTTAAAGTACCAGTTATCGGTTGATGGTTTTCTCTGTGAGATAGGCTTACAAATACTACACTTTCCGGTGCATTTTGTTTATCGATCTTGAGTAGAATTTTACCAGAGTCTTTTTGGATATTCTTGACCCAACTGGATTGCTTGTACAACTAATAAAAATGAGAACTGAAAACAAACTGATTAGCACAAATATTTTTTCATACCAGCCCTTATGTGATAAATACTATAAGAAATATAATATAATATTTATCTAAGATGCAAATAAATAAATAAATGCCCATCGGCAATGTTCTGCTTTATCAAAATAAAATTTATATAATAATATTAAGTTTTCAAGAAAGAGATTTTCAATATGAACGTATTATAAGTTGCTAAGTCTCATCAAAAAATTAAAACTTTTTTAATTAATTATATTATTAAACAAGATTATGAATTATTTCACTCTTTGCATTATTTAAGTAATTATATATTATCCGTAAAACATTAGGCGATAAAAATTGAAAATAATCCAAATTATAAAGATATTTATTGATGTCTTTTCAAAATTGATTAAGTATAATCAAGCATCATTGAAATACATATTTATAAAGGCCTTAAGAAGTGAAACAATAAATTTTATTGAGAATCAATATTATCAGAGCTATGCCCATATTGATAAATCTATTCAGTTACTAAAAAAACTCCATTTCGAAAATTCAATAATAGTAGATGTTGGAGGCGCTGATGGAACAACCTCAGAAATTTTTGCAAGAAATTTTATAAAAAATAAGATCTATGTTTGAACCAATACTAGAAAATTTCAACCAAATTGAAGAAGAAAAAAAATTAAAAACCTGGTTTTGTTTAATAAAGCACTTGGAAATATCGAACTAAATTCTAAAATAAACATAGCTTCTCGAGTAACTTCATCATCCATTTTTAATCTAAATCCTGATCAAAATAGCTCTATATTTTCAGGCGACCTAAATTTTTGCAGAAGTGAAGAAATCACTATTACAACACTTGATAGTGTTATTGAAAAAGATATAGCCATCGGAATAATAAAACTAGATGTACAAGGTTATGAAATGGAAGTATTAAAAGGAGCAAATTCTTTGCTCGATAGGGCTATGATAATTGTCCTCGAGATGAATAACCATAATCACTACCCTGGAGCACCAAAATATTTTGAATTGGATGAGTATTTAAGAAATAGAAATTTTACGATCTTTGATATATTTCCATCAACAAAAGACTCTGGAAGACTAAAAGAGTGGGATTCAATATATATAAATAACAAATATTTATAATGAAGATAGGGATTTTAGAGATTATGCCCGTAGGGCATTTTACACTTGTTGAATCATTACTAAAAATTTTTACTTCCGTGGAAGAAAATAATATTTTTTTATGCGTTCGAGAAAATGGCGAAAAGAATCTTCTGCCATTAAGTAATTTGTTTAACAATCAAATAACGATAATCCGCTGGGATTCGTCATCCCCTCTGAAATTATTATTTAAAACACTTAACGAATATTATCTAGACAGACTCTACATCGTAACTTTAGAAAAATATTATAAGGATTTTTTCTCATTTACATTCAATTGTCAGATTAATTTATTTATTCACAATATAGATGAGTGGTTTGATACTAGATTTTCTTATGTCTTATATCATCTATTTCATGAAGCAACTAACTTAAACAGTCTGATTTATAGCTTTAAAAAAATACTTATCATAATATTATAAAAGAAAATTGTAAAAAATATTCTTAAAAGATGGAAAATTTGTCGTTTCAAATTCAACTCCAAAAATGAATTAAAAACTTTATACCCGAAAATAAAATTGAAGTTATTCCATTTTCAGTTTATAATTCCTCATTAAAATGTGAATTGCAAAATCAAAATATTGTGAGGATTTGTATACCTGGTATGATTTCAGAATTAAGACGAGATTATTATTTGGTAAGTAAAATTTTGTTCAACAATTTAGAAAAGTTTAAAGGTAAAATTGAAATAGTGCTACTAGGTTTTATTTCAAATAAAGAATTTGGTTATAGAATCATTGAAGAATTTAAAAAATTAAATGATAGGAATAAAAGTAGCGTATTTCACTCAAGATTATATTCCTCTCGAAATATTCGATAAAGAACTCGCTAATTCTGATATTGTTTTAGGAAATATTAAATTAAATATTGATAAGTATAGTAAATATGGTAAAACTAAAGAAACTGGAATTCCATTTACTATGATACGAGCTGCTAAACCAGGAGTTTTACCGCAAAATTATCCTTCGCTTAAAGAATTAGAATCATCAACAATACGATTTTCGGACAGTGATTCTTTAACTGAAATTTTAACTGATTTGATTTCTAAAAACAGCATTATTTTAAAATTAAAATCAGAGGCATTAAAGAATTCATTAAAGTTTCATCCTGCTAAACTTTACCAAGATTTGATTTCAAAGTGATTTTAAAATAATTTCATCTTAAAGTCTCTGTTTTTCAAATGTGTATCTTTAATGTTCTTTTCTGTCCTGCATCTGCAATTTGTTTAAGCTCATTAGGGTGTAAAAGCAGCCAGTTAACTTTTTCAACACATTCTTCTGATGAATTGTAGGTTACAACTTCTTTATCAGGTTCAAAAAAGTCGCTGATGTTTTTTTGTGATCTGTTAATAAACAAGAACAAACACCTGTCACTTCAAACAATCTAATATTTGCGGCGTAATCACCAGCAATACCTGCATGAGAGTTAAATCCAATTTTAGAATTTGATAATGCTTTCATCATTTCAATTCCACAGAGGAGTAGGATTTGCGGCTTCTTTAAATAAGGCTTTGAAAATTTATTTTCTTAGGCATTTCATTTAGACGAGCGGTTTTTTTATGAACGGAATGCTTAAAGCAAGTTCATTTAATCCAATGGATTTAAGTGAGTTAGAAATTATATAAAGCCTAGCTTCTGACCCAAAATGTAGATAGAATTATCATTAGGAAGATTTGTGTAGAGACTTAGATTTACTTCCCTTTTATAAGTGATTCAATTATACTTATTCTTCATTGTGAAAGTCCGGGTTACCAATAAAAGAACCGATAAAAATAAAATCTGACTCAGGATAATTATTTTTCAAACTAATTTTGGAAATCAATGATGGTTCAAATGCGTGATTGAGTCTATAGGATTTAATTCCTGCTTTATTGAAGACCTCAATAAATTTCGGGGAACAAGCACAAAACAAAATCAAAAAGCTTATATGTTTCTAACTGCTGATCCATAAAGGTGAACAACACCACCCAATTATCTTTTTACAGAAGGCACATTCTTTTTAAATGCTTAAGAAAGGATGAGCTAAAACTAAAACTATCCTGAAAGAAAACAACTTCAGGTTTATAAAATTTGAACTGTTCCAGCAGTAATTCTTCGCCGGTTACTACTAGACTATGTTCTTTTGCCCAAGCAGATTGGAGATGATCTGCATTAGAAATTATTTCGAAAGCTTCATTACGATGGAGCCTGAGATGCAACTGATAATAATTTGACCACCCAAATGCCTCCTCCATCCATTTGTTATATTGTTCAGTATATGATTTATCGCAACTGAGAATTCGTTGATATTAATATCTAAGAAAGTTCCTGTAAAAAACGAATCAATTTAACAAGCGATAATTCATTTAAATTCTTTGCTTATCCACAAGAATTTTATATCACAGAAAGTCAAATTATTCTTTTTCTGATTCCTTCGTTCAAAAGAATTCCCTAAACATAATTCCGATTGTTAAGTGAACTTAGAATCAGCACTGGATATTTGGGCTTGTATGAAAGCTACTGGTGCAAAGTGAAATTCAACTTTGTGTTTACCTTTAGGGCTGATTTATAAACCGATGAGTGTCTGAAATATTTCTGTTTGAATATCGCTAACAAATGCTTTCCAGCCTGCTGGAATTTTGAACAATTTGCAATCGGCTTCACCACTGATAAAAAGTACTGCCAAAAACATAAAATATTTCTGATGCATTCACATCCAGTTGAAGTCTTTCATCCGTGTATTTTACAATTTTGGAATAGGCTGTGGAATCTGGTTTATCAACAGTAGATTTTTGCTATGAACATAAGCTATTCTTTTAGGATCAAACCGTTTGCTTTAATTAGATTTATTACTTCAAGATTATCTCTCATCTCCACTTTATTAACAAAATAAGCACGCGGTAATGAATTTTCATTTCCATTAACAAATGTCTTATCGCCATTATAAATATTACTCAGTCCTGCCATTTGAACAGGTTGAGTCGACACAGATATTTTATACCTGGCATTCTCTTTAAAGTTGGATTAGCCGGACAAACTTCCATTATATCCTGATAAGCTCTTGGCTTTATACCTGAATAGCCAAATAAATCTTCGAGCAAAAGTAAGCAATAAAATTGAGTCCTGATTATGTGATCTAGAGTTCCATCTTCCTTAGGTTAAGATACAGGAACGGTTTCTTTATCGTTCTGACTTTTATTGCTCTCAACATACTCCGGGTATTGGAATGATTTTAATCTCAGGATTATCGTGATATCACCTCGTGCGTCAATTCTCCAAAGATCAACAACTGTTAAAATGATTATGTAAGAACAAGTACATCTGCACTTATTTTTTATTCACATAAAAAACCAATCCAAAAGTAATACTCAGGAAGGCAAAGCAATTAAATCACTTTAGTAAACATTGAGCCACATAATCAGCAAAAGCATTAAACTGCTGCTGGGATGAGTCTGGTTGGTTTGAATGCTTGCAGGCATATTCCTCAACGTTCCTTGTAATAAACCGGCTGGACAATGCCTTTGTTGTTTACAAGCACAGAAATAATAAAGACATTCCAGCAAATGAATAAAGCCGAATCTTTAAGAATAGAAATTACTTTTGTCAGGATGTTCCGTAGAAACGATTTCATAATTCCATAACCAGCTAAGACCGGCAATGAAAGCTGAACGAGCACTAATATCATTGATGGAACTCTGAACTTATCAAAATAAGGGAAGCTAATAAAACATTAAATCGAAAGCAGAGAAAGTTTTTCCGAATGATATGAATAGCAAATTGCTGACAGGATTGTGAGAAAACTTTACAAAGGGTCTCTTTCCCATAGGTAAAATTCCAAACGGCTAAAAGAAAATGATAACCCTTAATATACATTGCGACATCCACAAAAGGCATTTGGCCAAAAATATGTTTACCTCAAAATCTGATTTTACGTTAGTGGTCCATTATATGTTGAACTTCCAAATCCATAAAAAGAAGGAACAGTGATTGTTAATATCTCTGTGAGAAATGACCAATCTGTATGATAACTATAAAATTCGTGGATTGGCTTTGTTCTGTTTTACCTTACTTATTTCGTTAATCTTTTTCCGCCTCTTGTGAAAAAGGTGTACTCATATATCTGTAGTAAATTATCAGCAGATAGGTTTAATACTGTAATAACTGGAAGCAGCAATGAAAAGTCCTGCTGATTTAATTAATCTTACATTTCTTTCTTTATCTTATTGATTAAGAATCTAATAAAAATGAAGATAAATCAAGCCGCTAGAAATAAAGTATAAAATTATCTGTGCATTAGATCTTGAATGAACAACTGCAGTACAATTATTAAAGTTAAAGCATAAATAATTTTAATCTTTTCCTCAAACTTGGAAGATTAGAAAGATAAGCGGGTACATACAAATTGAAGGTAAGTTTTGTAACGTGACCAATATATAGAAAGACTACCTACTCTGTACTATAATGATGCAGCTAGTAGCTGTAAATAAACTTATCATCGTATTTTTAGAAATGTTCAATAAGAGAAGAGAAGAGAACGCAAGAGTCAATTAAATAAAAAACTCCAGACTGCATAATCACCACGAGAATAGGCTAGGGAAAACCATACGTACGTATACAGAATCCCATATAAATAAGATTGAACCAGGTTTTTCTGTGCCCATAGGGTATGCCGGCATACCACAGAATATGAGAAGTTCAGAGTGAAAATTCCTCTCTATCTTTTTAACACATGGGTATTTTGCACTTTCACTTGCAATTATATCACCCCGATTGAAATGTTTTTCCGCAGGGTACATCAAGGGTTAAGAAGATTAAAAATAAAACAACATAATAGAGCCGCTGCCAGAAATGATATTTTGGCGGGATCAAATTATTTATGCTGAGGGGATTTGGTTAGAAAATTTTTCTTTTGAGGAGGGAACTACACTGCTGTGTGCTTTTTCTTTTGGCCATTATAACTCAGGTAAAACCGGTTTATTTTGCTATGAAGTTTATTCCAGATCCAACTTTGTTATTTTGAGTTGAAATCAATCACAACATCATTAAAAAATGTAAATGGAAATGTTATTAAGTAATATAAAGGAAGAACCGATAAGTAACTAAATGTTTACCATCATAAATTGGATATTTAATGCCAAGCCGCCAAGCTTTATATCCCAGAAACCATAGGTATATATGGTTGATGAGTTGAAAATCCTAATGGGTGTAATTTAGATTCAGATCGTCTTTTGAATAACCGTCTCTTGCATGTTCTGTCGGCTCATCCTCATCCTCGTGTACATCACTTCCACCATAGATAAGAGAATTGTGTTGATGAAAGATATCCATCTTTTTTTTTTTTTAGAGCACGTTATTGTAGTTTTAAATCTTTACATCATCAGGGTAATAACAAATTACATCGACACAGACTATAAGGTCGAAATCGATTTGTATGGTTTATCTAGTCAAGTCTTCAATTCCAAAACTTACATTACTAATTTTTTGCGATGTGAAAAACTCTTTGAGTCTTTTATCCAGTCTTCCTTAACATCAACTGAATATATTTCGCAAGGTTGTAAATGTTTTGACATAGAGGTAAGAACTATTGACCATAACCTACAGACCTGCATCACTTATATACTTAGCTTTTACTGCCAAAATTCTTTCTAAGTTTTTAATTCTCTTCTTACATACCAGGAACGCCAAAAAACATGATATCAAGAATTTTGCTTAGAATAATATTCTTAAGACAGGAAATTGCTTGATTATACTTTCAAAATATTTTTATTGGGTCGTAATGCATTCTATATTGATTGGGGAATAAGTTTAAGTTTTAATTAATTCTAACAAGCCATCAGTAAATCTTTTCCAGGAGTAATTTTTTTCGGATAGCAATCTATGTTTTGAAAATTCATGTTCTTTTTACATCATAAAACTTGTCGATTGCTTCTGCAAGTTGTTCAGGATTATCCTTCGAAGCAATGTGTCCCATCTTTCCATCTTCAATCACTTCACTCAAACCTCCTGCATCAGTAGCAATAACAGGCTTATATAAGTTAACTGCAATCTGTACGATTCCGCTTTGCGTTGCTTCTTTATACGGCAAAATAACTGCATCACCAACTGAAAAATAGTATTTAACTTTATCAGTTGGTATAAAATCATTAAACATAATTACTTTTGCTAAGTTTAATTCGTCAATCAACTTTAAATACTTTTCTTTATCTGAATAGAATTCTCCTGCTACAATTAGCTTTATGTTTTTATTTTTAGATAACTTAAAGCGTTCAAAAGAACATCCAATCCTTTATAGTCCTGATAAATCCAAAAAAAAATAAAATATAATTACCTTCATCTATATTAAGATGCTTTTTCGCAATTTGTTTATCCACACTCTTACCAAACCTTGAATAAACAGGATGAGGAAATGCTGAGATTTAGGGTTGATTACAAATTTTAATAGAAGTCCTTTTAACTAAATCCGAAAGCAGGACAAAATATTCCATTTTGCTCAAAAAAGTTTCGATAAATAATTATCTCCAGGTCTTTTTCGTGAGGAGTTATATTATGACATACAGCTAATAATTTTGCGTTTGTATTTTTTTGATTCTTTAGCCATCGAACTATAGCAAGGGGCAAATGGGGGCCAATAGCCAAATATTACAGGATCAGGATTTATCTTAATGATTTCTTTTGCAGTACTTATCCGGGTTAGAAGGTTGATGGAATCAATTAGAAGATTCAGGTTGGAATTTTTCAATATCTTCTCAGATTCTAATTGTGTGTTTTCCCGAGAAAATATTTTACTGATGCTGACGCTTTAAAAGTAAATACAATAACTTCATCGTTCCAAGCGTAAGCTCACCAAATAGCTGCGCGGTAAAATTTAATACTACCTCTCCCAGGCGGATAGGCTGGTGAGACTATTACTATTTTCATTTTAAGAAGTTATAGGCAGGATAAGCAATTGACTGAAGCTTCTAATTTTGATCTTTAACAACATATTCTCTTTCCACTCTGGTTCTGATGAGGAGCAAGCATTTCACCAAGCAAACCAACTGAAGAAAAACTGCGCCAACGATTATCAATAACATACCTAAAAACAACATTGGTCTGTTACTTAATGGTTTTCCACTCAACCATTTGGTATTTAAATATCCATTCACAGTCGGGCGAACAAAGAATGATAATACACCTAAGAATCCGAAAAGGTGCATGGGACGTTTTACGTATCTGCCAACAAAGGTAACTGTTATAAGATCTATAAAAGCCTTTAAAGAATCTCGAAATACCAAATTTTGTTTTGCCGTATCTGCGCTTGTGATGTTTAACAGGAATTTTTCGGTAACTGTAAATCCCTGCCACTTGCTAAAACAGAACATAGCGATGAAATTCGCCACCGTAAACATTTAAGTTTTATACTTCTCTTCTGTAAGAAAGCAATCACCAATTGAAATCGTGAATTTTTATTCCGCTTATAATTCGTGTAACAAAGGGTGAAAAATCGCGATGAGTATTTTTTATTAACGGATCAAAATCTTTCCTTCTTCCAGCCAGAACAAAGATCAAAACCTTCATCAAGTTTTTAGAAGATTTGGAATTTCATAAGGGATCCTCATCTGTAAATCGGCATCCATAGTTATGATTGCATCGCCAGTTGCAGCTTTAAATCAACTGCAATGCGGCAGACTTTCCATAATTTTTCTAAAACTTATAAACTTTAATCTGTTATCTGTTTTTGCAGCATCTTTAATAATCTTACACAACGAACCATCTGTACTTCCGTCATCAACAAAAAATGACTTCATAAAGGTTTGTTAAGCGGGGTTGATTGCTCTGATTTCATTGATTAGTGGAAGAATTGATTCTTCTTCATTAAGCAAACGGAACTACTAAAGAAATTTTTGAAGAACTAACTCTGGTTGGTGTAACTTATTTGCTCGCCAAGGAGGCGCCTTGTGGTTTGTAATATCTTTTTTTAGGATAATAACGTCTTCCACCTTTGTGAAATTTATTTTTGTACGATTGTCCTGATTCGCTTTTTCAGTCTGAACGGGTTTATTTTGATCTGTATCTGCCACAAGTACCTTTTAATTTCACCTCAAAAATTAACCGAATGTGTGGCTTAAAAACAATTTTGAGATAGATTTTGAGATTTTATTCAAATCATTACCAGTTTTAATATGATGAGAGTATTTCCCTCATCATCTCTTAAAAATCAATCTTGACTATTTGGTAGCAGATTGAATAGGTTTACATCAGAAACAAATAAATGTTTTGCCAATGGAGAATGAATGAGTACATTAGAAACCCAGAAAATTGAAGAATTAGCAAATAAGAGTATAAATTCGGATTTGTAACTGATATCGAAGCGGATACAATTCCTAAAGGTTTGAATGAAGATGTAGTCCGCCAGCTTTCTGCAAAAGCAGGAACCCGAATGGATGACGGAATGGCGATTAAAAGCTTACCGCGCCACTGGTTGATAGCAATGGAAGAACCGTATTAAATGTAAAATATCCGCCAGTGGATTATCAGGAGATATCTTATTAATCTGCGCCAAAATCAACTCCAAAATATAAAAGCCTTGATGAAGTTGATCCTGAACTTCTTGATACTTACAAGAAACTTGGGATTTCTTTAGATGAACTAAAGATGTTGGCAGGAGTTGCGGTTGATGCTGTAGTTGATTCTGTTGTTTCTGTTGCTACAACACCCAAAGGCAAACTTAATGAAATGGGAATTATTTTCTGTTCATTTTTCAGAAACTGTTCGCGACATCCTGAACTGGTAAAAAATATTTAGGAAGCGTAGTTCATATACAGATAATTATTACGCAACATTAAACTCCGCAGTTTTCAGTGATGGCTCTTTCGTTTACATTCCAAAGGTGTTCGCTTTGTCAATGGAGCTTTCAACATACTTTGGGTGATACTGTAACACAGGACGGTTTGAAAGAACATTAATTATAGCTGATGATCAACAGCCCATGTAAGTTATCTTGAAGGCTGTACCGCACCAATGAGGATGAAAATCAATTACATGCGCTGTGGTTGAGTTAGTTTGCACTTGAGGGTTCACAAATAAAGTATTCCACTGTACAAAATTGGTATCCGGCGATAAAGACGGCAAAGGCGGGGTTTATAATTTCGTTACAAAACGTGGTGCTTGTCGTGGTACAAATTCCAAAATCAGCTGGACACAGGTTGAAACCGGTTCTGCAATAACAATAAAATATCCAAGTTGTATTTTGCAAGGTGATAATTCGATTGGAGAATTTTATTCTGTTGCTGTTACAAATAATATACAGCAAGGCAGATACAGGAACTAAAGATGATTCATCTTAGGAGAAAACACACGCAGTACAATAGTATCAAAAAGAATTTCTGCACCGGGAAGAAGCAATAATAGTTATCGCGGCTTAGTTAAGATTGGAAAGAAAGCCGAGGGCGCGCGTAACTTCTCTCAATGTGATTCTTTGTTGCTCGGTGATAAATGCGGTGCTCATACTTTTCCGTATTTAGAAATTAATAATCCAACTGCACAGGTTGAACACGAAGCAACAACATCTAAAATTGGTGAAGATCAGATTTTTCTATCTTAACCAGAGAGAATATCTACCGAGGAATACTTGGTAGCTTAGTTGTAATGGATATTGGCAAAGAGAAGTATTTAAGAGGCAGTAAAGGTTTGCTGTTGAAGAAGCACAAAAGCTGATAAGTATAAGTTTAGAAGGCAGTGTGGGATAGTTGTCTGTTATATCTCATTCCGCGAAGGCGGGAATCCAAAATGTTATTGAATAGATTCCCACTTTCGTGGGAATGACAAGACCCGAAAATGAAAAATTATAAGGAAATAAAATGTTATTAGAAATAAAAAATCTTCACGCTAATGTTGAAGGAACAGAAATTCTAAAAGGTATAAACCTAAAAGTAAATGCTGGTGAGGTTCACGCAATCATGGGCCCAAATGGATCAGGTAAATCAACACTTGCATCCGTACTTGCTGGCAAAGAAGAATATGAAGTTACGCAAGGTGAAGTCTTATACAATGGAAAAATCTGCTTGAGCTCCACCAAGAAGATCGGGCAGAGAAAGTATTTCTCGCGTTTCAATATCCAGTAGAAATTCCAGGTGTAAGCAATACAAATCTATTAAAGACAGCTGTTAACGAAATAAGAAAATATCGCGGTGAAGAAGAACTTGATTCAATGGATTTTCTTTCACTACTAAAAGAAAAAAGTAAACTAGTTGAACTTGATCAGAAATTTACTAAGTCATTACGCAGTGAATGAAGGATTTTCCGGCGGAGAAAAAAAGCGCAATGAAATTTTCCAGATGGCTGGATTGAATCCAACACTTGCTATACTTGATGAAACCGATTCGGGATTAGATATTGATGCTTTGAGAATCGTTGCAAACGGCGTAAACAAACTAAAGACAAAAGAAAATGCTACTATTGTGGTAACACACTATCAAAGATTATTGGATTACATTATTCCCGATTTTGTGCACGTACTTTACAAAGGTAAAATTGTAAAATCCGGCGGTAAAGAGTTAGCTCTCGAACTTGAAGAAAAAGGTTACGATTGGGTTAAAAGTGATAAAGCTGAAGCTGTTGTATAATAAGGAGTGTCATTCGCAGAGAGGCGAATCCAAAAAATGAAAATTTAAAAGTAGACCCCCACTTTCGTGGGAATGACAAATAGAAAATAGAACAAATGGAAAACAAAATAGATATTAAAAATTATTACTTAACTCAATTTGATGAATTTGAGAAATCACTAAATGGTGAGAAGTCATCTGATATTCACAAAGTTAGAAAAGATGCAATCAGCAAATTTGCTGAGATTACTTTCAACTCAAAAGGATGAAGTGGAAATACAAATATTTCATCATTGCTAAAGCACAACTTCTCCTCTGCTGCTGTTAAAGTAAATGTTCATCAGAAACAATTAACAAGTTTTATTTGATAAGATGGAACACATAGTCTTTTTAGTTTTTGTAAATGGAAATTTTTCTCCTGAGTTATCAAAAATTAATCGAAGGCATTTCTAAAGGTGTTGTGATTGGAAGTCTTGCA
>JADJIH010000029.1 GCA_016707115.1 Ignavibacteriales bacterium | reverse complement strand
AATCAAACATATCTCAAAGTTGAAACTTCGATCATTAATGTCGAAGTAGAAAATCAAATAGCTCTAATTAAAACAACACACCGTTTAGGAAATACTTTCGGTGTTGATAAAATTTCAAGTATGCATTTCCACTTCCATTAGGAGCTAGTGCTGTTTCGCCCTAAATGGAAAATAAAATGGAATTTGAAACAGCCATGATAACTCCACAACCGCCAGATACATCGCTGCCAGGAGGAAATCCTCATCCAAATCTTACAATATCTGGGTGACGCTCCTCTCTATTTCCGATATTTTTTAGACACACTAAAAGCAGATTCAGTTGTTACTATAGAACTAACATACGTTGAATTTACGTAAAGTACCATTGCCAACATAAATTTTGAATACCCAAATGATTATAAGACATTTACTAACAAAGTCCGTTCAGCACTCAGGAATTTAGATTCATATTAAATTCTTCTCGTACTATTGATGCAATCCTACTCTTAGTCATAACGCAACTCAACAGACTAACAATGGTAACTATGCGTATTTGGAATATACATCATCAGAAACTTCGCCAATTTAAACTATAAAGTCTTTATACTCTCAGTCTTAACGAATTAGGATTATTTAGTTTTAGTACTTTTCCGTCTGATTCTCTTGTTCCAGAGATGGATTAGATAACGGATTCTTTTTTTTTGTAGCCGAGCCAGACCCAAGTAATAATACCGATATCATTGGATAAAGTTTTTAATTTCATCATTGATCGTTCCGGAAGATAGTCCGGGAACAAAATGGAACAGGCAAAGAACGCGGCGACTTATATTGTTCAGAATTCAAAATGAAGGAGATAAATTTATTATAATAGATTTTGATGATATTATTACGAGTTTAGCCCTATTCATAGTTGATTTAATCCTACGAAGAAAGTGACACTCAAGCTCTAGCTTACAATCTCATCGATTTATGCACGAGAGGCTTCAACTATAATATATCAGAGCTTTTGATGTTGCTGTTCCGCAATTTTCAACCGCAAATGACTCAACTGCAAAATATTATTATTCTTAACAGATGGAGAAGCAACGGCAGGAATTACAAATACTTTGAACAGCTAATTCAGCATATAAATAATTTAATTCAAACTACAGAAACAATATTTTGTGTATTCAGCTTGGAATAAGTTCCATATATAAATAACAATTGTTGACTCAAATTTCTTCGGATACTAATGGATTTGGGTAACCTTTTTGTTAAATAATGAATTAGAAGAAGTTTTAACAAACTTTATCAGCAGATAAGCAATACTGTTTTATTAAACACATCAATATCTTTTGATCCGCAATATTTAAATAAATATTTCCTCCCCAAATTTGTACAAAGGACAACAAACGATTGTGTCCCTGAAGATATTCAACCCCGGAAACATTAATAATATTATACTTTCGAAGTGAAGCTTTTTTGGGCAAAATGTACAATACAACTACCCAGTAACTCTTGCTGATTCAAATGTAATTAGCTAGTTTTCTACCAAAGGCTTGGGCAAAACAAAATTGAATACTTATTGGTTCAATATTATTTATTAGATCCTAATTCACCCCAAGCAATGCTAATAAAGCAGCAAATAATAGAATTAAGTGTCGCATTTGGTGTGATATCTCCGTTTACAAGCTTTGGAAATCCCACAAATGTTGAAGATGAGATTAATTGTCTGCACAGAAAATGTTCCAGCCAGATGAGTTTGAATTCTGGGAATTATCCAAACCCATTTAATCCGTCAACAACAATAAGATTTTACTATTGGGAAAGATATTCAAATCTGATGTAGTTTTAAAGATTTATAATTCATTAGAGAGTTTGTAAGAACAATTAAATATTATGTCTCTAATGCAGGGACGTACGAAATTTTTGGGATTGTAAGTTTTCAGATGGAAAAGAGGCCCCTTCAGATGTTATATATTTATACTATCGATTTTGGTATTGGTGTTTTAGCAAGTAAAATGATTCTAATTAAGTAAGCATTTGTTTTTTATTCCCCAGGGATTGTTTGTTGCCTCCTTCAATTTAGCCGGGAATTGTTTTATACGATATTCAGCTTCTACACTCTTTCCATTTATCCCTAATTTTGAATCATAATTCTTAAATAATTTTCAAATCAACTACTAAAAGGTAAGGTTTATGAAATCCATTATCTCTTTAGCAATTCTAATTTTCGTATCAGCTTCCTTCATCAAACCGCAAAAGAAAAATAAAGGCGTTTTTGTTGAACCTAAAGATGGTTTCTATAAAGAAATAGAAAAGGGAATTGATGATTTTAAAAATCCAAACCGGAAGAAAAAAGAAAAAGTTTTAAGCTGATTTTACTGGAATAAATTATCCCCAATCCAAAGAAGAGTTTAAATATTAATCATACCAACGAACCTGTTTCTCAGGGACAAACAGGAACCTGCTGGACTTTTTCTACAACTTCATTTTTTGAATCAGAAGTTAATCGTTTAACAGGGAAGCAAGTGAGCATTTCGCCAATCTATACGGCTTACTGGGAGTATGTTGAAAAAGTTAAAGAGTTTGTACGCACACGCGGAAAATCAATTGTTGAAGAAGGTTCTGAAGCAAATGCTGTAACGAGAATTTATAAATGTATGGGGCTGTCTTACACCAGTTTGTACGGGATTATTGCCAGGCCAGCATATCACGATCACAGTGATATGATAACAGAAATTCAGACTTACCTGCAAAATGTTAAAACAATAAATGCCTGGAATGAAGATGAAGTTGTTGCAGTTACAAAATCTATACTAAATCACTATCTCGGAGTACCACCAACAGAAGTTGTTGTCGATGGAAAGAAATATACACCCAAGGAATATCTTACAAATTATTTAAAACTTAATGTTGATGATTACGTTGATGTTGTTTCTTATTTGCAGCAGCCGTATTGGCAGCAAGTTGAATATGAAGTCCCGGATAACTGGTGGCACAACAAAGATTATTATAACATTCCGCTCGATGATTTTATGAAAGTGTTGAAGAACGCTATTAAAAATGGCTACACGCTTGCAATCGGTGGTGATGTTAGTGAAGCAGGATATGATAGCTGGACAAAATGTGCAATGGTTCCAACATTTGATATTCCATCTGAATTCATTGATGAAAATTCAAGGCAATTTCGTTTTAGTAATGAAACAACAAACCGATGACTATGGAATTCATTTAATCGGGTATGAAGAATTAGATGGCAAAACATGGTTCTTGATAAAAGATTCCGGTGCGGGCTCACGCAACACTGGTGATAAAGGTTATTACTTCTATCATGAAGATTATGTTAAGCTAAAGATTATGGATTTTATGGTTCATAAAGATATGTTCAAGGATTATTTCTCGAAATTCAATAAATAAGTTAAGTCAATGGTACGCTGATTTTTATGATCTTTTAAGACTTATTATGATCATAGTTTATCATAATTATCAGCGTGCTATTTTTTTATCAAACAAAAAATGTTGTTCACTTCATGTATGATTTTATTTTCAAACCTTTCAACGAAATGACTGAGGACGACTATAAAACAGTCGGGTTCAAATCAGGATTAGAAATTCATCAACAGCTTTTAACCGAGAAAAAACTTTTCTGCCGTTGTCCTGCAGGAAAATATACAAGGGAATTTGATGCTGAAATATTACGGCATATGCGTCCTACACTATCTGAAATGGGAGTTTATGACGGCACAGCATTGATGGAATTCAAGACTAAGAAAGATATTCTTTACCGCATTAACCGCGAGACGGTTTGCACTTACGAAATGGATGACACTCCGCCATTTTTAATAAACGAAGATGCGCTTGATATTGCAATAGGAATTGGAATGTTGTACAACTGTAATGTTGTAGATGAAATTCATATTGCTCGTAAACAGTATTTGGATGGAAGTATTCCAACAGGATTTCAACGTACTGCAATTTATGCTCTCGATGGCTGGATTCCTTACAAAGATAGAAAAGTAAAAATTGTTCAGATGTCTATAGAAGAAGATTCGTGCAGAGAAGTTTCTGATATTGGTCATGATAGAGTTTATCTAACAGACAGACTTGGAATGCCGCTTATCGAAACTGTTACAGAACCTGCAATGAAAACTCCGCAGGAAGTTGCAGATGTTGCATGGCAATGCAGCAAGCTTGTGAGAAGTACACAAAAAGTTCGTCGTGGAATGGGTGCCGCTCGCGAAGATGTAAACGTAAGTGTTGAAGGTGGAACTCGTGTAGAAATAAAAGGAGTTCCTCAAATAACATTAATTCCGCTTCTTACTTATAACGAAGCGATGAGACAATGGAATCTTTTACGATTGAGAGAGGAATTAAAAAAACGTGGCATCACACCTGAAACATTTAAAGCCGAATCTTTTGACATTACAAAATTATTAAAGAAAGTTCATTATGCTCCTTTAAAAAACGCTGCAGATTTCGATTGAACTTAAGTGCTGTTGTACTAAAGGGTTTTAAAGATTTGCTTCATTGGCAAACACAAACAGATACGTATTTCTCCAAAGAAATTTCTGATCGAGTTAGAGTTATTGCATGCTTAACTACTATTTAGAATGTATCCTGATACAGATCTTCCGCCGAAAAAAATTACGAAAGAAAAAATTGCACAAATAAAATCATGGCTGCCGAACAATTCTGGAAAAGAATTGAATGGTATATCAAACTTGGAATTCCAAAAGATACTATTGAAGAACTTTCTGTTTCTCCTTATGCAGAACTTTTTAAGAAAGCAGTTAGTGATTGGAAAATAAATCCAACAACGGTGGCAGTATTTCTTATTCAATATCCAAAGAGATTAAAAAAGCGTGGTGTTACAACTGAATGGCTTAACGAAAATATGCTTGAAGAAATTCTAAAATCTTATGCGGATAAAAAAATTCCACAAGATGCTTTATTAACAACTTTACAAACAGTTGCTGAGCTTGGAATATTTACAGAAGAAGTTATTCAGAATCCTGTAAACGAAAAAGAAGTTGATGAAATTATTAACAAGGCAAAATCAGATTGTGATAAAATGACTCTTTATAATCAAAACAGTAAAAGTATTTTGTTGATGGGAATGATAATGAAAAAACTTCGCGGTAGAAGTCCAGCAAAAATTATCGCTGATAGAATTGGTTTTGTGAAAGGAGTTAAATAATGTCAACAATAAATTTAGAAGATTATAAAGGTTATCGTGGAGTTGCATTAAACACTCTGCAAAAATTTAAAAACTCCAATCTGGAGTGATGTAGAAATTCTTACAGATGAAGGAAATTTCAAAAGGATTAATTTTACCTCGTTCTGAAACTGCAGATGAATTTCATATCGTTCTTAAAATGCCAATCGGTTATAACATTGGAATTGCTGCTGAAAAAATTAGAGATGTAAAAATCTTTGGAAGGAAAGAAGCCCATTATAAAATTCCTGAAAAAGATTTTCCTTACGATCCTAAAAAACCAAATGTAAAATTACTTGGCACCGGCGGAACAATTGCTTCAAGATTGGATTATAGAACCGGTGCAGTTATTCCAGCATTTTCACCGGGAGAACTTTATGGTTCCGTTCCAGAGCTTGCAGATATTTGTAATCTTGATACTGAAAAACTTTATGGTGTGTTCAGCGAAAATATGGGGCCGGAACAATGGATCGGACTTGCTGAAGCAATAGGTAGAGAAATTGAAAAAGGTGTACAGGGAATTGTAATCGGACATGGAACAGATACAATGCATCACACAGCGGCAATACTTTCTTTTATGGTTCAGGATTCTCCTGTCCCGATTGTAATGGTTGGTTCACAGCGTTCGAGCGATAGACCTTCATCAGATGCAGCACTTAATCTTATTCATTCTGTAACAACTGCAGCAATAAGTGATATTGCAGAAGTAATGGTTTGTATGTTTGGTCCGACTAGTGATATGTATGGATTGCTTCATCGCGGAACACGTGTAAGAAAAATGCATTCAAGTTATCGTTCAACTTTCAGAACTATTGGTGATATTCCAATTGCAACAGTAAGTCGAGATAAAGTAACTCCAATCCGTGATGATTATAAACGAAGAAGATTTGATAACGATGTAAAAGTAAACGCTGTGTTTGATGACAGAGTTGCAATAGTTTATTACTATCCGAATATGAAACCGGATATGATTGATTCCTTAATAGATAATGGTTACAAAGGAATTGTAATTGCAGGTACAGGATTAGGACATGTTAACAAACCACTTTATCCCGCACTTAAGCGTGCAAAGGAAAAAGGTGTTGCGGTTTATATGACAGTTCAGACACTTTGGGGATATGTGCAAATGTATGTTTACGATACCGGAGAGATATGATGGAGCTTGGTGTTATTCCTGCAGCAAACATGTTACCGGAAGTTGCTTATATGAAAACTTGGTTGGGCATTTGGTCAAACAGATGACTTAGAAAAAGTAAAAGAAATTATGTTAACTCCAATTGCAGGAGAAATAACAGAACGCGAACCAAGTAATGGTTATTTAATTTATCAAGGCGGCTTGCCTGAAGTTGAAGAGTTTATAAAGCAGTACAGGAAGTAGATTCCGGACGGTTGACATTGCAACATGGCGATTGTTATCTTATAATCGCTAATAATATTTTTGAGTAATCCACCATTTTAAAAGGGAATAAAAATGAAACGGTTTACAATATTTTTTTACTTGTAATATTTTCAAACACACACTTCTTTTCACAAGCTATCCACAACTATAGATATATTTTTTTCTTGACGATCACAACGGCTGGATTTTAAGCACCAATGGGTATTTATGGAAAACAACAAATGCAGGTACAGATTGGATTACAATCTATGATTCACGGATAGACACTTCAGGGAAAATTACGTTTGTTGATGAACAAAATGGCTGGCTTAGTTTGAGAATACTCTTTTCGTTCAAGCAACGGCGGATTAGATTGGGTGCAAGAATATGAATTTCCTCTAGTTTTTGGTGGGTATGATATTACGTTTGCAAATGATTCAATTGGTTTTGCTTATACTGATTACAGCATACTATATAAAAGTGTTGATGGCGGAGAGAGTTGGAATTTAGTATTGATACACTTGCAAACATTTATGATATCTCTTTTATAAAGATTCAATCGGATATATGTTTTACTAATCCCTAGTCCTGGGGCATCTAATTCGTTACATTTATAAAACAACTGATCAAGGAGAAACCTGGAACCGCTCTTATTTTGAAGGAGGTGGTTTAAATGAGTCTGTGTATTATGATAAAATTCGTTTTATTTCTAACAACGAATGTATGATCGGTGCTTTTTGGGAAAGTTTGTCTGGTCATAACTGTTTCACTACCTTACCAAAACTACTGATGCTGGAACTACTTGGGAAACCTTAAATAGTTATAGTTATTGGTCTTTGGATTTTGAATTTATATCCTCACAAATAGGTTGGTCGATAGATTGGTCGGGCATAATGAACACGACCGATGGCGGAATGTTATGGGACACACTGCAAACATTTACCAATTGGGATGATAGAAATACTAATTTTGAATTCTTTTAACTCTAAGACCTCGTATCTAATAAATCTGAATCATATATATAATACTGATGATGGCTGGATAACATATTCAATTGTGGATTCGATAGTAACGGGAATTAATGAACAACAAATTACGGCAACGGAATTTATTCTTGAACAAAATTATCCCAATCCATTTAATCCGAGTACAAAGATCAGTTGGCAGTCACCAATAAGTAGTTGGCAATCAATCAAACTATATGATGCACTTGGTAGAGAAATTGAAACAATCGCTGAAGGATTTTATGAAGCAGGGAATCATTCTAAATTGTATACTGCAATTGCTGCACTGACGAGCGGGATATATTTTTATCAACTTAAAGTGGGCAATTTTGTTCAAACAAAAAAAATGATGCTTATAAAATAATCATCAATTGCTTTGCGACTTAGCGTCTCTGCGTGAAATGTTCTTCCTTACAAAGACGCCAAGTCGCAAAATTTAACTACATCTCTTTAAAAGTTACACCAGCAGGCAGTTCAAATATTTTAGAATCTACAGAACCATCTTGAATTTTTGTTGCTTCGATAACAAAATCTGCCCCGCCCATTTTTGTTACTGATTTGATAAGAATGTTATTCCACGTCCAGGACTACAATTGGGGAACCACCAAACTCTGCACTGAATTTTTTACAATCTTTTCCGGCAATGATTTCGGTTCCCAAATCTTTTACTTTGTAACGCTGAAGTGTTTTAGGATCGGCTTTTGAATAATCGGTGCTGGCTGGAACATACCAGGCTTTCTTTGTGCCTTCGGTTTTACCTTCTTCGTATGTGTAGCTGAATCCATCTATTCTTATATCGATTGATTTAGTTTTAGCAATTCCTAAATCAATAGAAGTAATAGAAACTTCTTTTGCGCCGTAATCATCAAAGTATAATTCCTGCTTTGTACCCATAGGTGCATCGTAAAAAATTACACCGGATTTAACTCCATACCTATTACTAACAACAGGTTTTGGTGCTTCTTGCGTAGTAACAGTTT
This sequence comes from Ignavibacteriales bacterium, assembly GCA_016707115.1. Classification (GTDB taxonomy): domain Bacteria; phylum Bacteroidota; class Ignavibacteria; order Ignavibacteriales; family Ignavibacteriaceae; genus IGN3. Next base: position 172,847 of record JADJIH010000029.1, on the reverse strand, counting down.
GCTGATCAGTTGTTTCTGGTTTTTGTTCCTCTGTTTGAGAGCAAGCAATTGTAAAAAAGTAAGAGCAAAGAATGCGAACAATAATTTTTTCATAGTGTAACCTGAGCCTCTCCTGTTTGTTTGATAAAATAGAACATATTTAGTAATTAAGTTATAAAATTTACTTAAACTAATTCATTTATTATTCTGTTTTTCTAAGTCCCATAGGGACGAACAGTTTGTAATCTACCTAAATAAATAAAACTAAGTTAGTTCCATCGGAACGACCTATTGTTAATAATGTTAAGACACATCAACCCATTCAAACAAATACTTTTCATCATACTCAACTGCAAACTTTTCAAGAAAGTCTATGTACTCTTCCTTAAAACGATTTTTTATGGTGATGTTTTCCTGGTTCTGGATATATTTTATGACAGTATCAATCTGACTGCGTGAATAGGAGAAAACACCAAAACCCTCCTGCCAGCTGAATTTTCCTTTAATTAATTTTTTATCATTAATAAATTTTGATGAACCAGCTTTTATATCTCTCACAAGATCAGAAATACTGATTGATGGTTTTAAACCAATTAGCAAATGTGTATGATCAGGCATACAAAATATTGAAAGAAGTTTTTGATCACGATTAGTAATGATGCCTGTTATGTATTTGTGAAGTTCTTCTCTTATTTCAGTACGAATAAGATTTTGTCTTCCTTTAACAGCAAAGACAACGTGAATGTAAACTTGTGAATATGTATTAGCCAAATTAAATCCCAAAATACTTAATTATAAACAGGTCGTCCCGATGGGACTTTAATAGCTTCTCTTTTTCGATTTATTACAAACAGTTTACTCCTATCGGAGTTAATTCAATTCTTTGAAAACTAACATCCTCCTTTGACTCCTAACGGAGTAAGTTCAAATTCTCTCTGAAAACTAAATCATTTCATTTACCAGTTCCGTAGGAACGAACTGTTTGTAATTAACCTGATTACAAACTTTGGATAGCTCCATCGGAGCGACCTTTATTACTTACCATTAGGCTTCTAACCTCTCGTTAAATGCCTGTACTTAATTCTATGCGGCTGATCTGCTGCTATGCCTAATCTTTCTTTTCGTTTTTCTTCGTACTCAGAATAGTTTCCATCAAACCAAACAACTTTGCTTTCATCTTCGAATGCTAATATGTGTGTTGCTATTCTATCCAAAAACCATCTATCGTGACTTATTACCAAAACGCATCCTGCAAATTTTTCTATTCCTTCTTCAAGAGCACGCAAAGTATTTACATCAAGATCGTTGGTTGGTTCATCAAGCAGAATAACATTTGCGCCTTGCTTTAACATCATTGCAAGATGCACGCGGTTTCTTTCTCCGCCGGAAAGCATGCTAACTTTTTTCTGCTGATCTGCACCTGAAAAATTAAACTGCGCAACGTACGCACGCGAGTTTACCTGCCTGTTGCCAAGCATAATTGTGTCTTCTCCGTTGGAGATTAATTCCCAAATACTTTTTTCCGGATTCAATGCATCTCTCGATTGATCGACATACGAAAGCTTAACTGTAGAACCAACTTTAATATTTCCGCTATCTGGTTTTTCCTGTCCAGTAATCATTCTGAACAAAGTTGTTTTACCAGCACCGTTAGCTCCAATAATTCCAACAACAGCGCCGGGAGGAATTGAAAACGTTAAATCATCAATTAAAATATTATCGCCGTAAGCTTTACTAAGTTTTTCTGTTTCGATTACAATATCACCAAGACGTTCTGCAACGGGAATGTAAAGCTCAAGATCTTTTTGTCCTTTTTCTTTTTCTTCCTTAAGAAGATTTTCATAAGAAGTAATTCTTGATTGTGATTTTGCGTGACGCGCTTTCGGACTCATTCTAATCCATTCAAGTTCGCGCTGTAAAGTTTTTTGTCTGTCGCTTTCACGTTTTTCTTCAACGCGTAATCTTTCCTGTTTCTGCTCAAGCCACGAGGAATAATTTCCTTTCCACGGAATTCCTTCACCGCGATCAAGTTCAAGTATCCATCCTGCAACGTTATCAAGAAAATATCTATCGTGTGTTACTGCTATAACGGTTCCTTCATACTTTTGCAGATGATGTTCTAACCACGCAACTGTTTCAGCATCAAGATGGTTTGTTGGTTCATCGAGTAAAAGTATATCCGGTTTTTGAAGAAGCAATCTGCAAAGTGCAACGCGTCTTCGCTCTCCGCCGGAAAGAACTTTACACAAAGTATCTGATGGCGGACATCGCAAAGCATCCATCGCCATTTCAAGTCGTGCATCAAGATCCCATCCGCCCATTGCTTCAAGTTTTTCCTGAACTTCACCCTGACGTTCAAGAAGCTTTGTCATTTCATCATCATCCATCGGTTCTGCAAACTTTGCATTTATTTCATCATACTCTCTAAGCAAATCAACAATTGATTGAACACCTTCCTGCACAATTTCTCTTACGGTTTTAGTTTCATCAACGTGCGGTTCCTGTTCAAGGTAGCCGATTGTAAAACCGGGAGACACGACTGTTTCTCCGTTTATGTTTTTATCAACTCCGGCAAGAATTTTTAGCAGTGATGATTTACCTGATCCGTTTAAACCGATAACACCAATCTTTGCACCGTAGAAGTACGATAGGTAAATATCTTTTAGTATAGGTTTGTTGTTATAGAATTTGCTTACCCCAACCATTGAGTAAATAATTTTGTTTACTTCTGCGCTCATTTATACTCCTTAATGTGTGGTACACCTTTAAGGTGTGCTACACTTTTCTTTCTTTTGTTTATGTAATGTGTAAAAATAAGGAAAGGGAAGCTTAATGTCATTCCCGCGAAGGCGGGAATCTCTTATTGTTTAATTGTTAGATTGCTGAATTGATGCCACGGTAAGACACCCGATTTATCGGGGCAAGCTATGACAGCAGACTAAATTAAAGTTAATTCGATTTATAAATTTTCCTATTCAACCGGATTTAGATATTTCCCACTCTACAAACAAAATCATTTAGCACTCTCCTCCTCCAACCTACAAAAATAAAAGGGTGATCTACTCTAAATATTTTGGATCGGCGGGAGCCTCCTAAAATTACTCACTTTAATCATAGTGGTCGCGGGCTTCAGTTCCTCTTCATTAACTTCTACAAAAGTTTTTTAGAACATCAGATATATAAAATTTAAACCAGGAACTTTTAATTATACCGCCAAATTCAGCCTTACCTTTTTTCAAATGCCTGTTTTATTCCCAGTTTAGTAAGCACTCTTTTAAAACGTTTACTTCATACCTCTAATTTAAATTTGGGTAGAGAAATGTTTATGGAGTTTTTCTTCAAATCACTTAAAATAAAATCAATAATATCAATACTGTCAAGGTTTTGCTCGAGTTCATAAATTCCGCTTACGTCCTTAGGCAATAAAATTAACATCGAATAGTTATTTGTTGTGTATGGTATTTGCAGTGCATCGTAATTATAATACTTGGAATAGTTATAGTCGCCTTGAGTATTCATCATTTGAGTTTTAACTTTTTCAGAGGCAGAAACAGAAAACATATCTTCTCTTGTATTCTTTTCGTCAAAAGTGTTTAGCCATTTATCTTTAAAGTACAGTGAGTTTAAAGCAAGAAAACTGTTTCGGGCTCAACTATTTTTTTCACTTAGTAATAGTGTTGATTTTGTCTTAAGTAGAGTTTTTTACCCAAGCATTTACTTGATCGCACATTCCGAAGGTTTAGAAACATCCAAAGTAAAACCATGTATTAAAATTATCTTTAAGTATTTAGCAAATTCTGGTTTTAATTCAAACTTATTATTTACCCAAACTGAGTTGGCATTTAGGAGTTCTATTATTGAATTTGCTTCAGGCGAAAATAATTGATTAGAAAAACTAAAATTCATTTGGAAACTCAACAAGAGAATTATTAAACACCAAATAAATTTGGAAATTTCATTTTTTGTATTATTATTGCTTCCAATGTAGACCTGGGCAAATGCCGTTGACAAACCAATTGGTGAAAAAAAGATATTAGAATTTTTCTTTTCTATTACTTTTTCATAAAGATTAAAAGCAAATCTATTAGTTGATCTGGAAAGTTCGTTAATGGATTGGGAAAAGATACGCTTAGAAAAAAATATTGCGAAGAAAACATATATTATCAAACTGTATACTTCATTTAACCCTCAAAGAATAATCTCGTTAAAGTACTGTTTATTTCAACTCCAATTTCTCTCCTATATTTTGCTAAATCAACACCCATAAATAAGTATGCAAAAATTGGGGTTTTTAACAACCACTCATATTCTAGTGTTATGTAGAGAGAAGCGTTTGCTGTGTAAAATTAGTTTAATAGTTATAGACTCTCAATTAAGTTTTCAATAACTCACTATCGCCTAAAATAATTATAATAAATTATATTATTAGATATCTCTAATAAGGTTACGTATAAATCCAATCCAGGAAACCCTCAACTGTAACATCCCATCTTTCATAACAGGATTATTTCCAAAACTGATTGTAATTTAGTGCCAGACTAATGTCCAGAATAAGTGTGGATATTTTCACCATAACATAAGGAAAATATCCAAATTTAAAATCACAGGTAACTCCAACTTGAAAAAGCCTTGAGTCATTGAAAATCACCATTGGCTTTATCTTTATCAGCCTCACAAACACTCATATTTATTGTCCTGACTCCCAAATGTGGAGTTAATTTAATAAACCGGGTTTTTAGCAAACCAATCCTGTGGATAAATAAGCTGTAAAATAATTATGTCTTATATACAGTATCCCAATATTTCTGTTCATATATAAATGCGTTTTTTATTGCCACTGGAATACCCATATCAAAGCCTCAAATCAAGTAAAGATCTTTCCAGCTTAAATTAAGATTTACCAAAAAGGTAAATTCCGTACTTAGATAATTGCTTGATTTTCCTGCGGCAAAAGTGTACCCAACCCAAACTGAAAACCATATCCAAAATCATTAAGCTCATATACATTGCGAAAATATTTCCACACAAATGGTGTGAATTGAGAGTCTTTGTAAGTTTCAAGAAATTTTTCTGCACGTGGGGTAAGTTATTTACTAAATAATCATTTTCCTGTTCGTACGTCATTATAGAATCTGTTGATCTTAGAAGTAACCCAATCAAAAAAACAAAATTAAGTAATCCTGTTTTTCGCTGTCACTCACTAATGAGTCGAATTTTGAAGTAGTTTTATTTTGTTTTGTTAGTTATTCTATCTAAATCCAAGGTTACATTATCTTTCTGTGGAAATAAAATTTCCTTAGTGGGATATCCATAAAATCAATTTATGATTTAAAAAACATTATATAGAGAATCAGCTTTATAAACATGATTATAATCACCAAACCAATAGCTTAAAAGAAATTTTTCATTCAGCCAGAATGGTTTTACTTTTCTTTTCAAATTGGCTTATAGGTAATTATAGGCTTCTAATGCCTGGCTAAGGCTGCCTTCTTTTAATTTGTTAAAAATAAATTCACGTGTACGCATAATTATAACTTGATCTGTTTCCTGGCTTTGCAAAATCCTTTGCTGGATACTCAGGCTATCTTGTTGTGCAAACAAATTACTGTGGATAATTGTTAAAAGGATTATAAGGAGCAGCAGGTAAGAGAACGATGATGAACTTTTCATAATACAACCTTAGTAGAGTATTTTTTTATTAACGCTTAGTAAATGGTTGTGGAAGAAAATAATTTTTGCAAATAAAATCTTACCAGGAAAACACACTTGCCATTTTTAATCCACCAACAAGCTACCCTCGTTTCCTGTGTTGTGTATTGAGAGAAGCAAATTTCTTTCACAAAACTAAGTGAATGATTTTTTAAAGACAATTAACATCTAACAATCAACAACTAAGAATTAAAGTTATAAGTCTGTTATTTACAAGTAGGCAATAGACAATCTGCGGTAAGCAAAGAAATAAAATTTATAATAATAGAAAAGAAATCCACTAACCCTTAAAACCTAAAACCATCATTAAACTGGCTTATTTATAAATCTCTAAAAACCTGTAATTCCTTAAAAATCATTCATTTTCGAATAAAAACGCTTTGTAACACAGCAAAAACACGTTGTAACATCATAAAAACAGTTTGTAAGTGGACAAAAATGACTTGTATCATCACAAAAACGGAATGTAACTGGACAAAAATGGCGTGTACGATCGCAAAAACGCTTTGTAATCTTTAAAAAACGGACTGTAAGATCACAAAAACAGAATGTAACCTCTCAAAAATGAAATGTAAATTCATAAAAACAGGTTGCACATTTGCAAAAACGCAATGTCAAACCTCAAAAACGCTCTGCACAATCATAAAAATAAAGTTAAAAGTACATTAAACCGGTTACTTTAGTTTAGCTGCAACAGTAATCAGCTTTTCTAAAACCTTAATATCAATATCATCCAGCTTATTAATATAAAGGCATCCAACACCGGCTTTATGCTTACCAAGTTTTTTTAGTTCGGCCTCATACTTTTTAATATCTAAAACAAGATTTAAAGAAAAGTTAGATTTACGAGGAGAGAATCCAATTTTAAACCAGTCAACTTCTCTGCCTGTAGCAGGACTTTTATATCTTTTAATCCCAAAGCCAATCATTGAGCTGCCCCACATTTTAGGTTTTTCCTTTGTCGCTTTTTGCATCAGCTTAAGTATTGTTAAACTGTCTTTTTGCTTTGCCTCATCTTTAAGGGAGCTAATAAAATCTTCAACACTTGAATCGTTTTCTTTTGTTTTTATTTCTGCAAGTTTGCCCATTGTGTTAATCTTTTTTTTGTGATGAAATGTTTGTAATAGATTCCACGTACAGCACGGAATGACATCAAACTTATTTTTATTTCAGTCTTACCAACTTACCTTTTCGTTTTACAATGTTTTTATAATCCCATTGTATGCTTTTAGATTTTTTTAACCAGCGTTTAAGATCTTTTGTATTGATTTGTTCAACTGTAGTGTAAAAATTGAAGCATCTTTAAATTTTCCTGTGCCGGGTTTTAATTTTTCTTCTTCAAAACTTTCACCGCTCCAAAACATAAGACGGATACCAGCTTTCTGTTTACTGTATCCAACAATCGGGTTGCCATCCAAAAACCAGACAGGATGAGCATGCCAGATTTTACTTTCTGCTTCGGGCAAACCGCTATCAATTTCCGAAGCAAGAATATTACAAATCTTTTTATCTTCAGGAGATTGTTTGGTGTTATATGCTTTTATTTCTTTATTCATAAGCCTCCTTATTTATTTTTAGATTACTCAAGTTTATCTCGTGCAGTTATAAAACGGTTTGAAAACTTTGCCTTATCACATTAACCCACGGATTAATCCGTGGGTTAATAATACGAGCACCGATATGTATGAAACCGTTTCAACGGTTTTAGAAATTAATAATTTTTAAGCTGCAACTTGAATAACTTAATTATTTGAAGAGTCTTTGCAAATTTTAAACCTTCAGCACACGCGGAAACTTCTGGCTGAATAGTAGGATTCAGCTCCGTTATGGTAAGTAAAAACATTATTATAACGACGATCGCAAAAGATAGCTCCACCAAGTTTTCTAATTTCATCCGGAGTTTTTATCCAGCTTGATGTTTTCAAATCGAAGTTGCCAAGTTTTTGAAGTTCCCGATATTGTTCTTCAGTTAAAAGTTCAATTCCCATAGCCGTGGCAAAATCAACAGCGCTATCTTTTGGTTTATGTTCCTTTCTTGCAGTAAGTGCTGCACGATCGTAACAAAGACTTCTTCTATCAGCAGGACTTTCAGCAGAACAATCATAAAAAATGTATTCGCCCGTTTTTGTATCATAGCCAACAACATCCGGTTCACCGCCGGTTCTTTCCATTTCATTTAGTGACCAGAGTTTTTCACTATTCTTTTCCAGCTTCGCCAATACCTTATCCCATTTAAGATCTTTATGGCGGTTCATATTCTTTTCGAAACGTGTTTTTAATGTAGTAAGCAGTTCATCAATCTGCTTTGATGATAACTCTTTTTTTGTGCCTTTGGTTTTGCTCATATTTTTTGCCTCTTTTGAATGTATAGTGCACAATTTACAATGAACGATTAAAAATTAAAAATGAATTTATATTCAACAGTTGGCGATTGTAAAATTAGAAGAGCTCACACTTCGACTTCGCTCAGTGTGACAGGGGAGGACAAATGTAGAGTTTATAATTTACAATTAAAAATTAGTGTCAGCATTCTGCAAATTAGGAGGTGGACAAGTATGGATATTATAAGCAACCTTCGAGGTTTTGTTTTGCAACCTCGAAGGTTTGATTAAAGAATGGAAAGAATTATTAATCCTGTTCGTATGCCATTTCACCATGGAGTGAACTATCTAATCCAGCTTCTTCTTCTTCCTTTGTAACTTTAACAGGTGTAACAAAATTTATTAACCAGAGCATTACATAAGAAAAAATAAAAGCGTAAACACAAACGGCTAAAACAGTAACTACTTGTTTAAATAGAAAATCATAACCTCCGCCCATAAACAATCCATTTGTTGTAACCATTGGATTTACTGCATTGGTCGCAAACAATCCAAGCAGGATTACACCAATAGAACCGCCAACTCCATGCACGCCCCAAACATCAAGAGCATCATCCCACTGCATTTTGTTTTTTAGTGATACTGCAAAGTAACAAACTATGCCAGCAACAATTCCAATAATTGCAGCTGATTGAACGGTTATAAACCCGGCAGCAGGAGTTATTGTTGCAAGTCCTGCAACAGCACCGGTTAATAATCCAACAAACTTTGGTTTCTTTTCTAATGTCCATGCTAAGATAAGCCATGTAAACAGGCCACCGCCCCAAACCATATGCACTAATGGAAAGTAAACAAATATTAGCCAGAGAGTTAGGAAAACCATATAGGCGGGAAACCTAACTCTATTTGCAAATGCACCCGTGATTAATGCAGGAGTAATGATTGCAAACATCATTTGATATAAACAGAAAACGTAAAGAGGAATTTTATTATTGCCAGTATAGATTGAATTAAGATCTGTACCGGCAAGAAAAGCCATATTAAGATTGCCAATTATTCCGCCTTCTCCGCCGCTAAAACAAAGCGAGTAACCGAAAGCAAACCATATAACAGTTGTCCATCCAAGTGAAACAAAACTTTGAATCATAATAGCTAAAACATTTTTTCGACCAACAAGTCCGCCATAAAAAAAAGCAAGACCTGGAGTCATAAGCATAACAAGACTGGTTGCGATAAGCATAAATCCAGTACTACCAGTATCGAACATAAAAGCTCCTTATATTAATTTTTTGAAATTATCAATTGCACTAAAAAGTTAACCCAAAAACGAGATAAGAAATTTCTGCTCTTGGGTTTACTATAAAAGTAACAGAAACAGGTAAAGAATAATCTTCTGTAATCTTAACAGATTTTGTTGCTTTAACACCAACGTTTATAACATTAAATGTTTCTGTGCCGTAGTAGCCGGGATTTTCTTCACTGCCAGTAGATGCACCAACAAAAAAGTTAAGAGGAACTTCTGCAACTGTAGTTGGGTAATCAATTTGGAAATAAGTATTGCTGCCGGCATCATTGTAAACATTAATAAAACCAGATAGAGAAAGCGGAAAAGAATCGGGTCCCCTTAAAAGAAGCCCTGTTTCGATTATGTGAGCACCTGCACCTTCTGGATCATCGTAGTTATTAAAGTTGCCCCATTTGATTCCTGCATTCGGGAAGTAGTAGTCTGTTACAAGAGCACCAATGCTCATTCCATTTTCAAAAACATAAGTGTAACCAAGCCAGGTATCAACTTCCTGTCCGAAAGTATTATCACCTGAATTGTTAGCGAAACTATATGAACCCCAGAATCCAACACTAAAACCTGAAACCGATAATGTTAATGCCGGTTGAATGTTAACGGCATCATTTACATTAATGCCGCGCCAGATGTATCTGCTAACAACATCAGCACCAGCACTTAAGGTAAGATCCTGTGCAAATGAAATACCAGAGATACAGATAAATACTACTGCTAATAATTTTTTACATTTAGATATCATTAGTGTTTTCCTTTAAATAGTGGATAAAAAGATTTGCAGAAAAGAAAAAGTTGAATTTTTTGATTATGGTATAACATAAAAATTAAAATTACCTTAACAATTTTAGGTAATATGTTTTTTGTACTAAATTGAAAAATCAACAAGCGCAACAAGGATGCTGTAAACGAGTGTATGTAGCCGCACCATTAAAGAATTCCTTTGTTGTTTCCGGGAATCTATAAAACTAATTTTGGTCCAATTACTTATACTTTTTTTGTGATCTACCAAAGAACTATTTGAGAAAAATATTATTAATACACGGTAAGCCTGAGCAGAGTTTTGAATTTCAAAATGTTTTAGAATCTGCTGGGTTTAATACTTACATAACAGTTGGAGAGGCTGACGGTTTAAAAATAGCTGACCGTTATATGCCGGATATTATGATATGTGATCTTGATAATTGCGACAAAGAACTTGGCGTTATAAAACGATTAAATGAAAACCCCTCTACAGAATGCATTCCACTTTTAGTAATTACATCTACTCCGAACAATGCTCACATAAGAGCGGCAATGGAATTGGGTGCTGATGATGTTCTTGTAAAACCAATCACCTACGAATCACTTTTAAGATCAATAAATAAACGGCTTCGGAAGATTGAGGTTATAAGTGCACGCCTAACTGATAAGATTATTTCCACGGAAAATGCTTTTTCAAATCATTCAAAAAAGATTGATCATATTCTTATTAAGATTGGTGCAAATTTAAAGCTTATCGAATTTTCGAGAATAGTATGTATATCTGCATTAAAAGAATACTCTAAAGAAACAACGGATGATGGCTGTAAAATTGTGGTTAGAAAATCTATCAGAAACTGGGTTGAAACATTACCTGCAAAAGATTTTTTGAGAATTCATCGTGCTACAATTGTTAACATATTTTTTTTTAGACAAGATTGAGAAGGCCGGATTTAGAAGCTACAATGTTTATCTTAAAAACATATCCACTCCGTTTCCGATTAGTCAGAGATATGGAAACATTATGAAGAAAACATTTTCTGTTTAAATATTACGCTGGGAATTTCTTTTCATAATTATTAAAGATATATCATCGGCGGCAGGATAATCACCAATAAATTGTTCAAGCTGTAACACAATAGAATTACCAATTTGCTGGGGAGTATTGCTCGATGAGTTTTTAATCAATTTTTGAAATCTCTCCATTCCAAAGAATTGACCGTATTCGTTTCTTGCTTCAAACACTCCATCTGAATATGCAATAAATATTTCGTTTTGTTTTAGCACCAGCGTTTGCTCATTGTATTCTGCGTTTGAAACAAGCCCAAATGCAATATCACCTTTGGAAAGTTCCTTAATCTCGTTGTCGTTTATGATGAGCGGAGGGAAGTGTCCGGCATTTATAAAATCTACTTTGCCTGAATCGGAATCAATCTGAATGAACAGCATTGAGGCAAATAAATTAGGTAAACTATCACGATGAAAAATTTTATTAATCTTTTTACCAAAATCTGAAAGTGAATTAATTTCTGTTGCAAGTGCACGAATAGTTGCTTGTAGTTTTGAAGTCATAAGTGCGGCTTGAAGTCCTTTACCCGCAACATCTGCAATAGTTAATACAGTTTTGCTTTCATCCAACCGCAAATAATCAACAAGATCTCCTCCTACTTCATTAGCAGGACGAGTAAACAACCAGATAGTCCACCCGGCTATTTCCGGATTTTGTTCCGGCATTAATGCGCGCTGAACTTTTCTTCCGGCTTCAAGTTCATTTTTAGCAAGAAGTTTATCTTTCAATTCAAGAAACAAAACAAACAGAATTAAAAGTCCACCAATCAATCCCCAGTTACTGGAAATGGATAAATTATCAATTGATACACTACCACTTGTAAATAATAAAAAAACCCCGAGAAGTACGAGAGAATACGTCTTAAAGGAGTTAAATGAAGAAACATACTTTTTGTTAACCACACAAATTTATGTACCCATCTTTCAATAAAGGTCATAGATTCGAGTTGGGATTTTTTCTCTGAGTCTAAATAAAAGCGGCTTAGGTTTTTATATTCGTTACTAAAATCTTTTCTGAAATTAATGTTTTTAAAATCATCCCTGATAGTATGACGAAATTTTTGTTCGGGTTTTTTGTAGAGTTTGTCTGGTTCATTTTCTCTGTAAGTAGAATATTTGTATCAAAACTTAGATAAATGGATTGATAACAGCAAGAAAGATTTGATGAGTGGTTTTACCCAATAATGGAAAACAAGATTAATCAAAAATCACAACAAATATCAAATTGGTTTTATATCTTCACAGTATTAAATCAACAATTAATAAAGAGACATGTTTAAGCAATCACAAGACCCCGGATTGGGTGAGAAATATTTTAAACACACAAAACGCATTATTAACAAAGATGGCTCGTTTAATATCAAACGGACAGGCGGTGGACTTTCTTCAAGAAATACATTTCATTACCTGATTAATATTTCCTGGACAAAGTTTTTATTAATAGTCTTTGCGGGATTTATATCGGTTAATCTATTCTTTGCGATTCTGTATCATCTGGCGGGTGTTGAAAATCTTGTTAATGCTGAATCCCACGATGGATTACAATCTTTTTTAAACACTTTTTTCTTTAGCGTTCAAACTTTTGCAACGGTTGGATACGGGGGAATTCATCCCACCGGAATTTTATCAAATATTATCGCTTCAATTGAATCGATGACTGGAATATTAAGTTTTGCATTAGCCACGGGGTTGCTTTACGGCCGATTTTCAAAACCTTCTGCCAAAATTAGCTTTAGCAATAAAGCAATTATTACAACATTTAAAGAAGGCAAAGCCTTAATGTTTCGTGTCGCAAATGCGCGTCCAAATGTAATGATGGAAATGGAAGCGAACGCGATGATGACTTTTCTAGATAAAAGTAATAATCAGTTTACCAGAAAATATTTTCCGCTTAAGTTAGAAATAAAATTCATTTACTTTTTCCCATTGCCCTGGACAATTGTGCATCAAATAGATGAAGACAGTCCGTTATTCGGCAAAACTGAAAGTGATTTGAAAGAATTGGAAGCTGAGTTGTTAGTAATGATAAAGGGATTTGATGACAGTTTTTCTCAAACTGTTATAACCAGAAATTCTTATAAGTATGATGAGATTGAATGGGATTCAAAATTTATCCGTGCATTTTCAACAGATGAAAGCGGAGAAACTATAGTTGATCTTGAAAAGTTAAGTGAGACTGAAAAAATAAATTAGAAGGACGGCGATTAAACCGTCCTTCCTTTAACAAAATTATTTTAATAAGATCATTTTCTTTGTTTCAACAAAACTTCCTGCTTGTAACTTATAAAAATAAGTTCCGCTTGAAAGAATTTTTGCATCAAAACTAACTTCATAATTTCCTGCTGGTTTGTTTTCATTAACAAGTGTTGCAATTTCGTTTCCAAGTAAATCATAAATTTTTAAAATCACTCGAGACCCTTCGACTCCGCTCAGGGTGACATTCGGGATTGTGTATTTTATAGTTGTACTTGGATTAAACGGATTTGGATAATTTTGTTCTAAAGAAAATACTTGCGGTAAACTCATATCAACTTCAACTTCATTTGAGTAAGAAAATGTTCCATCAAAATCTACTTGCTTTAATCGATATGAATATTTTACAGAAGAGATATTGTTATCAATAAAAGAATATGAATGTGATTGTGATGTAGTGCCGTTGCCATTTACAAAACCGATTGATTCCCATTCTTCACTTCTTTCGTCTATCGTTTTTAGTCTCTCAATTACAAATCCTGAGTTGTTAAGTTCTGTTGCTGTAATCCATTTTAGTTCAACTGAATTGTTGGAAACATTTGCGGAGAAGGAAACAAGCTCAACAGGCACAATTGAATTGCCAAGTTGTCCATCGGGATTTATATCCTGAGCATAAATTCCTGCACCATCCAAACGATCATCACCCCAGGCGAGTTTACAATTTTTATAAACATCTACAGTGGATACAAGCTGTAGTTTATCGCTGGTTGGGTTTGAAAGGATGGTGAAATTACCTGTCCATAAAAAATCGCCGGCAGTGTTGCAGGCAAAACCTTCAACTTTATCATTAAGACCCGAACCGTTTCCTTCTAGGTAAAACAAGTATGCTCTTCCATTTCCCATTTCGGATGTTAGGTAACTTATAGAAGTTGTGAATGCCACGCTTAAATCCTTAAATATCTTTGCATTGTCAGTCCATTGTCTGGTTCCGTTTAATGAAAGTTTTTGTCCGCTTATTCCGTTTTGATTTTGATTTGGTTCTGTCTCCACCCAGAAAACATAAGTATCATTTGTTGAAATATCAAAAGCTGCAACAGGATTGAATTTATGTCTATTAGCCATTAATGAAACCTCAGCTCCATCAACCGGAAAATATAGTGAGCCACTTGACGAAACTCTTTGCACAAATCCACTTTGTAATGAATTATTATCTCGATCATCATGCCATGCAATCAATCCGCCATTATTATTATCTGAATAAACTTTTGGAGTTGTGAAAGCGGCAATTTTTCCTAAGTCCTGAACATTTACACCCCAGCTAATTGATCCAGCAGAAGTAATTTTCTTTGCGCGAAGTTTAACTGTTTGTGCGGGGAAACTTCCGGTTGTAGCTGTGTGAAATAAAATCACTCCGCCGCTATCAGATTTAACAACATCAGGATAGTTATAACCTTCGGTTGCAGATTGAATACCGATTTGATTTGTTCCCCAGAGTTTTGCACCTGCCGAAGAAATTTTTGCAAACCAACCTGATATCTTGTTGCTGCAATTATCCACGCAACAACAATATTTCCATCATCAGTTTTTGCAAGTTTTGGATTAGCTTGAAAATCGGCTGTTGGATTTAAATCAATTCCATTTGGGCCCCAAAGAAAATCACCAGTGGGAGAAATCGCATAAACAAATGGATTAAGATTTCCGCTGTTTCTTGTATCGGTAAATGCAACGATAGCGTTATCATTGCCATCAACCATCAAATCCCAATCAACGAGAGAAGAAGATTGCGAATTGTTACTAACAAGCAATCCATTTGGTGCCCACATTTTATTTCCAAGCGGATCTAATCGCTGCAAGTAAACTGCATAACTTCCGCTTCTGTTATCAAACCAGGAGATGTAGGACCCACCGTCTGATGTTGAGCCGATTTTAGCGAGAGCTTGTTCGCCAGTCGTATCGCAAACAGCAAGATTAATCGCCGGGTTTGTTGACCACTGTGCAAAAGTAGTTGAGGAAACTGTAACAAAGACAATTGTTAGAAAAAAAGAAAAGTATAAGGATTTCATTTTTATTTCCAGTTGTTTTTATAAACTTAATCAATCGTTATAATAATTTAAAGACAGATAGGGATTTATTTTACTCTCGTCAACAATCGCCCTCTATCAAGCTTATTTGGAAGTTAAAAGAAAAAGTGTTTGTTTGTAGTTAACATCTTTTACTATTTGTTAATTATGACATTTGTTGAATTATAAAGTAAAGAAGTATAAAACAATTTAGATTTTTATGATTTCATTTTACAGAACTAAATATTTTAATCTTCTTTTAATCTTCGTTTTTATAAATTTACAATTAATTGTAAATGCACAATCCATAAGTTTTAATCGACTAAGTACTAATAACGGACTCTCAAACAACTACGTATCAAATCTTATTCAGGATCGATTAGGTTTTTTATGGTTTGCAACGGATGACGGCTTAAACCGATTTGATGGATATGATTTTAAAGTGTTCAGAAATAATCCTTCCGATAAATTTTCAATTTCAGATAATTCAACTTTTGCTATCACTGAGGATGATTCAGGAAGAATTTGGATCGGAACAAAAATAGGTTACTTAAATTGTTACGATCCAATTCTTGATAAATTTACTTACTGGAAAATCGAATCTGAAATAACTAAAGACAATTCGATTACAAACATTCACATTGATAAAAAGTTTAATGTTTGGATCGGCACTTACAGAAGCGGCTTATACAAGCTTGATACTAAAACAGGGAAGACACTAAACTGGACACACAAAAAAGACGATCCCAAATCTTTAAGTAATAATTATATATCCTCGATAGTTGAAGATGATTTTGGAAATTTATGGATAGGTACCTTTAACGGACTAAATCAATTCAATCCGAATAATTCTAACACACATTTTGTAAAATATTTTTTTGATAAAAATAATCCGAACAGTTTAAGTGATAACATTATCTGGGGAATCGCTGAATCAAAATCAGATAAAAACAAAATGTGGCTTGGAACTGCAAATGGTTTATCTATTCTAAATACAGAAACAAAAAATTTTTCAAGAATAAATATTCCAAATCCTGATAATCTGCAGTTTGGAAATGGAACGGGAACTGTAGTTGAAGAAATTGTTGATGGGGAAAGTGCTATATGGATAAATTCTTATGCGGGAATGTTAAGATATAATGTTACAAGAAATAGATTTGATAGATTTTTATCAGATAAAGATAATCCCAATAGTCTAACAAGTAACCAGGTTAATAATATTATTAAAGATCGTTCAGGAGTTTTGTGGATTGCTACTGATAATGGTCTAAGTTACTTTTCACAAAAAAGTATAAAGTTTAATAATTCGCTGTTATTTTCCGATAGAAGTGTTGATTTAAACAAACTTGATAAGCTAAATATAAAAGCAGTTACAAAATCATCAGACGGAATATTGTGGATTGGAACTGATAATGGTTTATACTTTTCCAACAATGTTAATGGAAAATTATTACTTGAAAAAACATTCTGCATTATCTTCAGAAAATATTTGGAGTCTGACAGCAGGTAATTCAAATGATCTATGGATTGGTACTTATGGCTCGGGACTATTGCACCTTAACTATAAAACAAATCAGTTAACTGCACATGATATTCTACTTGGAAATATTAAGTCCACATCAAGAAATTTTGTAAAGTCTGTTTTTAAAGATGATAAAAATAATTTATGGATTGGTTATTGGGGTGTGGGACTTGCAAAATTAAATTTATCAACAGGTAAAGTACAAAACTGGCTTCATCAAAAAGACAATATGAATTCACTTAGTCATGATGATGTTTGGACAATTTTTCAAGACAGCAAGAAAAGAATATGGATTGGAACAAATGGAGGCGGTTTAAATTTATATGATGAATCAAACGGCGGAAAATTTTCCCACTATAGTTTTAAGGAGGGAAGTAAAAACAGTTTAAGCAGTAATAGTGTTTATTCTATTGTTGAATCTAAAAGCAAAAATTTCGGAAATAACAATACAATCTTGTGGATCGGAACAAGCAATGGATTGAATAAACTTGTAATTAATAATTCAGATAGTAAAAATATTTCACAGTCTGATGTTAAAGTAACTTTTTACACCACCAAGGATGGATTAACAGACAACTCAATTAAAAGCATAGTTGAAGATGAAAATGGAAATCTCTGGTTAGGAACAAGTTCCGGAATTACTTTATTTGATTTAAGCAAAAATACATTTACAAATTTTTCCACTTCAGATGGCGTGATAGGAACAGATTTTAATTTCACGTCCTCTTTTAAGCTTAATGATAATTTGATAATTATAGGCAGCACGGCTGGTCTTAATTATTTTAATCCGAATAGAATTTCACAATCATCTTATAAGCCCGCTGTGGTTTTAACAGATTTTTTAATTTTTAACAATTCTGTAAAGCCCAAAGCAAACTCGATCCTATCAAAAAATATTTTCAATACCGATGAGGTAACACTATCACACAAACAAAATGTTTTTTCGTTTCAGTTTGCTGCATTGGATTATAATAATCCCTCTTCAATTAAGTATGCTTATAAAATGGAAGGATTTGATAAAGACTGGATTCAGAGTGGAACTCGCCGTTTTATAACTTATACAAATCTTAATCCCGGCAAATATACTTTTAAAGTAAAATCAACAAACAGTGATGGAATTTGGAATAGTAACGAAACATCTCTTGCTGTTATAATAACTCCGCCCTGGTGGCAAACAGGCTGGGCAATTCTGCTATATTTTATTGTGTTTGTGCTTGGTGTTTGGGCAATATTTAAATTTCAGAATTATAGAACCAAGTTGCAGCACGAATTAAAGTTCAGGGAACTCGAATCTTATCATTTGCGTGAAATTGAACAGATGAAATCAAGGTTTTTTGCAAATCTATCTCATGAGTTCAGAACTCCGCTGATGCTGATTAAAGGGCCTTTGGAAGAATTGTTAAGAGGAAGAATAAAAGAAAATCTTACTGATTATTATAAAATGCTTTTACGAAATACTGAAAAACTTCAGCAACTTATAGATCAGCTTTTAGAATTATCACAACTGGAATCTGAATCAATTCCATTAAAAAAAGAAGCATATGATGTTGTTATACTTTTAAGATCAATTTCAAATGCATTTATTCCTCTTGCGGATCAAAAAAATATAAAATTTAACTTTAATTCAAATATGGAATCAGCATTTGCTTTACTTGATAAGGACAAGTTTGAAAAAATAGTTAACAATCTTTTAAGTAATGCGTTTAAGTTTACTGATGTTGGCGGAACTGTTAACACTGAGGTAGTTGAAAAAATTATCTCAGATAAAAAATTTGCTTTGGTTTCTGTAAGCGATTCAGGAGTCGGGATAACAAAAGAAAATCAATCAAAAATATTTAATAGATTTTTCCAGGTTGATGATTCATCAAAAAGAAACTATGGTGGTTCGGGAATCGGTTTAGCACTTGTAAAAGAATTAACAACACTTTTAGGATGGGATATTTCCGTAAACAGCAGTGAAGGTGAAGGAACTGAGTTTACATTAAAGATTCCTTTATTATCTCAGAAAGAAATACAAACAAGTTTATCTGCACTTAATTATCAAGATGATCAGAGTAAGCTAGTTGATCAAGTTGATTTTGAAAAATCTGATGATGATTACCCGGTTGAAAATAATTCTAAGCCGTTAATTTTATTCGTTGAAGATCAAATTGAAGTTAGAGATTATGTGCTTGGTTTGTTAAAGCAAGATTACAATGTGCTTCAAGCAGAAAATGGTAAGGCAGGATTTGATGTTGCAATAAACAGTTTGCCTGATTTGATTATAAGCGATGTTATGATGCCCGTGATGGATGGAATTGAACTTTGTAAAAAATTAAAAACCGATTGGAAGACCAGCCATATTCCAGTTATACTCTTAACAGCAAAAGCAACTCAGCAAAGTAAATTAGAAGGGCTGGAGTTTGGTGCTGATGATTATTTAACCAAACCATTTGATTTTGAAGAGCTTTCAATAAGAATTAAAAATCTTATAACTCAAAGAAAGCACTTAAAGGAAAAATTTAGTAAGGAAATAAATTTAAATGCAGAATCCTTTACAACTAATAATTTAGATAAAGACTTTATTGAAAAAATTAATATGATTATCGAAACACACCTGCAGGATGAAAACTTTACAAGTGAAAATCTTGCACAGGAACTTTTTGTAAGCCGCAGCCAGTTAAACAGAAAACTTAGCGCCGTTATTGGTAAAGGTCCTGGTGAGTTTATTAGAATCTACAAATTAAAACGCGCCGCACAAATGATCCTTGAAAACAAACTAAGCATAACGCAAATTGCGCTTGAAGTTGGATTTAGCAGTCCGGCACAATTTACGCGGGCATTTCAAAAACATTATAATTGTTCACCTTCGGAGTTCAAACAAATAAAACTGTAGTACAGACTCAAAGGATGGTTGCATCCTTAAGGTTCATTTCGAAGGAGTCTTCGACTGAGAAATCTATTTACTGTACAACATTTAAGATTTCTCCCTTTGGTCGAAATGACGCGAGAATTCTGTAACGGACCTTAAGTCTGTGCGACGATGCCAATTTAAAATATCAACACTTAACACTTCACAACTAATATTCTTCGTTTTGAATCAAAAAGGCAAAACATTGAATCAAAAAAGCAATTTACCGCATTCATAATAATCTACTTTTGGCCTTTAGAATTATTTAATATTTCAAAAATTCATTTAGTCTTATTCAACAACCAAAATTATGAAAGAGTTTTAAAATGAAACTTCTGCAAAAAAGACAAGTGGGTTTGGAAGATAATGATCAGATAAAAAAAAGGGAAAAACATCTTGAAATAAGCATTTATGCTTTGGTGATTATCGTAACGGTAGCTCTTATGCTAATATTTTTTAATCTATTTCTAAAAGGGTGATTAAAATGAATAACCTACTGCAATATGATGTGAAAAAATTAAAGCAGGATTTCTTCAAAATTATTTACATGGTTTTGCTATTGGTATTACTGTTTGTCTTGTAAAGTAAATAAAAGAGTAATTCAAATTGTTGAGATTTATAAAATTTCTAATTCATAACATTTCAAATTATATGGGATTAAAAATGAGAAAACCAGTCTTAATAACTGCTGTGCTGATAAGTTTAATGATGATATCAAACATATATTCACAGGGCATTCCACAAACAATTAATTATCAAGGAGTATTAAAAGATGCATCAGGAGTTGTGGTACCAAATGGGGATTACAGCTTAACTTTTAAATTGTACGATTTACCTTCCGGCGGCTCAGCTCTTTGGAATGAAACAAAAACAATAAATGTAGTTGGCGGTATTATAAACACACAGTTGGGAAGTGTAACACCAATAACATCAGCAACAATTGTTGGAGCCGCCTGGTTGGGCATTACAGTTGGAACCGGAAGCGAACTAATACCAAGAATAACTTTAACATCAGTACCATATAGCATAATGAGTTTGACGGTACCCAGCGGAAGTATAACAGCTACAAAAATTGCAGATGCGCAGGTTGTAAAAAGTTTAAATGGATTAAAAGATAACGTTAATCTTGTTGCAGGTAGTAATGTAACAATTACACCGAGCGGGAATAATCTAACAATAAATGCAACCGGTAGTGGAGGCGGTGGAACTGTAACACAGGTTAATACTGGTTCCGGGTTAACAGGCGGGCCAATAACATCAACAGGAACATTAAGCATCTCTAATGACGGAATAACAACCTCTATGCTTCAAAACAACTCCGTAACATCAGGCAAAATAACCGATGGAACAATAGCAACTACAGATTTAAGCGATAACTCTGTTACATCAGCAAAGATCGTTGATGGAACAATAAGCGCGACAGATATAGGCACAACACAGGTTGTAAAATCAATAAACACTATTAAAGACAACGTAACTCTTGTTGCCGGCAGTAATGTAACAATAACACCAAGTGGTAATAATATAACTATTGCTTCAACCAGCGGTGGTACAATTGGCGGAAGTGGAACAGCAAATTATATTTCAAAATTTACAAACAGCACAACGCTTGGCAGTTCTACTTTATTTGATGATGGAAATAGAATTGGACTGGGGACAAATACACCCGATTTTAGTCTTACTGTTAACACTACTCCAACATTAGGACTAGGGCTTAAAGTATCAAGAACAGGTGGCGGATTAATTGGATTAGCAATAGTGGAAGAAGGTCAGCCAACATCTTTAAGAGGTTGGTCTCTTGAAAGTTGGAACCAAAAATTAAGAATAAATGCATCCGGTGATAATGGAATTACAACACTTAAAAATTTAATGACTTTGGATAGAAAAGGTAATGTTGGTATTGGAACAGAAACTCCTTCTTATCCATTACACGTTGCAACAAACAGAAAATATGCTGGTTACTTTACATCTGACTCGCTTTCTGATGAAACACATGTTGTCTATGCAGAATACTTGGGAAACGGGCTTGAGTGGGCGGTCGGTGTTTATGGGAAATCTGTACCTGCAGATGGATTTGGATATGGTGGAGTCTTTGAAGGGGGTCGCAGGGGAGTATCGGGCTTTGTTAATCCAACAGGAGACGGTCAATATACTGGTGTTGAGGGGAATGTATATGGTGGTAGTGGAAGTAATGTTGGTGTTCTTGGATCAGCGAGCGGGTCTTCAGTCAATATTGGCGTACAAGGTGTGGCTTCTGGTTCCAGTCTTAACTTTGGAATTTATGGCTGGGCCTCTAATGGGACTTCTAATAGGGCTGGATATTTTTCCGGAAATGTTGAGGTAACAGGAACACTCAGCAAAGGCGGCGGCTCTTTTAAAATAGATCATCCATTAGACCCAACAAATAAAAATCTTTATCACTCTTTTGTAGAATCACCGGATATGATGAACATATACAACGGCAATGTTGTAACAGATGCTTCTGGTTATGCAACAGTTACAATGCCTGATTGGTTTGAAGCACTTAATAAAGAGTTTCGTTATCAGTTAACAGTAATCGGAGATTTTGCTCAAGCAATCATTTCTCAAGAAATCCAGAATAATCAATTCACAATCAGATCAGATAAACCAAACATAAAAGTATCCTGGCAGGTAACGGGAATAAGACACGATAAATTTGCAGAGAAGTACAGAATTCCGGTTGAAGAAAACAAAACAGGCAAAGATGTTGGTAAATATTTGCACCCGGATGCTTACGATGTAGACGAAACACTTGGTGTTGATTATGAAAATAATAAAGCAGCTCGTGAGAAGAAATAATTAATTATAAACAAATGGTCAATCAGATTTTAAGGTTATTAAAAATGAAAATATTTAAATCATCAACATCTTGTAGAAAGAAAATAGCATGAAAAAACCCACATTACTTTTTATTCTTTTGATAAGCTTGTATGCTCTATCAAATATTTATTCGCAGGGCATTCCACAAACAATTAATTATCAAGGAGTATTAAAAGATGCATCAGGAGTTGTGGTACCAAATGGGGATTACAGCTTAACTTTTAAATTGTACGATTTACCTTCCGGCGGCTCAGCTCTTTGGAATGAAACAAAAACAATAAATGTAGTTGGCGGTATTATAAACACACAGTTGGGAAGTGTAACACCAATAACATCAGCAACAATTGTTGGAGCCGCCTGGTTGGGCATTACAGTTGGAACCGGAAGCGAACTAATACCAAGAATAACTTTAACATCAGTACCATATAGCATAATGAGTTTGACGGTACCCAGCGGAAGTATAACAGCAATAAAGATTGCAGATGCCCAGGTTGTAAAAAGTTTAAATGGGCTAAAGGATAATGTTAATCTTGTTGCTGGAAGCAATGTAACAATAACACCAAGTGGAAATAATCTAACAATAAATGCAACAGGCGGAGGTGGCGGTACAATTGGTGGGAGTGGTACTGCAAATTATATTTCAAAATTTACAAACAGCACAACGCTTGGCAGTTCTACTTTATTTGATGATGGGAATAAAATAGGGATTGGCACTACAATACCGGACTATTCATTAACAATCAATTCAAATTCAACCTCAGGCTTAGCATTAAAACTATCGCGCAATGGTGGATTTGGAATGGCTTTTTTAGAAGAAAGTCAAGCAGTGGGTTCTAAAGGCTGGGCGTTTAATGTTTATCAACAAAAATTTAAACTAAACACAACCGCCGATAACGGGTATACACAAATTAAAAATTTAATGACATTTGATAGAAATGGTAATGTTGGTATCGGGACAGAAACCCCTTCTTATCCTTTACACATTGCAACTAACAGAAAATATGCTGGATATTTTACATCTGATTCGCTTTCTGACTATACACACGTTATTCATGGTGAATTAATCGGGACTGGAAATTATGATGTTATGGGTGTTTATGGAAAGAGTACACCAGCAAATAATTATGGTTATGGCGGATACTTTGAAGGTGGCTTTGTAGGAGCTAGAGGCGTTGTTAATGCTTTGGGCTCAAATTCTTATTATGGTGTCAGAGGTTCAGTTAATGGAGGCACAGGTAATAATTTTGCAATTTATGGTTCAGTTACTAGCGGTACGGGATCAAATTATGGTATATATGCAAGCGCTAGTGCAGGGACTACTAACTGGGCGGGCTATTTTTCCGGCAATGTTAATGTAACAGGAACACTAAGCAAAGGCGGCGGCTCATTTAAGATAGATCATCCATTAGACCCTACAAATAAAAATCTTTATCACTCTTTTGTAGAATCACCTGATATGATGAACATTTATAACGGCAATGTTATAACAGATGCTTCTGGTTATGCAACAGTTACAATGCCTGATTGGTTTGAAGCACTTAATAAAGAGTTTCGTTATCAGT
Organism: Ignavibacteriales bacterium; assembly: GCA_016707115.1. GTDB lineage: Bacteria > Bacteroidota > Ignavibacteria > Ignavibacteriales > Ignavibacteriaceae > IGN3. Next base: position 148,664 of record JADJIH010000029.1, on the reverse strand, counting down.
TAACAGTAATTGGAGATTTTGCACAGGCAATTATTTCACAAAAAATTCAGAACAATCAATTTATAATCAGAACAGATAAACCAAACATAGAAGTATCCTGGCAGGTAACAGGAATACGACACGATAAATTTGCAGAGAAGTACAGAATTCCTGTTGAAGAAAACAAAACAGGCAAAGATGTTGGTAAATATCTTCACCCGGATGCATACGGTGTAGACGAAACACTTGGTGTTGATTATGAAAACAATAAAGCAGATCGTGAGAAGAAATAATTTTGAATTGGGTGGATAGAATAACTAAGCAGCAGTGATTTTTGAGCAAATTACTGCTGCTATATATAAAGGTTCTTTAATTTTTTTACTTGAGTAAAAGGAACACAAATGAAAAATAAAATAATTGATATTACAATAATTGCTTTGCTGTTTGTTACCACGTCGCTTCCGCAATATCAAATAACTAACAGTGTTATAAGCAGCGGCGGGAATATAATCTCAAACTCCAATAACACAATTGTAAGTACAGTTGGTGAAGCATTTATCGGTAAATCATCCAATACTGTAAACCAGAATCAAATAGGTTTCTGGTATGCTTATCAGCAAACCACAATAACTGAAGTTGAAAATGAAGAAACAATTCCAACAGTATTTAAACTTGAGCAGAACTATCCAAACCCATTTAATCCATCAACCAGAATAAAATTTGCTGTTCCGGAAAAAGCAATGTGTTAATAAAGGTTTATGATATTCTGGGAAGCGAAGTTGCAACTCTTGTAAATGAAGAAATGGATGCCGGCTGGTATGAAAATAATTTTAACGCAGCAGGATTATCATCAGGCGTTTACCTTTTTAGAATGGAAGCCGGAAATTTTATTAGCACAAAGAAAATGATTTATTTAAGGTAGTTAACTAACTATTTAAGATTAACTTTTATTATACGGAGTTATTTATGAGACCCAGACTTGTTGTTTTCTTAATATTGTTTTGTACTATTCAGATCTTTCCGCAGCAAGAAGATTTTCAAAAATTTATTGAGAACAAGCTTAATTCCAGAACATTAACCACATACGAAAAAGTAAATTCAGAATTTCTGCTAACACAAAGCATTGAGCAGGAATGGATTATTTCCGCCTGGCAAAATGTTAGCCGGTCAACTACTTCCTATGATTCTAGCAGCACCGGCTATCTAATTACCACAGAAATCTGGGATAACAATCAGTGGGTAAACGAATCTCAATTCTGGTATGTTTATGATGAAAACGACTTAGTAACTGAAGAACTTGTAAAAGCCTGGGTTGATCCAAACTGGGTTAACTCTGAAAGATACTTATATGAATATGATTCAAATGATAATGTAACCGTTGAAACCATTCAGTCCTGGGCTGCAACAGAATGGGTTAACTCAAATCGATATATATATACATTTGTTAATAACGTATTAACAGAAGAACTTTACCAGCAGTGGAATGCTTCTGATTGGAGTAATGTTGACAGATACCAGTACACTTATGTTAATAATAATCTAACTGAAACATTGTTCCAGCAATTTAACTCGGCCTGGGATAATGTAGAGCTAATACAAAATTTTTATGATAATCAGAATAATATAATCGAAACGCTTAACAATAGATGGGAAAGCGGCGGTTGGTTCCTTGAAGAAAGAAATACTCATCAATACAGTAATGGAAATCTTACTGTTGTAACTATGCAAGAAGGCTGGATTGATACTACCTGGACAAATATTGGTTTATACACAAAGAACTACAACAGTAATAATTTCCTTATAGAATATATTTCTCAATACTGGCATAGTTTAAATGGCTGGATCAATCAACAAAGATGGGTAATAACTCCTACGACAGATAACAAATTTTTAGAATGGGTAACTCAATTCTGGCAGAACAATAATTGGGAAAACTTCAGCAGGTTAAAATCAACTTATGATGTATTTGGTAATGAGATTGTTTGGGCGTGGGAAATGTGGGAAAACTCAGCATGGCAAAACCATGTACAGATATTATTTAGCTATACATTGGTTAGCTCGGTTGAAGAAGATCTGTTGAACAAATTGAATTATTCATTATCACAGAATTATCCCAATCCGTTTAATCCAAACACAGTAATCAGTTATCAGTTACTAGTGAGTGGTGATGTAACTTTAAAAATTTATGATGTTTTAGGTAATGAAATTGCAACACTTGTTAATGAATTTAAACCTGCAGGAAAATATGAAGTTGATTTCCAGTCTGCAGTCGGCAATAGTCAGTTCGCAAGCGGAGTTTATTTCTATCAACTAAAAACCGGAAACTATTTAGAAACCAAGAAAATGATTTTACTTAGATAATTAATTTGTGTTAAGTGCAGCCCACCTAATGGTGGGCTGCACTTTTTTTTAATATTGTTGTCTTGATATTTCTTGTCCCGTAAAACTTACAGGAGATGAGAAAATGAAAAAAACACTTTTCCTCTTGCTTTTCCATTCTGTAATAAACCTCTGTTTTGCCCAGAATAACGGCTGGGATATTTTAAATATTGGGCATTCCCTTACATCAAACAATAAATTCGCGGTTGGTGGAACATGTTTAATCTTTGCTGAGATTAATTCAAATAAGGTTTATGCTTTTAACAGTATAACCGGAAATTGGGATTCAACATTAATATCAACAACACTTGAATGGACTGATGCAAGAGCTGACGGCAATACAGCAATGTTGGTAAATGATTCGTTAGCAGTTTTTATAGCTCATTAAATAATAGTTTTGTGGAACTACGTTATGAAGGACAAATCTTACCAACAATTCAAATGTTTACTGGATGCTCCAATAACATGGGTTACTTAGTTTCAGATTCTAAGTTTTATGTTTTTGATGCCGAAGATTCACAGATAAGAAGCGCTAATTATGTTCAAGTTGGAGAAACCCCTTACAAACAAGTATATAAAGGTGATGATTATCTTTGCTTTTATTTATCATCTGCGAATTTAAACGTACATACACTAGTTGCTTATAGTTTAGTCACTAAAACTATTTCAGAATATACAGGAGATAACTTTTCTATATTTAAACAATTAGAGCACGGATTTATTTTCGGGGAAACAAGTGGCACTCCGTATTTATATGGAGGCTACTCTGCTTATACAGGCACTTTCTCAACAAAATCTTCAGAAGTTTATATCACAGATATTCTTCATCAGTACGATCTAAATCGTGTTTACCCAAGATTATGTTATCTGTTTACTTCGCGATCAGAAGTTGTAAACGATATTGCAACTTATTATTTGTGGGTTTACAATACACTTGTTGGTGAGTTTGATGAATTTTCGTATCAATACAGCTATAACAATACTCATCTTGTGCCAAGTATTTCCGGAACCGGCGGGCAAGGCATATTCCACTCCACTTATGATAAAGACAATAACGATAAAGTAAATTTAATTACTTATGATGTTTATTCAAGATTATTTACTCAGCACGATTTTAATATAACTTATGATTATAGAAATACGTTTGATGTTGGTGGTCATTTAGTTTCTATCAGGACAGAAAACAAACTTGTCTTTTATGATTTTATTTGTGGCAACTCAGAATTCTATTATTCTAATTGGCAAACTGGAACATTCCCAACGCTTCAAAGCATTGAACTTGGTAATAATTATGCCGCGATTGTTTACTATAAAGGTCCCGGCATCAATGGAATGACAGCCTTTAGTTATAATGGAACAACAGATAGTTTAAAGCTAGTTTCTTTCTCTCCAACCAACACTTATTTTGATGTTTTTGGAAGTGTTGATTATTCACTTGTTAAATTTGTTAACTACACTGAATCGGCTGAGCATTTAATTTATTCAAACGTAAAAGATGATTGGAGAGTAAAACCATTTCCCACCGGATTTATCAGCGAAGAGAAGACGGGATATTATTTGATTATTGACAGAAATCTAAATTCAACTTATATTTTTAATCCTATAAATGGTGAAGAGATTAATATTCCAGTTAAAAATCAGGGAACGATACATTTAAATGATAGTGTTTTTGTTCTGCCAGCAAACGATTTAAAATATTACGGTTTTAGTTCAATATCTAACTCAGTAGTAACTCATCCAAACATTTACTATTCAAACACAGCACAAAGTGACAGAATAATAATTCGTTATAATCCAATGAACAGTAGTGATCCTAGTCATCTTCTGTATGATGGAAATTTGGGAGTATTTGTTGCTCTCAGTACCAGTAATCAAACACATGGTTCAAGATTATTAACATCTGCTGGAATAAAGACAGCTTTAACAGTGTACGACAAAGGTTTTTTAATTGCTTATGATCCAACTGAAATTACTGATGTGGAAGAACCATACGAAGTTGTAATTATAAACAATTTTCGACTCTATCAAAACTATCCCAACCCATTTAACCCAAGCACAAAAATTAGTTGGCAGTCGCCAGTGGGCAGTCATCAAACATTAAAAGTGTTTGATGTACTTGGTAGAGAAATTGAAACTATTGTTGATGGTTATTATGAAGCTGGACCTCATTCTACATTGTACATCGCAAATTCTTCATTGCCCAGCGGCGTTTATTTTTATCAACTTAAGGCAGGAGACTTTATTCAAACAAAGAAAATGATTTATTTAAAATAATACATTATTCTTTTATCATATACAGTAAATTGTCTTCTAACTTATAATACATTGGAGCAATTTGTACTTTGGGATAGCGCTGGCGTAATCTCTGAGTTTCGCTGAGAATGAAATCTATTTCATTATTTATTTCAAACATTGGTGCATAGTTGTTAAAATGTTCTTCTGCTTGCTCTGTTGTCCAGCCGCCGTTGTCTGAAAGTTTTGTGATAAATTGATTTTTTTTTGACATCAGGTTAACCATACCGCAATTGCTGTGTGCAATAAGTGCGATATGTTTTACTTCGCCAACAGAAACAGCAAATGAAACTTTAAACTCACTGTAGCGAAGATTAGCCCCGCCGGAACGAATTATAAAAGCAAAATTATCCGGCATATGAAGATGTTTGCGGTTATCCATACACATTCCAATAAGTAATTGTGCCTCGGAATAATTCTCAAACTCTCGATTTAGATTATGGTATTCAAGCAACAATCCAAGTGGTGTGTACTGGTATTTTATAGGTATATCTTTTTTTTCTGTTATTGATATTAAACGATTCATGACGCTAATAAATTTTTAAATATATAATTCAGTGATTTTTCTTGAGCTTACTCTTGAACTTGAACCTAAACTTGAAACATATATCCCGCACTTCTAACACTTACAATATACTGCGGATTAGATGGATCAACTTCAAAATATTTTCTTAATCTTACAATAAAATTATCAACAGTTCTTGTTTCAATTTCAGGATTCATATTCCAAACGTTTTCCAAGAGTTCTTTACGTGTTACCACTTTATCTTTATTTTCTATTAGGTACTTCATAATCATCGCTTCGTAGGATGTAAGTTGAAATCCCTTTTTTCCGCTTATACACTTTAAGTTTTCAAAATTTATTTCATTTATCCCAAATCTATAAATAGGATTTTCAATAACAACCTTCTGATACCAACTTTTTCTTTTCAACATTCCTTTTATTCTTAGCAGCAATTCTTTTAGATGAAAAGGTTTTGTAAGATAATCATCAGCACCAAGTTCAAGACCTTTTACGCGATCTTCAACCTGGGTACGGGCGGTTAACATAAGTATTGGCATTTGCGGATGCTTCTCGCGAATGTGCTTTGCAATTTCAAATCCGTTGAAATACGGTAGCATTATATCAAGAACAATCAAATCAAAATCACTTTCATCAAAAAACTTTATAGCCTCTTTTCCATCTCGTGCAAGAGTAACCTTGTATCCTTCTTCAGAAAGATTGTACTCCAATCCCAACGCAAGGTTTTCTTCATCTTCCACCAAAAGAATTTTTGATTTGTCTAATTGTTCATCATTCATTCTTAAAATCCTTTTTGTTTCCCTTTACAGATTTTTTTCTTTTCAGTATAGATCGGTAATTCTATTTTAAACTTGGATCCTTTACCTTTGCCTTCACTGAATGCAAAAATTTTTCCTTTATGGTTTTTAATTATTTCCCTTACAACATAAAGTCCAAGCCCAGTTCCCTTTACATTTGGAATGTCTTTATCATAAATGCGGTGGAACTTCTGAAAGATTTTTTTTATTTCTTCATTCGGAATCCCAATTCCATTATCTGAAAATTCTATCTCAGTTTTTTTTGTATTACGCTTAAACTTAATCATAATTTCTAAAGGCGCAATACTATACTTTATAGAATTATCCACAAGATTATCAAAAACAGTCTTAATGGAGTTTCTATCCAGCAAAATATCGCAACCCGCATCACCGCTAAATCGTATAGCACTTTCTTTTAACTGAAATTGCTCTGCGGATTCCAAAATAATTTTCTTGATTGTTTCATCAGCTTTATAAACTTCAAAATCCTTATAAAATTTTTTCTTATCCATTGAAGCAATTTCAAGAATGGAGTTAACAAGATTTTTTAATCTTTCGGCATCACGCATCATTAAAACATAAAATTCTTTCTTCTTTTCCTCCGGAACGTCCCGGGAATTTAATGTTTCTAAGTATAGTTGTATAGATGATAATGGAGATTTAAGTTCATGTGTAACGTTAGCTATAAAATTATCGTAAAGAGTATTTAACTTTATTTGAATATTTAAGTGACGAAAGATCAGCACTAGACTTACAGATAATCCGGTAAGCAGAACAATTCCACCTACAAATGGAAAAACACTTGGCGCATCATAAACTATTTGAGGCGCAATTTTTTCACCAACTTGTTCAAATATTATGTTGTTTGATACATACCAATAAATCCAGAGCAGTAAAACGGCTAGCCACACAAGCTGAGCAAGAATAAAAATCACCAGATTATAAACGAATGAATGTTTTCTGCGCATAATAAAACTTAATTAGAATTTTCTTAACTCAAATATCATTTTAATTATTATTAACAACAAATCTTAAAAAATCCATATTACATTTCTTTTACAAACACGTATTAAAATTCTTTGCAGTTTTGATATGTAACTTCAAAAGGAAATGTATGATGAAAGTATTATTGATTTATCCTGAAACACCATCAACGTTCTGGAGTTTTAAAGAAGCACTAAAATTCGTTTCCAAAAAATCCGCAGAACCTCCTCTTGGTTTAATTACTGTAGCCGCAATGCTTCCAAAAGATTGGAGCAAAAAACTTATCGATCTTAATGTATCCAAACTAAACGATAAAGATATTCTTTGGGCTGATTATGTTTTTATCAGCGCAATGAATGTTCACTTAAAATCTTTTAGAGAAATAGTTAGAAGATGCAACAAACTTGGAGTAAAAGTCGTAGCGGGCGGTCCACTTTGTACAACACAATATAAAGATCTTCTTGGTGTTGATCATTTTATATTGAATGAAGCCGAGATAACTCTTCCACAATTTCTAGAAGATTTAGAAAACGGAAATCCAAAACAGGTTTACCAAACAGATGAATTTCCTGAAATTGATTTAGCCCCAACTCCAATGTGGGAATTGCTTGATATGAAAAAGTATGCTTCAATGAGCGTACAGTATTCGCGCGGCTGTCCTTATGATTGTGAGTTTTGCAGCATCACTATGTTAAACGGAAGAAAACCGCGTGCAAAATGTACAGAGCAGTTTATTACTGAGTTAGATCGTTTATATGAACTTGGATGGCGCGGCGGAATTTCTGTTGTTGATGATAATTTTATCGGCAACAAACGAAAACTTAAAGAAGATACTTTACCTGCGTTGATTGAGTGGTCAAAAGAAAAAAAATATCCTTTCTTTTTTATCACAGAAGTTTCAATAAATCTTGCTGATGATGATGAGTTGATGCGGCTTATGGTTGAAGCAGGTTTTAACAGCATCTTTGTTGGAATTGAAACTCCAAATAGTGAAAGCTTAGTTGAGTGCGGTAAAATGCAAAACTTAAAACGCGATCTTGTTGAATCTGTAAATAAATTACAAAGAAGCGGTATGCTAGTTTCAGGTGGATTTATTGTTGGATTTGATAACGATACGGAAAATGTATTTGATGAGCAGATTAATTTTATTCAGAAGAGTGGAATAACCAGTGCTATGGTTGGGTTGTTAAATGCACCAACTGGAACTAAGCTTTATCAAAGACTTAAAGATGAAGGAAGATTACTTGAAATGTGGACAGGCAACAATATGGATGCAAGTATAAACTTTGTTCCTAAAATGGAATTCAAAAATCTTATTCGCGGTTACAGCAGATTGCTAAATACTATTTACTCACAAGAAGAATATTATAAACGATTAAAAATATTTTTGAAAGAATATAATGTTCCTGTTTGGACACCCAAAGTAATTAATCTCGAGCAGTTAAAAGCTTTTGTTAGATTGTTATGGCTGCTTGGAATAATTGAAAAAGGAAAAAAATATTTCTGGAAACTTTTCTTTGTTAGTTTGTGGAAGTATCCCCGCAAATTCCCAACAGCGATGACACTTGCTGTTTATGGTTTTCATTTTAGAAAAGTGATAAGAACAGTTTAATCAGAATAGAACACGGATAGCACGGATGACGCGGGTTTTCACGGATTTAATCCGCGATGATCCGCAAAATCAGCGTCATCCGCGTTCTATTTGTTTTTATTCCTTCGCAAAATCTTTTCCAAGAAAATTTTTATACCAGAATTGTACATACTCTCGTTGTGCATGCTGCCATTTGGGAAATCCAACTCCGTGTCTTTCATTTGGATAAAGCATTAACTCAAAATGTTTATCCATACTCGTAAACTTATCCACAAGCTGAAGTGTGTTTTGCATATGACAGTTGTCATCCAAAGTTCCGTGCGTTAATCGTAACAATCCTTTATACTTATTTGCGTGTGTCATTGCGGATCCATACTTATATCCTTCTTTATTTTCAGCAGGCAAATCCATATATCTTTCTGTGTAAACATTATCGTAAAGCGCCCAATCAGTAACAGAGTATTCTGCAACACCGTGAGTAAAATAATCGGCGCCAAGAGTAAGTGCCATGCAGGTTACATATCCACCATAACTTGAGCCGGTAATTCCAATTTTTGTGGAATCAATAAATGATTTTGTCTTTAACCACTTTACAGCTTCTGCATAATCATTGATTTCCCACTTACCCATATTGCGATACAAATAATCTTTTCCCTTTTTACCAAAGTAGGCTGAACCCCGATGATCAAGCACTAAATAAATTATTCCACTTTGTGAAATAAAATATCTATCTAAGTAAGCGGAAAAAGAATTAGTAACATCCGTTCCACCTGGTCCACCATAAACAGCAAATAAAACAGGATACTTTTTATTCTCATCAAAATCCGGAGGAAGCACCCACATTGCAGGCAAGTCGAATCCATCTTCAGTTTTGATAGAAAATATTTCTGTTGTGCCTAGATTATATTCATCAAATATCTTTGATTTTCTATCGCCAAGATTTTTTATCAAATTGCCATCGCCATTGTATAACTCTAGCTTTCCGGGAGTACTGATGCTCGAATAAGAATCGTAAAAATATTTTCCATTGGGAGAAACATTAACCTTGTGTGTTCCAGGAATATTTGTGAGCTGTTCAATATCATCGCCATTAAAATCAACAACAAATAAATGTGCTTCTAATCTTTCTCCTTTGTTTGCTTCAAAATATAGTCTTTTGTTTTCTTCATCCACAAGTTTGATATCTGAAACATTCCATTCACCTTTAGTTAATTGTTTCTTAAGCTTGCCGTTCATATCATAATAATAAAGATGTCTCCATCCATCGAGTTCACTTCGCAGAATGAAACCCTCATTGTTTTTTAAGATATGAATGTCTTCAAAGAATTCTACCCACGTATTGTTTTTTTCTTGATAGACTAATTTATTTTTTCCTGTTTCAGGATTTGCTGATAAAATTTGCAGATCATTTTGATCACGATTTAAAACCTGGTAAAACATTTCTTTACTATCGGGAGACCAGAATGGCCACGCAGTGTATTGATCCGCATTTTCATCTTCATCGATCCAAACTACCTTGTTTGCACTGATATGTGCAATACCCATCTTAACAATTGGATTTGGATCTCCGGGTTTTGGATAATGTTCCCACTCGAGTTCACCGTGAACACCATCGGCTTTGTAAAGAGGAAATTGCGGAACTGGTGAATCATCAAATCTTAAAAAAGAAATCATCTCGCTGTTTGGCGCCCACCAGAAAGCACGGTAGTTAAGTGATCGTCCTATTATCTCTTCCATATAAACCCACGAAGCATAACCATTATATACAACATCGCTTGCATCGTTTGTTAATCGTGTTTCTTTTGCTGATTCAACATTAACAACATAAAGATCTTTGTTTTTTGTGTATGCAACTTTTTTTCCATCAGGAGAAAGCATAGGATTTACTTCTTCATCTTTATCGTTTGTTAAACGTGTAACTTTGTTTTGAGGAACAGAATAGAAAAACAAATCGTTATCATCATAAAAAAGTAAACCGGTATAATCTTTTGTAATTCCGATGTTTTCTTCAGCAGTTAATTCTGCTTCATCAAGATTTGGATTGATTGAATTGAAATCCAACAAAATTGTTTCTTCTCCGGTTTTAGCATTAACTTTTACAATTGCACTAGTTGTTGCATCACGTTTTTGCATTAGATAATGATCATCATCAAACCAGCCTTGCAAGCGGGGCAGTGGTTTTAAAATTCTTGGTTCACTAAACATATAAACCTGGTTAAAGGTTAGTTGTTTATCCTGAGCTTCAGTTAAAAAAACAAAACAATGAAGCATAATCCTGCAAATCCTAACTGGTTAAACAGAGACAGATTTGTTTTATCTGCAGGACACGGAAGTATGCTTCTTTACTCAATACTTCACTTAAGCGGATACAAAGTTTCTCTGGATGATCTTAAAAACTTCCGACAATGGAACAGCATTACACCCGGCCATCCAGAACTTGGTCATACGGCTGGAGTTGAAACTACAACAGGTCCGCTTGGGCAAGGATTGGCTACTGCCATTGGAATGGCAATTGCACGTGATTACTTGGCGGCACTTTTTAATAAAGATGATTTAAAAATTATTGATCATGTGATTTTTGGAATTTGCAGTGACGGTGATTTGATGGAAGGTGTTTCGCACGAAGCGGCATCTCTTGCAGGGCATTTGAAGCTTGGTAAATTAGTTTTCTTTTATGATGATAATAAAATAACAATTGATGGTAAAACAGATATAAGTTATTCTGATGATGTGCAAAAAGATTTGAATCTTACGGATGGCTGGTCTTAACAATTTTGGACGTAAACGATTCTGATCAGGTTGATAGAGCAATTAAACTTTGCAGATCAAGTTGTGATAAACCAACACTTATAATAACTAAAACACATATTGGATATGGAAGCCCGAATAAACAGGATAAATCTTCCTCCCACGGTGCGCCGCTTGGTGAAGAAGAAGTAAAGCTTACAAAAAGAAATCTTGGAATGCCTGAAGACAAAACATTTTTTGTTCCAGATGAGGTTTACTCTCACTTTAAAGGAATCGCTGAGTGCGGGCAGGAAGCCGAGGATATGTGGAATGAAAAAGTTGATGAATACAAGAGAAAATATCCAAAAGATTATGCTTTGTTTGAATCAGTAATGAATTATGAGTTTGATAAAGAATGGTTAAATCATTTACCGAAGTTTGAAGATTATTCTGAAAAAATTGCAACACGCGTAGCATCTGGTAAAGTTTTAAATGCTGCGGCAATAGATATTCCAACACTCATTGGTGGTTCTGCTGATCTCAATGAATCCAACATGACACATATCAAATCTTCTACTTCTTTTTCTGCTGAAGATAGAAAAGGGAAGAATATACACTTTGGAATTCGTGAACACGCAATGGGCTCTATCTTAAATGGAATGGCGATCTATGGCGGCTTAGTTCCATTTGGTGCAACGTTTTTAATATTTTCTGATTATATGCGTCCAGCAATCCGTTTAGCTGCTTTGATGAAACAGAAGGTTATTTATGTTTTTACACATGATAGTATCGGGCTTGGTGAAGATGGACCAACACATCAGCCGATAGAGCAAATAGCGTCGCTTCGTGCTATCCCGAATTTAGTTGTAATTCGTCCGGCAGATGCTAATGAGACAGTTGAAGCATGGAAATATGCAATCAATCATAAAGGCGGACCAGTTGCACTAATCCTAACAAGACAAAAGCTTCCAATTCTCGATCAGAATAAATATGGATCCGCGAAAGGATTGGAAAACGGAGCGTACATAGTTAAAGACTCCAAACAAAAACCTGATTTACTTTTAATTGCCACTGGCTCAGAGGTTTCCCTATCGTTAAAAGCAGCAGAACAAATTGAGGCAGAAGGAAAAAATGTTAGAGTTATAAGTTTTCCAAGTTGGGAAATATTTGAACAACAATCTGATGAATACAAAAATCAAATCCTGCCGGCAGAAATTAAAACAAGAGTTTCAGTTGAAATGGGTATTGGTATGGGCTGGCAAAAATATGTTGGCGATTTTGGCGAAGCAATGAGCATAGAAACATTTGGCGCTTCTGCTCCTGATAATATTTTATATGAGAAGTATGGTTTTGCTGTTGAAAATGTTGTTGTAACTGCAAAAAGAGTTTTGAGTAAAACCCTGTAAAAAAAATTATGAGTAAATTAAGAAAAGATTTTACTGAGAAGGAATGGAAAGAGTGTTGCGGAAGTTTTTGTAAAGATTGTAAAATTGCAAATGCTTATCGTGAAAAGTATGGAAAGAGAGAAGGGGAAAAGAAATTTAATAAGGATAAAAAAAAGAAGTAGAAAATCATCTTTAAAAAGTAAAGAGGACACAAATGAAAAAATTCATAGCATTTCTGGTTGTAGTTTTTATCGGAATTCAATTTATTCCTGTTGAAAGAACCAATCCACCAGTTGTATCAGACATAGATGCACCATCTGATATTAAAGATATTTTACGAAAAGCTTGTTATGATTGCCACTCCAACGAAACAAATTGGGCGTGGTACACAAAAATTGCTCCTATGTCTTTACTTACAGCTAAGGATGTTGAAGAGGGGCGAAAGCATTTAAATTTTTCTGAGTGGGGAAACTACACTAGTAAAACCGAACAGATTAAAGAGGAAATCTGGGAAGAAGTGCGTGAAGAACAAATGCCGCCATGGATGTATCGTGTATCTCACGGTGAATCAAAGCTTACACCCGAAGAAAAAAATCTTTTAAGAAACTGGGCAACCAATAAATAGATTAGATGAAAAGCGATAAGCCCAGAATAAAATTATCCGAGCTTTGGAGTCAGGTTGATTTTTCAAAAACATCAACACTGTCATTAATTTTTTCCAACTTGCTGGTAATATTTTTTGCAATTGTGGATGGTATTTCTGCGAATGAAGTCTTATGGATTTACTGGTCTCAAAGTGTAATCATTGGAATTTTTAACTTCATTAAGATGATTACATTAAAAGACTTTTCAACCGAAGGCTTTAAGCAAGGGAAAAACAAATGCTTCCCACAAGAGCAACTGCAATTTCAAGTGCCGTATTTTTTCTTTTTCACTATGGCTTCTTTCATTTAATCTATGCTGTTTTTCTTGGAGCTTTTTCAGAATTTTCCCATTCTAATGGAAGCAGCAGTGGAACAAAATATTTTTTAATTTCGGCGGGAATGTTTTTTATCAGCTATTTAATTGAGTTCATTAATTCGCGAAAAGAACAAACCGAAGAACTGCCCAATATTGGATTAATTATGTTTGCCCCTTACGCCAGAATTATCCCAATGCACTTAACAATTATATTCGGTGGTTTTATAGGCGCCGCAGGATCGATTTTTTCTACAAACACAAATCTGGCAATTATAGTTTTGTTTATTGGTCTTAAAACAGTTATTGATCTTTTTACACATTCAATAGATTTTAAAAAGTTAAAAAAGCAAACCGCAAATGTTTCCGATTAATGGTTGGAAAATATTTTCACTAATCGCTATTTTGAATGTGTGAAAAGTATTAAAAAAATATTGTTTCTTCTTTTTATCTGTACTTTCATTTCTTTTGCTCAACATACCGACAACACCCAAACAATTTCTGCAGACGATTCTTTAAAAGTAAAGTTAGATATTGACCCATTAACTGAAATACAAATTAAGTTTGATGAATTTGAACTACATCGTGAGTTTAATAATATGAAAATGGATGTTCAGATTGATGGTGATCCGCAGACAGTTTGGTTGAGAACTTCACTTGCTCTTTCAAATACAGAAAATTCGGGTAAGAATTTTTCTCCGCATTTTTTATCTCCGCTTGAAAAACAATATTTAGAAAATTCCAAATTTGATCCTGTAAGATATGCACTCGGAATGGTTCAGGTTGGAGCTGTTGGATATCTCGCTTACAAGCATATTAAAAAATACGGTTTTCTAAAATAGAATCACTTAAATCTTTATTCGCCCTTTCATCAATCATTTCTCCCTTTCTTAATTAAACAAATAAACTGCGAAACATTTTCAGGTTCAACTCGGTCTTAACCATTAGAAAGAACAAAAACGAAGAGGTTAATTATGAAAATTGATTTTACAAGCACAGAGTTTAGAGCAAATTTGTTTGGGATATTATTTGCCCTGATAGTGTTTACGGCCTTGATCTCATTCTCCGGATGCTCTTCCGGAATTGAGCAAAACAATAATTCAAATCAAACAAGTTTTAGTGGGGATCAATCTTTTTCATTTAAGGATAAAGGATCAGATTGGCGGGTGGATTTTGAAGATGATGAAATATCCGCATTATACAAAGATGGAACCCGTGTTCCCGATAATGAAATAGCTCAGCACAAAGAAATAATTTATGAAAAATTAAATGGATTAAAATCGGACTTTAAAGAGTTTGATGGTAATATTCACAAGTTTCATTTTGATATGGACAAGTTCGATAAGGAAATGAAAAAGTTTAAGTATGATTTTGATAATGATAAGTTCATGCATTTTAAGTTTGAGTTTGATGAAGAGGAGTTTGAAAAGAACATGGAAAAACTTGAAGAAAGCTTAAAGGGTTTAAAGGATAAAAAGATTGAACTTTATTTTGATTCCGAAGAGTTTAACGAAAACATGAAAGAGCTTGAAGAAAAATTAAAAGACTTACCAATTCCTCCTAATCCACCAGATGTTGATATAGATGTTTATATGGATATGGATCAATTTAAAGATGGAATGAAAAATTTTAAGGAATCATTTAAACATTTTGATTTTAAGTTTGATAGCGCTGAGTTTGATATGAGTGAGTTGAATGAAAGTATGAAAGAACTCAAAAAAAATATGAAAGGTCTTAAAATTGAAATGCATGATATGAAAGGTGAAATGAAAAAACTTAATTCATTTTTGGATGAACTTAAATCTGAACTTGTTGAAGACGGTTATCTAATTACAAACAGCGAGGAATATGATTTTGAGATGAATTCTGCTATAACTAAAGTAAATGACAAAGCTGTTAAACAAGAACACCACAAAAAATATTTGGAACTATACAAGAAACACTTTGATAAGAATATTGATGGTACGATAAAGATAAACCGAAAATAATTTGTAAACGATCATCTCTCCTCCACTAAAGCCTGCAAAGAAATTTGCGGGCTTTTTATTTTTAATAAAACATCAAAGTAACCTTAAGGCAATTCCATACAAAATTGCCATTGGTGTAGTTTCAAAAGCAATAATTAAAATTAAAGAGCGATTTTGGTAAAACTGCCAGACGCTTTTGTTAACTTTAAAGTAGTAATCAATAATCATTTATCAATAGAGCTTTTATCTATGAATGATCGAATATCTGAGAACACATTAAAATCCTTCCGTGCATTTGTTAACAAGTTTATCCTAACAGACGATAAACTATTTGATACTTTAATCAGCAACTTTGAATATAAGAAAGTAGCTAGAAAAGAACTCCTGCTGGAAGCTAGTAAAACCGCTAATAAAATTTTTTTCTTATCAGAAGGATTTGTCCGCTTCTATCACACAAAAAATGATGGAACCGAAGTAACAAGCGATTTTTATTTCGCACCCGGCTTCATCACATCATTTACAAGCTTCATTGATCAAAAACCATCTATCGTAAATATTCAGGCGATGGTTAAAATGGATGTTCTGTTTATTAAGTACAAAGATTTAATGGCTTTGTATGATAATGAACATAAAGTAGAAAGATTGGGCAGACTGCTTGCCGAACAGGTTTTTATAACTTCTGAAAAACATCTCTTAAGTTTTCTAAATGACACACCCCAGGACAGATACTTGTGGTTAATGAAAGAATATCCTGAATATGTTAAAAATATTCCTCTGCACTACCTCGCATCTTACCTTGGAATAACCGCCGAATCACTCAGCCGAATAAGAAATCGTTCGGTAAAATAATTTCTTAACTTAAGTCAAGAATTTTATCCTCAGTTACAGATTAGTTTTGGTCTGTAATTAATCACTAAAAAAAATATTGAGGATAAAATGAAAACAAAAAAATTACTAACGTTTGCAGCATTGGTTTCAATCATTTCTGGATGCGGATCAGCTTCGCGCGAAAATTTTCATCAGGAATTTTCCAATCAGATAGAAAAAATTATCTACTATGCTTCATTAGCAGGTAATTCTCACAACACACAGCCCTGGTATGTTTATGTAGAAAGTGATTCCGTGCTTTTTATTAAAGCCGACTTTTCAAGAAAGCTTCAAATTGTTGACCCAGATGCGCGTGGGCTTTTTATTTCTTTAGGAGCTTTTATTGAAAACTTAGAACTTGCTGCAGGAAGTCTTGGTTATAAGGCAGAGGTTAAAATAACTGCAAAGCATAAAAACGATTCTAATGTTGCAACAATTTATCTTAGCGAATCACAAAAGAACGGATACAATCTTAGCCAAATTGAAAACCGCAGAACACTTCGCACTCCATTTCATAATACCGAAATATCAAAGGATCATTTGAACAATTTAATTGATAATAGTAGCTCTGAAATATTTTATTTCTCATCTTCTTCAGAGGAAGGAAAATATATTGCAGAGCAAACACTTGCAGCTTATACCCAGCAGGCGCAGGATGATCAGGCTAAACAAGAGCTTGCAAACTGGATGCGTTTTTCAAACAGCGATGTTGAAAAACATCGCGATGGACTTACAACTTCCGGAATGGGTATAACAGGTTTTGGCGGATTCTTTGTAAGAAACTTTTATAAACCGGAAGATTCGATGAAAGATTCTTTTATTAAAACCGGCATTGAAAAAACGAAAGAGCAGATAGAAAATTGCGGTGGATGGCTAGTGATTATACAGAATGAAGACAGTCCCGAAAGCTGGATAAAAACAGGAAGATTGTATCAAAGACTTAACTTGGTTTGCAGAGATTTGATGATCGGTTTCCATCCAATGAATCAAATGATTGAAGAAGAGAACTTCGAAGAGAAAGCAAATGAACGCTTATCACAGTCTGGAGTTATTCAATTTATAGCACGAGTTGGATATGTGGATGAGTATCCACCGGCAAATAGTGTTCGCAGATCCGTTAAAGAAATAATCCGATAAGCCGAATAAAACGTTAATTAAAAAATTATATCTCAATTATTAATAAAGGAAAATCATATCATGAAAAATTCAATTTTAATTATTATCGTAATTCTAACATCAAACATATGGGGACAGCAAATCAATACCGATTCATTAATAACAAGACAAACCTTAGGTACCGAACTGGATTTACTTCCATATGTAAGTGGTGGATATTATCTGTCAGCGTGGTACGGTGTTGATCAGTTCAGATTCAGGGCAATCTTAACTAAAACCACAGTACCTGAATTTGTTTTGGCTGATGGTTATACAAATAACAAGTTAAATGTTTATGCATTTATCACGGACTATTTCTTTAAGAAAAATTTTGAGGGATTCTGGGTCGGGACCGGACTTGAATATTGGGATTCGCAAATTACGTATGAAGCTGAAAATCAAACTTCATCATACAACAACACCATTTTTACACTGGGCGGAGGATATGTATGGAAGTTCTATGATAATTTCTATCTGAATCCGTGGGTAGCTTTTCATTACATCATTGCTGGCGATAAAGAAGTGCAAGTTGGAAGCAGCACTTTTAAACCAAACTTGTTTACACCCGAAGTATCAATTAAAGTTGGTTGGCATTTTTAACAAATTAAAACTAATCGGATTATTAAATTGGTTTGTAAGAAACAAGACAGCAGTTTGACTAAAAGATAATTAAATTTGAACAGGAGTTATTAAAATGTTAAAAATATTTTTTCTGATTGTACTCTTCATCCACGGGATGATTCATATTTTGGGTTTTCTTAAAGCACTTCAGCTTGCGGAAATCAACCAGCTTACACAAAACATTTCTAAGCCAATGGGAATACTATGGTTAATTGCATTAATACTTTTTTTTGCAGCCGCAATTCAGTTAGTAAGCAATCACGATTTGTGGTGGATAACCGCTCTGGCTGCAGTAATCTTATCAGAAGTTCTAATAATCTTATTCTGGCAGGATGCTAAGTTTGGAACGATAGCTAACATTATAATTCTGTTAGCAGTAATTGCAGGATATGGATTCTGGAGCTTTGAAAACATTTTTAAAAGTGATTTAGCTGTCAGTCTTGAAACAAGTTCAAAGATTGAAAAGAATCTTCTTACTGAAAAAGATATTGAGCACCTTCCTCTACCGGTACAAAAATATCTTAGATACGCTGGAGTAATCAATAAAGAAAAAGTTAATAATGTAAGAATAGTCTTTGACGTTGAAATGCGGGAGAAGGGAAAAGACTGGTTTAAAGCAACATCTGTTCAGTACAATTTTTATGATGAACCAACTCGTCTTTTTTTTATGAAAGCAAAGATGTTTGGTATGACAGTCCCGGGTTATCACAGATATGTTGAAGCAAATGCAACAATGGACATTCGTTTGTTTGGTTTATTCCCGATAGTAAAACAATCGGGAGACGTTATGAACAAAACAGAAACAGTTACTTTGTTTAACGATATGTGTCTTATGGTTCCGGCAACATTGATTGACAAGCGAATTCGGTGGGAACCGATTGACAGCTTATCAACAAAAGTTATTTTTACCAATCAGGGAATTTCTATTTCCGCAATACTTTACTTTAATGAGGCTGGACAGTTAATTAATTTTACTTCGGATGATCGAACTGCAATATCCGATATGAAACAATACCGATTCTCAACTCCTGTTGCAGGTTATGAAAATATAAATGGAATTAATGTAATGTCCGGAGGTGAAGCAGTATGGCATTATCCTGATGGAGAATTCGTATACGGAAAATTCAAATTAAAAAGTATTCAATACAATATTTCTAATTAGACTTATGAACGCATTCCACAAAATATTAATATTTTATTTCTCCGGGACCGGTAATTCTAAACAAGTTGCCAGATGGATTTCAGAATTTGCTGCAGCAAGAAGTATTGAGTGTCGGGTATTAGATATATCAAGAACAGATATTTCACAGTTAGAACCATTAGATTCAAATGCGTTGATAATAATTATATCTCCAGTTCACGGATTTAATTACCCTAAAATAACTTTAGACTTTATCAGACGCTTTCCTTCAGGAAAAAATAAAATTGTCTTAATGAATACAAGAGCCGGAATGAAAATTGGTTCATTTATTACACCGGGGCTAACCGGAATAGCGTTTATTGTATCTTCGCTTTTATTAAAAAGAAAAGGTTATAAAATAGTTGGACAAATTCCTTTTGATATGCCATCCAACTGGATTTCAATACATCCCGCTCTTAGAGAAAATGCAGTTAAGTTTATTCATCAAAAAAATTACTATCGTGCTGAAAAACATGCTGAGAAAATATTTTTCGGCAAGAATGATTTTTTAGCGTTTAGAGATTTAATACAAGACATACTAATTGCACCCGTTTCATTAGGTTACTATTTAGTTGGAAGATATGCTTTTGCAAAAACCTTTTATGCGTCTTATAAATGTGATAATTGCGATATATGTATAAAACAGTGTCCGGTAAATGCCATTGAGAAAATTAATAACCATCCATATTGGACTTTCAATTGTGAAAGCTGTATGAAATGCATGAACTCTTGTCCCAAAAGAGCAATCGAAACAGCACACGGACTTTTTGCCTTAGTAATATTTTTAATTTCAATTTTATCATCAGCGGTTATTACTCCAATTTTGTCTTTGGACAGTTTCAATGGGTTAATAAAATTTACTATTGTTAATTTGTTGTTGGTTGTCTTTCTGTTTGGGTTTTATCATCTGCAGCACTTTTTACTTAGAAAGAAATTTGTTGGTAATTTGATAGCATTAACATCTTTAACATATTACAGGTTCTGGGGACGTTACAAATCCATACCGGATTATAAATGGAAGAAATGAAAAACAAAAGAAGAAAAACCGTTTCAGGTTTATTTATTTATCCATCCACGCTGTGAATGATGCTGACCTTTCTAAAATTTTAATTCTGTGATTTGTCAGCTAAATCGGTTCTTAAATTCTTAATATCATTGATTAAGATTCTATTTATTTTTTCCGGCTCTTCAAATAAAGGGCTATGAGCGGATTGATCAAATGTATAAAAACCTTTTATTGGCGCTTTAATTTCATCAAAATATTTTTTTGCTAATTCGTATGAACAGGTATAATCATATAGTCCATGAAAAAAATAAATTGGCACTTTAAAATCATTTTTATTTTCAATAAGGTTTGTTCGTGCCATTTTCTCCCAGTTTTGACTAATACCGAATTTAGACTTACCAGCCCATAAATGATATTTATCCGATAGTGTGTATTCGCTAAAGTATAATGATGGCAGAAAGAGATCAGTTGCTACATTCTTCATATTTCTCATTGTTCCTATACCGAGCTCGTGCATCGCATCATCTCTCATCTTCAAATATTCTATTGGTATTTTGTTTTGATCATTAAAACTAAATTTCTCAAAGTGCTCAACCATTTTTTTGTTATTCATTTCTCTATACTTGTTTAAGATATAATCGTAGGCAAGTTTTTCAGATAAAAACTGATCCGACATTTGAGCCATTCCAATATATGCTTCGTATAATTCCGGCATCTTATCAATAACATAAACACCAAGAAATGTCCCGCCCGAATGCCCCATTAGATAAATTTTCTGCTTATTAAATCGCTCTAATAAATACTTTGTTAGTATTATGGTATCATCAACAAGCTGTTCTATGGTAGCTCTATTCTGTGAAGAACCGGAACTGTATGATATTCCACAATTTCTTTGTTCCCACCAAACAATTGTAAAATTATCTTCAAGATGTGTTGGATATTTTTCTGTTAAAAAATAAACCGGCAGTCCTCCATGTAAGTATAAAATAACAGGGTTGTCCAGGTTTTTACTTTTAATAAACATTCCTTGCTTAGATCCATTTATATCAAGGAATACTTTTTCTGAAATGCTTTTCTTAAGTTTATTCCTATTTTTATCTAAAAACTGCTTTGGATTTCCAGGACTCATAAAGAATAGCGTAATAATCAGACCGACAACCAATAAACAAATAATTCCTAAAATGTATAACATAGCTTTCTTCATTTTTCTTATTAGAATTTTATTTTATTTGTCCATCCATTCCTTAAATGCAGATGATCTTTCCACACTTACAAGTGCTTCAACATCTTTGGGTTCAGTTGGAAGTAATTCTATTTTTATTCTTGAGCGGGAAAACGGGATCATATTTTTTATTGCATCAAACCCCACAATCATTTTTCTGTTAATGCGAAAGAACTTTTCCGGATCAATAACTTCCTGAAGTTTATCGAGAGTAAAATCAATAGGAAAAGTGTTGCCGGATGATGTGGTTAGAAATACATTTTTCTCCATTGCATAGAAATAAGCAACTTCATCAATCTCAACTTTTTTAATTTTTTGTCCGTATTGGATTAAAAATCTTTTCTTGTAGCTGATTTCCTTGCTCTGAATGCTTCGTATGATATCTTCAAAATCCATTAAGTATGAAGATTTTATATTCTTGTATTTATTCAGACTTTCACGCAGTTCATCTTTCTTTATCGGTTTCAGAAGATAATCAACACTGTTTAGCTTGAATGCTTTTATTGCATATTGATCATAAGCCGTTGTAAAGATTATCGGAATATCAATATCAACCTTATCAAAGATTGAAAAACTTAACCCATCTTCAAGTTGAATATCCAGAAATATTAAATCCGGCTTATTCTGTTTGAGATACTTTATAGATTGTTCAACAGAAGTAAGCTTAGCAGAAATTTCAATTGATGGATCAATTTCGTGGATTAGCTCTTCTAATCTTTCGGCAGCAAGTTTTTCGTCTTCTATAATTATTGTTTTCATATATTTGTTTTCTATCTGTCTTTGCGAGGATGGTTCTGCCAGACGAAGCAATCTGAATTAATTCTACAGATTGCTTCATCTTAATACAATCGGGATTCGCAATGACTACTTTACTCCGGGTTTATCAATGGAATTTTTGCAATGTATTCTTTTTCAGTAACTGAAAATTGAGGAAGCTTATCTCCCAGCAATTCATATCTCTTTCTAAGATTATTTAATCCGATTCCTTTTGAATCTGCCCCCTTAATCTTTGGTTGAAGATTATTACTGACTACCAAAATATCCTCTTCGCTATAAATTATTATTCTTAACGGACTGCCCACTGAAGCCTTATTGTGCTTAAATGCATTTTCTAATAGTGTCTGCACTGCAAGCGGAGGAACTAAGTACTCCAATATAGATGCATCAACATTTATTTCCATATCAACAGCATTTTCAAATCTTATTTTCTGAAGAAATAAAAATGATTTTGCAAAATCCAATTCTTCCCGTAAATCGATAACCGGCTTGTCAATCACATCAAGCGTATAACGGTAAACTGAAGAAAACTCATCCACAAAATCTTGTGCTTTGTCTGAATCTTTTTTTATCAGTGATGAAAGGACATTTAGACTGTTAAATAAAAAATGTGGATTAAGCTGGTTCTTTAAAGTTTCATATCTTATTTGCGAGTTTTCCTTTTCAAGTTTTTCTGATTTGATCAAAGACTCCTGACCACGCTTAAACCAGAGGATAGCTTCAATGACACTTATCATTATAATGTTAATAACAGAAGTGATAAGTGAATTGTTGATAATATTCTTAAGTAGTCCATCAACGTATGGCATAAGTGTTCCGGCTATGAATGTAACAAGTGAACCGATGATTGATCCAGCAAGAACGGAAAGAAAAAGCTCTGCCGGAATTCTTGCAATCAGCTTTTGTGGAAGGGGAAATAATTTGTCAAGATTGTTGATAATTTGAAGATCTAGAAACACTAACAACAAAGCAAAAACAAAACTAAATGAGGTTCCTATTGTAACTCTTGTTATAAAGTTAGCAATACTATCTATTTGAATATGTCCCGTAAAATAGTTGTAAGAAATAATTATTAACTGGACTAAAAGGGCAAGAAGTAAAATTGCAAGTATCGTATTTTTATTTAATTTCATTTTCACACTTCTAAATTCGTTAAAAAGATTTTAAGATGCTTATGTTTTTTAATGTCATTCTGAGCAAAGCGAAGAATCTCCTGAATTTATTCCTTGAGATTCTTCACTCCACTTCGTTCCGTTCAGAATGACATGGCTGCATTCTTAAAAAGACCAGGACAAACCAACCCCAACTGATAGATAATTCAAATCAACAGAAGTACTAACATTTTCAATCTTGATATCCCGATTGAGTGAACGATATCTTACAGAAGGTAATAATGAAAATCTTTCACTCAAAGGAATCACCAGACCAGCTTCTGCCTGCCAGCCTAATCCATGTCCTGAATCGATTATGATATCACCATCATTGTTTTCGATTTCAATGTGATTATAAGTTCCACCAACCCTTACTAGATAACTAAGAGTTGATTCTCCGATTGGGTGGATAAACTGAAACCCAAAAGTGTATCCTGTTTCTTCAAAGCTTGCATCAGGTCCTGCAAAGGATTGATCAACAGCAAAATTATTGTAACTCCATCCTGCATAGGCAGCAAGATGAGGCATAAATCGATACGCAATCGTACCTTCCAATCCGAAACCTATTCCGAGATCAGCATTGGAAATATCCGTGGTTGCATAATCAACACCGGGTCTGAATTCCAGGCTCCATTTGTTCTGTGCATAAGTTTGATTAAAAAGCACTATCAGTGTTAAAGCAGCGATTGTTAAAAGTAACTTTTTCATTTTTATATCCTTTTAAGTTTATGAATAAATGTTTTTAAGTTTCTATTCCAAACTTAAGTGGAAGAAATGGCGCTGAAAAAAATAAGACGATGAGCCTGTTTATTTAAGAGATGAACCTGTCAATATGCGAGTTAAAATCATCAGAGTTTAAGATGTGGTGCAAGCGAGTTGGCCATAGGTAAACAAAACATCTTTCGCTTCGCTCACAAAAGGTGAATATATTTATGAGTACGAATCAAAAAAACCGCAGTATTTCTACCGCGGCTTTAAAATCAGAAATTATGATTATATTATTTCTTTCCAAACAATCCACCAAGTAAATCCGTTGCCTGATTTAAAATATCACCTTCAGGAACTTTACCATTAGGCGTTAGTTTATCAACAACGCCGGGCAAAAGATTTGAAAGTTGTCCGGACAAATCACTAACATTTATTCCAAGTTTTGAGGCAATACCGCTTAATGCATCGGAGCCGATAACATTTTGAATTTGATCTGCTGAGATTGATTTATTTTGCCCAGTTCCAACCCAGGAACCAATAATATCGCCAAGTCCTTTTGCATCAAACTGGCCGATAAGATTTTGCAACCCGCCCTGCCCGCCGAGCAAACTCATTACTGATGACATTAAATCATCTTTTTTATCTCCACCGCCAACTGCAGATTGAATAGTGTTTAGTATATCCATTGTGTTTCCTTTCGTATTTTTTGGTTAAAGTTTAGATTAAAATAAAAGAAACTTTGATTTTTATTTTCACTTTTTTTTCCTTTTAATTGTTGTTAAAAAATTCCATTTTTGAAAAAATCTATTTTGCTAAATTGATCTTCTAATATCACTTTCAACATCCTTTATAACTTTTTTTAGATATGATTTTCTTTTGTCTTCTGAAACAAAAGGTACAGACCAGAATTGGCGTGTTTTAGTTCGGAACCAACCGAACACAAATGAATAAACTCCCATTACAAGTCTTAGTTTTACTGAGTTTACATATAACGTAAGCACAGGCAGGGCCGGAGCTCCGTGTGTTAAATAAGTTCTTACTTTTTTGTCTTTTAAAAACGGCTTAGGAATACCTAATGATTTTGTAACAGGAATAAATTTATAGGCAAATCCCGGACTAAGCACCTGATCGAAAAAAGATTCCAATAACGGCGTGCATCTAAACCACCAGACCGGTGAAATAATATATATACGATTTGATTTGGTGATTAGATCTTTATATAAAATTGTTTTTTCTTCATCTCCGAACACATTAAATTTTTCTTCATATAAGTCTATCACATCAACATTTTCTTTATTATCAATCAGTGTATTATAAATAGTTTTGAAAATACCGTTACGGCAAAAACTTTGTTTATCCGGATGCGCTATTATTATTAAGTTGTTCATAAATTCATTTTAAAGTTAATAACATTTTCTGCCATTCCATCAAAGACAAAGTAGTGAAACGGTAACACTGAATACCAATATAATCTTCCCAATAATCCTTTTGGACGGAAGGTTGCAGTTTGCTGTAAAAAGTTTTTTCCATTCTTTTCAAATATCTTAAACTCAAGCCACGCTTCTCCGGGAAGCTTCATTTCAGCATAGAGAAGTAATCTCTTGTTTTCTTTATCGGCAGCCAGCACACGCCAGAAGTCGAGTGTATCGCCAGTATGAATTTCGTTTTTATTTGTTCTTCCTCTTCTTAAACCCACGCCGCCGAAAAGTTTATCTAAAAATCCTCTCAAGTGCCAGAGCCAATCACCGTAATACCATCCGCGCTCTCCACCAATAGACCAGATGTTATCAAAAACCCCATCAATATTTGTTGTTATTTGTTTTTCTCTTATATCAAAGTAACAACCGTTTGTTGGAACATTAATATGTTCAAGCAAAGAGTTATCAACGTAACTTGATACAAGAGAATCTTTCCAGCTTGACACAACATTATTTTGTTCTATCTTTTGAAATGCAAGCTGTACAGCTTCTTTGTAAGATATTGGTTTTATACCAAGCATATTTTCAAGCTCGTTATTTTTTGCAACAACTTCTATCTTCATACTGTTTACAAGATTTATTGCAAGCATATATGAAGTTGATGTAACAAAGTAAAGCCAGTAAGATGATAGGCGTGGAGTCATAACAGGAACGGTAAAAATAAATCTTTTGAGTCCACGTACTTCTGCTAATTGTAAAAGCATTTTTTTGTAGGATAGAATATCAGGTCCACCAACATCGTAAGATTTGTTAAATGTTTCGGGTTTAAGTAAAACTCCTGTCAGATATTCTAAAATATTTCTGATTGCTATTGGTTGATGTTTTGTGTTCAGCCATTTGGGTGTAATCATAACAGGAAGTTTTTCCACAAGATCACGAATGATTTCAAACGAAGCGCTCCCGGATCCAACAATTATTCCTGCCTTGATTGATGTAAGCGGAATGAGGCTTGTTGAAAGAATCTCTTCAACTTTTTTCTTGATGCAAGATGTTTGGACAGTTTTTCTTCATTTGCAATTCCACCAAGATAAATAATTTGCTTTGCAGATGTTGGTTCGACAAGTTTTATAAAATTGTTTGCAGATTTTTCTTCCAGCGAACCAAAATCTTTTACGTTAGAACTCATTGAGTGAATAAGATAGTAAGCGGCATCAATATCATTTATAAAACTTGAGCTTACACTTGAACCTGAACTTTGAATGTCTTTTAGAAAATCAATTTCAATCAAGGACACTCTGGGATGTTTATAAACTCCATCTGTGGGAAATCTATTTTTATCGCGTACGCAGCACACAACTTCGTGTCCTTGTTCAATTAAAACAGGAAGAAGTCTTTTGCCTATGTATCCGGTTGCACCAGTTAATAATATTTTCATAAATCCTTATTATTTACCATTCACAACATCAACGTAACATAAATAATTCAAAAATTTGCTAAAAAACATAATATTGCTGACTTAGATTACCAATATTAAAATTTTACTTGACTATTTGCTATCAATATGATATCATAACGATAGCAATTTTAAAAGGAATGTAAAATGGACAAAATAACAGAAAAAAGAGCAAATAAAACAAACGGTTTTATTGCTTTGCTTATCGTAATTGCACTTTTCGTTTTAGATATTTTTCTTCTTGTTTTAATGGTAAATACCAACAATCCAAGCATGCTTTGGTTTTTCTTTCCTCTGGCACTAATATCTTTTATTAGCTTTGGTGGATTTATGATTGTACAACCAAACGAATCTAAAGTATTAATGCTGTTTGGTAAATACACGGGCACGGTTAAAGATTCTGGTTTTTGGTGGGTTAATCCTTTCACAGTAAAAAAACATGTTACGCTAAGAATAAGAAACTTTAATAGTGAAAGACTAAAAGTAAATGATCTACACGGAAACCCCATAGAAATTGCAACTGTAATTGTTTGGCGAGTAGTAGATTCGGCCCGTGCTATTTTTGATGTTCAGAATTACGAACAGTTTGTTGCAATACAAAGTGAAACAGCAATTCGCTCAATGGCATCAGAATATCCGTATGATGTTGATGATGATAAACCATCCTTACGCGGCACTCCACTAGAGATTGCAGAAAATTTAAAAAATACTTTGCAAACAAGATTAGAAGTCGCCTGGGTTGAAATTATTGAATCAAGAATAAGCCATTTAGCTTACGCCCAGGAAATTGCCCAGGCAATGCTAAGAAGACAGCAGGCTCAAGCTGTTATTGCAGCAAGAGCAAAAATTGTTGAGGGTGCAGTAGGCATGGTTCAGATGGCTCTTACGGCTCTAAGTGAACAAAATATTGTAAAACTTGATGAAGATAAAAAGCAACAATGGTAAATAATTTAATGGTTGCACTTGTTTCTGAAACATCAACCCAACCTGTTATTAATACAGGTACGCTGTATCAATAAAATTAATTACAAAGAGATGACATCTGTTGAAAAGATGTCATCTCTAGATAAAATTTATTAAGGTAATAAGATGCGCTTGCTTTCAAGTTATATTGGTGAAGATCTGATACTTATTCAACCCTCTTTTTTTAAACGTGAATATGAGTTCAGATCTTCGAATGAACTACTGGCAAAGATGTACTTTCCAAAATTCTTTAGCTTAACCGCGGTGGTAGAAGGTTTTGAAGAAAAGTATGAGATAATAAGACCAAGTTTTTGGAAATCAGAGATAGCGATTCGAAAATTTGGTTATGATTTGACTTTTGCATCTTTGAAGACAAATTTTTTAGAACAAAAGGGGATCAATCGATTTACAGAATGGAAAAAAACTGAATCTTAAATTTGGTGCATTTAAAAAATCCTGTCAGGTTTTTTCTGAGGTAGATGAATTGCTGCTAATGTTTCAAAATAAATTATCACTCAAAGAAAAAAATGTTGTAACAATTCAAAAAACTTCTTCACTAATTGATGAGAATCCTTGGGTTGTTATGATTATATGGTACTTGATACTTGAGAATAGAAGAAATAGTACAGGAAGTTGAAATTAATAATTATGAAGCCAATTGAGACTTGATATGAGTGAAAAGAAAAAATTTCTGTTAAGAATTGATAGTAATGTTTATGCCGCGCTTGAAAAATGGGCGGCTGATGATTTGCGCAGCATTAATGCTGAGATTGAATTTTTACTTACAGATGCGTTAAAAAAATCAGGCAGATCCATTCCAAAGAATTCTTTACCTGAAAATGACAGCTCCAAAACTGAATATGAAAATTTCGACAATTAGCACCCAGGTAATTATTATGCACACCCAAAATCTTAAAATCCGCTGGTATTAGCACATATTTCTTCAATTTTGGTCTTTCGAGATGTATATGGATTTCTTAAGTTTACATTCACGATTTTACTATGGAGAGAAAATGAAACACATAAAATTATTTTTAATATTTACATCAATCACTCTGCTTGCAGATATCTTCTTTGCTACTAGAACCAGCTCAGTTTAGCTGGCCGATTGAATCGGTGCTTAAAGTTGATAAAGATGGATTTGTTAATGAAGAGAGGCATTCTATTAATTTTAATACAAAAGCATTGTTCTTTGAAGAAACACAGGATTCATTATCCTATGCAGGAAAAACCCTTCATCTTATCAGAAATAATGAAGGCTATTATTTTATGACTTCTACTGATTTTAAGAATGTTTATGTTTTTCTGTTGAGAAGAATGCATTTAGTCTTCAAAATACAATTTTGGTAAATGAAACTGGATTGTCTAATCCTGCCTTCAATCAGCGAAGTCCATACATTGAACTTTTAGACGATGCAAAAACATATAAACTTACTTTTGAGGGAATTCAGGAAGGTGTAAAATGAAAAGACTATTGATAAATAATGTATTGCTCATGATGTTTCTATTAACATCAACAATGCTATTCGCACAATCAGATTATGAAATGGTGCAGAGCTTTAAAGAAAGATATCAGAAACTTTCAGATGGAATTAAACTAGCAACAAACCTAGAAGATCTAGATAACTTATCATTAGAGATCGATAACCTTAAGCGTGATTTTTCTGCAAAGAGAGGCATTTTGGATGAAAGTCTTTATCCTGAGAATTTTAACTCCGCATTTGAAAATCTAGGTTCTTCGCTTGATCTGAGGCGAGAAGATTTTACATCAATAACAGTATTGCAAACAGAAGTTACAACATTAAAATCTGAAGTTGATCTCTTAAACAGAAGGAATAATGAATTAATTAATCAGATTACGGTTATAGAATCTCAGCGTAAAAGGATGCCGCAACAATTGAAAAATTAGAAAAATTAGTTGCTGATTTAAGAACAACAATTTTAAAACGTGATCAGTTAATTTTTAGCATTGTGGATAGTCTAACTCCCAAATTAGCCGGGGATGTTTCTACAATGACTCAGCAGGATAAAGAACAAGTATACTCACAGGTTGAAAAAATAATTTGCTGGCTGTTGTTAAAAAATCCTTAAGAGATAACAGCAGATTTCTAGAAGTTACTTCACTTAAAGCGAGTGACCTAGATGCAGTAAAAAATGAACAGCAAAATTTTGTTACCATGTGGCGCAAAATAGGTCCTAAGCTTGTTGGATGTATATGCAACCAAGGGAGATAAATCTGCAGAATTAAAAGACATTGATAATCTTTTTAATGTTTGGTCAAATCGTATAAGAAAAGAAGCCTGGGAATCTATAAATGAAGAATTTTCTTTAAATAACATCAATCTTCAAAACTTTAATAATGGTGATGACTTTACTAATGTTTTATCCCAGTACATCGCTGATGAAATAAAAAATTATGGTGTAAAAAGCAAAGAGGATTCAGAAAACGCGTATACATTGTTTGCAGATAGTGTTTGGTTTAAAACTATTTCATCCGAATGGATGCCTTATTTGATTGATAACAAATTGTTGGCAACTGAACAAAAGATGCGATTGAAAAAAAGATATCTGAATGGAAATCCGTTGTATCACCACAAAGCCTTACCTGGCTGTATGCAGTGGCTGGTCTCGCAATTGTGTTTATAATTGGATTGGTGATTTTACTTAGAAAGAAAAAAACACCAACAGATACAACTCAAGTACAAAGCTAAAGTTTAAATAGAATTAAATCTAATAAAAAAGCTCCGATTAATTCGGAGCTTTTCATATGAATAGTAACAATATAATTTAATGTTCTAAGAGTAATCCTTTATTCATCAGCTCACTTGCAAGTTGCAGATAAGCAACTGAACCACTCGACTTAACATCAAACAACATTGTTGGTTTACCATAAAACTCAGCTTCAGTTATGGTGGTGCTTTTTGGAATTACAGTATGAAGGATATCATCTCCAAAATTTTCAAACAGTACTTTTTTAGTTAATCCCCAGGCTTTTGTATTGGGCTCAAACATAGTCAGTAAAATTCCTTCAACAGATAATCTTTTATTAAGATTTTCTCTAACCCACAAAATATGATTATACATTTTCTTAAGTGCTGAGATTGAAAATTGTCCTGCGCGGATTGGAACCAAAACTGAGTCTGCAGCAGTTAATGCAACAGTGGTTAATCCTTTTAAATATGGAGGACAATCGATTATTATATAATCATATTGCTCAAGTGCATATTGATTGAGAATGTTTTCAAACAAATAAATATTTCTTGTAAGCCTATTAATTCTTTCTTCAATTTCTCCGGAGTTTATGCTGATGGAATAAAATCTAAAGTTGGTAATTCTGTTTTATGAATGACAGAATCAATGTGCCTAATAAAACTGATTACCTGAAAAATATCACCACGCAAAACTTCATTTTCAAAACCGAGAGAAACAGAGCAGGCTCCGGAAGGATCAAAATCTATTAGAAGGGTTTTCTTTCTGCAATTGCTAAAGCAGCTGCAAGGTTTACAGCGGTTGTTGTTTTGCCAACTCCGCCTTTAGGAACAGCAATTGCAATTTTCTTGCCCACAAATACCTTTAATGTGGAAATAAAATGTTTTTATTAAGATGCTATTCTGAATCTATAAATTTGTTTTGCTTAAACAATATGCAGTCTATTTAATCTGGTGTGATAATTATCATAAAATCAAATAAGAAAAAGAAAGTGAATTTATATTATAAGTTTATTGTTATATGTTTATATACAATATAAATGGTTGAGCAGTTTTAATTATTAATAATATTGTAAAAATTAAGGAGGCAAAATGAAAATCGGGATATTGGGCTCAGGAATCGTCGGGCAAACACTTGGTTCTGGATTTATAAAGCATGGGCATCAAGTTAAGATAGGAACAGGGAATCCAGGTAAGTTAAATGATTGGTTAAAAAACTCTGGTCCTAGCGCTTCAGTTGGCTCATTTGAACAGGCAGCAAATTTCGGCGATATAATAGTGCTTGCTGTTAAAGGTACAGTAGCATTAAGTATTTTAGAAAAAGCGGGCAGTATTAATCTATTAGATAAAACAATTATTGATGCAACAAATCCAATTGAGGAAACTCCACCCGTTAATGGTGTGCTTAAATTTTTTACAGATCAGAATTATTCTTTAATGGAACAACTGCAAAGTAAATTCCCGAAATCTAACTTCGTAAAATCATTTAGTTGTGTTGGCTCAGCTTTAATGGTCAATCCAGATTTTGGTGGAATTAAACCAACAATGTTTATTGCGGGTAATAGCGATAATGCAAAATCACAAGTGAAAGGTATCTTAAATACTTTTGGTTGGGAAATTGAAGATATGGGTAAAGCTGAAGCAGCACGTGCAATTGAGCCCCTTTGTATTTTATGGTGCATTCCTGGATTTTTAGAAAATAGATGGATGCATGCATTTAAACTTTTGAAAAAATAATTTTCCATTGTGTTACTCTGTATAAAACTTTGTAGTTCTCCGTGATACGGATTTAATATTCTTACGCGTAGTTATACTGAGAAAACACGCAGTACCACTGAGAATAATAAATAAGAGATTGAAAATGAAAAATATATTAAACATAACTTTTGTTTTATTCCTTATAGCCATAATCTCGATCGGATGTAATGAAAGTAAATCTGAAGCAAAACAAGAAATGAAAAATATTATGAATGATAAGAATCCAAAATTAGAAATTGCAACATTTGGTTCCGGTTGCTTCTGGTGCACAGAGGCAATTTTTGAAAGAGTAAACGGAGTTAGCTCAGTTGTTTCAGGATACTCTGGAGGAAGCGTTAAAAATCCTACCTACAAAGAGGTTTGCGATGGAACCACAGGACACGCAGAATGCACACAAATAACTTTTGATCCTGCTGTAGTTACTTATGATGAACTTTTGGAAATATTCTGGAAAACTCACGATCCAACAACTCTAAACAAACAAGGAAATGATGTTGGAACACAATATCGATCTGTAATCTTTTATCACAACGAAGAACAAAAACAAAAAGCAGAATTTTATTTAAACAAGTTAACCGATGAAAAAATGAAGAAGTAGAATTAAACAAAGACGAGCAAAATTGTCATTCCCACGAAAGCGGAAATCTATTTTGTTTTATTGAGATAGATTCCCGTTTTCGCGGGAATGACACAAATAAAATATTTAATGAAAAATTACAGAAATATTAACTAAGCGTGCTTCATTAAATCTTTGCATTACTATTTATTGTGCAGTTATCACAATTGCCGCAATATTTTTCCCCGGGGAAACCAAAATAATCCGACACAAAAACTCTGCGGCATTTTTCTCCGCGAAAATAATTGACCATAGACAGAAGTTTTTTATTATCATTTAAAAGTTTTTCTTTTAGATGATCTTCATCCTGTAAAATATCCGGCAGTTCATTTACAATTACAAGATTTTGTTTTTCAACATCGCCTTCTGTAACACCATAACGATCAAGCATAGCGAGTGCTGTCTCAACTCTAAAATCATTTTTGTTTTTAAAACTAATTTGTTCGCGGATGTAATCAACACCGCTGGAATTAATTAATCCTGTTTCTCGTTTTAAAATATCATAAATCACAGAATAAAAATTTGCATCAGGATTAGACCATTTGATAAACTCCATTTGTGTGTAAAGATCTTCTTGGTTGTAAAGCAAAAGACACAATGAATCTTTTCCATCTCTTCCGGCTCTCCCTATTTCCTGATAATAAGATTCTATTGATGAAGGAACTTCTGCATGAATTACAAATCTTATATCTGCCTTATCTATTCCCATCCCAAAAGCATTTGTTGCAAGAATTAGTTTTTGCTTTCCGTTAAGAAAATC
This sequence comes from Ignavibacteriales bacterium, assembly GCA_016707115.1. Classification (GTDB taxonomy): domain Bacteria; phylum Bacteroidota; class Ignavibacteria; order Ignavibacteriales; family Ignavibacteriaceae; genus IGN3. Next base: position 114,720 of record JADJIH010000029.1, on the reverse strand, counting down.
TCTCTGCATACTTTTCCGTTGTCTGTCTTCAAGCTTTCCGTGATAAACCCCATGTTTAAATCCTTTATCGCCAAGAATTTCAGAAAATCTTTCAAGTGTTTTTATTAAAGCAAAATAAATTATTCCGCATCCATCGTATTTTTCTAAAGTTGAAATTATTTCTTTAAGTTTTTCTTTGTCATCAAAAACATCAACAGCTTCTAATCTTAAATTTGGTCGCTCAATCCCTTGATGGAAAATTTTTATTTCATCTTTGTTAATGTGAAGTTTTTTTATAATGTCTTCTTGAACATCATGCGTTGCTGTTGCAGTTAAAGCAATCGTAAGAGGATTACCCATCAATTCTCTAAACTCTCCAATGCGGGAATAATCAGGACGGAAATCGTGACCCCACTCAGAAATACAATGCGCTTCATCAACAGCAAGCAAATCTATTTTAATTTTTTTTATCTGTTCAATAAAATCAGGTTTGCGAAATCTTTCCGGTGTTACGTATAGTAATTTAATTTTGCCGTCTACAAAATTACTTAGTCTTTTTTCTCTTTCTTGTTTGGATAAAGTTGAATTAATCAAAGCGGCAGAAATATTTTTCTTTCGCAGCACATCAACCTGATCTTGCATGAGTGCAATAAGCGGACTGATTATAATTGTACTGTTATCAAAATAAAGAGCCGGAATTTGATAACACAATGACTTACCGCTGCCAGTTGGCATTAGAACAAGGGAATGTTTTTGTTCATGAACAATTCTTTTATAATAGATTCCTGCTCACCACGGAATTCATCGTAACCAAAATTATTTTTAAAATTTCAAAAATTTTATTCATAAATCAGCCAAACAATCTTTTTTAATTAAAAAACGAAAAATCATGGATATTTGTCTTAATTATTTACACATTTAGATCGATAATAATAAAACACTTTGTTAACAAAAATATTCATTTGTTTTATAATATTTAGTTTTAGAAAAAACGGATGGGGAAAAAGGCATTACTCTCAAACATCAGGGAGAAATAATGATTTCAGAATCTAAGAAAACCATTCTTCTTGTTGAAGATATGGCGATTATTGCGATGGCCGAAGCAAGCACACTCAAAAAAAACGGCTACAGTGTTATAATTGCCGGAAATGGAAACGAAGCAATTAAGATAGCTTCAGAGAATTCCATTCTTGATTTGATCCTAATGGATATTGATTTGGGCAAAGGAATGGATGGAACTGAAGCCGCCCAGATAATTCTTAAAAACCAAGACGTACCAATCGTTTTTCTCTCCAATCATACCGAAAAAGAAATAGTTGAAAAAACCGAAAAGATAACTTCCTACGGCTATGTTGTTAAAAACAGCGGGGAGACTGTTTTAATGGCATCTATAAAAATGGCGTTTAAACTTTTTGATGCACATCGGTTAAGACTTGAAAGTGAAAATAAACTTTTAGAAAGTGATCGAAAATTTCAGACTCTGGAAAAACAAATCGATGATGTTATCTGGACTATGGATATGAACTTTCGATTTACATATGTAAGCCCATCAATAGAAAAAATGATGGATTTACAGTTGATGAAATGCTGAAACTCAATCTTCAGGATTTTCTTACCGAAGAATCATCAAAAAAGTTTTTAATATTTTATCGGAAGAAATAAGTTCATATATCAAAAATAAAAAGAAGATAATAGTGTTACGTTTGAACTGGAACAGATAAAAAAGACCGAACAGTTTTTCTTACTGAAATAAGGGCAAGATTTCTTTTGGATAAGGAAAATAATCCAATTGGAATTATAGGTGTAACCAGAGATATAACACGACGGCTCTTATCCGAAAAAGCACTTAGAGATAGTGAAAAAACATTAAACCTTGCTTTAGAAGGAGCGCAAATTGGGCTGTGGGACCAAAACTTTAAAACAGGAATTGTTAACAGAAGTGATCACTGGGCAATGATGCTTGGTTATGATCCTGAAGAAATGAAGAACGATCTTGATTTCTGAAATCAAATATCCATCCGGATGATATAGAGACGGCATTAAACGAAGCAGAAAGATGAACTAGGGCTAACAGAATTCTATAAAGTTCAGCATAGATTAAAATGTAAAAACGGAAATTATAAATGGATATTAAATTGGGGAAAAATATCAGAAAGAGATGAAGAAGGAAAACCTGTAAGAGCATTAGGAATTCATCTCGATATTGATGAACACAGACAAATAGAAGAAAGCTTAAAGCTAAGCGAGGAAAGACTAAGATATGCACTTTGAAGGAAACGCCGATGGAATTTGGGATTGGAATTTAAAAACCGGGGCAGTGTATTTTAGTCCTCACTATTATACAATGTTAGGATATCAACCAAACGAATTTTTGCCAAGTTATGAAAAGTGGAAAGAGTTTTTACATCCAGATGATTTAGTTAAATCTGAGACTACGATTCTGTCAGCAATTGAAATGTTAAATTCTTTTTCTGTTGAATTTAGATTAAGAAAAAAAGATGGGAGTTATTGCTGGATTCTCTCGCGAGGTAAAGTTGCCGAAAAAGATAGCGATGGAAAAGCATTACGAATATCAGGCTCACATTCTGATATAAATGAAAGAAAACTTGCTGAAGAGGTATTGAAAAAGAATGAAAACAAATTAAATAGCATCTTTAAAGCGGCACCAGTTGGTATTGGAATGACATCAAATCGTGTTTTATTAGAAGTAAACGATACAATGTGTAAGATGCTTGGATATAATCGCGATGAACTAATAGGCAACAATGCTCTTATGCTTTATCCAACGGTTGAAGAATTTGAATTAGTTGGAAGAGAAAATATAAACAAATAGAGCAGTTTGGTACAGGCACTGTCGAAACAAAGTGGGTGTGTAAAAACGGAAAAATCATTGATGTGCTTTTAAGTTCGACTCCATTAAACTTACGTGATATTTCCGGCGGTGTAACTTTTACAGCCCTTGACATAACGGAGCGAAAAAAAACTGAGATTGCTCTAAAAGAATCACAACAAATGCTTCAAAATATCCTTGATAAATTTCCAGGTGTTGTTTTGTGGAAAGATATAAATTCAACTTATTTAGGATGCAACCTTGCCTTGCAATGGAGCAGGATTAAAAATGCGACGATGGTAAAACCGATTTTGATTTACCTTGGGCAAAACAGGAGCTCAAAAATTCAAGCAGACATAACAGGTAATGAATAGGGTGTGGCAAATTAAATATTATCGAAACACAGCATCAATCAGGAAATAAAATTGCCTGGTTTGATACAAATAAAATTCCTTTAATAGATGATTTAGGTAAACTTTATGGGGTGCTTGGAACATCAACAGATATAACTAATCGAAAAGAATATGAAGAAGCATTAAGAATAAGCGAAGAGCGTTATTCTCTTGCACAGAAGGCAGCGAATATTGGTAGCTGGGATTGGAATATGCTTACAGGTGAATTGTCCTGGTCGGAACTTGTCATTCAGATGTTTGGTCTTAAACCAGGAGAATTTAAAGGTACAATGGCAGACTTCTGGAACCGACTTCATCCAGATGACATTCCGATGATTGAAGAAAAAATAAAAGCTACAAAAGAAAGAAATGAAAATTACAGGGTAGAGCATAGAGTTATACACCCCGATGGAAATATAAGGTGGATGCTTGAAACAGGAAATGTATTTAACGATAAAGATGGCAAGGTTTACCGTATGCTTGGTATGGTACAAGATATTACAGAACATAAAATGGCTGATGAACTTTTAAGAAATTCGGAAGCAAATTTAAATTCACTAGTCAATAACAGAAATGAAGCTATTTGGTCAATAGATAATAACCATAACTTTATTTTTGTGAATGATTTCTTTAAACAGAATTTTTAAAGCTTTAACGTTGAATTAAAAGGGAAGAACGCTTTAAGATGCTCACGCCGAAATGACGAACTCGAAACCAAAATGTGCAGTATTATCTGGTGAACAGTTGATGTTTAGATTTTCAAATAAACTTGACAATGAGCTGAAGTTTTATGAAGTAACATTAAGCCCGATTATTTCTGATGGCAAAGTTATCGGTGTTTCGCATTAAGCCAGGATATAACTGGTCGTAAAAGCCGAAGAAGAAATTCTTCAAAGAAAAGAAGAACTTGAACGCTTTGAAAAAATTGTTGTTGGAAATTAAAAGTGAACTAAAAGAAAATTTCGGAACTTGAGTGAAACTAAAGGTTAACATAGTATGCAAATGACTTTTCCAAACTGCGAAAATTTTGTTCCGGAATTTGTTTTTGGGGAAGGTGCGTTACATTTAGCAAGTAAGTATGTTAACAGTTTCAAGCATCAAAAATTTCTTGTACGATAAAGGTTTGTGATGCCGTGTAAAATTAGGAACTAAATCCGAACCTGAGGAAATCCATCCCACAAGAGAAAGGAAAAAAAATCGCTGGGGCGCCAGGGTGCAAAGCTATAAGTATAACATCTACGAATAATGTTAATGTTACCGAATTTGAAGGTTGATGAGGTTAAATTACCAGGACTACCATTAATCTGTATTCCAAACTGCCGGCACAAGCGCAGTCTCAGTTGCAATAATTAGCGTAGCTTACAGAAAAGAAAATTTGAATTGAAGTAAATTAGTTGTGCGTATAGCATTGATTGATCCTGGAACAACAACAAGGCTCCAGAGTTAACTGACCGGAATGGATGCATTGGTTCTGTTTGAGGCTTGTGAAGCAAGTTCTGATTACAATTAACGCTTTAAAATCTATTGAATTGATTGTTGCAAATTTACCTGGAGCTCGAACGAATTATAAAAGTGATAAGCCTAGCTGGTTTGCATTTCAAAGCGGCTGTCATTCTGGCTCCAGCCTAGGTCTTGAGTAGATCAAGTGATATTGACCAAAATTTCAGATATTGCAAGGATTTTTAGTCCTAAGTAAAATTAAAGATCAAGAGGAAGTAAAATCAATTTTAAAATGGAATTAGAACACTGAAAACAGTTGGAATAAATTATACATTAAAAGACGGTTGAGAAAAAGAATAAAGGGCAAGCACTTTGGGGACAATCCTAAATTGAAGTTTAAAATCAAAGGAGGTTACCATGCCCTGTAAAAAACCTTGCAGAAATAGGTAATTTTGGAGAGAAATCTCGGAGCTTCCGAGAAGGGTTGAAAAAAGTTCAACAGAGCATTACTTAATATACTGGAAGATCTTGAAGCCGAAAAGCAGAAAACGCAAGAGAGTGAAGAAAACTATCGTCGTTTTTTGATTTTTTAAATCTAATCAGGAAAGAAAAAAAATTAACAAACTATGAGGGCGAAATTATTACAAAATCCGGAAAACACATTCAAACTTTAGAAAACATTATTGGCGTATTTGATGATAAAGATAATCTTGTTGAATTCTGGGGATATGTTAAGGATATTACGGATCGAAAAAGGGCCGAGCAAATATTAAAAAATGCTGCAATGGAAAAGAAGCATTGCATCGTGAGCTTCTGCATCGTGTAAAGAACAGTTTTAATTTAATTAAGTCACTAATGTATCTTGAGCGGGAAAAACTGGACAACAAGGAAGCAAGCAAAATATTAGAAAATCTGGAGATGAGAATTGGAACACTTTCCAAAAATGTATTCTTTGCTAAATATAAGCGGCATATCCCAGAAAATAAATTTGGGCGAATATTTAAATCAAATAACCATTTCGTTGGCAGAGTCGTATATTGAAGATGCAGCACGAATTGAAATTAAATCATCTTTTGATAGTATAGAAACATCACCCAGAACAGCTTCTTCAGTTGGTTTAATAGTAAATGAGATTTTAACAAACTCGCTAAAGTATGCTTTTCCCAATCATAAACATGGAAACATTTATGTTAGCCTAAAAAAACAAATGAAGAGGCAGTAATTGAAATTGCCGATGACGGTGTTGGTGTTCCAAATAATTTTAATATTAATGAAGCAAAAGGTATGGGGTTACAATTGATTAATATGCTTACCCAACAGCTAAGCGGCACCTTATCCGTTGAGTCTAATCACGGTACAAAATTTAAAGTAGTTTTTCCGTTGGACCAATAGTATTATGGTTTAGTATTAATAATTTTAAGATAATAAATCGTTTGGAGTTTATGTGTTAAAAAGTTTTATAATTTATTCGTTATTGATTCTTATAATAGCCTGCACACAAAAACCAACTGCTGATCCAAACTATGTTAAAGAGATTAATGAATGGGATCAGAAAAGGATTAATAGATTAAAAGCTGATGACGGCTGGCTTAATCTAGTTGGCAGATTCTGGTTAAAGCAGGGTGAAAGTACTTTTGGATCTGCAAAAGATAATGATATCGTTGTTGAATCATCAAAGCTGCCGGAACATATCGGCTCATTTATTTTTGAGGATTCCGTTGTAACATTTAAAGCTAAAGACGATGTTGAAGTTCTGTTAGATGGAAAACCAGTTAAAGAAATTGTTTTAGTTGATGATCAGAAAAAGGATATGACTGTTTTACAAATTGGTTTTGTAAAATTTAATTTGATAATAAGAGATACTTTGTATGGAATTCGTTTTCGTGATTTGAATTCTGATCTTGTAAAAAACTTTAAGGGAGTAGAAAGATATCCTATTGATGAAAGCTGGAAAATAATTGCAAAGTTTGAAGCATATAATCCTGTTAAAGAAATTGATGTACCGAATGTACTTGGACAAATAAGTAAAGAAAAATCCCCCGGCGCAGTTGTGTTTGAACGTGATGGCAAAATATACAGAATAGATGCCGTTGATGAGGGCGGAGATAAATTGTTTCTTATAATTGCAGATCAAACAAGCGGGGAAGAAACTTACGGCGGCGGAAGATTTATGTATGTTAACAAACCGGACTCAACAGGAACAATACTTTTAGATTTTAATAAAGCCTACAACCCGCCGTGTGTATTTACAAAATATGCAACGTGTCCTTTGCCTCCATTACAAAATTATCTTAAGCTAAGAATAGAAGCCGGCGAAAAAGTTTATGCGGAGGGGCATTGGTTTTTAAGTGCTTGTAAATAAAGATATTTGGGTCGAATTCTAATTTGAGTGTTATAAAATAAACGAATCTACTGTGGAATTTCATAACCCAGGTTTTTCGAATACTCAAACATTAGAAAAAGTTCAGATTGACATAAAATAGAATGCTCATCAAATAATTTTTTTATAGAATAGAAATTTTTGCCATCAGTTAATTCACATCCAAAATAAAGGCCATCATTCTTTCCTTTGTTGATTGTTATCTCGACAGAATCACGGCTGATTTCAATAATTTCTGCCAAAAGTGAATCTTTTAGCAAATAAGAATTAAAAGGCGTAGGAAAATTGGAAACCAAAAACCTTCTCTTTGTTCTCAGACCAGTTATGTTAAAATCATTTGAGATGTAATCATATCAGCTTACCCCGAAAGTGTCAACAACAGCCACTCGTTTAAATTTTAAAATTAGTTTATTATCAAACTGTTCAAAATCACCCCTGCCTATCAGGATACTGTTATCATTACTTCCAAACAGAGAGGAAGGTATATCTGTATTCCAATTATGTGTAACAATATCTGAACCTCAAGTTAAAGCTGATAGGTTAGAGATAGTCCGTTAATCCCACCATAGCGATTATAAGCTTTAATCTTTTCTTTAAATAAAGCACAGCCGGTAATTAAAACTAGTACTAAAATAGCAGGTAAAAAAAATAGTTTTTTCATTATAAAATATTATCTCTACACTGACCGATGGTTTAATTATAATCTCATCAGCAAGTTAAAGTAATGCGGTAATAATCTCAACATTTAAATGTTTGTTTTTACTTTGTGGACTTTGCGTGTTTTACTTTGTGTTCATAGCTAGAAAGTCTTTAAGCGCATTTCACGCTCCTAAAGGGATGGCTTTGCCAAAAGTCCGCTAAGGGTTTTCGAAGAGACCGCAAAGGAAAATCATTTCTTAAATTTTAGTTGCACAAGAACCGCACCCGAAGAAGCAATCAGCATTCCGATGATTTCCTTAAACGAAATATCTTCCCCAAGAAATATCCACGCAAGTACAGCAATTTGTATAAGCATTGTTCCATTTATTATGCTGGATTCCATAGCCGTTAAAGTTCTAAGTGAATAATTCCATAAAGTAAATGCTAATGCTGTGTTAACAACTGCAAGCCAGAGAAGATAAAAAATGTTCTCAACTTTAATAGCTGGAAATCCCTGGAGAGTTATTCCAACAGATAAAAGTATAATGGAGCCGATGCCCATGCTGATAACAGTTATCACGATAGGAGTTAAATGAGATTTTCTGTTTACGCTTCTGCCAAGTACAGCAGAGGCTGCGTTTGCAAATACACCAACTGTCATTACAATCAATCCCGTTGATTGATTACTGCTTAAGTTTACCGGGTAAAAGTAAGTTAGAATTCCGGTTATAAATAATGCTACACCAAATATCTGCAGCAGAGTTGGTATTTCTTTTATTAAAAAAATTGCCAGCACTGCAACAATAAGCGGAGTAAAGTTTAACCATAAACTAACCGTTACCGCGGGAAGAAGGGAGAGTCCGACAAACTGAGTGCCCTGTGTAAATGTGTAAAAAGTATTCCAAGTAATGTAAGATTTATCCAGTCCTTGCGATTGAGAGTTTTTACTATTGCTTTATTTTTCTTTGTAAACAAAAATGGAAGCAGAAAGACAAAAGCAATAGAGTATCTTAATCCTGCAAACACAAGCGGCGGAATTTCTTTTAATCCAAATTTTATTATCACAAAAGAAGTTGACCAGAGAAAGGTTACAAACAGCGCAAGTAGTATTGCAGTAATTTGAGCAGAGAGTTTTAATTTCATCTACACAAAAATAATAAAGTCATATCATTATTTATATTTTCACAATTTGTCATATGGCTCAGGTTGACTTCCATCAATATCTTTAAAACCGTATTCTCTTGCAAGTTCAGCCGCTACCAAGATCTTACCTGTTTTATTAAAAATATTTTTATCAGTGGCCAGTGAAACAATTGCCCTTCCAACAAATTGAGAAGATTCTTTTTTAGGATTTGGTGTTTTTTTGTTATCATCAATATATCCGGGATATAATGAAACACAAGTAATGTGATGTTTCTTCAATTCTTCTGACATATCCATTGTCATTTTATCAACAGCTGCCTTTGCAACGCCATAAATTACATTGCCGTAGTATTTCCGACTTGCGTAAAATGAAATGTTCGCAATTAAACCATACTTTTGTTTTAGCATTAATTTGGTTGCATATACACTTGCTATATAATTTGAACGCACTCCAACATTGATCATTTCTTCCCATAGACCAAAGGGTTGTTCCCAAAAAGCTGCTTTCCATTTGAATTCGGGATAAGCTTTCCTGTTTCTCAGTCTGTTATATCCGCCCCAGGCGTTATTAACAAGTATATCCAACTTACCTTCATTCTTCTCTATTAATTCAAACACTTCTTTTACTTCAACATCATGTTCGTGATTGCAAACTAGAGCTATTCCTTTCCCTCCTGCTTTTGTAATTCCTTGAACATCTTTTTCTGAAATGCTTCTGCCTGTTACATATACAGTTGCACCGGCTTCTCCAAGTGCCAAAGCAATACCTTTACCAACATTTCGTGTTCCTCCTGTTACAAGAGCAATTTTATCTTTGAGTGGTTTCATATTTTATATTCTTTAATTTTAAAAATGTAGGCCATCTTTAAGGTGGACTACACTAGAAAAAACTTAGTTGATCATTCTCTGCAATGGAATCAAAATTTTTGCCGAGAAGTGATAGAACAGAATCAGCAATTGGTTTTAATTGTTTTTCGATGTAATGATCGTAATCAAAATCGTTATGTTTTAGTTCGATTGGAATTGGTCCGCGCTGTGTGATTGCATAATAAATAACATCACGAGGTTCATTAAGTAATTTTGCTGCACGTGCATGCGGCGGAACATTTTTAGTATAGTCTTCAACTTCTTTACGTAATCGTTTTCTATAAATCAATTTATCATCATACTTACCTGATTTTAATTTTTGTATTTCACCACGAATCCAATCTTCAACTTCAACACCATCAAAAACTTTTTGATACAATTCGATCTGAAATTCCTTTGCTAATTTTGTCCAATCAGAACGAACGAATTCCATTCCAACAAACTCAATATTTTCTTTACCATCCTTTGTTACAAGTCCGGCATATCTTTTCTTTGCACCAATATCAGCGCCGCGCGCAGGAGTGATAATAAATTTTCTATAATATTTTTCAAACTCTAATTCTAAATATGATTCAACTTTAAACTCTTTTTTAAGTTTGCTCTTCCAATAATGATTTAGCTCTTTAACAATTTTTTTACCCTGTGCTTCACCATCATCAACTGAAATATCATTAAGCATTACGAACAAAGAATCAGTATCACCGTAAACAACTTTTAATCCTTTGTTTTCAAGATAGTCTTTGCTTCCGAGTAAAAGTTTGTGTCCGCTTCCTGTAATTGCACGAGGAAGATCGGGATGATAAAACCTGCATCCATAAGAACCCATAACACCATAAAAACTATTCATTAATATTTTGATTGCCTGAGAAAGCTGCTTGTCTTTTTTCTTCTTTGCAATGTCACGGAGTTTCATCAGTTCATCAATAAAATCAGGCAGAATGTGAAGTGATGCTGAAAACTTATAACCATTTAATGTTTGTATTGTATCAACATCTTTCATCAGCAAAGAATAAGGATCGATCTTAAATGTTTGTATGATTGATGGATACAAACTTTTAAAATCCAGTACGATTATGTTTTCATAAATTCCGGGAGTTGGTTCAATTACATATCCGCCGGCAGCATGCTCATTTGTTTGAATGTCTTTTAAATTGGGCGCAGCAAATCCAGCACGATGTAAACGCGGCAAATAAAAATGATCAAACGCGGCTGTCATCATTCCAAGCTGATCCATTAACAAACCTGAAATTTGTGCGCGACGAACTGAAAGCACAATTAATCCTGTTTTGGAAAAAATATCTGTTACAAGAACAGCATCCTGTAAATTGTATTCTGCAAGCGAAGTTTTATCTTCTTTGAATAGTCTGTCGATCTCTTCAATTTTATTTTCATCGGGAGTAATAGTTTTGCCGATTCCTAAAAGTTCCTGCGCTACAGTTTCAAGTTTAAAATCCTCAAAACTAAAAAACGAAGCACGAAGCATAGTAGGACCATCAATTACAACTCTGCCTGTAACAGAAATAAAATGACCGCTTGGTTTTCGCTGTCGTATTGAAACTCTTCCGTTAGCACGCGCAATATCCAAACTGATTCCAAGTTCACGGCATTTGTTATCAAGAAAAAGAAGATCAAAACCAATAACATGCCAGCCAATAATTATATCCGGATCAATTTGTTTAAACCATACAAAGAAATTTGTAAGCAAATCTCTTTCATCATTATAAAATGAAATTAGTTCTGAATCGCGTTTAGGTTTTTCGCCGATCATAAAAACTTTTTTGTGTTCGCCATTTTTACCTGTGATGTGAACGGCAATAGAATAAAGCTGATTTGTTTTGGCCCCTGTTTCAATATCGATTGAAGAAATTACAAAATTGGGAGAAGTATCGCAGGGAAGAATTGTCGGATTTGTAAATCGCACGATTGAGTTTTTTTGTTCTGCAGCACCGGTAATCTTCATCTGTGAGTTAATTGATTTCTCCATTAAAAATCTTCTCAATGGATCAACATCAGATTCATAAGTTGTTTGATGTGATTGCTGAATTGTTTCTGCTAAAACACTTAATGCTTTTTGAGTATTAAAATAAAGCGCATCAACGGGTTTGTTATTAAAGTTTTTAAGTTTGGTTTCTTTTCTTAGATAAGTTTTATTTAACGGATTTAATACCGCATCTTTTTCGATAAAGAAAACAGGCTTGTTATTTGTAACAATAATTTCAACTGGTCCAAGTTCATCGCTTGTACCAATAAACTTAAGTACACTTTTTCCGCTGTAGTCGCTCCATTCTCCGGTAAGAAGAAAAACATCTGCAGATATTTTATTATCAGTTTTCATCAAACTTGTTTTACTTCGTTAATAAATAATTCCTGGATAGTACGTGTTATGTTTCCCGGTTTTCCATCGCCAACAATCCAATCATCTATCTGAATAACAGGAGTAACTTCAGTTGTTGTTCCAGTTAGGAAAAACTCATCATAGTCTTTTAGTTTATTTATGGTTATGTGCTCTTCAAAGAAATCAATTTTATTCTCTTTGCAAAGTTCAAGAATTTCTTTTCTTGTAATTCCGCTTAGAATATAATTTGATAACGGTGCTGTATAAATATTATTGTTTTTAATCGCAAAAAAATTTGTATGTGATCCTCGGTAATAATATCATCACGGAATAGTATTGCCTCAAAAGCATTATTTCTGATTGCATTTTGATTGGCCATAACAGATGGCAAAAGCGAAGTTGATTTAATATCGCATCGTAACCAGCGTAAATCTTTTTCAAGAATAACTTTTACTCCAATATTTTTTTCTTTGCTGTTATCTTTAATCGGTTTTGAAAATGCAAAAACATTTGGAGTTAAATTATTTTCATAACTATGTGTACGAGGAAAACTAACTCCTCTGCTTATTTGCAAATAAACTGAATACTCTGATTTGATATTGTTAATTTCCGCAAGCTTTGTGGAAATATTTTCGATCTGATGAAAATCATTAAATTGTATTTCAAGTTGTTGTAAACTGTATTTTAATCTTTCGAGATGATCATCCAAACGGAAGAGTTTTCCATTGTAAGTTCTTAGAGCTTCATAAACTCCGTCTGCAAACAGAAATGCACGATCAAAGGGTGAAATCTTTACTTCATCGTGCGGAATATATTTGTCATTGAAATAGACAATCATTTTTATGTAAATTTTTAATGTGATAAAATAATCAAAAGAATTTTTATTAACGATTTAGAAACACTTAACCCGAACTTGAATGAACGTAGAAACTATTAGTCAATATTGCTTAAGTAAAAAGGGAGCTGTTGAAGATTTTCCTTTTGATGAAGAAACACTTGTGTTTAAAGTCGGTGGAAAAATGTTTGCACTTATTCCATTAGAAAAAATTCCATTGCAGATAAATTTAAAATGTGATCCTGAAAAAGCAATGGAACTAAGAGAACAATATGAAGATGTGCAGCCTGGCTGGCATATGAGTAAGAAATATTGGAATACAATTATTCTGGAAGGAAATATTCGCTGGAGTGATTTAAAGGATTGGATTGATCATTCTTACGATGAAGTTGTAAGGGTATTAAAAAAGAGTGAAAGGGATAAGCTCAAGTAATACTAGTTTTGATGACTATCACTAAATCAACAATGCTGATTGTAAATGAAAAATATTGGGATTAATTTTTAACAGTTAATAAAAAACAAAAGATATGAAAAATATTCACACAGTTATATTTCTCTTCTTCTTTATAATACTCTCAGTAAATGCTTCAGCTCAAATAATTCAGAGCAGCAGTTGGTCTGTTAACCAGAGTTTAGCCGCTTACTCGCTTGATAAGAATAACGGGGAGCGAACTATGACGATAGAAGTAAAATTTGAAAAAGCATTTACTAAAAAACCTCAGATTTTTTTAAGTGTCACTCAGATTGATTCTGATAAAGAATCAAATGTTAGATACAATGTAGAAGCAATTTCAATTTCCAGAGACGGCTTTACTATAAAGGTACGTACATGGGCGGATTCTAAACTGTTTTCAATAAGCGGATATTGGACTGCATACAATCCATAATCTTTACAGCTCACTTCTTATTTTCAACAAAATCACACTTTATTAAAAAAGATTTTTGATCTTTGATTATCCGTTTTTAATTTCCCATAGCAAAATAATAATGTTTACCTTAGTAAGGGGTAAAATTATTGAACATAAGGAAAGTCATTGAGCTATGAGAAAAATTCTTATCCTACTTCTTGCAATTTTATATGTAAGCTGCGAGACAAATCCACCAACTACCCCCACTACTCCTATTGTTGAATATGGCAGTGTTAAACTTATATCAAATGTTCCTAATGCTAAAATATTTCTTGATGGAAATGATACAGGCAAACTAACGCCCGATACATTAAAAACAACCGTTGGAAATCATATAATAGAATTAGTCAAAGATAATTATGATAGCTTAATATTGAATGTGAATGTTTTAAAGAATACTGAGATTGAATTAACTGCAAATCTTTTTGCGGCAAATAAAATAGTTTTAATTGAAGACTTTGCTAATGTTAGCTGCGGACCATGTGTAACAAGTAATAAAATCATAGAACATCTTATTAATGATAACTTTGGAACCTCAAAACTCGTTGCGATAAAATACCCGACAAACTTTCCTTCACCAGTAGATCCGTTTTTTCTTGCCAATGGTCCCGATTGCAACGCAAGAATGGGTTATTATAATATATTGTTTGCCCCTACTACAATAGTTGATGGCAATTTAAGACCAACTTCTACGGACTCTAATGATGTTAAGAATAAAATTTTTTCTGAATTAGCAAAAGTGCCGCAGTTTATAATTGATGTTAGTGCAAGTAACGCAGGGAGTAATTATACTATTAATATCTCTGTAGATGTTAAGGATATTACTAATATAGATTTTTCTAAACTTGTTCTTCATTCGGTTGTAACTGAAACTAATATTGAATTTGCAACTCCGCCAGGCTCAAACGGTGAAACAAAGTTTTATGATGTAATGCGAAAAATGCTTCCCAGTAATCAAGGAGAATCATTAGCATCAATCAATCAGGTTGGCGTGTATAATTTTCAAAGGCAGGTAACACTTAACTCTGCCTGGATTCAAAACAACATAAACACAGTTGTATTTATACAGAATAAAGACACAAAAGAAATTTACCAGGCAGGATCTACATTTTAAAAAATTCTTAATTAACAATAATATTTCAATTTCAGAGGAGAGGTTCGTTATGAAAAAATCTACAATATTTTTCTTAACATGGTTTGCTGCTCTTAGCGTATTTACGTTTGCACAAGTACAATTGAAGTTTGTAACAATTAATGGTTACGGTAACAATCTTTATATTGATAATGTTACGGTTGGTAATCAGTTTAATCTGGATGCCGCAGTTGGTTCGGTTAATAATATTAACTCAGGTACAAGCTATGCAACATCTACCTTGCCATTTGTTATTGCTCCCGAAGTTTCTATAATAAATGTTGGAATGCAAAACATTGCCTCTTCTTTTACAGTAACAATGACTGCTACACCAGGTGGGTATACAAGCACAAAAACAATTGCATCATTAAATAGCGGCTTCTCGCAAATTGTTACTTTTGATAATTTAACAATTACACCTGGACTGGGGATAGACATTTCGGTTGTTACAAATCTTACCGGTGATGAAAATCCATCAAACAATACCCTTGCACAGTACACAATATATTTACCAGGAACTTTTAGAACTGTTTTATTAGAAGAGTGGACAAGTTCTACGTGTGCGCCATGTGCTTCAAATAATCCTACAATAGATGCTTTTGTAGCTGCAAGGTTTGACTCTATTGTTCCTATAAAATATCATATGAACTGGCCCGCTCCCGGTAACGATCCAATGTATTTATATAATCCTACGCAGGCTACGGATAGAAGAAATTATTATGGTGTTAACTCTGTTCCAAATGTGATAATGGATGGTGTTGTTGATCCTTCATATCCATATTCTGATGCTTCAAGTTTACCAGGTGCGTTCTATCCAAGAAAAAATGTTGGTACTCCAATAGCAATGTCAGTTACAGATACCAGAATTTCTAATGGTGATAGTGTTAAAGCTGATATTACCGTTCAGGTTTTATCACCACTTAATCCTGGTGATTATTACTTAAGAGTTCATGCAGTGGAGAGACATATTCATTATGTAACTGCTCCAGGATCAAATGGTGAAAAAGATTTTTATGATGTTTTTAGAAAAGCCTATCCTAATTCTTTAGGATTGTCTGTTCCAACAGCGGTAGGAACATATAATTATACAATTACATATGCGTTAGATAAAGTTGTTTGGGTTGATTCAATGATATATACAGCAGCATTCGTGCAGAATGATCAAACAAAAGAAGTTTTTAATAGCGCCAAAGGAAGAAATGTAGTTTTGGAAAATTTGATAGTAAATAATCAAAATACTATTAGTGAAAAACCAATCCTATCTTCTGATTTTATAGAACAATCTAATCCAACATCCATTGTTGTTAACACTGATGGAATTAATAGCATATTTGCTTATGAATTATTTGAAGGTGGATTTCCTGCAAGCGGATGGGTATTAAAAAACCCGGACGCAGGTATAACTTTCAGTCAGTTTACCGGCGCTAACGGACCATCATTTGGTGGAAACAAATCTGTTAAAATGGATTTCTATAGCTACTCAACTACTGGCGCATCAGACACATTGATCAGCAAATCCTTTTTGGGTGTTGAATATACGGATTCTGTAAAATTTAATTATGCGCATGCTCAATATCCGGGATACAGCGATAGATTAGTTGTAAAACTTTCTGTTGATGGAGGATTGACATTCCCTCATACGATTTTTGATAAATCAGGTGCAGCATTAGGAACAACCACAGCAACCTCAAATAATTTTACTCCTACATCAGCATCACAATGGGCAACCTTTGCATACTCACTTGGATCTGTATTACCAGTTGAACTAAAATCATTTACTGCACAAGCAAGTGGAAGCAGTGTTAACCTAAATTGGTCAACTGCTACAGAAGTAAATAATCTTGGTTTTGAGATACAGAAAAAAGTTGCAGACGAATTTATTGCAATAGGATTTATTAATGGACAAGGAACAACAACAGAAGTTCAGAATTATTCATTTTCAGATAACGATTTGCAAACCGGATCTTATTCATATAGGTTAAAGCAAGTTGATTTAACCGGGTCATTTGAATATTCCAGTGAGGTAAATGTTGATGTTACCGGGCCGCAGTATTTTGCACTAAATCAAAATTATCCAAATCCTTTTAATCCATCCACAAGAATTGAATTCAATCTTGCATCAGAATCAAAAGTTACATTAAAAGTATTTAATCTTCTGGGAGAAGAAGTTGCAACATTATTAAATGGTAATCTTGTTAGCGGAAAACACTTCATTGATTTTAAAGCTCAGAATTTGAACAGTGGCATGTATATATATAGATTAGATGCCTCTGGTATCGATGGTTCTGTTTATTCAGATATAAAGAAAATGACTTTAATAAAATAAATCATATTTTTGGAGTGGTGTTAATAGCACCACTCTTTTTAAATTTTAAACGTAAGGTTATATGAAAAGAAAATTACTTAGCTTAATTATAGTTTTTACACTTGCCACTTCATTGTTCTCACAGGATATTACCTTTGTTCCTAGACAAACAACATTATTCGATACGCTTGGATCAGAAATGATATTTTATATTGATGTAACTAATATTACCCAGGCAGATCAAACATTATTTATGGTCAGGACTCAAAATAATCTTCCAAATTCCTGGCAATCATCATTATGTTTTGAATATTGTTTTCCGGGATGGGTTGATAGTGTTGCTACCACTTCTGATTTTGGCAGTACTCCTTTATCACCAGGGGAAACTAGAGAAGTGGCCATGCACGTTTTCCCATTAGTTAATCCAGGTACTGGTATTGTCCAAATGCAAGCAGCAACTTTTAGGAATCCTAATAATCGAATTACGGTTGATCTAACTGCAACAGTTAATCCTGTTTCTGTAGAAGATGAAAAAACATTAGTCACTGATTATTATTTAGCTCAAAACTATCCAAACCCTTTCAATCCTTCTACACAAATAAATTATGGATTGAAGAAAGCCGGCAATGTTGAAATTTCTGTATATAATATTCTTGGTAATAAAATTACAACACTGGTCGATGGTTTTAAATCTGCAGGTAAACACACAGCCTTTTTAAACGCATCATATCTTAGCAGTGGTGTTTATTTCTATAAAATAGTTACTGGCGAATTTGTTCAAACAAGAAAAATGATTTTGGAGAAATAAATGAAATTTGTTTTATCATTGATTTTCGTATTGCTTATTTCGCTGCCTATAATAGCACAAACAGAAGAAGATATTGCAGGAAGAAAAGCTCCCAATTTTAAACTTGTTAATCTTGATGGAAAATATGTTGAGTTAAATAGTATAACCGGCAATGGGCCAATATTATTAAGCTTTTGGGCAACGTGGTGTAAACCTTGTTTAGAAGAAATGGTAGAGTACAATAAAATTTACGAGCAATTCCGGGACAAGGGATTTTTATTACTTGCCGTTTCAACGGACACTGAAAAATCAGTAGCTAAAGTAAAGCCTTACATCAAATCAAAAGATTATAAATTTCCGGTTGTACTTGATACAAACAGTGAAGTATCAAGAAAGTATTATGCCCAGCAAATGCCCTACACTGTAGTGATAGATAAGACTGGAAATATTGTATACTCGCACCTTGGTTATATGAAAGGTGACGAACAAAAAGTTGAGAAAATAATATCTGAATTATTAGAAAAATAATTTTTAATTCCTTCGGTAAATCATACGCACCGAAGGAATAATATTTTTGCTTTAATCATATCAAATCTAAAATAAAAATGAAAACTGCCATTATCCGCATCACCATTTTATTAATAATTGTATTATCAACAAAAGTATTTGGCCAAACTGACAATAGATGGTTTCTTTTGCCAGATGGATTAGGTTTTTCAAATCAGCTTGAATACTCTTACGATACCGATACTAATAATGAAATTTTTGAAAACTGGTTAAATCTGGATTACAATAAAAATATTTTTAGCGCTGGATTAAGATTCGAAGTCTTTCAGCCAAATGATCCTGATCCATCTGTAAGCAGGGGAAAAGTTAAGTATGCCGATATTGCATATAAATATATTGGTGTAGATATCGGTGATGTTGAAGAGGGATTAAATATAACGGTTGGAAATTTTTACAAACTTTTTGGTCGTGGATTAGTTTTAAAAAGTTATGAAGACAGAAATATTAGAATTGATAATAATTTACTCGGTGTTAAAGTGGAAGTCAATTATAAGGGATTTACACTTACGGCGTTATCGGGTTCTATCGCCAATATCAAATAATTTAAGAGAGGACATTCTTCATGCTGTTGATTTGCAATACGGCAAATTTGATTTTATAAAACTGGGAACAACATTTGCTTCTAACCAGCCATCGATTGAAGGTATTGCAAGAACAACATTAGCATCATTTAGAATACAACCATCTTATTGGAATTTTGATGGATATGCCGAGTATGGAGTTAAGAGTAATAAGGACGTTCAGTCACAGGTTTTTCATGATGATGAATGGAAAATCGGCGAAGCATTTTACGGCAGCTTAAATTTTTATTATGATGTTTTTTCAATTGTTGGTGAATATAAATATTATGATAACTATGCTTTCGCGTCTAATGACGGAACAATTTTTTATAATACCGCACCTTCTCTAAGAAAAGAATATACTTACATACTGCTTAATCGCCATCCTTCTCCGCTTGATCAATCAAACGAAGAAGGTTATGCTGTAGAAGTAAATTATAATATTTCGGATGAAACTTCTTTAATAGCTAATTATGGTATTACTAACACACTTCCAACCAGTTCTTATTATCAGCGCGTTAATAATCTTTCACTTCCCATCGCTACACAACTAGAAGAAATGTATTTGCAAGCATCGCATAATTGGAGTGAATCATTAACATCAATACTTGCCTTTGGATACAACGAAGAGTTATCAACAAACACAAAAAACTTTACACCAATTTTGGAAAACAAATTTTACTTTGATGATATTAATACAATTAAATTAGTACTGGAACACCAACAAACAGAAAATCTTACAACTGATGAAAAATATTACGATGATATAATTAACATTGAATATTTACGTTCTCCAAATTTTAGTGTTGCCGTTGTAGCAGAACTTCAAACCAAAGAACCTCAAGAAGGAAATGTTGTAAGAAAATTCTGGAGCTTTATACAATTTGGATACAAGCTTGGTAATCACAGTGATTTAAGTTTACTTGTCGGAACAAGGCAAGCCGGCAACATTTGTATTGGTGGAATTTGCAGGTACGAACCAGCTTTTCAGGGTGTGGAATTAAAAATTCTTACGCGTTTATAAAGGTTTTGGATCAAGACTTGCTAAAAGTTAATTATTAAAAAATTTAAACATTCTTATATTATTTGTTGACTTTAACAATATTTTTTAGGACGTTGTCATATAAAATTTAAAAAACTTATAAAAAGGAACGTTTATCGGATTGATTGATACAAAATTTTACAAATCTATTATTCAGATCTCTGTATCAATCTCTTCAATATAAGAATTCCTTATGCTATGCATATTTAGTTAATCATTAAACTATAGATTAATAGAATCTGCTTTTATTATTTTTTGTTCATTCACATATTGTTACAAAGTATTAGATCGATCATTTAATTAATTAACCACCATCATCTGTAATCTAATCAAGGAGAGATCTTATGAATAGATGGTTTACTATTCTATTTTCCCTTTTACTACTGCCGACAATAATGTTGGCTCAAACGGGAAAAATAAAAGGAAAAGTTACTGACCTTACATCCGGCGAACCTCTAATAGGTGCCAACGTTTTAGTAGTTGGAACCTCATTGGGAGCAGCAACGGACGTAAAAGGTGAGTACACTATTTTCAATTTACAAGCCGGTGTTTATGAAGTAAAAGCTTCTTACATCGGGTATCAAACAATTACACTTACTAACGTACGTGTTAATACTGATCTTACCACAGAACTTAATTTTCAATTGCCCGGCGAAGGGATTTCAGTTGGAGAAGTTGTCGTGGTATCAGAACGACCACTCATTAACCCCAGCAACACAAATGCTATTAGAACAACTACAAGCGATATCATTGATGATTTGCCTGTAAGAGATTTTAATAACATTTTAGCTTTAACGCCTGGTGTTGTTCTCCAAAATCAAAACATTTATATAAGAGGCGGGCGTGTTGATGAAGTTGGGTATTACTTAGAAGGCACAAACATTACCGATCCAGTATTTGGTGGACGTGGTGTTGATATTGTTCAGGATGCAGTTGAAGAAATTCAAGTGCAAGCCGGCGGTTATACTGCTGAATATGGCGGAGCAAATTCGGGTATTGTAAGAACTCAGCTTAAATCAGGTACATCTGATTTTAAATTTAGCATTGCTTACGTTACAGATAATTTGACCTTCAAAAGCAAAGATGATAGATTTAATGGCGAACAGACTTTAGGCGCTTATCAGTTTGGTTATAATGAATTTACCGGTACTATAAGCGGACCTCTATTTGCAGATAACATTAAATTTTTTGGTTTAATTAATTCCACCTGGAAGTTAGACCAGAATCCATTACCTTTCCCGGGAATTGATCTTGGTGTAATAACAGACCAGCAATCCACAACACCGGAAACAAATTCAATTGAAATGTATTATCCTGCTGGACCTACTTATGGAGCTCAAAATCAACTCTATACAGGCACGGGTACATTAACATTTGATTTTAATCCACTAATTTTTAGAGTAACAGGATCTTATACAGATTCTAAAGGTGGAAATGGCGGTGGTGGAAACATTAGCCAATTATTAAATCTTGGAAGAATCTCAATTTTTGAGAGTGCAAACTCATCGTTTTCTGCTAAGATGACCCATATTTTAAGTCCAACTACTTATTATGAAATAAGTGCTGGTTATACATATAACTTTACAGAAAATATGGATCCATTGTTAAGAGATAATTGGGAATTATACGGAGATAGCGTTGCAAATGCAGAAGTCGGCGCTGTTTGGCATAGAACTTCAAGAGATATAGATCAAGGAAGAATTGGTAGATATCAAAGACCAACTGCTTATGATGTGCTTGGTTTTAATTTCTTTGCCCCAAATGATATTAACGCTGCATATAATAAAAATAAAAGAGAAGTTTTTAATTTTAACGCAGCATTTTCAACTGAAATAGATAAAATCCATTCAATTAAGTTTGGTGGTGAGTTATCTACTTATACTATTAGAAGCTATGCTTTTTCAGCGGGCAGATCAGCAGATCAATATGCTAACGATGTGTTTAAGAATAGTCAGCTTGCAAATCCATTACCAATTAATGATGTTATGATTTCATTAACCAATAGTTATGGTTATGATCATTTTGGAAATGAAATAGACGGCGATTTTAATGAGAATGGTGCAGTGGATGATGCAGGACTATTAGCACCTAAAAAACCAGTATTTGCTGGTGCTTATCTTGAAGATAAAATAACATACAAAGACCTTATCTTAAATGTTGGTTTAAGATTTGACTACTTTGACACAGATAATTTGATACTTAAAGACGCAACTCGTCCTGAGACCGCGATTGAATTCACAACAAATAAAGTTGACCCTACAGGATTAACAAAAACAGAATCTTTCAGCGCGGTTAGTCCTCGTATTGGGTTCTCATTCCCTGTTACTGATGCAACTGTCTTTCATGCACAGTATGGTAAATTCGTTCAACAGTCTAGACTTAGAGATATGTATCAAGGTATTTATGGTCTAGGTACTCAATTAAGAGGCGGATTCTTTATTGGAACACCTGTTGGTCAAGATGTAAGACCTACAAGAACTACACAGTATGAAATTGGTTTTACACAACAAGTTTCAAACTTTGCATCTTTTGATATTACCGGATATTATAAAGACATTCAGGATCAGGTTGAATTTGATATTCAAAACACTGCATCAGGTTCACCATATCAGTCTTACAATATTCTTACAAATGGCGACTTTGCAACAACAATGGGTGTTGAAGTATCATTCAATATGAGAAGAGTGGAAAATATCCAGGTTAACGCTTCTGTTGGATTCCAGAATGCTCAGGGAACAGGATCTAATCCAAACTCTAAAGCAGGTATTGTTGGCGCTCCATTAGATGGAGTTACAGTATTTAAACCAACTAATATTGCTCCTCTTGATTTCAACAAAGCAATCACAGGAAATATGAATATAGATTATAGATTCCCTGCAGATACCGAATCACCTATTTTACGTGAATTTGGAGTTGCTGCTCTCTTTACTTTTGACAGCGGACATCCATTTACACTTGGAACAGGAAAAGGAGATGCCAACGGTTCATTAGAGGGAGATAACAGATTTAGATCTCCTATTGAAGCATTGAACTCATCATCAACTCCATGGACAAGTCAGCTTGATTTAAAGATAGATAAATCTTTTTCGATTACTGATAAATTACGTGCAAATGTTTACTTCTTTGTAGTTAATCTTTTAGATGCAGTAAACATCACAAACGTATTCCTTCGAACAGGAACTCCTACTGACGATGGTTATTTGAATGATCCAGGATTAGGCGGAACATTAAAATCCTATCAAAGAGAAGAATATGAAGCTATGTATAGAGCTATAAATATTGACTATTATCAAGGATATCAATCAGTAGTACCAGCTGTTGGCGTATTGTATGGTCCTCCACGCCAAATTCGATTTGGATTTCAATTAGAATACTAAAATTGATAGTATAAAAAAAATAGGAGTTTCAAAATATGAGTTATAGAAAAATTAAATATATACTTGTCTTTGTGATGAGTATCTTCTTCCTCGTACCCGGTTTAAGGGCAGAGGGGGATAAGAAAGATAACAGCAATAAAGATTTGAAAAAAATCAATAACTATGTTGCGTTAACTAGTCTAAACATTAACAATATATCAACTTACTTTTTTAATAATGGTATTTCTGATATATCCGCATCAGGTAACTCAGGATTAGTTTATCCTAAAGGAAGCGGTAAAACAGCAGTGTTTACATCCGGTCTTCTTTGGGGTGCAAGAGTTGCCGGAGATCCTGATCCAAGAGTTGGCGGTACTGCATATAGAACCGGTCTGCAACCAGGTAAAGTATTACCTGATGGAACTGCAGATGTTTCAACTTTAGATAAATATAGAATCTATAGAGTTAGACGTGATGTGTTTCCAGGATCAGATCCAAATGTTGACCTTTCAACAGAAGCGACTTTAGATGGATTATCTGAGGCAGCAGTTAGAACCCAGTATGAAGCAGATTGGACAGAGTGGCCGGCAGATATGGGTGCTCCGTTCAATGATGTAAATACAAATGGTTTATATGAGCCAACTATAGATATACCAGGCGTTAAAGATGCAGATCAAACAATATGGTTTGTTGCTAACGATTTAAATTCCGGACAAACCACCTATCTATACGGAGCAAATCCTTTAGGTGTTGAATGCCAGGTAACTATTTGGGCATACAATCAAGCAAATGCTCTTGGCAGTATGTATTTCAGAAAATATAAAGTTATCAACATAACAAATAGAACTGCAAATCCTATTACATTTGAAAACATGTATTTTTCTATGTTTTCGGATGTTGACAACGGAGATTCTGGTAATGATTATGTTGGTGTTGATACTACATTAAGCTTACAATATTGTTATAATGCAAGTGCAACAGATGCTACATACGCTCCATTACCTCCTCCTGCAGTTGGCTTTGACTTTTTTCAGGGACCACTTCTTGATGGAGTAGCCGGTGAAGATATAAATAAAAATGGAATAGATGATGCTTCTGATTTTGGAATATTTAATAACCAGGTTGTAGGACCAGGTAAAATTAATTTACCAATGACTGCAGCATACTATTTTGCTAATGGTGATGCTAATATCGGCGATCCGCCGCAGGGAGAAATAGATGGTTCACGTGAATTTTATAATTTCTTCCAGGGCAAATTTGGTGTTTCAGGCGCTCCATTTATTGACCTTGCAACAGGTAACCCAACTACTTATGCTTTAAATGGTGATCCGCAAGCCCGCACAGGCTGGTTGGATGGTGTGCAGTTACCAGCTGGTGATAGAAGACAGGGTAGCGCATCCGGTCCATTCAATATGGCACCTGGTGATACACAAGAAGTAGTAGTTGCTGAAATAGTTGCAGGTGCTATTCCTGGTGTTGATAGACTTTCAGCATTAGGACTCCTAAAGTTTTACGATGCTCAGGCACAAGTAGCTTATAATAACTTCTTTGATCTTCCAACAGCTCCTCCGGCACCGGAAGTTACAGTTACCTCTTTAGATAGAGAAATAATACTTGACTGGTCAAAGAATACTGCAAAAGTTGAAGCTACTGAAACTTTTAACAAAAAAGGACACACCTTCCAGGGATACAATATTTATCAATTACCAACTGCATCATCTCAGGTATCAGAAGGTATTAGAGTTGCCACTTATGATATTGTTGACCAGGTTGGAAAAATTTCAGATTTTGTTTTCGATGTAAGAACAGGCTCTGTTATTAAATATCCTGTGCAGTTTGGAAATGATACTGGAATTAAACGATTTATTTCTATAACAAATGATGCTGTTGATGGTGGAATTCCGTTGGTAAATGGAATTAAGTATTACTTTGCGGTTACAGCATATAGTTATAATCCTGATCTTGCAGCTGTTCCAAATAATCTTGAAAATCCAATTGCTATTCTTACTGTTATTCCACAAACTCCAAATCCAGGAGTTACTTATGGTGACGAATCAGGCGGATCTGTAGCAATTGTTCATGAAGGAACTGCAGATGGCGGTCCAACAGTTAATGTTGTTGATCCTGCTGCAACTACTGGACATGATTACGAAGTGTTCTTTTCTCAACGTCAGGAAATTAGAGATCCTAATGGAGATTGGGTTGCGGCTGCTGTCGTTGATCGTAAATTTGGACCAGATACTTTAGATGGCACCTCAATTGACCTCGCTGGAGTATACGGACCTCAAGCTGGAACATTGGAATTAAAATTTACTTTAGATTTAGTTTCAGTGGATTTCGATTATGCGGATGGTATACTGCTTACTTTTCCGGTAGGAGTTGATATTCTTAGTGTTCCAGATTTTGAAGCCGGCAATGGTTCAATTCATCCCGTAATTTCCGGAAATTCTGTTATTCTCGGGGATACATCTCACCCTTATACTGGGAATGGACCATTTGCTGGAGGTGAAGAATGGAGTGTTCTCGTTCAAGCTAATCTACCATTATCTGTTGATTGGATAGTATTTGATGATGGATATGGTGGTGGCCCAATTGATGCAGCTGGTACAACAACCGTCAGTGCAGTTGGTAATGCATCCAGACTAGCTAAATACTGGAATTTAAGAGATGTTACAACAAGTACAGTTCTTCTTGAAAACCAAGGCATTATCGGTGGTGAGTATTTATTCCCTTCACGCGATGATTTTAGTGATGCGCAGTTAAATCCTACAACATCAGCAGATCCTATCGTTGATGGCTTCCAGGTAGGAGTAAGTGTGGTTTATGAAGCACCTATCAATTTTGCTTCTGATAGACTTACACTTAGTCCTGATAATAGTCCGACTACGTTATCTTCAAATTCTTCTACTGGTAATCTTGATATACAAAACTATACAATATTTGGTGGTACCGTAACTAGTACGGCCTTAGATAATTTTGGTTTCGGAACAGCCAGTATTGATGAGTTACAACAAGATTATGAGTTAAGATTCACCGGTATTTGGGACACAACAGTAGTAGGCGGACAAACTCGTATAGTAGTTAGAGATGGAACAGGCTCGCTCGCTACAATATTCTCAACAGTAACAGGTGCTGCTGGTTTAGCTACACACCCGCTTAATCCTAATCCGGGTTCTACAGCTCCTTTCTTGATTAGAATACCATTTGAGGTTTGGAATAAAGATACCCAGACTCAGGTTAATTTAGTGTTTAGAGATCGTATTCAAACACCTACAGCTGAACCATTCTATGCATGGAACCCAGTTAATAGAATGTATGCAGTCATAGATAATTCACCTTATGATGCAACAGCACCAAAGGTTGCGCCTGCAACTGCAACCTGGGTACTTGTATTTTACGGAACCAACTATAGCCTTGGTGATGTTGTAACTGTATCATACGATAACCCAGTTCAAATTGGTTCGGATAAATATTTATTCAACACTAATGGTTCATCTTTCTCTAATGAACTTGCTAAAACACAGGTGGATAAAATTAATGTATTTCCAAATCCATATTATGGTGTAAATACAGAAGAACTTAATAAATACAACAAATTTGTTACGTTTAGCCATCTACCAGAAAAAGCAACAATTAGAATCTTCAATCTTGCAGGTGTTCATGTAAGAACAATAAATAAGGATGATATTGATCAATTCCTAAGATGGGATCTGGCAAATACCGCTGGATTACCGGTCGCAAGCGGATTGTATCTCGCATATATTGATTTACCAGATCTTGGTGAGACAAAAATCCTTAAAATAGCTGTTATTCAGGAACAACAAATTCTTGATAGATTCTAATGAAATCAAGTAAAAAAGTATAGGAGTAAAAATGAAAAATATATTTAGATTATTAATAATAGTTCTTGCCCTCCTGCTTACACTTGATGTATATGCTGGAGGTGGAAATAGAACAGGTACAGGAGGAGCTGCTCAGCTGCTTATTCCTGTTGGTCCGCGCGGTATAGCAATGGGTGAAGCCAATCTTGCAGTAGCACAGGGTATAGAATCAATATTCTGGAATCCTGCTGGTGTGGCTAATATGCAAAACTCTACCAGTGTTATGTTTTCACACATGTCATATTTAGCAGATATCGGTGTAGAATATGGTGCTGTAGCTACAAATATTGAAGGCTTTGGAGTTGTTGCATTAAGTCTTAAAAGTCTTGGAATTGGCGATATATTAGTTACCACAACCACTGATCCTGACGGATTAGGCGGAGCGGTATTTTCCCCTCAGATGTTAACTGCAGGGTTAACATACTCACGCCAATTAACAGAAAGGATATCTGTTGGTCTTACTGCTAACTTAATTACTGAAACTCTTGGAGATGCTAGCTCTACAGGTTTTGGTTTTAATGTTGGCGTTATATACAATACTCTTGCTGATATAAAAGGATTAAGCATTGGTATTGCTATGAAAAATGTTGGACCACAAATGCAATATGATGGTTCTGGAATGCTTGTTCTTTCATCAGTGCAGGATCAGAATCGTCCGCCGCAGTACACTAAAATTGAAGCAGCAAAATTTGATCTACCATCTTCTTTTGAAATGGGTGTTGGATATAAAGCCGAATTTGATGAACAAAATGCTGTTCAATTAGCCGGCGTATTTCTAAATAACAACTTCTCAGAAGATGAATATAAATTTGGAGCTGAATATGGCTTCAATAATCAATTCTTTGCAAGATTAGGTTATCAATTTGCTCCAGATGTAGACAGTGAACAATATTTATATGGTTTAACTGCCGGTGCTGGTGTAAATGTAAATCTTGATGGAATTCTATTGAGAGTAGATTATGCTTATAGAACAGCTCAATACTTTGATGGAAACCATGTTTTTGCTCTTTCCGTTGGTTTCTAAAATCTAGTTCTTTGTTTCTACAATCCGTACCGATAAAATCGGTACGGATTTTTTATTTTAAATTCACTTCAATTTTTAAATCAATTTTACTCTTTTTTATACCAGTAATCGTTTAACTATCATTTGATACAACCGCTTATGTATATTTAAGTGTATTCTCTATGTCATTATTGAATTTTTATCCGGTAAATTATTTAATTATTAATTGTTTGTTTAATTTTTTTTAGATGGAGAGGAAATGAAAAAACTAACTATTTTAGGATTGTTTATGCTTATTACAGCATCAGTCTTTGCACAGGCGGGAGAAGTACCGTTAATTCCAATGAAAGATTTTTTCCGTAATGTGGAAAGAAGGGGATATCAGATTTCTCCGGACGGAGATTATCTTTCTTTTATGCAGCCTGTCAATTCCAGAATGAACGTGTTTGTTCAAAAGATCGGTGAAGAAAAATCCACGCAAGTTACTTTTGCAACCGAAAGAGATATTGCTGGTTATTTCTGGAAGGGAAACAACCGGATAATTTATGTTCAGGATTCTAAAGGAGACGAGAATTTTAGATTATTCGGTGTTGATAAAGATGGTAAAAATCAAAAAGATCTTACGCCATTTGATAAAGTTAGAGCAGGAGTTGTAGATGATCTTGTTGATAATCCGAATGAAATGTTAATTCAGATGAATAAAGACAATCCACAAGTGTTTGATGTTTATAGAATTAATGTTAATACCGGCGATATGATAGTTGTTGGGCAGAATCCGGGGAACATAACCGGCTGGCAAACTGATCATAACGGAAAACTGAGAGTAGCACTAACTACAGATGGGGTTAACTCAAGCGTTCTTTATCGTGATAGTGAAGATCAGGAATTTAAACCCTTGCTAACAACAACATTTAAAGAAACTTTTGCCCCTCTGTTCTTTACCTTCGATAATAAGAATCTTTATGTGTCATCTAACATTGGCAGAGACAAAGCCGCAATTGTTGAATATGACATTGCAAATAAAAAAGAAATAAAAGTACTGTATGAAAATCCCGATTATGATGTAAACGGATTAAGTTACTCCCGTAAAAGAAAAGTAATTGAGTTTGCAAACTATACAGGTTGGAAACAGGAATATCATTTCTTTGATAAAGAGACTAAAGATATTTATAACGATCTAACTTCAAAATTACCTGGTAAAGAACTTGCGATAACCGGTATAAATAAAAATGAAGATAAGCTTTTAGTAAGAACATACAGTGATAAATCACTCGGATCATTTTATTTCTATAATGTTAAAACTAAAGAACTAAGTAAACTTATAGATGTTAGTCCATGGTTGAACGAAAATGATTTGGCTGATCAAAAACCAATTACATACACAACAAGAGATGGCCTTACTATTCATGGTTATTTAACTTTACCAAAGGGTGTTGATCCTAAAAATCTTCCTGTGGTTATAAACCCGCACGGCGGGCCATGGTATCGTGATGCATGGGGATTCAATCCTGAAGTGCAATTTCTTGCAAATAGAGGTTATGCTGTTTTACAAATGAACTTCCGTGGTTCAACAGGATATGGAAGAGAATTTTGGGAGAAGAGTTTTAAACAGTGGGGCAAGACAATGCAGGATGATATTTCTGATGGAGTTAAATGGTTAATCGATCAGGGAATTGCAGATCCTAAACGTGTTGCAATTTACGGTGGATCTTATGGCGGTTATGCAACATTAGCTGGACTGACATTTACACCAGAACTATATGCTTGTGGTGTTGATTACGTTGGAGTATCTAATTTGTTCACATTCCAAAAATCAATTCCACCTTATTGGGAGCCTTACAAAGAAATGCTTTATGAAATGGTTGGACATCCGCAAAAGGATTCTTTGCTTTTAAGAGATGCATCGCCTGTTTTTCATGTTGATAATATTAAAGCTCCATTATTAGTTGCTCAGGGATTAAACGATCCAAGAGTAAATAAAGCGGAATCAGACCAAATGGTTGAAGCTTTAAAGAAAAAGGGAATTGATGTTCCTTATATGGTTAAAGATAATGAGGGACACGGATTTAGAAATGAAGAAAACAGATTTGATTTTTATGGTGCAATGGAACAATTCTTTTTCAAACATCTTGGCGGAAGAGCTGCTGAGTTAAAGGAAGAGAAGAACTAATAATTATTCGTCATTGCGAACGAAGTGAAGCAATCTAACAGATCACTTCGCTTCGCTCGTGATGACAATATTATATGGTTTTAATTACCCACTGACTTCAAATCCTTTTTACGATAATAAAACTTGTAAGCAATCAATGCTATTGCAGAAGTTAAACCAATAGCAGTAAAATAATACCAGATAGTATAAGCATCTGAATAATAGGCAGCTTTTTGAAGTTCTGTTAATCCTGTTGGTAAAGTTTTTGGATCAGGACAATATTTTTCCAGTAAAAATCCAGAAATAACTCCACCAGCAATGTATGAAACAAATGAATGCAGATGGCTGAATCCAAGATAAATTCCTTCTTCACCTTTTGGAGCTTGTAAAGAAAAGTACTCTAAAAATCTTGGTGAGATAAAACATTCAGCTAAACCTTGTAAGCTAATTCCAACAACCATCATTATTGTGTATGGATGAAAGATAAGGCCAACAAAAGGAATTTCATTACCGGCAATATTTTGTAACCAGGGGCCAAGTGACATAGAGAACGCTGAAAGCGGCATTATGAACATGCCAATAAGCATTGAATTAACTGCAGAATGTTTTTTCATTAGTTGTGTTACGATAAGAACAAATACTACAACAATAAATGGATTTACGTTTGCAATCCATTCAGGATTTGCTTCCTGTCCAACAATTCTAAGAACAAACTTGGGCATTGTTTGATATAACTGAGCCTGGATTAACCAGAAGCCTGAAATGATTAAGGTTAACACAATTAATCTTGTATTAGTTAAGATTTTAATAAGCCCATTGAAAATGTCTCTAAATGATTTTCGTTCTGTTTTTAATTCAAGGTTTCTGAAAAGAAAAACCACGAGAAGTAGTGCGATAAAAGACATTCCTGCAGAAAAGAAGTTGATGTATTCCAAACCAATTCCTTTTCTTATCCAGGGAACAACAGTCTTACCACTGAATGAACCAATGTTTACCATCCAATAAAAAATAGAAAAGGCTCTTGCGCGATTTACTTCATTTGAAGTTTTTGCAACCGTTCCTGTGATTAATGGCTTGATAAAAGATGCCCCGATCATCAAAACAGCAAGAAAAAAAATAACAGAAATTTTTGAATGCGTTACACCAAGAAAAAAATATCCGATTGTTAATAATCCGAAAGCAAGCATTAAACCATTTTTAAAACCAATTCTATCACTGATGGCACCTGAGAATGGAGGAAGAAAGTATAAAAAACCGGCAAACAATCCGCTTATTGTTCCACTCATAACATCAGAAAATCCAACGAGATCAGTTAGATAAACTGTTAAGAGAATAAAGAATCCGTAATAAGCTGCGCGCTCACAAAGTTCCATTAAGTTTGCAAGCCAAAAATCTTTTGAAAAGCTCCAAGTAAGTTTTTGAGTTGTTTCAACCGTGTTAGATGTGATTGGATTTGACAATATTAACCTCTCATATTGGACGAATTTGAAAGTTGCAAGATATGAATTTTATATTCTTATACAATCACTTTTCTTTTTTTACAAATTTCATAGAACCGGAGTTGATGCAGTACCTTAAACCGGTTGGGGGCGGTCCGTCATCAAAAACGTGACCAAGATGTCCATCGCATTTTGCACAGATTACTTCTGTCCTCTTCATTCCAAAACTGCTATCATCATTGTAAATAATTCTGCTGCTGTCAATTGGTTCAAAATAACTTGGCCAGCCGCAGCCTGAATCAAATTTAGTATTGGATTCAAAAAGTTCTGTACCGCAAGCTGCGCAAATATAAGTTCCTATTTCGTGATGATCCCAATATTTTCCTGTGAATGCTCTCTCAGTTCCTTTCTCGCGTAAAATTCTATATTCTTCTGGTGTTAATTCTTTTTTCCATTCTTCATCAGTCTTAACAACTTTATTGTCCATATTTACTCCGTTATGATTTGTTGAATCAGGTTCACTTAAATTTTTAACCTTTGCCAATGCAGTTGAATCATCAGGGTTAAGTTTAATCCATAAACTAGCTAAGCCGATTATAAGCAAAAAAACAATCGTAATTTTCATCTAATAATTCCTGTTACTATATATATTTACTAACAAAATAAAACAATTTTTGGTTGCAGAATATTCCGTAAATAAAACTTATTATCAACACAATAATTTTAGAAAAAATCATTTTTTATAGCATTATTAAACAGGAGTTAAAATGGAATTAAAAGACGTAATAGAAAAAAGGGCGAGTATTAGAACATTTACTGATGAACCTGTTTCTGCTGAACATATTAAGGAAATTATCAGAAGAGCCGGACTTGCACCAAGTATTAATAACTCTCAGCCGTGGAAATTTATTGCAATTACAAATGAAGAGATAATAGAGAAAATGGGAAAGATTGTACAGAAAAAAGTTCTGGAATACTTTCCGCATGAGAACATCAAAGAAAAGATGATGGCTCAGGCCAAAGTTTTAAGATTCTCCTCATTCTTTATGGATGCACCGGTTTTGATTGCTGTTGAGATGAGTCCTTATCAGACAGTGATTGAAGAATTACTGAAAGGGCGTGAGTTAAGTTTAGAAGATGTAAACAGATTGAGAAATTATCCTAACATTCAATCAATCGGAGCCGCTG
Source organism: Ignavibacteriales bacterium (assembly GCA_016707115.1). Taxonomy (GTDB): domain Bacteria; phylum Bacteroidota; class Ignavibacteria; order Ignavibacteriales; family Ignavibacteriaceae; genus IGN3. Next base: position 81,563 of record JADJIH010000029.1, on the reverse strand, counting down.
TTGAAAATTTAATTCTCTCGGCATTTGATTTAGGATATGGTGCTTGCTGGCTTTCTGGACTTTTAATTGCACGTAACGAACTTGAAGAATTACTCAGTATCAAATCACCAAACACACTAGCAGCTTGTGTTGCGATCGGTAAGCCGAGGGAATTCATTACTCAAAGAGATAAAAAATCCTTTGAGCAAATCTTCACGCTTATTGATTAGTTTTTTTAAGTGAAGAAATTGTAGGAGGCAGCAAAAATCCGCAAGCCGCCATTCTTCCTATAACAAAGGCTATTGTTGCGGCAACTGCGCCAACCAGTGAAAAGAATTTTATGCAGATTGCAACCACGACAATTATTCCAACAAACTCAATTGCCGTTCCATAAGTTATTTGTTTTGTTTCATTAGCTTTTACTAAAACAGCACGTTGAAAACTTATTAGAACTGTAAAAGCAGGGAAGAAAGACATAATCATTAATGGAAGTTTAGCAAATTCAGTTAATGATTCTGATAAGCCCGATACATCTCTGAACCATATTTCTGCAAGCGGAGTAAAAGCTATTAACATTAATGTTCCCGCAACAAACATAGCAAGCTTAATTGCAAATCTTTTTAATTGATCAAATCCAGCCATATTATCTCCTATCAACGCAACAACAACTTCCTGAAAGGATAAGCCAAGTCCTCTAAAAATAAAAACGAATGAAGTTACTACCGGCATAACGGCAAATGACTCAAGCGGCATTCTGCTTTGCCCGATAAAAAAAGTTACAAAGGGCTGAATGCCAAGTGTAAGTAAAGAGGTAAGTGCAAGCGGATAATAAAATTTTATAATTTCTTTTATTGTTAATTCATTTTGTTCTTCATTTAATTGAGATTTTAATTTAATCAGAAATTTTCTAACCATAATTTTGCTTGCAATAGCTTCACATATAACTGCGGCTGATAGAGCACTTGCACCAACAACAACTCCTGGAACATCTGTAAACTTGTATAATATAAATGCAGTTATTGTCATTGAGATTAATCTGATGATAGTACCATAAGCGACCAATCGTGTTAAGTTATTTCGAATTAAAATTCCCTGATAAAATCGGCGATACCCAATTGCTCCGGGCCAGGGAATTAATATCATAACAGCGAGGTGTGTTAAGTAAGAAACCTCTTTGGGTAAACCAATTAAACCCTCTGTAATGAAATAAAAAATCGGTGGAATAACTAAGACAATCATTGCGGCAGTGAGCGATACACTTAAAATGTAATTAAATTTTCTTAATTGCTTAAATGATTGATAATCTTTTACAAGCGCTGTTGATGCACTCATCATCATTATGACAGGTGCTTCAATAATTAATGCGAGTGAGAATGCTATACCATAAGCAGCAAGATTAAATTTTGGTTCAGCCAATCTGGCAATTAATGCAGAAAGATATGGACCTTCGATGGACATCATTAGCCACGTTGCAGCTAAGGGAATCCAGAAAGCCAAAATAGTTTTTTGAGTTAGTTCGCGTTTTGTATTCAAAAGATCCAATCAGATTATATGCTCAAACTTAAATATTATTTATCTAACGTTAGATATTTATTGCTAAATTAATATCAGGAATTGATAATTTTAATTATAGGAGAGAATTATGAAAAAAATCATTTCTTTATCAGCATTATCAATATTTCTTTTTCTTGTTGCAGGATGCGGGGAAAAACCTACGCCGGAACTAACCGAACAAATTAAAAATGGATTAAGAACAGATGCTAAGCAGTTTATGGAATCCCTAAAAACTGTTTTGGTTAAAGAGATGCAAACTAATGGAATTGTTAGTGCTGTTTCTGTTTGTTCTGATACCGCTCAAATTCTAACAAATAATTATGGTGTTAATAAGGGAATTTATATCAAACGTGTATCCTTTAAGTATAGAAACACTAATAACAAACCAGATGAGGTTGAAGCCAAAGCTCTTAAATATTTTGAAGAATTAAAGTCATCCGGAAAACTTAGCGAAACAACTGAGTATTATGATGTTGTTGATATAGATGGAATTAAAAATGTAAGGTATTTAAAGCCAATAATTGTTCAAGCACCCTGTCTGGGATGCCATGGAGCTGTTGAAAATATTGGACCTGACGTGAAGTCAATTTTAAATAATAAATATCCTGATGATAAGGCTACTGGTTATCAGATGGATGATCTTCGTGGTGCTGTTTCAATTCAGAAAACTCTATAGATAAGGAAAAATAAAATGGTCAAAGAATATCCACGATATGTTGTTCCGAGCATAACTTCAATACAAGATATGCTTTTAAGATCAGCAAAAGTTTATGGTGATAAACTGGCACTTGAAGATTTAGCAGACAACCCGATATCAAGAGTATCATACAAACAACTGCATGATTATGTAATAAGATTTGGTAAATCACTGTTTGAAATTGGAATAAAAGAAAGAGATCACATTGCCGTTATAAGTGAAAACCGTATACAATGGTCAATGACATATTTTACATCAATGTGTTTTAACATGATTATTATTCCTATTGATAAGAATCTAAACCATAATGAAATACTTAATATCATACATGAATCAGAAGCTAAGGCAATCGTTTTTTCGGATGGATTTGAACCCTTGATGAAAGAAAAAAGGGATTCTCTGTTAAATCTAAAATACTATATCAATATGGATTCGAAAGAACATAAAGACGGAATCCTTTCGATGACAAAAATGATTGAAAAACAATCAGCATCAATTGAAAGATTGCCTTTTATAAATCCTGATATTATGGCAGAAATCATTTTTACATCCGGTTCTCTGGGCAGAGCAAAAGGCGTAATGCTTACACAAAAGAATATTGCTTCAAATCTTATGGCCATGACCAGTATGATACAGATTATACCCGAAGACCGATTTCTTTCCGTTCTTCCTATACATCACAAATATGAGTGTACTTGCGGGTTGCTTTGTCCTTTGTATGCCGGAGCTTCAGCTCACTACGCAAGATCATTAAAAACAGTTGTTGATGATTTACAAAAAGTAAAAGCAACTATTCTGCTTGGTGTTCCGCTCTTGTATGATAAAATGTTTAAGAAGATCTATAAAGGAATTCAGGAAGACAAATTAAAATCAGTTATTGTTCCGCCGCTAATTTCTCTTACAAATATTTTTGAATCATTTGGCTGGAAGAGTTCTAAGAAATTAATCTTTAAAGAACTGCATCATAAATTTGGCGGACATATAAGGTTATTTATTGCGGGAGGTGCTGCACCGGATCCAAAAGTTGCAAAAGGTTTACGTGAACTCGGATTTAATTTTGTTCAAGGATATGGACTTACAGAAACCTCACCAATTGTTGCGTTAAATCGTTTGTATAGTTTTAAAGATAATGCTGCGGGGCTGCCATTACCTGGTCTCGATATTAAAATCAATAATCCTAATGAAGCGGGGATTGGAGAAATCTATATTAAGGGCAGCAGCGTAATGCTTGGTTATTATAAAAATCAAAAATTAACTGATGAAGCTTTTGATGATGGCTGGTTTAAAACAGGAGATATCGGTTTCTTTGATGATGATGGATTCTTGCATATAAATGGAAGGCAGAAGAATGTTATCATTTCTAAGAGCGGGGAAAACGTTTTTCCTGAAGAGATTGAAGATATTTTAAATAGAAACCCATTTGTGCAAGAAAGCATGGTTTATGGAGAACAGGATGAAAAGCACACTGAAATAATTGCTGTACAAATTGTAACAGATGCAGAAGCTTTTATCGAGTACTCGGAAAAAAATAAAGTTAAAATAACTCCAGAGTTGGTAAATGATATAATTTCTGAAGCAGTTAAAGAAACAAATAAAGAACTGCCTGCCTTTAAGCAAATACGAAAATTTTATGTAAGAGATAGTGAGTTTGAAAAAACGACAACGCAGAAGATTAAAAGGTATTTGGTTAAGAATGTTCACTAAAGAATAATGTATACAAACATCTGTCCAAATTGTGGTGAGAAATCCAAGCATGAGTTAAAAGATTGCCCGAGTTGCGGATATGCCAAAGCTGAAATTGTAAACAAGAACAGCATCACAAAAAGTATTAATGATTCTCTTGTTGGTAAACTTAGTTTTCTGGATTATCCACAACTGTATGTTACGATAATATTTAGGTTGGTAATTTTACTTATAACCATATTCCTTATTCCTGATTTTATCGGCAACAGTGAATTCTTCTGGATGGTGGTTGGAATATTTTCTGTTTACGGTTTGATAAAAGAAGTTGCAAAAAGTTATCCACAGTTTAGTATTGTATATAAGACTTCAAAGATTTTATTGTTTGCTTTTTTCGGTGCAGGACTCGGAAATCTGATTTCACATACAGGAAAATTGGTTTACTTTAGATTTAGTTATTACTTTAATCTTGAATTCTTGTATAAGCAATTATCCATTGGAAATTCAATGATTATTCTAGGTGCTATTGCGGGCATAGGTTTTATGCTCTTAACTAATAGATTTTACAATGAATTTAAAGTGAAAGATTACACTTCAGAAAACGAACTTTAACTTTTGTTTATTTAGAAACTGAAATCAAATTGCAGCATCGGCAAAACCTCGAATGAATTATCTAAATCTTCAATTTGAACAATCCAGTTAAATTTTGCGCCTAGAATTATTCTTCCAGAGTCACCAAAGTTAAAATATATTCCAGGTGTTAAATCGATTATTCCCGCTGTAGCTTCGCCTCTTAAATCTTCCGTAACATAAACATCACCATAATAATAAGGATTGTGATAAACCTGATCTTCGGGTGTGAAGTTTACAAGAGATTGAGATCTATACCCGGCATTAAAAAATATATTAAAAAGCCAATCTTTGTTAAATGAGTTAACAGTTATAGCAGCAAAAGGATTAAATTGAGTTTTCTTTGAGATGTCATAGTAATCAGTAACGTAATTTATTGAACCGGAAGAATTAGTTGTTGTAACCGAGACAATTGTATATGCGTTGTATGGGATTTCCTGAATATTAAGCCCAACATCAAACCTGAAGGCGGCATTTTCACCAGTGCCCATTAAACCGATTCCAAACAGTGCTCCCCAGATAGGTTTTTGTTTGACTACTGAATAATTACCACCAACAAAAAATGCAAATGATTTTGAAATTTTCAAATCAAAATCCAAAGATGCTGTTATATCAGGAGCATACCATGTTAAATTGTTTTCTTCATACTGGTATTTATTCGCTCCCGGAGATTCCTGAAATGAAAAAGTTCCATCACCATTATAGATAGTATCCACTTGAAAAAATCCTTGATCATTTACTAATGTATGATCATCTATTTTACCGGTTAGGGTATTTTTTGTGTTAAATGCTATCCTTGGGGAAATGGTAATACCAGATTCAGAGCTATCTGTTATATGAACCGGAGAACTATTCATTGGCCCATGCACTTCTACTTCCTGCAGGTAGATTCTTGTAACAGTTGTTGAAGGAACACATCCGAAAAAGGTGAAGAAAAATAAAATATTAAAGCCATAAAATATTGTAAGTTTTGTCATTTCATACCTCACAAAATTAAGTTGGACATCCAAAAATTAAACATTCAGATGTCCAACTTAATTAAATAACTATTTTATTAAAACCATTTTCTTTGATTGGATAAAGTTGTTAGTTCTTAAAGTATACATATAAACACCACTAGCAAGTGTTGTTGCATTAAATTCCGCAATGTACTTGCCTGGTGATTTTTCTTCATTCACTAAAGTAACCACTTCATTACCAAGAAGGTCATAGACTTTCAATTCTACATTACCCGCCTCAGGAATCGAGTAATTAATTTTGGTTGCAGGATTGAATGGATTTGGATAGTTCTGTTCAAGCGCAAATTCGACTGGAGTTATTAACAAATCCTCTTCTCCCTCCTTAGTAAGAACAACTCTATTGAACATTACAATTGCACCTTGAATATTTTGTAAGGTTAGATTATCATAGACAATTCTATCGCCTTCATTCTTATCCCAGATAATAATTCTAAGCTTATCAGGATGATCATTTGCAATTAGTAAATATCCATAGTCTCCTTGATTATTTATTTTGCCGGTACCCGTTAAGGTTGCAGTTTTGTTTTGCGTTAACAGCCATTCGCACACATTGCTTTTGAATGTTAAATTTGCTTGATGCAATCTTATGGTTACTTTTCCGGTCGGCTGATACATCAAACCTCGGTCAATCATATGAAACTCAAAAAACAGTTTATCACAAAGGAGTTTGTCTAGCATATAATTCCCTTGATTAGAATTCATCCATCCGGCACCTACTATAGTGCTTCTTGAGTTTTGGTCACCAACATTTAATACTCTTCCTAATGTTTTGGGCTGGATAAAGTTATTTTGACCCATTACATATTCTGATAAAGCCTGAAATTCTGTAACGCCAGTAAGAATATTAACATTTGCAGGTACGATTCCGATGTAAGCAAGTATTCCTAAAACCATTTCATTTGCAGTAACAGAATAAGTTGCTGTTGGATCGATTGGTATTCCATCTATTTTTACTGATACTAATCTTTCTTCTGCTGGTTTTGTTCCATCGTAAATATATTCCATACCTGAAACTTGTATTAAGAATTCGTCATTCATTTCTATTTCAGAAAGTCCGAATGTTACTCCTGTTAAAATATCCATTCCAGTTAAATCAAAAGTCGCAAGTTGAAAACCAAGAGTGTTTGTCTCATTAAATCCATAACCGTTTGCTCTGAATAAATCTCCGGCAGTAAATGTTCCTTCCCATATAGGAAGCGCAATTGATCCTCCCGCCTGCAATGCTATGTCTGTAGATGTTAGCGATCTGAATGCATCTGCAACCAAATTTCCTAAGGGTGTATCATGTGTGCCGATAGTTAGAAGATCTTTTGCTTCTTCCTCAAAGAAAGAGCTTGCATAACCCATCGGTTGTGTAAAAAAGGGAATTTGATATGTGGTTTCAAGATCAGCAATTAAATAATCAACGATTCCCTGTACAGTTGGTTCTTGCGGAATATTCTCATCAATTGGGATAAGTTGATAATCAACTAACTGAACGGTTGTTCCATCAATAAGTAAATTCATTTTTCCAACATTCATATAATTGGATCTTGCCTGAACAATCCATGTTATTCCGCCTGCATTTGTAATAGTTATTGGCTCCTCATATTTATAATGATCATGTCCGCCGACTATTACATTTATTCCAGGAATATTACTTGCAATAATTTGATCTAATGCAACACCGAGATGTGATAAGAATATCACAACATCGCAATTCTCAACAGTACGCAATGTGCCAACCATTGCAGCAGCAATTGTAATTATGTCTTCACTTACAATAGCGGGCGAAGGGTTTGAAAGTAAATTTGTTGCAGGCGTCGTTAATCCGAATATTCCAACTTTTAAATCTCCAAATTCTTTTATTGTATATTCATCAACATAATTTTCCAGTGCAACTATAGTTGGATCAGAAAAATCTACATTTGCTGTTAATATTGGAAAAGCATCATCCGGAGTAAGAAAAGATTGACTAAATGCATAAAGCAAAGTGCTTGGTCCTAAATCAAATTCGTGATTACCAAGAGTCATAGCATCCACACCAATTGCATCAAGAATTTGAAGTTCCGGAATTTGAATGTTTTTGTTGAAGAAAACATCACCTATCGAAATATCACCTGCGTGAAGAAAGAGAACATTTGGTTCTGTCATTTTGGTCATACCCACTAAAGTTGCAACTCTGGAAACTCCGCCTAAAGTCCCTTTAAGATTTGCATCTCTTGGCCCAATAGCTTCAAGAGTTGAATGTGAATCATTAACATGAAGGATCGTTAATGGCTGAGGTTGTGAAAAAAGAAATGAAGTAAATATTATGAAGGCAGCAAAAGTATTAGCTATGTTTTTCATTAGAGTGCTCCTTTGTTTGTTAAAGATTGAATAACTACGAGGTTAATTTGGCTTTAACGATAAAGGAAGTTGTCATAGAAATGTCAAAAGAATGTGATAAGGTTATTAATTGCTGATTAAAAAATATGTTCAAAGTTGTAATAAATTTCTTTGATTTCACTCCTAAAAGCAACATAAAATCATAAACAGAATTTTATTAAGAGCTGACTATTATTCGAATGCCAATCAATAGGATCATAAATCCTCTGTTGAATAAATTAGATGAATTCCCCGGTAGTCATAGAAAGGTAAAAAATGTTATTCTAAAAACTGAATAATTGAATAAAAAATATTCAAAGAAAACTACTCCACTAGTTTAGAAAATAATTTCTTGAATGTGCCGAATGATTCAGGAATAAATTTTTCCTTTTCTAATAAAATTGGCCGCTTTGAACCTAATGGATAATATCTCCAATGAATTTTTGAATACATATTAGCACATTTCTTTGTGTGGTTAATCATATATTCAATCGGATCAGGTTCACTATTATTTATTAGGTAAAGTTCAATTTCCCATAGCGCTTCACTAAATATTTCTTTTAATTTATCTACATCATCATTTACATTTAGTAGAAACTCCACTATAAAATTCCGATTTGACCCTATTCCAATTCGTGTCACGGGGATGGGATCGAAGCCGTACTTTAACTCAAAGTAACGATTTTGAATGTTAACCTTTCCAGGCTGCCAATTCCAGGAATCATTAGTCATTTTGATTGCTCAATTTTTTAAATGGATGTGCTTCGGTATTAAATACACATTTTTGTAAATCAAAAGTTTCTTCCGGTGCAAATATCAAATAAAGATACTTAAGCGTTTCTGCAAGATAAAAACTTTCCATAGAATCCATTTTCTCTTTACTCATAATATTTTTCAAGGAAGCATAACCTTCATCGAGCTTACAATATTTTTCTATGCTGTCAAAAAATGTTTTTCCCATTTGTAAATATTTTGGGTTTTTTGTTTTACGATAAAGATAAAATACTGATTCAATATTTTCTGGTCGTAAAATATAATAAGGTGCAGTCACTTCAAATGTTTTGTAATTCATTTCTTCCGGCTCAACTCCAAAGTGAGTCCACATTTTATAACAGCTTACCTGAATTTGTTCTGCAGTTTTAATATCATCACCAAGAGCAAGCATTCCGGGCATAAAGGCATCGAGCGCGCCAAATACGCTTTGTGTTTTTTCTCCGGTGTTCATGTCAGCGTGCGCATACCAAACCCCAGTAATGGTTGAGTCCAAAAGAAATTTATTTACAGCGGTTGTACTTTCATCGTACATTGCTTTAAATTCTTCATCATCGAACAATAAATAAGCCTTAATAAGATATTCATAATAAGAATCGATCATTCCGCTTATATGTGAATCATTATTTGTCCATTCACCCGTTTCAACATTTATTTGTGTTCCAACTAAACCAATTTTAGATCTGCGATTATAAACTTCTGTAATTGCATGTTTTGCTTTATCATAATAAACTGGATTTCCTGTAAGCTTGCTTAGCATTCCAAACTCTAACATTAGTGTTCCAATCTCTGCAGGATTGTTTATGCTGTCACGAATATCACCGTTTTGTAAGTTAACATATCGGTAGGGCATTCCTGTCTTAGAATTAAAAACAGGGAGCAATCTGTTTCCAAGGTCTTCAGCAAAATCCAAAAATCTTTTATCTCCATCAAGTTGATATGCTGAGATCAATCCACCAAGCAAACGAATTGTAATTTCAAAATTTTGAACAGAAATATTCTTATCGAACGAAAGTTTATTGAAGATTAATTCTTTTGTATCGTTTGCTTCTTCTTTTAATCCCATTAACACCATGGTATCAAAAGCATCAACCGGAGTCATTAACAAACTTTCATCATACCAATTGCGAAAAGTTTTACTTAATGGTTTTAATTGATCTTTTCCCCAGGCATATTTTTTATATGCATTCCAGGAGTGAAGGAATTCTTGTTTTACTTTTTCTGCATATTCACTTTTGTTGATTTCGTTATTTGATTTTATTTCAGTCATAGATGGTGGAAATGATTCAACATTTGTCCAAAGATTTTTATTTGGAGTATCAGTCATTTCTAATTCTAGTAAACCGCCACTGATAATTTCATTATGGGTGATAAAGCCTTTTGTTGGTTCTCTCCCATTAAGCCTTGCTGATTGAATATAAATATTTTTTTCAGAAATGTTGTTTGCTCTGATTATGAATTTCTTACCACTTTCTAAGTTTATTGTAACTTCCTCAAAAATTGGAGAGCCAATCAGATAATTCTGATCTGCAGGATTGAAAGGATAAAAACCCATTGCACTGAAAACATACCAGGCAGACATTTGTCCGCAATCTTCATTGCCAATCAATCCCTCGGGTGTGTGATTATAAAATGTTTTTAAGATTTGATTAACTCTGTGTTGAGTTTTCCAGGGCTCACCAACAAAGTTATACAAATAAGATATATGCTGGCTGGGTTCATTGCCGTGTGCATATTGCCCGATCATTCCGGAAATATCATTACTTGGATTTGGTCCTTCTAATTTTGAAGATGTGATAAATAAAGAATCTAACTTTTCAATAAACTTTTCTTTACTTTCAAATAGACTGATTAAGCCTTCCACATCGTGAGGAACAAACCATGAGTATTGCCACGCAGTCCCTTCTGTGTATTCGTGATTTCTGTGTTCAGAGTAAACAGGATTAAAAGGAACTTTCCATTTACCATCGCTTGTTTTTGCACGCATAAAATTGCTTGAAGGATCAAATAGATTTCTGTAATACTCTGCACGTATGGAAAAGTATTTGAAGTCTTCATCTTTGCCAAGATATTTTGCAACCTGTGCAATACACCAATCATCGTAAGCATACTCAAGAGTTTTAGAAACTGATTCAACTTCTTTATCATCTGCAACATAGCCGATTGATTTATATGAGTTTAATCCTAAATGATCTTGCATTGCAGATTTCTTCATTGCATCGTAAGCAAGATTAATATCAAAACCCTTAAAGTCTTTTAAAATTGCATCAGTAATAACAGGAATAGCGTGATAACCGATCATAGTTCCTGTTTCATTTCCAAGGAGTTCCCAAACAGGAAGCAAACCATACTCATTGTAATGAGATAACATTGAGTTTATCATATCATTTACACGTTCAGGCTGAAAAATGGTAAACAATGGATGCTCAGCACGAAATGTATCCCACAAAGAAAAAATACTGTACTTGGTGTAGTCCATAGCTTTATGAATTTTATCATCAGCCCCTTTGTATTCTCCATTTATATCAGAAAAAACAATTGGTGCAAGCATTGATCTGTATAGGGCTGTGTAAAATGTTTTAAGATAATTTTTGTTTGGAGATTTTACTTCGATCTTACTTAGTTCTTTGTTCCATTGAAAAGTTGCTGCGTTTTTTAGTTTATTAAAATCCCAGTTTTCAATATCGTTTTCAAGATTTAGTTTTGCATTTTCAATACTAACAGATGATATTCCTGTTTTAATGAGCAATTCTGAATTTGTTTTTAGATCAAATTGAAATATTGCTCTTGTTGTTTTTCCAATTACTTCATTAAGAATTTTAATATATGCACTATCTTTAATTAAAAAAGATTTTGCAATCGGTTTTGAAAACTGCGTAAAAAAATAAACCCTCTGATCTTTTGCCCAACCAGTTGAATATCTGTAACCGCAAATTGTATGATCATCCATAATCTTGATAAAAGTTTCCGTTGGATCATCCCAATTTTTAGAATATCCTAAATCAAGCTGAACAAATTCTTTTCCATCTTTGTTAAAAATGTGCTTTTGTAATCCCGAACGAAGAGCAGCAGTTAATTCTGAAGTAATGTTGTAATCTTTTAATAAAACAGTATAATATCCCACGCTTGCTTTTTCATTTTGGTGATCGAACTTAGAATTGAATTTCTGTTTAATAATTTCCTCATCAGAAATATTATTTAGAAAAGTTGCAGGCATAAATTGAATATCGCACAAATCACCAATTCCAGTTCCGCTTAAGTGTGTATGAGAAAAACCAACGATAATACTATCAGAGTAATGATATCCGGAACTCCAATCCCAACCGCTTCTACCATTATCAGGACTAAGTTGTACCATTCCAAATGGAACGGTTGCTCCCGGATAAGTATGCCCGTGATAATCTGTTCCAATAAATGGATCAACGTATTGTGTGTAATCCTGTGCGAAGATATTGTGGGTTATTAAAAGCAGAACAATAAAAACAAGTTGCAGTAGTTTCATAAAATTTAAAATAGTTTTTGTAATAGATGTGGACGTTCTTTTTGAACCTTTAAAATAAATTCTCCAAATAGTGTATTTGCCCAAGCAAACCAACTGCGAGTAAATTTTGAAGCATCATCTTTATCAAATGATTCGTGCATAAAACCTGTATTTGCATGTGTTGATTTAAGAAGATCTAAGCAGTCAACTATTTCATTTTCATCAGTACTTGTTATGCCGCGCATTATTACAGATAAATGCCAGATCTTACCAAGTCCCGCGTGCGGCCCACCGATTCCATTGCCGGCTTTGCCTTCAAAATAATATGGATTGTTTTTACTGAATAAAAATTTTCTGGTGTTTTTATAAAGTACATTTTCTGAAGAAACTGCATTAAGATATGGAAGTGATAATAAACTTGGAACATTTGCATCATCCATAAAAAGTTTGTTTCCAAATCCGTCAACTTCATAAGGATAAATTTTTCCAAAGTTAAGATGTTCTGCATTGGCATATTTATTTAATGCTTCTTGAACCTCATCTGCAAGATTAACACACTCTGAAGCAAATAATGTATCCTTTATAACTTCTGTAAGTATTTCAGATAGCTGTTTTAAAGATACAACGGCAAAATGATTCGATGGAACCAAAAATGAAAATGTTGTAGCATCATCACTTGGACGGAATGACGAAACAATCAAGCCAACTGGATTTATTGGATTTCCATATCCGCCAAGAGGCAGACTATCTGTTGACCAGGCAGTTTCTCGCATAAATCTATAATGACTCTTTCCATCCTTGCGCTGCTGTTCTTTAAATGTTTTAAGAACAAGCTTCATTGCAGATTTCCAATCTTCATCAAATATTGAAACATCAGTTGTAGTTTTCCAATATCCGTAAGCCAATCGTATTGGATAACACAAAGAATCAACTTCCCATTTCCTTTCGTGAAGCTCGGGTTTCATATCTGTAACATCGTTTTCCCACGGACTTTCACCTGGCCCGTCATTAAAAGCATTTGCATAAGGATCAATGAGAATACACTTAGTCTGCCGATTTATAACTCCAGCGACCAAATCCTTTAATTTTTTATCTTCATTTACAAATTGTAAGTAAGGCCAAACCTGTGCAGATGAATCACGCAACCACATTGCGTTGATATCACCGGTAATTACAAAAGTATCGGGCTTGCCCTCAATAACTTTGTGAGTTATAGTTGTATCGAGTGTATTGGGAAAACAATTTTCAAAAAGCCAGGCAAGCTCTTCGTCTTTAATTGTTTTTTTCATCTCAACAATTTTTGCTTCAATCGCTTCGCTGATAAATTTTCTTTCAGCAATTGGTGGGCGATTAGAAATAAAAGAATTTGGAACAAATGATTTTGTAAAAGAAAGATTTGAAAGTGATAATCCTGCAATAGCAAGGCTGCTTGTTTTTATAAAATTTCTTCTGGAGGGCATCTAAACTCTCTGTATTTGGTTATGCTAAAATAGTTAATAAAAATTTTTTACTGTAATTCAATTTTAAGAAAAGGATTTACAAAATGGAAAATTACTCCATACTTCAATAGATTCAGCGTGCCATAGAGGTTTATAAGTAACGAAATTAAAACACATGAACCACTTATTTTACAAATTTGTATCCCACCTTATGAACAGTTACAAGATGTTTTGGATTTGCTGGATCATCTTCAATTTTTTTTCTTAATGAGAGTATATAATTATCAACGGTTCGCGTTGTAGGATAAGAATCATAACCCCAAACCTCATCAAGAAATTTATCGCGAGAAATTACTTCGCTTTCATGATCAATAAAATAATGTAGGATTCTATATTCTGTTGCAGAAAGTCTTACCGTATTTATACCTTTAAGCATTTCCTGTTTTTTAAAGTTGATTTTCAAATCAGCAAAAGCAACTTCCTCAATGTCACCGGGTTCATATGTACTTCTTCGTATCAATGCCTTTACCCTTGCCAGAAGTTCACGAATGCTAAACGGTTTTGTTACATAATCATCTGCCCCGATTTCTAGACCAAGTATTTTATCTATCTCCTCCTTTCTGCTAGTAACCATAATAACTGGCGTTTTTACTCCGCCACTTCTTAGATCTTTACAAATCTCAATTCCATCTTTACCAGGAAGAATTAAATCCAAAACTATTAAATCAAAATTATTATGAATTGCAAGTTCAAATCCTTTAGTTCCGGTATCTGCCTCTGATATTGTATATCCTTCAGTTGTAAAAGCTTCTTTAAGGCCAGTTCTGATTGCCGGATCATCTTCAATGATTAAAATTCTTTTCATTGTAACCTCATTTATTGTTAGACAATAACGGAAAACACAGAGTAAAAGTACTTCCATGCTCTGGTGTACTATTAATTGTTATTATACCTTTGTGCTCTTCTATAATATGTTTAACTATTGGTAATCCCAATCCAGTTCCTTCTATTTTCTTTGATCTGGCATCTTCTGACCTGAAAAAGGGATCGAATATTTTTTCAATATCAGACTGATTGATTCCTATGCCATTATCCCTCACATCCACACAGGCAAAATCATCTTTGAAGTAAGTTGCAACTATTATTTCTTTATTATCGATTGAGAACCTAATAGCATTTGAAATAACATTTTCAATCGCCTCAGTAATTGCATCCGCATCACCAAAAATTAAATCACTAAAATCATCAAATCTGGTTTTTAGATTAAATCCTTTCATCTTTAAAGTATACTGCATTCGCTCGATTACATTTTTAACAATTTTATTAAAATGCACTTCCCGATAAGAATAATCCTTAATCCCTTTTTCAATTTTAGAAAAATCGAGGACGTTGTTTATCAAGCGTGTTAACCGGTCGGTTTCACCTTCAATTATTTCAAGATGATTTTTTGATTTGTCAGACAGGCTTTTTTCATTTTCAAGAAGCATTTCGGCAAAGATTTTTATAGAAGTTAAAGGAGTTTTTAAATCGTGTGAAACTGTTGAGACAAACATTGATTTCTGCTGATTAAGTTCTTCCAGTTTTTCCGCAGTTAGTTTTTCGAGAATAAGCTGTTCCTGAAGGTGTATCCTTTCAATGGTTGATCCGACATTTATCCCTATGTCTTTTAACAGATCCACATCTTCAGTAGTAAATCTTGCCCCCGACTTTTTATTTCCCAGTATTATAAATCCGAATAGTTCATCATTTACAGATTTAATAGGTACTACAAGATTTATTTTCCAACGTACCAATGTGTTTTGGAAAATAGTTGAAATGTTTGCTTCTCCTTCAACTTTATTTTTAACTGCAGCAACCTGAAACCATTTTCTTTCCAGAGTTTCTGGTTTTATTCTAAGGCTTTTATTTGCGATCTGATCAAAATTATTTTGAGCTCGAATAAAAAGTTTACCTGTTTGAGTATCTAACTCACTGAAAGCTATTTTTTCTACAGGAATTAGAGCATTTATTTCATTTATCAAATAAAGGCTAAGTGAATTGATTTCATTGTAGTTTTTAATTTGGGAATTAAACCTGTTTAGCTCTTTTCTGAAATTATATTGAATTCTAAAGAATTTCTTATCAACAAATTTCTGAACCTTAGTTTTTATTGGCTGAAACACAAGAGCTAATATGACAGCAGCTAAAGCAGATACAATAGATTGATCTGACACATGAAAGGAAGTAACAAAAGTTCCAATAGCAACTGAATAAATGAGTAAGAGTAACGATATTACAATTCCATAAACAATACTTCTATTCAAGACTTCATCTATATCCAACATATGATATTTGATAATTGCAATAGCAAATGTTATCGGTATGGCACACAATAATATCATTATCATTTCTTCAGGGATTAATGCTTTTCCATTAAAAAGAATCGGTAAAACCCATAGGATCACAAAACTTAACGGACCAATAATAAAACCAAATAAAAGCCATTTTAATTGCTGTCGTTCCACTTTCCCTTTTTCTTTTAGAAACGCAGTGCTTGAAAAAAAGATAGAAAGTATTACACTAACGATTAAGTATATTCTTAAAATGTTAAATGCGGTTAAATAATTATCTATTGCTTTGTCACTATTAGCTGATAATGAGTAAATAAATAAGTAACTGTTTATTAATGCCAAGATAACCGCCACAGAATAATTTAGTCTGAGAAGATTTTTCCATTTTAATGTATTATCTCTAGGAAATACCAAAGTGAAATGAACAAAAAATGCAGGTGTTGCAACATATGAGATAAGCAGTATAATCCTGAAAAAATATGTGGAGAGAAATGAAAATGTATTAAGATTAGACCAGGTCATACACATCATTATTGTCATGCAAATGCTTGCCCAATGAAAAACATGAGCAGCCTTCATTTCAGATTTTTTAAGTAAAACAAATACAGCGATAACAAAAAACAATAAAGCAATAACGGCTGTGCTAATCAGATAAAAAGCACTGTAATAATTTGTAAGAACAACGCGTAAATTTATTTGCTCTGATTTTGTAAGAACACCAATTGAAATACTTTCCCCTATGTTTTTTGTGTCAGTAATAAACTCGGTTTTTTCAACTAAGTTGACTTTAAAGCCATCAACAGAAATAAGTTTATCGCCTGTAGATAATCCGTAAGGATTTGAATCCTGAATTGTAATAGAGAGAAGAGAATCCTGTGTAGAAAGCTCAAAAGGAAGTTTTGCTTTTTCATCAATGCTGATTAATCCTGCAATGCACAGAAGAAAAAGTATAGCATCGACAAAAAGGATGAATTTTAATTTAGCGCTCGTCTCAATCATTAATTCCTCGATAAATCAAGGTTAAAATGCAAGTGTTTACTTAAGCACTATATAAAAGTAAGTTTTTTTTTTATGGAAATAAATGAATTGGAAAAATTTAGTTAATGAAGAGAGAAATAATAGGGACTCATTAAAGAGTCCCTTTATTAATTGGTTGCTTTAAGAAGCTTTTCTTGGACTAACAAATTTGTTATAAAGTAATAGCCCAATTATTGTAACAACGCCAATCATACTAAATATAATCCAGAGAGTAGCTGGTTGATTAAGTTTATCAACAAAGTGAACATAAAGATTTGCACCAAGGATTCCACCAATAAAACTTCCTAACACACCGTATAAAAATGAATATCCAAGATAAAGTGCTTTCTTATCTTCAGGCGCAATCAATCCAACATAACTTATAAACTTTGGATGTGCTGTCATTTCTCCAATTGAAAAAATTGTAATACCAAGCATAAACACCCAGATGCTTGTGTCGATTGCAAGAATTGCCATCCCGATAGTACCCATTGCAATTCCCACAATCATTGTTGGTAATGCTTTTGTATGCTTAACAATGTTTGAAACAATTAATTGAAGAAAAATTATCGTACCCGCATTTATTACCGTTACATGCTCAACATCAAACTTCCAATTCATATTAATACCGATACCGCCAAGGACACCATTAACAAAATTGTTTAAAGAAGTTGCATCAACATATTTTTGAACGTACCAGAGAACAGAATCAAACATCTGGAAATAAAGAATCCAAAAACCAGAGTAAATTACAATCAGGCCAATAAACTTTACATCAGTTAAAACCATTACTGCACCCTTTAAAACTTCAGCAAGAGTTTTCGTGCTTTCAGGTCTTTTGGGTTCTTTGTATATAAGAAAAGTAGGAATTAACATCGAAGCTGTTGCAATAGCAGATGCCATCATTACATATTCCCAGCCAAAAGTATTTTTGATGTAAGGAACTAAAATTAACGGGAATAAAAATGCACCTAGGTTTATTGACCAATAGAATATTCCAAAACCTAAAGTACTATTGCCTTCGTTTGTTGATCGTGCAATTGTTCCGGAAATCATTGGTTTAAATGCCCCGGCACCAACAGCCATAATTATTAAACTACCAAACACCATTGCGTATTCTGTGGTTTGACTTGTTAGAAAGTATCCGAATCCTAAAAAGATAAAAGCAAAAGTTAAAACTCGTTTATAACCAAATCGATCACCAATTGCACCGGAAAGAATAGGAAGAATATAAAGCATTGGCTGGATAACACTTTTTATAACACCAACACTTTCTTTTGTGTAGCTTAATTGATCTGTCATATAAACAGAAAGAATGCTCATCATTCCATAGTATGAGCCTCGTTCAAAAAACTCCATAAATATTACAACCCAGTAGTTCAAGGGAAAGGATTTGAATCCTGTTTTTGAGGTTTGTTGTTCACTCATCTGTTGTCCTAATTATTTTTTCTGATTTTAACTTTATTGAATGCAAAACTAATGAAAATGTAAGTTAAGATATAATAAAAAAGGCACGATTTCTCGTGCCTAAATTTATTGCTCATACTAGCGCATTCGGTATTATTTCATCAACATCATCTTGCGTGTTTGAACAAAGCTTCCGGCTTTAATTGTATAGAGATAAACTCCGCTTGATAGGTTGGAAGCATCAAAGAAAACTTCGTAGTTACCTGGAGTTTTTTCTTCGTTAACCAAGGATGCAATTTCACTTCCAAGTAAATCAAAAATCTTTAATTCAACATTCCCTTTTTCTTTTATTGAATAATTAATCTTTGTAGTTGGATTAAAAGGATTTGGATAATTCTGTTCCAGAGCAAATTCTGCAACTGCTCCATAAACAACTTCAACAATGTTTGAATATTCTGATGTTCCATCAAAATCAATCTGTTTTAATCTATAGTAAGATATACCAGTAACAGGATTTGCATCAACGAATGAATAACTGTGCACTTCAGAAGAAGTTCCGTGTCCCGTAACAAATCCTACCTTATTCCAATTAGAATTATCTAAAGATTTTTGAACTTCAAAACCCGAGTTGTTTAATTCCGTTGCTGTTATCCAATTTAAACCAACTGTATTATTAATAACCGAGGATGAGAATGAAACAAGTTCAACGGGAATTACACCGTTATAAACCGAGACTTTTACATTATCAACATACCATCCATCTTGCTGCATCGAGCCATCTGTGCGGAAATAGAATCTTATCGAAATCTGCTGATCAGCGTATGCTGAGATATCAATTGATTCGTGTACCCAGGTAGATTGAGTTGCATCGTAAAGAGGTTCGCCGGTTGGTTGAAAAGAACCGGTTCCGGGATTTGTAAATTGCCCTGTTAATGGAATCCAGTTTGTTCCGTTATTTGTAGAAAGCTGAATCTGACCATAATCCCAATCAGTTTCTATATCCCACTGAGTATCAAATTCTAAAACAGCACCAAGAACATTTGTTAATGGTATTTGATTGTTATAACGCAGTGATGAGGTAACATTAGCAACATAATTACCGCCTGGAGAATCTGTAAACGAAGAAGGGGCAGAAACATATTTGGTTGTTGTAATATTCCAAGATCCAACAGCAGTCCAATTTGTAATATTGTTTGCTTCATCAGACATAGCAACAGTTTGAGGTGCTACAAAGAACTGATAAAATGTTGCCGGAGGTGTACTACCAGGAGGATTAAATCCACCACCACCCATTGGTAATGTTTTAACGATTGATGAATTTGCATCCTGTGCTGCAATGTAATATTGGCAAATTGTTCCAAGCGGCAACGCAGGAATGTTAAATGTATAATTTCCGCTTTCGGTTACTGATCCTGTTACTGAAATAAAACTACTGAAAGTACCGCCTGATTGTTTAGTTCTGTAATATAATCTTGGTGCTAAAGCGCCTGCACCGATTTGTAATCCAGAGGAAACAAATGCAGTTGTTGTAATTAATTGTGATGTTGTCATCGAAGCAATTGGAGTATGGATAATTTCCAAATTTAGGTTTAATACAAAGGTTGCAAGTGTACCTATAGAAAGTTTTGACATTTTTAGAAAATATGGCTGATTAAAGTAGGATAAATTATCGTTAACGGTATGATATTGAGGATGGAAATCATTATCATCTTCTATTAAAAGAATTGCACCATAACCGTGATCTAAAAATGATTGATGATCGCTGTATGGTTGAGCAGGAACAACATCAAGATCAAGATTAATTCCATAAACAAGATTTATTTCAAGCATTTTATCTTTAAGCGAAGTGGTATTTGCAATTGAGCTTGTATGAACATCAGCATTGCCATCGTTATTTCCATCATAGGCTATCATATCCATATTTATTACACCAAGAATCGAATCACCTGCATTAGCAGCCTGTGTAGCATAATATTCACTTCCAACTAATCCTTGTTCTTCTTCATCCCACAAAGCATATACAATTGTAAATGGAAAAGAATATTGTGAGAAAATTCTTGCCGCTTCTATTACTGCCGCAGTTCCACTCCCATTATCATCAGCACCAGGAGCGGTTGTACCTGTGGGCATATCATCAAAGTGAGCACAGATTATATATTTCTTATTTGGAAATTCTGTTCCGGTTTGAACACCATAAACATTTTTTCCGGTAGTACTGAATGATTGAACAGTTGTTGTCAATCCGTAGCTCTGCAGTTTCTGTTTAATGTAAGTTTCTGCAAGTGCATTGCCCGGCTGCAGCTTATGTCTTGAAACAATTGTTTGTGATGTTCCATTAATTATTGTTGGGATATTACCGGATAATTCACGAACAAAAAATATTAGTGAATCCTGATTTACAGAATTAATTATTTGCTGAACAACCGGCGATTGAGAAAATAGATTTGTTTGAAAAAAAATAATAGAAACAAGTAAGAGCTGTAGAACTTTTTTCATAACAAGTTCCTTAGATAGTGAAATGATTAGTTATATAATTAAAAAATATTTTTATATGAGAACTGGCAACAATTAACCAAGTTGAAATGAAAGCATAATTAAGCGCAAAAATTATGCTAAATGTTAGTTGTTTGAATTGCGGTAAAATGCAGATTAAAGACAAAATCGGCGTATCATTCTACTTAAATTTCTCATAAAAGGTAAGAAAGTACGCCAAAATATTCTCAATACTTATAAGGTTATTGTACTTTTAAGAAGCTCATAAATTTCTCTTTCCACTTCTTTGCCTCTGTTTCTTCCATACCATAAATGAAGTTCTTTGTTTATATCGGGTTTTGCCATTCCATCGTTTTTTAATCTTGTAAAAAGATTTTGTGCCTCAACCGGACGCGGGCCCCATTGAAAAAGTTCATTATCATTTTCATCAAACACAATAAGCTTTGGTATAGCTCTTCCGCCATTGGTTAAATGTAAATCCATAAACTCTAAATTAGAATCTCGCAGAACAATTTTAAATTCTATCAAGCCACTTAATTGTGCAAGCTTTGCAATTACAGGAAGATTTTGTGCAGAATCACCACACCAACTTTCGGTAATTACAATCCATTTTTGTTGTTGATTAATTTCTGAAAAAAGTTGTTTTGTTTCATCTGTTGGGATAAAAGTTTTTTCAAGTCTGGACGATCTTTGAAAATTTAATTTCCTGTAATCATAAAAACTTTTATCATAATCATTTAGTGTATTAATATCTGACACGCTAATTTGTCTGTTAAACTCATTTACAAACTCATTATAAGTTAAAACGCTGTTGATTATTGAAGTATTTAGTTCCGGCATTGATATTGATCTTTCATTTTGTCTGCAGTTAGAGGCAATAGGATCCAAAACGATTCTGTTTATTGCAGAAAAATTATCCAAATTCAAACTAAGTTAAAGTGAACTTTTTTTAACAAATTTTAATTGTATTTTTGCCTCGAATCAATTTTTATGGAAAAAACGATGACGACTGAAATAAAATATTTTACACCTGCGGATGCGCGTAAAACCCTGCCTTTAGTAAAAAATATTGTAAGAGATATTTTGCAGACTACCAGAGAAATGCGTTTGATTGCAGAGGAAGTAAATAATGGAATTGAAGATGATATCAGAATAAAAAAACTTGCTAGTGATGTTAATGGTTTTCTATCAGAACTTGAAGAAATAGGGTGTTATTATAAAGACACTAAATTCCAGATTGGGCTGGTGGATTTTCCTGCTATGATTAATGGTGAAGAAGTGTATTTATGCTGGAGAAGCGATGAAGACGATATTTTATATTACCACGAAATGGATGCAGGATATTTGGGCAGAAAATTAATTCCGCCCCAATACTTTGATGAAAATTAAATTCTATTTACCACTCTAAATCAAAATTAACTTTTGTTTCTAAAGTGTTCTGTGAGTTTTTATCCGCGATTTTATAAATAAGCGTATATACTCCTGATTTATAAGTTGTTGAATCAAGATTAAACTGAGCTTCCAAAGCTATATCACTAATTGGTTCTGTATTTTCATCGTTCTGTACAAACTTAAAAATTGATTTCGTTATAGTGCTATCCGGTTTTAATAGATCAATTTCATAAGCAATTGCTGCTTTGTAATTATTATCTTTTTCAGTTTGAACAAATCCTTTAACTCGTACTGTTGAATTAACCTCGGCGATTCCATCCCCAATATCAAAAACAAAAGCCTCTGCACTAAAAGATTCAAACTTTGTATCTTTTTTACTGCAAGAAAAAACTACCAATAAGCTAATTATAAATAAAAATATTTTCTTCATCTCACTCCTTTAAGTCATCGCGAAGAGCAAAGTGATGAAGCAATCTGCTGCACTATAGATTGCTTCGTTTTACTAGCAATGACAATTTTATTAACTATTTCTCTTTTGAAAATCACTCATAAATGCTACAAGATCCTCAACGCCTTTTATTGGGAATGCATTATAAATTGATGCTCGTAATCCGCCAACAGAACGATGACCTTTTAATCCGCTGAATCCGGCTTTTGTTGCTTCATCAATAAGTTTCTTTTCTAATTCTGGAGTAGCAAGATTAAATGTAATGTTCATCAATGAACGTGAATCTTTTTCTGCATGTCCTTTGTAAAATCCGCCGCTGTTATCAATTGCATCATAAAGAAGTTTTGCTTTTGCTTTGTTGATTTCATACATCTTCTCAAGTCCGCCAAGATTTAAAAGATATTTTGTAACAAGCTTAATAATGTAAATTCCAAATGTATTTGGAGTGTTATACATTGAATCATTTTCTGCCTGGATTTTATAATTTAGCATTGTGTGAAGTGAATCCTGGCTTCTTTCAAGCATATCTTTTCTGATTATTACAAGCACAACTCCTGATGGTCCAATATTTTTTTGAGCACCCGCATAGATCAATGCATATTTGCTTACATCAATTGGTTTGTGTAAAATATCCGATGAAGCATCGCAAACAAGCGGAACGTTACCAACTTCCGGCTCACTCATCCATTGTGTTCCATAAATTGTGTTGTTTGATGTAAAGTGAACATAAGCAGCATCCGGATCAAGTTTCAATTCGTTTTGCTTTGGTATGCGTTTGAAAAATTTGTTTTCTCCTTCACCTTCTTCGGTTGTTGCTGCAACGTTTACAGTTCCAACACGTTTTGCTTCTTTAATTGCTTTCTTAGACCAGCTTCCTGTCGAAATATAATCTGCTTTATTTTTTGGCGGCATTAAGTTTAACGGAACCATTGAAAACTGGAGACTTGCACCGCCTTGTAAAAATAAAATTTCATAATTATCAGGAACGTTTAATAATTTTTTTATTCCAGCTTTTGCGTCAGCAAGGATTGCATCAAAAGTTTTTGAACGGTGAGAAATTTCCAGGATAGACATTCCAACTCCCGGCAATGTAAACAATTCTTTTTGTGCTTCAAGTAAAACTTCTTCCGGTAAAATTGCCGGACCAGCACTGAAGTTATAAATTCTTTTTTCCATGATATTTTTCCTTAAATAATTTTGTATCGATTTAAATTAAATGTGTTAACAATCCATCTCTTAATTTAGGTTCAAACCAGGTTGATTTTGGAGGCATAATTTCTCCGGCATCAGAAATATTCATCAGGTCATCAAGTCCAACTGGATAAAGTGAGAATGCAACTGCTGCTTTACCCGAATCAACTAATTTTTCTAATTCTTTTGTTCCGCGTATTCCACCAATAAAATCTATTCTTGTATTTGTGCGCGGATCATCAATTCCAAGAACAGGATTTAATAAAAAGTTTTGTAGAATACTTACATCAAGTTTTTCTCCAACAGATTTTTCTAAAGATAAACTTGCAAAAACAGAATCTCTTGGCTTTAAAACAAACCATTCTTTTTCAATGTACATACAAAAAATATTTTTGGTTTTGGGTTCTTTATCTGTAGTTGGAGTAATAGTAAACTTATCAGCAACAGAATTCATAAAATCTGCCTTACTCAATCCATTCAAATCAAATACAACACGATTGTAAGGAAGAATTTTTAACTGATCTTCTGGAAAGAATACAGCAATAAAATAATTGTACTCTTCGCTTCCGCTATGATGTGGATTAGCTTTCATCTTTTCTTCTTTTGCTCGGCTCGCACTTTTTGCACGATGATGTCCATCAGCAATATAAAGTTTATGAATCTTTGCAAACTCATTTTCAATTGTTTGATAATATTCATCGGGCATAATCCAAACAGTATGCTGGATCCCATCAGGTGCAGTAAAATCATATTCCGGAATTACATCTTTCATTGTTTTGTCAACAATATCATTAACAGTTTTCACTCCGCGATAAGTTAAAAACACAACACCAGTTTGTGCTTCAGTTGTTATGATATGATTTGTTCTGTCATCTTCTTTTACTTTGCGGGTTTTTTCGTGTTTAAGAATTACATCATTATCATAATCATCAACAGAAAAAGTTGCACAGATTCCTGTTTGTGCTCTTCCATCCATAATTAATCTATAAAGATAAAAGTGAGGTTTTGCATCAACATTTAATGGAGCATTTTCAATTATCTTATTAAGATTTTCCTTTGCTTTAAGATAAACTTCTTTTGAGTAAACATCTTTTACTTCGGGTAAATCAATTTCTGATCTTGTAATGTGTAAATAACTAAGTGGATTTCCTTCCGCAAACTGTTTTGCTTCTTCGCGGTTAACGACATCATAAGGTACACTTGCAACTAATTGTGATTTTTCTTTTGTAGGTCTAAGTGCTTTAAAAGGTCTGATAACAGCCATAAAATCAATCTCCGTTTTTAGAAAAGATTATTAAAATTCTGCATCTCAAAAATCCACAAAATAAACGTAATAAGCCAATTAGATTTGATGAAGTTTTGATGACCAAATATTAATTTTGTTAAAAATCACGAAGGCAAATGGAAATTAATTATCTTTACAGCCGTTTAACAAAATTTTAGAATAATGGCTGAAGAAAACAAAAAACCACGCAGAAAACCCGGGCAGGAAAAAGACGAAATTATTGGTAAAGTACAATATCATAAAGAATTATTTTCACCAATTCTAAACAATAAAAGAGATATCGTTGTTTGGTTACCAATCGGATATAATGCTCAAAAAAATCCTGATAAAAAATATCCGGTTCTTTACATGCATGATGGACAAAATATTATGGATCCCAAAACTGCTTATGTAGGAAAAGATTGGCGAGTTGATGAAACTGTAATGAAGCTTATCAAACAAAAAAAGATTAAAGAAATTATTGTTGTAGGAATTTATAATTCACCCGATAGACTTGATGAATACAGCTGGACTGAAAAAGGACAAAACTATTTAAAGTTTATTGTAACAGAACTTAAACCATTTATAGATTCCGCATATAAAACTTTATCCGATAAAGATAACACCGCAATTATGGGTTCATCAATGGGTGGATTGATTTCGTTTTACGCTGGCTGGCATTATCCGGAAGTTTTTTCTATGGCTGGATGTTTATCAAGCTCTTTTTATTACAACAATGATAGAAGTATTAAGCAGGTTGAAGAATACACAGGACATAAAAAACACGTTAAGTTTTATATTGATCATGGTGAGGATGGAAATGTACGCGGACAACGAATGTTTGTTGAACTTTCTAAAAAAGGTTATGTGATAGGGCAGGACATTGATTACTTCTATTCGCCAGGAGCAGAACATAATGAAAGAGAATGGGCTGCAAGATTAGAAAGACCGTTGTTATTTTTCTTTGGAACAAAGTAGTCTAAAATCGTCATTGCGAGTGAGTCATCGAACGAAGCAATCTGTTTTTTTATTGATTCGTTGTTAATTGTTTCATTGTTTTAATCATTGTCACTCTGAGCGGAGTCGAAGAGTGAATAATCTTACATGGTAAACAAAAGGAATTTTATGAAATCATTTTTTCTTGCTTTATTTTTTCTCTCACTTTCTTTGGTTGTTCATCAAATCAACTCGTAAATCTTAGAACTTCAAAAGATATCGTAAAAGATTATTATGAATCAGGCAAGTACACTGATGAAATGAATGAAGTTATAAAAGATGCAAAAGAAAAATTTGATAAAATTGAGATTAAGAAATAATTCCGTTGTAATATTTGATGTTGATGAAACCGCACTTAATAATTATGGCTTAGCTAAGCAAATGGATTTTGGTTACGTATATGATCTTAATAAAAAATGGAATGAAGAATTAAAAGCTCCGGCTATTAAAGAGACACAGGATCTTTACTTTTATCTTCTCAACAAAGGATTTAAAATTATTTTTCTCACTGGCAGAAATTCAAGCGAGTACGATGTTACATATAAAAATTTAATTCAGGAAGGTTATTCAGGATTTGATACTTTAATCACTCAAAGCAAAGAAAATCAAAAACTAAAAGCCCAGGAATTTAAAAGTAAAGTACGTACAGAACTTACAACTCAAGGTTATGAAATTGTTGGAACAGTTGGTGATCAATGGACTGATTTGAATGGACCGTATTCTGGAATACAAATTAAACTTCCGAATTATCTTTACGAGATTAAATAAATACTTGCACACGATAAGACACATATTGCTGATTTACAATGATTTAATTCTGTAATTATCCGTTTAATCCGCCTCATCTGTGTTCTATTGTCTTATCCTAACTCTCTAAAATTCCTTATATTTACACTCAAATTTTTCATTAAAAGAGTAATAAATGTCCGCAAAAAGTTTTTCAGATATTCCTAAAGCATATAATCCTTCAGAAGTTGAAGATAAATGGTATAAGTACTGGAATGATCACGGTATTTTTAATTCCGATATAGACGAAACAAAAAAGCCATACACAATTGCTATCCCGCCGCCAAACATAACTGGTATGTTAACGATGGGACACATTCTTAATAATTCGCTTCAGGATATTTTCATCCGCACAAAACGTATGCAAGGCTACAATGCTTGCTGGGTTCCGGGAACTGACCACGCATCTATCGCAACGGAAACAAAGGTAACAAAGTTTTTAGCAGATAAGCAGATCGATAAATATCAAATTGGTCGCGAAGCATTTTTAGAACATTGCCAGGAATGGAAAAAAGAATACGGCGGAATAATTATTCAGCAGTTAAAAAAACTTGGCGTTAGCTGCGATTGGCGCCGTGAACGTTTTACAATGGATGATGAATATTATCACGAAGTTATAAAAGCGTTTGTTGATCTATATAAAGAAGGCAAAATTTATCGCGGTTACAGAATGGTTAACTGGGATCCTGCAAACAAATCTGCAATCTCTGATGAAGAAGTAATATTTAAAACTGTTAACGGAAAACTCTGGTACTTCAAATATCCTGTAATGGATTCTGAAGAATTTGTAATTGTTGCAACAACACGACCTGAAACAATGCTTGGTGATACAGGTGTTGCAGTTAATCCAAATGATAAACGATACAAACATCTTATCGGTAAAAAGATTTTGTTACCAATTGCTGATAGAGAAATTCCAATCTTTGCTGATGATTATGTTGATATGGAATTTGGAACGGGTGCTGTTAAAGTTACTCCTGCGCATGATGTTAATGATTATGATATGGGACAGCGACACAAGCTTGAGATGATTAATATCTTTAATGATAATGCAACAACAAACAACAATGTTCCCGAAGAGTTTCAAAATCTTGATCGTTATGAAGTTAGAAAAAAAGTTGTTGCAAGAATGGATGAACTTGGCTTTCTACATATGATTGAAGATTATCAAAATAAAGTTGGATATTCTGAACGCGGCAACGTTCCAATCGAACCATATTTAAGCGAACAATGGTTTATGAAAATGGATGAACTTGCAAAACCCGCTGTTGAAGTTGTACAAGAAGGCAAAGTAAGATTTTATCCAAAGCATTGGGAAAAAACTTATTTCCATTGGATGGAAGGAATTCGTGATTGGTGTATTTCTCGTCAGCTTTGGTGGGGACACCGAATTCCGGTTTGGTACCACAATACAAAAAAAGAAATTTATTGTGATGTTAATCCGCCAAAAGATTTACAAAACTGGAGACAGGATGAAGATGTGCTTGATACTTGGGCATCAAGCTGGTTGTGGGCGCACGCAATATTTAAAACTGATGATGAACGAAAATATTATTATCCAACAAACACTCTTGTAACCGGTCCGGATATAATTTTCTTTTGGGTTGCCAGAATGATTATGGCTGGTATGCATTTTCAAAAAAATATTCCTTTCAGCGATGTTTACTTTACAAGTATCATTCGTGATTCGCAGGGAAGAAAGATGAGCAAGTCTCTCGGTAATTCACCAGACCCGCTGGATGTAATTAGAGATTATGGTGCCGATGCTTTGCGTTTTACTGTAATCTATCTTGCCCCGCTTGGGCAGGATGTAATGTTTAGCACTGAGAAATGCGAGCTAGGTAGAAACTTTGCAAATAAGATTTGGAACGCAGGAAGATTTTTATTGATGAACGCTGAGAAGATTTCGCTTAACAAAGATTTAAAATTTTCTCACATTGATTTTGCGGATGAATGGATTATTTCTCGATTAAACAAAACGGTTCTTCAGCTTAACAAAGCAATGGATGAGTTTGAGGTTAACAATGCAATAAAACTTATTTATAGCTTCATCTGGAATGACTTCTGTGATTGGTATGTTGAGATGATTAAGAACAGGCTTTATGCAGATGATGAAGAAATTAAATCTGCAGTTCTTACCCGTGCGATTTCTATTTTTGAAGATGCGCTTAAAATGCTTCATCCATTTATGCCGTTTATTACAGAAGAACTCTGGCAATTAATGGATGAAAGAAAAGATGGTGAAAGCATCTCTACTTCAACTTATCCAGCTGTTGATGAAAAGTTGATTAAAGACTCTGCAGATGAAGAAATGGATTTTGTAAAAGATATTATTACCGCTATAAGAAATATCCGCGGTGAGATGAATATTGCGCCTTCTAAAAAAGTTAATGCGATGATCAAATCTTCTTCAGTAAAAGAGTATCAGATCGAGTACATAAAAAAACTTGCAAAAGTAGAAAAACTTAAAGTTGATGCAAACATTCAAAAACCAAAAGCAAGTGCTTCAGCAGTTTTAAGAGGTGTAGAAATATTTATTCCTCTTGAAGGGTTGATAGATCTTGAAGTTGAAAGACAGAAAATCCAAAAAGAAATTAGCCGACTTCAAAGTTCTCTTGCTGGAATTGAAAAAAAACTTATCTAATGAAAAATTTGTTGCAAATGCTTCTCCGGAAATTGTTGAAAAAGAAAGAGCAAAGCAGAAAGATTGGTTTGATAATATTGGCAAGCTTAAAGAGATATTAATTAATCTAAATTAGCAATTGTCACGAGCCTTAGTGCTTGTTGTTAATCTTTTTGAGGTCATTTCGAAGGAGTCTTCGACTGAGAAATCTGCTTTTATGAAACGTTCGGATTTCTCCCTTTGGTCGAAATGACATACCGCACAAAGAGATATAACAGATCCTAAATTCTCTGTGATTTAAAACTAAAAGGAACTATATGTATCAAAAATTAGAAGACTTTATAAGCGATTGGACAATCGAATCTGAATCAACATTAAAAATATTTAATAATCTTACAGATGAATCATTAACAAAAAAAGTTGATGAGAATGTAAGAAATGCAGGCAGACTTGCTTGGCACATCACAACAGCAATTGGTGAAATGGCTTCAAGAGTTGGGCTAAATTTCAAGGCCGATGATCCATATTCTCCAGTCCCTGCAACAGCGAAAGAAATTGTTGATGCGTATAAAGAAGCGTCTGAAAATCTTGTTAATTTTATAAAATCAAATTGGAATGACGATACATTATTAGTTGAAGATGATATGTATGGTGAAATGTGGAAAAGGGGGATGACACTTGGAGTTATAGTCTCTCATCAAATCCATCATCGTGCACAGTTAACTATTGTTATGAGGTTAAACGGACTTAAAGTTCCTGGTGTTTATGGTCCATCAAAAGAAGAATGGACAAGTTACGGAATGCCAGCACAGGAATAATTTCCTAGTGCTTCCTAACCATTCTTAACATTTTAATATTTATAACAAGAAATCTGAAGAACTGCCAGATTAAATTTGTCCTCATAGATTTTGTAAATCCAGTTGGTACTGGCGGATAATAAGTTTGTTCGTACGGTTTTCTTTCGTTCATAATTTCTCCAATAAGTTTAATGTCACACTTCGACTTCGCTCAGTGTGACGTCATATTTCTATTCAGGTACAACTTTCCAAAATGGATTTGCTTTTGCTTTATATATAAATGCATAATGTAAAAAGTGTTTTATCCAATGTCCTGCTAAACCAATTTCACCAGAAGTATATTTTAATTCTCTTCCGGTATCCGGATATTTTTTAAAATCAGGAATAATAGGATACATTGTCATCGAAACAGCGGTGCCATTAAAAAATCCTGCACCAGCAGAAGCAATACAAGCTGCGCCCATATTTGCAAGCGAGGCTTTTCTTGTTGGTGTTGTTGCTTTTCCATTCATCATATCTGCAATGTTATGAGCTGCCTGTCTTGCCATTACACCGGAAGGCATTCCTGTTCTTGGCGGAGTTGGAAAGATTGGTGTTCCATTCGGACTTGTCATCGGTTTTGAAATTGCATGTGGAGGTGCAAATGCAATTCCTACAGCAAAAATATTTTTATACTTTGGTGATTGATAAGTTGAAGGCCAATCTGCAGGGCTCCAATCATCATAAGATTTTTTTGAATAATCACCATCAACAATCATAAATCCATTTGCAGCAAACATGTCATTTGTTATATCATCACCAGCTTTATTAAAAGCTTTCATCCCAACACCGGAAAATGGAGGTAGCAACATTGCAAAATCAAAATCAAGAGTTTTTTCTTCACCTGCAAGATTCTCATATATTAATTTATTTTTCTCAACTTCTTTTACGTGCGCACGAGTTATCCAATTAATTCCTCTTTCAGTGTAAAGTGATTCTGTAAAAACTCGTGAGTGTGTAACATATCCGCCGCGTGAAATGTGCATTCCGCCAATCCCAAAATCACCAAGCTCTTGTTCGTTGGATATCCAAACTATGTTTGCTTTATCTCTTACATTTCTTCTTCGCAATTCATATTCAACATTAAAAATATATTCAAATGCTGCACCCTGACAGGTACAATTTCCATGTCCTGTACCAATAACCAAAGTTTTCTTTTCGCCTTTTTTCATTTGTTCTGTTAGTTCATCCAAAGCTTTTGATGTTTGTGCTGCATGATCAAATGTGCAAACAGAATAACTATTAAGATGTGGTCCTAATCCTTTGGTAGCTTCAAATTTTAATTTTGGTCCCGTTGCATTTATAAGATAATCGTAAGTTATTTTTTCTTGCTGACCGGCTTTTTCTGGATTGGTAAATTCAATCGTTACAAATGGATTTGATGAATTTGAATCACCTTCTGGATGAATGCTTAGGGCTTTTGCCTGATGAAATGTTATTCCTGTTTTTTTGTAAACAGGTGCGAGTGGAAAAGTAACCTGTTCTGGTTTCATCTTGCCAACGCCAACCCAGATATTTGATGGAATCCAATTCCATTTACTGTTAGGCGAGACAACTACAACTTCGTGTTTGCTGCCAAGTTTGTTTTTTGCATGAAGTGCTGCTGTTTGTCCTGCAATACCAGCGCCGAGTATAAGTAAGCGTGCCATTGTTACTCCTAAGGATTATTTTTAGGAACACAAAACAATTACGGCATAAACTTAAATAATACTTTGATTAAATGTTGCGGGGCAGAATAAAATATTTTAAATAATTATGAGAATCTGTGAATAGAATAATGATTCCGCGTGAAGTGAACTATTTCCACACAAAATTTTCATTAAAGCTTAAACCAATTACATCTTTAACGGCAAGTTTATCGCCTGTAGACAATTCATCATAATTCATTTCAGAAGTATGTTCGGGTGAGATGTATGGATACATTAGATCATTATCACTTTCGCTGTGTCCAAGTCCGAATGCATGTCCGAGTTCATGAATGATTGTTGCTTTAATTTCGCCGGCAGGCACTTTTTCATTACCATTTTTTATTAAGCTGATTTGAATTTTAGAAAACTCTATCTCTTTGTTTCTGTTTGTGTCATAATCAGTTAAGCCAAGATAGTTTTCTTCGTACTTGTCGCCAAGATTTTCAACGAATATTAGAGCTATGTCGGCATCATCAACAGAGTTTACAAATTTGTATTGAATCCTATCATCAGCTTTTCTCCAAACATCCATAGCATATTTTACGTACTCTTTATAAACTGACTTATAATAACGAGATGAAATTTCTTTTACAAAAATATTTAAAGGAAAGTCTGATTCCTCCCAATGTTTTCCATCCCACAAACTGTTCTTCGATTTATCAATTCTGAAATAATTTTCTGAATGCTCATTCCTATTACTATGATATTCTTTTTCTCTTTTCGTATCACGATCAGAATTAATTATTCTTTTCGAATCATTGTTGTCTGAATAATCTCTATTGCGGCGGTTATCTTTGCGATACTGAAAATTTACAGCAGAGCTTTTGGACGAAGTGCTTTTTTCATAATTATTATAATAATTCTTTTTGGATTTTTTATTCTCGTAGGATCTTTTTTGGGCAGAGGTGCTGTCAACTAAAAGTAAGCTGGATATAATTAAAAGTAAAGTAATTGGTAATAAGTGATTAAAACTTTTCATTTACTGCTCGGCTTTATCATAAAAATTATTCGTTTAATATTTATTAAAAAGCGGTAAATATCAAATACTATTCCAATACCTTGTCTCGAAAACCGATTAAAAACTAAATATCAGCCGGGATTTGCTGTCTTATTTAATATTCTATAATTAGCCAAAAGTCTAAAATGATAAACAAATCTTAATGATACTGATGTGTGCTTCCTCCAATAAATTCACGCAACACACTATCACCAGGAACCGATGATTCATCCGCAACAGGAGTAACAGTTTTTAAAACATTGTAAACTCTTTCAGATCTTTCAAGCGCATCAGCTTTAAGCGGATCACCTTTATATTTTTCTTTCCATTCTTCAAATAGTTTAAGCATTCTGTTTGCATAGATGGGAACTTCGTAAGGCATTCCGCTGCTTATTACAAAATCTGCTGTGTTGGAATAAGGAATGATATTTCTTAATTCACTGCCGCGAACGTAATGCCAGTGCTCTAAAGTTTGCTGTGGATTGTATGCACGGAAAACCGAATCACGTAACATTCTTCGTATTAATCTTAAATCAGTCCAGCGGATATATCTTCCATCTTTGCCTTTCATTTGAAGAAGCGGTTCCAGATACAATTTAAACTTAACTTCAACAGAAATGTCTTTACTAAAAGCTGGATAAAGTCCGTGTAAACTGTCTATCAACAGTAATTCATCTTTTGCAAGTTTCATCGGAGTTGCGTTTAATGTGCGGGTTCCGGTTTTAAAATCATAAAACGGAATCATAACCTCTTCTCCATTACTCATTCTAACAAGATGTTCGTTAATCAATTCTAAATCCAAAGCTTGCGGAGTTTCAAAATCATAATCACCAAATTCATCTTTAGGATGAAACTCTAAATCAAAAAAGTAATGATCAACATTAAGAGCTTTAAACTTGAATCCTTTTTTAATCAGCTTCTGCTCAAGTTTAATTGTTGTTGTTGTTTTGCCGGATGAAGATGGTCCGCTAATCATAACCATTCTAAGTGAATCAAGTCTTTCAATAATTAAATTAGCAGCAACTTCAACATCAAGTTCATAAAGTGCTTCAGACTCATGAACTATATGTGGGAATTCACCTTTTGCAATTCGCTCATTTAAATGATCAACAGTGTGAAGATTGTGTGTAACTGCCCAATCAAGATTTCGCCATATTTTCTGCCATGGAACATTTTCATTTATCTTTGATGCATATTTTCCTTCAGCATCTCTTCTGTTAGCAGCTTCTTCACGATAAATAATATATTCTTTAGCAACTTTAGCGTGTCCGTTTTCAATCAAAACTTTTTCAACAACATCCTGCACATCTTCAATATGCGGAGTAGTGCCCTCAGGAAATTTTTGATTCAATAACTCAACAACTTGTTCAGATAAACTTTGCGCAGTTGATTTGTCTCTTCCGCCGACAGCTACCGCAGCACGGTAAATTGCATTTGCAATACGTTCTTGATTGAAAGGAACAATTGCTCCGGTTCGTTTGATAACTTGTTTAATATGGGTTTCCATTTTTTCTCCTGGTTGCAAGGAATATTTATAACTCTGCAAATTTATAAAATAAGATTCAATGGTACACTCAGTAAAATAAAATTATTGGATCGGTTTAAAGAAAATAAAAACCCGATTCAAAATGAATCGGGTTAAAATTATTGTAAAGTTTACTTAGTTATTTCATATATATCATTTTAATCATGCCTGAATAAACTTTTCCAGAGTTTAATGCAGTAGAACTCAATTGTGCAAAATAAATTCCAGAAGTTAGATTTGATGCATTAAATAATTTTTGATGTGAACCCTCTGATTGAACTTCGTTTAAAAATTCTGTTACAACTTCACCAACAACATTGAATATTTTAATTTGTACTTTACTCTCTTCGGGGATATTGTACTTTATTATTGTAGCAGGATTAAATGGATTGGGATAATTTTGTTCAAGAGAAAAATCATTGAGCAAGCCAACACTTACAGAAACTACATTTGAATACGTAAACGTTCCATCGTAATCAATCTGCTTTAATCTATAGTAAGATTTTCCTTCAAATGGATTCTTATCAGAAAACGTATAAAATGATTTTTCAGTCGTTGTTCCATTACCATGGACGAATCCGATTTTATTCCACGATGAATTATCCATTGACTGTTCAATATCAAAACCTGCGTTGTTAAGCTCGGTGGCGGTTACCCAATTCAGTGTAACCGTGTTACTGTTTACTGATGCGGTAAAAGATTCGAGTTCAACCGGAATAGTTGAAGGATCAATATATATTCCTGTATGCTGCGGATTAAACTGATACATTGCATTTACAATTTTTGTTGGATTATATGGGAGGCTTGTATTCCACACATATAAAAACACCTGCTTATTACTTATATCAAAATTAAAACTTCCGCCAACCAGATCAAGTATTCCGTCATTATTCAGATCACCAAGAAGCGGTTGTTGGAAACTTGTATTTTGCATCAGTTCAAGCGGCCAGCCTGTAACATTTGTTGCATCCATATTTAATGCCCGATATCTGCCTAAGCCCGCTTCAGTTACATTCTCATCAAAAATAATTTCAAACTGGTTGTCGTTGTCTATATCAGCAACAGTAACTTGATTTGCTGATCCGTGATAAGGACCCATAGGAAAATTAGTTACTAAACTTCCATCAAGATTATAGGCAAAAACATAAAATGCTGGGGTAGGAGATGAACCATATTCACCGATAATTATTTCAAGTTGAGAATCTCCATCAATATCTGCAACGATAGGTGCGCCGTAAATCCAGTTTGGAACAGTTTTAGGAAAACCGGGAAGATTTGTTCCATCATGCTTTACTGCATAGATAATACCGCCAGCATTAGTAACATCTGAATGTGAACAGAAAACAATTTCAAGTTTTCCATCTCCCGTTAAATCCACAAGAACAGGTGCAGAATATGAATTTGATCCAACTAGCGAATCTAGAATTGAAAAAGGAAATCCCGGAAGTAATTGACCGTCTTTATTCCATACATATAAAAGATTTCTGGATTCCATTACTACATCCATAACTCCATCAGCATTTACATCGCCGGCAGATGCAGATGCGCCAACATATCTATCCATTGCTTTTGGCCAACCTGGATAAACAGTTCCATCACCTTTGTAGACATAAGCCTGTCCGGTTCGGGTTCCCAGGATTATTTCCATCGTTCCGTTGTCATCTAAATCAGATAGTGTTGGACTCATTGGATATTTTCCAACATTAACAGGAAAACCTGTAACAGACGAACCATCTTTTTTAAATGCCTGGATATGACCGCCAAGAGGACCGCCGATTCCTGCAACAACTTCACCCTCACCGTCTCCATCAATATCACCAAATGAAACGGTCCAAACAGCCTCATAGTATTGAGTAAAAGTTTTGGGCCATCCTGTTACAGCAGAACCATCAAGATTTACTGCATACAAAGTTTCGCCCGCTCCAAAAATTATTTCCATTTCTGCATCTGCATCAAGATTGCAGTAGATAGCTCCGGTCTTAGGCGAGATAACGCTATACAATCCTTGTTTAGGAAATCCAGGATAAACAGTAAATCCAGGATCGTACATATCGCTGTAATTGTTTGATTCAGCAACGATCTCAGAGATTGGAGCAAATTCATCCAGATCTGGAATGAAGCTTGTTTTAGTTTGTGCTGAAGATGAAATGTTTAAGAGTGTTAGGAAGATGAAAATAAAAAAAACACGAAAGAAAAATTGTTTCATAACATCACCTCTAAATAAATGTTTTTGAGGAGAAATAAATTTTATATGATATTTATACTTTATCAAAGTTATCATTAAAAATATAAACAAAAGTTATTTGGATATGAATTATATTTATCAACACTTGATAATTTTCAATTAATATTATGCGACATTAAAAGTAAAATTGCATTGATAAAATTTATTAGCTAAATTTTTTCTGTAATTTATTTTAATAAAAAGATCGGAGTTAATAGTGAAAAAATTATTTTTACTTCTTTTAATCGTATCATCACAAATATTTGCACAATACACAACACCAAATACGGGAGTTAACTGGAATCTTGATGATCTTGTTACTAACTCAGGTGGAGTTGTAACGGGCACTTTCCCAAATTATTCAATCACCAATAAAATAACTATCTCTGCAAATGATAGAGTTTATATTAATCCAGGAACTATAGTTTTGTTTTCAGGATCAACATCTGGATTTGATATTGACGGAAAATTCTGGGCGGTTGGTACACAAACAGATTCAATATTATTTTCATCATCATTTCAGGATTCATTAGGAAATGCATATAACGGGTTTTACTTTTTGGAAAATTCAGTTGATTCTGCCTGTATGATCAGCTATGCTAGAATAGAGTATGCTTATTATGGTTATAGATGTTTGACTGCAAGTCCCACTCTATCAAATTCTTATTTATGGAAATGCAGGAGAGGTGTTCAGTTAAGTTCATCAAGTCCAATTATTTTTGGTAATGTAATTGAGAGAAGTTATGAATATGGAATTACAATGACACTTGGCTCATCGCCTTTGATTGAAGGCAATGAGTTAATTAAAAATAATACACAAGGTCCTCAGAAAAATCAAATAAGTGTTGGTTTGCAGGGAAACAATTCACCAGTTGTTCTTAATAATATAATATATGGAGGTTCAAGTATTCCGACTGGCGGCATCAGTCTTTGGGTAAGCGGCTCAACATCTTTTTCAGATATGATTATTGAAGGAAATGAAATTTATAATAACGGTTTTGGCATTTCACTTTACAGTACTTCGGATGGAGTTATAAATGCTATTGTAAAGAATAACAAAATCTATAACAATAATATTAATCCTAATGCTCAAGTTTCAGGAAGCGGAATAAATGTAAATGGAAGCCCATTTAACACTCCTATTATTACGCAGAATGAGATTTATGGAAATTGGTGGGGAATAACTATTCAAAACGGAACTACAGTTCAGGCAGGTCCAAATCCAAATTTAGGAAATATAGAAAACGCTGATACGACAGATGATGGATTAAATATTTTTTATGGAAATATTCAAGGAACAGATACTTTTGATGTTTATAACAATTGTACAAACGATATTTATGCTCAGAATAATGATTGGAGAGCCTACGATTCAACTTTGATAGAAACTCACGTTTATCATAAAGTAGATAATAATCTTCATGGCTTAATAAAGTTTATGCCTTTCTCAACTTCTATTCCTGTTGAACTTACTTCTTTTACAGCAAGTGTGGTTGATGGAAATGTTGTTTTAAATTGGATAACGGCAACTGAGTTGAATAATTCTGGATTTGAAATTCAAAAAGGAAATCACACTTCGACTTCGCTCAGTGTGAAGAGTGGGAAAAAATAGGCTTTGTAAATGGTAACGGAACTTCAACTGAAACTCACACTTATTCTTTTACTGATCAAAACCCTGTTCCTGGAAAATCATATTACAAATTAAAGCAAATTGATTTTGATGGATCGTTTGAATACTCAAATATTGTTGAAGTTGATTTAACTTTACCGATAGAATTTTCACTTGAGCAGAATTATCCAAATCCATTTAATCCAGCTACCAGTATCCAGTATACAATAAGCAGTAAGCAAAACGTGCAATTATTAGTTTATAATGTTTTAGGAAAAGAAATTGCAACACTTGTAAACGAAGAAAAACCAGCAGGAAATTACGAAGTCAATTTTGATGCATCAAAACTTTCCAGCGGAGTTTATTTTTATCAATTACAAGCAGGGAGTTTTGTTGAGACAAAGAAGATGATTCTTTTAAGATGATATATAAATTTAGAGACGTCCCGAAATATTGGGGCGTCTCTAAATTACAATAGTTACAAACCGAAATTTAATCCCACCAAAAATCTAACCTCATACTTTGGTTGATTAATTGCATTATCAGCATCCTGATAGGTATAATCTTCGCGTCCGCTAACATCAGTTCCATCAGGGTTGTAAGCAGAATCATGCCCGCCGATTTGAGCATCGAAGTAATAATCAAATCCACCGGAGAATACTAAACTAAGATTTGGACTAATGCCAAAATAAGTTTCAAGCCCTGCACCTATTCCAAATTGGGAAGTTGTTATATCAAAAAATTCATTGCCGCCAACAAACTCGAATGTTGATGTATGCATTGAATATCTGGGACCAACATATAGAAGCGATTTTCGAATTGAGAACAAATTAATCGGGTATGCAAAATCTAATCTAAGATCAAACGAATGTGCAGATTCTGCCGGATCGCCATTTGTGTTATCATTTATAAAAACTTTTCTTGCATCCAAAGGATTGCCAGCTTCTCTAATGTTATATCCACCGCTAAATCTAACTGCAAGAGGAATATCATAAGAAAACTCTGAAATGGTGCCAGATACATTGATTCCGAAACCACCGGTGTATCCTGTCATTATTCCAAGGGAATATTTTGGGTTTGCAGCCAAGGGCGGAGTTGTTTTTTGAGCCGTCAAGTTTGCACTTATAAAAATAATTGCTAGTCCAAGTAAAAATATTTTACGAAGCATTTTGCCTCCTCTGTTTGTTATTGTTTATTTATGATTTGATTCCAGTTTGAGCAGTTATTGCATCAACTTTTATACAATTGATTTAGTCTTTTTTAATCGCTTTTTGAAAGGTTTAAAATGTTGTTAGGTAAAGTTTTACATTTAAAAGGAAATTTTGGAGCTAAAAAAATTTTACACTGTTAAGATTTGCCGACTAATCTGACGTGAAAAAAAGCTCGGTTTCCCGAGCTTTAATAAGAAGCTTAAATTAATCTCCGTTAAAGAAAGACGATAGAAAAATTATTTCATCAATAACATCTTACGAGTTTGAACAAAGTTACTTGCATTAATTGTATAAATATAAATACCAGATGGAAGTCTGGAAGCATCAAATGAGACTGAATAATAACCGGCTTCCTTTTCTTCATTGACTAATTCAACAATCTCCTGTCCAATTAAATCAAAGACTTTAATATTAACCCTTCCGGATTCCTTAATGCTATAGCTGATATTAGTGGATGGGTTAAAAGGATTAGGAAAATTAGACAGCGAATTTTCAAGTTTCATTTCTGAGACTGATGTTGAGTCCGATGTTTTTGGCATTAACACTCCGTAGACTGCTAGCCAATTTGGATCAGAGTAAGTGTTTTCAGTTGAATAATATGGTCTAACATCATAATACAATAAATCATTAGAATAATTTCTTGTTAAATTATATTCACCATCAACATAGCTTGTTGTGCCTCTGTTTACTGTGGCAATTATTTGAGGATCGCTCATAACACCGTTGTGTTTAACTCTTCTCCAGATTTGATATTGTGTTATGTTTGTATTTGGATGTTCATTCCAATATAAAACAATTGGTTGGTTGTAAACAGTACCGGTATGCAAAGCCCTGTTTGTTGTAAGAGGTATGCCAGTATAGTATGCAGTATAAGTTTGAGTGCTGTTAGGATTAAATGTTTTTGTTGCTGTCGTAGAATTATCATCCCAATGATGAAAGCTATAACCAATTTCATTAATTACCTGATAAAGAGCAGTTGCAGAAATTGGATTCAATTCGACAACATCAAATTGAGTGGTTGGTGAGTTATACTGCGTGTTATTTACTTTTATTACTCCACCATCACTGCCGCCAACAAAACTATTTTGGAAATTTGGTTTGCAGATTTTACGCAATGCTGCTTGTATCTGAACACCATTATCACTTAATCCTACAGTATAGTTATAATTTCTTGTTGTTGCGCCAGTTAGATCAATAAATTGGTTTTGTCCCATCTGCTTCCTTTGCCAAATACTATTGTTGATTCCGCTTTGATTCCAAACACGATTATAACCATCGAAATTTTGATCAATAGCACCTGCTTGAAGTACTTCATTCTTCAATTTGTTTATAGTATAACCGTGTGGCCGTTGTTGATTGTCAACATTTATGAGCCCACCAACAAAGCTATTCAAAGAAGTAACTGGGTATTTTACATAAAAAGTAATTGTTTGTTCTGCGGTTTTTTCCCAAGAAGAACCTCCAAGAAAAAATTCCCATAATTCTAACCGCCAAGTTTTTAGAAAACCATTGTGGAATCTCTCTTCCCATCATAAGTTGTATTGTGAGTTAATTTTACTTGCAGAATTTAGACTTGTCCTTGGTATAAGGGGTGGTATTATAGTATCTTGGAAAAAAACCAGGTGACTGAAAACTTGCGTGAGGATAATAGTAGAGTAATGTTGATCCGTTAGTGGGATTTGTGAAGGAGATACTTTGAGCATTTATCTGCAATCCTGTCAGGGATAGAATCGCAACCAAAAGAAAATAAAAATTCTTTTTCATTTTAAATCTCACATTTTATTTTAACTCAATATTGAACTTTCTTTGGTTTAAAGAAGGATTGGAAACCCTTATTAGGTGAGCAGCCTATAATTTGTTTACAAGAGCACTAAGGGTGCCGCACCTGGCTATTTTATTTTTGAAATCTTAAACTCTCACTCCTCCTTATTATTATTTTAATGTTCCTCTAATGATAAATCTTAAACCAGTATTTTCCTCAGTTGCAGTAATAAAAATATCCTTCTCAAAAACAAATACACGATATAAACCAATTTGTTTTGGATATGTATTAAAGATTGCTTTTAAATCAGTGCCGTTATAATGCAAAAGTCCTTCAAACTTCTTAAAAAAAATCCCTTTTCACTCCTTCCCCTAAATGACCACCAAATTGCCAGGTATTTCTTTCCATAGGTTTGAATGTTGATTTCATTATTGTATTTTAAATTTTTTTAAAACAACTGAGCCTAAACTTCGCCATCCATTGCCTCTAATATAAGCTGTTTTAATCAGTATTTTTCATGAATAGTTGCCCATTATAATCGAAAAGGTTATCTATAAAACCTAAATTAGCATTGAATCCATAGATAATTAGCATTTCTAAACCACTTGTTGATTTTTAAAAACTGCTGAATATCATGTATGTTCATAAATTGACCAACGCTTTTCATTATAATTTAATAGAACGGCTTTGTAATCAGGGCCACCATTAAATTGATCGGCAAATCCAACAGCATATATATTATGTCGTCAAATCTCCCCAAATGTTTACTTCAACCCTATGGAAACCTGGGATAGTTAAATATTGTAGCTTACCAGTTACTGCCATTAAAATCGCCAGATAGAATTCCCTCTGCATCACCAATCCAAATATTATTATCTGCAAAACCATGAGCTACCTCTATATCCCTACCAGTGCGATAAAGGTACCACTTATTCCCATCATAGCGCCATATAGTTTTGTGAGAACCCGCCCAACAGACCGCCCAAATATCAATTGGAGAATTACCCCAAATAGTTAGATAGCAGACTGCTCAATGGATTTGGCGTTTAATGTATCCACAGTCCAGGTATAATCACGTCTTCCGGGTTTAAGTTCGTCTTCAGGTTCTGTTGTGTTGCAGGAGTTAAAAAGAAAAAGAGATATAATAAGTAAGGTTAAGATTGAAGAATAGTTTATGGTATCTCTAAAATGCGGTTTAAGTTTTAATAAAAAAAGCACTAATAATTTTAACATCCTCATATCCTCCGATAGTTTATAATGACAATTGTTATGCCTAATAATAGAAAAAAAAATAAAATGCAAAAACAAACAGAAATCCAACATATTAATTAAGCACACTTTTTTGTCGGTAACAAGGTAATAACTTAAAAGGATAATACTATAAAGTGTAAAGTTTTATTGAACAAAACTTGTCGGGTAAGATTTATTAAATAATTAAAACTAAAGGCACGATTGCTCGTGGCTTTTTTATTTTGAAACAAGGATAATTTTATTTTAAAAGTATCATCTTCCTAACTTCTCTAAAAATATTTTTATTGTTAGCTGTTGCTTCAAGTTTGTAAAAATATAATCCGCTGCTTAAAGACAAAGCTCCGCCGGTGGCGGAAAAATTAACTTCGTATCTTCCAACAGATTTGTAACCATCCACAAGTGTTGCAACTTCATTACCCAATACATCATAAACTTTTAAACTAACTTTGCCGGGAACAGAAATCTGGTAACTAATCTGTGTGTTTGGGTTAAATGGATTTGGATAATTCTGTGATAACTCAAATCCTTTTAAAGTACTAACATCATCACCAACATCAGTAACAAAGACACTTAACGAATCTGATTTCATTATAAACGGTATATTGGGCAGCGCATTATACATTCCAACAAACTGGGTTATATCCGGTTCACTTATACTTGCAAATTGTTCTACAACCCTTGGTTTAATAGTTTGGAAACAAACTTCTGCAAAAACTTTGTAAGTCGTTTCATTAGTCGCAGGAATTCTATAATTAACAATATCGCTCCCGGTTCCTTCAGCTGTATTTTCTTTATTAAAGTTTGGATCAAACACAGCACTGCCAAAAATTGCAGTTGTGTCATAACTCGGATGTGTTGTTGTAAATCCTTTGGGAGGAATGCGATTATCTTTTATGTATGATGATGCGCGAAGCAAAGTATAAGTTACTGCATTATCAACATCAACCATTACGCCTTCATAAATCTGAATCTGATTTTCGTTGTTTATCAAATCATAGTGAGGCTCGTAATCAACATCCAATCCAGTTATCTCTCCCTGAGCATCCCATTTACCGGATTCATAAACAATATTGTTTGATGGATCAGTAACTTTTAAATGTATCCACATTCTCCGGAATGGAATTCCGCTTGGAATTTTATGTCCCGTTTTGTTTTCAATCTTTACAAAAACATTTAAAGAATCATTTTCATAAGTAGTAGTAATAAAAAGATCGATAGCTTTTTCTGTTAGATTTTCTTTTGCACGTGCTATTGTGGAATCAAAATTTTCTGATGAAGCCGTTAATCCGAGTGTTGATATATTATCCTTTAACATATTAAGCATATAAACATTTCCACCAACAAAAGAATGCTTCCAGAAAGGTGTGCGGTACACCTGGTGTGATTGCGGAATCCATGCAATATCAACAGAATCGGTTATCATCGGCATATGGCAATCCTGGCACTGAGTATTTTGTGCCGGATAAATACTATTCTTCCATTCGATGTAAGGAGTTTGTTCGGGAAAATCTCCGGCAATTTGTCCCTGGTTATCCAAATACGGAGTAAACAAAGTGTGGCAGGTTGCACATAATTCAGATTGATTCATATGAGTTGAATAAACAGGAAGGAACGCAGCCATTTCAGTCATAGCGTTTAGTTCAGGATCAGGATATGGGCCATATATTATGCTATCAGGATCAATCTGATAATGTCCGGAATAAGAAGTTACCATACCAAAATTATCAGGCTTTATTTGATGACAAACTGCACAACTAACACCATCATTTGCAATTGGATCAGCTTTCATTTCTGCCATTGAATAATTTGTTTGAC
Source organism: Ignavibacteriales bacterium (assembly GCA_016707115.1). Lineage (GTDB taxonomy): Bacteria > Bacteroidota > Ignavibacteria > Ignavibacteriales > Ignavibacteriaceae > IGN3. The sequence continues at coordinate 37,102 of JADJIH010000029.1, read as the reverse complement.
CATTAAAGATTGCTTCTTTGTAACCCATTGGTGCGTGGCATTTTGTACAGGTTGTTTCTATTGTCTGCTGCAATGTTGGAAACCTGTGAACTTCTTCAGCAACAACAGCGCGCCAAAAAGGATCTTTACTCGCATTGCCCATCATTGTTGATCGCCAGTAAGTAACCATAGAAACGTCCTGCCCATTAACAGTTAAAACGGTTCCATCACTTGTGTGGCAAACTTCGCACAAACCTGAACCGGCAAAAAGTGTTGTTCTGCCAAATGGTAAAGGATTGCCTTGTGCGTGTAAAATTGTTTGGCTGATTAGAAGAAATAAAAAAATGGTTAATTGTTTTTTCATAATTGAACCCGGTGAAATTTCTTAAATAAATTACAGACTAATAACTAATTCTAAAATAAACGAATGTTCTTGAAAATGCACTAAGATTATTTTTATTCCATAACTGATCGATACTGTTTTAATTTAAATTTTTAATGTTCAATGTTCAATGTTCAGTTGGGGTAGATTAGAGACAGTGATTTCATTTTTAATTACTAACTCTTGCCTGCTGTCAAATAAAAACGAACCAAAAACGCACATTTTATTTTAAAAATAGTGTAAACTAACTATTGACCAAGGCTGAATTACAACATACGTTGACAGTAGAAATTTATTATCTTTTTAATCCGTTGCAGGATTCTGTTTCCGAAAAAATATTTACAGTGGAGAAAACTTTATGGGTAAAAGTTTGGTTCAAAAAGTTCTTGATAAGCAAAACAACTTAAGCAAGTTTTCGCTTCTCGCTTCTCGCTTCTCGCTTCTCGCTTTTACGTTTTACACCTGTGGCATTGCCATCTTTCTTTTTTCATCTCGCGTCTTTCCGCAAATAATAATTAAAGAAAAAGTGGAGATCAATCCGCAGACAATTAATCCTGACTATCAAATTTCCACACTCGATCCTTGTCCAAGTATTTCACGACCGCAGTATTATCAATCTGTTTACAGCTGCTCAGGATTTCCAATCGAACCATACCAGCAGTTATATCCTTTTCAGAGTGGTACGTTCTTGATTTTTAATCCAACAACTATGTATGAAGCAGAAATAATTTCAGGAACAGATTATGCTTACTTTGAAAGAGTAGAATACATCGATTCAGCAGGAAATTTTTATCCTTACGAAACATTTGGAACGTTACTAAGCGGATTGACAGGAGCAGAACTTTCCGGCACAGGTGATTTTATTGGTTACGAAGGTGCAGGTACATTTGAAAGAGAAAACTCTACTGTTTACAGAGTACGATTTGATAATTACTCACTACCGGAAGCATCAGTAACAATCAGAATAAAAAATCTGAATGACAATTCATATACTGATTGGCATACTCTTATTGTAAATCCCGATTTACGTTTTGTAAATCAACAATATGAAGCAGATACATTATTACATTACTACTCAAAAGATGTAACACCAAAGTTTATGAATGCAAATTCACCTTGTTCACATCCCGGGTACGGAGGCTGCCCGCCAGATAACGTAACTTTTAACATTGAAATTATTGAAGGACAACAATTCGGAAGTATTAAAAACTCAGAAACAAGTGAGACGGCAACTTCATTTACAGGGTTAAGCTATAATAAGCTTAATACAACATTTACATATTATGCTAACGGAGAACAGCCTGATTCAACTTCAACAGTTAAGATAAGACACTCAAGCAGTGATGCTGATATTATTCCAATGGAATTTAGTTTTACAGTAAAGAAGAATAATATTCCTCCGCCATCTGAGGGTGGAAGTATTTTTGTAAAAATGGATAAGAAGGTAGTAATTCCAGGTGATACAGTAAATGTGCAACTTCTTTGGATTGATGAAGTGAATGATACTGTTGAGTTTTCCCAGATTCAAAGGTTTAAGGTTGACCTTGCAGAAGGCTCAGAATATGGCACAATACTCGATGCTGAAACCGGGGACACATCGGATACATTTACAGAAATAACAAACGAATTTAAAGTGATAGTAAATTCACAAATAGAACAGCAGCAGGCAAAGATAGTTTTGGTTGTTGAGGCCGATCTGATGATCTTTACCAGACCAGTAGGAGTAAACAACGGAACAAAAACAGCAAAGCAATTACTAAAAAACTCTATTGATAAAGTTGATGAAGAAGGCGGAACAAATACAGACTTTATAATTATTGGTAATCACTTAGTAGGAGTTGGAGAAATAACAATTACAAAAACTCCCTTTATAGTTGAGATAATGCCGGCAGTAGTAAGTGCAGGAGATACTGCAAAAATAATCCCGATGAAACTAAACCCTGACGGAACAACAACTCCCTTTGACAGTCTCCAAACCTTTGAACTTGGAATGCTTGATGGATGTTTACTTGGGAAATTAAGGAATCAAGGAATAGACACAAATTATTTTTACGGTGTAACACAACCATTTTACTTTATTGCAGATACAAGTGCTGACAGCGGTAGTGTAAACATTCGTGTTGGTGTAATTGATATGAATCCACAGAACAGAAGCCTTGCAAATAGTAATAACAATACTCCTGAAAGTGATAACCCTGTTAGTTGTGCTAATGTTAGTTTTGTAGAAAACCTTTATGTAAATGCCAATTTGGTGATGGGGAATGGGTGTGATAGGTATCCGTGCAATGAAGTAATATTGCAACCTAATTTAACTTATGAAAATTTTCAAGATGGTACTTTTAGTACTAATGCTTGTATAGATGTAATTCCTGAACGAGGTACAGGTGTTTTTCAAACTGTACCAAAAGAAACGCATAAAAGTTATGAGATATATTTTAACATTGAAAACATAACCGCCTGCTATGAATTGAATTTTGATAGATGGAAGTTTGGTCACAAATTGCCCTTATTTCCATATTTTAAAGTAATTATAGATACTTGCCCCAACAATGCCATACAATTTGGTTATAAACCTATTAGTAGTATTTCAGAAATTAAATATAGATACCATGATTCTTTAAAATTATGTTTAGCGAAAATTGATCTTGAAGGGCACAGAAATTATCCACCCGCAATTACATACGGTTATGTTTTTATGCAAGTTGATTATTCCCATGAACAAGCACATGGCGAAGATTACAAAAATCTGATAGATAGTCTTCAAAATGCATTTTTATATCCATCACTTGATTCTTTGCAAATAGGTTGTGCGCAGGTAGCAGATAATACACAAGCAAAAATAATTTACAAAGAGGAATTAATAAGGATATTAGTCGGTCAAACTTATAACGGCAAAATAATATTTTCTGGATTTGAAAACAGGTTATCGATCGGAAAAGAAAATCATTCAAAAGGTAGTTATTTAATTAATGGGAAAATTTTATCATATGAAGAGTATATAAATAAATTTCCTATAGTTGAGAACACAATTAATGTCCTAATGGCTGATTTTAAAAATATTTGGAATTGTAAATAAAAGAGGGCAAAATGAAAAATATACTATTGTTTATTGTACTTTTAACTTCTTCTTCTTTCCTTTTTGCTCAAGAGCTGACAAATGAAGAAAAGCAAATCATTATTAATAATTTAGATAGTTCTAATATTCTGATAAACTATCCAGCGATTTTGCAAGTTGAATCGCATTTGATAACAGAAGCAATTCCTAAGTTAGAACCTAAAGCTCAAAATGGAGATTGTACAGGAATATACTTAAGACTACTCCAAAAGCTAGGTTCAACTCATGTTCAAAACTTAGCTCATCTTGCTATTGACTCATCAGACAAGTGCGATGATCCTGTTGAAACCAGATATGATTGTTCCAAAATACTTATTGAATTGGGAGAGTATACTACAGCACAATATATCATTGAATATTACAATGCTAAAACATCAAAGTTTTTATTCGATATAACACTTCTTCCAAAAATAATAGAAAATAGACCAGATCTTCAGCAGCAGGCAAAACAGATAATTTTTGATTATGCTCAAAATTTTCGAGGTTCTTCATTTTCAAGGTATTTGGCAAATGCTATTATCACTGAAAAATACCCTTCTGAGGCCGCTCCTATATTAGTAAATTCTTTTAGAAATGAGCCTGATGATGCTGCAAGAATATCTTCATTGTGGTACCTCTTTGTAATTAATTACTCTGAATTACCAAGCCTTATGAAAGAAAGACTATTAGTTGAACCAATATCTTCTTATCGCAGAACTATCGCAGATTCTTTACTTAAACAATTTGGAACTATAGAAAATTATCAGTTTGTGAAAGACTACTCAACAGTTGAACAAGACACAATAATAAAATCCTTAGTTGAAAGCGAAATTGTAGAATTTATACCAAATGTTCCAGATTCCAATCAAACTAAATCTGAGTTGATCGATTTATTAATTTTAACCGCAGATAATTGTTTTAATATTAATTGGCTCAGCGATCTAGCATTTTCAAATGAACTAAAAGACATTTTAACAACAGCAAAAACAAACTTACAAAATGAAGATTCTCTTGCTTGCAGGGTTCAGGTAAAAGCATTCCAGGATTTGGTAGATAATGTTTACAAGGACTCACTAAACACAGACGCGCGTTTTGTAACAATAGAGGGCTGGAAATTTCTTTACTGGAATGCCCAATATATTTTAGACAGGCTGCCGGAGCCGCCAGCAAACCCAAACTTACTAGTTAACCTAAAAAACAGTTTGGGTAACCAAATACCTGCAAGCAATGTAAAGTATTATGAGGGAAGCTGGAAAGATGCAGTAAATAACGGAGATGGGACATTTACGGTTATAACAACAAGAGCTAATGTAAGCATAAGAGTTTTCTATGAGTATGCAAGTCAGCAAGTGGATAATGTACCGGCACAAAACAACACTTACACATTTACAACGATAAATGCAGTAGTGCAATTAAAAAATAGTCTTGGTAATCTCATAGATGCAGGAACAGTTCAATATTATGCTGGAGCGTGGAGAAGCTTTGGTACAACATCAAACGGAGTTGCATATAAAGAACTACTTCCAATCAATTACAGCTTTAGAATGACTTATGAATATTCCAGCATAGACAAACAACAAAATCTTTCTTCAGATTCGACAGTAGTTTTTCAAACGGTTAATGCAGCAGTGCAATTAAAAAATAGTTTAGGTAGTCTCATCGATGCAGGAACAGTTCATTATTATGCCGGTGCTTGGAGAAGCTTTGGTACAACATCAAATGGAGTTGCGTACAAAGAACTACTTCCAGTTAATTATAGTTTTAGAATGACTTATGAATATGTTTCTAATGATAAACAGCAAAACTTAAGTACAAATCCAGTTGTGGATTTTAATACTGTTCTTTGTTCTGTAAAAGTAAGCAAGACAAGCACTAATGAGCCGATAAATAATGCAGCAGTAAAATATTACTCCGGTGCCTGGAGAAATCTTGGGTCAACAAACTCAAGTGGTATAGCAACAAAAGAGTTATTACCAGCAAACTTAAGTTTTAGAGTAACATACGGAAGTGTTAGTTTAGATAAACAGCAGGATATTTCTGTAAACAATTTGGTGGAAATTTTACTTAATGTTCCTTAAGTAATGTAGAATTTACAATGTATAATGTACAATTAAACTCAGTGGTTCTCGGTGCAAAAACTCTGTGTTTCTCCGTGAAATTGATTTGAATTCTTACACAGAGAATACACGGAGATACACAGAGAAAACAACAATTAAACAATGGAACTGTAAAATGGAAATTAAAATAATCACAATTGTAATTTTATTATCCTCAATAATATCAGCTCAAAACTCATACAGTATTCAACCGGGAGTTAAAAACAATCAAATTGTGCTTGAGCTATCTAACATATCATTAACAGAATCAGCAACTGATCTTGAAGTGAAGCTAATTAAAAACTCAAATCACTTAACTTTTAATCAAACAGAAAAAATGATTGAGAATATAACTCAAGGTGAAGAAACTGAAATAGCTTTTACTTTTGATGTTGATTACAATATCGGAAATGTTGAAGCTGATACAATTGAATTTATGATTACTGATAATAAATCTATTTACTTAACCAAACAGTTTATTTTACAATATGCTTTACCAACAGAATATAAGTTAGAACAAAATTACCCAAATCCATTTAATCCAACAACAAAGATTCGTTATAGCATCCCAAATGTCAGGGTCGAAAGGGCAACCTTAGCTTAATTATTTATGATATTTTGGGAAACGAAGTGAGAACCTTAGTTAATGAGCAGAAAGACCCCGGTTATTATGAAGTTGATTTTAATGCAGTAAGCTTTGCTAGCGGAGTTTATATTTATCGTTTACAAGCAGGCAGTTATGTTTCAACTAAGAAGATGATGGTTCTAAAGTAAATTTTAACTTAAGCATAAATTCCTGGGAATGATTCTAAAATAGGTTTTATTGGATTTTTAACGCTATTTCAAAGATTTACTTAAAAATCTGTTCCAAACATTTTCTTGTTTGTCATAATAATTAATCCTATTTTTGGCTTAGTGATTCGCCCCGTTGAGGGCGTTTTTTGTTAGTATGGATATAATTAAAGAAAATATAGTTCGAATTTCTAATGAAATCGCAGAAAAGTTAAACTTTTTTGTGATCGATATTAGTTTTAGAGGCGACAACAGAAAAAAGATAATTGAGGTTTTTGTTGATGCCGAAAAAAACATTGATGCCGATAATCTTGCTGAGATAAGCCGCGAAATTAATTCCATTATAGAAGATCAGGATATTATTCAACAAGCTTACAGACTTGATGTTTCTACTCCCGGTGTTGATAGACCGCTTAAATTTCTAAAACAATTTCCAAAGCATATCAACAGAAATTTTGAAGTTACTTATAAAGCCGAAGACGAGACCAGAACTATAACCGGAAAGTTATTATCCGTAGAAAGAGAAGAGTTAACTTTTCTTTCTGATAAAAAAGAAGTTTTAATTGAATTTAAAAACATAACAACTGCAAAAGTTATAATTAGTTTTTCTTAGAAGAGGAGAAAGTAAATGAACTATGATATTGTCGAATCCTTTGCACAGATGGTGAGGGAAAAAGGCATTGATAAAGACGTACTCGGCGGCATACTCGAGGAAATATTTGGATTGCTCGTAAAGAAAAAATACGGCGAGGAAGCTAAGTTTGATGTAGTTGTTAATATGGATAGAGGCGATATAGAGATATTTCTTGAAAGAGAAATTGTAGATGTTGTTGAAGATCCCAACAGACAAATAAGTATTGATGAAGTAAATAAAAAAGGCAACCAGGACGATCTTGAAGTTGGAGAAGATTTTGTTGAAAAAATCGAACTTGCATCTTTAGGAAGAAGACTTGTTGTACTTGCTAAACAAAGTCTTAATCAAAAAATACGTGAGCTTGAAAAAGAAATTATCTACAACGAATACAATGAACTGCTTGGTGAAATTGTTGTTGGTGATATTTATCAGATAAGAAAAAATGATATTCTTGTTAATCATAACAAGAATGAACTCGTACTTCCGCGTAATGAACAAATTCCTTTTGAGAAATATAAAAAGGGAGAAACGATAAGAGCTATCGTTAAGGAAGTAAGAAAAGGAAACAGCGGACCGGTAATAGTTATTTCAAGATCAGACAATATGTTTTTAAGAAGATTGTTTGAAATTGAAATTCCAGAAATTTATGACGGAATTATTGAGATAAAATCAATTGCACGTGAACCAGGTGAAAGAGCAAAGATTGCAGTTGAATCTCAGGATTCAAGAATAGATGCTGTTGGTGCCTGCGTTGGTATGAAAGGCGTTAGAATCCACGCAATTGTACGCGAGCTTAACAATGAAAATATAGATGTTGTTAGTTATTCTGATGATCCTATAATTTTCATACAGAAATCATTAGCTCCTGCAAAGCTTAAGAAAATAGAGCTTGATGAAGATGAGAAAAAAGCTATAGTAACCGCAGACAGCGATCAGGTTTCACTTATCGTTGGTAGAAACGGTGTGAATATTAGATTAGCCATGAGACTAACCGGTTATGAAATTGAAATCTTACGTGAAGAAAAACCGTTTGAAGAATATGAAGAAGATATTGAGCTAATCGATATTAAAGAAGAGCTTGGTGCTGAAGTTTATGAGATACTTATCAATCACAGATATGATACCGCTATTGAAGTGTTAACTGCGGGACCTGAAAAACTAAAAGAGATCGAAGAGTTTGATGCTGAGAAGATTGAAGAAATCTTAGAAATAATTAAATCGCAGTTTGAAGAAGAGGAATAGCCTAAGAAAAGGTAACTAATAAATGTCTGAAACAAAATCGCCCAAAATTAGATTATATAAGTTCGCAGCAGAGATCAATCTTTCTTCGGAAAATCTTATTGAGTTTCTGAAAACTAAAGGACATGAGGTCAAATCTCATCAATCTATTCTTACAGAAGAAATGATTGGAGAGATTAACGCTCACTTTAAAAAGGATATAGAAAAGGCTGAGCAGCATTATAAGAAAATAGCAGAGTTCAATAAGAAACGTGCTGATAAAACTGAAAAAGATGAAAAAGTACTTAAGATAGAAGAAGAGCCTGTTCAGGAAGAGGAAGTAAAGGAAATTGTAATTACTGATGTTCCTGTTGAGGAAGAAGTTCAGCCTGTTGAAGAGATAAGCGTTGTTGAAGAAGTAGTAGTGCCTGCAGCAGAAGTAATTGTTGAAAAAGAACCTGAAGTAGTTGTTCCCGAAAAACCAGTTGTTCCTCCAGTACCTGAAAAATTTGTTTCACCAAAGAATACAGAAGCAGGTAAAAAAAGAGGATTAACTGTTGTTGGTAAAATGGATTTGGGTGAAGACAAAAAACCAAAACCTCAGGTTAAGAGACTTCCAGTTACACAAAAAGCACCGGACGGAAAACCTGAAACAACTGAATCATCTTCTGATGCTATAAAGAAAAAGAAAAGACCGAAGACTAAGAAGAAAACTACAACAGAGGTTACTCCGGAAGAAACACCAGTAGCTAAAAAAAGAAAACGTGTTAAGAAGTTTGAAATTGATGAGAAGGATGTTAAAGCCGCAATAAAGAAAACCATGTTGAGTATGGATGATACAGCAACAACCAACAGAGCTTCATCCAGAAAAAAGAAGAGACGAGAAAGAGAAGCTGAAGAAGAGAGATTAGAAGAATTAAGGACTTTAGATAAAAACATTATTAGAGTTAATGAGTTTATAGCAGTAAGTGAACTTGCTAATCTTATGGAAGTTCCTGTTGGCGATGTAATTTCCAAGTGTATAGGTCTTGGATTAATGGTTTCAATTAATCAAAGACTTGATGTTGAAAACATTACACTTGTTGCTGATGAGTTTGGTTTTGAAGTAGAGTTTCAAAAAGAATATACTGCCGAAGTACTTGAAGATATTGAAGATGAGGAAGAGGATTTACAAACAAGACCTCCCGTTGTAACAATTATGGGTCACGTTGATCACGGTAAAACATCACTTCTCGATTATATAAGAAGAACAAATGTTGTGGCAGGTGAATCCGGTGGTATAACTCAACACATCGGTGCATACAGAGTTGATATAGGTGAAGGAAAACAAATAGCTTTTCTTGATACACCTGGTCACGAAGCGTTTACTGCAATGAGAGCACGTGGTGCGCAGCTTACAGATATTGTTGTTCTTGTTGTTGCTGCTGATGATGCGGTAATGCCTCAAACAGTTGAAGCTTTAAATCACGCGCAGGCCGCAGGTGTACCGATAATTATTGCAATAAATAAAATTGATAAACCTGGTGCGAATCCTGATAAAATTAAACAGCAAATGGCTGATAGAAATGTTCTTGTTGAAGACTGGGGCGGAAAATATCAGTGCGTTCATCTATCTGCAAAAACAGGATTGAATGTTGATTTACTTCTTGAAAAGATTGTGCTTGAAGCTGACTTGTTAGATCTCAAAGCTAATCCGGATAGATTAACTCGTGGTGCCGTAGTTGAAGCAGAATTAGATAAAGGACGCGGTATAACCGCAACAATTCTTGTTCAAAAAGGAACATTAAGAATTGGCGATCCGTTTGTTGCAGGAATTCATCACGGAAAAGTTAGAGCGATGTTTGATGAAAGAGGAAACAAAGTAAAAGAAGCTCCTCCATCAACACCGGTACTTGTGCTTGGGTTTGAAGGCGCACCGCAGGCAGGTGATACTTTTATTGTTCTTGAATCAGAACGTGAAGCACGCGAAATAAGTTTGAAGAGACAGCAGTTAAAAAGAGAACAAGATCAAAAACAAATTCATCATATCACTCTTGATGAACTTGCTAAACAAATTAGTATTGGCGGAGTTAAAGAACTAGCACTTATTGTTAAAGGCGATGTGGATGGTTCTGTTGAAGCACTTTCCGATTCGTTGATGAAACTCAGCAATCAGGAAGTTATTGTTCGCGTTATACACAAGGGTGTGGGCGGAATTTCTGAAAGTGATGTTCTTCTTGCTGCAGCATCAAATGCAATTATAATCGGTTTCCATGTTCGTCCGAATATCAATGCAAGAAAACTTGCGGAAAATCAAAAAGTAGATATTAGACTTTACAGCGTTATTTACAATGCTATTAGTGAAGTTAAATCAGCATTAGAAGGATTATTATCTCCATTAATTTCTGAAGAAGTAACAGGAACAATTGAAATTCGTGATACTTTCAAAGTTCCAAAATCCGGAACAGTTGCCGGATGTTATGTGCTTGACGGCAAGATTACCAGAAATAATAAGATCAGATTGATTCGTGATGGAATTGTAATCCACGAAGGCGGTATTGGTAACTTAAGAAGATTCAAAGATGATGTTAAAGAAGTTGATGCCGGTTATGAATGCGGATTGAACATCGAAAACTTTAATGATATAAAAGTAGGCGATATTATCGAAGCATTTAAACTTATAGAAACAAAGAAAACATTAGCGTAATTATTTTTAGATCGAGTGGAAAATAAATGTCTCATAGAATCGACAAAGTTGAACATCTTATTAAAGAAGAGATTAGTCTTATTTTCCTGCATAAGCTTTCTCATGTAGATCTCGGATTTATAACAATTACAAATGTAAGAGTTAGTCCGGATCTTAAATTGGCAAAAATTTATTTATCAGTTTTTGAAAAAGAAAAGAGAGAACTTGTTCTTAGCAAGATTGAAGATAAGAAAGGATTTATAAGATCCGAATTAGCACACAGGATAAGAATTAAATTTATACCTGAACTAAAATTTTTTATTGATGATACACTTGATTACGTTGAAAAGATAGAAGGATTGATTAAGAAAATACACGAAAATGATGATAACAAAACAAACGAAGGATCCTCAGAATCTTGATTATTTAGCCGGGCAGGTTTTACTGATAGATAAACCTGTAAACTGGACTTCGTTTAATGTTGTAAGTCGTGTTAGAAGATTAACAAAAGTTAAAAAAGTGGGGCACGCAGGAACTCTTGACCCACTTGCAACGGGACTACTTATCGTTTGCACGGGTAAGAAAACTAAAGAGATTTCTGAATATCAAGCGCAAAGAAAAAAATATACTGGAATAATTACTCTCGGTAAATCTTCGCCTTCAATGGATTTGGCAACTGAAATTACTGAAAAAGTTTTGCCGGAAGATTTAAGTGAAGAAGTAATTCTTTCAACCAGAAATAAGTTCTTAGGAAATATTGAACAAATTCCACCAATGTTTTCGGCGTTAAAGCATAAGGGCAAAGCCCTTTATAAGCTTGCACGTGCCGGAAAAGAAGTTGAACGGGCGCCAAGGCAAGTAGAAATATTTTCGTTTGATATAACAAAGATTGAATTGCCGGATATACATTTTGAAATTGCATGCTCAAAAGGAACATACATAAGAGTTATTGCTGATGATTTTGGGAAAGAACTTGGCTGCGGCGGGATTTTAAGTTTGTTGCGAAGAACTGAAATTGGTGATTATAAAGTTGAGGATGCTTGCGATTTGGAAGAGTTAACAACAAAATTTAATTTAGTTCAGAATCAGCAGCAAAATTGAGTTAGCAGTGCAGAAAAGAAAAGGATTTTTAATTAGTTATCGCGATGAAATTATAGATGCAAGTTTTTGATAGTATTAAAGATTTAACAAAGAATAAAAATACTATTCTTACTCTTGGCACATTTGATGGAATTCATCCCGGTCATTTGAAAATAATTGATAAGCTGGTTGACTGTTCAAAAGAAAAGGGCTGCAGAAATGTTGTTATTACATTTCATCCGCACCCTAGAACAGTATTGGGTTCAGGTAACAATGTTAAAATGCTGACAACTCAGGAAGAGAGAAGAGCGCTTCTTGAAAAACATGGAGTTGAAAATTTTTTAACAATCAATTTTACAAAAGAATTTGCATCACTTACTGCTGAAGAATTTATTTATGACTATCTGGTAAATGGAATTGGCTTAAGTGAAATAGTCCTTGGACATGATCATCATTTTGGAAAAGGCAGAAGCGGAAATGTTGAGCTTCTAAAAAATATTGGGGCGAAAGAAAAATTTTCTGTTACAACAGTTGATGCTTTTTACGTCAACGATGAAGTTGTTAGCAGTACAAAGATAAGAAATGCTTTAATAGATGGTGATCTTAAAAAAGCGAATAGTTTACTTGGCAGAAATTATTCTTTTAGCGGAACTGTAATTGGCGGAGATAAACGGGGAAGAGAACTTGGTTTTCCAACTGCAAACATAAAATTATCATCGCAGGAAAAATTACTTCCTGCAATTGGTATTTATGCTGTTAGAGTTCTTCTAGGAAACGAAACACATATTGGTCTTTTAAGTATTGGTAAGCGCCCAACATTTTATAATGCAGGTGAACTTGTTACGGAGACATATATATATAACTTCAATCGTGAAATTTATGGTGAAGTTGTAATAATTGAATTGGTTGAACGACTTCGCGGAGAAGAAAAATTTAATTCTGCAGAAGAATTGATCAACCAGATGAACAAAGACAAAGAAAATGGATTGAAAATTTTTAATGAACTAAATAATTAATTCCGGTTGGTTCTGGAATTATATCGTACAAAAAATAAAGGATAGATAAAATGACAAAAGAAGAAAAATTAGAGATAATCTCTAAATTCGGAAAAGACTCAAACGATTCAGGAAAATCTGAAGTGCAGATTGCACTGCTTACAAAAAGAATCAATGATCTTACTTCACACTTTGATGCTCACAAAAAAGATCATCACTCAAGAAGAGGATTAATGATGATGGTTGGTAAGAGAAGAAGACTTCTCGATTATTTAATAAAAAAAGATATAGCACGATACAGAGCGATAATAAAAGAATTGAACATAAGAAAGTAAGGTTTAAAAATGGTTGTTAAGAAAGAAGTTGAAATTGGCGGCAGATTATTTTCGATTGAAACAGGAAAATATGCTAAGCAGGCTAACGGATCAGTTATGGTTCGTTACGGAGATACAATGGTGCTTGTTACCGCGGTTGCAGCAAGTGAAGCAAAAGAAGGATTGGATTATTTTCCACTTCAGGTTGAATATCGTGAAAAAACTTCTGCAGCAGGAAAATTTCCCGGTGGATATATTAAACGCGAAGGCAGACCAACAGAAAAAGAAATTCTAAGTTCAAGATTATGTGATAGACCTATCAGACCATTGTTTCCACCAAGTTTTACAAATGAAACTCAGGTTGTTGCAATGGTTATGTCTTATGATGGTGAAAATGATCCCGATGTACTAGCAGCTTGCGGAGCTTCTGCAGCACTCGCTATTTCAGATATTCCTTTCGATGGTCCGATGGCCGAAGTTAGAATTGGAAGAGTTGCTGGTGAACTTATCGTTAATCCAACTCATGAACAAATTAAGTTAGGCGATATTGAACTCGTTGTTGCTGGTACAGCAGATTCTATAATGATGGTTGAAGGCGAATCAAAAGAAGTAAGCGAACAGGAATTGTTAGATGCTTTAAAATTCGCTCAGCAGGAAATCAAAAAAATTGTTGATCTTCAGAATCAATTAAGTGCAGATGCAGGAAAAACAAAGTGGGTAGTTGCAGAAAAAACTATTGATGCAAATCTTAAAAAAGATGTTTATGATTTGGCAGAAGTAAAGTATAAAGAAATCGTTTATTCAATTCTTGCAAAAGAAGAACGATCAGCTAAGAACAAAGAACTATCTGAATCTGTAAAAAAAGCACTCGCTGAAAAATATCCAGAGCAGGAAAAAGTTATTGGCGAAATTCTACACGATATGGAAAAAGATCTTATGCGTGAAAGAATTTTAAAAGAAGGTATTCGTCTTGATGGAAGAAATACAACACAAGTTCGCCCAATTACAATTGAACTTGGTAACTTACCAAGAACACATGGATCAGCATTGTTTACACGTGGTGAAACACAAAGCTTAACAAACGTTACACTAGGTACAAAAGACGATGAACAAACAGTTGATGGTTTGTTAGCAGAGTACACAAAAAAATTCTACTTACAATATAATTTTCCACCATTTAGCGTTGGAGAAGTTGGCAGAATGAGTGGAGTTGGCAGAAGAGAAATTGGTCATGGTAATCTTGCAGAAAGATCTTTAAGACAAGTTTTACCTGCAGATGATGTATTTCCATATACTGTTAGAATTATATCTGATATACTTGAATCAAACGGTTCATCATCAATGGCAACGGTTTGCGCCGGTTCGCTTGCAATGATGGATGCCGGAGTACCTGTTACTAAAGCTGTTTCAGGTATTGCAATGGGTTTGGTTAAAGAAGGAAATGATTATGCAGTTCTTTCTGATATACTTGGAAATGAAGATCATCTAGGAGATATGGATTTTAAAGTTGCAGGAACCAGTGATGGTATAACGGGATTCCAAATGGATATTAAGATTCAGGGTATCTCTTTTGAAATAATGGAAAAAGCACTTCATCAGGCTAAAGAAGGTAGAATGCACATTCTTGGCAAGATGAATGAGGCAATTAGTAAACCTAAAGATTCGTTATCACCTTACGCACCCAGATTAATTACAATGAATGTTGCAACTGATCAAATTGGTTTAATTATCGGTCCTGGTGGAAAAACAATTCAGGGAATGCAAAGATTATTTGGTGTGGATATTAACATCGAAGATGATGGAACAATAAACATTGCTTCACCAAATAAAGAAAACGCACAACAAGCAAAAGAGTACATCAAAAAATTAACTGCAACTCCGGAAGTTGGAGAAGTTTATGATGGTGTTGTTACAAAGATTGCAGACTTTGGTGCGTTTGTAGAAATTCTTCCTGGAAAAGAAGGATTATTACATATATCCGAAATAGATAATAAACGTGTAAATAAAGTTTCTGATTATCTAAAAGTTGGTGATAAGATTACTGTTAAACTTCTTAAAGTTGAAGGCGGTAAATTTTCTTTAAGCAGAAGAAAATTATTAGCCGAAGCTGCTGAAAAAGAAGCTAAAAATAATCCACCAGCAGAGCAATCAGCTAATTAATTTCGTAAACCGAAATTTGATTTAGTTATATATTTAATGTCACACTTCGACTTCGCTCAGTGTGACAAATTTTAATTCATAGTCATCCTGAGCGAAGCCGAAGGATGACTTGTTGATATTTTAAACAAATTTTTTAAACAGGATTTTAATGCTCTTAGCATTAATACATTTTTTTAGAAGTTTCACAATTCAGCCTTTGCCGTTGGATAACAGCCAGGAAATTTACCGCACACAGAGCATTTCTTTGCTCAAATTAGAGTACCCAAAGTTTTTAATAATGAAATTGTTTATTTCATACAAAGAGTTTTTCAATTATGATAAAAGAAATTATAATAAATTCATCTTCCAACCAGACGCGTGTTGCGATTACGGAAGATGGAAACTTAGCCGACTTTTTTGTTGACTATCCTGAGAACAGGAGAATGGTTGGGGATATTTATCTTGGAAGAGTTGCTCGCGTACTTCCCGGAATAAGAGCCGCATTTATAGATATAGGAATGAAGCACGATGGCTTCCTTCACTTTTCAGATATTGGTGATCGAACCAAACAATTTCAGGATATGCTTGGCGATGAAGATTCTGATGTTGATCTTTCAGATGATGATGAATCTAAACCAAATCGTACAAATGGAAATGGAACTCAGCCACCACAAGAACCAGTTATAACAAAACTCCGCAAAGGAGAAGAAATTCTTGTTCAGATAACCAAAGAACCGGTTAGCAATAAAGGTGTGCGTGTTACCTCTTCAGTTTCTCTTCCGGGTAGATTTTGTGTTCTACTTCCTTTCGATAACAAAATTGGCATTTCAAAAAAAATCTCCGATTATAAAGAACGAAGAAGATTAAGAAACATTGCACGTGGCATTCTTCCTCCAAATTATGGACTGATTATTCGAACTGTTGCAAAAGATCAGACTGAAGATGCAGTTAAAGATGATTTAACAAATCTTGTAAAAACATGGAAAACTATTGAAGCAACAGCAAAGAGCGAAGAACCACCATCAATTGTTCATCAGGATTTAAGTACAACTGATAGTGTTATTCGTGATTTACTAACCCCGGATATTTCCAAAGTCTTTGTTGATTCAAAAAAACTATACAAGCAAATAAAGGGATATGTTCAGTTAGTTCAGCCCGGACTATTAGAAAAAATAGATCTTTATAAATCTTCCTCATCTATCTTCGATGAATTTAAAATTGAAGAGCAAATAAAAACTCTGATGGGAAGAAAAGTTCCATTGCCAAGCGGTGGATATCTCATCATCGAGCACACAGAAGCAATGGTTGTTATTGATGTGAACAGCGGACGTTATGCTAAAAGCAAAGAGCAAGAACTTAATTCTTTAAAAACAGATCTTGAAGCATCACGTGAAATAGCAAGACAATTGCGCCTTAGAGATATAGGCGGAATTATAGTTATAGATTTTATTGATCTTGAAGAAGATAAAAATCGTAAAAAAGTTTATGATGAATTGAAAAAAGAATTTCGCAGAGATCGTTCCAAAGTTTCTGTTTTACCAATGAGTGATTTTGGTTTAGTTCAGATTACAAGACAAAGAATTCGCCAAAACATTAACCAGGCAATGAAAGATGTATGTCCGGTTTGTGCCGGAACAGGTTTAATGACAAAAGAATCACATCTTGTTTATGATATTGAAGATTGGTTGAAGAGATTTAGAAGATTTTCTCGTGAGTTTAGTTTGATAATTAAATGTCATCCTTCAGATGCAACAAGATTGCAAGACAAAAAGTTTACAAGAATACAACTAAAATATTTAGTTAGATTGCGTATTGAAGAAGACCCCAGCATTGCTATGGGTAAATTCAAATTCTTCTCTAAGAAAAAAGGAATTGATTTAACAGAAAAGTTTAAATAATCGGAGTTACGTTATGAAGTTTTTTATTGATACAGCAAACATAAATGAAATAAAAGAGGCAGCAGCACTTGGCATTCTTGATGGTGTTACTACTAATCCATCCCTGGTTTCTAAAGAAGGAAAAGATTTTAGAAAATTACTTGATGAAATATTGGCGATTGTTGATGGTCCGGTTAGTGCTGAAGTTATTTCAACAGATTATGATGGAATATTGAAGGAAGCACACGACTTAGCAAAAATCCATAAAAATATTGTTGTTAAAGTTCCATTAATTAAAGAAGGTTTAAAAGCAGTTCGCACATTATCTAGTGAAAATATTAAAACAAATGTTACGCTTTGTTTTTCCGCTTCACAGGCTTTGTTAGCTGCAAAAGCTGGGGCAACATATATTAGTCCTTTTGTTGGAAGACTTGATGACATAAGCCAGGATGGTATGGAATTGATCTCACAGATTGTACAGATTTATAAAAATTATAATTACAAAACCGAAGTTCTTGTTGCAAGTATCAGACATCCGTTACATCTTGTTGAAGCTGCACTGATGGGCGCAGATGTATGTACAATGCCGTTTTCTGTAATTGATAAATTATTTAATCATCCACTTACAGATCTTGGATTAGAAAAATTCTTAAGTGACTGGAAAAAAACTCAAACCAAATAAATTTTAATTCAACTATTGGAATAAAAAATGAAACACACAACATTCTACAACATACATAAAAACTTAGGTGCTAAAATTGTTGAGTTTGCAGGTTATGAAATGCCAATTCAATATTCTTCAATAATTGCAGAACACAAAGCCGTAAGAAACTCAGTTGGTGTTTTTGATGTATCACATATGGGTGAGGTTTTTGTTAAAGGTGAAAAGGTACTTGATTTCGTTCAGCATATAACTGTTAATGATGCTTCAAAACTTTTTCCCGGAAGAGTTCAATACTCAGCAATGTGTTATGAGGACGGTGGAATAGTAGATGATTTGCTAGTGTATAGAATTTCGCAGAATGAATTTCTATTAGTAATAAATGCATCCAACATTGATAAAGATTTTGCGTGGATGCAAAAGAACAACAAATTTGGTGTTGAACTTACAAACCATAGCGATGAATATTCTTTGCTTGCTGTCCAGGGACCAAACTCACAAAAGACATTACAAAAACTTACAGACACACCAATTAATCTTGAGTATTATCATTTTACAAAAATAAATCTTGCCGGTATTGATATGATATTTTCAAGAACCGGTTATACAGGTGAAGTTGGCTATGAACTTTATTTCAAAGGTGATGAGAAAGTTGCAGAAGATTTGTGGAATAAAATTTTTGAAGCTGGAAAAGAATTTGATATTCAACCTGTTGGTTTGGCTGCAAGAGATTCTTTAAGATTAGAAATGGGTTTCTGTCTTTACGGAAATGATATTGATCAGACTACAAATCCTTTAGAAGCGGGCTTAGGCTGGATTACAAAACTTTCTAAAGCTGATTTTATTGCTAAAGATGTTTTAGTAAAAGTAAAAGAAAATGGACTCAATAGAAAATTGGTTGCTTTGACTTCATCAGAAAAAATATTTCCAAGACATGGTTATGATATAACTGTGAATGGCAGCAAAATAGGTGTTATCACAAGCGGCACAGTTAGCCCAATGCTCGATCAACCGATTGCGATGGGATATGTTGAAACAAAATATGCAGAGATTGGTTCTGAAGTTAATTTTCTGATCAGAGGAAAAGAAGTTCCTGCAAAAGTCGTGAAACTTCCGTTTGTAAAAAGATAGAAAGCAAAATGAAATTAAACGTATTTCTTTCACCCGTTATAGTTGATGAACTTTACTTTACAGGTAAAACTACTGTTGTAATTGATGTACTTCGTGCAACATCAACAATTGTTACGGCAATTAATAACGGCGCAAAAGAAGTTGTTCCCGTTGCAAGCGTTGAGTTTGCTGTTAAAGTTTCAGGTGGAATGTTTGGCGGACAAATTTTACTTGGCGGTGAAAGAAATACCAAAAAAATTGAGGGATTTGCACTTGGTAATTCTCCGTTTGAATACTCTAAAGAAATTGTTGAAGGTAAAACAATTGTGTTTTATACAACCAATGGAACTAAATCAATCGCTAAAGCAAAGTACTCTGAAAATTTATATACGTGTTCATTCCTCAATATCAGTGCTGTTGCTAAACATCTGATAACTTTAAATACTGATGTTGAAATTGTTTGTGCGGGAAGAAATAATTACTTCTCTATTGAAGATTCGGTGTGTGCCGGAATGCTTATTTCAAAAATCAGTAAAGTAAAAACAGATTCCTATCTCAATGATTCCGGAGCAGCAGTTTTAACTTTGTATGAAAAATATGGAGCAAATTTAATTAAGATGATGCGGGAATCGGATCACGGAAAAATATTATTAGAAAACGGATTTGAAGCTGATCTTGAGTATTGCAGTTCAATTGATATTCTCGATGATATTCCATCCTATGCTAATGGCGTATTAAAAAAATTAAAAAGTAATTAATTCTCTCAATAAAAAGTTTAATGGCACTTAAAAAGAAAAAAAGCGTTAAAGAAAAAAATGGAAAGAGTAGTTCAAGCAAAAACTATTTTATTTTAACGCCGGATAATAAAAAGCAGATACTCGGAATATTTCTTCTGATTATTTCTATTATACTTTTTTTAAGCGTAATAACTTTTGATAGAAGAGATGAAGCCAATCTTTCTGAATCTTATTTCTCAGATTTCTTTACCTCCTTTGATACAAAAATCGATATACAAAACTGGCTAGGTGTAACAGGTGCGCATTTTTCTAAATTTCTGGTTAAAGCTACATTTGGATATTTCTCGGTAACAATTCCAATCGTTCTGTTTTTATGGGGCGTATCATTCTTCAAAAAAATTGATTTCAAATTCCGTCTTCACGTATCAAACTTTCTACTTTTAAGTTCAATTATATTTGCAACCTTTTTTGGTGTACTTCATGAAAATTATGGTTTGTTCTTATCCAGTTATGAATTGTCTGGATTTATCGGCGATCATCTGGGTAATTTTTTAAGCGGATTGGTTGGTGGAATTGGAGGCATACTTATTTTAGGTTTTTCATTTGTAACATTACTTATCTTTGCGCTTGATATAGATATCAAAAATATTCTTATTTTCTTTAGAGATGTATTTTCATTTAAGGAAGATGAAACAGAAGAAGATGATATAAAAGCGGTTGATTCTGTTGATCCAAAAGAAAAGGAAAATCTTGATAAGATTAAAAAACTCAGCGGTGAGAAAAAGAAGAAAAAAGAAAAACTAACAGCAGAAGAATTATCAGCAGCCGAATTGATGGAAAAAGAAGCTGAGGAACAAACACGAATCAGAATTATTCGTAAAGATGATGTTCCGGTTCCCGTTGCTGAAAATGAAGTGCTTAATGAAGAAGTAAAAAAGGTTAATATTCAAAAGACCGGCGAGCTTCCTGAAAGAAAAGAAAAAAACGAAACTGAAGATGAGCAAAGATTGCCTAATCAGTGGGAAGAAAATATTGAATACAAAATGCCGGGACTTGATCTTTTAGATCCGGCACCGGAAGAGAATTATCAAGTAGCTGAAGAAGAGTTAACACACAACGCCGGACTACTTAAAGAAAAACTAAAACTTTTTGATATTGAGATAAAAGATATTTCTGTTACTCCTGGTCCTGTTGTTACTTTGTATGAAATTGTTCCAGCACCTGGCGTAAAGATTAGTAAAATTGTTGGATTGGAAAACGATATTGCACTGGCGCTTTCTGCTCGCGGAATAAGAATCATTGCCCCAATTCCAGGTAAAGGTGCAATTGGTGTTGAGATTCCAAATGCTGTTGCATCGCTTGTTAATGCACGTGCTGTTATCGGAAGAATAAATGAATCTGATGCTGAACTTCCACTCGCACTTGGCAAAACTATTAGCGGCGATGTTTACGTGGCTGATCTAGCAAAAATGCCGCACTTATTAATTGCCGGATCAACCGGATCTGGAAAGAGTGTTGGAATAAACATGATCGTTAGCAGTTTGCTTTACACCAAACATCCTTCGGAAGTAAAGTTTGTAATGGTTGATCCGAAAAAGATAGAGCTGTCTTTCTACAACAAATTGCGTAAACATTATTTAGCTGTCTCTCCAGATCTTGATGAAGAGATTATTACTAATCCGCAGAATGCAATCCTTGCTTTGAAGAGTGCTGAATATGAAATGGAAAGACGCTACGATAAACTTGCAAAAGCAGGTGTAAGAAATATTGTTGATTACAATAAAAAAGTTAAAGATCCAAAAACAAGACCACACGATACTGATAAAATCAAGCATCATCCTATTCCATATATAATTGTTATTGTGGATGAGCTTGCAGACTTGATGATAACAGCAGGGAAAGAAGTTGAGGAACCGATTACAAGACTTGCACAACTTGCCCGTGCAGTTGGAATTCATCTTGTACTTGCAACACAGCGTCCTTCTGTAAATGTTATTACTGGTGTTATCAAAGCAAATTTCAGTTCAAGAATTGCATATCAGGTTGCAACTAAAATTGATTCGCGAACAATTCTTGATATGAATGGTGCAGAACAATTGCTTGGTAGAGGAGATATGTTATTTCTTCCAACGGGATCACCAAAACCAATTCGAGTTCAAAATGCTTTTATCTCTACTGAGGAAGTAGAAAAAATAACAAACTATGTTTACTCTCAGCCGGCATATTCAAAACCATATTTTTTACCTTCTTTATATGAAAAGAAAAAAGAATCTTCAAGCGGCGTTTCATCAGATTTAGATCCAATGTTTGAAGATGCTGCAAAAGTAATTGTACGTCACCAGCAAGGATCAGTTTCATTGCTGCAAAGAAGATTAAAACTTGGATATTCTCGTGCGGCAAGAATTGTGGACCAGCTTGAAGAGGCTGGTATTGTTGGGCCAAATGATGGAAGTAAAGCTCGTTCTGTTCTTGTGGAGAATGAAGAACAGCTTGAAACAATTCTACGTAATCTGTAGTCAAAACGTTAAACTATTTTTCTAACATTTAGAGTTTGAAATGAAAATTATAATAAGCCTTCTTGTATTTTTTTATACATCAATTGGATTTACCCAAAGTTCAGAATCAGTCTTAAAAGCATTACAGAATAAGTTTGATTCTATTACCGATCTTTCTACTGACGTTTCTCAGAAATCAAATGGTAAATCAAATCTATCCGGAAAGATGTATTTCAAAAAAGATAACAATCTCAGAATTGAATTCGGAAATCAAACAATTGTAGCTGATGGAAAAACCTCCTGGAATTATAACAAAAAAGATAAAAAAGTTATAATTAGTGATTATGATGAAGCAGGCTCAGGATTGTTATCGATAAACTATCTTGTTTATCAGTATCCGTCTGAGTGTGATTTAAGTTTATCATCCGAAGGAAGTAAACAGATATTGATTTTAAAACCTAAATCAAATAAGAATAATCTTGGAGAAGTAAAACTATACATCACAAAAGAAAATTTGATAGATAAAGCAGTTATTTCAAATCCTGCATCAGGAACAATGGAAGTTTCATTTTCAAATTATAAGCTCAATCAAAATTTATCTGACTCCAAATTTTCATTTACTGCACCGGAAGGAACCACTGTAGTTGACCTTCGATAAGAAAAATAAATTTGGCAATTTAGGAATGATCATAAACTATGGTCTTTCTATAATACTTGCAGTGGTATTTCTATATATCGCATTTTATGATGTTGATTTTAGTGAAGTTTTAAATATTGTATCGCATGCAAATTTACTTTGGGTTTTTATTTTTATAGTTGTTACAATGCTCGGACATTATTTTCGTGCTGTCCGATGGAAATATATTCTTAATTCTGTTAAGCCAGACACATCGATGAAAAATCTGTTTGGCTCATTAATGGTTGGGTATGGGGTTAATTGTGTAACTCCAAAACTTGGGGAGGTTACACGTGCTGTTCTAATCGGAAAGTGGGAAGGGCTGTCACGTTCATCAATGTTTGGAACGGTTATACTTGAAAGAATTATAGATATAATTTCTATGGGCGGTTCTATCATCATTGCACTTTTTTTAACAAGTGTAAGTCTTTCAGAAAAATTTCCTTGGCTAATATCTTCGCTGTATATAATGGGTGCGGTTATAATTTTATCGATAGTTTTTCTTTCATTGATTTTAAGATCAAAAGAAAAGTTTTCAGAGATTATTATAAAGTTTGTTGGTAAAATTTCTCATAAACTTGCTGAAAGAATGGCATATATCTTTACAATGCTGGCCGAAGGGTTTGCAAGTTTAAAGGGTACTAAGAATTATTTTTGGACATTATTTTGGACTGTTGCGATAATATTTTTATATGCTTTCGGCTCTTATGCTGGAATGCTAATGCTTGATATGCAAAACTTCCAGCCGGTTACATTCGGAATGGGATGGATAATCATGAGCATTAGTGCGATCGGTGTTATAATACCAACACCTGGAAGCACAGGTTCTTATCACACACTTGCAAAGTCTACATTAGTATTAATATTTGGATTTAGTGAAACGATAAGTGTTGCTTATGCATTTTTAACTCACATCATTGGATACATTTTATTTATAATTACGGCATTGGTTATGTTTTTTATAGTAAACAAACAAAAAGAAAATCTACTTGAAGTTGTAGAAACAGAAATTAGGGAAGTATGAAAAAAATCTTAACATCTTTATTGGTAATTGTCATTTCTGTGTTTTCATTTGCGCAAACTGAAAACGAAGTAAGAGCTTCAATGGGAATTGATTTTGTGAGCTTACCGGATTTGAAAAATTATTTGGAAGCAAACTACACAGAAATACTCAGTGATTTTAGCTCCGCAATAAATTTCTCTGGTGCATATGGGAGAATGATAGGAGAAAATAATCAATTAGAAATTGAATTAGGCTATCTTCTTAGTTCTTATAATGCAAGCTCCTCACTCGGTAATTATGATTTAACTTACTCGTTAGTAATGCCTTCTGTGCTTTATAATTATGTGTTAATTGGAAATGGCTATAATTTTAAGTTTGGAGGCGGTGCAGGAATCAGACTTTTATCAATAACAGAAAAACGCCCCGGATTTCTTGATGATAATTATTCATCTTTGGGGTATGGATTTATTTTACGGGCGGCAGGAAATACTGCAATTGCAGAGAATGTTTATGCACATATTGGAGCGGATATTCGTTATGATATAATAAGCGAAGTTGAACCGAGTGGAGAAGGTAATAAAATCGAAGATATAAATTTTAATTCACTTTCATTCGGTATCAGATTAGGAATATCATACCAATTTTAAGGAGTTTGTTTGAGTTTAATTGAAGCAATAATTTTAGGAATCGTTCAGGGAATTACAGAATTTCTTCCGATAAGCAGCACAGGACATTTAACTCTTGCCGGAAAGTTTATGGGATTAATTTCAGAAGAAAATCCTGAACACTGGACTTCCTTTATTGCGGTTATCCAGCTGGGAACGATGCTTTCAATTTTTGTGTATTTCTGGAAAGATCTTTTGAATATCTTAACAGAATTTTTACAGAATAATTTACAAAATCGTGTTAAGTATTCTGAGCAATCAACAAATTCAAAGCTGGGATGGATGATAATTCTAGGAACAATTCCAATTGTAGTTATTGGTTTGCTCTTTAAAGATTTGATTGAAGGTGCCTTAACAAAAAACTTGTATGTAATAAGCGGTAGTTTAATAGTGCTTGCAATAATTCTTGCAATTGCTGAAAAAACCGCTAAGTTCAAAAAGAATATTGAGAATGTTACTATACTTGATTCAGTTTTAATTGGCTTAGCGCAAGCAGTTGCACTAATCCCTGGCTCTTCCAGATCGGGTACAACTATTACAGGTGGATTATTTCTTGGATTAAAAAGAGATGTAGCAGCAAGATTTTCATTTTTGTTAAGTGTTCCAGCAATACTTGCAAGCGGAATGCTTCAATTGATTGAATCTCTTAAATATATTAATTATGATTTAACAGTTAATTTAATTGTGGCCACAATTGTTTCTGCCGTAAGCGGTTATTTGGCAATTGATTTTCTTCTGAAGTTTTTAAAAAAGAACACAACATTTGTTTTTATCTATTACAGAATTGCACTTGGTGTTTTAATTTTAGTTTTACTTTATTCAAATATCATAAATCCATAGGAGGTTAAATGAAAAAACTATTTTTTGCAGCAGTAATAATGGGAGTATTTTTATCAACGAATATTTTTTCACAAGAAAAGGAAACACAAGTAATGAGTGACAGCACAACGGTTGCAGTTATAAAAACCAATATGGGCACAATAGAAATTGAATTGTTTGCCACACAAACTCCAAAGACTGTTGAAAATTTTGTTGGACTGGCCAACAAAAATTATTACGATGGAGTAATTTTTCACAGAGTTATTGATGGCTTTATGATTCAGGGCGGCGATCCGACAGGTACAGGACGTGGCGGTGAAAGTTTTTGGGGCAAAAAGTTCAATGATGAAATTGTTAAGGAACTTGTATTTGATAGCGAAGGCATCCTTGCAATGGCAAATGCCGGACCAAACACAAATGGAAGTCAGTTCTTTATAACTTTAGCAGCAACAAAATGGCTAAATGGAAATCACACAATATTTGGAAAAGTGATTAACGGAATGGATGTTGTGAAATCAATTGGAAGAGTTAAAAAAGATGGGCAAGACCGCCCATATGCAGACGTTGTGATGGAAAGTGTGACAATAGAAAAAAGATAAATAGATTATTTAGAATTATTAAAAAAGATGACATCTTTTTGAAAGATGTCATCTTTAGTTTTTAAAGTAGAAGATGGCAAAAAGTAAAGCACCTGCAATACAGGATATTGAGAAGCAATTAAAGCAAAAAAAGATTTTGCCTGTTTATTATCTTTTTGGAGAGGATTCGTACAGTGTTGATATAACTTTTGAAGCAATTGAAAAAGCCGCTCAACCTTTCATAACATCAGACTTTGACAAGGAAATTTTGTATGGTGAAAATCAAAGTTTTACAAATATTATTGGATTAGCTTCAACCTTTCCTTTCGGTTCGGAAAAAAAACTTATAATTGTTAAGCAAGCCGAAAAATTAAAAGATAAAAAAGAAAAAAAAGAAATAGTCAGTTATTTTGAATCGCCTGCTGAATTTACAGTTCTTGTTTTTCTGCATGAAGGTACAATAACAAATCCCACATCAGAACCTTATAAAACCCTTGCAAACCGAGGATATCTTTTTGAAGCTAAAGAGCTAAAAGGCAAAAGCTTAATTGATTGGTTAATTTCAACAGTTGAAAAAAGCAGGAAAACTATTTCATATGATAACGCACAGTTGCTAACAGATATTTCGGGTGAAAATAGAAATACTTTAGAATCACAACTTGAAAAAATATTTATTTATGTTGGTGATAATAAAGAGATAACAATTGAAAGCATTCGTGGTTTATCTACATCTTTAAAACAATACACCATATTTGATTTGCAAAATGCAATCGGAAAAAAAAATAAATCTGCTGCATTAAAAGTGGTGTTTAATCTTTTGAAAAATGGAATGGAACCGATTCAAGTAATAGCGATGTTAAATAAATATTTTATAAGCCTTGCTAGATTAAATGAATTAACAACTGCCAACACAAATGAATTTCAAGTAGCAAGAATTATGGGCACACATCCATTTTATCTTAAAGATTATCACAGCGCACGGAGAATGTATTCTGATAAACATTTAACAGATGCATTTGCAGCGTTGTTAAAAGCTGATTTATCGATTAAAACCACATCACTTGATGATTATACCCTATTAAGTGTATTAATTGCCGAAATAATCCCCGATTAAATGAAAATTAAAATCCACAAAAGCTTTTCTAAACTTTTTTGTAAATTTTGTGCGGGAATTGAAACAAACATCCAACTAATAAAGTATAAAACCGTTGAAGGATAGAAGTCTTAGCGAATTTACTGATGAAGAACTGATTCTTGAATTTCAAAGCAATGGAAATGAGAAAGCTTTTGAAATTTTAGTTCAGAGATTCAAAAATCCTTTAACTAATTATGTTTATAGATTTCTTGGGGATTATGATTCTTGTGTTGATGTTGTGCAGGATACTTTTGTAAAAGTTTATCGATACAAAGATAATTACAGTTCCTTAGCAAAGTTTTCAACCTGGATTTATACAATTGCGGGTAATCTTGCGAGGACGGAGTATCAGCGGAAACGCAGAAGAAATTTTTTCTCAATAAGTAGTTTTGGAGAAGAAGATAAAGCTTTTGATATTCCAGATAATTCTAATCGCCCGGATGTTGCCGCTGATATGAATCTGAAAAATGAAATTATTCAGAAAGCTTTGTTAAAGGTTAGAGATTCTTATCGTGAGGCAGTAATACTTAGAGATGTGCAGGAATTATCATACGAAGAAATTGCAGATATAATGAAAATTGAAGTTGGTACTGTAAAATCAAGGATAAACCGCGGCAGGGCAGAGTTACAGAAATATCTAAAAGATATTTATAATGATTAAGGTATAATGAAATGAATGAAGAAGAAAAAACATATAAAAAATTATTAGATGATTTAAAAAATCTTCCCAAAGTTGATGCGCCCAAAAATTTTGAAACAGAACTGTTAAGAAAAATCAATTCATCTGAATTAGAAAAAAAAGAAAGTTTTTGGGATAGAATACTTACCCCAGGTAAACTGGCACCCGCAGCGGTTGCCTTAGCATCAGCGGCAATTATATTTTTTGTTGTGGATATTAATTCAGAAGAAATGGAAGATCCGCTTAACATTGCACCAAGATTACGTGAAGACTTGGTTATTATTGAATCAATTGAAGAAATACCGGTTGAACAATTAAAGAAATCTGATAGAGTTAAAGAAGAACCTAGTATTTTAAAATGAAGGATTAGTTGAAACAAAAGAAACGGAAACACAAGTTCTGCCAAATGTTGTTTATGAAGAGCGATCTGAGATGAATTCGAAAGGGGTTGATAAATCACTTGCGGATGAGCTGATCTCTGGCAAATTGGAATCGGATAGTTTTAAATCCGAAGAAACCAGAAGTTTAGGCGGTAGCGCAGTACCTTCACCAGTAACAACTTCGGCGGCTGAGATTAGCAAGGATAATCTTAACTTTATGCAGAGAAATCTTTCAACAGAAGAGAAAAAAGAAGTTCAGCAGTTAAAAATGAAAGTCCAAACTGGAAAAAGCTCAAAAACAGAGCAAAATTCAAACAAATAGCCTTAAAAGTTATATTGGATAATACTTTCGAAACGTCTATATTTACAGCCACGATTTTAAGAAAAACCATTATTTAGGATTTTTATGAAAAAAGGAATTCACCCAGAATATAAACCAGTTGTATTTCAAGATACATCCTGTGATTTTGCAATTTTAACTCGCTCTACGATAAAGACCAGCGATACTATTCAATGGACAGATGGAAATACTTATCCGTTAGTTAAATTGGAAATTTCAAGCGGCTCACATCCTTTCTTTACGGGAAAACAGAAGTTGCTTGATACAGCAGGTAGAGTTGAAAAATTCAACAAAAAGTACAGCAAGAAACAATAATAATTTTGTGTGTATTTGTAGTTATTTTAGCCTCGAGTTTTCGGGGCTTTTTTATTTTTGACTTTTGAAAACAAAAAAGTTTATTTAGGTTCTTAATAGAATAATCCAATGAATAAAAACATAAAAAAAATACTAATAGCAATAACTATTTTAATTGTTCTCGCAATTGTTTTTCTTCCAAAGATATTGTCCTCTACTAAAAGCGGAGCAATTATGCCTATCGGACGACCGGATATGGTTGTTCCGGTTAAAGCTCACATTGTTTCGTTAGAAACATTAAGTAACAGTGTATATACAACAGGAACAATTCTTGCCAACGAGGAAGTTGAACTACGAAGTGAAATTTCCGGAAAGATTATCAAAATACTTTTTAAAGAAGGAAGCTATGTAAATAAAGGCGATCTTTTAATAAAAATAAATGACGCTGATTTACAAGCACAATTACGAAGAGCAGAATCAAAAGTAAAATTATCTGAAGAAAAAGAATCAAGACAAAGACAATTACGTGATGGAAATTTGATTAGCCAGGAAGAGTATGATAATACAGTCGGCGAGTTAAATGTCAATCAAGCTGATTATGATTTAATTAAAGCACAAATAGATAAAACAGAGATAAGAGCACCTTTCGGTGGTATCGTTGGATTGCGATCAGTTAGTGAGGGCAGTTACGTTACCACAGCTACAGTTATGGCACGATTACAAGATTTTAACAGTATTAAGGTTGATTTCTCAATTCCCGAAAAATATTCTACCTCTGTAAAAACAGGTGATGAACTTGAATTTAAAATAAGCGGAAGTAACCGACTATTTCAAGCAAAGGTTTATGCTATCGAACCAAAAATTAATCCTGGAACAAGAACTCTACAAATCAGAGCTATTTGCAATTCATCGTATAAAGAATTAATACCTGGTGCTTTTGCTAATGTGGAATTAAACCTTAAACAAATTGTAGATGCAATTTTAATTCCTACTGTTTCAATAGTTCCTGAACTAAAAGGACAAAAAGTGTTTCTTTATAAAAACGGGATTGTGAATGCTCAAAATGTTGAGATTGGGATAAGGGAAGAAACACGTGTTCAAATTATATCCGGATTACAAAAAGGAGATACAGTTATTACTTCAGGTATTTTACAGGTTAAACCCAAATCAAAAGTAAAAATTTCAGGATTCAATTAAACAAAATTTCTAAATGAGTCTATCTTCAATAAGTATACAAAGGCCTGTGCTTGCAATAGTTATGTCAATCATAATTATTGTATTTGGTGTGCTTGGTTACACTTATTTGGGTATTCGGGAATTTCCTTCTGTTGATCCACCGATTATTACAGTATCAACAAGTTATGTTGGTGCTAATGCCGATGTTATTGAAAGTCAGATAACCGAACCGCTTGAAGAATCTGTAAATGGTATTGCTGGAATAAAATCCTTAACGTCTTCAAGTCGTGATGGCAGAAGTACAATTACAGTTGAGTTCGATATTGATGTTGATCTTGAGGCCGCTGCGAATGATGTACGTGATAGGGTTTCCCGATCACTTTCTGTATTGCCGCCGGATATTGATATGCCGATTGTTGCCAAGGCAGATGCAGATGCAACTCCAATTGTTTTTTTAAATGTTCAAAGTGATACGAGAGATTTACTTCAGCTTACAGAAATTGCCAATAATGTTTTTAAAGAACGGCTTCAAACAATAAACGGAGTAAGTTCTGTACAAATATGGGGTGAGAAAAAATATGCAATGCGTTTGTGGCTAGATCCGGCAAAGCTTGCCGCTTTTCAGCTTTCTCCGGTTGATGTTAGAAATGCTCTTAACCGCGAAAATGTTGAATTGCCTTCTGGCCGAATTGAGGGTGATGATACTGAGTTATCTATCAGAACCATTGGAAGATTGCAGACTGAAGCAGAGTTTGATAATCTTATTGTGAAAGAAGATGACGGAAATATTGTAAGAGTAAAAGATATTGGATACTCTCAACTTGGTGCTGAAAACGAGCGCACAATTCTTAGACGTGATGGGGTTCCGATGGTTGGAGTAGTGTTAATTTCACAAGCCGGAGCAAACAACATTGCAATTGCAGATGAGTTTTATAAAAGATTAGAACAGATTAAAAAAACATTACCGCCAGATATCAAAACAGGTATTGGATTTGATATTACAACATTTATCCGTGAATCTATCAAAGAAGTTGAGCAAACTATAATTGTTGCGTTTGCTTTAGTTGTGATGATTATCTTTTTATTTCTGCGTGATTGGAGAACCACAATTATTCCCGTTCTTGTAATTCCAATCTCTCTTATCGGCGCTTTTTTTATAATGTATGTTGCAGATTTTTCTATAAATGTTTTAACACTTCTTGGAATTGTTCTTGCGATTGGGATGGTTGTAGATGATGCAATAATAGTTCTTGAAAACATATATACAAAAATTGAAAACAAGATGGATCCCGTTGAAGCAGGTAAAAAAGGATCTGCTGAAATATTCTTTGCGGTTATTTCCACAACAATAGCGCTTGCCGCTGTGTTTATGCCTGTTATCTTTTTGCAGGGAATCACGGGAAGATTATTCAGAGAGTTCGGAATTGTTGTAGCAGGAGCGGTTTTAATATCTGCATTTGTTGCGCTAACATTAACACCAATGTTAAGTTCTAAAATTCTTAAGAGAAGAGAAAAACATAATTGGTTTTATAATATTACCGAACCATTTTTTGTTAAATTGAATGAAACATATCAGAGACAATTAAAATACTTTGTTGATAACAGAAGGCTTGCAATTCCCGCAACAATTTTTGCAATAATTCTCATTTATATTTTATTCTCAACACTTCCAACAGAACTTGCACCTCTTGAAGATAGAAGCCGTTTATCAATTAATGTTACTGCACAAGAAGGAGCAACATTTGAATTTATGGATCGCTACATAGATGAGGCTGTAAATATTCTTAAAGAAAAAATACCGGAAAAAGAAGGATTGATTTCTCTAACATCTCCAAGTGGTGGTGCCGGCGGTTCTGTAAATTCTGGATTTGTAAATGTGATTTTAAAGGAACCAGACCTTAGAAACAGAACTCAACAGCAAATTGCTGATGATTTAACTCCCGTGGTTAATTCATTAAACGGGGCCAGGGCTTTTATAACACAGCAGCAAACTATTGGCGGTGGAAGACGAGGAAGTTTACCTGTTCAATTTGTATTGCAGGCACCAACCTTTGAGCTGCTTAGAGAGTTTCTTCCAAAGTTTGTGGATGAAGCAAAGAAAACAAATGTGTTTACGATTATTGAACCTAATTTAAAGTTTAATAAGCCGGAGCTAAAACTTTCAATTGATAGACAAAAAGCTAGAGCACTTGGGGTTTCTACAATTGATATTGCACAGACCATTCAATCTGCTTTTAGCGGACAAAGATTTGGTTACTTTATAAAAGATGGCAAACAGTACCAGGTTATCGGGCAGTTCTCAAGAGAAAACCGTGATGCGCCGATTGATTTAAAATCTACTTATGTAAAAAATAATATTGGCGAGCTGATACAACTTGATAATGTTGTGTTTGTTGAAGAACAAAGCGCACCTCCGCAGTTGTTTAGATTTAACCGTTATGTTTCTGCTACTGTATCTGCTGGATTAGCTCCGGGAGTATCTCTGGGCGAGGGAATTGATGCGATGCAAAGTGTCGCTGATAAAGTTCTTGATGAGAGATTTGCTACTGCACTCGATGGCACATCAAAAGATTTTAAAGAAAGCTCATCAAGCTTAATATTTGCATTCTTACTGGCTTTAGGATTAATTTATTTAGTTCTTGCTGCTCAGTTTGAAAGCTTTCGTGATCCGTTTATAATTTTATTTACAGTTCCGCTTGCATTACTTGGGGCGCTAATTTCACTGTGGTACTTTAATCAAACACTGAATATTTTTAGTGAAATTGGAATTATAATGCTGATAGGACTTGTAACTAAAAACGGAATATTGATTGTTGAGTTCGCTAACCAGAGAAAAGCCGCAGGTTTATCAAAAGACGATGCAGTTATCAGTGCCGCCGCCGCACGCCTAAGACCAATTTTAATGACAAGTCTTTCTACTGTGCTTGGAATTTTACCAATCGCATTGGCGCTTGGCGCAGGCTCTGAAAGCAGAGTATCTATGGGTATTGCTGTAGTCGGTGGATTGATTCTTTCTACGTTTCTAACATTATTTATTGTTCCCGCTATTTATTCATACTTCTCAAGAAAAACAGCTTCTGTTACTAATGTAACGGAGTGAGTTAATTCGGTAACCATCATTCAAAGAACTTTTTATGGCAATCCGTAACAACGGATTGAACATTATTTTTATATCCTCTTGACTTTGTACTTACCTGTCCGCCGTGGCGGATTAAAGAGGCTAGGCATATTTTAAAACTAAATTAATAATCCTATTCCTAAAGATAGAGTTGTGTAATTAATATCAAATTCAATTTTAGTATCTGGATTTTCAAATCTTGCACTACCACCAAAGGATTTATATAACGCTTCAATAAAGAGAAGATTATTTCTATACCTAATTCCGCCACCAAGTAATAATCCACCGCTTAAACTTAATATATCCCTATAATTTTTGTCACCATTAAAGATAACATTGTAACCAACATTTAAAATAATACTCAGATCAATATTTTCGTCTTTAGTGAGTTCTAAATTTCCAATTGCATAAATTGGGATAAAGTTAAACTTTCCAGATCCTTCGACTTCTTGTTCCCTAGGGAATAAATAAGATAAACCTCCACCAAGATTGAATGTTTCATTTTGATTACTTACTACTTCAAAACCAATGGAATAACCTGTATTCACACTTAAGTCACCTTTTTGCTCCTGTAAACTAACGGAATGATTGCCAGCCAAATCGATAGAAAACTTTGGAGAAATAAAGACTTTTCTTTGAGAGAATATATCTGATGAAAATAAAATGAAAAAAGTGAGCAAGCAGAAAAATAATTTTAGAATATTACTGTTGAACATTAGAAACTCCCACAAATATTTGTCGTAAGGACAGTTTATATACCTAACGACGTTGCGCCTAACTTTCTAATCCCGAATTGTCGGGGCCGCCGCCCATAACAAGGAAGCCGAGTAAAACACAACTGATAAATATTTAACAGCCGTTGCGTAAATTGCGTCAGCAACGCAAACGGCTGTAAGTTAATTAATTAGAACGAACACTTAGAACAAAATCTTTAACTAAAACACAATTTCAAAAATCTCAAAATCGCCGAACCAAAATGGCGGTCGGGTTGAGGCGCTCGTATGTTGTTAAATTTTTTTATTTAGAACAATTTCGTTAACAACTTTTCCGTTTTGAATAGCCTTTTGCACTAATTGATTTTCATTCTTAAAAGTAAATTCAAAACCAAATGGAGCATTTTCTGGATTTGTAATTATTATTTTTCCTTCAGTGGGCGAATGAAATTCTAATGAACACAATTCGATTAATGTTGTAGACTCTTTCAATTCTGCAATAATTATTTTATCAGCTTTTTTATCATAACCATAAATTTGAACAATAGAATCAATAACTTTATTTTCTTTTACAATATCACTTTTACTAAAAACACCATTTGAAAATTTTTCATTCACACACGTAAATTTTGTACCATCAGAAAATTCGCCTATCCACGTACCAATAAATTGTTCTAATAATTTCGATTGATCTAACTGACTATTTTGAGCTCTCATAAAACCTACATTTACCAAAATGAATAAAACAATTAATATAATATTATAAGATCCTCTCATTTTGCACTCTTTTTATTCTTAAATATTTTGTTTTTGAAACAACATAACGACGTTGCGCCTAACCCGCCGCCCATAACAAGGAAGCCAAGTAAAACACAACTGATAAATATTAAACAAACTGCACTTAACTTGCGTCAGCAAAAGTGCAGTTTGTAAGTTAATTAATTAGAACGAACACTTAGAACAAAATGCCGAACAAAAACTAAACGCCAAAAATTATAAATCCGCCGAACTAAAATGGCGGTCGGGTTGAGGCGCTGGTTATAATGGCTTTTAGAACTCTATGCTTTTTCTCCAGTTTTTGTTCCATAATTCTACTTTTAAAATTTCAAAAACATTAAATACAATTGGACAAATAGAATAATTATCAATTACACCCCACAATCTAAATATGAATTCATTTTTTTGTAAATGAGGATATGATTGGCAATCCATTGGACGATAATTATAATTTGTACATTTATTATCTTTTAAAAATGGACAAGGGAGATGATTAAAATTGTATTTATCTTTTTCGCTTTCACTTAAACTACAAGAGTTCTTGGTAAATTCTTCTGAAGTAAGATTTAGACCTTCTGCAAACTTAATAATGTCAGCAGTATCTAAAACGGGTTTTATTGATTTACAACAATTCGCGCATTTGGTACAGTCTATTTGTTTTGTAACATCATCATTTATCGAATGAACTAATTTATCAAGTTCATCAATTCTTATATCTAAGTTTTTGAGATACGATCTAAATCTAATATTTTCTTTTTCATTAATTTTCCCTAATGAAAATATCTTATCTAAATCTATTTCAACTTTCATATTTTCCTTAGACAGTATAACGACGTTGCGCCTAACCCGCCGCCCATAACAGGGAAGCCAAGTAAAACACAAATGCCAATGATTAAACAAACTGCACTTAAATTGCATCAGCAAGTGCAGTTTGTAAGTTAATTAATTAGAACGAACACTTAGAACAACAAACTATAACAAAAACACAATTTCAAAAATCTCAAATCCGCCGAACTAAAACGGCGGTCAGATGTTATGTTTAAAAAGTAACGTTGATTAACTTTTTTTGTTAATCAAAATTATAAAGGAGACTTGCAATGAACAACATAACATTTTCAAACACATTTTTCTTTGTTGGTATTGATACATCTTTAAGAACTGGAGAGTAACAATACGTAACTCCGGATTAGAGCTAAAAACATTTTCAATGAACCCTTCACCCGATGAACTTTACAAATATCTTACTACTCACTATCCCGAAGGTACTTACTTCATTGTTTATGAAGCAGGTTTCTGCGGCTTCTGGCCACAGAGAAAGTTTAACGAACTTGGCATTAACTGTATTGTTGTTAATCCAGCCGATGTTCCTTCTTCAGGTAAAGAGAAGGTAGTTAAAACTGATCCCAACGATTCCCGCAAACTTGCACGTGAACTTGAAAATGGTTCTCTTAAGGCTATCTATGTTCCGATGTCAATCACGAACAACTTCGCAGCCTTATGCGTCTTCGTTTTCGTTTGGTTCAGAATCAAACAAGAATTAAGAACAGAATTAAAATGCTCCTTTACAATTACGGTATCATTATTCCTAAAGAACATATTACAAATCCACGCTGGTCCGGCTACTTTATCCATTGGCTTAAGTCTATTAAGCTCAACTCAACTGCCGGTCAGTTTACTCTTGATAATCTTCTTTTGCAGTTAGAGCAATCAAGAGAAAATCTTAAACAAGTACTAAAGCAACTAAGAGAAGAATCTAAACAAGAAAATATATCTTCAGTTATTTCATCTCTGGTTTCTGTCCCCGGTATTGCATTTATTACAGCGATGAGTCTATATACAGAAATAATAGACATTAAAAGATTTAACAGCTTCGATAATCTTGCATCTTTTGTTGGACTTGTTCCCTCGGTATACTCTTCCGGTGAAACTGATTACACCAGAGGAATATCTTTCCGTCACAACAAGTTTCTTCGTCCTTTAATTGTAGAAGCTGCCTGGACTGCTGTTAAAACAGATCCGGCTCTTACATTTAAGTATAAAGAATTAATAAAACGATGGCCAAACAAAAGCCATTATCCGTATTGCAAAGAAGTTGTTAAGAAGGATAAGACACGTTTGGATAAACCAGGATATGTACGTTAAAGCTTTAGTTGCTTAAGTGTAAAAGATATTTTGTCAGTAGTTCAAAGAACTAAATTATTAGCTAGCTAAAAGAAATTATATTTTTTTTCAGCGGCGAGGACTGTTTCCTCAACCCTGCTCATCGAACCTTTGGTTCAACAGACATCCTGAATTACTCGGGAGCTGTAAATGAGTTTCTGGTCAGATTGCAGCCTCGCCTGTATAATGTTTTGAAAGACATACTGCAGCTCCGAATTAATCGGGGACTGTTAATAACAGATTGATTCTTTTAGTAAAATATAAGAACACTATTTATTTAAAACTTGACTCAACCATTGACTTTTTACATAACGGGTTGAG
>JADJIH010000028.1:5000-22193 GCA_016707115.1 Ignavibacteriales bacterium | reverse complement strand
TAACCAATCCTTCAATCTTTTTTCTTGTCCGTTTTCGGATGGAAAATAAAACTGTTTGTTCTTTAAATCATCCGGCAAATAATTTTCTTCTACAAAATGATTTTCAAAATCGTGAGCATACTTATAATCTTTTCCATAACCGATTTCCTTCATCAACTTTGTTGGTGCATTCCTTAAATGATTTGGAACTCCATTTAAAGGATTTTTTCTTACTTCACTTAATGCACTTTCAATTCCAAGATAAGATGCATTGCTTTTTGGTGATGATGCAAGATACGTAACACATTGTGCTAAGATTATTCGTGCTTCCGGCATTCCGATTTTATGAATAGCACTAAAAGCAGCTTCTGCAAGAACTAATGCATTTGGAGATGCATTGCCAATATCTTCAGATGCAAGAATGATTAATCTTCTTGCAATAAACAATGGATCCTCGCCTCCTTCTAACATTCTTGCTAACCAATATAATCCTCCATCAGGATCGCTGCCACGAATACTTTTTATAAAAGCTGATATAACATTATAATGCTCTTCCCCGCCTTTGTCATACAAAATATTTTTTCTTTGTACGATGTTCTCAAATATTTCTTTTGTTAACTCAAATTCATCTTTATCTATTTCCTGAATAGCAGCAGCTTCGAGAATTGTAAGCATTATTCTAGCATCGCCGCCAGAAAGATATATCAGGAAATCATCATCAATCGATTTGATCTTAAACTGTTTTAGAAATTCATCTTTTTCAATTGCAGATTTTAAAATATCAACAAGATCTTGCTTAGATAATTCCTCAAGCACAAAAACCCGTGCTCTAGATCGCAAAGCAGGAATTACTTCAAACGATGGATTTTCTGTTGTAGCACCAATTAAAATCAAAACTCCGGATTCAATTGAGCTCAATAACGCATCTTGTTGTGCTTTGTTAAAACGATGTATTTCATCAATAAAAAGAATGGTCCGTTTTCCAAGTTCTTTATTATGAGTCCCAATATCGATCACGGAACGAATATCTTTTACTCCACTTGAAACTGCATTAATCTTAAAGAACTCTGCTTGTGTTTGATTTGCAATAATTCGGGCTATAGTTGTTTTACCTGTTCCTGGAGGACCCCACAATATAAACGATGATGGGGTATCATTTTCAATCATCAAACGAATTGGTTTTCCAATACCGAGTAAATGCTGCTGCCCAAAGAAATCAATTATCGTTTGCGGGCGAATTCTTTCTGCTAGTGGTGTGGTAGGAATTTTAATTTTGTTATTCATTAATATTATTTTGTTCAACTCTTGAACTTGATCTTGAACTCAAATTTATTCTTCAGCTTTAAACTCAATCTTTTTCTCATTCGGTCTAATCATATCATATTTTTCACGAGCAATTTTTTCGATCTTTGCAGGAACATTCCTCTTGAGTGAATCAATTTCAGCTTCCAACATTCTATTTTCTTCTTCAAGCTGTGTGATTCGTGTATTTAAATCTTCCAACTCACTTTTAACTTTTGCATATTTTACAACACCGAAGTTGTTAAATAATAAATACAAAGTTCCAATAACAACAATAGATGCAATGATGTAAAATCGTGTCTTTTTATTTTCTATAAATTTCATTTCAGACTAAGATTAATAATTTTTTCAACAAGCTGCTCAAAAGTAATTCCAACTGCTTTAGCCATTTTAGGAACAAGACTTAAAGATGTCATCCCTGGTAAAGTATTTACTTCTAATGTATAAACCTTATTATCAGGACTTAAACGAAAATCTACTCTTGAGTATACCTCGCATCTTAAAGATTTGCATGCTTGCACAGCTATTTCCTGCAATTCTTTTGAAACATCGACAGGAATTTCAGCCGGCACAATGTATTCACTCATTCCTGATGTGTATTTACACTCGTAATCATAGATTCCATGCTTTGGTCTGATTTCAAGAACTGGTAATGCGGTTTCATCAATTACAGCAACTGTTAATTCTCTTCCCGGGATATATTCCTCAATTAAAATTCGATCGGAATATTCAAAAGCATTATGGATTGCTTCAGCAAGTTGATCTGCAGATTTGCAGATTGTTAATCCAACTGTAGAACCCTGATCATTAGGTTTTACGACTGCGGGATAACCAAATTGTTTTTCAATCTTACTATTAACTTCTTCAGTTGTGTGTTCACCGATTTTAAAGTGAAACCATTCTGGTGTTGGAACGAGATACTCTTCAAACAATATTTTAGACATAATTTTATCCATAGCAATTGCACTGGATAGAACTTTTGAGCCAGTATATTTTATTCCCTTAAGCTCCAACAAAGATTGTATAGTGCCGTCTTCTCCGTATTTTCCGTGAAGCGCAAGAAATGCAACATTTATTTGTTCTGCAGAAATAAGATTAACTGCATCAAGATAATTCTCATTCAATATTTCCGAGTAATCATCTTCTTTAAAATAATCTTCAACTTCAAAAGGTTGATTGATTCCATAAGCAGGATCAAGTACAAGTACATCGTAACCAAGATTTATTAATGCCTGGTAAACGGATTTACCTGTTGATTTAGAAACTTCTCTTTCTGGTGATGTGCCGCCGAGAAGTAAAAGTACTTTTAATTTTTTATCCATTTTATTTTCATTTCAATTGGTCATCTAGAGCGTGTCCAAGGATGATAATTTTTATAAATTAGTCAGACTTGGACTTCGCTACAGTTTAGTACATATGTAAGAATGCTGATTAAATATTTCTTTTGTCTGGTACTATTCCGTAAGTGTTTTGAGCAATCCTCAGAATATCATTAATATTTTTTTTAGAAAGTTCTCTTGGTTTACCAATTAATTTAGCCAATAAAATAATTTTGGCTGCGTGTTCAAGTTTTTCCATTTTGAAATAAGCATCATCCAAATTTTTTCCTAATGTTACCGCACCATGGTTTTCTAACAACATAGCCCAGGAATAGTTTATAAAAGGATCTAAACTCTTATGCACTCCTTCAGTTGAGGGGGTTGCGTATTTACATAAAGGTACTTTGCCAATAGTTAAAAACACTTCCGGTAAATAATGTTTATCCAATCCTTCACCAAGCAACGCAAAAGTTGTTGCATAAGTTGGATGACAATGAACAACAGCGTTTATTTCTTTTCTTTTCTGATATGAATAAAGATGGATTTTGTGTTCAGTTGATATTTTTTGTTTACCGACTAAATTTTTACCATTTAAATCAATTTCTACAATATCTTTTTCAGAAATATCCCCTTTACAAATTCCGGAACGAGTAATTAAAACTGTATTGCTTGATGTTCTACAGGAAATGTTTCCATCATATGCAGCAACAAATCCTTTTGCATAAACTTTATGACAAATCTCAACTAACTTTTTCTTTGGAGACATTTTATTTCCAGTTCTTCCATAAGTTTTAAATTAATCAAACCATCTTCACCTGTTGTATGTGGAGTTTCATTTTTAAGAAAAGATTTTTGAACTGATTTGATTACATATACCATTTTGTTTCCGCGTTTACGAAAACTTTTCCTGGTCTCATCCTCTAATAGTATTGTAAGTTTTGGTGCTAATAATTTTTTACCAATGAGATTATCAATTGCTATTGCACCTTTATGACAAAGAATCTCAATTCTGTTAAATGCCTTTTTATTATTATACGAAACATTAAAAGTTCCATATCCACTTTTAACAAATTTAACAGTGCCAAGCGCAAAATCATCCACTTCACTTTGATAAATCAGGTTTCCAACAACTCCATCAATACTTTCAATCTCGCCACCAAAATATCTAAGCAAATCTATCATATGAGTTCCGATATCACGCAAAGCTCCACCGCCGCTTAATTCTTTTTTAAATCTAAAATTATTGTCCGGTGGAAAATCTATATTGAAATGGACATCGATTGAAACAAGTTTTCCAAGTCTCTGATCAACTAATAATTCTTTTGCTTTTATAACAAGCGGATGAAAACGATGAACATAGTTTATTGCAAGTAAAACATTATTCTCTTTGCAAACCCTTACCATTTCTTCAGCTTGCACAGAAGTTATTGCAAGCGGTTTCTCGCAAAGAATATTCTTTCCTGCTTTAGCCGCCTTTATAACTTGCTCAAAATGATGTGCATTAGAACTTGCTACAAACACAGCATCTATATCAGATTTCAAAAAATCATCATAATTATCAAATGTGTTTTGTACTCCGAATTTTTCTGCAAGTGATTTAGCTCTGTTAAAATCCCGGCTGTATAAAGACGTAACGGAACTTCGACGCATTAGTCTGACCGCAGGTAAAAATGAATTTTCTGCAAATCTACCGCAACCAGCTATTCCCCATTTTATCTTTTTACCTCTATAAAGTTTTTCAACCATAATATTAGAGCTTTAATCTTTCCATCAATTTTATTATTGGTTTTGAATTTTGCATAATGTAAAAATGCACACTAGGAACATTTTTATTTAACAATTCCTCAACTTGCTTGGCCGCCCACTCTACTCCTATATCAAGAACGTGTTCTGGTTTAGCTGCCAATACCTCATCAGCAAGAACATCGGGAATGTTTATATAAAAGTTTTTTGGGACTGATGTTAAGTGTGCTCTTGAGGTTAATATTTTAAGTCCAGGTATTACTGGAGCTTTAATTCCAATTTCTTTACAAAGTTCGACAAACTTAAAATAATAGGCATTATCATAAAACATTTGAGTAACCACATAATCAGCACCGGCATCAACTTTTTCTTTAACATATTTTACATCAGTTTTTAAGTTAGGAGCTTCAAAATGCTTTTCCGGATACCCGCTGACACCAACACAAAAATCTGTCGGACGAGCATCTAGTAAACTATCCTCCAAATACTTCCCTCGATTCATATTCATTATCTGGCTAACCAATTCAGATGCAAACCTGTTTTTACTTTTACCTTCTGGAATTGGTTTCTCATAACCTGAATCATCCCCACGAATTGCAAG
Source organism: Ignavibacteriales bacterium (assembly GCA_016707115.1). Taxonomy (GTDB): domain Bacteria; phylum Bacteroidota; class Ignavibacteria; order Ignavibacteriales; family Ignavibacteriaceae; genus IGN3. The sequence goes on along the minus strand of JADJIH010000028.1, from coordinate 17,249 downwards.
AACATTTTGGATCTGAAGATAATTTAATTCAATCAAAAAATCTTCAGTTTCTTCTCTTGTAAAACCTTTTGTTAGAACGTGAGGGACTGCATCAATATTGTATTTGTTTTGAATAAGCGCGCAAATTCCAAGTGTACCTGGTCGTTTTCTTTTAATTTTTTTCTGAATTCCAGTTGCAGTTTCTTCGTAAATAACTTCAGCAGCATGTGATGTTATATCTATAAATGGTGGATTATATTTTGTTATATCATCTAGAACAGATAATAATCCTTTTATATCACCACCGCGCTTGGGTGGGATCAATTCAAAACTGATAAGAGGATTTTTAGCTTTTTCTAAGTGCTCAATTACTTTCATACATACTCAATTTATTTATGATTACAATTCTAATATAATAATACTTAATGAAAACTTGATTAAAGAGTTCAACAGATTTAACTACAAATAAATTGGATTTGAAAAAACATTTAAATTATTAATTACGTATAATTTTTAATGCGTTTTTACTGTTGTTTCTAATTGATGTTTCATCAGTTCTGATTTTCATATACTTTCCTTTTAGCCATAACGGACTTTGATCATTATAATTATCACTCATTACATTCCCTGATTGTCCGGTAGTAAGCACAAGATAAAATTCATCTGGATTTGCAAAATCAAAGATAAACCTCATTGATGGTCCAAGAACATTATCAAACTCATCGTGTCTGAACATCGAAAATTTCTCAATGCTTTCTGTAAATGGATATTCAGTATTAAACAACGTAGTTCCATCCCCGCCCAGCTCATAAGGCCCAATGTTGATGTAATTATCTAGTAGAGAAAAATTTCCACTGAATGCATGTTTGAAAGTTACTTTATGCATTCTTCCCCACTGCCAATTCGTTAAATCATTTCCGAATTTTCCCTCAAGATATGTTAAAGCATCAGCTAAACTCTTTCTAATGATTTCTTCACGAGTTTCTTGTTTTTTTGTATGAATATCATCAAACCAATTTGATTCTGGTTTTTCTAATATCTGAAGCAAACTTCTATAGGGCACATTCGCAAGAAACACAAAACGATTATATAAATCGTCACCCATTTCATCGTGATAAATATTTCTTAATAAGTATTTTAAGAACACAGAATAAATTGCAGGAGTTTGGCTGAACTTATTCATATCAAAATCCCACTTGCCCAATAACTCCAGTGAAGTGGTAAGATTTTTATCTTTAACCTTTATCTCTTCAAACGATTTTAGAATGTATGGTACGATAGTTCTTGCATAAGGTGAAACCTGATCCATTTGAAAGTTTTTAAATTCATTAGCCGAATATTTTTGTTTAAATGTAAGTAGTTCTCTAATTCTGTCTATACGTGAGGAAGGTTCCCAGAGATTTGAAATGTGATATTTAAAATCTTTTAATGTTTTATTATTTGCGGATGCTATAAAATTTTCTGCCGGGTTTAGAATGAATGGGATTTCATTAATTGGTACGAATCCTTTCCAATCATTTTCAGAAGATGTACCATCAAAAACCAATGTTGGATTATTGCTGCTTCTCAATGGAATACGAGCACCCATTATGTAACCAATATTTCCTTGAGCATCAGCATAAACAAAATTTTGTCCGGGAATTCCAAAATACTTTACAGCATCACGAAACTCATTCCAGTTTTTTGCTTTGTTAAGTTTATAAAATGCAAGCATCTCATCACTAAATTCATTTCCAGACCATCGCATACTAATCGGCGGCATATTCTGATCTTCTTTATTGTAGATGAATTTGAACGGGTGAATGTTTGAAATAATTGGGCCGCGATGAGTTTCCTTAATTTCTATTATCTGATTTTTACCATCTTTAACTTTAATTGTGTCCTTAAAAATTTTAAGATTTTGCCACTGTCCATCAATGAAATACTTTGCTTTAGTTGAATCAAGTTTTTCAGCATAAAAATCGGCATCATCATTCATAACATTTGTGAGCACCCAGGAAATATTATCTCCTTTACCAATCACAACTCCGGGAACTCCGGGCAATGTAACACCAGCAGCATTCCAGTCCTTACTTTTAATAACTGCAGCATACCATTTACCTGGGGCACTAAATGCAAGATGTGGATCATTAGCAATTATGGGTTTACCGGAAACTGATTTGTTTGCATTGATCACCCAATTATTAGAGCCAATATGAGTCCCTGTCCATCCCATCATTTGGCGAAATGCTTTATCAGTCTCCGCAAAATTAGAATTTATGGCAGGCAGATATTTAAAATTATCTGCAATAATTGTTGGAGCATTTTGTGGATAATCCGGCAAAATTTCTAAAACTTTTTCAGTTCCAAGTTTTTGGATTAATTCAGCAAAAGACAAATCAGTCCACCAGCTTATGTTTAATTCCCAGGCCATCATTTTAATTACAATTAAACTGTGAATTGGCTTCCATTGTTCGGGCTGATAACCAAGCACATCAAATTCTATTGCATAATTTCCTTTACGCTCTTTAAGGAACTCATTAACTCCGTTTGAGTATGCCTGCAATATTTTCATCACCGTTGTATCATACTTGTAAAGGTTTTTTGAGATATTTCTTTTTATTCCAACTGTACGAAACATTTTATCAAATGGAATTGCTTTCTCTCCAAGAATTTCACTTAATCTTCCTTCACCCGCTCTGCGAATTAGATCCATTGTAAATAATCTTTCCTGTGCGTGCAGGTATCCTAAAGCGAATGCAACATCTTCATCAGATTCTGCTATTATATAGGGAACAGCAAAACTATCACGGTAAACTTCAATATTGGAGTTGATTTTGGATGACGAGATTTCTCCTGCATATTGCGGCAGAGATGATGACAGCATATTGTAAAATATCCATCCAGCAACCACAAAAGTAATTAGGAATGTTAAAGACAAACCAATAAATATTTTTTTCCACTTACGCATAAATCTTAATTGAAATGTTATTGACAAATATAGGAATTATTAAGAATGTAAGTTTCAAAAGATTTTTGGATTCACGTTAAGAAAAGTAAAAATATTAGATTTCTCTATGCGCTATGCACTCTGCCCTTTGCGCTTCAGTGGCAATCCAAATTGGATTCATCAACAACTTGTGCTGAAATGGTTGGTGAAATGTATGGGATCCCTAATGCCATTCCGCGTAGAATGAAAAGTAAGCCAAGCACTAAAGCAAAAACTGGAACGGCTTTGGATATTTTTCTTCTGATATTAAGATTAATAAATTTCCCAAATATAGTTGCTGCAAACATTGTAGGAATAGTTCCAAGACCAAATAAAATCATAACTGCTGAACCTGAGATTGCATCACCGCTTGCAATTGCACCAGCAAGAGCAACATAAACTAATCCGCAAGGAAGAAACCCATTAAGAATTCCGATTAAAAACATTGCAGAAAAAGTTCCGCTTTTAAACAATCCACTTATACCAGATTTTAATGGAAGTGTAATTTTCTGAATGATTTTATGTTGAGTGATTTTAGCTTTGTACTTTGGTGGAATCAAAACAGCAATTACAATTGCAACTCCAAGTACAATAGAAATACTTTGTTGAAACCCTGAAATAACGAGACGTGAACCGAGCAATCCAAAAACTGCACCGAGAAATGAATAAGTTACAACTCTTCCAAGATTATAAAGTAATCTGCCTGCAACAAAAGAAAGATTATTTGAGTTTGGGATAGGAAGTGCAATTGCTATTGGTCCACACATACCAATGCAGTGAAAACTTCCGAATAATCCAATAAAGAATGCTGTTAAAATTTCTGGTGACATCTCATTTAAGATGTCATTGCGAATCCCAATTCATCTGGATGAAGCAATCTGTCTAAACATTTATAACAAATAGTTAAACAGATTGTTTCGTCGAAGATTCCTCGCAATGACTTAATTTAATTTATTACAAAAGAACTTTCTTTATAATACTCAATAGAATCTTGAGTCCAATCAACTTTTACTTTCCAGTAACCTTTAGCAATACTTTGTGTAGAAATTATTTGCTGTCCACTTGTATCAACAGAAAGAGGAATAGAAAAATCTTTTTTGGAATCTGATGGACGATAAAATTGAATTGTGCCTTTTAAACTTTTTTGAGCTGAAGATTTTGGGAAAATAAATATAACAAAACCATTCCCGGGATTAATTAAAACTTTTTCAACCATTTCATTAGTTCTATTCACTCTATCAATCTGTTCCTGATGTTGAATGCCTTTATTGTAGTAATCACTTGCAACCAAATCAACATCTTGATTCATTAAAAACACAACTGTTCCAATCGTAATAACCATAAAAACGATTATTGTAATCAGAATTCCTGTTCCCCAATTAAATTTACTTTTGCTCATTTTTTTCTACTGGTCCTAAGAACGAAGTCTTAACTTTCTTAATTAATTTATCTCCATCATAAACACCAATTTCAATCGGGGTGTTCATTTTTTTCAAGTTTGATTTATCAAGCATAACTAAAAATTTTGTTTCTACAATTTCCTGAGATTTTAAAGTAATATCTTTTCCAACCAATTTTAATTCGCCCGTAGCTGGATTTTCAAGTTTTAGCTTTACTGCAGTTTCGTTAAAAGTTTTATTTACAATATTAAGATCATAAACATTGCTTACTTTTCCATTGGGCTGTTCCTGGAACAACATTCCCGGTGTTCTTAAAATATTTACCGAATAATCAGTTCTAACAGATAATAAATAGCCAAGTACACTGATGAGTACAACAAGAATAACTGAGTAAAGCATCATTCTTGGAGTAAATCTTAGTTTAGTTTTATTTTCAATCCCATTAAGTGAATCATATCTGACGAGATTTTTGGGCTTATTTATTTTTTCCATCACTGCATCACAAGCATCAATACAAGCAGTACAGTTTACACATTCTAACTGAATTCCGTTTCTTATATCAATTCCTGTTGGGCAAACATCAACACACAATCCGCAATCAATACAATCACCTTTCGAAGATGATTCATCACCTTTTTTAAGCTTACCTCTTGGTTCGCCTCGTTTATAATCATAAGCAATAACAAGAGAATCCTGATCAAGTAAAACTCCCTGCAATCTTCCGTAAGGACAAACAATTGTACACGCTTGTTCACGAAAGAATGAGAATACCCAATAAAAGATTAGTGAAAATGCAATGATTGCAACAAATCCACTTAAGTGTGCGCTCGGCGGTTGTGTAATAATTGATATAACTTTATCCATACTGATAATGTAGGATAAAAATATGTGAGCAATAAAAAATGCAATGATAAAGAAAACAACATTTTTCAAACCTTTTTTAAAAAGTTTTTTACTATTCCATTCTTCAGCATCAAGCTTGCGCTGATCTTTTGCGTCACCTTCAATCCAATATTCAATTTTACGGAAAACCATTTCCATAAAAATTGTTTGAGGACAGGCCCAACCACAAAATATTCTGCCAAATACAACAGTGAAAAGAATTACAAAAACTATTATTGAAATCATTGCAAGAACAAAGAGATGAAAATCGTGCGGACCAAATGGAATACCGAAGAGAATAAAATTTCTGTTTAAAAAATCAAACAGAAGAAACTGATGACCATTAACTTTAATAAATGGAACAATAATTAAAAATGCAAGCAGAAAAAAACTAAGTATAGTTCTTGCATTATAAAATTTACCCGAAGGTTTCTTCGGGTAAACCCATTTACGCTTTCCATCATCAGTTACTGTTGCAAGTTGGTTTCTGTATTCTTGTTTTTCTTCTGCAATTTGCTTGTCATTCGTTTCCATTTAATACTCTATTTTTTAACAACGTTAGTTTGATGCAACAGCAGTTGAATCAGATTCTTTCCAGATAGTTCCTTCCGGTGCTTTGGGATTTGCGGGAGTTGTTCCATGCAACGAGATAATATAGCTTGAAACATCCTGCATCTGTTTCGGATTAAGCTGACTTTGCCAGCTAATCATTCCTTTTGCAACAACGCCATATTTAATTGTTTTAAATATGTTTTTTATTCCACCGCCATGTATCCAATAATCATCCGTAAGATTTGGACCAACTAATCCTCCTCCATCAGCAGTATGACAAGCAACACAATTTGTTGCAAAGATTTGTTTGCCTGCATCGATAGCCGCAGCATCTGTTAATAGAGTTACGGATTCTTCATTAAGAAATGCACCTGAATTCATTAATGCAGCTCTTTCAACTTCTGCTTGTTTTACCTGTAATTGATATTCTTCATCCTGTAAAGGACTTGAATTAAAAACGTGATAATCGAGCATATAAACTATCGAAAAGAAAATTGTAATATAAAACAACCATAAAAACCATGGTGGAATTTGACTGTCTAATTCTTTTATTCCATCATAATCATGATTTAATAACAACTCATGTTCTGTTTCAACCGGAGTTGTTTTTGTAATAGCTCTTCTAAATTTTGCAAATGCAGAAGGTTGTTTAACTAAAACTTCTTCTTCCTCTGCAACACCTTTTCTTCCTTCGTAGTAAACTATTGCAGTAAAACCTATTATGATAATTGCTATCAGAAACATTGCCACGATATCATAATATGAAGGTGGGAAATCAGATTCACCCGCAGCAAAGATGGGTGATGAAAATATCACTATCAAAGCCGCAAGTAAAACGGTGAAATGATTAAACTTTTTTCTCATATAAATCACCTGTATTGTTAAAATTATTTTCTTCCTCTTTTTCAAAAGGAAGATTTTCCATTTTTTTAATGTAATTTTTATCTACCTTAAACATCCAGATAAGTATAATGGCAAAGAACAAAACAAATACAACCAACGAAATGATCGGATATATTGAAACACCTTCTATTGATTGTAAGATTTCTTTATACATTTTTTACCTATCTGTTTTCTACAACTGGTTTTGCTTTTATGTCTGTACCTAATCTTTGAAGATATGCAATCAACGCAATAATTTCTTTATCAGCTTCAGCAGGTACACCATTTTTTTGCAAATCAATTGCAATAGCTTCTGCCTGTTTCATCAAATCATCATTAGCCTGATTTTCATATCCTTCCGGATAAGGAACACCTATACTTCTTAAAGCATTAATTTTATTTGGAGTTAAAGAAATATCCAAAGTATTCTCAATCAACCAAGGATATGGAGGCATAATTGATCCCGGAGACATTGAGCGTGGATTTTCCATATGCAGATAATGCCATAGGTTTGGATATTTTCCACCTTCTCTTTGCAGATCAGGTCCGGTACGTTTTGATCCCCACAAAAATGGATGATCATAAACATACTCACCTGCTTTTGAGTATTCACCATATCTTTCAGTTTCAGATCTGAAAGGACGAACAAGCTGTGAGTGACAACTGTTACAAGCTTCTCGTATATATAAATCACGACCTTGTAACTCAAGTGGAGTGTAAGGTTTTACTGAAGCGATTGTAGGGATATTTGATTTAACTAAAAATGTTGGAACAAATTCTACAATACCACCGATTAAAATTACAACCAGCGATACAACTAAAAAGTAAATTGGTTTTCCTTCTAACCAGCGATGTGAAATTTTTTCTTTCTCTTCTTTGTGCATTGGAGCAGCTTCAGCTTCTTCATTTGCAACAAGTTTTCCAGCCATCATTGTTTTGGTAAGATTGTAAACCATCATTAGCATTCCAACTAAGTACAAAGTACCACCAAATGCTCTAATAATGTACATTGGAATTATCTGAAGTGTGGTTTCTAAAAAATTTGGATACTGTAACATTCCCATATCATTAAATTGTTTCCACATTAATGATTGAGCAACACCTGACCAGTACATTGCTGATGCGTAGAATACCATTCCAAGTGTTCCAACCCAGAAGTGAACGTTGGCCATCTTTTTAGAATACAGTTCTGTTTTAAATATTTTAGGGATTAACCAATAAAACATTCCCGCAGTTAAAAATCCGTTCCAGCCGAGTGCGCCGATATGAACGTGTGCAACAATCCAATCTGTAAAGTGTGCAATAGCATTTACATTTTTTAATGATAACATCGGACCTTCAAATGTGGACATACCGTATGCTGTAACTGCTACTACCATAAATTTTAAAATCGGATCTTCTCGTACTCTATCCCAGGCACCGCGTAAGGTTAAGAGTCCGTTTATCATACCGCCCCAACTAGGAGCTATCAACATAATTGAAAAAACTGTTCCTAGTGATTGAGCCCAATCTGGTAAAGCAGAATATAGTAAATGATGAGGACCAGCCCAGATATATAAAAATATCAATGCCCAGAAATGTATGATTGAAAGTTTGTAAGAGTAAACAGGTCTGTTTGCAGCTTTAGGCAAGTAGTAATACATCAAACCTAAATATGGAGTGGTTAAGAAAAATGCTACTGCATTATGTCCATACCACCACTGTACTAAAGCATCCTGAACACCTGCATATAAAGAATAACTTTTAAATAAACTTACAGGAATTTCAAATGAGTTAACTATATGCAGAACAGCGACTGTAACCCATGTTGCAATGTAAAACCAAATTGCAACATAAATATGTTTTTCTCTTCTCTTAATTAATGTTCCTATCATATTGATACCAAAAACAACCCAGATAAGAGTTATTGCAATATCAATTGGCCATTCGAGTTCAGCATATTCTTTACTGGTTGTCATTCCTAACGGAAGACTAATAGCAGCAGCAACAATAATTAATTGCCAGCCCCAGAAGTGAATTCTGCTTAGTAATGTACTAAACATTGGGGTTTTAAGAAGTCTTGGAAGCGAATAATAGATTCCGGCAAAAATCGCGTTTCCAACAAAAGCAAAAATAACAGCATTGGTATGCAAAGGACGAATTCTTCCGAATGTTAAAAACGGAATACTGAAATTCAGTTCAGGGGCAAATAGCTGGCTTGCAATAAGCACACCAACAAGCATTCCCACCACACCGAATACCAATGATGCTATAGTAAAGTCTCTTACGATTTTATTATCGTAGCTGAACTTTTCTAACTGCATAAGGGCTCCTTTAATTGAAGTTGTAAGTTAATTATCATGTTTTTTTTCTTCTTTTAATTCTTTTACAGATTCTTTTTCTTTTTTTGATTTTTCGTCTTCAAATAACATTCGTACTGAAGGAGTATATGTATCTGAATATTGACCACTTTTTACACTCCACAAAAACGCAACTAAAAAACCTATTGCTACAAATAAACTAAATCCGATTAGCACAACAATTACTGAGATAACAAACCTCTTCTCTTAGCTATAAAATTTGTTGCTAATGTTGCAAATAAAACCACAGTGATTGAACTTACAGGCATAAGCACCGCAGCGATTAATGGGGAAAGTAATCCTTGAATCGCAAAACTTAATCCAATAAGATTATAAATAAATGAAATTAAAAAATTTAGATGGATAATATATAAACTGGTTTTGGAAAAATGTAAATAATTCATAAAGTTTTTTAATTGCCCCGAATCAATTATTGCGTCGCAGGCAGGGGTAAAATTACTTATATCATCAGTAACTGATACGCCAACATCACTTTGACTTAATGCACCGGCATCATTCAACCCATCGCCAATCATTAATACTTTTTTATTTTCAGATTGTAAACTTTTTACAAACAGCAATTTATCTTCTGGTGATTGTTTGAAGTGAAGTTGAGATTCGTCATCAAATATTTTTAAAAGATTTTCTTTCTCACCATTGTTATCTCCGGAGAGTAAGGAAAGTTGATACTCAGATGACAATTTTTTAACAAGTGAATTTATTCCATCACGATAAGAATTTGAAAAAGTAAAATATCCAACAACTTCATTATTTGTTGATATATAAACTTTTGTTTTTACGTTGTCTTTATCATCTTCACTTATTTTAGAACTAACAAAATCTGCGGAACCAATTTTTATATGATAACCATAAACAACACCTTCAATACCTTTACCTGTAGGCTCATTAAACTTTGTTACAGGAAAAAATTCTTTCACATCAATTGAATCAAATATTTTTTTGCTTAATGGATGTGTAGAACTGCGTACTAAAGATTTAATACATTTTAATTCTGTTGGATTTAATATTCTTCCTGAATAAACAATATCAGATTTTCCTGATTCAGTAATCGTTCCGGTTTTATCAAACACAACCGAATTTATTTTTGCTAACATCTCAACAACATTAGAATTTTTTAAATAGAATTTATTTCTACCAAAAATCCTCATCGTGTTACCAAGTGTAAATGGAGTTGACAATGCAAGTGCACAAGGGCAAGCGACAATCAATACTGAAGTGAAAACATTAATTGCAATAAATGAACTTGTCTGATACCAAAAAGCAGCTGCAATAACAGCAATCAACAAAACTATAATTGTAAAATATTTACTTACCGCATTTGAAAAACTTGTAAACTGACTTTCAGACTTTTTATTAAAAGTATCATTATTCCAAAGCTGTGTTAAATAACTTTGCGAAACTTCCTTGATTACTTCAAGTTCGATCAATCCGGATTTTTGTCTGCCGCCGGCATAAATTATTTCTCCACTTACTTTGTGTACAGGATGAGATTCACCTGAAACAAAACTGTAATCAATTAAACCATCACCGTTCATCAATATAGAATCTGCTGGTACAATTTCATTTTGTCTAATAAGAATTCTATTCCCTATCATTAAGTTGGAAACAGGAATTGATTTTTCTATTTCATTTTGTTTGATTGTAGCTGCGAGTGGGAAATATGCTTTGTAATCGCGTTCAAAATTCATTGCATCATAAGTTTTCTCCTGCAAAATTTTTCCTATGAGCAAAAAGAAAACTAATCCTGCTAAAGAATCAAAGTATCCTGCTTGACTAAGAAACAACAATTCATATACACTTCTAATAAATAAGACCAAAATTCCCAACGAAAGAGGAACATCGATATTAATAATTTTTTTCTTCAATCCTTTGTATGCTGAAATAAAATAATCAGAAGCTGAATAAAAGAAAACAGGCAAAGAAAGAAGAAGATTTAGATATCCAAAAAAACTTTTAAGCAGTCCATCAGAAACAGTGATAGAAAAATATTCAGGAAAACTAAACATCATAATATTTCCAAAACAAAATCCGGCTACACCAACTTTGTAATATAGATCTTTATTGGATTTTTTTTGGATTTTCTTCTCAGCTGAGTCTAAATTTATTTGTGGTTCATATCCTATTGATGATATTAAAACTACAACATCTTTTAAGGATACTTTTTCGTGGAGATATTTTACACTTAATTCTTTTCTCACAAAATTAACTGTCGAGTTTGTTATTGCCGGATTTAGTTTGAACAGATTTTCAAGAAGCCAAATACAAGAGCTGCAATGCATTTGTGGAATGAAAAAAGTGATTTTGGAAATTTTATCGTCTTTAAATTCTAATAACTTATTTATTGTTGCAGCATCATCCAGATAATCAAACTTTTTAGATTCAAAGTTCTTAGGTGAAATTCCTGGGTTTTGTTTAAAATTATAATATGTACAGAGTTCACCTTGATTTAGAATTTCGTAAACTGTTTTGCACCCAGAGCAGCAGAAAATCTTCTCATCTAAAAAAATAGATTTATCTTTACAGTTATCACCACAGTGATAACATAAGATTTCAGATTTTAATATCTCTTCAGCAGCCATAAATAAGGATATATAGTTTAATCGGATTTATAATGAACTAATTATACTCTAAAATAATGTGCCAAATATAAATTATTTAAATAGTTTATAAATAATTAAAAACACAAACTTAAATTATAGAATTCTTTTTAATGGAATTGAGAATCTCAATAGATTCCCAATGCTGAGAAGTGATTAAACGGATGGTAAAAAAATCCCAATCATAGATCGGGATTAAAAAAAATCCTGGCGGCGACCTACTCTCCCACACACCTGCGCATGCAGTACCATCGGCGTGCTGGGGCTTAACTTCTCTGTTCGGAATGGGAAGAGGTGTGACACCCAGGCTAAAACCACCAAAATTTAAACCTTGTTCTGAACTTAATTCAACATAAAATAAAATGAAAAAATGAAAGAGTGAGCCTGTAAGAGAAAATCAAATCTGTATTTAGAATTTAAATGGATAAGCCTCACGACCTATTAGTACTACTTGGCTGAATGCATTACTGCACTTACACCTATAGCCTATCAACCTCGTCATCTCCGAGGAGTCTTTAGTTACTTACGTAAGGGATACCTAATCTTGAAGCGTGCTTCGCGCTTAGATGCTTTCAGCGCTTATCACAACCGTATATAGCTACCCAACTATGCCACTGGCGTGACAATTG
>JADJIH010000028.1:0-2500 GCA_016707115.1 Ignavibacteriales bacterium | reverse complement strand
TTAAATGGTTTAGACTGTTTCCTTTTCGCTCGCCACTACTAAGAATAACTATTGTTTTCTTTTCCACCAGGTACTTAGATGTTTCAGTTCCCTGGTTGCCTTCACACACCTAGTTTATTCAGTTGTGGATATCTCAACATTACTCGAGACGGGTTGCCCCATTCGGATATCTACGGGTCTTGGGTTAAGTTTCCACCTCTCCGTAGATGTTTCGCAGGTAGTCGCGTCCTTCATCGGCTTTCGTACCAAGGCATCCGCCATATGCCCTTAGTAACTTGCTCCAAAATTTTTATATACAGATAGATTTATTCTCTTAAAACAACAACATTATCTATCATTTATTTTCAGGCTCAGTAAAACGTTGATTCAAAGAATCATTGTTTACTCTTTCAAATTTTCAAAGAACATAAAAAATGTGGAGCTAATCGACTTCGAACCGATAACCTCCGCCTTGCAAGGGCGGCGCTCTCCCAATTGAGCTATAGCCCCAAAAACTTCTTGGGTAATTGGGATTAGGTTTAAGATCTACTTGCACACAACCCAGGCTGGCCTGAGTAAGGAGTTGAACTACTGACCTCACGCTTATCAGGCGTGCGCTCTCAACCATCTGAGCTACAGGCCCAAATAAATATTCAGGACAAAAAAAATCATCTTCACATTATGAAAATGATAATTTGCCTGAGCATCAGAATAAAAAAGAACAAAATATAAAAAGAAGTGAGAAACCAGTAATCTCACAGCTTAAGATTACTCTTAGAAAGGAGGTGATCCAGCCGCACCTTCCGGTACGGCTACCTTGTTACGACTTAGCCCCAGTCACCGGTTTTGCCTTAAACAGTTTCTCCTTGCGGTTAGAATACTGGCTTTGGGTACCCCGGCTTATGGCTTGACGGGCGGTGTGTACAAAGCCCGGGAACGTATTCACCGTGGCGTGCTGATCCACGATTACTAGCAATTCCAACTTCATGGAGTCGAGTTTCAGACTCCAATCCGAACTGAGGATGCCTTTAGGGATTGGCTCCACCTTGCGGTTTTAGCTACCCATTGTAACATCCATTGTAGCACGTGTGTAGCCCTAGGCGTAAGGGGCCATGCGGACTTGACGTCATCCCCACCTTCCTCACTACTTGTGGCCAGTCCTATTAGAGTGCTCAGCATAACCTGGTGGCAACTAATAGGTAGGGGTTGCGCTGTTGCGGGACTTAACCTTATACCCCACGGCACTGAGCTGACGACAGCCATGCGTCACCCGTACAAGTGCCATTGCTGGAGGGGTACTTTCATACCCTGTCACTTGCCTTTCGAGCCTGGGTAAGGTTCTTCGCGTTGCATCGAATTAAACCACATGCTCCACTGCTTGTGCGGGCCCCCGTCAATTCCTTTGAGTTTCAGCCTTGCGACTGTACTTCCCAGGTGGAAGATTAATGCGTTAGCTGCGGCACATTGAGTTAAACCCAACACCTAGTATTCATCGTTTACAGCGTGGACTACCAGGGTATCTAATCCTGTTTGCTCCCCACGCTTTCGAGCCTCAACGTCAGTATCGGACCAAGAGACCGCCTTCGCAACTGATGTTCTTCCAGATATCTACGTATTTCACCACTACACCTGGAATTCCGTCTCTCTCTCCCGAACTCAAGAATAACAGTATCAAAGGCAGTTCTACAGTTAAGCTGTGGATTTCACCTCTGACTTGCTATCCCGCCTGCGCGCCCTTTACATTCAGTAAATCCGACAACGCTTGCCCCTACGTATTACCGCGGCTGCTGGCACGTAGTTAGCCGGGGCTTTCTTGGAGGGTACAGTCAAATACCGATCCAATCGGTACTATTCTTCTCCTCTAACAGGAGTTTACAACCTTACGGCCTTCATCCTCCACGCGGCGTTGCTGGGTCACCTTGGGGGCATTGCCCAATATTCCTCACTGCTGCCTCCCGTAGGAGTCTGGACCGTGTCTCAGTTCCAGTGTGGCTGATCATCCTCTCAGACCAGCTACTTGGTAGCCTTGGTAGGCCTTTACCCTACCAACTAGCTAATCAGACGCAAGCTCATCTATAGGCATTACTTAAACTTTAACAACATCACCATGAGGTGCCGCTGCATTATCCGGTATTAGCCTCGATTTCTCGAAGTTATTCCAGACCCAAAGGTAGATTGCTTACGTGTTACGCACCCGTGCGCCACTTTACTAAAGATATTGCTACCTCGTTCTCGTAGACTTGGCATGTGTTAAGCACGCCGCCAGCGTTCGTCCTGAGCCAGGATCAAACTCTCCGTTGTAGAGTTTAATTTTATTGTAATCTTGGCGTTTGACGCAAGTTAAACTATGGAATTAACTGGCTTATATTTTCTCACTCTTTCAAAGAACAAAGCCTTCATTAAGAAGGGCTACAAATTTATAGTCTGGTCAAATTAAAGTCAAGTAATCTTGTACTTCATTTTGATAAAACATAAAAAATAATTTAAGAACAACTTATTTATTAAAAAAGTAGCTAACAAA
>JADJIH010000027.1:252500-257126 GCA_016707115.1 Ignavibacteriales bacterium | reverse complement strand
AAACAAACCATAAAAACCATGGTGAATCTGACTTTATTCCATCATAATCATGATTTAATAACAATTCATGTTCGGTTTCAACTGGAGTTGTTTTTGTAATAACTCTTCTAAACTTTGCAAAGGCTGAAGGTTGTTTAACTAAAACTTCTTCTTCCTCTGCAACACCTTTTCTTCCTTCATAATAAACTATTGCAGTAAATCCGATTATAATAATTGCAATTAAAAACATTGCAACAATATCATAATATGAAGGCGGAAAATCAGATTCACCAGCTGCAAAATTGGAGATGAAAATACCATAACCAAGACCGCAAATAAAACGGTGAAATGATTAAACTTTTTTCTCATATAAATCACCTGTATTGTTAAAATTATTTTCTTCCTCTTTTTCAAAAGGAAGATTTTCCATTTTTTTAATATAATTTTTATCTACCTTAAACATCCAGATAAGTATTATCGCAAAGAACAAAACAAATACAACCAATGATATGATCGGATATATCGAAACACCTTCTATTGATTGTAATATTTCTTTATACATTATTTAACCTATCTGTTTTCTACAACTGGTTTTGCTTTTATGTCTGTACCTATTCTTTGTAGATAAGCAATCAAAGCAATAATTTCTTTATCAGCTTCAGCAGGCACACCGTTTTTTTGCAAATCAGTTGCAATATCCTCTGCTTGTTTCATCAAATCATCATTAGCTTGATTCTCATATCCTTCGGGATATGGAACACCAATACTTCTTAATGCATTAATTTTATTTGGAGTTAAAGAAATATCCAAAGTATTCTCAATCAACCAAGGGTAAGGTGGCATTAAGGAACCAGGAGACATAGAACGTGGATCTTCCATATGCAGATAGTGCCATAGGTTCGGATACTTACCACCAACTCTGTGTAAATCTGGTCCTGTACGTTTTGATCCCCATAAGAATGGATGATCATAAACATATTCACCAGCTTTTGAGTATTCGCCATATCTTTCAGTTTCAGATCTGAATGGACGAACAAGCTGTGAGTGACAACTGTTACAAGCTTCTCTTATGTATAAATCACGTCCTTGCAATTCAAGTGGAGTGTAAGGTTTTACAGAAGCAATTGTAGGGATATTAGATTTAACTAAAAATGTTGGAACAAATTCAACAATACCACCAATTAAAATTACAACCAACGATACCACTAAAAAGTAAATTGGTTTTCCTTCCAACCAGCGATGCGAAATTTTTGCTTTTTCTTCTTTATGCATTGGGGCTGCTTCAGCTTCTTCATTTGCAACAAGTTTACCAGCCATCATTGTTTTGCTAAGATTGTAAACCATCATTAGCATTCCAACTAAGTATAAAGTACCGCCAAATGCTCTGATGATATACATTGGAACAATCTGAAGTACAGTTTCTAAAAAGTTTGGATATTGTAACATTCCCATATCATTAAATTGTTTCCACATTAATGATTGAGCAACACCAGACCAGTACATTGCTGATGCATAGAATACCATTCCAAGTGTACCAACCCAGAAGTGAACGTTGGCCATCTTTTTAGAATAAAGTTCAGTTTTAAATATTTTTGGAATTAACCAATAAAACATTCCCGCAGTTAAAAATCCATTCCAGCCGAGTGCGCCGATATGAACGTGTGCAACAATCCAATCTGTAAAGTGTGCAATAGCATTTACATTTTTTAATGATAACATCGGACCTTCAAATGTGGACATACCATATGCTGTAACTGCTACTACCATAAATTTTAAAATCGGATCCTCTCGTACTCTATCCCAGGCACCACGTAAAGTTAAAAGTCCGTTTATCATACCACCCCAACTTGGCGCTATCAACATAATTGAAAAAACTGTCCCCAAAGATTGAGCCCAATCTGGCAAAGCAGAATATAATAAATGATGAGGACCAGCCCAGATATATAAAAATATCAAAGCCCAAAAATGTATAATTGAAAGTTTGTAAGAATAAACAGGTCTGTTTGCAGCTTTAGGTAAATAGTAATACATTAATCCTAAATACGGAGTGGTTAAGAAAAATGCAACTGCATTGTGTCCATACCACCATTGCACTAAAGCATCCTGCACACCTGCATATAACGAATAACTTTTAAATAAACTTACAGGAATTTCAAATGAATTAACTATATGAAGCACTGCAACTGTTACCCAAGTTGCAAGGTAAAACCAAATTGCAACATACATGTGCTTTTCTCTTCTTTTAATAATCGTACCAATCATATTAATTCCAAACACAACCCAAATAAGAGTTATTGCAATATCAATTGGCCATTCAAGTTCAGCATATTCTTTACTTGTAGTAATTCCTAATGGAAGACTAACAGCAGCGGCAACAATAATTAATTGCCAACCCCAGAAATGAATTCTGCTTAATAAAGTACTAAACATTGGGGATTTAAGAAGTCTTGGAAGCGAATAATAAATACCGGCAAAAATCGCATTTCCAACAAAAGCAAAAATAACAGCATTGGTATGCAGAGGTCTCATTCTTCCGAATGTTAAAAACGGAATACTGAAATTCAGTTCAGGGGCAAATAGCTGGCTTGCAATAAGCACACCAACAAGCATACCCACCACACCGAATACCAATGATGCTATAGTAAAGTCTCTTACGATCTTATTATCGTAGCTGAACTTTTCTAACTGCATAAGGGCTCCTTTAATTGAAGTTGTAAGTTAATTATCATGTTTTTTTCTTCTTTTAATTCTTTTTCAGATTCTTTTCTTTTTGATTTCTCGTCTTCGAAAAGCATACGTACTGATGGAGTATATGTATCTGAATACTGACCGCTTTTTACACTCCACAAAAACGCAACTAAAAAACCAATTGCTACTAGTAAACTAAATCCGATTAACACAACAATTACGGAGATAACAAACCTCTTCTCTTAGCTATAAAATTTGTTGCCAATGTTGCAAATAAAACCACAGTGATTGAACTTACCGGCATAAGCACCGCAGCTATTAATGGGGAAAGTAATCCTTGAATAGCAAAACTTAATCCAATAAGGTTATAGATAAATGAAATTAAAAAATTTAGATGGATAATATATAAACTGGTTTTTGAAAAATGTAAATATTTCATAAAGTTTTTTAATTGCCCCGAATCAATTATTGCGTCGCAAGCAGGAGTAAAATTACTAACATCATCAGTAACTGATACGCCAACATCACTTTGACTTAATGCTCCAGCATCATTTAATCCATCGCCAATCATTAACACTTTTTTATTTATTGATTGCAAATTTTTTACAAATAACAATTTATCTTCTGGTGATTGTTTGAAGTGAAGTTGAGATTCATCATCAAATATTTTTAAAAGATTTTCTTTCTCCCCATTATTATCTCCAGAGAGTAAAGAGAGTTGATAATCAGATGACAATTTTTAACAAGTGAATTAATTCCATCACGATAAGAATTTGAAAAAGTAAATTTTCCTACAACTTCATCATCAATTGATATATGTACCTTTGTTTTAACAATATCTTTATCATCGTCAATTGTTTTAGATCCAACAAAATCTGCTGAACCAATCTTTACATGATGTCCATAAATAAGCCCTTCAATGCCTTTGCCTGTAGGTTCACTAAACTTTGTTACCGGAAAATATTCTTTAACATCAATCGAATCAAAAATCTTTTTACTTAGTGGATGTGTAGAACTTCGTACTAAAGATTTAATACATTTTAATTCTGTCGGATTTAATAATCTTCCGGAATAAAGAATATCAGATTTTCCTGATTCAGTTATCGTACCAGTTTTATCAAACACAATTGAATTTACTTTTGCCATCATCTCAACAACATTAGAATTTTTTAGATAGAATTTATTTCTACCAAAAATTCTCATTGTATTCCCAAGCGTAAACGGAGTTGACAATGCAAGTGCACAAGGGCAAGCGACAATAAGTACTGAAGTAAAAACATTAATTGCAATAAATGAACTTGTCTGATACCAAAAAGCAGCTGCAATAACAGCAATCAACAAAACTATAATTGTAAAATATTTACTAACCGCATTTGAAAAATTTGTAAACTGACTTTCAGACTTTTTTATTAAAAGTATCATTATTCCAAAGCTGTGTTAAATAACTTTGCGAAACTTCCTTGATTACTTCAAGTTCGATCAATCCTGATTTTTGTCTGCCGCCGGCATAAATTATTTCTCCACTTACTTTGTGTACAGGATGAGATTCACCTGAAACGAAACTGTAATCAATAAAACCATCACCGTTCATTAAGATCGAATCTGCAGGTACAATTTCATTTTGTCTGATAAGAATTCTATTCCCTATCATCAAGTTAGAAACAGGAATTGATTTTTCTATTTCATTTTGTTTGATTGTAACCGAAAGCGGAAAATAGGCTTTATAATCACGCTCAAAGTTCATTGCATCGTAAGTTTTTTCCTGCAAGATTTTTCCTATGAGCAAAAAGAAAACTAATCCTGCTAAAGAATCAAAGTATCCTGCTTGACTAAGAAACAACAATTCATATACACTTCTAATAAATAAGACTAAAATTCCCAACGAAAGCGGAACATCGATATTAACAATCTTTTTCTTCAATCCTTTGTATGCTGAAATAAAATAATCTGAAGCTGAAT
>JADJIH010000027.1:0-245000 GCA_016707115.1 Ignavibacteriales bacterium | reverse complement strand
TCTCACTAACAGTAGCTAAATCCTGGGCTATGCTTAGAGAATTTTCTTTTGCAAGATTATAAATACGAGTTACGAATTGATCAACTCTTTCAGTCATACTGGCTGGGAATGTGCCGTTAACAATAAATTTACCACCAATCGTTACACTGATTGGAAATTGAATCATTGATTGTTGCTGGTTTACTTTTTCCTGAGCTATTAAAGTAAAAATGAAACATAAGGTTAAAAGGAGTGTTTTTTTCATTGCTTACAATTAAATCCTGATTATTTAGATAAATACTGTTGTTGATAATAACTTTGATACTCACCTGAAATTATTCTTTCCCACCAGCTTTTATTCTGCAAATACCACTCAATCGTTTTTTGTATTGCTGAATCAAATTGGAATTCTGGTCTCCAGCCTAACTCGGTTTGAATTTTTGTTGAATCAATTGCATAACGTCTATCATGCCCTGGGCGATCTTTTACATATTGAATTAGTTCTTCCCCTTTTTTCAGATTTTGCAAAATCAGTTTTATGATTTCTAAATTTGGCATTTCATTACTTGCGCCGATATTATATACTTCTCCAAGTCGTCCTTTTTCAAAAACAAGTTCCACGGCTTTGTTATGATCGATGACATAAATCCAATCACGAACATTCATTCCATCACCATAAACAGGAAGTTTTTTATTTTGCAATGTATTCAAGATCATTAGTGGAATTAATTTCTCTGGAAATTGAAGAGGACCATAATTGTTCGAACATCTGGTAATAACAATAGGCAGTCCGTATGTATGATGAAATGCCTGAACCATCATATCGGAAGCTGCCTTACTAGCTGAATAAGGGCTGTTTGGTGAAATCGGAGTTTGCTCTGTAAATAAACCAGTTGCACCCAAACTTCCATAAACCTCATCTGTAGAGATTTGCAAAAATCTTTCCACCTCAAATCTTCTTGATGCTTCAAGCAATACATTTGTTCCAATAACATTTGTCCTGAAAAATATTTCAGAACCGGAAATGCTCCTATCTACATGAGATTCAGCGGCAAAATTTATTACGTGTTTTATCTTATACTTTTCATAGATATAATTAACTAATTCTGAATTAGTTATATCTCCTTTTATAAAAGTATAATTTTTATTTGACTCTATTTCCTTAAGGTTTTCAAGGTTGCCAGCATAAGTAAGCTTATCAAGATTAACAATAAAATAATCATCTCTTGATTTTAAGATATAGTTGATGAAGTTACTGCCAATAAAGCCTGCACCGCCTGTTACTAATATTTTTTTCATAATCCTTGTTTTTGTTAAGATTGATTAATATGAGAAGAATCCTGCAAAAATTCCTGCTTGAATAAAAAAGCCATCAGCACTTAAATCTGAGGGGATACCACTTATTGATTGTCCATTCTCGGCTTCCCAATCGCCCGCAAATGTTAATTGATATCCAACACCTAATCTTAAAGCTACAAACCGATAGACGGGAAAATCGGCATTTAAGGTGGGGGTAAAAGTCCAAAAATTGTTTTCAATCTTTCTCGAAATGTTTGATGGTTCGTCAAGGATTCCTTCCCAACTAAAATTTCCATCATTTCGATATAATTCGAGAGACATACTTCCAGCACCTAAAATAGCCCCTAAAGACACCCCTATATCTTTAATAAATGGAAGAGTGTACTCGACAGTCAATCCGCCACCGCCTAGCGAATAAATTGCTTCATTATTTATTCCATTTATGGTTGATGAAGAAGAAATCGTACCACCATAGCCCATACCGCCAACACGAAGATTTTTTACAAATCCAATGTAAATAAATCCTGCACCACCAGTTGTAAAAATTCCACTCGTGGAAAGTTCGGGAATACCAATTTCTTTAAGTTTAAGATTTATTGGATCAATGTTTGGCATACTCCATCCTCCAACAAAACCACCGCCGCCGCCAAATGGTGCATCAAAGTATTTGTTTGTTTGAGCAAAACCGCTCAGCATTACTAAGAGTGTTAAAATTAGGGTCAAAAAATATTTCATAATTCTTTCATTATTTCTTAATAAATTTACCAAAGTAAGTATGATTTTCAAAAATAGTCATTAACTGAGTTTGAAAATAATATACTTCGATTACTTTTATAGTGTAAAATTCAATCAACAAAAACAAAATGAAAATACTAATTACAGGCGGAAGCGGATTACTTGGACAATATTTGAATCTGGCAATCTCTGCAAATCAGCACATACTTACATTTTACCGCTCTAATACTGGTAACTGCACTGATTTCAATTCAATAAAAATAGATTTACTGGATACTATTGAACTAAG
This sequence comes from Ignavibacteriales bacterium, assembly GCA_016707115.1. Taxonomy (GTDB): domain Bacteria; phylum Bacteroidota; class Ignavibacteria; order Ignavibacteriales; family Ignavibacteriaceae; genus IGN3. Next base: position 242,698 of record JADJIH010000027.1, on the reverse strand, counting down.
CAGAGTATTTACTGATTTTAAACCTGATATCGTAATCCACACAGCAGCAATTTCACAACCAATTTTGCCGGAAGGAATTTCCCCAAGAGATGTTTATGATCTAAATGTTACTGCAACAAAAAATATTGCCGAACTTTGTGAAAAGTTTAACTCTAAACTAATCTACACTTCAACTGATTTAGTTTATGCTGGTTATCGTGGTTCGATGTTAAATGAAGATGCAAAATTAATTCCCGTTTCATTTTATGCAGAAACTAAATTAATGGGAGAAATAAAAATTCAGCAAACGTTTGATAACTTTATTATACTTAGAACAGCCTTATTATTCGGGTTTGGTATTAACCATTCAAAAAATCATTTTCATCAAATGCACAAAGATTTAAAGCAAGGTAAACCTGTAAAGCTTTTTATCGATCAGTACAGAACTCCACTTTCTTTGATTGAAGCATCAAGAATTATAAATGAAATTGTGAGAAGTGATATAAAATCAGAAGTAATAAATTTTGGTGGATTGGAAAGAGTTTCCCGTTACGAACTTGGAGAACGACTTTGTGACATTGCAAAGTTTGATAAAAATCTTTTAACTAAAATTACTATGGATGATGTTCCCGGAATACAAAAAGTTGAAGATGTTTCTATGAATACTGATAAACTTCAATCATTTGGGTTCAAACAAAAGACTCTTGATGAAATGATTTTAGAAATTATTAAGTAATTACTATGGTTCTAAAACTCTGAGTACAATTATTCCAGTATGCTTTTTAATTTTCTTTGCGTAATCACTCAAAGGAGTTTCAGTTATCTGAACCTTACTTCCGGCTAATGGGGCGTGAAGAAAATGGATTCTTCCATTATCCATTTTAATCGCTAATCCAACATGACCAATATCCAATCCTTTATCACTGGTAGTTAAAGCAATCAAATCACCGGATTGAATTTTAGATTCCATTTTTTCAATATCATCTTCGGGTATGTAATAATATTGGCGGGAATTAATTTCTTTTTCCTGTTTGCTTATAACGGCAATGAATTCAGGATTTTCTTGTAACTGCTTGTAATACTTTGGATTTTCAGACATAAAATTAACATTAAACTTAATTTTCTTTCCACCTATCTCTTCAGTTATATCTTTTACAATCCCTTTTTGCTGATTGTTATAAATCCAATCTGAAAAATAATGCAGACGCGAAGGATATTTATCCAGCTTTCCATCTCGATAACGGATAAATGTTAACTCATTCTGATAATCTTCAAAACTTGTTTTACCTTTTTTTATACATCGTGCAAATGTTAAAGAAGTTTCAAGAAATGTTGTGCAATCAAGTCCGGTTAATTTTATAACAAGTTGTTCATCACCTTCTTTTTCAAGAGTGTGTGCAACATATTCAGTTTTAAGAAAGCTTTTACCGATTTCAACTATAACTTCATTAATTGGTTTTTCACTTAACGATTTATCAACAGCAAGTGTAAATTTTGATTTGCACACCTCAACATCTTTTTCTGAAAAGACTTGTGAGTTTATTTTTGATGAAAATATAATGAGTGCTAAAAATACTATTAAACTAATTTTATAAAACACAGATTTCTCTCTTCGCTCGAAATGACCAATAAAATAATTATTCATTTTAAATTCTCAATTCTTATTTCTAAATAATATCTTCACTAATAGCAGGTACAGACGAGTAATCTGCAATTTGTCTTGCGTGTGCAAGGTTTTCAAATCGTGCATAGTCTTTTATGAATGCAAGCTTAACTGTTCCGGTTGGACCGTTACGCTGCTTGCCGATAATTATTTCTGCAACACCTTCATTCGATTCACCATTTTCATCTTTATCAATTCCGTAATACTCAGGACGGTTTAAGAAAATCACAACATCCGCATCCTGCTCGATAGAACCGGATTCACGTAGATCTGAAAGCTGCGGGCGTTTATCTGTTCTTGCTTCAACAGCACGATTAAGCTGTGCTAATGCAATAACCGGAATGTTTAATTCTTTTGCGAGTGCCTTTAATGATCTTGAAATATGTGAGATTTCTCTTTCACGACTTTCAGCTTTTGGCGGACCCTGCATCAACTGGAGATAATCTATTATTATCATTCCAATATTTTTTTCAGCTTTTAGTCTTCTTGCTTTTGCGCGGATTTCCAAAACAGTTTGCGATGGCGAATCATCAACATACAAAGGTGCATTAATTAATTTGTGTGCATTCTTGCTAAGCTTAACACCTTCTTCACTTGGTAATTTTCCTGTTCTCACAAGATGTGCGTTTAATCTTCCTTCTGCACAAAGCATACGAATAATTAATTGCATCGTTGCCATTTCAAGACTGAATATTCCAATCGGAACACCGTGATCAATTGCGGCATTTCTTGCAAGCGTTAGTGCAAATGCTGTCTTGCCCATAGAAGGTCTTGCTGCAACAATAATAAGATCTGATTTTTGAAATCCACCAAGCATTTCATCCAGTTCATAAAATCCTGTTGGAACAGAAAACTTTCTATCTTTCTGTGAGTGAATTGCTTCAATGTATTCAAGTGCATCACGCACAGCACGATCCATTCCCTGGAAAGATCTTTGAAGATGTGATTCCGTTATTTCAAATATTCTTCTCTCAGCATCATCAAGAATTTCAAACGCATCAAGGTTGCCTTCATAAGCGGCTTGTGCAATTTGGTGTGATGATGAAATCAATCCGCGTAAGATTTGTTTTTCTATAATTATCTTTGCGTGGAATTCCACATTGGCAGCGGAAGAAATGTTTTGCGATAGCTTGCTTAAATAAACTGCACCGCCTACTTCTTCAACCTGATTTCTTTTTTTAAGTTCTTCATACAAAGTAACAGTATCAATCGGTTCATTGGATTCAAACAAAGAAATCATCGCTTCAAAAATCATTTGATGCTGACGCAGATAGAAACTTTCCTTTGTAAGCATTTCAATTGCTTTTGGTACAGCTTCTTTTTCGATGAGCATTGCGCCAAGTACTGCGGCTTCAATCTCCGGTGCTGATGGTGGTTTTACATCTGCAGGAATAACTCGACTTGTTTCGTTATATGTTTTGCTTGTTTTTGCCATATTCTTAATATTTTTACCGAAAGAATCGGGTTGTAAAAGTAACTTACTTGCAGATTATTTACAATATTTTATTGATGGAATTAGCGACTTAACAAAAATGAATTTGTCATTCCCACGAAAGTGGGAATCTACTTTATATTATAGGTTTTGGATTCCCGTTTTCAAGCTTAGGTGGCAACTTAGTTTATACTCAATTATTCAAATGCCAACTACTTCAACTTACTAAGTAAAAACCGTTGAAACGGTTGTAAGCGCACTGTTTGTTCATTCACCCACGGTTGAAACCGTGGGTTATTAAAAATATTTGATCTTGATTCATAAAGTAACCCACGATTTTAATCGTGGGATTTTGAAATATCCATAAAATATTCTTTTAACCGTTTCAACGGTTTATTCTGATCCATTTCAAATAATTAAAACTTTAAGAAGACTATATATACACCTGTTAAGTTTACGCATATACGTTGGGGTGAAAGTTTCTGATTTATTTATACTCAACTTTATAAGCTTTTAATTCTTCTAATTCCTTATCTATCGTCATTTCCCAGAGTTTTATTCCCGCAACATTTTTACCAAGATCTGCATCACTTCTATAGTCTTCTAATCTATCCTTCAAATCAGAATTATTTTTTTCAGTCATTAAATGAAATTGCTGAATGTAATCATCCAGACCAAACTCGGTATTGTAAAATTCTTTTCTAAGTTTGCGTGTATAAAGTTCATAGATGTTAAATATAACCTGGTTGTAAAGTAATAAATCCGCTGATGCAACTTTCTTATTTACCCAGGAATGTTTTTTATCGAACACACAAATTGAGGTAAGCTTTGCAGTACTAAATATATTTGCTTTTTCTATTGTGGCGGGATTATACAAATGTATTTCCGATACATAATTTTCATTTGAACCTATCGGCTTTCCCTGAAAATCCTCCCAGGTTAGCTTTCTTGAATCAGACCAGTAAACATAATTTACCTTATCGTAAGTCTGATATAATTCCGATGTTCTTGTAGCTGCACATTGAACAAATAAAACTGACGATAAAATCAAAATATATTTAATTGACGAATAACGGAAAGTTGATTTCATTTTATTCCTGATTAAAATTTAAAATGCTATTAAGTAATAAATAAATTATGTTCACTCCTTCCATTGGTGTGAACAATCTAAACAGATATAAGTTGATTTTTTTGTTGTGAATGGAATAAAAGCCAGAATTAGAAAGAATATTCCCACAATCCAGGATCCTTTTTGAAAAATATTAATGCTTCCACAATTACTGCACTTAATTTGCTCACTGATTTCTTCATCCGGGTATTCGTTTTTTAATAACTCATATTCATTACAATTTAAAACTGCTAATGCTTTAGTATAATCTTCATCTTTAACCAGTAATTTAATTCCTCCTACTGCTTGAGCATATACAGGATTAATCGATACCAAATTTTCGTCTTTAATTAGTGCTTCAATTCCTTCATCAGAAAGTTTTGCAAAATCTAAGTGAGCTAGTGAAGAGTATAAATATGTTTTAAGAATTTTCATTATATCTGTTTGGACATTTACCCTAATTACCGCTGCTGCTCTTTGCCAAAGCAAAATTTACTGTTCCTGTAAAACGATCAAAATCTATTTCAAACTTTCCCGGGATTCCGTTATTTGCTTCCGTAAACGAAATTACTTTATTGCCCTGCAATGTTTCTTCATAGATTATTGTGCCGCTTGTATCTTTTATCCGCAGTGAACCGATGCCTGAAAAATAGTTGGTAATAATTAAAGAGTATGCAAGTGAATCCGAAGTAAAGGATAAATTATACCCGGCAGTTTGTGTATAGTAATCCGCAACTAATGAATAAGCCAGCGCGTCTGTTGTTTTTGATATTACAGGAGTGTTGTAGTAAGATGAATTAATATCATCATCATCAGTGCAGCCGGTAAGATAGACTGCAAATGCTAATAAAAAGATAAATAATACTTTTTTCATTTTCTTCTCCTTAAATAAATAGAAAATCCTGAAAACTAATACACCCTAAATAAAACTATTTTTATCTAACCTTCAAGATATTCTTTAGGTATTGGCATTGTGTCTAATATTGCATTATTAATGGGATCCAATGAAAAAGTTTTTTGTTAGAAATCTTAACGATGAAATTGGGATGAAAGAATATGGAAAAATAAAACAACGAAAATGGGCAACCTTGATGATCTTTACGGATCCATTTGAACAATGTTATGCTGAGTAGAAAAGTAGCAAAACAAAGATGACGCATTAGAATAAGACTTGCATAAAGCCCACCGATTTCACTCTGACCTGAGAAAGAATTGGTTGGTTTATAAGCAACTTGTGGATTTAATAATCCTATTACATATCCAGTTAATGTTTGAGCTACAAAACCAAAAATGGAGGATGCAAAGATGACTATAACAGCTAGATATGGCGCATATTTTTCAATATCAACGGAGGGTTTCAAGCTGTAAATTTTTAAGCGAGAAAGTAAAAAAAAGAAAACGGCCAATAAATAAACAAAACCAAAAACTATTCCCCAAATGTATGGAACCAATGATGCCATATTGATATCCTTTATATTATTTAATTAGGAAAATCTGTTTAAAGACTTTGCTAATCACCGTCAAATAATATTAGCATTATGAATGATTAAAATTAATAGAATCAGTACAAACCATAGTGGCAGTCCCCCGCCGGTAAAAGAAGTAAAGGGGTAAGTAAAAGTAGAACAGCAAAGTTTAATCATTATTGCATATGTAACTTAGGTTTAAGTAAAATAAAGTTCAATTGTTTAAATAATTATTTAATGAGTGATAATGTGGAAATAGTTTTTTACTTCGAAAAAATACATTGGGCGAAGAATAATTCGCCCAATTTAAAATGCAATTCCAAATCTAAGAGAACCGCCAAAGTTCACACCCCCAACTGTAATTGTCTTCGTAAGATTGCCTGACTTTTCCGTAAAAGTTATCTGTGGGTCACCGTTAACATATAATCCACCATTTGCATCTAATCTAAGCCATTTAAAAAACACATATGATAGTATCCAAATAACATACCAATCGAAGAAGCAGAAGAAGTATTATTATTATAAGTTAAGCTTACTTTGGAATATGATAATCCCGCATAAAAATTATTTTTAAAAATAGCGCTAAGTCTATACTTAACACCGATTTCAAACATCTGATCGATGTCTGTAAACCACATATTTCCCAAACCAATACTTGCAAAAATAGAGAACTCGTCAATTATACGTCTTTCAATACCAGGATTGATAGTGCTGAACAATAAAAGTAACCCATCAATGCTAATGTAATTTTCCGGATCATATGTTGTTTTACTTGCAGATATTGAATCAACCGTTTGAGAAAACATTATACTCTGACAAACTAGTAATGTAAAAAGTAAAATCCTTCTCATTATATTTAATAGTGAATAATCTGTAATTAGTAATTTATTATTTACGGGTTAATTGACCTATTTTTTCCCATTTGGGGTTCGGAGTTAGAACTATTTTTATGAAGAGAGCATCATCGTCATTTAAAGTCTGGTTTTTGTCAGCTTCTAACGTTTTATTTATTTCTTCAGGTTCAAGCCTGTACATGCCACCTGTCAATGCATCGATTCCCATACCAATAATTCCGCCAAAAAGACAATTACCAAAAAACCAACCGCTAGTTTCACCATTAAGAGTTATTACTTCAGTTTTATAACCCTCAAGTTCAATCTTTACAATATGATTGTCCTTCCTTTTCAATTTTGCAATCAGTGGTGTATTTCCCATTTGCTCATTATCAATAATAACTTTTGCTTCGATGGGCGTTGAAGTGATATTGACTTGTTGTGATGTGCCATTAACTATGGTAGCGCAGGAATTTAAAAGCAAAACAATGGATACAAAATAAAAAACGTTTACGAGGTGTTTCATAAGAGCCCCTAAAATAATTGAAAGATACTTTGATTAATTAAGATGAGCCAAAAAAAATTCTCTCCTGAAATAATATTTTGTCTGGTTCAAAATTAAGTAGTTTTTTCTATTGAGTCAATTGAAAACTATAAGAAATGCAAATTAAGTTGTCATCTGTTCGTATAGTTTTCTAAACTTCTGCACATCAACCCAGCAGTCTTTTTTCCAGTTTGGGTTGCGTAAGAGTGCGGCGGGGTGGAATGTTACCATCGTCTTAATACCTTCGTATTCAAAAACCTGTCCGCGTAAACTTGTTAAGCTGTCTTTTTTCTTTAACAAACCTTTTGCTGCGGTAAGACCTAAACACAAAATAAGTTTTGGTTTAATCAGCTCAATTTGTTTTGCGAGGTATGGAATGCAGGTATCCATTTCTTCAGGTAAAGGAGTACGGTTATCCGGCGGGCGGCATTTTACTATGTTACCGATAAAAACTTCTTCCCTGCTGAACTTTATTGCTTTAAGAATATCTGTTAAAAGTTGCCCTGCTCTGCCAACAAAAGGTAAACCTTGTTTATCCTCTTCTGCACCGGGACCTTCACCAATAACCATTACATCCGCATTTGGGTTACCGGAGCCAAAAACAAATTTGTTTCTTCCTTTATGCAGAACACAATTTGTGCAATTGCAAATTAAACTATTTAACTCATCTAATGATTCTGATTTTTCCCAATCACCTTTAACAGCAATTTTAGATGATAATGGTTTTGAAACTGGTTCTTTTACAACTGTGGTTCTGCGTGATGATTCTCTTGTAGTTATTTCTTTTACCGGAGCAGAAGTTTTGGATTTTGTAAGATTAGCTTTTTCTTCAAACAGATCATCACCAAAAATAGCTTGCTGATCTTTTAGTGCTTCAATAATTTTTTGTTTGGGTGAGGATTTCATTTTTTAGCAGATAATTTTAGTGATTAGAAAAATGTTTAATAATAAATCGCTTTAAAATTGTCATTCCCGTGAAAACGGGAATCCAAACAATCGATTTAAAAATAGATTCCCACTTTCGTGGGAATGACAAAAATAAAAACAGAACAAGAATAAACGAATAAAATTACTTTTTGTACTTAAACTTAATTTCGCCGGCAAGTAATTCGTTTAATGCTTGTAGATGCGGCTTTGGTTTCTTTTCAAAATCAATAGCCATTTTCAATTGAATCGGGTTAGTAACATCTTCAGCTTCATCATCAGATCCGCTTGAAGGAATAGTGTTCATCATTGCACTAAATTCAATTTTGTTGTCAGTATTAACCTGTCTTGCTCTTAATGCTGCAACCGAAATAGCTTCGTAAACATTCTCAGTACGTTTGTCTATTTCTCTTAAATCTACTGGTGTTATATCCATTTTATCACTCCTTATTTATTATTTCTTTAATTAAACTTTTTACACTTTTATAAACTTTATGAAGTTCATCGTTAACGAAAATATAGTCAAAATCCTTCTTAAAGCTCAATTCCATTTTTGATCTATCAATTCTTTTCTGAAGATCAGATTCGCTTTCAGTTTTTCTGTTTTTTAACCGTGTAACCAGTTCTTCAAAAGAGGGCGGATCGATAAAAATTAAAAAACTTTCAGGATAAATTTTCTTTAACGATATCGCACCTTTAACATCAACTTCAAAAAGAACAGACTTACCAATGTTTATATTATCATCAACAAAACTTTTTAAAGTACCGTAATAATAATCGTAAAATCTTTCCCACTCAATAAACTCATCATTCGCAATCTTCTTTTCAAACTCATCATCATTCACGAAAAAATAATCAACACCATTAACTTCATTGGATCGCTTTGGTCTTGTAGTTACAGAAACAGAAAATACAATATCCGGAAAATCTTTTAGCAGTTGTTTTACAACAGAAGTTTTTCCGCCGCCGCTTGGCGATGATACTGCAATTATCTTTCCTCTGTTCTCCAATTTATTCTATGTTCTGGATTTGTTCTCGTATTCTTTCAATCTCTTCTTTTATATGAACAGAGTTATGAGTAATAGCAGTAGAAAGTGTTTTAGCAGAAATTGTATTTGCTTCTCTGTTCATTTCCTGACAAAGAAAATTAAGTTTTCTTCCGGGATCTTCTTCCTTATCAACACTGCTTAAAAGAAATTTTATATGACTTCTTAATCTTACACATTCTTCAGTTATATCAGCTCGTTCAGCCATCATTGCTAATTCAGTTTCAAGTCTGTCGTTATTTATGCCGGCATTATCTTCAAGAAGATTTTTTACTTTTTCTTTGTACTTTGCAAAATGTTCACCAACACTTGGCTGCGCGTCTTTTTCAATCAAGTCAAGATATTTTTCGATAGACTTAATGCGCTTTTTCAAATCTTTTTCTAATTCGTTGCCTTCATTTTTCTTCATCTGCATTAGCGAATCCAAAGAAAGCAGAACTGATTTTTTGATTACCTCAAAATCACTCTCGCTTATTTCCTCAACTGATGCTGAAAAAATATCACGACTCATTAGAATGTGGTCTAACTTAATCTTGTCTGTAATTTTAGCAGATTTTTTAATCTTCTTAATGAGAGCCAGATAATTTTTTAATCTTGATTCATCCAAAGAAACTGCTTCATCTTCAAATCCGTTCTTTTTGATTTGAATGCTCACATTCAGTTTTCCGCGTCTGATTTTAGACTTAATTAATTCTCTTAATTCGTATTCTTTATTAGCAAGAAGAGGCGGATATTTAAGAAAAACTTCCAGATACCTGCTATTGATACTTTTAACTTCGACATCGGCCTGCCATTTACCATTTGAGGCAGTTCCTTTGCCGTAACCTGTCATGCTTAAAATCATATATTACTTCTATAAAAGGGTTGGAAAGATAGCGAATTATAGGGTCTTAGCAAAGATTAGAAAGCCTCTCCAATACCAAAATGGATGGTCAGATTATCAAGAAAATTCTTTCTAAAAATGGTTTTTTGGTCTTCGGGATTGTAAAATTTTGTTCCAAAATCTAATCTAAACGGGGCAATTGGTGTATATACTCTAATTCCCAAACCAACAGCAACGGCAATTTCATCTATTCTAACATTTTTCCATCCATTCCAGGTATTACCATAATCAGCAAAAACAGCATATCCCAAATACTCATTTAGTTTTTGTCTCATTTCAAATGAACCCTCAAACCAAAAGGTTCCTCCTCTAATAGCATCGGTTTCTGTGGTATACCCATAATATTCCACGGAGTCTTTGGGAATCAATTCTCTGGATTTCCATCCTCTTACTGAGTTACTGCCGCCCGCATAAAAAGTTTTATTTGGCGGAATCAATTCATTGGCTGAAACTTTTGGATTATCAGATCCTGTAATAGGTTGCGAGTAACCAATTCGTAATTTGGAAGCAAATACTGTAGTGCGGTCATCAGATAAAGGCAAGTAGTTTGAAAGACCCGTCTGCAGTCTGTAAAAGTATATATTTCCCACTTCGTTAGAATCAGCTTGTAAAATCTGATCTGTAATCAGTCTTAATACATATTGAATATCTGTTCTTGAATGAAAAAGCTCAGGCGTAAAGAAAAGATAACTACCTGTGGTTGGGAATAGTATATCATCTGTTTTGGATGAACCTAGCTCAACACCAATACCAGGAGTTAAACTATAATCAGTCTCAGTTAAATCTAATTGAATCCCGTTAAGATTGATCCTTGCAATATTTTCCCTCTCTGCAACGTCATAACTTATAAATGGACGGAAAAGAGTGATAAATGTATATGGGGGCATTTCAAAATCAAATTTTTGCCTGCCGCCGTATGAATTTTCAGAATAGTCACTAAAAGTCTTTGAGCTTAAATAAATTTCAGTACTTGTCAATATTGCTCTGCCAAAAAGAAATGGCTGTTCCATTTTTAGGTTGATATCAAAAACACCTTGATAAGTTGAATCTCTTTCGGCTCCGGATTTAAATATATTTGCAAGATCTATATTAAGTATATCAACAAGCCTAAATGAAGTTGAAAGTGAAAGTTTTCTTGCATCTCCAAAAAAGTTTTTCCTGGTATACCCAATTCCAAGACCAAAATTAAAACTGTTAAATTCATTATCGGCCTTTATTTCAGGCGAAAGTTCATTTAATGATCCTATAGCAGCATTAACTTCCACTGGTATAGTGTTATTGATTGTGTCACTTATTATTGGATCAATATTAATTGCAGTAAACAATTCCGTTTTAAGCAAGCGTAATTCACTTCTATCTATTTCTGATTGATCATAAATTCTACCAGGTTTAAGATCGGCTATTTCTGATATTAGCTTATTGTTGATCTGTTCAATGGATAATCCTGATTTATTAATTATAGTTTCTCCTATTGCGTACTTATCGCCTGTATGGAAATAAATGCTAAGATCTGTCTTCTGCCTAATCGTATCAATTGTGACTATTGTGCTGTCATAACCGCCAAAAATATATCCGTTGTTTGCAAGGAATCTTCTAATTTTTGATATGTTACCTTGAACTTCTGATTCCGAAAATCTTTTTGTTGAATCAATTGTATATGATTCATTCATCAATCTTCCATAATCATAGTCGCTTAATCTATCCAAACCGAATAAACTAATATTGCCGTAATTCAAAAATTCATTTTCAGTTATATAATAATTAATAACAATCGCTTTGTCTGCTGAATCAATAACAACATCGTGTTTAACATTTATATTAAAAAACCCGTTGGTGCGATACAATTCTTTTAAAGCAAGTATATCAATAGAAATTTTTGAGGAGTCAAAATAAACAGGTTCATCCCCAAATGGAGTAAACGAATCAAGAAAAACCCAGACCCACATTGGCGTTTCTTTACTTTCAATATTTTTTAATAGATCAGATGCGGAGAAAAAATTATTTCCCTCAAAGTTTATGGCTTCAATTTCAAAATCATAGTATGATTGGCTGAAACTTATCTTTGAATTGCAAAGCAGAAAAAGAATTGAGAATATAAAAACTCTTTTAAACATCTATAAAATTCTGATTGTAAATAATTTTAATTCGTTACCCAATTAGTTATTTAAATACTTCTAAAAAGATTCTGCATCAGTCTAAAACAATATCATCTTCAACGATTGTTAAACCCGGATAATCTTTTTTAAATGTTAAAGTAAAAAAGTTTACTAACTCTTTGTTCTTCGTATTATCTGAGATGAATAAATAAGTTGCAGTTTGTGATTCAACAACAAGATGGGCATAGTATACTTGCTTGTTTTCTAAATCAATAATATAAGAGAATACTTCCCCGCCGCCGCTACCCATAAAATATCCCTGTGAATTATAGTAAACGAGATCGTAATCAATTGATGAAAATTTAATCTTATCAACAAAACTTTCTTTGAATGAGCCATCCAGTAACTCAGTTTCATAAATTGATTCAAACTCATCATCAGATTTTTCTAGAAATGCAAACTTAATACCCCAATCATCCGCATTATTTATTTCCCATCCTGCTGCGACAAATTGTTTTCCTGTTTCATCAAATAAACCGCCAAAAGCAGCCTGGGTTTCTTTATTGAAGTGTTTTTTAACTGCATCTAATACCTGAGCTTTGTTTTCAAAGTCAAGTACCGGAATTTTTTCTTGTTTATCAGAACAAGAAACTAATCCGAATAAAAGGAGAAGGATTGTTAATCCTCTATGAAAATTATTTGATAACAACTTGGGTTCCTGTATTAATTACTGATAAAATTTCATCAATTGATTCATTACTTAAAGCAATAGAACCGTCTGTCCAATTATAAACGAACGGAAGATTTTTGAAGATTGGGTTTAGTCTACCAATACCATGAATTCCTATGTTGCCTCCAAGCACCGTATTAGCACTAACACATTCTTCATAATAAAATTCAAATTTTATCTGGTTAAATTGTTTTTGAGTAATAAATGATTTACGTAATGCTTCAGAAGCATCTTCTAAATTAGGATAATTTAGTTTTAAAAACTTATAATAAGTCTGGTCGTTACTTATGCTGCAAATTTTATAAGTTCCTATTGGTGTTGCCCCATCGTTGCTTAATTTTTTTTTATCACTTAAATTTCTGCCAAAACTAACCCGATATGATTTTATAAAAACGGTATCTTCATAAACACTTAATGTAAATGTCTTTCTATCCACAATAAGATTTACATCGCTAAGCTTTCTAAATCCTTTCTGAGACATAGCTTCAGAAAGTGAAATTTCTCTGAGGTTTAATATTACACCGTAAACAATAACTCCTGAAATGAACAATGCCATGGCCCCAATAGTAAATATTACATTCCTAAGCAGCGGATTGCTTAAAAACGAAATTACATTATTAGTTTTTTCCTCTGGTTCAGGATTCATTATTGCTTTAATTGTTTAACACACTATACAAAAATACTAAATTAAATAAACCATAATTGATTCAAAGATAAAAAAAAACCCAACTCTTTATGAGTTGGGTTAGCAAAAATAGCCAAAACTAAACTTCCATTATCTCTTTTTCTTTGTGCTTTAAGATTTCATCTATCAGTTTGATATGATGATCAGTTAGCTTTTGCACTTCATCTTCTGAATGTTTTAATTCATCTTCAGACATTCTCTTTTCTTTTTCTTCCCTTTTAAGATGTTCGTTAGCATCTCTTCTAACGTTCCTAATCGCAACTTTTGAATCTTCACCAAATTTTTTAACAAGTTTAACAAAATCTTTTCTTCTTTCTTCGGTTAACAATGGAATTGGTATTTTTAGGTTAGTACCGTCACTTATAGGATTAAAACCAAGATTGGCTTCAAGAATAGCTCTATCGATAACATTCACCATTGCTTTATCCCAAGGAGTTATTGATAAAGTATGGGGGTCAAGCACAGTAACATTTCCCACCTGATTTATAGGTGTTAAGGTACCGTAATAATCAACTTTTACACCATCAAGCAATGTTGTCGTTGCTTTACCCGTTCTTACTTTTGAAAGCTCAGATCTAAGAGCTTCTAAAGTTTTGTCCATTCTGTTATTTGCATCTTTTATTAACTGGTGCATAACACCTCACTAATTATTGTTAAAATTTTATTTAGAATTATCATTGTTAATAAATGTACCAACTGGTTCACCCATAACTAATTTAAGTAAGTTACCTGGAACATCCATATTAAAAACCATCATAGGCAAATCATTTTCCTGGCATAAACTAACAGCTGTAAGATCCATAACACGCAGATTCTTTTTAAGAATATCCTGGTAAGATACATTTTCAAACCGCAATGCTTTAGGATTTTTTTCAGGATCTGAGTCATATACCCCATCAACTCGAGTTCCTTTAACAATTATATCGGCGCCGATTTCTACAGCTCTAAGTGAGGCAGCGGTGTCTGTTGTAAAATATGGATGACCTGTTCCTGCACCCAATATAACAACTCTTCCTTTTTCAAGATGACGCATTGCTCTTCTTCTAATGTATGGTTCAGCAATCTCTTCCATTTTTATAGCGCTCATTAGTCTGGTAGTGATACCTTTTTTTTCAACAGCGTTTTGTAAGGCCAGTGAGTTTATCATGGTGGCAAGCATCCCCATCTGGTCCCCTGTTGCGCGATCAATACCCTGTGAGCCTGCACTGAGGCCACGATAAATATTTCCACCGCCGATTACTATTCCAAGTTGCACTCCAACTTCGTGAACTTTTTTAACTTCATCAGCAAAAAAATCCAAAACCTCAGAAGAAATTCCGAATCCTTGCACTCCCATCAAAGATTCACCACTTAATTTTAATAACACTCTTTTAAATTTTAATGAACTCATTAACAACCTTTTTGGATTCTTTACTTATAAATATAAAAAAAGGTCTTAATTTTATTAAGACCTTTTTTGTAAAAACTATTTTTTCTCGTCGCCGAGATGAAATCGCTTAAACAAACTTATCTTTGATTGAACATTATTCTTCTTATTGTAATCCTCAATAAGATTACCAACAGTTTTAGAACTTGTGCTGTCTTTTATATAAGCCTGTTCAAATAAACAATTTTCGGAATAAAATTTATTCAATTTACCTGTCGCAATCTTTTCAAGAATATTTTCAGGTTTACCTTCTTTACGAGCTAATTCCTTATATATATCAATTTCTTTTTCGATTGTTTCAGTTGGTACTTCTTCTCTGTAAACACAAATAGGATTCATTGCTGCAACTTGCATTGCAATGTTTTTACCAATCTCAATTAATTCATCAGAATTTCCTGAAACATTATCAAACTTTACAAGCACACCTAATTTTGATCCCATATGAATATAATCCACGATCAAACCATTGTCTGCTTTTTCAGTCAATACGCGTGATACTTCGATCTTCTCTCCAACTTTACCCATAACATCAACAACTTTTTCACTCAGATTTTTATCAGATTCAAGTAGTTGTTGTGCATTTGATGATTCAGATTTAAAGGTTACTTCAACAATTTCATTTGCCAATTTTATAAAGTCATCGCTCTTTGCAACAAAATCTGTTTCGCAGTTAACTTCAATCATTGTTGCTTTTTTATGATCATCAGAAATCTTTGCCACAACAATTCCTTCATTAGCAGATTTATCTGCTCTTTTAGAAGCAATAGCGGCACCTTTTTTTCTTAGTATCTCAATCGCTTTTTCAAAATCACCATTTGATTCTGTGAGCGCTTTTTTGCAATCCATCATACCAGCGCCGGTTTTTTGTCTTAATTCATTAACTTGCGCAGCTGTAATAGCCATAGTTAATTCCCTTTCTTTCAAAAATTTAATTTATCAGAATATTATTCAGATTTTTCAGTTGGTTTAACTTCATCCTCAGCATCTTTTTTGGTCTTTGCTTCAGATTTCTTTTTCAACTCTTCTTTCTTAACAATTTCTCTCTCTTTTTTAACTCTCTCTTTTTCCGCTACTTCTTCTGCTTTCTTTTCTTTTAATTGTGAGTCACCTTCAATCACAGCATCAGCCATATATTGAGTAATGATCTCAACAGTTTTAACTGCATCATCGTTAGCAGGAATTAAATAATCAACTTCATCCGGATCACAATTAGTATCAACGATTGCAAAAACAGGAATGTTAAGTCTGTGTGCTTCCTGTACTGCGATATCTTCTTTCTTAATATCAACAATAAATAATGCGCCTGGAAGTTTACCCATCGTTTCTACACCTTCAAGAACTTTTTTAAGTTTGTCTTTTTCTCTTGTAAGGAATAGTCTTTCTTTTTTTGTAATCTTATCAAATGTACCATCAGTTTCTTGCTTTTCAATATTGCTCAATCTTTTAACACTTTTTCTGATTGTAGCAAAGTTTGTTAGCATTCCGCCAAGCCATCTTTCGCTAACCCAATTTTGTCCGCATCTTCTTGCTTCTGTTTCGATAACATTTTTAGCTTGTTTTTTTGTACCAACAAAAAGTACTTTTTTACCATCAGCAACCAGCTTAGAAAGTTCTTCTGCAGATTCGGTTAAATGAGCTTGGGTTTTTTTCAAATCGATTATATGAATCCCGTTCTTTTCCATAAAGATGTAGGATTTCATTTTGGGATTCCAGCGGCGTGTTAAATGCCCGAAGTGTGCACCAGCTTCAATAAGCTGAGTTAGGTCAACTTTTTTCATATTGCTCCTGTTTATCTTCTACTTTCTTCAACTTTACCTTCCATCCCTTTTATTATGGGACACAGGTGGTAAATCGGAAAGTATGATTATTAAATAAATGTTTAAGTTCAAGAAAAAAAATCTTGAACTTAAACTTGTTCTTAAACTTCTGATTATCTCTTAGAAAACTGAAATCTTTTTCTAGCTTTAGGCTGTCCGTATTTCTTACGCTCAACCATTCTAGGATCTCTAGTTAATAAGCCTTCTGCTTTTAATTGAACTCTATATTCAGGATTCATTTCAAGCAGTGCTCTTGCAATTCCTAATCTTACAGATTGTGCCTGCCCTGTTGTTCCACCACCATTAACTTTTGCATGAACATCAAATTTGCCTAATGTATCTGTAGCTCTAAATGGAAGCAATATATCTTCACGACTTAACAACTGAGGAAAGAAGTGTTCAAACTCTTTATCATTAACAGTAATTTTTCCATTTCCGCTTCTTAATATTACGCGGGCAACTGCAGTTTTTCTTCTTCCAATAAATATTTTTTCAGCCATCATTTCTCCATTAAACTAATTGCTTCGGGTTGCTGTGCTGCATGAGGATGATTAGTACCTGCATACACTTTTAATTTTTTAATCAACTGATTTCCTAATTTGGTTTTTGGAAGCATTCCTCTAACCGCATTTTCTAAAATAAACGCTGGTTTTTTCGCAAGCATATCACGATAAGCAGTAGTTGTTTGACCGCCGGGATAACCTGAATGTCTTTTATATTCCTTCAAGTTTTCTCTTTTACCTGTCAATCTGACTTTCTCAGCATTGATAACAACAACAAAATCGCCAGTATCAGTATTTGTTGTAAAAATAGGTTTATTTTTACCTCTAATGATCATAGCAATTTTTGAAGCTAATCTTCCTAAAACTTGTCCTTCAGCATCAACCAGAAACCACTTGTGATTGGCATCTTCAGTTTTCACTGATTTCGTTAATTTTTCCTGTTTCACGTAATTTTCCTCCGAAAACCTTAAATCGTTTCAAATAAAGGATGGAAAAATATAGGTAAGATGATGAAAAGTCAAGAATATTGTAGTTTATTAATATTACTTATGTCATTGTATGATTTTTTGTCCAAAATTGATGTTAAGCCATTCAAAATAAACTGGTGCCAAAGTTCAAAGATTTTAGAATCGCCCAGAATTTAGGTTGGAATGAGTAAAATTCAGTTTTTCCTTTCATCATCAACTTTAATCTAAAATCTTCATCATTTCCGGTTCTGATATAAATGATTTGAGTTAAATATCCCTGCATTTCTTCTGGTTCGTTATAAAATGCTTGATAATTTTCCAATTCAATTTTATAACTAAATCGTTTTTCGATAAACATTTCATTACTAACTACTTCTAAATGAATATATGGTGGCGGATTATAGATTCCATCACTTTCCCAGAAAGTAACACCATCAAGTTTTTTCTTTTTGTTTTGATCTATGAATGTCCATCCCTTAGGATACTTAATTGAAACATTTAAAGTCGGTTCCGTATATACCTGATCTAAATTTGTGGTATCTGCAACTATATCGGAAAAACTAATTGTTTTTATTTCATCAAATGTTTCGGAAGTTTGTTCTTTAGGAAACTCTTGTTCATTAGTTGGATAATCATCGTGAGGCTCTTCTACCAAATCTTGCTTTGTTGTTGAAAACTCTTTTGTATCGATTGTAAAAAACAGAGAATTTATTTTACTTCTGTCATTTTTCAATCCATAAAAAAAAACAAAGACAACTACGAACAATAGATGCAGAAAAATTGAGATAGAAAAATTTCTTATCCAATTTTTATTTTCAAATATGTTATCTGTTTCAGAATCTTGTTTATTCATCTCTATAATAAAGCTATGTTTGATGCCTTAGTCAAAATTACTAATTTTGATACCACATTATTAAATAATTATAGAGCAAAATGAAGTACTTAATTACAGGCGGAGCAGGATTTTTAGGAATAAATCTTGTAAGAAATTTACACTCCAAAGGACATGAAATAACTTCTTTGGATATTGTTGAGTTCGATTATCCTGATATGAATAATAAAATAAAAATCATTACAGGCGATATAAGAGATAAAGCTAAAGTTAAAGAAGCCGTGAAAGATCAGGATATAATTGTTCATACTGCAGCTGCACTGCCACTGTATAAACCAGAAGATATTTATTCAACAGATATTGATGGGACAAGAAATCTACTTGAAGCTGCTTATGAAAATAAAATTAAAAGATTCATTCATATATCATCAACCGCTGTTTATGGTATTCCTGATCACCATCCATTATTAGAAAATGATAAACTTGATGGTGTTGGTCCTTATGGCAAAGCTAAGATTCTTGCTGAGGAAGAATGCATTAAGTATAGAGGAAAAGGAATGTGTGTTCCAATTCTTCGTCCAAAATCATTTATCGGACCTGAAAGACTCGGAGTTTTTGATTTACTTTTCGATTGGGCTCAGGATGGTAAAGGATTTCCTATGATCGGCAACGGAAAAAATCGTTACCAGCTTTTAGATGTTGAAGATTTATGTGAAGCAATTTATTTAACTGCTACTCTTGATGAAAAAATCGTTAATGATACTTTTAACATTGGCGCAAAAGATTTCACAACAATGAGAGAAGATTATCAGGCAGTTTTGGATTACGCAGGATTTGGTAAAAAGATTGTGGGTCTGCCGGAAAAACCGATAATATATACTTTGAAATTTTTAGAAGCCTTAAAACTCTCTCCACTTTATAAATGGGTTTATGAAACTGCATCAAAGGATTCTTTCGTATCAATTGAAAAAGCAGAAAAAGTTCTTGGTTACAAACCAAAGTTCTCAAATAAAGATGCATTGCTCAGAAATTACAAATGGTACGTTGATCACAGAAACGAGTTTATTAATAAAGATGGTGTTTCTCATCGAGTGCCTTGGAAGCAAGGAATTTTAAGGTTTGCAAAAATCTTTTTCTAATATGTGGAATGTGATTAAAGTTAATCATATTTTTTTGCAGTTAATCCAAAAAAGAAATTAAAACCATTAAGGAGAAAAAATGTCCGAAAAAAAAGATTACCTAAAAGATGTCGTTAAGCATATTGATATTAAGCAGCATAATGTTGTTGCGCTTGTTGATGCAATGGAAGATATGGCTTTTACAGCAAGAGATTTAAATCGAGCTGCAAATATTTTAGACACTATGATCAAAGACAAAGATTGTGCAGTTATTCTAACCTTAGCAGGAAGTCTTTTCAGTGCCGGATTAAAAAAAGTTGTTTATGATATGATTATGAACAACATGGTGGATGCTATTGTTTCTACAGGTGCAATTATGGTTGATCAGGATTTCTTTGAAGCATTGGGATTTAAACATTACAAAGGCACAAAATGGGTTGATGATAATGAAATGAGAGAGCTGCATATAGATAGAATCTATGATACATTTATTGATGAAGATGAACTAAGAGTTTGCGATGATACAACTGCACTCATTTTTGACAGCATGAAACCCGGCGCTTATTCTTCAAGAGAATTCTTGTGGGAGTTTGGAAAATATCTTGATGAAAATGGTGGACCAAAAGTAGACGATTCCGTTGTGTATGCAGCTTATAAAAAGAATGTCCCGATTTTTGTTCCAGCATTCTCAGACTGCTCTGCAGGATTTGGTTTTGTAATGCATCAGCATAAAAATCCTGATAAACATGTATCCTGTGATTCGGGTAAGGATTTTCTTGAATTGACAAAAATAAAATTACACAGCAAAGATACTGGTATCTTTATGATCGGCGGTGGTGTACCTAAAAACTTTACTCAGGATATTGTTGTCGCTGCAGACATTTTACAAGAAGATGCTGAGATGCACAAATATGCAATTCAAATCACGGTAGCGGATGAAAGAGACGGTGCGTTGTCAGGCTCTACATTAAAAGAAGCAAGTTCGTGGGGCAAAGTATCAACATCATCTGAACAAATGGTTTACGCAGAAGCAACTGTTGCAATGCCTTTGGTTGTTGGATATGCATACCATAAAGGTGGATGGAAAAACAGAAAAGCTCGTGAGTTTCAAAAAATATATTCCAAATAAATATTGCAGTTTAAAAACTAAAAACGCCTCACTTGAGGCGTTTTTAATTTACTCTAATTTAGTCTGAGGTCTCCCCCAGGGACCTGTCGTTAGAATAACCCCTGGGTACAATTTGCAGGTGAAATTTATAGTGTAAAATGACACAAATAAATAGTTAGTTTACACTATTTTTAAAATGAAAAGTGCGATTTTGATCAGTTTTTATTTGATAGCACACAAATATTTATAATAAACAAAATAATTAAAGTATTTATTTATAATCTTTGAATAACAAAATAAATTGAATTTACAATGAGAATTATTATTGCTGGAATGGGAGATGTTGGCTATCAACTCGCAAAACAACTTTCAAGTGAATCTCATGACATTATAGCTATTGATATGGATCATGATAGACTAACTTATTCTGATCAAATGGCAGATATACTTACTATCAGTGGCTCTTCAACCTCGGTTTTAACTCTTAGAGAAGCTAAGATTGAAAAGGCAGATTTATTATTAGCTGTAACTTCATCAGAGGAAGTTAATATCACCACAGCAATACTTGGAAAAAAACTTGGTGCAAAAAGAACTATTGCCAGAATTTCTAATGCTGAGTATTTAGATCCTGATGTTGAAATTAGTTTTCGTGAACTTGGTATAGATTTTATGATCTATCCTGAAGAACTTGCAGCAATTGAAACTGTAAACCTCATCAATCGTACTGCGGCAACAGATGTACTTGAATTTGAAGGCGGCAAACTTTCAGTAGTGGGAATCAGGTTAGATAAAAATGCATCTGTAATTCAGAAAAAAGTTTTTGAAGTTGCACAGGAATATCACAACCTGGATTTTCGTGTAGTTGCTATTCACAGAAATCTAAAAACCATTATACCTTCAGGTAACGATAAATTTTTACCAAATGATCAGGTGTTTGTTATTTCTAAACCACAAGGGCACGAAACTATTTTAAAACTTGCCGGAAAAGAAAACATAAAGTTTGATAACATTATGATTCTTGGCGGCGGAAAAATAGGACGCCGTGTTGCAAGTTTGTTAAGCGATAAAATGTCTGTTAAGCTTATTGATTCCGATCCTGAAAAAGCATTTGAACTCGCTGATCAATTACCAAACACTCTTGTTATTAAAGGTGATGGAAGAGATATAGATTTGCTTGCGCAGGAAGGAATAATTGATGTTGATGCATATGTCGCAGTTACAGAAGATTCTGAAACCAATTTAATATCCTGCTTAATGGCAAAACATCTTGGAGTTAAAAAAGCTATAGCTCTTGTAGATAAGGTAGATTACATTCCGTTAACACAAACAATTGGTCTTGATGCTCTAATCAATAAAAAATTAATTACCGCTAACAAAATTGTTAGATTTATTAAAAAAGGCGAAGTAGTTTCTTACTATAATCTTGAAGGTATAGATGCTGTTCTTTTAGAATATGTTGCGCAGAATGGATCTGAGATTACAGAGACGAATCTTGCAAATCTAAACTTACCTAAAGGATCAATCATTGGTGGTTACATTAGAAATGATGAAGGATTTATAGGAGTTGGAGATTCAAAAATTAATCCTGGTGATAAGGTAGTTGTTTTTTCTTTGCCTGATGCTGTAAACAAACTTGAAAAATTTTTTGAAAAATAAGACTATCTGTGAACTATAGAATAATTGTAAACATAATTGGTTTTTTAATTTTCCTCACAGGCATTTTTATGATGCTTGGACTTCCATTCTCTTTTTATTATCAAAGCGATGATGTATTCGCAATATTGATTTCAAGTATTTTAACTTCTTCAATTGGATTACTAACCTGGTTTTTTACAAAAAATTCCGAGAGAAAGGATGTTGGAAAAAGAGAGGGTTATTTAATAGTTACATTTGGTTGGATTTTAATGTCTGCATTTGGTGCAATTCCATTCGTTGTTCATGGATCGATACCAAGTTACACTGATGCTTTCTTTGAAACAGTTTCGGGTTTTACTACTACCGGCGCATCGATACTTCCCAGAGTTGAGGTACTACCTTATGGTTTAATGTTTTGGCGTAGTATGACACATTGGATTGGTGGAATGGGAATTATAGTTTTATCAATTGCTATCTTACCATTACTTGGTATTGGTGGTATGCAGCTTTACCAGGCAGAAGTGGCCGGACCAACAAAAGACAAACTTCATCCGCGTGTTAGAGAAACCGCCAAAAGACTTTGGGCAATTTATTTTTTTCTGACTTCGTTAGAAGTTGTGTTTTTGTTATTTGGCGATATGAATCTTTTTGATTCACTTTGTCATTCATTTGGATCGTTAGCAACAGGCGGATTTTCCACTAGAACACTTAGTGTTGCTTACTACAATTCTGCATATATAGAATATGTTATTCTATTTTTTATGTTTCTTGGCGGCACAAATTTTACACTACATTATCTCGCACTGAACGGCAAAATTAAATCTTACTTTAAAGATGATGAGTTTAAATTCTATCTGGGTCTGATTGCAATTACTGTAATATCACTTACTATATATCTTGTTATTGCAAATGGAACCCCTATTGAAAAAACGTTTAGAAATGTTGCCTTCAGCATTTTATCAATTTTAACTTCAACAGGATTTGCTACTGCCGATTACGAACTTTGGGCACCTTTTGCCTCCACATTCTTTTTAATAATGTTGCTGCTCGGTGCTTGTGCAGGTTCCACAAGTGGCGGTGTTAAAATGATTCGATATCAATTGCTTATAAAAAATAGTTTGGTTGAAGTAAAACGATTATTACACCCGAATGCTATTGTACCTGTTAGACATAACGGTAAAGCCGTACCCAATGAAATTATTGCAAAAGTCTCTGCTTTTGTTCTAACGTATCTTGGAATTTTTGCAACTGGTTCTTTAATACTTTCAACAACGGGTTTAGACTTGAAATCTTCTATGGGTTCTGTTGCAGCTTGTATGGCTAACATCGGTCCGGGGTTAGGACAAACAGGACCAGCAGGTAACTATTCAGAAATTACTGTCTTTGGTAAATGGCTGCTTAGTTTTTTAATGCTGCTTGGCAGATTAGAACTTTTTACTGTGCTAATAATTTTTACGCCTTACTTCTGGAAAAAGTAGGACTATAAATAGCATTATTAAATTACCTAACCTGCTTATTATTTATTCACTTCATTTTATTTCCAAAATTTTATTTAATATTCATTGTGTAAAATTAATATTATCCAAAGGTGTGCTTATGCGCCATAATAAAGTTTTAATTATTGATGATGAACCGGAATTAAGAAATCTAATCAAGCGATTATTAGAACTGGAGGGGTTTAGTATTTTAACAGCAGGGAACTCTGCCGAAGCATTAGAAATCCTAAATAAAAATGAAATTGACATAGTTGTTTCGGATGTAAGATTACCCGATAAAAGTGGATTAGAATTACTTCCAATTATTAAAAAACAATTTCCCTTAATAGAGGTTATAATATTAACCGCTTACGGCAGAATTGAAGATGGTGTTAATGCTATCAAAGAAGGTGCGTTCGATTATATAGTTAAAGGTGATGAAGACAATAAGCTGATATTTGTAGTAAAAAACGCTCACGAAAAAGTAAAGATGGCTAACCGAATTTCTCACCTGGAAAAAAATGTTTTATCAAAATATTCTTTCGATAGTATTACGGGTAGTTCACCGCTGATTCTTGAAGCAATTAGTATCGCAAAGAAATCAGCAAACTCTGAAGCGCCAATATTACTGATTGGAGAAACCGGAACAGGTAAAGAAGTTTTTGCACAATCAATACATTATGAAAGCAATAGAAGAAATGAACCTTTTGTTGCAATTAACTGCAGTGGATTTGCGAAAGACCTGCTTGAATCAGAAATGTTCGGATACAAAGCAGGTGCTTTTACCGGGGCTGTAAAAAATAAAAAAGGATTGTTTGAGGAAGCGGATAGAGGCACTTTATTTCTTGATGAAATTGGTGATATGGATATTGCATTACAAGCAAAACTTTTAAGAGTATTAGAAAATAATACTTTTATTAAGGCTGGGGACACAAAGGAAACATCTGTTGATGTGCGTGTTATAGCAGCTACAAATAAGGATCTTAAAAAACTTATAGGCGAAGGAAAATTCAGGGATGATTTATTTTATAGAATAAGTGTCATTCAGATCAATCTTCCGCCTTTGAGAAAACGAGTTGATGATATAAAAGAGTTAGCAGACAACTTTATCAATATATTTTCTAAAAAGTTAAAGAAAAATATCCCTGTAATTGAACAAACATTTTATGATAAACTTTGTTCTTATACTTTTCCCGGAAATACTCGTGAACTAAAAAATATTATCGAACGAATAATTTTACTTTTCGATAAATCAACTCTTACAGCCTCAGATCTTACATTGGAAATAACTAACAGATTAGACGAATATAGTATAAGTAAGCCGGAAAAACTTGAAGATGTTGAAAGGAATCACATTCTTTCAGTACTTAAATCAGTTGATAATAATAAGAATGAAGCTGCAGATATACTTGGAATAGGTTTAACAACGTTATATCGAAAATTAAATGATTATAAACTTACAGAAGAATGAAAAAGCTTAAAACCAAAATATTATTAGGGTTGGTTTTTTTATTAATTGTAATTTTTCTATTAAGCACCACAGGAATATTTTCCATTTATTATCTGTCTGAAGATTCAAAAGCAATAATTAAGGATAATTACGCTTCTGTTGAACACTCAACCCGAATGTTAGACGCTATTGAAAATATTTTTACTTTGCAATTATCCAGATTAGAAAATGCAAATAAAGATACCGCATTAGTGAAAGCAATCAATGATTCATTGCAAAACAAAAAAGAAGAATTCGTAAAATATCTTGGTTATCAAAAGAACAACATCACAGAGTCCGGGGAAGATAAAATAGTAAGCAATGTTATTGATTCATATCATCGATTTATTAATGTGATTGATTCAATTAATTACCAAGCAGATAACTTTAATACATATGATGTTGATAAATTGAAATCAAGCTACATAACCGCAACCTCATCTATAGAGGAAATTTACAAGCTGAATATGACTGCAATTTATAATAAAAATGCTGTTGCTAACAAAACTGCGGATAATGTTTCACTTTATATGGCAATTGCGGCAACATCAAGCATTTTAATTACTATCGTCTTTATATTTTATTTTCCTTCATACATCACAACCCCGATAACCGAGCTGACAAAAAAAATTAAAGATATTTCAAATAAAAAATATGATCAGCGCATAGATATTCAGACTAACGATGAGCTCAATACTTTAGCTGATGCCTTTAATATAATGGCGATTAAACTACAGGAGTATCAAGCCCAACAGTTTGATGAACTGCTTCTTGAAAAACGCAGGATGGAAACTCTCTTAGCAAATCTACAGGATGGCACTCTTCTTTTGGATAATACTTTTAATATTCTTCACGCAAATCATAAGTTTTGCCAACTCTCTGGACTTAGTATTACAGAGTTATTAGGGACAAAGATTACAGATCTAAAAAAAAACAATCAATTTTTAACACAAATTAATTCGCTTGATATCAAGAACATTTTACATTCAAAAAATAAGAAAGCTAAACCATTCAGTCTACTAATCAACAATAGGACTGAATATTTTCAAATACTGCTTTTAGACATCAGTAAAGAAAATAGATTGGATACATATGTTGAACCATCAGGATATATTATTTTAATCCAGAATATTACTAAATATGAAGAACGTGATTTAGCAAAAACAAATTTAATTGCAACAATTTCACACGAATTAAAAACTCCACTTTCGTCAATCAATCTTTCCATTAAACTGCTTGAAGATGATAGAGTTGGTGAATTAAATAAAGAACAAAAAGGATTAACTGAATCGATAAAAATCCAAAGTAATAGAATACTAAATCTTGTAAATGAAGTTTTGGATTTTACACAAGCAGAAACAGGGCATATTAAGTTAAAGATAAAACCTTGCGAAGTTAGTGACATTGTTGAGCTGGGTACCTTTGCGATTCTGATGCTTATAAATGAAAAAGAAATTAATTTGAACATTTCTATTCCTGATGATATTAGTAAAGTAAAATGTGATTTAGAGAAAACAGTTTGGGTTATAGTAAATCTATTGAATAATGCTGTTCGCTATTCATCCCAAAAGGGCAAAATAAAAATTAGTGCAAAATCAGAAAATAAGTTTGTAACTATTTCAATAAAAGATGAAGGCCCTGGTGTATCTGTGGAAGAGCAGAGTAGAATTTTTGAAAAATATGTTAAATCAAAATCCGAATCTGCAAAAGGAACAGGTCTTGGACTAGCTATAGCAAAAGAATTTGTTGAAGTTCAAGGCGGAATAATCGGAGTTGAAAGTACACCGGGGAAAGGAAGTACTTTTTATTTTACTTTGCCAACTACATGATATTTCCATTTTGGCAATAAAATTTCCATTATGAAAATGTATTAAACATCCAACAATTTTCTTTCCAATAAATCTCTCCTTTTAAGCAAATCCAAAGCGATATGGTAAAACAATTAATTGGAACAGTAATTGGCAACTTTCCAAAAAAAGATTATTTGGAATAGCACAAAATTATGTTTCGATTATTAGAAAAAACTTTAACCCCGATTCAACTTTTAAGTATAGGGTACATCATTATTATCCTTATTGGTGCATTACTCTTAATGCTGCCAATTTCTTCCGAGAATAACTCTTATCAGTTTTTTGTTGATTCACTTTTCACTTCAGCTTCAGCAGTTAGCACAACAGGGTTAGTTGTTGTTGATACAGGGACTTATTACTCCATGTTTGGTGAAATGGTTATTCTACTTCTAATTCAAATTGGTGGTTTAGGCTATATGCTGTTCTTTGTAGTCTTTGCAATTCTACTCAAAGAAAAACTTTCATTAACGGGGAAAAAATATTTACGGGAAGCTGTCTCCAGAAACCAAAGTGTTGATTTAATCAGGTTTGTAAAACTAACTTTAATCTATACACTTATTATAGAACTAATCGGCACAGTTGGTTATTTCATTGTGCTAATAAACAATTTTAGTTTTACTGAAGCACTGTACTCATCTTTTTTTCATTCTGTATCTGCATTTTGTACAGCGGGTTTTGGTTTATATCCGGATAACTTAAGTTCATATAGTGAAAGTTTGGTAATTAACTTTAACACTTTCTTCCTTGTGATTACAGGCGCAATTGGATTTTTTGTTCTCTATGATTTACTGAATTACATCAATCAAAAAATTAAAAAAAATAATTTTGCTCGAATAACACTTCATTCAAAATTGGTTTTATCATTTACTTTCTCACTTTTTCTATTCGGTGCTTTAATAATCTTAATAGCAGAAAACACTAAGTTTTCAGAAAATATATTTCAGAATATACTGAACGCATTCTTCCAATCTATTTCTGCATCAACAACAGTTGGTTTTAATACAATTGATATAACTATAATGTCTAATGCAAGTTTATTTGTAATGATTATCCTAATGTTTATTGGTGCATCACCGGGTAGCACAGGAGGCGGAATTAAAACAACATCGTTTGCTGCTAGTATACTTTCTTCAATAGCCTCGCTTAAAGGTAAAAATGCAGTTTCAATTTTCAAACGAACAATTAGTCGTTTTAGTGTCGATAAATCAAACGCACAAATATTTGTTGCACTAACTTCAACATTAGTAATCACTCTTATTCTAACAATTACAGAAAATTTTAGTTTTATAAAAATACTTTTTGAGGCCACTTCCGCATTTGGAACCGTAGGGTTATCTGCAGGTATTACCTCCAGTTTGAGCATAATAGGAAAATTGTTAATAACGACTTTAATGATAATCGGTCGAGTTGGACCAATAGCCATAGGTCTATTCTTTGTAAATAAAAATGGGAATAATAATTACACTTTTCCTGAAGAAGATATTTTTACATCATAATAATAGGAGCTACTATGAAAGAATATGCAGTTATAGGATTAGGCAGTTTTGGATTTAACATTGCCAAAAAGCTCTCATCAATTGGTAATAAAGTCGTAGCGGTGGATATCAATCCAGAAAAAGTTGATGAGATAAAAAACTTTGTTAATGATGCTGTGATTGGTGATATCAAGAACAAAGCATTTTTACAGGAATTTATTGATGATAAAATTGATGGTGTAGTCATTAGTATTGGTTCAAATATGGTTGACAGTATTCTAGCAGTCCATTATCTTAAAGCTATGAAGGTTAGTAACCTTATTGTTAAAGCCAACAACGAGGTTCATGCTGAACTATTAAAAGTAATGGGCGTTATCGATATAATATTCCCTGAAAAAGATATTGCTGAATGGGTAGCGCACAGACTGACTGAACCAAATTTGCTTGATCATATTCCATTAACTTCAGATTATTCAATTGTTGAAGTTGCTTCTCCCGATAACTTTACCGGCAAAACATTAAGAGAACTGAAACTGAGATCTAAATATGATGTGCTGGTTATTGGAGTTAATGAAATTTTGAATGACAAATATATTCTTATGCCGGAGCCAGATTACAAATTTAAACCTGATGCTGTAATTACTATGCTCGGTAGAAAATCGAGTCTGGATAAATTCAAGTTAAGGAAAGATTAACAAATTGAATTGTTATGGTTGATATAAAAAACAATCATGGTAGTCAAAAAGAATTTAATGACTTTACAATTGCAGAAGTATGGCGAAGAGCAATTCCTGTTAAACATTTTGAACTATATAAAAAAGATTGTTTTGGTTCCTTAATGTTTTATGATGATTATGAGATAGAATCTGAGAATGGATGGTTTATCGATTATATAGTTCCGATTGAAAAAGGCGGTAACGAGGAAATCGAAAACCTACAGCCGGTGCATTGGAAAAATTTGAATAAATCCTAACAATCGATTGTTAATTATTCTTACTGTTTCTTCTAAAATGTCTTATTTTAGCATTAATATGGCACTTCCCTTTCCAAATTCATATACAAATAATTTCACAGCATAAAGCCTCTTTTTATATTATATTTGTGCCCGAATGGAGTAGTTTTATATGAATGCAAAAGAATTATTAAAAAAATACAGCAAACCAGAAAATTATATAAACCGAGATTTAAGCTGGGTTGAGTTTAACAAAAGAGTTTTAGAAGAAGCTCTAAATCCTGAATTACCACTTCTAGAAAAAGTAAAATTCATTTCCATCTTCTGTTCAAATCTTGATGAATTTTATATGATAAGAATTTCGGGATTAAAAGAGCAAATAGCAGCAAATGTTGATGAACCATCAATAGACGGGTTAACGCCAATTGAACAACTTAAAAAAATTGAAAAAACTCTAAAACCACTACTTAAAACTTTAGATAATTATTGGATGGATTATATTGTTCCCTCATTAAATGAGAACAATGTAAAACTACTTTCTTTGGATGATATAACTGATGATGACAAAGCAAAACTTACAGAGTACTTTAAAAAAGAAATTTATCCGGTACTTACTCCCCTTGCATTCGATCCGGGCAGACCGTTTCCTTACATTTCAAATTTAAGTTTAAGCCTCGCAATTCTAATTAGAAAACCAAATGGTGAAAATCATTTTGCAAGAGTTAAAGTGCCAAGCATTCTTTCCAGATTATTACAGATAGATAATATAATTGAACCAAAAAAATCTATTGGAAGCAACGGGAACTTTACTGCAACTTATATGTGGCTTGGTGATCTTATCAAGGCTAATCTGCCTTTGCTCTTCCCAGGGATGGAAATCGTTGAAGCACATAGATTTAGAATTACACGTGATACTGATATTGAACTTCAGGAAGATGAAGCCGATGATCTCCTAAGCGTGATTGAAGAAAATATTAAACAGCGTAGATTTGGCAGTGTTGTAAGATTAGAGGTTGGTCATCCCGTACCTGATTTTATGCTAAACACTTTAATAGACAATCTGCAGATAACCAAAGATGATGTTCATGTTTCAGATGGTCCTTTAGGTTTAAGTGATGTAATGGGTTTATTTAAACTACCGCTTCATCAATTAAAGGAAAAACCTTTTTACCCGGTCATTCCAAAAGTGTTTGAAGAAGAAGAAGATTATTTTTCCATAATAAGGCAAAAGGATATTCTGCTGCATCATCCGTATCACTCGTTTTCACCAATAATTGATTTTATAAAAAAGGCCGCACTCGATCCTGATGTTTTAGCTATTAAACAAACACTATACAGAGTTGGGCCTGATTCACCAATTGTTAGATGTTTGATTGAAGCCGCAGAAATGGGTAAGCAAGTTGCAGTACTTGTTGAGTTAAAGGCAAGATTTGATGAACAGAATAATATTTATTGGGCCCGTGCACTAGAAAAAGTTGGGGTACACGTTGTTTATGGTCTAGTGGGATTAAAGACTCATGCTAAAATGACATTAGTAGTACGCAAAGAGTATGATGGTGTAAAACGATATGTTCATCTTGCGACAGGAAATTATAATGCTACAACTGCAAAATTATACACAGATTTAGGATTCTTTACTTCTGATGATGACATATGCAGTGATGTTTCAGATATTTTTAATTTCTTAACAGGATATTCTAAACAAAAAGAATATAAAAAGTTATTTGTTTCTCCAGTTAATATGCGAGAAAAATTTATTGAACTTATTAATAGAGAAATTGATAATGCAGCTGCTGGTAAAGAAGCTAAAATAATAATGAAATTAAATTCGTTAGTCGATCCTGCTATTATCTGTGCCTTATATGAAGCCTCTAACTCAGGAGTTGAAATAAAATTGATCATAAGAGGTGTTTGCAGTCTTGTTCCCGGTGTAACTGGTCTTAGCGAAAATATTGAAGTACGCAGTATTGTTGGAAGATATTTGGAGCATAGCAGATTATTTTATTTTTATAACAATGGCGCTGAGGAAGTATATTTAAGCAGTGCAGATATGATGCAGAGAAATCTGGATAGAAGAGTTGAAGTTGCATTCCCCATAGAAAATCCTAGACTAAAAGATGAACTTATTAAAACCTTGATAAAAGTTTCATTAAAGGACAATGTTAAAGCAAGAATCCTGCAGTCTGATGGTTCTTATGTTTTCCCGGAGATAAAAGAAACCAGTAAAAAAGTTAATAGTCAGGAATGGCTCATGAACCACGCTCTTAAAGCAATGGGCGTTAGAACCCAAAAACCATTTGAAAAATAATTTGAACTTATAAATCAAATCAGAAGTTATATACATAATTAATGTCATTTAGTTTATTTAAAAGAAAACAGGAAAGTAACATGTTCGAGATAACAAAAAGTACTGTAATAAATTCATTAAAAAATATCAGTAACGATAAAATTAATACAAGTTCACTCACTTTAAATTCAATCAGAAAATTTGAATTCAACAATTCTGATTTATCATTCGAAATTTCACTTGCAAATAACTCAGATGAGATTAAGAATCTTATTGTAAATCAACTAAAGAAAGATTTCAACGAACTAAAGAATGTTAAATTGAATATTCTCGCTAAATCAACTCCAACGGTTTCTACACATAAAGATGCAAGAAAAGATGCTGTATTGCCCGGGGTAAAAAATACTATCGCCATCGCAAGTGGTAAAGGCGGTGTTGGCAAAAGCACGGTAGCTGTTAATCTTGCAGTTGCTCTTGCAAAAGATGGCGCCAGCGTTGGTTTGATTGATGCAGATATATATGGACCAAGCATTCCATTAATGCTTGGGTCAAATGATAAACCGAAAGTGTATCAAGCAGAAAATTCAGTTAAGATGATTCCGCTTGAAAGTCATGGAATAAAATTTATGTCAATCGGTCTGCTTGTAGACGATAAAGCTCCGATCATCTGGCGTGGACCAATGGCGAGCGGTGCGATAAAGCAGTTTATGACCGATGTGGATTGGGGCGAATTAGATTATTTAATTTTTGATCTTCCTCCCGGAACTGGTGATATTCAATTAACATTAGTTCAGACTATTCCATTAACCGGAGCTGTAATTGTAACCACACCGCAGGAAGTTTCTTTGATTGATGCACGAAAAGCATTAAAGATGTTTGAAAGAGTAAATGTTCCTATTCTTGGTGTAGTTGAAAATATGAGTTACTTCATCGCGCCTGATACTGGAAACAAATATGATATTTTTGGTTCTGGAGGCGGAGAAAGAATTTGCCAGGAATTAAACGCAACTTTACTTGGTGGTATTCCAATTGATCCAAGAATAAGAAAAGGTGGAGATAACGGTGTTCCTATGGTATTTGGAATTCCTGATGCCAACGAGACAAAAATTCTAATGGATATTTCTAGAAAACTTACTGAACAAGTTAATATCAGAAATTCTAATGCATCTGAAAAAATAGAAATTCTCCTTGGTGATGAAGATTAATTTTGCATTAATTATTTTTTTCAACAATATTTACTATTAATGTGAAAATAGATCCAGATATGGGTAAAGGAATTTTGCATTTCTAAGCTTAAAAATACAGGCCATATTAACGGAAAAAAAAAGGGGGGCAAAAAAAACAAAAATAAAAAAGAAAAAAAAAAGAAAAAAAAAATAGCAGGCGGCGGGGGGGGGGGCCCACTTGAAAAAACAAAAAAATTTAAAAAAAAAAAATTAAATTAAAAATAAAAAAAATTAAAAAAGGAGAAAAGAAAGGGGGAAAAAAGTTAAACCAAAAAAATTTAAAAAAGAATTAGGTAAAAAAAAAAAAAAAAAAACTATAAAAAATATGTATTTGCCCGACCCTTTCCGCCCAATCAAAAGGAGGAAAAAAAAAAAAAAAAAAAAAAATTAAGGGGGGCGCCGAACCCAAAAAAAAATAAGGAATTTTAAAAAAAATTAAAAAGATTTAATTTTATTTAATATTTAATAAATAAAAAAATATAAATTTTTAAAAAAATTTGATATTTTTACGCACTTGTAATGAAAAACGAAATACAAAAAGCGCTAAACAGTGTAAGACCATATTTGCAGGCTGATAATGGTGATGTTGAATTAGTTGATGTTTCTGACGACGGAATTGTAAAAGTGAGATTACTTGGTGCCTGCGAAATTTGTCCGTTATCAATTATGACATTAAGAGCCGGAATTGAAAGAGCAATTATGCGCGAAGTACCCGCAGTTAAAAGAATAGAAGCGGTTAGCTGATTTTTATGGATATACTAAATAAAAGAAATTCTAGAATTCTACTATCATTACTCGGATTAGTATTACTTTTTTACTTTGCTTATTTACTGATTAATGTTCTGGTATTAATATCAATTTCAGTTCTTCTTGGTTTTATTTTTGCTCCTTTTGTCAGAGTGTTAGAAGGCAAAGGATTTACAAGAACCTTTTCAACTTTAATTGTTTTTATTGTTTTTGGATTTCTACTCTATCTTGGTCTGTCCTTCGTGATACCTAAACTATTTTACCAGATGGATCAAGTAATAATTTCTCTTAAGGATTTTTCACTTAACGAAGAACTTAATGTAATTGAGAAAAAGATCTTAAGCATCTTTCCCCTTTTCCACAAAGGTGAACTTTCTCTTAAAGTGCAGGGAATAATCTCAACATCATTTAATGATGCAATAAATCATATATCCCAATATGTAAGCGGTATTGTATCGATAGCTGCGTTTTTAGTTATAGTTCCGTTTATAACTTTTTATCTTCTTAAAGATAGTGCTGTTATCCAAAAAGGATTAATTCACATTGTTCCAAACAAATATTTTGAAATGTCTTATTGGATTCTAAAAAGGGTTACTCTTCAACTCGGCAGATTTGTTAGAGGCTGGATTTTTGATGCAACGTTTGTTGGCATTGCAATAGGTTTTGGATTTTATTTTATCGGATTGTCCAACGCTCTTCCTCTTGGGGTTATTGCAGGCATAGGTCATCTTGTCCCTTATTTTGGTCCAGTTATCGGTGGAATTCCCGCTATAGTTCTATCTATAATGCAGACAGGTGATTTGTCTCAAGTGCCATTAATAATGATGATTGTTGCTTTGACTTATACTTTAGATAATGGATTTGTTCAGCCTTATGTATTTTCTAAAAGTGTAGATATGCATCCGATAATTATTATTCTGCTAATCATAATCGGTAGTGAATTGTTTGGTTTGATTGGAATGTTGTTAGCGGTACCAACAGCAACTGTTATTAAAACTGCTGTAAAAGAAGTCTATTTTGCTTATAAAAATTATTCGATTGTTAAATTGTAATTAAGATTAAGTTAAGCCTCAGCTTCAACTCTTTTTATCACAT
The DNA here is from genome assembly GCA_016707115.1 of Ignavibacteriales bacterium. Classification (GTDB taxonomy): domain Bacteria; phylum Bacteroidota; class Ignavibacteria; order Ignavibacteriales; family Ignavibacteriaceae; genus IGN3. Next base: position 207,807 of record JADJIH010000027.1, on the reverse strand, counting down.
CTATTGAAGATATTCCTTCAGCCTCGGCACTAAAATTTGTAATAATTCTATGTCGTAATACCGGAAGCATTGATGCTTTTATGTCATCAATATTAGGTGTAAATCTTCCCTGAATAATTGAACGTGTTTTTGCAGCCATAACTAAATATTGGGATGCTCTGGGGCCGGCTCCCCACGTAACCCAATCTTTAACATACTTCGGAGAATTTCCGTTTATTGGTCTTGTCATATTAGAAACTTTAACCGCAAACTCAATTACATTTGGTGCAACAGGAACTTTTCTAACTAGATCTTGAAAAAGTATTAATTCATCTGAAGAAACAACTTTATTTAAAATTGGTTTATACTCGCTGGTAGTTGTTTGAACAACTTTTATTTCTTCTTCAACAGAAGGATACTCTAACCATAGATTAAACATAAATCTATCCAGCTGAGCTTCCGGAAGCGGGTACGTTCCTTCTTGTTCTATTGGATTTTGAGTTGCAAGAACAAAAAATGGTTCGGGTAATTGATATGTTTGTCCGGCTGCAGTTACTTTGTGTTCTTGCATTGCCTCTAACAATGCTGCCTGAGTTTTAGGCGGAGTTCTATTAATCTCATCAGCAAGAATAATGTTTGCAAAGATTGGACCAGATATAAATCTAAAATTTCTTTTTTTTGTTGCAATATCTTCTTCAAGAATTTCAGTTCCTGTAATATCGCTAGGCATAAGATCTGGCGTAAACTGAATGCGGTTAAATTTTAAATCCATAACTTCTGCAAGAGTTTTAATTAGCAATGTTTTTGCTAAACCTGGTACTCCCACTAATAAGCAATGACCGCGAGATAAAAGCGAAATAATAAGTTGATTAATAATCTCATCCTGACCAACAATTACTTTGGCTATTTCAGATTTTATTTCAGTTACTTTTTTATTAAGCTGTTCAACCAACTGAACATCATTATTTTCTGAACCTAATTTGCTCACTTAAAATCCTGTCTATTTAAATTCTTACTTCCCAAAATATTTTGCTCTTTATTGTCTCAATCCACTTAGTATATTCTTTTTGCTTTTTATTTTCATCAGCAAGTTTTTTTACTTCTGCGTAATCATCAGTTAAACTAGCTTTGTGCTGTGGAATTCTGGACTGAAGCCAGACAATATGATAACCATAAGTACCAGGCGCATATTCTAGTCTTCTGGGAAAACCAATATCACCTTGTTTTAATTTTCCAACAGCATCAAGTAATGCCTTATCTAACTGGCTTATATAAAAGTTACCTAGTTCGCCACCAAATGGGGCCGTTTCTTTGTCCTCGCTATATTTTTTAGCATATTCTTGAAATGTTCCAACTCCTTTTTGAATGCTATCTCTAAGGCTGGAAAGAAAATCAATAGTTTGCAAATCAGCATTTTCATCAGCTTTTATTTTAATTAGAATGTGTCGTGTATTAATTGACTCCCCACGCTTTTCTAACAACTGTATAATATGAAAACCAACTGGTGATTCTACAACCCCGGATAATTCACCAACATTTAATTTAAATGCAGCTTCCTCAAACTCAGGATAAAACACACCTTTTTTAACAAATCCAAGATCTCCGCCTTGTGCTGCACTTCCTGGATCGTCTGAATTATTCTTAGCTAGTTCGGAAAAATCAGCGCCAGCCTTAATAGAATCTAATAATGACAATGCTTTATCATAAAATATCTTTTTTAACTTTTCACTCGCCTTAGGATTCTGAAATATATGAAAGATAGTTACTTTTTCAGGAATCGTTCCAATGCTGTCTTTGTAAGTGTTAAAAAATTCTTCAATTTCTCTTCTGCTCGCCTGTACTTTACCAAAGTTTTTTTCTTGCAGTCTTTGCGACATCAAACTTTTACGAACCTCATCACGCAATTCTCGCTTAATTCTATCAATACTCATCCCATAAATTTTTTCTATGTTAGCAATAGATCCGTACTGTTGAACAAAAGAATTGATCTGATAATCAATCCTCTGATTTATATCATCTTCAGTAACAGTTATAGAATCCAGATCTGCCTGAGCATAAATAAGTTTTTCCTCTATCATAGAATTCAATAATTGCTCTTTTAAACCGGGTGTATTTGGATCGAGTTGTCGCTGAGAAGCAAATATTCCTGTTTGAAAGTCTAGTTCGCTTTGTAAAATTATTTCATTATCTACGACTGCAACTATTTTATCAATAGCTTCTTGAGCAGACAAATAAGTTGTAAATAATAGTATAAAAGCTGCAATTTTTATTTTCATTTTTTTATCTCAATTTCATTTTGGGAATAAAGCTCTTTAAGGTATTCTTCAATAATCTTTTTTTTCTTCTCAGCCAGAAATCTTTTTTCAACATTAGGTTTAATGATATCAAATGGCGGTATTGTTTCTTTACTGAATTTTTTTAACAATTGAACAACTGAATAATATCCAGGTTTTTCTGCAAATACAATACTAATTTCTTCAGGGTAAAAGTCACTAATAATTTTGGATAACTGAATTGGATAAATACTATTTTCATCTATCAGATTTGAAGTCGTATTTTTGACAAGTGATGAATCACTTACAAAAACACTAATAGCTTTTTTCCAATCACTATCTAAAGCAAGTTGTCTAAATTTTATTGCTTTATCCTCAACATTAAATACAGCCTTATTCAAAAGATATAAGTTTGCACTTGTACGGAAGTAATTCTTATTCGTTTCAAAATAATTAACAATATCATCATCAGAAAATTTAACTTCTTCTGAAGATGCATAATCATTAATTAACATTGCCGCAGCTAATTCATATGATGATTTTTGAAGGATCTTTTTATAATCCTCACGATTAGTAATGCCTTCTTTTTCTGCAGCTTGAAATAGGATTTCCTGATATATCCAATCTTTAATTAGTTGTGCCTTTTGATCTTGATTAAGGTTAGAAGTATCTACCAGGGAAGCAAAATCTTCCCTGGTTAGATATGAATCATTAACGCGGGCTATAAAATCATCTTTCTTTTGTTCTTTAGAACATGCTATAAAAACAAGCACTCCAAGAAGAAAAAGTATTTTAGTTAACGTTTTGTTTAAATGCTTTTCGCAATTCATCATAATTAATGATAGGCATATACTTTTTCTTCAACGACTCTATATATTCATTTTCAAGTCTCTTACTCTCAAATTCCTGAAAACCACCGGATACTTCCGGTTTAGCTTCCTCAAAAGTTTTTATTCTTGCAGGATCTTTAATATCAAGTCTTAAAATCGAGAATCCACCCGGATTAGGGATTGGTTCTGTATAATCTCCAATCTGATTCAGGTTATTAACAATTTTAGAAAATTCACTGGATCCTACGACTTGCAAATCATACCTGCCATTTTTATCCTTTAACTGTGTTCGCTCTGTTTTTGCTGCAAGTGTATCAAAGTCCTCACCAGCTTTAAGCAAACTATAATAGTGTTGAATAACAGAATCTTTTTTAGCATAGATTTCAGTATATCCAACTCTATCCTGCCAGGTATACTTTGTCATATTTTTTTGATAATAATCATATAGCTTTACACTATCGATACTAACTTTATTCCAAACTTCATCTTCTTGCAATTTGAATATGAAAATTCCGTTTTGATAATCCTTCATAAGATCTGCAAACTGTGCATCAGTCTTATCGAGTGATAAAGCTTTTTCTTCAAGTAATGCTTGTTCAGAATACTTGTTTATTCCTTTTTTAAGAATATCTTCAGAAAACTTTTTACCACTGTATTCAGTATCTGATTTTAATTTTGAATAAAAATCATTTACGGTTTCTTTATGATTAGCAAAACTAAAAATTGCACTATTACCAATTTCATTTAGGCCATTCATCTCACCGCCAATAACTGTAGAATCGTTATACCCAATCATTTGCTGGATTACGATTTCATTTATGCTGTAATTATATTCTTTTTTGTAACTATCGATTAACTCAGCATATAATTCGGGATAACGCGAACGCTTTAAAAGATTTTTAAGATTTTCTCTATCGGCTTCAAAAGATGGATATGCTTCTTTTTCTGTAACCTTTATTACGTGTAAACCAAAGTTTGTTTTAACAACATTTGAAACCTGACCAACTTCCAGATTGAATGCAGTTTCGTCAAATTCCTGGACCATCATTCTACGTTCAAAAAATCCTAAATCGCCACCTTTGTCTTTAGTGCCTGTATCATCAGAATATTTCATTGCAACTTCACTAAAATCTTTATTAGCTTTTAATTCAGTTAATACGCTATCCATTGTTAATAATGCAGAGGCAGTATCAACTTCACCAACAGGATTCATATAGCTAATTAAAATATGACTTGCTTTAATTTTCGGAACTCTTACTTTCTTATCGGTTACCTTAATTATATGATATCCGAATCTGGTTTTTACAACCTGCGGATGAACAGTTCCTTTTTCTGTTTTATAACATGCATCTTCAAACTCATATGGTAGTTGGCCTGCAGTAAAATAGAAAATATCTCCTTCTTTTGGTTTAGAAAACTGATCTTGTGAATATTTTAAAACCATATCTTCAAACCTTGCACCATTCTTTATACTATCAAGTAAAGATTGTGCATATTTACTTGCAGAAGCTTCACCTGTTGAATCAACTCTAATCATAAGATGGCTTGCGCGAATTTCAGTTTTTCTTTTTTCATACCAATCTTTAATATTTGGTTCAACAAGATGTTTTTCGAGTATATAAGACGATCCAACTTTCTTTTTATAATCGGTTAATTCCTGAGTAAGCATAGGATCATTCTGATACCCGCGTACTTTAGCATCTTCTAATTTTAGTTTAAAGTTTGTGTACAGATCAGCAAAATTTTTATAATTCTCAAAACTATCATCAGCTGCAGCTTCTAAACTTCCGACATTTTTAGCATAAGCTTTTTCAAATTCTTCCATCGTAATTGTTGCATTACTGTATTCAGCAACTACAATTTTGGAATGTTCCGGTGAGCAAGAAACAAATAGAAATGCTAGTAAGGCTGTAAATAAAATAGAAATCCTTAAAGACATTATTATCTCCTATATAATTATTACAAATTTAACTTTAAATTTTATCAATAGAGGGTTAGAAAATCAAGGCAATTTAAGGCTGATAATTAAACTTTTCTAACTATCAGCCTAAAAAACTATTTAATTAAAGATATCTTTAATGTTTTTTGAATATTTCCTGAACTCAATCTAATAAAATACATTCCACTTGAAAGATCAGAACCATCAACCGTAATTTCATAAGTTCCGGGTTGAACAGTTTCACTAACTAATGTTTTTAATTCACTGCCTAAAATATCGTGTAATGCTATCTTAACAAAACTATTTTGAGGAATTGAGTATTTTATTTTTGTAGATGGATTAAATGGATTTGGATAATTTTGATAAAGCTGAAAATCATTCAAATCACTAATATCTACTTGAACCTCATTTGAATATTCAAAAGATCCATCGAAATCTATCTGTTTTAATCTGTAGTAATATCTGTTATTTGCTAAGTTTTTATCATCATAATTATAAGTTACCCTATTAGTTGTAGTTCCATTTCCATCCACAAAGCCTATGGTTTGATAATTTGAGTAGTCATCTCTTCTTTCAACTTCAAATCCATAGTTATTTGTTTCTGTTGCTGTAATCCATATAAGGTTAACAATCCCCTCACTGTAGAAAGCATTAAATGAAGTTAATTCAACCGGAACAGTAACAGAATTAATTGCAGTTAGAGCATTAATTATTCCCCAACCAATAAGCCGGTTAGGACTACTGGTATTTGAAGAAGTTGATCGCAATACATTCCTGACTTCCATAGGTGTAAGGCTTGGATTTTTTTGAAGTATGAGTGCACAAATTCCAGCCGCAATAGGACAACTGAAGGAGGTACCGCTTCCAAAGCTGTATGAATTACCAAAAGATGAAGCATGATAATCATTTGAACCTTGAGCCATAAAATCAGGTTTTATTCTTCCATCAAATGTCGGCCCAACAGAACTGAATGATGACCTTAAGCCACTACTGTTAACAGAACCAATCGCAAAAATGCTGTCTCCGTCCGCAGGAGCACCTAAGGTGTTATGGGTTGGATCATCATAATTATTTCCGGCTGAATTAACTACTACAATTCCTCTTCCAACGGCTAAATCACCTGCACGTGTTATTAGCGCTGTATTCCCATCCATATTCTGCCAAGTATAACTCGTAAATGGAGAATCATAATCAAGATATCCAAGTGAAGTTGAAGTGACGTCAACACCAATACTATCTGCCCATTCCATTGCCGCGACCCAATTATCTTCTTCAACAGGAGTCTCGCTATCAGTGTTTTCAGTTTTAGCAAGAATGTAGGTTGAACCAAAAGCCGGTCCGATCATTTCTCCTTCTTGAAACCCACCAATTATTGATAAAGTTGCTGTTCCATGAGATCCTTCTCCCATATCACCTTCATTACCAACATTTGGATCCCCATTAACAAAATCCCATTTGGCGATTATATTCATGTTGCTAAATGCTATATGAGGAAGATTATCAAAACCCGCATCCATAACACATATAGTAACGCCAGTGCCATTAAATCCTAAATCGTGTACTGCAGGCACATTGCTAATTTGAAGTTGTGTATAAGCAGAACCATAATTAAAAGTATGTACGCCTTCCGGTTGTAATGGATTGTCAAAACCTGTTTGGCTAGAGTTGAATTCAATATCATCAACTTTTTTAGCAAAGGTGCCTACTAAATCTATACTACTAACAAATGAATTTAACACTATTTGGTTTATTTCACTTTCACTTGCGTAACCGCTAACTGCATTAAACCATTTTGATTTTTGTTTTAATTCAAATCCATTTTGTAATAATACATTTATATAAATTTGATTAACAGGAAGATCGGTAAAATCAATAAGTTTTGATTGACTTAAAACTTTTGCTCTTCTATCCAAAGATTTTTGGCTTACAACACTTTCTGGATTTAAATAGTAGCCATCCAAATCATTACCCTTATCTGTGAAATAAATCCAAATTAAAATTTTATCTGATTGCGAATCATTATGGATTTTCAATTGTAATTTGGGTGAAATTTTTTCAAGTGGATTTTGTCCAAATACACTTACTAATCCGAAACATACAAATGCAAGAATAAGTCTTTTCATCTATCTTCCTATAATTATTATTTAACTCTAGTTCCATTATTAACTGATTCCGGGACATTGAGAACTTGTAAAGATCCGTCTTTAGTTTCAACAGCTAAAATCATACCTTTTGATTCTAAGTCCCATTAGCTTTGCTGGCTGCAAATTAGCAACAATTACTACTTTTTTACCAATCAAATTTTCCGGTTCGTAACTTTTAGCAATACCCGCAATAACCTGTCTCTCCTCATTATCTAATCTAATTTTAAGTTTTAAAAGCTTTTCACTCTTTGGCACTTTTTCAGCTTCAATAACTTCAGCGGTACGAAGTTGGATTTTCATAAAATCATCGTAAGTAATTAAATCTATTTTTTCTTTTTCAACTTCAGGTTTTGGAAGTTTATTTACCTGAGCTTCAATTTTTTCATCTTCAATTTTTGGGAATAGTATCTCACTCTGATTCAATTGATGTCCTTCTTTTAATTGAGATTTACCACAATCCTTCCAATCAACAGGTTTTGCATTTAACATCACAAATAATTTTTCTGTCGAGAATGGAAGAACCGGAGAAAATAATTCCGCAAGTGAGTAAATTGTTTGTAAGCAAATATTTAAAGTTGTTCCGCATCTCTCTTTATCAGATTTAACAGTTTTCCATGGTTCGGTATCATTAAAATATTTATTTCCATCACGAGCAAGATTCATAATTTCATTTACGCCATCACGGATTTTGTATTTTTCAAAAAGATCAGAAACTCTTTTGGGATATTCTGAAATCTCTTTCAACATATCTTCATCAATTTTTTCAAGTTTTCCTAAAGTTGGAACTTTTCCATCAAAATGTTTGAACACAAAAGTAAAAGTTCTGTTAATAAAGTTGCCAAGAATATCTGCAAGCTCACTGTTATTTCTTAATTGAAATTCTTTCCAGTAAAAATCTGTATCGCGGGTTTCTGGTAAGTTTGCTGCAAGTGTATATCGAAGCAAATCCGCATCAAACAAATTTAAAAATTCATCAACATCAATTCCCCAATTTCTACTCTTAGAAAACTTCTTTCCTTCAAAGTTTAGAAATTCATTCGCTGGTACATTTTGCGGTAAACAGTATTGTTCTTTTCCACCTTCATTCCACGCCATTAAGATTGCAGGAAAGATTATTGTATGAAATACAACATTATCTTTACCAATAAATGCGATGTATTTAGTTTTTGGATCCTGCCAATATTTTTTCCAAAAATCAGGATCATTTTTTTGTTGTGATAATTCTTTTGTTGATGATATGTAACCAAGCACTGCTTCAAACCAAACGTAGATTACTTTGCCGGCAGCAGAATCAACTGGAACTTTTATTCCCCAATCCAAATCTCTGGTAATCGCACGATCTTTTAATCCATCTTTAAACCAACCACGGCAATATTGAAGTACATTTTCTTTCCAGCCATACTTTTCATTCATTTCATCAACGTACTTTTCTAACGCAGGTTGATATTTACCAAGCGGGAAATAGTAATGTGAGGTTTCTTTTAACTTTGGTGTGCCGCCGGAAATTTTACTTTTAGGATTTTTTAATTCTGATGGATCATACAATGAACCGCAATTTTCACATTCATCGCTGCGTGCTTCTTCGTTTCCGCATTTTGGGCATGTTCCTTCCACATAACGATCAGGCAAAAACATATTTGCTTTATCATCAAAAAACTGAAGCGATTTTTTTTCAATAAATAATCCGCGATTATAAAATTCTAAAAAGAATTCTTTAGCTGTTTCGTGATGAATTGGAATACTTGTACGCGAGTAATTATCGAAACTCATTCCAAATCTTGCAAAAGCTTTTTTATTTGCTTCGTGATAACGATCAATAATTACTTGTGGAGAAACTTTTTCTTTATCAGCACTAATGGTAATTGGAACTCCATGCTCATCAGAACCGCAAATGTATATAACATCATCCCCATTTAATCTTTTGTAACGTACATAAATATCTGCTGGAAGATATGCTCCACTCAAATGTCCAAGATGAATTGGTCCATTTGCATAAGGAAGTGCCGATGTCACTAATATTTTTTCTTTAGCCAAGATTATAACCGAATTAAAGTTTTATAGATTTTGAGGATGAAATATAAGGAATTTGATCACTAAAATAGATTTCAAAATCAACTAAAATTTATGATAAATGGGTATTCAGATCTGGAAATTTTCTTAGTTTTGAATGTTAATCTGAAAGGTTTTTCAATGAAAAAATTATATTTCCTAATATTCTTTCTAATAATCACTTCGTTTAATTTATTTTCCCAAAATACACCAAGTTTTGTATCCGATAGCATCGATAGTTATATACATCGTGGGATGAATAATTGGCAGATTCCTGGCGTAGCAGTCTTAATCGTTAAAGATGGTAAAGTTATTTTTGAAAAAGGGTTTGGTGTTAAAGAATTAGGGAAGGATGATTTGGTTGATGAAAACACTTTGTTCATGATCGGTTCAAACACGAAAGCATTTACAGGAACTGCACTAGCTGTACTTGAATATGATGAAAAATTAAAACTTGATGATAAAGTAATAAAGTATCTTCCAGATTTTAAAATGAAAGATGAATGGGTTACAAAGGAATTAAATCTACAAGATATCGTTTCACACAGAATGGGACTTGAAACATTTCAAGGTGATTTTATGTACTGGACTTCAGATCTAAATGCAGATGAAGTAATTGAAAAATTTGGGATGATTAGTCCAAAATATAATTTCAGGACTAAATATGGTTATACAAATGCCGGCTATGCTATTGCTGGAAAAGTCATCGAAAAAGTTTCTGGACTTAGCTGGGGCGAATTTCTTAAAGAGAAAATATTCAAACCACTCGAGATGAACAGAACAGTTCCTTTATCAGAAGAATTTGTGAAATCAGATAACATTGCCAAACCTCACACATATGTTGATGGTAAAATCTCACTAATTCCATTTCAAAACATTGATAATCTTGCACCTTGCGGAAGTATTGGATCTTCAGTTAATGATTTAAGTCATTGGGTAATTGCTCAGCTTGATAGCGGAAAGTATGATGGAGTTATTGCAATTCCATTTTCGGCTATCCAAAAAACAAGACAACTTCTATCAATAGAAAGAAGAGTTCGCCACCCATACAATAAAACACATTATTCTTTATATGGAATGGGTTGGGCATTTCAAGATTATGAGGGAAGAGAAATAGTAATGCATACTGGCGGAGTTAATGGTTTTGTTACTTCTGTTACTTTAATGCCGGAAGAAAAATTGGGAATAGTAGTTCTTACTAATACTGATCAAAATGCGTTCTTTCAATCTTTGAAATGGGAAATATTAGATGCTTATCTTGGCTTACCTTATAGAAATTATGATTCAACATTTTTTGCATCGAATCAAAAAAGAAAATCTGATCAAGACAGTTTGATTATAACGATGAAAGATTCTGCAAAACTTAATTTAAGTCCAGAAAATGATTTGCAGAATTTTGCAGGAAGATATGAAAATGAAGTCTACGGTTATGCGGACTTAGTTCGAAAAGATAATTTTCTTGAATTAACATTAGAACACCATTCCAGATTGAGAGGGAAATTGGAATATATTGGGAATAACAGATTTTTCTGCACTTATTCTGATCCAACTTACGGCAAAAAGGTTTTTCCATTTTTTATTGAAGATGGTAAAATTACATCTTTTGATTTGTTTGTTGATGATTTCATTGAATATCTACCATACAAGTTTGTAAAGAAATGATACCTCTATTTTTAGGAATGGATGAAAGTCCATTCCATACCTTTCATAAATTTTTCCTAATTTTGTGCAATAAATTTTTTACTTAATTCTTTAATGGGAAAAAATAATATGAAAAATCATTCCAAAGTTGGATTTGAAACTATGTGTGTTCATTCTGGTATTGATGAGTATGAATACGGTTCAGTTGTTCCTCCAATTTATCAAACATCAACATTTAAATTTAAATCTGCACAACACGGCGCTTCACTTTTTGCTGGTGAAGAAAAAGGTTACATCTACACAAGAATGTTAAATCCTACTGTTCAGGCAATGGAAGATGCAATTGCTGCACTCGAAGGTGGACACAAAGCTCTTGGCTGCGGAAGCGGAATGGCAGCAGTTCACACAATTTTTGCAGCACTAACTCAAGCAGGCGATCATGTTGTTTGTTCATCTGCAGTATATGGACCAACAACTACTTTACTAAATACTATAATGAAAAAGTTTGGTGTTGAAACCACATTTGTGGATACATCAAATCTTGATGAAGTTAAAAAAGCTATAAAACCAAACACAAAGGTTGTATATATAGAAACACCGGGTAATCCAACACTTTGTATTTCTGATTTACAAGAATTATCAAAAATTGCTCACAAAGCCGGTGCATCAGTTGTTGTTGATAACACTTTTATGAGTCCGGCTTTACAAAATCCAATAGCTCTTGGCGCTGATGTTGTTATGCACAGTTTAACAAAATTTTTAAATGGTCATGCTGATGTTGTAGGTGGAATTATTGTTGTGAAGGATGAGACTACTTATCAGCATTTTCGTAAAACTCTTAATCAAGTTGGCGGAGTTATTGATCCGTTTAATTCTTTTCTTGTTCATCGTGGATTAAAAACACTTGCACTTAGAATGGAAAAACATTGTGAAAGCGCACAGATAATTGCAGAATGGTTAGAGAAACATTCATTAGTCGAATCAATTCGTTTTCCAGGATTAAAATCTCATCCGCAATATCAAGTTGGATTGAAACAGCACAAAGGTCCTGGCGGAATGATCACCATCGAATTGAAAGGTGGAATTGAAGCAGGAAGATTGATGATGAATTCTGTTAAGCTTTTTCAGCTTGCAGTAAGTTTAGGCGGAGTTGAAAGTTTGATTCAGCATCCTGCAAGTATGACTCATTTTTCTATGGGTAAAGAAGCGAGATTAGCTGGTGGAATTACAGACGGTTTGGTTCGTATTTCAGTTGGGATTGAAAATGTTAACGATCTTATTGCTGATCTTGAACAAGCACTTAAAAAAGTTGAAGATGCACATGTAAACGAAGTCGAAGTTCACGTTTAGTTTTATAACTATTCAAGATTTCTAAGGGAGCTTTTGCTCCCTTTTTATTTTTATCTCTCTGGCATAATAATAGTCTCAGTTTTATTATTAATACCAGGAGAGAGTTATGAAAACTTTAATTCTACTGCTCGCTTTTATCCTTACTATAAATTTTATCTCAATCGCCCAAAGAAATCCAAGGGAAGATAAAATTAAACCAGTTGATAGGATTGATAGAGAAAAAGTTGAAAATCCGGTTAGAAATCCGGACCAGAAGCGTGAACCAATCCAACCTCCAAATAGAGAAAAAGAAAATCCACCAATTGTAATAAACTTGCCTGAACCAGAATATTATGCTCCAAATTGTAATCCGCATCCTCCAATTCCTTATGATGGACCACCACCAGAACGTCCACCCCACTATCCACATACGCCTCCAATAATAGACAATCCACCTTCTATAGATGAGTTACCGCTATTAGAAGTTTATCAACTTGGAATTCAAAATCTTGATTTAGAATTATACAGTGAAGCGATAAAATGTTTTAACATTTTGTTAAAAGATGATCCGCTTAACTATGATTATTATTGTTTACGAGGCAGAGCATACCACGGTCTTGAATTGTACGATCGAGCTATAAAGGATTATAAAAATGCCGTGAAGATAAATAAGAGCTATGCCGATGGATATTATTATCTTGGATTAACTGAGATAAGTTTAGGCAACATAGATGAAGCAATTGTTGATTTTGAACTTGCAGCAGAATTTGGAAATGAGAAAGCTGAAGGCTTGCTTAAAAAGTATTTCAAATACTAAGAGTTTTTCGTCCGTTTACCGATAAATACTTCCCTTTCGCCGATTTTTACTTTCGCGATCATTATCTTTGTATTACTTTTCCGCCAGAAAACGGTACATCTATTTAAGGAGCAGAAAATGGAAGAAAATAAAAACAAAGTTGATAAAAGAGTAATGCTAGGCAGCATACTCATTGGATTGGGAGGTTTATTCTTTCTTAATTCATTGGATATTTTTGATTTTAATTTTGGCAGGGTAATTTTTTCCTGGCCATTCTTTTTTATTGTAATCGGAATGTATCTCACTCTTAACACTTCAAGAAAAATGCTTGGCGGAATTATAGCCGGACTCGGTTTCGTATTTATCCTTCCAAGAATTTTTCCTTCAATTGATTATGATGGGTCTATAGTTCTTGCAATATTTTTGATTGCTTTCGGCAGCTATATAATTCTCAATCAAAAAAAGAAGACTGAAGAGACTGATGAATTGGGACAGATTAATAAAGATATTATTGATGATGTTGCAATCTTTGGCGGAGGAACAAAAATAGTAAACTCTGATAATTTTCGTGGCGGTAATGTTACCGCAGTTTTTGGCGGATCAGAAATAATACTTAAAGGTTGTAAACTTTCTGAGGGTACAAGTTCAATAGATATTCTTGCAGTTTTTGGTGGAACAACAATCGTAGTTCCAAGTGATTGGAATGTTGTTATGAATGTTACTTCTATCTTTGGCGGCTTTTCTAATAAAAGCGTTAAAGACCCTAGTATGGTTGCTGATCAAAGCAAAACTTTGATAATAAAAGGATTAGTTGTTTTTGGCGGCGGCGAATTAAAAACATATTTGTAAAAATCATATATGTCACTTAATCCAATATTAAAAAGTCCTAAAAGCATTTTACTATATTTACTCTTTGTTTTAGCTATAGCTGTACTTTACATAAATCTTATATCCCTTGAAGGCAATGCTTCATTTACAATTAGGTTGGTTGATGGAATTGCCTTCAATCTTTTAATTGCTGCACTTGGATTAAGTTTCTGGTATTCTTCGGTTTATCTTTCCATTGAAAATAATCAAATCACAAAAGTTATTTTAACACACTTTGGCGGTGGAATTTTAATTTCTATAGTGTGGCTTGCTCTTGGATATTTTGCTGTGATAAGCATTATAAATGATACTGATATGTTCGGTAATTTTTTTATCAAAACTATTAAATCAAGATTTATAATCGGGATACTTTATTATTTTCTGCTTACAGCATTTTACTATGTTGTTATTTATTATTCTGAATTTCAGGAAAGAACAGTAAAGGAAACAGAATTAAAAAATCTTGTTACTGAAGCTGAATTACGATCATTAAAATTTCAAATCAATCCGCATTTTATTTTCAATAGCTTAAACTCGATGAGCGCATTAACTGAGATCGATCCAAAAAAAGCCAAGCAAATGATCATTAAACTTGCAGATTTTTTACGTTACACTTTAGCCAATAACGATAGACAGCAAAACACTCTTAACGAAGAATTAAAAAACATAAAATTGTATCTTGATATTGAAAAGATAAGATTTGATGACAAATTTATTTATGTTGAAGAATTACATGAGGAATGCGGTAAAACTGAAATCCCGAGTATGATACTTCAACCGCTTTTTGAGAATGCAATCAAACATGCCGTTTATGAAACACTTGATGCGGTTACAATAAAATTAACTTGCTCTAAACAAGATGATTTCTTAAAGATAACCCTTTGTAATAACTTTGAGGGTGAATCGCATAAAAAAGGTGCTGGGGTGGGACTAAAGAATATAAAAGACCGGTTATCGTTAATTTATCAGCAGGATAATTTGATGGAAATAAAAAAAGAGAGTGGTAAATTTATAGTAAACATTTTTATTCCTTTACAAAAAGCGTTAGCTTAATTCTATGGCAAACAAAATAAAAATAATTATCATTGATGATGAATCACTTGCAAGACAGATAACAAAAAACTATCTGGCAAACAGAAGCGATATTGAAATTCTTGCAGAATGTTCAAATGGATTTGATGCAATAAAAAGAATAAATGAATTAAAACCTGATCTTATTTTTCTTGATATTCAAATGCCAAAGTTAAATGGATTTGAAATGCTGGAACTTCTCGAAGATCCGCCAATAATTATCTTTACAACTGCTTATGATCATTTTGCAATAAAAGCTTTTGAAGTTAGTGCAGTGGATTATCTCTTAAAACCTTTTTCAGAAGAAAGATTTACAAATGCTTTGCAAAAAGCAATTGCACAGCTTGGTGATAGATTCCAGCAGAATTCCGCGATACAAAATATTATAAAGCAGCGTGATGAAAAGATCGAATTTTTGGAACGTGTTGTAATTAAAGATGGCGGAAAGATTACAATAATTCCTGTTGAAGAAGTAAAATGGATAGAAGCACAGGATGATTATGTTCTGATCAATTCTGAAAAAGGAAGATTCCTAAAACAAAAAACTATGAAGTACTTTGAAAATCATTTAAATGAAAATCAATTTGTAAGAATTCATAGATCGTATATAATCAACCTGGATTTTCTACAGCACCTGGAACAAACCGACACTGAATCTTATCGTTTAGTTTTGAAGAACGGTAAAGAATTACCCGTCAGTAAAACCGGTTTGACAAGATTAAAATCCACGCTCTAAGTGTAACTTATTGTTCATTCAACAAAACACTTTGGAAATTTTTTAGTTAGCGTATCCGCAATTAACATTGCACACTCCTGATATGTTAGCTTACCAGTATTAATTGTAAGATGATAAAGTGTTGGATCGTCTGGCTCCCGAAAGAAATGTGATTTCAAATATTTTTGCCTGTTCGCATCTTCCCTTTTAATATAATCCATGGCTTCAGTTTTAGTAAAATTAAAAACTTCCTGAACATGTTTTAACCTATGATCAATTGGAGCAATCAATCTAACATGAAAACTGTTCGGAAGTTTATCGGTTATAACATTACTTCCTCTTCCTACAATAATTGTTTTTCCATAACGTGCTAGTTGAAGAATTATTTCTGTTGATTTGTGCACAATTGTCCATTCAGCTGGTTTTACACCAAGCAGTTCATTTACTGCGTCTGAGATATGGCTATACTTATCTTCTGCCAGATAATTTGAAAAGACTTTTGGGAGTTTAAATTCTTCGACTACTTTTGTAATCAGCTCTTTGTTAAAGTAAGTCCAGGGTATATCAGGATTTTTAGATTTATTTTGCAGAATGTTTATTAGTTTTTCGGAAACTTCGTAAGAGCCAGAACCTGTCTGGCGTGATATCGTGATGCACGGAAAGATTTCTTTCTTTGTATCAGAATCCAATGAGTGAAGATTAATATATTGCTTACATTTTTCGTAAGCCCCAATTGCTAACATAATCACACCCTCCTTCCAAATATTATTTGAAAAATAGGAAACCGTGTGTATTCAGTAAATTACATCAAACTAATTTTCTTACAATAGATAGTATAACAGATTTTGTGTCAAAGTCAATCTCTCATAAAGCTTCGATCAACAACACTCGAACTAAAATACAATTTCAAAAAACTCTGGAATAGCGCCATCCCTTCGGGAAAATAAGCCAAACTAAAATGGCGAATGGGTTGAAGTGTTTTTTATACCGTTTTTTGTTTATATAATATTTTAATTCTTTCTTCAATATTCTTTCTTAATGAGTTACTATAAAGAAATTCTGGCATTCTGATTAAGGCAGTTTGTGTAAGACAATTAAATTTTATCTCTTTATTTGCAAAAAGAAAACTAATCTGCTTACCCGAAGAAAACTTTCGTAACGATTCCGCAATAAGATAATTTTCATTATTGTATGCTACAATAAAACCATTTTCTTTAACAAATTCTAAAACAAATTCTCGGTTTTCATTTTTATTTAAAGGAGTTTGAATTACTACTAATCTTTTTTCATTTACTTTTTTGTATGCAAGAAATATCATTAAGGATATTGATAATGGCGATAAGAAAAACCAATAATTTATATTGTTTTGTATCCCTTCAATCCATAATGCTTTTAAGTTATACATCGCGAATATTGTTATACTTCCCAAAAACAATAAAAAATCAATTGCCTCCATCCATTTAGATTTAAGAACAAGCTTATTTAATCTTAATGATTTTCTATAATTTATATCATCAATCATTTTTTACTTTAACGGTATGGCTTCATGATATTAAGATATTACGAACCAACTTTTAATTTTTTCTAAATCACTTCCATCAGAATTTTTATGGAAGAACTCGTTCTTGGATTTATCATAAATATAATCTTTACTCCACTCATCTATGTTATCTACTATTTGTGCAATACCATTAATTGCAGTATTTAATTCTGCATCTGTCATTGTTGGATGAATTGACATTCTAACCCAGCCAGGTTTTTCTGACAAATCACCCTGATCAATTTTATCTGTGATAATCTTTGAACGGTTTGGATCGACGTGCAGTAAATAATGTCCATAAGTTCCTGCACAGGAACATCCGCCTCTTACCTGCACACCAAATCGATCATTAAGTATTTTTACGATTAAGTTGTAATGAATATTTTCCACATAAAATGAAATTGCTCCAAGTCTGTGCTCAATATTTCCTGCAAGAATATGGAGAGTAGGTATTTTCTTTAATCCGGCAAAAGCAATTTTTACAAGTTCTTCTTCCCTAGTTCTTAATTTATCAACACCCATTTCCTCTTTTAACTTTATACACAAAGCTGCTTTTATAGTTTGAAGAAATGCCGGAGTTCCGCCATCTTCCCGTGCTTCGATATTATTTATGAACTTATGTTTTCCCCAGGGATTAGTCCAATCAACTGTACCACCACCCGGCAAATCAGGAACTCTATTGTGATAAAGTTTTGAATCAAAAACTAAAACACCCGGAGTTCCGGGACCTCCTAAAAATTTATGCGGAGAGAAAAATATTGCATCAAGCTTGGCTTCAGGATCAGATGGATGCATATCTATTTTAACATAAGGAGCTGAGCAAGCAAAATCGATAAATGAATAACCACCGTATTGATGAATCATTTTTGATAGTTCATAATAATCCGGTTCAATTCCCGTTACATTTGAAGCAGCAGTAAATGCGCCAATTTTTAATTTTCTGTTTTTATACTTCTCTAACTTTTCTTTAAAGTCGTTAACATCAACCAATCCATCTTCATTTGGATTTATCACTACAACATCTGCAATGGTTTCCAGCCAGGTTGTTTGATTCGAATGATGTTCCATATGAGTTATAAATACTAAAGGCTTTAATTCTTCGGGAAGTTTAATATAATCGGCAAGTTGTTCAGGAATTTTTAATCCAAGTAATCTTTGAAATTTGCAAACAACAGTCGTCATCCCGGAACCGGTTGTGATTATAACATCATCTTTACCAGCATTAACGTGATCTTTAATTATCTTATGAGCTTCGTGATAGGCTAAAGTCATTGTAGTGCCTGTAACACTCGCTTCTGAATGAGTATTGCCGACCATTGGACCGAAAGTTTCACAAAGTTTTTCTTCAATCGGCTTATACAGTCTTCCGCTTGC
Source organism: Ignavibacteriales bacterium (assembly GCA_016707115.1). Classification (GTDB taxonomy): domain Bacteria; phylum Bacteroidota; class Ignavibacteria; order Ignavibacteriales; family Ignavibacteriaceae; genus IGN3. The sequence continues at coordinate 189,260 of JADJIH010000027.1, read as the reverse complement.
AATCCAATCTGCATAGATTAATTTTTGCTCACCAAACGGAGTTACAAAAGTTGCATCAGCACCGATTATATTTTTACGAAATTGCGAAAAATAATTTTCCAGTTCACTCATAAAGAAACCTTATTCATAATTAACTGAAATATAATAATTTCAGACGAGGGAATCATTGAATTTTTTCGTTTATTCATTTTCATTAAATTGAGTTGAAAAATAATCCAAGAATAAAATAGATGAATAATTTTACAAATATATTGTTGTTTGTAGTACTGGCATTAAATCTCAGTATAAGTGCTCAAAATAATTCTTATCAATTTAATGATGTAGATAGAGTTATAAATAAAGCAATCGAAGATAAATCTTTTCCCGGAGGAGTAGTTTTAGTTTGGAAGGATGGGAAAACCATTTATGAAAAGGCTTATGGAAATTATACTTATGATCCTGAATCATCACCAAAAGTAAAAACCAACACTCTTTATGATCTTGCCTCAGTAACAAAAGTTGTTGCAACAACAACTGCAGCAATGATTTGTTATGATAGAGAATTGTTTTCACTTGATGATAAAGTGATAAAATATATTCCTGAGTTTGGTGTTAATGGTAAAGAAAATATTACAATTAAAAATTTGCTTTTACATAATTCAGGATTGCCAGCATGGAAAAAATTTTATGGGAGAAATCTCAATTGCGATGACGTAATAAACGAGATTTATTCTTCCGAACTTGAATATAAAATCGGAGAAAAAACTGTCTACTCTGATTTGGGTATAATAACTCTTGGAAAGATTATTGAAAAAGTTACCAACAAAAGCTTAGATAATTTTTGTGAAGTTGAAATTTTTAATCCATTAGAAATGAATACAACTTTTTACAATCCAAAGGATTCACTTAAAAAACTTTGTGCACCAACTGAGATTGACAACTACTGGAGAATGAAAACACTTCAAGGTGAAGTGCATGATGAGACTTCAGCTATGCTAAATGGAGTTGCGGGACACGCGGGATTGTTTTCTAATGCTAGGATATTGCAAAGCTTATGTCGGTATTAATGAATAAGGGAAAATTGAACGATGAACAATTCATCAAACAAAGCACGGTTGAGCTTTTTACAAAAAGATATTCTGAAGAAAGCACACGTGCTCTTGGCTGGGATACGAAATCAGATTCAGGTTCATCAGCTGGAATATATTTTTCTAAAAACTCTTTTGGCCATACCGGTTATACAGGTACATCAATCTGGGCTGATCCTGACAGAAATTTATTTGTAGTGTTTCTCACAAATCGTGTATATCCAACAAGAGAAAATACAAAGATCCAAAAAGTGAGACCACAACTACATAATGCAGTAATAAAAAGTATAGAAAAGATTGATGCGAAATAATTTATCTGCAAAAACGAATTTTGGATTTGTAAGTATTGTTGCATTGCACTTTGTGTTTTTGTTTCTGCAATTTGAACAAAGTAATATTGCTCCTAGTTCAGAAGTAAAACATCAGATAATTCATCAAAATCTGAAAACATTTTTAACTTAACAGCTGAAGATGAAGAATGGGTAACTAACACTTTAGAATCAATGACGCTGTACGATAAGTGTGCACAAATTTTCATGCCGGCAGTTTTTGGAAAAAGTCTCAATCAATCTTCAAAGGAATTTAAGTTCGCTTTAGAAATGGTTCAGGTGCATGGAATTGGCGGTATCGTTGTTTCAACCGGCAATGTGGAAGAAACTGCTTCAGTGATTAATGAACTACAGAAAAATTCAAAAATACCTTTGCTCGTAGGTGCTGATTTTGAAAACGGACTTGGCATGCGAATGAACGCAACCAATACTTTTCCACATAGTATGGCTGTTGGTTCCACTAATAAAACTGAATTTGCTTATCAAACCGGAAAAGCTACTGCTATCGAGGCTTTGCTGCTTGGAGTGAATTTTAATTTTGCACCGGTTGCAGATATTAATAACAATCCTGAAAATCCTGTAATAAATCTTCGATCCTATTCTGAGGATAAAAATTTGGTAACCGAGTTTTGTAAAGCTTACGTCAAAGGTTCGATTGAAGGAGGAGTAATTGCATCAGCAAAACATTTTCCGGGACATGGCAATACACGAATTGATTCACATAACGATCTTCCGGTCATAGGCGGCACTAAAAATTATCTCTATGAAAATGAATTAAAACCATTTATAGAGTTGATTGAAAATAATATCCATTCTATTATGATAGGACATCTAAATGTTCCTGCATTTGAACCCAATACAGATTTGCCTTCTTCATTGTCTTATAACATAATAACAAAACTATTGAAGGAGAAGCTGGGATTTAATGGTTTAATAATTACAGATGCTCTTGATATGAAAGCGGTAACAAAATATTATTCTAATAGCGAAGCATGCATAAAAGCATTTAAAGCTGGTAATGATATTTTGCTCATGCCGCCAAGTATTCGTGATGGAATAACAGCAATTTATGAAGCTGTTAAAAAAGGTGAGATTACAGAAAGCAGATTGAATGAAAGTGTAAGAAAAATTTTATCAGCAAAAAGATGGCTGAAATTGGATAAAGAAAAATTCGCTAATAAAAATCTTCCCAGGCGTATTAGAATTGAAGAACATTATAAATTATCAAATTCAATCGCTGAAGAATCTATTGTTGCATTTAATATTGATGAAAAATTAATTCCTCTTGATTCAACTAAATACACCAAAACACTTTTAGTTGATATAACAAACAGAAAAACAATTAGCGATCCTCACTTCAGTGAAATTTATTCTAAAAATTTTTCCCGATATAGTTCTGTGACCTTAACAAATGAGTCGAATAATAATGATTACCAGTTTACACTTGATATAGCAAAGGATTGCGAGATGATTGTCATTGCATCCTATTTTTACACAAGAAATGATATTAATGGTAAAACACTTTCGGATGCCCAAATAAAGTTTATAGAAAAACTTTTATCGTTTAATAAAAAAGTAATCCTCATCAGTTTTGAAAATCCATACATACTTTCAAATTTTCCTAATATTAAAAATTATATCTGCACATTTAGTAACTCAAAAGCATCACAAAGAGCAGCTTTAAATTTCCTTAATGGTTCAATCGAATCTAAAGGAAAACTTCCTGTTACCATACCATATACAGATTATAGAATCGGTTACAGTTGGAAACCAAATAGTTAATCCATTTAATAATTGGAGTTATTATGAAAAATGTTTTAATAATACTTATAGTATCGTTTTCAATTATTTCCTGTAATTCTGATTCAAATAGTCAATCAGTAATTAATCTTCCCGCTGGATTCAAGATAGAAATATATTCTTCAAATGTACCTAACGCCCGTTCCATGGTCCTGAGTGAAAATGGAATTTTATTTGTGGGAACACGAAATGCTGGAAATATATACGCTTTAGTTGATAATGATAAAGACTACAAAGTTGATGAAGTAATTACTATTGCATCCGGACTTGATATGCCAAATGGTGTGGATCTGAAAGATGGTGATCTTTACGTTGCAGAAGTTAGTCGCATTATTAAGTTTGAAAATATTGAAAACACTTTTCGAGATAATCCTTCTTATACAGTTGTTCGTGATGATTTTCCAACTGATAGAAGTCATGGATGGAAGTTTATAAAATTCGGCCCTGATGGAAAATTGTATGTTCCGGTTGGTGCGCCATGCAACATCTGTTTGAAAGAGAATGAAGATATACGATACGCTTCGATTACAAGAATGAATTCTGATGGAAGTGAGTTCGAAGTTTTTGCTCGTGGTATTAGAAACACCGTTGGTTTTGATTGGCATCCAAACACCTCTGAACTTTGGTTTACAGATAACGGAAGAGATATGTTGGGAGATAATCTTCCTCCAGATGAATTGAACCGTGCACCAGTTCAAGGATTGCATTTTGGTTATCCATTTCTTCATGGAAAAAATATTCTTGATCCTGAATTTGGTTCACAGGGTGATACTTCACTTTACACCAGGCCTGTTCAGGAACTGGGTCCGCACGTAGCAGCTTTGGGAATTGAGTTTTACTCAGGACAAATGTTTCCATCAGAATATCAAAATCAAATATTTATCGCTGAACATGGAAGTTGGAATCGAAGCCAAAAAATTGGTTATAGAATTTCTTTGGTAAGATTAGAAGGAAATAATTCTGTTAGCTATGAAACATTTGCTGATGGCTGGTTAAATGGTGATACTGTGTCGGGTCGCCCCGTTGATATTGAATTAATGCCAGATGGCTCAATGCTTGTATCAGATGATTATGCAGATTGTATTTATAGAATCACTTATAAATAGTTAATATGATAGTTCTTTTCAATAAACCGTTTAATGTACTTTGTCAGTTTACAGATAGAGAAGGTAGAAAAACTCTTTCAGATTTTGTAAAAATAAAAAATGTTTATGCTGCCGGAAGACTAGACTTTGATAGTGAAGGACTGGTTATTTTAACTGATGATGGGAAACTTCAACATTTAATTTCAGATCCGGAAAATAAACTAGAAAAAACTTATTGGGTTCAGGTTGAAGGAATCCCGAGTGAAGAATCTCTTAATAAACTTAGAAAAGGAATTTTACTTAAAGACGGATTAACAAAACCGGCTAAAGCAAAGTTAATTGATACACCAAAAATTATGGAACGAAATCCACCGATTCGGGAACGAAAAAATATTCCAACCAACTGGATTGAATTAATAATTACGGAGGGGAAAAATAGGCAAGTTAGAAGAATGACGGCTGCAATTGGTCATCCAACTTTAAGACTAATTAGATACTCAATTGGTGATTGGAATATAGATAATATAAAACCAAGTGAATACAGAATCGTTTAATGATTAAAATTCTTTGGGCGGAGAAAAGAATTTATTCTTTATCATAAATGATAGATAAACAATCATTATCCCCACGATGATAACTGCAACTGCCGGAATAAATATAGCAATTACGGATAGTGTAATTGAACTGCCAGCTTCCGCAGTTGAAACAACGGGATTACCTGCCCCACCTGTAAGTGCAGATGACTTTAACCTTATCAAGCCAGTAGCTGCGTGAATTGTTCCAGCTATTCCACCACCGGCAATAAGTGCTAATGCCCATTTTATTAAAGGCGGAAAATCTGTTACTACGGCACCACTTAAAATTATTCCGGCCAATATTGCAAGAGGGTGATTGATTGCATCCAAAAAATTATCAACCCAGGGAATGTAGTAGCTAAATATTTCAACTATAGTTGCAACAGAAAAAAGTATTAATGCAGGCAATGTTCCAATCCAAGTAAAATATGTAGACAATTCTAAATTACCAGTATATGCTGCAATTGAAGCAATAAGAAATGGTATGAAAATTCGAAAACCTACAGCAGCTGCAAGTCCAATTCCGATGAAGATGCTAAGAATTAATTCCATAATAATTATCTCTAATGTTTATTTTAATTGGAACAACAATTATCTAATCTAATAACTCATATTATTAAGTTTAACTTTACCTCTAAAAATCCAATAGATACTTATTGTATAAGCCAGCACAAATGGAATTCCACTTAACGCAATAATCAACATTATATTTAATGTTTTTTGAGATGACGCTGCATTATATATGTTCAAACTATATTCCGGATTGTTTGATGCCAAAACAAAATTTGGAAATATTCCAAAAGCGAACAATGAAAGTAATGCTGCTATAGATGCACACGAAGAAAGAAATGCTAAAAAATCTCGGCCCTTAGAAATTTCTCTTGGAATGTTAGCGATTGCCAACATGTTTAAAACCGCGAGTACAAATAATGCTGGAAATTCCTTGAAGTGCTGAATCATATGGGGGTAATAAATCAAAGTTGCCAATGTTGTAATTAGATAACTGATAATAAAAAACTTAATTGTGTTATTTACCCAGCTTCTTAATTTTTTTTGCAATTCACCTTCCGTTTTCATTACGCCATATATTGAGCCATGCATCATAAACAAAGCAACGGTTGTAATACCAACCAAAATTGTATATGGATTTATCAAACTCCAAAAAGTTCCAATAAATTCTTTATCAGGTCCAATCGGAACACCGGTTATTAAATTTGCAACTGATACTCCTGCAAGAAAAGCAATGAAAATACTTGCAATACTAAATGCAACATCCCACATTTGCCGCCACCACTTCATTGGGCGTTTACTTCTGAACTCGATAGCAACTGCACGAAAGATAAGCATGAATAATAACATCATTAATGCAGTATAAAATCCTGAAAAAACGGTTGCATAAACATGGGGAAAAGCAGCAAATAATGCTCCGCCTCCTGTAACAAGCCATACTTCATTACCATCCCAAACAGGCCCAATTGAATTAAGCATTATTCTTCTATCAAGATCATCTTTTACAAAAAGATGTAACGCTCCAACTCCAAGATCAAATCCATCAAGAATTGCATATCCAACTAATAAAATTCCAATTAAGAAAAACCATATTGTATTTAAATCAAAAGTAAATTCCATATTTCACCTTAAACTTTATTATGCCTTTGGATGTCCAATTTCAGAAGGTATTGAATCAACATCTTCAGGACCGTGTTTTATTTTTTCATTTAACAAATAAATAAATAGGATGAACAAGCCGAGGTATATCAGCATAAATAGAATCAGTGAAAATAATACTTGTCCAGCTTCAACAGCTTTAGATAATCCTTCTGAAGTTCTGAGTAAACCATATACAATCCACGGTTGTCTTCCAACTTCAGCGGTTATCCATCCAATTTGATTTGCTATTTGTGGAAGCAAAACTGAAAAGACGAAAATCCACAGCATCCATCTCTGTTTAAATAAAGTACCTCGCCACCAAAAAAATATTCCAAGTAAACTTATTCCAATTAGAGCAAAACCAATTGCGACCATCAAATGATAAGCTTGAAAAACAATATTAACCGGAGGACGGTCTTCTTTCTTAAAAGAATTCAATCCTGTTACTTTGGTATTTGAATCAAAGCCAATCAAATAACTTAGCATACCGGGAATTGCAACACCGAAATTTACTTTTTGATTGTCCTCATCAACCCAACCAAATAAATAGAGAGGAGCATTTGTTTGATCATCAAAAACAGCTTCCATAGCAGCAAGCTTTGCCGGTTGATTTTCATGAACTCCAACCGCACTTCTGTGTCCTGTAAATAGTTGAAACAAAGAGGCAATCATTACCACAACCAAAGCAATTTTAATTGATGCTTTTGCAAAACGAATGTGCCTGTCTCTTAAAAGATAATAAGCACTTACACTAATAATTAGGAAAGCACCAGCTAACCAACAACCAGAAAGAACATGCAAAAGTCTATCAACTGAGGAAGGATTAAAAACCATTGCCCAAAAATCTGTAATTTCTGCACGCGCATTTATTCCTTCACCAACTACATGAAATCCTGCAGGTGTTTGCTGCCATGAATTTGCAACAACAATCCACACTGCGCTAAACATTGATCCAAGTGAAACCATAATAGTTGAGAAAAAATGCATTTTAGGTCCAACTTTATCCCAGCCAAAAACTAAAACAGCAAGAAAACCTGATTCCAGAAAAAATGCGAAAATTCCTTCAGCGGCAAGTGCGCTTCCAAAAACATCTCCAACAAAGCGCGAGTAAGTTGCCCAGTTTGTACCGAATTCAAATTCCATTACGATACCAGTAGCAACACCGATCGCAAATGTTAAAGCAAAAACTTTAACCCAAAACTTTGTCATATTTTCAAAGAACTTATCTTTTGTTTTAAGATACATACCTTCCATTATTACAAGAATTATTGCAATACCAATGCTGAGTGGAGGATAGATATAATGAAAAGCTATTGTAAAAGCGAATTGAATACGTGAGAGGATTTCAACATCCATTTTGAGCCTAAAAGTTTATAGATACTATTTTTAAATTAGACAAATTGGAATTGAATGAAAAGTTATTTGCTTAAAAAGTTTAGTTAATCTTTTCAGCACTCATTTAATCGAATGCAATTACTTTTTATCAAATAGTTTAATTTTATCAGCAAACTGTGAAGCAAACTCATCGAACATTTTTGCTATCTCAGGATTGCTTGTTGATTTACGGTAAGTGTCGCCTAGCTTTAAAATCATTTGATAGAAATGCAAGTTCATGTCATCAACAAGCATTTCTTTTGTCCATAAATCAATTCCAAGTGTAACTTTATCTTCTTTATCCCAGAGTGAAAGCATCATTGTTTTAGACTCTTTCATTCCTTTGAAGTCAGCATCATCAGCTTGCCACTGAATTTTTTCTGGCATTTTATTATCATCTAACTCAATTAAAAATTTTATTTCTGATTTATTTGACATAAAGATCCTCTAATATCCCTTTTGATTCTTTTGTTATCAGTTTATTTTAACTTGTGTTAAAAATTAAAGGAATCTTATTGAAAGTAAAAACTATTTTATTAGCTGCTTTTCTGTTTCCATCGATTTGCTTCCCCCAGACAGAAATTTCTGTCGGCGGGTATCTTGGCGGAGGATCATTCAGCGGTAACTCTGTATCAGTTGGAGGATTTACAACATCCATATTTGTAGAAGCAAATTTACCATTGTTCGAAGAAGTTTTTCCAAGATTAAGTTTCATCTTTACAAAAGATTTTAATGCGATTCTTCCCAATACAAATCAACCATACAATCCATTCATACAAGGCTTCAGCTTCAAAGGAATTACAACTCAGTATTTTGACAGTAAAGTGTTTTTGGAAGAAGGTGTAGGATTTCTTGCTTTGAATGACAGAACTTTTATCGATACTGATGTTTGGGATTATGGAGTTGTAATTTCTTTATCGGTTGGATTTGATCTGAGAAATTTTAATCTAAAAGGATTTAAAGTTGGGGCTGGTGCTGAGTATGGAATAACTTTTATAAACACTCTACCTAAATACTCCTCAATTCATTTGTTCGTACAGTTAATTATTTGATTAGTTAAAAAGAAAACCCGCGCTCTTTTCAGAATCGCGGGTCTCATTGGAGAGGTAAAATTTTATTCTACAATGCTGCTGTTGAATTGCTATTATTTAAATATTCATCGTAAAGATTAAAACTAATTTTTTTTACTTTTATATCATTGTCATTTAGAGATAATTCTTTTACAGCTTTCATTCCTTCTGAATCTTTTATTTCATATAGTGAATATGCGATTAATAATCTTACTGATGGTTCATCTTCTTTTCCTAATCTTTCAACAAGACAAGTAACAACTTCTGCAACTCTATATTTTCCGGCTAAGTAAATTGAACTTTTTCTTACACCGCTATTTTCAGAATTAATCCCTGACTTAAGATTATCCAAAGCATACTCGTTATTTGTAACATTTGAAATTGGATTTGGTTGTGCAAATAAATTTAGATTTATTCCCGTGACCAACAATAAAGTTAATGCTAACGCTGCTGCTGTTTGTTTTCTTGATGCTTTCACTTTGAACCTCTTGCTAAATAGTTTATTAAAATGTTATTGTTAATGTCTGGTTCAAATCTATAAAGGTATAAAGTCACACTTGTCACTTGCAAGTAAACGGATGTAAAATGTTGTCATGATTGTTTTAGTTAATGATCCTTGACCGGATCAGAATGGATATTTCGGATTGAATAAAAAAATTCCCTTCAAATTGAAGGGAATTTCTTTTTTAATAAATTATTAGATTCCGATTACTTGGTAATCTTTCCAGCCTTTAATTCAGCACTCAATCTCTTAAGCTTATAAACTTTATCAATTGCTTCATACATGCCTTTTGAGTGAACAGAAACAGTTCTGTTTTCTTCAGTTCTAAAAATAAAACTTCCTGGTAATCCTTGAATGTTTCCATCGAATGCTAACCCAACGATTTCTGCGTTTTTATTTATGACTGGGCTTCCGGAATTGCCACCGATTATATCATTTGTAGATACAAAGTTAAATGGAGTTGATAAATCAAAATCTGCTGGTGGAGGTGTCCATTTTGCAGGCAAACTCCAAGGAAATTCTTTTCCCTGTCCGTAGTAACGATCATACAATCCATAAAATGTTGTATAAGGCTGTGCATAGGTTCCATTGTAAGGAAATCCTTCAACAACGCCATCAGCTAATCTTAATGTAAAAGTCGCATCGGGCGGAATTGATGTTCCGTAAACTTCAAATAATGCAACGCCTAACTGCTGGGAGTAAGCTGATTCAACTTCTACTATTTCATTAACTTTTTTAGAATATCCAGCAGCTCGTTCTTTTGAGTTCATCATAAAATAAATAAACGGGTCATCACCTTTAAGAACTTCATCTGCGCCATCTTCTAAAAGATCTTTTACATCTTCAAGGCTAGTAACTTTTGAATTGGATAAAACATATTCAACTGCTTCTTTACCCTGTTTGCCTCCAGTAAATTTCTTTACTAATGGATCATCCGCACCCAGATACATATACAATGCATCAATCTTTTTTTCAAGCAATAGATTAGCCATGTCAGCATCAAAATCTTCGGGGAAAAGAGATGCTAAAGTATTATTAAGTTCATCCCCAACATAAAGCTCATCTCTTTCGCTCTCAGGAAGTTTTAGATTTTCAGCAATTGAAATAACTTCATCAGCAATAAAAAAGTATTTAGGAGTCGATAATTGATTCATGCTTAAAGCAAAATTTTTGTTAGATATTTCACCTAGCTGTTTACGTGAATCAGCAATTTTATCCCATAAATTTCCGTATTTTGCTTTCAGTTCAGGATCAGCTTCAACCGATGCACGGAAAGTTTTTTCAAAATCTTTCTTTCTCTGCATCATCACCGGATTTCTCAGTCCATCTAAAATACCGCCAATAGCTTTTTTAGAATTTTCAAAACTAAAAATCATATCCTGTAGCTCAAGTCTTCTGCTCGGATCCTTTTTTAGCATTTCCTGATAAATGTCAGTTAAATTCGTAAGAAGTGCAACAGTTCTTGGATATTGAATATCCCTTGCATATTCTAATTGTGCAACTGTGTTTAGCCTATCTGTATTACCAGGATTTCCAACTACAAATACTGGTTCTCCAACAGCCGCACCGTTTTCACTCCACTTATAAAAATTTTCTGTCTTTAATGGATTTCCATTTTCATCATATACTCTAAAGAAACTGCAATCTAAATTAAATCGTGGATATGTAAAGTTATCAGGATCGCCGCCAAAGAATCCTAGTTGATCTTCCGGTGCCAAAACTAATCTTACATCTGTATATCTTTTATATCCATAAAGAGAATACTTACCGCCATTATATAATGGAGTAATTGCTACTTCAAGTCCGGTAGCTGTTGCTTCTCTCTCTTCGATCTTTGAAATTATTTCATTTTCAAATTTAGCACGCTCTTTATCAGTTGTACCTTTATTGATTTCATCAATTACTTCGTCGGTTACATCTTTGAACAAAACTAATTGATCTACATACAATCCGGGAACAGGTCTTTCGTCCTGCAAAGTTTGTGCAATAAATCCGTTTGCATTTAAATCTTCACCTTCCATCGTAACCTGCGTTATACTTTGTCTGGCACAATGATGATTTGTCATTACCAATCCATCTGCTGATACAAAAGAGGCTGAACAGTAATTTGCAAAACGGAGCGCAGACATTCTGACATGTTCAAACCAGGCTTCATCCGGTTGAAAATTGTAGGCCTGACTAAAGTAATCCATTGGCGGATACTCAAACGTCCACATTTTACCATTATCAAATTTGCCGGCTTTAATTGTATCAAGATTCATCCAATCTGAAGATTGAGCAGAAATCTGAATCTGATAGAAAAAGCTTACTAAAACAACACTAAAAACAATTCGTTTAGCGATAGATCCGAACAGAAATCTCATAACTACACCTTATTATGAATTAAAATTATTAACTAAAAAACGATAACAAAAATAAATAAAAAATCCTTCTATGCACCATACTAATTATGAATGGTCGCATAAAAGGATAAACTTCACAACTGAATTTAAAGTTTCTTAAAATCAATTGGTCAGGCACTAAGATTTTAAATGTATGAATCCGGCTGATATAATGGTTCAATTTCCCATTCATCTTCAATCGTTCCGATGCAATGAGAACATTTGGGAACCGTAAAAACAACTTTTTCTTCATTTGGTGCAGCGCGTACAAAATTTAATACCGTTCTGCAGCTTGTGCATTGAACGATATGCGAAGTGTGTATTTTTCTGCTGCATTCCGGACAAATGAACCCAAGATCACCTGGATTTTCTTCCGGATGAACTAAAAAGATTGAGTTGCATTTTGTATGATTACACTTAGCGAAGTGCCACTTAATAGTATCAGTATTTGCGATAACTATCTCCATAAAATTTGTTAAGCGAATGTAGTTAGTGTTATTCAAAAAGTCCATTGAAAAATGCATACCTTTCAAAAATATTTTTAATGTTCAGTCCACAATTTTCTTTAAATTGTACCCGAACTTAGACCGTATTTTGTCATAAAAAAACACTTTTATTTTTCAAGGAATTTTTTTTCATTTATTATTAAGGAATCTTTATGGAAAAACTAAACAGTTTTAAAGCATATGATATTAGAGGTAAGGTACCTTCGGAACTTAATCCTGATTTAGCTTATAAAATAGGAAGAGCATTTGCAAAACACGTAAATGCAAGCAAAGTTGTGGTTGGCTATGATATTAGAAAATCCTCCGTGGAAATCTCCGAAGCACTAATAAATGGTCTTACTGATGCAGGTAGTAATGTTGTTAATATAGGGTTGTGCGGAACTGAAATGATTTATTTTTCGACTCCTTACTTAAACGCTGATGGCGGAATAATGATTACGGCAAGCCATAATCCGCCTGAGTATAATGGAATGAAATTCGTTAAAAAAGATTCTGTACCTGTTGGATATGATTCAGGATTAAATATTGTTGAAGAAATGATATTGAAAAATAATTTGGGAGAAATCAGTACAAATAAAGGTACAGTAGAAAAAATAGATGTGATGGAAGCATTTATAAACAACTTAGCAAAATTTTATGATCCAAAAAAAATAAAGCCATTTAAAGTAGTAGTTAATGCCGGTAATGGATGTGCCGGATTAGCAATCGATGCCATAGAATCCAAACTACCAATCAAAATGATTAAAGTTTTTAATGATCCGAATTCAGATTTTCCTAACGGAGTTCCAAATCCATTGCTTATAGAAAACAGAAAACCAACAATTGATGCTGTTCTGAAAAACAATGCAGATCTTGGCGTTGCTTGGGATGGAGATTATGACAGGTGTTTCTTTACCGATGAAAAAGGCGACTTTATCGAAGGGTATTATATTGTCGGATTACTGGCAAAATCAATTCTTAAAAAATTTCCCGGAGAAAGAATTGTCCACGATCCCAGACTAGTATGGAATACACTAGATATTGTTGAACGTAGTAAAGGAGTTGCGGTTCAATCAGTAAGCGGACATGCTTTCATTAAACAGAAAATGCGTGAAGTGAACTCAATTTACGGCGGTGAAATGTCTGCACATCATTACTTTAGAGATAATGCTTATTCAGATAGCGGAATGATTCCATTTTTATTAATTATGCAGCTTATGTCTGAAGAAGATAAAACACTTAGCGATCTTGTTGAAGAAATGATTGCAACATTTCCATGCTCAGGAGAAATCAATTCCACAATTGCCGATCCTGCTGGAAAGCTTAAAGAGATTGAGAAAATCTACACAGGTGGAAAAGTTGAAAAAACAGATGGGTTAAGTGTTGAGTATGATGATTGGAGATTTAATTTAAGAATGTCTAACACTGAACCAATAATTCGATTAAACGTTGAAAGTAAAGGTGATGTTTTGCTAATGGAAGAGAAAACTAAAGAGTTATTAGATATTATTAGGGCCTAAATGAATTATGAGTGTGGCAATCACTTTTGATTGTCGCACTCAAAACTATGATGAATAAAATAAAATCTTACCACATTTGGCTTGCATTCTCACTAATCGTATTAACAGTAATTGGAATTGTTTCGCTCAGACTTCCCTTCCGTGGAGATGAAAGACACATAGTTGAAACAATAAGATTATTTGCAAATAATTTTAACTTTAACACAATTAAAGATTATCCTGAAGTTACACCGCCATTTTTCTTTATGTTTTATGCTCTTTGGGCTAAGCTGACTAGTTCTTCAACAGAAAGTTTAAGAATACTTACGCTAATAATCTCCTTCATAACCTGGCAACTTGTTTACTATGTTTTCCATCTATTTGTTAAGAAAGAATTTCACACACTTCTACTTTCATTAATGGTAGTTATCAATCCATATTTCTTTGGAACTAGTGTTTTTGTTTTTACGGATATGTTAACTATTATGCTTTCACTTGTTGCAGTGATTTCATTTATAAAAGACAAAATAATTCTGTTTGTCATTTTTTCTGCTTTAGCAATTCTGTGCAGACAATATTCTGTAATCATTCCCTTAGCAGTTATAATTTTTTCCCTATTTAATTATAAAGGTGAACGATTAAAGAGTAGGAATTACATAGTAAGCTCAATAATAACTGCGTTACCTTTGTTGCTTTTTTTTGGCGTCTGGAAAAATATTTCTCCTGCAAGCGGGATTGAAAAATGGATTGTTCCAAATTCAGCATTCTACAATTTAGATTATATAAATACCTACATCACATTTTCAGTTATTTATGTTTTCCCTTTAGTCGTTCTATTTTTTAAGAAAATAAAGTTTAGTTACACAACACTTTTTATTTCATTTGCACTTACAATAATATTATTTCTGTTTCCGGTTAAGCCTTCAATGGCAACATTAACGTTTACAGATTACAAAACCGTTGGATTTGTTCATCAGGCATTTGTAGAATTCTTGGGAAATGAAAGTCTTTGGTTAAAAATTATTCTAGCGTTTTTACTTTTTGTTGGATGCTACATAAATACAGAACTTTTAAAAAACATTTATCAAGACATCAAATCAAAATCTATCGATAAAAAGTTGATTTTTATTTTGCTGTGGCTCTTATTCCTTTTAATAATGCCATTTTCTTATCAGGTATGGGAAAAATATTTAACAATGGTTCTACCCTTCTTAACTCTGGGTATTTATCTTTTTCTATTACCAGTAAAAGGGGAGCTAAATAACTAATTACAATTTCACTTCAACTTTAAAGGGAACCTTAATTTTCTCCCATTCAAGCCTGATAATAGCGGAGGAATCTGAGGCCTTATTGATTGTATAAGATAACCATTCCTGCCAAGTGGCTTTTTCAGTTTTAACTTTAACTCTTAGAGCATCTTCAGATTCATTATATTCAAAAGCACCCCATTGATCCGCAACTTTGTTAAAAATCAAAGTCCATTGATTTTTTCCTGGAATTGCAAAAAAACTGTAGGAGCCTTTCTTTAATTTTTTTCCTTCAACTATTACATCAGTTGAAAAAGTAATTTTGGTAGCCTCATTAGCACCTGCACGCCAAACAGCATCATAAGATACAAGTTTACCCCAAATCTCTCGTCCTTTTACTCCAGGTCTGCTGTAAACTATTCGGATTTCCGTAAAGCCAACGGTCTGCATAACTTCAGCCTTAGGGCTTATGCGCAATTCTTGTTTAATATTTTGAGCTTCAATCGATTTTGTAAAAAGGACTAATGAAATCAACAAAAACATACTGCTGTAAAACCATTTCATATTTCAAACCTAATTTTTTTATTTAAAGATATTCAAATTTTCTGTAATTCCTCAACAACTTTATCAATCTCGTGATGTGTGTTGTAGAAATGCGGTGCAAATCTTATGAACCCTTCCCGCAAAGAGCCAAAGATTTTCTTTTTCTCTAATTCGTCAAATATTTTTTCAGGATCTTTTACTTTTATAGTTACTATTCCTGCTAACTCTTCTTCATTGCAATTGGAAAGAACACAATACAATCCAATTGATTTAAGTTTAGTGATAAAATACTTTGTGTTCGATAAAACTTCTGATTCAACATTATCAAAACCAAAATCTTTAAATAAAGTTAAAGATGAGTTAAATGCATAAATGCCAAAAGCATTTAACGTACCGCCTTGAAAAACATTTGCTGAAGTTTTTAGATCCAATTTGTAATCTAAAAGATTCCAGGCATTCTCAACTGAAAGCCATCCAACATTTGCGGGGATCATCTTTTTCTGGAATTCTTCATCAACATAAATAAATGCCAATCCCTGCATTCCTAAAAGCCATTTTTGAGTACCGCAGGAAAGAAAATCTATCTTGCATTTTTTAACATCAACTCTCATTGCCCCTATACCCTGAATTCCATCAACAGAAAAAATAATACTATTTGCCCGGCAATAATTTCCTATTTTCTCAAGATCAACTTTATAACCTGATAAGAACTGAACAAAACTTACTGAAACTAATTTTGTCTCCGGTTTAATTGAATTGATGATTTGATCGGCAGTTACAATTCCATTTTCTGATTTTACAAAATCAACTTCAACTCCAATTCTTTTTAAATTTAGAAACGGATATACATTTGCAGGAAACTCAATATCGTTTAATAATATTCGGTCGCCCTTTTTCCAATCAATACTCTGTGCAGGTATGTTTAATCCGTTAGTTGTATTATCAACAAAAGCGATGCGGTCAACATTGCAATTGATTAATTCAGCTAAAAGTATTTTTGTTTCCTCTGCAACTGTAATAAATGAATCAAAGTCATCTATATTTTTTTCACTTTTTTCAATTAAAAGATTTGTCAATCGATTTACAACAGGTGAGGAAAAAGGACCCGTAGCTGCGTGATTAAAATAAATTATTCCGTTAACCAAATATGGAAATTTATTACGTACTTCTGATTTATTCATCTTTGAAATTCGCTCATAGTTTAATTAGTTTTCAATACAAAAATAAGAATGAATTATATCTCTTCTATAATCAAATATTTACAGGCAAATAATGGCAGCACCAAAACCTCTCAAACATAAAGAACTAAAACCTGAAGAACTAAGATGGAAATGTGATCCAAATATTTTTAAATTTAAATCTACAGAGGATATTGACCCAATCGAAGGAATTTTGGGACAAGAACGTGCGTTAAAGGCAATACGAATGGGTGTTGATTTACGAAGTCCTGGCTATAACATTTACATTGCGGGATTATCCGGATCAGGAAAAGCTACAACTGTAAAACAAATGCTTGAAAAAATCAGTTCCGATTGTCCCAGACTTTATGATTATGCTTATGTAAATAATTTTAGGGACCCTGATCAACCCTTGCTAATTAAATTTCACAAAGGACAAGCAAGGGAATTTAAACAAGATCTTAATGCTGCAATCGAAGTTTTAAAACAAAGAATTCCTATTGCTCTGGAAAGTGAGCTCTATCTTTCTCGCAAAAAAAATATAGTTGATGAGTATAATCAAAAAGAACAGGAGTTAATGAATTCTTTTGATGCGGAACTAAGAAAAAAAGGGTTTTCACTTGGACAAATACGAGTGGGCGAACAGATAAGACCAGATATTATTCCTTTGATCGATGGGCAGCCTGTTCCTGTTTTTCAACTCGAAGAACTTATAAAACAAAATAAACTAACGAAAGAAGATGCTCAGCAAATTGTTCTAGATTATAATGGGCAGCAGCCAAAGTTACAGATCATTTTCAAAAAAGGATTAAAGATAAGTCAGGAATTCCAGGAAAAACTTCAGCAGCTTGAAAAAGAAAGTGCTCAAGTAATTGTATTAGGAATTTTTGAAGGTTTGAAAGAAAAATACAACTCAAATTCAGCATTAGAACATCTTAACCTTGTTGAAGAAAATATTTTAGACAACATCCAGATATTCAAAGGCATTAAGCCGGAAGGTGAAATGACTCAAGAAGGTATGTTGATTGATTACTTCCGGGAATATGATTTGAATATCATACTTGATAATTCTGAAACAAATGAATGCCCTGTAATTGTCGAAACGAATCCAACTTATATCAACCTATTTGGTACAATTGAAAAAGTAAATGATGGTAAGGGAAACTGGTACAGCGATTTCACAAATATAAAATCAGGTTCAATGCTTCGCGCAAATGGTGGATATCTGGTGCTAAATGTAATGCACTTGTTTGAAGAACCAGGAGTCTGGAAATCACTAAAACGTATTCTTACTTATAATAAATTAGAAATTCAGGAATCACCATATCATTTTTCGATGTCATCCACCTCTTTAAAACCTCAGCCAATTGATATTGATACAAAGGTTATTTTAATCGGCAGCCAGATGATCTATGCTTATTTAAGTGAACGTGAATATGATTTTAAAAAAATGTTTAAAGTGAAAGCAGATTTTGATTATGAAATAATTCGTACTGATAATGTTGTTATTGAATATGCTCAAGTCATTAAAAAATTAATCAAGCAAGAACAACTAAAAGAGTTTGATAAATCTGCTATTGCACATCTTTTAGAAATAAGTGCAATAATGGCAGGAAGACAAAATAAGCTTACTCTACGCTTCTCTCGTATAGCAGATATTGCTCGTGAAGCAAGTTTCTGGGCAACTGATGATGGTTTTAATGTTGTTTCGGCAGCTCACATAGAAAAAGCTTACCAATTTGCTCGTGAAAGGCATGGGATGCTTGAGGATAAAGTTACAGAAATGTTTGAGAATAAAACTTTTTTAATCGATACTGATGACGAAAGAGTTGGACAGATAAATGGTCTTGCTGTTTATAACGCGGATTTTTATTCTTTTGGAAGACCAACAAGAATTACTGCTACAGTTTCACTTGGCAGCGGAACAATAATTAATGTTGAGCGTGAAGCTGGAATGAGCGGAAGACACTACAATAAAGGCGTACTAATAATCTCTGGATATTTTAAAGAAACATTTGGGCAAGATCAGCCATTATCTTTTAATGCTAATCTTGTTTTTGAGCAATCTTATGGAATGGTTGATGGTGATAGTGCTTCTTGCACTGAGATTTTTGCACTTCTTTCTACTCTGTCTGGATTGCCAATCAAACAATCTATTGCTGTTACCGGATCATTAAATCAAAAAGGTGATGTGCAGCCAATTGGCGGTGTTAATGAAAAAATAGAAGGCTTCTTTGATATTTGTAAATTAAATGGATTAACCGGACTTCAGGGTGTAATAATTCCAATTCAAAATGTTAAAGATCTTATGCTTAGAGAAGATGTTATAGAAGCTGTTAAAAAACATAAATTTCATATTTATCCAATTACTAGAGTTGAAGAAGGAATTGAAATTCTTACAGGTTCAAAAGCTGGTAATAAAACTGAAAAAGGTTATGAAGCGGGAACTGTATTTGATAAAGTAGAAAAAAAGATTCAAGAGTTATACTCTAAATCTCGTGCAATAAAAGTTAAAAACATTGTTGAAGAAAAGAATAACAAAGTAGCAAAGACTGCAAAAAAATCAGCAACTAAAAAAAGCGGAAATAAAAATCCACGAAAGAGAATTAAATAATGAACAAGAAACAGGAATTATCTGCAAAAACAAAAATACTTGCTACACTTGGTCCGGCCACACAAGATGTTGAAGCAATTAGACAATTAATTTTAGCAGGAATTGATGGAGTTCGGTTGAACTTATCACATGGGTCGTATGATTTTTTTGAAGAGATTTTTAATTCTATTCACATTGCTTGCTTAGAAGAGAATTCTCCACTTGCAGTTTTAGTTGATGTTCAGGGACCAAAAATTAGAATTGGAGAATTAGAACAACCAAGTATAAATCTTATATCAGGAAATTCAATTGAAATAACGATTGATGACATTAAAGGTAATGATAAAATCATTTCAACATCTTACAAACAATTAGCAAATGATGCAGAAATTGGTGATCAGATTTTAATTAATGATGGATTAATAAGACTTATAGTAACGCAGAAGAAAACTAAATTACTTGTTTGTGAAATTGTTAATGGCGGAATTTTAACTGCAAAAAAAGGAATGAATTTACCGGGAATGAAATTATCAACTCCTTCAATGACTGAAAAAGATTTTAAAGATCTTGAATTTGTATTAAAGCATCGCATTGATTACATAGCTCTGTCTTTTGTTAGGAGTGCAAATGATGTTGTTGAACTTAAAAAGTGGCTTGTTTCAAAAGGGAAAAACATTCCCGTAATTGCTAAGATAGAAAAGAAAGAAGCTGTTGATAATTTATTCGAAATAATTTTAGCATCTGATGGAATTATGGTTGCACGGGGAGATTTGGGTGTAGAACTTCCACCGCAAGATGTTCCGGTTTTACAAAAATCTATTATTCGCCAGTGTAACGCTTTAGGTAAGCTGGTTATAACTGCAACGCAAATGCTGGAATCGATGATCAACTCACCCATACCAACACGTGCGGAAGCCTCTGATGTTGCAAATGCAGTTTGGGATGGAACAGATGTAGTTATGCTTAGCGCTGAAACTTCTGTGGGAAAGTTTCCATTTCGCACTGTACAAATAATGAATGATATAGTTAAGAATGCTGAATATCATCGTGAGGATAGAACAAATAATTATTTTATAACTCCTGATAGTCTTCAGGAAAATCTATTTGATTCTGTCGGCAAAGCTATTGTTGAAATAAGTAAACAAATTAATGCTCAGGCAATTGTTGTTTTTACTTTTGAGGGAAGAACCGCAAGAATCATTTCTAAATATAAACCGGAATCCAAAATAATTGCAATCTCAAACAGTTTTGGAACTATGAACAATCTTTGCTTGCGATGGGGCGTAACTTCTGTTTATAGAGAAACGATTGATAAAGAACATCTTGCAATTGATGACGCAAAAGAATTAATTCTGAACGCTGGTTTAGCTAGCAAAGGAGATTTGATAATTTTTACTGCTGGTGCACCTTATTCGGAAAAAAGCAGAGCAAATTGGTTAAGATTCGAAGTGATTTAAAATGAACAACACCAAACTAATAGAAGCGCTATGGTGGCATAAAACAGATCGCGGAAAAATTCTGTGCACACTTTGTCCGCGCTACTGTGAAATCGGAGTTGGACAACCCGGATTCTGCTACATCCGTCAAAATATTGATGGAAAACTTTATACTTTGGGATATGGTAAGCCAACCGGATTTGGAATAGATCCGATTGAAAAAAAACCGCTAAACCATTTTTTACCAGGAACAAAAATTCTAAGTTTTGGTACAGCTGGATGCAACCTTGGCTGTAAGTTTTGTCAAAATTGGTCAATAAGCAAAGCAAAGCTGGACGAAATAAATTCTTTAATGGCATCACCTGAAGATGTTGTTATGCTAGCAAAAAAATATTCAACTCCATCTATTGCATTTACATATAATGATCCGACAATTTTTGGTGAGTATGTTATTGATATTTCTAATATTGCAAAAGCAGAAAAAATCAAATCTGTTATGGTAACAGCGGGATATATTGACAAACAAGCTCGAAAGGATGTTTATAAATTTATTGATGCAGCCAATGTTGATTTAAAGGCATTTACAGAAAAATTTTACTATAAAAACACTATATCACATTTAAATGATGTTTTGGATACATTGATATGGTTAAAGAATGAAACAGATGTGTGGATAGAATTGACTACACTTTTGATTCCAGATGAAAATGATTCTGACGAAGAAATTAAAAACGAGTGTGATTGGATATTGAATAATCTAGGAGAAGATGTTCCTCTTCATTTTACGGCATTTCATCCTGATTTTAAGATGAATGATAAAATACCTACGCCGCATTCAACTTTATTACGCGCAAAAAACATTGCAAACAAACTCGGAATTAAATATTGTTATGTTGGAAATGTAAATGATACTAAGAATCAATCAACTTATTGTGTTAATTGTGGAACTGTTTTAATAGAAAGAAATTGGCATCAAACAAAATTTATTAATTTTAACAAAGGTAGCTGCAAAAAATGCAGAAATGTTCTACCTGGAATTTTTTCATAATTATATTGAGGATATTTAATGTTAAATCTTGAAGGTAAAATTGTATTAATAACGGGTGCGTCTTCTGGAATTGGTCAGGCTTGTGCAAGAGAATTTGCAAAACTAAAAGCAAATCTAATTCTGGCCGCACGAAGAGTAGATAGATTAAAGATACTATCTGATGAATTAGAAAAAGAATATCAAATAAAAGTTAATTACTTAGAATTTGATGTTAGAAATTTTGAAGATGTTCAAAATAAATTTGACTCTCTTGACTCAACATGGAAAAATGTTGATATCCTTATAAACAATGCCGGCTTAGCCAAAGGTCTTGAAAAAGTATTTGAAGGAAAATTATCTGATTGGGACGAGATGATTGATACTAATCTTAAAGGACTATTAAATGTTACTAGAGTTATTTCACCAACAATGGTAAAAAAACAAAGCGGACATATTATTAATATTGGTTCAACTGCTGGTCACGAAGTTTATACTTATGGTAATGTGTATTCGGCAACTAAATTTGCCGTTAAATCATTAACACAGTCTTTTAGATTAGATATGCTTGATAAAGGTATAAAAGTAAGTAGCGTTGATCCCGGAATGGTCTATACGGAATTTAGTAAAGTAAGATTTTCAGGAGATGAATCAAAAGTAGAACAAGTTTATAAAGGTATCACACCACTTTCTCCTAGTGATGTTGCCGAAGCGGTTGTATTTTGTGCAACCCGTCCATTTAATGTTAATATAAATGAAATAATTGTTACGCCGATTCAACAAGCATCATCAACTCAAGTTTACAGAAAATAATTTAGGAGGGATTTATTTCCCCTCCTTCAAATAAAGAAATATAATTATCGGAATAAACTAACATCACCAGCGCCTTCACGGATTATTTCTGGTTCTTCACCGCTTATGTCTACTACACTAGAAGGTTCAAAACTCATAGTACTTGAAGCAAGCATCAAATCCACCCGGGAATTAAATATGTTTTTAATTTCAAATGGATCAGTCAGTGGTTCACCAAGCCTTGTAGTTGCACTAGTACTTGCGATAGGGTTTCCTAATTCCTTAACTATTTGAAGTGTTACTGAATGATCTGGAACTCTTATACCAACGGTTTTTCTTTTACTCCAGAGTTTTTTAGGAATGACTTTAGCAGCTGGTAATATAAAAGTATAGGGACCAGGCAGCAAATGTTTCATTGTTCGATAAGCATAGTCTGAAACTTTTGCATACTTGTAAATGTCTTTTAAATCAGAACAGATAAAACTAAAAAGTTTTGTATCGTTTTCATTTTTGATAGAAAGTATTTGCTCAATTCCATCTCTGTTGAATAAATCGCAGCCAAGTCCATAATATGTATCGGTTGGAAAAATTATAATTCCACCGCTTTTTAGAACATCTACAGCTTTACTAATAAACCTAACTTGTGGATTTTGGGGATGAAGTTCAAAAAATTCCATATAGCATTCAATAATCTATTTTCTTAAAATTCACTGTAAAAATAGCCTTTCTTATGTCAGAATCAAGACTAATAAAGGCTAAACTGTTGCCAGACTAAATTATTTGTTTTAATATGATATTTCATAAAAATTAATGCCAAATAATTTTAGTTTTTTGGAATGATTTACTTATATTTACTGCTCTAAAAATCGAAAAGAATTTATTTTAAGGAGCTATAACAATGGCTAGAAGATGCCAAGTAACAGGTGTAAGTCCGGTTGCCGGAAGTCATATTTCACATGCACACAATCACACTAAAACAAGATTCTTACCAAATCTTCAGAAAAAGAGAGTTTGGGTTCAGGAATTAAACAGATTTGTAACGATAAAACTTACAACTAGTGCAATTAAGACTATTAGTAAAAAAGGCACTGCACATATTGCAAAACTAATTAGTGATAAGAAAATTAAAGTCCGATAAAAAAAATTATTTATAAAAAAAGGGAATCCAAATGGATTCCCTTTTTAATTTTAAACATTTTAGAGATTACTCTCGAACAACCCATACTTTAATTTTCGCATTAACACTCTGGTGAATTTTCAAACTAACACCATAAATACCTAATGCTTTAATTGGTTCTTCGATTTCAACCTTTCTTTTGTCTATATCATGACCTTTTTCCTTAAGTGCATCAGCAATCATTTGTGTTGTTACAGTTCCGAAGATTTTATCTTCTTCGCCAACCTGAACTGGTATAGTTACCGATACAGTTTCAAGTTCAGCAGCAAGAGTTTCAGCTGCTTTAAGTTCCTGCAAGTTGCGTTTTTCAACTGCTTTCTTTTCGTCATCAAGGGCTCTTATATTGCCTTTAAGAGCAGCATAAGCAAGACCTCTCGGAAAAAGAAAATTTCTTGCATAACCATCTTTAACATCTACAACTTCACCTATTTTGCCTAAGGTTTCAAAGTCTTGTCTTAAGATTACTTTCATTTTTTCTCCGACTTTATTTAACTATCTAACTGTATCTGAAACATAAGGTAATAATGCCATATGTCTTGCACGTTTAATAGCAGAGGCTAATTCACGTTGATACTTTGAGCTGGTTCCGGTGATTCTTTTAGGAATGATCTTTCCCTGCTCGGTTATAAATTTCTGTAAAAGTTTAACATCTTTATAATCGATATACTTGATACCGTTTTGTGTAAACCTACAGACTTTTTTGGTTTTAACTTCTTTCTTCATTTCCATTACCTGATTGTTTTATTAAACTTGATTCTTCTGCAGATAAAAACTTATCAAAAGAATCCTCTGTGTAATCAATTGAATCATCAACAGCAACACTAAGTTCATCTTCTTCAACTGAACCGTTTCCGTCTGACCCAACCAATCTTTTATTAAGAAACTGAATTCTTCTAGCTTTAATTTCTACAATACTTCTGTTATGTCCGTCTTCTGATTTCCAGCTTCTGCTTTGCAATTCTCCATCAACTAAAACTGCTGATCCTTTTTTAAGTCTGTCTCGGCAACTTTCTGCAAGTTTATTCCAAGCAACTACACCAACATAACAAACATCTTCTTGCCATTGATTTGTACTGTCTTTAAATTTTCTGTTTGAAGCAATTGAAAAATTAACTACCGGGGTACCATTTGTAGTTTCTCTAAAAATAGGATCCTTGGTAAGATTTCCTGCTACAATTACATAATTAATTTCTGGCATTTTCAAATCGGCCATTTGTAAACCTCCAAACTAAATCATTTAGTAATTATTTACCTTTGTCTTCATTATTAGTATCTGCCTCATCTATCGGGGTTTTCACCTCAACAGCTTCTGGAACTACCTCATCCTTAATTGTAGATGAAAGGGTTTTGTTTTTTTCGAGCTGTTCTAAAGCATCATTGTTAAGCTTAAGTGTAACATAACGCAAAATTTGTTCATCAAGCGAGTATATTCTTTCAAGCTTTGCAATCATATCACTCGGGGCATCAAATCTGTAAATGGCATAGTAACCAATTTTACTTTTATCAACCGGATAAGCAAGACGTTTGCGTCCCCAGTTATCAAGTTCACGGATTTGTCCGCCGTTATTAGTAATAAAATCTTTAATTCTGGATAGAATTGAATCGATTTGCTGATCGTCTAACGCAGCATTTATCAGAACGGCACTCTCGTAGATACCTGTTCTCATTTTTGTATCACCTCCCTATGGGCTTTATGACCCTTACTATTCTAAATCGAATGTAAGAGCAGGGTTTATAAAATATGTATTTAAAAGCGCTGAAAAATTACCTAATTAAAGGTGCAATTACAAGTGCAACAACAGACATTAATTTAAGCAAAATATTGAGTGATGGACCTGATGTATCCTTAAAAGGATCACCGACTGTATCTCCAACAACAGCTGCTTTATGTGCCTCAGATCCTTTGTAGTACTTCTGACCATTAACTTCAATACCTTCTTCAAACATTTTTTTTGCGTTATCCCAGGCACCCCCTGCATTTGCTTGAAATATTGCCATCAAAACTCCAGAAACTGTTACGCCGGCAATAAGACCTCCCAGCATCTCTTTATCACCTAAAAAGCCTACTAAAATCGGAATAACAACAGCTAAAAGACCAGGAAGAACCATTTGTTTGATCGCTGATTTGGTCGATATCTCAACACATTTGCCATATTCAGCTTTTCCTTCAGCAGCTTCAAAAATACCTTGATCCTCTTTAGACCATTCCGAACGATCAATTCCATCATTCTTTTTCATCACTCCAAGGGCAGCCTTTAATTGTGGAATTGTATTAAATTGTCTCCTCACTTCTTCAATCATTGCCATAGCAGCTGTGCCAACGGCTTGCATAGCCAGTGCAGAAAATAAAAACGGAATCATAGCACCAATCAATAATCCTGACATAACCACTGCTTTGGATATATCGATAGATGATAATTGTGCTGATGTCATATATGCACCAAACAAAGCAAGTGCAGTAAGTGCAGCCGAACCAATTGCAAATCCTTTGCCTATTGCAGCAGTAGTATTTCCTACTGCGTCCAACTTATCTGTTCTTGCTCTTACTTCTTTAGGTAATTCTGCCATTTCGGCAATTCCACCTGCGTTATCTGAGATAGGACCATAAGCGTCTACTGCTAATTGAATTCCAAGAATAGAAAGCATACCAACAGCCGCTATTGCGATTCCATAAAGACCACCAAAATTAAATGCAACAATTATAGCAAATGCTAAAACTATTGTAGGAAGCGCGGTTGAAATCATTCCAACACTTAGGCCCGCAATAATGTTAGTGGCTGCACCTGTTACTGATTGACGTGTAATACTAATTACTGGTCCTTTACCACTGCCTGTATAGTATTCAGTAATCATTCCTATCATTGCGCCTGATATAATTCCTACAACTGTGGCAATAAATATTCCAGTTGAAGTATATAGATTTCCTTTAACCGGATCTGCCCATTGATACAATGGATCCTGAAAATACCAGCTTTCTGGTAATAGCCATTTGATTAAAAACCATGATGCAATAATCATTAAGGTTCCAGCAACTATGTTTCCAAGATTAAGTGCTTTTTGGGGATCGCCGCCTTCTTTTACTTTAACAAAAAAAGTTCCTATGATAGATGCTACGATTCCAACACTTGCAAGAACTAATGGTAGAAGAACAGCACCAAGACTATTAAACTTAGCACCAAATTCAGGAGTTAGAAAAAAAGCAGCACCAAGCACCATTGTACTGACAATTGATCCAACATATGATTCAAAAAGATCTGCACCCATTCCAGCAACATCACCAACATTATCGCCAACATTATCTGCAATAGTTGCGGGATTTAAATGATGATCTTCGGGTATTCCGGCTTCAACTTTACCAACCAAATCGGCACCAACATCCGCAGCTTTAGTATAAATTCCACCACCAACACGTGCAAAAAGTGCAATAGATGATGCACCGAATGAAAATCCGGTTATTATAGTTATTACTCGTGTAAGGTTCTCCTGAGTTGACATTCCATACATATCTCCATAAATAATCATCAATCCACCAAGACCTAAAACACCCAAACCAACAACTCCTAAGCCCATTACTGATCCACCGGCAAATGCTATTTCTAATGCTTTACCAATACTTGTTCTTGCTGCCTGGGTTGTTCTAACATTTGCTTTTGTTGCCACTCTCATTCCAATAAAACCAGCCAGCGCCGAACAAAAGGCACCAACGACAAAAGATAATCCAACAAGCGGAGAAGAATCTGCAGAGTTTGCACCGCTATATGCCAATAATATTGCGA
This sequence comes from Ignavibacteriales bacterium, assembly GCA_016707115.1. Classification (GTDB taxonomy): domain Bacteria; phylum Bacteroidota; class Ignavibacteria; order Ignavibacteriales; family Ignavibacteriaceae; genus IGN3. Next base: position 161,677 of record JADJIH010000027.1, on the reverse strand, counting down.
CCACAATAACAAAAAAGATCAGTACTCTGTATTCAGCTTTAAGAAAAGCCATAGCACCTTCAGCAATGTGCCCTGCAATAATCTGCATTTTCTCATTTCCAGCATCTTGTTTGGTTATCCAACTAGAGCGCCAGAAAGTGTACAGTAAAGCAAGTACTCCAAACAGTGGAATGATATGAAATATTAAATCCATTGTGCTCTCCTCAAATCGAGTTTATTCTGTTTCGTTATTTAATTTATTTAGATTTTTTAATCGGCTGAAGGTATTAAGCATTTTATTGTAACCATCTGAAATAAAACTGTCTACAAGTTGAATGCTTTGGTTAAAAGTCGTCTCAAGCTTTACGAAATCATCTTTGTTAAAGTCAGATAAAACATAATAAGCAAGGTTCCCTGTTTCAAAATCATCACCAATCCCTATCCTTAATCTAGAAAAATCTCTGCTCTCAAGGTGATATATAATTGAGTATAATCCATTATGCCCGCCATCTCCTCCAGATTTTCTAATCCTGATCTTTGAGAGGGCAAGGTTAATGTCATCAACCACAACTAAAACATCATTAACTTCAATTTTAAAATGATTAATACAATCTAATACAGCTAAACCACTATTGTTTACATAAGTATCAGGTTTTAATAATACGAAGGGTTGTCCTAATAACTCCCCTTCCGTAATATGAAACTGAAATTTTGAAGCCTTGAATTGTAGAATTTTTTTTTGAACAAAAAAATCGAGGAACTGGAATCCCACGTTATGCCTGTTATTTTTGTAACGACTTCCTGGATTTCCAATTCCAACAATAAGGCGCACTTAAAACTAGTCTTCTTTATCCTGTGGTTTACCTTTAGCAATAACTTCTGGCTCGGTTGCAACAGGGGTTTCACCAGTTGCGGCAGCTTCTTTTTCAACTTTTGGATGAGTTACTGCAGCTATTATTGATTCAGGAGAATTGAGAACAACAAAATTATCAAACTTAAGATCACCAGCATGTATAGCCTGACCAAGTTTTAGGTTTACAACATCTATCTCAAGATGTTCAGGGATATCTGCAGGCAAACATTCAATTTCAACTTTATGAAGTGTGTGTTGTAAAATTCCACCTTCTTTTATTCCTATAGGATTACCAATTAATTGAACTGGAACTTCAATTTGAATTTTTTCGCCTTTTTTAAGTCCTAACAGATCAATATGAACAATTTTTTCTGTAACTGGATCAAATTGTACATCTTTTATAATACAATCTAATTCTTCATGTCCTTCAACATTTAATGTAATTAAACTTGTTTTAGATGTAAATACTAAAGGATGAATCGCTCTTTCTGCAAATTGCACAGCAAGTGGTTCATGATGCTTTGAATAATAAATTGCAGGAACCTTACCTTCTTTACGTAAAGCGCTTCTTGATGGTTTATTAATTTTATCACGCTTCTGTGCTTCTATTACTACTTTCTCCATTTTAACTCCGGGTCTTTTTAACCTTTATCTATATTAAATAATGAACTAATTGATTCGTTTTTAAATGTTCTCTTAATCGCTTCTCCAAACAGAGGAGCTGCTGAAATTTTTACAATTCTATCGCTAGCATTTGCATCAAAATTTATTGTATCTGTAACAAATAGTTTATCAATATACCCCTCGTTCAATCTTTCAAATGCAGGACCCGATAGAAGGGGATGAGTTACTGCGCCATATATTTTTTTTGCACCCTTATTTTTAAGTGCTTTAGCTGCACCAACAAAAGTTCCAGCTGTATCTATTAAATCATCAACCAGGAGAATATCTTTACCTTCAACTTCACCGATTATATTCATAACTTCAGCAAGATTTTGTTTTGGTCTTCTCTTGTCTATAACAATTAAACCTGAGTGAAGCATCTTAGCATAAGCTCTGGCAATTTTAATTCCACCAACATCCGGAGAAACAACTGAAAGATTTTCTGATAAATTGCTTAAGTGATTCAAAAATATTGATGATCCATAAAGATGATCAACCGGAAGATCAAAAAAACCTTGAATCTGTGAAGCATGTAAATCCATTGTCATTACTCTATCTGCACCGGCCTCAGTGATAAGATTAGCCATTAACTTTGCAGTTATTGAAACACGAGGCTGATCTTTTCTGTCTTGTCTAGCATAACCAAAATATGGTATAATTGCTGTTATCCTTTTAGCAGAGGCTCTTCTGGCTGCATCGATCATAATTAAAAGTTCAAGTAAATTTTCAGCAGGAGGATTAGTTGATTGAATTAAAAAAACTTCTCTTCCTCTAATATTCTCACCAAACTTTACCCAAATTTCACCATCACTGAATCTTTTTAATTCAAGCATTCCTAATGGTATACCAATGGATTCAGCAATTTTTTCTGCCAACGGAAGGTTTGAGGTTCCTGCAAAAATCATGTAACCACTTGATAACATCGATACTGCTCTATAAAATTAAAAATAGGTGCTAAATATAACCAAAGAGGTAAGTTATGTCAATAAAATTAACCAGTTACAGAACTATAAGATAATTTAATCTTTCTTCTTACGTATTAGAAAGAAAATAACAATTATTAAGACTAAACCGGCAAGAATATATATCCAATAAGGTGTTTCTTTTAGTTTAAAAGGCTTAAATGTAACTGAAATAGTTTTACCTCGACCTATTTCAGACAGAGAGTATGACCAGGTTAAATTATTACCACTCTTATTAGTTGCGTTGTGGGTGATAATGTCGCCACGGATTTCATAGTTATAGGTTACACGATATGCGCTCCCATCTATTCCGAAGCCTGTGGTGACCGGTGGTATAAATTGTGAGAATATTTTTTGACCGGATGCACCATCTTCGAGAAGAAATCTAGACTGAGCAAAGGCATTAGCAGAATTTAAGGAGTCAACATAATTAAAGCTCAATTCTATATTGGCATGAACTGTAGAATCAATTGTATCTGAATAAGTTGTTACATCAATAATATTTACAAATTCCGAAGAAAATTCTTCTCGAATTGAATCAGGATTAAATATTTCAAGATTTAATATTGTTGCCACACTACTTGTATCTGAAAATTTCATCCAATAATTAATTTGCATATTTCCTGAACCATCAGGATAAATTGTTGTATTCTGAACGTAGTTTAAACAGCCTGTTATAAACAGTACTGATAGCAGTGAAGATAGTATGAGCTTTTTCAATTTGTTGATTTCTTCTAATTAAGTATTGAATTTTTAATCAAACCAAATTTATAGAACATTCTATAATTATTCATTATGTTTGGCACTAAAAATTAGGAGATTATTTTGCCTACTTATGATTATAAATGTTTAAAGTGTGATAAGAGATTTGAATTTTTTCAGTCAATGAAGGATGAACCACTAGAGAATTGTCCGGATTGTAATGGAGAATTAAAAAGATTAATTGGTTCTGGTGCAGGTGCTATATTTAAAGGTACCGGCTTTTATCATACCGACTATAAAAATTCAGCCAAATCTTCTGATGCAAAAGGATCAGAAAAAACTAAGACTACAGAAAAAATATCCAAGGAAATTAAAACAGAGAAAAAAAGTACTACTGATAAATAAATTTCATCAGTAGTATTTTCAAAATTAAAAATCTGCCCCGATGGAGAAATAAAAAATAGGTTTAGCAAATCTGTTTGCATTGTATGCCCATGCTATATCAAATCTTGTTAGAAAACCAATGAAATAAACTCTAGTACCAACACCTGTACCCATAAGCAGATCGTTAGTTTCAACATTTCCAAATTCATTTCTTCTAAATAACTGGATTGCACTTGTATTATTCCAAGCTGTTCCCGCATCAATATAAGCTACACCAAGTATGTTACTAAATAAAACTGGTAGGGGTCCTGGAACCAAATATCGAATTAAAGGAAATCTTAGTTCGTAATTCATTAAAAAATATTTTGAACCGATTTGCTCAGAATAGTTATAACCGCGCAATGGAAGAACTGCAGTTAAAAAAGCATAGTCACTTGTTGATTCTATTGGTATCTCAGATGTTGCAAAAGATCTATTTATCCAATTCTCTATACCGCCAAGGAAAAATCTTTGTGAATTTGGACCACCTGAATAACCACCTGAAAACCTTATAACAAATGAATAATCTGTCCAGAATCTTAAATAAGTTCTGTAATCAAAGGTTAACGAATAAAAACTTAGTTTACTGTCACTTATACCAGGATTACCATATGCTTCGATTCTATACCTTGTACCTTGAATTGGAGAAGTGTAACCCCACATAACATTATCATGAACAAATGCTATTGAGGGAACAACATAAGAAGCTTCATCTGAAGGGATAGAAAGATTATCCAGATTTTCTCCTTTTACATTTAACCATGTCAGTCCTCCATCAAACCTGTAAAAACGATTTAATGGTACACTAGCAGAAAGACTAAGTCCATAACTTCTGTATCGATAGAGATTTATGTAATTCCCTCTTACCAAATTCACAAAACGAGCCGTATGAAATCCTTGCACACCATAATCAATTTTTCCGCCTAAATAATAATAGGCAAGCCCGTAATCACTATTCTTTAAATCAATCTGTAATCCAGTAACACCGACTATTCTATGTTCTCCGAGTACGTCACTAAAAGAAAGAACTGTTGAACCAATTAATCCATAAAAAGTACTATAACCAGCATTGGCGTATATTAAATCCGGACCAAATGTAATTTTATATTTATTTACTCTGTAATTACCATCTGTATCTAAATTATCTTTAGGAATAAAAAGTGAGTCGTTGTCATAAACTTTTTCTTTTGATGAATCTTCTTTGCCGAATACAAAATTGGAAAAGTCTTTACCTACATTCTGAGATGATGAGTCAACTTCAACAACATCTCCTGTGAATATTTTAATTTCATCATCTTCAGTGGGTAAAACATTTTTTACATTATTTTCTTCTACAACTTCTTTATTTTCAGATTTTTTATTTCTCAACTCTTCAAGTTTTGTGAAATACAAAGTTGGTGTTAGAGTATCGAGTTCTGTTTTTGGTTCGAAAGGATTATCTAGCATAAAAAGATTAAACACTGATTCATAAAGTGTTGAGAAAACTAATTTCTTGGTATCCTTTGATAAAGACAATTGATAAAGACCACTTATAGAATTTGTAATAGGTTTTAGTGGTGTACTGATTATTAAATCATCTGACTTAATTGATTTAGTATATATATTATTTATTCCGTTAAGATCAGAAATAAGAATTAGATTTTCACCATTTGCTTCTTCTCTAGGTGAAGTTTCATCGCTTAATGGAAGATTTGTAATTCTAACAATTTTAGCGTCGGCAAGAACATATTTGTATATATCCTTTTGTGTATAATTATGTTGTGATATCCTAAAATCATCAGGCAATTGCTTTCCATCTAATTTATCGACTCTGTCTGATGAAAAATAAATCGCTTTATCATCATAAGACCATGAAGGATCGAAATCACTAAAGATATCTTTTGTTAAATTTATTATTTCTTGAGTTTCAAAATTGTAAGTATATAAATCCGACTGTCTCGCATCTTGACCGATAAAGGCAAGATACTTGCCATCACTAGACCAGTTTACACTTTGCACAGCATCAAATTTAATATTTAGAATTTCACGATCCCCAGATTCTACATCAAAGATATAGATTGCATCAAAACCACTGCGTTTTGCTGAAAGAGCTATTTTGGTTCCATCAGGAGACCAAGTTAGTCCCGGAGTTAAAATATTTAATTCTTCAAAATCAGGAATTTGATTTCCTTCAACAATTCTCTCAATGGTCTTTCCTGTTAATGCATCCATTAAATAAAGACCCCAGTAATAATCGCGATTTGATATAAATGCTATTTTATCTCCTTGTGGTGAAAGAGTTGGAGAAGTATTATAAAATCCTTTATCCTTTTCAGGATCAGTCAATCGTTTTGCAAAATCTTCAGGATCATCTCTTACGGCTACATCAGGCCAAAAAGTTTTTTTGATATCTTTTCTCCATCTTTCGCCAAGCTCTTTAGTATCTATACCAAGTGTGGCTTTTATACCTTCTTCAACGCTGCCAATACCTTTTATTTTATTAACAAGCTCACCAATTTTTTCTTTACCATATTTATTTGCGATATAATAAAAAACAGATTGTCCTCCGCGATAAGCAAAATATCCACCGAGCTGATTTATCTCAGGAAGATATTCACTTATTGATGCATCACGAATAAACATATCTGTGTCAACATCCCAACCAAGTGCTTCGTACTCGGCTAATCCTTCACTAAACCACAGTGGAAATTGTAATGAAATATTATTTGCAATTATATTTTGTATTGATCCTCCATAAAACATATCATTCATTACTGCGTGTACAAGTTCATGGTGAATAAGATGGCGAAATTGTTTATAAGACCCGGTAAATTGTATTACTACTCTGTTTTTAAATAACTCAGTAAAACCCTGTATCCCTTCACTTAAATATTGATCTATTACATTTGTTTCTTGAAATGCATTTTGAGAATTATAGATAATTATTGTTACCCTATTATTTAGCCTATAGTTAAGTGTATTTTGAATTGAAGCTACAGCATCCTCTGCCGATTTCGCAGTAAACTCTGTTAGCGTTTCTCCATCCTGTGAAAAGTATATATCAAAATGTTTTGTTTGGATATAATACCAATCATAATCTTTTATATGTATTTTATTTTTTCCAAACTGCCCAAAAACAGCAGTGGAAAGTAAAACCATAAAAAATAAAAAAAGTTTTAGTACCTTCATTTTATTCCTCAGAATCAAGAATAATAAAATCTAATTCAGATCTTTCTTCGTCAACTCGGATAAGTTTAACATGAATTTTATCACCTAGCCGATATTGTTTTTTAGTTCGCTTGCCGACAATTGCATATTTTTTTTCATCGTGGATGTAATAATCATCATCCAGATCTCTTAATCTTACAAGACCTTCTGCAAGTATATCCGTAATTTTAACAAAAATTCCAAAATTTGTAATACCAGAAATTATTGCCGAAAATTCATTTCCGAGATGATTTCGAAGGTATTCAATTTGCTTTTGCTTTACGCTAAATCTCTCAGCTTCTACAGCGTTTCTTTCTGTTGCAGATATATTGTCGCAAATTTCCTCTAATTGTACAAGTGAATAAATTTCACCGCTTTTTAGGTTTTTATAATTAAATAATAATCGATGCACAATTAAGTCGCTGTACCGTCTTATAGGAGAAGTAAAGTGAGAATAATATTTAAAGCCCAATCCATAATGTCCTATATTATCCGGCGAATAAATGGCTTTAGCCATTGAACGAATTGCAAGTTCATTTATTAATGCTTCTTCCTCTTTACCTTTTACCTGATTTAGAAGATTTTGAAATCCAATAGATTTTGATGAAGAATTTGGATCAAAAGAATACCCAAGGGTTTTTACAAAACGAGAAAATTCTACTATCTTTTCCTGATCTGGCAGATCATGAATACGATAAACGAATGGTTTTACTGGGCCTGATTTAGGAATTGCAATTTGCTGTGCAACCAGTTTATTGGCTAACAGCATAAATTCCTCAATGAGCATATTACTTTGTTTCGTTTGTTTAATCATTATTGAAATAGGAACACCATTTTCATCCAGATTAAATTTTACTTCAGGAGAAATAAAATTAAAACTGCCTTCCCGCATTCTTTTTTTTCTAAACTGCTCAGCAATTTTATTCAGTAGTAAAATATCCTCAACCAAATCTCCGGCCTCATCTTCAATCACTTTTTGAGCTTCATCATACGTAAACCTTCTTTTACTATTTATAATAGTTTTATCGATGGAATAATCAATAATTTTTCCCCGAGTTGTCATTTCAACAATAACTGAATAAGTTAACCTATCTTCGTTGGGAACAAGTGAGCATATTTGATTTGATAATTTTTCAGGAAGCATTGGAATCACTCTGCCTACAAAGTAAACGCTATTTCCTCTTTCATTTGCTTCAACATCAAGTGGAGATCCTTTTTTTACATAGTGCGAAACATCTGCTATATGAATTCCAACTGACAAATTTCCGTTTTCTAATTTTTCAATAGACAGAGCATCATCAAAATCTTTTGCATCCTCCGGATCAATTGTAAATACATTTTTACTTCGATAATCCAAACGTTTTTTAATTTCTTCTTTCGGAATTGCATTAGCAATATTTTCACCTTCACTTAATACAGCAGAAGGAAACTTATATTTTAGATCAAACTCACGAGCGATAGAAATAATATCTGTATCGTGTGTTCCGGATTTACCTAGTACTTCAATAACTTCCCCTTCTGGGTTAAGCATTGATGTATCCCAAGCTAATTTGCCTACAACAACTTTATCTCCGTTTTTAGCGCCATTAAGCTTAGATTCATTTATATAAATATCTCTATGCAGCTTCGGATCATCTGGTGAAATAAAAAAGAACGATTTAGATTTTTTTATCACACCTACATACTCTTTACGTTTTCTTTCAGCAACATTTACGATTTGCCCTTCAATGTTCTTCCCTTTTTGTTTAGCAAATAATTCAACTTCTACAATGTCGCCGTCAAACGCAGTTCCAATATTTCTGGCAGCAATAAAAACATCACCATGTTTTTCATTATTAATATTTACAAACCCAAAACCATTTCGGTTTATTTCCAGCCTTCCTTTTAACCTGTTTGATTGCGGAAGTTTGTTAAGCTGAAATCTTTTTCCTGTCCTGATCAGAAAAGATTCTTCTTCCAGTTTATTAAGTGCAGCTTTAAGCGAAGCATATTCGTGATCTGAATTAAACCCAAGTTTATCTGCAATATCTTTGGATTTATATCCTCTGCCTTGATTTCTGTTAAAAAAGGCTTTTATTTCTTTTTTCATTAAAACTCAAAATTATATTTAAAACCACCTTCAAAGAAAAGCGGGTTATTTATTGATGATGTCTGATTCTCAGATTCTTTTCTTTCTACACGCAATTGAAGTCTTTCAGTTATAGGATATTCCATTTTAACATTTGCGCGACTTAAATCCTGCAGTACTTCTGTTGATCCGCCAATTTCATATTTAATTTTCCAAACTTTACCTATCAGATTAAATTTAGTTTCTGTGCCTGTTTGTCTTAACTGAAATCCAGTTACATAATTATCAAAATACTGATTTAATACTTCTCCTATAAGTGATCCCGCCAAAGCTGTTGTTGTAGAGGCAACTAAATTTTTATCATTCTGATTATCATCATCACCCGGAAACTTACCTATAATCAAGAAATACATTGCATCAGTTGCATTTTTTGTTGCATCCTTTTTATCCTCATCTATATTTTGCCTCCCCATATATACGCCGATATTATTTTCATCCTTAATAAAATTTTGGTTTAATTCACTTAATGGTCCCTTTAGTTTGATCTTAACGGCAACCTCCTGCTCAGTACCGCCATTATTTGAGGTTGGAGGAATATAATAGTCTTTATAAGTAGATGTGATATCAATTAATGGATTAGTTATTTTATCAAATTTTACTGTTCCAGAAGTTGAAAAAGTTTTTATAAAACTAAGACTAGAACCTTCAAGAAGTTTAAGTTCACCGCCGGATCTTTTTTTGCCGTTTATTGACTCAAGAAAAAAATCACCATCCATAATTGCTACTAAATTCTGATCAAGTTCTTTAGATAATACAACAACAACTTCTGCTTCCGTATCAAGTTTAATATCAACTGTGTAATCAAATTGGGATACATTATTACTTTTATTTTGGATTGAATCTCTTTTGACTGTTGTTTCTATTAAACTATCCAGCTCACTAATCAACCTATCTATTTCTTTCTGACTCTGTGCATAATTATAGATAAAGCCAGACGAACTGGAATATGCAGATTTACTAAGTGGAATAACTATATCTGCCACAGTTACAGAAATCGGGAGATTAAGATAAGATCTTCCTCCTTTAGCAGAGTATTCAATGTCACCGCGTGTCTGCAATGCAACATCTCCGTAAACAAGCGGGCTTGCAGATTTAGAAATCTTATCAAGAACTTTTAGATCACCATTTATTTTGATTAAAGTAGAGTCTAATTTAAACTCATCAAGTTTAACAAATCCTTCACCTCTTAATGTTCCTCCCTGTTTTGTTCCAAATACATTTTGTAAAGTAATACTTTCGATAGTAATATCTTCATCATCAATCCATACTTTAGTATTAAAATCATAATCAAGATTATTTTGAGTAATCTTAAATCTTGCATCGTTGATGCTAAAGTATCCCACCGCTACAGGTTTAGAGACTGTTCCAGTTATATAAATATCAGTTTCAAGTTTACCTTTTTGAAATTGTACATATGGCATAATGTTTTTCAGTGTACTTAAGTCAAACTCATCCGATTGAATCGTTAGGTCAATCTCTTTTGTCGAATTAATAACAATCGAGTCTTTAGATGAAGTAATCATTAACGGAACAAACCCTGTAACTATCATTGCTGGTAAATCAGCATTCTCGGTCGAATCAAGAAATCGAACGTCTGTAGTTAATGTATTATCAGCGTAATTAAAAACTGAATGCAGAGAACCAAAATTGCTTTCACCGTACATTATATCCTTTGCAGATGCGGTGATTGAAAATTTAGGATCGTTAAAATTACCGGTCACTAAACCTTTAAGATTAATATCAGCATCAAAATTTTTCTGCCCAAATTTTCCTAAAATATCCTCTGTTAGTTTCTTACCATTTAACGAGTCAATAGAAACGATTAAGTTATGATCTCCTGTTGGTCCAAAAGTACCATTTATGTTTAAAGTTCCATCTGCGGCGTATAACAAAACATTTTTAAAGTAAATATCCTCTGCTGAATAGGTGAGCAACAGATTATTCCTATTACTAATATTAAACTGGTTATAATTGAAATCCAATTTCTTGATATTTAACTGAATTTCTGAATTAGTAAATAACAGATTTGCATCAATCTCACTTACAATATTTTCTTCATATTTCCCACTGGCTGAAACATTAAGATCATGATTTAATAATGTAATTTTTGATTTTACATCATAGATGTTTCCGCTAGCATAAATTCTATCAGAGTTAAATTCTATATCAGCATTTATATTTCCAGCATATCCATCAACCATATGATTAGAAACACTACAAATAAGATTTGTGTTTAGAAGGAAATAAACATCTTCATCATTCCAATATTTCAGATAATCTATTTTGGAATTAAGTGAAAAGCTTAAAGAATCATTTGATGATTCCATAAAGCCAAGCATCTGGCCATCTAATTGTAACTGGGCATCACCAAGATCTAAATTCATCGCCTCTTTAAAGTCCAGTAAATACTCTAATGAAAAATCCTGAATAGGGCTTTGATCAGTTGATATCAAAGTATTTGAAATTAAACTTTCTGTAGTATCTTTTTTAAACATCGGTTCAATTTTATTTTTTATAGCAGTGGCGATTATATCAGACTCGCGTCCAAGTGCAGTTCCTAAAGATGTAATCAGGAAATCACCGCTAATCGTAAAATCAGCAATGTCTGAAATTAAATTAATTATTTTCTTGCCGCCATCATTTCTACGGATATCCATAATTAACCTGGTACTATCTATATCAAACTCTAAAAATCTAGAGTTCTGAATATCAGTTACAAGAAATAAATCCATACTATCCGGATCAAACCCCTGTCCGCTTGCTTCAAGTGAGAGATTTAACTCGGAATCAAGTGATTCATTATTGAGCAGCTTTGAAAGGTTTATACCACGCATCCTACCTTTTATATCGTAGCTAGGATCATCGGGATTATTAAAATCTAGATTTGCAAGCAACTCTGTTGATGTTGAATCTGATGAAAGAGACAGAGTTGTTGTGATCATACCATTTTCTGCATTAGAGCTAATGTTAATCTCATCAAAATATTTTTCTCCAAACCTGGAGGACACAGCGTCCATTGAAAGATCTAACTTCATTTTTTGAGGTTCAAATCCAACACCGCTGATTTTTATTTCAGAATTCAAATCTGTTGAGATAGAAGTGAAAGGGCCAATATCAAGATTTTTAGTAATTATTTTTGCATCATAGATCATTTCCGGAGAACGCAAATCAATACTAGCTGTGCCATTCAAATTTCCTTTATCAGTTCTTATAGCAAAAGTGGTTTTGAAATCTAATGGTCCGCCTAAATAAGTCAATGTATCAATCTTAAAAACACCGAATTCCATATACTCCGGCAATTCTAAATCTCTTAACAATTTATTAGGATCAGATGGATCTACGTAAGAATCAGTTACATTTATATCAAAATTCATCTTATCTGCATCTAGTAAATTTTTAAGAACCCCTTTTGCTTTAAGAGATGTGTTATTATAATTAATTATAAACTTCTTAAGCAATAACTCACTAAAAGTTCCCGAACCTTCTAAATCTGCAGAGATTATTCCATCAAACATTTTCATTGCAGGAACGTAAGTTGTAACGTCATCAACAGTTAATTTTGGTGAAGTAAAACTTAGCCTAACCGGTGCAGTCTCAAGTTTTTCCATTGAAAAATCTTCTAAGAAATCCACCCCTAATATTGCAGCACTTAATTCAACATCAGAATCTCTTGTAATTAAATGCAGTTTATTTACACCCGCTAACTGTGGTGTAAGTAAAATACTTCCACTTAAATGCTGAAGCTGAAAAAAATTAAAATTTGGACTGAAAGAAATATTATTTATTGTAAGTCTATAAGTATATTTATTTAAATCGGCAAAAGCACTAAACGAAACATTGAGATTATTAATTCGCAAATCTTCAGTTGTTAAACTTTGATAGTTTTCTGTACTTCCAACTTTATCATACCGCTGCATTGAAAAATCAACATTTGTCATAGCAAAGTCTGCAACCTCAATTGTAAATGGAAACTCAGACGTTGTAGTATCCTCAGGCTCTGTTGATGGAGGAAATATTTTAAGCAGATTTAATTCTCCATCACTTTCCTCAACCAGTTTAATTTTAGCATCTTTTAATTCAAATTTTCTAACGTAGATATTTTTGAAGAGAATTTTTAACGGACTTGTTCTAAGCTCAATATTTCCTGCTGAGACAACAGTATCATTCTGCAAAGAAGTAAGGGTAACATTTTTTATTAAAAGTGAGGTGAAGATTGTTCCATCAATTTGCTCAATTGATATTTTTCCGTTTATCTCGCCATTTACAATTTCAACTACTGTATCCCGAAGCCAGTCTTTAAATAAAGAAGTTTGAGAAACGCCAAAGAAAATCATAAGAAGCATAAAGATTCCCACAAAGGTGTAAACAAAAATATTTACACCAAGGCGTAAGGCTCTTCTGCCTTTGCCAATGATCTTTTTTGTTTCTTCCTGTATCTTTTTTTCGTCCACTAATCTTTATATCGTTCTTTAATAATTTTAATAATGTTTGATGTTGACTGATCGTTTACAAAGTTTATTGTTTTAACTTCCCCGCCATTTACTTCAACTATTTCTCTACCAACAATTTTTTCTATCGCCCAGTCTCCTCCTTTAACAAGTACATCTGGAACAAGTTCAGAAATAATTTCGGCAGGAGTATCTTCATTAAAAAATGTTACATAATCAACAGGTTTTAAATTTGATACAATAAATGCCCGCTCATCTTGTTTGAGTATCGGACGTTTATCACCTTTAATACTCCTGATTGATAAATCTGAATTAAGAGCAAGTATTAGAACATCCCCCATCTCTTTAGCTTTAACAAGATAGTCAACATGTCCGGAATGAATTAAATCAAAACATCCGTTAGTAAAAACTACTTTTTTATTTTGCTGCTTTAATTGTTCTCTTATAAGTTTAATTTCTGTTCGGGATTTTATGTTACTCATTTATTTTCTCGCGATACAGTATCAAAAAGTTTATCCAGATCTATTGGTATGATTCCAACTTCTTCGCAGACTATTCCGCCAGCATAATTTGCCAGGTATGAGGCTTCATAAATATTTGCACCGGCAGCAAGCGCCATTGTTAAAGTTGAGATAACAGTATCACCTGCTCCTGAAACATCGGCCACTTTTCTTGCTTTTGTCGGCATTCTTTTTTCGGGCTTACCTTTTTCAAAAACTGCAATTCCGCCTTCACCAAGTGTTAGTAAAATATTTTTCGCATTAAGTTTTTTTAATAATGTGTTTCCGGCAAAAGAAACATCATCATCGGTTTTAATTTTCATTCCAAGAATATCTTCAGCTTCTTTTCTGTTTGGTTTGAACACCGTAACATTTTTGTATTCATAGAAATTATTGAACTTCGGATCAACTGTAACAAGTTTTTTATTTTTATTTGCCAATTCAATTAATTGAGCTATGAGCGAAGATGTTAAAACTCCTTTATTGTAGTCCTGAAGAATAATTCCATCTAAATCTTTAATAATACTTTTTACATAATTAAATATTTTACTCTGGATATTCTGACTAATGGTTTCTTTACTCTCCTTATCGATGCGTACTATATGCTGACTGTCTGCAATTACGCGAGTCTTTGCAGTAGTCGGGCGGCTGTCATCTTCTATAATTCCATGATGAGAAATCTTTTGGTCAGATAAAAGAGAATTAAAAATCGTTCCATAATTGTCGTAACCAATTATTCCGATTGGTTCGGCGACTCCATTAAGTGAAGAAATATTTAATGCAACATTTGCTGCTCCGCCAAAACGATAAAATTCATTTTCAACTTCCAAAACAGGAACCGGTGCTTCTGGGGAAATCCTTTTTACATCTCCCCAGAAATAAATATCAAGCATCATATCACCTATTACAGCAATACGTTTTCCTTTAAAATTATTCTTTAAATGCTTTAATCTTTTTTCAGAAATTTTAATCATTTATAAGCCAGATTAGTTAATAAATTTGGCTTAAAAATAACTATAAAAAATGTGGGTAAAAAGTGGGGAAAATAAGGCTTAATTGTTAAAAGGGAATGGTTTGAGAACCATTCCCAATATTCTAAAACTATTTAAGGATCATCATCTTCTTTGATTCAGAGTAATCATTTACCTGAAGTTTATAAATGTAAACCCCGCTTGCTAATCCTTTAGAATTAAACTGAACTTCATATCTGTTAGCTTTTTGAAATTCATTCTTCAATGTTACTACCTGTTGTCCTAATACATCAAATATTTTTATTGTTACAATTCCATCTTGTGGTATTGCATATCTAATTGTTGTTATTGGATTAAATGGGTTTGGGTAGTTCTGATATAACTCATAACTAACAATTGGATTTGTTGGGGCACCTGGTTTATATGTTAGTCTTGGAAAATTATTTTTATATTCCTGAATCACTCCTTCAACAATTTCTCTTGTAACTGTTATTGAGTTGAGTGCATCTGTTCCTCTTCCAACAACATAAGCAGCAATTATATCTATCGGTTCGTTTGATTTTAATTTAAATGGTCCTGTGCTGAGCAAATTTCTTACATCTGAAGAAATTGTTTCAATCCATCCAACCTGTGTAACCGGATCACCGGAAAACCAGAGTCGATTATTCACTTCATTACAATTTACTCCGCCTAATACCTGTCCATATGAGAATGTACAAGGATCTAGAAAATCACCAAAACAAGTTCTACCCATTAAATAATTTCTTGCTTCTTCAGCAGTGTTGGGGTCACTTAATGTAGGATCACCGCCTAAATACATATCATGAGCTGAAATATCAGAGTTCTTTGAGTTTGCGAATATTCTGGTTCCTAATAATTCACCTAACCTATTATACGCAGTATCAACATTTGAACCACTCTCGATTATTGGTCCTTGCAACATAGTTGTAAAGAATGCTGGCGGATTATTTCCATATCCATATTCCGAATTTTCCGGTCCATCATTATAAACTATTCCAGAACTAAGTAGTGTATCACAACCAACACGATCATCAGTTGCTTCACCTAAATCTGTATCAGCCCAAAAGCCAAAATAAACCGAATTATAATCAATTAAACTTTTATTTAAAATCTTATATCTTAAAAACATAACATTTTCTAAACCAGATTCTTTTGAAGTAAAAATTGTCTGTGCTACTTCAATATCCTTTGGAGGTACTCCCCATCTTCTTAAAGAATCTGGAACACCATCATTATAAACACACCAGACTGTTTCATCACCAAGAATCATAGGCATATCTTCATTACGATCCCAGATTCCATTAAAATTTTTATCAATCGGATTGTAAATTCCATCATTATCTCCATCGTAAAACTCTGCACCTCGTTCTACCGCATCTTTCCAAACTTGCCAGGAGTTTCCAAAAGGTTTGTCATCTGTCTTTAACACATATAGAGAATTTCTTATATCTTTGGGGTCAGATCCAACATTGCCCGGAATATAATCTTCTACAAGGGAAACAGAAGCAACCCCATTAGCCCAGATTGAATCTCCATCCAAACCAGACATCATAAAGCCACTTGAGAAAAGAAAAACTACATCATCAAACTTTCCTCCAGATCTACCAATAGATAAATTAATTCCATCTTCCTTGATGATAAAATCATTATTTATATCATAAGCTTCTATAGTGCCTGAGATCAAATTATATCCAACGGGATATCCTGTGGTTGCGATTACACCATCTTTGTTTATGGGCATTTTAATATTGTTATTCTCAAGTAAATAAACATCATAATTATTTAATATTGGGTTGTCAAACACATTTGCATATAAATTGTCACCAGCTTCCCCATCTTGATGGTTTCCATCATCAGACAATTCACCTGTTAGCTTACCATCAGCAAAATCTATTAACACTTTACTCACTGATTCATTATCCATTACAAGTGCTTTAACTGTACATTTATTTTTTAACGTATCGCTATTTGAACCAACTGAGTATATAATGTAAGGTGGAGTTTTAATCTCTTCAAACTTACCAGGTATAAGAAAAGTAAGATTATAATTGTTTGTAAATCTTTGCGTTGCAAAAGAAAAGAATGGTGAGTTATTATAGTAAGTTAGGTTAAGATAATTGTCATCACCAATGTATTTTGTTAATTTTTTATCCGGTTGCCAGGTGTTTCCGAAATCCTCACTAATTCGATAATATAAATCTGAAGTTAGATAATAAGCTAGTTGATTCCATTCTGGATGCATATAAGAATATGATGATTCTTTTTGGTAAACTAACCAAAGTTTATTATCACTTGTAAGAATTGCTCTCGGACATTTGATTTGTAATGAATCTTCAATGATTGTTTCAGGATTTGACCATGTTTCTCCACCGTTAGAACTACTCATTTTCATAATTTTATTTACAGATACAAGAGTTCCCTCTATAAAGAACGCTGTCAAATTCTGATCATCTTTTGTTACCACACTTACGTCAGAGACATAAGTTGTAGAACTATAAATTACTTTAGCCGTATCAGTCCAGGATGTACCGTTATCTGTACTTTTTTTAAACCACAAAATACGTCTTCCACGATTATTAAATCCTAAATAAATATCATTCGATATTGATTTTGTAAGAGTTAGCTCGAATATAACTTTTGAAAAATTACTAGCTGATGTGCCGCCTTTAATTTTTGTTGGACTGCTCCAACTTTGTCCTAAATCATCAGAATTAATAATCGTAATTGAATCGCTGAGAAGAACATTATTTGAATATGCCCAGCAAAGAATTATTCTATTGGTATTTGTCTTAATGGCACTAAGTTTAAATATAACATTGAAAATATTGGATGGAAATTTATAAACTAATGATTGCTGTGACCAGCTATTACCAAGGTTTGTTGTTCTAATTGAGAAGAGCGAGTCTTGAGTTGGATTGATAAAAAAGAATAATAACTCGTTATCACTAATAGCAACAGAAGCAGATTCCGTTACATCTTTGTACTGCAGAGGAATTTGCTTCAGTTCAGATACTTGTGAGTAACCTATATCAGATATAAAGAACAAGCAAACTAAAAAGCATAAATAAAAACTTAATACTCTCATAATAACCCCTTGGAAATTGATGACGGCTAAAAGTAATAAAAGAATGTTAAAAAGTAAAGGAAGAAGTTACTTCTTTAGATGTGCTAGTTCGTTTCCAACTTTTAATCTAACCAATCCTTCTGATGTTCCTATCCAGAGATTGATTCCATCAAAGTAAAGAGCAATAATATTAGAAGTAGTAAGTTTTAGTTCAGTAAGATCAACGGGCGTAATTTTTTTTGTGATGCGGTTAATTAAATACAACCCTTTGCCGTATTCTTCTTTATCATTTTTTTTGAATTCATAAACTCCGGCCCAAATAAAATTTCCAGTTCTTGCTAGACAGTAAACACCATTACCTCCGAGTCCGTTTGCTTTAGAGATTCTATCCCATCTAAGTTTTCTATCCCAAACGTAAATGCCGCCAAGATTATATTCAGGTTCTTCTTTTGTGATAAACTCATCTGTACCAAACCACACTTCTTTATTTGAAAAAACAAAATCAGAAACTGAGACAGAACTTCCTTCCTGGTTAAAATTTCTACCGCTGTTTTTAAAATAGTTCCAGGCAGTTTGGTCATCTATTTTTTTCTTTGATTCAAATTTGTGCACCCCTGACTCCACACCAAACCAGACAACACTATCACTATCAAATGCTATTGTATTAAAATTATTTGTCTTTTCATCTGAGTTTATAACACGATTGTAATCTGTGAACTTATTCGCCTTAACATCAAAGACAGTTACATTTCTAAATCTCCCAATCCACAATCTGTTTTTCTTCTCATCATATCTTAAGCTTCTAATCCAATTACCAAACTCGCCGCCCTGAGCAAATTTTCTTTTAGTCCACTTCTTAGTTTTTTTGGAATATATAAACAGTCCTTCATTAGCACCAGCCCAAACAAAATCTTTACTTGCAGCCACGCAGTGGAAAAGATCATTTTCAAGATTCCCGCTTTTGCTTGAAAAGTTTATCCACTTGCCATCTTTCATAGAGTACTGATAAATTCCCTGCCCGTATGTTGCAACCCAAATAGAAGTTCCTTCCTGCTTAATATCTGTAATTCGTGCACCTTCTAAAAAAAATTGCGATTCGATCTGGGCAAAAGAATTTGATGAGATTATAAGTAGAAATGAAATAACAAATTTTATTTTTGATAGCATTATAACTGAGATTGTTTATCTATGATTATGAATGATAAAGATTTAATGTTGTCAAATTAAGTAATCATCTTATTTTCTAAAGATGATTGTTCTATCTCTTCAAAATCAGAATTAAAATGTTCTTTAAAACCATTAAGAATTGATGTATTCAACTTAGCATAATCTATTTCAATGTTCAGTGCAGATTTTAAGTCCATAGTTGTTGATGAAATTTCCCGAAGCATTTCATTTCTTTTCTCATCTGCAACGTTAAGATAGTCAACTATTTTCTTATGATACTCACCGCAGAGAATTGATCCGTGTTGAAGAATTACATTTCCTAATTTTCTTTGAGCACTGCCCACCAATTTTTTCCCGTGAAAGTTTAATTCGCTTTTGGCAGAAACAGCAAAACAAATAGCGCTTATATCAGATTTATAAAATTCCTTAAAGTCTGGTTGGGCATGTTCTAAATCAATTTCATTTAATCTCGGATCAAAATTTATAAGACCTTTTCGCAAAGCAAGATTTATTTCATTATAAATATTTTTTGCTGATGATGCTGCGTCTATAGGATAGATTACAGAGTATGTAAGTTCCTGTGAATGAAGAATTGCTCTTCCGCCGGTTGGTCTTTTTACAACGTCAACCCGATGATACCTTGTTTTTGCTAAATCAATATCTTCAAATGACTGATTAGCACCAAGAGAAATACAATATGGGTTCCATCGATATAATCTTAAAACTGCATTCCCAGGTTCGAAATTTTCAGCAAGGAATACATCAAAATCCATGTTGAACTTACCACTATTAACTCCGGAGTTTAAAAACTTCCATCTCATTTACCGATAATTCCGCGTTTGCTTGCCTTAACAAAATTAATTATTTCCTGAGCAACAGCTATTGTTCCAAATTCAGTTTCAACTTTTGCAATTGCCTGAGATACATTAAACCCTGCATTATAAATTGTATAATAAGTTTTTTTTATTATTGCAATATCTTCTTCACTAAAACCTCTTCTCCTTAATCCAACTTTATTCAGCCCTTCAAACTTAATTGGAAATCTTCCGCTTAAAACGAATGGAGGCACATCTTTAACAACTAGAGAATTAGCGCCAACCATTGAATGTTTACCTACACTACAAAACTGGTGAACAGCACTTGCCCCAGCTAAAATAACCCAATCTTCAATATGGACATGTCCGGCAATCTGTACAAGGTTAGCAAAAATTACATTATCCCCAACAACACAATCATGTGCAACATGAGTATAAGCCATGAACAGACAATTTTTCCCAACTCTTGAAAAACCGGTTTCTTTTGTTCCTCTGTGAAGAGTTACAAATTCATGAATCACAGTATCATCACCTATATAAAAATAAGTCTGTTCGTTTCCGAACTTTAAATCCTGCGGTTTATGTGCGATTGAAGCGCCTTGATTTATTTTAACTCGATTTGCGATTCGGGCGCCATCATATATTACAACGTGCGGTCCAATCTGGCAATCGTTACCTATTTCAACATCATCTTCTATTATAGTATAAGGACCCACAATATTATTTTCACCAAGTTTAGCTTTACTGCTTACAATTGCAGTAGGATGAATCGTATTCATGTTTATTCTTCTGCTTTCTTTGGTCTGTCAACAATTCCGGCCATAAATTCAGCTTCTGCAACAAGAACATTTTCTACATATACTTTACCCGCCATAGTAAATGTACTAGATTTCTTTTGAAGCAACTCAACTTCAAGAAAAAGTTGATCACCAGGAACAACGGTTTTCCTGAACTTTGCCTTATCAATTTTCATAAAGTAAACTAACTTCTCTTCAAAATTCGGTAAAGAGTTTAGTAGAAGGATTCCGCCTGTTTGAGCCATAGCCTCAATTAACAAAACCCCTGGCATTACCGGCTGCCCCGGAAAATGTCCGGTGAAAAATGGTTCATTAATTGTTACACACTTTATACCAATTACTTTCTTTTCAACTTCAAGATGAATGATTTTATCTACAAGAAGAAAAGGATAACGATGTGGAAGTATTCTTTCGATTGCATTTATATCAAATACAACTCCTTCTTTTTTTACAAACTGAAATTTCTTAACTAGCTTTTTCTGTTGATAAAGTTTTCTAACTTGTTTTGCGAACTCAACATTAGCTTTGTGCCCAGGTCTTGCAGCAAGTATCTGTGCTTTAATTGGTGCTCCTATCAATGCAAGATCACCAATCAAATCAAGAAGTTTATGTCTTACCGGTTCATTTCTATATCTTAATTTTTTATTATTTAGAATTCCATCCTCACCAAGTACAAATTTTTCTTTTAACCCGATTCTCTTACCCAAATTATCAAGTTCATCCTGTTTGAGTTGATGATCAACAATTACGACTGCGTTATCAAGATCTCCGCCTTTAATCAAACCCTGATCAGCCAGGTCTTCAACTTCACTTAAAAAACAAAAAGTTCTTGCAGAAGCAAATTCATTTACAAACTCTTTATCAAGATCAAACATACCAGTGTGCTGGCTGCCAAGAGCAGGATTTTGATAATCAACCATTACGGTTAGTCTGTATTTATCTAATGGAAGCGCAACAATATCAACTTGTCTTGCTTCATCCGAGAAAGTTACTGTCTCATCAATGATCAGATAATCTTTTGGTGCATCTTGTTTCTCTATACCAGCTTCCAATAAAGCATTCACATAAGAAATTGCGCTGCCATCTCCTACCGGAGGTTCAATGCCATCTATCTCTACATTAATATTATCTAGTTGTAATCCTGCAATAGCTGCAAGTACATGTTCAACCGTGTAAACTTTGGCATCACCAATTCCAATTGTTGTACCTCTAGAAACATCAATAACATTATCGGCAATTGCTGGAATTTCCGGATTACCACCAAGATCCACTCTTATAAACTTTATACCTGAATTTATTGGTGCGGGTTTAAAGGTCATCGTACATTGAGTGCCTGTATGTAGTCCGATTCCACTTAAAGAGGCAGGTTTAGATATAGTTCTTTGAAGTTCTATCATTATCGTTCCATTTTTTTATAAAATTATTGAAAAAATAGCAAGATGATGGACTAAATACAATTTTACGAATCACTGAATTTATTTAAAGATGCGGTAAGATTACTTTTTAGAAATAAGTTCTTTTAGAGATTTAACTTGATTCTCAAGTTCTTTAATTCTGTCGGCATAATCAGGAATAAATCTAACTTGTGCTTGCATTTTCTGATATGATCTCATTTCCATTGCTGGGGAACCGGAATAATACCCAGGTTTTGGAATTGATTTCGAAACACCTGACTGTGCAGTTATAATAACGTTATCACCAAGTTCTATGTGGCCAACTAATCCAGCCTGACCCGCTAGAATACAATGCCTTCCTATTTTTGTGCTGCCGGAAACTCCGGTTTGTGCAGACACAACAGTATCTTCACCAAGAATAACATTGTGAGCAATCTGAACTAGATTGTCTATTTTACATCCGCGTTTAATTATTGTAGAACCCAATGCTGCGCGATCAATAGATACATTGGAACCAAGTTCAACATCATCTTCGATAATTACATTACCAATCTGAGGAATTTTTTCATACTCGCCTTTTTCATTCGGACTGTATCCAAATCCATCACTTCCCACAACACTTCCTGAGTGAATAATTACTCTATTCCCAAGAATACAATTTTCTCTAATACTAACATTTGAATGAATCAAACATCCTTCACCGATTGATACGTTATCTGAAACCACTGTATTATGAAAAACTTTTGTATCTGCACCTATAATACATCCATAAGATATTACAACGTTTTTACCAACTGCTACATTTTCAGCCAACTTTGCTGTCGGATGAATAAATGCAGATGGATCAATTCCGTTGAGTGGAAATTCAGGTGTAAAGAATTTTTTTAGGATTGTAAAAAAAGCTTTTTCTGGTGAGTCAACTTCTATGTATGTTATATCATTCCTGGATTTGGAAAATCCAGTCTTTACAATTATTGCTGAAGCTTGAGTTGCTGGAAAAAATTTATCGTAAGCTGGCAGGTATAAAAAAGTCAAATCACCTTGTTTTGCTTCTTCAATTTTTGCAACATTACTAATCTCAATATTAATATCACCGGAAACATTACCATTGATTAAAGATGCTATTTCCTTGATACTAATTTTCATAAATAAAATTTACTTTAATTTAAGTTTTTCTAGAACCTGTGCGGTAAGATCATATTTTTCTTTTGCAAAGAGAATCATAATATCTCCGCTTCTATCAAAAACATAATCATAATCTTCTTTTTCAGCAATCTCTTTTAATGCGCCAAAAATTTTATTTTGAACAGGTTTCATTAACTCATCCTGTTTCTGAAACAACTCACCATTTGTTCCAAATTTCTTTTCGCGAAATTGTGCTATCTGTGTTTCTAATTGAACAAGTGCAGCTTCTGTTTCAGCTCTTGTTTGGTCAGTCATAATTAATTTTCTTTTCTCATAATCATCGTACTTTGTTTTCCATTCACCTTCAAGTTTAGTAAGTTCAGTTTGCCATTCCTGAATTAACGCATCAAGTTTTTGCCTTGAATCCTGAACATCAGGAAGGTTATTCATTATTGCATCTGAATCTATATAGCCAATTTTAAGCTGGGCAAAAGAGATTGAAGATGTGATTAAAAGAATTGAGAGAATAATTATTTTTTTCATCAGAAAACCTGTTGTTAAATTTTACTTAATCAAAATATGATAAATAAAAAAATAAAGTTCTCCCCAAAAAATTATGGGGAGAATTAACCTAAATTAAAAAGTTCTTAGTTCCCTCTTTTAAGGCGGTCTAAAACTTTAAAAGTAATATCAAATGATGAATCAGCATAAAGAAGAATTATATCCCCGCTTTTATCAAATACAAATTGCATGTTTTCTTCTTTAGATACTTTTTCAATTGCTGCATAAATTTTTGCTTTTATTGGTGAAAATAATTCTTCTTGCTTCTTATAGATTTCACCTGAGCCTTGTGTGAATTTAACTTTTCTAAATTCCATAATTTCTTGTTCCATCTTAACAATTTTTTGCTGGGCTTCAGTTTTCTTTGCTTCATTCATAGTTTCAACTTGTTTCTGATAGTCTGCAATTGATTGCTGATAAGCCAATGTCATAGAATCTAACTGAGCTGACCATTTATTTGTTAGTGCATCAAGATCACCCTGAGCTTTGATTGATTCTGAAAACTGAGTTAGAATAACTTCAGAATCCACATAACCAATTTTTAATGGTGATTGTGCATATGAATTAAAACCTAAAACTAAAAACGCTAATACTAAAATGTAACTTTTCACTACTATTCCTCGTTCTTTATTATTGTACAATTTGTTTAAAAACCTTTACCAAACTGAAAGTGGAATAACCACTCGGGGTCTTGACCATCAGTCATTTTTCGATCAAAACCATAACCAAGATCAAATCCTATTAAACCAATTGGATTTATAAGAAGTCTTGCTCCAAAACCAACTGATCTGCGTAGATTAAAAATATCTGTTTTTTGAAAATTTTCAAAGACATTACCTGCTTCAACAAACATTAAAAGATAAAGTGGAATTGGTTCTAAAGTAACCGCAACTCTTAGCTCTGCACCAAATTTTGCCATTACTCTACCGCCAATAACATAACCTGTGGCCGGATCTTTAGGGCCAACTGTTCTATCATCATAACCCCTTAATGCGGTTGTTGCGATAACTAAGCCGTTGCCTCCCATATAGAAAAACTCAAACGGCTGTATGCTTGTTCTTGGAGTAAGTTCATCAAGATATCCAAAATTAGCAATAGTATATAGCGCTAATCTATTTGAATTGAAAAGTCTTCTATACCACTCGGCTGTAAACCCTATTTTTAAATAGTCAACATCACCGGGCAATACTGGTCCGCCGGATAATTCTACATCCAGCATTAATGAAGAACCTGCCGATGGGAATACAGGGTTATCGATGTTCCTTCTTGATATTAGAGCACCGACAGAAAACTGATTACTAACTCCCTCGGTATAATAATTCTGACCTTCAATAACATTATTGTATTGATACTTAAACCGACCTTGAATGTAAAAGAAATCATCCGGCCATTTTAATCTTCTTCCAACTCTTATGGTAGCACCTGACTGACGAAGATCATATACATATTGCTGCCTAGTATCAAAAAGTTCTGCTCCAACAGAAGTCGGAGTATCAAACATCCACGGTTCGGTAAATCCTAATGTAAATGTTCTATACAAACTTCCTACGCCAAATTGCCAATTAAAACTTAGAACCTGACCGCCGCCTAATCTAAAAGGCTCAGCAATAGAAAAGTTAGTTAACGTAACACCAACTGCACCGCTGAAACCAAAACTACCACTGTAACCAACTGAAGCATTAAGATAGTCGCTAGATTTTTCCTCAACTTTGAATCCAACATCAACTGTACTGTCACTTGATAATTTAGTTGTTATTCCTTCAGGTCCGTAAAGCTGCTCAGCACTAAAGTATTGCAGGTTTGCAAGGTTTTGAACACTACGGAAAAGCAAGCCTCTATTAAAAAAATCACCCGGAATTGTATATAGTTCTCTACGAACTACTTTTTCTTTGGTCTTATCATTTCCATAAATATCAACTCTTCCGATTTTAAATTGATTTCTTTCTTCAACCCTAACAGTAATATCAACTGAATCTTCTCCAATTTTAGTTTCTTTTGTTTGCAGATTGAATGTTAGATATCCATTATCAAGATATAAAGCCGAAACATCATCCTGTCTTTCATTACCACGCAGGTTTTGTTCAAATTTTTCCAAATCATAAACATCACCCGGTGCAAAATCTAATCTTTCATTTAATGCAAATGAAGGATAAACAGTGTTACCTTCCCAACGAATATTTCTGATTTTATACTGTGGCCCCTCATAAACATCCATTAGAATTTGCAAGTCTTTTTTATCATCAGAGTATATCAAAGAATCAGATAAAATTTCCGCGTCTCTGTAACCGTTCTTCTTATAATAATTAATTATCAGTTCTTTATCTTTTTCATAGTTTTTAGGATCAAATTTTCCGCCTCCCCAAAATTTCCACCAAACAGCTTCTGAAGTTTCATCCATTGCACTTTTTAAATCATCATCATCAAAAGCATTATTATTACTAAATGCAATTTCTCTTATACTTACTTCATCACCATCTTTAATTTCTATTTTTAGCAGCAGTCTTTCTTTTATTTTATTAATAAGGTTGGATGATTTTGATTCCGTTTCGCTGTACTCAACTTCATATTCTTCCGCCAAATCTGTAGTGTTTCTCCATCGGACAAATATTTCTCCATCTAAAGTATCAGCAGTAAAATAATTAAAATACTTTACGGTTATTTCAGTATTGTAATATCCTTCTTCTTCATATAGTCCATTTATTTTTTGTATAAGTTTTGCTACTTCCTGCGGCTTTAAAATAGATCCTCTAAGAAAGGATATTTTCTTTTCGATATCATCAGTATCAATTTCGTCATTACCTTCTATAACAACTTTTTCAAGTCTTGGGTATTCCTTTACTTTAATCAATAGAAAGACACCATCACTTAGTTGTTTATCGATAAGAATCTGAACATCAGAAAATATGTTAAGTGCCCAAAGATTTTTTATAGCATTAATTGTTTTATCTCCAGGAACTTGAATTTCATCACCAACTTTTAATCCGGTAGATACGATAATTGTATTTGCATCTGAAGATTTATTACCGTCCACAGCCATTCCAAGTATTTTGTATGTTGTTCTCTGCTGGGGAAAGATTGCAGTAGATAAAATCAGGATTAAAAACACTAAAAAATATTTAGGTAATCTCATAAGGGAGGAAATGAACATTCTCCGGACCTTTTTCCTTTTAATTCTTCTTTATTTGTTCGCTAACTTTTCCGAATCTTCTTTCTCTACTCTGAAATATTTTAATGGCATCATATAAATCAAATTTAGAAAAATCCGGCCAAAGTGTTTCCGTAATTATAAACTCAGAATAAGCAATTTGCCACAGCAAAAAATTACTCACCCTAAATTCTCCACTAGTTCTAATAACCAAATCAGGATCAGGAATATCTTTAGTTGTCAAAAAAGATGATACAAGTTTCTCATCAATATCTTCACTTTTTAATTTCCCTTCAACTGCGGAATCCGTAATCTGCTTTATCGCCTCAAGAATTTCCCATCTTCCACTATAACTTAAGGCTAAATTAAGAACCATTTTTTTATTATTCTTAGTTCTTTCAATATCAGATTTTAATTGTTTTTGTACTTCTATCGGTAAAGATTCTATATTTCCAATAGTGGTGAGACGTACATTATTATCATTTAGTTCATTCACCCGATCACGTAGACTTTTTAAAAGAAGCCTCATTAGAGTTGAAACTTCATCTTTGGGTCGCTTCCAATTTTCCGTGGAAAAAGTATAAAGGGTTAGGTACTTAACGCCAATCTCGGTGCAAGCTTCAACAATTTCCTTAACCGTATCAACACCACGCTTATGGCCGGCTACTCTTGGCAAACCTCTTTTTTTTGCCCATCGTCCATTTCCATCCATAATAATGGCTATGTGTTTAGGAATTTCACCCGATTTTTTTAACGATTCTTTGATCTGCTCATCAGGTGCGGAGCTTTTTTTACTCAAAATCCATTCCTGTTATTGATTTAGCGCGTAAAGTTAATTTTACCGTGCACGAATGTCAAGGTAACTAAATCTTGCTAAATTAGTTTTATTGTTGTAAAGAGAGGTTAATTTAAAAGACCCAGGCTGAAAAAAACTCAGCCTGAGTACTTAAATTTTATGAGAATAGAATTTTTTCAGCTCTGTTTTCTTTGCGGATCAACAAATCTGGTTTATCTGTGATCGGGAATAGTTTAATATTCTTCTTTGTTTCAGGATCAAGTTCATCTAAAAGTGTTTTTGCATATTTTAGATTAAGTAATGAAACTCCAACAAATAATTGTACTTTTTTATTGGATCCTCTTGTTTGCCTTTGGGCAAGATAAGATAGTTTGTTTTTTATGAATGAAGAATCCTTAAAATCCTGGTCACTCAAAGTAATTCCTATTGCAAAATTATCTTTTAATTTTGCAATCACATCTACTTCAAACTCACCAATGTTAGATGGTTCAGGAAGATAAGTACCAAACTTTCTGTATAAAGTTAGATACCCTTTTTTCCAGAATTCTTCAATAAGCAAATCCACATCTCTTCTTCTATCTGTATTCATAATATTACCTCTTTACGATGCAAGTTGAATAATTGGGATAATTGGAGAAAATCTTTTCTTCTCAAGCACTTTTATGTTTGCAATTTTGCAGTAATTAAATTTTTTGATTTCACTTGATTGATAGACTTTTCCATAAATCACTTTTGAGCCGCTTTTTTCCATTGTGATATAATATGGTTCTATTAACACCTCATTTAGTCCATATAAAAAGCTCAAACGATTTCTGTTCTTAATTGCTGTTTCAAATATTTCTGTTTTCATATCATACTCCTTTTAATTTAACCATCTAACAACACCAGTAACTTTACCCACAATCGAAAACTCATCTTTGTTTTTAATAACAATTGGTTCATATACTTTATTCTGTGGAATCAATCTTATTTGCTGATTCTTATTTTCATAAATTTTTACTGTAACCTCATCATCAATACGAGCAACCACTATATCACCGTTAACCGCATTCGCTTTGGGTGATATGATTACTAAGTCACCTTCAAAAATTCCTGCCTCAATCATGCTATCACCTTTAACTCTAAGAGCAAATGAATCAATATCTTTTTTTAAGAAACCTGGATCAATAACAATCGATCCTTCAATATTTTCTTCAGCAAGAATTGGTGAACCAGCAGCAACTCTACCTATTATCGGAATTTTGCTGATATTATTTATTTCGTTGATGTTAATGGCTGCTGTGGATTCAAATTCATCACGAGTAATTGTGATTCCACGACTTGCATTACTTAAAATATTCAAATAACCTTTTTTGGTTAAAGCCTCTAAATGTCTTTTAACACCAAAAGTTGATGAAATATCAAATCGTTTTCCAATTTCTCTAAGAGTTGGCGGATAACCATTCTCTTGTAAAAACTGCTGAATGAAGTTTAATATTTCTTCCTGGCGATCCGTTAATTGTTTTTTTTCCATTTTGCTGAATTTCTATTATTCAAAAAATAGTGCTCATTTGTTCACCTCAAATATAGTGTACAAGTGTTCACGTGTCAATAGACGGTTTAATATATTTTTAACTTTTTTGGATTTTAAAATTTGTAGGTAGGATCGAGTAAAAAGAAAAGTTTTTGGCCAATATCGTTGATGTTCATAGTTCCTTTGAAAAGCTCTTCACCAGGGCCGTATGCAAAAATTCCTACAGGTGATGGTGTATGGCCGCCAGAGGTATATGACAATTCTAACTCACTTCCATCAAGATTACCTTTTGTAACAGACATACCACCGGTTTCATGATCAGAGGTAATCAGGACAAGTGTGTTTTTGTCTGCTTTTGCAAAAACTAAAGCTTCAGTTACAGCAGATGAAAAATCCTTCATTTCTTCCAGCAACTCTTTGGATTTATGATCGTGCCCTGCCCAATCAATTTGTGAGCCTTCAATCATTATTACAAATCCATCCGAATCATTCTTTAAATGACTCAGAGCTTTTTTTGTTAGATCACCTAACGAATAATCTCTTCGCAACGATTCAGGTAATCCATCCATTTCCAGGAGTGCATAAAATTGTCTAGTGGTATCGGAAAGTTCGTTTAACTCTGAATAGGATTTAGCAAGAGCATAACCTTTATTTACGAGTCTATCTGTGAGAAAAACATTATCATCTCTTTCACCAGAAAAACTTTTTGGTAAAAAATATTTTAATCCGCCACCAATAACTACATCAACATCCTGCTCAACCATTTGAGATGCAATTAATGTTTGATCATTACGATCATTTGTGTGGCCAACAAATGCTCCAGGAGTTGCATGAGTTACAGTTGCAGTAACCACTAGTCCAGTAGATAATCCAAGTTTTTCTGCATGCTCAAAAATTGTATAAAGCGGTCGTCCGAGAGTATCAACCGAAATGTACTTGTTATTTGTAAGATATCCGGTTGCAATTGCTGTTGCTCCTGCAGCAGAATCCGTAATTAGCTTATCTGCAGAACAGGTAATTGATAAACCGATAGTTTTAAATTCTTTGAAAGGTGAAATTGAGTCTTGTAATATAGAGGCACCAACGTAGTTGATGCCCATTCCATCTCCTATAAGGATAATAATATTTTTAGGTTTAACACTTTGAGCATTTATTAAATTAAATGCTGCAAGAAAAAGTATAACTACAGAACGTAATATCATTAAACTACTTCAACAACCTTTTTTTCAACTTTGAATAACCAATTGTGTGTGTCTTCTTTTTCTCTTCGATGAATTGCTGTTAACTCATTAAATAATTTTAGATCAAGTTCACCCGGTTGACCATTATTAAATGTCATATTTTTATCTTTATATGTGAGCCATCCGATAGAAGAAATAATTGCTGCTGTACCTGTGCCAAATAAACCAACGAGATTTCCTTTGTCATAAGCAGAGGTTACTTCATCAATAGATATTGCCCTCTCAGTAACATTCATGCCCCATTCTTTTAGGATTTGAATTACGGATCTTCTTGTAACACCAGGTAAAATTGATCCGCTTAGCTTTGGTGTTGCAATTTCATCTTTAAATTGAACAAAAATATTCATTGTGCCAACTTCTTCTAAATACTTTTGCTCAACACCATCTAGCCATAAAACCTGGGTAAATCCTTTTTTATTTGCTTCTTGTGCTGCTAATAAACTTGCGGCATAATTTGCAGATGTTTTACATTCTCCTAAACCTTTTCTAACAGCACGAACGTAA
This sequence comes from Ignavibacteriales bacterium, assembly GCA_016707115.1. Classification (GTDB taxonomy): domain Bacteria; phylum Bacteroidota; class Ignavibacteria; order Ignavibacteriales; family Ignavibacteriaceae; genus IGN3. Next base: position 130,719 of record JADJIH010000027.1, on the reverse strand, counting down.
TCATCTTGTATTAAGATCTTAACTGGTTTAAATCCTTCTGGATAATAAGCACCAACCGGAGAAAGTAAGAAAACCAATTTGTAATCAAATGAAGGTCTTACCCCGAGTGCAGGATCGGTACCAAACATAAACGGTCTTATATATAATGCCTCACCTCTATTCACCGGAATCCAATCGCTATCTATTGCAACAAGTTCCTTTAATGCTTCAAGAGCAAAATTAACATCAACTTCAGGCATGCAAATTCTTTTAGCAGAATTATTTAATCTCTGTATATGAACATCGGGCCGAAAAATTACCACTTCATCATTTATGGTTTTAAAAGCTTTAAGTCCTTCAAAAATTGATTGACCATAATGAATAACTGACATTGCAGGATGCATCTGAAGATTTTCAAGAGGTTTTATAGTTGGATTATGCCATCCTTTATCTTTTGTATAATCCATCTCAAAAATATGATCAGTAAATATTTGTCCAAATCCTAAATTTTTTGGAAAGACTATTTTTTCAGTTCTTTCTTTTATGATGTATTTAATTTGTTCCATTTTTTTTCTTTCCTTCCTTTTATTGAAGGTAGTTCTGATTTTTAATTATTTGAATAGTAATATATATTTTATAAAGTAAGAAGCAATTTTAATTTTCTGTAAACAATATTATTTGTGTTTAAAAGATCAACATCCAGAGAACATAATCCAATATTAAAATTAATGCCGCAGAAATAACGAAAGATCTTATAGTTGCTAATCCAACGCCTTCTGCACCTCCTTCAGTTCTAAATCCAATATGACATCCTAAAAGCGATGTAACTCCTCCGAAAAAAATTGTTTTAACTAAACCTGAAACTAAATCTGCTATATCAAAAAATCTGCTTACCGAGTTAAAGAAAACAGCAAATGAAACTCCAAGGAAATAATTTGAAACTAGATAAGCCCCGAAAACTGCAATAGTATTTGCAAAGATTACAAGTATAGGCATCATTATAATTGCTGCCAAAAATCTTGGCATTGCTAAATATCTAACTGGACTAATCGCCATCGTTTCAAGTGCATCAATTTGTTCAGTTACTTTCATGGTACCAAGTTCTGCCGCAATTGAAGCGCCAACTCTTCCAGCAATTACTATTCCCGTTAATACCGGACCAAGTTCTGTTATTATTGCGCGAGTTGTTGCACCACCTAAAAAAGATAAAGGGGCAATTCCTTTCAATTGATATGCAGCTTGCCATGCAGAAACCGCACCAGTAAAAACTGCGATAATCAAAACAAGTGGAAGTGAGTTTACTCCAATGTGTTCCATCTGAAAAAGGATAAGTTTTTTACTTTTAGGTATTTGAGAAAAATTTTTAATAATCCCAAAAAACAGATTGGAGATTTGCCCAAATTCCTGCAGGAAAGCTAATGTTCTATTTCCAAGTTTTTGAAATGCTCTGGATATCAAAACAAATTTTCTGATTAATGATGTACAAACTTAAAGAAAAAAGTAGGAAATATATGTTTTCATTAATCGTAAAATGAAGAACGATTTTGATGGATAATTTTAGAATTTAATCCATATATCAATACATTTATTCAAAACGAGACATCGGCAATAATTTTGGATATTATTTCCCCATCGATTTGTTGGTATTTTTAACAGAAACATAGAATACTATGGCATTATAGTTATTATCACAAAGAACAATTTTAACAGGAAAAATATATACCGTTGAAATTAAAAACGTTTAAGTTGTTCGATTTTTTAATTAGCAAGATTTTAAAAACTTGGAACCAAATACACTAAATCTTATTGATAGCGCGCCAATTGCAATTCTTACTTTTAATAAGAATGGTGAAATTGATTACGCTAATAAATCATTTGCTGAACTGGAATTGTTATATGGATTTGAGTATCCCGCCAACCTAATGGGATCAAGTATTTTTGGTAAAGAGCTTTTTCCCAAATTTACCATTACAACTGAGCTTAATGATATTTTATCCGGTTTGCCATTTGAGAAAGAACTGAACTTTGTAGAAACAAAAACACGAGGTTTAATTCACTTAATTATAAAAGGCGCTCCGATTTTTGAAGGTGATGAAATTATTGGCGGAATAATAATAATTGAAGATTTGAAGGTCCTTACTAAAACAAAAAAAGAATCAGCTATAAGAAATGACTTTATAGAAAATGCTATTCATAACGTTTCAGATTTTTTTCTGGTTGTTGATAGAATGGAACGTATACAATTCTTCTCAAAAAATATTTTGCACTATATAAATGTACCGGCCAATTTAATTCAAAGTGTTTCATTGGGTAGTTTGTTTGATTCAGACACTTCAAGAGTTATTAAAGAATATTTTGACTATGCAAAGAAAAACCGTGCAGTTGTTACTGAAAAATTATCTTATGAGGTTAGGGGAAACCGAAAAGTTTTTGAGTGCCGTTTTGTTCCGCAAGAGAATTTTAGAAAAGAGATAAGTTTTGTTTATTTATTTTTCAAAGATATTACAGCTCAGGAAAGGGAAATTGATAATCTTTATAAAGATGTTAGCAAACTTGAGTACTATCAAACCATAACCCAAAAATCCAGTGAAGCTGTTTTTGTAATTAATGATGATAACATAATTGAATACTGGGATGATTCATCCGAAAAACTATATGAAGTTACTAAAGAGGAAGCTCTTGGGATTGCTGCTCGTAATGTGGTAAGCATTCTTTCGGATAATTTTTTGGATTCTCTAAAATCAAAACTAATTGATAAAGACATTCATAAAATTGTTTTATCCTACTTTGACAAAAACAGAGAGAAAAAAACTTACGAAACATATTTTACTTTCCTTGATGAAAAGAAAAAACGTATCGTTGTTAAAAGTATTGATATAACCGATAAAATTCATTTTGAGGAAGGATTAAAATTATCACTAAAAGGACTGCGGGATATAATTTCAAAATCGCCTTTAATGATATGCAATATTGATAAAGATGGCCAGATATTGTTTGCCAATTCTACTTTTCAAAATATTCTTGGTTATACTGAAGAAGAATTGCTTTCTAAAAGTTTTTACGATTTAATTAACCCAACATATTTAGAAAATAATATTTTTGATCTACAAAGCTTTATTGGTGATGAACCAAAATCTCTGGATCTTCCGCTTAATGACAGAACTAAAGCTTCTAAATTATTTAAAAGTACATTTCATATTTCAAGAGATAACGAAAATCGAATACAGTTCTTCAGCTGTTTTCTTACTGAGTTTAGTGAATACAGAAATAATACAGCAGAGTCAAATCTTTATTTATCTCTTGTTGATTCAGCATATGACGGAATAGCATTAGGCTGTGAAGGAAGGATTATAATTGCAAACAAATCTTTTGCAAAAATATTTGGATACGATACCAACACAGAATTAGTCAACAAAGAAATAATAGAACTTGCATCAAACGATGATATAATTAAAGTAGCAGAATATTTCAGATTACTTGAGAGAAAAAAAGAAATTCCTGCAAGATTCGATTTTCTTGGGAAGAAGAAAGATGGAAGCAGCATTCATACTGAACTTTCAATCGGGTCATTTGAATCCGATAATAAAAACTATGTTGTAATGATAGCCCGTGATGTTACAGAAAGAATTCGTGCTCAGCGTGCAATAAGAGAATCTGAAGAGAAATACAGAAACATAACTGAAAACATTGATGATTTTCTTTTTACTTATGAAAGGACTGGTTTAGCAATAAGACCAATATTCTGCACATCATCAATACAAAAAGTAACTGGTTATACACAAGCAGAATTCTTAACTGATTCCAAATTATTTCTTAAAGCAATACATCCAAGTGATTTTGCATCGATTAAACCTAAACTAATTAATTTAATGAAAAGCAGAATTCAGCTTTCAGGTGAGTTTGAGTTTAGAATTATTAATAAGCAGGGAAATATTGTTTGGGTTAGAGCAAAAATTAATCTTGTAAGATCAGGAACCGGAAGAATACAAAAGATTTTTGGACTTGTTAGCGATGTTACTTTTAGAAAACGTGCCGAAGAAGAACTAAAAAAATCCACACAAAATCTAATTAAGCTTAATGAAACTAAAGATCGTTTTATCTCAATCATCTCTCACGATCTACGCACTCCATTTAGTTCTATATTAGGGTTTACTGATCTGCTGGCCAATGATGAAGAGCTAACTGATGACGAACGTAAACAGTATGTAAAATATATTCAGGAATCCTCACGCTCAATGCTTGCACTCGTAAATTCACTTTTGGATTGGACACGATTACAAACCGGACGAATAAAATTTGAACCTCAAAAAATAGATGTTTCTAAAGTTGTTGCAGATTCTGTAAACGCTCTTTCCGGATCAGCAATACAAAAAGGTATTGAAGTGGTTTCTGTTGTTAATCAATCACTTTTTCTTTTTGTTGATAAGAGCTTAATAACACAGGTATTTAATAATTTAATATCTAATGCGATTAAGTTTACTAATAAGGGTGGATTAATTTATATATCCAACGAATCTGTTACTGCTTCACGCTTTATAAAGTTCAGTGTTAAGGATACTGGTGTTGGAATTAAGGAAGAGGATCTTGCAAAGCTTTTTAGTGTTGATGCGAAGTATACCTCTGAAGGAACTGCTGGAGAAAAAGGGAGCGGACTAGGATTATCACTTGTTAAAGAAATTATAGAAAAACATGGGGGAACAATTTCGGTTGAAAGTGAATATGGCAAAGGGACAGAATTTATTTTCACGCTGCCAATCGCTTCATCTAATATTTTAATTGTGGATGATAACAAAACTGATCGTTTACTTTATTCAAAAATTCTAAAAAACATTACTCCGGAATACAATGTTGAAGTTGCATCTGATGGCAAGGAAGCAATACAAAAAATTCTGTCATCCCCGCCGGCACTTGTAATTACAGATCATGCAATGCCTGTTATGAATGGTTATGAATTTGTTGTTGAGTTAAAGAAAATGGATATAAAGGGAAAGCCGCCTGTAATTGTTTTAAGCAGTGATATTGATCGTGCTGTTATTAATGATTACACAGAACTTGGAATTGAATTTGTTTTCCAGAAGCCAGTAAATATCAGCAGCTTTAAACTTGCTGTAGAAAAAACTCTGCAAAAAGGATTGAGTGAAGATTGATATTTGATTTAAGTTAAAATCCTCCATCAAAAGGATTTTTTTTTTTTTTTTTTTTTTTTTTTTTTTTTTTCTTTTTTTCTTTTTTTTTTTTTTTTTTTTGTTTTTTTGTTGAGGCCGAGGGAGCAGGGGGGGCCCCCTGGTTTCTTGTTTTTTTGGGGTCCACTTTCCCAATTTTTAATTCCGGGGGGGGGGGCGGGCCCGCCGGGGGGGGGGGGGGGGGTTGGGTCTTCCGCCTCCCGGGGGGGCCGGGGGGGGGTGTGGGGGGGGGGGGGGGGGCGCCACCCACCCACCCCTTACCAAAACACAAACAAAATTGACTCGGGGTGATTGCGGATACTATTTGGGGGGGTGTTTTTTATAATGTGGTTTTTTTGTTTTTTGGTGTGTTTTGTCCCCCGTCCTTTTTTATTTTATTTTTTGGTTTTTTACCCAAGCCCCCCCCACCAGGCAGTTTAGTGTGTTTCTTCTTTTTTTTCTTTTTGGGGTGGGCTTTTTGGTGGTGGTGTTTGGGTGTCGGGCCACGCAAAAGGCCCTCCCAGGGGGGGGGGGCAGGACCTCCCCCCCCCCCCCCCACTTTTTAGGGGTGGGGGGGGTTCGGGGCGGGGGGGGGGGGGGGGGGGGGGGGGGGGGGGGGGAAATTTTTTTCTCTCCTTGGGGGGGGGGGGGGGTTTTTGGGGGGGAACAAGAAAAAAAGGGGGTTTTTAAAAATGGAAAAATTTTTTGGGCAACACAATGCCCCTCCCTTAAAAATATTGAAATAGCTTAGTTGGTGACTAATTTATTTTTTCTTCAAAACAAAACCCGATGAAGTTGGAATTGTAATTATTCCACTCACAGTTTCAATCGCTTTTATTCCCGCTTTATCTGAATTAACCAAAACTTCCCACTTCCCTTTTGGTAGTTCACACACAACTTCTTTTAAAGGATGTGCATTAAAGAGGACAACAAAATCTTCATCTTCGTGATTTACTTCATAGCCAAGAGCAAAATCATTATCGTGAACAGAAATAAATTTCACTTCATCATATTCTGCTCTTCGAAATGATTTAAATTCTTTTCGGAGTTCAATCAAACCCTTGTAATAATCCCATAAGTCCTGATTCATTTTGGCGTGATTATAATTTATATAATTCACTTCGTTGTCTTTATCGTATGTGTTATGATCAATCATACCCCGATGTGGATCATTTTGATTTGTTAAGGGAAGAACTTTACTTCTAGCAAATTCCTGTCCGCTGTGTATCATCGTTATTCCACGAGAAGTAAATAAAAACAAAGCACCAAGTTTATTTAATCTTAGTTGAGTTAGAGTCAGTTTTGCATTTTTATCTATATCTATAATTACTTCATCTGGTTTTACATCACCAAGTCCTATTCTAACAAAATCTCCAAAAGTATAACCGTCGTGTGATTCTAAATAATTTACTGCGTGCTCAGGTTTTTGAAATAATCCAAGTGAGTCTTTCGTTAGGGTACCTGTTACATAACTTTTAATTCTTTGCGGCGAATTATTTCCGTACCAACTTCCAAAAATCCAGCCGAGTCCGTTATTTGGATTTTCACCTTTAATTCCATTTCTTATTTGATCATTCCACGCACCCCATCCGCGAAGTGAAAAACCTTGTGGATCATATCCGCCGCCCCATGGTTCGCATACAAAAACTACATCTGGATTTATTTTTTTTGCTTCATAGATTATTGTCTCAATAGTTTCCCAGTCAAGTAATTTTCCAAGATCAAATCTAAAACCATCAACGTGATATTCTTTCATCCAGTATAAAATACTTTCAACTATTAATCTTCGCATCATTGGACGTTCGGTTTTTAAATCATTTCCGCAGCCGCTAACTTCACAATAACTTCCATCGGGATTTGTTCGAAAATAATATTCGTGATCAATCTCTTTTAAATTTCCAAACTCGTATTCAGAAAGGTGATTGTATACAACATCCATAATAACTGCTATATTCTCTTTATGGAATGCTTTAACCATATCTTTAAAATCAGTTACTGCTTTTGTATCCGCACCGCTCCATTTATTAAATTCTATTTCACGAACATTTTCTGAAAAGTATGACTCAGGTGCGAAGAATGCAGCCGTCATATATCCCCAATGATTTCGTTCATAAGGATTCCAGGTATTAAACTTGCCGCGTAGAGAATCTTTAAATGGAATTTCTATGTTTGCAAATTCTTGTGCAGGTAAAAGTTCAATTGTGTTAACACCAAGATTCTTTATATAATTTATACCACCAGTTTTGCCATTTTCAATCAAACCTTGATAAGTTCCTTTTTCTTTAACTCCTGAAGATTGATGTTCAGTCATATCACGAACGTGCATTTCGTACACTATAATATCACGCCAATCTCTTTGAATCCAGTTATCAGAATCCCAATTATAATCACCTTCTTTAATTACAATACCTTTACGCGGCGTAAAGTAAGTGTTGTAACTTGCTACGGCTTTTGCATAAGGATCAAGACAAAGTACGGTTTCTTTACCTTTGTGTTTTACATTAAACCCATAAAATTTTCCGTAAAGTTCACCATCCAGTGCCGTTTCCCAAACAGCATTTTCGTCTCTAACCAATTCATATTCTTTACCGGATTTATCATCAACTTTATTAAATATAACAAGAGTAACTTTTTCTGCATTGGGTGTAAATAGTCTAAAAAAAGTCTTCCCGTTTTCAACAAACGACCCAAGTTTTTTATCTGAGTGATATTTATCCAGTTCATCCTGTTTTAACTGAAACTCAGTTTTATTTTTTATCTGAGAATTCGATTTATCTGAAATGTACAAGGCACTTCCTGTAAATGTTATTGTAATTACTATTATTATCGATTTTATTAAGAATTTTTTCATACCTAAACCTGATATTTATAATTATTATTGAGAATAAATCTCGCCATCAACCACAGGAGTTACGCAAATAAGCGGATTTTCAGCTACACCAAATTTCTGAAAGATATCTTCAAATAGTTGAAAATGCATTCCGCGCTTTTCAAGCTTGTGAAATTTGGCATAGCTCATAAATTTTCCTTTCTCATCAGAAGGAGAATCAAAAATTATTGCTCTGGGAAAATCTTCTTTGGCTTGAGATTTTAAAAATTCAATTTTTCTATCATCGCCTCCTTCCATTTCATAGGAAACGACTCTGAATTCTTCAACCAATCCGTTATTTATTATTAAATAAATATTTAAAATAATTTCGTTCATCGTTAAAAGGGGAATTATATAAACATACAAAACTTAGACACACTGCATATATAAATGCAAACTTGCACATTATACTTTCCATTGCAGAGATGATTGAATAATTTTTTGATAACATCAAAGCAAATCCAATTAGCACAGGAAAACTTATAAATATTGACCCAAATAATAAAACTTTAGCAATTGTCTTTTTCTTTTTGTCTTCGGCTTTTTTGATAAATTTTATTAGCAGTACAATTGAAATTAAAATTGGTAAATAATAAAATACACCAAATAAATCTCCTAACGGATAATGATAACTTGCATACAAAACTGTGCAGCTTGTTACGGCAAATTCCGGAATAATAAATGAATAATAAATTGCGAAAGCAATTGCCGGAATGAATATTAAATAAATTTTCTTTTTAAGATTTATGCTGTTTGAAAGAGTAAAAGTCAATAATAAATTCAAAGGCGGGAGGAAGCCAATAATAACAAATGCAAGATATGGATAAAATGATTCCTGCAATCCAACCTGGCACATTAAAAATTCCATAGATTGATAAGCAGCTAATAAAGCAATCATTAGCATTGCAATTATGTTTATTCTGTTCTTTTCAATAAATACAATCAGATTGAAAAGCAAAAGAAGCTCAATGCAAGCAAAAAGAAGCGAGATTATTCCATTCCAGGTGTCCAAGAGCTATTCCAATTTTTTGAAGCCAAAAATAATGATTTCTTGCAGCAATAATGCTATTATTTCTACCCTAAAATAAATCAACGATTAATTTTTAATACTCATTTATTCAGGTAAGTTAAACTAACTTATTTAAAAGGATATATAGATGAAAAAAAGTGTCTTGTTTCTCTTTGCGCTAACAGTAATTTTCTTTTCAGGATTAGTTTCAAAGACCTTTGCACAGAACGAACCAATTCTTTACTTCTGTGAAAAATATGATTCAAAAAAAGGTGAAGTTGGTGTAAGTGATAGATTTACTACCGGATATCTAACAGTAATGGTAAAATCAGATTATGAGTTAGGTCTGGAAGATGTTCACATTCAGTTTGATAAATTGAATGAACGCAGCAAGAAGTTTGAATTCTACAAGAAATTTGATTACGTAATTGAATCTGATATGAGTTATGTCTTCTTTGCTAAAAATTCTGATAGTGATTTAAAGTTTGAAGAACCTGGACTTTACAGAGTATTTCTTTTAGATGATAATGATAAAACAGTAGCAAGCGCATTGATTGAAATTGTTTCTAATTGATATTCAATTACTTATAAAAATATAACGGCAGTTGAAAGACTGCCGTTATATATAATTTTGAATGAAATCATTTTAGATAAGTCATCTTTTGAACAGCAGAAAAATCTTCTGTAACAATTCTGTATAAATATATTCCACTCGGCAAATTATTTGGTTCAAAGTTTACTTTTTGTACACCAGCTTTTTTAAATCCTTCAACAAGTGTTAATACCTCTTGCCCAGTTATATTATAAACCTTTAGACTTACATAAGAATCTTTTGCGAGATTAAATTGAATAGTAGTGGATGGATTAAATGGATTAGGATAATTCTGCTCCAACGAAAATTTTATTGGTGGATTTATTTCTACTTCAATCGAATTTGAATATTCGAATGTTCCATTATAATCAATTTGTTTTAATCTGTACTGAAATATACCAGCTGAAATTTCTCAGTGTGGCTGTGGTCCACCTTCTGGTTGCCATTCAAAATTTTTCCCTTCACCTGAAATGACACTTCGCTGAACATTAAATTCGGAATTATTAGTCTCCTTGTGTGTCATTATGTTCGGAACAGTCCAGTTATAAACATTTGAGTTAGGATATGATGAAACTACTGTATTCCAACTTAAACCATTGTTGTAGCTATACTCAATATTAACATAATTTATTTCTGTACTATTCCAAGTAATTTGTTTCGTTGAACCTATTTCCCAGAGTTCCCCACCATTAGGACTTATGATTTGAATATTGCTGGTTGGTTGAGAATAATTATATTTCATAAATGTACCAGAAAAGCCAACACAATATCCAACAGAATCTACAAAGAATATCTCTCTGAGTTCTTTATTTGTATGAAATCTGTCTCACTTATCCAATTACCAGCAATTAGTTGTTTTTAGCAAAACGCCATTAAACCCACAAGCCCATCCCTCTAAATCATTAATAAAATAACCAATTAACATTTTATCTTGATAAGATTCGCGAATATGGTACCAAGAACTTCCTGAGTTAGTAGATTTGGCAATAAAATCACTATTAGTATTTCCACCCACAAGGTATCCTATGTTTTTGGAAGAATAAAAGATATCAAAAAGCCAGTAACCTGTATTAGCGTTAATGAAATTCCAGGTATTTCCACCGTCAGTGGTTTTATAGGTAGCGCCATTTGAACCGCAAACCCAGCCATTATTTTGATCTAAAAAGAATAGATCAATAAAACCATGAGAATCATCAAATAAATTAATTGTCCAGCTTTCTCCTCCATTATTTGTCTTAAGAATTCTTCCTGAGTATGGAAATCCACTGAACCAATCACTTGTTACGGCAAAACCATCAGATTGATTTACAAAAATAATTGAATTTATATTCTCGGTTACACCGGATGGTTTTTGTACCCAGGTATCTCCCCCGTTTGTTGTTTTTAGAATTTGTCCATTCAATCCGCAAACCCAACCCTTAAGTGAATCTATAAAATAGACCGAAGCAAAATCAATATTTAAGTTTGATTGTTGCACTGTCCACCAATTACCACCATTTGTAGTTTTTAAAATTGTACCATTAGTACCCACTACCCAACCTGTATTCACAGAAGTAAAATGTAAACCTATTAAATTAGCAGAAGTTCCTATTGGGATTTCAGTCCATTGAGGATAGTTAGAAATATTTAGGACAAATAGCAGAGAACATAAAAGATAAAAAGCTTTCATACCAGACCCCTGATATAAGTGATTAAAATAAATCTACTTTAAACTAATCAATATTTATTTGACCCAAAATATTAATAATATTCTGGGTCAATTTAATTTCAATGCCTTTTACATATACTATTTATTTGGTCCTATCATTTTTTCAGGTCTAACCACTTCATCAAATTTTTCTGCAGTTAGTAACCCAAGTTCCAACGCTGCCTCTTTAAGAGTTTTATTTTCTTTGTGTGCTTTCTTAGCAACCTTAGCTGCATTATCATAACCAATAACTGGATTCAAAGCAGTAACAAGCATCAATGAATTTTCTAAATGCTTTTTAATATTCGCTTCATTAGCTTGAACTCCAACAATAGCATTGTCAGTAAAACTTTCGCTTGCATCAGCCAGAAGTTTAATAGACTGGAGTATATTAAAGGCAATTACGGGCATAAATACATTTAACTCAAAATGTCCGCTGGCTCCTGAAAAACTAATAGTTACATCGTTTCCGAAAACCTGAGCACAAACCATAGTCATAGCTTCACATTGGGTTGGATTTACTTTTCCGGGCATAATTGAACTGCCTGGTTCATTCTCTGGTAAAAGCAATTCGCCAATTCCGCATCTTGGACCGCTGCCAAGCCAACGAATATCATTTGCAATTTTAATTAATGATGTTGCTAAAGTTTTAAGTACACCACTCATTTCGACCAAAGCATCTTTTGCAGCCATTGCCTCAAACTTATTTGGAGCAGTTCTAAATGGAAGACCAGTAATTTCCGCAATTTTCTGTGCTGCTTTAAAATCGTAATCATGGGGTGTATTTAAACCAGTACCAACTGCGGTTCCACCAAGAGGAATTTCGTACAGACGCGCAAGCGCACAATTGATACTTGCTAATCCATTTGTTAATTGATGTGCGTAACCAGAAAATACCTGACCAAGTGTAAGTGGAGTTGCATCCATTAAATGTGTTCTGCCAATTTTAATAATGTCTTTAAATTCTTCTGATTTTACAAATAATGCATGTCTTAGCTTTCCTATCATTGGAATTAATCGTCTATGGATTTCAACAACTGCAGCAACGTGTATTGCCGTCGGGAAAGCATCATTTGTAGATTGAGATTTGTTAACATCATCATTTGGATGAATGGGGGTTTTACTTCCCAAAACTCCGCCAGCCATTTCGATAGCGCGATTAGAAATAACTTCATTAGCATTCATATTTGATTGAGTTCCACTGCCGGTCTGCCATGCAACCAACGGAAAATGATCATCCAGTTTCCCATCTATCACTTCATCAGCAGCTTTTACTATAAGTTCCATTTTCTCTTTGGATAAAACACCAAGTTCGTAGTTTGTTATAGCAACCGCTTTTTTAACAATTCCCAGAGCACGAATCATTTCGCGTGGAAATTTTTCTCCTCCAATTTTAAAGTTCTTTAATGATCTTGCTGTCTGGGCTCCATAATATTTATCAGCAGGGACTTCAATTTCACCCATTGTGTCTTTTTCGATTCTATAATTCATTTATTACTCCATACAAAAATTATGAATAAATATTTTATCTGTTGATTTTAAAATACTACAATTTTGTTTTAGATAAACTCTCTAGAGTTTAAAACTAAATCCAAATCTTGTAAAGGTATCGGTATTTTTAATTGTTTCAGCCGGCCTTGAATCATATCTAAGATTAAAGCCTACTTTTAGATCCACATAAGAACTAATGCTCACTATTAAAGAATTATCAGAAATGATTCTGTAGTCTTCCCAATTACCAATTTGGGGTTGATAATAATTAACAACAACTAATTTTACATCTTCTTTAATCTCATACTCAAATGTTAAATAGGTTGAAAGTCTATTTGCGTATAAACTACTTCCGTGCATCGAGTTTAGTGGAACATCATAACTTTCATGTTCAAAAAAGTAAGTTGTACCTAAACGGATTTTGAATTCACCTGAATTGAAAATTTTAAATCTAAATCCACCGCCAATAAGTTCTCTTTCAGTGAGCAATCTTTTTTTATTAAAGTCCGTCTGAATGAATCCTTCCGCTTGTATGAAATCATTTATAGAATGAACATGCCTGAAATGAAGTAATGCCTGATCAAAAATACTTTCACCTTCATCCCAGCCAAAACCTCCATCTGCAACTAAGAAAGTATAACTTTCTCCCCAATTATAGTTTAAACGGCCGCCTAGATGTATGAATTGAAAATCGGTATTGCCGGTGATAGCAGTAACCTCAACATCCACAATACCAGTAATACCAATTGAATCTGAATCTAACCGATATCTTTCAGTATTTATTTGCGCAATAGAATTATTATAAATAAAAACACTTATAGTAAATAATACAAAAAATAAATTCCGCATATAACTCCAAACTGTTATGAAGAAATAATAAATTTAATTGAGACGAAAATTAGGAATTTTTTTTTGAAGCGGATAGGACTATTGTTCTGTTTCAGGAAATACTTTTGGAATTTCAACTATGAATTTCGTTTGCTCTTCTTCATTAGATATAAAACTTACCCGTCCTCTAAGATAATTTTCGATCAAGAGCTTTACGCTGTATGTACCAATACCTCTGCCCTTTTTAGCCTTGGTACTAAATGATCTGTTAAAAATTTGTAATTGAATATGCTTAGGAATCACTCCATCGTTTGCAATTACAAACCTTATATTTTCTCCGTAATCATACGCAGAAATAGAAACCTTTTGGCCGTTTCCAACAGCCTCCAAAGCATTTTTTATAAGATTACCAAGCGAACGAATAATAAAATGAGGATCTGTTTCTATTATCATCATATTCGGGGGATAATCGCAAGTAAATGTTTTTCCTCTTGTAAGATTATTATTTTCATAAAGCTCAAAAACTTTTTCAAGTATATTCTTAGCCGTATCCTGTGCAGGATAAATAACAAGTTTTCCTGATTCAGCATTTGATAGATCTCTTTGAGCCTGAATTTCCTGAATAAGCTGCTCTGAAGTGTTTAGTAAAATTTTTGAATACTTATCAAAATCATCTGTTTCTTTAACCTCAGATATCATACCAGAAATACCGAAAATTATTGATGCTGTATTTAAAACATCGTGAAAAAAAATTCTCTCAAGTAGTTCACGTCTCTTTTCATTTTCAAGATTTTTGATAGCAAAAACAATAAATTTTTCTTCCTCAAATTCCAAAAGAGAAGTAAAAACTTTTAAATCAAGCGATGTTTCAAAACCTTCATGCCTGATATGTATCCTGCATTCTTCTTCCAAACTTTCAGAAGTTGCAAGAGTATTTTTGTTACACTTACCAGCACCGCATTCAGAACAAAAAACAGACGTACCGCAGCCACCCGGCATTTCAAAAGCATGAATACATTTAAATGCTTCGCCTAGTCTTTGTCCTATAATTTCCTCGTTTTCATCTAAAAGCAGTTTTTCAGTCTTCTTGTTGTATGCAACGATTTGTCTGTTATGATCAAGTATGACAACAAGATCCGGAAAGCTTTCCAGCATCTGCCTGATAATTGGATTTTTGCCTAATCGAAGTTTACGTGATTCAGTTTCCTGCCTAGAACTCCTTATAGGGCTATCAAAATATGTTCTATGTTCAGTAACAAACATTTATTAGATTCTTTTAATTTTTTCAATTTAACTTATCTATGTTTCGAAGGCCTCGAGCACAATAATTATGTTGTATTCTATTTCCATTATCGTTTCAACTTTATAAAAAGTTGAGGCACTGGCAGCGTTTTTCTTTATTTATTTTGATTAAAGATGATTTTTTGCCCATATTTTCTTTTAGATAAGACATTTTTGCAAATTGATTCCTGATTAAAATGTTATTATTACTTCAGTTTTCTTTCGTTTCGGTATTTATTTCCCTCTGTATCAATAGACCAGCATAAACTATTTTAATAGTTAATCGAAGATATCATTATGATTTGGTCGAAGTATTTGATTTATGAACAATGTAGAATTTATTATCATTTGCGCTAAAATCTCATTTTTAGATTTGAGAGGTTTTGTCTTATGATTTACGAAACATTTACAATTGGGATGTTTTTTTATGTAGATATTTTTTGAATTATTTATAATGTTCCAGCAGTTGGTTTAGAGGCATAATAATTGAAAGGATAGCATATAGAATTTTTTACATTTCTTAAACTTTTATCGGGTAGAAATGAATATTCCAATTATCGATCGCAGCAACTATTTAAAAGGTTTATTTATCACTGCAAAGCTTGATAAAGAACTTACTGAAAAAGAAAAAGACATACTCAAAAAAATATCGGACAAGCTTGGTTTCGCCACAGATTTTTTTCATGAAACCGTTAGAAGTCTTCTCATCAACAAATACATTATTGAAGAACCAATAGTTTTTTCTCATCTGGAAATTGCACAATCTTTTATTAAAGATGCTGTTAAGCTTGCATGTGTAAATGGTGTGGTCACCGATGCAGAAATTGATTGGCTAAAAAAAACTGCCGATATCAATAAAATTAATAGCAACTTTGTAGAAAAAGAATTTAAGAGCTTTAGAGATACCCCTCGTTCTTTAATCGGAAGCGATTTGGCACTTTATTCAATTATTTAAATCTATAATTGAAAAAGAAAAACTGTCTGAATTTCTTTGTCCTTTACTCACCTTATTTCTAATTTTGATTAGAACATTTTAAAAATAATTCTTTCACAAAATGTAAATTCATTTCTAAAGGATCTTGCCATGAAAAAAATGAAAGCCCTTGTTAAAAAATATGCTGAACCCGGAATCTGGATGGACGAAGTTCCTGTTCCTGAATATGGACCAAATGATGTACTAATTAAAATCCTTAAAACAGCTATTTGCGGTACAGATATTCACATTTACAATTGGGATGAGTGGGCACAAAAAACTATTCCCGTTCCAATGCATGTTGGACACGAATATGTTGGAACTGTAGAAGCTTTTGGAGCAAATGTTCACGACGTAAAAGTTGGTGAACTAGTAAGTGGTGAGGGACATATAGTTTGCGGAACTTGCAGAAACTGCAGAGCCGGAAGAGGCCACCTTTGCCCAAATACAAAAGGAGTTGGTGTAAATCGTCCTGGTGCATTTGCTGAATATCTTGTAATTCCTGTTCAAAATTTATGGCATTGTGATCCTAAAATCTCAACTGATTTGTTTTCCATATTTGATCCGTTTGGAAATGCCGTGCACACAGCACTTAGTTTTGATTTGCTTGGTGAAGATGTTTTGATTACTGGCGCTGGCCCAATAGGAATTATGGCTGCTGCTGTTGCAATACACGCCGGTGCAAGAAATACTGTAATTACCGATATGAATCCATACAGATTAGAGCTTGCGAGAAAAATCGGGGTTACACGAGCGGTTGATGTATCCAAAGAGAAACTTCCTGATGTTGTTAAAGAACTTGGAATGAAAGAAGGATTTGATGTTGGTTTAGAAATGAGCGGAAGTATTCATGCTTTTAATAGTATGATAGAAGTTATGTTTCATGGTGGCAGCATTGCATTGCTTGGTATCCTTCCTTCAAACGCTGGTGTTGATTGGACAAAAATTATTTTTAACGGATTAAACATTCGTGGTATTTATGGAAGAAAAATGTTTGAAACCTGGTACAAGATGCAAGCAATGGTTCAAAGCGGATTAGATATCACCCCAATCATCACGCATAAATTTAAAATTGATGATTACAAAGAAGGATTTGAGATAATGAAATCCGGAAACTCAGGTAAAGTTATTTTGGAATGGAATTAAAAAAATTAAAGAGATAAAAATGAATACTGAAACCAAACAACACTACACAAATATTTTAAATGGTATTGAAAAAGAAGGACTCTTCAAAAAAGAAAGAATAATTACTACGCCACAAAGTGCACATATTGCTGTTACAACCGGACAGCAAGTTCTAAACATGTGTGCAAATAATTATTTAGGATTAGCTGATAATCCTGAAATAATTAAAGCAGCAAAGGATAGTTTTGACAAATGGGGATTTGGAATGTCTTCAGTTAGATTCATCTGCGGAACTCAGGAAATCCATAAAGAACTTGAAAAGAAAATTTCTGAGTTTCTTGGAATGGAAGACACCATTTTATATACATCTTGCTTTGATGCAAATGGCGGATTATTTGAGACTTTACTTGGTGAGGAAGATGCGATTGTTAGCGATGAATTAAATCACGCAAGCATAATTGATGGAATAAGATTATGCAAAGCACAACGCTATCGCTACAAAAATTGCGATATGAATGATCTTGAAGAAAAAATAAAAGAAGCTAAATCCAAAAATGCAAAGAATATTTTAGTTTCCACTGATGGTGTTTTTTCTATGGATGGATTTATAGCTCCTTTAAAAAACATTTGTGATATTGCAGAAAAATATGGCGCAATGGTAATGGTGGATGATTCCCATGCAGTTGGGTTTATGGGTAAACAAGGAAGAGGAACTCACGAACATAACGGAGTTATGGGGAGAATAGATATTATAACAGGAACACTTGGAAAAGCTCTCGGGGGTGCAAGCGGCGGATACACATCGGCGAGAAAAGAAATTGTTGATTTGCTTCGTCAACGTTCACGACCATATTTATTTTCAAACACAGTTGCACCAAATATTGTTGCTGCATCATTAAAAGTTTTTGAAATGCTAAGTGCAACAACTCATTTACGTGATAAGCTTGAAGAAAATACAAAGTACTTTAGAGAAAAAATTAAAGCAGCCGGATTCAACATTAAAGATGGAGTTCATCCAATAGTACCAATTATGCTTGGTGATGCTGTACTTGCACAAACAATGGCAGCAAAAATGTTAGAGAAGGGTGTATATGTTGTAGGGTTCTTCTTTCCGGTAGTACCCAAAGGAACAGCAAGAATAAGAGTACAAATTTCAGCAGCTCATTCAAAAGAAGATTTAGACTTTGCAGTACAAAAATTTACAGAAGTAAAAAATGAAATGAATATTTGAGCAATATCCTTGTTGATTTTAATGATTATTCATTGAACAATTTTTAACATTATTTTGAAGTAGTTATGAATAAATTAATAATAGCATTCATTCTTCTTTTGGGTTCAACTTTTGGACAAGAGCAAATGCTCACGCTTGCTAAAATTGATCTTAAATTAGGAACTGATAAAGAAGCGGTTCTTGATATACTTGATAAATCACTTTATGTTGAAGAAGATTATAATGATGAACATCTTTTTTCAATTTGGGATTCTGATAAAAAAAGTTACCTTTATGGTGCTATAAAATTTAATGATTTAAAAAAACTCACCTCAATTGATAAAAACTGGGGAACTTCAGTTAATGACAGCCACAGCCAGATATTTGAACAAATTATTCAATTACTTGATAATTACAAAAATAGCGGTGAAATAAAAGTTGAGACACAAGAAATTTTTGAACCTAATTATAAGGCAAAAAAACTAAGTTTTATTCAGGGTAAAAAAACAATTGAACTTTCTATTGTTGGCAGCAGAATAATTCTAAAAGAGCTACTTACAGATTCTGATTAATTTCTAGATTTTTCAAAAATATATCGGACCAACATTTTTAGGATATTATGAAATCAATATTGTTACTTTCAATACTACTTAGTCTGTTCGTGTTTGCTTGTTCAAACGGAGAAGATTATTACACACCTGAATCAGTTGTTGAGGCCAACATTAAATATATGAGTGAAGAAAAATATGAAGAAGCAATGAACACAATTCATAAAGATAGCCCTGCTTATCCAGTTTCAGATACAATGATAAAACAACTTTTTGATCTGTATGATCTTAATTATAAAATCGTGAGTATGAAAGTTCTTGAGGATAATGATTCTGAGGCAAAAATTGAGTTTGTTCAGATCACAACAAAACTAAAAGGTCCTGAGTTTAAAAATAATCAATCAAGAGGAATTCATACATTAAAAAAAGACGGTGATTCATGGAAAATTTATTCAACGGAAATGACAGATTTTAAACTTCTAAATTAGTTCATCTTAAAAAAATTAATCCAACTCCAAGTACTGCGATTACTGCGCCTGTTATTGCTCTCCAAGTTAATTTTTCTTTATAAATATATTTAACCATAGGCAGCATAATTATTGGCATTGTAGACATAAGAGTTGCAGCAATTCCAACTTTGGTATTTTCCACTGCTATAAGACTGAATGTAATTCCTAAAAACGGACCAAGGATCGTTCCAATTAAAGTGACTCCCAATGCGGACTTATTTTTATTAAATACTTTATATGGATTTTTATATTTTCTTAACAACATCATTATTGGAAGAAAAATAATAACCGAAGAAAATACTCTAATAAATGTTGCTATAAATCCTGTAATATGTCCTTCATTAAATGCGAACTTTGCAAAGATCAATCCTCCGGCTTGTCCCATTGCACCAAGTAATCCATATACAATTCCTAGAGTTGTAATATGATATTTTGAATTTGCATTTCGCTCAAGGACCACTAAAGCGATTCCAGAAATGGTAATCAATATCCCTATAATTCCAAGAAAAGAAATCGTTTCATTTAGAAAAATAAAAGCAAGAATTGCAGACAATGCAGGAGAAAGTGCCATTAATAGCATGCTAATTCTCGCACCGATCATTTGATAACTTTTAAATAGAAATGAATCACCGATAACCAAACCAATTACTCCGCTTATTATAAGATTTGTAAACTGCGAATTGGTTAAATCAAATTTGTAACCCATTAAAAATATTGTAGAGATTAGAAATACTGAAGCAAATATCATTCTGTTGATATTAAGTTGAACTGACCCGATTTTTTCTGCCGCAGATGAAAAGGCTATAGAGGTTCCAGACCAAAGGACAGCAGTTAACAGAGCACTTAATTCGCCTAAATAATTCATACTTGCAAAGTGTAAAGAAAAGTTTTAAGAATGATAAATATTAGAAGCTAGAATACTAGGGAAGAATTAATCAATCCTTCCCTATTCACATACTACAAATTAAAATACATTTTATATTCAAACGGATGAGGCATTGTGCCGATAGCATTTATCTCTTCGGTCTTTGTCTTTACCCATTGAGTTAATAACTCGTCAGTAAAAATTCCACCGCGTTTTAAGAAATCATTATCGGCAGCTAAAGCATCCAAAGCTTCAGCTAAATTTCTTGGAAGAAAATGTATCTTTTCATTAAACCCTGGATCAAGAAAATTTTTATCAATTGGTCCGTAACCTTCTTTAACGGGATCAATTTTATTTACAACTCCATCTATTCCGGCAAGAAGCATTGCAACTGTACATAAGTATGGATTTGCCGTTGCATCTGGTGGTCGATATTCGAACCGTGTTTCATCTGGATTAGAAACATACTTTGGAATTCTTATTGCACTCGCACGATTTCCTTGTCCATAAGTTAACGCAACCGGAGCCTCGAATCCTGGAACCAATCTTTTATAAGAATTTGTACTCGGATTTGTAAATGCAGAAAGTGCAGGACCATGCTTTAACATTCCACCGATAAAATATCTGCCAAGTTCATTTACATTTCCATACTCACCTTTTTTGTAGAAAGCATTTTTACCATTTTTTGTTAGATATAAATGTAAATGCATTCCATTGCCGGCTTGTTGATACATTGGCTTTGGCATAAAAGTGATGAACAAACCTTTTTGTTTTGCAAAGTTGAAGAGAATATATTTTGCAGTTATGATGTTATCGGCTGTAGTTAATAGATCACTAAAGTAAGTTTCTATTTCCTGCTGTCCTCTTTCACCAACTTCGTGATGATGATATTTAACATTAATACCTTGAGCTTTTAAAAGTTTACAAGCTTCATCACGAAAATCGTCATACTCATCAAATGGATTTGCTGCGTGATAAGCCTTCTTATAAAATTCTTCTGCATGTTCCACACGATAATATGATGATGCAGTTCTTGTATCGTATTCAACTTTAGAAAAAATGTAGAACTCAAATTCTGGTCCCCACCAGGATCTATCCGCACCGGTAGTTTTCTTTAAAAGTTCTTCAGCCTTTTTTGCCAGATATCTTCCATCCTGATTAAACGGACTTCTCTTTTCATCTGTGAGCACTATGTGTGAATAAAAAGTTAAAGTTGGAGCATCACGAAATGGATCTAACTTTGCAGTTGAAAGATCTGGAATCATTATCATATCACTGTTTTCTACTTTTAGAAAACCATAACTTGATCCATCAAATCCAACACCTTCGCTTAATAATTTTTCAAGAATGTTAGGATAAACCGGCAGTGTAATGTGATGTAATCTGCCTGTAAGATCAATTGCTTTTAAATCGATAAACTCAATTTTATTTTTTTTGATTAGTGATTTACAATTCTCAATGTGATTGTTTTTCATTTTGATCTCTATAATTAAGAATGCATTATTTATTTTGAACTGATTTTAGACAAAAATGCCCGACTGCAAAAACAATCGGGCAAATAAAAAATTAACCGTTATAATTTAACGCAGCTACACCAGGAAAGATTCCTGTTGTATCCAACTCATCTTCAATTCTTAAAAGCTGATTGTATTTTGCAATACGATCAGTTCTTGAAGCAGAACCAGTTTTAATTTGTCCTGCGTTTGTAGCAACGGCGATATCAGCGATTGTTGTATCTTCAGTTTCACCGGAACGATGACTGATAACACTTGTGTAACCATTAATTTTTGCAAGTTCAATTGCATCAAGTGTTTCTGTTAATGTTCCTATTTGATTTACTTTTATTAGTATTGAGTTTGCAACACCAAGATCAATTCCTTTTGCCAAACGATTTGTATTGGTTACAAATAAATCATCACCAACAAGCTGAATTTTTCCGCCAAGTTTTTCTGTCATTAATTTCCAGCCATCCCAATCATCTTCAGCTAATCCGTCTTCAATAGAAACAATTGGATATTGTTTTGCCCAACCGGCCCAATAATCAACCATTTTCTCAATTGGTATCATCTGGTTAGGAGCTGACTTAAATAAGTGATAAGCATTTTTTTCTTTGATAAAGAATTCACTAGCCGCAGGATCAAGTGCTATACCGATATCAGTTCCAACTTTGTATCCAGCTTTTTCGATAGCTTCAAGAATTAATTCGATTGCTTCTTCATTTGATTTTAAATTTGGTGCAAATCCACCCTCATCACCAACTGCTGTGTTATAACCTTTTTTACCAAGCACAGATTTTAATGAATGAAAAGTTTCTGCTCCCATTCTCAAAGCTTCTTTAAAACTTGGAGCACCGATTGGCATTACCATAAATTCCTGGAAGTCAACATTATTATCAGCGTGTTTTCCGCCGTTAAGAATATTCATCATTGGAACAGGAAGTGTGCGGGCATTTACTCCACCGATATAACGATAAAGTGGTAATCCAAAAAATTCTGCAGATGCTCTTGCACAAGCAAGTGAAACACCTAACATAGCATTTGCGCCAAGGTTACCTTTGTTTTCTGTTCCATCTAACTCGATTAACATATTATCAATTTCAACCTGTTCTGTTGCGTCAAAATCAATAAGCTCATCAGCAATTTTTTCATTTACGTTTTCAACAGCTTTAAGAACACCTTTTCCATTGTAACGGGATTTATCGCCATCTCTTAATTCAACAGCTTCATGTTCACCTGTAGAAGCACCGCTTGGTACTGCTGCTCTGCCCATTACTCCGCCTTCAAGATAAACTTCAACTTCTAAAGTTGGGTTGCCTCTTGAGTCTAAAATTTCTCGTCCAAATACATCAACTATTGTTGTCATTTTATAACTCCTGATTTTTCTAAATGTGATTCAAAGTTTTGTTTAATTTGCTTATCAAAATTAGCTAAATGGCGGTTAGAAGTGAAATTGTAAGTGTAAGAATTGTGTTAATAATTTCTGAATTTTTATAGAAAACAATACATATTAAGTAATGCTATACTGTCATTTCGAAGGAGTCATCGACTGAGAAATCTAATCCACACAGAACAAAAAGATTTCTCCCTTTGGTCGAAATGACAAACAAATCAGTCTATCTACAGATTATAATTTGGCGGAACAATCTTAGTAAGACGCTTTAATAATTTTTCAATAAACTTGGAAAGAAGTGATTCTTCTTTATCTGAATGTTTCTCACTGTAGCTTCTTATAGCAGAATAAATTCCAATATCCTCACCTTTCTCAATACTTAAATAGTATTTGTGAGCCATAATATCAGTATAAAGTTTTACAGAATTTGTGTTAGGAAAGTAATCGAAAATTTTAAGTTTGTTAAACTCATTGATAATCGGTTTATAGATTTTTTCAATCCATTCGTTTGCTGCAAAAGTAATATTTATTTCGCTGCCACTTTTTTCGCTTAAATACCATTTATGTTCTTCAATCTGTTTTAATATTGAATCGATAGAATATTGATCAGTAATTTTGAAAAAATGCTTTTGTACTTCAAGCCCAGTTATGTTTTCAAACTCTACAATTTTATTCAATAGCTTAAAATGATTTTTATATTCTTGCTTGAAGTATTTTTTATCTTCACTTAAATCAAACTCAATCTTACTTTTAACATCCTTTGGAAATTCTTTGCTGATTTCTGTCATAGAATCATAAAATCGTTTTACATCAGTTTTAATATTTTGATCAGAAATCTCTTTAAGAAATTGAATTGTTTCTGAATCAGATAAAAACGCTTTTAATTCTGTGTGCGATTTTCCACGATCATCTTTTGATTTAATAAATTTGATAAGAATATTGGAAAGTGAAGCATCACCCCAAAAAATATTATTAAAGTGAAGATTAGCTAATAATTCTGCTGCCGACTTATATATTGATTTTCTGCTCGTATCTGAAAAATCCCACTTAAACAAAATAGAATGCGGAATCGATTTCGCTTCCAGAATTGTAACTATAAATGCTAAACTTTCTTTTTCCTCAGCATTTTTTTCAAACAAATTCTTTTTGTAAAAAATGTATCCAGCAGGAATTAATGTATGAATA
This sequence comes from Ignavibacteriales bacterium, assembly GCA_016707115.1. Classification (GTDB taxonomy): domain Bacteria; phylum Bacteroidota; class Ignavibacteria; order Ignavibacteriales; family Ignavibacteriaceae; genus IGN3. The sequence continues at coordinate 106,517 of JADJIH010000027.1, read as the reverse complement.
CCCTTCTGCAAAAGCTTAGTAAAAGTTTCACTTTCAAAGTAAGCACTTATTGGATTTGTCTGTTTAATTGCAAAAGAAAAATCTTTTGTTTTGATAAATCTAACTGTGTGTTTAGAAATTCCTTTTCTGATTTCAAGAAATTTAACCTGCTTATCATTCCATTCATTTAATGGTGTATCCCATGGAAGATTCTCCAGATCAGAACGATATTCAGGTTCTATATTTAATACAAGATATTTTTTATCCATTAATCTGAATTATTATTTGTCGCATTAGTTTTATTCTAACTGCAATATAGTCCAATTCAATCTTATGAGAAACAGTTTGGATGTTATTAAAAGTTTATGTGTTCATCTCATCACAGTCGTTTATTCTAAATAATCTTTTCATTACTTTGCGATGTAGAAATCAATTTATATTCAATAACAAATCATCATACGTATTATAAATTTGATGTTTGAAGCCTCATTACATAGCGACATTCTTATTCTTCTTTTCCAACTTTTTCTATTACTGCTTTTTGCACGCGTATTTGGAGAATTATTTCAGCGGATGGGACAGCCAACTGTTGTTGGTGAAATTCTTGCTGGTGTTGTTTTAGGTCCATCATTGCTAGGAGCAACCCCATTTTTTTCTGATTTGATGATAGTGCAATCAACAAATGGAACTAACTTACTGGAAGTTGTCAGCTTAATGGGGGCAATGCTTTTGCTTCTTATAACCGGACTTGAAACAGATCTTGCACTTATCAAACATCACTCAAGAAGTGCATTTGGAACTGCAATTGGCGGGTTGATTTTACCACTAATCCTTGGATTTGGTTTTTGCTTCCTTATTCCCGATTCTTTGCTTGTCGATCCCGCACAGCGTATTGTTTTTTCATTATTCCTTGCAACTTCCATTTCAGTTTCCGCTATTCCTGTAATCGCTAAAGTATTGATTGATCTTAATTTGATCCGCAGAGATATTGGTCAGATTACTATTGCTGCTGGAATGATTGATGATACAGCCGCCTGGATTTTGTTATCGATTGTTTTGGGATTGATTGAATTTGGTGTTGTAACAGCGCAGAATGTCTTATTTTCTGTTGGCAAAGTACTTTTGTTTCTTTCAGTGAGTTTTGTTGCTGGCAAATGGATAGCAGCTAAAGTAGTAAGCTTTGCACAAAATTCTATTAAGAGCAGATATAAATTTTTAACAATACTCATACTTTTTAGTTTTGGTTTCGGCGCAATAGCTCAATCATTAAGACTTGAAGCAGTCCTTGGTGCTTTTATTGCCGGAATAATTTTTTCTCGTATCCCAGCCGTTCCCAAAGAAGCGATTGAACGAATAGAAAGTTTTACGTTCGGAATTTTTGCACCGATATTTTTTGCGGCAGCGGGATTAAAAGTAAGTCTTGAGCCTTTATTAAATCCTGAACTTTTACTTATAGGAATAGGTTTAATTGTTGTTGCAACTTTAAGTAAAGTTGCCGGTGCATACATTGGTGCTCGATGGGTTGGAAGAAGTGATCATTGGACTGCTTTAAGTTTTGGTGCCGGTTTGAATGCCAGAGGTGCAATTCAAATAATTGTTGCAACAATCGGATTATCTTTCGGAATAATTTCACAAGAAATATTTTCATTGATAATTATAATGGCTGTTGTAACCTCAATTATGGCTCCCTTTATGCTGCGTTACACACTTAAAAAAGTAAAACCAAAAGACGAAGAAATTGCAAGACTTAAACAGGAAGAATTACATAAAGATAATTTTATGTCTTCGGTTCATCGCGTACTATTGCCGGTTAGAAAAAGAGATGACTTTGAAAAGAAATTAATTGAGGCAAAGATCATTAAAAAACTTGCACAAAATAGAGAACTTGACCTTACTTTGTTAACTATTACTGATGCTCAGAACAAAAACGACTGTGCACTTTTTTTAGACGAACTTGCCAAATTGTTTACCAACATTTCAGTTACAAAAAAAGTAATCGTTTCTTCCAATGCTATAGAAAGTATACTTGATGAAGCAAGTAAAAGTTATAATCTCATTTTAATTGGAGCTACAGAAAAAGATAAAAAGTCCAAAATGATTTTTAATCCTGTAGTTGACAACATTGTTAGGTTATCATCTTGCCCAAGTATTGTTGTACAGAGTGGTTTCCATTCAGATAGCTGGCAGCCAGACAGAATTCTTGTTCCAACAAACGGTAGTCTTGCGGCAAGACGAGCTGCTCAGGTCGCTTTTGCTCTTGCTTCTGATATCTCACAGGAAGTTCATATCTTAAAAGTAATTGAGGAGAAGGAAGATATTTATAATCTGGATATGGAAGGAAGCATAAAAGAACGACAGTTTACTTTTGCATATCAGATTACTGAAGAATTAAAAAAACTTGGGGAATCCTTATCTGTTAATACTTTTTCTGAAGTTGAAATTGGAACTGATACAGAAAGTGTGATTTTAGAGATGGCAAAAGAAAAGAACTTTGATCTCATAGTTTTAGGAACAGACATAAGACCAGGTTCTGAAAAACTTTACATTGGTCCACGTGTAGAACGAGTCTTAAATAATGCGCCTTGCCCTGTACTACTTGTAAACTCACAATAATTTTACTCCCCCTTAGAAACTTTTATTTTGTTTGTTCATCAAATAGATAAATATTTTGGTGAATTATGGAAGTAAAAGAAATTTTTGATAAGACGCTTAACTCAAATTATCTTATTATAGAAGAAGATGAGCTTAAATCAGTCTTAGATAATTTTGAAATAATCAGAGTTGAAGACACTTATCTTTCTGATTTTATTCGTGTTCTAAAGTACGATGAAAAATTCTTTGTTCAGGAAACAACTTTTAAAAAAGAAATACTCATCAGAAAAATGAATTCGATGAATGATGTTGATTTCTTTGTTCAGGAGCGGCTGGATTACTATGAACGCAAATGGGATGGCTGCGGATGTAAGATTGATTATTATGAATAATATTTTGTATTATTTTATTAAGTAAATTATTTTTTGTCATTTCGACCTTAGGGAGAAATCTTCATGAAATATTTTAACAGATTTCTCAGTCGAAGACTCCTTCGAAATGACCTTAATTGAGAGCTTCACACTTTCATTAATGAATTATTCCACATTCTCAAGTTCGTGTGTTTGAGTGTTGTGCTCAACACTAAATAAAAACTTAGCTTTAGGATTTTTTTCCTGCGCACTTATAACCGAATAGGATGACTCAGCAAGATAGACCAGCTTGTTATGTTTATCTAAAAATAAATTATGTGAACGAATTCGCATTAATTCACTGATATCTTCTTCCTTTTCATAAATAACCCAGCAGGCTTTATAAAAATTCAACGGACGAAATCTGCAAGCTGCGCCGTATTCATTAAGCAATCTATATTCAAGCACATCAAACTGAAGATCACCAACAGTTCCAACAACTTTTCTGCTTCCGTTATTCTGGATAAACACTTGTGCAAGTCCTTCATCAGTAAGCTGCAGAATTCCTTTATTAAGCTGTTTAGATTTAAATGGATCTTCAAGATGTAATTCTTTAAATATTTCAGGTGAAAAAGTTGGAATACCTTTGTACATAAAATTTTCACCTTCGGTAATTGTATCCCCTATTTTAAAATTACCAACATCATATAATCCAATTACATCACCTGGAAAAGCTTCATCAATTGTTGTTTTATCCTGAGCCATAAATGATGCTGGATTTGGAAATTTGATATCTCGATTAAGTCTTACGTGATGATAAAATTTATTTCTTTCAAACTTTCCGGAACATACACGAAGGAATGCTATTCTATTACGATGTTTTGGATCTAGGTTTGCATGTATCTTGAATATAAATCCTGAAAATTGTTCAGTTTCCGGTTTTATCAATCCCTTCGTTGTTTCTCTTGGAAGTGGCTGAGGTGCAATTTTAACAAAACTATCAAGCAATTCTTTTACACCAAAATTATTTACAGCACTGCCAAAGAAAACCGGAGCTGTTGTTCCGTTCAAATAGTCAGCTATTGAAAATGATTCATATGCACCATGAATAAGTTCAATATCATCCTTTAGTTTTAATGCATCATCTCCGAAATAGTCAATCAATTTTGGATCATCAACACCATTAAATTTTTCTATTTCATCTTCTATTCTTTGCTTATTTGCTTTAAAGAATGAAAAGCTGTTTTCATAAAGATTGTAAACACCTCTAAAGCTAACTCCAATTCCCATTGGATAACTTAATGGACGAACTTTAATGTTTAATTTCGCTTCAATTTCATCCAGTAATTCAATCGGATTTCTTCCTTCGCGATCAAGTTTGTTAATGAATACAATCACAGGTGTGTTACGCATTCTGCAAACATTCATAAGTTTTTCGGTTTGCTCTTCAACACCTTTAACACAATCGATAACAAGAATAACGCTATCAACGGCAGTTAATGTTCTGTACGTATCTTCCGCAAAATCCTTATGACCCGGAGTATCAAGAAGATTTATGTTTATACCATTATATTTAAAGCTAAGAACAGATGTAGATACTGAGATACCTCTCTGCTTTTCAATTTCTTGAAAATCCGACGTCGCGGTTTTTTTAATCTTATTTGATTTAACAGCGCCTGCGATTTGTATCGCACCACTAAACAAAAGTAATTTTTCAGTTAATGTGGTTTTACCAGCATCAGGGTGACTAATAATTGCAAATGTTTTTCTATTCTTAATTTCTTTAATGATACTCATTATAATTTTCTTTTAAATTCAAATCTATTGGGAAAAATAAAATCGGCTTGCTAAAAAGCATAAATGAAGTTCAGAAGATGAGCTAATAATTTTTATTCTTAAACATGATGGTGTAAATATAATAAAATTGAGTTTGAGATTTATGTAGTCTCCAACTAAATTTCTGATTATTCAGCTTGTGCAGGATTTCAATTCTGATGTTGATACGTTATTTCAGCGTATTCTGGAGTTCAGCACTTGTTAAGTTAAAATCCTCTGGTGATACCTGATAAAAAGCACTTAGTTGATGGATCATCTTTTGAAGTTCTTTACAATCGGGAAGCAAAGATGACTTTGAGATCATTTCAATTGGCATTTTCTTTACAAGGTTATCATACAAGTCTTCAACTTCATCCTGCGCGATTTGCAATGATAAACCAATATTGTCGTACAACTCCTGTTTAATGTTGCTTAATTCTTTGTACGCACTAAGATGATGAATTATTGTATCACTAAAGACTTTTAATGTTCCGCATAGTATGTTTGGTTCAAACCCTTCAGCAAATCTTCTAATCGCTATATCATCAATATACTTTAACAGCAAGCTTCTATCACTACTTCTTATTGTGGCTAACAGAAGGTGGTATAACGCACTCATATAACATTGAAAATCATTAAGCGGCATTTCTCTATACCTGCCAAAGATTCCATTTGGATTTTCATTAATTATAATTTCACTGATTTTTGTAAGAAGTACCTCTTTTTGCTCAATCATCTTTTCATAAATTATGAGATTTGTTCTGCGTGCAAATCTTTTTAATGTGGCTTCATTTTTTACACGCCATTCATCCGGATGACTTTTTAATTTTTCTAATAGAAATAATAATCTTCTGGTTAAATGATATCTTGCAGTAGGAAGCCAATTTAGTACTGATTGAGTATAGGAAGAATCAACTTCGAGTTTTTTATCAATATATCTTATCATCCAGAATTGCTCAAAGGGCTCATCACATACAAGCTTAAATGATTTTAATAATCGTTTCAAAACTAAAGCGGGATATGCTAAAAGTTTAGGAAGATGAATTGGTTTTATCATCTCTCCAAAAAAGTAACGCGTTGATATCTCAAATATTTCTTTATGGGATATTGAACCATTAGGACTTGCATTATATACATCAAATGGAAGAAGTTCTGAAGTTCTATCAATTATAGTTTTAAGCATCTGGCACAAATCTCGAATATGGATATAGGGAATTGCAGATTCCCCTTTACCTCCAATAATTTTAGACTCAAGTTTTTTTGAAAGCCAACTTGTTAAAAACTTGTAAAGTGGCGCAAACTCACACCAATCGCTGTAAACTGCTGCAAATCTAACAATTGTACATGGAAATCGATCTGAATAATTTTTAACCAGTACTTCCCCTAATTTTTTACTGATGGCATAATGATAATTAGCATCGGGCGAAGTTTTTTCTGTTATAACATTACCATAAGATGGAAATTCACAGGCGGCAATAGAACTGGCAAAGATGAATCTTTTAGTCTTAACTAAAGCTGAAAAGTCTAACATATTCTTTGTGCCATCAACATTTACATTTTTATAAGCAGTATTGTCTTTATAAGTAAAATCATAAAATGCTGCAAGATGAACAACGAAATCCGTACCACCTTGTTTGTTTATATAATCTGCGGCTTCATTCAATGTTACCCAATTTGAAATATCGCATTGAAGCCAATGTAGATTTTGATGATATGGAATGTTGGCTTCTTTTCTGGAACGTCTTGCAATTGCAAAGATTTTGAAATCTTCTTTGATATAATCAATCAGATAACTTCCTATAAAACCACTTGCCCCCGTAATTACAATTGAAGGAAGTTGTGTCATAATGCACCAATTTTGAAAAATGCTTCTAGCTTTAATTTTTTATATAAAAATAAAATCACTAAACCCATCATAAAATCCGAAATGCCTGAAAGGATAATGAGTAATTGTGAACTTATTAGCATGAAATAAATAATAAGAAATACCGTTGCAATAAGTTTTACAATTATCGAAAAAATTATAAGACACTCAAATCTTTTTGTATCATAACCAGCCATTGCATAACCAACCGCCATAATTATGTGAAACACACCGCCCTGTGTTGAAAAAAATCTATCAAAGGTTGATTGGTATCCAAGAAATTCAAATACAGATGTGGGCAAAACAATAAGACCGATTCCAACTAGAAAGGAATGAACAGCAACTAACCATAAAAAAACCGAAAGTATTTTATCTACTTTGGGAGTCATAATATTTTAACAAAAATTAACTTACTCTGTTCTTTAAAAGTAAGCTTTAGATAATTTGCCTTCAAGCATCTGTATACCTTTTAAAAATTTGAGGATTGGCAGTTAAAATCTGTAGATAATTATAGTATGAAATATTGTAGATTAAACCCTAAAAGCCGGTTAGATAAAGAAGATAAACCCCACCTAATATTACCAGCACACCACAAACTCTTTTTAACCAGAGTATTGTCTTAGATTCCTCTGACCAGTTTAAATATTGCTGCACTTTTTTTGTTAGTGTCCCAGCTCCCACAATTACAGCACAGTGTCCAATTCCAAATGCAAGAAGCAGAATAGCAGCTGAAGTAAAATTTGTTTGTGCAGTTTGAAAAACGATTCCAAGCACAGGAGCCATATATGCAAATGTACAAGGTCCAAGAGCTATTCCGAAAAGTAATCCAAGAATTAATGCAGCTAATAATCCTTTAGATTTGGTTTGTCTTAATGCTGAATTGTTCCAATCAAACTTTATAATATCTAAAAGATAAAGTCCAACAAGAAAGAAAATTCCTGCAACAAAATAATTTCCGATAGCGCCAACATCGCCCATTAATCTGCCAAGAGATGCTGTGATGATTCCGATTGCGGCGATTGTAATTAAGATGCCAACCGAAAAGATAAGTGAGATATAAAATGTTCTGCCAAGTGTAATTTTACCTTGTGAGCTTATAAATCCAACAACAAGCGGAATGCTTGATAAATGACATGGTGATAAAAGTATTGATAATACTCCCCAACCAAATGATGCGAGTAGTGCAATCCAAAAGTTTTCGTAGAGTGCTGTGCTAAGTATTGTGAAAATTTCTTCTATCATTTTTTTGTTTTCACTTTTAATCCTTTGCCTTGTAAAATTTTATCAATCTCTGCTTCAGGATAAAATCCTTCGTGGCGGTGAAATTCTTTACCGTTTGCATCAAGAAAAACCTGCGTTGGTATTAACTTGATACCATATTGCTTAGAATATTTTTTCTGATCTTCTTTCCAAACATCATAAAATATTACATTAATCTCATCACCATATTTTTCTTCGATCGCTTTCATAACAGGCTGCATTTGCTTACAGGGAATACAATTGACTGACCCAAGTTCTACAAAAGTAACTTTAGGTTTCTCATTACTATTCTGTGCAGAAACGTTTATAGAAAGAAGAATCACAACCAATAAAATAAAATACTTCTTTCCCGAAAAATGGAATTTCATTTCTTTCAACATTCTAGTTTTCCTTTAACCAATTTATTATCTGATCATCTTTAGGAATGATACCAAAACTTTTTACTTTTTCGTTAATAATTAATCCAGGTGTCATCATTATACCATAGTTAATCATCTCCTGGATGTCTGTAACTTTTTCTACTGTTGCATTAATGTTATTTGATGCTACAAGTTCTCTTACTTTATTTTCAAGATTCTGACACTTCTTACAACCTGTACCAAGCACTTTTACCGAAACCATATTATTCTCCTTATAAAATTAATTTCTTGACAATTTTAATTGTGGGCGAAGCGAAACAATCTCAGTATTTTATAGATCGCTTCAGTCACTTCTTTCTTTCGAAATGACATCAGCAAATTATTCATCCCAGAAATACATTTTAGCTTCTGTTGATTGAGAATAAGAACTCTGGAGTTCTTTCAATGTTTTTCTTAACTGCGAATTATCTTTTATCTTAATATATCTGGCTGTTTCTCTTGCAACTAAAAGCTTTGGGTAGAAAGATGTTTTAGTCAACTCATCAAGATCTTTATCAATGATGTTAATAATATCATCATATTTACCTCGAGGCATGATTGTCTCAGCAATTCCTAATCTTAGCATTGCTCTGAATTCATTCGCCGGCAGATAACCATTAAAGTGATAATACGAATTTCCATTTGAGTCGAGGAAATAAATTGCCGGAGTCCAGTATGCGCCAAGTGATCTTCTAACTTCTTTGTCTTTTATTAAATCAAGTTTTAACAGAACAAACCATTCATTCATATCTTCAACAACTTTAATATCCTGAAAAGTTGTTTCTGCAAGTTTTTTACATCCACCACAGTTTTCCATTTCAAATTGAAGAAGAATCGTCTTTTTTGTTTTAACTGATTCTTCTTTTGTTTTGTCTAAGTTTGTAAACCATTCCATATTAATTCCTTATCGATTTTCGCGAATATTTCAGTTCAGATAATCCGTTAATTTTTCAATCATATTTTCCTGATACTCAATTTTGTACAGTGCTTTATTTTTGCCATCAAAAATAATTAAAGATGGTGCAAAAAGAGTTTCATATTTAATTTGCAATTCATTGTGCTCGTATGAATCAATAATCCAGTAATCAAGATTCTTTTCTTTTGCAAGATTTAGGATTTCAATTGTTTGTTTCTTACACATTTCTAGTGTGCAATGACAGGACATAGAAGTACTAAAGAAAAGTAATTTTGTTTTGTTAGATGAAAAAAACTTTTCATCCGCATAATTATAAAAGAGATTTGAGAAGTGGAGATACCATTGATTGAATATGACTAAAGCAGAATCCTTAGAAATATTCTTTATTGTCGCTTCGTACTCATTAAAATGATTTTTAAGACTATCAAAGTTAATTATTGAGGTTTGATATTTACTCTGCAACTCAACAGTATCATAATTTTGAAAAAGTAAATCTTTTAGCTTGATTAAATCATTATCAGCCTGTGAGCTTTTATTAGAAAGATTAATAAAATACTGTGCTGCTGCTTTCTCAATTGATTCAAATACCTGAGAAGATGCATTAACCGAAACTGCAATTACAACAAAGACAACTAAATAAAACTTTAACAACATAAAATCTCCCCTAAGAGATTATTAAATTAATTTATTATTTACGGACAAATATCAGGAGCTTTAACAGTTCCTTCTTCAACTTTACCAAAATATTTTTTTTGTAACCAAAGTGCCACATTAACAAGAGCTATTAAAACAGGTACTTCTACAAGCGGACCGATAACTGCTGCGAAAGCTTCACCGCTATTGATTCCAAATACAGCTATCGCAACTGCAATGGCAAGCTCAAAGTTATTGCTGGCGGCAGTGAATGATAACGTTGCAGTTTTACTGTAATCAGCGCCTATTTTTTTGCCCATATAAAACGAAACAAAAAACATTATCACAAAATAAAAGAGTAATGGAATTGCAATTCTTACAACATCCAATGGAAGTTGAACAATATATTCTCCTTTTAAAGAGAACATAACCACAATCGTAAAGAGCAAAGCTATAAGAGTTATTGGGCTGATCCTTGGAATAAATTTCTTTTCGTACCATTCTTTTGATTTTAATTTTAATGCAACAAATCGTGTTATCATTCCAGCTATAAATGGAATTCCAAGATAGATAAAAACACTTTCCGCAATTTGCCCGATAGTTATATCTACAGCAAAAGTTTTTAATCCAAGCCACGATGGTAGAACGGTTAAAAATACATAAGCATAAATCGAAAAGAATAAAACCTGAAAAATAGAATTGAATGCTACCAATCCTGCTGCATATTCTGTATCACCTTTTGCAAGTTCATTCCAAACAATAACCATAGCAATACAACGAGCAAGGCCAATCATTATTAGTCCTGCCATATATTCCGGATAATCCTGTAAAAAGATTATTGCAAGAACAAACATTAGTATTGGGCCAATTATCCAGTTTTGAACAAGCGAAAGTGTAAGTACTTTAACATTTCTAAAAACATCTGGTAATTCTTCGTACTTAACTTTTGCAAGCGGCGGATACATCATTAATATTAAACCAATTGCTATTGGAATGTTTGTTGTGCCCGATTGAAATGAATTCCAGAAATCAACTACTGTGGGGAAAAGATATCCGGAAAACACTCCGATAAACATTGCGAGAAAAATCCACAACGTTAAATATCGATCTAAGAATGAAAGTTTTTTTGTTAATGAACTCATAATCTCTTATGCAAAAATAAAATTGAATAAATATCCAACTATTATGATTCCAACTCCTACAACTCCGATAAAAATTCCTATTAATTGAATCTTGAGAACTTTTTTTAGAATGATTGTTTCAGGCAATGATAAACCGATCACGCTCATCATAAATGCAAGAACTGTTCCTAACGAAGCTCCTTTTTCTAAAAGTGCTTGCACAATGGGAATTATTCCTGCTGCGTTTGAATACATTGGAATACCAATTAAAACTGAAAGTGGAACAGACCACCAGGCAGATTTGCCCATAAGTGAAGCCATAAAATTTTCTGGAACATAACCGTGAATGCCGGCACCAACTGCAATTCCTATTACTATGTAAATCCAAACTTTTGCAACAATTTCTTTTACTGCTGTTATTCCCAATTCAATTCTTTCTTCGAATGGAATTTTTTCTTCTATAAATTCTACTTGCTTAGCCTTTGTTTCATAAACCCAACCTTCAACAAATCTCTCCAGATTTAATCTTCCGATTACATATCCAGCAATTATCGCAATCAACAAACCTGTTGCTGCATATAACAAAGCGGTTTGCCACCCGAATAATCCAAAGAGCATTACAAGCGCTACTTCATTTATCATTGGTGCAGCAATTAAAAATGAGAATGTTACACCAAGTGGTACGCCACTTTGTACAAACCCAAGAAATAATGGAATAGCTGAACAAGAACAAAAAGGAGTTACAACTCCAAGTGAACTTGCCAATACATTACCGGTAAAAAGAGATTTGCCGCCAAGTATTTTTCTTGTTCTTTCTGGCGAGAAATATGATCGGATAATTCCAACAGCAAAAACAACTAATACTAACAACAGTAATACTTTAGGAACTTCATAAATGAAAAACCAAATAGCATTTGTTAGATGTGTATCTTTTTCTAATCCAATAATTGAATAAACTAAAAAATCGGTTAGTGCATTAAGATTAAGATAAATCAATATCCAAAACAGTAAAAAAGACGAGAGAATTATTATTTTATTTTTCATTTTGTATTCAAGATCAAACAATAAATTATTTAATTGATATTTTCCTGAATCCAATGAATTAATGTTGATTTAGTTGGCAGTTTCCCACTTGAAATCATTTTACCGTTTATCTCTAATCCTGGAGTTGACATAATTCCTGTTTTCATTATCTCCTGCAAGTCGTTAACTTTTTCCACTGTTGCATTGATATTTAATTCCTGTGCTGCATCGATACACATTTGCTCAAGCTTTTTACAATTTGAACAACCACTTCCATAAACTTTAATAATGTTTTCTTTGCTCATTAAGTTTTTAAGATAGAATTCATAAAAATCATTTTTTATTTCATCACGTACTCTTCGATAAACAGGCATAACTTCTTCTTCACTTCCAACTGCATCAGCAGGATCATCAAACCCAATATGTATTTGATGTTTAACGTTACCAATAAAAACAGGACAGGTTTCTTTTGCGTTATCACAGACTGTAATTACATAATCAAAAGATTGCGAAAGATATTTATCAACATTTTCCGAAACTCCATTACTTATATCAATCCCAATTTCCTGCATTGCTTTTACTGCAAAAGGATTTACTTTTTCTGCCGGTTTTGTGCCAGCAGAAAACACTTCAAGATTTTTATCAAACGATTTCAGAAATCCTTCTGCCATCTGGCTTCTGCAGGAATTACCAGTACAAAGAATTAATATTCTTTTAGTTTTTGCAGCAACTGTCATCGCAACATCCTTTCGTTTTATCGATTGGTTTTTCGGCTACAACTGTGATGCTAAAAATTCCAACACCACTAGATTTATAACTTTGTAATTGATCTTTATCCTGATATTGAAGCAACACGTCATCAGGTAACTCAATAACTTTTGTCTTTTTAATTTCAGTATTAATAAATCCGGCTTCTTTAATAATCGCCAAATAGTCTTCTTGCTGTATTGCGCCGGCAACACAGCCAGCATACATCTCAGCAGATTTCTTTAATTCTGGGGGTAGTTCGCCTTTAACTACAATATCTGAAACACAAAAATGTGCTCCAGGTTTTAGTGTTCGATAAATTTCACTAAAAGCTTTTTGTTTATCAGGGACAAGGTTTAGCACGCAATTACTAACGACAACATCAGCAAGATTGTCTGCCAAAGGTAAGTCTTCAATATCACCGAAACGAAATTCAACATTTGAATAACCAAGTTTAGAATTATTTTGCTCCGCTTTTTCAATCATCTCTTTAGTCATGTCAACACCAATTACTTTACCTTCCTCACCAACTATAGCTCTTGCCACAAATACATCATTACCAGCACCAGAACCTAAGTCGATTACTGTATCCCCTTTTTTAATTCCAGCAAACTCTGTTGGAAGACCGCAGCCCAAGCTTAAATCTGCATCAGCTACATAACCTTCTAAATGAGTGTATTCATCGTTCATAACTGTATAACCAACAATTTCATTTGTTGAACCGCAGCAACTGGATGGGCCGCAACAGGATGAAGATGATTTTGCGATTTCACCATATTTTTCTTTTACTATTTCTTTTACATTTTTTAGATGATCCATTTTAATTCTCCTTTTTAACAAGCACAAACTTGATTAAATAATTTATCTAATTCTTTTTTAGCTTTTTGTAGTGTTTTATTATTAACACAATAACATACTTTTGGCCCATCAATATCGCCCTGAATCAGATCAACACGTTTAAGTTCTTTTAAATGCTGAGAAACTGTTGATTGTGATAATGGGAGAAGTTCAACAATATCGCCGCACATACAAACATTCATTTCGGTTAAAATTTTTAGAATTCTTATTCGTGCTGGATGTGACAAAGCTTTAGCAATATCTGCAAGCCAAATGTCTTCTGTTTTAAATTCTTCTTTTTTTGATGCTGCCATTTACATAATTCCTTTATCGTTCATCGTAAATATACGATAGAACAAATTTAGAAGTCAAGAAATTTTTAAAATTATTTTTTTCATTGTGATGAAAATCAGAATACTCAATTTATCTAGTCAATTACTTTATTTGGCTTAGAAGTGAATTCGCTCTAATTTTCGCAAGTTATTTTCACAAACTTTCAAATAGAGTATTAATGAGCTGGTATGTTGATTTTGTAAAAGCTTATCCAATCATTTCTGCAATGATTCAATTCGCAATGTTAGGAACATTTGGTGATATTGTTTCTCACTGGATTGTAAGAAAAAAGATTTTTAATCCATATGATCTGAAAACAATCTTATTAAAAATGCTTGAGTGGGCGATACTTGCAATATTTATCAAGTATGCTTTTATTGGATTTAATGGATTTGTAGAAAGCTTAATCGCACATAATTATTTACCAAACTTAAGCGGACTTGGTAAATCATTTGCAATTTCGACAGCAATGAATTTGCAATTCGGACCATTTCTTGTAATAGCGCACAGAGTGCTTGATAATCTTATCGCAAAACAAAACAACTGGAAAAATCTTGATAAAGGTTTTTATTCTTTGTTATGGTTTTGGATTCCTGCACACACAATAACTTTTATTCTTCCAAAAGAATTTCAGATCGGGTTAGCGGCTTTGTGGTCGCTTGCGTTAGGAATTATTTTAGGATTTTATAATAGGAAGTAATTAAAAAGCTGTGATAAGAAGATTTCAAATCACAGCATAATTTATAGTAATATTTAATTTATAATTGTCTCAGTGAATTAATAACATTACTCCCTAAATCAATTGTAATAACCTTTCTTTTATTATCAATTAAAGCTTGTCTATCACCTAATGCTTGAGCTTTAATTAAAATTCCAAAAGTGATAGCTGTGCTTTCTTCACCAGGGTTTTCTGGAATTGGCAAATCTTCTTCAATGCCTGATGTAAACTGAATAAAGTATCCATTGCCAGCATCACCTTTGTGAAGCTGACCAGTTGAATGCAAGAATCTTGGACCAAAGCCGAGTGTTGTTGCAACTTTGTATTTTTTCTGTATCAATGTTCTAAGTTTCTGCAAAGCATCTGTGGTCTCTTTAGTTGGATTTAGGTAAGCCTGGATTGCTACATAACTTTTTCCGCTTTTACAATCAGCCAAAAATGATTCTAAAACTTTATCAATTGATTTTGATTTTACATCACCATATACCTTTATTCCTTTTTCTTCAAATGCTGGAGTAAGTTCCGGAAGTTTTCCTTTCTCCTGATAAGCATTCATCATTTTTCTTGCAACAATCTTTGCCTGTTCTACATTTGGCTGATCGTAAGGTTGAATTTGCATTACCCAACCAGTAACAGCAGTTGCAAATTCCCACAAAAAGAATTGCATGCCAAGTTCAAGTTTATGTTCAAGTTCAAGTTCTAGAATTGGAAAGCCAGCTGATTTTAATTTTTCGACTTTACTGTCGTATGTACTATCATCTTTTAATTTGATATAAACAAACAATCTATCACTTGAATAAAATTCTGGTGCTTCAATCGATTCTAAATCAACAGGAAGAATTCCTTTTCCAATTTTGCCTGTACTCTCAGCAATAAGCTGTTCTATCCACGCACCGATGTATGAGAATTTTGGTGAGATAATGTAAGTAAGTTTATCAATTCCCTTGTTTCCCAAAGCACCAATTATTGCTCCGGCTATTGCTGCTACATTTTGTGAAATTTCTTTACCAGATTTTTTACAATTTAGTGTTTCATCTTTCGCAAGCGATAAAAACTTTTCAATATCAACTCCAACTAATGCTGCAGGAACAATTCCAAATAGTGATAAAGCAGAAAATCTTCCGCCGATGTTTGGATCATTAAGAAATATTTTTCTAAACTTTAATTCCTCAGCAACTTTTTGTAATCCACTTCCCGGATCTGTAATTGCAACAAAATGTTTTCCAACTTCTTCATTGCCAAGAATGTGAAGAACATAATTGTAAAAGAATTTCATAAAAGAAAATGTTTCAACTGTTCCGCCGGATTTTGTAGAAACAATATATAATGTTGTTGCGGGATTTAACTTCTTTGCATAATCCATTACAACTTCAGGATGAGTTGAATCAAGTACAGATAAATCTAAGTATCCTTCTTTCACTCCAAATGTTAATCTAAAAACTTCGGGTGCTAATGATGAGCCACCCATTCCCATTAATAATGCGTGTGTAAATCCCGCTTCTCTAACTTCATCTACAAACTCATTTATTTCTTTTACGGATCTGCCAGTTACATCAACACTATCAAGCCAGCCAAGTCTGTTTGATATTTCTGTTGGATCATTACTCCAAACTGTATGATCTTTTTTCCAGATTCTTTCAACTACATTTTCTTCACCAAGTTTTTTTATTGTTTCATCTACTAACTTTGAATTTTCGCCAACTGAATATTTAAATGACATTTTTCATCCTTTCGTATTAAAATATTTATCTAATTGAAATATAATCACATAATCTTTTATGAAATAATTTTGATTAGCTGTTTTGTGGTTCATTCATTAAATTATTATAAACTTTAATAGATTTTTTTTGAAGAAGATATCAAACAAAGCAACAGCTTATTATTTAATAATTGTTTGGGCCATCGCTGCATTCTTACTGGAATCAAGTGATCTATGGATTTCCATTAATCTTTATAATCCAAACACCGATTGGGCAATCTTTATAGAAAAGTATGGTGAAATTCCAGGTTTACTTGTTGTATTTACTGGAATTCATATATACATCGTAACTCTTAAAGCCTCATCAAATATAAAAACAATTCTGTTTAACGGATTTCTTTTAACGACCGGTTCATTGATAACCCTTTATATTTTCTGGTTATTATCACTTGCATTTTCAAACAGTACTGCTTTGTTTAATGATAATAGAAGTTATTTTTTTCTTGCTGCCATTGTTTCAAACATTTTTATTTCATTGTTATTCCGTAAAAGATATAAATTTTCAAAAAAGTCAGTTTTATTTTCCAGAATAACTTTTAAAACGTTTTTTTATGGATATCTCTTAATAGCTACGCCATTAAAAATACTTTGGGGAAGAATTCGTTTCCGGGATTTAGCTGAAAACTATTCTGATTTTACTCCCTGGTATTGGCCAAATGGTATAACAGGAAATCAATCATTACCATCTGGGCATGCAGCTATGAGTTTTATAATGATAGTGTTGTTTATTTTTTTTATGGATAAACCTTTTTACAAAAGAATTATTCTAAAGGGATTGGTAATAAGCTGGGGTTTGGCGGTATGTGCAAGCAGAGTTGTTATGGGCGCTCATTTTACTTCTGATGTATTATTTGGAGCAATGATTGTAATAGTTACATATCTGTTCCTAATCAACAATGCAAAGAAAACGTTAAAAACTGAAACAGATTAGTTTTACTTTTTACCAAAATGTTTTTTATAATTTTCTTGCGTAATCAAACCAATTGGTCCATCGTAAATTCCACCATTTCTAAAACCATCGTAAACTCGCACTACTATTGTATTTGTCTCGCCGTACTTTAGTATTTTTTGCGGAACAGAATATACTCTGTTAGTCAGATATTCTTCATTACTATCATAATCAGTTGGTGTACCAGTAAAATTCCATTTACCAGTTGAACCAACAGGAATACCATTTACAAATGTTTGATCAATATCATCTATCTTACCTAAAAGTAAAATCATGCTTTCATTTGCAAAATCTTTTGGCAGATAGAAAGATTTTTTGTACCATCCAAATCCATCATAATCCTGATAACCTTGAACATCCCAATGAGCAGGAACCATAAGTTTATCCGTGCCGGAATCAGTTGTTTCTTTTTTTAGAAAAAGTGAATCATCTCCTGTTTTAAAATCCCAGATTCCACTTAAGTTTACATCAGGTTCATATCCACCTTCATAAGTGTACAATCCAATTTTACCGCTCATTATGCCGCCATCAAGTTCGTCGTCGTAAATTCTAACAGCAATAATATTCTCACCATTTTTATTTAAATATTCCTGCGGTATAAAATATTGTCTAAATGCATTGTAAGCTGTACGATAGTTGGAAGGAAATCCACCCGAAACTCCGATAAGTTTGCCATTAATAAATGTTTGATCAACATCATCAACATATCCAAGCACTAAATAAAGATCTTTGTTTTTTGTATCAGAGCTTAAAGTAAATGAAGTTCTGTACCATGCGTAACCATCATATCCATGAAATCCTTGATTCTCCCACGATGAAGGAACGCTTACTTTTTCCCAATTATTATCGTTGAATTTTTCTTCTTTCCAGTTCATATCATCACCAAGACTAAATTTCCATCTGCCTGATAAATCAAGCACTAACTTTTCTTTTTTACTGCTCTGCGGCGGCTGATTATGATACTCAACGCATCCAACAAAAAAGTGAGTTAATAAAAACAATAGCACTATTATAAAGATATTTAATCGGTTCATACTTTTACTTAATTTTTCTTAGTTCTAACCTAAATTATTAAATCGTTAACATTATCACTACGGGGTAAACAATTGTAAAAAATTGTCATGGTTTTGATTTGAGAGATAGCTCAAATTAGCTATTTTCTAAGTGAATTATATCAATATTCTTAAAGAACAAAAATGAAAAAGCTTTTATTGCTGCCGGTGTTCATCTGCCTAATAGGATCTGCTAATCCACAAACTCAAAATCTAGAAATCGATTCCACAATCTGGAAAAAAGCTGAGCTGCTTTGCAAGGAATTCATAGTTGCTGATACACACATCGATTTGCCCGATTGGCTTTATGATGAATGGTTTGATGTAACACAACTTAGCAAAGGTGAGATTGATTATCCGCGCGCAATTAAAGGTGGACTTGATGTAGCATTTATGTCTGTTTACACATCACCAAGTTTGGAAGGAACCGGCAAATCAAAAATAAAAGCAGATTCAATGATCAGTCTTGTTCATAAAATGGTTAGAACCTGGCCGGATAAATTTGTTTTTATACGATCGACATCAGACATCGAAAAAAACATTAAACAAGATAAACTTTTATTAACTATGGGATTGGAAAATGGATCTCCAATAGAAAATAATTTGAGCAATCTTAAGGAATTTTATGATAAAGGAGTTAGATACATTACACTTGCGCATTATAAATGGAATCATATTTGTGATTCCGCAAACGATACGATAAGAAAATGGAATGGCTTAAGTCCCTTTGGTGAAGATGTTGTAAAAGAAATGAACCGCTTGGGTATTATGGTTGATATTTCTCACGTTAGTGACAGCACTTTTTATGATGTAATAGAATTAAGCAAAGCACCTGTGATTGCTTCTCATTCCTGCTGTAGATTTTTTACTCCAGGTTATGAACGCAATATGAGTGATGAAATGATAAAAGTTTTGGCAAAAAAAGGTGGAGTAATCCAGATAGCGTTTGCAAGTTTTTTTCTAAGGAATGATATTTATCAGCAATACACAAATGGTGAAGACCATATTAAAAAATATTTAAAGGATAATAATATTAAGTCTGGAACAGATAGTGCATGGAAATATGAAGAAAATTACTGGAAAGAAAATCCGCTTTCTTCAGCGACAGTAAAAGATGTTGCTAACCAGATTGATCACGTTAAAAATTTAGTTGGAATAGATTACGTTGGACTTGGCTCTGATTTTAATGGTGTTGGTGGCTTGCTTCCTGTTGGATTGGAAGATGTTTCCAAATACCCAAATCTTGTTTATGAATTATTAAACAGCGGTTACTCGGATGAGGATATTAAAAAAGTACTTGGCGAAAATTTGCTAAGAGTTTGGAAACAGGTTGAGGAGGTTTCTGAAAAGCTGAATTAGTAGAAATTGTCATTGCGAATGAGTCTTCGAATGAAGCAATCTAAATTTTACTAGCAAAATTAGATCACTTCGTCCCGATAATTCTTTCATAAGAATATAATATCGGGACTCGTGATGAAATATTATTTTGCAACTACTATTCATTTCTGAACATCCGCGGTTCTGTTAGAATTATTAACAAGATACTCACTATAAATGGCAGAGCTCATTCTCTTTACTCTTGGATTTTCATCTTTTAAAGCAAGTTTTTGCAATTCATTCATACCTTTTTCGCTATCCATTCTGTATAAAGCTAATCCAATTAATACTCTTATATCAGATTCCTTTTCAACTTTTAGTTGTTCAATCAATGCGTCTTCAGTATCAATGAATCTATATTGACCGGCAAAGTAGATTGAACTTTCTCTAACACCTTCATTCTCAGATTTAATTCCCATCTCAAGATTTTGTAAAGCATATTTGTGTTTTGATAAATCCGAAATTTTCTTGTTTTGTCCAAAAGAATCTGTAACCAGGAAAAAGAAAAGTAATACAACTAAAATAAAATATAACTTTTCTGCTTTGTGTAATAATGCTGTTTTCATTTTGTACCTCTTGTAAATAAATAATAAATATATCTAAGCTTCTGGTACAAACGTACTTCAAGGAATTGTCAGTGGTGTCACCTTACGGTAAAGAGATGTAAAGAAATGTCATGATAATTTAGAATTATGAATTGAGAGCTAAGAAATGAAGAAGTTAATTTATTTCGTTTTCCAATTCAGATATAATTGCATTTAATTCTTCACCATAGATCAGCAAAGCATTTTCATAAGTTTGATTTTTTATAAGGTCTATTAGTTTATTTTTTCCCCATTTATCTAAAATTCTAAAAACAAACTCTCCAGCTAATGGATAATAAACCCATTCAGGATAAGCTTTAGGATTCGTCCAAGCTTCTTTGATTGATACAATAACCTGTGTTGAATCTTTTTCCTTTTGGTTATTGATAATTTCTAATCTGTTATTGTTTGATAAATCAAAACAAACGGCAATGCCTTCATTTATAAATCTTGTTTTAATTTGATCATTTGCTAAATAATGAGTTATAACATGAGTAATCTCATGGCCACGAGTTTGATTAGATCTGGAATGAATTACACAAAATTTTGCATTTGCATAGCCAAGTGATTTTATTCCTAATTTTTTTGCATCCTCATTTGAATTCCAAATTATAAAATCAATCTTTTTTGGAATTTTGACACCAAAGAATTCTGAGATTTTTTGAAATGCATTTTCTCTCAATTCTACAAATTCATCTTTATTACTTACTATCGAATTTGGTTGAAAGTGAAAAGTTATATGTTCTGACTCTACCACTTCAAAATCAGAGTAGAAATCATGAAGTCCTAACTCAACTAATAAAAATTTTGAGGATTCTATAGCTTTTGGACTTGTATTAGAATCAATGCAGTCGATAAATAATTGTTTTGCTTTTAATTTGTTTTGGGTGAGAAACTCAATTCTTGCAAGATAGTTTAGTGCCCAAGCTTTTCTGCTATCATTATCACCAATATATTCAATTGCTTTTTGAACATATGGTTTGCCCTTATTAAAAAAGCCTAACTCAACAAGACCTTCTCCATGCCATAAATTAAAAACGGGATTTAACGAATCAGATTTTAAATACTCTTCTGATAATTGAACAAGTTCATTAAACTTTCCAGAATAGTAAAGATCTCGTAATTCTTTATCATGATTTTGTGCAAATATTGAAATATTCAATAAAAGGGCAAAAACAGCATATATAATTCTCATAAATTTACTCTGACTAATAATTTTATTTCTGCTGTTTAATTATCTCAATCGCTCTATCCAATAATTCATCTTCACCATTTTTTATTCCCTTAATTGTGGGTTTCATTTCTATGTCGGGAATAATTCCCACCCGTTGAGTTTCAGTTCCATCTGGATAATAAATACCGTTTCCAGATATCAGTGTTCGAACATTTCCAGGTAACATAATTGTTGAAACATTTCCATCTGCACCAGCAGTAGTACTACCCAAAACTATAGCCTTTGGAGCTATACGCAGAGCCATAGTTGTGTATTCCGCTTGGCTTTGTGTTATTTCATTGATAATAATTACTACTTTATTTTTATAGTTATCATTTCGTTTTTCACCCACTAAAAGCGGTTGATTAAAAATAAATTCCCCCGGATTAAAGATACTTGGAACTGTTACTTTCACAAATTCAGTAGGCCGATGTATAAGATATTTTCCTAAACTGAATACTATAAAATCAGATGGATAGCATCTAAAGTCTATTATCAAACCATTAGTATTTGCTAACACTGACATTATACTATCGATCTCCCCTTTCTTAAGACTGCCTGGAAAAATATAACCAATATTGTTTTCTAATATTTTATGTGATGGAGTTTTGTTTTCCCAATATTTTATTTGATCGAAGTCTAAAGAATTAATCTTTATATTATTTGGGGTTTCATCCCGCTGAACAGTCAATTGTAGGAATTCATTATTAGTCCTTAAAAGTCTTCGAGAAACATCTCTGAACTTTGTAGGCAAATTTGAAGCAGGACAATATTTAATTTTTTCATCAATCAGTTTTTCAGTTGCTTCACTATTTATATGAGTTATGATATCTCCAAGCTTGATATCAGTTTTTTCATCAAACTCATCATATACTTTTGTGACAACAACTTTGCCATTAATAATATTAACTTCAATCGGTGCAAATTTTACACCCCAGAATCGGTTCAGTATTTCATCATTCCCCCAAATGTTTGCATGTGTATCACTAATCTTTCCAATTAATTCTAATAGTGTCAGCTTATACGAAAGCTCATCATTCGCAGAAATAATTTTAGGAATAAATGCTTTAAGTACATCATCCCAATTCTCATCAATAAGATTTCTATAAGGGAAATAATATTGAATCATATTCCAATATCGAAATAAACTAATAAGTTTTAGTCCATCATCAGTATACTTCATACTTGGATAAGTTCTTTCATTTTGAAAAATTGGATTTTTAATTCGTGAGGTTAATCCGATATAGTAATGTTCCTCAGATCTTTTAGATTCTTTTAAATTTTTAAGTAAGGTGCTTAATTCCGCACCTAAAAAATCATTATCATTTAACCAATCAAGTTCAGGGGTAAGCTTTATATCTTTAACTTTATCAACTGTATCCCGACTTACTACTTCTCCTAATTTTTCAATTTGATTAATTAAAATTCTATTTACATCAGAACTACTCTGTTTACTCATCACCTCAGGCAGAATTCTAATTAATTCATAATCCCAATTAAAATTCCCCTTTCCAATTTCAGGATGATAGTATTTTAAGAAACCCCAAACTTTTCCGACTTTATATAGGTTTTCAATTTGTTTTTCAGTAAGATTTTTAAAATCAATGTATGATCCAAAATCAAATTCTTTATCAAGATCTGCTTTTAATAACTCTTTAGTAATTTGTGCAACATCGGTGATATTCTTTCCATCTAAGAATACTTCAAATTTATCAAACCAGGCTTTACCTTTACCCACTAATAAACCTGCAACAAAAATCTTTTTTGCCTCCGCTGAAAATGGTAATGTTATTTCATACTGAGTCCAATCATTTGTTCCCTTAATACCACGATTATGCATATTGTCAAATGCTATTGGTTCACTTGTACCATCAACTCTTAATAACAATCCGGCATAGCCATCGCTAACATTTTCGGTTTTCATATAGCCGGTCAGAGTAATTGATGAAGCGTCATAATTAGCAGGTAACTGATAAGCAATGCTTCCAAATGATTTTCCCTCGGAGGTAGGCAGAGGGTTGATAACAACTGAATAATTTCCTGAATATTTTATCGAAGTATCTGTTTGAATTGAGTAATCAGAAGTTCCCCATTTTATCCAGTCATCAGGTAGTTCTTTTTTATTTAGATTCTCCTCAAAATCCAAGTTGAAATTTTTAATTGAATCTTGAGCATTACATGCAGTTATAAAAAACAAAAGAAAAGAAATAAACAGAAGTGACATTTTTAAAGTTTTCATTTTCGCCCTTAAAATCTGGTTACTGGCATAACCACTTGTTATTGAAACTATTAAAGATCTTCTAAAATCATTTACTGTTTACTCAAATCACCAACTTATACCCAATCCCATGCACAGTTAAAATAACTTGCGGATGATTTGAATCAACTTCAACTTTTTGTCTTAGCTTTAAAATAAAATTATCAACAGTTCTTGTAGTTGGAGTTTCATCATAACCCCAAATTTCAGTTAATAAATCTTCACGACTTACCGTTGAATTGCGATGTTTCCATAAGTGATGAAGTATTTCAAATTCTTTGTGAGACATTGCAACATCTTTGTTTTTTGATGTTGCTTTGTATCCATTAAAATTTATTTCTAATCTGCCAATTTTTACTTCACGATCTGCATCATTCATTACAATATTTTCACCTCTGCGTAATATGGCTTTTACTCTTGCTAGCAGTTCTCGTAAACTAAATGGTTTTGTTACATAGTCATCAGCGCCAAGTTCTAATCCAACAACTTTATCTATCTCTTCTCCTTTAGCCGTAAGTAAAATAACGGGAGTTGTAATTCCTGCTTTTCTAACTTCTTTACAAACATCAAACCCGGATTTTTTAGGCATCATCACATCAAGAATAATTAGGTTATAACTATTCTCAAGAATTTTTTTCAAACCTTGCTCACCGTCGTTTGCTGTTTCAACATCATAACCTTCAAACTCAAGATTATCTTTTAATCCGGTTCTCATATTTTGTTCATCATCAACTACTAAAATCTTAGGCATTTTTTTCTCCATTATTTAACTGAGATTTTTTTGAAAATGAAAGTTTAAAACTGCTTCCTTCGCCAATTTTACTTTTAAGAATAATCTTTCCTTTATGTGCATCCATAATTTGTTTTACGAGTGAAAGTCCAAGTCCCGTACCTTTTGTTGTATGCACCAATCCGGATGTAACACGATAAAACTTATCAAAAACTTTTTGTTGATCTTCTTCTGAAATTCCAATTCCTTTATCCTGCACTTCGATAAACACAGAATCATTTTCATTACCAATTACCATTTTAATAAACTTTGTTTCAGTGCTGTACTTTACTGCATTGTCTAAAAGATTTACAATTGCTTCAGAAACTGCTTCGCGATCAATAACTACTTTTGGAATATCAATTCCGGGTTCATATTCAAAATCAAATCCCTTGTTGTAAAGATGGTAACTATAATTTTGATAAACCTGAATAACAACTTCATTCAAATCTTCTTCTTCAAAATTAAATTTTCGCTTACCAGCCTCCATTTTTGAAAAATTTAAAATCGTATTAACAATTCTTCCCAAACGATTCGATTCGTGGCTAATGATTGTATAATATTCTTTTTTCTTCTCTTCAGTTTTAACTCGATCCATTTCAAGAGTTTCTGCAAACATACTTATCAATGCAAGTGGTGTTCGTAGTTCGTGAGAAACATTCGAAACAAAATCTGCTTTTGCTTGCGCAAGTTCTAATTCTTTTTTTACAGCACGATAAACAAACCAAACAGCAACGATTAATACTGCCAGTAAAATTCCAATAAGAATTAAATTGTTCATTGCGCGTTCTGTTACTAAATCTTCAATGGATTGCCCAACCAATGATATTCCCAAATTGTAATCAGGAAAAATCCACAAAGTCTTTTGAGCCTGCACTGATCGTTTTTCAAAATCTTTTGTAGAGTTGTATTGATATCCGGTTTTGGGATTTATTACAGAAATTATAAATTCATTTTTAGCAACTTCCTGCAGTCTCGAAGAAAGAATATTTGTAATAAATTCCTGTGGATTTATAACAGTTCCGTAAATTTTTTTTGTTTGTGTGTTTAATCCTGTAAACACCAGCAAGGATTGATTGTTTGAATTAGGTAGAACAATAGGCTCAATTTTATTATATCCTATATCCCGATAACCGTAAAGCTTATTTATTTTATTGGCATTATTTGCAATAACATCTTTAAAGTATTGCTCAAGTGAATCAATATTTGATACGCCACTATTTCTCTTAAAATAAAATGTTATATGTTCAGGATTCAGGCTATCAATTGTAAAAATAAATGTTACTAATTTATTTTCGTTCAACAAATTGTTAAAAGTCTCTGCGCTGCTGGGGGAATTGTTAATGGATTCAAGGTCATCAATTATACTATTGGCACTGTTACTAACAACATCTTCAGAATATTGATTTACTGAAAATAATATTGCCTGCAGCTGGTTGTTGTAGATTTGTTCAAGAACCTGTTCGTTCTCGTTTAACTTTCCAAGTTCATTTACTAAAAGAAATGCAATAGGCAGTATGATTATTAGTATAAGTATTAAGCCTATTTTTTTCATAGAATGGTTTTTTTTGTATATCCATTTGTCAGTCTGAGCCTGTCGAAGACTGACCATACTTAAGTTTAAAGGTCACACTTCGACTTCGCTCAGTGTGACAAGGTAAATTATTTCTTATTCAACTGTTCAGAAACTTTACTTTGCACAATATCTTTTAATGAATCGTATGAATGATTTTCTGGTAAAATTGGTTTTAAGAAATTAACATTAATTTTTTTCCACGGCTTTGGAAAATGTGTGCCTCGTGGAAGTGCATCATAAGCACCGCTAATTGCAACAGGAACTATCGGAACATTTAACTCACGACTAAGTATTGCAAACGTTTTTTTGAAATCACCAATCTCTCCTGTTTGCGTGCGTGTTCCTTCGGGAAAGATGATAATATTTTTTCCACGCTTTAAAACTTCAGCCATTTTTTGTAAAGATGTTTTCAGATCACTTAAATCCATAACGATAACATTGTTCTTTGCAGCTAATAATTTTAAGAAACTATTCTTTACATGTTTTTCTTTTGCATAGAAATAAGTTTGCTTCATCAATTTATTTTTCAAGAATACAGCAACAAATAATCCATCAAAAAAACTTTGATGATTTGGTGCAAGAATAAATGGTCCCTCCGGAAGGTTTTCTAATCCTTCACCTTTTATTCTAAAGTATAACTTCAGAAATACTTTAGCACCATTTTTCATAATGTTGTGTGTAAACCAGCTTTTAGGTAAATCAAGATCAAGTTTTTCTTTAAATATTTTTCCCCAATCAATTGCTTCAACACTTAACTTAGTTTTTTTATCGCGAATGTTTTCTGCAAGCTTAACTACGTTTGGAAATCCAACCAGTTCTGCTTCTGAAAGTTTAACACCAAAATTAGATTCCAGATAAACACCTAAGTTTACCTTATCCAAAGAATCAAGTCCCAAATCAATTTCAAGATGATCAGATGGATGAATAGTTGTTTCTTTCTGCTGCTGTAAAAATTCTTTTAGTAAAGTGTATTCCTGAAAAGTTGGTTCAGTAACATTTTCTAATTTTTCTTTTGATATCTGTTCAAGCTGTGGTAATAAAAATCTTTTTAACTTCAATAATCTTGTTCGAGGCAGTGGTTCCTTAACCAAACTAAATTTCATAACTTTTTTATATGGAGTAACAGATTGATTGTACTTATCAATAACCTGCCACTTTATCATTTCTTCAACATCATCGATACCCAACTGTTTTGCTTTTTGATAATCTGGATAAATTACAGCGTGTAACATATCTTGTTTTTCAAATACGCCAATCTCAGTTATTACATCAGTCATACTTTGAATTTTATTTTCAATTTCTTCAGGATTTATATTCTTTCCATTTGATAAAACAATAATTTCTTTTTTTCTTCCAGTAATAAAAATTCTATTGTTTTCAAGATGTCCAAGATCACCAGTATAAAGCCAGCCATCTTTAAGAATAGCTGCTGTTTCTTCCGGGCGATTGTAATAACCTTGCATAACATTTCTACCGCGATTTACAATCTCACCATCAATAACTTTTACTTCATTTGTTTTAAGTGGTTCGCCTGCTGAGCCTGGAAGCACTCTTCCCGGTCTCGTAAACGTAATCATCGGTGCACATTCTGTCATTCCGAAGCCTTCAAGAATTTCAAACCCAAGTGTCAAATAATCCTTTGCAACTTCTTTATCCAAAGCTGCGCCGCCAGAAACCATATACTTTATTTTGCCGCCAAATTTTCTTTGAACTGAACCGAATATTTTTCTAGAAAAAGTTAACGAGTTTTTCTTTTCAGCAATTCTAAAAAGAAGCTTTGCAATTCCGCTTTTATTAATCTTATCTCGTATTCCCTTTCGTATTAGATTGTACAAACGAGGTACACCTATAATAATTGTAATTCCGTGCTGCAGTGTCGCCATAATATCTTCGGAAGCCATTGATGGAGAGAAAACAATTGTTCCTCCAACACTTAAAGGAATAACCATTGTACCCATTAGAGGAAAAATGTGATGCAATGGAAGCAGCACCATTACTTTATCTTCCTCTTTATAAACATTCACATCGGTTGTTACAGCTTCAATGTTAACCAACAAGTTATCGTAAGAAAGCATTACGCCTTTGGGTGAGCCGGTTGTTCCGGAAGTATAGATTATTACAGCGGTTTCATTCGGGTTGGCTTCTGGAAAAGTAGCATTAACTTTTGATTCTTCAATTTTTATTTCATCAAGATTTATTTTATCAATTTTATGATTTAACTGAGCAATAGCTTTTTCACATATTTCTTTTGTTCCATTCGAATAAAAAATAACTTCGGGTTTGCAATCATTTAATATAAAAGATACATCTTCAGCAGATGACATAAAATCGATAGGAACAGCAACTGCTTTTTTCATCCACACAGAATAAAACGCATAAACCCACTCAAATCTGTTTTCAGAAAAGATTGCAACTTTAGAAAGATTGTTGTTTGGAAGAAGTGTTGAAAATGAATTCACTTGATTGATTAAATGTGTGTAATCAATTTTCTGATCTTTAAGGATCAATGCTGTTTTTTTATAGTCCTTTAAAAACAATCTTTTGCCTTTAATTTGATGAAGTAATGATTCTAAAATATCAAAATAAATTGTTAAATACTTTGCCAATAAATCTTAACAAAATTTGTTAATCACAATTGTATTCTTCTAAAATTTTTCTTAAGTATTAACAACATCTTTTAAGGTTTCTATGGAATACACCCGTGAACAACTCATTGAACAAAAAAGGTTACAACTCAAGATTATCGATCTGGCACTAGGTATTTTAGTTGGGATGCTCTATGGCTATGCAATTGATAATCTGGTTGTTGGTCTAATTATTGGGATTGGTGTTGGATTATTTAAATGGATTAATAGTATTCCGTTTTGGGGAGTTTTTGCACTTACAATTGTTTATTGGTTTATAATAATTTTTATAAAATAAATTTTTAGGATTGATATGAGTGAAAAACAAAAACCTGAAATTGGTTCTATAACCTGGTGTGATTTAACTGTACCAAATGCTCTAGAAATAAAAGACTTTTATGCAAAAGTTGTTGGATGGATGCCAGAGGGATTATCAATGGGTGATTATGAAGATTTCACAATGATTGCTCCTGAAAGCGGAAAAGTTGCAGCCGGAGTTTGCCACGCACGAGGATCAAACGCAAAACTTCCTCCGCAATGGTTAGTGTATATAACAGTAGAAGATGTTGACAAGAGTGCTGAATCCTGCATTCAGCTTGGAGGTAAATTAATTGTTGAACCTAAAACTATGCCTGGATATGGTAGATATTGTGTAATTCAAGATCCAGCCGGTGCCGTTTGTGCTTTGTTTAAACCTGAATAAAAAATATTTCAAATTGGATATTTTTAGAAAATCTTTGCGAGCTTTTTTCTAATCACTTTGCGAACTTTGCGTGAAATGCCTTTAGTCTATAGTTCACGCAAAGATCGCCAAGATAACTCGCTAAGAACGCAAAGAAAAATTCCTCAGTTATTTAACCAATCCAACCTCTGTCAAACACTTTTTAATTCTTTCATAAGTTTTTTTGATATCATTATCCAACCCGATTGAAATTCTAACAAGTCCTTCACTCAGTCCCATTGCTTTCCTTTCTTCTTCCGGAATTTCGGATGAAGTGCTATGACCAGGAGACGAAAACAAAGTTTTAAAGTAACCAAGACTAACAGCAAGATATCCAACTTTTTCTATCTGCATATTTGCCATAAGTTCATTTGCTTTTTCAGTGGTTCCGGCATCAATTGCTAACATACCGCCATAACCAAATCCTTCATTCATAATTTCTTTTAACAAATTATAACCGTTGTGCTTTGGTAAACCAGGATAAAATACTTTACAACCAAGCTTCTCAAAATTTTCTGCAAGATATTGAGCATTTTCACTATGCTTTTTAATTCTTATATGAAGTGAATGTAGATTTTTTAGAATCGATGCTGCGCGGTAACTATCTAAAACTGGTCCAAGTAACATAGAAGCACCAGAGTTAATATCAGTTAACTGAGATATAAATTCGTGAGTACTACATACACAACCGGCAACACAATCGCTGGTTCCATTAATGTATTTAGTCAAACTATGAACAACAATGTGTGCGCCCAATCGTAAAGGAGAAATCATAATCGGACTGAAAGTATTATCAACCATTAGCTTAATATTTTTTTCATTTGCAATCTTTGCAAGATTAGGAATGTCAGCAATTTCAAGCAAAGGATTACTGACAGCTTCACAATAAATTACTTTTGTTTTTTCAGTAATTGCAGATTTAACTGCTTCCAAATCCTGAGTATTTACAAACTTTACGGATATTCCAAATTTTGGTAAAAAGTTTTTGAAGAAAGCATAAGTTCCACCATAAATAGTTCTGCTTGAAACAATCTCATCTCCGGAATTACAAAGCTGCAAGATTGCACAACTAATCGCACCCATTCCAGATGCGGTTACTATTGCAGCTTCAGAATCTTCTAACTTTGCAAGCGCATCAGCAAGATATTTATTTGTTGGATTCCAATGACGCGAGTATAAAAAACATCCCTCAATCTCGTGTTCAAATAATTCATTCATCGTTTTGGGATTGAGAAAAGTGTAAGTTGATGAATCTGTAATTGATGGATTAACATCTCCATACTCCCCAAAAACCAGATAATCTTGTATTTCACTGCTTGGATCGTAGTGGTGCATAATTATACCTCTTTGTTTTAATAATCTTTTGTAAGAATAAAATTTATTAATTTTACTATTACTAAATTACTATTAGTTATAGAATTTAATTCTAATAAAAAATAAAAAGTTAAATGAACGAAAAACAACTCGCAGCAGAAAAATCAATTGAGTTTATTAAAGACGGAATGATTGTTGGGCTAGGAACCGGATCAACTGTTTTTTTTCTTGTTAACAAACTTGCAGAATCAGTAAAGCAAGGATTAAATATTACTTGTGTTTCAACTTCAAATCAAACAAGCGAACTTGCAAAAAGTTTGGGAATAAAAATCTTAAATCTAAACGATGTTGATCAAATTGATTTAACTATTGATGGCGCAGACGAAGTTGATAAAAATCTAAATGGTATTAAAGGCGGCGGCGGCGCTTTGCTTTATGAGAAAATTGTTGCTAACGCCTCCCAAAAGGTTATCTGGATTGTTGATTCATCAAAGTTTGTTGAAAAGTTGGGAAGGTTTCCATTACCTGTTGAGATAATTTCATTTGGATCAAAACAATTATTTAATAGATTTGATGAACTAGGCTTTAGGCCACAGATACGAAAAAATGGAAGCAATAATTTTATTACCGATTCAGGTAATTTGATTGTAGATCTTCATCTAAATGAAATAGATGACGCTATTATTCTTGAGAGACAAATTAAACTTATGCATGGAGTTGTTGAAGTTGGATTATTCAACAACATAGCAGATACCGTCATTGTAGGAAAAGAAAAATCAACTGAGATTTTCAGCAGAAAATAAACAAAGCCGATAGACTATTTATCAGCGCCTAATTTCTTTAATTCCTGTGATACTTTTCTTGAATTGACAAAACCAAAAGCTAATAGTGCAACTAAAAATAAAACTACGCCGATTTCTGTAAAGCCCATTACAAATAGTCCTTTCTTTTTGAAATTTTAGGAAAAATTTACAAGCTTAGTGCCACTTGAATTATCGTAAAAATGATTAAAAATGTTTAGTTGGATGAAAAATTGAAGGTAAAATGTTTTTGTGAGGTAAATATTACAGGCAAAATTTATAGCTTACAAACGAGATAAGTTTTATTAATCCTCTTCTTTCTGCGGAAAATTTTTTAACATTCGCCATAATGTTGTTCTTCCGATTCCCAATTCCTGAGCAACTTTTGTTTTATTCCAATGATGCTTTTCTAAAAGCTTAACAAGCTGAGAAGTGTTATCATTTCTTAGTTCCTGAACCGCATCGGGATGTTGAATTGCGGGAGTATTTTTAAACGAAGATGGTAGATTATTCAATGATATGTTTTTGTTGTCCTTACTTCTAACAATCAGATATTCAATTGCATTTTCAAGCTCACGTACGTTACCAGGCCAGCTATAATTCATAAAAACTTCAAGCGCATCGTCATCAATATCCTTAACATCTTTTTTATAGATTTTAGAATAATCCTCAATAAAATGTTTAATTAGATAAGGTATATCTTCCCTTCTTTCTCTTAAAGCAGGAACATATATTGGTATAACGTTTAATCTGTAAAAAAGATCCTCTCTGAGTTTACCTTCTTCAAGCGCCCTTTTAATGTTGATATTTGTTGCAGAAATAACCCGCACATCTGTTTTTCGGGTTGCTGATTCTCCAACACGTTCAAAGGTGCCTTCCTGTAATACCCGTAACAACTGTATTTGAGTTTGCAAAGGCATCTCGGCAACTTCATCTAAAAAGAGTGTGCCGCCATTCGCTAATTCAAATCTGCCGGGTCTATCCTTAAACGCATCTGTATAAGCCCCTTTAACATGTCCAAAAAGTTCACTTGCTAATAGATTTTGAGGAAATACCGAACAATTAACTTTTAGAAACTGTTTTCCTTTCCTTAAGCTGGTTGCTTGGATTGCATTTGCAACCAGTTCTTTTCCAGTACCGGATTCACCCTGTATTAAAATAGTTGCATCAGACTCAGCAATTTCCTGAATCAATCCAAATATTTCCTGCATTGATTTACTGTGCCCGATAATTCCATAAAAGTTTGAAGGAGAAATTGTTTCTCGTCTTAGCTTCATTAATTCAGAAAGATCACGAAAAGAAATTACGCCTCCAACCGGCTCATTATTGCTGTTTTTTAGAATTGCTGCATTTAATCTTATTGGTTTTCTTGCGCCGGCTTTTACTTCGATACTGGAATTATATTCATAAATATCATTGCCGGATTCAAGAACCAACCCAATAGGACATTGTGTTTGACAAAGTTCACATTTAAAAACGTACTTGCAAAACTGTCCAATAACTTCATCTTTTTGAAAACCTGTAATCAATTCTGCGGCACGATTAAAAAAACTGATCTTAAAATTTTTATCAACTGTTAAAACGCCTTCTGCAAGCGAGTTTAATATTTCTTCGTTAAATTTTTTTTCCATACTGCACCAAATATAAATATTTATGTGGTAATCAGCTTTGAATATTTTATTCTAAAAGGTTTAATTTTGGTGGGATTATAATCTGTATTGCAAAAATTAAAAACTATCCTTGGTGTTCTTTTCTGAGCAGATCATTCACCTCTTTTACAGGATTAAAAGTACTTATCGGTACTTCAATGAAAATTGTTATCCAATCAGCCATACTTCCATTCCACAAACCAGGCAATTCCAAAGCTTTTAGTTCAACTCCATCTTTCGATTTATTTGTAATTATTCCAGCTTTATGATCAACAAAATCTTGTAAATTAAAGTTGTTGCCTTTATAATCTTTCAGTCCGCAAACTAAATCAACCGGATTAAAATGTGTTGATTGCTTAAAAATATTTTTTTGATTTTCATCATTCGTATTTATCTGTGCCTGCTCGATGATCTGTAACGATAAACTTCCATCATTGTCACAAACCCAGAACGGTCCACCGCCCGGTTCGCCAACATTTTTCACCATTCCGCAAACTCTGATTGGACGATTTAATTTAGTAAACAAAAATTTATTCTTTTGTTCATCACTCCAATTTTCAAATTCTGTTGGCTTTATTACGAATAATTGTTTTTCTACAAATTCGATTATCTCATTAAAACTATAACTATTAAAATCTTTTTTATCTAATAAATGAAGCAATTCAAAAATCTGTTTTTGAATTTTAACCAAGTATCCTATCAAAAGTTTTTTATAAAAGATTGTGTCTGAAGCAAAACCTTCGTTTGAAACGTTATCAATGTTTTTTATAACGGCAATATCTGCTTTAAGATCATTTAGATTTTCTAAAATCGCACCGTGACCACCCGGTCTATGTACAAGATTTCCTGATTTATCAAAAATCAGTTTATTTTCTAGATCAACAGCAATCGTATCTGTAGATTTTTTTTGATAGGAATACGTAATATCAAGTATATATTTATTAGCAAGTTTTGATTTTAATTCATTAACAATTTTATGAAAAAATTCCGTGTGTTCTTCTGAAATTGTAAAATGGATTTTTGTATTTCCATCATTATCAGAAATGTACTGGAAGGCTTCATAAACATGCTCTTCAAAAGCGGTTCTACATTCGTCTATGTATCGATGAAATTTTAAAGCGCCTTTAGGTTTAGATGAATAATTCAAACCATTTTCAAACAATACTGCTTTCAGAATTTCTGCTGGAGAATTAATAATGAGTTTTTCAATACTTGAATCATCAACTTTTAAAGCTGCTTTCAAATCATCATAAAAAGCAAAATTTGGAAGATTGATCAGGAATTCTAAAACACTTTTACATTCACTATCACTCTCAGAATATTTTTTAAGATCATCTAATGTGAAATTGTTAAATCTATTTAACACTGACTGAAGTTTCTGAAACATTCTTGAAGCAGCACCAGAAGCAGGAACAAATTTTATCAGGCGACCATTAGAAGAAGCAGTATCAAACAAATTTAGTAGCTCATCGTGATCTTCTTTTTTTAACCCAACAATTCCATCTCCAAGTGTACACGGTTTTGCAATTTTTGGAATTTTTACTCCGTTTACAAATAGTTTCAATTGCTGTTCTATAGAATTCATGGATATATCATCCATATGATCTAAAACTTTTTTAAGCTCTTGCTCAATTTGCTTCATAAACTATTACTAATTCTTTATAAGTTGAATGAAGATTAAAAAAATAGCGCAGAACAAACTTAACTCTGCGCTTGAAAAATAATGATAATAACCAAAAGATATTCTAATCTTTCTGATATTGCTTTTTGCTTTTACCTTATTTTACCTTCGGTACTAATGTCATTACTGGATTTGTTCCGTTCAATAGATTTAAAGTGCTGCCATCTATTTTAACATTTGTTACCTGTTTAACTGCGCTCAGAAAATCCTGTTCATAACTATCGGGACAAAACATTTTAGTAATAGCACCTGGATCAAGTGTGAGTGAAGTTCCATCAAGTTTAAATGAACCGTTAAAATTATTACAACCTGTTGAGCCAAATAATTTTCCATTCTCACCAAAATTCACAGAAGGCAATCCTTTCATTGATTCATTGGCATCTAAAGTTTTACCTAAAATTGATGTAACATTCCATTCCTTACCACCAAGCTGGCTTACCAAATCAGTGGTGCTGCACGAGTTTAATGCAAATGCCCCAATTACAAGAACAAAGAGAATTCTTAACATATTTTTAACCTTTCAATAAATGCCATACATTTTTAGTTATAATTTAGATTTTCAATAGCGATGATAATGTTGCTGTTTAATTTTACACACAACTATCTCTTGATAAAAATAAAATTATTTAACTTCAATTTAAGATAATAATCTCTATCATTGGATAAATTAAGTATCCGTTTATTTGCAGTAAAAAAATAAATAAATTGTTTTAATGTTTTTACAATCTTAATGCTTGATTATCTATTTTAGACATATGAAAAAACAATCTTCCAAACAAAATATTTCTTACAAACCTGATTGGACACCAGAAAACTCCGGAGATGAATTTGCTGTCCGGGTTGTTAAAGGAGTTCAAAACTCACTTATACCTGCTGGGAAAGCAAGTTCCAATAAAAATAACAGTGAGGTAAAACGCAAACAACTTTCTGTGAGTGATTACGTGAATGGCGTAATCTCTTTTGATAGGAACATTCTTGCGCGAACCATAACTTTAATAGAAAGTAATAATACTTCACATCACGAAACTGCACAGGAAGTTTTAAAAAAACTTTTACCGCATTCAGGAAAATCTTTAAGGATTGGAATTACGGGCGTACCCGGTGCTGGTAAAAGCACATTGATTGAAGCACTTGGAATGTATCTTATTAAACAAGGACACAAAGTTGCAGTTCTTACAGTTGATCCAAGCAGCACAGTAACTAAAGGAAGTATTCTTGGTGATAAAACACGAATGGAAAATTTATCTAAAGAGAAAAATTGTTTTATTCGTCCTTCTCCTTCAGGTGGAAACCTTGGCGGAGTTACAAGAAAAAGTCGTGAGACAATTACCGCTTGTGAAGCTGCAGGATTTGATATCATTCTTATTGAAACAGTTGGAGTTGGGCAGAGTGAAGTTACTGTTCGCTCTATGGTTGATTTCTTTTTGCTTGTTTTAATTGCCGGTGCAGGAGATGAATTACAAGGAATCAAACGCGGCATAATGGAATTAACCGATGCTATACTTATCAACAAAGCAGATGGCGACAATGAAAAGAAAGCTAACATTGCAAGATCAGATTATAACAATGCACTGCATTATCTACAGCCTGCTACAAAAGGATGGAGTTCACAGGCATTCAGTGGATCCGCACTAACTGGAAAAGGAATACCGCAACTTTGGGATGTAATTAAGAAATTTGAAAAAACAATAAAACAATCCGGAGTATTTGAGCAAAAACGAAAAGATCAATCTATTGAATGGGTTTTTAGAATGGTGGAAGATACTTTACACGATGAGTTTTATAACAATGAAAAAGTTCAAAAAGCAATAACGTCTTTAAAACAAGAAATTATAAAAGATAAAATTACCCCAACACTTGCGGCAGAAAAATTACTTAAGATTTTCAAAGCATAAAAAAGGGCGATTTACCAAATCGCCCGCACAATAATTTTATTTCATCAGTATCATTTTCCGGCTTTCAAGAAAATCTCCTGCCTGGATTGAGTAAATATAAACTCCGCTTGAAAGTTTAGATGCATCAAATTGAATATTATAAGTTCCCGCTTCCTTTTGTTCGTTAACAAGCGTTGCTATTTCTTTTCCCAACACATCATAAATTCTTAATGATACATTACTTCGCTGAGGAATATTGTATGTTATCTTTGTTGAAGGGTTAAATGGATTGGGATAATTTTGAGAAATATTAAACTCTTCTAAATAATCACCTGTTTCATCATCAAAAACAGAAGTAATTATCCTTGTAGTATCGCCAAAAATAACACTATTAATTACAGCACCTTTAATGAATAATGAACCAAGTCCTTCTAATCCATCTACGCGAACCAATCCTAAATTATAAGCAAGAAATTTTGCGGTTCTATCTAGCCCGGTGATCGCAGAACTGTCATCAGAAAAATAACGTCTATACTTTTTTATAACAGTATTCATCCCAAATAATGAGCTTTCAAAAACTGAATCGACTCTAATGATTTCAAAAGCGTTTGCGGAATATTCTTTTAATATCCACTTATCCCCCTGGACTGCTTTAAGCTTAAATAATATACCTCTGTATGATTCCCAATAACCCTCAACATTTCCTTCTTTATCAATCTTGTAATAATTAGATCCTGCTAAAACTGGTGGTTTAGGTGGATTTATAAATCCAGATGACTGCCATAAATGAATGACACCCTGTTCATCAACTGAATCTTTAACACTAAATAATTGCAAAGTATCAGAATAAGGTGCATCATAATAAAAATACTCCCACATATCACCAGTCTGTGCAGGAAAAAATTTCATCGGATCGTTGTAGAGCTGCGCAAAGTTTATCACGCTCATCAACATTATGCATGTTATTAAGTAGTACAATTTCATTTCAATATTCTTGGTTAAAAATAATTTTAACATCAGAAAAATCAGATCTTTATCAGAACAACATCAGTTTCATAATAATCTTCAATAAACAATACAAACGAAAAGAAAACAATTATCAAAGTCAAATTATATTTTATCCATTGATCCTTAACCACAAAATAAAAAAGGCACGATTGCTCGTGCCTCTTTTTAATTATTTATTTCTGTGTCATCCTTCGACTACGCTCAGGATGACAGCTCAGTGTGATAGTTGTTTTTTACTTCATCAATATCATCTTTCGGCTTTCAAGAAAATCTCCTGCCTGGATGGAGTAGATATAAACTCCGCTTGAAAGTTTACTTGCATCAAATTGGATATTATAAGTTCCCGCTTCTTTTTGTTCGTTAACAAGTGTTGCTATTTCTTTTCCAAGTACATCATAAATTTTTAATGATACATTACTTCGCTGCGGAATATTATAAGCTATAATTGTTGAAGGGTTAAATGGGTTTGGATAATTCTGCAGCAAGGCAAACTTTTCCGGAACAATCTTATCATCTTCTTCAACATCAGTTGGAGCAGTAACCATCCAGTTATCAATTATAAAATCATAATTTGTATAAGATGCTGCTGCGTTAAAACGATATGGTCTTCCGGCAATGTAAATAAAATTACCTTCATCCTGTTTGTTCAATCTAAATCCTGCATAAAAAGTATTGGTCGTCAGATCATCAAAAATTGGTCTGGCTTCAGAATTTGCATTAAAGGAAACCAGGTGTACAAGATTATTAGTGCCTGTGGAAGGCATTGTAATTAAACTTGTATCAAGCGACACTAAATCTGTTACTTGCAAGTCTCCTGTAAAAGATAAAATTCCACAATAGTTTCTTAACTCTGTGTTAAAAAAGTTTGAGCCTAAGCGAGTTGCCAGTAAAAAGTTTCCGCCGTTTTGTACATAATCAATAACCTGTGCGGGATTAAAAAATGCAAGATCGCCGCTAAAATTATTTCCAATCCAGATTACTTTATCATAAAGATCTAAAACTGAGTTAGGAATATCTCTATTAAAAAGATGAACATTTTGAAATGAAGAGTTAGCACCATAGTTATATCCCTGGTTGCCAAATAAATCCCAAACATCTACATTGTGATTGCCAAAACATGCCGAACTATTATAAAATGCCTGCATCTCCGGGATATACGTTGCATTTGAATAATCAATTCCATTTACAACCAGTATATCTGAAGAATTTGTTAATCCATAAATGTAATTTTCTAAAGTTCGCGTATACTGATTGATGCCATCACCAACTGTTAAAGAAACAGTATATGTTCCTTCTGTTGTAAAAGTATATGTTGGATTAGGTTCCTGCGAATCTGTGTTTCCATCATTATCAAAATCCCATGCCCAGGATGTAATGGTTGTTGAATCAGTTGCAGAGGAATAATCTTCAAAGGTAACTTCGAACGGCAATGCACCCAAATTTTCTGGTACCTGAAAAGCTGCATTTAAATTATTAGAAAGCTGAACATCTTCAGTAGCAGATTGATAAACAAGTTTATTAGCATCACTTTGTATAAATGCTACAACTGAAAGTGCAGTTATATCAACCTCCTGTAAAAATTGTGCACTTGGTATGAATGAGAATTCATATTCAACAGAATCACCTGCAGCAGGAATCTGAATTAAGGTTCCTTTTCCATCAGGAAGCATTTTACGGGTTACATTATGAAAAAGAATTTCACCATTATTACAGCAGGATAAGCAAGTTCTGTCAACTGTTAATTCTGTAAGTGCTACCCTTAATTTAGTATTGTTAAAAGTCGTGTTGTCGGATGAATCGCGTATGATAATTACTTTTACATTAAGAACGTTGTTGGAAAATCTAACAGGAATAATTTCAATCTTAAAAGGTGAGTATGATGCATTACCGGAACTAACTGCGCCTTCTAAAGCTGCCTGGCTTACTGAAATCGTGGTGCCATTTACATCAATCCACGGAACTGAATTTACTCCGTAATAACCGCGTCTCGCATTATTATCTGCAGCATTAAGAATATGCATTGGGTCCGTTGGAGATGGCCAATCAACATTATATATAACGTGCGTTATGGAACGATTGGATATTAAATTTGCGGTTGTAGCGTTATACCAGGAATTGTTTGTGGATGCACAAGGTGCGCATGAACAATTTGTAAATCTCTCAACTAATGAAAGTTTATCATAACCATTAATTGTGCTTAAAAAAGTTAAAAGAAATAATGGTAAAAGAATTTTCTTCATCGTTTTTCACTCCTTCAGTCTTTTTAAATGAATATCTGATGAGTGAAATTGCAAATAATTTAGTTAGTTGACAAATAAAAACTGTTGCTTATTAAATAATTTCTACGCTCAAAGACTAAAATTCATCCATTCCTTCGTCTGTTCGCGGTCTTTTATCCTTATCTTTATTTCCATTACCGGGGCTTAATCTATATGATATTCCAAGGTATGCAACACGCGATTCCATCTTTCTGTATGATTCAGAATAGAAATTTATTCCGTTAGTAACTGATTCCATGTCCCTTGTATTAAAAATATCACTAACTCTAAAAGTAACTGAAAGTTGCCCATCCATAAAATCTTTTTTTGCTGCAAAATCTGTGGTAAACACTTCCTTAATGCTTCCTTGCGCAGTTACAATCGGCGAATTATAATTTGCATTAATCTGAATATTAAAATCTTTAGACAGTAGTATCATCATAGATAATTTAGCTATCCAGCTATTATCCTTTTTTACAAATTGCTGTTCTTCAAACCTTGTGTAAAAATATGATGCACTTCCATTCAATCTTAGCCACTCAAATACAGGATGAGCCGCAGTTAGTTCAACTCCATAAGAAGAACTGTTTGCAATATTTCGCCAGGTATTCTCTGTAACTCCATCATTTCTTAAAGAAGTATAATTAGTAATTGCATCGTTAGTAAGCTTGTAAAAGATTGATGATGTAAGTGATGTTTTACCAAAATATTTTGAATAACCAAGATCAATTGAATTTACAAACTCAGGATCCAATTCAGGATTTCCATACTGAATATTTAATGAATCAGACTTATCCACATAAGGATTTAGCTGCCTGTTATTAGGGCGTTCAACTCTTCTGCTGTAACTTAATTGTATTTCCTGATCATCCGGTAAACCCTGCACTAAATGTATAGTTGGATAAAATGCAAAATAATTTTTATTAAATGCAGTAAGTGTTACAGCTTCGCTTCCATCAACATTAGCTTGCTCTGCTCTTAAACCAACTTGATATTGAAACTTATTTATGTTGTTCGAGTAAATTCCATAAACCGCATATATCTGTTCTTTATAATCAAAATCAGTTTTACGCAATGGGTCTTCAATCCATAAAGATGAATTGGGATCAAAATTTTCATAATCATTTTTTGAATTTAAATCTTTGAGAGTAACCTTAAATCCCGTTTCTATTCTGCCAAAATCTTCTATAGGATTTATGTAATTGGATTGAATAGTCCATTGCTCATTTGAGTTACTTGATAAACCCTTTTCCAAATCATTACTCGTAGGGTTAAGATTCACATCATAATTACTTTGAACTATATCTTCAGTTCTATCCATCGAAAAATCACCCAGAATAATATCAGCAGTTAATTCTTCACCTTTTTTGTCAAATGTTTTTCGATAACTTAAAGTGTAATTGCTGCCACCCATATTTCTATCAGCAACATTAGAACGCTCAAAATAATTTGTTAACTGGTTTGCAGAGTCTTTGTTAGATGTTTCAACAATTCCGTCACTATCAAAACCAAATTTTCTAAAGCGATACGAAAATGTAAAAGTATTAAAATCATCATATAGATAATCCAGACCTGCACCAAAATTATGAGAGCCGAATTTAAACAGACCGTTGTTTTGCTGATCAAGATAGGATATTGAATTATTTATATTGTTTGTTCTAAGAGTATTGCCCTGGTTTTCATTGTTCATTATTCTTGAATCATAAGAACCAAAAAAATTAAAGTAAGGAGTTCTATAGTTCAGATTTATTGATCCATTATATTTATCACCTGTGCCGACGTTTAGACTCACGGCACCATTCAATCCGCCATCTATTCTTTTCTTTAAAATGATATTTAGTATTCCAGATGATCCATCAGGATCATATCGCGCAGATGGATTTGTTACAAGCTCAATAGACTCTATTGAACTTGCAGGTATACTGTTTAGAATATCACTATTACTTGCACCAACTAATGCACTTGGTTTACCATCTATTAAAATTATAATGTTTTGATTTCCTCTGAAACTGACATTTCCATCAAGATCGACAGTTATAGACGGAATATTTCCAACAACATCCACTGCAGAACCACCCGTACTTGTTAAATCTTTTTCAACATTTATAACTTTTTTATCAAGATTATTAATCACCATTTCTTTCTGCCCGGTCACAAGAACATTGCCAAGTTCTATTGATTGCTCATCAAGTAAAATTTTTCCGAGATCCACTTCTAAAGATTTAGGATTAACACGAATGCTGTCTATAAACTTGGTTGCATATCCGATATATGAAGCTTTTATGTAGTACATCCCAAATTGTAAATTTTCAAGTTTAAACTTACCTTCTTTATCAGAGATAGTTCCGTTAACCATAGATGAATCTTTTGATTGATATAAAACTACATTTCCGTATTCAATTATTTGATTTGTCTGGGCATCGCGTAAAGAACCGGATATTCTACCAATAGCGGTATTACCGTTTTGGTTATTTCTTTTATCTGAATACTGAGCAGTTACGCTGCAAGATATGAAGACCACAAAAATCAAAATTATTAGAGAACTCTTTTTCATACTAAACAAAACTTTCTTTATTAACTTATTGAACAGATTATAATTTAATAAACCATAAAGTTAGACAAATGGTTCAGTCTTCTGGTTTAATTTGTGTTGGTGAATTTATTAAAAGCACTTCCAATAAGAGGAAGTGCTTTTGAATTGGATTCAATTAAATATTTGGATTAAGAACTCATCTTTAGCCAGCCAAAAACTTCTGACCATTTAGGTTTTTTACCAGTAAGCAAGATCCCAATGCGATATATTTTTCCGGCTAACTTAAATATTCCTAACAACACAACTATATTTATAGCACAGGAAAGTAATATCTGCCACAATGGAACTTCAACTAATATCATTCGTGCCGGCATAACTATTAATGAAGAGAATGGGAATAGAGATGCTATTTGTGCTAATGAGCTTTGCGCATTTGCTTCCATGCCAAGTGCAATAAAGAATGGAATCATAATCAACATAAGTAATGGCCAAACACCGGATTGTGCATCCTGCGGGTTATCAAATATAGCCCCAACAGTTGCATAGAGTGCCACATAAGTTATTAATGCAATTGCATAGTTGAAGAGAAAATATAGAATAAAACCAAAACTCATTTGCGGCATAAACTCCGCCGGAATTAAAAACCAGCTTGTGGAGATAAGTAAAACAATTGGACTTAACCAAATTGCCATTTGAATGACTTCAACTATTACAGTCCCTAAAATTTTTCCTGCCATAAGTTCCGTACTGCTGGCAGATGAAAGGAGCACTTCAACAATTTTATTACTTTTTTCTTCTACAACTGCATTCATAGTCATAGAACCGGAAAATATTAATGCCATATAGAGAAGAAAGGAAAAAAGCACCATTGCAATTCTATTTCCATAACCTTCTTCTGCAACTTTTTCATCGGATGAAACTCTGAATCCGTTTATCTCAACATCTTTTCTGGCAAATTTTATTTCTTCTTCCGTTAAAAGTTTTCCGGCAAAATAAATTTCAACTAGTGCTTTATTTATTGAGGGTTTGATCTTATAAAACAAGGAGGAATTATTCGGATTTGATGAGTAGTACTCAACTCCTTTTGATTGTAATAATGTTGATGGAATAAAAATAACTCCAGTAATTCTTTGCTCCAGTATATCGGGCTTAAATTCATTGAGTTTGGATTTGAAATTTGCCAATTCAATTTTTTCAAATCTTGTAGTAAGATCCCCTGATTTGAAAGGACCCGTTTGAAAAATCTCATTCTGTACTTTATTTAAAATTTCATCTGAATCAGAAATCACTATCAAATCAGATCTTTGCTCCCCGGAAAGTGATTGAACAAAATACTGGACTGAAAATATTCCTATCATAAATAGCGGAACAAGTAAAGTCATAAGTATAAAAGATTTGCTAAAAAGCTTCATCTTCAGT
Source organism: Ignavibacteriales bacterium (assembly GCA_016707115.1). GTDB lineage: Bacteria > Bacteroidota > Ignavibacteria > Ignavibacteriales > Ignavibacteriaceae > IGN3. The sequence goes on along the minus strand of JADJIH010000027.1, from coordinate 62,514 downwards.
TCACGTTTTATAATTGCAAGTGTTCTTTTATTAAACATTTGCAGCCTCCTTTCCAGCAAGCAATACAAATATTTCGTGCAGTGATATTTCATCCACATTAAATTTCTTTATAGAAATATTATTAGCCATAAGTAATTTTAGTAATTCCTGATCCGAATTCTCGTTTTTAAGTTTAATGCCTGTTGTATTTCCATAATCTTCAATACTCTCAATCATTGGATGACTGTTTAGAAAGGATATGTTACCTTGATAATTTAAACTTACATTTTTACTTGCGTACTTTTCTTTCATTTCCGAAAGTTTACCATTCAGGATAATTTTGCCTTTATCAATCATTGCAATAGAATCACACATCTTCTCAGCAAATTCCATAAGATGTGTAGAGAAGATTACAACTTTACCTTTACTCTTCATTTCAAGAATTATCTCTTTTAAAAGATTTGTATTGATAGGATCAAGACCAGAAAATGGCTCATCAAAAATTAAAAAGTCTGGATCATGAAGAACTGTACTGATGAATTGTATTTTCTGTTGATTACCTTTAGAAAGATCTTCAACCTTGGAATTTTTTCTGTCAGCTAGATCAAATCTCTCCAAATATTGCAAAGCTGATTTATTGACTTCATTTCCCTTCTTACCTTTAAGTTCTGCAAGAAATAAAAGCATATCAATTACTTTCATCTTTTTGTATAACCCGCGTTCTTCAGGTAGATATCCAACAGAATCTTTAAAGTCCTGTTCAATCTTTGATCCCTTAAATAATACTTCACCTTCATCAGGGAAGTAAATATTTAACATCATTCTTATCGTAGTAGTTTTGCCAGCTCCGTTTCGTCCGATCAATCCAAAAACAGAACCCTCAGTTACAGAAAATGATGCTTTGTCTACTGCTATAATTCCGTTAAATCTTTTTGTAAGATTTTTAACCTCAAGTACATTCATATAAATCTCTATGTTAATTCACGCCAAAATTAAGTAATTCAAACGAAGCATTGAATACCGCTTATGTGATAATTTGCACGTTCAAATAAAAAAAGCCCGAACATCTCTGAACGGGCTTAACCAACAACACTTTTATTATATAAGAATTTTTAGTCTTTAATTTTTATTTCAACTCTTTATTAGAAGTATAACCGATACAACAAATAATGCGATTAACCTTCTCAACATTTTCACATCTAATAACAAGCATCTCTATGAGTCCAATGTTTATGCCAGAAATAGTTTGTTTTATACGATATAATTCAATAAATGATTGTAATGTGTTGTTTCAGAATGAAATTTTTCTTTGAATAGACGTAAAACCTTAATCAAATAATTTTAGTCTTGATTATTGCTATAACGCAAAGTCTTTTCTTATCTTTGCCAAAGAATTTATAACGAGATCATGATATAATTAACTAATCATTTATCACGCTTAGTAATTAAAAAGAAATAATGCCAAATACTATAAAAATATTTTTTGTTTGTTTGTTTATATCTCTCGCACCTCTATGGAATTCCTATTCACAAACTATTTCAAATGATAATAATTTTCTGAAACAGAATTTTATTTTATCTCTAGAAAGCGGCATATATTACGGGTTCACTGATTATAAAACATCCAACATCGAGCCCGGTATCAGAGGATCAATTGAATACTTTCCAATAATAATCAATAATGCAAGACTTGGGTTAAAGCTTTTTGGCGGAGGAACATCCTTAAGTTTTAATGATAACCGAGGCTCTATTTCAAGTAATGATGAACCAAATCCGAAAAATATCCCTCCAAATATATATACTGATATAATTCAGATAGGTGGCTCAGTTAATTTTGGTCTGTCGCTTTCTGAGTCTTTGATTTCCTACTTAAATGTTGGTGCTGCTTATCTGATATTTAATCCCAAAAGCACTGATGGAGCAAAATTAGATTTTAATAAATTAGAGAAATATGATAAAGAAATCGTAAGCTTTCTGATTGAGGGCGGTTTGAGATACAGACTCAGCGATCGATTTGGACTGAATTTAGCACTAGGTTACTACCCCACATCAACCGATTACCTTGATGATATATCAGCTGCTTCAGGAAATGATTCTTATTTGTTCGGATTAGTCGGAGTATCATATGCACTTAGCAGCACTCCGGATTCAGATAATGATGGCGTACCAGATAATTTTGATCAATGTCCTGAAACTACAGCCGGGGTTAGAGTTGACGAGTTTGGATGTCCACTTGATATAGATAATGATAGGGTACCCGACTATCTTGATAAGTGCAGCAACACTCCCACAGGTGTAGCAGTTGATTCAATCGGTTGTCCTAAAGATAGTGACAATGATGGTATAGCTGATTATCTTGACAGATGCCCAGAGACACCTGTAAACATTAAGGTTGATACTTTTGGCTGTCCATTTGATTCAGATAATGACAATGTACCTGATAATCTTGATAGATGCCCAGAGACACCTTTCGGAATAGTTGTAGATTCAGCAGGCTGTCCAATTGATATTGATAAAGACGGTATACCAGACTTTATTGATAAATGTCCAGGTACACCTTTGAATGCAAAAGTTGACTCGTTGGGATGTTCAGATGAAACTGCAGAGACTTTCTATCAATTTATTTTAAGGGGAGACGATACGTTTGAAACTAATTCTGCTACTTTGATCGATGTAGCAAAGATTCTATTAAATGAGATTGCCGGATATATAAAAAATCAGCCGGGAAGTAAATGGAGAATCGAAGGACATACAGATAACCAGGGTTCTGTTTCAATGCTCAAAAAACTTTCCTATAACAGGGCAAAAACTGTTTACGAATATTTAATCTCGCAAGGTCTTTCACCCGAACAATTTAGCGTTTATGGTCTTGGTAATTCTTCTCCCGTCGCAAATAATGATACTCCTGAAGGCAGAAGCACTAACAGAAGGATAATTATTATTCGGGAAGATTAGATTACAATTTTTTGACTTTTAAAAACTGTCAAGTTAACCTGGTCGCAAACCCCATTGACCAATCATTGGAATTAATTTTATAAACTTGTGCATAACTAGATGCAACAGTCTAATTGAATCCCACTAAACGTCTTTATGATATACCACTGCCCCATTATCTTTATTTACACATAAGAAAATACTGCTACCGTTGGAGCAGCTTAAATATTGTATTGGAACTTGTGAGTAACTAATGTACCAGCAGTTTGTCGGCAGTTTGTTCAGTTTTTTATTATCTGATAGTTGATCGGATATTCTCATTCCACGTAGTTCTATATCCGGCACTATACTTTTTGCAATTAGAAATGCTTGCTGTTGTGTTATCAAAATTATTTGGGATTAATTATACTTATGCAAAGATGCTAATTTGATTTGTACAATCAAATAGTTTTGTTAGAAGTTAACTGCGATCGCAAGAGGAGTTCTTTTAGCATACATTGATTTAAGTCTGTCTTGCTGTACCTTTACAAAATCTGGGATTGATTTCAGATTTTCGTTTGGATAAGCCTTTCCTTCAGAAATCTTAAGTATATACTCAATTCCATTTTCAAGATTTTCTTTGAATATTTCCAGATATTTAATTTCTGCTTCGCTGCTTCCAATTGTACCTAAAAGTTTTTCAAAATAGTTAACGTAAAGTTCTATCTCCTGGCAAAACATATGCGGTCTATTTGCAGATACTAATGATTCACCTCTTCCATAGATATGATCTGTCATCTCCTGCAGTGAATATTGTCTGTTGAACCATACTATATTTGGTCCAGGACATATTGATTGCGGCGATTTTGTTTTTGGTGATATTCCAAGTTTAATTAATGCACCATTTGCAAGATGATCACATAAACAAACTTTTGCATACCATAAGTTTTTTAATTCGTCTTTTTCAGATTCCGGAATTTGCATAGCTGATATTTCTTCAACTTTATTTTTCTGGAATTGACGTGATGCTGTACAAATAGGCTTATCTGTGTATTGTTTGTCCGATATTAAAAATCCTTTTGGACATGGTGAACCGGGTTTACCGCTTTCCGCACGGTCTTTCGTCCAGTTTTCTGATCCGGTATTTCTTAGATTATTAAATGGCACTCCAAGCGGTGATGCACCACTTAAATAAAGATCTTCTTTCTGAGCATTCATTAATAAACTTAACGTATCATCATCAACACAGGTTGCTTCAGGAACTAATAAAAACGGACTTCCCCATCCTGTTGAATCGCATCCGAAATCTTCAATCATTCTTTTAGCTTCACCGCTGGTACCAATACCGCCCTGAACCGTAAGTAATGGCTCGCAATTAAAATCGGATTCGTTAAATCTCCAATTTTGTTTTTCGTAATATGATTTTATTAATGGGATAAACTCTTTAGCAAGCTGAGATCTTTTATCTTTAAATTCCTGCAGTATCGAAGGAAGTAAAAAACCCTGGGAAGCAAAAGCATGTCCGCCACAGTTTAACCCAGATTCAATTCTGAACTCACTTACTTCAAGTCCTTTAGTTGCCAGGAATTTTCCCTGAATCATCGCAGATCTGAAATCACTCACTTTGATAATGATTTTTTTCTTAATCTTACCGTTTGCATCGCGATAAAAATCTTTAAACTGTGCAAGAAATCCTAAAAGTGTTCTGTTAAATCCTGCAGAAAAAACTATTGATGATGTAAGAGTACTTTCAGCATATCCGCGTAAAGCAGCTTTTGCATCACTGAATTCATCACTTAATATACTGCCGTCTTTTGCATAGTTAGTCCGATCAACCTTAGACATAATATTAACATCAATAGATCCGGCATGCATTAATTCTGTGAGCTCTTTAGCGGTTATTTCTTTTTCTTCTTCATTTTCAATCTTAAGAAAAGATTTGTATTTCTGTTTTAATGAACTGTCATCGGGAAGCAGTTCAAAGTATTTTGTTTTTTCATTTCCTTTTGCAAAAGGAAGAAGTTTTAATTCATTAAGTTTAAAAGCAACAATCTTATCTACTAAGTTTAAATATGAGGTTATACGTTTTGATCTTGCGTAAAGATCACTCTTAGCAACTTCTTCAACAGGAAAGGAGTATTTTTGCGAATAATGTTTACAGATTTTTTCAATTAGTATATCATCCACTATTGACATTACGGATGAAATTCCCAGATGTGCAACTCTAATCGGGGAATCGATTGAATGACCTGTTCCCATAACCGGGATATGAAATTTATGATACACGTTTTCCATTAAATTCTCTTTTTATCAAAGCCTGATATAAATAACACTAACCAATATTTGGTATATATTTCTAATTAAAGACAGTATAAACTAAATAATTACTGAGGCATAAAAAGATATAAAACCGGGGTTTTACAATACTTTTACATTCCATTATTTGGGATTATTATGTTTTGAAATAGATGAAATGCTTTTTTTATCACATAATACAATTAGTAATTCAAAATGAAATAATTATAACATTTAATCCGTTATTTAAGTATATGCATTTGATAAATTATCCAAATCATATTTATAAATATGATTATGTTTGCTGGCAATTATTCGTCATAATAAATATTTCAAATAGAACTCTTTTGCTGGGAATCTGCTTGAAGTTTGACTGCAGAAAATTCATTTAATAAATACAAATAAAGATGTCTGATAGATTAATTTACATTGATGGCGTTGGCGAAATTTTATTTAAGCACAGCAGCAGGGCCCGGCATCTTGGTATATCTGTTAGACCATTCTTGGGCGCAAGAGTATCTATACCAATTGGAATGAGTTATAACAGTGCGGTAAGATTGGTTGCGGAGAAAAAAGGATGGATAATACAGCATCTTAAGAAGATGAGGGAATTTGAAAAACAGCAAACTATTTTTAATGAATACTCAGGTTATTGCACTAAACATTATAAACTTGAATTAAGAAAATCTGATCGGAAAAATATTTCTGTAAGACTATCTAAAGGAAAAATAAATGTTACATATCCAGCAGAACTAAATACTAATACAAAAGAAATTCAATCTGCAATTAGAACCGGAATTGAGCGTGCTCTAAAAATTGAGGCAAAACAATATTTGCCTGATAAAGTAAAAGTTTTATCAGCTAAGTTTGGATTTGAATACAATAAGCTTACTTTAAAAAATATTAAATCCAGATGGGGAAGTTGTTCAAGGAATAATAATATAAACTTAAGTATTCATTTAATGCGATTGCCTGAACACTTAATTGATTATGTTATTCTTCACGAATTAGTGCACACTGTTCATCACAATCACAGTGCCCGATTTTGGTCTAAGCTGGATGAAATAAAAAATGGGGCGAAAAATCTGGATAAAGAATTAAAAAAATATCGGATAGCGATTTATTAATAATTTGTAGTTATCGGATATTACGGATGGAAATCTCGACTTTATCAATAGTCAAACTGTATATAAATCAAAAATGATTTTATGCAAATTTTATTTTTTAGAAGAATAGATTAACTATCTAATGGTTCTACTCAAACCACGAAACTATTTCAAATCCACCAGTACCTGGAAAGTAAGGAGGAGAAGCCAGCATAAATCTATCATCATATTTATATCTTTTGGCAAATCCATGATTGATTGTAGTTCCACTAAAAGTACCAACTGCTTTTCTTGTGTTTTGAATTATACCGCCAAGTAAATTTATATTTCCGCTAATCGGTCTTGTGTCATAATTATCTGCTCCAAATCCGCCTTTCTCAGAATAAACAGAGGCGTGAATATCGATGCTGTATTTATTCACCTTATTATCTGTAATCAGCACACTATTTTCAGCACAAATTCCTAACATGTCGGTAGAGTTTGGGTATTGTCGAGGATCTTTATCATAAATTATATCATCATCTAAATAAATTGTACCCTTACCTGTTGAAGAAGTAGTACTATTACATCCGATTGTATATTGACCCTTAACAGTTCCCTGTAATCTTACAACAGCATTCTTGGCAAATATCATCCCGTTAGATGCTGCATCCGGCAAATAAAGAGAGCTATACGATGCTCCGTAAGAATATTTATACTTAAGGGAATCATTTGCAAAACATATATAAACAGTATCGTGACCATTAAATTCTAATCCTCCAGCGTCAGCAGCTGCTTCCATATTATCAACAGCGTCAGTAGGCATTGGAAGACTAATTCCGGTTTCATATCCGCCAAGAAAATTTGGTTTGTCAGTGGTTTTATTTGTTTTATACACCAGTGATTTTAAACTTGAGGCCTTACCAAAAAATACCGGATGATAGGCTGCTCTCAGGTAATCCTGTGTGTGGAATGGTCCCCAAACTGTGTCACTTCCGGTCCACCAGATTGTTCCGCCTTCACTTACAGAATAATAAGCAAACTTAGAAAATTTACTGGGAGACAGAGTTACCTTTACTGTGCTTGTTAAACCGTGATAAGAACCTGTTGAAGTTATTTGTCTGATATTTTTATATGCATCAATTATTTGAATAGTTACATCAAAGGTGCCGCCTGATAATGGTTCATCCGAATATCCATCATCCCATGTTGGATCAACAAAAATCTGATTAGAAGCAAGATTAGCACCGCTTACAGCTATATTATGTGCAATCATTTCGGTATAGTAAGTAACCATATTTCCAACTGAATCGGTAGAGATACGGCCGAAATTTTTTATGGCAACCATAAATACAAGAGTAAAACCAATTATTACAAGAAAAGTTGCTTTGCCAGCCATAGTTCACCTATCTGTTTTTTAAATTTCTTGAGACCATTCTTATTTGTCTCCAAAAAGCTTTTGATATTTTCTGATCGTATGCGTCAGTACTTTCAACAGTTAAGTTTATTTCAATTGACGTTATCCCGCCATTTATTCCGATTGGAGGAGTTAATGTATCGCCAAGTGCATCAAAATAAACCAAATCAAATTGTGTAATGCCAAGATTAGAACTTTTGGGTGTTTCTCCATTTAATACTCTGTATAGAAGTCTGTCTCTTGGATTTGATGATGCCGTGAGTTCAGAAGTTGGTCCAAGATAATAGTGTATTGAATCAACAGTTCCGTTATTATCAATATCAGTATAAAATTTTATCTCCGAGGTGTCCGCATAAAGAAGTGCCTTAGTAGGATCAGGAATTAAGTTCCAATTTGCACAATACCCAATTTTTCTAAAATCATATTCAATTATTTGTGCTGCTGTGGCCAGGTTTTGCTGGATGGTAAGTTCACCGCTGTTATTATAAGTTCTTTCTGTTATAGTGTCACTCATCCGGTATGCTATTGTCATCATAACACCGCCGATTACGATTGAACCTAAAATGTCAAGTAAAGTACTAAATCCCATTTTTATTCCTTATCTGAAATGCCAGTAACTGTAGACTGTTGACATTTTAACAGTATCTCTCATCGATTCACTTGATACTATGATGTCCATTTTTTTGTGCCATGTTCTGTATCCAACCTTTACTTCAGGATTAGTCGGGCTTACGTAATAGACTGAGCATTTTAAATCATATTCAGCAGAAGGTAGATAATCGTAGTGATATTCATATCCGTCGTAGTCATCAAAATCATTAAATGTAATGCTGGAATCTTCTATCTCACCAGTACCGCGCCCTAATGGATAATTAGTTAGTAAACTACAGGCTGCTACTTCATTTTCAACTGTGTTTGCATCGAATGATTTTTTGCTGGCTTCTTCAATAAGAGATGTTGCAAGTGATATTCCAAGAATGGCAAGCTTTGAATCCTGCATTACAGAATCGTTTGCAAGAATAAAATTATTCATTTTCAAAACGGTTAATGATAGTATTAACAATGCACCGATACTAAAAAGAGATTGACCTGTATTCATGATTTTTCTTTTAAACTTTGATTGTCTCGTAATCAACTATCGTACAAAAAAAAATCTCTGAATGAAACAGGAATAGTTTTATTTTTATTATGTTTTGATCATAGATTGAAATAGCCGGCTAAAGTTTACTGATAGCAGGAATTTTTTACCGATAAATGTTTTTAATTATAAAAAATCAGCGACAATATTAACGCCAAAAAAGTCGATTAATTTTTCAATTATTAAAAAGTAATGTTCGACATTCTATTAAAAACACATCATTTGGATTTTAGTTATTATTTCACATCATATTATAAATATTTGCCGAGTGAATCTGATCGAGAAACTGTGATGATTGGTATTATAAAAACAAACTAACCGACATAATCAACAAATATTTTTCCTTATAATTATTCAAAATTCGATTTCAAAAAGCCATTCATCCTTTTAAGATGAGATATATTTATATAATTTGAACTTCAGTAACAAAGATTTATTATTAAATTCATCCTGTATTATGAAACAACCAGTATTTAGAGTAAGCATTTTTTTATTTTTTCTTTCCTTCAGTTGTTTGATCCATGCACAACCTTACCCCGATCAGCATTATGTGCTTAGGATTGATTCTATATTTTATAATATCGAGACTAATCAGGGAATTAAACTTAGTGATGACAGCACAAGTATTATGTTGGAAGATGGAATAACAGACGGTTATGCAATACTTAAACCACAATATTCACAGTATCTATTTAATCATGGTCTGCCGTCCTGGAATGGTACGGCACCTGATACCAGCAGCTCATTTAAAGTACAAATGCGTTTCCCTTATGGCGCAAGCTGGTCTACTTGGTTAACTGCCGGATTCTGGAAAAATAACATCTGGAGCAGTTATGGCGCTACTTCTTACGGCGGTGGATATATTGACTACGATTATGTGAAATTAAATTCATATAGAAATGCCTGGCAGTTTAAAGTGATTATGACTCGTACTGCTGCGGAACTGCCATCCCCGACTTTACATAGTCTTAGTTTTTTCGTCAGTGATAATCAAACAACCAGTTTAATTGATATGAATGCAATCGTTAATGATAATCCTGCTGAGATCTTTATCCCAACAACTTTTGTATATCAATACGGAGTAGATCCTATTATTGGCGGCGATATTTGTTCTCCAACATCTGTTTCAATGATTTTAAAAAGTTATAACATAGATGTGGATCCCTATCAATTTGCGCTCGATACTCACGATCCATATTTTGATATGTTTGGCATTTGGCCGAGAGTTGTGCAAAACGCATCTGAGTTTGGTTTAGATGGTGCTGTAACACGCTACAGAACATGGAGCGAAGCAAGAGAAGTTCTTGAAAATGGAGGACGTATCGCGATGTCGGTTGGATTACCTTTGTACACCGGTCATTTATTAATGCTAGCCGGATTTACAAGTGATGGAAGACCAATAGTTCACGATCCAGCAAAAAGTAATGGATACTCTTACATATTTAATAAAACTTCTTTATCACAATCATGGTTTAGCAAAGGTGGTATTGCTTATACATTTTATCCTGCAGGTTTATTTCCAACATCTGTTAAGGAGGATTATGAAGATTTTGTTGCAGATGGTTATAACCTTTATCAAAATTATCCTAACCCATTTAATCCAAGTACAACAATTTCTTTTTCAATTCTGAAAGCAGGACAAACAAAAATTTCTGTATTTGATATGCTGGGCAGAGAAGTTGCAATTCTAATAAATGATCATCTTAATGCAGGCGTTTATACAACAGTGTTTGATGGAAAAGGATTATCAAGCGGAGTTTATATATATAGAATTGAATCTGGAAATTTTGTAAAATCAAAACAAATGATTTTGCTAAAATAGATTACGGATTTCTTTTATTGTTAATAAAAAAAAGGCACGATTTCTCGTGCCTTTTTAACTTCTAGCTTTTCGCCTCTAACATAATTACTTCATCAACATCATTTTGCTTGTTTGGGTAAAGTTGCCTGCTGTCATTTTATAAATGTACACTCCGCTTCCAAGATTACTTCCATCAAAATAAACTGAGTAAGATCCTGCAGAAACATTATCATTTACAAGTTCCATAACCAATTCACCTGTAATTGAATAAACAGAAATCATTACCCTGGAATCAAATGGAACACTGTAATTTATCTTAGTTGTTGGATTAAACGGATTAGGGTAGTTCTGGGAGAGTTCAAATTGCAATGGAGATGTTACTTCAATTTCAATAACATTTGAATATGAAAATGTTCCATCATAATCCATTTGTTTTAATCTGTAACTGTATACTCCGCTATTAACATCATTATCGGTAAAGCTATAAGATTGTGATTGGGTGGTTGTTCCGCTGCCATTTACAAAACCTATTGTTTCATAATCAGCAGAAGTCTTTCTCTGGATTTCAAATCCCTGGTTATTTGTTTCAGTAGCAGTTGACCACACTAACAAAACATTGCCATTACTATAGTCACCACTAAATGAAGTTAATTCTACAGGTAGCGGAATTAAACCTTCATCAGCACCAATATATGGGAATGTAGTACTTCTTACATCACCATCAATGTCAGTTAATATTCCTGCTAATGGAGTACCTGCAAGATCTAAATCACCAACAGATAAGCCTGTTAAATGTAAATCAGTTGCTGAAACAAAGTTGACTGATTTACTAATTGAGTTTAAATCTTGAGTTGTTACCTGCCAGGCTGCAAGATTAGCATATAAGGTGCCCTGATAGTTTACTAGATTCTGATTTGATAACAGATCATTGAAATCTGAAGTAAGCACTGATGTTACGGGGACTAATCCTATTGCTGATGAACCAGTATTACCTAAATGATTATTAATAATAATATTATTTTTCAAATCAATATTAACAGGACCAGTACCATTTGTATGACTACCAACAGCATAACTTGTTAATGTTGATGCATTATTATTTATTACAATAGTATTATAATAAACTTTAAGATTGCCCATATTTTGTGATGAACGCATTCCTATTCCATAAGTGCTTCCTGTTTCATCCGAAGCACCAACATTAATCATATTGTTAACAACACTAATTACATCAGCTGGAGTACTGTTGTTTCCTGCAAATGCAATACCCATTACATAAGTGCCCGCAACATTGGATTTTTCAAGAATGTTTATAGAATTACCACTAATGTTAAGAGTTCCAAAATGTCCAGTGATGTAAATACCATGAATATAATTATTTGTGTTTACCGCGGTTGTTGGCAAAACATTAATTGTATTACCGATTATCTCACTATTTTCAAGATAAATAGTTGCAACACCACGTGTACCACAATATAGTTCATTATTTACAAAACTAAATTGGTTTGCTGTACTAGAACCACCCCAAGGAGCAAGAGCATCACGCCTTACAGGTCTTAATGCAGTACCAATCTGACAGTTTTCAACTTTTAAATTCGTTACACCTCCTAAATCATTAACAACTACACCGTATCTAAAATTAGTTTGACCAGCAAAAATATTTTTAATCATAAGGTTTTTGAAAACAACGCTGTCTGCATTTGCATTATTTAATGAAAATGGTACATCAACTACCGGGGCTATTTGTTCGGTAGTTATTGTTAGATTACGACTGTCTGTTCCATTATTACTTCCATCAAAAGTAACATAACCACTGTTAAAACCAATCATAAATGGTCCATTACCAACTGATGCACTTGCAGAAACAATCAATGTAACATCTCTGCCAATTGCTGGTTTGATTACCAGGCCATTATTTGAATATAAAACGGCATCAAATGTAAAGGAACTTGCACGTAAAGTGTCAGCATCCAGTAAGAAGTTTATAGTTCCATTCGGTACACCTGTATGCAAAGCAGTAATTGCAGCATCAAATGTAGCAAAACCTTGTGGGTTTGATCCTTGTGGAATATAGTAATCACCAGCAAGAGGTGTTCTTAAATCAACCTGATAAGCGCCGAAACCATTATTCGTTGAAAGCACATAAATATTGTAATGGAATTCACTTATTTTTTGAATAGATACATCCCCAAGTCCACCTGCTGAAGTAGTTCCTAACACTGGCGTTACACCAAATACAGTAGCTAATGCAGGATCACCACCGGGGATTTTCATAATCTTAGCATTATTTACAGTAGCAAGAAGATCATTGGCTACTACAAATTCATTACCTGCATAAAGATTTAAATATCTTATGGCACTGCCAGAAGTTCCCATAACTGAATTTGGAATTGTTCCGATTAATGTCCCTGTGGAATTAAATTTTTGTGGATTCATTCCATGTGCATTAAAATAAAAATCACCGTTTGGCAATGGACCAACAGATGCACTTGCAAAACTAACAAGTGCACCAATATTAACGATTGAAGGGGTAAATGTTAAACCGTTATCGCTGGTTGTAAATTTAACTACCTCACCTGTTGCAGCTGCATTAGCCGCCCAAATTACAATAGAATTATCGGCGGTGGAGCCTGTAATAGTGAACTTATCGCCTAATCTATATCCAGTAGCAGATGTGTAATTTATAACCACTGTTGGAGTAGCTGCTTCTGTTGAATATCTATAAACTTTAAATGCACTGGTTGATGAGTTTGTAGTTAAGTTTCCAACGAATATTATTCCATCTGTAGATACTTCAACATCGTTAACAGGATATGTACCGCCTGCTAAACCTGTTGTATCCAGCATACCAACAGAATCACCATTTGTTGCATTGTAAATAAAAATTTGTTTGCCACCATATGATGTGCTTCTGCTGACGACATACAGCCTATGATCTGCACCAATCAAACCATAACCTATTCCACGTGTTAAACTTCCGGTTTCCCATACTGGTTTTGTTCCTGCAGTTGCGGATTTTTCCCAAAGGGTTGTTACTTGCGAATATCCAATGCTCGCAAAACATATTACTGCAAAGATCGTAAATAGAATTTTTTTCATGAGATCCTCACTGATTATTAATAATGATTAGAAATGTATTAATTGAATTATTCATTAGTCGGATAGAATTTTCATTTATCGAAATAGTCTGATTAATTATCGATACTGAAACTTAAATATTTTTATTTACAATTACAGCATTCCCTATAATAAAATTATCAACATTAATTTTGGTTTTATAAATTATTGCTATTTGTTTATTGAGAGAATTAAGTGAACGCAGAATTAGCAATACAGCAATACCAAGATAATTGTTAAAATTATATGAACAGTTTTCTATTTTTATTAGGGTGGAAATAGAATTTTACAAATTAATATTTTGAAAATCTACTTTTCTGTAAACTGAATACGGCTATCAAATTACTGATGATGCTAATATTTAAAATATACTAATATCTAAAATCCTAATTATTTTTTGAATAAAAAGAATCTACCACTGGACTTCATTTTATCACAGTCAGTAAAATCTTAGTTTTTTCTTTTGCTTCAATCGAATAGGGGATTTTAGCGGGCAAAGAAAAATATTCAGTTGCCTTAATTAAGTTGGAAGTACCGTTTACTTTTAAATCAATAGTACCCTCCAGAACATGGATAAGTATATCATATGGCGATGTACTATCATTTAATGATTCATCCTTATCGAAGGCATGTAATGTTACGGTTCCGTTGTTCTTCTTAAGCAGCTGTTTACTTACAATCGCATCAGACTGGTAATTAATTATCGAGATAATAGATTTAGGCATTACTGGTATATTCATAATACTCCGGATTTTATTTTTGAATCATTTCTGTATTTAAGCACATTTTTAAAACAACATAAAGGCATTGTTTATTATAGTCAATTCATTAACCAATCTTCAGATGCCATTCGATTCTAATAATTGATTTCCCTTTATCGCTATACAGTTATACAATTTTTACCATTTTACCTGTAAGATTTTAACTTAGCCTTATTTTTCTGCATAAAATCTTAGCTCTCTAATGTTCTTTCTGATATAATGGTTGTTATTCATAAAGTAGTTCGGGCCAAATAATTTAATTCTAATTACTATTTCATAAACAAAAAAAAAAGGAAAACAATATGAAAACATTTATGTTATTCATTTCACTTGTATTTGTTGGTTTTCTTTATCCTTCGCACAGGTAAATTCCGGTTATGATGGACCAAAACCAGAAGTTAAGCAAGGTGCAAAATCTTTTGTGTTCGGTTATACACCATTTCAAAGTAATTTTGACCCTGCTCATGTAAGCACTGTTTCAGTATATGATGAAGTAAATATGGATCTATTTGGTGCAGGATTTAGATATTTCGTTACGAATGAAATCGCCGTTGGTTTAGGATTAACTTTGGAACAGGATCAACTACGCAGAATTTGAAAATGGTGATGAAACTAAATCTTCATCGACAACATTTGGAGTGGTTGTTGATGCAAATTATCATTTCAAAGCGTTAAACAGTGTTTCTCCTTATGTTGAATTAAATGTTAATTTTGGAAGTTATTCTAGAAATATAACTGAAACAGTAGAAGGTATTACTACAGAAACTGATTATACCGGTTCAAGAGTTGGTGCCGGAGTAAATTTTGGTTTTGATTGGTACTTCACAGAAGGTTTATCACTTGGCGGAAAATATACACTTGGATTTAGAAGTCTTGGAAAACCCGATGCAAAATCAGGAAACGTAACAGTTGAAGGACCAAGTTCTTCTGGATTCGGAATTGGTTCTGCAAGTGTTATTCTTAATGTTCACTTTTAAGTAACTGCTCAATTATACTTAATCCCTCACTTCTACTGTGAGGGATTTTTTTATTAAATTTTTAGTTGGTAAAATGATGTCAAGCTAAAATGGAAATTCTTCTTTGTAATCAATTTTTTGATCAAGTTTTTCAGTAGGTTTTTTCTCAGCTGTTTGATGAACAAGATTACCATCCACATAAATTGCTTTATATGGTTTAGTGGGACAAGCATGCTCACATGCTCCGCATCCAACACAATATTTATTTGTTACTTCCGGAATTTTTAAATTGCCTTTATAATCCACCATCATTACTGCTTTTGTTGGGCAGTGCTCAGAGCAAGCTCCGCAGGCTGTGTTCTCTGTTTCGACTATACAATTTTCTTTTACAAATATCGCTTTACCGATTTGAACATTTTTTTTCTGAGCCCCTGTTACAGGAAATATTGCTGAAGTTGGACATACTTCACTGCACGCTACACAATCATAATTACAATAACTGGTTTTGTAATCCATAAATGGTTGAAAGATGTTAAATATCCCATACTCTGTAATTGATGGCTGTAAGACTTTAGTCGGGCAAGCAGTTATACACAAATGACAGGCTGTACAATTGTTATTAAAGTGTTCAATTGTTTTTGATCCAGGTGGTGATACTGAAGAATTTTTTTTCTCAGCTATCTTGCTTTCTTTTTTAGGAATGATCTTTATCTGCGACAGAGCACTTGTAGTTAGTCCGATAAAAAACACTGAGGATCTGGATATAAATTTTCTTCGAGAATCATCTGAGCCGGGTTGAATATTGTTAAGGTTAAGTAGCTGATAGTTTATAGAATCACTTGGACATACATCCAAACAATTATAACAAGCAACACAACGACTGAAATCAATTTCTTTTGTTGATTTTTCAATGCATTCAGCTTTACATACCCTTGCACAAACTCCGCAGCCTTCGCAGCTGGCTTTATCAATTTTAAGTTTAAAGATTGTAAATTTTGAAATCAATCCGAGCAATGTTCCAACAGGACAGATAGTATTGCAGTATAATCGTCCCCGCTTATAAGAAAGATAAAGTACGATTGTTAAAAATATCAGAGGAAATAGAGCACTAATCAAATAAAATGCTTTAATCTCAATTGGGTATATAAGATAAATATTAAACTTTTCTAGTGTAAATGCTGACAAATTATTTAAGAGCGTTAATAATGGATTAAATAATTGCGCAAATATTCTTCCTGTGTTGCTGTAAGGATCAAGCAGATTCACTAAAAATAAATTCCCAAACAGTATTGATATTAAAACAATAGCAAGGGCTGCATACCGCAGCCAAGAATATTCTTTTGTGTAACTGAATTTTTTCTTTTTATTAATCTTTTTAGCAGAATAGGAAGAAAGATCTTGCAATGTTCCTAATGGACAAATGCTTGAGCAATAAACTCTGCCGAATAGTAAAGTAAGAACAAGGACTATAATAAATCCTATTGAAGTTGGCACTAACAGATTTGAAAATTTTAATACTGACGGTATAAATTGTAAGAAAGTAATGGAGCTAATTAAACTAGAAGGAAGAATATTAGTAATATCCAGAAACACAATTGCAATTAATAATAGAAACAGTAATGATACAACTATTCTTATTTTTCTTAAGTAAGCGAGCTTCAATATATCACATTATTTTTCTGTAGATAGAAAGCTTATCCAAATTCATTGTTCCTAGTTTCATTTCGTTTGCTATCCGGATATGATCAATTTTTTCAGGATCTACACCAAACAATTTTGCTGCTGCAGCATCCGCGGCAACAATATCTGTGGAAATAATTTGTGATTTTAAAGTTAATACATCATCCTTAGATACACCGCGCGGACCATTTTTCTTCATTACATAATAAGCATCAACTACGGTCAAATCCGGTTTTCGAAATGATGTGAAATCAGATATACACTGATGAAGATCGTTAGAATGCCAATAACCGCGATCCCAAACATTACCCATTAAATTTTTCATTCCGATTGTTACATCAGCAGAGGAATGATGTTTTAATATCGGCACATTTATAAAGACATCTGATTCAAGAATTAATTCATGAACTTTAGCTTTTTTTAATTTTTTGCCTTGCTTAATCGTAACTTCCTGATAATAACTTTCACTTGCACCCGAAACTATTTTACCTTTTGCATCTTTAACAGCCCCCTCAATTCCGCTGTTAGAATAACATTTATTCCAATTATCACAAGTATGATCAAATACATAAACATCTTTTGCCCCTGCATCAAAACAATGTTTTATTATTCTGTTTATTAAAAGCGGATTTGTATTCCCTGCTCTTTCCGGTTCAACATCCCATCCAATATTCGGCTTTACAACAACAGTCTGTCCCTTCTTCACAAACTTTGTCATTCCTCCAAAGGCTTTAATTGCCTCATCAAACATAGCATCAGGTTCACCGCCTTTTATAGCAGCCAAATCATAGCCGCTTGCAAATGGTAATAAAGTTGATGGAAATAAATTTGTGTAGCCGCTAACTGAAAGTCCTGCACCTGCAATTAAGCTGGCTTTAATAGATTTGGAGATGAAGTCACGTCTTCGCATAACACCTCTTGGCAAATGATATTTAAATAACTTAATTAAAAATAATCAATTTAGTTTATAATATATAGATATAATTTTTTTCTTTGAGCTTGGATCGTTTTAATATATTTTTACTTCAGTAATAATTAAGAAGGATGAGAAATGGAAAAAGCATTAAGTGTAATTGATATAAAATCGAAAATTAAAACTTATTTGATCGATTTTTCTCTTTTGTTATCGATTTATTTCTTGCCAGCATTATCTCATTTGTTTGCATTTCCGATTTATTATCTTGACCCAATGCGAATAGCATTAGTAGTTGCACTCATCCATACATCAAAAAAGAATGCTTATATAATTGCGATTACATTGCCATTGTTTTCATTTCTTATTTCATCTCATCCACAAATATTAAAATCATTTCTTTTAAGTACTGAATTGATTATTAATCTTGGTTTGTTTTTCTTTCTTAAAGATAAATTAAAGAACGTATTTGCAACTTTATTTATAAGCATTGTTATCAGTAAAGTAATTTATTACTTCCTAAAGTTTGTTCTAATTTATTTTGCTTTATTGAATGATAAACTTTTTTCAACACCATTTTATTTTCAGTTGATCTCTGTATTTGTGTTGAGCTCTTATATTTATATAGTGAATAGAACCTCAAGCAAATAATATAAATTTTTAGCTGAGATTGTTAATTAAGAATTGCAATGTATTTGTATATCATCCAGAAGTGTGAAAAGCTGCCTGCTAAAACAAACAGATGAAATATTTCGTGGAAGCCTAAAATGCCCGGATATGGGTCCGGTTTTTTGAGAGCATAAATAACAGCACCTATTGTAAAGAATACACCGCCCATAAATAACCAGATTAAAGCTTGCATTTGTAATACTTCTACCAATGGTATTATTACAACGACTGCCATCCACCCCATTAGAACATAAATAGTCGTTGAGAGCCATCTTGGAGCGTGAATCCAAAAGATTTTAATCAAAATTCCAGAAAGTGCAATACTCCAGATAATAAAAAGTAATGTCCAACCAAGATTATTTTTTAAAGCAATCATACAAACCGGAGTATAAGTAGCCGCTATGTTAATAAAAATCATTATATGATCCGCTTTCCTCATTCTCAGAATACCGGCATCAGATAACTTTAACCAATGATAAAGAGTGCTTGTGGTATATAGTAGTATAAGTCCAAGACCAAAAATAGAAAATGCTATAAGATGATTTAAATTATAAGGATTCAAAGATGAATTGATTAAAAATATTGTACCAATTATTGAAAGCACTATGCCAATAAAATGAGTGAACCCATTCATCGGTTCTCTAAGGTTATTAATAGGTTTCATATGATAAGGTTTAATAAACTTTTCATTAGAAGTAAATATTTAAGGCGGAGTAAATCCGCCTTAAACAATGATAAAAATACTATTGAATTTTAAGCATAACACTTGTACCGTTTCTCATTGCGGTGTGTAAAACTTTTCCTTCGTGTTCAATTTCTCCTAGATCAAACTGTGATACATCGATAACAATTTTATCTGCGCCTAATTCTGAAATTAAATTCTGTATCTGCTCAGCAGTAAATGTATACTGACCAGGATTACTATCTAATATTACGACAACAGCAACGCCTGGATGCGGACCTGGAGGATGAATTCCAGGATGATGTTTTCCTTTCATACCACCACCATGTTGTGGATTAAAGTGTGCCATAACTCGCAGAGCAATTTTCCCTTCAGAATTTCCACCCTCCCAGGTAATTGTCAAATCCTGTTGCGGATCAATTATATCAGTATGATTATGACTTGTAATATTTATTAATGAAGCAGGTGATAATAAAGTGATTGTTGTGGCCGAAAATTTTTCTGCCCCTGAAATATTAAAAGTATATTCTGTGCTAGGAACATATTCTAAAAGAACATCGGAGCCCCCAAAAGGTCTGTTGAATAAGGAATATGCTGTACCTCTTCTATGGTGAAACATTTTATGCATTTGAATTTGGTTACCTGCATACCCAATATTAATTGTTCCCATATCTAATCCTAACCTCGGAAAGTTAGTACATTCAGTATTTGTATCGCCAAATGCTACAGCAAATGCCATTCCTTTAATGTGTGAATCATCATCAATTGGTCTGAATATTTCGTTCCAGCCAATAGAAAAAACTGCATCGCCTTCAGGCAACGGCATTCCGCCACCTTTTAATAATGCAAGTTCGCTTTCAACTGTTTCGAATTTAAATAATTCTAGCGCTTCAGCGTTCGGTCCTTCTGGTGAGTTTACATCAGATTTACAACCAGCTATAGCTAAAACCAAAAACAAAAAAACTAGGATTTTCATTTGTGGCAGATTCATATTTTCTCCTGAATAGTATTAATAAAACTAATAAATAATTAATTGGAATGCTTTTGACTCTGATATTAGACAAAAATATTTTTAGAGTGGTTTAACACAATTAGGGTAAATTTTACTACCATAAAGCAGAAGATCAGAAATGATATGTCTTTCAATTAGTTTTAAAATAAAAAATGAAGTAATAGAATTGCAGTAAAATGTTGGCTGGGAAATAAATCCCAGCCTAACTAAAGCGGAAACATTATTTTAAAAGAATCATCTTTTTGTTTCAACAAAACTGCCGGATTGCAATTTATAGAAATAAACTCCTGTTGATAAGCTCGAAGCATCAAACTCAACTTCATAACTTCCTGCTGCTCTATAATCATCTACAAGTGTTGCTATTTCATTTCCAAGCACATCATAAACTTTTAATACGGTCTGGGCAAGCCCCGACCCTACATTTGGGATACTGTATCTAATCTTAGTACTTGGATTAAATGGATTTGGGTAGTTTTGTGTTAACTCATATTCGGTTGGCAAGCCTAAATCTATTTCAATTTCTTCTGAATATTCAAATTGTCCATCATTATCAATTTGTTTCAATCTGTATAAATATTTTCCGGCTGAAACACCATTATCCTGATATGAATAACTCTTTGGTGAATTTGAATTACCATTGCCATTAATAAATCCAATCTTCTCATAGTTGTAAATTGCAGACTGAAGACTGGCTACTTTGCGTTCGATCTCAAATCCATAATTATTAATCTCAGTAGCAGTATTCCAGTTTAGCTTAACTGTTTGACCAATTGCTAATGCTGAAAAGGATGTTAACTCAACGGGCAGTTCGCTCTCACTACTTGCTGCATTAATATCCAATTTACCATAACCCCAGGTATCATTTGGAACTATACCAGTAAATGAATCCGTAAAAGCACTATCCTGAATTGCATTATAAATCTGTAGTGGTGATGCTCCAGGAAATTTTTGAAGAAGCAATGCAACTGCGCCAGCCGTTAATGGTGTTGCCATGCTCGTACCTTGCATAACATAATAATTCGCATCTCCGCCGATTACGCCATCGTTATCAACCCAAAATCTGGAAGTTGAGAATAAAACATCTCTATCTCTAATTGAAATTATTGCAGTGCCCGGTGCGGTAATATTTGGTTTTAATAATCCATCGATACGCGGTCCACGACTTGAGAAAGGAGCAATATCATTTAATGGTCCACCTAATGTAAATATTTGATTGCTTCCGTCATAAGCCGTCCAGTTTACACTTGAAGTATAGGCACCAACAGAAATACAATTATCTGCAGAAGCCGGCTGTCCAATAGTATAAAACGGATCGGCAATTTGGAATGCTACTCTTGCACCCCATCTATCATATATATGAAAAGTTTGAGCAACATTTGAAGGATTTACAACTTTTAAATAAAAAGTTCTGTTACCTGATAATGTATAAAAACCGTAGTTTGAGAATTGAGATTCTGTACCACGAAAACTTTCAATTGTTGGCTCTATTGTTATGCCGGGCAATGGTAGCTGGAACTCATCATAATAACTCAGCGATAAATTATTTCGTGCGGATCCATCGCTCCATACTAAATTAAAAAACAGCGCGGTATTATTAGTACCGGCAGTAACATTTAATTGAATAAAATCAGTTTCACTATTTGCATTTACTGTACCCGAATAATGTCTTCCTCTATTACCATCATTACCTGCGGCCATAAAAACAGGAACACCTTGCGTATATGCCCAATCAACTGTTTGTTCTTCTGCTGATGAACCATCGTGATGTGCATACCATCCGCCATAACTCATTGAAATAATATCAGCATCAAAAGTATCTACCGCAGATTGAATTGCGCTTATCATGGCTGCACCCGTTGCATTACTATTAGCATCACTTCCAATTTTTAAGAAAACTAAATCTGCATCGGGTGCACTACCTTTGTAAGAACCGCCACCATTAATAGTATTTAATGACGAAAGAGTACCGCGGCCTAAAACAGATCCGGTAACGTGAGTTCCATGTCCGCTAACCGTGTTTTCAACATTATTATCAATAGATATAGGATAGTTTGAGTAATCCCTTTTTTCGATTGTTGTAGGTAAATCTGAGTTTAAAGGTTCTGTATCCAAACCCGAATCAAGAATTGCGACTTTAACTCCTGTACCAGTATAACCTTCATTCCATAAAAGATTTGCTTTAATGGATGTTGTTCCCTGGTTATTATTTGGTTCAAGCAAAGTTTCTGCAGAACCAACTTTGATAACAGAATTTTCACTCAGCAATGTATTTACTTTATCGATTGGAATTTTTGCAATCATAAATCCATAAGGATGATTTTGCATTGCGGGAATCCAGCTTTCTGGAAATAATTCCACTCCGATATTTTCAATTCTATTAAACTCAGACGGAGCAGGCTTTTCATCAAAATAAATTGTTAAAAGTATATAGTCTAGTTTTTCGTCCTCTATACCTGGATTTAGTTGCTTTAAATATTTTTTTTCTTTTAATTGTTCAAACAATTCACTGCTTGCAATTTTAGATACTAACTCTGATTCGATAATACTCTCAGATGAATATGGTACTAAAATCTTTTGTTGTGCAGTAATTTGAAAAGCAAATCCTGCAATAAGTAAGAATAGAATTATAAATTTTTTCATGGTTTTCCTGTATTTATTTGTTAAACATTATTGCTTATATAGTTCTGTTATTAAATTATTATCATCTTTTTATTTTGAATAAAATACCCAGCTTAACCGGGGGGATTTGTTAAAATCACTTTGATTCGGGACCAACAAGATTTGCCACTATCTGAATATTATCGCTCACTCTGTTTGGGATCATAGAATTAGAAATTCCAAAATCAGATAAATTTAAATCGAACCTGGCAACAATGCTGATTAAATTACCCGGCATTAAAGTTTTTGTAACTTCGTTTTCTAATAAATACTTTATTGTTGCACTAGCGTAAACGAGCTTTGTTTTACCGCGAAGTGAAAATTCACCTAACAGAACAATTTTTATTTGATTGTCTTCTATTAAATCCACTCTTTCAACTTCTTTGATTTTGTAAATAATGGTTGGATATTTTTCAGAATTCAGCCATGAAACACTTCTTAAATGTTCATCTCTTTTTTCAATTCCTGTTTTTATAGATGATGTGGAAACTAAAATTTCACCTTTTAAAGTTGACTTAACATCCTTTAAATCGAAAGATACTTCTCCAAAAACATCGTTTGTCAATCCTGTTATATTTTCGAAACGAGCTTCACTGTAAAACGTAGCTTGATTTCTGCTCTTTGAATCTTTTAAGTTAAAAACCTGAACGCCTTTTGAAGGAAGATTAAATCCCTGTGCGTTTATTCCGGTAACCAGATAAAGAAACAAAATCAATGTAAATAATACTTTAACCATCATATACCTTTTTATTATTTATGTTATTTATTTGAATTATCCTGGACTAAACCAGCGATACAAACTAAACTATTCAACTCGCTCAGAACCATTTATAATTGGAATGATTAAATTTTCACAATTCATTTTCCCCTGAAATTTATAGGGGAAGAGAACGGCAGCTGAAAAACTCAACTGCCTTCACTACTAACTAAACAACGCACCCGTTTACTTTATTAATATCATCTTCTTAGTTTCAACGAACGAACCAGCTTGCAATCTGTAGAAATAAATACCTGATGATAAGTTGGAAGCATCAAATGTTATTTCATATCTGCCGGCTTCTCTGTATTCATTAACCAATGTTGCAACTTCATTTCCAAGCACATCATAAATTTTTAATGTTTGATGACTGCCGATTGGTGACTGCCAACTGATCTTAGTACTTGGGTTAAATGGATTTGGATAGTTCTGTGCAAGATTATAACTGTCTGGAGTTAACAGTGAACCCTGGTCTTCTCCAATTCCTGTTACCTGATTTACTAATGATAGTGTGTCATCTATTGTTCCATCGTTACCAATATCAACAAGTACTTGAAGTTCTGTGTTTGTTATATCTGTCCATACCGGAACAAATGTGTGTGATGAGTTTGCAGAAAGAGGGATACTAAAATCACCAAATCTTCCTATTCCATTTTCAGTTACATAATTTAATTCAAGATCATACTCTTTTGCTGTACCGTAAGAAATTAGTTTTACTTTATTACTGTCGGGGTTTTCAATCTTAACAGAATCATTCTGTGCAAGTTCTAACGATCGTGCAACAAATAATTTTTCCTGTGTTGTTTCGTTAATAAGATTAAGAAGTTTTATTGTTTTTGTTTGTGCATCAGGATTTGAAACAGAAACTCCGCCATCAAAAAATATTCTGTCTGTTTGTGTTTGTATCGCTCCGCTTCTTTCATACATAAAAGATTTATTACCGCTAAAGAAAAAAGTTTCAACTGTATCTTCTGCAAAGTCATTAAGCACAACAGAGTAATTATCTGCAAAAAGTGAGTAGCCATACGGCGGTGTTTCACTTCCGTTATCAACAACTAATGGGACTGAACCAGGAATATCTATTTGAATTAAATTATTATTAAATCCTGTCTGGTTTCCAAAGTTATCCCGGATTTGAATTGAAGCCGAAATTGTATTGAATATCTCAAGTTCATCGTTCTCAAGAATAAATGGAGATTGCTGAGACGTTCCTTTAGCTAATGTTGGGTTTGTTAAATAATCTATTGTAGGGTTTCTAAGATAAATCCATTTAAATCCACCCCATCCAGCCCAATCCGGTGTACTCCAGTTTCCATTATTAAAATTTGCAGAAGTATCAATTCTAATTCTATTATTCGAGTTGGGATTTGAATTATCATATACTTTGATATGGAAAACATTTGGGTTTACAGGATCTTTTTCTAAACCATATGCTAAAATTGCGTGTCCACCGCCGCCAACACCATTATTTAGAATGCTTAATGTTCTAATTGTGGCGCTATCTTCTTTTAACATTACTATTAATTCTTTTAGAGTTTGAGTTGGAGTTTTTATGAGCCCTATATTTTTTCTGATAGCCAGATGCGGATTTCCGTATTGGTGAGTGAATAACTCATTAACTACTCTATTTACGCCGGTATCGGATATAACAGTAATTGGATTTATAAAAGCCGGGAAGTTTGGATATTTAGTTTTGAATTGTTCTCTGTGACTAAATGCAAGTGCATTTGCCACAGCAATACCAAAACAAGAACCATTCCAGAGTAATTTTTTCCATGCATTCCACTTTTCCATTGCTGCCGGTTTATATATCCCAAAATCTGTACTAGTATAGCAAGCATTTACCGAAAAGGTATTAACCCAGGATACCCAATCCATATGATCTGAGCCAATTGCATTTTCAAATACATTATCACCCTGCCATTGTGAATATTGGCTGCTGGTAAAAGGATCTATTCCCTGATAATCAAACTGGTTATACCAGGTTGGTGGCCACATATCAGCTCGCGTATTGCTGAATCCCCACTGATCTCTGTCTTTTCTATATTCATAATAAGTTGAATCTGGATTTAATCTTGTAAGTACATAAGGTTTTATTCTAAAAATATCGCTTTCAATTTTTTCTGTTGGGTTATCAGCATTTTCAATTATTATTTTTGATCTGAAAGAAAGGGTTGTATCAGGTACATTCCATACGAATTTAGAATTTGCATTTGGAATACCTTGAGCAAGAATCAATTCAGATTCAAGTGGAGTTTCAAAATTAGTTATGCACTTAATATTTACAGCGGCCCAGCCGGCATCAGTCCATTTAATAGTATCCTTTTCACCGGCAATAAATTTACTATAAGGGGTTGGCTTTGTAATTTGAAGTGGTGATGTTGGTGGATATTTTTGTGCATAAATATCAGCATAAATTTCACTGCGCCAATCTGTCCAGGTAATAATCGCACCTCCAGAGCTATCGCTAACGATTGTGGGAATTTGTTGGTTATTAATTGCAGTACTAATCGCAACGCCATTGGAAGTCCACTGCTCTAAACCTGATGCATTTATATTTTGCGCATATATATCTCCTTGAGTATTTGTAATATTACGAAAATCCGACCAAGCGATAATTGCACCATCTGAGTTATTACTAACGATCAGGGGAAATAATTGATTACCAATTTCCGAACATATAACAATACCATCAGTGATCCATTGAAATATGCCTGATGTGTTGACCCGCTGTGCGTAGATATCAAATTGAGTATTTGTAAAGTTGCGTGAATCCTCCCAGGTTATAATAGCTCCTCCTAAATTATCACTAACGATTTGGGGATTTTCTTGATAATTTATGTCCGCACAAACAGCAATGCCATCGGTGATCCATTGAACAATGCCTGATGCGTTTATGAACTGAGCGTATATATTGGAATTGGTATTTATTAAATCGCGATAATCAGTCCACGTAATGATTGCTCCGCCTGAATTGTCACTAACGATATTTGGATTAGTTTGGTTTAATGATGCCGAGCAAACTGTCACTCCATTTACAGTCCACTGAACATTTCCCGATGCATTGATGCGCTGAGAGTAAATATCAAAATATAAAGTATTACGTTTATCCTGCCATGTAATAATTGCACCTCCAGATCCATCGCTAATCATTTTGGATAATAATTGGTCATCTGGTGCTGTGCAAATTGCAATTCCATTGGTCGTCCATTGAACTGCGCCCAATGAATTGATCCGTTGTGCATAGATATCAAAAGTATTTGTTCCATTGAGGCGGTTATCATCCCACACAATGATCGCTCCGCCAAATTCATCAGTAACTATACTTGAAATGTTTTGGTGATTGATCGCTGTACAAATCGCAACTCCATTTGGATTCCATTGAATTCCACCTAATGCATTGATTCGTTGTGCATAGATATTTGATTCTGACGTGGTTATGTAGCTTTCCCACGTAATAATCACTCCACCTAACCCATCACTGATTATAATGAAATTTGATATACTCCCGGTAATGATTGTGACACCATTATCGCCCCATTGAGCAATACCTGATGCATTGATACTTTGTGCATAGATGTAAATACTATCAGGTCCACTGTGATCGTCCTTCCATACAATAATCGCCCCTCCTGATCCGTCACTGACTATTTTCGAATCATATTGATTTCCAACAGCAGTAGATATTGGAGTATTTATTGTGGGATCATTTGACCATTGGGCATAGTTTTGCACTGTGATTATTAACAACAAAAATGAAGTTATTAAAAACAGTGTTTTAAAGTGCTGTGTTATTTTCATAATTATTCCTGTATCAGTTTATTGTTTTGACTACTTTAAATGTTAGTTACTATCATTACAAAAGAAACAATGATTAAAAGGGCAACTACAATTATTGCTAATGTCATCTTTTTAATCTGTGTTTTTATTTCTTCGTTATTGTCGCTCATTTGTGCTGATAGACTTTTCATATTGTTTCTGTTTTGGTGTCCAAAAGTATTTTAATAGTTAAGCCATTGCTCTCGTTTTTGTAACAATCTCTTGCTGTTTTGTAACATTTTATTGGAATTTTGAAAATTTTTATGACTAGAGAAAAATCGGGGAGCTTTCGCTCCCCATCGGTATTATCTCAGCAGTATCATCTTTTTAGTTTCAACAAATGAACCTGCCTGCAATCTGTAGAAGTATATTCCGCTTGCAAGATTGGAAGCGTTAAACTCAACTTTGTAATTACCTGCTGGTTTTTCTTCGTTAACGAGTGTTGCGATTTCATTTCCAAGTACATCGTAAACTTTAAGTAACACTCGAGACCCTTCGACTCCGCTCAGGGTGACATTCGGGATCGTGTATTTAATAGTTGTTGTTGGATTAAATGGGTTGGGGTAATTTTGTTCAAGAGCAAAGTTTTGTGGGATTAAAGAATTATTTTGTTCAACTGATACAGGATTAAGAGTTATCTGATAATTGATAACTTCACCAGAGGCAAGAAAACCTTCAAGGACAACTCCTCCGGATTTCCCTGAATCTTCAATACTAACCATAACGTAATAATTTTCTCCCAATCCTGTTAGTTGTAAGTTTATTGGTTCCTGAATAGAGCCAAACACATAACCCATTCCATCCGTACTTCCAGCCCAAAAACTGTTTTGTATTTCGGTTATGGCACCTGTTGTATTAGTGTATCCAATTCTATTTCCCGACCCATCTGTAAGAACAAGCTCTACAGGATCGCTGATAATATTTGATACCACATCATAATTAGTTGAGTTACCTGTTGAAATATCTATAAGATTATAAGGAACATCTAACAAATCCAATATTGTGCTTTGAACATTTATTTGAGAAACAAGTTTTGTATGATCACCAGTGGTAAATTCTATTAAAGTTGCTCTGGTATCAATTAAGAATTGCCCTGCTGAAGAAATTGTTGGAACAGTCCCATCTCCATTATTATCAAACTCTATATCCTTATACCATACTGTTCCAGGAAGAGCATTAAAAGGGATCCAGTCGGTAAAAGACTGAACCGCGTTGAATTCAAAATCTATTCTCTTTATTACTGAAAATTTTGTTGTTTCCCCAGTTCCATAAATCACTGTTACATTGGCAGAATCCAGAAAACCATTTGGATCGTTAAGAGGATTTATATCGAAACCATTATTAAGATCTAATAAAATTGTGTTTTTATTATCATCATCGTTATTAATGTTAGTAAGTCCGCCTCCAAAATCAATAAAATCATAAGTCGCTAATAAGTAACGGATAGTTGGGACATATTTACTTATAAAAAGTTCTTTATTTGGCACACCTGAAGAATCCATAATTGAACTTTTAGTGATATTACCGTCTGGACCAGTTATGATATTATCCTGCAAAACTTTTTGATATGCACGGTTAATTATTTTTGATAAGACAAAGCGATAAGCAACATCACCTGTCCAGTTATCTTTTGTAGGATTCCAGGGTTTTGACGCCCCACGATTTGGAACTCCAATCATTACAAAGTTTCTGATCTTTGGCAATTTATAATTATTGGTGTTATCATAAACAGCCCCATAAGCATCACTTTGAATATATGTGCGAGTTACTAAACCGCCTGTACTGTGTGAAATTATATCTATAGAATCAAGTTCCTCATTGTGATCCTGCCTCCATCTTTCACAAGCTTGCTTTATATACCAGCCTAAATAATCAACTCCGTAATTAAACTGCCCACTCGAAAGTGAAACACCAGTAACACCATCAATACGTCCATCAATAATATTGTCTATTGGTCCAGGGGTTAAGCGCCAATCGTAATTAACTACAAATAAATCTTTACCCTTTTCATAACCCAGGTTTTCAAGGGTGATAATAATATCATCATAAACTCTTCCCAGAGGATCAATCTGAATACTGTCCGGTGATATACCGCGTTTTAACAACCATCCAAGATCATAGTTTAAATTTGCTGCATAAGTTCCAGCAATACCTGGAACAATAAAAACAGGATAACGGGGTGCTGTCGGTTGTGAATATTTTATTGTTGCATAGTCATAACCTGAAGTAATTGGAATTCCAACACTAAATCCTGTAACATATACATTACCTATATTATCAACCTCTACTGCTGTTCCGTAATCGTCGTTATTTCCAGTTCCATTATATGTTTGTACCCATTGTGAATCACCTGCTGCATTATATTTAATCGTGGTATAGTCATTTAATGTACTGTTTCCTATGCTAACACCCGTTACATAAATATTACTATTATTATCAATAGCAATCGAATTTGCTCTGTCCTCTCCATTTCCAATTCCATTGTATCTTTGCACCCATTGCTCAACACCATCTGCATTGTATTTAACTGTTGCATAGTCACTAATTGTCTCACCTTCACTTGAACCTGTAACATATACATTCCCGTTATTATCAACTACCAGATCACTAGCTGTATCAACAGAAAAATCTCCTGCAGTTCCATTATATTTTTGTACCCACTGTTCTACTCCTGCAGAGTTATATTTAACTGTCGCGTAATCATAAAGTGTTTCTCCTCCATAGCTATCAGTTAAAAGATAAAGACTGCCAGTTACATAAACATTGCCTTGATTGTCAACTGTAATTGAACTTGGATTACTGGAACTATGATTCAAGTCGTGATATCTCTGCACCCATTGTTCAATACCAGCAGAATTATATTTAATTGTGGCATACTCATAACCATTATTATCGCGGTAGCTTACGCCAGTAACATATACATTACCCTGACTATCTGATACAATTGCTGCAGCTATATCTTCGTCGTTTTCTGTTCCATTTCCATTATATGTTTTAACCCATTGTTGAACCCCCGTAGAGCTGTATTTGATTGTAGTGTAGTCATAATCAGTAATTGTAACGTTCCCAAAACTGTAACCTGTAACATATACATTTCCATCACTATCAACCGCGATTGATTTTGCCCTGTCATCTCCATTACCTGGACTATTATATATTTGGACCCACTGCTGAACACCTTCAGAATTATATTTAATGGTGGCATAATCAGGTCTTGTACCGTCTCCAGAAATATAACCTGTTACACAAACATTGCCTTCATTATCAAGAACTATTGATGTCGCCTCATCATGGGATGAATTTCCAGATCCACTATATCGTTGTACCCATTGCTCATTACCTGCAGAATCGTATTTAATTGTAGCGTAATCCCAATTTGTTGAACCGCCATAGCTACTGCCTGTTACATATATATTACCATCGCTATCAACTGCTAAATCTCTTGAATTATCAGATAGGTCTCCGGGTCCATTATATCTTGAGACCCATTCCTCTGTTACCTGTGCACTAATTTGTATAGGTAAGATTATCAGTAAAAAAAGAAAAGAAATTATTTTCATAAATGTTCTCCTAATCAGTATAGGTTTATCAATTAAAAAAGTTTGTTATTATCATTACAAGGGATAGAAGTATTAAAACAGAAACTGCAATTATTGCCATTGTCATCTTTTTAATCTGTGTTTTTATTTGTTCGTTATTGTCAGTCATTTTTGCTGATAGACTTTTCATATAGTTTCTGTTTTTGTGTGCAAAAGTATTTTAATTGCTAAGCCATTGCGCTCGTTTTTGTAACTATCTCTTGCTGTTTTGTAACATTATGTGAGGGAAGGACACAAATATTGATATTTGCAGGTTGCTGTGTTGAACTTTCAGTCTTCGTCTCCGCTCAGACTGACGAACAGAATAGTACGAAGCGGATGGGAATCCGCTCCCTACTTATTTAAATATTCTGTAGGTGTGCAATTATATTGCTTGGAAAAAGCACGGGAAAATTGGGAAGGACTGTTGTATCCAACCGCAAAAGCTATTTGTGTAACAGATAGCCGGTTTTCTTTTAACATTTGAGCAGCTTTCTTTAGCCTGAAAGATCTTACAAAATCTCCGGGAGTTTGCCCTGTAATCGCCTGCAATTTTCTGTGAAGCTGCATTCGGCTTAAGAACATTTCTTTTGCAAAAGTTTCTGTATCAAAATTTACATTATCAAGATTTTTTTCAGCAAGGGAAAAAGCTTTTTGTATAAATTCTTCATCAAGCGGATTTGCTGTAACTGTTTCTGGTTTTTTGTTTTCCTCTTTGCTGAATTTTTCTCTAAGAAGTCTTCTCTGCTCAAGAAGGTTTTTTACTCTAACAAATAATTCCTTTGAGTTAAATGGCTTCGTAAGATAATCATCTGCACCGGTTTCCAGTCCTTGTATTTTACTTTCACCGGAGGCTTTTGCTGTTAACATAATTACCGGAATGTGGCTTGTAATCCAGTCTGTTTTTATTCTTCTGCAAAATTCCATTCCATCCATTTCCGGCATCATCACATCGCTTATTATTAAATCGGGAATTTTTTCTTGAGCAATTATAATTCCTTCTTTCCCATTGCTCGCTTCGTAAAGAATATACTCTTGATTCAAAAGATCAGTTAGATATAAACGAACATCATTGGAATCTTCAACGATAAGAATTGATGGTTTAGTGATATCTAATATTTCTTCTGATGGTTTTTCAGAATCTTCTTCTTCAATTGATTCAGAAATATTTTTTTGTTTCTCAACATCATTCCTTAAATCTGATTTTACTTTTTGATCTTCATTCAGATAATCATCGTGTAAAGGGATATGTATTGTAAACTCAGTGCCTTTATCAATTTCACTCACAACTGTAATGTTCCATTTATGCAAATCAATTAATTCTTTAACAAGAGCTAACCCAATTCCTGATCCGCCAAACGACCTTTGATTTGAATCATCAACCTGGTAAAAACGATCAAATATTTTTTCTAGTTTTTGATGCGGGATGCCAATCCCTGTATCAGAAACTTTTATTTCCGCATACTCATTTTCATCGATAGAAATTTTATTAACATTAACAGAAATGCTTCCGCTAACTGGTGTAAACTTAAAAGCATTAGAAAGAAGATTGTAAATTATTTTTTCGAGCTTGTCCTTATCTATCCAGGCAGGTAATAAATCATATTTGCTGTTAAAAGTAAGTTTAATTTTTTTATCATCAGCAAGCGATTCAAAAGATGATAGTAATCCGCGTAATACGGAAATTAAATTTTCTTTAGCAGCTTTAACTGGAACTGATGCTGATTCAAGCTGTGTTAATTCAAGTAATTGATCGATTAGCGATTGAAGATTTTCGGTATTACGTTGAATCATTTTGTAACGATCAATATTTTTTTTATTTGATTCATCGTCAATCAATTGTTCCAGGGGTCCTTTTATAAGCATCAAAGGAGTGCGAAACTCGTGCGATAGATTAGCGAAGAAACGGGATTTTGTTTCATCAATTTCTTTTTGTTTAATCGCTTCATATTCCTGCATTCTTAAAATGTTTTTTAAACGTGTTCTGTTTAGTTCGAACCTTCTAATAGTATATAAGCCGGCAATAATTACTAAAACGTATAAGGCATAAGCCCATCCTGTCGCCCACCATGGTGAATTAATTATTACAGCAAGTTCTGTTGCATTCTCATTCCAGATTCCATCTGCATTGGTGGCTTTAACCTTAAATTTATATGTACCAGGACTAAGGTTAGTGTATGTAACAAATCTTCTAGATCCGCTTTCAATCCAGTCTTCATCAAATCCTTCCATCATATATGCATATTGAATTGATTGCGGTGAATTATAATCCAGTGCAGCAAACTCAAAAGAAAAAACGTTTTGATTGTATGAAAGTATAACTTCCTTTGCTATGCTGATATTTTTTGTTAACGGAGATTTTTCTCCGGCATTTATGGATTGATTAAATATTTGGAAATCAGTAAGAACTACAGGAGCAAAATAAGAAGATGGTATAATTTGTTTCGGATCAAAATAGTTTAACCCTGATGAACTTCCGAAAAGCAACAGCCCGTTTTGAGTTTTGAAAGCAGAGGCTGTATTAAAGTTTGATCCGATTATTCCATCAGACTTGGTAAAATTTGTAAATTTATTTTTTGCAACTTCAAAAAGCGTAATGCCGGAATTAGTACCAAGCCATAAATTACCATCTGCATCTTCTAGAATTCCGTTTATAGAATTATCTGCTAAGCCATCTTTTATCGAATATTTAATTATCTCAACATTAAACCGGGATTTTTCGGATGCATTTGCGGAGTTGCTAATAACAAATTTATTTAAACCTTTATTTGTTCCTATCCACAAAATAGTTTGGTTAGACTTAGTATTGTGTTTGCCAGTTTTAGATTCAATAATAGAATAAATACTATTGCCGCTTATACTATTTGGTTGATTTTCATCAGCAAGCCATTTTATAAATTCACTATTCGCTTCATCAACAAGTAAATTAAGACCGCCGCCATTTGTACCTATCCACATTCTGTCTTTGCTATCCCTGTATAATGCCCAAACATCATTATGGCTTATTCCAGATTCACTATTTTTTGCAGTGCTTTGCCAAAGCTTAAAATCGCGAGTAACATTATTAATTTTTGCAAGACCCAATCCCCAAAATCCAATCCACAAATTATTTTGATCATCATTGAGCACAGACTTGTTAAAAAGAACTGATTGTGTTTGTAATCTTCTGTCGGTGAACTGCCATTTTTTTATTTGATTGTTTTTCACATCAAGAAAAATTAAACCGCTGCCGTATGTACCAATCCACAAATCATCAGCTTCAGTTGAAGTTAGGGACCAGATATGAATGCCTTTAAGCCCGGGATATTCTTTGATAATTATTTTGCCATTTACATTATTAGATTGATATAATCCGTTGTCTGTTCCAAACCAAATTGTTCCGTTAGAAGTTTGAGTGATTGCAGTTATATTTTTGTCCTTAAGCAGATTAAAATCCAGCACACCATATTTATTAGAATGGACATTATTAAACTTTGTACTTTTAGAAGAGAAGTAGCTCAACCCATTTTCTGTTGCAATCCAAGTAACACCAGAACGATCCTTAAGAATCTTATTTATTTGATTATTGATTAAATAATCAGAACTGTTCTTCTGAGATAAATATCTGGAGCTTTGCCCGGTGTTTTGATTAATTCTTAATAGACCTGCGTACGAATCAATCCATAATAATTTTTCTTCCTCATTTATTTCTTCAATTACATTACCTGTTGAAGTACCAAATTGTATGTTTTGTGGATTTGAAATCTGTATGCGTGAAAAACTTTTCGAATCAGATCGGTAACTTGTTAATCCATCTGCCGTTCCTATCCAGATAAGCTTCGGATCATTTTTTGATTTTGATAAGGACCAGATTAGATTGTTACTAAGTGTATTTGGATTATTAATATCATAAAAATATTTAATAAAATTATTTTTAGATTTTTGATAATTAAATTTATTAAGGCCTATGTATGTGCTTATTAATAAATTTCCGTCCGTATCTTCAACAATTGAGGTGATATAATTATTTGATAATGAAGACTTATTTAAAGGAGCATTTCGCCAGTTTTCAATTTTTTCAGTAACAGGATCGAAACGGTATAAGCCGCTTTTATAAGTCCCTATCCAAATTGCTCCCTGACTATCTTCATAAATTGATTTAATACTGTTTTCTTTAACAAACTCGGATTTTATTTCCCAGGAAGTAAATCTATCAGTATCAGGATCATATCGATTTAATTCTCCGCTTTTTGTTCCAATCCAGATAAAACCCGCTCTATCTTCAAACAAAGTCCAAACATTATTATTTGATATGGAAGTAGAGTCATTTGATTTGTGACGGTAAACTTTAAAACGATATCCATCAAAACGATTTAGGCCATCATCGGTAGCTAACCATATAAAACCGGTCTTATCTTGAATAACATCAAGTATCTTGTTGTTGGATAAACCATTTTCAGTTGTAAGATGTTTAAAGGGAATATTCTGAGCTAATAAGTCAGCAGAATAGAACAAAAAAAATATTATTAAGTAATATTTTAAATGAATAATTAGATTTCTATTAAACATATAAGCAAAATGTAAAATGTAAATTATAAATCGGCTTGGTTTGAAAGAGAACGGGTAAATATAGAAGAGTTTGTATAAACTAAAAAACCCCAGAGTTTATCTGGGGTTTTTGGCTCCGCAAACTTAAATCATTAAGAACCTTCTTTTCTAACAATAAAGAGCTTTATACCTATCAATACTGTGTTAAAATGTTGGCTGGGAAATGATTCCCAGCCCAAATACTTTATTTCAACAATATCATCTTTTTTGTTTCAACAAAAGAGCCGGCTTGTATTTTATATAAATAAACGCCCGATGATAATTGCGAAGCGTCAATTTCAGCCTCATAACTTCCAGCTGGTTTTTCTTGGTCAATTAATGTTAAAACTTCATTTCCAAGAACATCGTAGACCTTCAATGATATGTGACCTGCCATGGGTAACTGATATCTAATTATTGTACTTGGGTTGAACGGATTGGGGTAGTTTTGTGAAAGTTCAAACTTATCAGGAACACTAATACTATCTGATTCAACTGCTACTGGAGCATTGCAAAATGTACCGACTCCTGTTTTAGTTCCATTAATAATTATTGTATCGGCGCAAACATCAGACCCGCTGCCAATATCAATTATGGTGCCTGCATCATAAACAATACTGCTTTGACTATAAAGCGAAGATGAAATAAATGTAATTATGAGAAAAATAATTAATGTTTTCATTATTCACCCAAGCTTACTTTTGTGTTTTCATTATTATTTATTTTAAGTTTTTCAATTTCTACTACTAACATATTTTGCATCTGTTCAAACTTTGATAATCTTTCTTTTAGTTCAAAGGTTGTGGATTTCAGTTCGTCATTAGCGGTTTTCAATTCTGCAATCTCAACATCTTTCTCCTTTTTCAACTCTTGTATAGCTTTAATCATTGGTGCAAGTAAATCATTGTAACGCAGTTCATATCTTCCGATATCATCTATTGTCAGCATTCCTGCATTTTCAATATGTGATTCTTTTAATACATCTTCTACTTCCTGTGCTATAAGTCCGAATTCAATTCTTTTTTTCTCATCGTTAATACGCGTATAAGAAACAGGATTTAATTTGTTGATAAAGTTTAATCCGAGCGCTGAATTTTTAATATCAGATTTCCATCTTTTGTCACTTGTTATTGTCCACGCAACTTGCACACCAGCATAAGTTATGGATTCATCACCAATACGTACCTGATTGTCTGCTGTCTCATCAGGAACTTGTGCAAAAGATCCTATTGTAGTGTTATTATTGCCTGTGGTTATGAGAGAACCTGAACTGATACCAATTGCTGTGTTATATTCACCAGTAGTGTTGTTATGCAATGAGTAAAAACCTGATGCGGTGTTATAATAACCCGTGGTATTGTTATATAATGAACCACTACCAGAAGCTGTATTATAGTCACCTATCGAGTTATAATTTAAAGACTGATATCCCACCGCTGTATTATCATTACCCAATGTGTTTGAACCTAGGGACTGATATCCAATGGATGTGTTTGATTCGCCAAGAGTGTTTAAAAATAAAGCTTGAAATCCAACAGCTGTATTTCTAATTCCTTCACTGTTCCAGAATAATGATCCAAATCCATTCGCTGTGTTCTCATACCCGGTGGAGTTGGAACTTAGTGAAGCATAACCGGTGGCTGTATTATTATAACCACTGGTGTTGTAATATAAAGACTTAAATCCCACAGATGTATTTTGATAACCGGTGGTGTTAAAAAATAATGAAGCGGAACCTGCTGCAGTGTTATAATTTCCACTTGTATTGGAATACAATGAAGCCCAACCGGTCGCAGTGTTCTCAATGCCTGTTGTATTTAATGTTAGCGCTTTAAATCCAATTGCAGTGTTTTGGTAACCTGTTGTATTATTATACAGTGAATTATATCCTAATGCTGAGTTATAATAACCCATAGAGTTGGAATTTAAAGTAAAACTGCCCAGTCCTGTGTTGTAACCACCCGTCATTGAAAAATTACCGGAATTTAAACCCATAAAAGTATTAGATAACCCATACTTATGTATAAATCTATCGGCTCCGAAAAATATCACTCCACTATTTAGTGTTAGATATCCATTTAACTGATCAAGAGTTAGAAAAGTATTTGCGCCATCTTTTATAATAAAAGAACCGCTAGTGCCGATTGTGTTAGTTATGTTTTGAGAAAACATATTGATTGAATAAACACAAAGAATTAAAAACAAGGTCAATTTTTTCATTTTATTTTTCCATTATTTCAATTAGTTAAATAATAGTATTCGGCTACTTTCCAAGAGAGCTGAATTTTACTTCTCCAATATTATTATTTGCTTTCAGTTGTGTTATCTGCTCGATTAATTCTTCTTTCAGGATTTTAATTTCTGATAGCTGTTCCCTTATCTCTAATACTTCTTCTATCTGATTTTTTAGTTGTTCATTTTCAGATTTCAACTCTTGAATAGCTTTAATCATAGGAGCCAATAAATCATTGTAGCGAAGTTCGTATCTTCCATTATCATCTATTGTAAGCATACCTGCATTTTCAATACCTGATTCTTCTAATACTTCTTCTACCTCCTGTGCTATCAGTCCGTACTCAATTCTTTTTTTCTCGTCGTTATTGCGTGTATATGAAACGGGGTTGAGTTTGCTGATGAAGTTTAAACCAAGTACAGAACTTTTAATATCAGATTTCCATCTCTTATCGCTTGTGATTGTCCACGCAACTTGAACACCTGAATAGGTAACATCCCAATTCCCAATTCGCACTTGATTGTTTGCGGCGCCATTAGGTACTTGGGCATCAAATCCGATTACAGTGTTATTACTACCTGTAGTTATATCGCGACCGGCACCATTACCTATTGCGGTGTTACTGTAACCTGTCGTGTTAAAATATAATGAAGCATTTCCCGATGCTGTGTTTTGGAAACCTGTCGTGTTTGAATATAATGAATTCAATCCCGATGCTGTGTTAAATTCACCGGTTGAGTTATAATTTAAAGACTTAAATCCCACCGCAGTATTATATTTACCTAAAGTGTTAGAACTTAAAGACTGATATCCTACGGCTGTGTTTTCAATGCCAGTGGTGTTGAGAAATAAAGATTGAAATCCTACAGCTGTGTTTCTAATTCCTTCACTGTTCCAGAATAAAGATCCAAATCCCGAAGCTGTGTTTTCATACCCAGTGGAGTTGGAAGTTAATGAAGCATAACCATAGGCTGTGTTATTATAACCGCTAGTGTTGTAATATAAAGACTTAAATCCCATGGATGTGTTTTGATAACCATTGGTGTTGAAAAATAATGAACTAGAACCGGTTGCTGTGTTATAATTCCCACTGGTATTGGAATAAAGTGAAGCCCAACCAGTTGCTGTGTTTTCAATTCCTGTTGTATTTAATGTTAGAGCTTTAAATCCAATTGCAGTGTTTTGGTAACCTGTTGTGTTATTAAATAATGAATTATACCCTAATGCTGTATTATAATAACCGCTGTTGTTGGAATACATTGAATTCCTACCAAACCCTGTGTTATAACCACCTGTCATCGTAAAATTGCCGGAATTTATACCCATAAAAGTATTAGATAACCCATAGTTATGTAAAAATCTATCGGCTCCGAAAAATATCACTCCACTATTTAGTGTTAGATATCCATTTAACTGATCAAGAGTTAGAAAAGTATTTGCGCCATCTTTTATAATAAAGGACCCGTTGGTGCCGAGTGTGTTAGTTATATTTTGTGAAAGCATATTTATTGAACTAACACAAAAAAATAAAAATACGGTTAATGTTTTCATTTATTTTTCCATTATAATATTTGATAAAATACACCGTAGTGATTCAAATTAGCTACTTTTTTGATCATCACGCTATGGACATTATTAAAAATTTATTTTTGGTGCAGGCAACATTCACTTCACACATTAACTTGAATTCAAAGTTAGCCGTGCCTGGGACTAAATATTATTTCAAAAGAACTTCAATAAGCATGAGAAAATTGATCGAAATAACGAATGCAAATAAACAAAATTGTAAAGGACACTGCATAACAGTATTGTTCCATTTACTTGCACTATTGTTGCATTTGTAAAAAATTATGAATTTCTTGAATTTTTGAGGAAGGAAGTAGAAAAATAAAAACTAGAGTTTAGTTATTTCACTGGGCGGATAACCAAATTCTTCTTTAAAACACCTGGTAAAATATGTTGGACTTGAAAACCCCAACGAATAAGCTATTTCAGAAATAGTTCCAGTATTATGTTCAATCATCTTTTTTGCTTTTAATAGCTTGACAGTTCTAATATATAAGGTTGCCGATTTTCCAGTCAAAGCTTTTAATTTTCTGTGTAATTGAGCTCTACTCATCGCAACTTCTCTGCTGAAATCTTCCATATTAAATTCTTCCTTAGATATATGCTGTTCAATTACTTCCTCAACTTTATTCAAAAATTTTTCATCTAAACTCAATGCTTTTTTACCTTCAGCTTTTGTTGCAAATTCAAGCCTGCTATACTTTGTCTGCAGTGTCCGTCTGATTTTTATCAGGTTTTCAATTCTTGCTCGGAGCTCTTTTATATCAAAAGGTTTCGTAAGATAATCATCCGCCCCCATTTCTAATCCTTCTATTTTATTTTCCTGGCCTGATCTTGCAGTTAACAAAATGATTGGAATGTGGCTGGTCTTCTCGTCGTTCTTTAAAATTCTTGTCAATTCATTCCCATCCATTTTTGGCATCATCATATCGCTGATGATAAGATCAGGAATAATTTTTTCGCTTTTCATTACTCCTTGT
Organism: Ignavibacteriales bacterium; assembly: GCA_016707115.1. Classification (GTDB taxonomy): domain Bacteria; phylum Bacteroidota; class Ignavibacteria; order Ignavibacteriales; family Ignavibacteriaceae; genus IGN3. The sequence continues at coordinate 21,939 of JADJIH010000027.1, read as the reverse complement.
TCTCCATTTACTGCTTCTTCAATCTGATAACTTTTATCGAGTGATTCTTTGATATATTCTCTCATTTCATAATTGTCTTCAACAACTAAAACTATAGTTTTCTCTTCCGACTGATCTTTTATCACCTCATCATTAATACTCATTGTGATCAAATCAGTATCGGGTTTACTAAGGGGAGAAGTGTATCTTCCCTCTTCAATATGAAGTAATGAATCCTCTGCATTTTCCGTTTTGATTATCTCATCATTCTTCAGATGAGAACTTCCAAGCGGTAGAGTTACTGTAAATTCAGTCCAACTTGTGCCTGATTTATCTTGATTGTCCATAATACTTTCCACACTAATATTACCATAATGAAGTTCTACAAGTTCTTTTGTTAAAGCCAATCCAATTCCTGTACCTTCGTGCTCTTTTGTAAATGAATTATCTACTTGATAAAAACGATCAAACAATTTTGGTAATTCATTTTGAGGTATTCCAATTCCTGTATCTCTTATTTTTATTTCTAACGAGCCACTCTTGTATCCCAACTTAGACGAAGGAGAATTAGATGAAAGTTTGATACTTACTGTAATGATTCCTTGCAACGGAGTAAACTTGAATGAATTTGATAAAATATTTGTTAGTATCTTCATCATTTTTTCTCTATCAAAGTACAATTCAATAAAATCTTTTTCCGATAATAATTTTAGATTAATATCCTTTGATTCAGCCAATGACTCAAAGGATAGAACAACTCCTTTCACAAATGAAACAATGTTTCCTTGCGAAGCTTCGAGTTTTAGTTTTCCGGATTCCAATTTTGATAGATCAAGCAATTGATTAATCAGCTGCAGTAAACGTCTTGAATTCCGCTTTATGATATTGGCGTCTTTAATTATATCGTCTGATGTGTTTGAAATAATTTTTTCAGCTGGACCGAGAATTAGAGTAAGCGGAGTTCGAAATTCGTGCGAAATATTTGCAAAAAATCTGGATTTTAATTTTTCCGTTTCTTCTTTTTCAATTAATACTGCTTTATCAAGTTTAGTCTGGTTTTTATAAGATATTCTGTTCATCTCATAACGTCTTATTCCAAACAATGCAAAGATGAAAATACCTGCGTATGATAAATAAGCCCACCATGTTTTCCAGAAAGGCGGTAAAATAGTTATTGCAATCGATGTTCCTTCTTCATTCCAGACTCCATCGTTGTTTGATCCTTTTACCCTAAAAATATATTCACCGGGCTCCATATTTGTATATGAAGCATAACGTCTTGTACCTGAATAAATCCAATCCTTATCTACACCTTCCATCTTATATGCATACTGGTTTCTTTGAGGACTTAAATAACTTAATGAAGCAAACTCAAATGATAAAAAGTTCTTATCGTAATCCAATTCTGTTTTATTACTAAAAGGAATTGGTTTATCAAAAATCCTGAATGAAGTTATAACTATTGGAGGAATGTATGGATTGTCTTTAATGCTATCAGGATGAAAACGTGTAAGACCACCAGGTCCACCAAAATAAATTTCTCCGGTTTCTGTTTTACATCCTGTAAAATAAAATCTATTGGTTGTAAATCCATAAGAGATATCATAATTTTTAATTTCCCTGGTCTCAGGATTAAGCTTTGAAATACCATTGTCGGTGCTAAACCATAAATTTCCTTGAGCATCTTCTTCTATGGCGAAAATTAAATTGTTAGGTAACCCTTCTTTTTCAGTAAAATGAATGAATGATTGGGTTGAGCGAATGTATTTATTCAATCCAATATTTGTTCCAAACCAAACATTTCCTTTTTTATCTTCATGAATTGTGGTAATAAAATTACTCGTGATGCTTCCAAGATCATTAACATTAGATTTAAATAAAACCAATTCTCGTTCAGATTCATTATACTGAAATAGACCTGCATCCTTCGTACCAGCCCAGAGAATTCCGAATGAATCCTTATAGATACATTTTATAGAGGTCCTAATCGATTTAATAAATGAAGTTGTTTTCGTTTTTTTGGATATAGACAATAGATCGCCTTCAAGAGTTCCTATCCAGACAGTATCACTTGAGGGTGGGCTATATAAACAATACACTTGTTGATTGAATTCTTTTCCGGAAGAATATTGAATTCGCGTTTCCTTCCCATCCATTTCTTTTAAGGAAAGTCCGCCGGTAAAGTGCTTCATCCATATATTACCTGAATTATCTCCGGCAATATATGTTGCTCCAACTGATTGTATGGAAAATTGGGAAACAAACGTACCACTTGGTGGATAAAATTTTAATATCTCATTTCCAGCTTCGATCCAAAGACTATTATTATCACTATTCGCAATAATGGCACTAGAGCCCAATGAATTATCCCAAGACGATTCAAAATTATTATATTGTGTGAAGAGTCTTTCTTTTCGGTTTATTTTATTTAGACCAGTAAATGACGAAATCCAAATCGTACCTGAACGCTCGAGATGTATTGCAAGAATCATATCAATACTTAAGCTTTTCGGATCGTAATCATCATGGTAATAATGAGTGAATTTATTTTGCTCCTTATTAAATGTGTTTAGTCCGTTAAATTTAGTACCTACCCAGTAAACACCATCACTATCCTGAGCAATTGATACGATATAGTCGCTTGTTAAACAATTTTTACTTAGCGGATCATCTGTGTTATGCTTAAATGTTTTATAAAATTTTTCTTTTAGATTAAACGCGATAAGTCCTTCTCCATTAGTGCATAACCAGAGCAAGCCGTTATTATCCTCATAAATGGAATTGATTTGATGAGTTAAAGAATATTCGATGGAATTATTCCATTCAATGCGGATTGAACCAATTTGATTTTTAGGATCATGCCAATAATGAACAAATTTTCCAGTGGTTCTATCAAGTCTATCAAGACCATTTCCAGTCCCAATCCATAGGTTGCCTTCATTATCTTCTAATATTGCATGAATATAGCTATTGCTAATACTACCTGGGTCCATCCTATCCTGCCGGAAACAACTAAATTTTCCTGAGACTTTATCAAATTTATTTAAGCCATTTGCAGTCCCAATCCAGAGCACACCAAATTTATCTTCACAAATTGATAATATGTAATTGCTAAAATCAATTCCTGTTGTCGGAGGATGCGGAAACAAATGTGTAAATTTCCCTGTAGACCGATCAAGTTTTTCTAAACCGAGTGATGTCCCAATCCAAAGATTACCTGCTCTGTCCTCGCAAATAGCCTGCACAGAACCACTATTTATACTACTTTTGTTTCCCGGTTCATTTTTATATGAGGTGAAAGTATTACCATCATAACGATCTATTCCATCGTATGTGCCGAACCATAAATAACCTTCTTTATCCTGGATAATGCAAGGCGCAATATAGGAAGACATCCCCTGGTCAGGAGTGAAGTGTTCAAACGTGATTTTTGCTTTTTGAGGATAGATATAAATAAATGAAATGAAGAAAATAACAATGAACAAAAAAAGGAATTGAGAGAAATGTAATTGTGCTTCTGTTCCCTGAGAAACGCCGAATATTTTGTTATTAGGCAATTTAGGTTTCATGGTTATCACAATGTTTCAAGTACTTTAAATTTAAAAGTATTTTTAATGCTCGATGTCAATAAAAGAAATTTCCTTAGATATCGTATTTAATCTTATAAAAAGATAATCAGAAAAAAGTGATATGCCAAAGTCAAATGAAAAGTCTTATTTACCCTATGTGATTAGTTTTACGAGATGAACCTATTTTGAATAATATATATTTATAAAGGTTCTAATTCTGATTCGGGGTATATAAAAAAGCAATAAAAAAACCCTGAATATCAGGGTTTTTTAGGTGCCCCGCATATTGAATGATGTTAAAACCTGTTGTAAAGACTTATCTAAGTTTTTCCAACAACCCCACCCACCCCCCTAACAATATCCTCCAATGCAGATTAAATCTTGCATGTTGTGAGTGACTAATTCGTAAACAGTTTTTTCCTGATTCACCAGTTCTTTTTATAGAGTAGTCTTTATCCTTAACATAAATCCGTTAAGTCTGATTCAGATATGTTACTGGTGCTAGGTCTATGAATGAATTGGGAGTATTTAATAGCAATTCCTGATTGAATTCTATAGCTAATTGGTGGCTCGAAAATCCTATTAAAAATCGGAATGAATATCCTGTAAAATTGATTGATTTTTCAATTCTTATATAAGTTTATATAGGGATTGATAATGTGTAGGTTTACGAGCCCTGTAAGTGCTTGTATTATAAGGGGGAAAGGTTTCAAGATATACTAATAACTAACGCTTCTTTCTTTTTTCCTCTTTATTTATTCTTTTAATTATTCTTTTATTTATTCTTTTATTTTTAGTATTAGTTTTATTCTTTATTGAAATAATTACTTTCTTCTTTTTTTTCAAAAAATGCATTTTTTTCCAACCATTACTTTTCTATTAACAATCTCTAACTTTCTTTAAAAACCTATTGATTTGATATAGTACTTTTCTTCATATTGAATTTAGTGAGTAACTGATAAGGATTTTATAATCCTATATATTTATAATAAAAGAAGGAGTTTGTATGAAGGTTTGTATTCTGAAAACTTGATTTAGAAATTTTATTTAAAAATCACCTCCAATTAAAACAATTAGACATTTTGATAAGGATTTTTTTAATGTATCTAATCTCACTTATCAATTCTATTAGAGTTAGTTCTACTGATGGGATGAGAAGAGATGGGTCAGTCCCTATTTACAGTGCTATACTTAGAAAATTAAAACCGAATTATAATCAATATATGAAGTATTTGTTTGATAATTCCATTATCGAGTTAACTAAATCATATGACTATAATAAACATACTTCAAACTATTACAACTATACTTCGAAATATATCAATAGTAGTCTGATTGAAAAAGATATTAATAATCGTGTATACAAGAGTAAACAGAAATATCTGGAAGCAATTTTAACTAAAAATATTGACCAAATTTCGAATAAATCTGGTAAAACTGTATTTAAAGAATCTTATAAAAAACAAAATGAGTTCTTAAGACATTTGCATCTTGAAGGAGATTATGAATCAGAGTTAAGGAAAAGTACAAAATTTAAATATCAAATAAATAAAAGTAAATTGGAAACAATAAATAGTTTGAAAAATTTAGATATCGACTTGATTACACATAGAGATTCAAGCAGCTTTAGATTTCATTCGCCACTTACAAGACTCAAAAAAGATTTTCGAAAATATTTAAGATTTGATGGGGATATTCTAGGACAAGTAGATATAAAAAATTCTCAACCGTTTTTTATGCTTGCATTATTTGATAAAAAATTTTGGGTAAATGATAACCCCATTATAACACGTTTTCTAGATTCATCCATAGCGAGAACGAATAAAGAATCCCTAAGTAAAATAGAAGTGTACAAAGCATTAAATAATCTTAAGAAAGATGAGATTGCAAAATATTCAAAATCAGTGGTTGAAGGTCGGTATTATGAGGATATAGTTCAAGAAATCAGAACTAACTATCCTGATACTTTTATTGGTGAACCAGATAGAGAATTAGCAAAGGCTTTATTTCTTAATTCATTTTTTCACATAATAGGTACAATACATTGATAGATGATAGTGGACCAGGATTTCTTATCATAAACATCCGAAGTATATAATTCAAATACTTTCGAAACAATTTTTAACTTTACTAAATTATTACGCAAGCATAATCATCGTAGATTTGCCTTAATACTACAACATATGGAATCTTATTGTGTATTAGACATGATTTACGATAGATTAATGAAGGAGCATCCAGAAATTCCTTGCTTTACAATTCACGATTCACTTGTAAGCTTGCCCAAATATCTTGACCTAATAGAAGAGATTGCTAGGCAAGAAATTGAAAGCTATATTGGTTATAAACCTATACTAAAAAAAGAGATATGGGCCGAAGAGATTAAATTAGCGAGTTAGAATACTATGATATGTGGATTTAGCAATATTAAATTTTGAAATAATTTCTTTTCGAGAATATCCAAGTTGATGCATTTTTTTAACTCCAGAAATTATTTCTGAATTAATACAAGGTCTACCCATCTTCACTCCTCGAGCCTTAGCTTTTTCCATTCCTGCAACTACTCTTTCTCTTATAATTTCTGCTTCAAAAGAACTAAAAGCACTTATTATATGAAAGAGAACACGACCCGCAGGCGAACTTGTATCCAGCGATTCTTTGAAACTAATAAAATCTACTCCCAACCTGTTAAATTCTTCTAAAGCATTCACTAATTCTTTTGTACTTCTAGCGTACCTATCAAATTTCCAGACGAGTACAATATCTGTTTTTCTTTTTCGGAACATCATCTAACATCTTCTGATAATTAATTCTATCATCTTTTGTCCCCGAACCTATGTCAACATACTTTTTAACAATCTCAAATCCACGTGCTTCGGCATATTGTGTTAAATCTAATAGCTGCATGTCCACATTTTGCTCTTTGGTGGAAACTCTTGCGTATATAATTACTCTTTTCTTCATCTCAATTCAAATTCAATTTGTTATGTTCAGGTAAAAATAAATCCTTCGAACAACTAAATAGTTTTGCCATAATCTTAGGAACATACAAATCAAGAGTTGAGAAATTTGTAAAGAAGAATTTCCTAAAAGTTTCAGTTGAAATTGAACTATCCTGATATAATACAGACTTTAATCTGATAGTTCCATTCATTTCTGAAATTAAAAAATTTGTTATCATCAATTCATTATTAAGACTTGATAAAAAACTAATTATTTCAGTTCGTTTTTCTTTTTGAATCCTAAAAGGTAATTCCGAAAAACAGATAAGTATATTTTTATTCTCAAAGAAATGAATGAAACAATTTATTGTTACATTTTCTCCCTCAACTTTAGAAACAATAAACTTATTATTATCTGAAGTTCGTTCCTGAAAACGAAAATCTTCACTTATTAAAAACTGTTTTGTTTGTTCGTATAAATTCATAAATCCTTCTTAGATATTTTGTTTAGGCAACTGCAACAACTTCTTTTACCTTTAGAACTTTATAATTTGAGTATCCTAAAAACTTTTTATGAACATCAGGAAATTCCTGTTGCAATTTTTTAGAATCAAAATTTTCTCTTGTAAACTCTTTTAATGTTGCAATAACAACTCCACCAAAAACAACTCGCTCTCTATTACCAATAGCATTCTTCAATGAGTTTTCCAGTAATTTTTCTTTTACTTCTAATTCCTTAATCCTTGACTTAAGAGAAGCAAGTTCATTTATTTCACTGAGCAGTTGAAAATCATTCTTGTTAAGTACTAAATCTGAAGTTTCTAGGTCTACTTTTCTAAGTATAATATTTGCAATTAACTTTGAGTTTGTGTCTGTAATTCCTGCACCCTGGTTCAAATAATTATTTCTCATTTTTTAACTCCTTCAATTGTTTCTTATAATCAATTGTTATATTTTTAATATACAAATATAAACAAAAGTTTATATAAAATCAACAATTGTTTTCAGTTTCATTAAAAATAAAAACAGGTGTTTATGGATATAGGTGAAAGAATTAGACAATTTATTGATAGTCAGGGAATGACTTCAAGAGAATTTGCAAAAAAAATTGATATGAGTTATGAAAATCTTCATGCGTATTTGACTAATAAACGAGACCCAGGAGCTATAGTTTTATCTAGACTGATTGAAGCAGGAGCCGATGTAAATTGGATTTTGACTGGAACTAAATTCAACGCAAATAAAGAACTTGAACAAAAAGTTTTGAGTTGGGAGAAACTGTCCCAAAAATATAACATACTAAATCATCAACAGTTAGAAAACATTTTAAGAAATTCCGCTTCAATTAAAAAAAATTATCGAGAGCTAACATTAATTCTATTAGGTCATTTAACCAGATTTTACGGTACAATATATCTACAAACTAAGTTAATATATGTTCGGCTTAGTTGTAATAAATTAAATGCATCTTCAACAGCAATATTTGTTTGATATTCGCTTATATCTCTTTGGTGTGAGTAATCGTTTCTTATTAACCTGGAAACTTGAAGCAAATTCATACATCCCTGTAGCATGTAATCAATTTTCTCTATCTCTTCTTTACCATATTTAATTTTAATATCCTCAAAAAGTGCTCTAAATATTTTATATAATTCCATTAGAGTTGCATTTTCTAAAGTTTTATCTTCCTTACGAATAAATTTTGAGGCTAGGACTTTAATTGATCGTCATTCGTAATTCTCTTGATCATCCACGCAGTAAATGACTCTAGAATATTTGTACTTACTATTTTTTATAGCTTCTTCCACATTGTTATTATGAAGTTCTTTGATTTGCTCTTGCAAGCTCGTAATCAAATTTTGGAGGTATTAGTTGTATATAAAGAGTACTAGGCAAAGAATTTTTTCTTTACCTTGAAGAGGAAAGTTTCAATTCATTTTCTTTCAACTCAAGAAATCCACTCTTAATTAAAGAACAAATATTATCTACTAATACCAAACTCTCGATATTTAAGTTATCTTTTGTAATTTTTTTATTTATTCTTTCCTCATTGTTTGAGTTTATTATTTGTGGAAGTTTTTCCGTCAAAGTGTTGATAGAATTCTCATTAGAAAACTCATAACCAAGACTAAAGACAATACTCACAATATCTTTTTCACCTAGTTTATTTTGATAATCTATTTCTTTAAGAATATTATATTTCTCAATATTTAAATCAAATGAATATGCAGATTTGGTTGTATTAATATTTATATTAATTTTTTCTAATAATTGATTGTACTTGTCCTTTAGATGCATCGACATTATCAAGTTAGAAATCAATGCGGTAAAATAGATGAGACATGTCCAGATAGATGGAATTAGATTATTTAAATTTCGATAATTTTCTTGTAATTCTCCACTGAATGTAAAAGGTTTATCAATAATAATAGTGATTAATCCTACTATTGGAAAACTAAAGAATACTATGAACAAAATGTTTGCAAATCTTTTATGGATAATAAAATTTTTCCGATGGATTTGTAATTTGGATTCGGATTGAGTATTGAAATTTATAATATAATATAAGTGTTACAACAATTAAAAGTAGAACCAAGATTAGACTAAAACTATCTATCCAATTCTGACTAAATGTATCTTCTCTAATAATAGGAGGAACTCTGATTTTAATTAAAAAATCATTTGGGTTCACTTTTATAAAATAATTATCAAATTTAATTATATACCGATTTTAAGATTCCCATAAAACAGATTCATAAACAATAATCTATTTTCTTCTTGCCAAACTAAGTAAATACTTTCTGGATTATCAGCTCTATATTCGCTCGAATAAAGTAGAAAGTTTCTATTGAATCAATTTTACTAATTGAATATCTTTTACAAATATTTTTCTCATTTGATGTGAGTTTCTAAATAGCTAATATCTTTTGTAGTTGATTAAAATTTCTTTATTTGTTCCTTATTGAACGATTCATTAGGTTCTATTCGCAAGTAAAACAGAATTGAGAAAGAAAATGATTGTGAAACGTAAATTGAAATGCGCTTTCTTTTATAATTGTTAGCTCATTGGAACTCTCCGCAAAAAGTATTGTTATGGTGGTAACTCAAATTTTAAAATATTGTTTTCAATTTATTAAAAAATAATTGAGTTAAAGTGTACTTTGATTTATAAAAGTTAACTGATAGACTCTAGACATGTTTCTTTTAATAATAGATTATTATCAGTATTTTTATTTAGATTTTATGCCAATACTAAGACATCAGTTGCGTGCTATGTTAAAATTGTCGTAACTATTTTAATAATAAAGGTTTACATTGGTCTTAGCATCTAATCAATTCCTCACATATTTTCATTGGGTATTGTATGCAATCCTTGCTCTAAGTTATTAATTTTCCCTATCATATCCCAAAGCTAAGTAAGAACCACTATGTTCAATGTCGAGTCAAAAAAAGTGCAACTATGAGGGATGTAATCTTCGTCAAGCATCCAATACACAATGAAAAATTATTGTTTAGATGCATACACCAATACAAAATAAAAATTGTACTGAACAAGAGTTTTTTAATTTCCTAATTAGTAAAAAAGTTCAATACGAACGACTACCAATTTGACGGATTAAATTTCCATTTTCGAAATTTTTAATCAACCTTATCTTTAAAAACTTTAATACCCTCATTAGTTTAAAAACTGTGAATTTCATGGGCAAAAGTAATCGGGCCAAGAACTATTTGTCTTTAGTAGATAGAGTTCGCTTTCAAAGTTTAGATTTTTCGAAATTCAACATTTTCTATGATTGTGCATTACCATAATTGTGGTGAATGAATAGAATGGATGAAGTGACTTTAACGGTGAGTTAAATTGAATGTGTATAACTCATCCAGTTTAATTTCTCGCAAAGGAACATTTGATGGACTAGTAATCGGAAATTTATGAATGGTTTAGGTTCTATTAAATTGCGGAACTCAACCTTCAATAGTCGCTTAGATTGTAGGAAGCAAATATTTAAAGAGCAGGTTGATATATTAAATTGTAATTTTAATGGGGATGTGATTTTCGAAGGTTCTACGTTTAATAAAAATATCGAAATCAATGGGTCTGACTTCCAGAAAGCTGTAAATTTTCACGATATAACATACAAAGAACAAATAACAATCAACAGTTGTCATTTTGAAGATGGTTTTGATAATAATGAATCTAGATACAATGGAGTAGTATCAATTATTAACTCAAAATTCAAAGCAGGTTTCTACAGTCAAGGCATCAAGTGTATCGAAAACTGTTATTATCATTCGTCTGAATTTCAAAATGCCGTGTTTAATTTCTCGACCTTTAGTAAAAACTGTGAATTTGATCATTCTATTTTTGACTCAAGTGCTCTTTTCCATAAAACAATTTTTAATGGATCAGTGAGAGCTATAAAGATGTTTCCTTTTCTATTGATAACACTGAACCAGATGCCCTAAAGGATCAAATTCTACTCAGTCAAACTTATTTAATGATAAAGTAGAGCTTGAACTAAATCATATTATAGGAGATATTAAATTCTCAAATATAACCTTAACGGAGACTTTTTTAAAGATTAAAATATCATTTTTTGAAGATATAAATTTTAAACCGTTCAAAACCGTATTTGAAGACCTACTTATTAATTTAAGAGAAGTAAATAACCCCAATGTTATTGCATTCAGAAATTGCAATCTGAAAGATGTACTATTTTCAAATTGTCTGATGACCATTTTTTCATTTTATAAGTCGAATTTTGATTCAGCTATATTTATTTCTTCAAAGTGGACTCATACAAAAGAAAAGAATATGCTACTGCCCTTTGAAAGAAAGAATATAATCTTTGAAGATTATTTCTTCTCAAATCTAGCTCCTCCAAGTGACGAGGAGAATCATAATTTGTTAAAGAATTATTATTACTTCTTCGAATTAAATTCATTTGAAGAAATAGCAAACCTATATCGTCGCTTCAAAGTTGCATTGATAATACAAAAGATTATGAACAAGCTGGTTGGTTTTACTTTAACGAATATGAAATGAAACGAGGGCGTGTCTAGAAGATTCAGAACAAGAACGCAAATGGATTAAAAGTAATAAGTATAAAAGAAAATCAGTATCAAAGTAGTATGGTTTATTCATTTCTATAAACTTTTTGCTGGCTACGGAGAGAAACCTCGTGGAGTTTTTATTGGTTAATTTTTTCCGCATTTGTCTTTTCAATCGTTAATCTTAATGGAATTAAATTCAAGTGGGGCTAATTTATTTGATTATAGGTTGGGATTTTTCCAGTCAAGGGCTTATCAATCCATTAATTTGGTTGGTTATCTGATTTTTGTACTTAATTGGATTTCACATTTCATGATAATTCCGCTAGGTTATTTACCAATTCCCAAAGAACACTTATTGCAACAACCCCAACTGAGTATATAACTTAAATGCAAATACAATTGTACTTTTTATTCTTCCTCACCTTGTTGTTGTTGGACTAAATGAATTTTTAGAAGGTTTTCAAATGAAACGTGATACTGAAATATCTCAAGAAGTTTCTCTATTTGGAATACTGCTAATGATGTTCTTAGAGATATTTTAAGAGAACTGAATATACTGACATCATCTATCCAATGGTTCTTATTCGTAGAATCGAAGGGGTTTTGATTTCTAAGACAGATGAAATTCAAGAAAAGTATAAAAAACAAATTGAAAAACTTCCATCTGTCGCTCGTAAGAAATTTCTTAATGATAAACTTATTGATAGTATAAAATTTGCAAATTCATCTAAGTACACTTTGCAAAAACTTGTTAATGAAGGTGAAAAATCAATCAAGAATAATTTTACAAATTATCTTAATGGTTACACTGATAACATAGAAAAAATAATTAAACGATCTGGAATTAGTACTCATATAAACAAACTACAACAAGAAAAATTCTCTTTCCACTTATTAGTGATTTTGCAAATATTGACCTTAACCCTAATATAAAGTTAGCAACATTAAAATGGGTTATATCTTCGAAGAACTTGTAAGAAAATTTTCTGAAGCAAACAATGAAGAAGCAGGAGAACACTACACCCCAAGAGAAGTAATTGACCTTATGGTTCAACTCTTAGACATTGATGAGAAAAAAATTAAAGATGGTGAATTAGTTACTATTTACGATTGTGCTTGCGGTAGTGGCGGAATGCTAACAGCTGCTAAAGAATTTATTCAAGAAAAAATTAATCCTAATGCAAATGTTGTTTTATCGGGGCAAGAAGTTAATGATAAAACCTGGGGCAGTATGTGAAGCAGATTTATTATTAAAAAAAATGAACAAGGAAAAATTGTTAAAGGTGATACACTTTTTGAAGATGGATTTATTGGTGAACAATTTGATTTTATGCTTAGTAATCCACTTATGGTAAAAGCTGGAAAATTCAGGGCAAAGTTTTAGTAAATAGCAACGGTAGGTTTGATGTTGACAACCTAGAAGCAGTGATGGCAATTCTTTTACATTACATATGATTAGCAAAATGAAACCACCAGAGCTTGGTGGTTCTGCAATTGCAGTTGTACATAATGGCTCCCCGATGGATGGGAAGGTAATAAAGATAATCCTGTTTATGTTGCTGAGAATGATCAGATAGCCGAGATAGTAAGAATACACAAAGAATTTAAGGAAGGTAAGTACTGTAAGATATTTGAAATAGAAGATTTTGCTTTTAGAAAAGTTTTCCTTGATTTAGAAGAAGTTGATGAAGATTGTAATCCTGTTTTTGAAGATAAAGAAATTACTAATGCCTAAAACTAAACTTAATGATACTTTTTAATTGAAACTCTTGAAGAAGAACAAAAATGTTCAGGTAAAAGATAAAAGGTGAAGAAGGTGAATTTATCTTCGATTAAATCCTAAAAGGAATTTGTCAAAAAGTATAATACACCTGATGTAGAGATTAGAGTTATAAAAACACTTAATGGTAATAAACTTTCGCTTAAATCAAGTATCAGTATTCCTAAAATTGTTAAAGACGCTGAGTACATCCCCTGGAAAGATGATAAAATTGCTTTCCTAAAAAAAGAAGTTGAAAAGAAATGGACGATTACTGCTGAAGAAAAAGGATATGAGATACCATTTACCAAACATTTTTACGTTTACCAACCATTGAGAGAGGTTGAAGCAGTAACTAAAGAACTTGCTGATTTAGAAATTGAAAGTTCTAATCTTCTAACTGAATTGGGGATTAAACTTTGATTCTTAACGATTCATATAAAGAAAGTGGGTTTGTTGGAATTGGTAAAGTCCCAAAACACTGGCAAGTTAAAAGATTAAAACATCTTGGTTCATCAATAATGGGTGTTATCTATAATCCAAATGATGTCTCTGATAATGAGGAGGGGTTGCTTGTTTTGAGAGCTTCTAATATTCAAGAAGGAGCAATTTCATTTGATGACTCTGTTTATATAAAAAAAGAAGTTGATGAAAATCTTATAACAAATAAGGAGACATTTTAATCTGTGTAAGAAATGGAAGTGCTCATCTTATAGGAAAAATATTTGTATTGATGATAAATCTGTTGGGTTCACTTTTGGTGCATTTATGACTGTGTTTCGAGGAAAATACTGGAGATATTTATCATACTTTTTTAACTCTCCGATTTTTACTTCACAAACAGGGATGTTTTCAACAACAACAATTAATCAACTTAATACAAAACTTTGTACAATCTAAGAGTTGCTTTATCCCAATGATGAAGTTGAACAAGAAAATATTTGCACTTATTTAGACTATCAAACTCAAAAACTTGATAAACTCATTTCCAAAAAAAAGGACCAGATTGAAAAATTAAAAGAACTCAGACAAATTGAAATTAATAATGCCGTAACAAAAGGATTTAAATCCAAAAGAAAACTTAAAGACAGCAAAGTTGAGTGGTTAGGAAAAATACCTGAACATTGGAAGGTTAAGAGGATTAAAACATCTTCTATTTTCATTCAAACTGGCTCACTCCACCTTCTGGAAGTGATGAGTACTATGATGGTGAGATTAGATGGTTTGCTCCTGTGATTTTAATAGTGAAATAGTTCTAAAATTCCACTAGAAATATCTCACAAAAAGCAATTGATGAAGAAAGGGAAAGATGTTTCAAATGATAGTATTTTATGATAGGTATTGGAGCAACTATTGGAAATGTCGTCATTAAAGAGGACGGTTTATGTAACTATGCAATTAAACGTAATTAGATTTAATAATTCTGTAAATCCTAATTATGGAGTTTATCTACTAAAGATTTATGAAAGTATAATTATAAAAATTGCAAACTTTGCAACTCTCCCTATTTTTAATCAAGTTCATACTGGAAATTTAAAAATCTTAATCCCACCTATTGAAGAACAAATGCAAATTGCAGATTATTTGAATGAGCGAACTTCAAAAATCGATAAACTAATAAATAATATTGAAAACCAGATAATAAAACTCAAGAACTTAGAAAATAAAAATTTATAATGCTGTTACAGGAAAATAAAGGTAACTGCTAATGAGTGCACAACGTAAAGATTGGGAAAAAGAATTAGAAAAACATTTTGTCATAAACTTGACATCAATGGGAAATATAAACTTTTTTCTGATAGTCAAATATCACTAGATAAAGTACTCCTGCTTGCATTGGGAAATGCTAGAAGAGTTTCTTAGAAATACCAAATCAAACTCTAAATAAAATTAAAACAGAATTTCATATGATTGGAAGAAAGAAGTTGGCAAAAAGTTAAGGAAGAACTTAACAATAACCCTTTATTTCAAGTTCTATTGATGGATTAAAAGTAAACACCTTCCATTTAGATTTAAAATATTTCAAACCAGTTACAGAAAACAATCCCGAACAAATAGAACGATACGATAAAAATGTTTTTAGTGCTATTAGACAATATCATTTCAACAGTAAAGCAAACATACGAGAACAACCAGATGAAAGGCAAAGCATTGATTTAGTGATTTGTCTTAATGGTTTTGCAATCATTACCATAGAATTAAAACATACATGGCTGGACAAAATGTTGAAGATGCTGTTCAACAATATTGTTCAAGAGAAACTACTCTCCCTATTTTTAATAGTGCATTTGTTCATATAGCGGATGAGAAAAGGCTAAGATTGCTACAACATTTGGCGACCACCCAATAAAAGAAGACTTCAAAGATTTTAATACTGGTTTAGTAAACATCAAACCAAATGATGAATATGCAATCATTATCTTATGATGAAATTTTACTTCCTGAAAACATTCTAAATTTTATTGAACATTATTATAGCACAAAAGATAAAATGGATATTTCCCCTATCATCAACAAAGATGTGTTAAAAAGTATTTAATGATATTGTAAATCATATAAAAATAAAGAATTAAATCTGATATTTAATCCAACATTCTGCTGGCAGTGGAAAGAGTAATACAATTGTTTGGTTGGTTCAGAATCTAAGAATCCTTCATCTGATAATGTGAAATTATTCGACCACATAATTGTACTTACACATAGAATAAATTTAGATGACCAGATTAGCAAGGACTTTATAAAAGCTATAGACCAAACAGGTGTTGTTGCTTACTGTGAGAATTCCAATGATTTAAAATTAGCATTGGGAATGAAGTTGGATGATTATCGTAATTCAGAAATTCCTAAAAATGCTCAGGTAGTTGTAACGATACTTCATAAGTTCTCTTTCCTCAAAGATATTTCAGACCAAACAAATAAGAGAATCTGCTTTATTATTGATGAAGCTCATACAAGTCAGGAAGGCAAACTTCACGAAAGTATGGTTGAAATTTTTGATGAATCAACAGGACTTATCCATAAACAAAAACAAGAAGAAACAATTGATGACCAGGAAGAATTAGTTGAAGAAATTTCTCGTAAAGAATTTCCTAATCTAACTTTTATTGCTTTAACAGCTACTCCATCCGATAAAACATTAGAAAATTTGGGAATAAAAAGGAAGATGGTAATTGGACTCCATTCGATAAATATTCAATGGATGAAGCAATAAAAGAAGGCTACATAATGGATGTAGCAAAAATATCATCTCTTATGAAACACTATATGAGTTAAACTATGAATATAAAAGGATAGAGAGTATCCTTCATTACAGATTTATAAAGCATTAAAATTAAAAGCATTTGAAGATGATGAAGTTATAAAAGAGAAGTGTAAAATCATTGTTCAGATATTTATTGACCAAACCTCAGATAAGATTGATGGTAAAGCAAAATCAATGGTGGTTACATCAAGTCGCTTGAGTGCAGTAAAATACAAACTGTTTTTAGATGAAGAACTCAAAAGAAGAAATCTAAAATGGAAATCCTTAGTTGCATTTTCTGGACAAATAAACTATAACAATAAATCTTATTCAGAAATTGAAATGAATAGATTAAACAATCCAAAGAATATAAAAATTGAAGATTGTTTCAATCTTAATAATGATATAAGATTTCTTATAGTGGCTAATAAGTTTCAGGTTGGATTTAGTGAGAGTTTGTTACACACTATGTTCTTAGATAAAGCAGTAAGTGGAAGAAATGCAGTTCAAACGATTAGCAGATTAAACAGAATACATCCACCATATAAAAAGGATACACTTACAGTAGATTTTACTAATTCTTATGAATCTATTATTAATGCATTTAGAAAATATCAGGATGTAGTTGAAAGTCATAAAAATGTAGACCCAAAGGATTTGTTTAAGTTAAAGGATGAGTTATTAAAAAGAGGTGTTTTACACTAGAAGATATTGAAGAATGTAAAAACTTTTTATTAGTATCAATCCCAAAGACAATGTTTTAATTACCGTTTAATGACAAAACTGAAAGTGATGTTGGATGCTAAATTTGATTTAGAAAACGAAGAGAGTTTAGAACTTTATTAACTCGTTATATAAGTTTATTTAATTACATCAAATCTTTGTTTCGTATTCCTCAAATAGAGTTACACGATTTTCAACTTTTTGCCACCTTACTTTATCGAAAATTAGACCCTACAATGAGTGCTGAAGATCTAGAAAAAGAAATTGAAAAAGTGAGACTCACATCTTACGATATAACCGAAATAAAAATTAATCCTGATGATGAACCAAAAGGAAACGGTGGAGATGGAAATAAAGGAAGTGGTAATATAACATTTGTTAAAAATCTTGCTACTGTTGAAGAAATAGTAATAGCTATCAATCTTAAATTCAAACAAAAAGTTTCACCTGAAGGGGCTGTTGTTGTAGAAAGATTCTTACAATCATTAAAGAATGAAGAATCACTAAAAACAACAATTAAGAATAATCTTCAAAATGATGAAAAGCAGGTCTACGATTTAATAATAGACAAATTATGCACAGACTTTATACTGATTACATAGTTAATAATTCACCTGCACTTTATGAAGAACTTGTTGAAGAAAGTATCCAGAATTTCATAAGTCAGAGTGCATATAAAATGATGAGAGAGAGAAAGATAACTTAAATAAAAACTAAACACCAATACAAAAGATTTGAGGTTACAATGTTTTAAAAAACGGAGATAAACAAAATTTTTGATCAATCAAAAAAAAGAAACACAACAAACAAAATTTCAAGTCTTAGAGGAAAAGAGGTGGGAAATCAAATACCTTCGCCATTTCACCTTGAATCTAACAGAACCATCACACGGGATATAAGAGAAACCATAGGAGGAGCCAATTGCTGACTTAACATAATGTTTGTTTACCTGATGACCTTGAACTAAATAGTCTAATAAAAAAGTAAAACACGATTATTACTAATAAGGCAAATAACATTATTTATGAACTCGGGCAAAATTCATACATTGAAAGAATTCTTGCAATATTAAAAGAGAAATTTATACACAAATCAACATTATAACCAAAACTCGGATAAATCAGCACTGACATTTTAATTACCCAACAAAAAATAACGTCAAATTGGAAAAAAATTATTAAAGGGTCGATATTCAAATTGAATATAGATGGAGTAGAAAAAAATATTTCTGATTTTTCCATAGTTAATATTGACGAATTTCCTCAGATTCCACGGGAATTTTGTTCAGAATTAGACTTTATTACATTAAATACTATCGTAGGTGCACGGGTAATTGGAATTATTGAAGAAAAATATACCTAATTGTCTAATTTGAAATACGATGAGAAAAAACTTACTACCTAGTAGAGGAGATTTAGAGAATTTAAAATGACCCTTCTATCTGATTCCACTAAAAATATGTTTTACTTGCAGGATTTCAGAAAAGAAAATCACGAGCACCAAAACAAAACCAATGGTCTAGGAATTTGGTTACAAAGTGGAGAAAATACAACCCCACATATGAAAGGTATGGCCAGAATGGAAGAAGATAAAATTTTTGAAGGATGGCGAGATAAGAAAATTTATGAATGCTATAAAAATAGTATTAGCAACAGCAAAGGTAAATTAAAAAAGGAAACATCATACGGTTTATTGCATGCAATGGGGGTGAAAGATATTGAACGGATAGCTTGCACCTGTGAAAATTTTAATAGAAAATATGTAATTATTTCTGATTCAGATAGGGTTGCTATTGAGAAAAAAAGAGACTTCAAGGGTAGTGGTAAATGGATTTGCTATTCTGACATTGAGAATGTCGAAGCAGTTACATCTGAGGATTTTTTGACAATTAAATTCATTAATGACTCCATTAAAAAAGTGCTCACAAAGGAAAATATAAAAACTCAAATTATATTAAATAATAATAATGGAAACAATAAACTATCATTTATTACATCAGAGCTTGAAAAAGATTGTTAGAAAGGAAAGTGTCTTTAATCTGAACAAAATAAAGAGGACCCCAGAAAATCTGATATTAAGCATATAGATAAAAGTTAACTAAAAAGTCTTTACTCACCTAGCTGAAGAGATTTAAAGTATTTTAAAAGGGTTAAAAAATTTATTCATAGGAGTTATGTATGAAAAGGATTTTAATTTTTTAAAAATAATATTTTTATGTTATTTAATAGTATTTGTTTTCATTTATAGGATGCGAAAGAAATCACAAGAGCTTGATAAAATTAATCCATCTTCTTTTAAAATTACCGTCAATGAAGAAATTGATAAATTAAACATGATTGTTGTTTCATGATGAATACTATGCCGTATTATCACAAGGACTGAGTAATGATTATAATCAAGGAATTAATCACTGGATAAGATTATAAAACAACTTCAAAATTTGGGTACGTCTCGCAAATTAGATTTTCACCAGATGGACGTTATCTGGCCATACTAGCTGACGATAAAGTCAATATTTTCGAAATACCATCTTTAATAAGGTATTTTCTTTTAAGGGAAACACTGGTGAATCTTATTGTATGGAATTCAATAATGAGGGTGATAAAATTTTGTAGGTGGTGCAAACAGAAAATGACCTCTATGGCAGACCAAGTTAAGGGGCAACTAACCCATTGGGACACATCCAAAAACCAAATTAGATAGTAGAGGTAGATTTTTCGGATATGATTACTTATAAGTTTATCACCCGATGGTGGTTCTTTAGCCATCCTAAATCGTTATGAATATCTGTTTTAGACTTGACCAAACCTAAGACTCTTAAAAAGATTAAAACTGGTGAAATTGATTTTCAAAGTGTTGATTTCTTTAATTCAGGATTTGATTTGATAATTGGAACAGGTCAAATTCGGGGATGGGTCGGTGAACTATTGAGTAAATCATTAACGGATAATTCAGGGATGAAAATAATAGAAAAATCTGATTCTTGTTGGTTCTCGTTTATTAAATCAATACCTGAAAGCAATTGTTTCGTATATCTTAAAGAGAATTATTTAAGGGGATAATAAAATTGAATTGAAATTCAAATAAACTTTAAAATATTATTTAGTATCAAGTCAAATGATGATAAATATCCTGTATTTATTTCTTCAGATGGAAAGTTCTGATCAAAAAACAGAAATCAAATGTTTACGAATTAATTCCAAGCAAAGTATTGATACAAAATTAGATATAGGATTCCAATGAATATCAAAAAATTGCAAATCAGCTAAATCGACTATCAAATAATTATGATTTTGGAGGGTTACCTGAAATAAGGATAAAACTTAAAAGGATTTAAACTTTTAAATAAAAATAGTTTTTACCCATCAAACAATAAAAAAGAAATATGCATTCCATAATGGTGGTCGTAGAGAAACTCAATTCAATTTTGGATATGAAATTGATAGAAAAATTTTTCGTTATGGAATAGCATTTTCATTGGAAAAGAGTAGAACACTTCTTGACCCAATACAATCATTTAAACCAAGAATTGAGAAATACAATGAGTATATAAAGAAGCATAAATCCTATTTCAGTGATTTTGTAATGTGGGCATATCAAAACAAAAAACTTGTTGTAGATACAAAACCGATAGGGATTATTCCTGATAATTTAATTCAGGAAAAAACATTCATATTTATTGGGAAGTATATTGACCTAAAAGATGCAAAAGAAAGTCCACAACTTTATTTTGAAATTCTTGAAACTTTTGATAGACTATACCTGTATATGAGTTTATCGAGTCAAACTTACATCAGTTAAGAAGCAAAGAGAATTCAAATTCAAATATGGTTACCACCTCCAAGAAAATCAACTGCAATTAAAAACCAAAGCATTTCTGACAAAAAGCAGATTGACTTAAAACATAATAAAATGGTAAAGAATGTATTCAATCAATTTGTTAAAATATTTGGAGAGAAAAATGTTAGTGGAGAACAACAAACCTCATATGGAGCTTCTATTGATCTGGTTCTAAAACAAGATAACGACTACATCTTTTATGAATTTAAAACTTCAGGTTCATTAAGAGAAATAATCAGAGATGCATTATCACAACTGATTGAGTATTCATATTATCCATCAAATAAAAATGCTAAAAATTGATTATAGTTTCGACAAATCCAATGAATCCTGAATGTCAGGAATTCCTAAATCATTTAAGAAATGAATTCAATATTCCTGTGTACTACCAAAGGTATGATGAAAAGAAAAAGTACTATTTGATATTTATGCGTAGTATATTTCTTCAAATAGAAATTTGATTTAACTAATTGAATTTTATTTCTTTAATAAATTATAATCAACGAGAAATTGTAATGAAGTTAATAATTAAAGTATACATCTTGATACTGAATTGTTTTCTATTCCAAACAATATTAATTGGTCAAAATGAAATTGAAGAATATAAAGCTCTTAAAATTAATTTTATTAAGAATTTGAATTTTAATAGTGATGATAATTTCCATTCCAAATACTGAATTTGAATATGGAGATATAAACAATGATGGAAAAGAAGATATAATTGTTTTGTTGAATATTTGTGAGGGATTTGAAAGTTTGCATTTGAATGGTATTTCATTGCTGTATTTATTAATACATCAGATTCTTATCAACTTGCAGATGAACATATTATAA
>JADJIH010000026.1 GCA_016707115.1 Ignavibacteriales bacterium | reverse complement strand
ATGAAATCTGTATTTATATCTTGTACAAACATAAAAAAATATAGTTATAAATCATCAAAGCCGAATAATTTCGATGAGACTTTGAGATAACTTCTCTTATAATATTTTGATATATTTCAAGTTACATAAGCAACTGTTTAAATGAAATTTATATCTGTAGTAGTGCTTCTCAAAAAAGTTAAACGAAGAAAGAGCAAATGAAACATTCAAAAGCATTATTATTCTCTACCTTCCTTTTTTCTTCTCTTCTATTTCTTTGTTGTAATTCAGATCAAGACCCAACAACAAAAAATCTTGGTTATTCTATTCTGTCAGACACTTCAAGTTTTTTCTATGTTGATGTAAAAAACTATCCGGTAAAAAATAAAAAACTGCCAATTGGAATTTTTGATTCCGGTACCGGCGGATTGACAGTGATGGATGCAATCGTAAACTACGATGGCTTTAACAATCAAAACAAAAGTATAAATCCAGATGGTATTTTAGATTTTGTAAAAGAGTGTTTTATTTATCTGGCTGATCAGGCGAATATGCCGTACGGCAATTATCCTTCACTAAATAAAACTGATGTTTTAAAGGAAAATATTCTTAAGGATCTTCAATTTCTTCTAAGTAATAAATATTATCAATCATCTGGTGATGAAGAATTTAAAATCGACAAATCTCCGGTTAAAGCAATTGTAATTGCATGTAATACTGCTACGGCCTACGGAATGGAAGACATAGAAGCATTTTTAAAAAAAGCAAAGCTAGATATTAAAGTAATCGGAGTTATTAATGCTGGGGTTAAGGGAGCTTTTGAAAATCTATCGAACGATGAAAATTGCAGTATCGGAGTAATGGCAACAGAGGGCACGGTTTTGTCAAATGGATATCTGAACACAATAAATAAATATCATTCTGATCTTGATTATAAAGGAGAAATCCAGACATTTCAGCAAGCTGGGAGTGGATTAGCCGGAGCTATTGATGGTGTGATAGATTATATCAACACACAGGTAACAGAAATAAGAAAAGAATACAAAGGTCCATCGTTAACATCAAAGGATGCAAAAATTGATATAAGTATTTTGAATCGTTATAATTTTGATTGGAGCAAAAACCACATTTTATATTCTGGTGAAAAAAATAATCCGGCCGAAATACAAATAAACTCCATTGAAAATTATATTTACTATAATGTTGTTTCTCTGCTTGAGCAAACAAGAAAATCCCAAACTGCAAATCCACTTAAGACAATAATACTGGGTTGCACTCATTATCCTTTCTACAAAAACATATTTGCTCAAAAACTTGAAGAACTATACAACTTAAAAGAAGAAGGGAATTATGTTTACAGAAAATTTATGCATAGAGAAATAACATTGATTGATCCTGCGTTAAACACCGCTAAGGAATTGTATGAATATCTTGGAGAGAATAATCTGTTTGGCGATAATGAATTGAACAAAAGTGAATTTTATATTTCAGTTCCAAATGTTCAGAATAAAAACATAAAATTAGACTCGCTTGGTAATTTTAGTTATGAATACAAATATGGTCGCACAGCGGGAATTATTCAGGAATATGTAAAACAGGTCCCTTTCAACAAATCCAATTTACATCCCGATGTAATAGATATGTTAAGAGAGAAAACACCATTAATTTTTAAACTGATAACAGACTTTAATCAAACAAATAGTAAAACTGAGTTTATAAGAAGCAATAACTTGGTAATACTTTAAGGAGCACAAATTGCAAATAGAATTTATCGGCGGCGCAAGAACCGTAACAGGTTCGCAGCATTTACTTCATATCAATGGCAAAAAGATTTTACTTGAATGTGGCTTGTTTCAAGGAAGAAGGAGCGAGACTTACGATAAAAATAAAAACTTCAAATTTAATCCGGCAGAGATTGATGTTTTAATTTTATCTCACGCCCACATTGATCACAGCGGCAACATTCCAAATCTTGTTAGCAAAGGATTTGACGGATTGATTTATGCAACTTCTGCAACTGTAGATTTGTGTCAGATCATGCTTCGGGATTCTGCACATCTTCAGGAAAAAGATATTGAGTGGGTTAATAAAAAAAGAAAGAAAAAAAATGAAACCCCAATCAATCCACTCTACACTTTAGATGATGTTGAAAAAGCAATGCAGCAATTTGTTGGTGTTCAGTACGATAGAACTATTGATTTATTTCCGGGCATTCGTTTTACATTTAGAGATGCGGGACACATTCTCGGTTCTGCGGGAGTACATTTAGAGATTGAAGAATCCGGAAGCAAAAAAATTAGTTTAGGATTTTCAGGAGATATCGGAAGACCGGATTCACCGGTAATAAAATCACCGGATGTGTTGCGCGATCTTGATGTGTTGATAATGGAATCGACTTACGGAAATAGGTTGCATTCGCCAGCAGAAGAAGTTGAAGAAGATTTTTCATCAACAATAAACAAAGTTATTAATGACGGTGGAAAAGTTATTATTCCCGCTTTTGCAGTTGGAAGAACTCAGACTATCGTTTATATGCTTCATAAACTTTTTGATCAGAACAGAATTCCAGAAGTTCCGATTTATGTTGATTCGCCAATGGCTGTTGATGCAACGGCAGTATTCCGTTCACATCCCGAATGCTTGGATAGAGAAACGTATCGTATTTTTTTAGAAGAAGGAACAGATCCGTTTGGCTTTGGCAGATTGAAGTACATAAAGAAAACCGCAGAATCGAAAGAGCTAAATGATAAACAAGGACCGATGATAATTATTTCTGCTTCAGGAATGGCGGAAGGCGGAAGAATCTTACATCACCTTGCGAATAATATTGGTAATCCTAAAAATTTAATTTTATTTGTTGGATATGCGGCAGAGCACACATTAGCTAGAAGAATTATGGATGGGAATGAAAAGGTTAACATTTTTGGCGAAGAATTCGATGTTCGTGCTAAAATCAAGAAAATGGACTACTTTTCTGGTCATGCCGATCAGAAGGAATTACTGGATTACCTGCGTCTAAATCAACAAAACAAGTTAAAAAACATATTTTTGGTGCATGGTGAAGAAGATATGGCATTGCCGTTTAGAGAGAAATTATTACAAAAAGGGTTTAAAAACGTGCAATTCCCTGCTTCAGGTGAAATAATTAATCTTTAGTCCGGATAGATTTTTATCTTACATTTATCCAATTAAGTGTTATATTTGCCGTTTACAAAATCAGCACTCCGGTTCTTTCTCCAGGAGGAATCAATGATTGAAATATCAAATAATAAAATCACAATTAAGGAGATGTAACGATTGAAGATCACAAAACAATTTACTAACCGAGAAAGTAAATCTTTAGACCAGTATTTACAAGAAATCGGTAAAGTTGATCTTCTGACTCCCGATGATGAGATTGAACTCGCCATCAAAATTAAAAAGGGAGATAGATTAGCCCAGGAAAGATTAATAAAAGCAAACCTCCGATTTGTAGTGAGCGTTGCAAAACAATTTCAGAACCAAGGCTTATCTCTCGGCGATCTCATCAATGAAGGAAATATTGGCTTGATAAAAGCCGCTGAAAGGTTTGATGAAACCCGTGGATTCAAATTCATCTCTTACGCTGTGTGGTGGGTTAGACAATCTATTATGCAGGCAATTGCAGATCAATCCAGAGTTGTAAGATTACCACTTAACAGAGTTGGAAATCTTACCAAGATAAGCAAGGCTTACAGAGATCTTGAACAGGAATATGAAAGAAAGCCCACAACAGATGAGCTTGCACAAATTCTTGAAATGACTTCTGAAGAAGTTGCTTATGCACTTCAGATTGCAGGAAGACAAGTATCAATGGATGCACCTTTAAAAGAAGGTGATGATGGAAAAAATTCTTTAGTTGATATTCTTCCCAATGATGAACAACCTTTGCCGGATAATAAACTTATGACCGAGTCTTTGAAAAAGAAGTTGCAAATGTTCTCTCAACTCTCTCAGAAAGAGAAGCAGAAGTAATAAAATTATACTTCGGAATTGATGGAGATCATTCGGCTACCTTAGAAGAGATTGGCGAAAGATTTAATCTTACTCGTGAACGCGTACGACAGATTAAAGAAAAAGCTTTAAGAAATTTAAGGCAATCTAAAAGAAGCGGCAGACTGAAAGCTTATTTAGGATAAATAATTCGTTTCAGGTTTTAAAGTCCCGTTAGTACGGGACTTTTGTTTTTTAAACCAGTCATTTTCTAACGCTTATAAAACCATTTAACCGCCTATCTAAAACAAAAGTATTTTTTATTTAGACCAATCACACCCCCATATACTTAGATCTGTAATTATTTGTTTATTGCTAAGATCCGCTAAGCACAGAATATTAATTGCTCCTGCTCCATATCCTAAATATTTACCATCGTAAGACCAAGCTATTTGTCCACCCGTAGATATATTTGATAGCTGTTTTTTACTTGAACCATCCGAATTGATTAAATTTAATTTACCATTAGACGAATAGGCTATTTTCGAACCATCGGGAGACCATACCGGATTTGCATTCGTTATACTATCGGTAAATGTTAATCTTGTTTGACTACTACCATCCGCGTTCATTATAAAAATCTCACTAAAAGTACCTGGGGAGGAATAATTTCTACTTGATGCAAATGCAATTTTGCTGCCATCCGGTGCCCAATTGGGTGTCCCGTCCCAAACACCAAAATTATTAGTTAGTTTAAATAAATTTGAACCCTCTTTATCAATTACATATATATATGTTGTCAGATTTCCAAGTTCCGGTGAGTCCCAGCGCATAAACCCGATTCTATTTCCATCTGGCGACCATGACATTTGAGAACCAACACCGAGAAGTTTTCTATTAGACCCGTCAACATTCATAACAACCATTTGCATTCCTGCAGTTGTAATATTCTGATCGGTATTGCAAACTATTTTTTGGGCATCAGGCGACCATCTTCCGTTGTTATGTGAATACTCACCAAAGGTAATTTGTTTTATATCAGAGCCATCTGGATTCATCATAAACAATTGTTCTTTTCCTGAGCGACTTGATGTAAATAGTATTTTGTTGTTTGTATTTAACTCGGGTGGATCATCACAAGCGGAAAACATTAATACAATGAAAATCATTCTTAAATAAATGCTGTAAATGGAGAAGTATTTAACCGCGAAGAAGAAATTTTTTGTACTCATTTTATCCCTCTGTACGATTTAATTAAAGCAATTTTTATGCTATAAAAACAACTGCAAAAAAACAATTTTCAAGCTAAAGCAAAATCTGTCGGTAAAAAATAATTTACTTAGCAGGTAATAGTTTCAAATGCAGTAATATATTTTACAAAGAAAAGTATAATCTATTTATATCATTTATAAAAAATATTTACCGCTCATACAAAAATTAAATAATTTTTTTTTATATAGCGTAACTTTCGATTGTTCAAAATCAATCTAAAGTCAAAAAGCACGGATTTTATGATCAAACTTATACCACTCTTTGTTTTAACATTTACATTTTTTCTTCTGGCAACCGAAGGAAGTAAGAATGAAGATAAGTCTCTTATACTTATTAAAATAGACAAAGAGATAAATGTAGATGGAATTGTAGATGATGTTTGGGATTACGCCGATTCAACAACTAACTTTTTTCAATTAGAGCCATATTTCAATCAGCCAACCTCCGTAAAAACAATTGCAAAAGTTTTAACAACTGAAGAAGCTATTTACTGTTTAATGATTTGTTATGACAATAAAGAATATATTCAGGCTAATGCGGGAATGCATGATGGATATACCGGTGATATCGTTTCTATTATGCTTGATACTTTTGGCGATAAACAAACCGCATACAAATTTGCAATTAATGCATCAGGTGTAATTTCAGATTCGCGTATGCTTGATGATGCACGTAACCGAGATTATAGCTGGGATGGAATTTGGGAAGGTACTTCTAAAATTTATGATTGGGGCTACGTTGTTGAAATGAAGATTCCATATAAGTCAATAAAGTATGATAAAAATCTAACCGAGTGGGGATTAGATTTTGATCGCTGGAGATCTTACAATAAAGAAGATATTTATTGGTGCGAGTATGAACAAAGTGAAGGACAAAGAATTTCTAAATTTGGGAAATTAATTTTTCAGGATTTTAAACCAACAATTACAGGATTAAACTTAGAGATTTATCCTGTTGGAATTGTAAAGACAACTTATCTTGGTGATAACAAATATAAATTCGATCCAAGTGCCGGACTTGATATTTTTTATAATCCTTCAGAACAGTTAACGTTTTTATTAACAGCAAATCCTGATTTTGCACAAATAGAAGCCGATCCTTTTGATTTTAATATTTCAAGGTATGAATCATACTTTAACGAGAGAAGACCTTTTTTTACAGAAGGTAATGAAGTTTTTAATCCGGCAGGAAGAGAACGCAATTCAGGATTTTACAGACCGCTAGAACTCTTTTATTCAAGAAGGATTGGAAAGCTGCTTCCGGGCGGAGAAGAAGTTCCGCTTATTTTCGGCACTAAAGCATTTGGAAGATACGGCGATTGGGAATACGGCGGTTTTGTAGCGTTAACTGGCGAGACGGATTATGTTGATGATGGAAATAATATGGCTGAACCTCAGGCTTATTTTGGATCAGCAAGATTAAAAAAACAAATTCTTGATAATTCTTCTGTGGGCGTTTTAATGGTTGCAAAGCAAACCAAAGAAAATACTTATGGTGTAATTGATATCGATGGAGCTTTTCGTGAGTCTGATTGGCAGCTTGCATACCAGTTTGCAAGATCGTTTGATAACGGCGATGGCGATTATGCTGCATCAATCGGCTTTAGAAATATTTCCCAAAAATGGGGTAACTTATTCAGGATGAGAGCAATAGGCAATGAGTTTAATGTAAGCCAGGTTGGATATGTTCCCTGGCAAGGCACAATTAATTCTGTGGGATTAACAGGACCTATGTGGTACTTCGATGATGGCGCAATCAGAAACATATTTTTGTATTTCGGTCCTGCAATAAATTATGAGCACGCAGATCTGTATACAGATTACGCAGGAGTTATTGGTTTTAATATGCAATTCCGAGATGGCTGGGGTTATGAGATTAATGCTGATTTTGGTAAAAGCAAAGATGAAGATATTATTTATGATTCTTACAGTGTAAATCTAAGTTCGTGGTTTAATCTTTCGCAAACCTGGAATGCCAATGCCTGGGGCGGTTATCAAAATACCTATAACTTTGGTAGAGATTATCTTGCCTCATACTCGTGGTTTGGTTTTTCTGCTGAATGGAAAGCATTGGACATTTTAGAAATCGGAACTTCTTACGATATGTTTATTGAAGGTGATCCTGACGGTAACATTGAAGATATAACTTACAATGCCCGTCCGTTTTTTCTTTAACACCGATTAACAATTTAAACTTTAGAGTTTATGTTGATAATGTTTTTGTACGATCAACAGATAGAATGGAAAGAATAATCGGCGGATTTTTATTTAGCTGGAATTTCTTACCCAAAAGCTGGATTTATCTTGCACTAAATGAATTCGGTGACAGAAGCGATGAGTACGACTCAAACAATAACTTACTTCCGAACAGAATGCACACAACAAATCGTGCGGGAGTTTTTAAGATAAAGTATTTGTATTACTTCTAATAGAATAGTAAATACTTTTAAGTAATATATTGCTTATTAATACAGTTTGAGATTAACCGTTAAAACTTTTAATATTGAGTAATTAAAAACAGAAGTTGTTTATACCAGAGCTATAGGTACTACATACCATTCTGTAAAAATTTACTAATTCAATCGGAGACCGTTATGCCTGTAAAACCCAGTGAAAAGGAAGAAGAATATTTTGCAAGATTGGAATTTGAAAGAAAAAAGAAACAGGAAGAAGAATCACGCATTAAATTAGAAAAGGCTGAAAAGGAAAGACTTAAAAACCTACACAATATGCATTGCCCAAAATGTGGAATGAAACTGATAGAAATTAATTATAAAAATATTCAGATCGATAAATGTTCATCCTGCGATGGTGTCTGGCTTGATGCCGGTGAACTTGATGCAATTTCCAAACTCGAAAAGGCAAGCTGGATAAATTGTTTGGCGTTTTTAAGAAATAAAAAACAGAATCACCATAACAGCAGCAGCAACTTTTACAAAGATTGGAGAATACATGGGATATTTTTTCTTAACCCAACCCCAAAGCTTTGCAACAAGGATAATTAGTGCAATTAAAATTATTGTTGCGCCAATAGATTCGATTATATTCATTGTCATCCCAATTTTATTGGCAAGGCTTTTTCCACCCCAGAAAGCTCCAAAAATAATTATTAAATGCAGCCAATAAACAAGAAGCGATTCACGGCTTGCATCCAGTACAAAAGATTTTTTAACATCAAATTTTTTATCAACCAACCAGCAGAGATAAAACAAAACAAAAATGTATCCCAGTCTTTCTAAATAAAAAACAGGATTTGGTAGAATTGAAGTAAGTGTTTTAGGGAATAATCCTGAATAAAAAAGATGACCAAACAAAAGCGTAATCAATCCGCCAATTGCTACTTTACTAATAAATTTTTCTTCTTTACTTTGTTCACGAGCCTCAACAAAATATTTTGCAAAGATACCTCCGGCGAGTAAGAAATTTAGCCATGGAAATATTGGAAACAAGGATCCATGTATTCGATTAAAGTAATTTGCAATGGCTATTGGCAAGTATTTCGCAAATTCAATTTTCCACAGCGACGGTGAAATAGCCGTTACAACGATTAACGAAGCAATTAGAAAGTAATGATATGTTTTATCTGATTTGATTAATAATCTTGTTAGGAACAAAAACAATAAACCAAAACCAATGCATTGCAAAACATCTACTGCTAAAAAGCTTTCTAACAATTGTGGAGTTGATTGGTTAATTGTTTTTGATAAAGAATAAAATGGAAGATGTAAAGCATAGCCAATTATTATTATCTGAAAAATTCTTGCAATCTTTTTCCAGAATGCTTTGCCAAGTTTTCTCATTTCATCAAGCTTACCACCGGAGGATACCTGAAATGCAAAACCCGATACAAACAAAAATGAAGGGGCAACCAATCCATTAATAAAATTAAGAACACTAAACCAACCTGATTGTCTTAATTCAGGAAGCAAGAAAGCATTAAATACGTGGACTTCGATCATAATTATGATTACTAGTCCACGTAACAAATCTGCAGAAACGTATCTTACTTTTTCTTTCATAAATTCAATAAAAGTACTTAAAGCGTGGATTTAATTTCAATGTCATTCGATTGTAAACAGGAATCTAAGGTTTTTAATAGATTCCAACTTCCGCGCGAATGACAGACAGAATTAATTCTATGGTTTTTTGTTATTTAAGTTTTTCCTCAATCGCAAAAACTGGTTTAATATCCACAGGAAGTTTTTCAAGTTTTTTTCTCAGCGTTTCTATTGTTGGCGAGTTAACAGCATACTTTGAAATTAAATCTTTAGCTCCTGCATAATTTCCTTCTGCTTGAATTGTTAAAACTAAATTACATAATTCTTTTAATGCTGGATAAACTTTCATAAAATCGACAGAAACTTTTTGTGTGCTTTCATCGTAAACATATCCACCTTTTTCTAACAGATAATTATAGATAATTGCATTGCCTCCACCGTGTGCTTCGCCAATTCCAAATCTCATACTGCGGAAAGCTCCGGCAAGAAATGTTACCCAAACCTGATTTTCTGTTTCTTTGGAGTAAACACCTTTCTCGATCATAAATATATTGTTGTACATACCAAGAATATCGGCTTTACATTCTTCTATAGTTGAGTATGTTTCTTTTAACTCTTTCTTAACCTCAGTGTCTTTGCCGTTTACTTTTATAAAGCCAGGACCAACACCATGAGACATTTCATGCATCAATGTATGATTGAAGAAAGCATCAAAAGTAACATGTTTAAGTTGATCAGAAGCAAGAACAATTTCCGCAATTGGTTTTAATAGTTTTTCAAACTTTGCTTCGTGAACATTTTTTAACATTACTTTTTTTGAACCTTTTGCCTGTCTTACACGCTCATCGTTAGGAAGATTAAACGCAAGAGTTTGAACCCCTGCTTTTGTATCACCGGCAGTAAACACTTCATTAGCAACAACGATTGGAGACTCAGAACCACGCGTATAGTTTTTATGTTTATCATCCAAAGGAAGATTTTTTTCTATGTCTGTTAAATACTTTGCAAATATTTCAAGTTTTTTTGTTTCAACAGGATCTTTAATTGTAACAAAACTTTCAAAAGATGCTTTGTAGTTAAACATTTCATCTTCATAAACCTCATAAGGACCAATTACAACTTCTATGTTGTGATCTTTTAAATCCATCCAATCCATATCGCTTTGATAGTAATCATTACTTAAAAATGCATCAGCACGGGAAAGCAAATATTTTTTGAGTGATGGATTATCTGAAAATTCTGCTGCCTCTTTTAAAAGTGTTGATGCTGCAGTTAATTTTTCTTTGAAGTATTCATTGTAGGGAATTGAAACGAGCTTTCCATTTTTTCTTCGGATAATCGAAAATTCACTTGTGAAGGATTTTTCATCGGCAGGATTGTCTTTTATCCACTTTTCAAATTCTTCTTTTGCCATATCTTCGGGATAGAAATTTGCGCCAAGCGGTTTTTTATCTTTGCCAATAAATGGTTCATTGTCTTCAAGACGATCAAATGGACCAAACATAATGTTAAAAAGCTCAAGCTTATGTTCAAGTTCTAGTTTTAGTTCGGGTTTATCTGTTATAATAGATTTGTTAGAAAGATCCGATATCAGTTCTGATTTTAATTGATTGTTCTTTGAGTAAACTTGTTCAAGAAATAACTCATCTATAATCTTAGATGCACGATAAAGTTTTTCCAGCACAACTTTTTCTCGGTCTGTTAAAAGTGTTTCATCATACTGTATTTCAACGGGAACAAATTTGGCAATCTTTTCTTTGAGCATTGTTACTTCCTTTGAATCTTTTTGCGGAGTTTGATTTTCTGTACAGGCAGTAAATAGTGCGACAATTAAAAATGCAGCTATTAAATATTTCATTGTATAACCTTTGTTTGATATAAAAGTTTATTTGTTTCGATGAAGAAATATAAAAATATCGCAACTAAAATCTTGCGGAATTTTTTAAGTTCTTTTTAGCCATATAAAACCATTCATCATTAAATTTTTCGCACATTGGGTAATTCTCCTTAAGTTTACAATGCAAAAATTTAATTACTCATATTAGGTGGAGAAATGACAAAACAAAAACTAATTCTTTTTTACACTCTTGTTGCACTAACAATCGTTACCACAATATTTCCTCAAGCACCCAAACGATCTGATGTACCGGATAAACATAAATGGAACCTTGCAGATATGTACCCGGCTTTGTCCGACTGGCAAGCGGATATCAAAACAGTTGAAGCCAGGATTAGTGATTTTGCTGCTTACAAGGGCAAGCTTGGCGAGAATTCTCAAAATTTATTAAATGCACTAAACTCTTATTTCGGAATGCTGAAAATTTTTTATAAAGCAGGTACCTATGCCGGAAATTTGAGTAATGAAGATGTTCGGATTTCTGAAAACCAGGCATTGCTTCAGCAGCTTTCGGCAGTGGGAACAAAGTTTGGTGAAACGGCATCTTTCTTTGAGCCGGAGATTCTTGCCATTCCAAAAGAAAAGATTGAAAAATTCTTTAAAGAAAAACCCGAACTGAATACTTACTCAATGTACATAGATAACATACAAAGATTACGTCCGCACACACTCACTGAAGCAGAGGAAAAGATACTCGCAAGTTTTGGTTTGATAGCGGGAAACCAAAATACTGTTTACTCAATTTTTGCAGATGGCGAAAAACCCAATCCAAAGATTACTCTTTCAGATGGAAATGAAGTTGAGCTGAGTCCAGCAACTTTTACAGGGGTTAGAGCAGTTGAAAATCGTGATGACAGGAGTAAGGTATTTGAAAATTTCTTTAATAGTTATGGTGATTTTAAAAACACACTCGGCGCAAATCTTGTTGGCAAAGTTAAAAAGGATTGGGTTTACGCTAAGAACAGAAATTATAAAACCTCTTTGGAATCTGCTCTTAATGGGGATAACCTGCCTCCAACCGTTTATACTACTTTGATTGAGCAAGTAAACAAAAGTCTCCCAACACTGCATCGCTTTTTGGATTTGAAAAAAAGAATGCTTGGGGTTGATACACTTCACTATTATGATTTGTATACATCACTTGTTAAAAAAGTTGATTTACATTTTACAGTTGAACAAGGGCAGCAAGCAATTCTTGACGCACTTACACCATTAAAATCAGAATATCTATCTACAGTAAAAAAATCCTTTGATAACAGATGGATAGATTTTATTCCAACTGAAGGAAAAAGAAGCGGAGCTTACTCAAGTGGTTCTGCGTATGATGTTCATCCATACATTCTTATGAATTGGAATGATGATTATGAATCACTTTCCACTCTGGCGCACGAACTTGGGCATACAATGCACAGCTTTTATTCAAATTCTAATCAGCCATTTGCAAAAGCAGATTACGCAACTTTTGTTGCGGAGATTGCATCAACAATAAATGAAACACTGCTTAATAATTATATGGTTAATAAAGCAAATAGCGATGAGGAAAAACTTTTCTTGCTCGGCAGCTATCTTGATCTTTTACGTACAACTATTTTTCGCCAAACATCTTTTGCAGAGTTTGAATTAGAAATTCACAATAGAGTTGAGCAAGGCCAGCCATTAACCGGTGATGATCTTTGTAATATTTATTATGATATCGTAAAAAAATATTATGGGCACGATGCAGGACATTGTGTAGTTGATCCTTATATTCAATATGAGTGGTCTTACATTCCTCATTTTATGGGATATACATATTATGTGTTTCAATATTCAACGTCACTTATTTATGCAACTGCCTTTGCAGAAAAAATTGTTAATGAAGGAAATCCTGCAGTAGATAATTTCTATAAGATATTAAAAGGCGGCGGATCGAAGTACGCAGTTGAATTAATTAAAGAGGCCGGAATTGATCCATTATCATCGGAGCCATTTGAATTGACGATGAAGAAGATGAACAAAGTTATGGATCAGATAGAAGACATATTGAATAAGTAGATTTTATTGTGATCTGTCCTTTCGATCTTGACGGGAGAGAAATCTGGTTAACTAAGCATGCAGATTTCTCTCTTCGTTCGAAATGACCTTAATACGATAACGGATAAGTTTTATTCTTTTGGCAATTTAAATCTTACTCTCAAAACTCCATCTTCAAAACTTGTTGAGATGATCTGGAACTTTCCTATTTCCTTTGTTGATGAAACGTGTACTCCGCTGCAGGGACAGGCATCATAATCGCCAATCTTAATTATCCTTATAGTATTTCCTGCATCATCTGGTAATTGAGAGAGCTTAAAATTATTTATTGCTTCATTTCGCTTTAGAAAATCTTCGGTAATCGGCAAATCTTGTTGAATTATTTCATTTACTCTTTTATTAATTGTTTCAACTTCTTCGTCTGTAAGATTACGATCGAAATGATAATCACATTTGGATTTTTTCTTTTCTATATGATTTGAAAAAGATCTTCCTTTATTAAACATTCTAACCATTGTCTGGTTTAAAATGTGTTCAGCTGAATGCATTTCAGGATTATAATCTTTATTTGATTTTACCTCATCCATATTACCACTTATTAAAATGAATTTTATCCTGATTAAATCTTTCTTCTGTTTTTACAACTTCATCGGGGTAGCCAAGTGAAATTAATGATACGGGAACAATATTATCAGGAAGATTGAATTGTGCTTTAGTGTTTATGTAAATATCATCCATTCCGTGAATTGCAATCCAGCACGATCCAATTCCTAATCCGTGAGCAGAAAGCAAAATGTTTTGTATTGCTGCTGAACAATTCTGTAAAAGCCAGCTTTCATTTTTTTCAACAGATGAATCTCCGCAAACAATAATTGCAGCGGCAGATTGTCTTAACAATTCCGCATAAGAAATAGATTTAATTGTATCAACAAGTATTTCTTTGTCATCAATAACTATAAATCGCCAGGCTTGCAAGTTCATTGCGCTTGGTGCGTACATCGCAGCTTTAAGAATTTTATCCAGATTTTCTTTACTTATTTTTTGATCTTTATACTTTCTTATGCTTCTTCGATTAAGTAATGCTTCCTGAACTTCCATATTTCCTCTGAAATTATTCCCTTACAAATATAATAACACTTTTTTTGGTCTTCGTAATTGCATTGCGTTTTTTTATCATGCACTGCAAAATAAAAGGATTAATGATGAGTGTTTTATTAAGATTAAAAGAAAGCTTTACTAAAAAATCTAAAATGTACTATTTCTTAACTGGCGTTATTACTGTTGTTGGGTTGTTGTTTGTATTAACAAACTTGTTTTTTACGCACAACACTATAGCTGCAACAGATGGAAATCCAGGCGAATTATTTCCTCAAGACTACAAAATTATTTCCCCCAAAATTCCAAACAATATTACAATCTTTGGCGAAGGAGTTCCGTTAGAAAATTTTGAAGTTTACGAAAGAGTTGATAGAGAAATATTAGTCAATACTTACTGGCACTCAGCAACAATACTGGCAATTAAAAGAGCCGCACGATGGTTTCCGGTTATCGAACCCATATTAAAACAAAGCAATATTCCTGATGACTTTAAATACCTTGCTGTTGTAGAAAGCAACTTAGAAAACGTCGTTTCGCCCGCAGGAGCAACAGGTTACTGGCAGTTTATTAAGACAGCTGCAAAACAATACGGATTAGAAGTGAACGAAGAGGTTGACGAAAGGTATGATGTTCAAAAATCAACTTTGGCTGCTTGTAAATATCTCAATACCGCATATCAAATGTTCGGTAACTGGACTATGTCAGCATCATCATACAATGCCGGAATCAGCGGGATAGAAAAATGGAGCGGTTTACAAAAATCAACCAACTATTGGAATCTTGTACTTGGTTCAGAAACATCGCGCTATGTTTCCAGAATAATAGCAATGAAGTTAATAATGGAAAATCCGTCTGCATATGGTTATGATTTGAAAGACGAGGATTTATATAAACCACTTAAGTTTAAAGAAGTTGAGTTAAATACTTCGGTTGAAAGCTTTGCAGATTATTCGACAACAATAGGGATAAATTATAAAATACTAAAGCTTTACAATCCCTGGCTGCGTGATACTAAATTAATAGTAAAAAACGGTGTTACGTATAAAATTAAAGTTCCTGAAGAAGGAAGTATTAATCTTATAAGGGAATAAATTAATTAAAATTTAACATTAATAATTATCATTAAAAGCGATTTATAAGAATCGCTTTTTTAATTTCCTGATAATTTTGTAACAACACAATTATTGTAGTTAAACTTAAGATAGTGTTTTAAGTTTGTAAAAACCTCCCCCAATATGTTTTTCTGATTTATTTTTGTTAATAAAAGAAAACTAGTAAAAATAGCTAACCGCAAAAACTTAATCCTTTTTTACTATTAATTATTTAGGAGAAAACACAAAAATATTTTAAAGATAAATATAAAAAGTTGTTTAATTGTCAGACAAAATAATTTGTCATATTTTTCATGTAGTTTAAATTACTTAATAGGTAAAGTTGAAAAAGTTTGCATTTCAGAATTTTGTTTTCACTGAACTGAGGTCAAGTTGTTACAAGATGCTGACAAATATTCTTCCTACGATTTCAATACATTTGCTAAATGGGCAGTTAAAAAACCTTTCCCCACTTCAACAAAGCTTCCAAATTAAAGACGTTCACTATACAAATCACTATTATATAAAGCTATTATGGTAAACACTTTTAGAAAAAACAGAAAAAAGAATTTTAGTAATTTATCTATAGTATTAAAATACCTCACAATAGTTTCATTCACTTTTTGCCTAAATGAATTGTATGCTCAAGACATGATTTCATTATATAAGGATATTGTTCCTTCTGCAATATTAGATAACCCGGTTTTTGAAATCTCAATCAACTCAGGGTTTATAGAAAACGCAAAAATACACCCCGAACTTATTTATTATAATATTGAACTATTAAAAAATCTTTATGATAAAAAAATCAATGCAGAAGAAATAAAAAATTACACGTATAAAAAACAAAAATATTATTTATCAATGCGAAATATATTTTCAATTGACCAGATATCTAAATTGAATGGAGCAAGAATTAACCCAACAGTAAGCGAAAAATGTAAAGCTTACCTAACTGAATTAGAAACTAATTCTGTTGAAAATCAAGATGTGATAGAAGATATTTATGTGGTTGACTATAATTTGATAGATTATGTAGTGTTTCAATATATAATTAAAGATACCTCACTATTTTATGACTCATCAAAAAACTACCACTTACTTAGGCTTAATGCTCAACATTCGATTATGAATGAGTATAAAGAAAATTATTTTTT
The DNA here is from genome assembly GCA_016707115.1 of Ignavibacteriales bacterium. Lineage (GTDB taxonomy): Bacteria > Bacteroidota > Ignavibacteria > Ignavibacteriales > Ignavibacteriaceae > IGN3. The sequence goes on along the minus strand of JADJIH010000026.1, from coordinate 26,014 downwards.
TTCAAATAATAATCCCACCATTTATTCTGATAAAGAAATCGAAATAATGCTTCAAAATTGGTATCTTTTTGCAGATCCAATATTGAATGTTGATGAGTCCATGCAATTATATAAGATGATTGAAAAGATAATAGAGTATAAATATTCAGTAGCTCACTTACCCACTTATTCTATTAGTGCAGGTTATTGTCCATATAACTATTCCTTTACTTTGACAAAGGAATTTCCTGTTGCATATAGAGTATTCCCTAGTTATTCCGAGCAACCGACTAGTTATGGAGGACCTTCTGTTGAATTTACCTCATCTTTGCCTCAATTTGTGGGGGCCGTGGGTTATCGAATCTACATTAAAGATTTTATTGATTATTTATCATACATAAATATCCAATTTATGGTATCGGTTAGCAGAGGACAAAGTGAAGATGAGGAAAATATTTTAAATGAGAATACCACATCAACAAATGGCTTTAACGTGTTTAATAAGGAAAGATTAAATTGGAAGAACACACTGAAAGCCATAAATAGCTATACCGCCAAATTAAGCACCCCAGTGCTTGTTATTGGTTCATCACTTTTTTTTGAACTTTCACTAAACGCTGGACTTCTTCACTATTCATCATCGATTAGCTATGATTATAGATTAGACAAAAGAGAAGGATATTCTTACCAATATTCAACTGTGATTGCTGCGGTTTATGGTTCAGGGACAATAGATGTAGATGAAAATCATTTTAATTTTTATCCAACATTGGATATAAGCTTTGAAACACAAATGGGCATTCGTTTTACGGCATCCGGAAATTATAATTATTTTTCCCTTTTTTGCGGTTACTCTTTTTAATTATAATTGATTAATGATTAAATCGAAAATAATCTAATAACCCATACTAACCGAATTACTCAGTTTATCTCTTTAATTTCCAGAAAGTTTTGTTACAACTCCGCTATTACTGTTTATCCAAAGCACCAAAGACTTATTACTTGAATAAAAATTTACAATCCAATCGGCAGAATTGTTTAATGCCAGCGTTGTATCTATAGATTTACTTGGCAGTAAAAACATATCAACCTTAGCACCCGCATTCTGTGAAAGAAAAATATTTCCGCCATGAACAAGTGCTGTGTCTATTGTAGCGGGGCTGTCTTTATAATTAGCGTTAGGATCAATTGCCAGTGTTGCAAGCCTGTTGAAAACATTTCCAAGAATATTTCCTGCCGTAGTGTCTTTTATAAATGACAACATTGTTGAAAAGTTTATGGGCGATTTAACAGGTCCCGCTGCAAAAACAGGAACATAAAATTCATTACTCTGCAAATTGTTTGATTGCACAACATATACAAATGCATTATCCGTTTCTAACAAATCTATTTTACCGAGCAAATCAACATTCCAACCATATATTGCAGAAAGTTTTGCATCGGTTGCAAAATCTAATCTTGCCTTCTGCAAAACATTATCCGCATATTCTTTTGCTGTAATTTTTCCGGTTTCGTCAATTGGATCTGCAATTTTTTCACAGGCAATAAAAACAATTACAGCAAACAGTGTTGATAAATAAAATATCTTTTTCATTTTTATGCTCCTTTAAAAACTTCCACCATCACGGGAAGACACTCTTTATTTAATAATCAAAAAATCATTTTATAATTACGGTCAATCTGTTCTCGCAATTCTTCCAGATGAACATTACGAGAAGCACGAATTGTTTCTTTTCCTTCAAAATAAACAAGAATTGTTGGAACAGAAAAGACAGAAAGCTGTCCAGAAATTTCTTTTGCTTCATTTAAATCAACATAACAAAAGAAAATATTAGGAAAATCTGCTTCAAGTATTTCGATTACTTTAGGTTTTAGCACTTTGCAAACATTGCATTCGGGTGTACTTAAATAAAAGCAAACTGCTTTGTTTGATTTAGTAATTTCAAGAAAATTTTTAAAACTAGTTGGTGATTTAATAATCATTTTTAATTAGAGTTTTAGATTTTTTATTTAACCGTTCATCAAATATTTCTTTGCGATAAACAAACAGTTACTAAAATTAGTATCTAAATTTAGCAATCAAACATACTAAGGAAAAACCTGAATGAAATTATATATAACTCCAGCTTTAATTTTTGTTTTAGCATTTTCCGTTTCGTTTGGATCCAATCTTAAAAAACCTAAAGAAATAAAAAAAGCTTACACAAATCAAACAAGATCTTATGATGGAAAGCCCGGAATAAACTATTGGCAAAACTTTTCCGAGTATAATATCAAAGCAGAGATTGATCCAAAAACAAAATTGTTAACTGGCCGTGAAAAAATTGTTTACTTTAATAATAGTCCAGACACATTAAAAAGTATTGTACTAAAGCTTTACCAGGATATGTATAAAAAGGGCGCTGCAAGAAATACAGAACTAAATCCAGAAACTGTAACAGAGGGAGTAAAGATTAGCAAACTTATTGTTGATGGTAATAAGTTAAGTCTAAACGTTGATGATAAATTAATTTCTTATCAAGGAACTAACCTGATAATAAAGCTTACTTCTTCTCTTCCGCCAAAATCAAAAACGACAGTTGATGTTGACTGGAGTTTTATAATTCCTAAAGGAACCGATATCAGAATTGGCTCTTACGGCGAATCAACTTTTTTTGTTGGTTACTGGTATCCCAAAGTTGCAGTTTATGATGATATTCGTGGCTGGGATATGATAAGTTATAATGCCGAGCATGAGTTTTATTTTGATTACTCTGATATGAATGTTGAAATAAAAGTTCCAAAGGGTTTTGGTATTTGGGCAACAGGAATGCTGCAGAACCCACGAGAGGTTTTAAATGATGTTTATTTAAAAAGATATAATGAATCTCTTACATCAGATAATTTAATTAACATTGTTACAAAGCAAGACAGTGGAAAAGAAGTTTATAAACATCAAAATGGATATACAACTTTTAAATATTCTGCTAAAAATATTTCTGATTTTGCTTTTGGTATGAGCGATTTTTATTTATGGGATGGAACAAGTATCGAACTTGAAAGCGGGAAAAGAATTGCCTGCTTTTCTGCTTATAATCCTTCATCTGAATTTTTTACTCAAGCAGCAACAATGGCAAAAAGAACAATAGAATTTTTCTCAAAGCAAATGCCTGGGGTTTTTTATCCTTATCCGCAAATAACTGTTTTTAATGGCGATGGCGGGATGGAATTTCCTATGATTGTAAACGATGGACAATTTTCTAACAAAATTAATGATGTTTATGTAACCACTCACGAGATTGCCCATATGTATTTTCCATTTTATGTAGGAACAAATGAAAGTCGTTATGCGTGGATGGATGAAGGCATGGCTTATTTTCTTCCTTGGGATTTGCAAATCGAGTTGTCAGAATATGATCACAGAACTCGTGCTGCCATTGGATTTTCTAAATGGGCGGGAAATGAAATGGATATTCCTCTGATACTCCCATCAGTTCTTTCACGAGATCCTCATTTAAGTATGATGAGTTACTACAAACCTGCGCTTGCTTTCGAAATGCTTGGGTCTGCTTTGGGGGATGAATTATTTAAAGAATGTTTAAAGGAATTTATTTCACGATGGAACGGAAAACATCCAACACCATGGGATATGTTTTACACATTTGAAGATGTTACTAAGCAAGATTTAAACTGGTTCTGGAATCCATGGTTTTTTGAATCTCATATTCCTGATTTAGCAATTAAAGATTTGAAGATTGAAAATGATAAAATTAAAATATTGATTGAGAATGTTGGCAATCTTCCGGTTCCGATTGATTTAACACTAACACTTGAGGATGGTACACAAACAAACCTACATGCGTCAACATCAATCTGGGAAAAAGGCGATAAAGAAATTTGGCTAAATGTTGATGTAAAATCAAAAGTTAAATCGGTTGAGTTGTTAAATAAAAATATACCTGATGCAGAGGTGAATAATAATAAACTAATAGCAAAAGATTAAAGTCACACTTCGACTTCGCTCAGCATGACAAAAAAGAGGATTGAAAAAATCAACCCTCTTAATTCTACATTATAAATTAATGATGGTGATGTCCGCCAGCTCCGTGAACATGTCCGTGGGCTAATTCTTCAGCAGTAGCATCTCTAACATCAAGAAGTTCTAAATCAAAGTTTAAGCTTTTACCGGCAAGAGGATGATTAAAATCAACAGTAACTGTTTCGTCTTCTACATTTGTAATTATAAATGGCATCTGAACTCCATCTGGATTACTTGCCATATATTCCATGCCAGCTTCCAAAATAAAATCCTCAGGAAAATTTTCCTTTCCAACAGCTTGAACAGCATCATCATTATATTCGCCGTAACCATCTTTTGCTTCAAGTTTTAACTGTTTCTTTGTTCCTATCATCATTACACTTACAGCTTCTTCAAGCTTAGGTAATACCATTCCAGTTCCAGAAATATATGAGAAAGGTCCGCCGGCATCAGTAGAATCTAAAACGTTTCCAGTTTCATCAGTTAGTGTAAAATTCATAGTAACAACTTTATTCGCTTCAATGGGCATTGTAATTCCTTATTAATATTAATTGATAACGAATAATAAATAAAGTGAGATAAAAATAAAAAACAAATGTGTAATGGAGAGACAAAGTTAACGCAAGGAAGATTTTCTGCGTGCAAAATATATGGCAAAAATAGAAGCAAAAACCCCGAGTAGAATAAATAAAAGATAGTTTGATGATGCTGTTTTGACATTTTGAATTTTAGAAACATCACCCGAAAGTACAAATGCTGACCAATAATATGGATTTGCAGAATAATTCTGTTTGAAAAAAATTTTAGCTTTTCTAAGTGCTTCTGATTTATCAAAACCTTCACTGATGTATTTGTAAAAACTCTGCATAAATAAAGAAGTGTATTTATCATTCACATCCCACAAAGACACAACTACACTTTTTGCCCCATCCTCAAAAAAACGCTTTCTGCATTCCAATTACACCCTCAGCCTCATCAATTTCACCCAATCCAGATCTACAAGAACTTAAAACCACCAAATCCGAATTTAGTTTTAGCTGTAAAATTTCACCGCTCTCTAGATATCCATCTTCTTTTTTATTCTTATCTAGCGAAAAAATTATTAAGGGTTGATTTTTATGAAGGAACGAATGTGTTGATAAATGAATAATACTGCTTTGTGAAGCATTTTCTTTAAATTTTTGTTCTGTTGCATCATTAGAAAGCAATGTTAATCCATTAGAAAAAAGAGAGTTTACATTTTGTATTTCTTCCTTAGAATATTTTAATGGAAACAAAACAATATTTCTTGCATTGAAAGAATCATCCTCAAGTAAACCGCCTCGATAGCTAAGTGCAAAATCTTTATCACTTATTTGCGGATCCCCCACAAGTAAAATTTTATCCTCATTTGTCTGTTTCATTTTCTTTTGCAAGATATAAATTGAAGCAGAGGGTGAATAAGAAACGGCATACTCATCAATTAAATATTTTTTGTTATCGTAGTAAAAAGGACTATCATCTTCTTTAAACTCGGTTACTAAAAACTCAAATGGTACCAGAACTAATTCTGGCGGCAGGGAAAAGACCAAATTACTCTCAACAGGAATATCGTTAATTATCGGATGAAGTACTTTTGAGTAAAATTCATGCGCCGCTTTTGTGTTGAATGAAAATAAGTCCTGATTGAAATAAAGATTACTGTTTAGATAATCTGAGGCATAAATCGGAGCGATTTTCCTTAATAATTCTGAGATCGATTGTTTTGTCAGAGTACTTTTTTCTACAGAATATTTTTCTTTACTTACTTTAATGAAATAAAGATATTCTTCACCAAAAAACAAGGTGATAAGATTTTCATTATTATTAAGATTTTGCTGGAGAGTTGATAAACTGAAATTAGTTATTGTGTGTTTGGAATAGCTTTGTGTTTTTTTAATTTCATTTTCTATCTCCGCATATTTAGCCTTAAGCTCACCAAGTTTATTACCCGAAAATAATCCCGACCCAATCATCCATTTCAAATCATAATATTCGTTTAACATCTCACTTGAAATCCCTGATGAGTGAATTTTTAAATCGGATAAATTTTGAAAAGTGTTTCGTGAATGTGATTTTTCAATAATAGCAAAAGCTTCTTCATTCCGCTTCTGTTCAATGTAGATTTCAGCAAGTTCGGAATAACAATCATTCAAACCAGAAAAGTGTGCGATTTGAATTTCTGCATTATTAATTAATGATTCTGAAATTTTCTCAGTAAGTGCAATTGCATTGAGGTAATGATTTTCTGCTTCATTAAATTTATTTTGCTTTAAGTAAGATTTGGCCAGAAGATATTCGGATTCAAAAATATTATTGTAGTCCAGTTCCTTCGTTGCTAATGATAGAGCAGCATCAAAATACGTTATTGCATTACCAACATTATTGTTGGCAAGCTCAATTTTGCCCAAATATAGGTTTTGTACACCAAGTAACTGATTAAATCCATTAGCCTTTGACAATTGCATAGATTCACTTATCAAACTTTTGGCTTTTAGAAAATCTTTTTGTAAATAGTAATTGTGTCCAAGTTCTGTTGAAATTATAGTTTTATAATAAACATCATTTATGGATTCTGACAAATTGAGTCCTTTTAGCAAAGCACCATTGCTTTGGTTTAAACTATCAATTTTAGAATAAGCTAATCCTATTTTAAAATAAATATCTTCTGCCGTATATGGATCACTATTTGGGTCAATATTGTTTATTGCATCCAAAAATATCTGCAAAGCTTTTGCCGGTTTGTTGACGTTATAATAAAGAGTTCCAATGCTTACGTCAACAGTGGATTCTGTTGCAATATCTTTTATTTTATTAGCCAGTTCTTTTGCGGTTTGATAGTATTCTAAGGATTTAGAGTAGTTGGAAAGATTAGCATAAACATCACCAAGCCCGCGATGGTTTAGTACTCTAGATACAGCATTATCCCCAGCGTAATTCAATCCTTTGTTATAGTACTCAATTGCAGATGAATAGTTTGCTGTTTGCGAGTAAAGCGAAGCAATGTTTGCACAAAGGTTTGATAATCTTTCTTTGTGACTCAATATGGCAAATATCTCGAAACTTTTTTCATAATTATTCTTTGCCTCAACAATATTTTCCGAATAAGTATATGACACAGCAAGCTCAGATAAAGCAGTTGCTTCAAGCTCTTTATCTTCAATTGCTTTTGATATCAGCAATGCGGATTCTAATTTAATTTTAGCTTCTTCAACATTACCGCTTTGATCATCAAGTATTGCTAAGTTTATTAATGCATTCGCTTCCTCCTTTTTATTGCCGGATAACTTTGCAGATTCCATTCCCGACTTGTAAAACTTTTCGGCCAGATCATATTTTCCAGAAAGATAATAGAGCGAGCCTTTTGAAATGAGAATCCTGCTTGCCAGATTGCTTTCTGTTTGCACCAACACTTCAGCTTTATTTATTGATGATAAAGCATTTTCATAATCTCCGATTCCTCGATAAGAATATGAAAGTAAATACAGCTCATTAAAATCATTTTGATTTTTAAGAATATCGATTGATTTTGAATAATCATTTGTGTGATAGAAATATAATGCCAACAAATAATCAAAATATTTATTTTGTGTTCTATCTGATTTAATAAACTTTTCTATTCTGTTGATATTGTCTGAAGCTTTTGCTGAAAAAATCAACTCATCATAAAATGAATAGTGCCGTGGAAAGTCTTTAAGAATTGAAAATAAAAGGTTAAATGATTTTTCATATTCATCTTTTCTTTTTTCTAGCAACGCCCTTAAATAAGTTTTTTCCAAATCATTATCGAGCGTGTTAATAGAATCAGAAATGCTAGAAACGTTTGTAGAGCTTAATAGTAAGTTTTCAAATCGTTTAAAGTTTTCGGAGACATCAAAAGAATTAGAATGGTTAGCTTGTAAATCTACATGAGAAATTTTTGTTTCATCAATGGGTAAAAACCCAGTGGCAATTAAAAATAACCCGACAAGAGCTAACAATATTGGGGCAAAAAATGTAATTGCAGGTTTTTTCATCGTTCTCGTTCATTAAAACAGATTATAATTCTTTTATCAAGGCTTCAGCTTTTTTGTAATAACTGCCCCTGCCATCAACAACTAATTGCAAATGCTCACTTGCAGATATTTTATCATCTATCATCAAATAAGATTTTCCGATAAAATAATGCGCATCAAGTTTAAGATTATCAAACTTACCGCTGTTATTCAATTTGATCGATTTTTCAAAACTTGTAATTCCTTTTGTACATCTTCTTTGCTAAACGATTTAAAGAGACCAACAAAATCGTTTTCAGCTTTATTTACATACGTTATTCCCAGAACAAAGTGGGTATAAAAAACCGATTCATCACCTTGACTTTTGTTTACATCATCATTCAGATATTGTATTGCTGAGGTGTAATCTTTTCTATCAATTGCATCTAATCCGCGTTGAAATAATTCAGACGATCTTCCTCTTGTAGTATAAAAATCCTCACCATCCAGAAAAGATTTTTTATAATCAGGAGTGGTAAATGAAGAAACAGCAAACAATCCTAAATACAAAACAACAACAGCGGCTATTGATGCAAAAACATATTTTGCTGCATTAAAATTATTAAACAAGAAAAATTGCTTAGACGCGGCAAGTTTTTCTTCTTTTACCTTATCCACGACTGATTGGCTTACAAACGAATCAATATCGCAGTATTCTGCATTTAATTCTTTAAATAACCTTTCACATTGTACGCATTTTCTAATATGGTCTTCAACCATTTTAGAGAGAAGTATTATTAATCTTTCTGATGAAAGATTATTTTTATATAAAACATATTCACCCATTAACTCTTCATCAATATGTTCATTTCTGCTTAATGAAGTTTTTAATTGAGAATACGCATTGCTTATTTTACTTGCTTCTGGATCATTTTTTTATCATCCCGCTCAGAACATTTTTCTCTTCGGCGGTTAACGAATCTTTATCTAAAAGTTCAATTATCTTTTCAAAATCGTTCATTTTATAAATGCCTTTTTATGCTTCTTTAATCATTAGTAATCTTAATTATTAAAAGGTGACATTATTCTAATTTGTTTTTTAATTCTTCAATTGTACGATAAAACATTTTCTTTATTGCCGCCTCGTTTTTATTAAGCTTTTCAGCAATCTCAGAAAACTTCAAGTCACCCCAGAACCGTAGTTTAACAATTTCCTGTTTCTCATCACTTAAAGTATCCAGAATTTTCAAAATAGCATTCACGTCAAATCCTTCGTCAGTCCTGAGATTTGAATCATCTGCGGTTATATCTTCATTTAATTCTATAGTTCGTCGCTGGTTATTTTGTTTATACCATCGCACAAAAGTTAAAAAAGCACTCTTCTAAGCCAGTTTTCAATAGCATCAATTTTGTGATATTGCTCAGCAAAAGCGATATATACATTTGTAGCTAAATCGTCTACATCATCCTTGTTTGTTATTTTATGTGCGCGATGTTTAGATAGAAAATAAGAGTACGATATTTCCCTAACGTAACCGGAAATTTTATTAAAGGCATTAGAATCCCCGTCTTTTGAAGATAAAAGAAGCGATTCGAGTTCTGATTTTGATAAATTTAAAAAGTCGATTTTTTTCTCTCTTTAATTTGTCACTAAATTCATATTATTAGTACTAAAATAAATAAACTCGTGACTATGAATAAATATTATTTTACATTTTTATTAATACTAAGCCAAGCCTTTAACTTAATCGCTCAGCCGGATATTAAGATTGAGCCGAGAAATATTAAGTTTGAAGATATTTTTAGCAGATTTGATTATGCATATATATATAATGACGGAGACCAAGTACTTTATATAGATAGTCTATCTGCAACAAAACCACATTATATTTTAGATTTTGAAAATCATCCGCAATTGCCTATTGCTGTAAATCCCGGCGATACTATAAGACTAAATATTACTTTAACAAATTTTTATAATATTACAGTAAACGATACCGCAGACACTGTTTGGGTATACAGCAATGATTCTGAAAGTCCAAGAGATTTAAGAATCAAAATCGATTTCTTCGATGACGATTTTGGAACTTGTTCTGGGATAATATCAGACGAAGCATTAACTCCCTTGCCAAATTCTAAAATCTTCTTTTTTTATTACGGGATTTATCTTTTCGATTCAACATTAACAGATATTTCCGGCAACTACAATATACAATTACCAACTGGAGATTATACCGTTGCGGCCGAGAAGGAGGGATACCGGGTAATGTTTTCGGGTAATACTCCCGATCCATATTTTGCGCAATCTGTTCTTCTTGACTCTGGACAAACAGTTAATGTGGATTTGGTTCTTCCTGTTATAAACAATACCGGATTTTCAGTTTCGGGAGTTGTAATTGATTCTGTTTATGGAACTCCAATAGATAAAGGGGTTGTAATTATTAGAAAAGGAACACATACGCCAACATTGTTAAAACAAAATCCATTGGCTTCTGATTCATCCGTGTATGCTGGTTTTGTTAGATCTGATGGAAGTTATAACATTAATGTTGAAGACAGCACATATTATTTTGTTCAGGGATATTCTGATTATTTTCTTCCAACATATTTTAATAGTCAAAACTCAGCATCTATTTTCTGGCAGAATGCGGACTCAGTTTTTGTAAACCAAACGATAACAAATAAAAATCTCTATCTGGAAAGAGATTCCTCTTATGGCGGTGGTGGAGCATATGGAAACATTTCGCTTCCGTTTTTAGATGCCGAGCAATTTGATGGAATTACAGTATTTGCAAAATCCCTGTCCAACAACCAGCTTTATTCTTATAACTTTGGAAAAGAGGATGGCCGGTTTTATATCAGTAATTTACCTTATGGCTCATATCAACTTGTTGCTCAAAAGGTTGGATTTCCAAACGCGACTAGCAGCACATTTACAATTAGTCCGCAAAACCAAAACCAGTATCAATTAAACATACAATTCACATTAACAGATGTTGAAATAGAGGAAGGTTTTGTTCCCGAAGAAATAAAATTATATCCAAATTATCCGAATCCATTTAATCCTGCTACAACAATTTCTTTTCGCTTTCCTCACCACAAATTGTAAACATTAAGGTTTATAATTTATTAGGAGAAGAAATTGCAGAAATTAGCAATCAAATATTTTCATCTGGCATAAATGAAGTAAGCTTTAATGCCAGTGGTTTTGCATCAGGAATTTACATCGTTTCATTAGAGGCAAACTCAATACGTCTATCACAAAAAATTGCTTTGATGAAATAAATCTTTAATAAAACAATTATACTTCATCCTCTTTTATAAAAACCGAAACGATAATTAGTTTCGGTTTTTTTAAAAACATTCTTTCATAGATATTCAATCCCGCACTAATAACAATCAAGCTTTGATTTGTTTCACAAGGATTATTTAAAAATCAAATCACATGTCACTTTAATGTTAAGACACACACTTGTTCGGTAAATGGGAAGATTAAAATAAAGTTCATCCAATAAACACAAACACAATATAAAAGGAGTACACAATGAAAACACATCTAACACTTTCCAGATTTACTTTGCTAAACGTTAGTAAAGTTTTTCTAATACCACTTGTGATGCTTATAAGCAGCATAAACTTATTCGCGATACGATGATCTAGAAGTAACTGGCAATATAACAGAACTCGGTTCTGATTATTTAATTGTACAGGGCAATACAATTTATGTCGATGGAAGCACTGAATTTCGAGGACCAAGTAATTCAACAGTAACATTTTCATATTTCCAGTTAAACGATCTTGTGGAAGTACAAGCCGACAATAATGGCAGTGGCACTTTTCTAGCTTCAAGAGTTAAATCTGAAGACGGGTTGAACAATGAAAATGAAGTTGAACTAACAGGATATGTTACAGAAGTCGGTACAGTTTCTTTTGTTATCAACGGCAGCACATTTTATGTTGATGCTAACACCGAATACAGAGGCAGAAACGGAAACACATTTTCATTTGAACAAATTTCAGTAGGACTTCTTCTGGAAGTAAAAGCTGAACTGCAAACAAACGGCGATCTGCTTGCAACAAGAGTTAAAACAGAAGATGATCATAATCAACATAATGGTGAATTGGAAATAACAGCTCTTATAGACAACAAAACCGCAAATAGTATTGTTCTTGGCCAATATGAGTTTTTTGTTGATGCACAAACAGTAATTCTAAATCACGATAGAATGCCAATCTATTTTAGTGATTTGAATATCGGTGACAGAGTTGAAGTTAAAGCTTACAAGCAGCTTGATAACTCATATCTTGCTGTAAGAATAAAACTTGAAGATATGCCCGAAAATGAAATTGAGTTTACTGCACAAATAGAAAGCATTCTTGGATCAGACGTAACAATAAACGGAATAACTTTTGTTACAGATTCTAATACTGTTTTTCTTGATGATAACAGAATGCCGGTTACAATTTCATCCTTAGTTGTTGGAATGTGGGTTGAAGTAAAAGGGTTTAAAAAGCAAGATGGTTCATATTATGCAAGCAGAATTCAAATTGAAGATTTTGTTAGAAACGAAATTGAATTAAAAGGAAACATCACAGAATTAACAGAAGTCTCTCTTGTAGTCGGTGGAATTACATTCTCTGTAGACAGCACAACACAGGTTCTTGATCACTTGAACAATCCAATTTCTTACTCTTCATTGCTATTAGGGCAGCTTGTTGAAGTAAAAGGAACAAAAACCGGAACATCAACAGCCAAAGCTTTAAGAATTAAGATTGAAGGTAATGAAGACATAGAAATCTTTGGAAGAGTTACAGCAATAAATATTAACAGCATAGAATTAAATGGCCTGGTTGTTTTTGTTAATGAGAATACTGTTTATCTAAATCATGCAAATCAGACTATTGGGTTTAGTGATTTAAGCGTGGATCAGTTTGTTGAAGTTAAGATGATCAGTAATATAGACAGCACTTTGTTGGCTCTACGAATTAAAATTGAAGACGGAATGAACTTCTCTAAAGTTAATGGCTTTAGCGGAATCGTAAACGGTTCTGCAATACAGCTTCCAACTGGTAACTATGTTATCAACAACCAAACGATTGTAATAGATAACAACTATAATGTTATCAATGCAAGTCAGTTAATATCTGGTCAGCAAGTTATTGTTTGGGCTGCAGTAGATGCTTCATCAAACAAAACAGCATTACAGATTCAATCAAAATTAAGCTCGCCAACAAGTATTGAAGAATCACCGGTTACAGTTGATATGTTTGTTCTCGAACAGAATTATCCAAATCCATTCAATCCATCAACAACAATATCATTCTCAATCCAGACTGATCAGTTTGTAACATTAAAAGTGTTCAATGCAATTGGTGAAGAAATGGCAACCTTGATAAATAAAAATTTGACCAGAGGGACTCATAACATAAACTTTAATGCCGATGGCTTAAGCTCAGGTTTCTATATATACAGATTAGAGAGCGGTAATCAAGTACAGGTTAGAAAAATGATGCTTCTCAAATAATAATTAGTTGTTTTTAAGGGACACTTGATTAGAGTGTCCCTTTTCTGTTTTAAATGTAAACGCAAAGGTTACAATTATCATATATTGATTAATATTTTTGCCAGCAAACTTCGTAAATTTGGTTTGCAACAATGAAGAGTTACAGACAATGGAATCAATAAAAGAAATTTTTAGAATTGGTAATGGCCCATCAAGCAGCCATACAATGGGACCGAAAAAGCTGCTGAAATTTTTTAAATCAAAACACCCAACAGCCAGAAGTTTTAAGGTAACTCTATTTGGCAGTTTAGCGGCAACGGGCAAAGGACACCTTACAGATGTTGCTCTTACTCAAGCACTTCATCCGCAGGAACTAACGATTGAATGGCGCCCTGAAACATTTTTAACAAAACACCCCAATGCATTAAAGCTAGAAGCGTTTGATGTAGACCAAAAATTTTTAGACGAATGGACTGTTTACAGCGTGGGCGGCGGAAAGATTACAGACTTTGAAAGTGATGAAAACGAAAACAAGGTTTATGATTTAACCACAATGAAAGATCTAATCAGCTGGTCAAAAAAATCCGGTAGATCATTTTGGGAGTATGTAGAATTAACAGAAGGAAAAGAAATATATGATCATCTGCGTGAAGCCTGGTCAATCATGCAGGATTCAATCAAACGTGGAATTGATAGCGAAGGAATATTACCCGGCGGATTAGGTTTAGCTAGAAAAGCATCATCATACTTTGTTCGTGCAAAAAATTTTAGCGGATCACTTAAAGAAAAAACTTTAATATTTTCTTATGCACTTGCTGTCACAGAAGAAAATGCTTCCGGTGGAAAAATTGTTACTGCACCAACCTGTGGCTCAAGCGGTGTTGTTCCTGCTGTTTTAAAATATCTGCAAGATAGTTTTACTTTTTCTGATGATAAAATTTTACGGGCGTTAGCAACTGCGGGATTAGTAGGAAATATTGTTAAAGAAAATGCATCAATTTCAGGAGCAAAGGTTGGATGCCAGGGAGAAATCGGAACGGCATGCGCGATGGCTTCTGCGGCTGCTACACAATTACTTGGCGGAACTCCATATCAAATTGAGTATGCTGCAGAAATGGGAATCGAACACCATCTTGGTTTAACTTGTGATCCGATTAATGGTTTGGTTCAGGTTCCTTGTATAGAAAGAAATGCATTTGCAGCAGAACGGGCACTAAACACTTCAACCTTTGCCTTGCTATCTGACGGAAGACATTTAGTATCGTTTGATAAGATTGTTAAAACCATGAATCAAACAGGGCATGATTTGCCAAGCATTTACAAAGAAACATCAGAGGGCGGAATGGCTTTGCTAGATGTTTAGTGTTTCGGATTATTCTTAAAAAATTCCCAAATCAAATCTGTTGCAGAAACACTTTTAACCGGGGCATCACCAAACTTTCTGATTTTCTCTCCGCCCGGCCACGAGTGTCCGCCACTAAGCATTTTATATAAAACTACTTCAGTTCCATTATTGTTTTTGTAATTGGTTTTATGAAAAAAAGAACTTTCAGATTTGCTCATAAGAATTGCGTTATATTTATTTACCCACAAGCTAACAACTGTTTCAACAGGAAGTTTTTCAACATCAACCAAAGACTCTTCACCAATTCCACCGTCGTAAGGAATGTGTTGATCATTAAGGCTATTGAAAATTATTAATGAAACCTCAGCGTTAGAATTGCAAGAAACAGTATCAAACATTGTTGCTGCAACAGGTGCAACCGAGGCAAAATATTCTGGCAATTCGCAAGCTAGGAGATAGCACATCATTCCGCCGTTAGATAAACCAGCGGCATAAATTCTCTTCTCATCAATACTATGTTTAGACTTTATTTCTGCCAGAACTGCTTTTATAAAATCAACATCGTTAATATTTTTCTTGTCTGCATATCCGCAGCAATCCCAGGTATTCCATGTTAAAAGTTTTTTATCAAATGAACCAGTACCATAGGGATATACAACTATAAATCCTTCTTCGTCTGCTTTTTTAGAAAAACCAGTTTGTTTTTCGGTCAAATCCGGATTTCCTAATCCGCCATGAAAAACAAAAACTACCGGATATTGTTTTTGTAAATTATATCCTAATGGCAGATGTGTTTTATAAAATCTATTACGGCCATAGATCATTAAAGTATCTTCATAATTCTGTGCTTGAACAGAAAGTGCAAATATTGTTATAACTGAAATTGTATAAAAAATTGTTTTCAAAATCATTTTCTCCGATAAATATAAGAAGATGTAATATTTAGTCTTTCAAAACGTGTGCAAGTTAAAAAGTGATTTAAAAGTAAAAAACCCTCAATTTTTAGAGGGAATTTTTACATAAAACCGTTAAACTTTCTTATCTGTACACCCGGGGGACTCGAACCCCCGACCAATAGATTAAGAGTCTACTGCTCTACCAACTGAGCTACGGATGCGTTGTAAAAATAACGAAAAGCCATAGTTTCTCAAAGTTTGGTGCAAGATAAGTTGTTAGTAAAATGGTTTAAAATAGAAAGACCGCATTAGCTGCGGTCTAAAACATAGAATGGTTATAAATTACAAATCAATGAAACAATTTTTTAATTTCTTTTTTCTCTTCATTAACAGCAGCTTTCCACAAGGAGTAACAGAAGCCTATTATAACAACAAAGACTATTGATAAAACTATTGTTTCCATAAAGCACCCGTAATTATTTATTATGATAACCAGAAAATCAGAAACCAACTAAGCAAAACTACTTATTGCTTCTTCTCTGTTTCTATATAGATTAAGTACACCATATAAACCAGTAATCTTAAATAGATATAAAGCCGAAGGTTGTGGAATGACATATTTAATCTCTCCACTGCGCTCAGCCATTTTCTTAAGAATAACAACTAATGCGCCAAGAAAAGTAGAATCGATATATTCACAGCTGCTTAGATCTATTATAATCTTTTCATTGTTCATTAGTATGTCGTAAACAAGTCTATCTTTAAACTCCTGAGCTTCTTTAAAAGTAGCTCTGGAAAAGTTAACTTTTTCAATTAAAACATCTCCCACGACTTCTCTTGTAAAATCTTCAAAATCCATTTTTACTCCTTCGTAAGCCGTTTGGATTCCCTGCATCATTTTATTACCAATTGTAGTTTATAAATATTTTAAAGAGCTCAATACAAATACAAGGCCAGATACAAATTGCCTTAAAATAGGTAGTAAATTGAAGATTGTTGAATAAAATTAAATTTAGATGGCTACAAACGGCCAAAATGATCTGTTTGGAAATGAAGCAAATAAGAATCCCTGCCACATTTTGAGCAGGAATTTTTTGATTATTATTATTCGCTAAGTGATATATGGTACATGGTTCTGAGACTTTATTCTCCAATGGATTGATCGACTTTAGATTAAGAAATCAGTTCAATCAATAAGCGCTGAATCGTTTTAGTTGGCAGCCCCAAGATGTATAAGTGTTTATATTGTGTCGATAAACCTCTCTGATTGCCAGATGCTAATTCCGGTCTCATTATCCGATGCTAGGTTTTCTATAAAAATGGTCTCAAAGAACACCTTATTCAGTTACTCTTCGCTGCGATAAGAGTAATATTTTGCAGAAAGCAGGGACTCTAATCATAAAAATTGCGTTATTATGCATTTTTGTGTCTAATAATAGATTGTTGATAATGGTGTGCTTTTTGTTCAAAAGTGCTTAGCAAATTTGGTAAATGGTTGCCAAGTATTGTAAATCATTAAATCAGCCTAAGGAGAGATTATGAAAAAATTTTTGGTTTTCATTCTATTAATTGCCGCAGGTTATTTTGCTTACGATAATTTTCTAAAAGAAAAAGAGGTTGTGGAAATAAATGCGTCGTATAACAAAGTGAGAGAGTCAGTGGATATTGACGCACCAGCGCTTCAAGCAAGAGATTTTTCCCACTATGCCGGAACGGTAAAAAACATTAGTGATAAAACATTAAATAACATTATTGTAACATATTTGATTGATGCTCAACCATCCACAGCAAGTATTGATAAACTAGAACCGGGTGAAGAAAAAAATTTTACTACAAATCCTGTTATGTTAAGAAACATGGATCCAGGTCATTATTTAAAAAGTGTTGAATATGATGAGAAGTAGAGGTAAATAATTTTTTATAGATTATAAATTATTTTAGTTAACTAAAAATTTTTGATGCTGATTTGAAACTAATGTTGATTGTTAATAGGGCGTGATTGTAAAACTTGTAAAAACTTATTACAGTTTTTAAGAAAATATTTCTATCGTAGTAAAATTAATTATTAATTTTCTATGTTTCTTCTTTTATAGATTAATCTTTTTACTTTACGACCACAAATTTTATAACACAATAAAATAATTTTTCTCTGCACTTCTAAATATGAAAAAGAAAAAATCTAAAAAGCTTTCACAAGAAAATCCAAATCAGTTAAGTTTAGAATTTTTATTTAAAGAAACAGCTATTGATGTTCTATGTTTCCCAAATCCGCAGCAACAGTTTTTAATACACACTTTACAACAACTAAAAGATTGGCTATACAATTAGCGGAAAGCTAATTGAAATTTGATTTGTTTAAAATAAAAAAACCATGGTACACCATGGTTTTTTTTTGTTAATTATTTCTTGAATACTATTTTTATCTAAAATATTCTTAACTGCTTTATCAATCCATTTTTCAAGTAACGGAGCAAGATTTTCTCCAGATAGCACCAGAGCCTGATTTTTAGGTGCTAAAAAGATCGTTTCACCAATAGCGTTTTCAGATTCTATTTTTTGTTTTTACCCATTCAGAAAGTCTCTTTAACCAAAGCTCTCTGTCCTTTTCCCTAACATCTCCTTCGAAGACAATTAATTCTTCTTCTTTAAATACACATCTAACTTCGTTGAACTTAAATTTCTGACCATCTGCCCCAATATGATTAAATAGAGAGTTAGATAAGTAATTAACTTTATAATCACTAACCGCCTGATCTATATCTTTCCAAACTTTAGCCACAGGATCTTTATCCATCTTAACCGGAGGATTTACCTGACACAAATT
The DNA here is from genome assembly GCA_016707115.1 of Ignavibacteriales bacterium. Taxonomy (GTDB): domain Bacteria; phylum Bacteroidota; class Ignavibacteria; order Ignavibacteriales; family Ignavibacteriaceae; genus IGN3. Next base: position 7,456 of record JADJIH010000026.1, on the reverse strand, counting down.
ATACTGATTAAATAAAAATTCAAGGAACTGAGAAACCTCAAATAATTTTTGATTTATATCTAATCCATCCCATCTTTTACGAGCATTTGTTAATCTTTTATTTTCTGCAGAAGTTAAGTTTGTATAACCTTCCTTAACGTTTTGCAGGTTGGCCCATTTCTCTAAAGGATTATCCTGATATATCCAGCTGTTTGATGCAATTAAATTTTGTGTTTCACTATCAAGCGCATCAGTAAAGAAGGAAAAATAATTTGAATCAACTGAATTGGTTAATCTGTATTGTGCAAAAACAGATTTAATAAGTTTAACAGCTTTTTTCTGATCATCAACAACACCAACAGAATTTATTGCTTTGCTGATTGATTCTTCGCGAATACTTCTTGTTGTTACTGAGTTTGAAGTATCAAGCCATGATAAAAATGTCATTGGAGTATCTGTGCGACTAATTTCTCCAATCATATTAACACAACTTAACAGAAGATAAGTTCTTAAAGAAGAAAGTTCGTATGTTTCGTTTGACGCATTAACCCACTTGGAAACATCATCATCTAAAAAAGATTTAGATAGATTTACTCTTCTTAAAACAAACTGAAGTTTATTTTGCAAAGATATTTCGGCTTTGTTCCAATTAGGTAATTCAGTTGGTATGATACTTTTATTGATTGTTTTTTCAACGTCTATATCAAAATCTTCGGCAAACTTACCGGATACGGTTTCTTTGGTTAGCTGGTCTTGCACTTAATTACCTCAAATTGGTTTATCAAAAAACATTTGGGTGAACATGAAACTCATTGTATCGCCAAATGCCATTATTCTATTTTTAACAGATTTATGCAATTATTATTCCATTTTACTATTGAGATTCTGAAAGATTTTGAAAGTGGTCAACTGAAAAAAATGTAGGGTTATGATTAATTTGGGTAAATTTTACCACAAAATGGGTTTGCCATATCTAGCTAAGATCTAGGTTAATAGGACAAATTTCATAAATAATTCTTCATTTATTCCTAAGTTTGAACACAAAATTAAACAGAGTAATATGGAATCTTATTTAGGTTATTTGGCTGCATTTTGCACAACAATCGCATTCATTCCGCAAGCAGTAAAATTTACAAATCACAGCACACAAAGGATATTTCTTTAGGAATGTTTTCTCTTCTTATAACAGGATTTATTCTTTGGCTGTGGTACGGGATTTTACTTGTTTCGTATCCAATAATTATCGCTAATTCTGTTACTATAATTATTGCAATCTATATTTTAGTTACTAAGTTTAGATTAGATGTATTCCCATCTAAAGAGAATAATTAAACAAACTTGATTTAAGAAAAAACAAAGTGCAGAATTCAAAATTATTAGCACCATTATTAGTAGTAATTGCTGCAGCTCTATGGGCTGTTGATGGAATTGTTTTGCGTCCATCGCTTTACAGTCTGCCTGTTCCGTTAGTTGTACTCGTTGAAAGCTCAATCGTAGCAATCTTGCTTACACCGTTTTTCATTAAAAAACTTTCTTCGCTGAGATATTTAAAGAAAAAAGATTGGCTTGCATTCTTTGGCGTTGCGTTACTTGGTGGGGCAATAGGAACAATGGCAATTACCAAAGCCCTATTCTATGTAAATTTTGTTAATCTCTCAGTGGTAATTCTTTTGCAAAAACTTCAGCCGATCTTTGCAATTTTACTGGCAACATTTTTATTAAAAGAAAAATTACCCAAGGAGTTTTTTCTTTGGGCCGGACTGGCAATTATTGGAGCTTACTTTATGACATTTGGTTTGTCTGTTCCAAATTTTTCAACCGGAGATAAAACGACAATTGCTGCCTTATTTGCTTTGCTTGCCGCATTTAGTTTCAGCTCATCCACAGTGCTAAGTAAACGGGCATTAAGAAATGTTGATTATGAAATGGGAACATATTTACGCTTCCTTTTTGCCTCTATAATTATGTTTTATCATTTCAGCAACAACCGGTGATATTTATAGTGTGGCTATTGTTACACCAAAACAAATAATTATTTTTTTAATAATTGCATTTACAACCGGCGGAGCTGCAATTTTTCTTTACTATTATGGATTAAAAAGAATTTCTGCATCGGTTGCTTCTATCTGTGAACTCGCCTTTCCATTAACCGCAGTAGTGTTAGAATATTTTGTTCACGGCAACATTCTTTCACCGGTTCAGTGGATGGGTGCAGCAGTTTTGTTGATAAGTATTTTAAAAGTAAGTGGAATAAAAGTGTTTAATCTTAATGCGGAAAGTTAGTCATTAGATACCTTGCGATTTACAAAAACAATCTGTGGGTAAGATCTTATGTCATGTTTCTTTTTTTTATCAACAAAAAGAATAATGGAAGTATAAGCTAAAACCAGTCCAACGGCTAATAATGTAGAGAAAAGTTCTTTATTGATCTGAAAGACTTGCATTCCAAGGAATAATCCCGCCAGAATCAGAATGAGTGGCATTCCGTAAATTAAAACGACACTCGAAGTATCTGACTTCCCTTGATTGAAACCTTAACACTATCACCAACATTAACTCCTAGAGGATCATTAACAGTTAAACTTCTTTGTTTAGTATTCCCTGGTTTACAGTAAAGTTTTGCAGTACACTCATCACAGTTATCAGAATTTGAAATCACAACAGTTGCAATTCCATCTTTTGATTCTTTTACAATTCCTTCTTCTGTTAATTCTTCGTTGTACATTTTTTTGTTTGGTCATTCCGGCTTCGAGCCGGAATCTAAATTATTTAAAAGTAAATTCCCGCCCCGGCCTAATGTCAGGCAGATTCGTAGAAATGATAATTCAAACTTCAATTTACTTTTACTTCTATTTTTCTTCTTTCAACAACTCTGCGGCTTTTTCCGGATGAACAAACCGAATAGCATTAGTAGAACATTTATCCAAAGGGATTTTTGAAAGATCTAACTTCGAGTAATCTATTTCAGGTAAAAATTCTTTCATTACAATTGAGCCATCGGATTTACGAGCACAGATTCCGCATCCAATGCAGGCAACTTTACAAACTTCTTTAGATCGTTTTGGATCATCATGATTTTTACAGAACACAAATAATTCTCTGTCTTCGGGATGAATTTCAATGATTCCTCTAGGACATGCTTCTACACATTGCCCGCACCCAGTACAAAGTTCTTCTACAACTGTTGGCAAACCATTTTCATTCATAAATATAGCCCCGAACTGGCAGGCATTAACACAATCGCTGCCGCCAAGACATCCGTATAAACACATTTTATCACCGCCGGCAACAATTGTTTGAACTGAGCAAGACATTGGTCCATTATATTCCGCAGTAGCTTTTCTTGTTGCCTCAATGTTTCCGCCGTTACATAAAATGCGAGCAACAAGTTTAACACTCGCAGAACTTTCCATTCCAAGTATCCGGGCAATTTCATCAACTACATCCTGGCCGCCAACAGGACATCCGTTAATCTTTGCTTCTCCATCCACAACCTTAACTGCAAAATCATAACATCCAGCATTACCGCAAGCACCGCAATTTGCGTTGGGAAGCACTTCATTTACTTCAGCAATTTTAGGATTTTCTTCTACACGTAGTTTTTTATCTGCAATTGCAAGTGCGCCTGCAAAAATAAATCCCAAACCACCCATTGTGGCAATTGCTATTATTAAAGTTATATCCATAATTATTTTTCCTATGTTTCAATCGTCATTGCGAATCCCGAAGGGATGAAGTAATCTGTAAAGTAAGTCAGATTACGTCGCCCCGATAAATCGGAACTCATAATGACTTTCTTTTCATTTAAACAAAAACTTTTCAAACCCTGATGAATAAAATATTTTTCCTTTATCATCAATTATCATTGCTTCTGTGTCATCAAGAGTTTCAATCAGTTTCATTCCATTTTCTTTTCCCATTACAAACACTGCTGTTAAGTGCGTCAGCCAAGATGTTCGATTTATGTATTATCGTAACACTTTTGCAATCCTTTGAGGGATAACCGGTCTTAGGATCAAGTATGTGATGATATCTTTTCCATCCACTTCAAAATACTGTTCATAATCACCCGAAGTTGCAACTGTGTATCCATTTGGTTTTATCTTCTTAATGATTGAATTGATTTCTCTTGGATGCTGAATTCCAACAATCCAATCATAACCAATTACACTTATCTCACCACCTGCATTTACAAGTGCTTCTTTTATTCCAAGTTTTTTAAGAACATCAATAGCTTCATCAACAGCATAACCTTGCAACTGCACCAAAAGTTTAATCCCACTTTCCTTTTGATAATCTTATTATCCCTAACAAAATGATATTCTGCTAGCCACTATTTAACAACGCAGAATCTATTTCTGCTTTGTTGGCAGCCTTGGGGATTCTCAGTATAGAAACCCCAGACTTTGTTAGATTATCCTAAACTTACATCAAAACTTCCATTTTGATAGTTTTGTTATTGAATCACAAAGAACTATTAAATTATAAATTTCAGATTCAATTAGATTAATCGTATCTGGTGAATTATTTATTTTCCAACGGAACTAGCTTCATTATAAGTTTGTAATAAATCATCAATCCGTTTTACTTCCGTAAATGCTTTTGTTATTGCATCTTCAGCATTTTGTTTCATCAGCATCACGAATCTTTCGAATTTCTCCAACGGTGCCAAGTAAAATCTTTGTACGCTTTATAGTTTTTATTTCATCACCGCTGTTTTTTGTAATGAAAACCCAATAAGAAAAGAACAATTACTAAAACACCATATTAAATTGCATTTTTCAAAACTATGCCAATTCTATTTAACCAAACTTTATTGGTGCACAGGCAATTATATTTCACCGCTTGCTGTTGTATGTTCATAAACGATATCCTCAGGTTGAAGAGTGAACTTACTAAATCCAGCTTTCTAATTTTTAATCCTGCTTTACTGTGAACCCTCGATTGGAATATTGTAGCATCTGAAGAAATTCTATCAACCAATCCTTTTTCGTTTTTATTACAACTTCTTTATTTGATTTAAAATAGATGATAGAAAGTCGATTTCGAGCATTCTGCTGTAAAGAAATAATCTGCTTTTCTGTTTTTTATATCTGATCTAATATTTATTAATCTTGAATTAAAATCTATCTAAAGAGGCCAGAATTGTCGTGAATAATACAGGTTATCAGAATCAACTTGCCTCTAATCTTTTATTCTGTAAGTGATCGATCCGTCGTTTGAAAATTCTTCTTCTTGATTTTAGATCAAGACGATTAATACCTCGCCAAATTTTGAATCGTAACAATAAACCATTTCTAGTATTGCTTTTAATCTTATTCTTAAATGCTGATACAATATTAGTCAGCTAGTTTTTCATCAGCGGGAATAAATCCGTACACACTGTAATTAATAGATTTAGAATTTCCGGTTAGCTTTCCAGATACAACCTGCGTACCAAGTGCAACAGGAAGTTAATCCGCAATTTTAAAAATTCTTTCGTGATATCATTTTTTCTCAATGTAGAATTTACAATGTATAATGTACACTACTTTTCGCTAATTTTGAATTTCGGGCTCAGTGTGACAAAACTACTAACTATTCACCAATTACTACTAAACTAGACTAAACTATTCTGCAAACCCATAAATTGCGGCAAGAATGCCGGCAACAATTAAAGTTATTGGGCCTCCTTGAAATGGTTTTGCAATAATTTCAAAAAGATCTAATTCTTCTCTGATTCCAGCCATAATTACGAGTGCAAGAGTCCTTCCTGCACCAGCACCTATACCAAAATAACACTTTCAAGAAAATTATATTCTCTCATTGCGGCAAGGCTAAACTCAATATTGGCAATTAGTTGTAATAAGAGGCAGCACCCCAAGTGGTCTGTATATATGTGAAACTTTTTAATTACCATCTCTGCTAAATTTCAAGTGCCCATAACAAGAATGAATGATGGTATCTGTAAAAATCAAGATGATATGGAAACTGTGTATAATACATAAAGCCAACTTACAATCGCAGTTATCACCAAAACAAATGAAGCAAGTGATAACGGTTGAAATAGCAGAAATATTTTGTCGGATACTCCGATGAAAGGACAAAATTCCAAGGAAGTATGAAAGAACAAAATTATTAACTAAGGCGGCAGAAATAAAAGACATAACAGTTCCATAATTAAACTCCCCAGTTTTTTTAGTACATTATCTGTAATTTCTCTCTACTGATCTATATTGTGCAATCAAAGCTTCTCGTTCAAGATTTTTCTTTCTTTCAACATACATATTTGAAAACCCATTAATAAAACCAAGACTATAAAATACCCTGCAGGCAATCATTACATAGCCAGGGTTCAAAACCATTTGCGAATACTTGATATCCAAGAAAAGTTCTGCTACCGAGTACTTCTTATTCCACCCATAATAACAAGTGCGATAAAAATCCTGTCAATTGCTACCAAGTGCATCAAGTACAGATCTGAGCGGACCATTCTTAGATGCAAATGCTTCTGCTCTTCCTCAATATTATACAGTTTACTAGCAATTTGCTGAATGAAAGGTCCGAGCTTGCTTAAGTCCTGAATGTGCTTTGGCTTTACAAGATCAACGATTGTTACAAAGCTTAAGCGATAATAACAATGTATGTATAATACGAACTTCATTTGGTATGAGTTTTCTAACAAGAGAAATTATTAAACTTGAAAACACTAACACAAACGTTGTTGTTAATGCCATTGTAATTCCAGATTAACCGAAACGGTAACAGCAAGAGTTGGACAAGTGCCAAGTATTTGTTTAAATGTTGGATTTATTTCCACAAGCCCTTTGTGAATCCTGCGAAGGAGCGTTACTTGTTTTTCGTTTCGCTTCGGATGCCTTTATTTTCAACAGATCTCAACTTTCGGTAATTCCTTCGTTAACTATTGTAACAACTGCGCGCGATGAAATTGTAGCCCCGTTAGATTGAACTTCATGATTTTAGCTGCTCAACACCTTTCACAAAGTTTTATAGCTGGAGTTAAACCAAACCATTAGGCACTAGATCTTTGTATGGCGGCTCAAGTATCTTTGAACCTAAGTCCCGGTGTTTTGGATTGGTTCAAGAACCTCTATTGAAGTGGTTTCGGAGTCATTGAATCTTCAGTAAGACCAATCATCAATTTTATTTTTCCTTGAAAACCATTTCCCTGAATACACGAGAGAATATCCAACGGATGAATCTGCTTCATTAAAAACTTTATAAACTTCAAATCCGCAATTCTTTTTATTTCTTCATATCTTTTTCCATCAAGATGAACAAGATAAATTGCGCGCCTTGTTTCTGCTTTTGATTGAGCGCTATCTTGGGGCAGCCCAGTTAAAAGCAAGCGACAAAGATCCGCCGGCAATAACGCCGATTAAAGTTAATACAGTAATGATGTGCGCTACTTGTTTATTATTTTTTCCTCCTTAACAACACCAAATATTGTTGGTTTTGTATATCTGTTAATAAGAGG
>JADJIH010000025.1 GCA_016707115.1 Ignavibacteriales bacterium | reverse complement strand
AGAACTAAATCCAGAAACTGTAACAGAGGGAGGAAGAGATTAGCAACCGCCGGTTGATGGTAATGCTGCGTTTAAACGTTGATGATAAATTAATTTCTTATCAAGGAACCAACCTTACAGCTAAAGCTATTTCCTCTCTTCTCTTCCGCCAAAATCAAAAACGACAGTTGATGTTGACTGAGTTTTATAATTCCAAAGGAACCGATATCAGAATCTGGTTTCGCTTAAGAATCAACTTTTTGTTGGTTACTGTATCCTAAAGTTGCAGTTTATGTATTTATATTCGTACTGATATGATAAGTTATAATGTCGGAGCGATGAGTTTGAATTTTGATTACTCTGATATGAATGTTGAAACAAAAGTTCCAAAGGTTTTGCATTTGGGCAAGGTGAATGCCAGAACCCACTGAGAGGTTCAGAAATGATGTTTATTTTAAAAGATATAGCAACCTTGTATCAGATAATTTAATTAACATTGTTACAAAGCAAGACAGTGGAAAAGCTTATAAACATCAGAATGGATTTGCCAACCCTCGTGGGAATATTCTGCTAAAAATATTTCTGATTTTGCTTTTGGTATGAGCGATTTTTATTTATGGGATGGAATAATCATCGAACTTGAAAGCGGAAAGAATTTCCCGCTTTCTGCTTATAATCCCATCTGAATTTTTACTTCAGGGCAGCAACAATGGCAAAAGAACAGTAGAATTTTTTTCTCAAAGCAAAGACCGAAGGTTTTTTATCCTTATCCGCAAATAACAGTTTTAATGGCGATGGCGGAACGGAATTTCCCATGATTGTAAACGATGGACAATTTTCTAACAAAATAAATGATGTTTATGTAACCACTCGAGATTGCCAGGTATATGTATTTCCCATTTTATGTAGGGAACAAATGAAAAAGTCGTTATGTGGATGGATGAAGGTGATACTTATTTTCTTCCTTTGGATTTGCAAATCGAGTTGTCAGAATATGATCACAGAACTCGTGCTGCTACTGGATTTTCTAAATGGGCGGGAAATGAAATGGATATTCCTCTTTATACTCCCATCAGTTCTTTCACGAGATCCTCATTTAAGTATGATGAGTTACTACAAAACCTGCGCTTGCTTTCGAAAATGCTTGGTCTGCTTTGGGGGATGAACGCTTATTTAAAAAGAATGTTTTAAAGGAATTTATTTCACGATGGAACGGAAATATCCAACAATTAGGATATGTTTGCCACATTTGAAGATGTTACTAAGCAAGATTTAAACTGGTTCTGGAATCCATGGTTTTTGAATCTCTTATTCTCGATTTAGCAATTAAAGATTTGAAGATTGAAAAAATGATAAAATTAAAATATTGATTGAGGAATGTTGCAATTCCTCTGGTTCTGATTGATTTAACACTAACACTTGAGGATGGTATACAAAACAAAACTGATCAGTACCAACATCAATCGGGGAAAGGCGATAAAGAATTTATTAAATATTGATGTAAATCAAACGTTAAATCCTTAGTTGATAAATAAAAATATACCTGATGCAGATGGAGTAAGGCCAAATCAATAGTAAAAGATTAAAGCCATACTTCGACTTCAGTTTAGTAGGATAAAAAAAGAGGATTGAAAAAATCAACCCTCTTAATTTAAATTGTAAATCTTTCATTCTAAATTAGTGATGGTGATGTCCGCTAGCTCCGTGAACATAACCGTGGGCTAATTCTTCAGTAAAGGATCTCTAACATCATGGAAGTTCTAAAATCAAAAAGCGTAGGCTTGACCATAGGGTGGATGATTAAAACTTTCCAATAGTAATCAGCTTCTGTCTTCTTACATTTGTAATTACAAATGGTAGTAATCTGAACTCCATCAGGATTACTTGCCATATTTCCATACAGCTTCAAAATAAAACTTTGCGGAAAATTCTTCTTTCCCAATAGCTTAAGAGCATCACTACTATATCTTCAAGCCCAACCATCTTTGTTCAAGCTTTTAACTGTTTTCTTTGTTCCTTTAATATTACACTTACAGCTTCTTCTGGGAAGGGCTTAGCTAAACCATTCCAGTTCCGGAAAGATATACGAGAAAGGTCCGCTTTGGCATCTGTGGGACCCAAAACGTTTCAGTTTCATCGGTTAATGTAAAAAATTCATCGTAAATAACCTTATTGGCTCCAATGGGCATTGTAAATTCCTTATTAATATTAATTGATAAACGAATAATAAATAAAGTGAGATAAAAATAAAAAACAAATGTAATGAGACAAAGTTAACGTAAGGAAGATTTTCAGTGCAAAAATATATGGCAAAAATAGAAGCAAAAACCCGTAGAGGAGAATAAATAAAAGATAGTTTGATGATGCTGTTTGACATTTTGAATTTTAGAAACAAAATTACCTGAAAGTACAATGCTACCAATAATATGGATTTTAAGAATACCCTGTTTGAAAAATATTTTAGTTTTTCTAAGTGCTTCTCTGATTTATCAAACCTTCACTGATGTATTTGTAAAAACTCTGCACAAATAAAGAAGTGCATTTATCATTCACATCCCACAAAGATGATTTACTACACTTTTTGCCCAGCTTCAAAAACGCTTTCGCATTCCAATTACACCCTCAGCCTCATCAATTTCCAATTCAGAATCCAGATCTACAGAAACTTAAAACCAACAAAACTGAATTTTTAGTTTTAGCTAAAAATTTCTTAATGTCTTCAAGATATCCATCTTCTTTATTTTCATTTAGCGAAAAAATTATTAAGGTTGATTTCTTACGAAGGAACAAATGCGTTGATAAATGAATAATACTGCTTTGTGAAGCATTTTCTTTAAATTCTTGTTCTGTTGCATCATTAGAAAGCAAGGTTAATTCATTAGAAAAGAGAGAGTTTACATTTTGTATTTCCTCCTTAGAATAATTTTAATGAAATAAAAATAATATTTCTCATTGGAAAGAATCATCCTCAAGTAAATCGCCTCTATAATCAAGTTATAAATCTTTATCACTTATTTGTGGATCTCCTCTGCCAAGTAAACCTTATCCTCATTTAATTGTTTAGCCTTTCTTCGCAAGATATAAATTGAAGTAGACGTGGTAATAATAAGTTGAAAAACGGCGATGCTTACTGCAATTAAATATTTTTTGTTAACTTCAGTTGTAAAAGGGACTATCATCTTCCCTTAAACTCGGTTATTAAAACCTCAAATGGTACCAGGAACGAATTTATGGTAGATAGGGAAACCGAATTATCTTCATCAGGGACATTGACAATAATTGTATTAGAAGTACTTTTGGAGTAAAACTATAAGCCGCTTTTGGGAAGAATGGAAAATAAGTCCTTGATTTAGAAATAAAAGATTACCGTTTAGATAATCCGAGGCATAAACGTTGGGATTTTCTTGAATAATTCTAAGACGCGATTAAGTTTAGTTAGAGTGACTTTTTTCATAGAATATTTTTTTTACTTAATTTAACGAAATAAAAGATGTTCTTCTCCAAAAACAAGGTGGACAAGATTTCATGTCACATGAGATTTTATTGGTGGAGCAAGTTAGATAAACTAGAAATTGAAGGCTGTGTGTTTGGAATAGTTTTGTGTTTTTAATTTCTTATCCCTAGCCTATCAAAGCTCCTTGCTCAACAAGTTTGCTGCCCGAAAATAATCCGGACTCAATCATCCATTTCAAATCAATATCGCTTAACATCTCACTTGGAAATTCTTGAGTGAGTGAATTTTCAACCTGATAAATTTTGTGCAGTATTTCGTGTGAATGTGGATTTCTTCGTTACAGTAAAAAGCTTCTTCATTTGCTTGTTCAATGTAAATTTCAGTAAGTTCGGAATAACAATCATTCAAACCAAAAGTATGCTAGATTTGAATTTCTTACCATTAATTTCATCGATTCCGAAATTATTCTCAGTAAGTGCAATTGTACTGAGGTAATGTGATTTTCTGCTTCATTAAATTTATTTTGCTTTAAGTAAGATTTGGCCAGAAGATATTCTGGATTCAAAAAATATTATTGTAAAGTCCAGTTCCTTTTTTTTACATAATGATAGAGCAGCATCAAATACGTTATCGCATTACCAACATTTTTAAAGGCAAGCCCAATTTTGCCTAAACATAGGTTTTGTACGCCAAGTAACTGATTAAATCCATTTGCTCCTAGACAATTGCACAGATCTACTCTAAGATGCTTTTTTGGCTTTGGAAAATCTTTTTGCAAATAGTAATTGTGTCCAAGTTCTGTTGAAATTATAGTTTTATAATAAACACTACTACGGATTCTGGACAAATTATTCTCTTTTAGCAAAGCACCATTACTTGAGTTCCAAACCTGTCAATTTTGGAATAATAACTTATTCTCTTAGGGAAAACAAATATCTTCTGCCACATATGGATCACTATTTAGGCCAATATTGCTTATTGTAATTCAAAATATCCGCAAAGCTTTTGGTCGTAGTTTGTTGACGTTATAGTCAAAGAGTTCCAATGCTTACACTGTGAACAGTGGTTTCTGTTGCAATATCTTTTAAATTTTATTAGCCAGTTCTTTTGCGGTTTGATAGTATTCTAAGGATTTAGAGTAGTTGGTAAATTAGCAAGGACGTCACCAAGCCCATAGCGGTTTAGCACGCTTAGATACAGCATTATCCCCAGCGTAATTCAATCCCTTTGTTATAGTACTCAATTGCAGATGAATAATTTGTTGTTTGAAAGAGAAGTTGTGAAGAGCAATGTTTGAAACAAGGTTTGATAATCTTTCTTTGTGACTCAATATGGCAAATATCTCAAAACTTTTTCATAATTATTCTTTTAGCTTCAACAATATTTCCTAAAATAAGTATAAGTATGATACAGCAAGCTCAGATAAAGCAGTTGCTTCAAGCCTCTTTATCTTCAATTGCTTTTGATACCAGCAGTGCGGATTCTAATTTAATTTTAGCCTCTTCAACACTCTGCTTTGATCATCAAGTAGTATTGTTAAAAGTCATATTAATGTTTCGAAGCCCCTCCTTTATTGCCGGATAACTTTGCAGATTCCATTCCCGACTTGTAAAACTTTTCGGCTAAGGATCATATTTTCCAGAAAGATAATAGAGGCTTGGGTTTTTGAATGAGAACCCTGCTTGCCAGATTGCTTTCTGTTTGCACTCAACACTTCCCCCGCTTTATTTATTGATGATAAAAGCATTTTCATAATCTCCGATTCTTCGATAAGAATATGAAAAGTAATACAGCTCATTAAAATCATTTTGATTTTTGGTGAATATCGATTGATTTTGAATAATTCATTTGTGTGATAGGAAATATAATGCCAACAAATAATCAAAATATTTATTTTGTGTTCCCATCTGATTTAACAAACTTTCCTATTCTGTTGATATTATCTCAGCTTTTGCTGAAAAATCAACTCTATCATAAAATGAATAGTACTGTGGAAAGTCTTTAAGAATTGGAAACAAAAGGTTAAATGATTTTCTTATCTTTCACCTTTTCTTTTTTCTAGCAACGCCCTTAAATAAGTTTTTTCCAAATTATTATTAAGTATATTCACGAATCAGAAATTCCAGAAACATTTGTAGAGCTTAATAGTAAGCTTTCAAATCTTTTAAAGTGTTGCGAATAAATCTAAAGAACTAGGAATTGTTTGCTTGTAACTATTTCTAGGGGATGTTTGTTTCATCAACAGGCAAAAAACCCTGTGGCGATTAAAAAAAACCCGACAGAGCAATAAATATTGGAGCAAAAATGCAATTACTGGGTTTTTCATGTTTGATCTTATCAAAACAAGATTATAAAACTTTATTATCGGTCTTCAGCGTTTTTATAATAACTTCCTGCCATCAACGGCCAATTGCAAAATGCTCTCTTGCGGAAGCGTTATCATTAATCATTAAATAAGATTTTCCATAAAATAGTGCGCATCAAGTTTAAGATTATCAAACTTACCGCTGTTATTCAATTTGATCGATTTTTCAAAATCTGCAATTCCTTTTTTTGTACATCTTCTTTGCTAAACGATTTAAAGAGACCCACAAAATCGTTTTCAGCTTTATTTACATAAGTAATTCCCAGAATAAAGTGGGTATAAAACACCGATTCATCACCTTGATTTTTTTTTACATCATCATTTAGATATTGTATTGCTGAGGTGTAATCTTTTCTATCAATTGCATCTAATCCGCGTTGAAATAATTCTGATGTTCTTCCTCTTGTAGTATAAAAATCCTCACCATCCAGAAAAGATTTTTATAATCAGGAGTAATAAATGAAGAAACCGCAAACAATCCTCAAATACAAACAACAACTGCAGCTATTGAAGCAAAAGCATATTTTGCTGCACTAAAATTTATTAAATAAGAAAAATTGTTAGATTGTTTTTTCTTCTTACCTGATCCAAAACTGATTGGCTTAGCAAACGAATCAATATCTCAATATTCTGCATTTAATTCTTTAAATAGATTTTCGCATCACATTTTCTAGTATGGTCTTCAACTGTTTTTGAGAGAGTATTATTAATCTTTCGGAGGAAGATTATTTTTATACAAAACATATTCGCCCATTAACTCTTCATCAATGTGTTCATTTCTCTTTAATGAAGTTTTTAATTGAAAATACGCATTGCTTATTTTTCTTGCTTCTGGATCTTTTTTTATCATCTCGTTCAGAACATTTTCTCTTCTGTGATTAAAATTTTTATCTAAAAGTTCAATTATCTTTTCAAAATCATTCATTTTATAAATGCCTTTTTATCCTTCTTAATCATTAGTAATCTTAATTGTTAAAAGGTGACATTATTCGAATTTTTTTTTAATTCTTCAATTGTACGATAAAACATTTTCTTTATTGCTTCGTTTTTATTAAGTCTTCCAGCAATTTCAGAAAACTTCAAATCACCCCAAAACCTTAGTTTAACAATTTCCTGCTTTTCTCATCACTTAAAGTATCCAGAATTTTCAAAATAGCATTTACGTCAAATCCTTCATCAGTCCTGAGATTTGAATCATCTGCGGTTATCTCTTCATTTAATTCAATAGTTTGTCGCTGGTTATTTTGTTTATACCATCTTACAAAAGTTAAAAAAAAACACTCTGCTAAGCCAGTTTTCAATAGCCTCAATTTTGTGATATTGCTCCGCAAAAGCGATATATACATTTGAAGCAAATCGTCTACATCATCTTTGTTTGTTATTTTATGTGCGTGATGTTTGGATAGAAAATAAGAATAAGAAATTTCTCTCACGTAACCTGAAATTTTATTAAAGGCATTAGAATCCCCATCTTTGAAGATAAAAGAAGCGAATCGAGTTCTGATTTTGATAAATTTAAAAAGTCGATTTTTCTCTCTTTATTTTGTCACTAAATTCATATTATTAGTACTAAAATAAATAAACTCGTGACTATGAATAAATATTATTTACATTTTTATTAATCTAAGCCAGACCTTTAACTTAATCGCTCAGCCGGATATTAAGATTGAGCCAAGAAATGTTAAGTTTGAAGATGTTTTTAGCAGATTTGATTATACATATATATATAATGACGGAGACCAAGTACTTTATATAGATAGTCTATCTGCAACAAAACCCCATTATATTTTAGATTTTGAAAATCATCCCGCAATTGCCTATTACTGTAAATCCCGACGATACTATATAGACTAAATATTACTTTAACAAATTTTTATAATATTACAGTAAACGATACCGCAGACACTGTTTGGGTTTACAGTAATGATTCTGAAAGTCCCAGAGATTTAAGAATCAAAATCGATTTCTTCGATGACGATTTTGGAACTTGTTCTGGGATAATATCAGACGAGGCATTAACTCCTTGCCAAATTCAAAAATTTTCTTTTTTATTATGGGATTTATCTTTTCGATTCAACATTAACAGATATTTCCGGCAACTACACCATACAATTACCAACTGGAGATTATACCGTTGCGGCCGAGAAGGAGGGATACCGGGTAATGTTTTCCGGAATACTCCCGATCCATATTTTGCGCAATCTGTTCTTCTTGACTCTGGACAAACAGTTAATGTGGATTTGGTTCTTCCTGTTATAAACAATACCGGATTTTCAGTTTCGGGAGTTGTAATTGATTCTGTTTATGGAACTCCAATAGATAAAGGGGTTGTAATTATTAGAAAGGGAACACATACGCCAACATTGTTAAAACAAAATCCATTGGCTTCTGATTCATCCGTGTATGCTGGTTTTGTTAGATCTGATGGAAGTTATAACATTAATGTTGAAGACAGCACATATTATTTTGTTCAGGGATATTCTGATTATTTTCTTCCAACATATTTTAATAGTCAAAACTCAGCATCTATTTTCTGGCAGAATGCGGACTCAGTTTTTGTAAACCAAACGATAACAAATAAAAATCTCTATCTGGAAAGAGATTCCTCTTATGGCGGTGGTGGAGCATATGGAAACATTTCGCTGCCGTTTTTAGATGCTGAGCAATTTGATGGAATTACAGTATTTGCAAAATCCCTATCCAACAACCAGCTTTATTCTTACAACTTTGGAAAAGATGATGGCCGATTTTATATCAGTAATTTACCTTATGGCTCATATCAACTTGTTGCTCAAAAGGTTGATTTTCCAAACGCGACTAGCAGCACATTTACAATTAGTCCGCAAAACCAAACCAGTATCAATTAAACATACAATTCACATTAACAGATGTTGAAATAGAGGAAGGTTTTGTTCCGAAAGAAATAAAATTATATCCAAATTATCCGAATCCATTTAATCCACTACAACAATTTCTTTTCGCTTTCCTCTACCACAAATTGTAAAACATTAGGGTTTATAATTTATTAGGAGAAGAAATTGCAGAAATTAGCAATCAAATATTTTCATCTGGCATAAACGAAGTGAGTTTTAATGCCAGCGGTTTTGCCTCAGGAATTTACATCGTTTCATTAGAGGCAAACTCAATACGTCTATCACAAAAAATTGCTTTGATGAAATAAATCTTTAATAAAACAATTATACTTCATCCTCTTTTATAAAAACCGAAACGATAATTAGTTTCGATTTTTAAACTTCTTTCATAGATATTCAATCCCGCACTAATAACAATCAGCTTTGATTTGTTTCACAAGGATTATTTAAAAATCAAATCACATGTCACTTTAATGTTAAGACACACACTTGTTCGGTAAATGGGAAGATTAAAATAAAGTTCATCCAATAAACACAAACACAATATAAAAAGAGTACACAATGAAAACACAGCTAACACTTTCCAGATTTACTTTGCTAAACGTTAGTAAGTTTTCTAATACCACTGAGGCTTATAGGCAGCATAAACTTATTAGCGATATGATCTAGAAGTAATCGGCAACATAACAGAACTGGTTCTGATTATTTGATTGTACAAGGTTATACAATTTATGTTGATGGAAGCACCGAATTTCGCGGTCCAAGCAATACTACTGTAACTTTTTCTTTTTTCCAGTTAAACGATCTTGTAGAAGTACAAGCTGATAATAATGGCAATGGTACTTTTCTAGCTTCAAGAGTTGAATCTGAAGACGGGTTGAACAATGAAATGAAGTTGAATTAACAGGATATATTACAGAGGTTGGTACAGTTTCTTTTGTTGTTAACGGCAGCACATTTTATGTTGATGCTAACACCGAATACAGAGGCAGAAACGGAAACACATTTTCATTGAACAAATTGCAGTAGGACTTCTTTTTGGAAGTAAAAGCTGAACTGCAAACAAACGGCGATCTGCTTGCAACAAGAGTGTAAGACAGAAGATGATCATAATCAACATAATGGTGAATTGGAAATAACAGCTCTTATAGACAACAAAACGCAAATGGTATTGTTCTTGGCCAATATGAGTTTTTGTTGATGCACAAACAGTAATTCTAAATCACGATAGAATGCCAATCTATTTTAGTGATTTGAACCTCGGTGACAGAGTTGAAGTTAAAGCTTACAAGCAGCTTGATAACTCATATCTTGTTGCAAGAATAAAACTTGAGAGGATATGCCCGAAATGAAATTGAGTTTACTGCACAAATAGAAAGCATTCTTGGATCAGACGTAACAATAAACGGAATAACTTTTGTTACAGATTCTAATACTGTTTTTCTTGATGATAACAGAATGCCGGTTGCAATTTCATCCTTAGTTGTTGGAATGTGGGGTTGAAGTAAATGGGTTTAAAAGCAAGATGGTTCATATTATGCAAGCAGAATTCAAATTGAAGATTTGTTAGAAACGAAATTGAATTAAAAGGAAACATCACAGAATTAACAGAAGTCTCTCTTGTAGTCGGTGGAATTACATTCTCTATAGACACACAACAGAGGTTCTTGATCACTTGAACAATCCAATTTCTTACTCTTCATTGCTATTAGGGGCGGCTTGTTGAAGTAAAAGGAACAAAATCCGGAACATCAAACAGCCAAAGCTTTAAGAATTAAGATTGAAGGTAATGAAGACATAGAAATCTTTGGAAGAGTTACAGCAATAAATATTAACAGTATAGAATTAAATGGCCTGGTGTTTTTGTTAATGAGAATACTGTTTATCTAAATCATGCAAATCAGACAATTGGGTTTAGTGATTTAAGCGTGGATCAGTTTATTGAAGTTAGATGATCCGTAATTTAGACAGCACTTTGTTGGCTCTACGAATTAAAATTGAAGACGGAATGAACTTCTCTAAAGTTAATGGCTTTAGCGGAATCGTAAACGGTTCTGCAATACAGCTTCCAACAGGTAACTATGTTATCAACAACCAAACGATTGCAATAGATAACAACCATACAATGTTATCAATGCAAGTCAGTTAATATCTGGTCAGCAGTTATTGTTTGGGCTGCAGTAGATGCTTCATCAAACAAAACAGCATTACAGATTCAATCAAAATTAAGCTCGCCAACAAGTATTGAAGAATCACCGGTTACAGTTGATATGTTTGTTCTCGAACAGAATTATCCAAATCCATTCAATCCATCAACAACAATATCATTCTCAATCCAGACTGATCAGTTTGTAACATTAAAAGTGTTCAATGCAATTGGTGAAGAAATGGCAACCTTGATAAATAAAAATTTGACCAGAGGGACTCATAACATAAACTTTAATGCCGATGGCTTAAGCTCAGGTTTCTATATATACAGATTAGAGAGCGGTAATCAAGTACAGGTTAGAAAAATGATGCTTCTCAAATAATAATTAGTTGTTTTTAAGGACACTTGATTAGAGTGTCCCTTTTCTGTTCTAAAATTAAACGCAAAGGATACAATTACTACATATTGATTAATATTTTTGCCAGCAAACTTCGTAACTTTGGTATACAACAATGAAGAGTTACAGACAATGGAATCAATAAAAGAAATTTTTAGAATTGGTAATGGTCCATCAAGCAGCCATACAATGGGACCGAAAAAAGCTGCTGAAATTTTTAAATCAAAACACCCAACAGCCAGAAGTTTTAAAGTAACTCTATTTGGCAGTTTAGCATCAACGGGCAAAGGACATCTTACAGATGTTGCTCTTACTCAAGCACTTCATCCGCAGGAACTAACGATTGAATGGCGCCCTGAAACATTTTTAACAAAACACCCCAATGCCTTAAAGATTGAAGCGTTTGATGTAGATAAAAAACTTTTAGATGAATGGACTGTTTACAGCGTGGGCGGCGGAAAGATAACTGACTTTGAAAGTGATGAAAACGAAAACAGGGTTTATGATTTAACCACAATGAAAGATCTAATCAGCTGGTCAAAAAAAATCCGGTAGATCATTTTGGGAGTATGTAGAATTAACAGAAGGAAAAGAAATATATGATCATCTGCGTGAAGCCTGGTCAATCTATGCAGGATTCAATCAAACGTGGAATTGATAGCGAAGGAATATTACCCGGCGGATTAGGTTTAGCTAGAAAAGCATCATCATACTTTGTTCGTGCAAAAATTTTAGCGGATCACTTAAAGAAAAACTTTAATATTTTCTTATGCCCTTGCTGTCACAGAAGAAAATGCTTCCGGTGGGAAAATTGTTACTGCACCAACCGGTGGCTCAAGCGGGGTTGTTCCTGCTGTTTTAAAATATCTGCAAGATAGTTTTACTTTTTCGGATGATAAAATTTTACGGGCGTTAGCAACTGCGGGATTAGTAGGAAATATTGTTAAAGAAAATGCATCAATTTCAGGAGCAAAGGTTGGATGCCAGGAGAAATCGGAACGGGGATGAGTGATGGCTTCTGCGGCAGCCACACAATTACTTGGCGGAACTCCATATCAAATTGAGTATGCGGCAGAAATGGGAATCGAACACCATCTTGGTTTAACTTGTGATCCAATTAATGGACTGGTTCAGGTTCCTTGTATAGAAAGAAATGCATTTGCAGCAGAACGGGCATTAAACACTTCAACCTTTGCCTTGTTATCTGACGGAAGACATTTAGTATCGTTTGATAAGATTGTTAAAACCATGAATCAAACAGGGCATGATTTGCCAAGCATTTACAAAGAAACATCAGAAGGCGGAATGGCTTTGCTTGATGTTTAGTGTTTTCGGATTATTCTTAAAAAATTCCCAAATCAGATCTGTTGCAGAAACACTTTTAACCGGGGCATCACCAAACTTTCTGATTTTCTCTCCGCCCGGCCACGAGTGTCCGCCGCTAAGCATTTTATATAAAACTATTTCAGTTCCATTATTGTTTTTGTAATTGGTTTTATGAAAAAAAGAACTTTCAGATTTGCTCATAAGAATGGCGTTATATTTATTTACCCACAAGCTAACAACTGTTTCAACAGGAAGTTTTTCAACATCAACTAAAGACTCATCACCAATTCCACCGTCGTAAGGAATGTGTTGATCATTAAGGCTATTGAAAATTATTAATGAAACCTCAGCGTTGAAATTGCAAGAAACAGTATCAAACATTGTTGCCGCAACAGGTGCAACCGAGGCAAAGTATTCTGGCAATTCGCAAGCTAGGAGATAGCACATCATTCCGCCGTTTGATAAACCAGCGGCATAAATTTTCTTCTCATCAATACTATGTTTAGACTTTATTTCTGCCAGAACTGCTTTTATAAAATCAACATCGTTAATATTTTTCTTGTCTGCATATCCGCAGCAATCCCAGGTATTCCATGTTAAAAGTTTTTTATCAAATGAACCAGTACCATAGGGATATACAACTATAAATCCTTCTTCGTCTGCTTTTTTAGAAAAACCAGTTTGTTTTTCGGTCAAATCCGGATTTCTAATCCGCCATGAAAACAAAAAACTACCGGATATTGTTTTTGTAAATTATATCCTAATGGCAGATGTGTTTTGTAAAATCTATTACGGCCATAGATCATTAAAGTATCTTCATAATTCTGCGCTTGAACAGAAAGAGCAAATATTGTTATAACTGAAATTGTATAAAAAATTGTTTTCAAAATCATTTTCTCCGATAAATATAAGAACAGGTGATATTTAGTCTTTCAAAACCTGTGCAATTAAAAAAGTTGATTTAAAAGTAAAAACCCTCATTTTAAGAGGGTATTTTTACATAAAAGCTGTTAAACTTTCTTATCAGTACACCCGGGGGGACTCGAACCCCCGACCAATAGATTAAGAGTCTACTGCTCTACCAACTGAGCTACGGATGCGTTGTAAAAATAACGAAAAGCCATAGTTTCTCAAAGTTTAGTGCAAGATAAGTTGTTAGTAAAATGGTTTAAAATAGAAAGACCGCATTAGCTGCGGTCCAAAACATAGAATGGTTATAAATTACAAATCAATGAAACAATTTTTTAACTTCTTTTTCTCTTCATTAACAGCAGCTTTCCATAAGGAATAACAGAAGCTTATTATAACAACAAAGACTATTGATAAAACTATTGTTTCCATAAAGCACCCGTAATTATTTATTTTGATAACCAGAAAATCAGAAACCAACTAAGCAAAACTACTTATTGCTTCTTCTCTGTTTCTATATAGATTAAGTACACCATATAAACCAGTAATCTTAAATAGATATAAAGCCGAAGGTTGTGGAATGACATATTTAATCTCTCCACTGCGCTCAGCCATTTTCTTAAGAATAACAACTAATGCGCCAAGAAAAGTAGAATCGATATATTCACAGCTGCTTAGATCTATTATAATCTTTTTCATTGTTCATTAGTATGTCGTAAACAAGTCTATCTTTAAACTCCTGAGCTTCTTTAAAAGTAGCTCTGGAAAAGTTAACTTTTTCAATTAAAACATCTCCCACGACTTCTCTTGTAAAATCTTCAAAATCCATTTTTACTCCTTCGTAAGCCGTTTGGATTCCCTGCATCATTTTATTACCAATTGTAGTTTATAAATATTTTAAAGAGCTCAATACAAATACAAGGCCAGATACAAATTGTCTTAAAATAGTTAATAAATTGAAGATTGTTGAATAAAATTAAATTTAGATGGTTACAAACAACCAAAATGATCTGTTTGGAAATGAAGCAAATAAGAATCCCTGCCACATTTTGAGCAGGAATTTTTTGATTATTATTATTCGCTAAGTGATATATGGTACATGGTTCTGAGACTTTATTCTCCAATGGATTGATCGACTTTAGATTAAGAAATCAGTTCTCATCTCTTATAAGTTCGCTGAATCGTTTTAGTTGGCAGCCCCAAGATGTATAAGTGTTTATATTGTTTCGATAAACATCTCTGATTGCCAGATGCTAATTCCGGTCTCATTATCCGATGCTAGGTTTTCTATAAAAAATGGTCTCCAAAGAACACCTTATTCAGTTACTCTTCGCTGCGACAAGAGTAATAATTTGCAGAAAGCAGGTACTCTAACCGTAAAAATTGCGCTATTATGCATTTTTGAGTCTAATAATAGATTGTTGATAATGGTGTGCTTTTTTTTCAAAAGTGCTTAGTAAATTTGGCAAATGGTTGCCAAGTATTGTAAATCATTAAATCAGCCAAAGGAGAGATTATGAAAAAATTTTTGGTTTTCATTCTATTAATTGCCGCGGGTTATTTTGCTTACGATAATTTTCTAAAAGAAAAAGAGGTTGTGGAAATAAATGCATCTTATAGCAAAGTGAGAGAGTCAGTGGATATTGACGCACCAGCGCTTCAAGCAAGAGATTTTTCCCACTATGCCGGAACGGTAAAAAACATTAGTGATGAAACATTAAATAACATTATTGTAACATATTTGATTGATGCTCAACCATCCAAAGCAAGTATTGATAAACTAGAACCGGGTGAAGAAAAAAATTTTACTACAAATCCGGTTATGTTAAGAAACATGGATCCAGGTCATTATTTAAAAAGTGTTGAATATGATGAGAAGTAGAGGTAAATAATTTTTTATAGATTATAAATTATTTTAGTTAACTAAAAATTTTTGATGCTGATTTGAAACTAATGTTGATTGTTAATAGGGCGTGATTGTAAAACTTGTAAAAACTTATTACAGTTTTTAAGAAAATATTTCTATCGTAGTAAAATTAATTATTAATTTTTCATGTTTCTTCTTTTTATAGATTAATCTTTTTACTTTACGACCACAAATTTTATAACACAATAAAATAATTTTTCTCTGCACTTCTAAATATGAAAAAGAAAAAATCTAAAAAGCTTTCACAAGAAAATCCAAATCAGTTAAGTTTAGAATTTTTATTTAAAGAAACATCTATTGATGTTCATGTTCCCAAATCCGCAGCAACAGTTTTTAACTCACACTTTACAACAACTAAAAGATTGGCTATACAATTAGCGGAAAGCTAATTGAAATTTGATTTAGTAAAATAAAAAACCATGGTGCACCATGGTTTTTTTTGTTAGTAATTATTTCTGAATACTATTTTTATCTAAAATATTCTTAACTGCTTTATCAATCCATTTTTCAAGCAACGGAGCAAGATTTTCTCCAGATAGCACCAGAGCCTGATTTTTAGGTGCTAAAAAGATCGTTTCACCAATAGCGTTTTCAGATTCTATTTTTGTTTTTACCCATTCAGAAAGTCTCTTTAACCAAAGCTCTCTGTCCTTTTCCCTAACATCTCCTTCGAAGACAATTAATTCTTCTTCTTTAAATACACATCTAACTTCGTTGAACTTAAATTTCTGACCATCTGCTCCAATATGGTTAAATAGAGAGTTTGATAAGTAATTAACTTTATAATCACTAACCGCCTGATCTATATCTTTCCAAACTTTAGCCACAGGATCTTTATCCATCTTAACCGGAGGATTTACCTGACACAAATTATACTGATTAAATAAAAATTCAAGGAACTGAGAAACCTCAAATAATTTTTGATTTATATCTAATCCATCCCATCTTTTACGAGCATTTGTTAATCTTTTATTTTCTGCAGAAGTTAAGTTTGTATAACCTTCCTTAACATTTTGCAGGTTGGCCCATTTCTCTAAAGGATTATCCTGATATATCCAGCTGTTTGATGCAATTAAATTTTGTGTTTCACTATCAAGCGCATCAGTAAAGAAGGAAAAATAATTTGAATCAACTGAATTGGTTAATCTGTATTGTGCAAAAACAGATTTAATAAGTTTAACAGCTTTTTTCTGATCATCAACAACACCAACAGAATTTATTGCTTTGCTGATTGATTCTTCGCGAATACTTCTTGTTGTTACTGAGTTTGAAGTATCAAGCCATGATAAAAATGTCATTGGAGTATCTGTGCGACTAATTTCTCCAATCATATTAACACAACTTAACAGAAGATAAGTTCTTAAAGAAGAAAGTTCATATGTTTCGTTTGACGCATTAACCCACTTGGAAACATCATCATCTAAAAAGATTTAGATAGATTAACTCTTCTTAAAACAAACTGAAGTTTATTTTGCAGAGATATTTCGGCTTTATTCCAATTAGGTAATTCAGTTGGTATGATACTTTTATTGATTGTTTTTTCAACGTCTATATCAAAATCTTCGGCAAATTTACCGGATACGGTTTCTTTGGTTAGCTGGTCTTGCACTTAATTACCTCAAATTGGTTTATTAAAAACATTTGGGTGAACATGAAACTCATTGTATCGCCAAATGCCATTATTCTATTTTTAACAGATTTATGCAATTATTATTCCATTTTACTATTGAGATTCTGAAAGATTTTGAAAGTGGTCAACTGAAAAAAATGTAAGGTTATGATTAATTTGGGTAAATTTTACCACAAAATGGGTTTGCCCATATCTAGCTAAGATCTAGGTTAATAGGACAAATTTCATAAATAATTCTTCATTTATTCCTAAGTTTGAACACAAAATTAAACAGAGTAATATGGAATCTTATTTAGGTTATTTGGCTGCATTTTGCACAACAATCGCATTCATTCCGCAAGCAGTAAAAATTTACAAATCACAGCACACAAAGGATATTTCTTTAGGAATGTTTTCTCTTCTTATAACAGGATTTATTCTTTGGCTGTGGTACGGGATTTTACTTGTTTCGTATCCAATAATTATCGCTAATTCTGTTACTATAATTATTGCAATCTATATTTTAGTTACTAAGTTTAGATTAGATGTATTTCCATCTAAAAAGAATAATTAAAAAAACTTAATTTAAGAAAAAACAAAGTGCAGAATTCAAAATTATTAGCACCATTATTAGTAGTAATTGCTGCCGCTCTATGGGCTGTTGATGGAATTGTTTTGCGTCCATCGCTTTACAGTCTGCCTGTTCCGTTAGTTGTACTCGTTGAAAGCTCAATCGTAGCAATCTTGCTTACACCGTTTTTCATTAACAAATTTTCTTCACTAAGATATTTAAAGAAAAAAGACTGGCTTGCATTCTTTGGTGTTGCGTTACTTGGTGGGGCAATAGGAACGATGGCAATTACCAAAGCCCTATTCTATGTAAATTTTGTTAATCTCTCAGTGGTAATTCTTTTGCAAAAACTTCAACCGGTGTTTGCAATTTCACTAGCAACTGTTTTATTAAAAGAAAAATTACCCAAGGAGTTTTTTCTGTGGGCGGGACTGGCAATTATTGGAGCTTACTTTATGACATTTGGTTTGTCTGTTCCAAATTTTTCAACCGGAGATAAAACGACAATTGCTGCCTTATTTGCTTTGCTTGCCGCATTTAGTTTCAGCTCATCCACAGTGCTAAGTAAACGTGCATTAAGAAATGTTGATTATGAAATGGGAACATATTTACGCTTCCTTTTTGCCTCTATTATTATGTTTATCATTTCAGCAACAACCGGTGATATTTATAGTGTGACTATTGTTACACCAAAACAAATAATAATCTTTTTAATTATTGCATTTACAACCGGCGGAGCTGCAATTTTTCTTTACTATTATGGATTAAAAAGAATTTCTGCATCGGTTGCCTCTATCTGTGAACTCGCCTTTCCGTTAACTGCAGTAGTGTTAGAATATTTTGTTCACGGCAACCTTCTTTCACCCGTTCAGTGGATGGGTGCGGCAGTTTTGTTGATAAGTATTTTAAAAGTAAGTGGAATAAAAGTGTTTAATTTTAATGCGGAAGATTAGTCATTAGATACCTTGCGATTTACAAAAACAATCTGTGAGTAAGATCTTATGTCATGTTTCTTTTTTTTATCAACCAAAAGAATAATGGATGTATAAGCCAAAACCAATCCAACAGCGAATAATGTAGAGAAAAGTTCTTTATTGATCTGAAAGACTTGCATTCCAAGGAATAATCCCGCCAGAATCAGAATGAGTGGCATTCCGTATATTAAAAACGACACTCGAAGTATCTGACTTCCCTTGATTGAAACCTTAACACTATCACCAACACTAACACCCAGAGGATCATTAACAGTTAAACTTCTTTGATTATTATTCCCTGGTTTGCAGTAAAGTTTTGCAGTACACTCTTCACAGTTATCAGAATTTGAAATCACAACAGTTGCAATTCCATCTTTTAATTCTTTTACAATTCCTTCTTCTGTTAATTCTTCGTTATACATTTTTTCAATTTTGTTATTCCGGACTCGAGCCGGAAACTAAATTATTCAAAAGTAAATTCCTGCCCCGGCCTAATGTCAGGCAGATTCGTAGAAATGATAATTCAAATTTCAATTTACTTTTACTTCTATATTTTCTTCTTTCAACAACTCTGCGGCTTTTTCCGGATGAACAAACCGAATAGCATTAGTAGAACATTTATCCAGAGGAATTTTTGAAAGATCTAACTTCGAGTAATCTATTTCAGGTAAAAACTCTTTCATCACAATTGAACCATCGGATTTACGAGCACAGATTCCGCAGCCAATACAGGCTACTTTACAAACTTCTTTAGATCGTTTGGGATCATCATGATTTTTACAGAACACAAATAATTCTCTGTCTTCGGGATGAATTTCAATGATTCCTCTAGGACATGCTTCTACACATTGCCCGCATCCGGTACAAAGTTCTTCTACAATTGTTGGTAAACCATTTTCATTCATAAATATTGCACCAAATTGGCAGGCATCAACACACTCACCGCCGCCAAGGCATCCGTATAAACACATCTTATCTCCACCCGCAACAATAGTTTGAACTGAGCAAGACATTGGTCCATTATATTCCGCATTAGCTTTTCTTGTTGATTCAATATTTCCGCCGTTACATAAAACCCGTGCAAGAAGTTTAACACTTGCAGAACTTTCCATTCCCAGTATCCGGGCAATTTCATCAACTACATCCTGGCCGCCAACCGGACATCCGTTAATCTTTGCTTCTCCATCCACAACTTTAACTGCAAAATCATAGCAGCCCGCATTACCGCAAGCACCGCAATTTGCGTTGGGAAGAATATCATTTACTTCAGCAATTTTAGGATTTTCTTCTACACGTAATTTTTTATCTGCAATTGCAAGTGCACCTGCAAAAATAAATCCCAAACCACCCATTGTGGCAATTGCTATTATTAAAGTTATATCCATAATTATTTTTCCTATGTTTCAATCGTCATTGCGAATCCCGAAGGGATGAAGCAATCTGTAAAAGTAAGTCAGATTGCGTCGCCCCGATAAATCGGAACTCGCAATGACTTTCTCTTTTCATTTAACCAAAAACTTCTCAAACCCTGATGAATAAAATATTTTTCCTTTATCGTCAATTATCATTGCTTCTGTGTCATCAAGAGTTTCAATTAGTTTCGTTCCATTTTCTTTTCCCATTACAAAAACTGCAGTAGCAAGCGCATCAGCAATAGAATTTGATTTATTTATTATTGTAACACTTTGCAATCCTTTTGAGGGATAACCGGTCTTAGGATCAAGCATGTGATGGTAACGATTTCCATCAACCGCGAAGTATTGTTCATAATCTCCGGAAGTTGCAACCGTGAATCCATCCAGTTTAATTTTTTTTATTATAGAATTAGTTTCTCTAGGATGTTGAATTCCAACAATCCAATTGTTACCAATTACGCTAATTTCTCCACCAGCATTTATAAGGGCTTCATTTATTCCAAGTTTTTTAAGAACATCAATAGCTTTATCAACAGCGTAACCTTTTGCAACTGCACCAAAATTAAATTCCACTTTTCCTTTTTTGATAGTCTTATTATCCCCTAACAAAATGATATTCTGCCAGCCACTATTTAACAACGCAGAATCTATTTCTGCTTTTGTTGGTATCTGTGGATTATCAGTATTAAATCCCCAAACTTTTGTAAGATTATCCAAACTTACATCAAAACCTCCATTTGATAGTTTTGTTATTGAATCACAAAGAACCATTAAATTATAAATTTCAGAGTCAATAAAAATAATAGTGTCTGTCGAATTATTTATTTTCCAAACTGAACTAGCTTCATTATAAGTTGTGAACAAATCATCAATCCGTTTTACTTCTGTAAATGCTTTTGTTATTGCATCTTCAGCATTTTGTTCATCAGCATCACGAACTTGAATTTCTACAACTGTGCCAAGTAAAATCTTTGTACGCTTTATAGTTTTTACTTCTTCATCGCTGCTGTTTCTTGCAATGAAAAACCCAATAAGAAAAAGAACAATTACTAAAACACCATATAAAATTGCATTTTTCAAACTATGCCAATTCTATTTTAACCAAAACTTTATTTGGTGCACAGGCAATTATATTTCCAACTCCGCTTGCTGTTGTATGTCTACAAATTCCATGTCTGCAGGTTGAAGAGTGAACTTTAACAAATCCGTTTTCAATTTTTAATCCTGTTTTTCCCTGTGAACCATCTATTAAAATATTTTTGTAGTTACTCTCTAAAGAAATTCTATCAACCAATCCTTTTTCGTTTTCTATTACAACTTCTTTTTTATTTGATTTAAAAATAGATGATAGAAAGTCGATTTCGGAGTATTCTGCTGTAAAGAAATAATCTGCTTTTCTGTTTTTTATATCTGATCTAATATTTATTAATCTTGAATTAAAATCATCTAAAGAGTAAATAGAATTGTTTCCATCACTTATTATAATATCAGAATCAACTTGCCTCTCTAATCTTTTTATTCTGTAAGTGATCGATCCGCTGTTTGAAAAATTTTCTTTTCTTGATTTTAGATCAAGACGATTAATAATTTCGCCAAATTTTGAATCAGAAATAACAACCGCCTCAGTATTGCTTTTAATCTTATTCTTAAATGCTGATACAATATTAGTCATTACTTTTTCATCAGCGGGAATAAATCCGTACACACTGTAATTAATAGATTTAGAATTTCCGGTTAGCTTTCCAGATGTATAACCTGCACCAAGTGCAACAGAAGTTAATCCGGCAATCTTTAAAAAATTTCTTCGTGATATCATTTTTTCCTCCTTGTAGATTGACAAACGTATAATGATAAACGTCAAACACTTTGACTTCGCTCAGTTTGACAAAAACTACTAACTATCACCAATTACTACTAACCAGACTAAATCATTCCCGCAAAGCCCATAAACGCAAGAGCAAGAATGCCCGCAACAATTAAAGTTATCGGTGCACCTTGAAATGGTTTTGGAACATCGGCAAGATCTAATTCTTCTCTAATTCCAGCCATAATTACTAATGCAAGAGTAAATCCTGCCCCGGCACCAACACCAAATATTACACTTTCCAGAAAATCATATTCTCTCATTGCGGCAAGTAAAGCAAGACCAAGTATTGCACAGTTTGTTGTAATAAGAGGAAGAAAAATTCCGAGTGCTCTGTACAAGGGCTGCGAAACTTTTTTAATTACCATCTCTACAAATTGAACAAGTGCCGCTATAACAAGAATGAATGATGGTATCTGTAAAAAATCAAGATGATATGGAACTAGTATAAGATTATATAAAAGCCAACTTACAATCGCAGTTAATACCAAAACAAATGTAGTTGCCATACCCATTGAAATAGCAGAAGAAGTTTTGTTTGATACTCCGATGAAAGGACAAATTCCAAGGAAGTATGAAAGAACAAAATTATTAACTAAGGCGGCGGAAATAAATATTATTAACAGTTCCATAATTAAACTCCCGCTTCTTTTAGTACATCATCTGTAATTTCTTCTCTACCAACTCTTCTATATTGTGCAATCAAAGCTTCTCGTTCAAGATTTTTCTTTCTTTCAACATACATATTTGAAAAACCCATTAATAAACCAAAGACTATAAATGCCCCGGCAGGCAAAATCATTATTAGCCAGGGTTCAAAACCATTTGGTAATACTTGATATCCAAGAAAAGTTCTGCTACCGAGTACTTCTCTTATTCCACCCATAATAACAAGTGCGATAAAAAATCCCACACCGTTACCAAGTGCATCAAGTACAGATCTGAGCGGACCATTCTTAGATGCAAATGCTTCTGCTCTTCCTAATATTATACAGTTTACTACAATTAGCGGAATGAAAGGTCCGAGAGCTTTGCTTAAGTCCTGAAATTGTGCTTTCATTACAAGATCAACGATTGTTACAAAGCTTGCTATGATAACTATGTATGCGGCAATACGAACTTGATTTGGTATGAGTTTTCTAACAAGAGAAATTATTAAACTTGAAAACACTAACACAAACGTTGTTGCTAATGCCATTGCAATTCCATTTATAACCGAAACAGTAACAGCAAGCGTTGGACAAGTGCCAAGTATTTGTTTAAATGTTGGATTTATTTCCCACAATCCTTTTGTAAATTCTTTTAGAAGCGTTACTTGTTTTTTCATTTTGATGCTCCTTTATTTTCAACAGCTCTCAACTTTGCAATTCCTTCGTTAACTATTGTAACAACTGCGCGCGATGAAATTGTAGCGCCGGTTATTGATTGAACTTCATATGGATTGGAAGGCTCAACACCCTTTACAAGTTTTATAGATGGAGTTGTAACTAAACCATTATACTGATCTTTGTATGGCGGCTCAAGTATCTTTGTTCCAAGTCCCGGTGTTTCTGATTGTTCAAGAACCTCTATTGAAGTGGTTTTGTTTAAATCTTCAGTAAGACCAATCATCAATTTTATTTTTCCCTGAAAACCATTTCCTGAATACACGAGAGAATATCCAACGGATGAATCTGCTTCATTAAAAACTTTATAGACTTCAAATCCGGCATTCTTTATTTCTTCATATCTTTTTCCATCAAGATGAACAAGATAAATTGCGCACTCTGTTTCTGCTTTTTGATTAAGTGCAATTTTTGGTGCGGCCCAGTTATTAACAAGCGATAATGATCCGCCAGCAATAACGCCGATTAAAGTTAACGTTGCAATGATGTGTGCTACTTGTTTCATTATTTCTTTTCCTCCTTAACAACACCAAATATCGTTGGTTTAGTATATCTGTTAATAAGAGGAACAAATCCATTCATAAATAAAATTGAGTACATAACTCCTTCCGGCAAGCCGCCGTAAATTCTGATTACAACCAGCACGAGTGAAATTCCTAAACCGAAAATCCACATACCTTTATTTGTAATTGGTGATGTAACCCAATCCGTTGCCATAAACATCGCACCGAAAAGAAAACTTCCTGCAAAGATGTGAAAGACGGGTGAAGGGTTTTGCGGATTGATAAACCAGAATAATCCTCCGAACAAAAACATGCCGATTATCATTGAAAGAGGAATTCTCCAGTTAACAATTCCAACAGCAATTAAAAGAATTCCACCAACCAATACAGCGATTGCAGATGTCTCTCCCAGCGATCCGCCAACATTTCCTATTGCCATTGGAACTGTGTCTGTAAATATTTTATCAAACTTAAATGCAGCAAGAGGAGTTGCACTTGTTACAGAATCAACAGCAAAGTTTGGTTTAACCCATGTTGTTATTTGTACAGGAAAAGCAGCTTGTAAAAATGCTCTGCCGACTAAAGCCGGATTAAAAATGTTGTATCCCAATCCGCCAAAAATCTGCTTACCCAATCCAATTGCAACAACAGATCCTATTGCAGTTGCTGATAGCGAAAAGTTAGGAGGAAGTGTTAATGCTAAAAGTAATCCGGTTAAAGCTGCGCTGCCATCAAACCAGGTTACTTTCTTTTTTCTTATTGATTGAATAGCTGCTTCTGTTCCAACAGCAAATACTACCGCAGTAATTATTATAAAAATCTGCATCCATCCAAAAAAAGTTATTGCGGCAATGATGGATGGAATTAAAGCGGCAACAACAAACCACATCACTTTTGATGTTGACCATTTTGAGTGTAGATGCGGTGATGTTGTTAAATCAAAATAAACTTTTTGTTTTGGTTCGATTAAAGTTTGGGTATCTGTCATAATAGTTTTTTATTTCTAGTAATATTGTTTCATTATTATAACAATGAAACAATCCAACAATTGATCAATTTATTTTGCAGTTCTTTCCTTCTGCATTTGTAGAACTTTTTGTTTACCTAATCTTATCCACTGAACAAGAGGAATGTTTGCAGGACAAGTGTAAGAACAAGTTCCGCATTCCATACAAACAGTTATTCCCGCTCCTTCAGCATCATCAAACCTGTTTAGTTGTGAATATCTTGCGAGCTTTGTCGGCATTAAGTTTAAAGGACATGCACCAACACACTGCCCACATCTTAAACAAGGTGTTTCAGGATTTTCTGCAACTTCATCTTTAGTTAAAACTAAAATTCCTGAAGTTGCCTTCATAACAGGAGCGTGCAAATCAAACTGTGCGGTTCCCATCATTGGGCCGCCGACAACTATTTTAACAGAATCATCAGTTACTCCGCCGCAGTAATCAATTACAGTCTGTATTGTTGTTCCAACGGGTACGATTAAGTTTTTAGGATTCTTTATTCCTTTTCCTGAAACTGTTAACGCTGCGGTTATTAAAACTTCACCCTTTACAATTGCATCGTGGATTGCAATTGCAGTTCCGATATTCTGAATTACTGCACCAACATCCATTGGTAATTTGCCGGGAGGAACTTCTTTTCCTGTTACGGCCTTTATCAGCATCTTCTCAGCGCCTTGCGGGTATTTTGTTTTTAACGATACAACTTCCAATCCGTGTTCATACTTAATTTTATTTGTGAGTAATTCTATCGCCTCGGGTTTGTTGTTTTCAATTCCTATTACTCCGCGTTTAACACCGAGAGCTTTCATAATTAATTTTAATCCTGAGATTAAATCATCGGGACGTTCCATCATAAATCTATAATCACGGGTAAGATATGGTTCACATTCGCACCCATTGAGGATTACCACATCAATAACTTTATCCTTTGGCGGAGAAAGTTTAACCGAGGTTGGAAATGCTGCGCCGCCCTGTCCAACAATTCCTGCGAGAGCAACTCTTTCTCTAATTTCATCAGGAGAGATTTGTTCCGGGTTAAGAGTTGACAACCGAAATTCATTAGTTAATGATTCAGATTCAATAGTCCCATTTCGTTTAATGATGATTGAGTCTTTAGGAAATCCGCTTGAAGTTTGTTCTTTACCAACACTCATTACTTTGCCGGCAACAGAAGAATGAACCGGAGCAGAAACAAATCCTTCTGCCTGCGCAACCATCTGTCCAGCTTTTACATCATCACCTTTTTTAACGAGTGTTTTTGCTTCTTTACCAAGATGCTGTGATAATGGAAGTACAATTTGCTGTGGTTGTGGAAATATTTCGAACGCAAGATGTTCGGTTAGTTCTTTATATTCTTTTGGATGAACGCCGCCGTGAAATGTTTTTGAACTCATAAACGACCAATTCTGCAAAGTTTAACAATTAGCAACAGTGAATAAATAAAAAATTCAAGCACTAAGTTTTTTCTAAAAGTATGCCACACAGCAAAAATAAAATGTTTTGTTTAAGTTGATTAAACCAATTTATTAATTGTTAATTGCGAATAAAATTTTATCAAATAATGGAAAAAGAATTGTGTTTTCTAAGAAATGAAAAACGCCTGATCGGCTAATGTTAAATTATTAATACTCTGCGTTCAACAAAGTGAAACATTACTTAGCCTGTTCCAACGCCATTGCGACAATTTTAATTCGGTTGTCACGGTGCAACCGTGACAACCAAGGAAAAAATTATTTTAGCAACATAAGTTTTTTAGTTTGAACAAAACTGCCGGCTTTTATTTGGTAGAAATAAACTCCGCTAGCAAGTGATGAAGCATTAAAATTAACCTCATGTCTTCCAGTAGATTTTTCTTCATTAACTAGTACTGCAACTTCTCTTCCCAGAATATCATAAACTTTTAGACTAACATTACTAAGACTTGCAACACTATAAGTAATTTTTGTACTTGGGTTGAATGGATTTGGATAGTTTTGGGATAAAGAATACTTAACAGGTATTTCAGGATTGTCATTTACATCTACTGTTAAGCCATGAACACGAATTGTATCAAATACAGATAAACCTTTTTTTGTATATAGATATAAGGTATCGCCACCCGCTGGTACATTTTCAGTTGAATCATAACCCGAAATATTTAATCTCCAAGAAAACTCTGTTCCTGTTGGATCAGAAAAGATCGCAACATCACCAAATGATAAAGTATCTTTTCTAAATGGTCTTGGCTCAGAAAAGCCAAATTGTGTTCTCTCCCAAAATCCATCCACAGATCTATAAATTTTAAAATTTAAATTAGGATTAACTGCCGGAGCTCCGTTTCCAAAAATTGCTGTTAGCTTGTTTGAACTATCTGTGTATGTATCAGAAAAGGTTAGTTTATAATCATACGGATATCGATATGCCTTATACGTTGGGCCGATAAACTGATCTACTACAAACTTTAAGTTTTTAGGATGTGGATTGTTCCAGCCACTTATGGTTGTATCAAGCCTTGTTTGTATATCTTCCGTATATAATGCCATTCCGTCAAAAACAGATGATTCACTATAGGGGTAGACTGGTTCCTTAAAAACGGTATATTGATTTAGCGTTTTGTTAAAAACCGAAAAGGTTTTGGGTTCGTTGGGTATTGAATCATAAAAAGTTATTATATACTCTTGCCCTCTAAATTGAGTCGAATCAATTATATTAATAGCAACAGGAACTTCTGCATAATGTCTTACCCACTCAAAGTTTTGAGAAGGAATGAGTTGTCTTGGCGTTTGCTTGCTAAACTCAAGAGTAATGTCGGAATATGAGTTTGTTCCATCAATTACTTCAAGTTTAATTCTTAACTTATCCGAATTTGGAATTATATTTAGATTTATTGGTATCGTTTGAAAAACCGTATCACTTGAAACATTAAAGTTTTGAGAAAGATGAAAAACAGTATCCGAGTTTATACCATACCACACTTTTAAAAGCATTGCATCATTTTCAGGATCTCCAATGAGCAGATTAAAATTATATTCTTCATCCGTAATTGTAATTCCGGGTTGCAACTCATCATTTAAAATTTTCACAAAGGGAATTCCATTTCCGGAATTATTAAGAGTAAAGTATTCGCTTTCATCTATTGCATAAATGAACCCAGTTTCATTTTTTAAAAGGACCAATATTTTCGTAAAAGCACCATCATCAAAGAGTGTTGTGTTCCAATTGTATGAGCCATTGTTTGGGGTGCTTGTAGTAATTGTTTCCCAACTATTTCCAGCATCCGCGCTGTACCATATTTCAACCGTTCCATTTGAGTTAATTGCATTCCAGGATATTACTTCATTACCAGATACCGTCTTATGGTAGTTATGACTTATAATAGAAATTGAATTTTTAACAGCTACTGTATCAAAATTTGAATTGTATAGTGCTTCAGCATATTTCATCTTGAATAAAATTTCATCTTTTGAATATCCAAATGCAGAAGCTGTAACAAATGTTTTTGTTTCCCCTGAATTAATAGAAAAGTATTCACTTCCCCACATATAATCCCCATCTTCTCCTCTCGTAGCATATGGAATTGAATCAATATAGTTAACACTAGAAGGCCAAGTAAAATAACCTGGTGAAATTCTAGACCACATATTTGTGTCATCGGACAGTGTAATATTACCGGCAGGCACAAAGTAATCAAAACTAGCAATTTTATTTGTGGTTGGAGTGCAGACAAACGATTCCCCAAGCATTCCTACTCTGCCTTGCCAATTTGGATTTGCAAGCGGGTTGATGTAGCTATCAAAATCTGAAGTAACAATTAAATTATCTTTGGGATAATAAAGAGATACATCATCATTCCATTCTGGATCTTCAACACCAACATAAGTTCCTGTAAGATTACCAAAAACCATTTTAGAATAATTGTGTTGTGAATTATTTTTTATATCATAGATTTTGAATAAAACATCTTGATAAGTTGGATTATTTAGTTCCACGTACCTTACTTTAACTTCAATTCCGTGCCCGGTAATAGCAGTGTTAGTTGTATCAGGATAAAATCTATTTATAAGATTGTTTTCAAGGTCATTAAAATCATCTATAACAAATAATGCTTCCTGATCGCCAACAAAATTATCCGGACCATACAAACCATTCCATACGCCAGTTCCATATTCCGGATGATCGGGCCAAAGGGTTGGCCAGCTTTCAATATCCGTGCTTATTGCAACTCCTCTTCCTGTTTCATTCAGATTAGGATTAAAATATCCGGGTAGTGGTTCAAATGTATATGAAACTCCGTTACTCCCTTCACCACCACCTGGTCTATCAACAGGAGTTATAATCACTGAGTAAATAGTATCAGGTATCCCATCGGGTGGAAGTTCGCCTCTCCAGTAATCTTTAATGGGAAGTTGTAATCCGAGCACAATGCTCATATCCCCAGCATACCCATTTTGTGGATAAACCCAACCAAGCCGAGGACCTTCAGTTCCTGGTTGTGCAATTACACCAGTATTAAATAGCACAGTTTTAATTTGGTTTGCGTCTAGATTTCCAACTCTGCGATTTTGCGGGTCGCCGTGT
Organism: Ignavibacteriales bacterium; assembly: GCA_016707115.1. Classification (GTDB taxonomy): domain Bacteria; phylum Bacteroidota; class Ignavibacteria; order Ignavibacteriales; family Ignavibacteriaceae; genus IGN3. Next base: position 33,447 of record JADJIH010000025.1, on the reverse strand, counting down.
TGGGCTATTAGAATTGAAGTGAAAAAGAAATACAGAATAAATAATGAACCTGTAACTTTAAAGTCACTCATAGCGATCCCCTTAGTATAATTTTATTTAATAACACTCCATAAACTTTTCTTCTTTAATCCGAATGAAACAATCTTTGCGTCTTTGGGAATTTCAAATCCACACAATAAAGATTTTGCTTTTGTTTTAGCAGGAAAATTTTCATCATAAGAAAGCTTGTTTGCAGACTGATCCTGCTGGTAAGATTTATTTTTAATTAGATATGATGATACAATGCCCGCCCCTTTTAATCCGGAACGATATTCATTTCCTTTATCATCTTTAATGGTAATGCTCATTGTGTACTCAGAACCCATAGCAACTGCTTTGGAGGAAAAGTTTTCAAGGGTAATTTCTGCAACAATAAATTTATGTCCGTCTTTAGGTTTTGAATCGGGATTAGTAAAATCTAAAAGCTGATGAAGCTTAACTGAGACTTCGCTGCTCTTAACTTCTGCAATAACAGAATTATTTTTTTGTGAATATAATGAGGCAGTTACGGCCAGAAGAAATACTATAATGTATGTTTTCATATTAATCTTATTTTTTGATTATGTATGTTTAAAAATTATTCTGCTAAAATTCAATTTAAATAATTAATGCTTATTTATAATAACGCAACAATCATTCCTAAACCTAATCCAAACTTGATGACTAAAAAGGCTAGTTATATAAGTCTTATTGTCTTTTATAGTGCTATTTGCGAACAAGAAAATATACAACTCAGCATTGGTGAGTAAGCTTTAAAAGCCGTAAACACTACGAAAAACAGAGGCAGTATCTAACAGATTACTGGATTTAGACAGATAAACTTTTTGTTACTAAAAGTGTGCTTAACTAAATTGCGCGCAATATTTTTTAAAGGCAAAGTTGTGGATATTAAAAGCCAGTTACAAAATCTTAAATCAGGATTTCATAAAACATTTTGGGTTGCCAATGTAATGGAGTTGTTTGAAAGACTTGCTTACTACGGACAGCAAATTGTTTTTATGATTTATATGCGTAATGATCTCGGTTTTTCTGAAGCAGAAGCCGGCCAGCTTTCCGGTATGTTTGGCGGATTAATTTATCTTCTTCCAATACTCGGCGGAACGCTTGCAGATAAATGGGGATTTAGAAAAGCTTTTAATGTTGCCTTCACAGTTCTTGGTCTCGGTTACTTTTTAATCGGTTCTGTTGGAATGTCTTCATTCTCGGGAATATACGGCGGCTTCTCCCAGTACTGGCTAATGATGGCCTTCTTGGTTTTTACTGCATTCGGCGGTTCATTTATAAAACCATCTGTACTTGGAACAGTTGCCGTTACATCAACACCGGAAACAAAATCTCTTGGGTTTGCAATTTATTACTGGCTTGTAAATGCAGGTGCTATGATCGGGCCAACAATAGCATATTTTGTTCGCGATAGTTTTGGTAATCAATTTGTTTATGTTGTTTCCTCAATCAGCTGTTTTGCAATGTTGATTGTAAACATAATGATGTACAAAGAAGTAAAATCACCAGCCACAGAAGTTGTTGAATCGTTTGGAAAGAAGCTTGAGAACTTAGTTGTAGTACTTGCAAATTTTAAGTTTATGATTTTTCTTTTAATCTATTCTTTATACTGGATAATATTCTGGCAGGAATTTATAATTGTACCTTATTATATCACAGATTACATCAGCGCTTCTGCCCCATATGAGATTATTCAGTCTTGGTCTGGTGCAGGCGCAATTATTCTTTTACAAATTCCATTAAACAGGTTAACTAAAAATATTCCAACTTCTAAAGCAATCTTATACGGATTTGCATTTTCAAGTTTGATCTGGATTATCATCGGGATTTATCCAAGTATTCCAACTATCGCCGCAGGTATAGTTGCTTTTGCAATCGGAGAGATGGTGCAGGCACCAAGATATTACGAATACATTTCTGAAATTGCTCCTCCAGGTCAGCAGGGATTGTTTCAGGGTTATGCATTTTTACCAATTGCAATTGCAAGATTTGTTGGCGATCCACTAGGCGGATGGCTGTATCAATCATCAAAAGCTGCTGGCAAACCGGAACTTGTTTGGTTTGCACTTATTGGAATTGGAGTGCTTGCAACAATTTTAATGTGGCTCTACAATAAATTTTTAGCCGTTAAGGAAGTAGCTAAGTAAGGTAATTAAATAAATCCCTCTCTCGCCAAGAGAGGGATTTAAGTTGAGATTGTTCTGAAAATATCAAAAACAATTGAATTATATCACGTTTTCCACTGAATCCTTTTCCTAAATTATTTATCAAACTAAACACAAAATTGAAGGCTTATGACAACTGAACAAATTTTAATATTCGCGTTTATTGCACTGATAGTCTATTACGTTGGTAAAAAGTTTTACTTAATAAAATCGATAAAACAATACACGCCTGCTGATGCTTCTGCAAAAGTTAAGAAAGAACGAAATGTTGTTTTTTTAGATGTACGAACTGAGAAAGAAAGAAAACAAAGCTCTATAAAAGGGTCACATCACATTCCCGTAACAGATATTAAAGACAGGGAACAGGAATTGAAAAAGTTTAAAGATGCAGAAATTATTTGTTACTGCCAGACCGGAAGCCGAAGTCTGAATGCGGCATCTAAACTAAAAAAAATGGGATTTAACGCAAGTAACTTAAGCGGAGGAATGATACGTTGGAACGCATCAGGTTTGAGATAATTTTTAAATGGGCTAAACGCATTTTACCGGTTGTCGGCGGAGCCATTGCAGGGTATGCATATTACTACTATGTTGGATGTAATCGAGGATGTGCAATTACTGGTAATCCATTTATAAGCACAGCTTACGGTGCTTTTGCAGGATTTCTTTTTGTTGATTGGAAATCAATCTTTAACAAAAATAAAAAAGAAGAAAAAAAGGAAAACGAATAATGAAATACGGATTTTCAAAAACAACAGATTACGGCTTTGAACAAGCAATTGAAAAAGTAACGGAAGAACTTAAGAAAGAAGGCTTTGGGGTTCTTACAACGATTGACGTTAAAGATACTTTAAAGAAAAAGATTGATGTGGATTTTAAAAAGTACACAATACTTGGTGCCTGCAATCCTAAACTTGCTCATGGTGGATTACAGGTTGAGGAAGAATTAGGACTTCTTCTTCCATGCAACGTTATTGTATATGAAAAAAATGAAAAGACAGTTGTTTCTTTTTTTGATCCGATCGTTATGACTGTGGTTATTGATAATCCGGAAATGAAGCCTGTTGCTGAAGAAGTAAAAAGTAAATTAAAAAGAGTGTTAGAAGCAGTTTAAAAAAAGTCATCCTTCGATTTTGAACAGGATGGTAAAAAGAAAACACATTACCATTGTCACGCTTAGCGAAGTCGAAGTGTGACGCATAGTCTAAGAATTAAAAATATAAATAAAGAATAATTAGAAAGGCAAACAAATGACAGAGCAATTAACAAAAGAAACTTTTTTAACCAAAGTTTTTGATTACGAAAAAAGCCAGGATTGGAAATTCAATGGTGAACTTCCTGCAATTATAGATTTCTGGGCACCATGGTGCGGACCATGCAGAATGGTCGGACCAGTTCTTGAGGAATTATCTGAAGAGTATAAGGGAAAAGTTAACATCTATAAAGTTAACACTGATGAAGAGCAGGAACTTGGTTCTGTATTTGGAATCAGAAGCATTCCTTCAATTCTTTTTGTTCCGATGACAGGACAACCCAAAATGGCTGTTGGTGCGCTTCCAAAAGAATCTATAAAACAGGCAATCGATAAAGAATTGCTGGTTACGGTTTCTTAAAACTTTTTCATAAGCCCCAATGATTAAACGCATTCCATAAAAGGATGCGTTTTTTCTTTTAAACATACCAACACTCTATATTTTTTATCAATTAAGTAAGTTTTTCTACCATAATAACCGAAATTAAATTAATATTATGGTAATTGATTCAATTTTCAATTTTTTTAACACTTATCAAAAAGGATAAAAACGGTATAATATTTGAAATTTTATGTCATACTTTAACTACTTGCGGGTAACCAACTAATTAAACTGGAAATACATTAAGGAATATTTTATGAATAAAATTATACTTTTATCAGCATTTATGTTTCTGATAATTATAGGGTGTTCATCCGCTCCAGAAACTATACCTGATAACAAACAAACCACTTTCTTAACAAACGGAATCTGGCTTGGTATGCTGCCTTGCGCTGATTGTGAAGGAATAGATTATCAGTTAAATCTAAAAAATGATTTTACGTTTAAACAAAAATCGGCTTACAAAGGTAAAAGCGAAGAACTCTTTATTGATGAAGGTAACTGGAGTTTTGTTTCAGACTCAATAATCTCTGTAGACGGTTCTGATGATAGAAAATTATTTTTGGTTACCAGCAAAGATTTAATTTTGCTTGATCAGGATGGAAATAGAATCGAGTCTGATTTTGAAGAGAAATATCATTTACACAAAGACCCAAGTACAGTTAGTGAAACTAATGAAGTTGAGGAGGTTAAACCAGTAATTGCTGTTCAAGAAACTATTGAAATGAACTGGCAGCATTATCAGGAAAAGTTTTTAAGCGGTATCGATTTTATTGCAAGAGGAAATGAACCGAACTGGAATCTTGAAATTGATTTTGAAAAATTGATGAGTTTTGCAACTATGGATGATATTAAAATTAATACTCCGGCTGTTGAAGGAATAAAAGCACAGGATTCAGATGTTACATTGTATAGAGCAAAGACAGATTCCGGTGAACTTGTTATTACGGTAATACGGGATAATTGCGAAGACAATATGTCCGGTGAAAAATTTCCATATAAAGTTAGAGTTGAAGCTAAAAAATCTGCTGATGTTAATTACAAAACCTTTGAAGGATGCGGAAAATTTTTATACGATATGAGATTGTATGATATTTATGTTATGGAAGAAATGACGGGTTTCAACCTGAAGAAAGAAAAACTAATGAAAGGTATGCCGACTTTTGAATTTAATTTAACTGATATGCGCTTTGGAGGACATGCAGGATGCAACAGCCTTTCCGGCAGCATTAATGTTATTGGCAATAAAATTACCTTTGGTAGTTTAATGGGTACATTGATGGCTTGCCCGAATATGAAAATTGAAAAGGCTGTTGTTGAAGCACTAAATCAAAAAACTGTTACATACAGCATTGATAAAATGAAGCTTGCAATAGTTAGCGGAAAAACAAAAATGGTTCTGAAGAAGGTGGATTAAAAGATCAAAAGATTTAAAAATTGAAGGGACATATTTGTGTCCCTTTTTTATTTACCGATGATTGATTTTCTTATGTTAATTTTGAGGAGTAATACAACTATAATAGAAATCAGTATAAATGAAGTTATCTGGAATGTTAATCTCCAATTTTCATTTACATTCGTATTGACTGTTTTATATTCGAGTGTCTTTAGACTTTTTACCCAGGCAATAAAAAAATCAGCCATTGGAACTTTTCCTAATAAATATTTTTTTGTGTCAGAATTTTCATAAGGATAACCAGCACATTCAATTGTTTGATTTAACCGTTCAGCTAAATCTAATTCACCATATCTTTTAAATACACCTGCTCCTATTATTGTTGCAACACTACCATATCCGCAAATCACCGGACCAGAATCAACATCCTCTTCTCCAGAATTATTACCCGAATATTCTTGCAACATTGGCAAATTAAAAAAGCTGGTTCTGTATGCTCGGTTATATAAAACGTAAATACCACCAGAATTTATTTCTGAAATCTCTTTGAGCAGAATTAATATTAATCCCAATGAAGAGCCTCGCGCACTCTGTCGGGCAATACCTTTGTCATTTACTGAATGAGGGAAAATAATTTCACCTGGTTCTTGTTTTGATTCAACCTTATTAAACCAATGTGTTATTACTGTGTCATAAATGGTATTAAATAAAATATCGTGAATTGAAAGAGAAGCAATTCCTGGTAAAATATCAGCAGGCCAGAATTGATTTGAATATGATTCAAAGAAAGGTGAATCAGAGTCTAAAATTGCTTTTGACAAAGTATCACAATTAAAATTAAAATCAGAAATGAGCTTATCTCTTGTTGAAAAATTATCAGAAAGCAGTAAAATTTTTGCTCTTAAATAATTTGTCCAGCTAAAATAAAATGCCCCATTAGGTAAACTTAGTCCTTTGGGAAAATTTCTCTGGCAATAATCTGATTCCAAATTAACCAGAGCCATCATCGATTCCTTAATTGCTTTTTTCTTAAATGATGATTCTTCCGGTAAATCTTTAGCTAATTCACACCAGCTTAATCCATACATTAGGTACGAAAAGAATAATCCTTCAGGATATTTTAGTTGCATTTCATGAGCAATCCCCCTATCTAAAGATTCTCCTAAATAATTAAGTTGTTTTAATAAATCTTGATCTATTAAAACGCCATTATATTTTTTTAGCTCTGACTGATAATAAAGATTATAGTTGGCATAGATAATCCCGATGATTATCAGAATGAATGTCAGAGATACTATATATTTAAATAATTTCAATCTTATCAATAGAGGAAATTTAGAAGCCAAAGATTTAGAACCAATGGCTTCTATGTTAATTTTTTGTTAATCTTTATTTTCTGTAGATACTTTTGCAGTAAGGAATTTCATAAGTGTTGCGGCGATTCCATCCAAAGAACCGGAACCACTCCCGCCGCCACCAGCAACAAGAATATCGGGCATAATTTTTTTATCGCCTTTCATCACAGAATCTATAACGTTAACAAGAGTTGTTCCCTGCTCACCTACAGCCTTACGTAATTCATCGGCAGCCTTTGCACGAGCAAGACCAACAGCTTCAATCTCCGCTCCCTTAGCTTTGCCTGTTTCACTAACATAGTAAGAATCTCCGCGCCCTTCTGCCTCACGTTTATATTGATATGCTTCAGCCTGAATTTTTACTTGAGCCGCTTCGTTCTTTTTAATATCTACAGTTACTGCAGATTTTGCTAACTCAGATTGCATATCAGCCGTGCCTTTTGCTTTTTCAGTTGTAATTCTTTGCTGCTGCGCTTCTTCTTTTTTCTTATATGTTTGAATTTCCTGGTTTGCAATTTCTCTTTGTGTTAGAACCTGAACTAATTCTTCAGGAAGAATTACATCTTGAATATAAACACCGCGGGTTTCTACAACATAATCTTTTAACTTTGCTTCAATATATTCTGTTGCAGCTGTTTGAATTTCATTTCTTCTTTCGATAAATGAAATTGCCGGCATTGATTGCAATTTATCTCTAAAGTGATTTCCAACCGCAGCTTGTAGCACTTCATTTACAAGATTACGAACTGAACCAACCATTGAAATAACTTTTGATGCCTGAGTATCTGGAATATGAATCTGAACTTGCAAATCAATTTTAAACACAAATCCTTCTCGGGATTTTGCAACAATCTGTTTTAAATTCTGATCAAGATTATGTGCCTGCGATGATGCATCAGCCCAGTTAAGATTTAAAATTGCTGTTGGTACAATTTCGGCTTTGTAACAATGTGAGTTGAGCGGATATTTTCCCGTGCGTAAAGCTTCTCTCCAGATTCCTCTGTGTCCCGGTCTAACTATCGAACCAAATTTAAAATCCGAACCCGATGTGTCTTGAGAAGGTAATCCAACATAAGATTTTATGACTGCAACCTGTCCTTGTTCAATTACAAGCATCGGTGCAATTTCAACATTAACTAAAAAAGGATTTAAGTTGTACATTCCATAAAGCAATGGATCGTGTTGCAACCCTATTCTTCCACCGTTATCGATGAACGCCTGAAAGTCTTGATAATTATTGTGCAATGTATTTTTATTTCCAAGAATCGTTTCCATCAAAGACATATCAGAAATATTACTTGAGGTTTCGAGTTTTGAAATATCTTCAAAAGCTCCAAGTCTGCTTGCAATATCTCCCGATGAAAGCGGATCACCATCATTTACAGTAACTATACCAACAACATCAATTGCTTTTCCGGTTTCGTCATGCCTTGGTTCAATTAAAACTACATCAAGCTGATTGGGTTTTAATCCAAATGCTTCCGGAGTTAATAAACCACCTCTCTTTGCGGCGAGCTCTCTTATTTCCGGCGCAACTGATGATCCGTAAACCTGCTTTTTTGTGATAACTAAAAATCCAACCGGATGTATTGGAAGTAAAGATCCGGGAGGAAGTACTGGTCTTTGTACCCCTTTTTGTCCGCCTTTTAAAATAAAATCTTTTACATGAGAGAAGTTTCCAAACTCGGTTTTATAAATTGCTGATTTAGCACCCATCGGAAGTGGTTTACCAACTTGCGCAATTACAACTCCAATTTCTCCCGCAGGAACTTGCACCCAAGGATGTTTTGCAATGTGAAAGATTGGCCAGAGCTTAAATCTTAATCCCGGCATTAAAAGTTGTTCTTGATATCCAGCCTCACCATTAAAAGCAATTGGGTTGTCATCAGTTAATTTTGAAAATGAAAAGCGTTTGTTTACAAGCCCAATTTCAGTTGGTCCAATGCTTTTAAGTGATTTAAAAATTATTACAAGAGCCGTTATAAAAAATATTATAAATAGTAATGTAATGATGGGAATTTCAGCGAGCGCAGAATTAGGTTCCATAAGATCCTCCAAGAAATGTATTGATTCAGATTAAAATAACCTTCAATTGTTTTTATTGTTGAAGACTTTTTTACAAAAAAACTTAACAGGATATTTAAAACATAAAAAATAATTCTTAAACATCATTATACCCTTAGCAAATATTTGTATTTCTGTCTCTTCACATTAAGTATACGAAAAGCTACAGACGCATATTGATTTTCTGAAAAGCGCGTTAATTAAGTAGTTATTATTCGGCACTTTAATTGTGGAATAAGAATAAAAGATGAGAGTTTATGAAAACGCAAAAAATTATTTTTCTTAGCCTGATAATCTTATCCTCTCAATTTCTTGCAAATTGCTACGTGCCACCAGCACCAATATTTAAACTAAAACCACAAACTAATAATCTTGAATGGTACAAAGGAAAAGAAATTGCAACTCTAACAAACGATTCTGTTTCAGTTGTAATCTCTTTTGATAGAAGTTTGAATGATGATTATTTATTTGATGTTGATATAACCAACTACTCAGAGAAAACACTTCTTGTTGATCCAGAAAAATTTAATTATAAAACAATCAGCGGAATAAAAAAGCAAAACGAACTATTTACTGCTACAGCGGCAAAAGATCCGGAAAAAATTATACTTAATTTGCAAAAATCATATTCGCAACATAAAAGCAAAATGGAAACACAAGCAATGATGTACTCGCTGGGATATTTTTTACAATTCGCAGGACAAACAAAAGCTCTTGTAACTAATGATGTGGAATTGTCCAAACATATCGATCATCAATCCCACAAAATGAAAGAGGATGAATTAGTTGATGATATCCAAAACCAAAAAATAAGTGAATCACTTAATAACTCATCTTACATTTGGGAAATACTTGCGTTAAGAAAAACATCATTATATCCAAATGAAAGTATTTCGGGAAAAGTGTTTTTTCCAGTAAATGAATCAGCACAAACTCTTGAATTTAGTTTTCCAATCGGCGAGCAAGAGTTAAAAATATTGTTTAAACAAGAAGTAATTCAGCTTTTTCAAAAGTATGTTGATCCAAATTTATAATAATAATCCAAACATTAGGGGACTTGGGATTATAAAACCATTTTAACAAACTCATTAGCTTTAAGCTTTGCAAAAATTATATCGCGAATGGCTTCTGAAGTAACAAAAACTTTTAAATTAATACTAAAATATTTTCCTTTAGAGCTAATGTTTGAAGAAGATATTTTATAATCCATACCCTCTGCAATTTGATCGATCAACTTTATCATTTCATCAACGTCGGTTCCAATTACTTTGTAATGCCAATCGCAAGGATATTCTATAGTTGGTTTTTTGCTGTTAGAGTCTAGAATCATTTTTTGTTATTCCCGTTAAGGTTGGAACATCTCTTATCAAAATTTAATATGTCTATTGGTATCCTGCTTGTGCAGGAATAATTAAACTATCAATCTTTATTAACCAAATAAACACCAGCGGTAATTATTAATCCGCTTAAGATCATAAACAAAGTAATATCTTCTTTAAGTAAAATCCAGGCGGCAATTACTGTTACAAAGGGCTCAAAGTAAAGATAAGCCCCAACCTTTGCAGATTCCATTTCACGCAGAGCATAAGCCCAGATAACATAAGCTACGCCGCTACACAATAAACCTAAAAATAAAATCGAAATCCATCCAATACTCGAAAGATTTATTACAGAATTTATTGATGTTTCATTTATCGTAAATGGAATTATTATTATTGCCATCATTATAAAAAGATAGAGTATTGTCATAACTGGTGAATAGTTTAGAGATATTTTTTTATTTACCATTGAATATATTCCCCACGTAAATGAGCTTGAGAGAATAAGTAAATCACCTTTGTTCTTTATCAAATCAATGTTAGCTGGATTGCCCTTTCCAACAAGCAGCAACAATCCAAATGTGGCGATAATAATTCCAGTTATTTTTAACACGTTTAATTTTTCTTTAAAGAAAATCAAACCTAACAAAGCCATAAAAATTGGTGCGGTGCCGATTATCCATCCAGTATTTGATGCTGTTGTAAATTTCATCCCGGTTACTTGAATCCACAAATGGAAAACAGCAATAATTGCAAGAAGAAAAATGTAACTATGACTTTTAAGATTGATTGAAAAATCTCTCTTTTGAATTAATGCAATTATCAATAGCAAAGTAACAGCTAGAATTAATCTAAGCGAGATAATTGTTTCTGGAGTTAATTCATCTAGTAAAAATTTAGTGGCAATAAATGATGCACCCCAGAAATAATTGCGATTAGAGGCAGCCAGATTATGTAAGGTTTTGTTTTGATAGGTAATTTGTTCTTAGTTAATGTTTACCCTTCAACTTTGCTCAGAGTAGCTTTGGAAAGATAGCTAAAGTACGCATCGAAAATATTTTCGTTAAATAAATAATATTAATTTGATTTCTCAGTTTTCTTTGCGGAAGAATAATTCATTAAATCATATTGAATTTCTTTACTTGGCATATCCATCTTTACAACTTCTACTCCCGCTTGTGAATAGAATTGTGTTGCAAGTGTATCATGAAAATCTGAAAAGACAACAACGCGTTTTATGCCTGCTGCAATAAGTGCTTTTGCACAGGTTGTGCAAGACATATTTGTAATGTATGCAGTCGATCCAACAATGTTAACACCGTGTTTTGTTGCCTGAACAAGTGCATTAATTTCAGCATGATTAGTCCTAACACAATGATTATCTACTATTAAACAGCCATCATCTTCACAATGAGGCTGACCCGGAAGTGAGCCATTATATCCTGTTGCAAGCACAAATCTATCTTTTACAAGTACACAGCCGCAATGCATGCGCGGACAAGTAGCACGTTCTGAAGCAAGCATAGCAAGTTTTAAAAAATACTCATCCCAGCTGGGTCTTTTGATTTCTGCCATTAGTATTATCCCAAAATATATTTAGAAATTAATATGAAAATTTATTGTTGTGCGAGACAAATATAGATAGGTAATGGAAGAAATTAAAAAATAAATAAAACTATTTTACTTTATAAGACCATCTTTCCTTACTTCGGCTTTTTTTTGCTGCTCTTTGATGACGATGACTTTTGTAGAATTTATTACCACCGCAAAATGTACACTTAGCAGGTTCCTGATCAGAATTATTTAGTAATTCTGCTTTACAGTCTTGGCAAAGGTATAAAATCTTTTGTGGCATTTGATATCTCCAGTTTTTTAAGTTCGGTTTTAATTCTATTCTTCAAGTTTCTTTTTTCTGAAAGATAGCTAATCATTTTACCGCGATTAAAAATTATAGAATAAAGATTTGCGCCAAGCAATTTGGCTTCTTCCATTTTGGAATTATACATTAATACATTAGAAAGATCACTTGCAAAAAAATCATGCTTTGCTGCACAATCGCCAACCGCATAAATGTTTTTATCCGATGTCCTGAAATATTCATCAACCAAAATTCCCCGGTCACGATCGTAAATTATTCCAAGCTTTTCAGCCAGATCAACATTCGGTCTTGAGCCGCAACAGATCATTAGGAAATCACAATCAATCACTTCATCGGAGCTAAGCTTTACACCTGTTACGGCATCAATACCGAGAACACTTTTTATTTTTGCATCTAAAATTACACGTCCGCCAAGATTTTCAATTACTTCCCTTACTTTATTGCTTATATCAGCATCAAAAGAGGATGGCATTAAGCGTTTTGATTTTTCGATAATTGTAATTTTTTTGCCGGCTCTTAATAGCTCATCACACAACTCAACACCAATATAACCACCGCCATAAATCACAATACTTTCCGCCTCAAGCGCTTCGGTTTTCATTTTACGGATCTGTTCAGGATCTTTGTTAATAAGAATTACACCGTCTCTTTGAATGCCATCAATCGGAGGCTCAATTGCGCGAGATCCTGTTGCAAGAACAAGTTTTTCATATTCAATTTTGCCTCCACCAGTTAATTGAAGCACATTATGATTTCGGCTTGAGATATCATCATAAAAAATATTTAACATATTGCTAAAACGGCCCGATATTGAAGTAAGTATTTCCTCAACAATAGAGTTCTGCTTATCGGTTTTGATAATTGCAATGCTTTTGTCACTATATGTGTGTCTTGCAGATAGAGTACAAACAAGTGCCGGCTCTCCATTTCCTGCAATTACGATTTGATATTTATCCATCATCAACTCCTAATAATCGTAAACATAATTAACTAATGACACTGAAACCGGAATGAATAACTGAAATGAAACGGAACCGAAGTTAAAGTAGAATAAGAACGCTGATAAATCCAAAACCGTTTTCCGGTTTCAAATATTTTTTCACTTACAGATATTTTTTAATCTGATAACAAAATAAACTTTTTAACACCAATAGCAAGTAAAATATTTGTAACCATTAAAATTGATGAGAAAAAAGCATCCAAATTAAAACCATTTTTTTCTTTTAAAGAAAACAGCCATTCCAAGCACCACAAAAAGCGTAATAATCCAAAATCCCCACGGATACATCCAATCGTAACCGAGTTCAGGAAAGTGGCGGAAGTTCATTCCATAAACTCCAGCAAGAAAAGTAAGCGGAATAAACAAAGTTGAAATTACCGTTAAAACTTTCATTACTTCATTAAGTTTATTGCTTGTGCTTGAGAGATAAGTGTCTAACATTCCAACAACCATTTCGCGGTAAGATTCAATTGTATCAATAACCTGTATAGTGTGATCATATACATCTCGCAGGTAAACCCTTGTTTTCTCTTCGATAAACTCATTTTCATTTCTTTGCATTGCAGAAATAACTTCCCGCAATGGCCATATAGCACGACGCAGTAAAATCATTTCTCTTCTTAATAAATGAATTGTTTGAAGGTCGTTTTTATTGGGTTCAATTACAAGATTATCTTCAAGTCCTTCTACATCTTCTCCAATTTTTTCAAGGATGTGAAAATAGCTATCAACAATAGAATCAATAAGTGCATAAGCAAGATAGTCCGTTCCATTTTCTCGTAATCTTGTTGCGGATTTTCTAATTCTTTCTCTAACGGTATCAAATACATCCCCCGCATCTTCGAGAAAAGTAATTACAAAGTTTTTTGTCAGGATTAAACTTACCTGTTCGTTCTTTAAGGCCTTATCTTTTTCATCTAAAAAGAACATTCTTAAAACTATGTAAAGATAGTTTGGATATTCATCCAGTTTAGGTCTTTGATTTGTATTAAGAATATCTTCTAATGTTAATGGGTGAATATCAAAATGTTTTCCGATTTTTTCCAGAATTTCAACATCGTGTACGCCATCTATATTTATCCAGCTTGTGGTTTCAGTTTGTTTATATGCAAGCAGCTCTTCAACATTTATAACTGTTTTTTCAATAAAATGATCGGCCTTATAATCAAACAATGTAATAGTAATAGGCTGCTTTTCTTTGTCGCCAACATAAATAAGCGAACCGGGATCGAGTCCAATTTTTTTTGGCTTATTTTTTATCAGTCGCGCTACTTTTCTTAACTGTTTTTTTGTTTGATGTTTTATTTTCTTGCCGGTATCGTCAAGCATAATTGCCTCAAGTATTTTTCAAAACCATTTTCTTTAATGTTTCAATCCACATAGGATGATCATTTAAACTTTCTACAAGCTGCACTTTTTCTCCGCCATTGTCTTTAAATATTTTTTGATATTCAATTCCTATTTCAACTGTGGTTTCAAGACAATCAGCAACAAATGCAGGACTAAACACAAGAAGTTTCTTCGCCCCTTTCTTTGCCCATTCTTCAACTACTTTATCAGAAAAAGGTTCAAGCCAATCTTTATCCAAACGGGATTGAAAACAAACAGTATATCTGTCTTTTGATAGATTTAATTTTTCTGCAAGCGATCTTGTTGTTGCAAAACAAGTTGCTTTGTAACAGTACTTGTTGTCTTCGTTTATTTCATCTTCACATTTATGATCTTTGCAAGGTTTGCCATCTGAATAAACTTTATCTACTTGTCTTTCAGGTAATCCATGATAACTAAATAAAATATGATCGTAATCGCTTAGGTTATATTTTTTTGATTGTTCAATCACGCAATTCAAATAATTTTCATCATCATAAAACTGTGAAATGATTTTTATTTCCGGAATCACCCACCATTTACTTATTAACTTCATTGCTTTTTCAATTGCAGATCCTGTGCTTGCAGAAGCGTATTGCGGAAACAATGGAAGAATAATTATTTTTTCATATCCGCGTTTTTCCATTCTTGCACAAACTTCATCCAGACTTGGGTTTTTGTAACGCATTGCAAGTTCAACATCAAAATCATCACCAAGTTCTTTTTGCAATTTTTCTTTAACTGATTTACCGTAAATCATAATTGGAGAACCCTTATCAGTCCACAACTCTTTATAAATCTTTGCAGATTTTGGTGCACGAAAAGGAACAATAATAAAATTTACAAGAAAAAATCTTCCGATTGGGTTTATATCTATTACACGAGGATCGTTCAAAAACTCAAATAAATATTTTCTTACATCTTTTACAGATGGACTATCTGGAGTTCCGAGATTTATAAGTAACACACAGGTTTTTGACATTTAATATCACAAATTAGTTTATGGATTTATCACAAAAATAAGTTTAAGTTTGATTATAAATTACAGTATTGTTTATAAACCTTAAACAAAAATTTTGGCGCTATGAAGACTTTATTGATTTTATTTCTATCAGTAATTGTATTGTTTTCTTGCTCAACTGTTGATGAAGATTGCCTTTGCACAGAGGAGTACAGATTTTTTCTGGTAACAGTTGTGGATACTCTTGGTGTTCCGGTTGATTCTTTAAATGTTACGATAAGAGATAAAGACGGAGATGAATTAAACGTAGTACAAGATCCGCATCCTTTTGGTGCTGGTAAATACACCGTTCTTAATGATTCATTTACGCAAATGCTTTGTTCCTGCCCAACAGCAGAGAAAATTTACTTTTCAGCAACGGATGGAAATAGAATTGCTGCGGGAGAATATCTGTTTAACACAGATAAATGCAGATGTCATATCAATAAAGTTTCAGGACCGGATACTTTGGTGATTAGATGATATAATCAGTTATTTTATAATTATTACTTTATTTAAAACAAAAAAGGTAACTCTGCCTGCCAAGTAATTATTTATACCTGATTAAACTATTTATTTTTCAACATTGTCTAATGACAAATTCAATAGTGAAACAACGGATGAAAATGACGAAAATATCTGGTTATATTTATACTGCGGTGATAATCTTAGCTGCACTTACAAATAACTCCTATGCTCAAACATTTTATGACATCAATACTATTCAAACAATTTCGATAACTTTTTCGCAAAGCAACTGGGATTATATGCTGGATACGGCCAAAGCCGGAAGTGATGGTTATATCATGGCTCAGTCTGTAACCATAAATGGAACTCAGTATGATACTGTCGGGGTAAAGTATAAAGGGAATAGTACTTATCGTCCTGAACAGATTAAGAATCCTTTTCACATTGAACTGGATACTTATTCGGATCAGGATTACCAAGGCTATACAGATATAAAACTAAGTAATGTTGCTAAAGATCCATCTTTTTTACGAGAAGTATTGTCCTATTCTATTTTGCGCCAATATATGGACGCCCCCTTATCTAATTATGCAAACGTGTATGTAAATGGAGCGTTGCTTGGACTTTATGTTAGTTCTGAATCTGTCGGTAAGAAATTTGTCAACAATCATTTTTATTCTAAAAACAATAGCTTTTTCAAATGTAATCCTCCAGATGGAGCCGGACCAGGAACCACAGCTTTACCAAATCTGGTTTATTTGGGACAAGACAGCACTATTTATTATCAGGCGTATGAGATGCAATCAGATTATGGCTGGGGCGATTTGATAAATTTATCTAATACTCTTAATAATAATATTAGTGCAATAGAAAACCTTTTAGATGTTGACAGAGCTTTATGGATGATAGCTTTTGATAATATTTTAGTTAATCTGGATAGTTATATCGGAGGATTTGCCCAAAACTATTATTTATATAAAGACAATACCGGAAGATTTAACTGCGTACTTTGGGATTTTAATGAATCATTCGGAAGATTTAGCCAAACAGGTACAATATTTTTACCAAATACTACAGCAAAAATGCAGATGACACATTTGCTTCATGCCGGTGATACCAATTGGCCATTAGTGCAAAAACTACTTTCTATTCCCACATACAAAAAAATGTATTTAGCTCATCTTCATACAATACTAGTTGAAAATTTTTCCAATAACTCTTATTACACAACTGCGCAATCAATACAGCCAATAATTAATGCTGCTGTACAGGCAGATCCAAACAAATTCTATACTTATACACAATATCAAAGTAACCTAACAACGGATGTTGGCTTAGGAATGGACTCTGCGCCAGGAATAACCAACTTGATGAATGGCCGGAATATATATCTATCTGCATTAGCAGATTTTACTAATACAAAACCCACAATTACTAATGTTGTTCCAAGCGTTTCAAATCCCGAATTAAACACAACAATATTTATTACTGCAAATGTTATCAATACAAATACAAACTCTGTTTATTTGGGATACAGAGATAATGTTGAAAACAAGTTCATAAAGATTCTTATGTACGATGATGGCGCACACGGAGATGGTGCTGCCGGAGACAATGTTTATGGCGCATCGATAAATGTTACTAATACTTTTATCCAGTACTATATCTATGCAGAAAATAATAATGTTGGAATGTTTTCACCGGTTAGAGCCGAACATGAATTTTATACTTTAAATGCTACTATCACAACAATTACTCCTGGTGCTTTAGTTGTGAACGAACTTATGGCCCAGAACTCAACAACAGTTACAGATCCAAATGGAGAATATGATGATTGGATAGAACTTTATAACAATACTGCAAATGTTCTAAGCTTAGATAATCTTTATATGTCTGATACTTATTCAAACTTGATGAAATGGGAATTCCCAGTTGGAACCACAATTGCACCAAACAGCTATCTTATTGTTTGGGCTGATGAAGATTTAACTCAGTCTGGATTACATGCAAGCTTTAAACTTTCAGCAAGCGGTGAAAATGTAATTTTATCATATGACAATGGAATTAAGATAGAAGAAATAATTTTTGGTGCTCAAACAACAGATATGGGATACGCAAGAATTCCAAATGGGACAGGTGCTTTTGTTATTCAGCCTCCAACTTTTAATCTTGATAATGAAACACCACTTGATGTTGATGATGAGTCTGTTTTGCCCAAAGAATTTACATTATATCAAAACTATCCAAATCCGTTTAACCCAACGACAACCATTTCTTTTCAATTGCCTATTACTTCCCAAGTAACTTTAAAAATTTATGATGTTTTGGGAAATGAAGTTGCAATATTGGTAAATGAAAATAAACCAGCGGGAAGTTATGAGGTGATGTTTGATGCTACAAGATTATCTTCAGGAATGTATTTCTATCGCTTAGATACCAAAAACTTTTCACAAGTTAGAAAAATGATTTTATTAAAATAAACTTGTCCAAAAAACTTCGACGTAGCAATAAAGATACGTCGAAGGTTTTTTATAAACATCAATTTCTGCCAAAAAGCTCAGTAAGATTTAATGTTTGTGTTCTTGTTTTGCTTGCAAGAGTAACATAAGATAATGCAAGCTCTTCTTTTCCCGCGCCAAGAACGGTGCTGATCAATCCTAATGCTTCGCCAAGATTTTCTGCTGAAATATTTTTTGTTACACGATTCCAGATTTCTTCTTCAAGAGCATTAAATGCTGTGTGGACTTCGTGCAAATCAAATCCTGCATCAAATCTTTCTTTAGCAATTTGTGCAGAATATTCTTTCATTGGAAGTAGTCTTTTTTCCACAACACATTTTTCTGTAAGTGTTAAAAGATTTAACAATCTTTTTTTGTTTTCGCTTGGTGATGATTTTGAATATGATTTAAGATGTGCGCAGTTTAATGATTGAAGTGCGTTTTCTAAAATTTCTCCGCTTTGAGTTCTGAGTAGTTCTTTTAAATCCATTTTATAAACCAATAATTAATTTGTTGCTCAAAATTACTAAAGGTTTATCAAACATTTGTAGGACAATTTTATTCGCTTTGTTTTATTCCTTTTTCTGGGTTGGTGTAGTAAACCTATCTATAATATATTGTGCATTCCAGTAAAGAAATTTCCAGCCTTCTATTGTTACAAAACGTGGATCTGTATTTAGTGAATCTTTATATGTTTTATTTATTTCGTTTTGAAAACATATTATGTGATTAAAACAGGTTGTTGTATCATCAGAAATTAAACTTTTTTTTGCTTCGTTTAATTTTGATTTGAGTTTTAAAATAAATTCTTTTTTCCCAATCCAATTATATTGTTTACATTGAACTAAATATGAGATGGTCGAATCAATCATCTCCTCGGTTTTTATAAAAGACTTTGGTAAATATGGTTTTCCCACAACACCTTCCTCAACAAAATAATTAAATACTTTAGGATATCGTAGTTCTCTAATATATTTTTTTACTATTAAGTAGTGAGCGGTACATTTAAATGTTTAAATAGATATACAGCTGCAACAGATTTAAGTTCTTCACTTGTATCTGTTAATATTGTTTTTTTAGTAGGTTAAATACATCATTAAAGTCTCCATAACGAAGATTATCTTTTATTATTAACTGTTTTACATATGTATTTGAAAGACTTGGAAATAGTTCAATTAATTCGGGAGTAATTTTTCCTTTATATTTTTCTTCTAGCCAAAAAAGAGCTCTGGTACGATCATGTTCATATTCTGATTCTTCGATTAATCTTAAGAGTGTAGACTTAGCCAATTGTTCGTATTCAGGGATGTCGAGCAAATACCACCAAGTATCAATAGTCATAAAATTATGTCTTTTGCCGCGGGGTGAATTTGTATTGTAATGTAGATAATTGATTTTTGAGAAATCATTTAGTTTGAATAATAGCAACGTAAGGTTCAGTTTTGCATTGATTGAATCAATATTCTTATATGCTTTCTCCTCAATTGAATCATATAATGCATAAATGTAATTTTTAGAAAACCGATATTTCAATCCCACCATTACTTCAAGATACATTTCTTTATCTATTAAATCTTTGCGCCAAAAATCCGCTTGAATAGTTGGGAGAACTTCATATACTTTATTCTTAATAATTTGATTTACAGCTGAACTACTTTCAAAATAATTTTTTGAATGTAGCTGTCTAATCAACGATTCTCTTTTAGAAGAATTTATTCCATCTGGCAGAAATAAAACCACCATTATTATGGCACAGGAAATAAACAGAACTACTTTTTTCACTTTCGAACCCTATCTAGCTTAGTTTAACCCAACTCACCCTTCTTCTCTTTTTAAATCCTAGGCTTTCTACTAATCTAGCCGCATTAATGTTCCTTTCCTCAATCTGTGCAAAAGACATTTTATCAAGTTTTCTGTTTTGATGAATAAGGGAAATAAGTATTTCTTTCCCATAACCCTTTTTTCTGTATTCATCCAGTACATGGAGTGAGCCAAGAGCACCATCATCGTGGGTTAATCCCCACGCAACAAGTTTATCTTTCTTTATTATCGCCGCACTTATGGATTTTGAAATTCTTTCTTCAACATAAGCGGGAGTTAAAAATTGTTTGTAGTTTGATTGAGAAATTATAAACCCGATATGATCTGTTGTTAATGGAATAACTTCTAATTTGTTTTCAGGAACTTCAACATCTTCGGGTAAGTAATAACGCATTGTGCTTAATATCCACTCGGCTTTTCTTTTTTCTGTAATAATCGGAATCATCCAATCTTCTACAGAAGCAAAGTACGTGTTGCTGCCAGATTTCTCTAACAATGCTCTTAAATCAGACTCATTATTGCAAACAACGTAAGTCCATTCAACATCACTTGTGCCTTTTATGAGATATGAATTATTTATCTCAATAATTTCTGAAATCGGATTGTTCTCAATAAATCCAATTGTGCTGATGTTGGTTATTTTATCTTTTTTGAGATGTAAAATTAAATTATTTAGCTTGTCTTTCATTTTACAGAAGGATTACTTTTTACAAAAAAACATTAACGCCGCAGTTATCAAACCAAAAACTAAAGCGCCGCTCCACAAAATAACAGAGCCATAGTTTTCATAAACAACAGTTCCTAACCATGGACCCGCAGAGAACGCAAAACTGAATGTCATTTGATAGTATCCCATATATTCACCGCGCCTGTCTGCCGGTGCAATCTCAGAAGTGTACGCGGCAGTTATTGGAAAGAAAATCATTTCACCAAAAGTAAAAACTATAATTGAAATCACAAGCGGAATAACTGTTGTTGAAATTGCAAACCCGCCAAAGCCAATACCTGCAAGCAAAGCTCCGATAATTAGTGATTTTCTATAAGGGGTATCGTTCATCCAATTGTTAAGAGGAACCTCTACAATTATAATCAACACCGTATTAATTGCACTGAACAATCCAAATGCTGCGGTTGTGTAGCCAAGATCATCAACTATATACAACGGAAGTGCGCCAAGGTGCTGAAAGAAAACAAGGTTTGCAGGCACCACGGCAAATAGAAAAAATAAAAATGTTTTATCAGATAGAATTGCAAATCTTACTTTTGAAATATTTTTTTCATCAGTTTGTTCTTTTTGTGCACCTGCAAGTGAAGACCAATTTATTGAAGTGAAATAAACTCCGGCAATAACCGAAGCAACTGCGTTTGCATAAAACAAATAATGGTAATCAATCAATGTTAAAATCCACCGATAACAGGACCTATACTCATTCCTGCATTTATTGCAAGACGATTTAATGCAAAGCCATTCGGCGTTGTGGCGGCGCAACGATTTCTGTAATTAATGAAAGGTTTGCAGGACGGAATGATTCGTTTACTGCCGCAAGAACAAATGATGCAACGAGTATCCAATAATAATCCGTTATAAAAGAGTAGAGAAAGAAAATTATTCCAGAACCAAATAGAGCAAACTTCATAACTTTAAGTGCGCCCAGTTTATCGGAAAGTTTTCCCGTTAGAGGGGCAGCTATAAATGCGGCAGCTCCGTAAACAAGCAATGCCATTCCTGCTTCTGCGGGACTAACACCTATTTTTTTGTAAGATATAATGCTAGAAAAGGAATAACCATTGTTCCTGAGCGATTGATGAGCGAGGTAAAGAACAGTGCCCACATATCGTGCGGAAGACCTTTTAATCCTTTCCAGGGGTTCATAAATATTACCAGCCCATTTTCTTTTTTAGTTCTGTAATGTGTGCAAGATGATGTTTGCTGTGCCAGGCATACAGCGCAAGTGTTTTACTTAAAGTAATATTTTTCCATTCCGGATGCTGAAAAGTTTTTTCAAAATGTTCTTCCGTTAGTGAACGAAGAAGTATTGCCCATCTTGCGTGAAGAGATTCTAAAAGATTTAATGAAACACCAATAGGAGTTTTATATGTATCCGGCAATTCTGCCCAAAGATGTTCTTCGTAAGTTTTTATTTGCGGATTGTCTTCTGTTAATGCAAGCTTAAATCTTACATAAGAATTTATATGACTATCAGGCAAATGATGAATAACCTGTCTTATTGTCCAGCCACCATCGCGGTATGGAGTATCCAATTGTTGCTGAGAAAGATTCTCAACTTCTTTTCATAATTGTGAGGGAAGAGTTTCAATCGTGTTGATGAAATCACTTTGCATTTCTTTTGTTACGAATATGTTTTTATCAAACTTACCAATTGGGTAGCGTGGGTCTTTTTGCATGTATAATCCTTATCTGAATTATTAGTTGGTGAAAGTTAAGAAAAGTTATATACTCATTTAAATTAAAAAAGGCACGATTGCTCGTGCCTATTTTAAATCATTTATTTCTGTGTCATCCCTCGTCCCTCGACCCACCACGGCGGGCAGGCTACACTCAGGATGACAGTTCAGGATGACAAATGGAATTACTTCATCAAGATCATTTTCTTTGTAGAAGTAAAGTTATCAGTCTTAATCGAGTACAAATAAACACCGTTGCTTAAACTGCTTGCATCAAATCTAATATCATACTTTCCAGCAGATTGAGTTTGATTAACAAGTGTCGCTACTTCATTTCCAATTATATCATAGACTTTAATGTTACAAATGAATTTTGAGGAATACTGTAGCTTATCATTGTTGATGGGTTGAATGGATTTGGATAGTTCTGTTCTAAAAGCAAATACAGTTGGCGCAGTTAGATCAACATTAACAACGCTAGAGTATTCAAATGATCCATCAAAATCAATTTGTTTTAGTCTGTATGAATAATTTCCTACAGATAGTTTAGAATCAGTAAATGAATAATTCTGAACTTCTGTTGTTGTCCCATATCCTTTAACAAATCCGATAGTAACAAAAATCATTTTCTAATTTTCTTTGTACTTCAAATCCGTTATTATTTGTTTCTGTTGCAGTCGACCAATTAAGCGTAACATCAGTTCCGCTTACATTTGCTATAAAGGAGCTTAGCTCAACCGGTACAACACCCGGGGATAAAGATACTACGGTTCCATTTGCAAGTGCCGCAAACAATCCAAAAGCTGCACCGTTCCTGGTTGCCAGCAGGATTTAGGAACCTGAAGCAAATACTGCAGCAGAACCACCGCCTAATCCTGCTAACGGAGCTATGAATGAAGCTACCAAAGTTGTACCATCAGAAAGATATAAATCTAATGTATAATTTCCTGCGGGTACTGAAAAGTATGGAGTAATGTCGCTGTAAGCAGCGTCGTTAACCAAAACCAGATCGCCGGCTTCTCTTGCTTTTACGTCAACAGTTGGAGCATCAGTAGAACCATGCAATACAAATAAATCAACATCAGAACCAACGGCTGCTTCTCTTGCCATTGTTTTCACAAAAGGGTGAAGTCTGTATTTCTTCCATCAGGATTTGGTAAATATCCGCCCGTTAAAACACCATTTGCAAATACAACATATTTTTCATCAGCAGAAAGTATTACCGGGAAGTTTGCTAATGTATCGTTTACTGATGAACTATTACCAGGTGCAACACCTATGTTTAATGTAACGCCCGCAGGAAGATCAATAAACGGAGTTGCTGATCTGAATGCAAAATCCGGAATAGCTAGAGCACCATTAATATAAACATCTACACTACCAGCCAAAACATCTGCCGAATTGTGAATAACCTGTACTCTTGCGTTGGGAGCAGTAGCTGCAGGTAGTTGAACAACAGTTCCATTTGCTAAAGCCGCGAACAATCCAAATGCTGCACCGTTTTGATTTGAAGTTGGATCAAGAAAACCAGAAGCAAATACCGCTGCTGATCCACCACCTAAACCGGTTAATGGTGCTGTAAAAGAAGCAACATAATTAACTCCGTTGCCAAGATATAAATCCAATGTTATACTTTGTGCAGGCGCAGTTAAATAAGGGTGATATCACCATAAGCCGCATTATCAACATTATTGCGCTTGATAACTCACGGACTTTTACATCAACAGTTGGCGCATCTGTAGAACCATGTAGTACAAATAAATCCACACCTGAGCCTGTGCCAACCTCTTGCGCCATTGGCTTTACAAACAAAGTAAAGTCTGTGTTTCTACTATCGGGATTTGGCGCATAACCACCAGTTAAAACACCATTTGCAAACACAACATATTTTTCACCAGCAGTTAACACAACGGGAAAATTCTTAATGTATCGTTTAGAGTAACTGTTACCCGGTGCAACGCCTATGTTTAATGTAACGCCTGCAGGAAGATCAATAAACGGAGTTGCTGTTCTGAAAGCAAAATCAGGAAATTGCCAGAGCACCGTTAACATAAACATCCACACTACCGGCTAATACATCAGCCGAATTGTGAATAACCTGAACTCTTGCAGTTGTTGGTGCAGCAGCTGATATAACCTCAAGCAAATCTATACCAAAAGTTTGAGTTGTTGCCGCTTACTCCGCCATCAACAATATAGTATTGAATAGCAAATCTAACTGTGCCGGTTACAGGAAATACTCCTGTCCATCTTGCCCAGCCTGTTTCGCTTACAAGATATCTTCCCAGGTAATATCAAAATCACCAGGAGTGATTCCCGTTGTTGTAGAAAGTCTTACATAAATAGAATCATCATAAGGATTGTTATCAATAGAACGATGCCAGAAGCTTAAAGTATCTCCGGCAGTTACAGTAATCTGTGGAGAAATTAACCACTGATCAATAAGAAAACCATTTGCACCCTGGTAGTTTGCTGCAACATAGCCGGTTGTTGGTCCCTCATAAGCAGGAAATTGTGTTCCTGTTGGCTGAAACCATGGATCAGATGTTCCGCCGCCATCAACATTTTAAAACCGTGTAACCCCCGAGTCTGTAGTCCAGTAACAGAGTTGTCACCGTTAAAATTATCAAAGAACAAAGATGAACCATCTTTTTCAATTGCGGGAAGAGATTTTCCATCGGATAGAGATGAGGTACGGGAACCGTAAACAACATCCTGAGCAAAAATTGAGGATGAGAAAAACAAGAAAAGTCCAAGCCACAGAAATTTAACAGATTTCATAGCGTCTCCTTTTATTTATAGTTAATTAGTTATTATTACACAGATCAAGATCTATCTACAAAACGATAAGAAGTGTCAAAAAAGTTCCCACAAAAATTTTTTTTTATTTGGAAACTTATTTTGATGTTGTGGTGTTATTAGCTGGTAATGTGCAATCAGATTTTTTGAATAAAAAAGGCACGATGTTTCGTGCCTTAAATGATTACAGAAAAATGTTTCTTGATGTTATTTCATCAACAACATCTTCTTTGTTGAAGTAAAGTTATCTGCATTAACTGTGTAGAAGTAAACACCATTGCTCAATTCTGATGCATCAAATCTTACTTCATACTTGCCTGCCGATCTTGTTTCGTTTACAAGTGTTGTAATTTCATTTCCAAGAATATCATAAACTTTTAATGTTACAAAATGAACTTTGCGGAATACTGTAACTTATCATTGTAGATGGATTGAATGGATTTGGATAATTTTGTTCCAAAGCAAATACAGTTGGTAACGCCGCTTCGTTTTTAATACTTGTAATTGATGTTGAGAGTTCTGTGGTCCATCCGGAGTTTCCTGCATCATCAACTGCTTCAATCATATAAAAATAGTTTTGCCCGGCTTGCACAGAATTATCGGTAAACGAAGAATGCTGATTAATTAGTGTAGTTATTAAATTAGTTTCAGCAGGAACAAATCCTGAATTATTATGACGATAAATTTTAAAGCCCATCAAATCATTGTGAATTATTCTATCAACATTCCAAATTAAAGTTACTTCGTTTTGTCCTGGAACAATTCCAAAAGACAAAAATTCAGGCATCATATTATCCATTGAAATTCCTGATTTTGGTGCACCCCACAAAGTTGGTATCTGGTAACCAGGCTTTGGTACCGCAGAAATCATAAATGTAGTTTGCTGATTATCATACAGGGTTGTTGCAACATAAGAGTAATCAACAAAAGGCCGATCTGATACCGCAGGAATTTGAGCAACAAAATCCCATAAGATATTATCCAATTCAAAAACAGAGTTGTTAACAAATTCTAAATTTGAAAAATCTGAAATGCTCAATGAGCTCATATTAATTATTGCAAGATCACCCGCACTATCAACCTGTCTCCACAATGCATAAAAGTCTGTTGGATTATTGTTGCCAGTTGGGGATCATAGTAAGAGGCCTTCCACGCAACCCCTTAATTGTAAACCCTGATCATCCGGTACATCAGTAACGGATATTATATCGGGATTTGGAGAAAGCAAAATTTCCAATCCAAAATTATATTGTGTTGCAAACTGCTGAAATATTCCGCGTGTAACCCAGATATAATATGTGCCCGTTGATTGAGCAAAGAATCTCATATCATCAAAATATAGATTATTAAACACCACATTCATATTCTGATCAAAAATATAAATTGTTGCTCGAGGAATTGAGCTCACTAGTTGATAAACTCTTACAAAATCACCTTGTTGTGCTGTAAATGAGAAGATATCATTATCATTTGTAGGACATATTTCGGAAAAGATTGAATCACCATAACTGATATTATATGCTGTTGCTGTGGAGTCGTTTGGTTCGTATGCGTCGGGACTGCAGGCTGTAGATGGCGGCAATTGCACAACTGTTCCATTTGGTAACGCCGCAAACAATCCAAAAGCTGCACCATTCTGATTAGCTGTTGGATCTAAAAATCCGGATGCAAATACTGCTGCTACACCACCGACTAATCCTGTTAAAGGAGCTGTGAATGAAGCAACATAATTTACTCCGTCACTAAGATATAAATCTAAAGTTATGTCCTGGACAGGAGCAGTTAAATAAGGAGTAATATCGCCGTAAGCTGCATTCTCAACTATTGTTGCACTTGATAACTCGCGTACTTTAATATCAATAGTCGGTGCATCGGTTGAACCGTGTAGTACAAAAAGATCAACGCCCGTGCCTGTACCAACTTCTCTTGCCATTGGTTTTACAAATAATGTAAAGTCAGTGTTTCTGCTGTCAGGATTTGGAGCATAACCGCCTGTTAAAACACCGTTAGCAAACAAAACATATCTTTCACCACCGGCTAAAACAACTGGAAAGTTTTTAAGAGTATCGTTAACCGAAGTACTGTTACTGGGTGCAACACCAATGTTTAAGGTAACGCCTGCAGGAAAATCGATAAATGGAGTTGCTTCTCTAAATCCAAAATCAGGAATTGCAAGGGCGCCGTTTACATAAACATCAACACTGTTGGCTAATACATCTGCTGAGTTGTGAATAACCTGAACTCTTGCAGTAGTTGGAGCCTCAGCTGGTATAACCTCAAGCAGATCGATTCCAAAAAAGTCAGAATAGTTACCAATTACTCCGCCATCGGTAAGGTAATATTGAATAGCGAATCTGACTGTACCGCTTATAGGCATAACACCTGTCCATCTTGCCCACCCTGTTTTACTTACAAGATATCTTCCCCAGGTAATATCAAAATCACCGGGAGTAATACCAGCAGTGGTGGAAAGTCTTACATAGATTGAATCATCAAAAGGAGTGTTTATTATAGAACGGTGCCAGAAGCTTAAAGTATCTCCAGCATTAACAGTAATCTGCGGAGAAATTAGCCACTGATCAATTAGGAAACCATTAGCTCCGTTGAAGTTTGCAGCTACATAACCAGCAATTGGCCCTTCATAAGCAGGAAATTGTGCACCGGTTGGCTGAAACCACGGATCAGTTATGCCGCCGCCATCAACATTTAACACTGTGTAGCCGCGTGCCTGCAGGCCGGCAACTGAATTATCGCCGTTAAAATTATCAAAAAACAAAGATGAGCTATTCTCTTCAATCACAGGTAAAGATTTATCATCAAAAGAGATGGAGTGCGCGAACCGTAAAGAATATCTTGGGCAAAAATTTGGGATGAGAAAAACAATATAAGTCCAAGCCACACAAACTTAACAGATTTCATGGCATACTCCTTTAGTTACAATTAGATTGATGATAATTATTTATATCGCTATAACATTTTAAAACAAAGAAATGAATCTTAAAGTTCCAAGTATAATTTTTTATTTTAATAAACATTTAAGATTATATTTTGTAAGAATTTTAAGTAAAAACCTTAGTGTAAACGACTAGTATTTAAAAATACTAAGGCACGATTGCTCGTGCCTTAGTATTATCATTTATTTTTATGTCATCCTTTGTCTTTGCTCTGGATGACCAACGGAATTACTTCATCAAGATCATCTTCTTAGTAGAAGTAAAGTTATCTGCTTTAATTGTGTAGAAGTAAACTCCATTACTCAATCCAGAAGCATCAAATCTTACATCATACTTACCTGCAGATTTTGTTTCATTAACCAGTGTTGTTACTTCATTTCCAAGAACATCATAAACTTTAAGAGTTACGAATGAGTTTTGTGGTATGCTGAAGTTTATAATTGTTGATGGGTTGAAAGGGTTTGGATAGTTTTGAGCTAATACAAATACAGTTGGTGCTGCAACATCTACTTGAATGATATCAGAATATGCAAACGCACCGTTGAAATCAACTTGTTTTAGTCTGTAATAATATGTTCCATTGCTTACCGAGTTATCAGTATATGAATAATTTCTTGGTTCGGTTGTTGTTCCGAATCCAGGAACGAAGGCAATATTAGAAAAATTAATTCTATCAGAACTTCTCTGTACTTCAAATCCTGAGTTATTTAATTCCGTGGCAGTGGTCCAATTAAGCTCAACATTTCCTTTGGAACTGGATCCAATAAATGAAATAAGTTCAACAGGTATTATTGATAGATCATAAGGAGAAATAAATCTACCGGAAACGCCGGCAATAATTTGTCTTATGGTATCCCCGGTTGTTCCATTTATTTCAAAAGTCCTGCAGCATTTGTTGTAAGAAAATTACCGTTTGGTAAAGAATGTACACCTCTGTTTGCAGTTACAACCCCAAGCGTTGTAAGAAGGGTACCCGTACTTGAGTAAATTCTTACGCCACCGCCAACCCCAAAATCAGCAACAGCGATGTTAGGAATTTGATAACTCCTGCATTTGTTCAGGGAAATAGCTTGTGCTTCCTGCAGTATAAAAATTATTTAAGAATGCTCCGTTAAGATCATATCGGTGGATTGCATCCCGAAGAAGCACTAATAAGAATATCGGTTGTACGTATTAGAATATCCCATGGGCTATCTAATCCGCCAGATCCCGCGGTGATAAACTGTCCGATATAATTACCTACTGTATCTAACTCCGCAATAGCATTTGCATTTCCCCCAACAAGTTTGAGTTACTCCTATAGTTGTGTCCTCTAACATTATCCATAAGAGTTAAGTTTACTCCACCGGCAGGTGCAAAATTCCAGATGGAACACCAAGCGTATCATAAGCAAAACACCATCATTGTTTTGATCTGAAATAGTAATTTTACCCCTAGGAGAAAGTCTTGCTTGGGTAGGAGTATTTAAGTTAACAGGATCTGTAGGAATATAATTTGGATTAATAACATCACCGGTTGATGAATTGATTGACCAAACTTTATCGTTAGTTGATTCTGAAAACATTAAAAAAACTTACAGCTTCAGTTGGTGGATGAATTTCTGGATAACCAAGCGTTGGGTTGGTAATTGTTCCGTTACCATAATTTACCCGTGCTGAGTTTAAATCGTATTGCGTTGCAATCTCTTCAAAGAAAGAAGTGCTACCACCAAGGTATGGATTAACCAAATTTGTAATTACAGCATAAACCGGTTTACCATTTTCAACAGCAAGAGCTTCGATGAAAATTTTATTAGGTAGATAAATACTCCAGGGAAGATTATTTTAAAGCAATTTCCCTGGCCGCTAATTTCATTTGTGGATTCTCTTCAGATGAAATTAATAAATCATTAAAAATGATACTGGGTCTGTTTTGTGATAAACCATCGAACACTATCGTACACATAATGGCAAGAGCCGCAAAAAAAGTATATTTTATTTTCATAATATCTCCTGTTGTTGAATAATTATTTTGAGAAGACGCTTATTTATATTACGGAAAACCAAATTTAAGTAAAAGATTAAATAACTTTTTAATTTTAACTTTTGTTGTATCTAAAACAAGTTGTTAAATGATCATTAACCATTCCGTAGCCTGCATATGTGCATATACTATTGTTGATCCAACAAAATTGAAACCTCGCATTTTCAAATCTTTACTTATCAGATCGGATAGTTCTGTTCTTGCAGGAAGTTCCTTAAGTGATTTAAACTTATTTTTATGGGTTTGCCATCAACAAAACCCCAGATGTACTTATTAAAAGTTCCGAACTCTTTTCTTACCGCGATGAAGGCTTTTGCATTTTTAACCGAGCTTTCAATCTTAAGTTTATTTCTAATTATTCCGGCGTCTTTCATCAATGAATTTATTTTTCTTTTATCATACTTAGCAACTTTATTAAAATCAAAATTATCAAATGCTTTTCGGAAGTTTTGTCTTTTGTAAAGTATAGTTCGCCAGCTTAATCCCGCCTGAAAACCTTCTAGTAATAAAAATTCAAAAGTTTTTGTCATTGTGAACCGGAACTCCCCATTCCTTGTCATAGTATTTATATATAAAGAATCATTTGCCGGCAGGGGCAGCGGATTTATTATCTACTTTTTCATTCTAACTACTACAAAGTATTTTATTAAATTTAATTTAGATTAGTTATAAACCTTAAGAACTCTTAAAGCAAAAATCAATTATTAGCGAATGAAGTAAGATTAATTTCATTAAGCACTTCATTAAAATCCCTTGCTTGATCCCACAAATAATTAAAAAGCATTTTACTTGCGGTTGCGAGTTGATTATGCTTTATAAAAACAAGAGTAATATCAGTTGAATGGCCAATTGTTTGCGGGGCGGAAACGAAACAATTTCGGAGTCGGATATAATCATCTTAATGGGAAGATAATCTATAACCTTTGCTTCCTGCCCATGACGTACCTGTTCCTTTGTAATCCATAAGCCATTCGTGTTTAACGAGTTCGTGCAGTTCATAAATGTTTCTGCAAACACCGCCGCGTTTTAGTAAATCAGCTTCGTGCGTTTGCTGCTCATCTAATCTACCGGGATTATCGCAAACGTATGGCCCTTTGTTAAACGTTAACAGTTCCTTTGTAGTGTTCTGCAGCATCTGAATATATTTTTCTGTATCTGGTCTTTACTCTTAAATATCTCGATAAACTCTAAGGGATTAAAATTTTCTTTATTCTCGTCATAGATAGGTATAAGTGTTTTACAAGACTTCCGACAATCTCCTTTTTATTTTCTATGCTTTCTAAAACTCCGCTTCAGATTTTTTATTATTCTTTCTAAAGCCACAGCAGGCTCAACGGCTTCATATATTTTTTTCTTTCCAAGACTTCTTTGTGTACAAATTCCGCGATCCATCATTTTCTGCAGTACTTCAAAATTTTGGTTCTGGGAATTTTAGCAGTTTGTTGTAATTCTAAAGCAGTGAAGGTTTTTTTTCCGAGTAATGTTAAGTAGAGTTTAGCTTCCCTTTCAGTAAGACCAAGATCAAGAAGTTTTCTTATTAGATTAACTGAATCAAAACTCACAAGTCTTTCCTTTCAATTTTACATCAGAAAGTTTTAGATGTAGAATCAATAGTTATACAATAAATATTTCTGTGCTGAAAATAGAGAAAATAGAATTTGAAGTAAAAGTTTATAATGCCGCTATCTTATCAACTATTGTATAATTAGTATTCAAATAACAATTGATGATTATATTTATTACTTCGGCTACGGTTGTTAATTACATAAATAGTATCAATTTTTAACTACCGATTATTTTCAATTAATTAGCGGAGTGTTTTAGAAAAAATTATTTTTCTTTCTGCCAGTCTTTATTTTATTCTTGGATTTACTACCAACAAAATTATAGATGACAAGCTTAAAATCTTTGCAGCAATTTAATATAAATGAAGAAACAGCAAAGAGTAATATATTTTATAGTGTAACAGGACCATCGTATTACATTCCTAATGCAAAGATGTTAAAAAACCTGGCTGTTGGGGATAGAATATCTGTAATTGAATCAATGGGTAAAAATATTAAGGAGTATACAGCAACTAAAGAATTTGTTGAAAAGTATAATCAGCTAAGAGAAGATCGAAAACCAACCCCGCCAGAGGAACCAAAATATTCGGCTCAATTAAAGGAAGAGGCGCGGCAAGTTTCAAGAACAGTATCAGAAACAGAAAAGTCAAAACAACAAATGCCCAAAGATCAGCAAGCAATGTTTGAGGTGAAATTATAAAATCATTTAAACAGCAGTTAGCAGATATTGATGATCCAGAAAAAACAATGTATAAACCGGAAATGGATGAATATATTAAGCAGGGATACGATATGCAGATGGATGATTATAAAAACAAAGTTGCGAATGGGAAATTAACAATATCCATCAGGCAATCCCAAACCAATGATTAAAAATTGGATAAATACTTTTTTAGTAAAGCGCGATATAAACTTTGAAGTAAAAAAACAGTTAAAGGCAAAGATGGAATTTTAAAATTTGCTTAACTAGGAATATAGAGTATAAAGACGGCCATGGAAGCTATGTTATCGGGCGGGGAAAAGAAACAGTAACTGCGGGCGTAAGTTTGCACAAAGCTGGTTAACTGAATTAAAGTAAAACAATAAATTTTACGAATTTAAGCACGAATTTTAATTTTTTCTTTGACGTAAAATCGTTTGGCTTAGCTATACATTTACAATATAAACAGACATGAAATTTTTTTAACTTTTATTACTTTAGTACTTCAGTTGTTAACGGCTGCTCAAGCAAAGATGAATCTAATCCAATTACCAATGAAAAAGGCGCTACCGGGTTTGTTGAGGAAATGTTAATGGGTCAAGTTGGTATTCTAACAAAATACTACCAGCATAAGCGGAATACAAGAATTGTTAAGGCTACATTGATTTCTTTCAAATGATCCGTTTATAAAGCTACAACTCTTGAATTTAGGATAAGCGTTAATCAAACAGGAGTTTTGGCATTGGTGAAAATGAACCGGGATTTCAATATGTTGTTAAAGCTTATTATACCTTGTTTCGAGAAGCGGATCTGCAAAAGATAAGTATCACAAAGCTTATTACGATATGTGAGCACCTTAACTATTGGTTCAATATCCGATAAAATCTTGATGGGATTTTATCTTTAATGCTCGTACAGATGATTCTTTAAATACTGTTGTCTTTACAAATGGAGCAATCCAGATAGATTTTAAGTTTCTTTTGTTTTCACTT
>JADJIH010000024.1 GCA_016707115.1 Ignavibacteriales bacterium | reverse complement strand
TTTACACTCACAGTTTTTATTAACCCATTTTACAGAAAACAATGACAGAAATTTTAGTTAAACATATAAGCAGCACACTTTCAATAAGTAAATCACAGGTTTCAAACACAGTTAAGCTGTTGGAGGAGGGAGCGACAATTCCTTTTATCTCCCGCTACAGAAAAGAAGCTACCGGAAGTCTTGATGAAACAGAGGTAACAGCAATTGAAAAGGAATGGAAACGATTGCTGGAATTGGTTAAGAGACGTGAAGCTATTCTTAAAAGTATTAACGACCAGGAATTGTTAACTCCGGAATTGGAAGTGAAAATTAATAACTGCTGGAATATGGCAGAGCTTGAAGACATTTATCTTCCATACAAACCAAAACGAAAAACAAGGGCAAGTGCCGCGCGGGAAAAAGGATTAGAACCTCTTGCAGAAATAATAATGACACAGAAGGAAGATAAGATAGAAGCGATTGCGGAAAAATATTTAAATGATGAAGTGCCGGATATTGAAGCAGCGTTAGCCGGGGCAAGAGATATTATTGCAGAATGGATTAATGAAAACACAGATGCCCGTAATAAAATAAGACAGCTATTTGAGCGTGATGCAATAATCAGTTCAAAAGTAATTGAGAAAAAGAAAGATGAAGGAACAAAATACCAGGACTACTTTGATTTTAGCGAACCGTTAGAACGCTGCGCTGGTCACCGTTTGCTTGCAATACGCAGAGCAGAGCAGGAAGGGATTTTGCGTGTATCAATTTCAATAGATAATGAAAACGCAATTGAGAGTCTGGAAAAAATCTTTATAAAAAATAAAAATGAATCTGCCGTTCAGGTCGGGTTATCAATAAAAGATGCTCACAAAAGATTATTGGCGCCTTCAATTGAAACCGAATTTAAAAACAGTTCTAAAGCCAAAGCCGATGAAGAGGCAATCCGTGTATTTTCGGAAAACCTGCGCCAGTTACTTTTGTCTCCTCCGCTCGGTCCAAAAGTTACAATGGCAATTGATCCCGGTTTCAGAACTGGCTGTAAACTTGTCTGTCTTGATCAGCAGGGAAACCTGTTGCATCACGATACTATCTTTCCGCATCCACCGCAGCCGAAAGTTGATGAAGCAACCGAGAAAATAAAAGCGTTGTTAAAAAAATATAAAGTGGAAGCAATTGCAATCGGAAACGGAACTGCGGGCAGGGAGACCGAACGATTTATTAAATCTCTGATTGGTGAAACCAGCACAACAGAAATATTTATGGTAAACGAAGCTGGCGCATCAATTTATTCTGCTTCTGAAACTGCGAGAGAGGAGTTCCCCGATCTCGATTTAACTTTCCGCGGTGCAATTTCTATCGGAAGGCGGTTGATGGATCCGCTTGCTGAGCTTGTTAAAATTGATGCCAAGTCAATCGGTGTGGGACAGTATCAGCACGACGTTAATCAAGATGATTTGAAAGATGGTCTGGATAAGGTAGTAACTTCTGCTGTAAACCAGGTTGGTGTAAATTTAAATACAGCCAGCCAGCATTTACTTAGTTATGTATCGGGCATCGGACCGAAGCTTGCAAAATCAATTATAAAATACCGGCGTGAGAATAAAACTTTTCGTTCGCGCAAGGAACTGATAAAGGTAAGCGGGCTGGGGGCAAAAGCATTTGAGCAGTCTGCAGGATTTTTAAGAATTCCCGGTGCGGAAAATCCGCTTGATAACAGCGCTGTTCATCCGGAAAGTTATTCCATAGTTGCAAAGATGGCAAAGGATTTATCCCAGCCGGTTAAATCATTAATTGAAGCTGCAAATTTGCGTCAGCAGATTGATATCAATAATTATGTAACAGATACAGTCGGTTTGCCGACGTTAAAAGATATTATGCAGGAACTTGAAAAGCCGGGGCTGGATCCAAGAGGCAAGGCAGAAGTATTTTCATTTTCAGAAACGGTAAACGAAATAACAGATTTAAAACCGGGAATGCGTTTGCCGGGTATAATAACAAATCTTACAAAGTTCGGTGCTTTTGTAAATATAGGAATAAAAGAAAACGGCTTGCTGCATATATCTCAAATATCAGATCGTTTTATTAAAGACCCTTCAGAGGTTTTAAAGTTAGACCAGAAAATAATGGTTAGAGTTATTGATATCGATGTTGAAAGAAAAAGAATTCAGTTGAGTATGAAAGAGGGGTAGTTGTTTCTCTTGTCATTCCAAGTCGTGATTCCCACTTTGTGGAGCAATTTTTATTTGTTATTCCCAACTTGACTGGGAATCTTATTAATAACTTTAACAAAATGAAAAACTACTACGTTTATATTATGACCAACAAGCCCAATGAGACATTATACCTTGGTGTTACCAACGATCTGATAAGAAGAAGCTATGAACATAGAAATAGTTTGATTGATGGCTTTACTAAAAAATATAACTTAAAAATGCTTGTTTACTTTGAAGTGTTTGATAGAGTTGAAGATGCGATACTTAGAGAAAAGAGATCGAAGAAATGGAACAGGCAATGGAAAATCGATATGATAGAAAAGTTTAATCCGGATTGGCTGGATTTATATAATCAGATAACAGAAGTAACTATAGATTCCCACCTTCGTGGGAATGACATTCGTTTTTACATTCCAGATTTATTCGAAATCTGAATGGCTCTGTGCTTGTCATTCCCGACGTGATCGGGAATCTGAATCATGAATAATAGAGATTCCCACTTTCGTGGGAATGACACTTATTACATTGCTTTTTTAATCAACCTCACATTGTGAGTTCAATTTTATTGAATGTAAAGACACACTTATTTATATTTTAAACAAATAACAATCAAAATCAATTCTGAGCTAATTATGAAACTAATTATTTTAACTGTGCTTCTTATTTTAATTTCTTCATCAGTGTTTACTCAAGAAAAATCTGTTGAGCCATTTCTGCCTCAAATATTTTCTCAATTTCCAAATGTTCGGGATATTGCAATTTCATCAGAAGGAGATGAAATTTATTTTTCTGTTCAAAGCTATACAGATGAAGCCTCTTTAATCGTAACTGCTAAAAAAGAAAACAATGTTTGGACCATTCCTGAAATAGCAAGCTTCTCAGGAAAGTTTTTTGATATAGAACCTTTTCTTTCATCCGATGGATTAACGCTGTTCTTTGCTTCAAACAGACCCTTGTTAAAAACCGATAACAGGGTGAATGACTTTGACATCTGGTATGTTAAAAGGGAAAATAAAAATTCGGAGTGGTCAGCCCCAATAAATATTGGACCGCCAATAAATTCTAAAAATAATGAGTTTTATCCATCGATTGCTGATAATAAAAACCTCTACTTTACAAGTGATGCGCCGCCATCAGAAGGTAAGGACAATATTTTTTTTAGCAGATGGGATAATGGTAAATATCTGCCGCCTGTTTCTTTAAGCGATTCAATTAATTCCACTGGATATGAGTTTAATGCTTTTATTGCGCCGGATGAATCCTATATTGTTTTTTCGGGATATCAAAGAGAAGATGGTTTGGGAAGTGGAGACTTATACATTAGTTATAAAATTTCTGACGGTGTCTGGACAAAGGCAAAGAATTTGGGAGAAGAAATTAATTCGGATAAGATGGATTACTGCCCGTATATCGATACCAAAACTAAAACATTATATTTTACAAGCAAGAGAAGCGCTGTGAATAATTCCGGTAAGGGATTTAATACCTTAAAAGATTTTTTAATTGAGATGAAGAAATACGAAAATGGACTTAGCAGAATATATAAAACAACTTTAAAGTAATAAAAGGAATGTTATATGTTTATCGGTCATTTTGGAGCCGGCTTTGCGGGTAAAAAATTTGAAAAAACTGCTTCGCTGGGAACTTATTTTATGGCTGCACAATGGATTGATCTTATCTGGCCAATACTGCTTTTACTCGGAATTGAAAAAGCAGAAATAAAACCCGGTGTTACAACTGTTACTCCTTTAGATTTTACCTACTACCCTTTTACTCATAGTTTATTTGGTGTTATTGTTTGGGCAGTACTGTTTGGTATGATATACTTCGTAATCAAAAAGAAATCCAGAACAGCAATTATACTTGCACTGCTTGTTTTAAGCCATTGGTTTTTAGATCTGCTTGTTCACATTCCTGATCTGCCGATCTTTCCGGGATATAGTCTTAAAGTTGGTTTTGGTTTATGGAACAGCTTGACCGCAACAATAATTTTAGAAGGATTGATTTTTGCAATTGGTGCATACTTGTACTTTAAAGTAACAAAGGCTAAAAATAAAATCGGAACATATTCTCTTATAGGATTAATTTCATTTTTAGTCTTTATGTATGTTTCAAATCTTGTTGGTCCGCCGCCACCTTCCATTGAAGCAATTGGAATTGTTGGCAACGCACAATGGCTTATTGTTCTTTGGGGTTATTGGATTGATAAGAATAGAGAAGCGAAGTAAGTTTGAAATGAATGTTTTACTCTTTAGCGTTAAAAAGCAAGCATAATTAAAACTAGTGTGCGTTCTATTTAAGTAATATTAAATAATAAGTGTAATTATGAAAAGGTTAATACTTTTTACCATTCTCCTAACATTATTTGGTTTGATGGGTTCAATCTTTCAAATAAGCGAGAACTACAAACACTACGATATCTTTGTTACCAAGAATAGAGCGGCATACAATTTTCAGCGGGAAAATATTATTAATAACGACAATCTAGACACACTAAGGGAAATTGCTCTATCTAAATTAGAGTCTTCCCATGAATCCTCTATAGCAAAATCCGAACTGGCTAAAAGCAATAACGCTTCGCTTGATGTTATTGCCTTAATGCTGTTTGGGTGTTTGGTTGCTTTAGTTGTTATGCTGATAATACACATAAAGGCCAAGAAGAATGAAATATAAACTAATATTCCTTTTAACTCTTTCCCTCTTATTTATCAATGCCTGTTGTTCATTAAATAGAATTGGGAATCTAATTTCTCCTAAAACGAATGAACAAATGAAAAAATTATATTATCAAGAAATTATATCTCCACATTTGACAGATAATATTTGTTTTTTGAATTATCGCACTAATAATTTTTATTATCCCGCTAAACTTGATTATATAAAAGAATTTGAAAACAATTATGATATATCCTTCTCTATTTTGATTTCAACAACTCAGAAAGGGGGATTTTTTATAACAGTTACTGGCATTAAATATAATGACCAATACAATTTAGTAATGACCTTCAGCATGGAAAATAAAATAAAGGAAAAGGCGATTCTGAACTTAACTGAAAAAGAGTTTTCCGTTTTACTCGACTCAGTTAATAACATAGCTTCAGAAATAGAGAATATATTTGGAACAAAAACTTACATTGATACGATTGCCCTTAAAAATTGTACCTCAATGCAAATATCGAATACAGTATACAATATTGAAGATTTAAAGTTATTAGAGCCGGATTGCTTAGAAGAACAAATTTTATTTTTAGTAATCGGCAAAAACCCTGATTATATAGCTTTTGTACCCTGGAGTGCTAATTTATCAGATGATCTAAAACAAAGATATCGTTATTGTTATGATGGTCTCTGGAATTTATTTGATAATACAAAATGGAACTGGTTAATAAAATGAGGAAAGATTCCCACTTACGCGAGAATGACATTTTGTATTTGTCATTCCCTGCTTGATCGGGAATATAATTGAAAGTGCAGCAGAATAAAATATGAACATTGTCTTAGTCCACGGATTTATCAGCACTGGTAAAATATTCTTTTTTATAAAAAAGAAACTCGAAGCACAGGGTCATAAATGTTTTACCCCAACATTAAAACCAATCGATGCAAAGTACGGAATAGAAGATCTTGCCATAAAACTTAAAGACTACATAAAAAATAATCTTGAAGGTGATTCTAATTTTGTACTTGTTGGCTTTAGTATGGGTGCTATTATCTGCAGGTATTATCTTCAAGATCTTAGTGGAATAGATAGGGTAAATAAGTTAATCACAATTTCCGCACCCCATCATGGCAGTTATCTCTCTTACCTATATCCCGGTAAAGGAATAAGACAGTTACGTCCAAATAGCACCTTCTTAAAAAATTTAGAAACTAAAGAGTATCTATTAAAAAACTTAAATTCATTTTCATATAGAACTCCTTTTGATTTAATGATAATCCCAAACAAAAGTTCTATTTGGGAAAGAGCCACAAATAAAAAATTTATTTCAATTATGCATTCTTCTATGCTGATAAACAGTAAATTAATAAAGGAAATAATTAAACAGTTATAGTTATATGTTAGATAAAAAACAGATCACACGAGATTACAAACAACAAAAGCAGCCTGCGGGTATTTATTCCGTGCACAACAAGATTGATAACAAAATGTACATCGGCACAAGTAAAAATTTGCCGGCAGTGTTAAGAAGATTTGAGTTTACTTTAACTATGGGAAGTTTTCCTTACCAGGACTTAATTGATGATTATAAAAAACTTGGCAAAGATAATTTTGAAGTAAAAATTCTTGATGAGCTTGAATTAAAAAATGAAACCGAAAAGGAAATTGATACAGAATTAACCTCACTTGAAGAATTATGGGTAGAAAAACTTAAAAGTGAGGGAGTAAGTTTTATAATAAGAAACCTTAAATAAAAAGGGCGATTCAGTGAATCGCCTTTCTAATGTTTATTTTAATTTATTTTGGGATTAAGTACATCAAACCAATTAATCTTTCTTGTAAAAAACATTACTGATGCAAGCAACACAAACAAAGCAATATTACCAACAAGCAAAGAATAATCCTGTAACTGTAATATAGTGTACATAAGCCCATAGAATACAGTAAGTGCAGCAAAAATATACATTATCAATTCTTGTGCTTTTGTAAACACTAATTACATAAAAGCTTATTAACAAAATCACCAGAAATGCAGAAATCAAATATGATAAATCGAACGACAGGTACTCTGAAATAGCCAATAGCAAAGAATAAAATATTATTAAAGCCAATCCGATTAAAAGATATTGAATCGGATGAATAACTTTCTTTCCAAACAATTCAATCATAAAAAAACTTAAGAACGTTAAAACAATTATCATCAATCCATACTTAGAAGTACGCATTGTTTTTTGATACTCATCTACCGGCACCAGAAGCTTTACACCAAAAGCTGATGGAAATATTTTGTAAGCATTCTCATTCCATAATTGAGGAAATGCTCTGTTAAAATAATTAACAGTCCATTTTGCCGTAAATCCTGTCTCATTTACTTTTCTGGATGTTGGAAGATAAGCTCCCGCAAAGCTTGGATTGTTCCAGCTTGATTTTACATTTACCTCAGTCGTTTTTCCGATTGGGAGAAACTCAAGATTATCTAACCCATTTACCAGTAATTCCATTTCAAATGAATACAAATTATTATCGTTATCAATTGGAATGATAGAATGAAAACCATTATTTAAAACATTGTTAGATTTTTAAACCCGCTATAAGATTATGGTTTTAAATCATTCCATTTAAATTGTGAATCATTTTGCATTCCGCGTAAATCACTTAGATTAAATGATACAAATGTTTCTTCAAGCTTTCTTCCTGTAATAGCTTTGTTAAGATCTTCTGTTTTAAACACACCGCTTAACCTTATTTTAGCACGATAAAGAACTATCTCATAAATACCCAGATACCTTTTCTCCGGCATTAGTTCAACATCATAGTTTAATTTTTCGGGCAACAGATTTGTTTGAAGATTTGTTGTATAAGTTTTCCCGTCATTTGTTTTCTCAACCTTAGAACTTAAAACAGAAAGCACTGGTCCGGATACAATTTGGTTGCCTGCCCAGCCTTTACT
Organism: Ignavibacteriales bacterium; assembly: GCA_016707115.1. Classification (GTDB taxonomy): domain Bacteria; phylum Bacteroidota; class Ignavibacteria; order Ignavibacteriales; family Ignavibacteriaceae; genus IGN3. The sequence continues at coordinate 27,146 of JADJIH010000024.1, read as the reverse complement.
TACCTCTTTAATAGCTTCATCCCTGTATGCCTGACGTTCTTCAATTAATGATTGGATCATAAAAAGTGGAATGAGCAGGATTAATATTATTGCTGCAATAAGAATTATACGAAGTGTGATTGATTCTTTTTTCAAGTTATCTCCCTTGAATATAATTTATAAAAGTGATTTGTTATTTAGATAATCTAATGGTTAAGATAGTTCAGATTATTGCGGTGCAATTAATAATCGGTGATTTAATTACCCACTAGCAAAATACTTACAAATTATTGTTTGATTATATAATACTATCGTATAGTTTTCGAATATTGAAAGCAAAGGAAATGATTAATGGATAACTCAAACATTCTCTTACAGCACATGCAATGGGCAGATACTGAGGTCTGGAAAAAAATATTATCGTTTGATTCAGTACAGAACGATGAACGAATTAAAAAGCTATTGTATCATTTGCATCAGGTTCAATATGCATTTTACTTTTTATGGAATGAACTGCCGTTGGAAATACCAAAACCGGAAGAGTTTTCTGATCTTAAATCAATTGCAAAATGGGGATTTGATTATCAGCAAAAGTTGGATGAATTTCTTTCTTCACCAAAGTCTGATGAAAAAGATAGAGTAATACAAATTCCGTGGTCTGTTTTTGTTGAAAGAAAAACGAAACAGAAAGTTGTTCCCGCAACACTTGAAGAAACAATGATGCAAGTTGCATCTCACAGCACATATCATCGCGGACAAATTAATACTCGTTTTCGTGAGCTTGGTGGTGAGCCGGCAAGTGTAGATCTAATTGTGTGGATTTGGCTTGGTAAACCAAAAGCAGATTGGGGAGAATCAATTAATAGTTAAATATCTATCCAGTATGTAACGGCTATTGCAAAATTTAAACCGCTAAAGTCAAACTCATCAAAACCGGAAACAGTCTCCGGATAACCGCCTAGTGAATGCGAATACTCTTTGGTTATTTTGTATTTTTCCAGTGAGTACATCATCATAAAATTAGCATCTATCTTATCATATATCTCAAAAGAAGCATCAACAATTGGCGTTAAATTAAATTTATACTCAAAAAAAGCTTTTTCATCAGGATAGTCCTCATTAAGTTTTGCAATATAATATCCGGGCATTACTCCAACATTAACTTTAAATTTTGGAGATAAATCGACTACATAACAAATTGCCAATTCAAAAGAATATAAATTAAGTAATTTTTTAGCTTCAAAAAGACTTAACCCGGTGGGGTGAGAAACATCTTTTTGTCCAAATGAATATTTGAGGGTAAACTTCCATTGAGATGTGCCAGAAGTTTTGTAAGCAACAAACAACCCAGTTAAAAGAAAATTATCAATTTCATATGTAGAATAAACATTTTTGTTAAGTACTGATTGGGTGATCGATGGAAATAGTCTTGCGTGAATCCCGACACCCACAGCCTGTGAATAATTCAAAGACGAAAAAAGATAAAAAACAAAGTAAAAGAAAATAATTTTTTTACACAACCACATTGTAATATCTCCCATCAACGTTGCTTTCGTTAACCAAAAATATATAAGCACTATTCTATTTCCAATGATTAATTGGATAATGAAATCATTTCAACTAAGTTAATTATAATAAATATCAGAGATTTATAGGACATTCTTTTTTATCTCAAATATGATTTATAATTTTTATTTGAGTCTTTTATGAAGGTTTATTCTTGAGTGATTTTTATTGTTATAGGGCAACTGTGTTAATCAACTTGTTTTTACTATTTCTTTGTTCAAATCCTATAAATGCACAAAACGCCGTACCTACAGATTCTATAAAAACAGAAGAGCATCCTGTCAATTTCTTAGAACTTGGTTTAGAATATTATTCTCCTTCTCACTGGAACAGGCAAATTAAAACTGTTAATATAAACGGACTGGTTGGAAAAGAAGTTGTGCCAAAGATTGGTTTACAAATATTTGCCGGGGCTACTATTACACATGCCTGGGGAAGTACAATAATGGTAAATGAATTTCTGAAAGAAGAACAATACGAAACTTCAGCAATTGGGATTGGGCCAGTAATTTTATTTCGTCTTCAACCGCTTACTATTAGTAATTTTTCCTTTTCAATTGATGCAACCGGAGGAATTATTCTATATAATAAATTATTTCCTCCTCGCGGAGATATTTATAACTTTATGTTTCGATTAGGCGGTACCATTGGTTTTTATATCGGCGATAACTTCCGGATCAATCTTGGACTTAGGCGAATGCACATTTCCAATGGACAGGGTGTCGGTGCTTTTAATCCTTTTTATGAAGGAGAAGGTTTATCTTTAAACCTGTCAAAAGAATTTTAGTATTTAGTAGTTGGACAAGCTTTTTATAAAAAATATTACTAATTAATTTCAGATAAGCTGAGAAATTAAAATGAAAATAATTCTATCTATAGTGTTGCTCTCTTTTCAATTATCCTTTTCACAATCAATTCAAATTCCATCCTATTATCAGGTAGATGAAATACTTTCCAAAGAATTATACAATATCATTCTTGAACTTGATCTTGACAAAAACTTTGATGTTGGTGAAGATGGAATTGAAAAAATCTCTTTAGCTGTAATTGATTTGAGTGGAGACCAACCAAAGCTCGGTGGAGTTAATTATGATAATTTTATTTATCCTGCTTCTGTTTACAAAATGTATGTTGCTGCTGAAATTCTAAATCAGGTTTCGCAAGGGAAATATTCTTTATACGAACCTTATGTTGCAAAAGAACCAAACGTTGTAGATAGATCAAAACAGATTGACAACGATCCGCGACCTTTGCTTAAAGATGGTGATACTGTTAATGTAAATTATCTATTAGATTTGATGATTACCAGAAGCGATAACTCTGCAGCAAATTGTTTGATTGATATTGCGCAAAGACGAAATATTGATAGTCTTCTTCATACTTACGGCTGGTATGGAAGTGAAGTAACAAGAAAGTTTTTAAAGCGAAAGTTTGAAGATCCCGGATATGAAAATATAAGAGGAACAGAAACCTGTGCATTACACGCTGCTGATTTTATGTATAAGATTTACTCGAATAAGCTGGTTAACAATTGGGTAAGTCTGCAAATGAAAACTTTGCTTGGAAGACAACTTGATAAATCAAAATTGTCAACTGGATTGCCAAACACCGCAATGTTTTATCATAAAACAGGTTGGTTTGCTTACTGGACAAATGACGTAGGAATTATTGATGATGGCGAAGTAAAATATATAATCGCGTGCTTCATTCCGCTTAAAGAAGAATTAGCTTTACCAAAGTTTAAAGTGCTTTCAGAAAAAGTTTATGCGTTGATAAAAAGTAGAATTAAATAAATAGTGTTAATAATATTTTAATTTAAAATTAAAAATAAAAGAGGGGGAATAAAAATTTGGGTTTTTGTTTTTTTTTTTTTTTTTTTAAAAAAAAAAACAAAAAAAAATTTTGTATTTTTTTGGAAAGGAAAAAAAAAAAAAAAGGGGGTGAAACGGGATGGAAAAAATGGGGAAAAAACCCCCCTTTTCTTTTTTTTTTTTTGTTTTTTTTAGTTTTTTTACAACACCACCCCCCCCCCCCCCCCCCCCTTCTTATTATTTTTAAGGGGGGGGCGGCGCGCCCCCCCCCCCCCCTAATATTAAAAAAAAAATTTACAAACCCCCCCCCAAAAAAAATCACTTCCCCCTTCCCCTCCCCTTTTTTAACAAAGCGCCACAAGGGGGGGGGGAAAAAAAAAAAAAAATTTTTTTTTTAAAAAACAAAAAATTTTTTTAAAAAAAATAAAAAAAAACCCCCCCATTTTATTTTTTAAAAAAATTTAAAACCCAACCCCCCGGGGGGGAAAACCAAAAAAAATAATCCAGATAACATCGATTATGATATGCTATAAACTAGTTTTTCATTGATCTTACTGTCTCAGCAATTCCATCTTGATAACTTGTTGGCTTAAAATCAAATGCTCTTTCAAACTTTGTGCTGTCAAATAAATAATCATATTCATTTTGGTATAACATTTCATAACTTTCTTTAACTACGGGAACAAAATATCCGACCATCTGAATCATCCATTTTTTTAATACCATGAATTTTGGCTCTACTCCAAATTCTTTTGCAGCAAATTCAATAAATTCTTTACCTGTTAAAACATTTTTATCAGTTGGTAAATGCCAGATTTGGTTATATGCCGAGGGAGTATTTCCCAAAATTGCTGTTGCTTTACCAGCATCGGGAGTATATGTCATAGAATGTTTTTTATTTGCATCGACAAACCACTGGGCTGTTTTTCCTTTTTTTAGATTATGAAAAACAGTAACCGTTGCAAAACTTAGTAGAGTGTTCGGTCCATAAAAATCAGCCGCTCTTGCAATAATTGCATCAAGATGTCCCTTTTCAACTTCACTCATTATCATCTGTGCAATTAGCGCTCTAACTTCTCCTTTTTTGCTTGATGGATTTACAAGTGTATCTTCTTTCATCCAGCCTTTAACTAAACCATACGCATAAACATTATCAAAAAAAACAAGTTTGGTTTTGTGTGTTTTACAAGCTTCAATAACATTCTTCATTATTAATGGCCATTTAGTTTGCCATACATTTATTTTGTATTGAAGTCCTGCCGTTAGGTATACAACTTCTGAACCTTCAACAGCAGTAAGCACTTCATTAAAGTTTGTTAAATCAGCAATTACTAACTGGTCTGTGGGATTAACTCGTTTTGGATTGCGGCTTACAAGTCTAATCTTATCGGTGTGTTGGGTTAAAGCTTTGGCTAATTCGGTGCCTATAATCCCAGTTGAACCTAATATTGTTTGCATTTTAAATCTCTTAAAAGTTGTGCAGTAAATATGTGGAAGGTAGAAAAGAATTTATTTAGCCCAAATCACAAATCAGGTAAAAAGAAAACCCGGAAAATCGATTTTCCCGGGTTTGTGATTTATATCGTAAGTGAAAACAAAAGAAACTTAAAAATCTATCTGGATTGCTCCATTTGTAAAGACAACTGTATTTAAAGAATCATCTGTACGAGCATTAAAGATAAAATCGGCATCAAGATTTTTATCGGATATTGAACCAATAGTTAAGGTGCTCACATTATCGTAATAAGCTTTGTGATACTTATCTGCAGATCCGCTTCTCGAAACAAGTGTATAATAAGCTTTAACAACATATTGAAATCCCGGTTCATTTTCACCAATGCCAAAAACTCCTGTTTGATTAACGCTTATCCTAAATTCAAGAGTTGTAGCTTTATAAAGCGGATCGTTTGAAGAATCCAATGTAGCCTTAACAATTCTTGTATTTCCGCTTTTGCTGGTAGTAATTTTGTTAGAATACCAACTTGACCCGTTAACATTTCCTCTAACAAACCCGGTAGCGCTTTTTTCATTGGTAATTGGATTAGATTCATCATTGCTTGAGCAGCCGTTAACAATTAGAAGTACTAAAGTAATAAAAGTTAAAAATTTCATGTCTGTATATTGTAAATGTATAGTACAAGCTAAACGATTTTACGTCAAAGAAAAAGATTAAAATTCGTGCTTAAATTCGTAAAAATTTATTGTTTTACTTTAATTCAGTTAACCAGCTTTGTGCAAACTTACGCGCTGCAGTTACTGTTTCTTTTCCAGCCCGATAATATAGCTTCCATTGGCTGTCTTTATACTCATATTCCTGGTCAGCAAATTTTAAAATTCCATCTTTGCCTTTAACTGTTTTTGCTTCAAAGTTTATATCAGCAGTTTTATCTAAAAAAGTATTTATCCAATTTTTAATCATTGGTTTGGGATTGCCTGATGGATAGTGTGCTTCCCATTCCGCAACTTTGTTTTTATAATCATCCATCTGCATATCGTATCCCTGCTTAATATATTCATCCATTTCCGGTTTATACATTGTTTTTTCTGGATCATCAATATCTGCTAACTGCTGTTTAAATGATTTTATAATTTCATCAAACATTGCTTGCTGATCTTTGGGCATTTGTTGTTTTGACTTTTCTGTTTCTGCAATACTGTTCTTGAAACTTGCCCGCGCCTCTTCCTTTAATTGAGCCGAATATTTTGGTTCCTCTGGCGGGGTTGGTTTTCTATCTTCTCTTAACTGATTATACTTTTCAACAAATTCTTTAGTTGCTGTATACTCCTTAATATTTTTACCCATTGATTCAATTACAGATATTCTATCCCCAACAGCCAGGTTTTTTAACATCTTTACATTAGGAATGTAATACGATGGTCCTGTTACACTATAAAATATATTACTCTTTGCTGTTTCTTCATTTATATTAAATTGCTGCAAAAGATTTTTAAGCTTGTCATCTATAATTTTGTTGGTAGTAAATCCAAGAATAAAAATAAAGACTGGCAGAAAGAAAAATAATTTTTTCATAAAACACTCCGCTAATTAATTGAAAATAATCGGTAGTTAAAAATTGATACTATTTATGTAATTAACAACCGTAGCCGAAGCAATAAAATATAATCATCAATTGTTATTTGAATACTAATTATACAATGGTTGATAAGATAGCGGCATTATAAACTTTTACTTTAAATTCTATTTTCTCTATTTTCAGCACAGAAATATTTATTGTATAACTATTGATTCTACATCTAAAACTTTCTGATGTAAAATTGAAAGGAAAGACTTGTGAGTTTTGATTCAGTTAATCTAATAAGAAAACTTCTTGATCTTGGTCTTACTGAAAGGGAAGCTAAACTCTACTTAACATTACTCGGAAAAAAAACCTTCACTGCTTTAGAACTGCAGCAAATTGCAAAAATTCCGAGAACAAAAATTTACGAAGTACTGCAGAAAATGATGGATCGCGGAATTTGTACACAAAGAAGTCTTGGAAAGAAAAAAATATATGAAGCCGTTGAGCCTGCTGTGGCTTTAGAAAGAATAATAAAAAAATCTGAAGCGGAGTTTTTAGAAAGCATAGAAAATAAAAAGGAGATTGTCGGAAGTCTTGTAAAAACACTTATACCTATCTATGACGAGAATAAAGAAAATTTTAATCCCTTAGAGTTTATCGAGATATTTAAGAGTAAAGACCAGATACAGAAAAAATATATTCAGATGCTGCAGAACACTACAAAGGAACTGTTAACGTTTAACAAAGGGCCATACGTTTGCGATAATCCCGGTAGATTAGATGAGCAGCAAACGCACGAGGCTGATTTACTAAAACGCGGCGGTGTTTGCAGAAACATCTATGAACTGCACGAACTCGTTAAACATGAATGGCTTATGGATTACATAAAGGAACAGGTACGTCATGGGCAGGAAGCAAAGGTTATAGATTATCTTCCCATTAAGATGATTATATCCGACTCCGAAATTGTTTCGTTTCCGCTTCCGCAAACAATTGGCCATTCAACTGATATTACTCTTGTTTTTATAAAGCATAATCAACTCGCAACCGCAAGTAAAATGCTTTTTAATTATTTGTGGGATCAAGCAAGGGATTTTAATGAAGTGCTTAATGAAATTAATCTTACTTCATTCGCTAATAATTGATTTTTGCTTTAAGAGTTCTTAAAGGTTTATAACTAATCTAAATTAAATTTAATAAAATACTTTGTAGTAGTTAGAATGAAAAAAGTAGATAATAAAATCCGCTGCCCCTGGCCGGCAAATGATTCTTTATATATAAAATACCATGACAAGGAATGGGGAGTTCCGGTTCACAATGACAAAAAACTTTTTGAATTTTTATTACTAGAAGGTTTTCAGGCGGGATTAAGCTGGCGAACTATACTTTACAAAAGACAAAACTTCCGAAAAGCATTTGATAATTTTGATTTTAATAAAGTTGCTAAGTATGATAAAAGAAAAATAAATTCATTGATGAAAGACGCCGGAATAATTAGAAATAAACTTAAGATTGAAAGCTCGGTTAAAAATGCAAAAGCCTTCATCGCGGTAAGAAAAGAGTTCGGAACTTTTAATAAGTACATCTGGGGTTTTGTTGATGGCAAACCCATAAAAAATAAGTTTAAATCACTTAAGGAACTTCCTGCAAGAACAGAACTATCCGATCTGATAAGTAAAGATTTGAAAATGCGAGGTTTCAATTTTGTTGGATCAACAATAGTATATGCACATATGCAGGCTACGGGAATGGTTAATGATCATTTAACAACTTGTTTTAGATACAACAAAAGTTAAAATTAAAAAAGTTATTTAATCTTTACTTAAAAATTGGTTTTCCGTAATATAAATAAGCGTCTTCTCAAAATAATTATTCAACAACAGGAGATATTATGAAAATAAAATATACTTTTTTTGCGGCTCTTGCCATTATGTGTACGATAGTGTTCGATGGTTTATCACAAAACAGACCCAGTATCATTTTTAATGATTTATTAATTTCATCTGAAGAGAATCCACAAATGAAATTAGCCGCCAGGGAAATTGCTTTAAAAAATAATCTTCCCTGGAGTATTTATCTACCTAATAAAATTTTCATCGAAGCTCTTGCTGTTGAAAATGGTAAACCGGTTTATGCTGTAATTACAAATTTGGTTAATCCATACCTTGGTGGTAGCACTTCTTTCTTTGAAGAGATTGCAACGCAATACGATTTAAACTCAGCACGGGTAAATTATGGTAACGGAACAATTACCAACCCAACGCTTGGTTATCCAGAAATTCATCCACCAACTGAAGCTGTAAGTTTTTTAATGTTTTCAGAATCAACTAACGATAAAGTTTGGTCAATCAATTCATCAACCGGTGATGTTATTAATCCAAATTATATTCCTACAGATCCTGTTAACTTAAATACTCCTACCCAAGCAAGACTTTCTCCTAGGGGTAAAATTACTATTTCAGATCAAAACAATGATGGTGTTTTTGCTTATGATACGCTTGGTGTTCCATCTGGAATTTTTGCACCTGCCGGTGGAGTAAACTTAACTCTTATGGATAATGTTAGAGGACACAACTATAGGAGTAACTCAAACTTGTTGGTAACAGTTTTTGCCGGGGGAAATGCAAATGCTATTGCGGAGTTCGATACAGTAGGTAATTATATCGGACAGTTTATCACCGCGGGATCTGGCGGATTAGATAGCCCATGGGATATTCTAATACGTACAACCGATATTCTTATTAGTGCTTCTTCAAGTGATGCAATCCACCGATATGATCTTAACGGAGCATTCTTAAATAATTTTTATACTGCAGGAAGCACAAGCTATTTCCCTGAACAAATGCAGGAGTTATCAAATTCTAACATCGCTGTTGCTGATTTTGGGGTTGGCGGTGGTGTAAGAATTTACTCAAGTACGGGTACCCTTCTTACAACGCTTGGGGTTGTAACTGCAAACAGAGGTGTACATTCTTTACCAAACGGTAATTTTCTTACAACAAATGCTGCAGGACTTTTTGAAATAAATGGAACAACCGGGGATACCATAAGACAAATTATTGCCGGCGTTTCCGGTAGATTTATTTCTCCTTATGATCTATCAATAATACCTGTTGAACTTATTTCATTTATTGGATCCAGTTCCAAAGGAAATGTTGAGCTTAATTGGACCACTGCCACGGAATTAAATAACTCAGGATTTGAAGTACAGAGAAGTTCTGATAGAATTAATTTTTCTAATATTGCCTTCGTTCCTGGATTCGGAACAACAACCGAACCAAGAAATTATTCATATACTGATAACTCGGTAAGCAATGGAACATATTATTACAGACTAAAACAAGTTGATTTCAACGGTGCGTTTGCATATTCTGATATCATTCAAGTAGATGTTGCAGCACCAACTGTATTTGTATTAGCTCAAAACTATCCAAACCCTTTCAACCCATCAACAATTATAAACTTCAGCATACCACAAAACTCATTCGTAACTCTTAAAGTTTATGATGTTCTTGGAAATGAAGTAACAACACTGGTTAATGAAACAAAATCTGCAGGTAAGTATGATGTAAGATTTGATGCTTCTGGATTGAGTAATGGAGTTTACTTCTACACAATTAAAGCAGATAACTTTACTTCTACTAAGAAGATGATCTTGATGAAGTAATTCCGTTGGTCATCCAGAGCAAAGACAAAGGATGACATAAAAATAAATGATAATACTAAGGCACGAGCAATCGTGCCTTAGTATTCTAAATACTAGTCGTTTACACTAAGGTTTTTACTTAAAATTCTTACAAAATATAATCTTAAATGTTTATTAAAATAAAAAATTATACTTGGAACTTTAAGATTCATTTCTTTGTTTTAAAAAGTTATAGCGATATAAATAATTATCATCAATCTAATTGTAACTAAAGGAGTATGCCTTGAAATCTGTTAAGTTTGTGTGGCTTGGACTTATATTGTTTCTCTCATCCCAAATTTTTGCCCAAGATATTCTTTACGGTTCGCGCACTCCATCTCTTTTTGATGATAAATCTTTACCTGTGATTGAAGAGAATAGCTCATCTTTGTTTTTTGATAATTTTAACGGCGATAATTCAGTTGCCGGCCTGCAGGCACGCGGCTACACAGTGTTAAATGTTGATGGCGGCGGCATAACTGATCCGTGGTTTCAGCCAACCGGTGCACAATTTCCTGCTTATGAAGGGCCAATTGCTGGTTATGTAGCTGCAAACTTCAACGGAGCTAATGGTTTCCTAATTGATCAGTGGCTAATTTCTCCGCAGATTACTGTTAATGCTGGAGATACTTTAAGCTTCTGGCACCGTTCTATAATAAACACTCCTTTTGATGATTCAATCTATGTAAGACTTTCCACCACTGCTGGTATTACTCCCGGTGATTTTGATATTACCTGGGGAAGATATCTTGTAAGTAAAACAGGGTGGGCAAGATGGACAGGTGTTATGCCTATAAGCGGTACAGTCAGATTCGCTATTCAATATTACCTTACCGATGGCGGAGTAATTGGTAACTATTCTGACTTTTTGGAATCGATCTGCTTGAGGTTATACCAGCTGAGGCTCCAACTACTGCAAGAGTTCAGGTTATTCACAACTCAGCAGATGTATTAGCCAACAGTGTTGATGTTTATGTAAACGGCGCCCTTGCAATTCCTGATTTTGGATTTAGAGAAGCAACTCCATTTATCGATTTTCCTGCAGGCGTTACCTTAAACATTGGTGTTGCACCCGGTAACAGTACTTCGGTTAACGATACTCTTAAAAACTTTCCAGTTGTTTTAGCCGGTGGTGAAAAATATGTTTTGTTTGCTAACGGTGTTTTAACAGGCGGTTATGCTCCAAATCCTGACAGCAGAAACACTGACTTTACATTATTTGTAAAACCAATGGCAAGAGAAGTTGGTACAGGCACGGGCGTTGATCTTTTTGTTCTACACGGTTCAACCGATGCACCGACTATTGATATTAAAGTACGCGAGTTATCAAGTGCAACAATAGTTGAGAATGCGCTTACGGCGATATTACTCCTTATTTAACTGCTCCTGTCCAGGACATAACTTTAGATTTATATCTTAGTGACGGAGTAAATTATGTTGCTTCATTCACAGCTCCTTTAACAGGATTAGTCGGTGGTGTAGCAGCAGTATTTGCATCCGGATTTTTAGATCCAACAGCTAATCAGAATGGTGCAGCTTTTGGATTGTTTGCGGCGTTACCAAATGGAACAGTTGTGCAATTGCCGCCATCTACAGCCTGCAGTCCCGACGCATACGAACCAAACGACTCCACAGCAACAGCATATAATATCAGTTATGGTGATTCAATCTTTTCCGAAATATGTCCTACAAATGATAATGATATCTTCTCATTTACAGCACAACAAGGTGATTTTGTAAGAGTTTATCAACTAGTGAGCTCAATTCCTCGAGCAACAATTTATATTTTTGATCAGAATATGAATGTGGTGTTTAATAATCTATATTTTGATGATATGAGATTCTTTGCTCAATCAACGGGCACATATTATATCTGGGTTACACGCGGAATATTTCAGCAGTTTGCAACACAATATAATTTTGGATTGGAATTGCTTTCTCCAAATCCCGATATAATATCCGTTACTGATGTACCGGATGATCAGGGTTTACAATTAAGGGTTGCGTGGAAGGCCTCTTACTATGATCCCCCAACTGGCAACAATAATCCAACAGACTTTTATGCATTGTGGAGACAGGTTGATAGTGCGGGTGATCTTGCAATAATTAATATGAGCTCATTGAGCATTTCAGATTTTTCAAATTTAGAATTTGTTAACAACTCTGTTTTTGAATTGGATAATATCTTATGGGATTTTGTTGCTCAAATTCCTGCGGTATCAGATCGGCCTTTTGTTGATTACTCTTATGTTGCAACAACCCTGTATGATAATCAGCAAACTACATTTATGATTTCTGCGGTACCAAAGCCTGGTTACCAGATACCAACTTTGTGGGGTGCACCAAAATCAGGAATTTCAATGGATAATATGATGCCTGAATTTTTGTCTTTTGGAATTGTTCCAGGACAAAACGAAGTAACTTTAATTTGGAATGTTGATAGAATAATTCACAATGATTTGATGGGCTTTAAAATTTATCGTCATAATAATTCAGGATTTGTTCCTGCTGAAACTAATTTAATAACTACACTAATTAATCAGCATTCTTCGTTTACCGATAATTCTGTGCAAGCCGGGCAAAACTATTTTTATATGATTGAAGCAGTTGATGATGCAGGAAACTCCGGATGGACCACAGAACTCTCAACATCAATTACAAGTATTAAAAACGAAGCGGCGTTACCAACTGTATTTGCTTTGGAACAAAATTATCCAAATCCATTCAATCCATCTACAATGATAAGTTACAGTATTCCGCAAAGTTCATTTGTAACATTAAAAGTTTATGATATTCTTGGAAATGAAATTACAACACTTGTAAACGAAACAAGATCGGCAGGCAAGTATGAAGTAAGATTTGATGCATCAGAATTGAGCAATGGTGTTTACTTCTACACAGTTAATGCAGATAACTTTACTTCAACAAAGAAGATGTTGTTGATGAAATAACATCAAGAAACATTTTTCTGTAATCATTTAAGGCACGAAACATCGTGCCTTTTTATTCAAAAATCTGATTGCACATTACCAGCTAATAACACCACAACATCAAAATAAGTTTCCAAATAAAAAAAAATTTTTGTGGGAACTTTTTTGACACTTCTTATCGTTTTGTAGATAGATCTTGATCTGTGTAATAATAACTAATTAACTATAAATAAAAGGAGACGCTATGAAATCTGTTAAATTTCTGTGGCTTGGACTTTTCTTGTTTTTCTCATCCTCAATTTTTGCTCAGGATGTTGTTTACGGTTCCCGTACCCCATCTCTATCCGATGGAAAATCTCTTCCCGCAATTGAAAAAGATGGTTCATCTTTGTTCTTTGATAATTTTAACGGTGACAACTCTGTTACCGGACTACAGACTCGGGGTTACACGGTTTTAAATGTTGATGGCGGCGGAACATCTGATCCATGGTTTCAGCCAACAGGAACACAATTTCCTGCTTATGAGGGACCAACAACCGGCTATGTTGCAGCAAATTACCAGGGTGCAAATGGTTTTCTTATTGATCAGTGGTTAATTTCTCCACAGATTACTGTAACTGCCGGAGATACTTTAAGCTTCTGGCATCGTTCTATTGATAACAATCCTTATGATGATTCTATTTATGTAAGACTTTCTACAACAGCGGGAATCACTCCTGGTGATTTTGATATTACCTGGGGAAGATATCTTGTAAGCGAAACAGGCTGGGTAAGATGGACAGGAGTATTTCCTGTAACCGGCACAGTTAGATTTGCTATTCAATACTATATTGTTGATGGCGGAGTAAGCGGCAACAACTCAAACTTTTTTGGTATAGATTTGCTTGAGGTTATATCAGCTGCTGCACCAACAACTGCAAGAGTTCAGGTTATTCACAACTCGGCTGATGTATTAGCCGGTAGTGTGGATGTTTATGTTAACGGTGCTCTGGCAATTCCTGATTTTGCTTTCAGAACAGCAACTCCGTTTATTGATCTTCCTGCAGGCGTTACATTAAACATAGGCGTTGCACCGGGTAACAGTACTTCTGTAAACGATACATTAAAGAATTTTCCCGTTGTGTTAACTGCTGGTGAAAAATATGTTGTGTTTGCAAATGGTGTTTTAACTGGTGGTTATGCGCCAAATCCCGATAGTAGAAACACAGACTTTACTTTGTTTGTAAAGCCAATGGCGCAAGAGGTTGGCACAGGCTCAGGTGTGGATTTATTTGTACTGCATGGTTCTACAGATGCGCCAACTGTTGATGTAAAAGTCCGTGAGTTATCAAGCGCAACAATAGTTGATAATGCAGCTTATGGTGATATCACTCCTTATTTAACTGCGCCTGCACAAAGTATAACATTGGATTTATATCTTGGCAACGGAGTTAATTATGTTGCTTCTTTTACAGCACCATTAACCGGTTTAGGTGGTGGATCAGCAGCTGTATTTGCTTCTGGTTTTCTTGATCCAACTTCAAATCAAAACGGTGCAGCATTTGGATTGTTTGCGGCTTTAGCAAATGGAACTGTTGTTCAACTACCTGCAGCTACTGCTCCCAATGCAAGAGTACAGGTTATTCATAACTCAGCAGATGTTTTGGCTGGTAGTGTAGATGTTTATGTTAATGATGCTTTAGCAATTCCGGATTTTACTTTCAGATCAGCAACTCCGTTTATTGATCTTCCTGCGGGCGTTACATTAAACATAGGTGTTGCACCTGGTAATAGTACATCTGTAAATGATACATTAGCAAACTTCCCGGTAATACTTTCTGCTGATGAAAAATATGTTGTTATTGCAAACGGATTATTAACAGGCGGATATCTTCCAAATCCTGATGGAAGAAATACAGACTTCACCCTTTTTGTGAAAACAATGGCAAGAGAAACAGCCGTTGGTTCTGATGTTGATTTATTTGTATTGCATGGTTCTACTGATGCTCCAACTGTTGATGTAAAAGCAAGAGAAGCTGGTAACTTAGTATTAGTAAATGATGCGGCTTACAGCGACATTACTCCTTACTTTACAGTACCTGCTGGAAACTATACATTAGATTTATATCTTGCTGATGGTACAACTTTGGTTGCTTCATTCATTGCTCCATTAGCAGGATTAGGCGGTGGTGCTGCTGCAGTATTTGCTTCAGGATTCCTAAATCCTGCTGGCAACCAGAACGGTGCAGCCTTTGGATTGTTTGCAGCACTTGCAAATGGAACTGTAGTATCTTTATCCCCAGGTGTTGTACCGGTTGAGCTAAGCTCCTTTATAGCAAATGTAAGCGGAACTGATGTTACGCTTAATTGGTCGACTGCAACAGAAACAAATAATAACGGATTTGAAGTACAAAGAAAATTAGAAAATGATTTTGTTACTATCGGATTTGTTAAAGGATATGGGACAACAACAGAAGTTCAGAATTATTCATTTACTGATTCTAAACTATCTGTAGGAAATTATTCATACAGACTAAAACAAATTGATTTTGATGGATCATTTGAATACTCTAGCGTTGTTAATGTTGATCTAACTGCGCCAACTGTATTTGCTTTAGAACAGAACTATCCAAATCCATTCAATCCATCAACAATGATAAGTTACAGTATTCCTCAAAATTCTTTTGTAACATTAAAAGTTTATGATATTATTGGAAATGAAGTTGCTACACTTGTTAATCAAACTCAATCTGCTGGAAAGTATGATGTTAGATTTGATGCAAGCAGTTTAAGCAACGGTGTTTATTTGTACTCGATTAAGACTGATAACTTTACTTCTACAAAGAAAATGATCTTGATGAAGTAATTCCATTTCTCATCCTGAACTGTCATCCCGAGTGTAGCCTGCCCGCCTGGAGACAAAATAAATGATTTAAAAGAGGCACGAGCAATCGTGCCTTTTTTTTTTAAATGAGTTTACTAACTTTTCTTAACTTTCACCAACTAATAATTCAGATAAGGATTATGCATGCAAAAAAGACCCTCGCTACCCAATTGGCAAGTTTGATAAAAGTATAACTGTTACAAAAGAAATGCGAAGTGATTTCATCAAAACAATTGAAACTCTTCCATCACAATTAAGAAAAGAAGTTGAAAATCTTTCTGAACAGCAATTAGATACACCCTACCGCGATGGCGGCTGGACTGTTAGACAGGTTATACATCATTTACCGGATAGTCATATAAATTCTTATGTAAGATTTAAGCTTGCCTTAACAGAAGATAATCCACAAATAAAAACTTACGAAGAACATCTTTGGGCGGAATTGCCGGATACATATA
Organism: Ignavibacteriales bacterium; assembly: GCA_016707115.1. Taxonomy (GTDB): domain Bacteria; phylum Bacteroidota; class Ignavibacteria; order Ignavibacteriales; family Ignavibacteriaceae; genus IGN3. The sequence goes on along the minus strand of JADJIH010000024.1, from coordinate 10,834 downwards.
AAACTCCTATTGGTGTTTCATTAAATCTTTTAGAGTCTCTTCACGCAAGATGGGCAATACTTCTTCGTTCACTAACCGATGAACAATTTGAAAAAACTTTTCAGCATCCGGAATGGAAAAATATTACTTTAAGTAAAACACTTGCGCTGTATGCCTGGCACAGCAAACATCATCTTGCACACATTACAGAACTAAAAAAGAAAATGGGCTGGTAATATTTATGAACCCCTGGAAAGGATTAAAAGGTCTTCCGCACGATATGTGGGCACTGTTCTTTACCTCGCTCATCAATCGCTCCGGAACAATGGTTATTCCTTTTCTAGCATTATATCTTACAAAAAAAATAGGTGTTAGTCCCGCAGAAGCAGGAATGGCATTGCTTGTTTACGGAGCTGCCGCATTTATAGCTGCACCATTAACAGGAAAACTTTCTGATAAACTCGGGGCACTTAAAGTTATGAAGTTTGCTTTGTTTGGATCCGGAATAATTTTCTTTCTCTACTCTTTTATAACCGATTATTATTGGATACTCGTTGCATCATTTGTACTTGCAGCAGTTAACGAAGCATTTCGTCCCGCAAATCTTTCTTTGATTACAGAAATTGTTGCACCGCCACAACGTCGAATGGCTTTTGCATTAAATCGTCTTGCAATAAATGCAGGAATGAGTATAGGTCCTGTTATCGGTGGATTTTTAACATTGATTGATTACCATTATTTGTTTTATGCAAACGCAGTTGCTTCGGTTATTGCCGGAGTTTATTTCACTTCAATAAATTGGTCTTCACTTGCAGGTGCACAAAAAGAACAAACTGAAGAAAAAAATATTTCTAAAATAAGATTTGCAATTCTATCTGATAAAACATTTTTATTTTTTCTATTTGCCGTGGTGCCTGCAAACCTTGTTTTCTTTCAGCACCTTGGGGCACTTCCGCTGTATATAGTTGATGATCTTGGCTACACAACCGCAGCATTTGGATTGTTCAGTGCAATTAATACGGTGTTGATTATAATTGTAGAGGTTCCGCTTAACAATTGGATGAACGATACCCCTTATAGAAAATCACTAATTATCGGAGCTTTGCTTGCAGGTATTGGCTTTGGCGGATTTGCAATTTCAACAACAGTTATTCCGCTTGTGATTTCAATTATAGTTTTTACTTTTGGTGAAATGATTTTCTTTCCAATAACTGCCGCGTACACTTCTGAGATTGCACCGGCAGACAGACGAGGTGAATATATGGGATATTACCAGATGACGTTTAGTTTTGCTTTTTCCGCTGGGCCGTGGCTGGGAACTGTTGTTTATCAAAACTATGGCTCTGTAATTTTGTGGAGCGGTGCTCTAGTTTTTGGTTTGATAACTGCAGCGTTAATGTTTTTTGTAAAAAGTAACCCTTCTGTAAAATGAAAGACAAGCTAAATAATTTAATTTTACATCTTAAAAAAGATGAGATAACCAACATCAGCACAATTGGATTTATTGAGAATAATCCAATAACGGAAGTTATTGAGATAAACAATTCATATCTTATAAAAGGCACAAGCGATGTTGAATGGACTTATGTTGTTTGCAATAATGAATCTGATTTAAGAGCATTGTTAGAAAAATCTGGCAGCAACATCTACTTTGCTTCTGTAGAAGATTGGATGATTCCAATTATCACAGAAAAAAGAAAAGCCGAATGGATATTAAGCACAATGCGTTATTATCTACCTGAAGAGGTTGAAGTTCCAGAAAACAAATTAGAAGTTATTCCATTAACAACAGATCATATCGGGTTTATAATTTCACAATCAAACTATAAACAGTTTTTAACTCCTGCATATGTTGAAGACAGAATAACAAAATCTATAAGTGCTGCGATAATGAAAAAAGATAAACTTGTTGCGTGGGGCCTAACACACGATGACGGCGCGCTTGGCTCACTCCATGTACTGGATGAATACAGAAAAAAGGGTTATGGGAAAGAAATACTTATTTCCCTTATTCATCAAAACAGAAAACTTGATAAAATGTCTTTTGCACAGATTGAGGAAAAGAACATTAAAGCAACTAAACTCGTAGAACACTTGGGATTTTTAAAAGATAGAAGAGTAAGTTGGGTAAAATTAAAATAAAAACAGGGAGAGAATATTTATGAAAAAATTAGTAGTAGTTCTAATAATTGCTTTATCGAGTATAGTAAATGCACAACCATATATTTATTATGCAGTCAAAGAAGAACACCCAAGTTGGGGTACCTTAGAAAAAATAGTTCGTTATAATTTGAAAACCAATTGCACTGAAGATTTTTTTCCTGATCAAGTTTTAGGGAAATCTGCAAGTTGTGTCTGGAACCAAACACAATCATTTTTAGTTATCAGTTTGCTTAGAGATGGATTCAAGCTATATAATTGTTCCAACCCAGCGGTTTATTATGATTTAGGATACTGGGGATCACAAATAAATCAAATGCTGTTTTCTAAAAAATGGAACAAGCTCTTTCTTTTTTCAGATGATTATAAGCAAATTAGTGCCTTTAGTATATCAGCAGATTCAATAAGTTTTGAATATAATCACTTCTTAAGTAATGAAAGTTATGAAACTAGTTTGACCAATCCTTCTTTTACTGCGTTTTTCTCGTCAGATAGTAATCAAATATATATTTATAATTATGATTCTAATGACGTAGGTCAGATGAGGACTTTTTCAATAGAAAATAAATCAATAATTGAGAAGAAAGAATTGTCAACAATTGGCTTCGAACCAACTGATTATACGGAGAATATATATGGGAAGAATGGGAAGGGTATTGTGTGTTCTGGTGCGACTTATGATAATCCTATAAAGATTTTATTAATTATGATTTATGATAGCGATAATAATACGGTTTTAATTTTATGTCGAGTGGTTTATCTGACACATATTTAAAACAATGAGAATTTCTTTAAACTATGTTGAATACACCAAATGATTCTACTTGGGAATATTATCACTACGGGAGACGGCTATATTTATATTACAAAAAGTCAATTAATTAAAACAATACAGTTGCTATCTGATGGTATAATTTATTTTTCGCTGCTGAGCCACAAAAATATTTATTACATTAAAAACATTGAGTTTGATAATAGAGAAATCTATTTAATTTCTTTTGATTCTTCCTCAGATGAACCAAAAGTAAAAAAACTATTTCCTAAATAATTAGAAAACCTTTAGTAATTTTGTACAACAAATTAATTATTGGTTTATAAAATGGATTTAAAAGAACTACTCAGAACTCAAAGCGGAGAAATTTTAGAAAACGCACTTCAATCATTAAACTGCGCACATCTTAAATCATATTCAAAATCATCGCCAAGTGAAAACAAAAAAGATTGTTAAATCTTTAACACTTACAGAAAATGTGTTGTGGAAAAAGACTACTTCCAATGAAAGAATATGCGCACAGATTGCTAAAGAAAGATTTGATGCAGGATTTGATTTGCATGAAGTCACACAGCATTTAATGCTCTTGAAGAAGAAATCTGGAATCGTGTTACAAAAAATATTTTAGCAGAAAATCTTGGCGAAGCATTAGGATTGATCAGCACCGTTCTTGGCGCAGGAAAAGAAGAGCTTGCGCTTTCTTATGTTACGCTTGCAAGCAAAACAAGAACACAAACGTTAAATCTTTCTGAGCTTTTTGGCAGAAATTGATGTTTATAAAAACCTTCGACGTATCTTTATTGCTACGTCGAAGTTTTTTGGACAAGTTTATTTTAATAAAATCATTTTTCTAACTTGTGAAAAGTTTTTGGTATCTAAGCGATAGAAATACATTCCTGAAGATAATCTTGAAGCATCAAACATCACCTCATAACTTCCCACTGGTTTATTTTCATTTACCAATATTGCAACTTCATTTCCCAAAATGTCATAAACTTTTAAAGTTACTTGAGAAGTAATAGGCAATTGAAAAGAAATGGTTGTCGTTGGGTTAAACGGATTTGGATTGTTTTGATATAATGTAAATTCTTTGGGCAAAACAGACTCATCATCAACATCAAGTGGTGTTTCATTATCAAGATTAAAAGTTGGAGGCTGAATAATAAAAGCACCTGTCCCATTTGGAATTCTTGCGTATCCCATATCTGTTGTTTGAGCACCAAAAATATTTCTTCTATCTTAATTCCATTTGTCATATGATAAAATTACATTTTCACCGCCTGCTGAAAGTTTAAATCGTATGGAATCCAGACTGAGTTAAATCTTCATCAGCCCCAAACAATAAGATAGCTGTTTGGTGCAATTGTGGTTCAACTGAAATTCCCATTTCATCAAGTTTGAATAAGTATCAGACATATAAAGATTATCTAAGCTTAGAACATTTTACGTATTATTATAAAGTTCTATCCAATCATCATATTCTCCATTTGGATCTGTAACTGTTGTTGAGTTCTGGGCCATAAGTTCGTTCACAACTAAAGCACCAGGAGTAATTGTTGTGATAGTAGCATTTAAAGTATAAAATCATGTTTCGGCTCTAACCGGTGAAAACATTCCAACATTATTATTTTCTGCATAAATGTAGTATTGAATAAAAGTATTGCTAACATTAATTGATGCGCCATAAACATTGTCTCCCGCAGTACCATCTCCGTGTGCGCCATCATCGTACATAAGAATCTTTATGAACTTGTTTTCAACATTATCTCTGTATCCCAAATAAACAGAGTTTGTATTTGTATTGATAACATTTGCAGTAATGAATATTGTTGTGTTTAATTCGGATTTGAAACGCTTGGAACAACATTAGTAATTGTGGGTTTGTATTAGTAAAATCTGCTAATGCAGATGATATATGTTTCTGCCATTCATCAAGTTGGTTATCTCGCGCAGAGTCCATCCCTAAGCCAACATCCGTTGTTAGGTTACTTTGATATTGTGTATAAGTATAGAATTTGTTTGGATCTGCCTGTACAGCAGCATTAATTATTGGCTGTATTGATTGCAGTTGTGTAATAAGATTATTGGAAAAATTTTCAACTAGTATTGTATGAAGATAAGCTAAATACATTTTTGTATGTGGGAATGAAAGTAGTTTTGCACTAATGGCCAATTGGTATTCACCGGCATAAGCAAATGTGTCATCTGCATTTTGCTGTAGTGTTTGTAAAATATTGTACCTGTTTGGCTAAATCTTCCGAATGATTCATTAAAATCCCAAAAGTACGCAGTTAAATCTTCCGGTATTGTCTTTATATAAATAATAGTTTTGGGCAAATCCTCCGATATAACTATCTAGATTAACTAAAATATTATCAAAAGCTATCATCCATAAAGCTCTGTCAACATCTAAAAGGTTTTCTATTTCGCTAATATTATTATTAAGAGTATTAGACAAATTTATCAAATCGCTCCAGCCAAAATCTGATTGCATCTCATACGCCTGATAATAACTAGAGCTGTCTTGTCCCAAATAAACTAGATTTGGTAAATCTGTGGTTCCTGGCCCGGCTCCATCTGGAGGATTACATTTGAAAAAGCTATTGTTTTTAGAATAAAATGATTGTTGACAAATTTCTTACCGACAGATTCAGAACTAACTTATAAAGTCCAAGCAACGCTCCATTTACATACACGTTTGCATAATTAGATAAGGGGCGTCCATATATTGGCGCAAAATAGAATAGACAATACTTCTCGTAAAAAGATGGATCTTTAGCAACATTACTTAGTTTTATATTCATATAACCGGTAATCCTGATCCGAATAAGTATCCAAGTTCAATGTGAAAAGGTTTCTAATCTGTTCAGGACGATAAGTGCTATTCCTTTATACTTTACCCCGACAGTATCATACTGAGTTCCATTTATGGTTACAGACTGGCTATGATATAACCATCACTTCCGGCTGGCCGTATCAACATATAATCCTAGTTGCTTTGGAAAAAGTTATCGAAATTGTTTGAATAGTATTATGTCATAAATGTTTGAGCATAGGAGTATTTGTAAGTGCAGCTAAGATTATCACCGCAGTATAAATATAACCAGATATTTTCGTCATTTTCATCCGTTGTTTCACTATTGAATTTGTTGTTAGACAATGTTGAAAAACAAATAGTTTAATCAGGTTACTTAAATAATTACTTGGGAGAGTTACCTTTTTTGTTTTAAATAAAGTAATAATTATAAAATAACTGATTATATCATCTAAATCACCAAAGTATCCGGTCCTGAAATTTTATTGATAAGGACATCTGCATTTATCTGTGTTAAACAGATATTCTCCCGCAGCAATTTTATTTCCATCCGTTGCTGAAAAGTAAATTTTCTCTGGTGTTGGCAGGAACAAAGCATTTGCGTAAATGAATCATTAAGAACGGTGTATTTACCAGCACCGGTGCGATGCGGATCTTGTACTACGTTTAATTCATCTCCGTCCTTTATCTCTTATCGTAACATTTAAGAATCAACCGGAACACCAAGAGTATCCACAACTGTTACCAGAAAAAACCTGTACTCCTCTTGCAAAGACAATCTTCATCAACAGTTGGTGTAGGAAAACAATACAATTACTGATAGAAATAAAATCAATAAAGTCTTCATAGCGCTAAAATTTTGTTTTAAGGTTTGTAGAACAATACTGCAATTTATAATCAAACTTAAACTTATTTTTGTGATAAATCCATAAACTAATTTGTGATATTAAATGGCAAAACCAGTGTGTTACTCATAAATCTCGAACTCCAGATAGTCCGTCTGTAAAAGATGTAAAAAATATTTATTTGAGTTTTGAACGATCCTCGTGTAATAGATATAAACCCAATCGGAAGATTTTTTCTTATAAATTCTTATTATTGTTCCTTTCGTGCACCAAAATCTGCAAAGATTTATAAAGGTTAATGTGGACTGATAAGGGTTCTCCAATTATGATTTACGGTAAATCAGTTAAAGAAAATTGCAAAAGAACTTGGTGATGATTTTGATGTTGAACTTGCAATGCGTTACAAAACCCAAGTCTGGATGAAGTTTGTGCAAGAATGGAAAAACGCGGATATGAAAAAATTATTATTCTGCCATTGTTTCCGCAGTATGCTTCTGCTAGTACCGGATCAGCAATTGAAAAAGCAATGAAGTTAATTAGTAAATGGTGGGTGATTCCTGAAATTAAAATCATTTCTCAGTTTTATGATTATGAAATTTATTTGAATTGCGTGATTGAACAATCAAAAAAATATAACCTAAGCGATTACGATCATATTTTATTTAGTTATTATGGATTACCTGAAAGACAAGTAGATCGGGTTTATTCAGATGGTAAACCATGCAAAGATCATAAATGTGAAGATGAAATAAACGAAGCCAACAAGTACTGTTACAAAGCAACTTGTTTTGCAACAACAAGAATGCTTGCGGAAAAATTAAATCTACCCAAAGAAAGATATACAGTTTGTTTTCAATCCTTTGATAAAGATTGGCTGAAACCTTTTTCCGATAAAGTAGTTGAAGATGGGCAAAGAAAGGGCGAAGAAACTTCTTGTGTTAATCCTGCATTTGTAGTGATTGTCTTGAAACCACAGTTGAAATAGGAATTGAATATCAAAAATATTTAAAGACAATGGCGGAGAAAAAGTGCAGCTTGTAGAAAAGCTTAAATGATCATCCTCTGTGGATTGAAACATTAAAGAAAATGGTTTTGAAAAATACTTGAGGGTAATTATGTGACGATACCGGCAAGAAAATAAAACATCAAACAAAAAAACAATTAAGAAAAGTAGCGCGACTGATAAAAATAAGCCAAAAAATTGGACTCGATCCTGGTTGGGTTATTTATGTTGGCGACAAAAGAAAAGCAGCCTATTACTATTACATTGTTTGATTATAAAGGCCGATCATTTTATTGAAAAACAGTTATAAATGTTGAAGAGCTGCTTGCATATAAAACAAACTGAAACCACAAGCTGGATAAATATAGATGGCGTACACGATGTTGAAATTCTGGAAAAAAATCGGAAAACATTTTGATATTCACCCATTAACATTAGAAGATATTCTTAATACAAATCAAAGACCTAAACTGGATGAATATCCAAACTATCTTTACATAGTTTTAAGAATGTTCTTTTAGAGGAAAAGATAGGCCTTAAAGAACGAACAGGTAAGTTTAATCCTGACAAAAAACTTTGTAATTACTTTTCTCGAAGATGCGGGGATGTATTTGATACCGTTAGAGAAAGAATTAGAAAATCCTTAACAAGATTTTGAGAAATGGAACGGACTATCTTGCTTATGCACTTATTGATTCTATTGTTGCCTGTTTTAATATTGGAATATTCACATTCGATAAATATGACACCTGAAAATTGGCGAAGATGTGGAAGGACTTGAAGATAATCTTGTAATGAACCCAATAAAACGACCTTCAAACAATCATTTTAATAAGAGAAATGATTTTCTGCGTCGTGCTATATGGCCATTGCGGGAAGTTATTTCTGCAATGCAAAGAATGAAAATGAGTTTATCGAAGAGAAAGGCAAGGGTTTACCTGCGGATGTATATGATCACACTATACAGGTTATTGATACAATTGAATCTTCGCGAATGGTTGTTGGAATGTTAGACACTTATCTCTCAAGCACAAGCAATAAACTTAATGGGAGTAATGAAAGTTTTAACGGTAATTTCAACTTTGTTTATTCCGCTACTTTTCTTGCTGGAGTTTATGGAATGAACTTCCGCCACTTTCCTGAACTCGGTTACGATTGGATGTATCCGTGGGGATTTTGGATTATTACGCTTTTGTGGTGCTTGGAATGACTGTTTTCTTTAAAAGAAAAATGGTTTTAATTTGGATGCTTTCTCATCAATTTTAATGGTTACAAATATTTTACTTTATTGTTATTTAAAAAGTTTATTTTGTTATCAGATTAAAAAAAATATCTGTGATGAAAAATATTTGAAACCGGAAAACGGTTTTGGATTTATCAGCGTTTTTATTCTACTTTAACTTCGGTTCCGTTTCATTTCAATTACTCATTCCGGTTTCAGTGTCATTAGTTAATTATGTTTACGATTATTGGAGTTGATGATGGATAAATATCAAATCGTAATTGCAGGAATGGAGAGCCGGCACTTGTTTGTACTCTATCTGCAAGACACACATATAGTGACAGGCATTGCAATTATCAAAACCGATAAGCAGAACTCTATTGTTGAGGAAATACTTACTTCAATATCAAACTTTTTAGCACAGAAGCTAAATATTTTTTCGATGATATCTCAAGCCGAAATCCTTAATGTGCTTCAATTAACTGGTGGAAAGCAAAATTGAATATGAAAAATCGTTCTTGCAACAGGATCTCTCGCGTACTTGAGCCTCCGATTGATGGCATTCAAAGAGACGGTGTAATTCTATTAACAGATCTGAACAGATCCGTAAAATGAAAACCGAAGCTTGAGGCGGAAAAGTGGCCAGACTAAGTATAGAAGTTATATTATGTTGAGTTGTGTGATGAGTCATTAAGAGTTTGGCAAAAATAAGAATTATCAAAACAAACGCTTAATGCCATCCTCCTTTGGATGCTGATATAAAGCCAAAGTAAGTGGAAGTAATTGGTACCTTGGCGGACGTACTTTAGATGCAAAAATAAAAAGTGTTCTCGTATTGATGCCGCAACAGGTGTAAAGCTTAGTTCGATGAAGTGATTGATTGTGATTTCCTAATGATCTGTTGCAGGCTCAAGACCGAATGTCGATCTGGCTGGAAAAGACTGGCATTATTTACGACTGCGACAGGGTTCTTGCTGATGAATATTTCAGGACATCGATAAAAACATTTGCTATGCGGTTGGCGATTGCGCAGTAAAGATGATTTTTTTGCAAGGATCTTTCTAATTTATTAATGTATAATTCTAAAATGGGAAGAAGTTAAATTGCTTGGCAAAAATCTTTATTCTATAATTTTTAATCGCGGTAAAATGATTAGCTATCTTTCAGAAAAAGAAACTTGAAGAATAGAATTTAAAACCGAACTTAAAAAACTGGAGATATCAAATGCCACAAAAGATTTTATACCTTTACAAGACTGTAAGGCAGAATTACTAAATAACTTAGATCAGGACCTCGCTAAGTGTACATTTTGGGGTGGTAATAAATTCTACAAAAGTCATCGTCATCAAAGAGCAGCAAAAAAGCCGAAGTAAGGAAAGATGGTCTTATAAAGTAAAATAGTTTTATTTATTTTAATTTCTTCCATTGCCTATCTATATTTGTCTCCCACAACAATAAATTTTCATATTAATTTCTAAATATATTTTGGGATAAGTCTAATGGCAGAAATCAAAAGACCCAGTTGGGATGAGGATGTGGTAATTCTGCTATGCTTGCTTGTGAACGTGCTACTTGTCCGCGCATGCATTGCGGTTGTGTACTTCGTAAAAGATAGATTTGTGCTTGCAACCGGATATAATGGTTTACCGGCCAGCCCCATTGTGAAGATGATGGCCGTTTAACAGTAGATAATCAAAGCCAAAGGACTAATTATGCTGAAATTAAACAATGCAATTTGGGTTCAGGCAACAAAACATAGTGTTAACATTGTTGGATCGACTGCATACATTACAAATATGTCTTGCACAACCTGTGCAAAAGTTAATTATTGCGGCAGGAATAAAACGTTGTTGTCTTTTCAGATTTTCGGGATACACTTGCAACAGCAATTCCATTCTTTAACAGAAGTAGAAGTTGTAAAGATGGATATGCCAAGTAAAGAAATTCAATATGATTTAATGAATTATTCATCAGCAAAGAAAACAGAAAAGTCTAATTAAATCCAATTTATAACACTAACCCCGAGTGCCTTTCACCT
>JADJIH010000023.1 GCA_016707115.1 Ignavibacteriales bacterium | reverse complement strand
AAACAATAACTTGCTGACGGGCTATTAACTGACTTGCATTGATAACATTGTAGTTGTTATCTATTACAATCGTTTGATTTGTTGATAACATAGTTACCTGTTGGAAGCTGTATTGCAGAACCGTTTACGATTCCGCTAAAGCCACTAATTTTAGAAGTTCATTCCGTCTTCAATTTTTAATTCGTAGAATAACAAAGTGGCACTGTCTACATTACGGATCATCTTAACTAACCAAACTGATCCGCTTAATCACTAAGCCGGTGTGATTACATATAGTTTAGGATAAACAGTATTCTCATTAACAAAAACAACCAGGCCATTTAATTCTATACTGTTAATATTTATTGCTGTTAGCATCTTCCAAAAATTTCTATAACTTCATTACCTTCGAAAAATCTTAATTCTTAAAGCTTTGGCTGTTGATGTTCCGGTTTTGTTCCTTTTACTTCCATGTTTACTCTAATAGCAATGAAGGTAAGAAAATGCAGTTCTTCAAGTGATCAAGAACCTGTGTTGTGCTATACAAGAATGTAATTCCACCGACTACAAGAGAGACTTCTGTTAATTCTGTGATGTTTCCTTTTAATTCAATTTCGTTTTTCTAACAAAATCTTCTATTTGAATTCTGCTTGCATAATATGAAGCCATCTTGCTTTTTAAACCTTTTACTACAACCCACATTCGCGCTAAAGATGAAATTGTAACCGGCATCCTGTTATCATCAAGAAAAACAGTATTAGAATCTATATTTAAAGGATTATCCCGTTTATTGTACGTCTGATCCAAGAATGCTTTCTATTTGTGCAGTAAACTTTCAATTTCATTTTCAGGCATATCTTCAGAAGTTTTATTCTTACAGCAAGATATGAGTTATCAATCAACATAGCTTTATCAACTCATCACCGATATTCCAAATCACTAAAATAAGATTGGCATTCTATCGTGATTTAGAATTACTGTTTGTGCATCAACAAAAAACTCATATTGGCCAAGGACAATACTATTTGCCGTTTTGTTGTCTATAGAGCTGTTATTTCAATTCACCATTATGTTTGATTATGATCATCTTCTGTTTTAACTCTTATTTTAAGCAGATCTTAGTTAGTTTCTAGTTCAACTTTACTTCAAGAAGAAGTCCTGCCGCAATTGTTCAAATGAAAATGTGTTTCCGTTTCTGCCTCTGTGATGGGTGTTAGCATCAACATAAATATCTTGTAATTCAACAACAAAAGAAACCGTACCAACCTCTATAGCATATATATTAATTCAACTTCATTTTCATTGTTCAAACCGTCTGATTTGGCTTTCCAAGCTAAAAGTACCATTGCCATTATTACTGGCATACTTCCACTAGATCGTTTAACTGGAAATATGAAAATATTACTATTAAAGATACTTGATTCCTCGAAATTCAGTGCTTCCATCAACATAAAATTATTTATATGTACAATTAAATAATCAGAACCGAGTTGTTATATTGAAATTACTTCAAGATCCTCTTGTGCTGAATAAGTTCATGCAACATAAGCATCTTAAAATTAGTATTAGAAACTTTGCTAACGTTTGGCAAAGTAAATCTGGAAAGTGTTAGATGTGTTTTTCATTGTGTGCTCCTTTTATATTGTGTTTGTGTTTATTGGATGTTTGTTTAATCTTCCCATTTACTGAACAGTGTGTCTTAACATTAGTGACCTCTTGGGTTGGTTTTAAATCGTCTTCCCTTGGGCTCTAAATCAAGTGGTTATTTATTAATTACTGGGATTGAATATCTACAACGAAAGAATGGTTTTAATAAAAACCGAAACTAATTATCGTTTCGGTTTTTATAAAAGGATAAATTATAATTGTTTTAATAAAGTTTTATTTCATCAACCCAATTTTTCATGATAGACGTATTGAGTTTGCCCTCTGGTGGTTGATGCATAATTCTGTTCCAAAACCGCAACAAAGCTTGCTTTAATTTGGCTTCAGATGAAAATATTTGATTTTTCTTACAATTTCTTATCTAAATAAATTATAAACATGAATGTTTACAATTTGTGGTGAGGAAAGTGAAAAGGAAATTGTTGTGGTAGGATTAAATGGATTCGGATAATTAGGATATATTTATACTGTTTGGAACAGAACCTTCCTCTGTTCAACGTCTGTTAATGTGAATTGTATGTTTAATTGAAATGTACTGGTTTGGTTTTTTGCAGACTATTACTCAAATCTCATTAGTCGGGTTTGGAAATCCATTTTGAGCAACAGGTTGATGAGAGCCATGAGGTAAATTACTGATATAAAACCCGGCCATCACCTCTTCCAAAGTTATAAGAATAAAGCTGGTTGTTGGACAGGTTTTATATACAGAATTCATCAAATTATATCCAAAAACGGAAGCAGAAATGTTTCCATATTATCCACCACCATGCCATAAGAGGAATCTCTTTCCAGATAAAGATTTTATTTGTTATCAATTTGGTTTACAAAACTGAGTCCAAACATAGAAAATAGATCCTATGATTTGGCTATTAAAATATGTTGGAAAGTAATCAGAATATCCTGAACAAAATAATATGTGCCATCTTCAACATTTAATCATAACCACCTCAGATCCAGCAGACCACCGGACACGGATGAATCGAAGCCAATGGATTTTGTTTTTGCAATGATAAACGGCGTATGTGTTCTTTTCAACAATTACGCCTCCTTTATCTATCAGTTCTAACCAAAATCGATTACAACTCCTGACTTTGAAAATCGTGTTTATAACGGAAGAGAACCAAATCCCCATTAACTGTTTGTCCAGAGTGAGAAGAATAGTTACTTTTAATGGATCGAATGTGACCGAAAAAAATTGCAGTATCCTTCCTTCTCTATTTTGCTAATTTCATCTCAGTTGGTAATTGTATATTGTAGTTGCCGGAAATATCTGTTAATGTTGAATCGAAAAGATAAATTCCGTAATAAAAAAGAAGATTTAATTTGGCAAGGAGTTATTCGTCTGATATTATCGGAGAACAAGTTCCAAAATCGTCATCAAAGAAATCGATTTTGATTCTTATATCTCTGGGGCCTTCAGATATTTATAGCCCAAACAGTGTCTGCGGTATCGTTTATAATATTATAAAAAATTTATTTAAAGTAATATTTAGTCTTGTGGTATCGCCAGGGTTTACAACGTGAAGGCAATTGCAGATGATTTTCAAAATCTAAAATATAATGGGGTTTTGTACATGAATGGACGCTATCTATATAAAATACTTGGTATCCGTCGTATATATATATGTATAATCGAATCTGCTGAAAATATCTTCAAACTTAATATTTCCCGAAATAAATCTTAATATCCGGCTGAGCAGTTAAGTTAAAGGTCTGGCTTAGTATTAATAAAATGTAAAGATAATGTTTATTCATAGTCACGGGTTTATTTATTTTAGTACTAATAAAATATGAGTTTAGTGACAAATTAAGAGAAGAAAAAAATCTGACTTTTAAATTTATCAGAATCGGAGACTCGAATCCCTTCTTTTATCTTCAAAAGACAGGATTCTAATGCCTTTAATAAAATTTCGGTTACGTTAAGGGAAATATCGTACTCTGTTTTCTATCTAAACATCGTGCGCAGAAATAACAAACACTGGGATGATGTAGCAGTTTAGCTACAAATGTATGTATATGCTTTTGCTAAGGCAATATGCGGAAATTGATGCTATTGAAAACTGGCTTAGAAGTGTACTTTTTAACTTTGTGATGGTATAAACAAAACAACCAGCGACGGACTATAGAAGATTAAATGAAGTATAAAGGCAGAATGATTAAATCTCAGAAATGACGAAGGGTTTGACGTGAATGCTATTTTGGAAATTCTGGATACGTTAAGTGATGAAAACAGGGAGTGGGTAAGCTAAAGGTTCTGGGAGTGACTTGAAGTTTTCTAGGATTGCTGAAAAGCTTAATAAAAACAGGGCGGCAATAAAGAGAAAATGTTTTATCGTACAATTGAAAATTAAAACAAATTAGAAATAATGTCACCTTTTTATTAATTAAGATTACTAATGATTAAAGAAGCATAAAAGGCATTTATAAAATGAACGATTTTGAAAAGATAATTGAACTTTTAGATAAAGGGTACATTAACCGCCGAAGAGAAAAATGTTTCTTGCGGAATGATAAAAAATGATTCGGAAGCAAGCAAAATAAGCAATGCGTATTCTCAATTAAAAACTTCATTAGCGAAATGAACATATTGATGAAGAGTTAATGGGTGAATATGTTTTATATAAAAATAATCTTTCATCAGAAAGATTAATAATACTCTCTCCAAAATGGTTGAAGACCATATTAGAAAATGCGTGCAATGTGAAAGCTTATTTAAGGATTAAATGCAGAATACTGCGCTATTGATTCGTTTGTAAGCCAATCAGTCGTGGATAAAAGGTAAAGAAGAAAAACTTGCCGCGTCTATTTTTTTTGTTTAATAATTTTATTGCACAAAATATGTTTTTGCATCAATAGCCGCTGTTGTTGTTTTGTATTTCAGGGTGTTTGCTGTTTCTTCATTTACCACTCCTGATTGCAGAAAATCTTTCTGGATGGTGAGGATTTTTATACTACAAGAGGGGAGAACGTCTGAATTATTTCAGCGCGGATTAGATGCAATTGATAGAAAAGATTACACTTCAGCAATACAATATCTGAATGATGAGTGTAAACAAAAAGTCAGGGTGATGAATCGGTTTTTTTATACCCACTTTATTCTGGGAATACAATAACTTGTAAATAAAGCTGAAAACGATTTTCTTGGTCTCTTTAAATCGTTTAGCAAAGAAGATGTAAAAGAGGAATTGCAAGTTTTGAAAAAATCGATCAAATTAGATAACAGCGGTAAGTTTGATAATCTTAAACTTGATGCGCATTATTTTATCGGAAAAATCTTATTTGATGATAGATGATAAATATCTGCAAGTGAGCATTTGCAATTAGTTGTTTGACAGCGGGGCAGTTATTACAAAAGAGCGGAAGGCTTGATAAAAAGTTATAATCTGTTTTAATGAACGACAACGATGAAAAAACCTGCAATTACATTTTTGCCCAATATTGTTAGCTCTTGTCGGGTTATTTTCAATTGCCACTGGGTTTTTACCCATTGATGAAACAAAACATTCTCTCTTAGATTTACAAGCTAACCATTCTAATTCTTTTGATGTCTCCGAAAACTTCATTGACAAGTTTGGAACTTACTATTAAGCTCTACAAACGTTTCTGGTATTTCTGATTCTGTTAACACACTCGATAATGATTTGGAAAAAACTTATTTAAGGGCGTTTGCTAGAAAAAGAAAAGATGAATATGAAAAATCATTTTAACCTTTATTTTCAATTCTTAAAGACTTTCCGGTACTATTCATTTTGTGATGAGTTAATTTTTCAGCAAAAGCTTCAGACAATATCAAGCAGAATAGAAAAGTTTATTAAATCAGATAGAACACAAAACAAATATTTGATTATTTATTGGCATTATATTTCTATCACACAAATGATTATTCAAGAAATCAATAGATATTCTAAAAAATCAAAATGATTTTAATGAGCTGTCTTACTTTCATATTCTGAGGAATCGGAGATTGTGAAAATGCTTTAACATCAATAAATAAAGCAGAAGTTTTGGTACAAACAGAAAGCAATCTGGCCGTGGCATTTCTCATTTTCAAAAGGCTCATCTATTATCTTTCTGGAAAATATGATCTGGCCGAAAAGTTTTATAAGTCGGGAATGGAGTCTGCAAGAAGTTATCCGGCAATAAAAGGAGGAAGCGAAAAGCATTAATAAACTTAGCATACTTGATGAGTCAAAGCGGTAATGTTGAGAGAAGCTAAGATTAAATTAGAATCTGCATTGCTGATATCAAAAGCAGTTGAAGAAAAGGCTTGAAGCAACTGCTTTAACTAGGAAAGCTTGCTATGTCATATACTTATTCGGAAAATATTGTTGAGGCAAAGAATAATTATGAAAAAGTTTCGAGATATTTGCCATATTGAGTCACAAGAAAGATTATAAATCTTTGTTGCAAACATTGCTTCCTTTACTCGCAAACAGCAAACTGTTAAGCAATTAAAGTACTATAACAAGGTTGAGTACGCTGGGGATAATGCTGTATTCTAGAAATTCTAAACCTTCGCGGGCTTGGTGATGTTTATGCTAATCTTTCAACTACTCTAAATCCTTAGAATACTATCAAACCGCAAAAGAACTGGCTAATAAAATAAAAGATATTGCAACAAGATCCACTGTTGACGTAAGCGTGGAACTCTTATTATAACGTCAACAAACCGGCAAAAGCTTTGGATATTTTTGGATGCAATAAACAAGCTGTTCGAGCCCAAATATTGATCCATATACGGCAAGTCTTATTTTAAAATAGGATTAGCTTATTCTAAATTGACAGATTTTAGAGCTCAAAGTAATGATGCTTTGCTAAAGGACTCAATTTGTCAGAATCCGTAAATGATGTTTATTATAAAACTATAATTTCAACAGAACTTGGACACAGTTACTATTTGCAAAAAGATTTTCTAAAAAGCAAAAGCTGATAAGTGAATCTCTACAATTGTCTGGGGCAAATGGATTTAATCAGTTACGCGGGCGTACAAAACCTATATTTAGGCAAAATTGAGCTTGCCAGCAAAATGTTGGTAATGCGATAACGTATTTTGATCTCTCTATCGTTAGTAACAAAGGAACTGGACTACAATAACATTTTGAGATCGAATATCTTCTGGCAAAATCTTCGCAAAAGCAAAATAAATTTAATGAAGCAGAAAATCATTACCTCAATGCAATTGCACTTACTGAGAAAATTTCAGAATCATTAAGTATCGTGCAGAAATTCAAATCCTTACACTTTTCTGGTTTGAATGATTGTTATTCCGAACTTGCTGAAATTTACATTGAACAAGACAACGAAATGAAGAAGCTTTTACTATTATTGAAAAATCACATTCACGAAACACTTTTCAAAATTTATCCGCTTTGAAAATTCACTCATCAGGGATTTCAAGCGAGATGTTAAACGAATATTATGATTTGAAATGGATGATTGAATCTGGATTATTTTCGGGCAATAAACTTGGTGAGCTTAAGGCTAAATATGAGGAGATAGAAAATTAAAAAACACAAAGCTATTCCAAAAACACAACAACTAATTTCAGTTTTATCAACGCTCCAGCAAAATCTTAATAATAATGAAAATCTTATCACCTTGTTTTTTGGAGAAGAACATCTTTATTTCATTAAAGTAAGTAAAGAAAAATATTCTATAGAAAAAAGTGCTCTAACTAAACAATCGGTCTTAGAATTAATAAGAAAAATCGCTCCGATTTATACCTCGGATTATCTAAACAGTAATCTTTATTTCAATCCAGGACTTGTTTCATTCAACACAAAAGCTGCACTATAGTTTTACTCAAAAAGTACTTCATCCGATAATTAACGATATTCCTGTTGAGAGTAATTTAGTCTTTTCCTGCCATAGAATTAGTTCTGGTCCCATTTTGATTTTTAGTAACCGAGTTTAAAAGAAGATGATAGTCCTTTTTTACTACGATAACAAAAAATATTTAATTGATGAGTATGCCGTTTCTTATTCACCCTCTGCTTTAATTTATATCTTGCAAAAGAAAATGAAACAGACAAATGAGGATAAAATTTTACTAGTGGGGGATCCGCAAATAAGTGATAAGATTTGCACTTAGTTATCGAGGCAGTTTACTTGAGGATGATTCTTTCAATGCAAGAAATATTGTTTTGTTTCCATTAAAATATTCTAAGGAAGAAATACAAAATGTAAACTCTCTCTTTTCTAATGGATTAACATTGCTTTCTAATGATGCAACAGAACAAAAATTTAAAATGCTTCACAAAGCAGTATTATTCATTTATCAACACATTCGTTCCTTCCCTCAAAAATCAGCCTTAATAATTTTTCGCTAGATAAGAATAAAAAAGAAGATGGATATCTAGAGGCGGTGAAATTTTACAGCTAAAACTAAATTCGGATTTGGTGGTTTTAAGTTCTTGTAGATCTGGATTGGGTGAAATTGATGAGGCTGAGGGTGTAGTGGAATGCAGAAAGCGTTTTTTTTGAGGCTGGGGCAAGAGTGTAGTTGTGTCTTTGTGGGATGTGAATGATAAGTCCACTTCTTTATTTATGCAGAGTTTTTACAAATACATTAGTGAAGGTTTTGATAAATCAAAGAGCACTTAGAAAGCTAAATCTTTTTCAAACAGGAATTATTCGCAAATCCATATTATTGGTCAGCATTTGTACTTTCAGGTGATGTTTCTAAAATTCAAAATGTCAAAACAGCATCATCAAACTATCTTTTATTTATTCTACTCGGGGTTTTTGCTTCTATTTTTGCCATATATTTTGCTCGCAGAAAATCTTCCTTACGTTAACTTTGTCTCTCCATTACATTTGTTTTTATTTTTATCTCACTTTATTTATTATTCGTTATCAATTAATGTTAATAAGGAATTACAATGCCCATTGAAGCGAATAAAGTTGTTACTATGAATTTTACACTAACTGATGAAACTGGAAACATTTTAGATTCTACTGATGCCGGCGGACCTTTCTCATATATTTCTGGAACTGGAATGGTATTACCTAAGCTTGAAGAAAGCTGTAAGCGGTATGATCATAGGAACAAAGAAACAGTTAAAACTTGAAGCAAAAGATGGTTACGGTGAATATAATGATGATGCTATTCAAGCTGTTGGAAAGGAAAATTTTCCTGAGGGATTTTATTTTGGAAGCTGGTATGGAATATATGGCTAGTAATCCAGATGGGGTTCAGATGCCATTTATAATTACAAATGTAGAAGACGAAACAGTTACTGTTGATTTTAATCATCCCCTTGCCGGTAAAAACCCTAAACTTTGATTTAGAACTTCTTGACGTTAGAGATGCTACTGCTGAAGGAATTGGCCCACGGACATGTTCACGGAGCTGGCGGACATCACCATCATTAATTAGAATGAAGAATTTATAATGTAGAATTAAGAGGGTTGATTTTTCAATCCTCTTTTTTTGTCATCTGAGAGCGAAGTCGAAGTATGGCTTTAATCTTTTACTATTAGTTTATTATTAATCGCATCTGCATCAGGTATATTTTATTTGGCAACTCAACCGATTTAACTTTTGATTTTCATCAACATTTAGCCAAATTTCTTTATCGCCTTTTTCCCAGATTGATGTTGACATATCTTAGGTTTGTTTGTGTACCATCCTCAAGTGTTAATGTTAAATCAATCGGAACCGGAAAGATTGCCAGCATTTCTCAATCAATATTTTTAATTTTATCATTTTCAATCTTCAAATCTTTGTTTGCTAAATCAGGGAATATGAGATTCAAAAACCATCGGATTCCAGAACCATTTTAAATCTTGCTTAGTAACATCTTCAAATGTGTAAAACATATCCCATGGTGTTGGATGTTTTCCGTTCCATCGTAGAATAAATTCCTTTAAACATTCTTTAAATAATTCATCCCCCAAAGCAGACTTAAGCATTTCGAAAGCAAGCGCAGGTTTGTAGTAACTCATCATGCTTAAATGAGGATCTCATTGAAAGAACTGATGGGAGTATCAGAGGAATATCCATTTCGTTTCCAGCCCATTTAGAAAATCCAGTAGCGGCGCGAGTTCTGTGATCATATTCTGACAACTCGATTTGCCGATCCCAAGGAAGAAAATAAGCCATCACCTTCATCCATCCACATAACGACTTTCATTTGTTCCCATAAAATGGGAAATACATATGGGCAATCTCGTGAGTGGTTACATAAACATCATTAATTTTGTTAGAAAATTGTCCATCGTTTACAATCATAGGAAATTCCATTCCGCCATCACCATTAAAAACTGTTATTTGCGGATAAGGATAAATAACTCCGGGCATTTGCTTGGAGAAAAATTCTATGGTTCTCTTTGCCATTGTAGCTGGTTGAAAGAATTCAGATGAAGGATTATAAGCAGAAAAGCAGGCAATTCTTTTCCGCTTTCAAGTTCGATGCTTGTTCCATCCATAAATAAAAATCGCTCATACCAAAAGCAAAATCAGAAATATTTTTAGCAGAATATTTAAAAGTTGTATATCCATTTGATGTTTATATATCTCTTTGCCCTATCTTCTTTTTGCAACGATGTTAACAAGTTTATCTGAAGGGATTCATTATATCTTTTAGAAAAACACCATTTAAAACTTCATCGGGGTTTTGCGGCATTCCTGTTGCCCAAATACCAAAACCTTTTGGAACTTTAATTTCAACATTTATATCAGGTAATCAAAATAAAACTCATCTTTCGGCATTATAACTTATCATATCCCAGCCGCGTATATCATCATAAACTGCAACTTTGGGATACCAGTAACCAACAAAAAAAGTTGATTCGCCGTAAGCGCCAATTCTGATATCGGTTCCATTAGGAATTATAAAACTCCAGTCAACATCAACTGTCGTTTTGATTTTGGCGGAAGAGAAGAAGTAAGCTTTATTATCAGGTTAGTTCCTTGATACAGAAATTAATTATCATCAACGTTTAAACTTAACTTATTACCATCAACAATAAGTTTGCTAATCTTTACTCCCTCTGTTACAGTTTCTGGATTCAATTCTGTGTTTCTTGCCGCGCCCTTTTTATACATATCCTGATAAAGTTTTAGCACAATACTTTTTAATGTGTCTGGACTATTATTATAGTAAACAATTTTTTCACTGCCAGATAACAATCTTGTTTTTGGTTCAATCTCTGCTTTGATATTGTACTCGGAACAGTTTTGCCAATAGTTTATTCCGGGCTTTCCATCATAAGATCTTGTTTGATTTGTGTAAGCTTTTTTTATTTCTTTCGGTTTTTTAAGATCGGATCCAAACGAAACGGAAAATGCAAAAATAAAAATTAAAACTGGGGTTATATATAATTTCATTCAGGTTTTTCCTTAGTATGTTTGATTGCTAAATTTAGATACTAATTTTAGTAACTGTTTGTTTATCGCAAAGAAATATTTGATGAACGGTTAAATAAAAAATCTAAAACTCTAATTAAAAAATGATTATTAAATCACCAACTAGTTTTGAAAATTTTCTTGAAATTACTAAATCAAACAAAGCAGTTTGCTTTTATTTAAGCACGCCCGAATGCAATGTTTGCAAAGTGCTAAAACCTAAAGTAACAGAAATGCTTGAAGCAGATTTTCCTAATATTTTCTTTTGTTATGTTGATTTAAATGAAGCAAAAGAAATTTCTGGACAACTTTCTGTCTTTTCTGTTCCAACAATTCTTGTTTATTTTGAAGGAAAAGAACAATTCGTGCTTCTCGTAATGTTCATCTGGAAGAATTGCGAGAACAGATTGACCGTTATTATAAAATGATTTTTTGATTATTAAATAAAGAGTGTCTTCCCCGTGATGGTGGAAGTTTTTAAAGGAGCATAAAAATGAAAAGATATTTTATTTATCAACCTGTTTGCTGTAATTGTTTTTGTTGCCTGTGAAAAATTGCAGATCCAATTGACGAAACCGGAAAAATTACAGCAAAGAAGTATGCGGATAATGTTTTGCAGAAAGCAGATTAGATTTTGCAACCGATGCAAAACTTTCTGCAATATATGGTTGGAATGTTGATTTGCTCGGTAAAATAGATTTGTTAGAAACGGATAATGCATTTGTATATGTTGTGCAATCAAACAATTTGCAGAGTAATGAATTTTATGTTCCTGTTTTTGCAGCGGGACCTGTTAAATCGCCCATAAACTTTTCAACAATGTTGTCATTTATAAAAGACACTACGGCAGGAAATATTCTTGGAAATGTTTTCAACAGGCTTGCAACACTGGCAATTGATCCTAACGCTAATTATAAAGACAGCCCCGCTACAATAGACACTGCACTTGTTCATAAGCGGATATTTTTCTTTCACAGAATGCGGGTGCTAAGGTTGATATGTTTTTACTGCCAAGTAAATCTATAGATACAACGCTGGCATTAAATAATTCTGCCGATTGGATTGTAAATTTTTACTCATCTAATAAGTCTTTAGTGCTTTGGATTAATAGCAACAGCGGTGTTGTTACTAAATTATCGGGAAATTAAAAAAGCGATTCTTGAGAATCGCTTTTAATGATAATTGATTAGTGTTAAATTCTAATTAAGCTATTCTCTTATAAGATTAATACTCCCTTCTTCAGGAACTTTAATTTTATACGTAACACCGTTTTTTATCTTTAATTTAGTATCCCGCAGCCAGGGATTATAAAGTTTTAGTATTTTATAATTTATTCCAAGTGTTGTCGCATAATCTGCAAAGCTTTCAACCGATGTATTTAACTCAACTTCTTTAAACTTAAGCGGCTTATATAAATCCTCGTCTTTCAAATCATAACCATATGCAGACGGATTTTCCATTATTAACTTCATTGCTATTATTCTGGAAACATAGCGCGATGTTTCTGAACCAAGAACAAGATTCCAATAGTTGGTTGATTTTTGTAAACCGCTCCATTTTCTATTCCACTGATACCGGCATTGTATGATGATGCTGACATAGTCCAGTTACCGAACATTTGATATGCGGTATTGAGATATTTACAAGCAGCCAAAGTTGATTTTTGAACATCATACCTTTCGTCAACCTCTTCGTTCACTTCTAATCCGTATTGTTTTGCCGCTGTCTTAATAAACTGCCAGTAACCTGTTGCTCCTGCGGGCGAAACAACGTTTTCCAAGTTGCTTTCTACAACAGCAAGGTACTTAAAGTCATCGGGAATGTTGTTTTGTTTTAATATGGGTTCGATAACCGGAAACCATCGTGCGGCTCTTTTAATTGCCAGTATTGTTGCTGAGTGCCAGTAAGTATTGACTAATATTTCTCTATCAACTCTTTCGTAAACTTCAAAATTTTCTAACGGAACTCCTTCACCAAAGATTGTAATATTGTTTTGAGTTTGGGGAAATAATTTTGTAGTCTTGAGGGAAATAATTCGCCTGGATTTCCATCTGTTGCAACTATAGTGTTGTGCGTAAAGAACAAATTTGTTAATACAAACAACAACCCAACAACAGTAATAACGCCAGTTAAGAAATAGTACATTTTAGATTTTTTTTAGTAAAGCTTTCTTTTAATCTTAATAAAACACTCATCATTAATCCTTTTTATTTTTGCGGTCATATGAAAAAAACGCAATGCAATTACGAAGACCAAAAAAGTGTTATTATATTTGTAAGGAAATAATTTCAGAGGAAATATGGAAGTTCAGGAAGCATTACTTAATCGAAGAAGCATAAGAAAGTATAAAGATCAAAAAATAAGCAAAGAAAATCTGGATAAGATTCTTAAAACTGCGATGTACGCACCAAGCGCAATGAACTTGCAAGCCTGGCAGTTTATAATTATTGATGACAAAGAAATACTTGTTGATACAATTAAATCAATTCCTTATGCGGAAATGTTAAGACAATCTGCCGCTGCAATTATTGTTTGCGGAGATTCATCTGTTGAAAAAAATGAAAGCTGGCTTTTACAGAATTGTTCAGCAGCAATACAAAACATTTTGCTTTCTGCTCACGGATTAGGAATTGGATCGTGCTGGATTGCAATTCACGGAATGGATGATATTTACAGAAACATTAAAGCACAATTCAATCTTCCTGATAATATTGTTCCCGTATCATTAATTTCACTTGGCTACCCCGATGAAGTTGTAAAAACAGAAGAAAGATTTAATCAGGATAAAATTCATTTTAATAAGTGGTAATATGGATGAGGTAAAATCAAATAAAGATTATAATCCTGAAATGCATTCAGCTGAACACATTTTAAACCAGACAATGGTTAGAATGTTTAATAAAGGAAGATCTTTTTCAAATCATATAGAAAAGAAAAAATCCAAATGTGATTATCATTTCGATCGTAATCTTACAGACGAAGAAGTTGAAACAATTAATAAAAGTAAATGAAATAATTCAACAAGATTTGCCGGTTACCGAAGATTTTCTAAAGCGAAATGAAGCAATAAATAATTTTAAGCTCTCTCTATTGCCTGATGATGCAGGTGATACTATAAGGATAATTAAGATTGGCGATTATGATGCCTGTCCCTGCAGCGGAGTACACGTTTCATCAACAAAGGAAATAGGAAAGTTCCAGATCATCTCAACAAGTTTTGAAGATGGAGTTTTGAGAGTAAGATTTAAATTGCCAAAAGAATAAAACTTATCCGTTATCGTATTAAGGTCATTTCGAACGAAGAGAGAAATCTGCATGCTTAGTTAAACAGATTTCTCTCCCGTCAAGATCGAAAGGACAGATCACAATAAAATCTACTTATTCAATATGTCTTCTATCTGATCCATAACTTTGTTCATCTTCTTCATCGTCAATTCAAATGGCTCCGGTGATAATGGATCAATTCCGGCATCTTTAATTAATTCAACTGCGTACTTCGATCCGCCACCTTTTAATATCTTATAAAAATTATCTACTGCAGGATTTCCTTCATTAACAATTTTTCTGCAAAGGCAGTTGCATAAATAAGTGACGTTGAATATTGAAACACATAATATGTATATCCCATAAAATGAGGAATGTAAGACCACTCATATTGAATATAAGGATCAACTACACAATGTCCTGCATCGTGCCCATAATATTTTTTTACGATATCATAATAAATATTACAAAGATCATCACCGGTTAATGGCTGGCCTTGCTCAACTCTATTGTGAATTTCTAATTCAAACTCTGCAAAAGATGTTTGGCGAAAAATAGTTGTACGTAAAAGATCAAGATAGCTGCCGAGCAAGAAAAGTTTTTTCCTCATCGCTATTTGCTTTATTAACCATATAATTATTAAGCAGTGTTTCATTTATTGTTGATGCAATCTCCGCAACAAAAGTTGCGTAATCTGCTTTTGCAAATGGCTGATTAGAATTTGAATAAAAGCTGTGCATTGTATGCCCAAGTTCGTGCGCCAGAGTGGAAAGTGATTCATAATCATCATTCCAATTCATAAGAATGTATGGATGAACATCATACGCAGAACCACTTGAGTATGCCCCGCTTCTTTTTCCTTCAGTTGGAATAAAATCTATCCATCTGTTATCAAAGGATTTTTTTACTGTAGATAGATATTCTGATTTTAATGGTGTAAGTGCGTCAAGAATTGCTTGCTGCCCTTGTTCAACTGTAAAATGTAAATCAACTTTTTTAACAAGTGATGTATACAAATCATAATAGTGAAGTGTATCAACCCCAAGCATTTTTTTTCAAATCCCAAAAGCGATGCAGTGTTGGGAGACTTTTATTTACTTGCTCAATCAAAGTAGTATAAACGGTTGGAGGCAGGGTATCCCCATTAAGAGCAGATTCCAAAGAGGTTTTATAATTTCTGTTCTTAGCGTAAACCCAATCCTTTTTAACTTTGCCAACAAGATTTGCACCGAGAGTGTTTTTAAAATCACCATAACTATTAAAGAAAGTTTCAAATACCTTACTCCTGTCATCACGATTTTCAACTGCTCTAACTCCTGTAAAAGTAGCTGGACTCAACTCAACTTCATTTCCGTCTGAAAGAGTAATCTTTGGATTTGGTTTTTCGCCATCTGCAAAAATTGAGTAAACAGTATTTTGGTTTCCCGCTATCAAACCAAAACTTGCAAGGATCTTCTCCTCTGCTTCAGTTAGTGTATACGGACGCAATCTTTGTATGTTATCTATGTACATTGAGTAAGTATTCAGTTCGGGTTTTTCTTTAAAGAATTTTTCAATCTTTTCTTTTGGAATGGCAAGAATCTCCGGCTCAAAGAAAGATGCCGTTTCACCAAACTTTGTTCCCACTGCCGAAAGCTGCTGAAGCAATGCCTGATTTTCAGAAATCCGAACATCTTCATTGCTCAAATTTCCGGCATAGGTACCTGCTTTATAAAAAATTTTCAGCATTCCGAAATAAGAGTTTAGTGCATTTAATAAATTTTGAGAATTCTCGCCAAGCTTTCCCTTGTAAGCAGCAAAATCACTAATCCTGGCTTCAACTGTTTTGATATCCGCTTGCCAGTCGGACAAAGCTGGGTACATATCTACAAGGTTCCATTTATGTTTATCCGGTACATCAGATCGTTTGGGTGCTTGAGGAAATATTGTGGTAGCGATTGTTAGTGCAACAAGAGTGTAAAAAAATTAATTTTTGTTTTGTCATTTCTCCACCTAATATGAGTAATTAAATTTTGCATTGTAAACTTAAGGAGAATTACCCAATGTGCGAAAAATTTAATGATGAATGGTTTTATATGGCTAAAAAAGAACTTTAAAAATTCCGCAAGATTTTAGTTGCGATATTTTTATATTTCTTCATCGAAACAAATAAACTTTTATATCAAACAAAGGTTATACAATGAAATATTTAATAGCTGCATTTTTAATTGTCGCACTATTTACTGCCTGTACCGAAAATCAAACTCCGCAAAAAGATTCAAAGGAAGTATCAATGCTTAAGGAAAAGATTGCCAAATTTGTTCCCGTTGAAATACAGTATGATGAAACACTTTTAACAGACCGAGAAAAAGTTGTGCTGGAAAAACTTTATCGTGCATCAAAAATAATTGATGAACTGTTTCTAGAGCAGGTTTATTTAAAAAACAATCAAATTAAATCTGATTTGCTTTCTAAAATCGCAAATAAATCTGTTTTGTCAGAACAACCTGAACTTAAACTTGAACTTGATCTCTTCAATATTATGTTTGGTCCATTTGATCGTCTTGAAGACAATGAACCATTCATTGGCAAAGATAAAAAACCGCTGGGTGCTAATTTTTATCCTGAAGATATGGCAAAAGAAGAATTTGAAAAGTGGATAAAAGACAATCCTGCCGATGAAAAATCTTTTACAAGTGAGTTTACAATTATCCGAAGAAAAAATGAAAAGCTCGTTGCAATTCCTTACAACGAATATTTCAAAGATAAATTAACTGCAGCATCTAATCTTTTAAAAGAGGCGGCAGAATTTTCAGATAATCCATCACTAAAAAATATTTGCTTTCCGTGCGGATGCATTCTTAAGTAACGATTACTATCAAAGCGATATGGATTGGATGGATTTGAAGGATCACAACATAGAAGTTGTAATTGGTCCTTATGAGGTTTATGAAGATGAAATGTTTAACTACAAAGCATCTTTTGAAAGTTTTGTTACAATTAAAGATCCTGTTGAAACAAAAAAACTTGAAATATTTGCAAAGTATTTAACAGACATAGAAAAAAATCTTCCTTTGGATGATAAACATAAAAACTATACGCGTGGTTCTGAGTCTCCAATAGTTGTTGCTAATGAAGTGTTTACTGCTGGTGATACAAAAGCAGGGGTTCAAACTCTTGCGTTTAATCTTCCTAACGATGAGCGTGTAAGACAGGCAAAAGGTTCAAAAAAAGTAATGTTAAAAAATGTTCACGAAGCAAAATTTGAAAAACTATTAAAACCAATTGCGGAAATTGTTCTTGCTTCTGATCAGCTTAAACATGTTACTTTCGATGCTTTCTTCAATCATACATTGATGCATAAATGTCTCTTATGGTGTTGGTCCTGGCTTTATAAAAGTAAACGGCAAAGACACTGAGGTTAAGAAAGAGTTAAAGAAACATACTCAACTATAGAAGAATGTAAAGCCGATATTCTTGGTATGTACAACAATATATTTATGATCGAGAAAGGTGTTTACTCCAAAGAAACAGAAAATCAGGTTTGGGTAACATTTCTTGCCGGAGCTTTCCGCAGTATGAGATTTGGAATTGGCGAAGCACATGGTGGAGGCAATGCAATTATCTATAATTATCTGTTAGAAAAAGGTGGATATGTTTACGATGAAAGCACACAAAAAGTTTCTGTCGATTTTATGAAAGTTTATCCAGCCTTAAAAGAATTATGTAATTTAGTTTTAACAATTCAAGCAGAAGGAAATTATGCAGGAGCTAAAGATTTAATTGCAAAGTATGCTGTTAACTCGCCAACAATAGAAACGTTGAGAAAAAAACTTGAAAAACTTCCTGTGGATATTAAACCAGTTTTTGCGATTGAGGAAAAGCTTAAATAACAAAAAAATAATAGAATTATCGCTTTCTGTCATTCCCACGAAAGTGGGAGTCTATTTAAAACCTTAGATTCCTGTTTACAATCGAATGACATTGAAATAAAATCCACAGCTTTAAGCACTTTTATTGAATTTATGAAAGAAAAAGTAAGATACGTTTCTGCAGATTTGTTACGTGGACTAGTAATCATAATTATGATCGAAGTCCACGTATTTAATGCTTTCTTGTTTCCTGAATTAAGACAATCGGGTTGGTTTAGTGTTCTTAATTTTATTAATGGATTGGTTGCCCCTTCATTTTTGTTTGTATCGGGTTTTGCATTTCAGGTATCCTCCGGTGGTAAGCTTGATGAAATGAGAAAACTTAGCAAAGCATTCTGGAAAAGATTGCAAGAATTTTCCAGATAATAATAATTGGCTATGCTTTACATCTTCCATTTTATTCTATATCAAAAACAATTAACCAATCAACTCCACAATTGCTAGAAAGCTTTTTTGGCAGTAGATGTTTTGCAATGCATTGGTTTTGGTTTGTTGTTTTTGTTTTTAACAAGATTATTAATCAAATCAGATAAAACATATCATTATTTTCTAATTGCTTCGTTAATTGTTGTAACTGCTATTTCACCGTTGCTGTGGAAGATTGAATTTTCGAAATATTTGCCAATAGCAATTGCAAATTATTTTAATCGAATAAATGGATCCTTGTTTCCAATCTTTCCATGGTTAAATTTCTTACTCGCGGGAGGAATCTTTGCAAAATATTTTGTTGAGGCTCGTGAACAAAATGAAGAAGAAAAATTTATTAGTAAAGTGGCAATTGCCGGATTGATTACGCTTTTGTTTTGGTCATTTTTTTATTCTGGTTTATTTTCTAAAACACTTACTTCAATTCTACCAAATCCGGTTTTTTATTTAGAAAGATTGGGATACATTTTTGTTTTGTTTTATTTCTGCTGGTTGGTTGATAAAAAATTTGATGTTAAAAAATCTTTTGTACTGGATGCAAGCCGTGAATCGCTTCTTGTTTATTGGCTGCACTTAATAATTATTTATGGTGTTTTCTGGAGCGGTAAAAGTCTTGCAAGCAGAATTGGAATGACAATGAATGTTATTGAAGCAACTGGCGCAACAATAATGTTAATTGCACTTATGATCCTTGCTGCAAAGCTTTGGGGTTGGGTTAAGAAAAAATATCCTATGTATTTTCCAATCTTTGTAAAAGTTGCTGCTGCTGTTATGGTGATTCTGTTTTTTATTTCTTAAAAACGCCAAACAATTTATCCAGCTTGCCTTTTTCGAGTTTGGAAATTGCATCAAGTTCACCGGCATCAAGCCATACACCATCGCAGGATGAACATTTATCGATCTGAATATTTTTATAATTAATTTCTATCAGTTTCATTCCACATTTTGGGCAATGCATATTGTGTAGGTTTTTAAGTCTTTCCTTTTCAGCCTTTTCTAATTTAATGCGTGATTCTTCTTCCTGTTTCTTTTTTCTTTCAAATTCCAATCTTGCAAAATATTCTTCTTCCTTTTCACTGGGTTTTACAGGCATAACGGTCTCCGATTGAATTAGTAAATTTTTACAGAATGGTATGTAGTACCTATAGCTCTGGTATAAACAACTTCTGTTTTTAATTACTCAATATTAAAAGTTTTAACGGTTAATCTCAAACTGTATTAATAAGCAATATATTACTTAAAAGTATTTACTATTCTACTAGAAGTAATACAAATACTTTATCTTAAAAACTGCGGCACGATTTGTTGTGTGCATTCTGTTCGGAAGTAAGTTATTGTTTGAATCATACTCATCGCTTCTATCCCGGAATTCATTTAGTGCAAGATAAATCCAGCTTTTTGGTAAGAAGTTCCAGCTAAATAAAAATCCGCCGATTATTCTTTCCATTCTATCTGTTGATCGTACAAAAACATTATCAACATAAACTCTAAAGTTTAAATTGTTAATTGGTGTTAAAGAAAAAAACGGACGGGCATTGTAAGTTATATCTTCAATGTTACCGTCAGGATCACCTTCAATAAACATATCGTAAGAAGTTCCGATTTCTAAAATGTCAAATGCTTTCCATTCAGCAGAAAAACCAAACCACGAAAATGAGGCAAGATAATCTCTATCAAAGTTATAGGTATTTTGATAACCGCCCCAGGCATTGGCATTCCAGTTTTGCGAAAGATTAAACCACGAACTTAGATTTACGCTGTAAGAATCATAAATAATATCTTCATCTTTACTTTTACCAAAATCAGCATTAATTTCATAACCCCAGCCATCTCGAAATTGCATATTAAAACCAATAACTCCGGCGTAATCTGTATACAGATCTGCATGTTCATAATTTATTGCAGGACCGAAATACAAAAAATATTTCTTATTGCGCCATCATTGAAGTACCAGATCGGTCCTGTTAATCCCACAGAATTAATTGTGCCTTGCCAGGGAACATATCCAATTTGACCTACATTAAACTTATTGCCTATTGCTCTCATCCTGAAATAAGTTACCCCATTTTTGGAAATATTTCTAAAGCCGATTGAGGCAGCATACTCTCCATCGCTATTTTCAAACGATCTTGCAAATTGATAAGCAAGCTGCCAGTCAGAAGCACGAAAGGCTCCATCGATATCAATAACTCCATATGTGTTTTCTTTTGTTTGTTTACCAACCATCAAAACACCAACAGATGAGTTATCAAGAATTTGTTTTTTAATCTGGCTGATCCAAAATAAGCTTGAGGTTCAGTTATATTATTATCCATCATCAACATAATCCGTTTCGCCAGTTAACGCTACAAATCCGCCATATCCCAATCCGTAATCTTCCAAATGCTTTAGTGCCGAAAATAAGCGGAACTTCTTCTCCGCCCGGAAGGAGTTTTCCAATCCTTCTTGAATAAAAGAGCTCAAGCGGTCGGTAAAATCCTGAATTGCGTTCTCTTCCTGCCGGATTAAAAACTTCATTACCTTCTGTAAAGAAGGTCTTCTTTCGGTAAAGTAATCTTCATACCTGCTTATATTAAAATCAAAAGGATCGGCTTCTATTTGTGCAAAATCTGGATTGGCAGTTAGTAAAAAAGTTAATTGCTCGGATGGATTGTAAAAAATATCAAGCCCCGCACTTGGATCAAATTTATATTTGTTATCACCAAGGTAAGTTGTCTTTGCGATACCAACAGGATAAATCTCTAGATTTAATCCTGTAATTGTTGGTTTAAAATCCTGAAAAATTAATTTCCCAAATTTAGAAATTCTTTGTCCTTCGCTTTGTTCATACTCGCACCAATAAATATCTTCTTTATTGTATGAGCGCCAGCGATCAAAATCTAAGCCCCATTCGGACAAATTTTTATCATACTTTATTGACTTGTAAGGAATTTTCATTTCAACAACAAAACCCCAATCATAAATCTGTGATGTTCCTTCCCAAATACCATCCCAGCTATAGTCGCGGTTGCGTGCATCATCAAGCATACGTGAATCTGAAATAACACCTGATGCATTGATTGCAAATTTATATGCGGTTTGTTTATCACCAAAAGTATCGAGCATTATAGAAACAATATCACCGGTATAACCATCGTGCATTCCTGCATTAGCCTGAATATATTCTTTATCGTCATAACAAATCATCAAACAATAAAGGGCTTCTTCTGTGGTTAAAACTTTAGCAACTGTTTTTACTGAAGTGGGTTGATTAAAATATGGTTCCAATTGAAAAAAACTAACCGTTGAATCGGCATAACTCCAAGAGTTATCTATCTTACCATCAATTATAATTTCACTATTAATTTTTAGAAGACGAAGTGCTTTCTGAATGTTTTTGTTTCCTGTCGCAGAGAGCAGGTTAGATGAGATTATTATTAAAAATATAAGTATCGATTGCTTCATAACTCTGTGTTTTTACATTTGTATCTTTTTTTACATCCGAAATTTACTTGTGAGAAATCAAAAATACGCTTGTTTTAGATAAGCGGTTAAATGGTTTTATAAGCGAGAGGAATGGATTTTAATTTCTTTATACGAGCTTTGCGTGAAATGTTTTTAGCGGCCGTTCATGCTTCCGAAGGGATGGTTATGCAAAAAGATCGCCAACATTTTTTTAGAGAGCGTAAAGAGATATGAATGGTTTAAAAAACAAAAGCCCCGGTATATCGGGGCTCTAAAACCTGAAACGAATTATTTGTTATCCTAAATAAGCTTTCAGTCTTCCGCTTCTTTTTGATTGCCTTAAATTTCTTAAAGCTTTTTCTTTAATCTGTCGTACGCGTTCACGAGTAAGATTAAATCTTTCGCCAATCTCTTCTAAGGTAGCCGAATGATCTCCATCAATTCCGAAGTATAATTTTATTACTTCTGCTTCTCTTTCTGAGAGAGTTGAGAGAACATTTGCAACTTCTTTTTTCAAAGACTCGGTCATTAATTTATTATCCGGCAAAGGTTGTTCATCATTGGGAAGAATATCAACTAAAGAATTTTTTCCATCATCACCTTCTTTTAAAGGTGCATCCATTGATACTTGTCTTCCTGCAATCTGAAGTGCATAAGCAACTTCTTCAGAAGTCATTTCAAGAATTTGTGCAAGCTCATCTGTTGTGGGCTTTCTTTCATATTCCTGTTCAAGATCTCTGTAAGCCTTGCTTATCTTGGTAAGATTTCCAACTCTGTTAAGTGGTAATCTTACAACTCTGGATTGATCTGCAATTGCCTGCATAATAGATTGTCTAACCCACCACACAGCGTAAGAGATGAATTTGAATCCACGGGTTTCATCAAACCTTTCAGCGGCTTTTATCAAGCCAATATTTCCTTCATTGATGAGATCGCCGAGAGATAAGCCTTGGTTCTGAAATTGTTTTGCAACGCTCACTACAAATCGGAGGTTTGCTTTTATTAATCTTTCCTGGGCTAATCTATCTCCCTTTTTAATTTTGATGGCGAGTTCAATCTCATCATCGGGAGTCAGAAGATCAACTTTACCGATTTCTTGTAAATACTGGTCTAAAGATTTACTTTCTCGGTTAGTAAATTGTTTTGTGATCTTCAAGCGCTACATCTCCTTAATTGTGATTTTATTATTTGATATTTCAATCATTGATTCCTCCTGGAGAAAGAACCGGAGTGCTGATTTTGTAAACGGCAAATATAACACTTAATTGGATAAATGTAAGATAAAAATCTATCCGGACTAAAGATTAATTATTTCACCTGAAGCAGGGAATTGCACGTTTTTAAAGCCTTTTTGCAATAATTTCTCTCTAAACGGCAATGCCATATCTTCTTCACCATGCACTAAAAATATGTTTTTTAACTTGTTTTGTTGATTTAGACGCAGGTAATCCAGTAATTCCTTCTGATCGGCATGACCAGAAAAGTAGTCCATTTTCTTGATTTTAGCACGAACATCGAATTCTTCGCCAAAAATGTTAACCTTTTCATTCCCATCCATAATTCTTCTAGCTAATGTGTGCTCTGCCGCATATCCAACAAATAAAATTAAATTTTTAGGATTACCAATATTATTCGCAAGATGATGTAAGATTCTTCCGCCTTCCGCCATTCCTGATGCAGAAATAATTATCATCGGTCCTGATTTATCATTTAGCTCTTTCGATTCTTCGGTTTTCTTTATGTACTTCAATCTGCCAAATCCAAACGGATCTGTTCCTTCTTCTAAAAAGATGCGACCCGTTTCTCTATCTAAACATTCTGGGTGTGATCGAAAGACTGCTGTTGCATCAACAGCCATTGGTGAATCAACATAAATAGGAACTTCTGGAATCCTGTTTTGATCAAAAAGTTTATGAAGCATGTAAACGATAGTCTGAGTTCTTCCAACTGCAAAAGCGGGAATGATAACTTTTCCACCTTCATTAATAACTTTGTTTATTGTTGATGAAAAATCTTCTTCAACTTCTTCTGCAGGCGAGTGTAACCTATTTCCGTAAGTTGATTCCATTATCAACACATCAAGATCGCGCAACACATCAGGTGATTTTATTACCGGTGAATCCGGTCTTCCGATATCTCCTGAAAATCCTAAACTAATTTTTTTGCTTCCGGATTCTTCAATCTCTAAATGTACTCCCGCAGAACCGAGAATGTGTCCAGCATCTCTAAATGTAAACCGAATGCCCGGAAATAAATCAATAGTTCTATCGTATTGAACACCAACAAATTGCTGCATTGCTTTTTCAACATCTTCTAATGTGTATAGTGGATCGATAGGGTTTTCATTTTTTTTCTTGCGTTTTTTATTTACAAACTCAATATCTTTTTCCTGAAGATGTGCTGAATCCCGAAGCATGATCTGACACAAATCTACCGTTGCAGAAGTTGCATAAATCAATCCATCAAATCCTTTGCTAACAAGATTTGGAATGTTGCCGCTGTGGTCTATGTGTGCATGAGATAAAATTAAAACATCAATCTCCGCCGGATTGAATTTGAAGTTTTTATTTTTATCATAAGTCTCGCTCCTTCTTCCTTGAAACAAGCCACATTCAAGTAAAATCTTTTTGCCATTGATATGAAGTAAATGCTGCGAACCTGTAACGGTTCTTGCGCCGCCGATAAATTCTATTTGCAATTTGTGCTCCTTAAAGTATTACCAAGTTATTGTTTCTTATAAACTCAGTTTTACTATTTGTTTGATTAAAGTCTGTTATCAGTTTAAAAATTAATGGTGTTTTCTCTCTTAACATATCTATTACATCGGGATGTAAATTGGTTTTGT
This sequence comes from Ignavibacteriales bacterium, assembly GCA_016707115.1. GTDB lineage: Bacteria > Bacteroidota > Ignavibacteria > Ignavibacteriales > Ignavibacteriaceae > IGN3. The sequence goes on along the minus strand of JADJIH010000023.1, from coordinate 161,671 downwards.
TGAAAGGAACTTGTTTAACATATTCCTGTAAAATTCCCGCTGTGCGACCGTATTTATATTCGTATGTAAAGTTACCAAGCGAATCTAGTTGGGTGTTTTTGTTTTGAACATTTGGAACTGAAATATAAAATTCACTTTTGTTCAATTCATTATCGCCAAACAGATTATTCTCTCCAAGATATTCATACAATTCCTTAGCGGTGTTTAACGCAGGATCAATCAATGTTATTTCTTTGTGCAAAAATTTTCTGTAAACATAATTACCATCTTCTTTTAAGTTGTATAGTTCTTCCAGCTTTTGAGCAAATATGTTTTTATAGAATGGATAATGAGTGCAGCCAAGTATGATTGTTTTAAGTGGCTTTGCAGATTTCGAGTTTTTAATTTGCTCAAGCAGAGAAACAACATTATAGTAAATATAATTTTCAATGGAGTTTATTTGGATTTCGGTTGGATTGTTTTTTTCTCCAGAATATAGAATTCGGTTTTTGCTCCAATCAAAATTATAACGATTCAAAATACTTAAATCAATTTTGGCATCCTTCGATGTTAACGATGGACCTTTGTATTCATTTCTAATTTCTGTTGCTCGTGTGTTAATATAATCTATCACACCATCAATCGCTCCGGCTAATCCAATTCCAGCTTGCTGAAATGTTTTGATTTCTCCTTTATAACCAAGATCAATCTTATATTTATTGATTGCGTTTAAATAACCATTTGACAAAACCGTGCCCTCTGTTGCCATTACTCCGATACTGCAATTTTCATTGTTCGATAGATTTTCAAAAGCTCCTTTAACCCCGGCATTAATCACTCCGATTACTTTAATATCCAAATTTGCTTTTTTTAAAAATGCTTCAATATCTTCCATTCCGTACGCCGTGGCGGTATTACATGCAATTACAATTGCTTTAACCGGAGATTTATCAATTTCAAATTCTTCATCACCAGATGATTGATAATATTTATTACTTAGAAGGAATTGAAGATCCTTAAGAATGTGTTCCTTTAAAACATCAGTTTTGTTTAGAGAAGGATAATTACCATAAGGCATATTGGCTTGATCAGCGAGATAAATAAAACACTCTTTTTCAAAATCCAGAATACCATCAGAGCTAAGATTTTTGTTTTGATTGTTAAAGCCATCATAGTTTACGATTGCATCCATCACTGTCAATCCGCCGGTACCTGAATCAAAAATACCAATCGGCAGCTTTTTATTTTTTACAGGATAGTTTTTAACATCAACATAATAAAAACTTGAGGTGTCTGAAAGGATTGCTTCATCAAGATTATTCTTTGATGTGTGTGGTTCTGGATTGCAATGATAGAGATTAAAAGCTAAAAATAAATAAATTAAGTGCGGTCTGAGAAGTAATGATTTCTTTTGATTCATGTTTTTTCGCTTTTTATAAAACTGTCTCTAATACGCGTGGTTAATTTATAAAAAATTGATATTAACAAAACCTCACCGCCATTTTTCTTATCGTTGTTGAATTACGAATTGTTGTTTCCATACCAAGTGCTTTTTCTAAAGTTTTTCCTGTTATTCCAGAATCACTGAAATTTTTTCTACAAAGCCAGAAAAGTTCTTTATTATTAAAATGGAATTCATTTGCTTCATCTGATAAGACCAAAACTTTTTTCAGTGACTCTTTATTCGGTTGATTGTCAAGAAATCCTATGTACAAATAATTTTGTTCGTTGGCTAAATCCGATTCTTTAAACGGTTTGTGCTCAGAAATTTCTTTTAATTCTTTTGTTGTTCTGATAAATGTTGCAACTTTGTAACCAAGAGATTTTTCCAACTCTGTTTCAATTTTCTTTTTAATAGCATCCACCGATTTGGATTTTGTTTCAAACACAACATTTCCGCTTGCAATAAATGTTTCAACTTTTTCAAATCCCATTTTTTCAAAAAGTTTTTTTAGATAATCCATTTTAACGGTATGCCCGCCAACATTTATTGCTTTTAGAAATGCGATATGTTTTGCCATAAATGATCTCATTTATTAGATATAATTTGATTTAGAATAGTAATCTGAAATAATATTTGGTGCAAATAAACTTTGTTCTATAATCGGCAGAGATCGAATAGAACCCTTCAATTTTTAACGAAAAAATAGACTTTGTTTATTAAATGTTCAACAGTAATAGTTTCTTTTAATAAAATATTCGCTTGTGTAAATATTTTTAATATATTAACAATTACGGTTCTGCATATATAATTTAATCACATATTTTTCTAACAGCTTCAAGGAGGGTTTGATGAAGTATATCAACTATTTGTTTTTAGGTTCAGTTCTGCTTTGCTTTTTATTATCCGATAGTACTAACGCTCAAAATATCTGGGAGCCCTCTGGTATTGATGGAGGAAGAACAAACACAATTGTAAAAGTTACGGAAAATATTTTTCTAGCCGGATATGTTGGTGGTGGACTTTTTAGATCAACTGATGGCGGAGAAAACTGGTACTCAATATCAAACGAAATTGATAACATTGGTGTTTTTGTTCTTAAAATTAGCGCTTCAGGTGATGTTTATGCAGGAACACTGCGATCAATTTATAAATCTACTGACCAGGGAGTAAGTTGGGCTAAAGTAAATAATAGTTATCCCGAAAATCTGTATGCTGAAGATATTACTTTTGATGCTTCTGGAAATATTTATGTATCAAATAGTTATTCGGGTATTTATAAATCAACAGATGGTGGAGATAGCTGGACTACTGTAAATAATGGATTACCACAATCAAGTTATATCTGGAAAATTGGCTCAACACAAAACAATATTTTACTTGTTTCAGATGTCTATCGTGGGATTTATAAATCCACAGACTTTGGAGCTAATTGGGTTCAATCAAATACTGGATATGATACTACTTATTACGTAAATAGTTTTACTTCTAGTCCTGCTGGTGAGATTTTCATTTCATCCGCTGGTAATGGACCTTTTAAATCTACAGATAATGGCGATAGTTGGGTTTCGATTCAAGGTGATTTATCTTTACCATATACTTCTGATATAGACTTTACATCCAATGGAGATCTTTATGTAACTGTCATTCAACAATTGTATAAATCAACAAATGGCGGAACAAACTGGAATAACATTACAACAATTTTTAATGGTTTTGGATTTCAAACTGCTTATGTAGATAACAATGATAATATTTGGGCAACCACAACAAATTCGGGAATAATTAAATCTTCAGATGCAGGTGCAAATTGGATTAATTACACAAGTGGTCTTACATCAACTTTAATTAATTCTTTTTTTTCAGATGCAGCCGGTAGTCTTTATGCAGCAATACCTGGTAAGGGATTCTATTCATCAACCGATAACGGAAATACCTGGAATAAAATTACAATTGTTAATTATGAAGAAGACACTTATATAAAAACTGCGGAGAAAATTCCTTCTGGTGGATTGATTGTGTATAATGTTTATAATGGGATAAAAACTTCTATTAATTTATCAACATGGAATTCGTTTTCTACTGGACTAACTAATCAACATATACAAGAATTGGCCGTAAGTAATGATTATTATTTTGCAGCTGGTTGGGATGGAAAAATTTTTAGAACTCCAAGATTAGCAGCTAATTGGATGGAAATTACAGACACAGCAGCTACGGGCTACTGCTATGATCTTTTTGTTAGTTCTGTTGGAGATTTATATTATCTGTTTGATGAGGAAATATATAAATCAACAAACAATGGTGATGATTGGATTAATATCGGCGATGGTGTTGACGGTTACTCATTCTCAATTACGGAACATTCGAATGGAAATATTTTTGTTGGAACAAATAATGGTGTTTATCGCTCAACAGACGCTGGAAATTCCTGGACCAAAGATGTTTCTGGTTTAACTGATGGTGCACTTTCACTGGCTATTCATAGTAACGGAAGTATCTTTGCGGGCGGATATAATTCCACCGCAAGATCTAATGATCTTGGACAAACCTGGTCTCTCTTTACGTCTGGTATGTTTAATTGCAGAATAACCGATCTTGCATTTGGCACTGGTGATGTTTTGTTTGCATCTGCAGAAAATATGGGAGTTTATAGAACAACTTCTGCTGTAACCTCTGTTGATGAAAATGAAAGTGGAGTTGTAAATAATTTCAGTCTCAAGCAAAATTATCCAAATCCATTTAATCCAACAACTAAAATAAGATTTACAATTCCTTCTGTCATTTCGAACGAAGAGAGAAATCTGAATGTTGGGTTAAAAGTTTTCGATATTCTTGGTAATGAAGTTGCAACTCTTGTTAATGAATTTAAATCTGCAGGAAGTTATGAGATTGATTTTAACGCCTCAATATTTTCCAGCGGAGTTTATTTTTATAAGCTTACGGCAGGATCTTTTATTGAAACAAAAAAAATGATCTTGTTGAAATAAAAACCTTACAAATTAAAAAAGCCCGTTACACTTGCGGGCTTTTTTGTTTTATCAATTTTTAAATTCAAACTAAATCATCTCAACCAATTCAACTCTGCGGTTCTTTGCTTTTCCTTCTTCGGTATGATTGCTTTCAACCGGGCAGTAAGGACCAACTCCTGATGATTTTAATCTTGAAGCTGAAATCCCGTTTTCAGTTAATGCTTTTACAACAGCTGCAGCACGATCAGAAGACAATTTCATATTTGATTCCACCGAGCCATCGCTATCTGTATGCCCAACAATGAAAATTTTAAGTTTTGGACTTTGCTGTAACATCTTAACAATTTCATCTATCGTTGGTTTGGATTCTGGTTTGATAACCGATTTACCTGAATCAAAATAAATTCCGTAAACGGCAACCTTACCTGTTTCAGAAATTCCTTGATTCAGTGCAGCGGCATCAATTGTAACTTCATCTTCCATTGGTTTATTTTCAACGATAATCAAAGTATAATCTCTTCCTTCGTTAAAAGCTTCTGCGCTTATATAAGTAACCCCTTTATTTTTTTCAATCTTGCCATGATATACTCGTCCATCTGATAATAATGTTTTTCCGCCAAGTTTTTTTACAGAATTTTCATAATTTCTTACAATCTGTATAAAGCTTAACTCTTTGGTTCCTTCTATATGAGAATAATTTGTCTGAGTAAACTTTCCTTCCCAAACATTCTCCTTGTCAATATAAGGAGAAGTAAACACATCAAAATCTTTTACAATTTGGTCTGATATATAGTAATTAGGAATTCTTGAAAGCAGCGGATGATCTTGTGTGCCGTCTTTGTCGGTTTCTTGTGCAAAGGAAATTGAAGTAAGGATCAGAATAGTAAATATTAAAAATGATGAGAACTTTTTCATATAACTCTCCCTGATTTGTAATTGATTTCTGTATAGGTTTAATTTTCAAATAAGAATCATTATTCGCGGGTTAAAATTAAGCAAGTATTTTATCATTACAAGAAACAACATTTGCTTTATTTAATTTTAAACCACTCATCAAAAAGTCCTTTATCTGCAAGATACAATTCGTATTTTAGCACAACTATTTAATTAACTTTTTGGATTACTTATGAAATACATTTTAATATTTTTCATCTCTGCCGCCACATTGTTCGGACAAGTAAAAGCAGATGATGTAAAATCTTTTACACTAAAGAACGGAATGAAAATTTTTGTTCTTGAAGACAGCTCCATTCCAAATGCAAATATGTACTTCTTTTATAAAGTTGGATCTCGCAACGAGTATATTGGAATTACAGGCATATCGCACTTCTTTGAACATATGATGTTTAACGGTGCAAAAAAATACGGGCCAAAAGAATTTGATCGTGTTATGGAAGCAAATGGCGGATCAAACAATGCATACACATCAGAAAATATTACGGCTTACACGGATTGGTTTCCTTCAAGTTCAATCGAAGTAATGTTTGATCTTGAAGCTGATAGAATTGCAAACTTAAACTTCGATCCCAAAATGATTGAAAGTGAGCGCGGAGTAATTCTTTCAGAAAGAAACACGGGATTAGAAAATAATCCCTTAGAACAATTATGGCAGGAAACTCAAGCTACTGCCTTTATCGCTCACTCTTATCAGTGGCCGGTAATTGGATGGGAATCTGATATTAAGAATTGGACAAAGGAAGATTTAGAAAATTATTTTCATACTTACTATGCACCAAACAATTGTGTTGTTGTAATTAGCGGTGATGTTAAATTTAATGAAGTTAAAAAACTTGCAGAAAAATATTTTGAGCCAATTCCTTCTGGACCAAAACCAAGATCACTCCACACAATTGAACCGGAACAAACGGGCGAAAAAAGACTTTTTGTAAAACGCGAAGTTCCTTCGCCTTATATAATGATAACTTATCATGTTCCTCAATCTGGCAGTGAAGATTATTATGCTCTTGATCTTTTAAACTCAATATTATCAGAAGGAGAATCATCAAGGCTTTATAATTCAATTGTGGATAACCAACAGCTTGCCTTAGAAGTTGGCAGCATGTATCCGGAAGCATTTGATCCAACATTATTTTACTTTTATGGAATTGCTAATGATGGAGTTACTGCAGCACAATTAGAAAAAGCGGTTCTCGATGAGGTGGATAAAATTATTAAAGATGGAATAAATGAAAGCGAGTTACAGAAGGTTAAAAATCAAAAGTTAATGGGTTTTTACAGAACAACTGAAACAATAAATGGAATGTCTAACACGCTTGGCACTTATGAGCTTTTCTTTGGAGATTACAAAAAGATGTTTTCTGCTCCGGAGGATTATAAAAAAGTAACCGCCGATGATATTAAAAATGTTGCGGCTAAATATTTTACAAAACAAAACAGAACTGTTGGAATTTTGAACACGGAGGAAGCACAATGAAAAAGTATTTATCAACAATATTATTAAGCATTGTTTTTGTCTCAATAACTTGCGCACAATTTAAACTACCTGGTTATGAAGTTGTAACGCTTGATAATGGTTTGACAATTTATTTAATGGAAAAGAAAGATGTGCCGATTATTTCTTTTTCAGCTGTGTTTGATGCCGGTGCAATTAGAGATGGTGAAAAAAACGGATTAGCTTCATTTACTGCAGAAGCTTTAAAATTTGGAACTAAGAACTATACAAAAAATCAAATTGATTCTATTTTTAATTTTTATGGAAGCAGTTTAAATACTTATGCAAGATTAGATTATTCTGGTATATACACCCAGTTTATGAAAGATGATTTAGAAAAACTTCTTCCGGTTATCAAAGATGTTATAACGAATCCAACATTTCCAGAAGACGAAATAATAAAGAGAAAGCAAAGATGGATTGCTGAACTTGATCAGGCAAAAGAAAGCCCAAGACAGGTAATTGGCGCATACTATAACAAATTTTTGTTTGCGGATTCTCCATACGGAAATCCTGTTGATGGAATTAAAAAAACAATCGAACAGATTGACCGAATTCAAATCAGTGATTTCTATCTAAAAAATATTCGATCTGAAAGTTGTGCGATAGCAGTTGTTGGTGATTTTAATTCTGATAAAATGAAATCTGAGTTAAAAAAACTTTTTTCTGATTGGAGAGTAACGGTTCCAAGATTAATTGATGATTCGAGATTTAAAAAACAGGATTTAAAAGAATCCGGCGTTTATCTTATCAACAAAGATAACGCAACCGAAACTACTTTTATGATTGGCGGATTTGGTGTTCCGATGAGCAATAAGGATCAAATTCAGATTGATGTAATCAATACAATTCTTGGCGGAAGATTTACAAGTTGGTTAAATGATGAGCTGCGCGTAAATGCTGGTTATACTTATGGTGCAAGAAGCAGATTTGCATCATACAAAACAGCAGGTAGTTTTTATATCAGTACATTTACCGCAACAAAAAACACTGGGCCCGCAATTGATCTTGCAATAAAAACATACAACAGGCTTTTTGAAAAGGGAATTGACGAGGCAACATTAAAATCAGCAAAGAACTATGTTAAGGGACAGTTTCCTCCAGAATATGAAACGGCTGGTTCGTTGGCCGGATTTTTAACTCTAAAATATATTTATGGATTAGAAGACTCTTACATAAATGATTTTGAAAAAACTGTTGATGGAATGACTATTGATGGTGCAAATGAAATTATAAATAAATATTTTCCAAAAGATAACTTACAGTTCGTTTTAATAGGTAAGGCTGATGACATTCGCGAGATTGCTAAAAAATATGGAAAGGTGATTGAGAAAAATATTAGTGAGGATGGGTTTTAGTTAATTTAGAATTAGAAATTATCAATGAAGAATTAAAGCACGAGAGAATTTTTCTTTCGTGCTTTTTTATTTAAAGTAAAAAGTTATTGCATCAACATAAACTTTAATTTTATTAAGAATCGGGTTTTTTGTTGATACTGTTTTATCACCAACTATCTGGTTCCATTCGTTTTCAAATAAATCCTCGTAATCATAATAAAGCTGGATTGAATAGCAATCTGATTCAAGATTTCCTTTTTCAAAAATAGTTTGGCCGCCGTAGTCCCAATCAAATCCCGAAAAAGTAAAATGCTTGCCATTTAGCTTAACTAATTCTTTTAATTCTGTTCCTATCCTTATTCCATTATCAATTTCCCAAAGAGACTTATCGCCATGGATTTCTATCCATTCTGGATTTTTAAAATTTACCGTGTCTTTCCATTTTATAAAAAAAGATTGCGGAGTATCTTTAAAGAATACAGATCCAACAACTCTTTCAGTTCCTTCTGCATACCATCTTTCAACCTTTTCAACATTCTTTTTGCCCACAATTTTAATAATATCAGATTCGGATGTTTTAGAATTGAGAATTTGGTTACCAACACACGGAGTTAAAACAAAATCGCTTTTAGGCTGGGGATTGATTGTTTGAAAAAATAAAACCACAAGTAGTGAAACTATTTGCTTCATAAATTTTCCCTCAATGAGTTTCAAATCTGTAAAATAAAAAACTAGACATTGTTTTGAATTACGGCTTACTTAATTACTAAAAAACGTTTTTCAATATGTAATAAAAACACATAACCCAATTTAATAAGATTTTTTGAAGTGATGTAAATAAACTGTAACTAATTCTAAAATTATTACGCTCCTTAATTATTCTTTTACAAATTTCCATTTTTCTAAAAAGGCAATAAACTTGTCTCTATCATAATCCTTATCCTTTTCAAGCTCACCAGTGTTTTGGGAATGTAAGAGCTTTCCTGTTTCATCTAAAACAAAGAAATGAGGATAACCTTCAATTTGTGGGTATTGTGAAAGAAATTTTTCATTCTTGTTTTCTTTGCTGTAATTTATTTTAAGAACGATATAATGATTTTCTAGTAAAGATTTAATTTCTTCGGTATTGTGCATAAAAGCATCTATGCGATGACACCAAATACACCATTCTCCGCCAACATCGAGTATAATTCTTTTATTTGATTCCGTTGCTAATGCCATTACTGTTTTTAAATCTTCAAATGGGTCGGCGGTGGGATCAAATTTTTCGCGATTTTCTTCGGTTTGAGCAAACGAAGAAATTGATAACATCATAAATATAAAAATCAAAAAAAGCTTTTTCATAAGTTTTCCCAAATATCTGTTGTTGATTATTAAGAAATTATCTTTTTATAAAAAACATGTTAACTCCGGCAAAATATCCAAATTAAACAAAATACTTAATCACCAAAAAACCGCCAATAAGTAAAACAGTAAATGCAATGGCAAGCCAATTAAAATACTTGTCTATAAATAATTTTATCTGCGGACCGAACTTCCAAATCAAAAAAGCCACAAGAAAAAAACGAGCACCGCGGCTTATAACTGAGGCAATTATAAACATTACCATATTAATATTAAATGCACCCGATGATATGGTAATAAGCTTATAGGGAATAGGTGTAAATCCTGCTGTAAATATTATCCAGAAGTCATATTGTTCATACATTTTCTGAATCTTGAAAAAAGATTCCGGTGTAAAAGAGGGAATATTGTTAAAGAAGAAGTTTGCAATTCCGCTAAACTCGTTTGATGGAGTCCACCATAAAAAATGTCCAATTGCATAACCGGCTAAGGCACCAAGTACAGAAGCTATTGTACAATTGGCGGCAAACTTAAAAGCCTTTGTCTGAGAACCCAGAACAAGTGCGATTAATAATGCATCCGGTGGAATTGGAAAAAATGATGATTCTGCAAAAGCAAGAATAAATAGAGCAACTGCCCCATATTTTGTATCGGCCCAATGAAGGACCCAATCGTATAGATTTCTAATAATTTTCATAAGTGGGCAGAAACTTAAAGGAATTCTTTTGAATTAAAAAATCACATCCCTTTCTCTTTTTTTTAAAATAAAATGAGCCGATTTGTTTAGACTTTACGCATGTACTCATGAAGCCGAAATCAATTTATGGATTAGAAAAAACTACAGGTTTACGTAGTGTTTTCGTAGGTGCAAGATTTTAGTTTTTAAATGAAGTTTTTACAAATTCTTAACTAACAATTATCACAAACAAAGGAGATCTTCAAAATGAAAAGAGTCTTTTCATTGTTTTTAATAATATCCGCACTAATAGCATTTAGCTGCAGCGATGATGCGACCGGTCCAAGCGGTGGTGGACTGGGCGGCGGCGGGAATGGTGGTGGTGGTGGTGTAACATTTACAGTAGCGCTTGTCCAAGACCAGCAGACCCAAAAATACTATTTTGAATTTAAACCAAGTACAGCAGTAGTAGTAACTTCTGTTACCTTTAATTGTGCTGCGGCAGGAGTAAATAATCAACAAGTTCCAGATGATGGAACAACAGTCTATACCAGCACAAATCCCGACTATTTTGAGGTAGTAGATCCAAACATTCTAGCACAGGGTCAAAAATGGTCGTTTACGATTGCAGGCAAACTTGGTTCTAGTACCGGAACAGCATACAGCGTTGCTGCAAACTGTGATATTTAATAAATAATATTCAATTAACTATACTGAGGAGATCTAAATGAAATCGTTCAAACACATTCTTGTTTTTTCAATACTATTTTTTATGTCCGCAAATATTCTTGCCCAAACAACGGTAATGATTGGACCAAGAGTAACAGGCAATTTTAATATTTATAATCAAAAAGGATTAACGGGAACATGGAATGGTGTTGGTGTAGGCTTTGGACCAACAGTAGACGTAACCTTTGGAAAGCATATTGGAATAATGGTTAATCTAACAGCTTTTGATATGCGTAATTTTTCAAACTCACAAACTCAGGGTAACACTACTCAGGAACAATCACTTACTCTTTCATATTTGGCACTCGATCCAATGTTCAAAGCAGAATTTTCGGGTTTTTATATGGTAGCTGGACCATCGCTTGGAATTAAGCTTAACTCAAGTGGAGAAACGACTGTTACTGTAACAGGTCAAGCTCCGCAAATAACTCCAATTAATATTGAAACAAAATCTCTTAGATTTGATATTGCCGTTGGAACTGGTTATACATTTAAGCTATCATCAGATATGGCGCTAGGTACTGATTTTATGGCCTACATTCCCTTAACTGATACCTATAATACTCCTGGTATTAGTAATAGTATTTTTTCTATGAAACTTGGTGTGGCACTTAAGTTTAAAATTTAAGTTCTCTCCTCGTTAGTTAAGACCCCGCGGCTCCCGGAATTTATATTTCGGGAGTTTTTTTTGATGTTCTTACCAAGAACTTGTAAAAATTAGCTACGCTGGTACTTCTGTCGGAAAAAAAACCTTCAATTTAGATTAAAAAGATAATCTTCCCTCATTTTATAAGTTTTTTCCAACTGGCATAATAACTGCACATTATGGTTAATTCTGGGCTTACAGTATAACTTAAACTACATCCTATAACCTATTAAATTCAAATGATTTGATTAATAAAAAGCAGTTGGATTTTATTGTTTTTTATGTAGTTTTGTATTGCGGATTAAGTTCAGGTCTTAACTATTAACAAATTTAGGAGTTCAATATGAAAAAGCTTGTTACGTTCAGTGATTCAAGTTTTTTGATGGGTGCGGTTTTATTCACATTAATTTTTTCGTTTTCTTCTATACTGATAGCTCAAAATATCGAAAAGAAAGATCATCGATATGGCGGTTATGCCAGATTATTTAGTATGGGAGATAATCCCTACGTTGTTGATCCGGATAATATTAAACTAAATCCTGCTTATGCTTCTATGTACTCAAATTTCCTTTGGGGAGATATTGGTTCAAACAATGGTAATCCAACAGATGGAAATGGACAATTTGCCGGAGTTAACTTTGATTTAAATAATAATTTAACTCTTGGTTTATTATTAGCTCGTGATGATTTTCAATCAATGTCAATAGCTCGGTTAGATAGAGATAATATTGTTAATAATATTAACACAACAGTTGGTACAAATGTTATAGTGCCATTAAATAATAATTTAGAACTTTTAGGCGCATATAAATTTGGAAGTTTTGTTGTTGGATTAGGTGTTTCTTATGCTTCAACCTCAAGAGAAGTAACCCCGGCAACAGGAACTGGAGATAAAGGTACCGCAAGCCAGATTGGTGCAAATCTTGGTTTGATGGGAAAAGTAGCTCCGGGTTTTGAATTTGATTTTTCATTCTCACTGTTATTACCTTCGGCTACTTTCGAACCAGGAACTGCCGGAGCTGATAAAATATCTGGATCAAATACATTTATGTATGCTAACGCTCGCGCAATGGTAGAACTTTCTAAAAAATTTACTTTTGTTCCTACTGTTGATTTTTTTAATGGCTCTGGAAAAGTAGAGGTTGGAGCTAATTCAACGGATTTACCATCTGAATTGGCTTTTGGTGTTGGATTAGGTTTACAGTATAAGGTTGATAATCTTATAATTGTTGGTGGTCCTGCATTTATGTACAGCTCACAATCTCAAGCATCTACAACCACAACCCCTGAACTAAAAAACTCTACTATGACTTTTCCTGCATGGAATTTAGGAGCTGAGTGGGGCTTTACAGAATGGTTGTACGGAAGATTGGGATATGTTGCAAGCACTTTTTCACGCACAACACAATCTCCGGTAACAGCAACCACAGTAGATGAACTATCATTTACAGGTTTTGGTAATGGAGATGTTAGGCTTGGTCTTGGCTTTAGATTTGGCGGATTTAATCTTGACGCAACAATTAATGATGATGTCTTAAGAGAAGGATTTAATCTTGTTGGCGGCGGCACGAACATTTGCCTATCTTTCTGCAAGTTACGGTTTTTTTTTTTTTTTGTTGAGGGCCCCCCCCCCCAAAAAGTATTTTAAATGAAGTTGTTTTTAGTGGTTTTTTTTTATTTTTTTTTGTAATTAACTAATCTAAAATAAACTAAAGGAACAAATTTTGGAATTTTTTTTTGTGTTTTGGTGTTGTTGTTTTTTTTACTGGTTTTATAAATGCTCAATCACAATGGATAAGCATTGGTGGTAACATTGCTTTACCTATGGGTGATTTTGCGGATGTTGCTAATCTTGGGGTTTGGCGAACTTGAAAAGTTTTACGTTTATCGTTGGGCAAATTTATGCTGGTTATCTTACCTTTGGAGGAGAAGATATTCCTGGAACAAGTGATTCTTATAGCTCTTCGATGATTCCAATTATGGCTGGCGCAAAATATTTTTTCCAACCTGGAAAAGGTCTTTATGCTAATGCACAATTAGGTGTTCATTTATTTTCTTTTGATACCCCTGAATATGAATTTTTTGGCGTAACTTATGGTGGTTCTGAAACATCTACCGAATTTTCTTTAGGCTTAGGTGCTGGATATGAAATGCCTATGGGAAAAAATGCATTAGATATTAGCGCTTCTTTTAATATAGTTAGCGATGCAAATTATATTGGTGCAAGAATAGCTTATAAGTTTGGAATGTAATCCATTCTGTTTACTTATTTTAAGCAGCGTCTTTTGGCGCTGCTTTTTTATTTTAAAATATTTGGCCCGACAATTTTTATATCGACAGACTCTCCTTCAATTTAACAAATCACTTACTTATGTTTTGAAATACGACACTACTATACTTATTTTAGGTTGGTTGCTTATTTATATCTTTACTACTTTTTTCAAATTTACGGGAGGTGTTATGAAAAAGTTCTTTGGTCTCTTCTTTATTCTCTTTCTTTTCTCAATCACAACAAATGCACAAATTCAAGTCGGGCTAAAGGCCGGGTTAAATATTTCAGATATAGTTGAAGATGATCCGGGAGAAGAAGCAACAAATTTCGATACAAAGTTAGGTTTTGTGGGAGGAGTCTATTTTAACTATCAGTTTAACAATATGTTTGCCGTTCAGCCGGAAATATATTATTCGATGAAGGGTGCAAAGTTAAAGGACCAATACAACGATTTAAATTTAAAACTCACATACGTTGAAATCCCAATTCTGCTTCAATTTATTGTTCCACTTAAAGGAACTCCTGTTAAACCACTGCTATTTGTCGGTCCGGCAATGGGCTTAAATTTAACCTCAAAAAGTGAACAAACGTATAATGGACAAACAACTGAAGTGGATAATAAAGACAATACTAAATCAACGGATTTGGGTTTAGTATTTGGGGGAGGTATAAGTTTGCCATTAGGTAAAAATCAACTAGGCATTGATGTGCGCTACAGTTTGGGTCTTTCAAATATTGGAAAAGATACTGGATCTGCGACAATAAAAAATAACATAATAAATTTTAATCTGTTTTACGGTTTTTCTTTTTAGTGTTAATTAAAACAATTCCGTCTTTTGGCGGAATTGTTTTTCACTCTTGCATAACCAGAGGAGAAACTTTATGAAGAAGTATTTAGTTTTCTTGCTTACCCTATTTCTTTTCATTATTAATTCAAATGCACAAGTTCGTTTTGGTTTAAAATCCGGATTAAATATATCTTCTCTTCACGGAGATGATGCCGGTGATTTAGATTCCAAACTAGGTTTTGCGGCCGGATTTCTTTTATCATATCAAACTAAAAGCATCTTCATTTTGCAACCCGAAATATCCTATACTATGAAAGGCGCAACTACAAAAGTCGGCTCTGTTAGTTTTACATTAGCGTATGACTATGTAGAAATTCCAATTCTTTTTAAGTTTGCCCTACCTTTAGATGATAGCCCAAATTTAAAACCATCTGTGTTTGCTGGGCCATTTATTGCTTTTAAAACAAAAGCTAAAATTATTGCTAAAGCCAATGGGGAATCAGACGAAGCAGATATAAAAAAGGTTACCCCAAGAGATTATGGTTTTCAGGTTGGTGCAGCTATGGGATTTGGTTTGGGAAAATATGAGTTGGGGTTTGATATAAGATATATTCTTGGCCTTTCTTCGATTGATGAATCAATTGATCATTTTGATGTTAAAAATAATGTGTTAAATATCAATCTCTATTTTTGTTTTGCAAATATGCAAAAGCTTAATTAACGATGATTAATTTTATATTACTTGGGTTTCGCTTTCTTTATTCATTCCTTATTTTTCCACAATAATTTTTTCAAAGGTTATAAAATGAAATTTGAACGCAATGCAGGAATATTGCTGCACCCAACTTCACTTCCTGGTAAATATGGAATTGGTGATCTTGGTACTGATGCCTATAAGTTTGTGGATTTTTTAGAAAGAGCCGGACAAAAACTCTGGCAGGTTTTTCCGCTTGGTCCAACGGGTTATGGTGATTCTCCATATCAATGTTTTTCTGCTTTTGCCGGCAATCCAAATCTTGTTAGTCCCGATAAACTAAAAGAAGATGACTTGCTTCGTGATCATGATTTACAACACATTCCAGAACACGATCCTATATCAATAGATTACGGTGAAGTGATTGAATACAAAAAATCATTACTTAAAAAAGCGTTTACAAATTTCAAGCATCATCAAGAAAAATTTGAAAAAGACTTTAACAAATTCTGTAAAGAAAATAAAGTTTGGTTAGATGATTTTGCATTCTTTATGGCAGCCAAGGAAGCACACGGAGGAATTGTGTGGAAAGATTGGGATGAAGGTTTAGTTCTTCGTAAGAAAAAATCTTTAGATGAATGGAAAAAGAAATTAGCTGATGATATTCTTTATCAAAAATTTGTTCAATTTGTTTTCTTCAAACAATGGCAAGAAATAAGAGCGTATGCAAACAGTAAATCCATAAAAATAATTGGTGATATGCCCATTTTTATTGCTTACGATAGCGCTGATCTTTGGGCGAATAAAGAATTGTTTACTGTTGATGAAAAAGGAAATCTTGAAACGGTTGCGGGTGTTCCTCCGGATTATTTTTCTGCAACAGGACAACTTTGGGGAAACCCGCTGTATCGATGGAAAGAAATGGAGAAAGATGATTTTCTTTGGATGCGAAATCGTTTTTCACAATTATTTACAATGGTTGATATTGTTCGCATCGATCACTTTAGAGGATTTGAAGCATTCTGGGAAATTCCCGGTGATGCACCAACAGCAGAAACAGGTAAATGGATTAAAGCTCCGGGACACAAATTATTTAAATCAATAAAAAAACATCTTGGTGATGTTCCGATCCTTGCAGAAGATCTTGGTGTAATTACTCCTGCGGTTGAAAAACTTAGAGATGATTTTGAATTTCCTGGAATGAAAATTCTTCAGTTTGCTTTTGGAACTGATATGGAAACAAAATTTTTACCTCATAACTTTGTGCAAAATTGTGTAGTGCTAACCGGCGCACACGATAACGATACAACCCGCGCTTACTTTGAAAAAGCAAAGCATGAAAATCATCATATTTATGATCACGTACAGAAATACTTAAACTATTTTGGTGATGATATTGTTTACGAATTGATAAGGCTTGCTTACAGATCGGCGGCAAATATTGTTATTGTTCCAATGCAGGATATTTTAAATCTTGGCGGTGAAGCACGAATGAATTTTCCAGGAAAACTTGGCGGAAACTGGATGTGGAGATTTACATGGAATCAAATTCATCAAGATTTACATTGGAAATATTTTGGTTTAGCTCAGCTTTATGAAAGACCGCCAAAACCAAAAAAAGTTGAAATTACGGAGTCTTAGCTTTTTTGTCATTCCGCACTTGATGCGGAATCTATGCGTTTTTTTATAAAACTGGGTGCCGGATCAAGTCCGGCATGACAATTTCACTGAATCTGAAAATTGTTTTCTGAATCAAACATTTTGAAAAATTAAAAGGAGTGATAATTGAAAAAAATATTTTTAATTGCAGTTTTATTAACCGCTGTTGTAATCGGCTGCAGTAAAGGTGGTTCTAACGATAATCTAAATTGGGAAGAAAATCTTGAAACCGCGCTGCAAAAAGCAAAAGCAGAAAACAAAGCTGTACTTGTTAATTTTACGGGAAGCGATTGGTGCCAATGGTGCATAAAACTCAGTGATGAAGTTTTTTCAAAATCAGAGTTTGAGGATTATGCTGAAGACAATTTGATTTTAGTTCGTTTAGATTTTCCTCGCAGCATAGAACAGAGTGCTGAAACAAAACTTTATAATAATCAGCTTGCACAACGTTATGGCGTCCAGGGCTTTCCAACAGTTTTGTTGTTTAACTCTCAGGGACAGATGGTTTTGCAAACTGGTTATCAGCCAGGCGGGCCAGTAAGTTATGTTGAACATTTAAAGAATAAATTATAATTCTTATTAAAACCTTCGAGGTTGCAGTATTAAAACCTCGAAGGTTACTTTTTACATTCCCAAAATAATCGTTGTATCAATACTACTCGTGTCGCTTTTCCAAAAATGAAATGTGTAGCTGCCGGAAACTGGTAAAGTAATGTTTATGGGTATTTGATATTCTACGCAAACAGCTGGACAGACAGATGACTCATCCGAAACCGCAAAAATTTTTATAAAAACATTGTTACCGTTAATGCTTTTTTCAAAGTAAGTGTTTTTCCAACAGTAACTTCCGCAATAAATTTTTGCTGTAAAATCCGCCGAAAGATTTGAAGTGTTATTAACAAAAACCGAATCCACTGGTACTGGGCGTGTTATGTCGTCGTCGTCAAATACAGAACAAGATGAAAGAATTGTAGTCATAAGAATAATTGAAAATATTTTCATTTAATCACCCTTAAAAAATAGTCTGAAGAAACTTAAACATCATCTATCCTCCTTGTCAAGTTTATTGTTTTGCCTTGAAACAAGTGGGGCAATTTTATGTGTTTACTAAGCATTTCTCTATTTTTAGTTTTACCCATAACATATATCTGAAAGATATTTTATGCGATTTAAAAACCTAAAAATTTTTCTTCTTCTTTTATTGGTTCTCCCACAAATGAGCTGTGAGGAAAATACTGTCGACACATCCGCTGCTCTGGAAGAGGTGTTTTTAAACGCAGAACAACTTCCTAACCTTAAGAGCTTAATTGTTTATAAAGATAACTCCATTATTAAAGAAAAGTATTTTCATAATGGAGCTGCCGACATTGAACACGATGTAAGATCTGTTACCAAAAGCGTAATGTCCACTTTAATCGGGATTGCAATAGACAAAGGGTTTATACAATCTGAAGACCAAACGATAAATGTTTTCCTAGATCCATTGGTGGGTAATCTAGATTCAGCAAAATCGAAGATAAGAATTCGAGATTTGCTTTCTATGAGTAGCGGTTTTTATGGTAATGAATTATCTTCTTCCTCTGAATATAATAACTGGATATCTGCTCCAAACCAATTGCTTTATACATTAAGTCAACCCTTGGTTAGTCAACCTGGACAAACCTTTTACTACAATTCCGGGGCATCTCATTTATTATCCATAATATTAACTCAGGCAACAGGAATGTCTTCTTATAATTTTGCAAAGCAATATCTTTTTCAGCCTCTCGGTATTTCCGATCATAACTGGAGTACGGATAAACAGGGATCTAACAATGGCGCGGCAGGCTTAAGATTAACTCCGCAAGATATGCTTAAGATTGGAATATTATATTTGAACGGAGGAATATATAACAATACTCAAGTCTTGCCTCGGAGCTGGATTACCAAAGCAACCACAGCAAAAATTACGACTGGAACCGTAATTCCTTTTGCATCAGATTATGGTTATTTGTGGTGGAATGGTAGAGCACATTCTCGCAGTTATTTTTTTGCAAATGGTTGGGGTGGGCAGTTTATCCTTGTTGTTCCCGAACTTAGTTTGATTGTGGTAGCTTCTAACGAATGGTCCGGAATTCCTTCCGCGATAGCGGGCGAGCAATGGTATAATACTCTTAATCTTATAATAAATGAGATAATTCCTATTTACAATTAATGCTCGGTTCAAAATATATTTCAATCGTACAAATCGGTTCTGATTTTAGCTTTCTTAATTCTATCCTGTTTTACTAAATTTACGCATACTAAAGTTCTAGTTTAACCAAAATGTTCAAGAGCATAGATGAATAAAAATATCGTAGTAATAGGTGCTGGAATTTCCGGGTTAACAACAGCATATCTTTTATCTAAAAAAGGATTTGATGTTACGATTATTGAAAAAAATAGTTCTGTTGGCGGATCTATTGAAAGCGTATTTGAAAATGGTTTTTTATTTGATCGCGGACCAAACAGCGCTTTAGAAACCACTCCCGTTATAGGACAACTTATTAAAGAACTTGAACTTGAACATGAGCTTTTATATGCAAGCAAGCAAGCAAACAAAAGATATATACTTCGTGATAACAAACTTCACTCGCTTCCAATGTCTCCACAAGGATTGTTAAAAACAAAATTGTTTTCGGGTAAAGCAAAACTTCGCTTAATGGCGGAACCTTTTATTGGAAGATCTGGTGATGGTTATTATCAAAGTCTTGCCGAATTTGTTAAGCGAAGATTAGGACAGGAATTTTTAGATTATGCTATCAACCCCTTTGTTGCCGGAGTTTATGCCGGAAGGCCGGAAGATTTAAGTGTTAAATCTGCGTTTCCAAAGTTGTATGCCTTGGAAGAAAAGTATGGCGGGTTGATTATTGGAACAATCCGAAGCATCCGCGAAAGAAAAAAACGAGCAGAGGTTGCAAAGCAATCTGCAAAGATGTTATCCTTTAAAAGCGGGATGATCGCTCTTCCAAAAGCAATTGAAAAATATTTTGGCTCCAACCTTTTACTTTCGAGTGAGGTTACTTCTGTTGATAAAACAGAAAAAGGATTTTCTATATCATATCAACAAAACGGAACGATAAATAAAATTGAGAGTGATGCTGTGCTCTCAACAATTCCATCTTATGTTGCAAGTGGAATTTTTACAAAGTATGATAAAGATTTTAAAACTCATGCGGAGGCAATTTATTATCCACCTGTTTTAGTTTATTATTTAGTCTATAATAGAAAAGATATTAAACAAGATTTGGATGGATTTGGATTTTTAATTCCTGCTAAAGAAAATAAATCTTTTCTCGGTGCACTTTGGAGTTCGATTATATTTTCTGAAAGAACTGATGAAAGCAAAGCGGCATTTACTTTATTTGTTGGCGGCTCTAGAAATCCAGAGTTTGTAAAGGAAGATAGAATATCCTTACTCGCTAAAGTTAGAAAAGAATTTGAAGCACTAATGGGCATTACTGCCGATCCAATTTTTACATCAGAAAGATTTTGGGAAAAAGCAATTCCGCAATACAATTTGGGATATGTTGAACACGAAAGATTTTTTGATGATTTTGAAAAGAGAAATCCCGGATTATTTATAAGCGGTAATTTCCGTGGTGGAATTTCCGTTGGGGACTGTATTAAGAATGCTGAACTTGTTGCAGAAAAAATTTTAAAACAATTATAATCCTCAGCGACTCTGCGTCTCCGCGGTAGAAAAGAATTAACCGCAGAGACGCAAAGACGCAGAGTAAAGAAGGAGAAGCAATGTCTAGTTATCCCACAATTCGTCATCGTCGTTTAAGATACAATCCGCTTGTGCGTGATTTGGTTAGAGAAACGGAGTTGACAAAAAACGATTTGATCTATCCGCTATTTGTTGTGCCCGGAGAGAAAATTAAAAAAGAAATAAAATCGATGCCAGGTGTTTTTAATCTTTCTATCGATGAGCTTATTAAAGAGTGTAAAGAAGTTCGTAATCTTGGAATACCTGCCGTGATTCTATTTGGAATTCCAGAGCACAAAGATGAGGTTGGCTCCGAAGCTTACGCAGAAAACGGAATTATTCAACGAGCTGTTCGTGCATTGAAAGCCGAAGTAAAAGATCTTTTAATCATTACAGATGTGTGTATGTGCGAATATACTTCTCACGGACATTGCGGCGTTTTAAATGGTGAAGAAATTCTAAATGATGAAACCGTTTCACTTCTTGCCAGAGAAGCCGTCTCTCACGCAGAAGCCGGCGCAGATATAATAGCTCCTTCCGATATGATGGATGGAAGAGTTGCGGCAATTAGAAAAGCATTAGATTATAAAGGCTTTACAAAAATTCCGATTATGAGTTACGCAGCAAAATATTCTTCGGGATTTTACGGACCATTTAGAGATGCAGCAGAATCAACTCCTGCTTTTGGTGATAGAAAATCTCACCAGATGGATATTGGAAATGTTAACGAAGCATTGCGCGAAGTTGCTGAGGATATTGAAGAAGGCGCGGATATTGTAATGGTAAAACCAGCGGGGCCATATCTTGATGTAATCAGAAAAGTAAAAGATACTTTTGGGATGCCAACTGCAGCTTATCAAGTTAGCGGTGAATATGCAATGATTAAAGCTGCCGGCGCTAACGGCTGGATTGATGAAGAGCGTGTTATGGTCGAAGCAGCCTTTGCAATTAAACGTGCAGGGGCAGATATGTTTTTAACATACTTTGCCAAAGATCTAGCAAAGTGGATCGATAAGACAAGAAAGTAAAATTTAAAATCGAACTTGCTGAAAAAGTAAATAATATTCTTGTTGTGCGTCAGCATAATCAGATTGGAGATATGCTCTGCTCGCTAACACTTTACAAGGCGTTAAAGAAAAATATCCTGACGCACGGATTACTTTGGTCGCGGCGAAAACAAACTATGAAATTCCTTTTTTTGACATAAATCCGTATCTCGATCGTGTTATTATTTTTAATAAGTCTTCCATTAAAACTATTATTGGGTTCATTAGGGAATTACGAAGCAGAAAATATCAGCTCTGTTTCGTACCTTCAACAATTGTGCTTTCAAGAACATCGCATATCTTAAACTGGATATCAGGATCAAAAGTTCGGGTCGGTGTAAAATCGATAGACGGAAAAGAAAACAGATCGCATAAGTATCTTAATTTAAAATCCGACTTTAAGTGGAAGAAAAAACATCAATCAGTTAGAAATCTGGAAATTGCAAAACAAATTGATTGTGATTTATCAGAAGAAGAAATTAACTCCATAAAAATGAACTTCAAAGAAGAAGACATTTCTTTTGCAAAAGATTATATTTTCACAAATTTTCCTGATCAAAAGAAGAAGATAATAGCTTTTCATCCGGGGGCTGGAAAAGAATTAAATATTTGGAATTATAGTAATTACATAGATTTGATTAAAAAACTTTATGGTGATTTTAATAATTATGTTTTAATAACATCCGGCTGGACAGATAACAATATAGTTGAGCTAATTTGGACGGAATTACGATCAGCAAATATTGAATTTAAAGTTTTACACAATATGCCCGTTAAGCGGCTTGGAGCTATTTTATCTTTGGTTGATCTTTATATTACCAATGATACGGGAACTATGCACATTGCGGGTTACTCGAATGCAAAAATGATTTCCTTGTTTGGCCCAACAAACCCTGCCGAATGGGCTCCAAATGGAATTCATCAAAAGTACGTTAAATCTAAAACCAATGACATAAATGGAATTGCAATAAATGATGTTTATTCGCTTGCAAAAACTTTTTTAACTGATAACAAAAATTAGAAAATTAATATTATGTGGATAATTGGACGTGTTTTAATCGGTGTTGTTGTTCTGTTGTTATTGGAATATTACTTTACAAGAAAACTTAACCGTGTATTTAAAACCCTTTATCCGAGTTATCCAAGAAAGAAAAAATATGTAATTATATATTCCTTTCTTATTCTCTTAAACCTTTATCCTGTAATTCTAATATTTAATGCAATTTATGCCGCTATAACAAAGCAGTCTGTCTCGTTTCCACAAAACATTTTTGCTGACTACTTCCTTCTTTATCCGTTTTGGGTCTTGATAATTTTAATACTGCAGGTAAGCGTGCTTTTCTTTTTCATTGATTTGCTAAAATTGATTGTTTATCCAATTTATAAAAAACACAAGCATAATCTTTATCGTCTACAGGTTAAAATATTTTTAGCACTTACATTATTTTTTATCATTTACATACCGGCAAGAATAATTTATGATTATAATAATGTCGAAATCAGAACCGTTGACTACAAAAAGAAGAATCTCCCAAAAGAACTAGAGGGAATTAAGATCGCTTTTATTTCTGATATTCAAGCAGATAGATATACCGATGAAAAAAGACTCTTGCGTTATGTTGATAAAATAAATGAATCAAAACCAGACCTGGTTTTAATTGCGGGAGATGTGATAACTTCAACCCCGGATTATATTGAAACCGCCGCAAAGTATATCGGAAAAATAGAATCAAAATACGGCACCTATTCTTGTGTAGGCGATCATGATAACTGGGCTTACAGGCAGGATTATGTGAGAAGCCTTAGTGAAGTAAGAAAATCATTAAATGATTTTAAAGTTGAGATGCCTGATAACGAATTACGATTTATAGAAATTGATTCTTCAAGAATTGGAATTTCCTTTGTTACAAACACTTACGTTTCTGAGATTTCAGAAACCACTCTACAAAATCTTTCCTCATCT
Organism: Ignavibacteriales bacterium; assembly: GCA_016707115.1. Classification (GTDB taxonomy): domain Bacteria; phylum Bacteroidota; class Ignavibacteria; order Ignavibacteriales; family Ignavibacteriaceae; genus IGN3. The sequence goes on along the minus strand of JADJIH010000023.1, from coordinate 137,943 downwards.
AACAAAGCAGAGTTTAAAATATTTCTCACGCATCAGCCTCAGGAATTTTTAATTACTAGCGCTGCTAAAAACGATTATGATCTTTTCCTTGCGGGACACACACACGGCGGGCAAATTACTTTGGTATTCCCTTTTATTCAACTTACACCAACCCTGATTGAAACAAAATTTATTAAGGGCAATTTTTATTTTAACGATATGCTTGCTGTTGTGTGCGGCGGGTTGGGCATGTCGCTGGCGCCCGTAAGATATAACTCAACTCCGGAAATTGTTATAATTACTCTAACCAGGCCTAGTTAAATAAGCTTTAGATTTAGTAATCAAATTTTTAAGGTGCTATGAACATAGATAAAAAACTAAGGTTGTTTGTTGCTCTTCGAGATTTTCTTCTTGATAGATTTAACCTGGAAGAAGACAAAGCAAATGAAAATGAAATCGTAGATGCAATAAAAAAAGGTATTGAGTTTCGGGGAACGAATGTTTGGGTTTTAATTTTTGCAATTTTTATAGCTTCCATTGGATTAAATGTCAACTCCACTGCTGTTATTATTGGTGCTATGCTAATTTCTCCGCTAATGGGACCTATTATGGGAATTGGGCTGGGTATTGGTATTAACGATTTTGAGCTGATAAAAAAAGCATTTAAAAATCTTGCTATTGCAACTGCAATAAGCGTTTTAACTTCATCACTTTATTTTTTTATAAGTCCGCTTAGTGATGCACAATCAGAATTACTTGCACGCACAACCCCAACTATTTGGGATGTAATGATCGCTTTATTCGGAGGACTTGCAGGGATAGTTGCTGCAACAAGAAAGAATATTAGTAATGTAATTCCTGGAGTTGCCATTGCAACAGCCTTAATGCCTCCACTGTGTACTGCGGGGTTTGGTTTGGCTACCGGAAATTTTTCTTTCTTTTTCGGAGCTTTTTATTTGTTCTTTATAAACAGTGTGTTTATAAGCCTTTCATCGTTTATAATTGTTAGGTTTTTAAAGTTTAACAAAACCACCTTGCTTGATCGGGCAAAAGAAACAAAAGTTAGAAGATATATACTTGCTGTTGTAATAATTACGGTTATTCCAAGCATAATATTAGCCTATAATATTGTTACAAGAAGTATAATAGAAAAAAAGGTTCAGGAATTTATTAACAACGAATTTGATTTTAATAACACCCAGGTTATAAGCAAAAAACTTATTTCAGATAACGATAAAACAAAATTAGAGGTTTTTCTTCTTGGGGAAGTAATATCTTCAGATGTAGTCAATATTCTTAAAAAGAAACTACATAACTATAATCTTGAAAACATTGAACTTAATATAAAACAAGGCGTAGGAGAAAATGCAATTCCAGATTTGGCTACATTAAGATCAAGTGTTATTGAAGATCTTTATAGAAAAAATGAAGATATAATAAAAAACAAAGACAAAAAGATTTCTCTATTAGAGAGTGAGCTTAGTCTATTAAAAGCAGAGACCTTTCCTGTTGAAGACATATCAAATGAAATAAAAGCATTAAATAAAAACCTGGCTGAGTTTACAATTAGTAAAAACATTTATAAAAACTTTAAAAGTGAAAAGACCGATACAATTGCTTTTGCGTATGCAAAATTTCTCCGAAGACCTTCATCCTCTGAGTTAAAATCATTACAAGACTGGTTATCTGAAAGAATAAAAAACAGTAAAGTTAAATTGGTTGTTCAATAAACTATTATGAGCTTAGTTTTATCACATATATTTATTTATCCCATAAAATCGCTTGGCGGAATAAGTGTTGATTCTGCTTATGCAGATAAACAAGGATTAAAATACGATCGCCGTTACTTGCTTGTGGATGAAACCGGAATGTTTATTACCCAGCGTGATTTTCCCCGGCTTGCATTTTTAAAATTATCCATTATTGAAAACGGTTTTAAAGTATTAAACACTATGGATAGTTCTCAAACTGTAATTCCGTTTGAATCTGATTCTAAAGAGAATTTAAGTGTTAAGATTTGGGATGATGTTTGTAATGCAGTTATGGTAAGTAAAGATTTAAATAATTGGTTTTCTAGCGCCATTAATAAAAAATGCTCTCTTGTTTATATGTCTGATGATGAAAAACGCTTGGTTGAAAAAAAATATATAAACGAAGAACATATAGTAAGCTTTGCTGACGCATATCCTTTTTTAATAATTGGTCAGGCTTCTTTGGAAGATTTAAATTCCAGATTACAAAGACCGGTTCCGATGAATCGATTTAGAACAAATTTTGTATTTACCGGCGGGAATCCATACGAAGAAGATTATTGGAAAGATTTTAAGATTAGTGATGCAAAATTTAAAGCCGTTAAACCTTGCGCAAGATGTGTTATTACAACCACCGATCAAGACACCGCAGAACGTAGTGTTGAGCCGTTAAAAACTCTAAGTGATTATAGAAAAATTAACAATAAAGTTATGTTTGGGATGAATGTGGTTTGTAACAAACCGGGCATTGTTTCTATTAATCAAAAAATTGAACTTTTTTAATACAACAACTCAAATCAAAATTTTAGTCAAAAATTAGGTTTATCATACAACAGAGATAAACACTATTCCTTAATTATTTTCACCCTTCATCATCTATTCGTTGTAAGCCCTTCATTTAAAAACCATGTTGTGTTTATAATTTAACTATTAATTGAATAGTAAGGAGAAACGATGAAAAAGTTAATGCTTGTTTTACTAGTTCTCACAACCGTCATTCTATTCAACGCTATTCTGTATTCCCAACCTGTTCCAAAGCGCTTAACACAAATAAACGAGAATCAAATTTTTGAAAATCTTCTTATTGGAACAAACTCGTGTAATAAAGGATTATGTGCATCAAGCGTTTATATGATGGGTGAGTTGTGCTGCGAAAAATCCGTTATACCTCTTTTAAGCATATTACATAATGCTGAGTGTGAAGAGATTCGAATTCTTGCTGCACTTTCCCTTTGTAAAATTGGCGATGCTCGAGGTGTGTTTGCTGTAAAACGATCTGCACTATTTGATGAAAGCGAGCGAGTTAAGAGACTTTGCGATTTGTTTTACAGAGCAACAATTGCAGGAAAGTTACCAACAAAATCGTTTTTAGAAAACGGATAATGGTCTTTAATAATTAGACTATTGCTCTTAACTTAACACCAACTAATTATTAATCTATTCAGATTCTTTTAATTGTTGATGAAGCGTTTAAATAAAGTGTATTTGGTGTTTTTGATTTTGTTTTTTTCAATGCTTTCTTTTGCACAGAGAACTAGCGAGTGGGAACGTCTTATCTCGCCGACTAACGAAACACTTAGAAAGCTTTATTTTGTTGATAAAAATAATGGCTGGGCTGTTAGTCTTGGCGGAAAAATAATTAACACGATAGACGCAGGTGAAACATGGCACATTCAAAACAGCACAGTAACTACGCCCATTGTTGATATATTTTTTATTAATCCCAATCGCGGCTGGGCTTTAACTTATCCCTCAGAACCACCCTTTGGAACTTCCATTTTAAAGACCACAAACGGAGGATTGGATTGGATTAAAGATTCTGTGTTTTTTGAAAATGAAATTTTTACTACAATATTTTTCTAGATGAGAATACCGGATTTGTTGGTGGAAAAGGAGTAAAAAAAACAATAGATGGCGGATTAACCTGGTTAAACTCATTTATCGAACCAGGCGGTGTATCAACCTTACCAATCAATAAGTTTTCTTTTTACAGCAATACTTTTGGATATGCCTGTGGAGGCAGAGTTGATGTTGCCGGTGTTGTTTGGAGAACAACTGACGGTGGAAATAATTGGTCTTCAATTGGATTGAGTCCGGACCAAATTTATGATGTGTTTGTTTTTGATTCGCTTAATGCGATCTCTTTATCGGGGGATCCAGAGTTGCTTTATCCTATCGGCGTTATAAAAACAACCGATGGGGGTATTACTTGGGCTTTTACAGAACTGCCTTTTTTCGGAATTTCATTTGCGATAGATTTCTTAAACCAAAATGAGGGTTGGTCAGCCTCTGGTTACAAATTTTTACACACCGGAGATGGTGGAAACAACTGGATTGAAGAGTTGACACCCGACAGTAGTATTGTTTATGATCTTCAATTTGTTGATCAATATACCGGCTTTGCTTGTGGAGAAAATGGGGCATTGCTTAAGTTTACATCTTTAAAAAAACCATCAACTGAGAAAGTAAAATTCGAGTGGGTTTCTAACTATCCAAATCCCTTTACTGAAAAAACATATATTGAATTTACTGTGTTGTCCCCTGATTTTGACATCCCAACAAAGGCAAAACTAAAACTTTACGGCATCCTTGGTAACGAAATAGCAACTTTATATGAAGATGAGTTTTACTGGGGATTTTATCAATTTGAATTTTCTCCCAGAAAACAAAATTTAATTTTATCAAGTGGTGTTTATATTATATCTTTGATTTCGGAAGATACTTTCATCTCTAAAAAAATAGTTTATTTAAAATAGGCTTAATATGAAGAACGAAATCACCTTTCCCCAATCAACTATAAAATTTTTAACGGCGCTTTCTAAAAACAACAGTAAAGAATGGTTTGAAAAAAATCGTATACGTTTTGATTTTGAATTTTTACAACCCGCAGTACAATTTGTAATTGATCTTGGTGAACAACTAACAAGATTATCGCCAAACATTTATGCAATTCCAAAAATAGATAAATCAATTTTTCGTCTTCATCGTGATGTTAGATTTAGTAAAAATAAAGCCCCGTTTAAAACGAATATGGGTTTATACTTTTGGGAAGGAAGTGGAAAGAAAATGGAATGTTCCGGACTGTATTTTCACATCGAACCAAAACTATTTTTTCTTGGTGCCGGAATGTATCAATTCACAAAAGATCAATTGATTAAATACCGCGAGATTGTTTCTAATCCTGCAAAAGCCAAAGAACTTAATGATCTAGCAAAGAAATTTTTAAAGAATAAAAAATATCAGCTTGGTGGAAAAACATATAAAAAAACCCCGCGCGGATTTGATCCGGACTATGTTTATAACGAATTACTTTTACACAGCGGCTTTTATGTTTATTACGAAAGCAAAGATTTTTCTGAATTAACAAAAAAAGATCCAATTTCTTTCTCTTATAAAACATTTAAGGAAATGTATTCTGTTCATAAATGGTTTGTGGAAAATATTGTTTAGCCTTGCTTTTCTTGTCAGAAATCTTATCTTGCAATAAAATCTTACCATAAACGGATCTACTTTTTAGATTCACAAATCAGAAAGGAGATGACGTATGAAGTACAATTCATTCATGCTTCACAACTTTAAAAACATTCCTCAGTTGCAATCTGTTTCATCACAAATTATTGAGGCAATAGAAATTGTTGGATCGGTATTGCCATTTAAAACTAACAACTATGTTGTAGATAAGCTTATAGATTGGAATAGAGTGCCAAATGATCCAATGTTTAAGCTTACCTTTCCACAAAAAGAAATGCTGCTCGAGGATGATTATGCTAAAATGAAATTTGTTATTGATTCTGGTGCTGATAAACAGCAAATAAAAGAAGCAGCAAATGAGATCAGATTAAAATTAAATCCTCATCCCGCAGGGCAGCTTGAGCACAATGTGCCGATGATTGACGGAGAAAAGATTTTTGGAATGCAGCACAAGTATCGCGAAACGGTTTTATTCTTTCCCAGCCAGGGTCAAACCTGTCATGCTTATTGTACCTTTTGTTTTCGATGGCCGCAATTTGTTGGAATGGAAGATCTTAAGTTTGCTTCTAAAGAAGCTGAGCTTCTAGTTAAATATGTTCAGGATAATCCCGAAGTAACAGACGTTTTATTTACTGGCGGCGATCCATTGATAATGAAAACAAAGCACCTTGAAACTTACATTAGGCCGCTTCTTGATGCAAATATTCCTAACCTTAGACATATCAGAATTGGATCTAAAGCACTTGCTTACTGGCCTTATCGTTTTATAACAGATGATGATGCAGATGATTTACTTGCCCTTTTTGAAGATGTTAAAAGAGCAGGAAAACATCTGGCATTTATGGCACATTTTAATCATCCTGTTGAGCTACGAGGTGATGCTGTTGCTGAGGCGATTAAAAGAATACTGAAAACTGGAGCCGCAATAAGAACTCAGTCGCCTGTTTTAAAACATATAAACGATTCCTCTGAAATTTGGGCGGAGATGTTGAAGAAGCAAGTTTCACTTGGCTGTATTCCATATTACATGTTTGTTGCAAGGAACACCGGGGCACAACATTATTTTTCAATTCCGCTTATCGAAGCATGGAAAATTTTCAGAGAAACCTATCAATCAGTAAGCGGTATTTGCAGAACTTTACGCGGACCAAGCATGTCTTGTTTGCCAGGGAAAGTTCAGATTCTTGGTGTTGCTTATGTTAAAAATGAAAGGGTGATGACATTCAGAATGATTCAAGGAAGAAGTCCTGACTGGGCTGCTCGTCCATTTTTTGCAAAGTATGATGAGGAAGCAATTTGGTACACAGATTTAGAACCTGCGTTTGATGAAGAAAAATTTTTCTTTTCTGACAAACTAAATGAAATTTTATCACCAAATGTAATTGAAAGTGATTTTGAATAATCTTCTTCTCAATTAAGAGTATTTTTCTATTCGCGTCCATCGAAATATTCTTTGGGCGCTGAGTTAAATTATTAAAATATTTCCTCCGTTAATAAGTATATTTAACCGTCTAACAATCGAATTAAAAACAATTATTTTGTTTTAACTAATTTTGATTTATCGTTAATAAAACAACAATTCTTAATTATTAAAGAGAGAAGTATTATGAAAAACTTTTTTCTTTTTCTCAATGTTATTTTTTGCAAGTGCTGCTCAGATTACAACGGCACAGGTAAATGCAAAAATGTTTCAATTTCCGGATGTTTCGCAAACACACATTTCTTTTACGTACGCTGGTGATGTCTGGATTGTTTCTAAAGATGGTGGTACCGCTAACAAACTTACGTCCGCAAAAGGAACTGAGTTGCTTGCAAGGTTTTCGCCCGATGGAAAACAAATTGCATTCAGCGGAAATTATAATGGAAACATTGATGTTTATGTTATGCCTTCTCTTGGCGGTTTGCCAAAAAGAATTACTCATCATGGAATGACTGATAGATTAATAGATTGGTATCCCGACGGAAACAATTTGCTTTTTGCGTCTTCGCGAGAAAGCGGAAAACAAAGATTTAATCAGTTTTACAAAATATCAAAATCAGGTGGCTTACCGGAAAAACTTCCATTGCCTTATGGTGAGTTTGGCGTTATTTCTCCTGATGGAAATAAAATCGCCTACACTCCTATCAGTGCTGCATTTAGAACATGGAAAAGATATCGCGGTGGAATGGCTGCAGATATTTTTATTTTTGATTTAAATAGTAACGCTTCCGAAAACATTACCAATAATGTTGCGGGTGATGAAATCCCTATGTGGTCAGGAAACAAAATATATTTTCTATCTGATCGCGGTGAGAATAAAAGAAATAATATTTGGTCTTACGATCTTTCCAACAAGCAGACAAAGCAAGTAACAAGCTTTGATAAGTTTGATATCCGTTTTCCTTCAATAGGAAATAATGAAATAGTTTTTGAAGCAGGCGGTCTTCTTTATTTACTTGATCTTACAACAGAAAAATATCGAGAAATAAAAATTAATGTTGTTACGGATGAATCAACTTTACTTGCAAGAAATGAAAATGTTGAAAAGATGATTCAGAATTTTTCAATATCATATAATGGAAACAGAACGCTTATTGAGGCAAGGGGTGAAATCTTTTCAGTTCCAACTGAAAATGGCCCGGTTATAAATCTCACACAATCATCCGGAGTTGCAGAAAGATATCCGGCTTATTCTCCTAATGGTAAATTTGCTGCATACTTCAGCGACCGATCCGGTGAATACGAATTAACGATTAGAGATTTGGAAAAACCATCTCAAGAAAAAACTTTAACAGCTCTTGGCGAAGGATATAGATATAAATTATTTTGGTCGCCAAATAGCAAAGCACTTGCATTTATTGATCAGACAATGAGCGTTTATATTTATGATATGGATAATGATAAAACCATAAAAGTTGATCAACAGATGTGGCTTTACGAAGGAGGACTTCAAAACTTTTCTGTAAGCTGGTCTTCAGACAGCCGATATATTGCATATACAAAAGATCTTGAAAGCAGCTCAACTGCGGTTGCTATTTTTGATACTAAAGATCAAAAAATTCATCAGATAACTTCTGGTTACTACAAAGACTCAAATCCTGTATTTGATCCTGCTGGTAAATATTTGTACTTCTTAACCAACAGAAGTTTTAAACCTGTTTACGGTGATTTTGAAGGAACGTGGACATATCCAAATTCAACTCAAATTGCTGTTGTAACTTTAACCAAAGATATCCCTTCTCCATTGGCTCCAAAAAATGATTCGAGCATCGTTAAGAAAGATGATGTAAAAAAGGATGACGAGAAGAAAGATGAAAAGAAGGAAGACAAAAAAGATGAACCTAAAATCAAAGAAGTAAAAATTGATTTTGATGGTTTTGAACAACGCGTGGTAATTCTTCCGCCGGCTGCCGGCAATTATGGAAACATTGCTGCTGTTACAGGAAAAGTAATTTATCATCGTTCACCAAACAGTGGTTCTGCGGATAAAAAAAGAGCTGTTGTCTATTTTGATTTTGATAAGCTGGAAGAAAAAACAATTGTTGATGATGCTGATGTATTTCAAGTTTCTGCTGATGAAAAAAAGATTTTAGTTGCAAAGCAAAATTCGTTTTCTGTCGTTGATATTGCCCTGGATCAAAAGATGGATAAAAAACTTCCTACAAATCAACTTGAAATGACTGTTGTGCCTCGTGAAGAATGGAAACAGATATTTACGGATGTTTGGCGACTACAGCGCGATTTCTTCTATGATAAAAACATGCATGGTGTTGATTGGAATGCAATGAAAAAACAATACGGCGATCTTATTGATAACGCTGTAACTCGTGGTGATGTGAACTTTATTATTGGAGAATTGATTTCTGAGTTGAATGCTTCTCATACTTATCGCGGCGGTGGTGATGATGAAACTCCATTACTAAGACAGGTTGGTTATCTTGGCGTTGATTGGGAATTAAACAATGGTGCTTACAAAATTAAAAGAATTGTTAATGGTGCGCTTTGGGATACCGAAGTTCGATCACCGCTTCTAGCATCCGGGTATAAAAGTTAAAGAAGGCAATTATGTTCTTGCTGTCAACGGAGTTTCGATTGACGTTACAAAAGATCCTTGGTCAGCATTTGAAGGGCTTGCAGAGAAAACAATCGAACTAACCGTTAATGATAAACCATCTATTGATGGCGCATGGAATATTATAGTTAAAACGCTTAGTGATGAAACCCGTTTAAGAAATCTTGAGTGGATTGAATCAAACAGAAAAAGAGTTGACGATGCAACCGGTGGAAAAATAGGATACGTTTATGTTCCAAGCACCGGCATAGATGGACAGGATGAACTTGTAAGACAGTTCACGGCACAGTTTTCAAAAGAAGGTGTAATTATAGATGAAAGATTTAACAATGGCGGACAAATTCCTGATCGCTTTGTAGAATTATTGAATAGAAAACCTCTTGCATTTTTTGCCGTTAGAGATGGAAAAAACTGGCAAGTACCTCCGGTTGCAAACTTTGGTCCAAAGGTTATGTTAATAAACGGATGGAGTGGTTCTGGGGGCGATGCATTTCCTGATTTCTTCCGCAAATCCGGCATTGGTCCATTGATTGGAACAAGAACCTGGGGTGGATTAATTGGTATTTCCGGCGCACCAGCATTGATTGATGGTGGAAATGTTACGGTTCCAACATTCAGGCAATATAATCCGGATGGAACCTGGTTTAAAGAAGGGCACGGTGTTGATCCGGATATTGAGGTACTTGAGGATCCAACAACACTATCAAAAGGTGTTGATGTACAGCTTGAAAAAGCAATTGAAGAAGTGATGCGATTGCACAAATTAAATCCACCTGTAAATCCAAAACAACCTCCATACGAAAAGAGATAATTACCCCATTAAAAGGCGATCAAAAACGGTCGCCTTTTTTTATAATCTGTTATCATTCATTTTATTATCTTGCAAACAAAAATCAATCGGAATATTTAAATGATATATAGATTCTTAAGCAGGATTGCTATTGTTCTTTTAATTAGTATCTCTGCGCTTGCACAAACTGTAACTGTAAAAATTATTGAAACGTCTGATGTGCATGGAGCAATTTTCCCTTATGATCTAAAAGAAAATAAAGAAACAAACTCTTCGCTTGCACGAGTTACAACCTATCTGAAAGAACAACGTGCTGATTCCAATCAAATCGTTTTTCTGTTGGATAACGGGGATATTCTTCAGGGCGATCCTGTTGTCTATTATTATAACTTTGAAAAGACAGATACAATTCATCTTTATGCTGATGTAATGAATTATATGCAGTACGATGCTGCAACTATTGGTAACCACGATATTGAAACCGGACACGATGTTTATGATAAGTTTAATAAAGAAATAAATTTTCCCTGGCTTGCCGCTAATGCAATCAACTCAACAACTAATGAATCTTACTTTAAGCCCTACACAACTATTGAAAGAGGTGGGGTTAAAATTGCAATACTTGGTTTGATAACTCCCGCTATTCCTCAATGGCTTCCCGAAAAGATTTGGTCGGGAATGCGGTTTGATGATATGGTTGAAACTGCACAAAAATGGGTTAAGAAAATCAGAGAAACAGAGCAACCTGATTTGATGATTGGTTTGTTTCATGCCGGTGTTGATTACACATATAATGATCAAAATGAAAACACGTATAAAAACGAAAATGCTTCCCGGCTTGTTGCAGAAAAAGTTGAAGGGTTGGATGTTGTGTTTGTTGGTCACGATCATTCCGGATGGAACATTAAAACAAAGAATCCATCAGGAAAAGATGTTTTAATTCTTGGAACAACTGCAGGTGCACGAAATGTTGCCGTAGCCAATTACGTTTTAAAATATGATAAGATGTGCATGGTATACGATAAGAAAGAAATCACTGGCGAACTGGTTGATATGAAAAATTATCCACCCGATTCTGAGTTTATGAATCTTTACAAAAAGAATTTTGAAGAAGCAAAGAATTATGTTTCTCGTCCTGTTGGAGAATTTTCAGAAATGGTTTCCTCTCGTGATGCTCTGTTTGGTCCATCCAAGTTTGTTGATTTAATTCATACTATTCAACTTGATCTTACTGATGCAGATGTTTCTTTTTCTGCTCCGCTATCATTCAATGCAAAGATAGATAAAGGCACTGTTTATGTTAAAGATATGTTTGATCTTTACAGATATGAAAATTTACTTTATACAATGGAATTAACCGGACAGGAAATAAAAGATTATCTGGAATTTTCTTATGGCAACTGGTTCAATCAAATGAAGAATGAAAATGATCATCTTCTAAAATTTAAACTTGATGAAACCGGAAATATTAAATATTCAGAACGAACAAAATCTCCCGAACTTGAAGAGCGATATTACAATTTTGAATCCGCGGCAGGAATTGATTATGTTGTTGATATTACAAAACCAATCGGCGAAAGAGTGACGATTAAAAGCTTTTCGAACGGAAACCCTTTTGATCTGAACACAAAATATAAGGTTGCGGTTAATTCATATCGCGGTAATGGCGGAGGCGGACATTTAACTCGCGGAGCTAAAATTCCTCAGGAAGAATTGTCTAATAGAATTATCAACTCAACAGAAAAAGATTTAAGATTCTATCTGATGAAATGGATTGAAAAAGAAAAAATCGTTACTCCAAAATTAATTGGGAATTGGAAAGTTGTTCCGGAAAACTTTTGGCAAGCAGGCAAACAAAAAGATTATCAAATATTATTTAAATAAACACAATTGTACGCTGATCATTATGATGAGACTGATAAGTTATGATCATTAAAAATCATAATAATCCGCGTACTATTTTTTATACATAAAAAAAATCATGAACACAACAAAAAGCAAACAACTATTTGAAAAAGCAAAAAAATATATTCCGGGCGGAGTAAACTCACCGGTAAGAGCATTTAAATCTGTCGGCGGAGATCCGCTGTTTATTGAGCGAGGCGCTGGCTCAAAGTTTTATGATGTTGATGGTAACGAATACATCGATTACATCGGAAGCTGGGGACCGCATTTATTCGGACACAATCCGACGTTTATTAAAGAAGCACTAATACGCACATTTGAAAACGGAACAAGCTTTGGCGCACCGACTGAAATGGAAGTAAAGATGGCGCAGTTAATCGCCGATTTAGTTCCTTCCGTAGAAATGGTGAGAATGGTTAACAGCGGAACCGAAGCTACAATGAGCGCTGTTCGTGTTGCTCGCGGATATACCGGGCGAGATAAGTTTATAAAATTTGAAGGATGCTATCACGGACACGCAGATCATTTTTTAATTAAAGCTGGCAGCGGTGCTTTAACGTTTGGCGTTCCAACTTCTCCCGGTGTTACAAAAGCAAATGCTTCAGATACTTTACTTGCTGATTACAATAATATTAATTCTGTTAAAGAATTGGTTACACAATACCGTGGACAAATTGCGGCGATTATTATAGAGCCGATTGCAGGCAATATGGGCGTTGTGCAAGCCAATGAAGAATTTCTTGTTGAGTTAAGGGAAATCTGTAATGAAGAAGGTATCGTTTTAATTTTTGATGAAGTGATGACAGGATTTCGTGTTGCTGCTGGCGGTGCACAGGAAATTTTAGGTGTTAAACCTGATCTTTCTACATTCGGAAAAATTATTGGTGGCGGTTTACCTGTTGGTGCGTTTGGCGGTAAGAGAGAAATTATGGAAATGCTTTCACCAAGCGGTCCTGTTTACCAGGCAGGAACATTAAGCGGAAATCCGCTTGCAATGTGTGCAGGATTTGCTGCGCTATCTTACATTAAAGAACATCCGGAAATTTATGTGCAGTTAGAAAAAGCATCCATGTATTTGGAAAATGGATTTAAAGAAAACTTAAAATCTGTTGGAAAAAATTATGCAATAAATCGTGTTGGCTCTATGATGTGCATGTTTTTTACGGAAAAACCTGTTAATGATTTTAAATCTGCATTAACTTCTGATACTGCATTGTACGGAAAATATTTTCACGAAATGCTGAATCGCGGAATCTATCTTGCACCGGCACAGTTTGAAGCTTTGTTTGTTTCAACAGTTCATAGCAAAGAAGATTTGGATAAAACTATAATGGCGCACAAGCAAAGCTTAGAAAAATTGTAGATAGTTATTGCAAAACAATTTTAGTTTTAAAGAAGATTATATGCTGTATTGTGTAAAGAATTATGTTAGTGGTCATTGCAGAGTGACACCCAAACCGACAAATAGATAACAAAACCTCAAAGACAATTTGAACTATGAAAAAAAATTTTCTTACAAAGGCAAGTTTTACTTTTCTGACAATACTACTTTTGGGGACTGCCTGTGACGGACAAGTTAAAAAGATTTGCCAAAAGAAAAGGAACATCCAAAACTTATAAAAAACAGAGGAAATGGCAATGTTCAATGTGGTCTGCAGGACAAAGCAGGTAACCTTTGGTTTGGAACCTCAGATAATGGGCTTTATAAATATGACGGGAAATCGTTTAGTCAATTCTTAGTGACCAATGGGCTAAACAGTAATAATATTTCTTCCATTTTGGAAGATAAAGATGGTAAAATTTGGATAGGTACTGATGCGGGGCTTTGTTTTTACGATGGTAAAACATTTGCTGAAATCAAGATTCCTTTACCAAAAAACCTGCCTCCCAACAAGAATGAATACTATCGCAACTCACATCGAGTTCACAGTATGATGCAGGCAAAAAGCGGAAGACTTTGGTTTGTAACAATAGACGGTGTTTATATCTATGATGGCAAATCCTTTACGCCGTTTATAATTGATGAGAACGCTAATGGCTTTATGACGAGTAACGATAAAGTGGAACATATTTTAGAAGATAAAGCAGGTAACATTTGGTTTGGAGGACGAACTAACAAAGGTGTGTATCGGTATGATGGTAAATCTATAACCAACCTTAAACTAAAAGAACTAACGCTTCAATTCGAGTCGAAACGAGTCAGTCATAATTGGGCTTGGCCTCAATTGCAAGACAAAAACGGAATATTTGGTTCAGCAATTGGGCTGGAGCCTACCGTTATGATGGTAAAACATTTACAAGTTTTACCAAAAGCGATGGTTTACCAGGTTATAATGGTCTGGTTGCGAAGATTATAGAAGACAAAAACGGCAACCTTTGGTTTGGTGGCGATGGTGGTCTTTCCGTTACGATGGAAAATCCTTCACCTGTTTAAAGATGGACTAATCAATCCTTGGATTTGGGCAATTTTGGAAGATAAAACTAGAAATCTTTGGGTGGGGACGAGAGAAACAGGTCTCTACCTTTTCGATGGAAAAATATTTATTAATTATTCGGAATATAAACACTAGCCTACAATGAACTAACAAACAAAATTTGCAACAACAGACAAAAGTGAGCAAAAGCAACGAACCGCTAATAGCGGGCAATTATGATGCTGGTTTTTAGGTTTGGAAAGCATCTGCTTCCCAATTACTTTTGTGTAATGTCAAAGTGTATTGGCTCCGAAAACCGCATCACGGTTGCCTGCGAACCGTTAAAATCAGATTGCTACAACAGAGATGAAACTTAAACATTAAATAATATTAATAATAATAAAACTATACTCATATGAAAGCACAAGGCAGAACGGTTAAGGATATTTTATTAAACCTGCCCGAAGACAGGCATGGGCCTTTTAATAAATTGCACGATATAATTGTTAAAAACCTGCCCAAGGGATTTGAACCTGCGATTAGTTACGGAGGCCTGGGTTATGTTGTGCCTCATAAACTTTATCCCGCCGGTTACCATTGCAAGCCCGAAGAACCATTACCTTTTGCTGGCATTGCCTCGCAAAAGGGATCCATTAATTTTTATCATCTGGGTCTTTATACTGATCCCAAATTATTAAAGTGGTTTGTTAGTGAATATCCTAAACACAGCAAGCAAAAACCGGATATGGGTAAGAGTTGTGTGCGTTTTAAGAAGATGGAGGAGATTCCCTATAAACTCATTGCTGAATTAATGAAAAAGATGAGCGCTAAGGAATGGATTGAGAAGTATGAGAAAAATCTAGTCCCAAAATCTAAGAAGAAGTAATGGCTGTTGTTCTCCAATAACGAGATCAAGCTGATGAGAAAACATCTGCATCTAACGGTAAAATGAGAAGAAAAAACTAAAACAACTGTGATTTATTAAAATGACATTGAAAACGATTTTACTTTCTAGCTTTTTGGCAGTGTTTGTTGCTTGTAACGGACAAAACCAAAAACCAACAGAAAACAAACCAGAACAAAGTGTATTAACAAGCATTGGCGAAACTGTTTCGGGCCTTGGAAAAAACATTGACTGCATTTTTCAGGACAAGAACAACGCCTACTGGTTTGCTAGCAATAGTGATGGAGTATATCGTTATGATGGTAAAACGCTTACACATATTACTGACAAAGATGGTTTGTGCAGTAATTTTGTATGGACAATTCAGGAAGATATAAATGGAAATTTATGGTTTGTTACCCGCGATGGGGTTTGTTGTTTTAATGGAGTATCGTTTACAGATTATACCGACACAATTAAAAAGGCACCCAGGGGCAAGCTTAACTATAAAACAGGTGGACTCTTCTTTGGTCATTCGAACGATATATGCTTTTACGATGGCAAATCATTTACTAATTTTTATATATACCCACCTACATACTGGCCATCCAAAAAAAATATGAATGGGCCTTACAGTATTTATTCCACACTTGTTGATAAGGACGGGAATGTTTGGTTTGGAACTCAGGAAAAAGGTGTTTGCCGTTATGACGGAGATTCGTTTACATTTTTTACTGAGCTAGGATTGGACAAGGCAGCAGTAAGAACCTTATATCAGGACAAAGCAGGAAACATTTGGGCTGGAAACAATGGTGCGGGTTTATTCAGGTTCAATGGAAACGATTTTACAAATTTTACTGATGAAAACGGTTTAGCTAATCCCGGATTTTTGAAAAAACTTAAGGGAAAAGAAGGAACATTAGCCAGGCCATGGACAATGAATGAAGACGATAACGGCAACCTTTGGATTGGAACGATTGATGCCGGAGTCTGGAAATATGACGGAAATAAACTTACAAATTACACTACCAAGGACGGACTTGCAGGCAATTCAATATGGACAATTTACAAAGACAAAAGTGGAGTGCTTTGGTTTGTAACAGACGGTGAAGCAATTTGCAAATTCAATGGAAAATCATTTACAAGATTTGGGTTTAAATAGATAATGAAATGGATGTAAGTAGGACCTCAGCGAATATAAACTTAAATGTGCGTTGATGTCTGTTTTTACATCATTTTTTTCTTAGTTATATAGAATAAAAACTCCTCGCCTAGAGAATTTACAATTAACCCTTTTCCAAACAGATAAAAAGCCCGGGGCATATAAAAAGGTATTGTAGATTATTTCGAATTCGTGAATGTTTAGTTGTAAAATGATAATAAGCTATTTTATAGTATGAGCAAAAAACTTAATCTCAATAAAAAGCCAGAATATTTATTGCTGGTTGCCTCTCTGGTTTTCTTTTTGTCATCCGCCTTTTTCCTAACTGCTGAAATTGATTTTCAGAAAATAAAAATGTTTAGTGTTCCAATAAAAACTATGTTCTGGATAATTCCTTTTTACCACTCTTTTCTTTGGTTGCTTTATTTGTTAACAAAGAAATTTCTATATTCTATTACCATGACATGGATACACGTTCTTGCTACTGTTTTTACCACAGCACTAATAATAATTATTCTTTTTTCAAGCATTAATCCATCGCGGATTACTAACGACAGATATGAACTAATTGGTAATACAACGCAAAGTCTGTTTCTGATATTTGTTTTTGCACAACTCATTTTTGTTGCTAATATTTTATTGGGAGCGCTTTCAACAAAAAGATTTGTACAAGAAAATTAAGGTCATAAAGAAGCATTGTTGGCAATATTAAGATAATTTTTAAATTAAATCTTCATTTAATAATTTATAAAGAAAATTTATTTAAGTTTGGAAAAAATAAAGTCTCGCTTTTATGAGACTTATAAACTTGATATAGTCAACGCTCAATGTCTATCTAAAAACGCAGAATGATTCAAGACCCAACATACGCTTCAATGAATTATAATAAGATTACGTTGGCTTTTTCAGAAGTGAATGAGCATCTTTTTTTAAAAAAATACTTCTCTGATTCTATTTTTCAATTTAGAGTTGCATTTATATTAGTTATTTTTCTTTATGGTTCCTTCGGTTACCTCGATTCGCAAGTAATTCCCGAATATGCAACAGCTTTCCATGCTATCCGCTTTTTATTTGTTATTCCAATACTCTCAATCGTATTTCTTTTGTCTTTCACCCGGTTATTTCAGAAAGTTTGGCAAGCATTGTTGCTCATCAGTGTTGTTGCCGGTGGTTTCGGAATCAGCATCATGACAATGTTTGCGCCTGAAAACTATACATATTATGCCGGGATGATGCTAGTCTTTTCTGCGGGTTACTTTTTTATTAAACTCCGTTTCTTTTTAGCTACAATTGCGGGTTGGTCAATACTCCTTATATATAATATCGGAGCAATATATTATACACATACGCCCGATGAATTACTTATTAATAACAATTTTTTCTTCATCAGTGCAAATCTTATCGGGATGTTTGCCGCATATAACATCGAGTATTATACGCGACGCAACTTTTTCTTGAGCCAGAAGCTGGACAATGAAAGATTGCTTGTGTTAGATGCCAACAAAAACCTCGAGAGAACAGTGGAAGAAAGAACCAAAGAACTATTGAAAGCCAAAGAGCAGGCAGAAGAAAGCGACCGTCTTAAATCAGCCTTCCTCGCCAATATGAGTCATGAAATCAGAACACCAATGAACGGAATTCTTGGCTTTGCCGAATTGCTAAAAGAACCCGGTCTTACTGGTGAGGAGCAACAAGATTACATTAGGATTATTGAAAAAAGTGGCGCTCGTATGCTCAACATAATCAACGATATTGTTGATATTTCTAAAATTGAAGCCGGCTTAATGAAGCTTGAAATTCAGGAGTCGAATATAAACGAACAAATCCAGGACATCTATACGTTTTTCAAACCCGAAGTAGAGGCAAAGGGGATGATCCTCTCATTTAACACACCATTACCAACAAAAGAAGCGATCCTAAAAACCGACCGTGAAAAAGTATATGCCATACTTACCAATCTTGTTAAAAATGCCATTAAATATAGTAACACAGGAACAATTGAGATTGGGTATAGCAAAAGGGATAGTGATCTTGAATTTTATGTGAAAGACACAGGAATCGGGATTCCAAATGACAGGCACGGGGCCATATTTGAGCGCTTTATTCAGGCAGATATTCCTGACGAATGGGCTCAGCAAGGTGCGGGTTTAGGGTTATCTATTACCAAGGCATATGTCGAAATGCTGGGTGGTAAAATCCGGGTTGCAAGCCAGGTAGGTGTAGGATCAACTTTTTATTTCACCTTGCCATACAATGCAGTGCTAATAAACGAACCCGTTATTCAGCAAATTGTGCCGTCAGATAATAACGATCTAATTAGAAAACTAAAAATACTAATAGCCGAAGATGATAAAGTATCGGAAATGTTGATTGATAAAACATTAAAAACATTTGGTAAAGAAATCATAAAAGCGAGAACTGGCGTCGAAGCCATTGAGGCGTGCAAAAAAAATCCAGATATAGATTTGGTAATGATGGATATTCGGATGCCCGATATGGGAGGATATGATGCCACCCGCCAAATTCGGAAGTTTAACAAAGAGGTTGTCATAATAGCGCAGACTGCTCACGGACTATATGGCGATCGTGAAAAAGCAATTGAAGCGGGATGCAATGATTATATTGCGAAGCCTATTAACAAAGCCGAATTGCTTTTATTGATTCAAAAGTATTTCCATAAATAATTTTTTGTAAACAGTCAATAAAACTATACAAAATAAAATCCCGGCTATAACACAGAGATAATAACTGAGCAGATAGTAATTAATTTCAAGCATATAGATCGTATTAAGTTTTTTCAATGGACAGATAATCGTTCCAAAGTTCTCAACTTTTCGTATACCAACCCGTTATTTTTGCAGCTCCCGCTGGTAAACAATATAGTCAGTAATCGCTGGAATTCCGTTTGCACGTTTTACATGTTGTGCTATTTGCGCACGATGATAAGCAGCATGGTTTATAACATGTGTTGCAATATCTTTAATTGAGTTTGTAAACGTTTCTCCCTTAGAGTTTTGATATTGAATTCTTTTTTCTAAAAAAGCTTTATCGCTTCCTTCAAAAAGATTTATCCATTTGCTCGTCAGCTCAACTGATTTCGAGATTGATTCATCTATAGTGTAATTATCCCAAGGCGTTATGTTGCTGTGTGTTCCGGTAATTCTGTTTAACCATATTTGCTGTGCAGAAATTATATGAGAGAGTATTCTAACTGCATTCGGTAAGATTTCTTCAAGATTAATAATTGAATTTGCTGTTCTTTCCATTGCCCAGCAATCATACTTAAACAAATGTGTTAAATGGTCTATCATACAAACTTCATAACATAATTTATTTTTATTTAATTATTTCTTCTCTAACATAATTTCCGTTTGCTATTTCCATTACTGTTAAGTGAGCAAGCTTAACAACTTTTTCATATAAAACCTGATTAAGTGTTTCTACTTTATCTGACGGAAGATGAAGATGATCATAACTGTTTGTGGTTACAAAATACAAACAAGGAATATCTTTTTCGTGAAATGGTGTTGCGTCTGCACCGCCGCCTTTCCATGTTCTTTCTACCATCGAGTTAAAGCTTGTTTCGTCAATTTGGTTTGCAACTTCCCAAAGGTTTGGTGCGCTCAAACCATTGCCAACTTGAATGCTGTCTCCATATCCAACACAATCCAAATTTATCATTGCTGCAATTTTATCATAACCTTTTTTCCAGCTTTCAACAAAATGTTTTGCGCCGTTCAGTCCTTGTTCTTCGCTGGCAAACAAAACAAAAACAATTGAACGTTTTGGTTGCAAGCCGCCATTTGTAAATGCTTTGGCTATTTCCAAAACAGCTGCCGAACCTGAGGCATTATCATTTGCACCAGGAAACAATAAGTCCGCTTGAGATCCAACGTGATCTAAGTGAGCACCGATTATTACATATTCTTCTTTAAGTTTTTCGTCTATTCCTTCAAGCATTGCAACAACATTCATTGTTCTGGCATTCTTTTCATAAACAGCATTCACTTCTATTTGCGCTTTTGTGGTTAGATTCATTGAAAGAGGTTTTTTCTTTTCATCAATCTTTGTCTGGCAATCGCTTATGGTAAATCCTGTTTTGCTTAATAATTTATTTGCGGCTTCTAACGAAATATGGAGTTGTGGAAAATCAATTGGCTGTTCACCTTCACCATGCATTACACTTCCAATAAGCGGCTGTGGTTTTTCATCATTTGGAAGTGAAAGAAATAAAATACCTTTTGCCCCATGCTTTTTTGCAACTAGAGATTTTTCTCGTGGATAATTTGTTCCCCAATCTTTTTCATCGTTTTTCCATTTTGGATTTTGCTTAAACACCATTACAATTTTGTTTTTTACATTTATTCCGGCGTAATCATCATAGTGCAAATCAGGTCTTGATATTCCGTATCCGCAAAACACTACTGGTAAAGTGATTGAAAATACTGCTCATCCCCGGCATACCTAAGCCCAAGCTCATAAAATTTATCTGCAGCAAACTTTGCCGCTTTGTTGTAACCTTCGCTGCCGGGCAATCTTCCATCAAAATCCGGAGAGGTAAGAATTCTAACGTTCTTAATTAGATCGTCTTTGTTTATCTCGGAAAGTCCTGTTGAGTTTTGTGCGTTCGTAAATAAGTTTATGAAAACTATTGTAATAACTGTAAATGTTTTTTTCATATCCGGATTGTATCTGTTTTTAATTTTACTACACTTAATAATACAAAAAGTGTTGATAAAAGATTATAAAAAAAATCGCCCCGAAAAGTGAGGCGATTTAATTCTTAGTGATTTCTAAAAAACTAACTCAACAACGGTTCAACTTCTTTTCCGTTACCGTTACCATTTATTTCTTCATCATCTTCTGGAACAACACGAGCAATGTCTGCAATTGAATCGTGTTCGTTCAGTCTAATTACTCTTACGCCCTGAGTGTTTCTTCCCATAACGCGCAAGTCTTTAACGCTTTGTCTAATGATCATTCCCTGTGTAGAAATAATTACAAGCTCATCGCGATCAACAACTTCCATCATTGCAATAAGTTTACCAACTTTATCCGTTGTCTTAACTGTGATAACGCCTTTACCACCACGTTTTGTAATTCGATAATCATTTATATCAGAGCGCTTGCCAAATCCTTTTTCTGTTACAACAAGTACTGTTGTTTGATCATTTCTAATTACAAGCAAGCCAACAACGTGATCGCCTTTACCGAGTCTTACTCCGCGCACGCCGGTTGCTGTTCTGCCCATATCGCGCACATCTTTTTCATTAAAGCGAATTGCAAAACCATGACTTGTTCCAATTACAATATCATTTTTTCCATCAGTCATCTTAACTGAAATTAATCTATCGCCCGCAGCAAGATTGATTGCGTTGATTCCGCCTTTACGAACGTTTCCGTAAGCAGAAAGAACGGTTTTCTTTATCGTTCCTTTTTCTGTTGCCATTATAAGATATTGATCTTCACGGAATTCTTTAACAGCAACAAATGCTGTGATATTGTCATCTTTATCTTTATCAAGAAGATTTACTATCGACCTTCCTTTTGTAGTTCTGCCGCCTTCCGGAACCTCATGAACTTTCAACCAATAGCAGCGTCCTTTGTCTGTAAAGAACAAAATGTATTGGTGCGTTGATGCAACAAACATATGTTCTATAAAATCATCTTCCCTGGTTCCGGCACCGGTTACACCTTTGCCTCCGCGCCCCTGTCTTCTGTATCCGCTAACTGGAAAACGCTTTATAAATCCGCCGTGCGATATTGTTACAACAACATCTTCTTCGGCTATAATATCTTCTAACGCAAATTCTTTATAGTCTTTTATGATTTCGGTTCTGCGTTCATCTCCATATTTTTCTTTAAGCACAAGAAGTTCATCTTTAATAATTTTATTTCTTGTTCTTTCGTTATCCAAAATTCCTCTAAGTCTTTCGATCAACTTAATTACTTCTTTGTATTCGTCTTCTATTTTCTTACGCTCTAATCCTGTTAAGCGCTGCAATCTCATATCCAAAATTGCTTTTGCCTGTATTTCGCTTAACTTGAATTTTTTCATCAAGTTATTTTTAGCAGTTTCAGTATCTTTAGATTTTTTAATTGTCTCAATTACTTCATCAATATTATCAAGAGCAATTATGTAGCCTTCTAAAATATGAGCACGTTTTTCTGCGGCTTCTAATTCATATTTTGTTCTGCGGATTAACACTTCCATTCTGTGTGCTAAAAAGTGCTGAATCATTTCCTGAATATTTAAAACCTTTGGTGTGCCGTGAACAAGCGCAAGCATAATAACGCCAAATGTAACCTGCATTTGTGTGTGTTTAAATAGTTGATTTAAAACAACAGCAGGCTGTGCATCGCGTTTTAACTCAATTACAATACGCATTCCATCACGATCAGATTCATCTCTTATGTTTGATATTTCTGTTATCTTTCCTTCACGCACAAGGTCGGCAATTTTTTCAATTAGTACTGCTTTGTTTACTTGATAAGGAATTTCAGTAATGATAATGTTTTCTCTATCATTCTTCAGAGTTTCAACATTTGCCTTTGCACGAATAACAACGCGACCTCTTCCTGTGAGAAGCGCTTCTTTAACTCCTTCGTATCCATAAATAATTCCGCCTGTTGGAAAATCTGGGGCCTTAAACATGCTTCATCAAATCAGCAGCGGTTACTTTTGGATTTTCAATCATAGCAACACAGCCATCAATAACTTCGCTTATATTGTGCGGCGGAATGTTTGTTGCCATTCCAACTGCGATTCCACTTGCGCCGTTTATTAATAGATTTGGAAGATAAGAAGGCATAACTGTTGGCTCTTGCAAAGACTCATCAAAGTTGTTTGCAAAATCAACTGTGTTTTTATCAAGATCACGAAGCATTTCATCGGCAATTCTAGCTAGTCTTGCTTCAGTATAACGCATTGCCGCGGGTGAATCGCCATCAACAGATCCAAAGTTTCCCTGTCCATCAACAAGCGGGTAACGGAGAGACCACTCCTGGGCCATACGCACCATTGAATCGTAAACAGCAGTATCTCCGTGTGGATGGTACTTACCAAGAACCTCTCCCACAATTCTTGCGGATTTTTTATGTGGCCTGTTATGCGGTAAGCCGAGTTCATGCATACCAAATAAAACTCTTCGGTGAACTGGCTTTAATCCATCTCTTACATCCGGCAATGCACGCGCAACAATAACGCTCATTGCATAATCGATGTAAGATGATTTCATTTCATCTTCTAATGTTCTGGGTAGTACTTTTTCAAATATTGTGGTCATAGTTTTTAATAATTACTTAAATAAAAAATCTTTTTAATTATATGTCAAGATTAGCATACTTAGCATGCTTTTCTATAAATGCTCGTCTTGGCTCAACAGCGTCGCCCATTAGTGTTTCAAATATTTTATCTGCGGCTGCTGCGCTCTCAACGTTTACTTGCAACACTGTTCTGGTTTCGGGATTCATTGTTGTGGACCAGAGTTGTTCGGGATTCATTTCTCCCAATCCTTTGTAACGAGAAATTGTAACTCCTTTTGGCTGTCCTTCTTCATCAACTTCTTCATCTTCATCAACAATACCGGCTTTTGCTTTCATATCTTTTCTAAATTGCTTTAAAATTTTATCTCTTTCTTCATCATCAAAAGCGTATTGTTCTTCTTTTCCTTTTTTAACTTTATACAATGGCGGTTGTGCAATATAAACTCTTCCTGATGTGATTAACTCTTTCATGTGTCTGTAAAAGAAAGTTAAAAGCAGTGTGCGAATATGGCTTCCATCAACGTCAGCATCTGTCATTAAAATAATTTTTCCGTAGCGGGATTTTTCAGGATTAAACTCTTCACCAATGCCTGCACCAAGTGCAGCAATCATTGCCTGGATTTCTTGGTTTTCTAAAATCTTGTTAAGCTTGGCTTTTTCAACGTTAAGAATTTTTCCCTTGATTGGAAGTATCGCCTGGAATCTTCTATCGCGTCCTTGCTTTGCTGATCCACCCGCAGAGTCACCTTCAACGATGTAAATTTCACAATGCTCAGGATCGTTAATTGAACAATCTGCAAGCTTGCCTGGTAAGTGCATGGAATCCAAAGCATTTTTTCTTCTAACAAGATCTCGCGCTTTACGCGAAGCTTCTCTGGCTTCTGCAGCGCGCATACATTTTTCAATTATTTTTTTACCAACAGATGGGTTTTCTTCAAGATATTCAGCTAGCTTTTCACCAACGATTGTTTCAACAATTGATTTTACTTCGCTATTGCCAAGCTTTGTTTTGGTTTGTCCTTCAAACTGTGGCTCCATAACCTTTACAGATATTACTGCTGTAAGACCTTCGCGAAAATCATCGCCGGTTAAAGTTATTTTGTTGTTCTCCTTTATCAAACCATTTTTGTAAGCATAGTTGTTCAGGGTTCTTGTAAGTGCGGTTCTAAATCCAACTAAGTGCGTTCCGCCCTCAATAGTATTAATGTTGTTTACATAGGAGTGAACGTTTTCAGAGTATGAGTCGCTGTACTCAAAAGATATTTCTACCGGAGTGTTTTCTTTTTCTCCTTCAATGTATACGGGCTTGTGCATTGCTGTTCTTTGTTCATCTAGATATTTAACAAAGTCGATCAGTCCGCCCTTAAATCTGTAGGTTTCTTCCTGTCCATCATTTTCATCCTTAAGAATCATCGTTACATCTTTATTCAGATATGCAAGCTCACGTAATCTTTCGGCAACAGTTTCAAAGTTAAACTTAGTTGTCTTAAATATTTCACCGTCTGGTTTAAAAGTAACCTTTGTTCCTGTTTGATCTCCCTTATAGGTTCCTGTTTGTTTTACCTTATCAACAGGAATTCCTTTGCGATATTCTTGAACATATATTTTTCCATCTCTTCGTACTTCTGCCGTTAGTTTTTCGGACAAAGCATTTACAACAGAAACGCCAACTCCATGCAATCCGCCGGAAACCTTATAAGAATCTTTATCAAACTTTCCACCAGCGTGCAGAACGGTCATAACAACTTCTAGTGCTGATACTTTTTCAACCGGATGCAAATCAACCGGAATTCCTCTTCCTCGATCTTCAACTGAAACGCTTCCATCTTTTTTTATAGTAACAACAACACGATCATTAAATCCGCCTAATGCCTCATCAATACTATTATCCACAACTTCGTTTATAAGGTGATGAAGTCCGCGCGAACTAACATCGCCAATATACATTGCTGGGCGCTTACGAACAGCTTCTAAGCCTTTAAGTACATTAATATTTTTTGCACTATACTCGTTATTATTCTGTGCTTTAGCCATATCTAATTTGATTCCTTTAATTCTTTACCTGGCAGAAAATATAATTTTAGTAATTCGTTCTTCGCCGTAATATGAATTTATTTTTTCTATTATTTCTTTTTCTTTGAACTTTAATTCGTTACGCCATGCCGCGTTCTCTACCTTAAGAGTAATTACTGCGCTTTGTGATTTTTTAGCCTGTGCAACTTTTTTGAACTCGGGAAAAATTTTTTCAAAATCATTAACTACATCGTTTTCACTTATAACGGCTCGTATTTTTTTTAACGCAGGATCACTATTAAAAACATCTTTAATGCTTTTAAATCCATCAGGCATAAGCAATGTTTCCGTTTTCTAATTTTATTATCAAATCTTTTTCATCTTTTTTTAGAAATGAAAAATCGGCAAAATCCGTTAGCGTGATAAATGCTTGTCCAACTTCTTTTAAATATTCGCTTATTTTCCCGGCTCGATAAGCATCGAGTTCTCCAAACACATCATCCAAAAGAAATATTGGTGTTTTACCGCTTGTATCTTTTAAATAAAAAAACTCTGCAAACCTTAGTGCTGTCTGAAAAGTTTTGTGCTGCCCTTGAGAACCATAAGTTCTTAAACTTATTTCGTTAATCTTAAATATAAAATCGTCTCTATGCGGACCAACAAGATTAACCCCTCGTCTTATTTCTTCATCTTTTTTTCATTGATAAGAGACTGAAAGAGATTTATATTTTCGCTCTCTGTCTTATCATCTAAATAACTATATTGAATAGACGGGTTTTCTTTGTCACCAATAATTTTTTTATAGGAATCTGAAACATATTTATTAAAGCTATCAATGAATTTTATTCTATGATGAATTAACTCCACACCATTTTCAATTAATTTTTCGGTCCACGCTTCTAATTCGGCAACTGAGCTCATTGTAAAACTTTCCCTCAGTCTGTTTAGAACAATTGAACGTTGCTTTAATATTCTGTTATAATCTAATAGAATCTCTAAGTACGTGCCGCTCGCTTGCGAAATTATTGAATCAACCAATTTCCTTCTTTCAGCAGGTGAACCTTGTGTAATTGCATGATCTGCTGGTGTTAGAATCACAACAGGATATTTTCCGATTATTTGTGAACTTCTTGAAATCAATTTATCATTTTGAAAATAGTACTTGCGGTTTTCTGGTACGGAAAAAATCACTCTAATCTTATCTTCGGTTAAATCATTAAAAATACCATTTATCTCAAAATCATTTTCACTAAAACTAACGGCTTCAATATCTTTTGCGTTAAAACTTTTCGTTGTGCAAAGATAATATGCTGCTTCAAGTAAAGAAGTTTTTCCTTGTCCGTTACCGCCAACAATATAATTTAATGTATCAGAAAAGGTAAGGTTGATATTCTTATGAATTCTGAAATTACTTAGAGATAAACGGGACAGGATCATTTTAATTATTTAATCGCACCGGCATAAGTAACATCATAATTTCTTCGTTCTCTTCATTCTTAACTGGTTCTATAATGCTTGCCTTGGTTGGTGAATGAAGTTTGAAAACTACTTGATCTCCCACAAGATGTGATAAAATATCATTTACGTAAGTTGTATTAAAGCCAATATCCATTGGATCGCCTTTGTATTCACACTGAATATTTTCTTTTGCATCTGAACCATGATCAACGTCTTCAGCAGAAACTTCTAAAGAATTTTCACCTATAGAAAACTTAACCTGTTTAGAGTTTGATGTAGAAAAAAGCATCATTCTTTTTATTGCTGATAGTAATTCTAATCTGCTAACTGTAAGAAAGTTTTCATTCTCTAGTGGAATAACGCTACTGTAGGATGGATATTTTTCTCCTATTAAGCGGCTGATAAATTCAAGATCGTTTATTATAAAAGAAGCATATGTTTTACTTAAGTAAATTTTAACATCTGCATCGCCTAATTGTTTTAGTAAAACAGAAATTGCTCTTTCGGGAATTATATATTGTTCCTGTGCTTCTGAAATAAAAGATTTATTTATAAACTTAACTAATCGGTGGCCATCTGTTGCAACAAATCTTAATCCTTCTTTTGCAAACTCTACTAATGTTCCTGTCATTGCTGGACGCATATCTTCTTTACTCATTGCAAAAGATGTCTGTTCAAGTGCTTTTTTTAAATCATTACCATTTATAATTACTTCTTTTTCTTTTGATACCGTTGCTATTTCTGGAAAATCTTCTGAAGGAGAATAACTTAAACCATATACTCCTTTATCGGTAGTAATTTTTATTTTTCCTTTACCATCTACTAAAAAATTTACCTGAGTATCTTCTAAGGATCTTACAATATCATAAAGTAATCTTGCTGGAATTACCATTTTAATATTTTTTTCTGCAGCAACATTTAGCGAGGATCGCAATGCAATTTCAAGATCTGTTGCACTTACAGTTAGCGAACCATCTTTTATTTCGAATAGAAAATTTTCCAATATCGGCATTGGTGTGCGTGATGGAACAGCGGGAATAATTTTGGCTAATAGTTTTTCTAAAATCTTGCTGTTTATCTTAAATTCCATATAAAAATATCTCCTTTTGAAGCGCATAAAAATACTAAAAAAGGAGCTAATTTCAATGAAAATTAGGAGATTAAATTTAAAAGATAAGATGTGTTTTTATGTTAAGGAAAAGTAAAAAGGAGTTAATCTTTTAAAGACTAACTCCTTAAAAATAATCATAAAATTTCTATGGGTTTTCTCCATCATCAAAAGGATCAACTCTGTTAACATCATCTGATGTAGTAATCGATCCATAAACAACATAAGCACCTTCTGTAAGTGTGCTCGTGTAAACGAGTAAAACTTCGGTACCTGCATTAAAAACCATTTCACCCGCAACATCACCTTCTGCACTAAAATCTGTTGCACCAACCGGTACAGCATAAATTGTTTCATATTCGAATGTGCCTTTTTTAAAATCACTTAAAACTAATGTTTCTCCTACAGCAATACTATGAATCTGACCTCTAATATTAATTTTTACCTCAGCTGCAGCAAGGTTTCTTGCAATTATTTTATTTTCAATAAAAGGTTCACAACTTGTAAAACCGACTAAAGCCATAGTTGCCAGTACAAACAAAAAGATTATCTGTTTTTTCATTTTTTCCTCTCTCATTTTAATTTTTACTAATGAGATATTTTTGTTTCTCAAAATTTAACTAATTCAAATTATAAATCAATTAACACAATATTAATAATTAATAGATATATAAGTTTAAATTAATAATTATAATAAAGATGTTAATTTGTTGATAACCTTTGTATTGCTTGTTTTTTTATTATAATTAAACTTTTAAATCAACACTTAAGGTTAATTATAGACCTGATGAAATACAGGTTAACAACAGAGGCTCCAGAAAACAGTTATAGTTAACAATTTATATACCATTCATTCACATCTTGTTAACATCTCTAAAATTCACAATACATCAAAAAAACAAAGGCTCAACAAAGAGCCTTAAAATAGTCAGGTAAAAATTTCAGGAATAATTAAGCTCAATCTTGTTTCTAATACTATCAATTAATTCTTTCATTGATAGTTCATTATTCCTCATCTGCTCAATACTATTACAAGCATGAATAACCGTAGAGTGATCTCTTCCGCCAAAGTGCAGCCCAATAGTTTTTAAAGAAGATTTTGTAAGCTCTTTAGAAAAGTACATTGCTAATTGTCTGGCAAGTACGATTTCTTTCTTTCTGGTTTTCTCTCTTATCTTGTTTTCAGCGATGTTTAAATAATGACAAACAGCTTTGCTTATATCATCTATTGTAATATTAATTTTTCTATCGGTTGCAATTTCTTTAACTGTTTTCTTTGCCAGCTCAAGCGTTATCTCTTTAGAATTTAAAGAAGCATTAGCAAGTAGTTTAATTAAGCAACCTTCAAGCTCGCGAATGTTAGATGTTATGCTGCCGGCTATAAATTCTAAAATATCAGTAGAAACAATCATTCCATATTCTTCAGCTTTGTTCTTAAGTATGGCAATTCTCATTTCTAGTTCCGGCGGCTGAATATCGGCAGAAAGCCCCCATTGAAATCTTGAAACTAGTCTATCATCTAATCCTTTTAAATCCTTGGGGGGTTTATCACTAGACAGAATTATTTGTTTTCTTGATTGATGAAGAGTATTAAAAATATGAAAAAATAGATCTTGCGTTTTTTCTTTTCCCATTAGAAACTGGATATCATCAATAATTAAAACATCCATATTTCTATAAAAACCAGAAAAATCATTTACTTTATTAGATTGAATTGCCTCTACAAACTCAACAGTAAAAGAGTCTGAAGAAAGATAAATTACTTTTTTATCCGGAAATTTTTCTAGAATGCTATTTCCTATTGATTGTATAAGGTGTGTTTTTCCTAAGCCAACTCCTCCATAAACGAAAAACGGATTAAAAGAAGTTCCGCCAGGATTATCGCTTATTGCACCTGCAGCAGCTCTGGCTAATTGATTTCCCTCGCCTTTTATAAAATTTTCAAATTTGTAACGAGGATTTAGATTAGTCTCGTGCTCGGGTAATTTGTTTTCGATAACTTTAATTTTGTTAGCATCAACGATTGAATTTTGCTTTATGTATTCTTCTTTTTGCTCTTTTTCATCAGAAATGATATATGATAGCTTCCCATTTTCGCCAAGTACATCAAAAATAGTCTTTTTAACAATTGTGCTAAAATGTTCATCAATCCATTCCCAAAAAAATTGATTAGGTAATTGGACTTTTAGATTATTATCTTTGATGCTTATGGGCCTGATTGGTAAAAACCAAGTATTATAAGTCATTAAAGTAACATTTTCTTTAATGTGGGTTAAACAGTTTTTCCAGACCAAATTAGCATCTGTCTTTACTGAAGTATTTGCTGTTTCGAGGTTGATAAATTTTAGGTTATCCACAATAGTTGTAAAGGTAAAAAGCTATAATTATAAAAAATATTTTGCCGATTTTTTCAGCTAAAAAAAACAAATTAACAAGTTATTAACATTATTAAACAACAATTAACTTGCTGTTTTTCAATAAATTACAAGGATTATTTTCATGTTATCAAACAAACAAAGGTAATTTTTACCTATTCTTTTTATTGTGGCGCTTTGTGAAACGTTTCCACAAAATAAAGTTATCCACAGGTTATAAACACGAAAAGAACTACACTAAGTTTAGTAAAAAATAGATACAAAATTTAATATCAGCAAGTTTATTTTAAATATATTTTTTTCCTTTTTAGTTAAAAATATTTTTTTGTAAAACAGCGTATAATTGAAAAGTAATTCATTGAAATTGATCAAAAAAGAAGACATTATTCATTTTTAATCTTTAATTGTTAGTGGTAAAACTATTTTTTGAAGACAATTACAAGCTTTTCTTTGAGATTTAAAGCAAGTTGCGGTTTAAAAATGTTGGAAAAATTTGAATCTATCTATATTTTTGCAAACTTTATGTAAAATAGGAGTAACAAAATGAAAAGAACCTTTCAGCCAAGTAACAGAAAAAGAAAAAACAAACATGGCTTTAGAGAAAGAATGAAAACAAAAAACGGTAGAAAAGTTTTAGCTAGCAGAAGAGCAAAAGGCAGGAAAAAACTTACCGTTAGTGATGAGAAATAATAACTTTGAAAAATTTTTCTTTAACCCGCAATGAGAGGGTAAAAAAGAAAAGAGATTTTGAAAAAGTTTATAGCTCTGCAAAGGTACTGTTTAGTTCGGATCGTTTGATAAAGGTGCATTTTTTATGTGTTGATAGTAATCTATCGGGAGTAAAAATAGCCGCGGCAGTATCAAAAAAAGTAGGCAACGCTGTTTGGAGAAACAGAGTAAAGAGATTAGTAAAAGAAACATACAGGCTTAATAAAACACTTTTATTAGAAAAAGTATTGAATAAAAACATTCAATTATTTTTGGTTTTTTCTCCAAACAGATTATCGGAAACAAATAATAAAAAAATATATTTAAGCGATGTTTCTCCAGGTGTTGTTGAACTGATGAATAAAATCATACAACAGATTTAATAGATTATTTTGAAAAAAAAACTTCAAAAAAAAACTACACTTCTTAGCACGCCGGAATTAATTAAGATTTCTTCAAACGTAATTTAATATCAGAGTTTTATAGATGGATAAGCAAACAACAATTGCATTTATTTTAATTGGCGCCATTTTAGTTTTGTGGCTTTATATAAGTTCGCCAGATCCAAAGCAGCAACAGCCGAAAGAGAAAAATAAAACAGAACAAACAAATGACTCCGTTGATACAATATCCAAAGACAGTATTCTTGAATCAAAAACAATTTCTGAAGAAATTAATACAGAAAGCTTAACCCTCAACAACCCAAGTATTCCAGAAGAGCAGATTATAATTGAAACCCAACTAGCAAGAGTTGAATTATCAAACAAAGGTGCTAATTTCAGAAAAATTTTCTTATCAAAATTTAACAACTGGTATTCGGCAAATAAAAATGGCGATAAAAATTATAATGACTATGTTCAGTTGATAGACTATAAAAAGGGAGGTTCGTATGATATTTCTTTTGTCTCAGTTGATGGAAAAGGAATTAATACTAAAGAGATAACATTCAACTCGGATAAGCCTAGCGCTACATACAAAATAGATAAAAAAGATTCTTTAACAGTTAACTATTCATTCGAGCTAGAGCCCGGAAAAGTTATTAAAAAAACATATACTTTTTATGGTAATAAGTACGAAATTAAAAGCTCAATATCTTTTTCCGGATTTAATAATCTTATAAGTAATAATTCTTATGACCTTATCTGGAGTAACGGAATCCGATCGGTTGAAAGAAACTCTGTAGATGAAGCAAATTACTCCAACGCAAGCGTATACTATGGTGATGAACAAGTAATTGTTGATGCCTCATCGGTAGGTGAAAAAGAAGTAAAAGAATTCCGAGGTAGAGTTGATTGGCTAACAGTTAGAAATAAATATTTTGCTGCGATAATAATTCCTGATGATCCTAAGAAAGTTGAAGGCGCTTATATTGAAGGAATCCAGGAAAAAAGGGGTACCGATGGTTTACATGAATCATATAATGTTAGACTAACTCTTCCTTTTCAAAATCAATTAGTAGAAACACAATCTTTTACGCTTTTTATTGGCCCCGTAGATTATAAAGAGCTAGAAGCCTATGGAAGAAATTTAGTAAAGATCGTTGATTTTGGTAGTTTCTTTGGACTTAAGTTTGTTGTTAGGCCTATCGCAGAATATGTTTTGCTTCCGTTATTTCAATTTATTAATACATATATTCCAAACTATGGAATAGTGTTAATAATATTTTCTATAATCATTAAGATCGTTGTGTATCCGCTTACCAAATCCAGTTACCAATCAATGAAAAAAATGCAAGCCTTGCAGCCAATGATTACAGAGCTTAAAGAAAAGTTTAAAGATGATCCGCAAAAAATGAATAAAGAGACGATGAAACTTTACTCCACTTATGGTATAAATCCTGCTGGTGGATGCTTGCCGATGTTATTGCAAATGCCAATTTTCGTTGCGCTGTGGGGAATGTTCCAATCAGCTATTGATTTACGCCAGCAGCCCTTTGTTGGATGGATTACAGATCTTTCCCAGCCAGATGTTATTTTTAGTCTTGGTACTAAATTACCCCTTGTTGGTATCCAGGAGATAAGCGGATTGGCCGTGCTAATGGGTATAACTACTTTCGTTCAACAAAAGATGACAGTTAAAGATCCTAAACAGCAAGCATTAATTTATATGATGCCAATTATGTTAACACTTCTTTTTATGAGCTTCCCCTCTGGATTAAATCTTTACTATTTTATGTTTAATGTACTATCTATAGCACAGCAATATTATATAAATCATAAAGGCGGAACAGTTGAACTTGTACCTGTAGCGAATCCGAATAAGAAAAAAGGATTTATGTCCCGACTAATGGAAGCAGCAGAAGAACAGACAAAAGTTCAGCAGAAGAAAAAGAAATAGAATTTACTTAATTTCTGTTTTAAGAATTAAATAAACACATGAGAGAAAAGATAAAAATATTGCTGATCTTTTTTATTTTATGTCTCTCCAATAGTTTTGGCCAAACAGAATATATTTTATCGCTTGACATTAAGGAAAAAAACCTTCCTTTTGGATTAACAGACCGGGTTCCTGTTAATAAACCAGAAATAGCCTTTGCGCTAAGTGGTGGCGGTGCAAGAGGGCTTTCACAAATTGGTGTATTAAGAGCATTTGAAGAAGCGGGGATTAAACCCGATCTGATAGTTGGAACAAGCATGGGCAGCGTAATTGGCGGAATGTATGCCGCCGGATATAGTGTTGATCAGCTCGATTCTATTGCCCATGAAACAGACTGGAATGACTTACTTACCTTAAGCAACCAATCAGACAGAAGAGATCTTTTTGTGGACCAAAAAGTTACAGAAGACAGAGCTATTTTTTCACTACGACTTGATGGACTAAAACCAATACTTCCCACTTCATTTAATGATGGTCAAAAACTTTCTAATCATTTAAATATTTTAGCTTTTAATGCCCCCTTGCATTCAGAATCTTCGTTTGATCTTCTCGCTATAAAATTCCGAGCGGTTTGTGCAGACCTTATAACAGGGCGCTTGGTAATATTAGAGAATGGTTCTTTAAGCAATGCTTTGCGGGCAAGCTCGAGTGTTACTTTTTTTCTTGCCCCGATAAAAGCGGATTCCTTGCTTTTAGTAGATGGTGGACTAGTTGCAAACATTCCTGTTGATATCGCTAAAAATAATGGAGGTGATTTTGTTATTGCAGTTAATACAACCAGCGGGCTTTGGCCAGAAAAAGATCTATCAACACCGTGGATTGTCGCAGATCAAATTGTCAGCATTCCGATGAAACAAAATAATGCAGATCAGCTTAGCAAGGCAGATTTTGTAATTACACCGGAATTAAATACAATACTCTCAACCGATTTTAGTTTTGTTGATAGCCTTATTTTTCTTGGTTACAATACCACCAAGCCGTTGCTAAATAGTTTAAAATCTAAAATAGATTCGGCGATCTATAATTCATTTCCCGAAGAAGAGAAATATTTTTACAAAATACAATTAAGCGATAGTCTAACGCTAAAAGAAAAAGCATTTTTTTACGGTTATGAAACACTAGATTCTATCTCCAATAAAAAATTAAACTACGATTTATATAAGCTTTTTGAAACGGGTGATTATAAAAAACTTTCTGCACAAATTTTGGTTACCGAAGAGGGAAGTATTCTTAATCTTATAAAAGAAGAAAATCAAATAATTAATAATATTGATTTGATAGGAATATCATTAATTCACTCTAATGAAATCAGCGAAATTTTTGCTTCATTGAGAGGAGAACACTTTTCCGGAAAACAAGTTCTTTCCGAAGTTATTGAGCTAGTTGAATTATATCGTGAAGAAGGATATTCACTGGCAGAAATTCAGAGCATTGAGTACAATCCGGAAGAAAAAAGACTTAAAATTTATGTTGATGAAGGAATGATTTCCCGCATAGATGTTTCTGGAAATACTTACACAAATAAAAGCGTTATAACAAGAGAGTTTAATTTTAAGGAAGGCGAATTTTTTCGTGTAAAAGAAGTTCAAAACGGATTAAAAAATCTTAGAAGCACTAAATTATTTGATAATATAGATGTAGTTGTTAAAGAAGATAATGGTCAGAACATACTAACTATTAGTGTTGATGAAAAACCATCAAGATTACTGAGAATTAGTTTTAGAAGTGATAACGAATACCGTGCCCAGTTTGGTTTAGACTTAAGAGATGAAAATCTTTTTGGAACCGGAACAGAACTTGGGCTGATATTATTTGGCGGACTCGAAAATCGCGCATATATACTTGAGCAAAAAGCTAATAGAATTTTTGATACATACTTTACCTATAAGATAAACGCTTTTTATAAATTTAATGATGTTCGGGTTTATTCAAACGTACCTGCAAAAGATGATAATAATTTTTCTCGTGAAGAAACGGGTAAATACCGACAAATATTTTACGGACTATCTTTAGGTGCAGGAACACAGGTTGGACGTTTTGGCAATTTAATTTTTGAAGGCAGATATCAATTTGATGAAGTAAAAAATAAAGAAAACGATCCTACAACACCTTATAAAACAAAAATAGTAAGCCTGAGAATTTCTTCTACTATAGATACACAGGACAAATATCCTTTTCCTGAAAGCGGAGTTTTCTTTACCGGTTTTTACGAAACAGCGGTTTCAATTTTAGGCGGCGAGATTGGCTACAGCAATCTTAGTTTTGAATATAAAAATTATTTTCCTTTATCGAGCAGTTCAGTTATCTCGCCAAAAATAAGCTTTGGCTTTGCGGACAAAACGCTGCCTTTGAGCGAACAATATTCTTTAGGAGGACAGGAATCTTTTTACGGTATGCGTGATTATGAATATAGAGGAAGGCAAATTTTTCTTACTTCATTAATGTATAGATACAAACTACCATTTATAATTTTCTTTGATACGTATTTAAAAGCAAGATATGATTTAGGATGGACCTGGGAACAACAAGAACAGATTAGATTTAAGGATCTTAGACACGGACTAGGTGGTTCAGTTTCTTTTGATACACCGATTGGGCCCGCAGAGTTTGCGGTTGGAAGAAGTTTCTTATTAAAAAAAGATCAGCCAGGTGTTATTAGCTGGGGTGATGTGCTTTTCTATTTTTCAATTGGATATTACTATTAGAATTTTGTTATAATAACAAAAAGTATTTGAGTTATTATTATTTGCCCCCAATCTCTTCAGCAATCTTCAATATTTCTTTTATCATTAGGGGAAATGCCGGTTCAGTCATTCCATGATCATAACCATCAAGCTCATAAAATTTTGTTTTTTGATGTCCAGTTAATTTCATCATTCTCATTAGATATGCATTTTCCTCGTAACGTCCGAGTAGTTCAAGTTCACGATCACCAGTAATTAAAACTAATGGCGGGGCATCCTTGCGAACATGATACAAAGGTGCAAATTCATCTATTATTGGCTGTGTGCCGGAAATGCCTCGCTCTTGACGAATGGTAAAATGTGTAATTGCCTGTCCGCTTAATGAAATTAATCCCGCAATATTATTTGCATCAATATTATGTTTTGCAAGATATTTTTTATCCAAACCAACCATGTCAGTTAAATATCCACCGGCTGAGTATCCAGCAACGAAAATTAAAGATGTATCACCACCATAATTTTCAATATTATTAAACACCCAGGCAACTGCCGCAGCGGCATCCTCAATATATTTTGGAGATTTCACTTTTGGAGAAAGACGGTAGTTTACCCCAACAATACAAAATCCTTTTTGTTTTAATGCGGCCGGAACTTCTTTTTCTCCTCCGGTTAAACCACCACCATGAAACCAAACTACAGTTGCAAAGTTTTTTGTATTGATGGGATAATAAATATCGAGCACACATCTTTCTTTTATATAAACATCTTCCTGCACAATATCTTCAGGATAATAAGCGATATTGGTTTCAATTTTATATTCACCTGTTTGTGCTAATGCTGCCGAATATCTGACAGACAATATTAAAATGAACAATAAAAATAGTTTATAGATTTTCAATTGTTACTCCTTTAATCCCAAACATACTTCCAGCTATTATCTTTTTGCTTTTTCCAAACTGTGTGAAAAACACCGCGATACTCTGTTATATCACCTGTATCATTCCATATCTTCCAGAGATATTTGCCATAAGTATAAGCCATATTACCATTAACTGAAACATCTATAAAATCAGGATTCCAGTTAACTAAAGCATTTTTGTAGGCAGGATTGCTGTAATAACTTTTTATATTTTCTTTTCCAATAATCAGAGTATCGGTTTTCTCTTTTTATTACCGCACCATCAGCAGCAAAAAAGTAAAATGCTTCAGCAATTCCTTTTTCTTCACACATTTTTTCAAAAGATTTTTCTGCTTTAAGTACTTCCTGTTTTAGTTGTTCTTTGTTCGATTTATGATCACAGGAAACACAAAAAAGAAATATAAGTGGAATAACAATAAAGAATTTCACGATAAATACTTTCTAGCTTATTTAAGAATTTCAACTTCTTCCGGAATTACTAACAGTAAAGTACAGCCAGTGCGAGAAAAGACAGAATGCGTTTTTCCCGGCGAAGTATATAAATAATCCCCGGCATTAAGCTGATCAGGACCAAACCTAATCTCACCTTCAAGAATAAAGGCTTCTTCTCCAGCGGGATGATTGTGATTTGGATATGAAGCGCCGGGCTCAAACTTTAACAAAATAGTTGGCGATCTTTTAGTGTTTTCATCAGACCGAAGAACTTTAACATAAACTCCATCGGTTTTTACACCTTCTTCAATCAACGGCTTCCATTCTGTTTCGTTTGATTTTGTTATTTGTTTTTCCATCTACATTCCTTTTAAAAAAATTAAATTCTATTTCGTTTCTTAAGATAATAATACCAGAGAAAATAAGCCGCCAATGAACGGTATGGTTTCCACTTTTGTGTAAGGCTAACAATTTCGGAATGTGTTTTTACTTTTGTAAGCTCCTTTATTGTGTTGATAAGCGCAATATCACCCAGAGGAAAAATATCTTTTGATTGCAGACAAAACATTAAATAAATATCAGTCGTCCAATCTCCGATCCCCTTAATGCTTGTAAGTTTTTCTCGAACTTCTTTAAAACCAATTATTGGAAGTTCTTCAAAAATCAAATCTTTGTTTATTACAGCCAGTGAAAGCTCGCGAAGATATTTTGCTTTTTGTCGGCTTATCTGGCAGGCTCTCAACTCCTCATCCGTAAGTCTTAAAATTTCTTTTGGAGCAAAATCTTTTATATAACTATTTAGCTTTTTAAAATGCGCTTCTGCAGAGGCTAGGCTAACTTGCTGTTCTAAAATTATTTTTGATAATGAAACAAATCCTTGTGGTCTTTGCCAGTTAGGCGGAATACCGTATCGCTCCTTTATCTTGAAAAAGATTTTATGAGAAGCAGTTAATTTTTTTATGTCTGGGCTGTTTACAATCACTTAATTGATTTTATACTTACCAATTTTTAATGCAGCCTCAAGATATTCGGGTAAAGCGGCAGAGCCATACCAATTGTACAAATCTGCATCCAATAGTTTAGAGTTTATTGCCGGATCTGATTGAACAAGCTCCCGGGCTTCTTCTATTGTGCTTACATTAAAAATAAAAAGGCCCCGGTAAGCATTATCATTCATTCCCAATGGACCAGCAACAATTAACTTTCCCTGATTAACAAGACGAACTATGTTAGCCATGTGCCCGCTAAAACAGCTATCGATAAAAGCTTTATCCGTGGTTGCATTGCTACCAGTTTTAAGAATTACAAACACGTAGCTTTTCATTCCATAATCATCTGCCCCTAACTGTTTAGCAAGAGTAGAATCATAATCGGGATTTGCAGTTTGTGCTGAGGTTAATTGAACAAAGATAAAAAATGAAACGATTAATAAAAAAGATCTCATATTTCCTCACTTAGTTTTATGTGTGGTTGCCGGTAAAGATAATAATGATTTGATTACTTTTCAGCAATTACAAGCATTTCAAAATCTTCGGTTGTTAGTTTATCGTTCCTCGAAAAGGCCCCGAGTTTTGCACCAAAGATTTCTATTTTTTTATAACCAAGAGATTTAAGAAGCCAGGTTATTTCTGAAGGAACGTAATATCTTTCATTACTTTCAAGTGTTTTTTTGTTTCCATCATCATCAACAAATTCTGTTGTGTTGTGATCGCGGAATGTCATCAGATCAAAAGAGTTGTTGTGATATGTTGCGTTATCATCTTTAGCAACAGCGGCACAAAATTTTTCTATTGAATTAAATAAAGGAAACAATCCATTTAAAGTTGTAAAGATAAATTTTGATTTTTCTTTAAGTGATTTTGTAACGCTTTTTAATATTTCAAAATTCATTTCATCTGTTTCCATTAAAGGAAATCCGCCTTCGCAAAGCATAATTGCCGCATTAAATTCTTTTTCAAATGGAAGATTTCTCGCATCGTGTTTTTGAAAATCTATTTTAAGATTTTCATTTGCAGATTTTTCTCGTGCGCTTGTAAGTTGTGCTTCTGAATAATCAATTCCTGTTACAGCGTAACCGCGTTTTGTAAGTTCAATCGAATGTCTACCAGTGCCGCAACCAACATCAAGAATCTTTAATGATTTGTTGTGATTTAATTCCTGCTCAATAAAATCACACTCACCAGCAGTACCTTGTGTAAATGATTCTTTATCATACGTTTTAGCGTAATTTTCAAAAAGTGTTTCGTACCATTGTTTTTTTTTCATATTTAAGCTTTAATAATTTTTAAACACAATAAGACAGATTGCTACGATTTTTTCTCGATAGCCAACTTATAAAGCTCCATATATTTTTCTGCAGATTTTTTCCAGCTAAAATCTTGTTTCATTCCGTTATGCTGGATTTTTTTCCAGATGTCTTTTTGTTTGTAAACATTTACTGCGCGCTCAACAGAAGTTGAAAGCGCAAAGCTTGTGTAATCGTAAAAAGAAAATCCTGTTCCGTGATCAAATCCAAAATAATTTTCTTCATCCCAATCTTTTACTGTATCTGCAAGTCCGCCGGTTTTTCTAACAACAGGAACAGTTCCATATTTTAAACTGTAAATCTGGTTAAGTCCACATGGTTCGTATCGTGATGCCATTATAAAAATATCTGCGCCAGCTTCAATTAAATGAGAAAGTTCATCGTTGTAGCCAATGTAAGTTCCAATCTTACCGGGGAAAAGATGCGGCAATGTTCGGAAAAATTTTTCATATTTTTCTTCGCCGCTGCCAAGAATAATGTACTGCGCATCAAGTTTCATCAAATCATAAATTGCTTCAGAAAAAATATCAAATCCTTTTTGCATAACGAGTCTTGATACAA
This sequence comes from Ignavibacteriales bacterium, assembly GCA_016707115.1. Lineage (GTDB taxonomy): Bacteria > Bacteroidota > Ignavibacteria > Ignavibacteriales > Ignavibacteriaceae > IGN3. Next base: position 97,331 of record JADJIH010000023.1, on the reverse strand, counting down.
CTCCAATCAAAGGTCTGTTTTCATCAAAAGGAAGATGAAAATGTTCCATCAAAAACTTTTTATTTTTTGTTTTGCCAGAAAGATCTTTTGCGGAAAATTTATACGGAAGAAATTTATCTGTTTCAGGATGCCATTCATCGTAATCAACGCCGTTTAAAATTCCAAAAACATCATCTTTCCTTGTGTTAAGTATATGATGTAAACCAGCGCCGTATTCTTCTGTTAAAATTTCGTGAGAATATTTGTTGCTTACTGTGTTAATGATATCGGAAAAAACAATTCCTGTTTTCATAAATGAAACTGAGTTTTCATATTCAACAGGTCCGTTTGGATAATACAAATCACCACGAATCTCAGCCGCAAATAAAGTGGATTTAGAAAATCTTCCCTGGTAGCCAATGTTATGGATTGTAAAAACCGTAGAGGTTTTATCAAACATTCTATCCCAGTTATAATTATCTTTTATAAAAAGCGGAATTAAACCTGTTTGCCAATCGTTGCAATGAATAATATCCGGCGCCCAATTAAATCTTTGCAAAGTTTCGATAACGCCTTTACTGAAAAGAATAAATCTTTCATCTTCATCCATATCGTTTGTGTAAATTGCATCACGATAAAAATAATGCGGGCAATCAATAAAGTTTACCTCAACATTTGAGTTAGGAAGTTTTGCCTGATGTAAATGCACAGATCTATCAATTCCATTAACGCGAACAACCATTTCTCCAACTTTCCAGTTGTAACGCAACCCATGTTTTAATTCATCGATTGAATTATACTTTGGTAGAAATATTTTTACTTCGCATCCAAGTTTTTCTAATGCTTTAGGTAGTGAACCGGCAACATCAGCAAGGCCGCCTGTTTTTGCGTATGGAACGCACTCAGTTGTAACAAATGCTATTTTCATTTTTTAATCTGCTATTTGTCATCCTGAGCTTGTCGAAGGATGACGGTTGTAAAATCGAATGTCACATTTCGACAAGCTCAACGTGACAAAGAATAGAAAAAAGAAAATTACTGAGTGAATAATAAGGTTTAAAGAATTAATTTGCACCCGAATATTTAAAAAGCGTATTATGAATAACGAAAATGGAACAAAGAGTTTATAATTAAAGGAAATATAAATGAAAGAAACAATTAGTGGCCTATCTGTTTATTTTGAAGGAAACAGCAAGAACAAATCAATAATATTTTTACACGGATTCCCGTATGATCATACAATGTGGAAAGCACAAATTGATGAGTTAAGTGAAAAATACTTTTGCGTTACGTATGATATTCGCGGACTTGGCGAATCTCCAGTTGGCGATGGACAACACACAATGGAATATTTTGTTGATGATTTAGAAACAATTATAAATGAGTTAAAATTAGATAAACCAATTCTATGCGGACTTTCGATGGGCGGCTATATTTCTTTCCGTGCATTAGAAAGAATGGAAGAAAAATTTTCTGCTGTAATTTTATGTGATACAAAGTCCGAAGCAGATAATAACGAAGGAAAGTTAAAACGTGCTGCAGCGATTAAAAGAATAAACACAGAAGGTCTGGCTCCGTTTGCAAAAGATTTTATAACAAATTGTTTTGGCGATAACTACAAACAACACAACAAAGAAGAATTTAAAAAACGAATTGCAAAATCTTCAGGCTTCGATCCAGTTGGAGTTAAAGGCTCTTTGCTTGCTATGCTTAGTCGGAACGACACAACAGAATATTTAAGTAATGTTAAAATTCCTGCTTTAATTATTTGTGGCGAGCATGATGCATTAACTCCGCCAGCAGTAATGAAACCTCTTGCAGAAAAAATTAATGGTGCTGAGTATGTAGTCATAAAAAACAGCGGACATATGAGTCCAATTGAAAACCCGGAAGAAGTAAATATAGCTCTTAGAGATTTTTTAAATAAGTTATAGAAAGGTTATCGCAGAATTGTTGATGCAACAAAGATTATTAAAAGCAGTTTTTTTTATAACGACAGTCTTACTGTTTTATTCCTGCGGAGGAATTTTGGAAACATCAACAATACAAATTTCATTGAACGATAAATGGCAGGTTACATCTGAAAATGATTCCATTCAATTTATAACAAACATCCCGAATGAAGTTCATTCCGATTTATATAAAAACAGAGTAATGGAGCACCCATTCTTTGGTGATAATGAAAAAGGCACACAATGGGTTGCTAAAAAGGACTGGGTTTACGAAAAAGAATTTGATGTTGATTCTTCTTTCCTATTAAAAGAAAATCAAGAATTAGTTTTTGAGGGTATCGATACTTATTCAGAGGTTTCTCTTAACGAAAAACTAATTCTTCAAACCGACAATCAATTCAGGCAATGGAAAGTCGATGTTAAATCAATACTAAAAACCGCGAATAATAAATTAAAGATTATGGTTCTTTCTCCGTTTGAAATAGAAAATCAAAAAGCCAAAGAATATGGATTTCAACCGCCAAGCGACTCGAGAATATTTACCAGAAAAGCAGCATATGTTTATGGCTGGGATTGGGGACCACGCATTATTACTTCGGGAATATGGAAACGGGTTAAGCTCATTGGCTGGAATGGACCAAGATTAAAAGATGTATTTATAATTCAGGATTCTCTTACCGAAAGAAAGGCATATTTAACAGCAAAGTTTGAAATCAATTCTACAAAACCGGACGAGATTACTTTATTTGTTTATGGCAACAAGCAAAAATTAATGACAGAAACAGGAGTCCAATCTATTGATGTTAAACTTGAAATTGATTATCCAGATTTATGGTGGCCAAATGGATTGGGAGATCAAAAACTTTACAAGATTGATTGCTCGTTAATACATAATGATTTTGGTGTTCAGACGATTACAAAGAAAATTGGATTAAGAACAATAGAGCTAATACAGGAAAAAGATTCTTACGGCAAATCATTTTACTTTAAAGTAAATGACATTCCTGTTTTTATGAAAGGAGCAAACTATATACCACAACAAATTTTAGGGAATGAAATTGATTCGAATAAATATGAAAGATTATTAAATGATGTTGTAGAATCAAATATGAATATGCTGCGTGTTTGGGGTGGCGGAATTTATGAACATGATATTTTTTATGATTTATGTGATGAAAAGGGGATTCTTGTCTGGCAGGATTTTATGTTTGCCAACGGAATGTATCCAGCGGACTCATCAATGTTAAGCAACATTCAGACAGAAGCTGAGGAACAAATTAAAAGACTGCGCAATCATCCTTCGGTTGCATTATTCTGCGGCAACAATGAAATAGCAGAAGCTTGGGTTAATTGGGGCTGGAAAAACAAATACTCTATTGATCAACAGACAAAAATGACAGATGATTATTATAAAATATTTCATCAATTGTTGCCTGAACTCGTTGAAGTAAATTCGTCGAATATTTCATATTGGCCATCATCACCGCAATTTGGAAGAGGGGACAAACGCAGCCAGTTTGAAGGGGATTCACATTATTGGGGTGTGTGGCATGATGAGGAACCTTTTGAAACATATGAAAGGAAAGTTCCAAGATTTATGAGTGAGTTTGGTTTTCAGTCTTATCCATCGCTAAAAACACTTTCTAATTGGTTTGATGAAAAAGATTTGAACTATGATTCTCATATACTTCAGAATCACCAGAAGCATCCTAAAGGAAACGAACTGATTAAAAAATATATGGAGCGTGATTACGTTGTTCCGAAAAATTTTGCTCACCTCATATATGTTAATCAGCTTTTACAAGCAGAAGGTATTGCAACAGGAATAGAAGCACATCGGAGAGCAAAACCATATTGTATGGGTTCACTATACTGGCAGTTAAACGATTGTTGGCCTTCAATTTCCTGGTCAGGGATTGATTATGAGGGAAGATGGAAAGCTCTTCAGTATTTTGCTAAAAAGAGCTTCGAGCCTATCATACTATCTTTAGAAAGAAATGACAACTTATTAAACATATACATGGTAAACGATAAAGACGAATGGATTGTCGGGTATTTAAATATGCAAATGTTCAATTTAAAAGGACGGAAAATTTTGGAAGCTCAAGAATATTGCAAGATTAAACCGGATAGTAAAGAAATTCTTAAAAGTATCGATATAACACAATATAACTTTACTGATTTAAATAATCTTTTTCTAAACATAAGATTTGATGGTAATGAACACATTAGCCAGAAGAATTTTTATTTTGTAAAACCTAAAGATCTGAGTCTTTTCAAACCGGAAATAAAAATATCAATAGAAAAAGAAGAGGATCATTTTTTGATTGTATTATTAAGTGATGTATTGGCTAAAAATGTTTTTGTGGATTGCAGTGTTAATGGAAAATATTCCGATAATTATTTTGATCTAATTCCGGGAGAAGAAAAGGCAATAGAATTTTATCCGGATAAAGATATTGAAAGCATTTCGTTTACAACATTTTCATTGTGGGATACACTGAGAAAGAAGAATTAATTTCTTTTCTCTTTCCACAAACTAAAAACAACAGTATCCTGGTTATCAACAGAAAAATCAATTTTGGATTCGGCTGCCAAATCTCTTTTAAAATTAAACTTCTCTAATAGTTTTGTTGATTTAAGATTTTCCTTGTGGGTATACGCTTCTATTGTTTTAAGTTTCATCACCTCAAATCCAAAAGTAATAACAGCAGACAACGCTTCTTGTGCAATTCCTTTTCCTTGAAAATCGGGAAGCAGTTCATAACCAACTTCGGCTTTATTTTCCTCTTCATTTAAATTCCACAAACAAATTGAGCCGATTAGCCCGGAATCATCTTTAAAAGTTATTGCCCAATCAATACACTCATTATTTTCAATGGCATGGTTTGTTTTGTTAATAAAATTATGTGCGTCCTCAATTGAGGTTGCCCTTGGTCTATCAAGGTATTTGTTAACTTTTTCATCTGAACGAAGAAAAAATATTTCTTCAGCATCATCAAGCGAAAGCTTTCTTAAAACTAATCTTTCGGTTTTTAGCACTGGGAAAGGACTAAAGTTTTTTTGCATTATCTACGATTTTTTGATAAACATATTTATAGAGGTCCAGATTTTGTTGTTTACTTCTATTGTTTTTGATTTTTCAGGGTTTACAACAAATCCAGCTTTTTTGTAACATTTTATTGCTCCAATATTCCAATCATAAACATTAAGCTCCACCAAGGAATAATTAAATTCATTAAAACACTTATTAAGCATAAGATTAACAGCATGAAGCCCGAAGCCTTTTCCACGAAAAGATTTATTACCAATTAAAATTCTGCAAAGTTTAGCCGAAGTTTCACTTAGGTAAATCTCGCAATGTCCAATTACCTTTTGGGAGGACAGCTCAACTATTTTGTAAGCGTTTGTGTTTTGGTTTTCTAAATATTTATATAACTGATCTTCGGTTAAGGGAAAAGTAAACGCAGGGCCAGCGAATTGAATTAAATCTTCTTCGCTTTCAATCCAGGAAATTATTCTATTAAAATCAAGCCTTGTAAATGGTTCGAGTTTTATCATCAATTTTACGATTTAAGAAAATCACCATCTATAATTAGTAGTTTAACATTTTCTTTTGCAACGGAACGATGAGAACTCATATCATCCGAAACGATGTAAGTCATTCCGGTCTTTAGTAAATGTTTCTCGCCATTTTCCTGTTCATTTAAAACTTCACCTTCAAGACAATGAACAATGTGTCCTTTTTTACACCAATGATCAGCAAGATAACCCGCGCTGTACTCAACAATGCGAACACGTAAACCATTATATTGTAAAGTTTGCCAAAATGATGTTCCGGTTTCTCCAATATGTTCTTCTTTGGAAATGGTTTTCCAATCAATTAATTGAAAAGGTATTTTCATTTTTGTTTCTTTCCGTAACTCATTGCTTTTATATTTCTACCGGCGGCACAGTCGGTAATAAGTTCGTTTAATCTTTTAAGTCTTGTCGATTCTTGCTTTGCACTCATAACCCAACGTGTTGTTACTTTTCTGTAAGTCGGAGTTGTTGTTTGATAAAAGACCCAGGCTTTATTATTTGCTTTAAATAATTTTTCAGAAGATTTATCAAACAGAACCTCTGGATTTTCATAGGCGTAGATTTTTGATTTTTCTTCTTTGCAAAAATCAAAAGCTTTTAATCCTTCGGGCTTCATCAATCCAAGTTTTGTTAGATCTTCAACTTTTTTAATGTTTACTGCACTCCAATTACTTTTGGGATTTCTTGGTGTAAATCGTATGCAATAACTTTCTTCATCAACACTTCTGCGGATTCCGTCAATCCAGCCAAAACAAAGTGCTTCATCAACAGATTCAGACCAGGTTACAGAAGGTTTACCAGATGAAACTTTATAATATCCAACAAAAAGTTCTTTTTCTTTTTTGTGATTTTTTTCAAACCACTTTCTTAAATCTTTTTGTGTTGGGAAGAACACTAGTTTCATAAAAATACTTTATTGTTTAAAAATAAAATATACCGCAAGAATCAAAAATATAAATCCTATAAAATGATTTAACTTAAAAGTTTCATTCTTAAAAAGAGCGAGCGAAAAGAAAGTAAACACAACAAGTGTTATAACTTCCTGAATCACCTTTAACTGCACTAAAGAAAACGGCCCGCCGAATTCTTTGTATCCAATACGATTTGCCGGAACCTGAAAAAAATATTCAAACAATGCAATTCCCCAACTGATTAACACAATAGAAACCAATCCAAGTTTATTAAACCATTTCATCTCAGCGAATTTAAGATGACCGTACCAGGCAAAAGTCATAAATGTGTTTGATAAAGTTAAAAGTCCGATTGTTGCAAGTTCTTTCATAAAACTTTCTAATTGTGAGTAACGAAATAATTAAAGTATTTACATTCTTTTAGGGCTTCTTTGAAGAATTTTGTTTCGGAATAATTCTGCATCAACTTAATAAAGTGTGTTCGATATTCTAATGGAACCTTCACATTAGTTGCGTTTGGGTTTATATAATAATCATTTTGTTCACACTTTGCAGCCATAAAACAACACTCTGCCGCAAGCTCATTATTTTTTGTCAGGCTCAGTGCTTTTTGATAATATTCTTTTGCCTTTGAACAATCGAGTAAAACAAACTCGCCGAGATCAAAATAGTAATTGTCTTTATTGTAAGGAAGATACGACATAATGTTAGGATCGTGGTAATAATCTGCAGCCATCCAGCTATTACCAAAGTGTGTTAAATTATAATATCCATTTGCAAGAAGAAAATAATATTCCGCAGCTTTTTTCTTATCAGTTTCAGCAAGTTTTTTTAACTCTACCATTCTTTTAGCGAAGGAAAGCTTAGTATAAGTTATTTCTTTTGGCAATAAAAAATCACAATCATGACAATCTTTAATATGAATCAAAAAGGGATCTGCAGGTAAAGAAAATGTTGATGATTTCATAGACTCAAATTTCTTAATTGCTTCTTCAAAATTAAATTGAGCTAAAAATTTTGTTCCCTGTATTTCTAAAAGATCACTTATGTTGTATTTATAGTTTTGTAGAAGAAAATTTTCAAAATCAGTTTGATTGGTCCCGTTCATCAAGTTGTAAATTTCATCCACCGGATAATTAAAAGGATTACTTTCTATATCATATCCACTATTAAAATTGCCCAAACAAAGATTTGCATATAGATTATTTCCTTGAGCCTTATACCTGGAGTAAAGTTTGTAATAAAGATAGACCATTCCATCTTTAGAGTTAAGTCCTGAATAATTATTCAACCAATTCATATCTGGTAAAATGTCCTTTTCAAAATCTTTATCAAGTTTTTTTGCCAATTCGATTTTATTAAGAATCTTACAAATTTTAAGTCTGTCTAAATATAGCGGGTCATTCTTTGGCCACTGTTTTTCAGCTTTTTCAAAAGAGACCAGAGCGGATTCAGATTTTTTGAATAGCATCGATAAGTAGCCGCTGGCAAAATGCCACAGATAAGGTTTTTCTGTTTTTTCTTCGATGCTAATTTTGTTTATGGTTTTATATAATAAAGAAAAATCAGATATATATGCGGAATCAGAAACCTCTGATATATAATTATAATTGTAGTAATAGTATTTGTCTGGAAGAACACGCCTTTCAGCAGCAATCAAAGTTCGGAATAGACAAAGCTCAAGATATTTTGAATGTGGATTGATGGAATATATCTTCTGAAGGGGCTCATCATAATATCCTCCCTCTGGAGAATAACTAAAATATTCTCTCCAGTTATTTTTATAGTCATATAAAAACCAAATTGCTTCTTTCTCCCGATCTGTTTTAGCAAGATTTACAACTGCATTAATATCGGATGGATTAGGGGTTTTAAAATTATTTGCGGCAGTTAATCTTCTGCTGGGACACTCATCAAAAATTCTGGAAAAAAGATAATTACCTTCTGCAGATTTCCCGGTGAGTTTTAACATCCCTGCTTTGTGAGAAAGCAGCCAATAATTAATAATACTTTTTACGTTCAAAGCAGACGTTAATTTATCATATAAATTCAGACCAAGATTATAATCATCCAGATAATGAGCCAAGCGTACTATTTGAAAAGCATATCGTAGTTTAATATAATCATCGGAGGATTTTTCGTAGAAAGACAATCCGGTTTTAATCAGTTCTCGCATTGCGATAGTATCCTGAAGCGATTCTTCCCAGGAAACATCATAGTTTTGAACTTGTGTTTCGCACGATTTTGCAAAACTTAAATAATCAACAAAATCTTTGTTTTGATTTTTCTTAAGCATCTTAACAAGAGAGTTTGATTTTAGGTTTTGTTTTAGCGTATTTTTTTCATGGTTCAAAAATTTAGCGAACTCAGATATGTCGCTCTGCGTGGAAGAATAAATTAGCAAATCAATATCTTCTGTTTTTACAGCATTATCAAAATATTCCCTCCATTCTAAAATATTGGCGGTACGTTCGTTTAATGGAGTTTTATTATCGTAAGGATGAAAGTGCATTTCGGATAGATAAAATGGCTCGAACAAAGAAACTTTTATTAATTCTTTATCAAACAAATTATAGTAGTCGTCGGGATCCGGACCAAACGAACAGCTTTTTGAACTATCCGAATTAAAGAAAAAAACAAAACTGCTAATCGAAGCAATCAACAATATCTTTAAGCTCATCTGTGCCATAGTTTTTTATAACCTCCCCGGTAAGGTGATAGATTGAAACATTTATTTTTTTATTTTTAATATGCGGTGCAATTAGTTCTGCAGCGCCGAGTGTCATGTTAAAATCAGTTTCTTCGGTACGAAGATAATCTCCAGGCAAAATATAATTACCATTTAATGAACTTTCTTTAATTGCACGAAAAATATTTTTGTCTTCTTTTACAAAATTTAAATTTTCTTCAAGATCTTTTGCTTTAACATTGTTGATAAGATTTTTTAGTTTGCCATTTCTAAACCAACAAGACCAGCTAAACGCAGGCAGCACAACATCAAGATCAAGCGGATACTTATCAAAGTTTATAAGATATTTTTTTGCAAGCCCTTCATCGTAAATTGAGTTTCTTGTTCTGATATCTGAAACATCAGACATATTGTAAAACATTAACATTCCTCGTTTTATTGGTGGAACGCCTGTTTTGTTAAAGAATTTTACCTGATGCAATCTTATTGTTGTTGTTATTTCAATCTTGTTAATTTCTGTTAGTTGCTTCATCTGTTCAATAAGATTAAAATATTTTTCTCTTGTTGTTTTAGTCCAATCACAATCAAGTTGAATTTCTTTTGTTGTATGAGTTTCAAACAAATTTAGTTTTGCAACAATCTTTTTGTAAATATTGTTTGATAATTCAGAAATAAGAGAGTCGGGCAAGTTTGTAAGTGTTCTATTAGTTATAAAAACAACAGGAATTATTTCAACACCATCAATCTTTTTCGTTTCGATTGAAACATCACCAACAGGAACCGCTGTGTTTGCGTTTGGATTCCAATCAACATCAAAAAATCTTACATAAAGTTTTTGGATTTCTGTTTCTTTAAGCCAGTTTAATTCTGCTGTTGAAAGTGAAAAATTAGTTTTCCAGAAATAAACTCCGCGGGAAATTTCTTTATTAGAATTGTTTGAGCAGGATACTGTATAGAGAAAAACAAATCCCACGATTAAAGAAACAAAACAAAAAGGATATTTTTTTTGTCAAGTTCTATTACGATCAATTATCTTATAAAAAACAAAAGGAGCAATTGTTATCCACACCAAAAATAAGCTCCAAACTCTGCCTTCTGCAAGATTATAATCGTGTAAAAGTTTTTGCCAGGGATTGCCCATTATGTAATGTCCAAATCCAAACTCAAATAGAATTGTTAATCCAAGCCAGATTACGCCAACAAGAATTGCGTGTCTTGCAGATTCGATTTTCCATTTTTTGAAAATGAAATAAAAAATTATACCAAAGAAAAGAACTCCTGTTACGGTTGATATTTGATGAGCAGGAAGATCACCAACAAGTTTTTTATAAATTACTTCACGCAACACACCGTTTAATATTCCAACAAAGGGAAAAGAAAACCACCATAAAATATGTTTGTAAATGCTTTTCATAATAATAGTGGAGTCCACTTTCAAAGTGGCCTCCACATTATATCTCAATCATTACAATTTTATAAACTCAACCCTTCTGTTCTTTGCTTTGTTTACACCAGAATCATTTTTAGCAATCGGTTCTGACTCGCCCTTGCCATCCGTTTCAATTTTTGCTTCATCAATTGAAAAATCTTTGACCAAAGAATTCTTAACAGATAAGGCACGACGTTTTGAAAGATCAAGGTTAGATTTATCATCACCATCAGAATCAGTATGACCAACAACTTTAATTTTTACAGTTGGATTATCTTTCAACACTTGAGCAATTTCTTTAATTGTTGCGAATGACTCGGGTTTAATTTTATCTGAGTTAACATCGAAAGTAATTCCGTAAGAAATTAGCTTGCCTTCGGTTATTAATTTGTTTCTCATATCGGGCAATCCTGCAGCAATTCTAAAATTACTAATCAATGGAGTTGATTCATCAGTATAGGTTTCTATTCTAAAGATGTTGTATTTATAGTTTGCCTGCAACCCTTTTGGAACATCTAATATTTTATTTTCATTTACATAAATTCTAACTCGTTGTTTTTGTACCCAAATTGCAAAATGATATTTCTCTGAAGCTTTTAAAGTTGCTGAAACACTACCCGCATCGCCTTGCCATTCGCGAGCCTCGGACCAATTTCTCCAAAACACATTATCATAATCAGGTTTAAAATTAAATCCAGCAGTACCCGGCTGTGAACCATATCCCGGATTGTTTAAATCACCAGACAATAAAAAGAAATCAAGTCCATACATTGTTTCCATATTGGCGCTATTTATAGATACAATATCAAACTCAATTGTATAGTTATCTGTAAAATCTTCTTTTGCGTCAGGAATGTAGTAACCAGTTTTGGTAAATTGAAACCACCTGCCATCATAATCGCTTGCTGTTACAATTTCACCGCTTCCATTTGTATTCCATTGAACAGGAAAATCGCCAACGCTTTCTGAAGTAAAGTCATCATAAAAAATAACTTTTTCGCCGGGAATAAAATCATACTTAGAGTTTATTTTGTTCCCTTCTTGTGCAAATATGTTTGCGGATGTTATTATTAATATCATACACGCTAACAGAAGTTGAAAAATGGCTTTCATATTTTGTCCCTTTTATGTTTGAATAATTCTTGTGTTAAGAAAATAATTATTGATTCATTGTTTATAAAAATATTATCACTTAAAATGATATTATGGCTACTCATTTCCCGGGGCAAGGCCAAGCAAAAAAGTCATATACTTCAAGTGATCAAGTATATAAATATATGCTGTTTCATAAGACAACTCAGTGAAATAAGTATAATCCAGCACATCACACTCTATTTGCTGCTTTAAATCGCTTGCCTTTACGATGTTGGCAATATCGGTTTCCAGAACTGCCCGCTGCTGAATTAATAGCTCAATAAATTTTGGACTTGATGAGTTGCAATACTCCAATGCAGCCTGATTAATTTCATCGAGAAGCTTTTCCATAACTGCATAATCAGACGTCTCGCCCATCTTTATCGTAATATCTTCAATCTTTTTTGATTTCAGTTTTTCTGCTTCGTTGTTTAATGCCTTATCAAACTCTACCGAAAAGTCTCTGGTAGATATTTTTGATTTCACCAGGTCCAATTCTTTATTGTGCGATGTAGTGTTAGATTTTGGATTGATATTCGCTGACTTTTGAGCTTTTATTTTTAAAAGAGCAAGCGAATCAAGACTTGAATTAACACGTTTTTTAAAATCTTCAAGTATTTTACCGTAGGATTGAACCTCGTCGTTTTTGGCATCACAAATCTTTATAAAAATATGCGGCAGTTGATTAACCAGATCTAAAGGTTTTTCTTGTGCAAACGTAACACTGACTAAGTTCAGTATCAGCACAGTAAACAGTATTAAGTTTTTCAATATTTCTCTTTTTCCCTTAATTAAAAATCACTCTCGTGTTAAATTAAACTCGTACGTAATAGTTGTTTCTTCTTTTGTTACAGGATTGGTTTTTTTAATAGTGTCTTTGTGTAAAAGTGTTTTATCCTGTGCATTGCCAATAAACGGACCCCAAGTTTCATTTAGTCCCACATCCACTTTGATTGTTGTTTTTTCAGGCGGGGCATTCTTATTATCACAAACACCATGAGCAGAAACCTCTTTTATTGTTTTTTTCTCGCCCTGTGTTGATGCTGCAGTAACTTTTAAAATATAAGTTCCATCATCCATAAAAGTAAGATAGCAGCGCGCATCATCTACTTTTATTCCCTCGCTTTCGCTTTCCATAGACAAACCCTGAATGTCTGCATACGTTGTTATTTTTTCGTGATATGTTCTTTGTCCCTGTTTGTTTGGTGTACACTCATAACACCAGTTTTCTTCATCAGTTGTAGATTCTTCAGATAAGTTGATTTTTACATTTCCGGTTGAACCGTTTAGTCTAACTTTTTGAATTGTCCAATCATTCTCAGAATAATTATCGATCTTAGTACTCTTATTATAGGTTCCATCTAACCCATTACAATAAACATTAAAGTTTTCTTTATCTTCGTCTTTTAGCGAGGAAACCACCTTTACGCTTATCTCACCCTTAAAAGGACATATTTCATATTGCTTTAATCCTTCAAACAAATCATTGGTGGCTTTTTCTGCAGCATCGATTGAGGGATCACCATATTGAGCTGTTTGAAAAGAGCGCGAAAGAGTTTTAGCTTTTGTGTTATCCATAAAAATTAGAGTAATAAGCGATTGATCTTGCATAACTTTTACATTAATTGAAATAAGGTATTTACAACCCAATGCAGAAGCCATGTTCTGCAAGGCATTTTCATCGCCGGTTCCAAGTAGTTGGCGCTGCCTTTCCAGGTCAAGCAAAGCAGCCAACGCATCGGTATCTAAATATTCTATGCATGGATACTCTTTTTTTAATCTTGGAACCAAAAACATATCAACCGCTTGTATAACAGCCGCAGCACGAAGCCCGCCTTTATCATCAAAAGAACTCTTTTTAATAAAAACTTTTACCGGAGAAGCTTCAATTTGAAAAGTTGTTGCTAAAAGGGATATGAGTATAATTGATAAAAAATATTTTTTCATTGTAACAACACCTCGCAGTTTGGTAGAAGTTGTTTGATTTTTGCAATTTCAGATTCGTTAATATTAGTCTTTCCCACACCAAGTTTTTCAAGCTGTTTAAGTTTACCCACAGTTGGCAATAAAGTAGAAATAGGATTAATATCAACATAAAGCGTTTTTAATGATGTTAATGATCCAACTTCAGAAGGAAGACTTTTAACATTATTATTAAGAACAGATAGTAACTTTAAATTTTTAAATTGCTTAATCTGTTTAGGAAGCGAATTAACAAAAATCTTAAAGTTAATTATATATAATTCTTCTAAAGGATAATTTTTAGCTTTATTCAAAAGGTCATCAAGATTAACAGCGCTGCCAAACTGTCCGCCTGTTATAATTAGTGTTTTAATGGATTTATATTTATCCATCTGATCAATAGTTCTTTGAACTGTTTTTAGAGACATATCAATTACAAGCAATGTCATTTCATCAAGATATTCCTGATTCTTAATTATGGGCGACTCATCATTTTTAAACTCTTCAATAATTTCTTCCCTAATTGGCTTGCCAAGCAAAATATCGGCGTTCTCACCATTCTTTGCAGATTCCATCATCTGATTCCACGTCTTAGAAATATTTTCAATATTTTCTTTTTGTAAATCGGCACGCACAGAATCAGTTTGATTGGTTGGGTTTTTATTAACCCGCGACATCATTAATTGCTTTGAAAGTTTTTTAATTTCTTCGTTAGCTGCTTTTGATGCGGCAGGATCAGACCAATCTGTGTCTTCTCTTATTTGCGACATCAAATCTTTAATCTCCTGTGGAGTTAAATCTTGCTGGGCAAATAGATTACTTGCAAACAACAAATACAAAATTAAAACCAGGTTTTGCACTGTACTTAAATGAATTATTTTCCTAATCATAAATCTTTAATCTTTCTAGATCGTTTTTTTAAGATTATACTTATAGGCGCCACGCAATTTCTTGGAATAATCAGATACTTTTTTTATTCCCAAATACCCAGGATTGTATTTCATCTCAACTCCGGTTTGGAGGCTTGTGTGTTGGGCGATTATTTTTTCAAGTTTATAACACACAGGCAAACAGGATTTTGTATAAGCTTCATATCTTTCTAAAACTTCAAGAAATTTTGGAGTAAATTTTTGACAATACTCATCCATTGCCGTTTTAAGTCTTCCTGTCACATCATCAAGCTGTGCTTTTCTTTCATCACCCATCTCACCCATTAGGTTATTTGCTTCTTCGGAAAGCTTCATAATATTATCTAACATTTTTTTCTGATCAGGATCTTTATCTATTTCATCAAATTGTTGGGCAAATTTAGATTCAATTGCTTTAAGACTATCTGTGAGATGTTTTCTTAAAACGCCAAGCTCATATCTGCTCTTAAATTCAAGCTGTTGCTCTTCATTTTTCTCAGAGTCATATTGAATTTCTGCCATCTTCTGATCTCCGAGTGCCTCAGACCATGCCTCAGTTCCTTCTTCATCAAGATTATCAAGATTTTTAACTTCTTTTAAACTTATATCATCTTTTTTCTTCATTACTTTGTTTATTAAAACTTCTTGTTCTTCTTCAGTTAAATCTTCATCGTTTTGAAGTTGCTCTAATTCTTCTTGTGAAAGCCCGTACTTATTGGCAAGATTTTTCATAGTTTCATTTTCAAGTTCCTCAGAATCAGCATCAGATTCTTCTTCACGATTTGCAAGCTCATTTTCAATTAATTCAGATATCGAATCAAGCTTATCAAAGAAAATATTTTTATCATCAATATCATCTGCGCAAGCATTACCCGGAATAGCAGGCAGCATACCGATAAACGCTTCTGGTGTTCCCTGGCAAAGCGAGATGACATTTAATATTATAAACAAAATAAGAGATAATAAATTTTTCATTTTCAATCCATAATTTTAGCTTATATAAAATAAGATGTTATCATAAATAGTTCTTGTTTTATCCTTTGTTAGATTTACGCGCAAAAATATCGCATTATTCATGCTCTGGTGGAACAATAGTATATTTATAAACACTGGCAATTGCATGTGCAAGACTTTTAACCGCCTCAAGTTGCATTAAACCAGGATCGGTTGGCCATTCTTTTAGTCCAAGAGTCTTTGCATTTATTTCTGCATTAACTATTTCGAGCCGATCATAAGTTGGAATAAGTGGCTCGGTAGAAATTCTCATATCATTTATAATATCTATATACATTGGAGAAATTTTTTCACAATACGCATATTTATACATCATTATTTGTATATATATATTGCGACGTGCATTTTCATCTAAACCGTCTTTGGTCAATTCTTTTTCTAATGGCTTAACATTTGTGTTAAGAATTTCGGTTTGGATTGAATCCTCTTTATTAAATTCAATCATTTTGTTGGTGATTCTTTTATCAACAGCCGCAATTCTATCAATAATCTGTTTTTGTTCTTTCATCAAATCATTAAGTTCTTTATTCTTTGAAAGATTTTTTTCAAACTCAATCATTTCGGGAGTTTTTGTAGAATCACCACTAACCAGTTCGGCAATTTGTTGTGTCTGATATGCCTCGGCCCAGTTACGAATCCCTTCTTTATTGCCATCTTTCTTCATTTTTTTTAATTGTTCAATCTGCTTCATTGATATATTCGCCTTATCTTTTAGCATCTTGTCCATTAAAGCTTTTTTCTCAGCGTCACTTAGCTTTTTTTGTTTTAATTTTTTTAGATCAGAATCTGATAAGTTAAAATCCTGGGCAATGTTTTTTTCTACATCTGGTTTTACATTTTGTATCCTTTCTTCAAGGGCCGCTTTTCTTAATGCACACAATGAGTCTAATTGACGAGTAACTTTACTAAGTTGTGAGTGATAATTATCTAATTCTACCGTATCAATTATACATACAGATTTTGGGAAAGATGGAAATTGTGAAAGTAAAAACATTCCAGATTGTGAATAAATCTGGAATGAGCATAACAATAAGAGCAGAACAAAAATTTTTTTCATATTAAAAACCTATTTAAGTAAATTAATATTTTTATAATTTAATAAATTCAACTCTTCTATTAAGAGCTTTGTTTATAACAGAATCATTCTTTGCAACAGGTTCGCTTTCTCCTTTCCCATCAGTTTCAATTCGTGAAGCATCTATACCAAACTCTTTTACTAAAACATTTTTAACAGAAGCGGCTCTGCGTTTAGATAAATCTAAATTTGATTTATCATCACCGTCTGAATCAGTATGACCAACAATTTTAATTTTTACATCAGGATTATCTGTAAGAACTTTAGAAATTTCTTTTAATGTTCCGTATGATTCTGATTTTACAACATCTTTATTAACATCAAAGTAAATTCCGTAACTAACGAGCTTACCTTCGGTAATAAGTTTACTTCTCATATCAGGAGCGGCGTCTGTTATTCGAAGATTAGTAATATATGAACCACAAGACGCCCCTCTGCTTAATCGAAAGCACATTCTGCTAAGCTTAACATCCGCATAAAGATTAGTAGGCATATCCAATACTTTACTCTGATCTTGATATATTCTTACTCTTCGCCCCTGTACCCAAATAATTACGTGATTAACTTTTTCTGCAATAACAGGTTTTACGTCTGATTTACCTGTAATTTTTTCATTTTCTCCAGATTTATATCCCCACGTATTCCAAAGTTGTTTTTCAATAGAGATCATTATACCACCATTACCTGGAGCGGTTCCGTTATCCATTTCTTTTCGTTTAGTTTCACCATAAAGAAGCAAGCCAGCAGCAATTCGTCCGCCCTTTGTCTTTGGTATGATATCAAATTCAATAATAAAGTTCTTGGGAAAATCGATATCGTTCAAATAAAAATAGTTTCCATCTGTACTGTTGAGATTAAACCAATTTCCAGGAGCAATACTAACTGTATTTATTTCTCCGGGTGCATTAGCAGTCCACAATGCAGGAAAATCTCCCACAGCATCCTGGCTAAAATCATCAAAGTATATTACACGATCGCCTGGCACAAAATCATATTGAGTTGAGCTTGAAAACTTTACATCATCACCTGAATCACTAGAAGTAATTTCACCATCTTTGTTTGTTTTTTTATCATCAGATTTTTTTGTTGTACTGGTTGAATCTTCAGTTCCATCACCGGATTCATTGCCAGCATTCTCTATTCCTTTTTCAACTTCGTCATAGCCTTTCTCAACACCTTCGTCAACTTTGTCATTTACTCTTTTTTCACCTTCGCTTTTAACTTTTTCTTCTGTTTTCTTTTTTAATTTTTCAAAGAATTGTCCTTGAGTTGTTTGGATAAATCCAATAGCAAACATTAGTACGAAAACAAATAATAGTCTTTTCATAATTCCACCTTAAGTTTTTAAATAGATGATTAAGCAATAAAATTATTTTTCTAAAGTTTAATCTGAAAACTAGCTTTATTTAATGAAATCAAATTGCTGTTTTGATTCATTGTTTTGTTGTATTGATTCAAAAGCGAGTAAAATTGTTTGTGGGCCGTTAATTGTTTACAAGGCGGAACCAATTGTGGCAGATATTTGATAATCAAAAAATTGATCAATCGTTTTGAAGATTGCCTTAGTCTGGGTTGGTTTGTTGTTTGGTGATTTTCATTTTCGAAATAAGATAGCGCGATGTTGTTAAGTAAATTAGTTAAGAATCATTTTCAATAAAAACTCACATCATGATTTACATACTTTCCATTTTTATAATTAAACTTTGCACTAAAAAAACCATCTTTAAATAACCACGGAATAAAAATTTTATCTCCATCCCAGAGATTTAATTCAGTAAGCTTTTCGTTTTTTATCCAGGCAAGATTGCCCTCCGGCGAATCAATTAATTCTCCAGTAAAATCATCGGAAGTAAAAAGAAAAACATACCAATCATCTTTTTCATCAAACAAAGGAAAGGTTATAAAACCCTTCATCTTAACAGATTTAACTTTTAATCCGCATTCTTCTGCTATTTCTCTAATTGCACATTCTTCAGGAGATTCTCCCAATTCAAACTTTCCGCCAAGTCCGTTCCATTTGCCTTCGTGATAATCATTTTCTTTTTTTACACGATGCAACATTAATGTTGAGTTTGTTTTTTTATCGGTTACATAACAAAGTGTTGCTAGTTTCATTTAGTGTCCTAATTTTTCCTCTAAAAATTTCTACTATTGCAAATTATGCTAAAGCAATATAAGTTCTGGTCGATAATAAACCATAAAAAAATTTTTAAAAGATTTTTGTTTTTCTATTTGCAGATTTACTGTACACATATAAATTAACAAGTGAAATTAATAAGATTAATCGGAGTAATTTTATAATGGAACTGAACGAATTAAACTTGCAAGCCGTTGATGATAACGAAAATCCGTTTGCAATAAATGATCTAAATGTTTTTGGAATCGATTCTCTTTTTGCTGCAAAAAGAAAAAACAAAGACGAAGATGATGATTATGACGATGATGAAGAAGAGAAAGATGACTATTATGATGACGATGATGAAGACGAAGATGATTTGTTTGAAGATGAACCCAAAAAGAAAGAAGACCTGGAAGATGAGTTTGATATCGACGAATTAGATGAAGAAGATCTTTTTGACGATGAAGACGAAGCTGCTTTTTAGATATTAAGATCGGGAGTGAGAAGAAGATTTAAATTCTTTTCTCACTCATACTTTTCTCAATAACCCAAATAAGTATTTTTTAACAAATAATTCTTAACGTAATCTGTTACGCCATCCTCCAAAGAGGTTGTTGCTTGATTATATCCTGCGGAGTTTATTTTGTTAAGATTGGCTTCGGTAAAGTATTGATATTTTTCAGCAAGGTGCTGCGGTAAATCTATATACTCAATGTTGACAGGCTTGCCAACAGCATTAAATAAAGATTTTACAAGATCATTCCATGTTCTTGCTTTGCCCGCACCAACATTATAAATTCCATTTTTATCTGGATTATCTAAAAAATATAAAGTCATATCAACGGCATCTTTTATATAAACAAAATCACGCATCTGTTCGCCATCTTTATATGTTGGATTTAGAGATTTGAACAAACGCACTTTCCCTGTATCCCGAACTTGCTCAAATGCTTTGTGCACAACCGAGCGCATATCAGCTTTATGGTTTTCATTTGGTCCGTATACATTAAAATATTTAATTCCAACAACTCTATCTAAAATACTATTACGTTTTGCCCAAAGATCAAAAAGCTGTTTAGAGTATCCATACATATTTAAAGGACGCAAAGTTTCAAGTTTAGATTCGTCATCATCAAAACCTAAATCACCATCACCATAAGTTGCTGCTGAAGAAGCGTAAATAAATCTTATATTTTTTTCCACACAATATTTTGCAAGCTCTTTGGTGTAATGATAATTGTTATCCATTAAATGATCAGCATCTTTTTCTGTTGTAGATGAATTTGCACCCATATGAATTATAGCGTCAACGCGATATGGAATAACATCATCAAGAACCTGTTCAATAAATTCAAGCTTATTTACAAAATCTTCATACTTAAGCCCAACAAGATTTTTCCACTTTTCATCTTTACCAAGCTCATCAACAATTATAATATTTGTTTTACCAAGTTGATTTAGCTTCCAAACAATTACACTTCCTATAAAACCAGCTCCGCCCGTAACAACTATCATAACAAAAATCCTTTGTTTTTTAGATAGAGCAATTTAGCCATATTTAATTGAGTTTTAAAGATGAGAAGCTAGCCGATATCAATTTGACTAATATCTCATTGACAAAGAGTTTATAATTTATATATTTACAACAGATTTTATTAGTTCTTTTATATATAATCTTATCAAGAACGGCAGAGGGAACAGGCCCGCTGATGCCGTAGCAGCCGGTTTCGATTTATCGAGACGTCGGGTGCTAAATCCTGCCTTCCCAATTTTATCGGGAGGGAAAGATGAGATGAAGACTTAGTTATTGCACCTCTTCATATCATCAGAAGAGGTTTTTTAATTTTAAAGAAGGAAATATGAAAACAACATTTGAAAATTTCAAAAAGTTATTAACTGAAAGAATCCTCGTAATTGATGGCGCAATGGGTACAATGATCCAACGTCACAAATTAACAGAAAAAGATTTTCGCGGTGAAAGATTTAAAGATTATCCGCATGATCTTAAAGGCAACAATGATCTTCTTTCAATAACACAACCGGAAGTTATAAAAGGGATACACAGAGAATATTTTGCTGCCGGCGCCGATATTGTTGAAACGAACACATTCAATGCAAATATAATTTCTCAGGCAGATTATCATTTGCAAGATATTGCATATGAAATAAATTTTGAATCGGCCAAAATAGCCAAAGAAGTTGCAGATGAATTCAATAAAAAATTTCCTGATAAGCCAAGATTTGTTGCCGGTGCACTTGGGCCTACAAATAAAACGTTATCACTTTCTCCAAATGTAAACGATCCGGGTTATCGCGCAGTAACCTTTGATGAAGTTGCAACTGCCTATTATGATGCAGCTCGGGGTTTAGTTGATGGCGGTGCAGATATAATTCTTATTGAAACAATATTTGATACTCTAAATGCAAAAGCTGCAATCTTTGGTGTTGAAAAATTGCTAACGGAAAGATCGCTTGATATTCCCGTAATGATATCTGGAACAATCGTTGATCAAAGTGGAAGAACGTTATCCGGACAAACAACAGAAGCATTTTTAACTTCAGTCTCTCATGCAAAAAATCTTGTTAGTGTTGGATTGAATTGTGCACTTGGTGCAAAACAAATGAGACCCTTTGTTGAGGATCTTTCAAATGTGTCCGATAAATTTTTATCTGTTTATCCAAACGCTGGATTACCAAACGAGATGGGCGGATATGATGAAACTCCACAAACAATGGCAAGCGTTTTAAATGATTTTATAGCTAGCGGATTTGTAAATATTGTTGGCGGCTGCTGCGGAACAACACCAGTCCACATAAAGGAAATTGCAGAGATTGTAAAAATTCACAAACCGAGAATTCCTAAAACTCAGGAACCTTACTTAAGATTAAGCGGACTCGAACCGGTCGTATATCGTCCCGATTCCAATTTTATGAATATTGGTGAACGCACAAATGTTACGGGCTCAAAAAAGTTTGCACGGCTTATCAAAGAAAATAAATATGATGACGCACTTTCTGTTGCGCGTGATCAGGTTGAGGGCGGCGCCCAGGTTTTGGATATAAATATGGACGAGGGAATGCTTGATTCTGAAGTTGTAATGACGAAGTTCATAAATCTTCTTGAAGCAGAACCAGATATTGCAAAGCTTCCGATTATGGTTGATTCATCAAAATGGAGTGTAATTGAAGCAGGGTTAAAATGTTTACAGGGCAAGGGAATTGTTAATTCAATATCACTTAAAGAAGGCGAAGTAATATTTAAAGAACACGCCAGAAAGGTATTGAGCTACGGTGCAGCAGTTATTGTAATGGCGTTTGATGAAAAAGGACAAGCGGATACTTTTGAAAGAAGAATTGAAATCTGTAAACGAGCATATAAAATCTTAACAGAAGAAATTGGCTTTAAACCCCAGGATATAATCTTTGATCCAAACATACTTGCCATTGCAACCGGAATTGAAGAACATAATAATTACGCAGTAGATTATCTTGAGGCAACAAGATGGATAAAACAAAACTTGCCACTTGTAAAAATTAGTGGGGGCGTTAGCAATCTTTCCTTTTCATTTCGAGGTAATGATACAGTTCGAGAAGCAATGCATTCAGCATTTCTTTTTCATGCAATTAAAGCTGGAATGGATATGGGAATTGTTAATGCGGGTCAACTAGAAGTGTATGAAGAAATTCCAAAAGATCTTTTAGAAAAAGTTGAAGATGTTATTCTCAATAGAAGATCTGATGCAACCGAGAGATTAATAGAATTTGCAGAAACAATTAAGAAAAAGGATAAAGCAGAAGAAAAAATTGAAGATTGGCGAAACGGTTCTGTTGAAGAGAGATTAAAGCATGCTCTTGTTAGGGGAATTGTGGATTTTATTGATGTGGACATTGAAGAAGCAAGAAAAAAATATCCACAGCCAATCGAAGTAATAGAGGGTCCCCTGATGGCCGGTATGAATGTAGTTGGCGATTTGTTCGGAGCAGGAAAAATGTTTCTTCCTCAAGTTGTTAAAAGTGCAAGGGTGATGAAGAAAGCTGTTGCAATACTAATTCCATACATCGAAGCCGAGAAAGAAAAAAATAAGAGTGTGCGTGAGCAAGGAAAAGTATTAATGGCTACGGTTAAGGGAGATGTTCACGATATTGGAAAAAACATAGTCGGCGTTGTGCTCGGATGTAACAATTATAATGTAATTGACATAGGTGTTATGGTTCATACAGAAAAGATTCTTCAAACCGCGAAAGATGAAAAAGTTGATGTTATAGGATTAAGCGGATTAATTACACCATCACTTGATGAGATGGTACATGTTGCAAAAGAAATGGAAAGACGCGGAATGAAAATACCATTGCTTATTGGGGGTGCGACCACATCGAGAATTCACACTGCTGTTAAGGTAGATCCCAACTATAGCGGAGCAGTAATTCATGTTCTTGACGCCTCACGCAGTGTTCCAGTTGTTTCAAATCTGCTAAATGAGAACGAAGAAGAACGAAAAAAATATATTCAAGCATTTAAAGATGAATATGCACAACTAAGAGATGATTATTCTAAAAGAAAGTCCGATAAAAATTATATTTCATTAGATAAAGCAAGAGAAAAGAAACTAAAAATTGATTGGCAAAATACACAAATCAAAAAACCAAATAAACTTGGCGTTACTATTCTTAGTGATTTTAATCTTGACACTCTTCGTGCTTACATTGATTGGACCCCTTTCTTTATGACTTGGGAGTTGAAAGGCAAGTACCCTTCAATTTTTGAAGATAAGAATGTGGGATATGAAGCTAAAAAACTTTTTGATGATGCGAATAAACTTCTTGATAAAATCATTTCAGAAAAATTACTTACCGCAAATGGTGTGATAGGATTGTTTCCTGCAAATTCTGTTGGACATGATGACATTGAAATATACTCCAATGAATCAAGAACAGGAGTAAGAAGAGTTTTGCATACAATAAGACAGCAAATACAAAAATCACAAAGTGAACCGAATATTGCTCTGGCAGATTTTATCGCACCCAAAGAGAACGGCGTTGAGGATTATATAGGAATGTTTGCTGTAACTGCTGGAGTTGGAATAGAAAAAATTGTTACGCAATTTGAAAAAGACCACGATGACTATAACAGCATAATGGTTAAAGCAATAGCCGATAGATTAGCGGAAGCTTTTGCAGAGCATCTTCACAAACTTGTTAGAATAGAATATTGGGGTTATGCACCAGATGAAAATTTTACGAACGAAGACCTTGTTAAGGAAAAATATGTTGGAATTCGTCCTGCTCCAGGTTATCCAGCCCAACCAGATCATACAGAAAAACCAATCATTTTTTCTTTGCTTGATGTTGAGAAGAATGCTGGAATTAAGCTAACTGAAAGTATGGCAATGTATCCTGCCGCAAGCGTAAGTGGATTGTATTTTTCTCATCCGGAATCAAAATATTTTTCTGTGGGAAAAATAGAAAAAGACCAGGTGCTTGACTATCATAAACGCAAAGGAATGAGCGTTGAAGAAATTGAGAAGTGGTTAAGTCCTATTTTAAATTATTAATTCTGTTTTTATCTATATTTCAGTTAATCTGAATCTGGGACCACGCATGTGATCTCAGATTCAACAGAATAAAGCCTTTATAGTTGTGTTGTTTCACTAAATTAATTAACCTATCTTGTATCTGCCTGATTAAAATTTTGAAGTCATACCACAATAGTCGTTCTATTTTTAATCCACAGGAAAAAGAGCCGCATAAACAATATGCCCTCTCGTTATTAATATTTTTTTTATAATTATCAGGAGTTACTATGAATATCTTCGTTGGCAATTTGTCAAACGATGTTCAGGAAGAAGATTTAATGAATCTTTTTTCAGAGTTCGGACAGGTTAAAGAAGTTAAAATTATTCGCGATATGTTTTCGCAGCAAACAAAAGGATTTGGATTTGTGGAAATGCCAGGACTTGCAGATGCGCAAAAAGCGATTAATGGTTTGAATACTAAAGAAGTTAAGGGAAAGAAACTTGTAGTAAATGAAGCTCGCCCAAAAACTGACAGCAGAAAACGTTTTAATGGCGGTGGCGGCAGCGGTGGTGGAAGATCATCCGGTGGCAGCGGCGGCGGTCAAAATAATAGACGCAGATATTAAATCTCATTACAGAGCCGGTTTAAATATTACATTTAAACCGGTAGCTGTATTTCATTCTTATTGTTGATGACTACGGCAGACATTTTCTTCTGAAATAACCAGATTACCATTCAGATATTTTAGCACAGCATTTTCGGCAACTTCTTCGTTTGTAAGAATTGGTGTAATATTGTGTGCCTTCAAGTCTTCGATCAATCTCCATCCGCCATGATTAAAAATTAAAGATTCGCAGTCTTTTAATCCTGCAACTAAGTTTTGATGACCATCTCCATGCTGGTGGTGATGATCTTTAGCATGATCACTATTTGGGCTGTGATGAGTAAATGAGTTTTCTCTAATTTCTTTACTTATAATTTTTGATCCATCAGTTTCATATATAAGAAACGCTTTACATCTGCCAACATGACCTGCAACTAATACATTATCGTTTGTTGCAACTGCAATTTTTTTCGAAATATGGGCCTTCGTTTCATTTAACATTCTTTACTCCTTTGTAGATGATAAACACTTTTTACATTTATTTTTTCGTAATCCAACCTCAGATCTGCTTCCGCAATTACTGTCGGTTTGCCTGGATTTATCTTTAATTGATTGTGGAAAACTTTCTGAAATGCGGATTGCTTTTCCATTAATAATCGCATCAGCAATTTTTTTATGAGCTCTGACAATAATTCTTCCAAATGTTGCGCGCGAAACAAGCATTTTTGCAGCAGCATCTTCCTGAAAAAGACCATTCAAATCAGCGAGTCTTATAGATTCAAGTTCATCCTGCGCCAACTCTATTTCATCAAGATCCGATAAAGAAATACCACGAGGTTTAAAGTAGTAAGAGGTTGGGTTACAGTTTATCTTTCTTTTTTTTACTGGTCTTGCCATTTTTCTTATTTAAATTATTATGAGCATATGCTCATAACAAACATAAGCTCATTAATATTAACTAGCAAGCCAATATCATAAAAACCTATTCCTTTTTACTTGGTGAGGATTCTATATCACTTAAATGCATATCCAGTGCATCTACAGATATAGCAATTTCTCTAAGTGACAGAATTAAAGAAATCAAAAGCACAATTAAGCTTAAGCCAAAAGTATATTTGCCCAACTCAGTTTGTCCGGAAAACAGCAGAAACATACATAGCACACAAAGAAACAAACTCGCAATACCCACACCTTGCATATGTTTTATAAGATGAACACGCTTGCGCATATTTTCTATCTGTCCCAATAGAACATGGTTTGGGTTTTCTTTATAATTCTGATGCAACGACCGGATAAGTGTGGCAAGTGTTAGAAACCTGTTTGTATAGGCCAGCAGCAATAGAGAAATTGCAGGAAATAAAAGAGCAGGAGTAGTTACATCTATATTCATAAAATCAACCTGAATAAAAATTATTATACAAAGTTATACATTATTTTGTATACATATAGTTGATATCAAATAATAATTGTTACAAATATCGAGTAAATCAACCTTTTAAAAAATTGAAAACAAACGTAAATTCATCCCAAACCACAATTGATGAATTAATTAGGTTATCGGTACCATAAATCGTAATTTTGGCCCTCCGGTAATAGGCCGGAATTTTTTTACTATTATTTTTAGAGGTTCTAGTGAGTACTAAGTTATTTGTGGGTTCTCTCCCATGGTCGGTTGACGACGAAGCATTAAGAGAAGCATTTGAAGGACACGGAAGTGTTGTTTCAGCAAAAGTAGTTAAAGACCGCGATACCGGCAGATCCAGAGGATTCGGTTTCGTTGAGATGGAGAACTCCTCCGAAGCAAATACTGCTATGAAAGCATTAAATGATTCGGAATTAAAAGGAAGAAATATCGTAGTTAATGAAGCAAAATCACGCAGCTAATAACACGTTCTGATTTGACTTACTTGAGGCGTCCTATGGACGCCTTTTTTATTATATAAAACTCTAAGTAATTTTTCCTTTTTTTAATTTTGAACCAGCAAAAACACCAAGCGCCCCAATTATAGGATTTAATATTAACATATAAGCTGGTTGTTTTGCATTCTGCATGGCCTCCATATTGGAAACATCATTTTTTCTCATCTCATAAACATCGTCAGCGGATTCTCCTAAAGCGGGATTGCCATTGCAATTCCAAAGATTAAAACTAATGCAGCCAGTACTAAAACGGCTTTATTGTTCTTTGAAATTAAAACACAAAGATATCCCCCAAGCACAGCGGCCGCTAATCCGAAAATAAAACTAATAATAACCCAAACAATTGAAACCTCATAAGTGCCGGATTCAAAAGAACCATCAGCTCCAAGAATAAGATAGAGAACGGTAAAAGAAATGAATACAAAAGCAAACATTGCCACTTACCCCAGAACTACACCAAGTAAGTTACGAACCATTATTGCCTCCTAATGTTAATTTTTAGATTGGGTCTTTTTTTTTCAAGTTTGTTGACGAAACTAATTTTTTATTTAACAAGAGGCAACAGTTTAGTCGACTAAATTATATTGTATATCAAATGATGAGTTTTATGAAATTTTAGATGGGGGTAGAAATGAGAGACGCAAAGTTTATTGCGTCTCTCTAGTAAATTATTGTTTATTTAAAGACATTATTTTTAACTAATTCTTTAGAATTATATGGTGCTGGATTGCCACCAAGATACTTATGGAACCACTCTAGATGTGAATTATAATAAAGCGGCATAGACTTTACATTATTCGGCCAATGCCCATCGTTTTTAAATATTATTAATCGACTGTCAATTCCAAGAGATTGAAGAGTAGTAAAGTATTGAAGACTTTGTGTGTAAGGAACGCGGTAATCTTTTTCACCAACAATTATTAATGTTGGAGTTGAAAAATTCTTAGCATAGTTCGATGGCGAATACTTGCCATATAATTCAGAATTCCACGGCTGCCCGCCAAAATCCCAACTTGCAAACCACAATTCTTCTGTTGCACCCCACATAGATTCAAGATCATATACACCCATCATAGAAGCTAAACATTTAAACTTTTTAGTTTGTCCCTGTAACCAATTCATCATATATCCGCCGTAAGACCAGCCCATCGCACCCATTCTGTTTTCATCAACATAAGGCAGTTTTTCCAAGGCTTCTGTTACTTTCATTACATCTTCATAAACTTTTCCACCCCAATCTTTTGAGATTGCCTCTGTGTATTTACTTCCATACCCGGTTGAGCCATGAGGATTGAAAAAGGCAACAACATAACCGGAACCAGGATAAACCTGCCAATCACCGCGGAAAGAATCCATCCACTGCATTTGTGGTCCTCCGTGAACATTAATAACTAACGGATATTTTTTATATTCTTCAAACCCATGAGGTTTAACTACAAAAACATGTACAGGAACACCATCAGCACCCTCAACCCACATCTGCTCTGCCGGACGAATATCAACCTCATCCATCAGCTTTTTGTTAAAAAAAGTAATCTGAGAATAAATACTTGCATTTACATCGTATGAATATATTTCCGGAAGTTTATCTACGGATGTAAACGTTAAATATAAATTCTTTTCATCTTTATTTATTTGGTAACCGCGTACCGATTTATCATCAGTAACCTTAGTTATGTTTTTAGATTGAACATCAATTTTATAAACAGGACTATAACCTCGATTATCAGCAAGAAAATAAATTGATTTAGAATCTGATGACCAAGAAAGATTATCTGTTGTGTAATCAAAACTTTCAGATAAAACCTCGGCTTGCAAAGTATGTGTGTTGTAAACAGCTATTCTAAATCTGTCCGCTTCAAATCCCGGAATAGAATGAGTTTTGTATGCAATATAATTTCCATCGGGTGAAAAGACGGGTGAGCCATTCCACGCATCATTTGCAAGTGTTATATTAACCGCCTCTTTACCACCAATTGGCATCAAGTAAATATCTGTGTTCGTGGAATTTGCAATATTCTTTTCGGGAGAAGAAACATAAGCCAATACTCTGCTATCCGGTGAGAATGCAAATTTTGGTCCGCCGCCAAGCATATAGGCTCCTGCCAAAACATCGCTGCTGGTAATGGTTTGATATTTTTTTCTTTGGTATCAAACAAAACCAAATAGGATTCTTTCTCACCTTTATAATCAGTCCAATGTCTGAAGAGAAGCTCATCTGCAATGTAAGCCTGCACAGGTCCATTTGATGATGATTCATCTAATCTTTTGTTGCAATCATTATCGGTGCCGCATTCTGGAAAAAGTTCGGCTGTAAAGGCAATATATCTACCATCGTTGGACAATATGGGATCAGAAACACCAGCATAAAAATCGGTTACTTGTACAGGTTCATTCGTTTCAAAAGAATATTTATAAACCTGTCCCTTGTTTATTAAATAAAGATCGTCGCTTGAAGACCAGAAAGGGGAATGAGCTCCCGGTACTTTATCTGAAACACTAATTAACGATGAACCATTTTTGTTCATCACATAAACGGTAGTTATAGATTTTCCTTTTGGCAAATCAGACTCCGAAACTGTAAATGCAATTTTTTCTCCGGAGTTGGAAAGCACTGGTACGCTGACATTATTAACTTTATATAAATCTTCAATTGTAAAAGCACGTTTCTGCGCATTTACGCTGACAGAAATTACAATTAATAAAAAAACGGAAAAGTATTTTTTCACAAACATATTTTCTCCTTTATTACTTTTGGATAACTTCAATAAAATTTTTACACATAAAAATTACAACATCATTATTTTAAAACAACCATCTTTCTTGTTTCAGAATAATTTTCGGCATTTAGTTTATACAAATAAACCCCACTGGATAAAAACGAAGCATCAAAATTGATTTCATGTTTTCCGGCTGATTTGTATTCATCAACCAGCGTTACTATTTCTTTTCCGGTTATATCATACACTTTTATCGTTTGATGACCGCTAATAGGAGCCTGCCAACTTATTTTTGTAGTTGGGTTAAATGGATTAGGATAATTTTGCGATAACGTAAATTTGGTAACAATTTGCGGCTGATCGTTATCAACATTTGTTAAAAGATTAAGATCAATTTTGTACATCGATCTGCCGTAGGTTCCAGCAACAAGAAAATTTTCAGCCGGATGAATTTTTATATCTCCAATTGGAAGAATCGGCAATCCCTCTCCAAGCACTTCCCAGCTTTGACCGGTATCAAAACTAACATACATTCCAACATCACTTCCAAGGTAAAGTCTATTTGAAAAATTATTATCAACTGCAAAAGCATTAACTGGTGCATCTGGAAGGTTGCCGCTAATATCAATCCAATTTGCACCTTTGTTTGTGCTTCTGTAAACGTGCGGTTGCGGATCGCGCCACTTTAAACCACTGAATGTAACGTAAACAATATTCTCATCACTCGGATCAACTACAACACGGGTAACCCATCTTTCCGGTAAACCAGCCGAAACATCATTCCAGTTTGCACCATTATTTGATGAAACCCAAACGTGTGCGTCATCTGTTCCAACAAAAATTACATTTGAATTTGTTGGTGCGGCAGCAATTGTTGTAATTGTTCCAAGTCTTCTTCCGGTAACCCAATCAGTTAATTGCGGACTAATCTTGGCCCAGCTTACAGCGCTGTTAGTTGTTCTGTAAAGCGAGTGTGTTCCGTAATACAAAATGTTTGAACTGTTTGGATCCATTACAACAGGAGTTGACCAATTAGTTGGTTCACTTCCATTTATTCCATTTGTTCCATCGCTCCATCCAAAACCACCGTCTGTTGATTTTACAAGACCACCATTTTGTGATTCTGCATAAATTATATTTGAATTGTTATAATCAACAACAACATAAAAACCATCACCGCCCCAAATATTTTCCCAGTTATCAACACTTCCATCAGGAGTTCTATTTGTTCCATTGTCTTGTGTTCCGCCATAAAGTTTTTCCGGAGTGTTATAATCCAATCCAATTTCGTAAAACTGAGTTGCCGGGATATTCTTTGGTTGGGAAAAAGTTTGTCCGCCGTTTGTAGAAATATTTATTCCTCCATCATTTCCATTTATAATAAAATTAGGATCAAGAGGATTAAAAGCCATTGCGTGATGATCTACATGAAGCTCTGATGGTCCGCCATAACCATAAATGATTGGCCAGTTATTTCCACCATCCGTTGATCTCATAAATGCAACATCCATTACATAAACAATATTTGGATTTGTTGGATGAACCCTAACCTGTCCAAAATACCAACTGAATGCCGCAGTACCGCCGCTTAATTCATTATCAGTATCAACATTAGTCCAGCTAATTCCAAAATCGTTGGATCGATATAAACTTATAATGTTCGATCCATCCGTAAATAGAGAGTAAACTATATTTGGATCATTTTCATGAATAGCTAAACCAATTCTTCCAACATTTTGAATATTTGGGTTTGGTAAAGATGAGGCGGTAATCTTATTCCAGCTGCTTCCCCCATCATTGGTTTTATAGATTCCGCTTGATGGGCCAAATAAATGAGAGGCGTTCGGTCTTCTAACTCGCTCCCAAGCAGTTGCCATCAATCGATCTGGATTATTGGGATCTATTATCAAGTCAACAAATCCAGTAGTATCTGAAACGAACAAAGAATGATTCCATGTTAATCCTGCGTCTATGGATTTATAAATTCCTCTTTCAGGATTGGGTGCAAAGTAAGATCCTACAGAAGCAAGATAAAGTATATTTGAGTTTTGCGGATTGATTACAATTCTCCCGATTGATGTTGTTCCCTCAAGCCCGAGAAAAATCCAGGTCGCTCCAGCGTCAGTAGATTTGAAAACTCCTCCGCCAGGAAAGTTATTATGTCCGCCATTTGCTTCTCCTGTTCCAACATAAATAATATTTGTATTATTAGGATCGATTGCAATATCACCAATTGTTAAAACTGCCTGGTCATCAAAGATTGGCTGCCATGAATTTCCGCCGTCAAATGATTTAAATATTCCACCGGTAGAAAATCCTGCATAAATTATGCTTGGGTTATTCGGATCGAATTCAAGATCAACAACTCTTCCACCAATATTTGTTGGACCGGCAAATTCCCATTGTACAGCACTTACCCCTTTGCTTAATCGGTTAGCAATGCTTTCCTTTTTAAGTTGTTGTGCTTGTTCAAGGGCACGAACGTAGACATCAGAATCAGCGTTATAGTATGGATAAGTTTTTTTAATGTACGCCCATTCATCCGGACGTTGATCCGGACCAGGTTCATTACCGGTTGATAAAACAAATTCCATATTGTTGGTGATTGGATCGTTATGCTGATAAGTGAAAATCGTAAAGCCCACTGCCGTACTTACAAGTAAAACAAGTAATGCCTTTTTCATATTCCATCCGAAAAAATAATTGATAAAAGATTATGACATTATTTTACAAATGTTTTACTTTATGATAAAGCTATTTAACTAGAATTGAATGTCTTAACAGTTTTATTCTTTATTTTGATTCCTGATTTGTTGTTGCAATAATAAGAATTCACTTCAATTCTAATAATGAGTCGCAATAAGCAAAATAGAAGCATCCATAAAAAAGTTACTCAGAAAAATCACGAATCTTTCCTGACAGCTTACTTTATATGTCAAAATAAAAAAGGAATTAATGTCACTATTTTCAGAAAACAGAGACTAATGATTAAATTAAACTAGAAATAAAAACAGGGAAGACCCAATGCAAATCGGAAACCGTATATTTTTTCTATTATTCATTTTGTTCGGAACAAATAATTTGCTTCCGCAAGATTCAACCACATATTCCTGGCGTTACTACAATACTGGCAACACCGGCATTCAAGGTGATTATGTAGAAGCAATCTGGATTGATCATGATGGTGATCCATATATCGCGGCATATACCCCGGGTTTTGAAGAGGGTGGATTTTCAAAATTTATTCAATCCGAAAACAAATGGATAAATTATTCAAATATTGATTATCCTGTAATTGGAGATATAAATGATGTTGGTTCATCACGTATTAGTGATATTGAGGAAGATGATAACGGTATTTTGTGGATGGCAACCTGGCGTGGAATTTTAAAATTTAATCCCGCAGTTGGTGCAAGTTCATTAGAATTTTTTGGCGCAAACAATTCACTTCACCCCGGTGGAAGAACATCCGACATTGCAATAGCTCCTGATGGATCTATCTGGGCATCTGTTATATCGGTAGTGTGGGGCAGCGGCGGACTTGTAAATTATAATCCAGCTACAAACCAATGGCGTTATTGGTATTATGGGTCCAACGCTAACAACTGGCCCAGCTTAATAGGTTATTGTGATAATGTTTCCATTCAGGAAAAAACTACTGGCGGTTATGTTGTTTGGGTTGATGGCGAAGGCTGGAATACAATGATTACTTTTGATAGCGACACTCAACTATTTACATTACAACCGCAAAATCTTGTTCCAGGTGAAATTGTTTCACTACCAGGTGATGAGTGTACAGATGATGCTAATAATTTATGGGCATTCAGATATACCGACTCAGGAAATTTTTACTCACTTGATTACAGAACCCCTGCGGGAAATTGGATTACACCGCCACAACCACCATCAAACACCGAAAATGATATCTGGTCATTTAAGGCATATGAAAATGGCAAAGCACTTTTAATTGATCAGAATAGTACTGTTTGGCAATTCAACGGAACTTCATGGCTTAATCTTGGTGTCTGGAGAGAAGGTGGTTTTTCATACGGGGTTGATATTGACGCAAACGGAAATATTTGGGCAAGTGGAATTGCGGGTGCAGCAAAGCGCAATGTACAAACAGGTTTTTGGCAAAGATATCGCATAACAAACTCTTCTCAAATAGATTATTGGGTTGAAGATATTACAATAGATAATAACGGCAATATATGGATGACTGGTAATGCGGGTCCTGGTGTAGGTGGATTTCAAAAATTTGACGGAACAAGATGGACCGGGTTTAATGAGCTGACTTATGGTTTAGGAAATCCTTTTCCATTTCCAACCGATAACTCTGAAGCAATTTATTACAGACCTTCAAATGGAGCGGTAATTATTAATCCAATGTTTAATTCATTACATAGCTGGAATGGCAGTAATTATTCTTCATTAAATTATTCTAATTCCAGATCACAAGGACTTGTTGAAGATTCACAAAACAGGTTGTGGAGTCTTGGTGAGTACTTTGATCTATCATACTATAATGATGCAGGTAACAACTGGATAGATGTTCCATTCCTGGGCATAACTACAAACATTAAAAAAGATCCTTCAAGAGCAGGAACTATCTGGGCTTGTTCTTTCTACCAGGTTTTAAGAACGGATGGCTCTTATAATTTTTCTAAAGTTGTAGATGATTTTGTTGAGCTTGACCCGCAAAGTGATGTTCTTTCTACTGTTGTCCCTTTGCAAGATGGCTTTGCCTGGGTTGGTACAAATCAGGGACTTGCAAAAGTAAACGCTAACAACGGTACATATCAATTTTATTCTCCATCCAATTCACAAATTCCGGGCGAGAGTGTTGCTCCTTTAGCCGTTACGGCTGATGGAAGATTATGGTTTGCAAATTTTGGTAGTACAACAACTTCAACTTATGGTTTGTGCTGGTTTGATGGTACAAACTTTGGAATTATTCCTCAGCAGCAAATCGGTGGCTTACCACACGCACAGATATATGATCTTGAAGTAAAACCTATTCAGAATGGATATGAGTTATGGATAAGTTGCGCAAGCAGAGGTATTGCTGTTCTTACTGTTACAGGAAGTGTTGTTCCTGTTGAATTAGTTTCGTTTACCGCAAGTACAAACGGAAATAATGTAAACTTAAATTGGTCTACTGCTACTGAAACAAATAATTCTGGATTTAGTATAGAAAGAAAACAAGTCTTCAGTCAACAGTCCACAGTTGGCAATGAAGAATGGATTGGATTAGCATTTGTAAGCGGAAATGGAACAACATCTGAAACTAATGGTTATTCTTACTCTGATAATAACTTAACTTCGGGAAAATATTTATACAGATTAAAACAAATTGATTTTGATGGTACCTTCGAATACTCAAATGAGGTTGAAGCGATAATTAATATTCCTGACAAGTTTGAACTATCACAAAATTATCCCAATCCATTTAACCCTAGCACAAAGATTAAATATCAAATTACTACTAGTAA
The DNA here is from genome assembly GCA_016707115.1 of Ignavibacteriales bacterium. GTDB lineage: Bacteria > Bacteroidota > Ignavibacteria > Ignavibacteriales > Ignavibacteriaceae > IGN3. The sequence goes on along the minus strand of JADJIH010000023.1, from coordinate 62,327 downwards.
TCCCGTTAGTATAAAAATATATGATGTTTTGGGTAATGAAGTAGCAACACTTGTAAACGAAGTACAACCATCTGGCAATTATGAAGTAACGTTTGATGCATCATTGTTATCAAGCGGAACATACTTCTATAAATTACAAGCAGGTTCATTAGTTGAAACTAAAAAAATGTTGTTATTAAAATGAAAGACAGAAGTATGAAAATTTCTTATTACTTAATTGTGCTTTGCTTTATTTTGCTATATTCATCAACAAATGCTCAGTGGACTCAATCAGGACTTGATGGTTACTTTGTAAGAACCATCAATGTTTCGGGCACAAATCTTTTTGTAGGAACTAGCGGAGATGGAATTTTCCATTCAACAAATAGCGGAACAAGCTGGACCGCAGTTAACTCAGGTTTAACAAATCTTTATGTAAATGCTTTCACTGTTTCTGGAACAAATCTATTTGCCGGAACTGAAGGTAATGGCGTATATCGATCTACTAATAATGGAGCAAATTGGAGCGCAACCGGAACACTATCAACTCCTTACATTTATGCGCTTGCTGTTTCTGGTACAAATATCTTTGCCGGTGCTGATGGTGATGGCGTTTTTCGTTCCACTAATAACGGGACAACCTGGACACTTGTTAGTACAGGAATAACAAACACTCGTATCTTTGCTCTTGCTGCCTTTGGTACAAATCTTTATGCCGGAACTTTTGGTGGTGGTGTATTTCTTTCTACAAATAATGGCACTAACTGGACTCCGATCAATGTAGGATTGACTAATACATCTGTTAACACTTTACTGGTTTCAGATGCAAACATATTTGCCGGCACTGAAGATGGCATTTTTCTTTCTACCAATAACGGATCAAGCTGGACTTCAGCAAGCTTTGGCTTGACCAACACTTTTATTCATGCACTTGCAATATCTGGAACAAATCTTTATGCTGGCACTGAAGACGGCGTTTTCCATTCAACAAATAATGGTGCAAATTGGACAGCGATTAATAGTGGGTTAACTAATCCCACCATTTTTGCTCTTACGGTTTACGGAACAAATCTTTTCGCCGGAAGTAATGGTAATGGTGTTTGGATTCGACCAATTGATATCGTTGTGCCAGTTGAACTTGTTTCCTTTTCGGCAAGTACAAATGGAAATAATGTAAGCTTAAATTGGTCTACTGCAACTGAAACAAATAATTCTGGATTTAGTATAGAAAGAAAACAAGTCTTCAGTCAACAGTCCACAGTTAGCAATAAGGAATGGTTTGAACTAGCATTTGTTAATGGTAATGGAACAACAACCAAAACACAATCTTATTCATTTAATGATAATAATCTAACTTCAGGAAAATATTTATACAGATTAAAACAAATTGATTTTGATGGTACCTTCGAATACTCAAATGAAGTTGAGGTGATAATTAATGTTCCCGACAAATTTGAACTATCGCAAAACTATCCAAATCCATTTAACCCTAGCACAAAGATTAAATATCAAATTGCTACGAGTAATATTGTTAACTTAAAAATATATGATGTTTTAGGCAATGAGGTTGCTTCTCTTGTAAACGAAGTACAACCAGCGGGAAACTATGAATTAACATTTGATGCATCATTATTATCAAGCGGAACATACTTCTATAAATTACAAGCAGGCTCATTAGTTGAAACTAAAAAAATGCTTTTGCTTAAATAATGTTTCATTAGTATATATTTATTAGAAACTTTATTGTCTTAAAAAACCTATTAGAAATTATTAATGGAGTTTTCGTGAGGTTAACCATAATATTACTTTTTTGTATCACAATTTTCAATTTTGAAATTCTTTCACAAGATTCTATTACTTATTCCTGGCGTTACTATCGACCGGGTAATACAGGAATTCAAGGTGATCAAGTAACAGCAATATGGATAGATGAAAATGGAGATCCTTATATCGCTGCTGCTACAGGTAGCTGGGGCGAAGGCGGTTTTGCCAAATTCAATCAGTTAGAAAACAAATGGATTAACTACTCCAACGTTGATTATCCTATATTAGGTTCATTCGATAATGCCGATGTACAAATTTTAGATATCGTAGAAGATCATGAAAAAAATCTTTGGATGGGAAATTATGCAGGCGCAGTAAAGTTCAATCCTCTGGTTGGTGCTTCTTCTTTTGAAAGTTATGGACAAAACAATTCAGAGCTAAATGGATTTACTTATGATATTGATATTGCTCCAGATAGCACCATCTGGTTTATAAGTGATGCTCTTATTCGTTTTAATCCCAAAGAAAGGCAATGGACTTCCTGGCAAGGATCTAATATACGAATAGCGGTTCAGCCTAAAACAGATGGAAGTTATATTGTTTGGTCGGCAGATACTTATTTTGGAACTGTCTTTACATACCACAGCAATACAAATCAATTGATAGATTACTTACCTGATTCCTTGGGTGAGGTTGCAGGATTGCCCGGCAAAGATTGTGTTGATGATGCAGGAAATTTTTGGGCACTGCGAATGTCTGAAAATGGTAATTGGGAATCACTGGAATATCAAAGACCCGACGGGGTTTGGATTTATCCACCGCCTCCATACGATAATGTTAGTTTTTATATTGATGCATTTAAAGCTTTTGGAAATGGTAAAGCGGTTATGGTTCTTGCTACCGGAGAAGCCTGGATGTTTGATGGTGTTGCATGGAATAATTTTGGAACCTGGCGTCCGGGTGATTTAAATCTTTCAATCGATATAGATAAACAAAATAATGTTTGGGTGTGTGGTCTTGGCGGCGCAGCAAAGCGTGATGCCGTAACTGGAAACTGGCAGCGTTATAGAATTACTAACACATCTCAGATAGATTATTTTGTTGAAGATCTTTCTATAGATAGCGATGGAAATGTATGGATGACTGGAAATGCGGGATCAGGTTACGGCGGATTTCAAAAATTTGATGGTGAAAGATGGACAGGTTTTAATGAATACACTTATGGGTTAGGCTATCCCTTTCCGTTTGATGCAGACAATACACAAGCAATTTATTATAGACCATCTAATAGTACAGTTGTAATAAATCCTACTTTTCACGGAATCCATGCATGGGATGGAGCAAATTATTTTGCATTAGAGGATTCTATGAATTCATCAGAAGGATTTATCGAGGATTCGCAAGGAAGATTATGGAGTCTTGGTGAGTATTATAATCTAAGATACTTTAATGAAAGCATACCAGATTGGATTGATGTACCAATAGTAGGGTCGGGTAAAAGCATTATTCGTGATAAAACCTTACCAGGAACAATTTGGGCATCAACAGACTATGAGATTTTACGCACAGATGGAGCTACTTCATTCTCGCGCACAATCGATGACTTCCCCGGATCAGCAGCCTGGTTTACAGAATTAGCAACAGATGCCAACGGCATTGTATGGATAGGCACATACTCACAATTTACCAGCACTGGCAGTACACTTATTAGACTTGATGCTAACACGGGCAATTATACAACATTTGAATATGATCTTGGCTGGCCTTTTCCCGGGGAGCATGTTTACCCCAGGATTGTTACGCCCGATGGAAAACTCTGGCTAATGTATGATAGTGAATATCCATCTACAGAAGCGGGGCTTTGCTGGTATGATGGAGTTGATGTAGGAGTAATTCCGTCATCACCGGGCGGCGTTCCACAATGGGGCGGATTACCAAATAGTAATATCAGGAAACTAGAGTATAAAGCAGTTCCTGGTGGTTATGAACTTTGGATGAGTTGCAAAGGAAGAGGGATTGCAGTATTAACAGTTAACTATGGAGCAACCGATGTTGAAAACGAAAAAGAATTACCAACAAGTTTTGCTCTTTCACAAAACTATCCAAATCCATTTAACCCAAGCACAAAAATTAAATATCAAATTGCTACAAGTAATCCCGTTAGTATAAAAATATATGATGTTTTGGGTAATGAAGTAGCAACACTTGTAAATGAATTACAACCAGCAGGAAACTATGAAGTAACATTTGATGCATCATTATTATCAAGCGGCGTATACTTATATAAATTACAAACTGGATCATTTGCCGAAACAAAAAAGATGATAGTGCTTAAATGATCTTTTAACGCAGATGCAACTATAAGTTACCCAATCCCATTCATAGAGACGAGGTAAGCCTCGTCTCTATGCTTAATTCTTTCACTTAATATAACGTTTTATATATAAAATCGTTCTCTTGTTCTGGCAACTGCACATAAAAAGAAATCTGCCTGTTCAGATACACTGGGTGAAAGCTTGGAGGAGTTCCTCTCTTTTTGTAATCATTCGATTCCGGCGTTTTAATTTCTTTTAAAATAAGAACCCCCAATGCATCCAAACTACATTAGGGGCGTAGATTATTTTTTATAATTCTAAAATCATCCTATAAAAATAGACCAGATGATATAGACAACGATTCCCAAAATGCTAAGGCCAAGAGCACCAATTAAACCATAAAATGGCAGATCACTTAAAAATTTATTTTTATTTTCATTTTGCATATAGCAATACCTTTCAAAATTAAAATTGTCGTTTAGTTAACTGAGTAAATGTTTGAAAGGAAAAGCTAGGTGCCGGTTGAAAAGACTACAGTAAGAAATGTGCTCACTCTAAATTTAAGCGAAAACCCGCCATTATAAATTTTTTTCGCATCTGTTAAGTCGGTAATGGAGGTAATATCATTTTTGTCATAAATACTATTGGCGGGCGAATGATTTAATTCCGGGTTTTGTCTTTCTAAATTTTGCTGATATGGATTACTTATTACATTTAAAACAAAAAGACTACTGCAAAAACTTACTTCAGGAAATTTCTGATTTGATAGATCTTCGTTTTGCTGATTTGGTATTATTTGAAGTAATAAAACCAGAATAGCAACAAATGGACTTATAACTTTTAATCGTATTAAATTATTCAGTGTAATCTTTATTGTTTGTTTCTCTAGTTTAAATATAATGATTTTCCTTCACCGCTAAAGTCAGTCTAAAGCATTCGGGAACCACACATAAGCGTCGCTTCGGCATTATCATCAATTTTTAAAGTGTCAATTTCCTTTAAAATAATAATCCCCGATGCGGGGTAAAACATCGGGGTAGCACTGGTTAAAGGCTTGGGGGAAAACCTTACCCCAGCGCAATTAAATATCTAATACAAAACTAATAATAACTCAAAAAAAAACAACTATCGAACCCTTTTTCTATTTGAGAAAAAATGAGCCGGGAGAAGCAAAAATAAACTGTTATTGAACCTGGTAAACCTGCTTCATCAGATTTGTTAAATTAATTCTTGCATCATCACTAAGTGTATTATTAATTATCCCGGTTTCATAGATCACGCCATCAAAATTAACTGTGTTGTTTTTAACTATTCCCCTGCCTATCACCAGTCCATCAATCTCGCCAGTTCCAATCACACCGCTGTATGTTAATTCTCCGTTTGTAAAAACCCGAGAGTTTTTGGCATTAAACTCTATGTAAAGAATATTTAAACTGGACTTAATGCCCATTATATAAACTTCTCCAGCCGTTCTCATTACTAACTCATTTATTCCATCTTTGTTCTTTTCAATACTAACCGTGTGTTTTTTATTCCCCTTGCTGTCTATTAGCACATTGTTGTTCTTGGTTTCATTCACTTTAAATACAACCAAAAAACTCATCGGGTGCTGCGCAGTAATATCTGCACTATTGCTGTAATAGTTGAATCCATCATACTTAAGCCCAAATATATTATCCTCTGTAACTTTCTTTGGTCGTTTGTCAAAACCATCTGTAGTAAAATCATTTCCATTTAATTCATAATGCTTAGCAATATATCCATCGGATTCTTTAATTCCCCATTGAGCAGATGTCCAGAACGTAATTTCTCCATACCACTTATCTTTTAATGATAGCTGGATAAAACTATTTAATAAATTTTTGTTTAAAATCTTACCCTCATCAACATTTACTCGCTTTACATATTGGTTAGTTTCGCTTAATATTTCACCATCACCATTATGCGATGTTAAGTTCTGACGAATCAGGCTATTATTTAATGTTAATTATAGAAGCAGGAAGAAGAATATATTTATACTTAATAATTTCATTTTGAATCCCATTTAAATTTTTAATAATAATTTGCTCACAAAGATATTTTATGTGTTTTTAATATCTCTTACCATTCATCTCTAATTTTATTTGGATTTTGATCCTTGGAATATTTTTTATTCATCTTGTTGTCATTTGAGATTTTTTCTATGGTAATAATATTTTTTCAAAATAGTTAAAATGGAAAATATAAATTCAACTCTTCACACTCTGAAATTCATTTCTTATCTTTCGCAGAGCATTTATCAAGCATATATATCCGAATAAATAACATATTCATCTTTTTCTAATCATTACACCCGATGAACTATATAATAAAAAAAATATTATCTGCCTGGAGTCTTTTTCGTCTTGGCATTGCCGGTGCTGATGCAAATATCTTATCGGGTAACATCGATCGCGCAATAATCCTTCTTGCCATTCCGATGACGCTTGAGATGATAATGGAATCATTGTTTGCGATAGTGGATATTTTTTTTGTAAGCAAGATTGGTGTAAACGCAATTGCAGTAGTTGGATTAACAGAATCGATGTTAACAATTACATACTCTCTTGGCTGGGGATTAGCAATGGGCACCACAGCAATGATTGCCAGAAGAGTTGGCGAAGAGGATAATGATGGCGCATCGGTTTCTGCAGTTCAATCAATTTATCTTGCATTACTTGTATCTCTGCCTATTATGTTTGTTGGAATTTTCTTTTCTGAAGATCTGCTTAGATTGATGGGTGCAACGAACGAAGTAATATCAGAAGGATCGGGCTACACAAAACTCACACTCGGATTTAATCTTATCGTGATTCTTCTTTTTCTGATTAACGGAATTTTTCGTGGTGCCGGTGACGCCGCACTTGCAATGAGATCTTTATGGATTGCAAATTCAATTAATATTATTCTTGATCCGATGCTAATTTTTGGGATCGGTCCGTTTCCAAAATTTGGAATAGAGGGTGCTGCAATTGCAACAATTATAGGCCGATCATTGGGAATCATTTATCAACTCTATCATCTAAGCAGGGGAAAAGGATTAATAAAAATCCATAAAGACAACTGGCACCTAAAACCCACAATTATCTGGAGACTTGTAAAGCTTTCAGCCGGAGTTACAGCACAATTTATAATTTCATCTGCAAGCTGGATATTTTTAATGCGTATCATCTCAACATTTGGAAGTACAGCACTCGCCGGATATACAATTGCAATCAGAATTGTAATCTTTACTCTTATGCCAGCCTGGGGATTTTCAAACGCGGCCGCAACAATGGTGGGGCAAAACTTGGGAGCAAATCAACCGGAGCGTGCAGAAAAAGCTGTTTGGCGAACCGGAATGTTTAATATGATTTTTATGGGAACGGTGATGATTGTTTTCTTTTTGTTCGGCGATGGCATAGCCGAATTTTTTACAAAGGAAAAAGAAGTAGTTGATAATGCATCAAAATGTTTAAGTATTTTTGCAATGGGTTATTTGTTCTACGCATTTGGAATGGTTCTCGTTCAATCTTTTAACGGTGCGGGTGATACAAAAACGCCAACGATAATGAACTTGTTTATTTTTTGGATGTTGCAGATTCCACTTGCATATACTTTGGCGATACAGCTTGGGTTTGGTGCAGAAGGAGCCTACTACTCAATTGTAATTTCAGAATCTACTTTTTCTGTTGTTGGGTATTTTCTTTTCAAAAAAGGAAAATGGAAAACAATAAAAGTATAATTGATACTGTATGAAAAATAGAATCAGAAAAATCCATTAGAAAAGAAATATTTTAAATGTTGGAAGCAAATGAATAAAAAACAAAGACTAGCATTACTGGGAATTATAATAACTATTGCTGTCGGTGCATTAACAGCATATTCAATGATAGGTAATATGGCAAAGCTACCCAATCTAATAACTTTATATGCAAGCGGTTTTGCAAGTGGAGTATCGCTTTTGGTATGGCTAAAAAATCGTAAATAAAGATTAGTAAAGAAAACATTTTTTCTAAAAAAACTTTTGGCAGTCTTTTAAACAGCATCATATCTTTAAAAATCAATCCACCCGGTCTATTTTTATGTGTCTTTAAAATATTTTTAATAATGCTTTTGCAATTGAAAGATTAATATGAAAACAATCGGACTTATAGGCGGAACGGGATGGGTTTCTACACTTGAATACTACCGTCTTATTAATGAAGAAACAAATAAACAACTCGGCGGACACAACGCTGCGCGATGTATTCTTTATTCTTTTAACTATGCAGATATAAACGAATGCAATCTTCGCGAAGATCATGAAGGCGTTTATAAATTTGTTCTTGATGCAGCAATAAAGCTTAAAAATGCTTCTGCAGATTGTCTTGTTCTGTGTGCAAATACCTTGCATCAATATGCTGATAGACTAGTTGAGGAAGTAAAGCTTCCAGTAATACATATTGCAGATGCTACGGCAGTTGAAATAAAAAAGCAAGAATTATCTACAATTGGATTGCTGGGAACGAAGTTTACAATGGAAATGGATTTTTATACAAAGAAATTAAGTGAAAGAGGTATTAGTTCTGTCGTGCCGGAAAAACCCGAAAGATTATTTATTCATGACACAATTATGAATGAATTGCTTAAAGAAATTTATAAACCAGAATCAAAGAAAAGATTTTTAGAAATCATAAATAATCTTGAACAAAAAGGGGCCAAGGGAATTGTTCTAGGCTGTACAGAGATTCCACTACTTATAAAACAAGCGGACACTCATTTGCCTGTTTTTAATACTTTAAATATTCATGCTAAAGCGGCTGTTGATTTTGCTGTTAAGGATTAGTTTTATTCTTGCTTTGGACAAAAGAGAATGCTTTTCGCCCCAAAACTATTGACAACCCCCAATTATTGTTTTATTTTCATGTCCAAAACCTTTCATGCACTTGTAATTTTGTCGTTTTAATAAATAATTAACTTACATAATTATCATAGGAGGCAACTATGAAAATAGTATTTACTGCTATACTACTTACTCTTCTCCTTTTACTGTACACTAAATGCACATCAACGCCGGCAGGACAAGCGCCATTATTTACTAATATTGGCTCACATAATTTTTCCATAACTACTGATTCGGATCTTGCACAAAAATATTTTAACCAGGGAATTATTTTTGCTTATGGATTCAATCATGAAGAAGCCTTCAGATCTTTTAAAGAAGTTGCAAGACTTGATACAAATTGTGCAATGGCTTATTGGGGAATGGCGTATGTCTTGGGTCCCAATATAAATTTACCAATGGATGCGGGTGTTGTACACACTGCGTACGAAGCTGTTCAAAAAGCAATTACCTTGCTTGATGACGAATCACAAAAAGAAAAAGATTTTGTGATGGCGCTATCAAAAAGATATATGAAAGAACCGCCCAAAGACAGAACCCCTCTTGATTCTGCATATTTCTTAGCGATGCGGGAACTTCATCAAAACTATCCGAATGATCTGGATGCCGCAACCATGTTTGCAGAATCAATAATGGATTTGCATCCATGGGATTACTGGTTAAAAGATGGAACGCCGCAGCCATGGACAGATGAACTACTGACAACACTCGAAAAAGTTATGCAAAAAAACCCGGATCATCATGGAGCAAATCATTTATACATCCATGCTGTTGAAGCATCAAAAAATCCTGAGCGCGGACTTCCAAGTGCAGATAAGCTTAGATTTTTAGCACCCGGCGCCGGGCATCTGGTTCATATGCCATCACACATTTATATAAGGGTTGGTAATTATCGCGAAGGAACATTAGCTAATCAGCGTGCTGTTCAATCTGATGAAGAATACATTAATCAATGTAATCAGCAGGGATTTTACCCGATATCTTATTACCCGCATAACTATCATTTTCTTTTTGCTACATCAACATTAGAAGGTAACAGTAAAATCGCAATTGATGCAGCGTTAAAAGCATCGCAAAAACCACCTGATTCTTTGCTGGAAGTATGCGGATATAAAACACTGCAACACTTTGTTGTTACTCCGCTTTATGCTTACGTAACTTTTGGTAAATGGGATGAGATTCTAAATTATCCTCAGCCTGCAGATGCACGACCATATTCAAAAGCGGTGTGGCATTACGCAAGAGGAATGGCTTTTGTTGCAAAGAATAATTTACCAGATGCTGAGAAAGAACTTAAGGAAATTGAAAAATTACGCACAAATAAAGATGTCGAAGAACTTATCATCTGGGAGATTAATTCTGCAGGAATATTAATAAAAATTGCTTATGAGGTTTTGAGTGGTGAGATAGCTGCTAAAAACAAAAAGTATGTTGTTGCAATTGAGCATCTTAAAAAAGCAGTTGAACTTGAATACACATTAAGATATGATGAACCCCCAACCTGGTTTTATCCCTGCTCACAAAATTTAGGTGCTGTTTTAATTGAAGCAGGAAAATATGCCGAAGCAGAAAAAGTATATTTAAAAAATCTAGAAGATGTGCCGGAAAACGGCTGGGCATTGTTTGGGTTGCATCAATCAGTGCTTAAGCAAAACAGAATTGATGAGGCTGCCGAAATACAAAAACGATTTAATGAGGCATGGAAAAATGCTGATGTTACACTTACATCTTCCAGGATTATGTAAATACTTTAATTTCTGTTTCTTAAATAGTAAGCCGTTGTGGATTCTTTTTTAGTAAATTTACATTGTAAATTATTAATATGAATTTCATTCCATCTTATATTGAACTTTTGCACAACGGCGAACTTTATAAGCGAGCAGAAAAAGCTTATGCAAGTCTTGCATCCTGCACAAGCTGCCCGCGTGATTGTAATGTTGATCGCATTAATGATGAGTATGGAATCTGCACAAGCGGGCATTTACCAATTGTATCATCTTATACTCCGCACTTTGGTGAAGAACCTGTTTTATCTGGAACCAGCGGAGCGGGAAATATATTTTTCGGAAACTGTAATTTAAAGTGTATATACTGCCAGAATTTTGAGATTAGCCAGAATCCAAAAATTGAAAAACAAAAAGAAGTTTCACATAATCGTTTAGCTGAAATTATGATTGAACTGCAAAGTAAAGCTTGCCACAACATTGGTCTTGTTTCCCCGACACATTTTTCTGCAACGATTTTAAAATCAATTTATTTAGCTGCTCAGCAAGGATTAAAACTTCCTATAATCTATAACACAAACGGATACGATTCTGTTGAGATGCTAAAACATTATGATGGTGTTATTGATATTTATCTGCCTGATTTTAAATACGGCAACAGTGAATACGCAAAAACATACTCACTTGTTGATAACTATTTTGAAAAAACCAAAGAGGCAATTAAAGAAATGTACAGACAGGTTGGTGATGAACTTGTTTATGATGGAGATATTGTTGTCCGTGGATTAATTATCAGGCACCTTATTTTGCCGAACGATTTATCCGACACAGAAAAAGTATTTAAGTTTATTGCTGAAGAATTAAGTCCCAATGTTCACATATCATTAATGTCGCAGTACTATCCAACTAACAAAGCTTATAAAGATATTTTGATTGACCGAGCTTTAAGAAATTCCGAATATAACAAAGCGCTGCAGTTATTAGAAAAATACGGTTTACACAATGGCTGGATACAGGAAATGGAAAGCGCAAATAATTACAAACCACAGTTTAATCAAGACAGATTAAATCCTTTCAAAAATTAATCCGCATCCCAAATTGCACAGCAATCTTTTTATTACAATATTTTCATTCAGATTCCCAATCAATTTTTTAAATATCAATTATGAAAAAGATTTTTATCGCTTCATTTACCCTGGCAACCCTTTGGGGTATGTCAATCACACGCGCCTGGGTTTATCCGGAACACAGGGATATTTTTTTACTGGCAATTCAAAATCTTAGTACGGATTATCGAAGCACACTTGATGCGCTTTGGGCTGAAGCAAGAATTGGTTATGAATTCAGATTGACGGAATCAGTTATTGATGCAACACAAACCACAATGCCGACTCATCTTGATTATGCATCATTTCCTGCGATAGGCGGCGATCATTCTACCTCTGCAAAAAATATGCTGGATATAATTCTACAATCAGAATGGATTATGGATGTTGCTGATATTACTGCCCGCTTAAAAATTGATTTACAAAATTCAACAGATAGAAATATGCGTGTTAATGCTTTACGTAACTCGGATATCAGGCTGCAAACATCTGATCCCGATTATGCTACACGGGCAGGACACAACCATGTACATTTTCTTCTTTCTTTGGAAAATGCAAGCGAAAGCAGGGAAGAATATGCGTATGACTGCATAAAAGAAGGATCACAATTAAACGCACTCGGTGTTTATTTATGGTATCATAACCTTGCCTTAAAAAAGATGAACAAACTATCATCACAAAAATTATCTCAAACAGAACGTTCGGCTTTAATTCTTGCCGCACTGGCTGATGAAGGTTTTGGATTGCATTTTCTTGAAGATGTTTTTGCTGCGGGTCATGCCGCCGGTACATGGGGTGATGCTTCACAACAAAAAGGCACACACGATTTTTATAATGAACATGGACTTAAAACAACAACCTGGTCCGGTAAAAATATTGTTCTAACAGGTGATGCCTGGATGAGAGATGAAGATGCTGAGTTTGCTGCCAATGTAATCAGATTAAGTTTAGAGCAATTACTTGATGCATCGCGGGGTAAGATAAATGTAAAATTATATGATGACGAACTATTAAAATCAGAACCGGAGGATTTTGATATTTCTAAGAACGAATTTATGCCCTCACAAAAGTACGATAATAAATTTGTTGAAATGCTTAATCCTATACTTTATGATACTCCTATTCCTGGTTTAATTCAGGGATTGGGTGAACTCCCAAGATTCAGGGCTGAACTTGGAACTTTTTTTGGATTTTCACCCTCTTTAAGAGGCGCTGTTATTAATGGCGGGTTTGGTTTAAATCAAAAATCACTTGGTGTAATCGGCGGACTTGAAGGCTCTATAAGATTTGGATTAGGACTTGATGGAATTCTTAATGAAGCAAGCGATGGCCTGGTTTTTCTTGATGTTGGCTGGAGACAGGATGGTTCTTCTTCCGTTGGAATTATTGCTGAACAGGGTACCGAGAACTATGGCGCCCTCCTATCAGCAATTCCCGGCAGATCTGCATTCTCTGCAAGGATACGATTACCATTTTATATTATTCCGGGCGATTTATTAATTGCAGCACCAATAATGTTATTACTATCACCAAAAGATTTTTCCGAGATGGCTGTAACTGCTGTTAATGGCGGATTAATTCCCTGGCATCTTGGAATGGCAACACCAATCGGAAGGTTTCAGATTGTGCTGGGACGCGAAGCGGCAATTTATCTTTTTGGAAGAACAAAACAGCGTGATGCTTTACTGGTCTTTGATGAAAACGGTGATTTGTTCATTTGTTCTTACAGATCAACGCAAATTGAATTTCCATTTCTTGAGTACAGACCATTAAGATCCTTTTCAACTGATCAAAGCTCAACTTTATTGGTACAGCTTTATGGTGGTGTAGATATTCCGCATAACATTGAATCACTTGACCCTACCTACAATAGAACACCTAAGCTAGAGAATGTTTGGTACCTGGGTGTAAGATTTGTTTTTGATTGGCGGCATTATTTATAAGATGATCCAAGCAGATGTGTCCCTTAGGAGAAATTAAATAACTAAAAACCCTCTCCTTCTAAAGGAGAGGGAAAATAGGTGAGATTTAATTATGATTTTTGATTCTCTTCATTAACAGGTAAAGATTTAACATACACATCCTGCTGCGGAAATGGTATAACAATACCTTTTTCTTTGAACAACTTATCAATAGCAATTATCAAATCACTTTTTAAAATTATTCCGGTCGAGTACTCAGCTACCCAAAACCTAACAGACATATCAATGGAACTGCTGGCAAACTCTTTAAATACAATAAATGGCGGAGGATATTTTAGTATTCCTTCATAGGAATTAAGTAAATCCAATACTAATTGGTGGACTTCTTCTAAGTTAGTTCCGTATGCAACACCTACAGAAATTTCAAAACGTGCTTTGGAATTTCCCAAAGTCCAGTTAACTAAATGCTGATTAAGAAGATCCCCATTTGGTATAACTACATCCGAACCGTCCCAGGTTGTAATCATACTGCTTCGGAAACCAATTGATTTCATAGTTCCGGTTTTACCTGCAACTTCAACAATATCTCCAACAGATACCGGTTTTTCAAATGCGATAATCAATCCGCTTACAAGATTGTTAACTAAAGTCTGCAAACCAAAAGCGATACCTACGCTTATCGCACTAATAATTATTGTAATACGATCAAAAGGAATTCCAACCGAGACAAAAGCAATCATAAGTCCTATGCTAATTATGCTGATGCGAAATATCAAAACCCAACTGCTTAGATCAATACCTTTTTTGTTCTTGTTTTTTTCTTTGGCAACAAAAGAATCAGCCAATAAATACGATATGATTTTAGAAATAGTAGTGGAAATAAAAATTATGAATATAAAGAGTATAAGCTGATCGTATGAAAAAACAAGATTGCCTATCTGACGTTCCCCGGTAAAGAAATCAACAAAAGGCTTGATGAATATTTGAAGCACATAGAAGAAATGCACAAACATGTATGCCCAGCCTGCTATTGCAATAACAAAAAGATATTTTGGAATTTTATTATTAAATCGATCCAGATTTATAGTAAAGCTATGCATATCTGATTTTTTATATACTTCTAACGACAAACTAAAAATCTTGTAGATAATCTTTATAGTCCACACCATCAATATTATCAATACAATTCCGATAATTCCGGCAATCATAATTCTTTTTGATGCATTGAAATATCCAAATAGGTTAAGAATCAATGATAAGCCTTCTAGAAGAATAAATATTCGGAGGAACCACTTTAAAAATTCTACTTTATTGGCGGCCTTTTTTTGATTATGTAATCCAAGCAAACCTAAAGACATATTTAAAGCTGCCAGAACAAACACAAAAATTTTATCAGCGGCATGCGGCAGCAATATTAGATTATCTAAATAAACTACAACAAATAAAACGCCCAGAATTACAAACCACCGACGCCATCTTGTATCAACACTCAATTTTAAAACGTAAATCAAAAATCCGTATGTTAAAAGCCACGATCCTGCATAAAATAAAAATGGAGGGTCTTTATAAAAAAACTGAAACACATTGGAAACAACCACGATTGAAGTAAACAGCGGGTATTTTAAAGCATAATATTCAGTTATTGATTTTTCAGTACTAAGGTAACTTAAATGTTTCTTTAAAGCTTTTAAGTAGAAAAGCATACCTATCACAAACAAAATCATCAAAGCAATTAAATCTATGTGATTGGCCAAATAAAATGCGAAAGCTAATAAGGCTTTTGTAAGTGAATATTCTATAATTTCTGAAAAACTTTTTGAAGTGCCTTTAAAATGTGAGAAGCTATCAAATTCTATTTCAACCTCGGAATTAATTCTTTTAATCTGTAATTGTTCGGTTTTTAAATATTTGTCTTCGATTTCAAATTTTAATGTTGAAACCGACGACTCATATTCCTGTATTTTACTTAATGTTTTATTTAACAGATCTAATACCCTGGAGGCTTCACCATAACTGCTCTTAAGCCTGGATAAATATATCATAGCGGCGGAAGAATCCCCTGGAGTTTGGTATAAAACCTCAAGACTTAAAATTGAATCAATAGCAAGACGTGCATTTTCAAATTTATCTCTTTGTGATACTAAGTTATCCAGTATTACTTCAACTCGTGTAAGCAGCTCTCTAAAAATAATTGTAGAAACAAAAATATTGGAACTCATAACATACTTTTGTTCTTCTTCAAAAACTCCTGAAGAAGTCATAGCGTTCAGCTTTATTATGCTCTCAATTTGAGTTTGAACCAAAACACTATCGAATCCCTCGCGAAGTATTGATTTTCCTAAATCGGTCTTTGATTTTAATTGTATTAACGCCCTGTTCTGCCGTCTGGATATAACATTATCTGAAGAACCCGAGAGGTTTTTATTTTTTAAAGTGTTTATGTAGTCTTTAACTGAAGTTAAAGAGGTGTCTGTATATTTAGATTCTGTTGTTTGGTCTTGCGGCACAGCACCGAGCCGTGTAACAAACAGCAAAAGAATAACAATAAAAAGTTTAAATGTTTTCATATCTAAGAGAGGAGAATATTATTAAAATAAATTAACACACCGGAAATCTTTCCGATTGATGCCATTAAAATAACACTTTTAAAAAGTATAAGTCTTAATGTATTCCTAGTACTAAATTGATAAACAATGAGACTTATAAAATGATAATAAATATAATTATGATTTAAGATAAATCAATATCATCCTTATAAATTAGCCACCACAGCTAACAAAACATTCTCCAAAATTAATAGAGGTAATATTTTGATCCTAAAAGAATAATATCTAAAAAAACAGCTAACATTATGTGTATGTAACAATTTTTATTTAGTTTTGTCACCAACTTAAATCTCTACCGATGGGAACATTATTGCGGCTTTTTCGGTTGGTTTCAATGGACTCTTTATAATCTTAATTTGTTTATAATATTTAAATCTTGGAAAGGATATTGTTATGATGAACTATAGAACACTAACTATAATCATTTTTTCAGTTATGTTTTTTGCGGTTAACACATATGCCCAATTAGAAATTAAGCCTGCTATCGGTATAAACGCCACAAACTTTTCCGAAGATGCAAATGGTGAAACTTCTGCAAATGTCGGTTGGCAATTAGGCGGTACAATTTCTATTGGAGATAAATTATATGGTGAAGGCGGAATATTCTGGACGTACAAAAGCAACGAATATAAATCGGAAGATGAAACAATAAAGTTTAACACAGAAATGAGCGGCATCCACATACCCGTTATGGTTGGATATCATCTTTTGGGTAAAGGCACAGGATTTTTTGGTCTCCGTGCTTTTGGCGGGGCATCCGTTTTAATTCTTACGCAAGTAGATGCACTTGAATTAACAAAGGATGATTTTAACAAAGCAAGCTGGGGCCTATTTCTTGGTGCCGGGCTTGATGTATCGATTCTTTTCCTGGATGTTAAATATGAATGGGCATTAACTGATGTTAGCAGTGTTGCCTCTTTTAATGTAGGCAAAGCTAAAACATTAATTGTTACTGCCGGTGTAAGACTAAGTATCTGATAAAACATAAAAATAAAATTCTTTAAATAGATTATCACACAACAAAAATATATAGGTAAAATAATGAAAACGTTTCTTCTGGCAATTCTTGTAGTTGTCGGGTTATCGCAGCTTAGTCAGGCTCAGGAACTTGGTATCCGATTCGGTGATGCATGGGGCGGTCACTATGCCGTAGATGGAGTTTTTGGTCTCGGGCAGTTCAGCAGAATTCACGCAGATGTTTCTTTCGGAAACCATGGTGTTGGTGTTGAAGCTCTTTGGGATTTATTATACAAACCATTGGAAAAGAATTTATACTGGTATGTTGGTGTTGGTCCTTCTGCATATCTTGGTGACCCCTTTGCATTAGCAGTTAGCGGTGAAATAGGACTTGAATACAGATTTGATTTTCCAATGGTTATAGGCGCAGACTGGAGACCATCATTTATAATTATTGAAGAAACTGATTTTGAAGCAGGATGGTTTGGATTAAACGTAAGATATGTATTTGGTAAGTAAGTTATTTTAACATCTATTAAAAAAGACGCATCCCGGTGCGTCTTTTTTTATATATTATAAAATATACAGATAAACTAAAACAGTTTTAGAAAATCAGATGAATTCACAATTAAAAAGCAAACTGATTAGTTCTTACAAAGAGGAAATGGTTGCATTTTTAAAATCGCAACCGGAACATTTTAATGAAGCAATTGAGTTAGCAATTTCAGATGATCAGCCGTTTGCCTGGCGTTCGGCCTTTTTACTTAGTAGTTGTATGGAGGATAATGATACAAGAGTTAAAAAATATATTAAACCAATTTTAGCATGTATTAAAAACAAAAATGATGGTCATCAAAGAGAGCTGCTAAAAATTCTTTACAGGATGAAACTTTCTGATAAGGAAGAGGGAATGGTGTTTGATATTTGCATAAGGCTCTGGGAACAAATAAGTAAAGATCCATCCGTTAGAATGACAGCACTAAAGTTTATACTCAAGATTGCAAAACAGCATTCTGAATTGTTGAATGAAATTACGCCTCTGATGCAGGACCAGTATTTAGAATTACTATCTCCTGGAGTTAAAAAATCAATTAGAAAAATGATAAAAGGAATAAAAGACTTCGATTAGTTTTTCTTTTTACCAGCCTTTTGTTTTAGTAGCAATTCCCAATCCTCCTTAACTCTAAACTTTGTGATTTTAGAAATCAGACTTAATGGAATTTTTTTATCCAGTGTAAATTGAATAGCACCTTTTGATGTTTTGTACGATTCAAGTTCTTTGCTGAAAACTACAATTGGCTTTGGTGTGGGATAAAATCCTATATGATTTTTACCAACCGCAAAGTAAACGAGTACTTTGTTCTGCTTAAATGCAGGCATTCCGTAACTGATAACTTCTGTTGATTTTGGTGCGGCTTTTTTAATTGCAGAGCGAATTGTTTCCAGTTTTGATTTTATTTCTTCTGGAAATTGATTTATATAATTATCAATTGATTTGATATCTTTTGAATTTATTTTCATATCAACAATAACCTTTATTCTTCACAGAGCGATTTAAGTTTTTTTAAAGCCTTTGGCCACATACCTTCAAACATTTCTACAAACTCTTCATTGATATCCATATCGACAACGAGTTCGGTTTTACCATTCTTATCAATAAAAGTATAATTCTCTAAAGCTCCAGCCCAAACTTTAACACGATCGCTTGTAGTGTCCTCAACTCCATCATGTACTTCACCGAGATGTTCTATAGAAATATATTTGTGAAGCTTGTTTTCTTTTATTCTGCTTACCATACCTGCAAGCTTTCCATCATTAGATGGTCCAAGAAAAAGTATTTTGCTGCCTTGATTCCAATTGCCAATATAATGAGAGCCGGGAGAAAATTCTTCAGTCCAGATTCTATATGTTTTATCTTCAATCATAGTATCCCAAACTTTTGATATTGGTGCATCAATTGCGATTGAAAAATTAAGTTTGCTCATATTCAAATCCTTTCTTTAATATTTATCGATTCAATTTTATTCCACATAACACGTTGAAACATTTATTAAGTGTTATTAGTTTTTTTTATAACCAGATGAATTGCTTTATCGCTTGAAATATGATTAACACATTTATATCCCAATGATGTGAGATCTAAATTCATAAAAAAATTTTCACCGCTTCCTAAAATTACAGGAGAAACAACTAAATTTAATTCATCTATTAATTGAGCCTTAAGATATTGACGAATTGTATTAACACCTCCGCCAAGTCTTACATCTTTGCCGTTTGCAGAATCAAAAGCTTTTTCAAGAGCTGCATTAATTCCATCAGTTACAAAATGAAAAGTGGTACCGCCTTCCATCTCAATTGATTCGCGTTTATGATTAGTTAAGATAAAGGTTGGAACATGATATGGCGGATTATCTCCCCACCACCCTTTCCAATTAAGATCATGTAAGCCGCGATATGGACTAAACATATTACGCCCTAAAATCCAGGCACCAATATTTTTAAAACCATTCTCGGCAATTTCATTATCAACTCCTGTTGTACCGTCACTCTTTCCTAAAACTTTTTGTTGAAAAGTTTTTGTGGGAAAAAACCATTGGTGAAGATTTCCACCACCAACTCCCAAAGGATTTTCCAGGCTTTGATTTAATCCAGCACCGAATCCATCCGCTGATATAGCAAAACTTTCAACACGTAATTTTTGCATTTATAAGCCCTTTCAAAAAATTGAATTAACACCTAACTTTTAAAATATTTAGAATTGCCTGTCAAACTGTTCTTTGCATCTTAATAAATGTTTAAATCAATCGGGAATATCCGGGTTAACAAGATTAGCCAATTGATCAAGTGAATCCTGCCATCCAAGATAACACATCTCAGGTGGAATAATCTCGGGTACATTTTCCTGAACAAATGTCACATCCGATCCGCAAGAAACCTGTTTGATTGTAACAGTTGTAATCATTTCACCTGGCAAATTCGGATCTTCAAATTGATCTGAATATCGAAGAAGTTCGTTCGGTATTATCTCCAGATATTTACCCCCGAACGAATGACTTTTTCCGGTTGTAAAATTTGTAAAGGACATTTTATATGTTCCTCCAACTTTAGAATCCATATGATGCACTTTGCAGGTAAACCCATTAGGCGGCAGCCATTTTGCCTGTGCATCAGCATCCATAAAAGCTTTGTAGATTTTTTCAGGTGATGCTTTAAAAACCCGATGAAGCTTTATAGTTGACATGATTTTTCTCCTTATTAATTTTTGTTTGCATTTTCTAAATCTGAGTTGATAATTTTTTTCATCTACAGCATTGCTACCATCCAAATGTAGTACACCTTAGAGTTGTGCTACACATTTTCGTATGCCTTCTCAAGATCTTTAATAATGATCTTTTTCATTTGTAACATACTCATCATAACTTTTTGTGCTTTTACAGGATCAGGATCACCAAGTAACTCAATCAATCTCGTTGGAACTATTTGCCAGCTTACTCCATATTTATCTTTTAGCCAGGCGCACTGGCTTTCGCTTCCGCCATCAGAAGTAAGTTTGTTCCAATAATAGTCAACTTCATTTTGGTCTTTACAGTTTACAACAAATGAGAATGCTTCATTAAAATCAAAATTATGTTCTCCTTGACCGCTCATTGCATTAAATAGATAATCTGCTAATTTGAACTGAGCAAAAAGCAAAGTTCCTTCGGGCAAACCAGCAGATTTATCATAGGGCCATTCTATCATAATCTTTGAATCTGGGAAAACAGTTGAGTAATAACTAACCGCTTCTTTTACTTTTAGCACTTTATCATTTACAAACAATAATGCCGGAACAATTTTTTGTGGATTATTAATTTTTTCTACATCAAGCTGCCAGGATAATCCGAACCTATCAATTACCCAAGCATATTTTGAGCTCCAATCGTATTTGTCTAATGGAAAAATTATTGATCCACCATCAGCAAGATTGTTATAGATTTTTTCAATCTTTTCATCAGATTCGCAGTAAACAAAAAAAGATGTCGATTGATTTAATTTAAAATGCGGTCCGCCGTTTAAGGCAGTAAAGTTCTGTCCTTCAAGTTTAAACGCAACAGTCATTGCATTGCCTGGATTTTGTCCTGAAGCTGCAGCACTTTGTTCGTTATATCTAGTTATATTTAAAATACTTGAGTTATCAAATAATGAAGTGTAAAAGTTTACTGCTTCTTCAGCATTATTATTGAACCAAAGAAATGGGGTTATATTTTGCATAGTTAACTTAGAATATTTTTTAAACTTAATTTAAATCGATTCCCGTCCCGGCCTACACGTCAGGCAGGTTAGCGGGAATGACAAACAATTACTATTGTTTAGGTGCTGAATAGCCTATCATCCATTGAATACCAAACTTATCTACAAGCGATCCAAAATAATCTCCCCAAAACTGATCAGCCATTGGCATTTCCGGATTTCCACCTTCAGAAAGTCCGGCAAAAAGTTTATCTGCTTCAGTTTTACTTTCAGCATCGATGTAGATATACATATTATTTCCAAAATTAATTTTAAATCCCATAGAAGGAAGTGCATCGGTTGCCATTATCATATTCGTTGGTCCCATCGGCAAGGACAGGTGCATTATTTTTTGTTTGTCTTCTGCGCTTAGCTTTTCTGCATCTGGGGTTCCATCAAAGCGGAAAATTCCTCCGGGAAAATCTCCGCCAAAAACTTTTTTGTAAAAGTTAAATGCTTCTTCTGTGTTACCAGGAAAATTGAGATATGGATGAATGGCTTTCATTTGCTGCTCCTTTTTATGAAATATTAAATTGATGAATTAGTATGCTCAGAACAATTATAAATAATTGCCCGCTATTGATAAATGACTAAACAAAGATAATGTCGTTTTTTAAAAATCAAAGAGTATAATTACGGCAATCTAAGGGGTTGTTTGCGTCATCACATTTGTTTTATATTGCAAACGCAATTGCTAACTAATCATAGAGAAAAATGAAACATATTTCGATTTTAATTCCGTTTGGGCATACAAGTGTTGTAAACATTGAAGGTGCACATCAAATATTTTCTTTTGTAAATAAAGTATTAAATGATTTTGGAAAAGTTCCAGTAGTAAATGTTCAACTTGTTGGATTATCAAAAGAAGTTAGCCAGAGAAGAGGAATGTTTACAATTAATCCTGATGTTTTAATTAACGATGTAAAAAAAACTGATCTTATAATTATTCCCGCGATACACGGTGATCCAAAAATTGTATTTGAACAGAACAAGGAATTTGTTCCGTGGATTTTAAATCAATACAAATCCGGCGCTGAGGTTGCAAGTTTTTGTATTGGATCTTTTTTTCTTGCAAACACTGGATTGCTAAATGGTAAACCTGCAACAACGCATTGGGGTTATGCAAATGAGTTTAGAAAAATGTTTCCAGAAGTTAATGTTCTTGATGAAAAAATAATGACAGAGAAGGAAGGTGTTTATACAAGTGGCGGGGCTTATTCGTATTTGAATTTAATTTTATATTTGATTGAAAAACATGTTGGTAGAGAAATTGCAGTTTTAATCGCAAAATCTTTTATGATTGATATTGATAAAAAAAGTCAATCATCTTTTATAATTTTTAAAGGACAAAAATCCCATGATGATAATGCAATTAAAAAAGCTCAAGATTATATCGAAGCAAATTATAAGGATAAAATTACCGTAGATAAAATTGCATCAATAATTGCATTAAGCAGAAGAAATTTTGAACGAAGATTTAAAAAAGCAACAGCTAATACGGTATTGGAATATATTCAACGTGTAAAAATTGAAGCTGCAAAACTGAGTTTAGAATCAGCAAGAGAAAACATTAATGAGGTTATGCAAAATGTTGGATATTCAGATCCAAAAGCTTTTCGTGTAACATTTAAAAAGATAACCGGGTTATCACCGATTGATTACCGAAAAAAATATAGTAAGGAAGTCAATATCTGATAAATAAATGTTTCTCCTTTTACAATTATCATTTATTTTGAATTAAACATTTTTCCCGATTTTTATAATCTTCTAGTCAATATCAATGGAGTATTTTTATGGTGGGTTTGGAACCAGTACACAAAAAAGAATTTCAATTAGAAAGAATTATACTTTTTAGCGATGCTGTTTTTGCAATAGCTATTACATTGCTTGTGCTGGAAATTAAAGTTCCTGAAATTGAAGGAAACACCGATCAAGATCTGCTCAATACTCTTTTACATCTTACTCCAAAGTTTGTTGGATTTTTTGTTAGTTTTTTTGTGATAGGACAAAACTGGATTGTTCATCATAAGTTATTTGGCTTTGTAAAAGACTACAACGGAAAACTTTTATGGCTTAATCTTTTTTTTCTGCTAAGTATAGTTCTTATGCCATTTAGTACAGCATTGTACAGCGAAAATGTTAGGATAAATCTTAGCTTTATTATTTATTGCATTAATATTATCGCAACAGGATTGTTTAACTCATTTCTATGGAATTATATTGGAAATGCGAAAAACAAATTGTCTGATTTATCTGAACAAAAAGATCTACTTAAATTTTTAATTGTTAGATCGTTAGCAGTACCTATTTCATTTACAATCGGGCTTATATTATCGTTTATAAGTCCATTCCTTGCAAAGTTTTCTCCAGTGCTTATTTTCCCAGCGTTAAAGATTATTAATTATAAATATAAATCTGTAGTAGAAAAGTATAAACGAAAATAGTTTTTATAAATGTTCAAACAGAATAGAATTTTAAATCATAAAATAAAATAAAGTCTAGTTCTCATCTGCATATTATTATCATTAACCGATAAAGATCATCCATTTACCGATTTTTACTTTAACTGATCAGTTTTTAAGATTAAGTTTGATCACAACAAACTAAAACTTTAATCTGCTTATGAAACTATTATTTACTTTGTCTTTCGCCTTCTTATTGTATTCATCAATTTTCAGTCAAACAAAAATCTCCGGCAAAATAACGGATGAAACTAATCAACCATTGCCCGGTGCTAATATTTATATCAAAGATACTTATGATGGTGTTTCGTCTGAAGCAGATGGAAGTTTTTCTTTTACTACTGATGAAGAAGGTGAGTTTGTATTAGTGGTTAGCTTTGTTGGATATCAATCTTATTCCGAATACCTGACTTTAGATAAAAAAGAAAAATATCTTGAGATAAAATTAAAAGAAGAATCAACGGAACTAGGTGCTGTTGTGATCTCTGCTGGTTCTTTTGAATCAAGTGATGAGAACAAAGCCGTAATTCTTAAACCGCTGGATATTTTAACAACCGGTGCTGATGCAGATATTTATTCCACGTTGGAAACGTTACCGGGCACACAGCAAATTGGAGAAACGGATGGATTGTTTGTACGCGGCGGCTCTGCATCAGAAACAAAAACACTAATTGATGAGATGACAGTTCAAAATCCTTTTTACGGAAGCGTACCAGATATTCCTTCAAGAGGCAGGTTTTCGCCTATGTTATTTAAAGGAACAGTGTTTAGCACCGGTGGATATTCTGCGCAATACGGTCAGGCTCTTTCATCTGTGCTGGTTTTAAAAACACAAGATCTGCCGGATAAAACCAGGAGTGCAATCAACATTATGCCGCTGGGGCTTGGTGGATCGCATACACAGTTGTGGGAAAAATCTTCATTCGCATTTGAAGGCGGCTACTATAATCTTGCACCATATTTTGAAATACAAAAACAAAGACCCGATTGGGATAAAGCACCGGAAAGTTTTGAAGGATCTGCTAACTTTAGATTTAAAACTTCTAAAACAGGAATGTTAAAAGCATTTACTTCGTTTAGCACCGGTGCACTCTCTTTGTATTTTCCTAATCTGGATAGCCTGCCGAAAAAAGATTTTTATCATCAGAAGAGTACTAACTTTTTTATTAATACAAATTACAGAGATATTTTTTGGGATGATTGGACTTTGTTTGCAGGATACTCCCTTGGCGTAGATAACATTGATAACGAGATAAATAATAATTTAGCAAATACAGAAGATCTTTTTCACACAGGAAAAGTTACAATTACTAAAAATGTTTTATCAAACACTTTTCTAACCTTTGGCGGCGAATTTCAAAACCTTGATCATACAAATTCATTTAATGATCTGGAGGGAAACATTAATGAAACTTATCTTGCCGGATATCTTGAAGCAGATGTTTTTTTTACAAATGATTTTGCAGGAAGAATCGGAGTGAGAACGGAACACTCTAAACAGCTGGATAAAACTAATTTTGCTCCCCGCATGTCTTTTGCATACAGGCTTGGCGTTTATGATCAGCTTAATTTTGCGTATGGAAAATTTTATCAAACACCGGATCCTGATTTTCTTTTCTTCTCAAAGAATTTCGAGTTTGAAAATGCAGATCATTACATTTTTAATTATCAATACATCGGTACCGATAGAACATTTAGAATAGAGGCGTATTATAAAAACTATAATAACCTTGCCAAAGGTAGTGTGATGACATATCCATATTTCAATCTTCCGGATGTTCCGTTTGGCAGTGATGGGAAGGGCTATGCAAAGGGTATTGATATTTTTTGGCGAGACAAAGAAACATTTGAGTATGTAGACTACTGGATTTCATATTCATATCTTGATACAAAACGTGAGTTTAAAATTATCCAACACTTACATCGCCGCCGTTTTCTACTCCGCACACATTTTCAATAGTTGCAAAAGATGGATACAGCCAATAACAACTTTAGTTGGACTTACATATACCTTTGCTACAGGACGTCCATATTTTAACCCGAACAATCAGGAGTTTCTTGGTGATCGATCAAAAAATTTTCAGAACCTTAGCCTAAATGCAAGCTATATAACAAATGTATTAGGAAACTTTACAGTTATTTTCTTTTCCATAGATAATATTTTAGGATATCACAATGTGTACGGTTATAATTATTCCACTGACGGAACAGTTAGTGCGCCAATACTTCCTGCGGCACATCGTTCTTTTTTTATAGGCATGTTTATTTCATTAGGTGAAACTAATCCATATTAATAATTAAGGAGTATAAAATGAGAAAATCACTTTCAGTTATTCTTTCGCTGATGTTTTTAACGGTGGCGATTGCAGATGATAAGTACGAAAAAGAAATGAAGAAAAACGTTGATAAAATATCAGAATGCAAAATAGCCAACGACTATTTAAAACTGGCAAATAATTTTGAAAGAATAGCTGTTGCTGAAAAAGACAAATGGCTTCCATACTATTATGGTTCATTTGTTACCGTACTGGCAAGTTATATAGATTCATCTAACAGCAGAAAAGATATTTATTTAGACAAAGCAGATAAATTTATTAACGCTGCGGATTCTCTTAGTCCCGATAATTCTGAAATTTTTACATTAAAAGGAATGATATCCCAGGCTCGTATGCAGGTTGATCCGATGAATCGATGGCAAAAGTACGGTGCGGATGCAAATAATAATTTTGCAAAAGCTATGCAAATTGATACCCTAAATCCGCGACCTGAATATTTAATAGGTGTTGGGCTATTCTATACACCTCCGCAATTTGGCGGTGGACCAACAGCCGCTAAGCCAATTCTTGAAAAATCATTTGCTAAGTTTGAAAAGTTTGTTCCTGAAAACGATATCGCACCAAATTGGGGAAAAGATCAGGTTGCGGATTATCTGAAACAAATTAATGAAAGCAAATAGTTATTAATTGTGAAAGACGGGTTAAGCCTCGTCTTTCACTAAAGTTACTCGTCACTAAAACTATATCGCAGGCCAAAGCCAGCCAAATATACCACCGGTTAGTAAAGCATAAATCAACCCATCAAAAACGTATTTAAAAGTTGTAGACCATTTTCTTGCATACCAAATGCTATCGTGTGCAAGAGCTAAACTATATCCTACAAATGCAGTAGCTCCGGCAAATCTAAATACAGCAAGATAGTGTGCCCCAGGTGTAAGTGCGTGTCCGGCAATATATGCGGCAAAAATGCCCACAACCACGGAATATAAAAACCACATTACTAGATTTGATCCCATACTCATTGGACCCTTTGGATAAACAGTAATAATTGCCACCGGTCCTTTTTCGTACTTTGTTTTATACTCTTGTGAGTTTCTCTCTTTCTCATCTTTTGCAAATGGAAAAACATAATCACCAGCAGGAATATCTGATTTTCCTATTTCAGACATAATTCTGGCTTCATCTGGAATTTGGCTAAAATCTGTATTATGATGTTTGATAACCATATGAAGCAAAAAACTTACAAAAAATACTACTACTGCCGAAACAAGAATTGGAAGCCACAACTGAATTATTGGATCCATATCGTCTCCTTAAATAATTATGAATTAGTTTTTAATTAGCCCACGATTGAAAATAGTAAAATTAATTAAAGAATTTCAATCAGAGTTTTGGTATAGAGAATATCTATTTCTTTATTAATTATTAGCGTTTTCCGTTTTCTTTACAGTCTTATGCTTGTGAACTATTCTCCGGCCCCGGTTTTCTAGACTTTCCGGCTTTGTAACTAAAATTCCAGGTGTTTCATCACACACATTTCAAATATTAACTGCCATTACAAGCCATATAAGGCACAACCAAACATATAGTTAGTTAATGGCGCCTGCTTTACCTATGTTTCCAGCCTCCGGAAATATTTCGGAATTTTATTTACTATTTATTAGAGGTCCTTTGTGAGCACTAAGTTATTTGTAGGTTCGCTGCCATGGTCGGTAAACGATCAAAAGCTAAAAGAAACATTTGAACAGCACGGTTCTGTATTATCTGCAAAGATTATTATGGATCGCGATACCAATAAATCCAGAGGTTTTGGATTTGTTGAAATGGAAAACTCTTCAGATGCAAGCAAAGCAATTAAAGCTTTGAATGAAACAGAAATTGATGGAAGAAATATCGTTGTTAACGAAGCAAAAGCACGCAGCTAATGGCATAGCCAATACTGCAGAGTAGATATTCTGTTCTGATTTCTCAAAGGCGCTTAACAGCGCCTTTATAATTTTTATTAAGACGCTGATGAAATTTTTGAACAAACAGATTTATGTAAATATTATGAATCAAG
This sequence comes from Ignavibacteriales bacterium, assembly GCA_016707115.1. GTDB lineage: Bacteria > Bacteroidota > Ignavibacteria > Ignavibacteriales > Ignavibacteriaceae > IGN3. The sequence goes on along the minus strand of JADJIH010000023.1, from coordinate 34,006 downwards.
AATTTTATCACTAATCTTTCTCTTCAACACGGTTTTAACCCACTTAAAAATTTATTAAGATATTAAGTGACAGACCGCTATTCAATGTAAAATCAGTTTATGGTTAGTAGTTTAACTAAGTAATCCAAATCATTTACTAATCCGGTATTTTATTTACTATTAAAAAGAGGTTCCTATTGAGCACCAAATTATTTGTGGGTTCACTCCCATCGTCTTTTAACAACGAAAAACTAAAGCAAACTTTTGAAAAACACGGAGCGGTATTAACCGCAAAGGTTATGATGGACCATACCAGTAAAAAATCCAGAGGATTTGGGTTTGTGGAAATGGAAAATACTTCAGATGCATATGAGGCTGTTAAAGCATTGAACGATTTAAATATTGAGGGAAAGAGTATAATCGTTAACGAAACCAGATAATCAGATTAATTTTATACACATAAACTTATAAGTAGATTTTGTGTGGCAGTTTCTCAAAGGCGCTTAACAGCGCCTTTGTTATTTTAAATAAATTTTCTTCTTTTTATCATGAATTCCCACAGGGATGAAGCAATCCGAAAATTTGAATTAACATTAATAAAAACTCACATCTCTGTTTTCTCATTATCCTTTTTGTCCTTCTTTTGAATATTATCACCCAGTTTAATTTTTACCTCCCGCATTTATTCCTGACAGAAGACAGCCGATTGTACACTTACCCATAACATATCAAAACCTTCCTGCTAATTCTACTCACTAGTTACTAACAACTGATTACTGTTTACTTATGCTCTTAATCACTAAAAGGCCAGTAACATATTTTTTTAAAAATTTTCGCGGTAACTTAAAACATTAGAATAAAAGTTCTCACAAAAAGTTTACACACAATATCCGGTTACTTTTAATAAATCATTTATAAACAATTCATAAAGGAGGCTCTTTATGTCAGAGAAAAAAATAATTGCCGTACTTGGTGCAACAGGTGCACAGGGCGGTGGTTTGGTGCGATCAATACTAGCTGATAAATCAGGTGATTTTACTGCGCGTGCATTAACAAGGGATGTAAATTCAGATAAAGCAAAAGCACTTGCTGATATCGGTGCCGAAGTTGTTGCTGTTGATATTGATAATTATGAAAGCTTAAAAAAAGCTTTTGAAGGTGCTTATGGAGTTTTTGCAGTTACATTTTTCTGGGAACATTTTTCCCCGGCTAAAGAAAATGCTCAGGCAGAATCTATTGCCAAAGCTGCAAAAGCCGATGGAGTAAAACACATCATCTGGTCTACGCTGGAAGACACACGCAACTGGGTGCCGCTTAGTGATAACAGAATGCCATCACTTGGCGATGGCAAATACAAGGTGCCGCATTTTGACGGCAAGGGAGAATCCAATAAATATTTTACAGAACAAAATCTGCCGGTTACGTTTTTGTTAACTTCTTTCTACTGGGATAATTTTATTTACTTTGGAATGGGGCCTAAAAAAGGACCCGATGGAAAGCTTGCTATTACTATTCCGATGGGCGATAAAAAATTGCCGGGTATTGCCGCTGCTGATATTGGAAAATCTGCTTTCGGCATATTTAAAAAAGGAAATGAGTTTATCGGCAAAACAGTTGGAATAAGCGGCGGACATCTTACAGGTAAACAGATGGCTGATTCTTTCACTAAAGCATTAGGGCAGGAAGTTGTATACAACGCTGTGCCGTTTGATGTTTTCCGAAGCTTTGGTTTTCCCGGTGCAGATGATCTGGGGAATATGTTTCAGTTTAAACACGATTTTGAAGATTACTTTTGCGGAGTAAGAAGTATTGATTTTTCTAAATCAATAAATCCTTCACTTCAAAGTTTTGATCAATGGCTTGAAGAAAACAAAACAAAAATTCCGCTTGAGTAAAAATTAATTAACTTTCTAATAAAGGGATGTGGATATTGATCTTCATCCCTTCTTTTGTTTTATGCTATATTTAATATCATGAAAAAAAGTATTTCTGCGCTTTTAAAAACACTTGGAGTTATATTCATTTCCCTGGCTTTGGTTATGGGGTGGGCATCATTTAACTCTTTTATAGAAAGAATAAACAACGGTTCCGGATTAATGTTTGCAGATGCAGAAATATTTTTAGTTCTTACGTTATTCTTTTTATTTATTGGAATTGTTTGTTTCTGGATTGAGAGAAAACTAAAAAAAACCGACTCACATAATTAATAAATCTCCCCCTTCTGTTTATTTCTGATTGAAACCTATCACATTTTCTTTTTGAATTTAACATCGTCTCTCGTCTTTCCTTTAACGTCTTACGTTCTTAAGTTTGTAGTGAGTTTATGTGTTGCGTTTACATCCTCTCATATATTTTAAATCTATCTCTGAGGATGGGGAGTTGGCATAAGAAATATTTACAAAGTAATAGACTATTTGTTGGGTTTAAAAATGAACATAAACAAAAATTTATTTTTTTTGGCCCCATTCATTTTATTTTCTTTTTTCATTTTCTCACACTGCAATTTGGGAGATAATGAAGAAATTTATATTGATGAACAATTACCATGGCCCGAAAGAGTATCAATAACATCTATCAGTAGCACCTCATTAAAAGTAGAGTGGATTGATGTAATGCAGCATTGTAGTGACTGCTTTTATCGAATCGAAAGAGCCGTAGATAGTTCCGGTTTTACACTATTACAAGAACAATTCAAGAATAACTATTACTATGATTATGATGTTGATGCTGGTAAAAGATACAGTTATCGTATTACAACTTATAATAATGAAAAATCTTCTTTCGAAGTTACACTCAGGGCTAGATATGATCAGGCAAACGATTTAAAAACTGTTATTGATTTTCCGAATTCCTGGGGAATAAAACTCAGTAATAATAAACAGCTGCTTAGTGTTGTAGGCAATGATACCATTACAATCTGGGATGTAAATACCTGGAGCCGTTTAATTACAATAAAAGCGGGCAGTAAATATGGCTCAAATGTTCAGTTTAGTGATGATGATTCAAAAATTGTATTTGATGCGGACACCTTAATAAAAATTGCAAACATCTCTGATGGCACCATAATACACACTATTACCCTTGAACATCTATGTTATGGATTTACATTTAACACGGATATGAGCAAGTTTTTGGCCCATACATGGATTTTGATCCCGTATAAGCAAACCGAGTTTCTTGAATGTGTTGATTATAACGGCAACAGGTTATGGAGATTAGACAGCACGGGATTATGTACAGGATCGTTATATCGCCCTTCCACCAATGAGTTTATAGCTTTAACACGCAATAACATTTTGTTCTTAAATGCGCAGGATGGCAATGCAAATTATACTTTACCATTAAAAGATTGTGTATATGAAGATGCACAGTTCGCCGGAAATAAAAATGATCTTGTTACTCTTTGCTATGCCAATGGTGCTTTTATGTTTAAATTAAATTTAGATACTAAAAACAGAATAGATACGGGCACTAGGTGGGGCCGTGCAAGCAATTTAGCTTATGTTGAAAACGGGAATTATTATATCTATGCTAATGATAATATGATTGCATTCCATAACGAAGGACAAACCTGGGATTACTTTACCTTTGCACCATTCATTGATTGGATTACCGATTTAGAATATTCTTCTGTAACCGGGGATATAATTTTGTCCACACTTAGCGGCATATATGTTTATTCATCTCAAAAATCATATAAGTGGTTCGCATATCCTTATTATGGAAACCACTATTGATTAAAATTTATTTATCACTATGAGTTGTTAACTTTTTACCTTTTGCCTATCGCGGTTCACTTCTCACGCTTAACGTCTGACATTTCACATTTGACATATTACAATTTTTACTTCTTACATTGAACATCGAGCACTTAACATTTAACATTTTATAAAACTTCTTTTGTCTCACATTTCTTGTTTCCAGGCTTAGGGTTCCAAACTTTTACATTTTTATGACAACTCTGCTTTTTGTCTTTTCTAAATTATAATCAGAAAATCTTTAAGGTAAGTAAAATGAAACGATATATTTCTGCTATTTTAATCAACGCAATGCTTATTCAGCTGGCAGGATGTTATTCACAAAAAGCAATTACTTATAAGGAGTTTTGCAATCTGCAAAATGTTGATGAGGCGTTTATTCATACTACTGCTAACAAATCAATTAAACTTACAACCGACTCACTTAAGAACAGTTACGTTAAATGGAATGCCTGCGAAGATTCAATTATTGTATCGTCAACACGAACTATACACGAAAAAAATTACAGCCATGCTGTTTCTGATACCATTAAACTGACTTCTTCAGAAATTGATAAAGTTTATATTGATGAATATGATGAAACAAAAACTTTGATTACTATCGCGGTATCCGCTGCTATTATTATTCTTACGGGTATACTTATTAAAGACAATTTTAAAATGTCTGGCGGAAGCTTCTTAGGCGGCCAGTTATAATCCTCATTTAGCATTTTATAAAAATTCTTGCCTCTTACCTCTTTCTTCTAGCGTTTTACCTTTTTGAATTTTGAATTTTTACTTTTGAATTTCAACTTCCCCCCCCCCCCAAAAAAAAACAAAAAACAAAAACCCAACACCCCCCAAACCCCCCCCCCCCTGAATCAACCGCCGGCAAAGTATTTTGTCATTACAAAATTTTTCCAGCCCGCTTCAAACTGTTGTGTGGTTATACCCAAAACACTTTCAATATTGGCATTCTGCTTTATCATATTTACATAACTGATTTTGGACCAGGTATCTATAATGTATTCTGATAAAAGATAACCCACCTCATAAATTTTGTAGTTACCGGAGTTAAAGTTTGAGTTTAGTTCTGCTATTGTGGGATAATTGCCTGCCGCCAGGTACGATATATTTTTAGGATTATTAAATTCTCCCGATTCATAAGTTGCCACAGCTTCCCAAAACCAGCGGGGATTGTTAGCAAAATTATTATTTACATTTAATGATACAATATGTGCAAATTCGTGTACTGCGTTGTGAGCAATATTGCCGCGGTTAAGCAAACGAATACAATTTAGGCCGTATATGTAGCCCGATGATCCCGGGTAATTAACCCCGAGATCCCTCTTCATATCATTCTGAAAATGTGCTTCGTCATCCCATATTTCTATTTTTGTTTTCTGCAAAGAGGGAACATTAAGATCATTTAGTATCCGGTCGTAGTTGTTATTCATTTCATTGATTATTGAGGTGGTAATGCTGTTAGGCAATCCATCGTAAAGGGAAAAAGTAAAATGATCAGATTCCGTGGGTTCGGTGTTAAGTGTACCTGTGTTGTTATTACAGCTGATTATTAAAAACAGGGGAGACGTAACAGCCATTAAAAAGAAAACTCTTAAATAAAACATATTCCGCCTTAACTTTGCTTAAAAACTAATATCGCATTTTATCAGAATCAAAGTAAATAATTAGTTTTTATTTTAAACACAAAATGTCTTCTGCCATTTTACGTTTTTGAATTTAACATCACTTTTGAATTTTCCATCTTCCATCAACCATCAAACATTTTCCATTTCTCATCTCTCGTTTCACGTTTTACATTTAAGCAGTTTGGATTTAAGTATAGTAAAGTTTATTTACTTTTTTTGTTTATCGGTTCAGGAATAATTTTTCCACCGCGAACAGTTGCCCCGATAGCCAAACCTGCACTGATCAATATCAAATTCTTTATTATATACTGTCCTTCCAGCGTTGGTACAAATGGAAATATCTTAAATGTTTCTGCGGGAAAGAAAAATAGCGGAGTAATTGTGCCTATCATCTGAAGGAATAGCAGTAAAAGTATTTCTCGGAGGAATTTATTAAATAGCAGCCCAAGTCCTATCATTGTTTCCCATACAGCCAAAATAATCAGTGATACAGAAGGTTCGATCAGTCCGAAAGTTAAAACTGAAATAGTTTTTGTAGCTATGGTTTCTGCAGAACTTACACCGTGAAAAAATTTTAATAACCCGAACCAGAAAAATATTATACCTAAACTTATTCGTAAAAATTTGATTGCATTTTTTGCCATCCACGTTGTTATGGATATATCCAATTTGTCATAAAACTTTTCCTGAAATTTCAATATTGCTGCTTTCTGGATTGTTGATGATAGTTAAGCTATAAAATAATTTTATATATAACGAGTTAAATCATAGTAGTGTGTTATAAATCGTAACCTGTATATTATCAAAAACCATACATCTCTCGTTTTTCGTTTCCCGTTTTACTTTTTCCTTCTTTCATCTCTCGTCTTACTTTTTTGAATTTTGAATTTTTACTTTTGAATTTCAACATCGTATCCCTTTTCTCTAATTGAACACTGAACATTTAGCATTCAACATTTTATAAAACTTCTTGCCTCTAACCTCTTTCTTCTAACGTTTTTCGTTTCACATCTTTCATCTCTCGTTTTACGTTTTTGACTTTTGACTTCATATCATCTTTTTACTTTAATCTTTTATCTTCATAGTTTTGCACTGAGTTTATGTGTTACGTTTACATCCTCTCTTATATTTTAAATCTATCTCTGAGGATGGGGAGTTGGTGAATAACTTAATTAAATCATAATCACTAGTAGAATTTCTTCAGAGGCTGAATGAAGTTTTGGGTTGGTGTTACTGATAAAAATTGGTTTGATTACCTCGCTAGTATAAAGCCCGATGAGGTAAATTTCTGGAAACCCAGCGGACAGGGTTTTGGTGCTATTGAATTAGGCACTCCTTTCTTATTTAAACTTAAAAGCCCTATTAACAAAATTGTTGGCGGTGGATATTTCATTCGCTCTGAACAAATACCATTATCTTTAGCGTGGGATGCTTTCGGTAATAAAAATGGTTCTTCAAATCTTAATGACCTTCGTAATAAAATAAATAGTCTTAGAGCAAAGCCCGAAGCTGACCCTACAATTGGATGCATAATTTTAAATCAACCGTTTTTCTTTTCTGAAGATAAATGGATTGATGTACCAATTTCTTTTGCAAGAAATATTGTAACTGGAAAAACTTACGATACAAACGAACAAGATGGCGAAAGACTTTGGAATGAAGTTGCGCTAAGATTAAATGATGTGATGACAGTAAGCCAAGGACTTGTTGCTGAACCATTATCTGGTTATGGAAATGAGTATTTAATAAAAAGCAGATTGGGACAAGGTGCTTTTAGAATTTTAGTAACTGGCGCTTACAACCGCAACTGTGCAATAAGCGGAGAAAAGGCTTTACCTGTTTTGCAAGCCGCACATATAAAACCATTTAACGAGCAAGGGCCGAACAGTGTTAGTAATGGATTACTCCTGCGCTCTGATTTACACATACTTTTTGATAGAGGTTATGTAACGGTTACTCCCGAATATAAAATTGAAGTTAGCAGAAAAATTAAAGAAGAGTTTAATAATGGAAAGCATTACTATGCTTTTCACGGAAAAGAACTTTATGCCTTACCTAAATTAATTACAGACAGACCAAGTCTTGATTTTATTAGGTGGCATAATGAGAATGTTTATAAATATTAATCAGAGGAGACTTTAATAGTGAATGAGTTTGGAGGAGACTGGACAAAAAATAAAATTGAAATTCTAGTTAAGTATGCTAAAGCTTATTTAACTATAATGAAAGATAGAACATATTGGAAACTATTATACTTTGATGGTTTTGCTGGGACAGGATTTATTATACAGGATAAAAAGATAAATATTGATATCACAATTGGCGCAGCAAGAAGAATTGTCGAAATTGAAAAGCCACGTGGATTTGATCACTTTTATTTTGTTGAAAAAAATAAAAAGAATGCTGAACAGTTATCTAAAAACACTAAAGAAGCATATCCAAGCAAAGATATTCAAATTAAAAATGATGATTGTAATACAAAATTAATTGAGCTATCAAAATTCTTATTGAGCCCTAAAGGAAGAAATTTAAAAGTTTTAGCATACATTGATCCATACGGGATGCAACTAGAATGGAAATCAATTGTAAGTTTAAGTAAAGCAAGTATAGATATTTGGATTCTTGTGCCCACAGGATTAGGTGTAAATAGGTTGCTTAAAAAGAATGGAGAAATAGACGAGACTTGGTTAAATCGATTAGAAATGTTTTTAGGGATGGATGCTAAATCAATTAAATCATTTTTTTACAAAACAGAAACTGATTTAACTTTATTTGGTGAAGAGGAACATACAAAGAAAGAAAAAGACGCAATAAAATTATCAGCCAAGCTATATCAAGAAAGATTAAAAAGTGTCTTTGCATTTGTAAGTCAACCGTATATTTTAAAGAGTACACAAGGTAACATTATGTATCATATGTTTATGGCTTCAAATAATAAAACCGCTGTTAAAATAGCTAATGACATTATAAAAACTTATAACGATTAAAATATCCATGGCACAAACAAGAATCGAATGGACTGAATTAACTTGGAACCCAACTACGGGTTGCAATAAAGTTTCGCAAGGATGTAAATTCTGCTATGCAGAAGTAATGGCGCGCAGACTAAAAGCTATGGGTTTGGAAAAATATCGAAATGGATTTGAATTAACATTACACGAAGATGCACTTAAAATACCTTACACCTGGAAACAACCCAAAATCGTTTTTGTTAATTCAATGAGCGATTTATTTCATAAAGATATTCCTTTAGAATTTATTCAACGTGTTTTTAAAGTAATGAATGATAATCCACAACACGTTTTTCAAGTCTTAACAAAACGAGCCGATGTACTTTTAAAGTATCACAAAGAACTTGAATGGACGCATAATATTTGGATGGGCGTATCTGTTGAAGATGCAAAATCATTAAGCAGAATAAACTTATTAAGAAGAACCAGAGCAAAAGTAAAATTTCTTTCTTGTGAACCGTTAATAGGACCTTTGACAGATTTAAATCTTAAGAAGATTAATTGGGTTATTGTTGGTGGTGAAAGCGGAAGAAGACCAAGACCAATGAAACCAGAATGGGTTTTTGAAATACATAATAAATGTATTGAAGAAAATGTACCATTCTTCTTTAAGCAATGGGGTGGAACAAATAAAAAGAAAACAGGAAGAGTGCTTAAAGGCAGAACATATAGTGAGATGCCAATAGTTAAACATCTTTTAGAAGATGAGTATGCTTAATAAATGAAATCCTTCTTCCCAAAACCAAGTTTTAAAGTTGATGATATAAGAGCATAATGAACCGTGCATTTTATTCAGACTCAATTTCAAATTTTCTTGATTCATCACCGGAAGAAATACTTGGCATTCTTGCAAAAAATAATCCATTTCCATTAGAACAAACTCAAAGAGATGCTTGGTTAATAGAAATTGAAATTTTAAAAGAGATTTTGCCATCATATAGGAATAGCGGATCTTTATATCTCGAGTTTTCTATTCCGCGAATGGGTCAGCGAATTGATGCTGTTGTATTGATTGGTTCGGTTATTTTTATTCTTGAGTTTAAAGTTGGGGAAAAAGATTATACTTCTTATGCAATTGATCAAGTAATGGATTATGCATTAGACTTAAAAAACTTTCACGAAACAAGTCACGAACAATATATTGCACCGGTCTTAATTGCTACAAAAGCAAAAAGTGCACCTGCTATTATAGCAACTACGCCCCAAAACGATAAACTTCTGTTGCCAATAAAAAGTAATGTTGAAAATCTAAAAGATGTTATTGATAACACATTAAACTTCTGTGAAGGTGTCCAAATTGATAGAACAAAATGGGAAGAAGGACATTACAAACCAACCCCAACTATTATTGAAGCTGCAATGGCGCTATACAACAATCATTCTGTTGCGGATATTTCAAGAAGTGATGCTAGTGCAATTAATCTTAGTCAAACCTCAGATGAAATTTCTAATATCATAAAATTTTCTAAAAGCAACGCGCGTAAATCAATTTGTTTTGTTACAGGAGTACCAGGTGCAGGAAAAACTTTAGTTGGTTTGCATATCGCAACTACACACTTTGATAAATCGAATGATCTCTACAGTGTTTTTCTTTCTGGGAATGGACCGCTTGTTTCTATATTACGCGAGGCGTTAGCGCGTGATAAAGTAAAACGGGAAAAAGAAAAGGGAGTAAGAGTTAAAAAAGGCGAGGCAATGAGTGAAGTTAAAATGTTCATTCAAAATGTACACAACTTCCGTGATGATTGCCTTGTAGATATAACTTCAGCACCTATAGAACATGTTGCACTGTTTGATGAAGCACAGCGAGCTTGGAATGTTGAGCAAACATCAAACTTTATGAAAAGGAAAAAGAATCGACCAAACTTTAATCAATCAGAACCAGAATTTCTAATTTCCTGTTTGGACCGACATAATGATTGGGCAGTAGTAGTCTGTTTAGTCGGTGGTGGGCAAGAGATTAATACAGGGGAAGCAGGAATAAGTGAATGGTTAAATTCAGTTCACAATACTTTTAACGATTGGGATGTTCATATTTCTTCAAGACTAACAGATAGCGAATATGCAGCGGGTGAAGCATTAAAAATATTAGACGGAAGAAGCAATGTTACTTATAATGATTCACTGCACCTTTCTGTATCAATGCGTTCTTTTCGTGCAGAAAATGTTTCATTACTTATAAAACAAATCCTAGATTTAAATGTTGATGAAGCTAAATCAACTTTGAGTAATGTTAATTCAAAATATCCTATTGTAATAACTCGTGATTTGTGCAAAGCAAAACAATGGCTTAAAGATCAAGCCAGAGGTTCAGAACGGTATGGTATTGTTGTTTCATCACAAGCCGAAAGACTTAGACCACATTCTATTTTTGTTAAATCACCGATGGATCCAATCCATTGGTTTCTTGATGGCAAAGACGATGTTCGGTCATCATACTATCTTGAAGATGTTGCTACTGAGTTTCATGTTCAGGGATTAGAACTTGATTGGGTTTGTGTTACTTGGGATGCAGATTTCAGATATACAAGAAATGGTTGGGAACACTGGTCATTTGTAGGTAACAAATGGAATAAAATTAGAAAAGAAGAAAGAAAGAATTATTTAAAAAATGCTTATAGAGTTTTACTTACTCGCGCACGCCAAGGTATGGTGATAGTAATTCCACCAGGAAATAAAGATGATCATACACGTCCACCTTCTTTTTATAACTCTACGTATGATTATTTAAAAGAAATAGGTTTTGGGAATTGTGAATTTAATAGCTGTAACAACCTGCAACGTGGCAGTAAAGTCACGGAACGTCCGTGACTTCCAATAAAAACCTTAATGAGCCGAAAAAAGAATAACGTTGCCCCGGTGTTTTTTACAATTTTGTGACAACTAACAGATTTCTTTTTGCTATTTTTTAAGTGTTAATAGCCAGGGAGAGTTACACATTATGTTAGCTATTCAAGATTTTTTGCCCGAATTAAGCAAAGAACAACTGAAAGAAACAAAATTATTGTGGGAATGTCCTTCCTGCAATTTGGAAAACACACTTGTTGTTGAAGTACATTCACGATATGTTGAAATGTTCAGTTACCCTTTCATTCCGATGGGTAAAGAATTAAATGTTCACTGTACTAACTGCGGTTATCAATCCAACCTTAAAACGCTTCCGGATAATTTAAAAGGGTTATGCACCAGAATTCTTATCAGCACAAAAAGACCCATACAACACTATAAGGCACTGATTTATATATCAGTATTTGTAAGTCTTTTTTTTCTTTGGATATATTATCAAGAACCTGGTTTTGTTGAACTGTTGAAAAATCCAAAAGCCGGAGATCTTTATGTAACCAATACCGGCATAAGTTTAAAGGGCTATGCACTGGTTACAGCTGTTGAGCAAGATTTTGTTTATTTAACATTCCATAAAGAAAAACCTGAATCACTATTGAATGAGCTGCGCACATTTAAAGTTATAGAAATTGCTGACGTATTTACCCCTTACAGCAAAGAACAACTATATCAATTATATAAAGATGGATTTATTCTGGATGTGGAAAGAAATGATTTGCCAGATGGAATAAGGATGTATCCAAAAGAAATAACAGATTATGAGAATGAAGCTAAAGATGTTGCACCAAGAAAAGCTTCCGAGGGAACAAAAGTAGCAAAAGCAGCACCAGCCGCTCGGTAGAATTTATATTGAATGATCTGTAAAATATTAATAAAAAATTTTTAAAAGCGTAGCTGTATTAATAGTATTAACCAAAACAAATTAAAGGAAGAATAATGGAAACCGAAGAATTGTTTTGTTCAGTTTGTAACCTGGCTGTAAAGCAGGAAGAAGACATTTGTCCGCATTGCGGTTCAGATCTTAGTGAGTTTGAAGGTGAATCGCCATCTGAAAAAAAGTATAAAACCCTTATAAGAATAAAAGAGGGCATTAAAATCTTTACATCTTTAATAGGTGCTGGATTAGTAATTGGTCTGCTTTACGGCATCTTTTTAAAAGATATGACAATAATAGCGGAATCCATTACAAGCCTTATAGAGATTGCAATGCTGTTAATATTTTTTGAGTTTATCGGTCTCTTTATAGATTTAGAACAGAACACCAGAACGCAGATAAAAATATTAAATAAACTGCTGAAGAAATAACGAAACAACGGACATGGTTTAACCTAGGCAGTACAGTAAAGGTAAGTTAAACTGATTAATCAGGAGGGTGTGTTAACTTCTGAAAAAGGTTTTAACAATATAGCAGATGAACTAAAAAAGAAGATAAAGCAAAAGACGGGGGTAAGAAAAAAACAAAGAGAACAAAACTTTAACTACACCGCCAATGTTTTTTAGTTAACAAGCGATTCTATTTTTCCTCCACTTCGGTGTGGAATTTAAAAAGCGTACACGGTATTATTGTATTGTATTATTTCTCGGCTGTGGCGGCTGTTCCGTTACAGCACAAACATTAAAAGTTTTACTGCACATCCAGTGGGAGAAAATTATGTACAAAGTAATTACGGCACTTATTTTATCACTGATAATTATAAGCTGTGAAAACACAAACGAACCAATCGACACCTCCAATTTATTAATTCCCGAGATCACAAATTTAAAGGTGAGCAATGACAATGTTTCGTTCAATTGGATAAACTATAACACTCTGCAAGTTGATTTTGAAATTGATAGAAAAATTGAAGGGGAAGATTATAAAGCTTTTGTAAAATTAGATTATACAAATTACGGCATTGCAGATACTTCCCTTGCGAAAGGTGTTGTTGCCTATTATAGAATACGTGCGGTATATAAAAACAGAACGAGCGAATATGCATATTCAATACCTGTGGTTAGATATACATCTGCACTTGTTGATTCTAATTTTCAAAACTACTACCTGTACGAGGCTTATAAACTTAACAACGGTAAGTTTTTATTAATCGGCACCAAACATTATGAACCGGCAATGAGCATGATATTTGATCCTGCTTCAAATCAAATTTCAAATCTTATTAACATGCCAATTAACATAGAGGGCTATTCTTTTAATTTATTGGATAACGGCAATGTATTTTTAGCAGGAGGAAGAGTCAGCGATGCTCATTACAAGAAATGTTTTATATATAATACGCAATCGAACATCTGGTCAGCAGCGGCAGATTTACTTTATCTGCAGACCGGAAATTCGAGTGTTAAAATGCCCGATGGTAAAATATTAATCTCCGGCGGTTTTACATCAAACGGTGATATCACAAACAATTGCCAACTGTACAACCCTGTTATTAATACCTGGACAGCACTTGCTAGCCTTTCTTCTGCAAGGGTAGGGCATGCTATAGCGTTGCTGCCAGATGGAAAAGTACTTGTTGCCGGCGGAGCCCCTTTACCAGGCTACACTTCTAATACTTGCGAAGTTTATGATCCTGCATCAAACACATGGTTAGCAACTGCACCGCTTAATGAAAAAAGAAGCGGTATTGTTTCTTATTTATTACCCAATAATAATGTAATGGTTTTAGAAAACTCGGGCTATTCAAGAACAGTTGAAATTTATAACACTGCCAATGGCATGTGGTCGTATGGTGGTGAAAGGAAAAACTATAATAATATAGGTGCTTCAACTCAATTAAGTGACGGTAGAATTTTAATCGTTGGGAATACAAGCTACCCGTCTAATGAATTACGTGTAGAAATTTACTATCCCGATATTAACAAATGGGTGCAAAGTAATTCAATTCCTTCTTCTGCTTATATATGGAGTGTTGTTACTTCGGACGATAAAAGAGCTTATGTTTTTGGCGGTCTGGACCAGAACAGTGTTTCTGTTATCGATTTAAACTGAAATTAATTTCTGAATAGAAAACTATACAATAGAATGGGTATACTAAAATGAAAAGAATATTTTTATTTCTTCTGCTTCCTGTAATGTTAAAAGCTCAATACATGCATCCGTTTGAGGATTTTAATTTTGATTATACAACAAACAGGGTAGAGTACTTTCCAATGGGCAACATAGGCTTTGATACAAAATTAAATCCTTATAATCCTGATATCATTAATGACAGCGCATCGATTTTTATAAACGTTAGTGCTTACACAAATCTTTCTCAAACAATTTATGAAAATGATGAGAAAAGATTTATTGAGGATAGAAAAATTTATCCAAATTTTATTGCCCAATATCAAAACGATTGGTATGCATTTCAAGTAAGTTATGTTAACGGCATGCTTTCATCGCTTGAGGAATTAATAGAAATTGGTCTTTCAATTTTCATCCAACTGTTAACACTGATGTGCTTTTTATTCCTGCAGTAAACACTACTCTGCAGCTATCATCAATCTTTAAGCTAAATGATCAGTTTAATGCTTCAATTGGAATTATTACAAATAACTTTGAAACTCAATTTATTATGCCCGATCAGGGCTATGTAAAATACAAACGTAATTTCTTTGATAACATCCAGGTTAACGCAGCATTAAATTTTAATTATAATGATTTCATTCTATGCTATTTATTATTCAGGAGCGAAAGCCCCGATAAAGAATTGGAAATTGAGCACTCATTAGTATCAAACTCTAATCCATCACTAGATCATCCAGATGTATTTTTTAATGGTCTTGTTAGTGCGGGTATAAAAATAAACGTACTAGAAAATCTTGGGTTATCCTTAGAGACTAAAAATGATTTTGTAAACTATGAAGCTGATTCGCCGTATTTTAGTCCATATTATACACCTGAAGGGAGCGGCCAGTTTAATGCAAGAATTATGTCTGGTATTAATTATAAGCCATTTGATTTTGCACAAATCGGCATTTTATACTCAACTTATTTTAATTATAAAAATCCTTTTCAACGCGGCTACGCTGCCGATATTATAACTTCGCCGTTTACAATTATTTTCGGCGCTTCTGTATCATACAGTATGCTGGATTTTAATTTGCAGTATCAGTATTCCGGTTATGAAATAAGCGCCCAGGGATTTGATTATGTCGAAAAATACAAGAATCATTATTTAGGTTTTGGAGTAGGTGTTAAAATGTAACGCGGGAACTTTTTAAATCGAATGATTTGTAATTTTCCGTTGTGCTGTTGGTATCGGCAAGAACGATTAGATACTTTTTCCAAAGGAATGGTTAAGCTAACATTAAGCATAACCCAGCTGCAGCCTTCAGGCTTTAAAAGTCAAATAAGATATTAACGTTAGCATCAATATTTTTTAGAAAACTTTGTGCTCTTTGTGGTTAAAAAGTATTAACCACAAAGCACACAAAAAAAAGTCAGCACAATATCCCCAAAGGGTATCGCCGATAACTCCCAATTTATTTACCAGGCGTAACCGATATCAAATCTTAATGCAGGTGCAAACCCATCGTAGTCATTAAAATTATCGTCATTAGTATCACCTGAAAAGAAGTAATAATCTGCCCCGATACCAAGGCCCATTGCAAACTGATCCCCAGGAAACCATTGCCAGCCAACAAGACCGCCAATTGAGGTTATTGAAACAGTTTCATCATCAAAGTCATCCGATAAACTGTTGTATGATACATTTGGGGCAAAGTAAAACCCCTTCAAATTATTTCCCTTGGATAAAACCTTATCTCGGCATTAACTCCAAACCCGAAAGATCTTTTGGTGTTGGTATCTGAAAACCACCGCCAACTGCAAGACCATTGTTTATTTTATGAAAGTATGAAATATTGTAGAAGAGCAAAAACTTTAGCGGGTTGATTACAATCATATTATTGCGCGGGGTAATATCTTCGCTTTCAGAAATGGATACCGATTCGGTATAGATCGTATCTCCCGTTGCAGGATCAATAGTCCATTTTCTTTCACCCTTACGTTCCTGTGCAAACGAGGATGAGAACATAGCAGTCGCGACTATTAAAGATATAAAGAATGTTTTCATAACTATCTCCTCTGATAATTTATTAGATCAAATTTTTTTTCATCAGGATATGACAACTATAATGCCATATGATGATAGACTGATAATCGGTTTAATGTAATGATAAACTAATTTTGAAAATCAGATAACTAAATATACATCAAGTTTATAATACTGATTTGTACAGTGAGTGAAGATTATAACATACAGTACACATCAAGTTTAACTGCTAATGTTAGAATTATGTGTGTGAAGCAGAACCCGTATAGTGTTTTATTAAGCTAAATCATACTTCGTCCTTCGACTTCGCTCAGGATGACAAAAAAATTAAAAATATCGCCGGTATTTTTTTAGTTAGGTACAACCTCCCAGACAGTTGCCCATGGTATTGCATAGGTATAATAATGTTCAACGTCATAAGCGTCGAAGATGAGATCTTTAAAAAATATCTTAACTGAAAACTCTTTAGTCTTCCAGGTAATGTCATCTAAAAAATGCAGTAAGTGTACCAGTTAAGCGAAGATAGTCTTTGTCATTTTCAAATTTAAATTGATAGGCCTGACCAACACTTACTTTTGCTAATTGGGCATCGCTCATTGATTTAGAATAAAAGCATCGTTCATACTGAACGATCCACTGGCAATATCCCCGCAGTAAAATTTTTGTATGGTGCCGGTAAAACTATTTGTTCTGCATTCCACGAAAGCAAAGTATTGCGCGGAGCATCGCAGAAAACTTTGGGTACATTGATATAAATATATAATATCTGATCTATAGGCTCCTCCCATTTAGTGCTTTCATGCATCCTCGTTTTCCGTAGATTTTTCGCAAGAGCTACTTAAGGAAAGCAAAGAGATGAGAATCAAAAACAAAAGGCGCAGTTTGGAGAGTTTCATACGAACCATCCTTCCTATAAAAGATTTAAAAATTGTTTTGATCAGATACGGATCTGCATCACTAACAAACCTTATTATAAGTGTCTTTACATCAGAGCTCCCCTGAGCAAAGAATAAAGGGGTACGAAATTATTATGGTTACGGATAATTATTACAAATACAGATGAAACTTAAATGAAAGAGTTTAAAAACTCAATTATTGATCGGCAACTAATGTCTATAAGCAAATCATATAGATTAGTGCATCTGTTTTTTGTTAAGCTCTCCTCTTTTCGGCTAAAGCCAATGTTCTTTTAATTATAAAACATCTACAAAATGGGCAAAACAGTATCATTTCTGATTGACAATAAAAATAGTTTATAGACTACAGTAAAATATTTGTGGTAGAGATCAAACTTTAAACCATTTTTATTTTCATATAACCGCTCATCCATAAAAATAGTGCTGCAATACATCTCAAATTATTTTCGCTGTGCCTTCTGATAAAAACTTGTAGAGCATACAGGTAAACAAAAATACGCGGCTTATTAAATCTCTGCTGATTAAAGTATGAGACTTCAGTTAATCTTCGCTTAAGCAGTTACTCCGGATCAGATACGAAGGCGCACAATAAAAAATATCGTTAAGAAGAATTGAGATAAGTATATTATTTAATTAATCGTGTTAACAATAACTTTTCAAAAAACGAGGCAAAAATGAAAAAGTTAATAAAAATCGGTGCTATAGTATTAGGGGTAATAGCTGTGCTTGTTATATCAGGTTCAGTTTATTTTAATGCAACATATCCAAAAGCTATTCCAGTACCCAACGTAAAAGTACAGCCAACAGCAGAAAGGATTGAACGAGGCAGATATCTTGCAAACAATGTTGCACTGTGTATGGATTGTCATTCAACGCGTGATTTCTCAAAATACTCCGGACCTATTAAACCCGGTACGGAAGGTATGGGTGGTGAAGTTATGGGAAGAGAGATGGGATTACCAGGAATAATACCTGTTAAAAATATTACTCCCGCAGCTTTAGGCAACTGGACAGATGGAGAAATTATCCGTGCATTAACATCGGGCTTAAACAAGCATGGGGATGCGCTGTTTCGATTATGCCTTATCCAAATTTTATTCAGATGTCTGAAGAAGATCTGTATGCGATAGTTGCATACATAAGAACTCTAAAGCCTATAGAAAATGAAGTTGGTGAAAAGGAACTTGATTTTCCTGTAAACTATATAGTTAAAACACTTCCGCTGAATTCTTATAAACCACATAAGGCTCCTGAAAAAACTGATATGAAAGCTTATGGCAAGTACCTTGTAACAATCGCTTCTTGTAATGACTGTCATACACAAAGTAAAGACGGCGAACCAATAGCAGGAATGGAATATGCGGGCGGTTCTTCAATAGATCTACCTTTCGGTACAATACGTTCTGCTAATATTACTCCTGATGTTGAAACAGGTATTGGCGCCTGGACTAAAGAACAATTTATTCAGAGATTTAAATCAATGGCAACTGATCAGGTAAAAAATATGGAAGTACAACCAGGTAGTTTTAATACAATAATGCCATGGACAATGTACGGCGGAATGACGGAAGAAGATCTTGGTGCAATGTATGAATACCTGCAAAGCTTAAAGCCTGTTAAAAATATGGTTGTAAAGTTTACACCGGCAAAAACAAAAATGTAATCCGGTTAATACTTTTGAATAAGAACAACAATAATTAAAAAACATTAAACGAAAGAACTAACAATGAAAACATATTTATTACCACTAAAATTTCTTTTAACAGCACTGCTGTTTGCATCAGCAATTAATGCGCAAATAGTTTTAAACTCTGATAGAAAACCAGTTATAGGTGATTCATTTACTACTAAGTATATGGATACAACAGGTGTGAATGAAGGTGCATCAGGTTCGAACATTACGTGGGATTTTTCAAATGTTACTGCAACCGGTGAACAATGGACTGCACAATATGTAAATCCATCCGAAGCCCCTGGTGATTCACTATTTCCCGATGCTGATGTAGCAGTTAACTATGATGGATTGTCATATTCGTTTTATGATACGGAAAGCAATACAGTTCACTCATTGGGAATGGCTTATGAAGATTTTTCTATTGTTTATTTCAACACAGAAAAAATTTCTGAATATCCATTTACTTTCAACTCAACTTTTCTTGATAACTTCAGGCACAGTACGAATTGGGAGAAGGGTTAATTGTCCACAATATAGGTATAACGCAGTTTACGGGTGATGCCATTGGAAATATAATCTTACCTGATGGAAGCAATCATGCAGCATTGCGTGTTAAAATCTTCCGACAGACTGCATATACAATTTTTGTTGCGGGAATTCCATTATCAACAACGGAAGTTAAATCAACAACTTATGAATGGTATACTAATGAAAGTAAATTCCCAGTGTTTGGAATTTCATATCTTGAAATTAATGTGAATGGAAACATAACAACCGATAAAAAGGTTGATTATAACACAGAAACTCCAACTGATGTAAAAGATGAGCCTAAACAAGTTGTTAGCGGATTTGAATTGTTACAGAACTATCCAAATCCTTTTAACCCAAGTACAAAAATAAGCTGGCAAACTTCTGTCGGCAGTCATCAAACTTTAAAAATTTATAATATTCTTGGAACCGAAGTTGCAACACTGGTAGATGAATACAAACCTGCAGGAAGTTATGAAGTTAATTTTGATGCTTCTAAATTATCTAGCGGCGTATACTTATATAGACTTCAATCCGGTGGAAATATAATTACAAAGAAAATGACATTGATAAAATAAGGAGATTAAAAATGCAATTGAGAAAAACAGATTTATTTACATTCATTCATAAATCAATAAGAAGATAGATTTATAATGCTGCATCAAAATTACAAACAGCGGATTTTACGGATGAGAAGGAAGTAAAAATTTTATTGGCTTCTTTAAGACACGATTTTGATTTACTGCACGAACATGCTGTGAACGAAGACAATATAATTTTTCCTGAGATTGCTGATGAAGAGCCGCAAATGATTGATGTGTTAAATGAAGAACATAAAAAATTGGAATCGAAATTAAACGGGATTCTTGCTCTTATTGAAAAAAAATAGAACATTCAAATTCGGTTGAAGAAAGAGTGCGGCTTGGCAATTCTCTGAATAGTTTATTCAATGATTTTATTGCTGATTATCTGGCACATATGAATCACGAAGAAGCCACGGTGCTAGAAGCAAGCTTTAAATACTTAACAGATGAAGAACTGATTGCAATAAGAACACGAATACAAAGTAATGTACCGCCGGATAGATATAAAGTATGGATGAACTGGATGCTTAGATCGCTAAATAATTCTGAGTTAATTGGCTTGCTCGGCAGTATGAAAACAGGTGCCCCATCAAATGTTTTTCAAAATATTCTGGATATAACAAAATCAGTAATAGATAGTGAACGATGGCTTAAAATGAAACTAAGTTTGGGTATTTAGAGAAAAAGAAGAAGTATTAGTAACGCAGCATTAAAAAAACTTTCCTATCTCTGGGGGAGGAAAGTTTAGTTATGTACTCAGACTTAACAATTACTATTACATAATTGAGGTATTCTTAAATCCTTTTAATTAAATATCCTTAATAAAAATTTTACTTCGCTCAAGCATTTCTATTGGAGGAATTTTTGGTCCACGGCATATAAATACGACAAGATTATTTTCGTGGAATGAAACATAATCGTTTTAAAAATACCAGGGTAAACTTCCACAGAATCAAATGCAAGGTAAGCCCATCATAATCTTCCTCATTATCTAGCTGAAGAAGAATATTTCCGTTAACTCTTTCTTTACTCCACAAGTAATAGGTGTTATGCGAACATGCAACAGGAGGAATGTTAAAAGATTTGCCAAACAATTCAATTGCTCCTGCCTGTCCGTAATTACCTGCAGCAATAATTGTTTGCTTTTTATCTTCTTCAGATAAACTGTTGTAAGCGCTAACAACCAGCTTAACTTTTTCCTCCCAGCCGATTCTATCGGCAAGCACTTGAGGTAATGGCGGTTTTTTACCTCTCTAAGTTCAGTGTTTATCCCAAGAAATTCTGTGTGTGCTTTAGCTGTTTCGTAATTAAAGTAAGGCAATATAATAGCAGTGCTAATGCTAATCCTGAAAAAGAAAAGCAAGGATAATATATTTTAACCATGCAATGTTATATCTATTAATGATGTTTGAAAAGAAAACAGCACCCCCGGCAAATGCAGCAGGATAAGCAAATGCTAAACGATCAGATCTGCTTGTGCCAGATAACATCATAAAGATAAACAACCCTGCAAACAGCACTGAAAGAAATCGGAAATCTTTATACTGCTTTGAAAATAAAAGATAAAAGGTTCCTGCAATCCATACCGGCACTGTGGATGGAGACATTTGCAGTATTTGTCCGGTTATAAAATCAATTGGTGGAGTGAAAACATTTTTATCAACACTAATGTTTCTGTAAAACTCTAGTGAAGGAAAATCATTTAATATCTGCCAGATAATATTGGGAAGAAAAATAAGAGTACTAATAACACCGCCAAGAATGAACCACCTGTTAAATATTAATTTCCATTTGCCAGAAATTATCAGAGCAAACAGAAAAGCTATAATGAAAACTCGAATGTGTGTTTGTTCATCATACCAAGACCCATAATAACACCGGCATTAATCCAGAGTTTAGTATTAACAGTTTTTATCATTTTAACAATAATCAATAAAAGCAGAACAGCAAGTAAAGGTTCAAAAGCGTTCATTGAGTAAAAACCGCCGAAAGCAACTGTTACCGCATAGCAGCAAATGAACAAGCGGCAAGCAGTTGAGCAAATTTATTTCCCCCGATTTCTTTTGTTAAGATTCCAGTGCAGAATACAGCGGCAGTTTCTGCTAATGCAGGTAAGAATCTTATTGCATAAATAGAAGTGCCAAATACAAATTGAAAAACGGTTAATACCAGAGGAGCCAACGGCGGATGATCAACATATCCGAATGCGGGGATTACTTGCACAGGCGATGTAATAGAACTCATCTATAAAGTAGCCGTAACCCTTTGTTAATGTTGAAAGATAGATTAAAAGGAATGTAAAACCACTTATTATGTAAAGGTGTTTATGTTCGGAAAGAGAAACTTTAAGGTGTTCAATAAAACTTTCATAAAGCAACTTTGCAGAATTTTATTAAAGACTGAAACTAAATTAATAATTAGTTTGATTAATTTTGATAAGAATTATGACAAATGGTTCCGGAAATTATAGGAGGGGGCGTGTTTTGAAATATAATAGTTTGAAAAAATTGCGGACCGAAAAACATTTTTATAAATTAAAATTAATAACTAACAGATTATTCGTTTTACCTGCAGACTCAGACAAGTTATAAGAGTTTACTTATTCATTCATAAACCTATAAGGAGAGATCATATGGGAAAGGGTAATATAAAAAAACCTTGCTATGCTATTTAATGTTAACACTTTTAACATCTGCTTATGCACAGCAGAAATCAGAATCTGTTAATAATGAGAATAACAATCTTACAGTATTGGTAAAGTATAAATCGCAGCCCGAAAAGCAAGCAGAAGTACTTACTGCACTAAATGCATTGATTCTTGAAGTAAAAGGAACCCCATTTTGTAAACATTAAAATGTTTGTTGATCCGGCAGACAAAACAAATATTTTGCTATATGAAGAATGGTCTGATGAAGTATACTATAAAGGTGATCATATGAACACAACGCATCTTCAGAAATTTATTATGATTCACGAAACTTTTTAGCAGGCCCGCCTGAAATTTCTTTCTGGATGCTAAATAGTAATTACACTGTAGATTAGCTCTTAAAATTATTTTAATAATAAACTAAAATCACAAACACATTCTTTTACAAAAAAGCCTTCCACTATATGGAAGGCTTTACTACATAAACCGATTGGCGGCTAATTAAATATTTCTTATAAGATTCTGGTCTGCTTTTTATTCATTTCTGTTTGAACGATAAACCAAACTGCAGGTGCAAACACTATCCACAAAACGAATAACAACCACTTGTTAAAACTGTCTGAGGATACTTTTTCATACAGTTCAGAAAATTTATAGTATGACCAGAAATTAGCTATAGGTACAAAAAGCAAAACAGTCCATAATGCAGGAGATGCTTCAACATCTTTACCCACATACTTCATTTCCTCGGAAATTTTAAAGAACCAATAGATTGAATAAATACCAAAGGTTATAATCATTAAACCAATTTGGGCACCAAGATTTCTTTTTTGATCATTTTAATTCCTTCTGAAGTGATGAATATAATAAATTAAAAATTGCTTTCAGATAAAACCAAGAATCATTACATAAAAATAGTAAAGTTTTAGCTATTGCCTAACACCAGCTTTTTAATAAATGGATTCTATAGTGTTCTAACTATTAAAATTATTATCCATACAGAGTACAAGCAAAGAGATTTCCTTTTCACTCATCTGATCCAAAGCACATTTGGGCAGACATATCATTAAAAATATCCACCCATACCAACTTAATTGAGTTTTGCCAGTCATAGTTTTACGTTGCACACAGTAATTATAACAAAGGTGTGATATGAAAAAAGGCGTTAATAGTTTTTCAGAGTAAAAACACGGCAACAAAAAAATACGGCGAAGAAATTGCACAGTTCCTTAATAAGAGAGGACTAACCGCGGAGCTTATGCCTATAAACAATTTTGAACCTAGGAAACTAGAAGAAGCAGATTATCTTTTATTAAGCGGCTGGCGTAATGGATCTCTGTTTTCAATTGCTCAGCCTGATGATGAATGGCGAACATTTGTAAAAAGACTACCTGCACTCGAGGGTATAAAAACAGCGATGTTTACTACTTATAAACTTTTTTCAGGCGGTATCTTAAGAAGCATGAAAAAATATCTTAAAGAAAAAACAAAAAACCTAGAGTTTGCTTTTGTATCAAGAGATGGTTCGCTTTCTATTTCTGATCAGATGGCGCTGAATGATTTTATAGGCTAAATTTTTAGTTAGACCACACACCACCATTTATTGCTTAAAGGGCGGAAAAAATTTAATGGTGGTGTGTTGTTTACTTTAAAGTACCGGCAATAACTCACCAAATAAAAAATATATTTTATCTAAAACCCAATTTCGCAGAATCAAAAATCATTATATAACTTTACACAGTAAATAAAAAAATTTTGTAACCCTTATCCGGATTATTTTATGAAAATCGGTTACCTGTTTTTAAATAAACACCAATTAATTCTTCTTGCTTTATTTTTATCACTTATCATTGGTCCAATAACATCTGCTCAGATAAAAACAGAAAGCACCCCATATTTTACAAAAGAAAACATTGAACCATTTCTAGATTCTCTTATCACATCTTTAATGAAAGAACAAAACATTATAGGTTGCGGAATTTCAATTGTTAATGATAGCTCCATTGCTTTTTCAAAAGGATATGGTTATTCAGATCTTGAAAACAAAAATTAGTTGATCCGCAAAGAACTCTTTTTCGAACAGCTTCAGTGTGCAAGATTGTTGTTGCAACAACTATGATTATGCTTAAGGAAAAAGGGTTGATTGATTTTAACACGGATATAAATAAGTATTTAAAAAGGTTTAAAGTTGAAAATAAATTCGGTAAACCAATAACAGTTGCACATCTTTTAACACATACAGCAGGATTTGATGATTTTTATATTGGTAAATCAGCGAGAAGTGAAACTGAATCGATGCCGCTTGGTGAATTATTACAGAAGCGCTTACCGGAACAAATTATGCCGCCGGGAGAAGTTTACAGCTATTCAAATATGGGAATGGCTCTGGCAGCATTATTAGTTGAAGAGATTACAGGAAAAGATTTTGAAGAGTATGTAATTGAAAATCTTTTCTTACCACTTGGTATGGAAAAAAGTTCTTTCAGAATAAAAAAAGAATTTAAAGATGAATATATAAGGGTATGTTTATATAAATGGAAAGCAAATTGAGTTTCCATTTGATTTTTTAAATGACTATCCCGCAGGGCAAATGCTAACAACCGTAAATGAATTTTCAAACTTTATGATAATGCAATTGCGGAGAGGAAGATTTAACGGAAAGCAGATAGTTGATAATGCGTTAATGGCAGAAATGCAATCTGTTCAATTTACTCATCATCCCAAACTTCACACTGCATCTGGTTACGGTTTTATGATTGAGGAATACTCCGGTACAAAACTTTTATCTCACGGAGGCGGATATCCCATATTCTCACCCTTTTAAGATTGTTTCCTGAATTGCATCTTGGCGTGTTCATTGCGATAAACGGTTACAACTCAAATTTTAATGAAATTGTTTCTAATGAAATAATAAATATGTTTTTTCCTTATTCAAAATCCGAATCAAAAATAAAATATCCTGTAACAAATCTTCCAGAGTACGATAAAAACGTGGATCGTTTTGTTGGAGATTACAGATTTACGCGATACTCTAGAAATGAGATTACAAAAATAGGATTGCTGCTTGGCCTTTGCAGGCAATGAATTACCGATCCGGAAAATGATAAAGGCATGTTGCTGATGAATGATTTTTACGGTAAGGAAAAGAAGATTGATTCAGATTGAACCGCTTTTTTTTCAATCAATAGATGACGACTATTATATTAAGTTTAGAGAAGATGCAAGTGGAAACATAACCCATTTGTTTACTGATGGAATAACAGCCTTAGAAAAAACCCCATTGTTATATACAATAAAAACGCAGAGAATTATTTTCTTAGCAGTCACCTTAATTTTTACTTTAGTAGCATTGTCCGGTTTATATTTATCTATAAAGAGTAAACTTAAGAAATCTGTTATTACAAAAAAGCAGACTATTTATACTCACAGAAAAATATCAAATGTCTATTTGGTTTATCTTTGGTGTTTGGGTTGATAATGAATGTAATTACAAATCCACTGGAGCAGCTAATTGGTTTTCCCCATATGGAATGCCATGGTATTTTTATTTACTCCAGATACTGCCGTTTATTTTTATTGTGCTTACTCTGTGGTTTTACATTTAAATTTATTGTTGAGATAAAAAGAGGAAGTATCGCAAAAGTTGCAATTCCTTTGTATGCAGTGTTTTTGCTTGTGTGTATAACGTCAGTTTGGTTTATGAATACCTGGAACCTGATCGGGTTTAAGTTTTAGAAAAGAGAAAACCATCATAAAATCATTTCTCCATTTTTCATTATAAGAGTTTTTTTTCCATCTGTATATGTTACTTGGATTGTAGGTCTGAAGAATAAATAGTCTCTGTGAATTCTGGAGTTGTTTTTTCCACCTCCCGGAAAATCAGCATTATTACCAAAAGCAATATGCGCTGTTCCAATCGCTTTTTCATCTTCCAGCATATTACCAGTAATGTGTGCGCCGGGATTAACACCAATACCAAGCTCACCAATTACTTTGGCATCATCATCAACATCTGTTAGAGCTGTAATTCTTTTTATTAGTTCTTCATTTTCACTTTCAAACCTTTTGATTTTTCCATGGCTCAAAAAAACTTTTAATGGATGTGTTAACATACCAATATCACCGATGCTCGCATTAAAAAACAACCACACCATCACCTTCTGTTTCAATTGGCGCGCAATAAACTTCACCGCAAGGCAGATTGCACATTTCGCCTTCTGATGTTCCAATATCAGCCGAAAAGATTCTGTCTTTAATTCCAAGAAATAAATCAGTTCCGTCTTCTGTGGTAATATGAAGTTGGGCAGCACCCATTAATTTATTTATAAGAAGGTTGGCTGTATTTTTCATTTTGTAAAAATCAACATTAACGGAGCGAAGCATCATATCCGCCGTTATACCGGGCATATGCTCCATCTTTATGAGTTTGTTCTCTTCAACTTTAAATATCCACTTAATGCGAAACGCAATTTCTTCCGGATATGCTTTTATTATGTTGAGAACAATTGTTTTGCCCGGTAACATTTTTTGAGTTCGGAGGAATTTCTTTAATGGGCGGTCATTATTATTAATCTCATAAGATTCGACAAAACATCCTTTTATACTTAATGCCTTTTAAATGCTTCGGCTATGGATAAAGAAAAACTATCAGTAAGAATAAGTACTTTATCTTTTGCTGCTGGAGTAAAATATATTCTATAGCACCAGATGCAGCGGTGATCATTGAATTAAGATTATTCATACGAATCCTCTTATAATGTTTTAAAACGCACACACAAAATAAGCAAATATATTGTCCATATTTATTACAGCTTATTTATTGTTGTGAATTTTTCCTCTTGCAAGTGAAGCGAATATTCCAACAAACATAAAACACTGAATAAAATAAATGCCGTATGTGCGCTTATTTAAAAGGCATCCTGGTTTACCGAACTTATCCTTTCACTTCAAATGAAGATGCTGAAAATTACTATTACGATTCCATAGAAAGCATCTGTCCGATCATTCGCATCGAAGCAAGTGTTGATGAAGCAACCCCATAGTGTTTTTTATCAACTGAACTCATTATCGCGTTTACGTTCGGTGATGAAAATAATGCAAACCCAAGACCCATCATTGCAAGGTTGGCTACAATAAAAGTATAACTTGTATCTGTATTCAAAAAGCAGAAGAAAACTAATCCTATTGTGGGTAAAAACATTCCTGCTGAAGCAACAAATCTCGGTTCGGTTTTATCAGATAATTTGCCAGCAATCGGAGAAAATAATGCTTGCAGCACAGGCTGTGTTATTAAAATTATTCCTGCATCTTGCGGAGTTAAATTCTTGATGTTCTGCAGATAAAACTCATTAAAAACTTATTGCATAAGTTGCGCTGTAGTTTATAAGGGCCGCAAGATTTGAAAGAGAGAAGGTTCTGTTTGAACTAAACAGTTCAGTATTTAAAAATAGGATCGTTTGTTACACGTTCTGTAAAATAAAATGTTAGAAAACTTATTAACGATATAAGTAAAACAAAACCTAAGGGTTTTGGGAATAGTGAAACGGATAACATTAATAGCAGTATTGAAAAATATAAATTACGGCGCCCTGTAATCATATTTATGGACCTGTATTTCCTGCCATTCGTGCTTTAGATAAACCCAGGTTAAAATTATCAGAGCTATTCCAACAAAGCATTAATAAAAAAGATTCCGCGCCAGGTTAAATTATGAGTAATTATTCCGCCTAAAAAAGGACCCGATGAAAGTCCGATATAAACAGCGGCAGTATTTATCCCCAACACTTTACCTCTGTCTGATTGGGGATACACACTAACGAGCAATGCTGTTGAACTGCTGAAAATAAAGGATGAACCAACTCCCTGTAATATTCTAAACAATAAAAGGGTTATTGTACTAGGTGCTATGCCGCTTAAAAGAGAGCCAATTGTAAATAAAATTATACCCCATTAAAAAATTTTGTCCGTCCAAAATATCTGTCAATCTTCCAGCAGGTAATAGAAGTCTGCAGTTGTAACAAGATAAGATGTGGAAAGCTAGCTCAACATGATTGCATTTGAATTAAGCTCTATACCAATTACGGGTAATGCAATATTAATTGATGAACCCATAAAAGCAGTCATAAATGCGGTAAGTGTTGTAATAAACAGAATTAACTTTGCTGGCGGCTGCGGGTAAATTGATGTCACGGTGTTTTTGAATCTTCCTTTACTTATTAAAAAAACAAATTAATTCGTGTCAATTCTTTCGCGCCAACTTGCCCATTCATGTCCGTCATTAAAAACATTAAAGATGTGATTGATGCCGGCGTTTTTCAATTCTTTGCTGAGCAACTGATTTGCATAAAGAAATGAATTATTGTCAATTCCACTTTGTACAAGATCAAACCTGCCAACATCAAAATATAACTTAAGCATCTTTTTAGTCTGTCTATGTTTAGATGCAGAATCAATAGCATCAAAAAGTTCCTCAGTAGTTGTTGGTGATTGTCCCGCAGCATTTAAACATACATCGGGTCTTTTAAGCGCAGTTAAAAGTGAAATATGTGCTCCACCTGAAATTCCAGCCAATACCCTATCTTTAGCTTGTTTAGATGTATTATACTTTGCATCAATAAAAGGAACGAGCTCGTTGCAAACAGCAGTAAAATATTCATCTGTTTTGTTTAAGAAATAATCCTGATCGCTCTTAACAAAATCCAGAAACACAACCAGCACAGGTTTTATTTTCTTATCTGCAATCAAATTATCTAGTACGTTTATATAAGAACAATAATCAATTGCTTTAAATCCATCATTAACATACAAAGCAGGTAATGAATTAAGCGAATCATAATTAGCCGGTTTATATATTTTTAATGACCGAGGCTGTATAGATGTTTGTTTGCTTTGAAAGAAAAGACTATCAATCGTTCCATAAAGAATATCTGCACGATGCAGAAGCACACTATCTGATTTAAACATTGGCATTGCACATTGTGAATGAAGTCCAAATCCGCTTGGAGTAATGATGGGATTACGTGGGTCTGTTATTATTGTTCCATCAACAATAAATTGATAATCTACACGAGCATCGGCGGGCAGTGAATAGATTCTATAAAATAATTTCTCATCACCGCAAGAAATTGATTCCATTGTATCGGGTTTTGTCCATCCGGCCTGAATATCACCATTAATTAAAACGGCAGAAGCTTTACCATACCAATAAAAGCAGGCAAGGCTATTTTCAATAATCGGTGAGACAGGATAATCAATAATAAAATTCTTTATTACAACTGAACGCTGATCAACAGGTAAATCTTTAAGTTCATTTACAAATTTTGCAAACCTACTATTTTCTATCTGTTCACCACTTGGCGTTGTTGATGAAGCTAAGGGCTGATCTATTGTATCTTTGAGTAATAAAAAGTGAAGCAAAATAAAGTGAAAATTGAAGAGTAATACACGGCAGCGTGTTTCATTATGTTCCTTTGCAGTAAAAACAAAATATTATAAGTAAATATAATTGGTTTACTGCAAGAATGATTTAATAAATCTCAATTTTCTTTTTATTCGTTGAATTTTTCTTAATCAGAAAATACTTGATCTTATTGTTCTTCTCTCAAAAAAATAAATTAAAAACCCTGTCACCTTATGCTTTTGTGTCACTACTACGTATAACCCGTAATTTGTTTAATTAGGAGACAAAATGAAATATATTACTACGTTTTTCCTTGTGATTATTTTTGGTGCTTTAATTTATGCAGGGATCTCAAAATTTACCGGCATTGTCGGAAGAACCGAAAAATGGTGTTGGATGTACCTGCCATAATGTTCAGAGAGATAATTCAGTTCAGGTTCAGATCACGGTCCGGATACATTAATAAAGGGACAATCCGGCGAGTATCAGATAACATTATCCGGAGGGCCCGCTGTTCAAGGTGGATTTAATATTGCATCATTTCTTGGAACGTTAAGTCCTGTTGACGCATCATCACAATTAATGTTATCAGAACTTACACACACAAACCCGAAAACATTTTCTGGAGGATCAGTAAGCTGGACCTTTAATTTTACTGCTGCAAATCAGGTATATACCGATACAATTTTCTCAGCAGGTAACAGTGTAAACGGAGATGGATTTAATAACTCACAAGATCGATGGAATTTTGGACAGAAGTTTGTTGTACACGTAATTAATGAACCATCCTCTATAAACGATGATAATGTTGTTGTTACTGATTTTGCTCTGAATCAGAATTATCCAAACCCATTTAATCCCAGCACAATGATAAGTTGGAACTCTTCGGTCGGCAGTCATCAAACATTAAAGATTTATGATGCAGCAGGTAAAGAAGTTGCAACTCTTGTGGATGAATACAGATCTGCAGGAAGTTATAGTGAACAATTTACAACAAGCGGATTTCAATTAAGTCCAGGTGTATATTATTATCAGTTAAAAGGCTGATAATTTTATCGAAACAAAAGATGATTTTGTTGAAATAACTTTGAATAACAATTTATTGAGGCTGTCTTAAAATACTGAATTGTCATTTTCCACGAAAGTGGAAATCCATTTGTATTATGGGTTCTAGATTCCCGTTGTCACGGGAATGACAGATAAATTCTTCTTTTAAGACTGCCTCTTTTTTGTAATAAAACAAAGCTTCTTTTCTTACAGTTAATATTAAGATCATATTAAGTATTTTAATAGTACAAATTAAAATGAATACTTAAATGAAAACTTTATTTTTATCCTTCAATATATCTTTCTTTATACTCTTTCATTCTCGCTTTTAAATCAGTTTGTTTGCTCAAAACCTTTTCCTCAATGAGTTTATGGCGTCAAATGCCACAACGATTACTGATCCCGATTTAAACAACTATGCCGATTGGATTGAGTTTACAATTCCGGTTCAACTTCAATCAACTTAAAAGATTATTATATAACAGATAATTTGTCTCAGCCTCAAAAAGTTTAAAATACAATATGATTTAATAGTAGAAGCCCGGATATGTTTTAATCTGGGCGGATGATGCAAATAGTGGGAATCACGCAAACTTTAAACTAAGTGCGGATGGTGAAAGCATTGGATTATTTGATCCGTCTGTTCAGCTTATTGATACATTAACATATGGTTTGCAGCAAACAGATGTTTCGATGGGCAGGTTTCCAAACGGGACTAATAATTGGTTTAAATTTCTCCAGCCACACCTGGTGCTGTAAATCTTGAATCCGGGATTTTAATATCCTTCCCGTTCCTTCAATTTCAACCCAAAGCGGATTTTACTCATCATCAATAACTGTTTCAGCATCACACAGTTTACAGAATGTAACTATACGATTTACATCAGATGGCACAATTCCAAATACTTCAAGCGATATTTACTCAACCTCATTACAAGTAGATTCAACAACGGTAGTGAGATTCCTGCGTTTAAAGATGGATATACTCCAAGTCTAACAGAAACAAGAACATATTTTATTAATGAAACAACAGGACCTTCCGGTTTTTCTTTAGTTACTGATCCGGCAAATTTTTTAGCGACACCTCAGGAATTTATAAGTTATCGGGACAAACGGAATAGTCGGTAATTGCAGCAACGCACCAAGAAACTGGAATCAGGATTGGGAAAGACCGGTTAGTTTAGAATTTTTTGAGTTTGATAAATCTCTTGCATTCAGAGTTAACACAGGCGTTAAAATATTTGGAGGCTGCAGCTGCTTGTATCCCTGAAAAATCTTTAGGATTTTACTTTTAGAGGGGAATACGGAAATGATAAATTACGCTATCGTTTGTTTGATGATATTCCTGTTTACGAATACAATAATTTATCCTTCGCAGTTCCGGGCAGGATTGGTGGCGCACTATGTTCAGGGTGGAATGGTGCAAACATTAATTGAACAGGGAATGAAATTAGATTACCAGGATTATCGCCCATCTATATTATTTATTAATGGTGAGTACTGGGGAATTCATAATATCAGAGAAAAGTTTAATGAACATTATGTGTTTTGTCATCACGGAGTAAATAAAGACAATTTAGATATTATCGAAATTCGCAAAAGGTCGTTCAGTAACAATGGCGATCTGGTGGCTTATAACGAGATGATTAATTTTCTTTCAACAAATAATATGGGCTAATGCCACTAATTATGAATATATAAAAATCGACTTGTAGATATGGATGAATATATTGATTACCAGATTGCACAAATCTATGCAGCAAATGGCGATTGGCCCGGATCGAATATGAAGCTATGGCGTGAAAGAACTGCCGGCTCCAAATGGCGCTGGATGATATATGATCTTGATTTTACATTCGGCGGAAATGCACAGGGCTAGCAACAACCAACAATACGCTTGCACAAGCAACGGCAACAAATGGTCCTGATTGGCCGAATCCACCATGGTCTACATTAATGTTAAGAAAGCTTCTTGATAATCCTGATTTTAAAATGAATTTATACAGCGCTTTGCCACGCATGTTATACTACGTTTGAACCGAATCATGTTTTAGCGGTAATAGATAGGTCTGGCAAACAATATTGCCTCAGAAATTCCAAGACATAAAGAAAGCGATGGGCCGCAATCAATTTCATTCGGCGATAGCTGGCAGGAACTTATTGATTTGATGAGAAACTTTTGCATTTGATAGACCAGCAGGTACAGGACATTTTTATTCTAAGTTTGGTATTCGCGGATCGAACTCATTAGTTATCAGCAGAAACAATCCGAGTTGGGGAAAAATGAGATATACTAACACGTTGGAAATAAAGAACAATGGATCGGCAAATATTTTCTTTAAAAAACATTCCAATAAAAATAAAAGCTCTGCCAATGCCGGGATACAGATTTGCAAGATGGGAAGGCATATCCAGTTCAACATCTCCGGAAATTTCCCGGTTGTTCTAACTGCTAACTCAACTTTCACAGCAGTATTTGGGCCTGCAGATTTAACCGTAACCTGTATTGTGATAAATGAAATTAATTATAAGTCTTCAACAGTTTTTGATCAGAAGACTGGTGGAATTTTATAATCCAGATAATGCTGCCGGTTGATATTTCAGGATGGAAATTTGTTGCTGAGGATAACACGCAAATCAATTTATTTTCCCGGAGTGAACAATTCTCGAGCAAAGATGATTATTTAGTTCTTTGCAGAGACACAGTAAAATTTAAATACTTTATCCAAATCAAAATAAAGTTTTGAACAATATAAGTTTTGGTTAAGGCAGCGACGGCGATCGTATAATGTTAAAAGACAATTCCGGAAATCTGTTGAGTGAAGTTACATATTCATCAAGCGGATTATGGACTCCATTACCAAACGGTAACGGCCCAACATTATCATTGGTAAATCCCAGCTTGATAACTCACTTGCAGAAAGCTGAAGCTTCCGGATTTTCTGGTACT
>JADJIH010000022.1 GCA_016707115.1 Ignavibacteriales bacterium | reverse complement strand
TAAATAATTTCTCATCACCGCAAGAAATTGATTCCATTGTATCGGGTTTTGTCCATCCGGCCTGAATATCACCCATTAATTAAAACGGCAGAAGTTTACCATAAAAGCAGGCAAGGCTATTTTCAATAATCGGTGAGACAGGATAATCAATAATAAAATTCTTTATTACAACTGAACGCTGATCAACAGGTAAATCTTTAAGTTCATTTACAAATTTTGCAAACCTACTATTTTCTATCTGTTCACCACTTGGCGTTGTTGAAGCTAAGGGCTGATCTATTGTATCTTTGCAACTTAGTAATAAAAAAGTGAAGCAAAATAAAGTGAAAATTGAAGAGTACACACGGCAGCGTGTTTCATTATAGTTCCTTTTGCAGTAAAAACAAAAATATTATAAGTAAATATAATTGGTTTACTGCAAGAATGATTTAATAAATCTCAATTTTCTTTTTATTCGTTGAATTTTTCTTAATCAGAAAATACTTCGATCTTATTGTTCTTCTCTCAAAAAAATAAATTAAAAACCCTGTCACCTTTATGCTTTTGTGTCACTACTACGTATAACCTGTAATTTGTTTAATTAGGAGACAAAATGAAATATATTACTACATTTTCCTGGTGATTATTTTGGTGCTTTAATTTATGCAGGGATCTCAAAATTTACCGGCATAGTCGGAAGAACCGAAAAAAATGGTGTTGGATGTACCTGCCATAATGTTCAGAGAGATAATTCAGTTCAGGTTCAGATCACGGGTCCGGATACATTAATAAAGGGACAATCCGGCGAGTTAATGTTATCAGAACTTGTACACACAAACCCGAAAACATTTTCTGGAGGATCAGTAAGCTGGACCTTTAATTTTACTGCTGCAAATCAGGTATATACCGATACAATTTTCTCAGCAGGTAACAGTGTAAACGGAGATGGATTTAATAACTCACAAGATCGATGGAATTTGACAGAAGTTTGTTCACGTACATATCAAGAACCTTCCTCAGAAGATGATAATATTGTTGTAAAAGATTTTATTCTTGATCAGAATTATCCAAACCCATTTAATCCCAGCACAATGATAAGTTGGAACTCTTCGGTCGGCAGTCATCAAACATTAAAGATTTATGATGCAGCAGGTAAAGAAGTTGCAACTCTTGTGGATGAATACAGATCTGCAGGGAAGTTATAGTGAACAATTTACAACAAGCGGATTTCAATTAAGTTCAGGTGTATATTATTATCAGTTAAAGGCTGAAAATTTTATCGAAACAAAAAAGATGATTTTGTTGAAATAACTTTGAATAACAATTTATTGAGGCTGTCTTAAAATACTGAATTGTCATTTCCACGAAATGGAAATCCATTTTGTATTATGGGTTCTAGATTCCCGTTGTCACGGGAATGACAGATAAATTCTTCTTTTAAGACTGCCTCTTTTTTTGTAATAAAACAAAGCTTCTTTTCTTACAGTTAATATTAAGATCATATTAAGTATTTTAATAATATAAATTAAAATGAATACTTAAATGAAAACTTTATTTTTATCCTTCAATATATCCTTTCTTTATACTTTTCATTCTAACGCAAAACAGTTTGTTTGCTCAAAACCTTTTCATTAATGGAGTTTATGGCGTCAAATGCCACAACGATTACTGATCCGGATTTTAACAACTATGCCGATTGGATTGAGATTTACAATTCCGGTTCAACTTCAATCAACTTAAAAGATTATTATATAACAGATAATTTGTCTCAGCCTCAAAAGTTTAAAATACAATATGATTTAATAGTAGAAGCCGGCGGATATGTTTTAATCTGGGCGGATGATGCAAATAGTGGTAATCACGCAAACTTTAAATCCGGTTTTTCATTAGTTACTGATGCGGCAAATTTTTTTAGCGACACCTCAGGAATTTATGTTATCGGGACAAACGGAATAATCGGTAATTGCAGCAACGCACCAAGAAACTGGAATCAGGATTGGGAAAGACCAGTTAGTTTAGAATTTTTTGAGTTTGATAAATCTCTTGCATTCAGAGTTAACACAGGCGTTAAAATATTTGGAGGCTGCAGCCGCTTGTATCCTGAAAAATCTTTAGGATTTTACTTTAGAGGGGAATACGGAAATGATAAATTACGTTATCGGCTGTTTGATGATATTCCTGTTTACGAATACAATAATTTTATTCTTCGCAGTTCCGGTCAGGATTGGTGGCGCACTATGTTCAGAGATGGAATGGTGCAAACACTAATTGAACAGGGAAATGAAATTAGATTACCAGGATTATCGCCCATCTATTTTATTTATTAATGGTGACTACTGGGGCATTCATAACATCAGAGAAAAGTTTAATGAACATTATGTGTTTTATCATCACGGAGTAAATAAAGACAATTTAGATATTATCGAAATTGCAAAAGGTGTTTCCGGTAACAATGGCGATCTGGTTGCTTATAACGAGATGATTAATTTTCTTTCAACAAATAATATGGCTAATGCCACTAATTATGAATATATAAAATCAATTGTAGATATTGATGAATACATTGATTATCAGATTGCACAAATTTATGCAGCAAATGGAGATTGGCCCGGATCAAATATGAAGTTATGGCGTGAAAGAGTTGCGGGCTCCAAATGGCGCTGGATGATTTATGATCTTGATTTTACATTTGGCGGAAATGCACAGGGCTTAGCAACAACCAATACTCTTGCACAAGCAACGGCAACAAATGGTCCCGAGGCCGAATCCTTATGGTCTACATTAATGTTAAGAAAGCTTTGATAATCCTGATTTTAAAAATGAATTTATACAACGATTTGCCGCGCATGTTAATACTACGTTTGAGCCGAATCATGTTTTAGCAGTGATAGATAGTCTGGCAGGGAATATTGCGTCAGAAATTCCAAGACACAAGGAGCGATGGCCGCAATCAATTTCATTCGGTAATAGCTGGCAGGAACTTGTTGATATAATGAGAAACTTTGCAATTGATAGACCGGCAAATGCCAGAGGACATTTTTATTCTAAGTTTGGTATAAGCGGATCAAGTTCTTTAGTTATCAGCAGAAACAATCCAGCCTGGGGAAAAATATATACTAACACTGTTGAAATAAAAAACAATGGATCAACAAATATTTTCTTTAAAGATATACCCATTCACATAAAAGCTCTACCAATGCCGGGTTACAGATTTGTGCAATGGCAAGGCATATCAAGTTCTACATCGCCGGAAATTTTTGTTGTTCTTACTACAAACTCAACACTAACAGCAGTATTTGAGCCTGCAGAATTAACAGTTACATCTATTGTAATAAATGAAATTAATTATAAATCATCAGCAGTGTTTGATACAGAAGACTGGATAGAGTTTTATAATCCAGATAATGATGCGGTTGATATTTCCGGATGGAAATTTGTTGATGATGATATTACAAATCAATTTATTTTTCCCGGCGGAACAATTCTCGGAGCAGATGATTATTTAGTTCTTTGCAGAGACACAGTAAAATTTAAATTACTTTATCCAAATCAAAATAAGGTTTTGGGCAATATAAATTTTGGATTAAGCAGCGACGGCGATCATATAATGTTAAAAGACAATTCCGGAAATCTGATTGATGAAGTTACATATTCATCAAGCGGATTATGGACTCCATTACCAAACGGAAACGGCCCAACATTATCATTAGTAAATCCGCAACTGGATAACTCACTTGCAGAAAGCTGGAAAGCTTCCGGATTTTCTGGTACTCCAGGATACCTGAATGATATTTATACGAAGACCGAATTAGAAAATGATTTAGTTCCGACTGAGTTTGTTTTGTATCAGAATTATCCCAACCCATTCAACCCAAGCACGAGTATTCAGTATGCAATAAGCAGTACGCAATTTGTAACACTTAAAGTTTATGATTTACTCGGCAGAGAAGTTGCAACTCTTGTTAATGAAGAAAACCAGCAGGCTCTTATAATGTAGAATTTAGAATGCAGAATTTAGAATTAAGCTCAGAATTTACTTTTACAAACTTCAGCTGGAAGTTTTGTTGAGACGAAGAAGATGATTCTTTAAAATAAGCTTGCGGCCCTGTCTGCCGATAGTAGGTTCGCGTCTCTGCGTGAGAAAAATGATTTCACGCAAAGACGCTAAGGCGCAGAGAAAAGAATGTTTCTTCTGATTCTTGCTTTTAACAATATTCTTATCTTTTGAAGTAGAAATTTTAAACACTTTTATTAAGGGGATCTTATGAAAAAGATCGTGTTTGTTTTTGCTTTCCTTTTAACAATTTCATTTCAAATAAATGCACAATGGTTTTGGCAAAATCCATATCCTACCGGAAATAACCTCTGGAAAGTTTGTTTTGCTGATACAAATTTTGGGACTGCTGTTGGTTTTAATGGAACGATCCTAAATACTACAAATGGTGGTGCTAATTGGAAGATTCAAGAAAGTGGAACAGATGTTATATTGTCTGATGTTTTCTTTAGTAATAAATACTGTGGGACATTGGTTTGGATATAATGGAACCATTCTTCGGACAACAGATGGTGGAATTAATTGGATCGAACAATCTAGTGGTACCGGCAGTTCCAAATTATTTTTCGGTGTTTACTTTACAGATATTAATAATGGATTTGTCGTTGGAAGCGATGGTATAATTCTTAAAACAGTTGATGGGGGAAATAGTTGGAATTCACAGATAAGTGGAATTTCACATTACTTGTTCGATGTCTTTTTTTCTAATTCTAATATTGGAATAATTGTAGGTGAATACAGCACAATTTTAAAAACTACCGATGGTGGCATAACCTGGGTTCAGAAATTTGGTGGAGCAACATATCTACCAATTCTCGAAAGTGTGTTCTTTAAAAATGAAAACTATGGGATGGCTGTAGGAGAGAATGGCAAAATATTCTCTTCAACTGATGGTGGAGAGAACTGGATAGAACAAATAAGTGGAACAACTGTTAATTTGCACGAAATTTTTTTATTAAATGAAAATATTGGTATTGCAGTTGGAGATAGCGGAATAATTCTTATCACAACTAATTCAGGAATGAACTGGTTAAAAATTTCTATTTCATCATTTCAGTCACTTTACGGATTATCTTTCTCTGATGACAATCAAGGAATTATAGTCGGGAACTATGGAACAATTCTTCAAACCGCTGATGGGGGCCATTCATGGACAAAACAGTCAAGGATTTAGATTATAATATTACTAGTATTGGGGATATAGATAACGATATGGCTCTGGCTGTCGGAGAAAATGGAACTATTCTTAAAACTACAAATGGGGGAAATAGCTGGATTAAACAAATAACAGGAACTCAAAAAAAATTAAACGGAGTGGCCCATATTAATGCCAATTCATTGATTGCTGTCGGAGACAGTGGAACAATTATGCGTACAAATGATGGCGGAACAAACTGGGAAATTCAAAAAAGTGGAACAAATGAGAATTTTAACGGAGTAACTTCAATAATCCCAAATATTGTAATCATTGTTGGGGGAGGAGGTTCAATTTTACGCAGCACAGATGGAGGTAACTTTATGGATAAATCAAAATAGTGGAACTTTAGCGACACTCAGAGGCGTCTCCTTTTCTGATGTTAATAATGGCACTGTCATTGGTGGAGTTGGTGTTTGCTTGCATACAACTGATGGAGGTACAAGTTGGATAAATCAATCAAGTGCCCCCGGACTACCACAAGCATATCTAACATCGGTTTTTCAAATTGATGTAAATAAAGCCGTTGTTGTTGGAAGAAATACCGGAGTAATTTTAACAACGAACGGTGGCAGTTCTTGGTCATACAAACATAGTGGCAACTACCAATATCTTTATGATGTAATCTTTGTTGATTCAAATATTGGTTTCATTGCTGGGACTAGTGGAACCGTTCTCAAAACATCAGATGGTGGCAACACCTGGATAAACCAAGTTAGTAAAACATCAAATCATTTTTATAGTATTACTTTACCAATCCAAACAATGGTTGGGTCGTTGGGGAAGGAGGCACAATCCTCCACACAACAAACGGTGGCGTTACTTTTATTGAAGAAGAAAATAATTATACTCAACCAAAAGAATATTTATTACAGCAAAACTATCCAAATCCATTTAATCCAAGCACCAAAATCAGTTGGCAGTCTCCAGTCGGCGGTTGGCAAACATTAAAGGTTTATGATATTCTTGGAAATGAAGTTGCTACTCTTGTTGATGAATATCGGAATGCTGGAAATTATGAAATCGATTTTAATCCAGCATCAAGTATCAAGAATCTTGCATCCGGTATTTACTTCTATCGTTTGCATGCTGGTAGTTTTGTTGAAACGAAGAAGATGATTCTTTTAAAATAACCTTAGCGGCCCTGTCTGCCGACAGGCAGGTTTGCGTCTCTGTGTGAGAAAAATGATTTTGCCAAAGACGCTAAGGCGCAGAGAAAAGAATGTTTTTTCTAATTCTTGCTTTTAACAGTATTCTTCTCTTTTTTTGAAGTAGAAATTATTATTTATTTTTTTCAGGGGATCTTATGAAAAAGATCGTTTTGGTTTTCACTTTCCTTTTAACAATTTCATTTCAAATAAATGCACAATGGTTTTGGCAAAATCCTTTGCCTCAAGGGAATAATTTAAATGCAGTTGAATTTGTTGATGCCAATACTGCCTGGGCTGTCGGTGATGCTGGTACAATATTAAAATCAACTGATGGCGGATCTTCATGGAATTTTCAAACTTCAGCTACTGAAAAAAACTTGTATGCATTATCATTTTTTGATAATAGTACCGGAATAATAGTTGGTGAATCAGGAGTAATTCTAAAAACTACGGATGGTGGGATAAATTGGAATCTAACGGTTTTTTCTTTTCCAAGAACACTTTTTGGTGTTTGTTTTATTGAGCATAACAATATCGTTGCCGTTGGTGAAGATGAAATAATTATCAGATCAACAGATGGTGGTGTTTCTTGGGACTTGCGTTCTTATGGAATTACTTTCAAGTTATTTGCAGTTGATTTTTGGGACAATAATAACGGTCTCGCTACAGGCGAGAATGGAAAAATATTGAAGACAACAAATGGTGGTCTGGATTGGGTTTCAGTAATTAGTGGAACTACTTATTATCTCACAGGAATTTCTTGGATAAACTCAAGTAATTGTACCGTGGTTGGTGGTGTATCCATATTAAAAGCACAAATGGCGGAGTTGATTGGTTAATTCAAGTGGAAAATACTACGTATGGTGTGAATAGTGTAGACTACATAGATGATAACATTGGATGGGTTGCTGGCGGTCTTATCTTTAATTCAACAAATGGCGGCAATAATTGGGTTATTCAAAAAGATTCAGTTAAAGTAAATGATGTTTCCTTTTATGATTCTATGAATGGTATAGCTGTAGGTAATAATGGGGAATTTTAAAGACAAATGATGGCGGGAAAGATTGGACAAATATTTCAAGTGGTACCGACTTTCTTCCGTTAATGGATATAAAATTCATCGATGAAAATATCGGAACCGCTATTGGTATGGCGAATTATGGATATACATCCCTGATAATGAATACAATAGATGGAGGTAGAAATTGGGATTCAAACATTTTCCCCCTATTCAGAGATTTAGAAAAATAGCAATGTATAACCCAGAGTATCGAATCGCAGTAGGTGAATATGGGACAATTATTAAATCAACAGATTCAGGAATTAACTGGACAGCACTAACAGGTGGTACTGGTTATCACTTATTTGGTGTATGTTTTGCTGATTCATTAAATATATATGCAACCGGATATTATCCACCCACATATACTTCTGTAATTTTACATTCAAGTAATGGTGGTTCAGATTGGATTACTCAGCAACATCCAGAAATTGGTTCGTACGGTTCACTGAATAGTGTTTTCTTCACTTCACAATTATTAGGTTATGCTGTTGGAAACAACGGAGTCATTTTAAAAACGACAAATGGTGGAATTGATTGGGTTTCAAAAGCTAACGGGATTTATTATGATTTATATGACATTTCTTTTTCAAACTCAAACCTAGGTGTTGTTGTTGGCAGTTATGGGCTTATCTTTAAAACTACTGATGGCGGCGAAACATGGGTACAACAGAATACTGGAATTAATGGTATCTGGAGAAGAGCAAGTTATCCCGATGCAAATAACATAATAGCCGTAAGTGATGGAGGTTTGATAATCAGAACTACTGATGGAGGAAATAGTTGGGAATCACAGTTCAGTGGAACTAAAAATTGGTTAACAGGAGTTTCTTTCATTGATAAAAACATTGGTTGGGTAGTAGGGGCCTTTGGTACAATACTTCACACAACAAATGGCGGCGTAACTTTTATTGAAGATGAAGAAAATAATTTTACTCAACCAAAAGAATTTTTATTACAACAAAACTACCCAAACCCATTTAATCCAAGCACCAGTATTCAGTATGCAATAAGCAGTATGCAATTTGTAACACTTAAAGTTTATGATTTACTCGGAAGAGAAGTTGCAACTTTAGTTAATGAAGAAAAAACTATTGGAAGTTATGAAGTTGAATTTTATGGCAACAACTTGACAAGCGGGATTTATTTTTACAAACTGCAAGCTGGTAGTTTTGTTGAAACAAAGAAGATGGTACTAATAAAATAAATTTTATTCATCATTTTTAATCGAGCTCTAAAGATTAGGAGGACTAATTGCAAAGTAAAACATTTCAAAGGTATTTGATCAATATACTAGTATTAGTATCGCTGCAATTATTTTTGTCAAACATTAACAAAGCTCAAACCACCAATGAAATGTTTTTGAGTAATGGTTCAGAGCCATCATTTGTTGTTGATGAAAATGGCTCATATCATCTGACGTATAAAGATAACCAGATCAGGTATTCCAAATTTAGTAACACAGGCACACTAATTAAGAATTTTAATCTATCTCCAGTAGAAAATGTGAATAGATGTTTTTTGAATTATAAGCATAATAAATTAATTGCTGTTTGGAGACTTAATTCTTTTTTTAATAATACATACATTAAAGGCATGTATATTGACACAGACCAGGATTCTGTTATAAATAATCCGGTAACAGTGTCGGATGAATATGGTGATGCCATTAGATTTAATCCAAGAGTAAATTTTTTTAACGACTCAACAGTTCTTATCACTTGGGATGGTGATGGTTCTCTTTCACAACAATCCGCCGTTTATGGAAGATTTAGTGATGCTTCACTAACAAACATAGATTCGGTCTTTATGATTAATGATGATATTGCTAATTCAAATGCTGGAACCAGCAGAATAATCTTAAGCCAAGATAGTGCAAAGTTTCTATCGGTTTGGGTGGATGACCGAACAGGTATTGATAAAATCTATGGAAGGATGTTTACCGTAGATGGAACTC
Organism: Ignavibacteriales bacterium; assembly: GCA_016707115.1. Taxonomy (GTDB): domain Bacteria; phylum Bacteroidota; class Ignavibacteria; order Ignavibacteriales; family Ignavibacteriaceae; genus IGN3. The sequence goes on along the minus strand of JADJIH010000022.1, from coordinate 39,512 downwards.
CATTAGCACAAAGCTTTTTAATAAGTGATTCTCTAGAAACAACAACATTATATAATTTAAGTGGTACTCTAAATCCATTAGATGGGAAGTTTGCAGTTCTTTGGGCGGTAGATTCAAATCCGGTTTGGCAATTAAAGCTCAGGTGGGTTGACCAAAATGGAATTCCAGAGTCAGATATATTAAATATTACCAGTGCTGAAGATAGCGTTATCGAATACCCTGATTTTGAAATCGATATTGATTATTTGGGAAGAATGGTGGTTGTATGGGAGGAATACTCAGGTGGAAAATCAGCAATTTTTAGTAAAAGGTATTCAACAACCGGCAATCCTTATGGTCAGAAGATAAAAGTGTCACAATCAAGTTATGCCGATAATGTCAATCAATATTATCCAAAAGTTAAATTCTATAATAATCAGCTTTACTATGTTTGGTGGCAAACAAATTCGCAATCCCAAAAAATATATGCACGAATTATTGATTTTGATTACTTAGTTGATGTTCAACAAGAGCCTGGTTATTTTGCTGATGACTACTATCTTAAACAGAACTATCCAAATCCATTCAACCCAAGCACAAAAATTAGTTGGCAGTCCCCAGTCGGCAGTTGGCAAACATTAAAGGTTTATGATATTCTTGGAAATGAAGTTGCAACTTTGGTGGATGAATACAAATCTGCCGGAACTTACGAAGTAGAATTTAATGCAGCAAAATATACAAGCGGTGTTTATTTCTACCGCTTACACGCTGGTAGTTTTGTTGAAACTAAGAAGATGATACTTTTAAAATAACTTTTGCGTCCTTTGTGGTTAAAACATTTAACCTCAAAGGATGCAGACGGTTTCGCTAAGTGTGAGTAAGTGCTTTTATTGTAATCTTAAGTCTTGACTTTTGAGTTATTCATTATTTTTTTTGACGTAAATGATCTTTAAATATTTTCATTAAGGGAATTTTATGAAAAACTTATTTCTTTCTTTCATTCTTCTACTTTCTAATACTTCTTTTATTTTAGCACAAAATAAATACCTGGAAAATAAATCAGTTTCTGGAAGCCCGGAGCATACATTTTTAAACCTCAATAACATTTCAACCTTTTTTACTAATACAGGCAGATCTGATTTTGATGAAATTGAGCAACACTCAGGTTTTACATATCCAAAGGAAACAGGAAAGACTGCAGTTTTTATGTCAGGATTAATTTGGGGAGTTAAAATCCCAAATGATCCGCAGGTTAGAGTTGGAGGATCAACTTATCGTACCGGGTTGCAGGGAGGAAAAATTCTTAGCTCTGGTATTGCAGAGGATCCCAATGCATCACACGTTAGAATATATAGAATAAGACCTGATGTTTATCCAGGAGGTCCAGTAGTTGATTTATCGTGGGAAGCATCAGATGAAGGTAAATCAGAACAACAAATACGTACACAGTATGAACTTGATTGGAATGAATGGAAAGCAGATGACGGAGCACCTTATCAGGATATTGATAATAACGGTGTATATGATCCTACCATTGATATCCCCGGTATTAAAGATGCCGTTCAGACAATTTGGTTTGTGGCAAATGATTTAGATTCGTTAAAAACACAATATTTATATGGTACGGATCCCATTGGGATAGAGTACCAGGCAACTATCTGGGAGTATAATAACAGCGGTGCATTAGATAATCTTTTTTTTAGAAAATATAAACTCATTAATAAAAGTAACACTACATTTGATAGTATGTACGTATCAATGTGGTCCGATCCTGATGTTGGGTACGCTGGAGATGATTTTGTTGGGTGTGATACATTATTAAACCTAGGTTTTGCATATAATGCAAGTGCCTCCGATGCAGTCTATCAACCTCTTCCGCCCCTGCGGTAGGATTTAAATCAGTTCGTGGTCCTCTTGTTCCTGTTGCATTTGGTAAAGATATAAACAAGAATGGTATTGATGATGATTCAGATTATGGATTTGCAAACAATAATTTAAAAGTTTCTGAATATATAAATCTGCCAATGAATGCCTTTTATTATTTCGCAGGGGAGATCCCAATTTTGGTGATCCACAACATAGGCTTTTCTACAGGAGCAACTCAATTTTACAACTTTATGCAAGGGAAGTATGGTATAACCGGGGAGTTTTTCATTGATCCTTCTACTAACTTAACAACAACTTATGCCTTATCAGGTAATCCTGTAACGGGCACTGGGTGGCTGGATGGAATAAATCTTCAGGCTGGTGATAGAAGGCTTGGATTCTCTACTGGTCCATTTCAAATGTCTCCAGGGGACATACAAACTATTGTGATTGCAGAAATAGTTGCTGGCGCAACACCTGGGGTTGATCACATTGCTGCGATTAGTTTATTAAAATATTATGGAGATATTGCCCAGAATTTTTATGATAGTAATTTCCCCGTTAGTGTATCACAAAATGATGAGAATCTAACACCAACAGAATTTTCACTTTCGCAGAACTACCCTAACCCTTTTAATCCAAACACCAGTATTAAGTATGCAATAAGCAGTACGCAATTTGTTACACTCAAAGTTTATGATTTACTCGGAAGAGAAGTTGCAATTCTTGTTAATGAAGAAAAACCGGCGGGCGTTTACAATGTACAATTTACAATTAACAACCTGCCTGCCGGTAGGCAAGGTGTACAATTAAGTTCTGGAATTTATTTTTATAAACTTCAAGTCGGTGATTTTATTGAGACGAAGAAGATGATTCTTTTAAAATAATTTTAGTTTTTAATAATCCGGTTAATCTTTAATTGGTTAGCCGGAATTTATTTTGTCTTTCCATTATTAAGGACCCCACAATTATTTAACATTTATTGTTTTGCTAATCATCAGTTGTTAATATATTTATATCAGCTTTCTGATATTATAATTTCCGACATCAGAATAAAAAAGATATCACATCATCGAAAGGATTTAAGATGCGCTGGAAAGGCAGAAAAGAAAGTTCGAATGTTGAAGACAGACGCGGTATGTCATTTAAAGGCAAAGGAATGGTTGGCGGCGGTATCGGAACTATTGCAATTGTTATTGTTGTCCTTTTGCTCGGCGGAGATCCAACCTCAATACTTCAAAATGTTCAATTAGATGATCAATCCACAAATACAAATTACATTGAAACTGCTGAGGATAAAGAACTTGCTCAGTTTGTTGGCGTTGTACTTGCAGAAACAGAAAGTGTTTGGCATGCAATATTTAAAGAAGCAGGCTCAACATATCGCGAACCAAAACTTGTTTTGTTCAGCGGAAAAGTGGAATCAGCATGCGGAGTTGCTGGTGCATCAACGGGTCCTTTTTATTGTCCCGGTGATGAAAAACTTTATATCGATTTAAGTTTTTTTGAAGAACTACAAAAACGTTTTAAAGCTCCGGGTGATTTTGCAATGGCATATGTAATTGCTCACGAAGTTGGTCATCACATACAAAATTTAACCGGCGTTATGGATAAAATGAATGATCTTCGTTCAAAACTTAGCGAGGAAGAATACAATCAGTATTCTGTAAGAGTGGAATTACAGGCTGATTTTTATGCTGGCATCTGGGCACACTATACTGAACAGCAGGATTTACTTGAAAGTGGAGATCTTGAAGAAGCACTAAATGCAGCAAGTGCGGTTGGTGATGATAATATTCAAAAGCAGGCACAAGGTTATGTCGTTCCTGAATCATTTACACACGGAACATCCGAGCAAAGAAAAAAATGGTTTTATAAGGGATTTACATCCGGGGATATTAGACAAGGGGATACGTTTGAAACTAGAGATCTCTAATAAATATTAACGTTAATTCTTAATCATCATCATAAAGAGGTAATAATGGAACCAGTAAAAAAATTTTCACCTGCGTTTTATGTAGTGATAGTAATATTATTTTTTCTGCCCTTTGTAAATCTTTCCTGCGGCGGACAAACAATAATGAGTGTTACAGGATTTCAGTTAATCACAGGTACGGAAGTAAATCCAACGGGAATGTTTGGCGGCGAAATGAATTCATCTGATGAACTTAGTACAGATCAGAAAAAAGAAATCGAATCACAACCATTAGCCCTTTTTGCATTTGTAGCCGCTATTATTGGTTTAATTATTAGCTTTTTTAAGATGAGAATTACTGCCATAAGTAATATTGTGGTTTCAGTTGCGGGTGTTGTGTTTTTACTTTTGCTTAAGGTAAGTCTTGATGGCGATGCTGATTTAAATGTTAGCGGACAAAATGTAATAACTCTGGATTATCAGTTTGCATATTGGCTTTCAATTATTTTATTTATTATTGGTGCGGTTGTTCAGTGGAAAATTTTTACTGATGAAGGACCAACCAGACTTAATGTATTAAATTAATTAATAGCCAAGTTGAACTATAAGAGGCTGTCTCAAAAGTCGAAGTTTATATGTCATTCCCGTGAAAACGGGAATCCACAACGATTAAAACAAAATAGATTCCCACTTTCGTGGGAATGACAACTTCGCTTTTTTGACTTATGAGACAGCCTTTTTTCTTTTACAAAAATTCCTCTTACATAACTTTGTTTTATTATCCGGCTAAGCTATTTTTTCTGCAAAACTCAAATTGATTATTAACTTTAATTTATTGGAGCAATTTTTTGAAAAACAGTCGGCTCATTAGAATCATACAAATTTCATTTTTGTTTTTACTAATCTCAACATCTTCGTTTTCACAGTCAGACCCATCAAATTTTAACAAGTACACTCTTGCTGCTGATCAAATCACAAAAAAAGCATTAACCGAAAAAACAGGATACAAATTATTGCAGGAACTATGTGATATTGGACCAAGATTAAGCGGATCAGAAAATTCATTGCGAGCTATTTACTGGGCAGAAGAAAAATTAAAAAGCTTTGGAGTTGATAAAGTTTGGCTTCAGCCGGTTATGGTCCCTCATTGGGAAAGAGGAAGTGTTGAAACTGCAGTTATTGTATATGATAAAAATATAAGTGAAAAGTCTTTGAGTATACTTTCTTTAGGAGGAAGCATTGCAACTCCCGAAAACGGAATTACAGCAAATGTTATTGAAGTGAAAAACTTTACGGAATTAGAAAAAGAAAAAATGAAGTAAAAGGTAAAATAGTTTTCTTTAGCCGTCCTGTTGATGAAGGCTTATTAAATACTTTTGCCGGATATGGAAGCGCAGTTGATCAAAGAGTTTATGGAGCAGTTGAAGCAGCAAAGTACGGAGCTGTTGCGGTATTGATTAGATCCATTACAACAAAGCATGATAATGTACCGCACACAGGCGTGATGGTTTATGTTGATTCGTTACCAAAAATTCCTGCCGCTGCAATTGGATATTTAGATTCTGATTATCTGCATAACGAATTAACAAAAGATTCGGATTTGAAAATCAATTTAAGTATGAACTGTAAAACTTTTCCTGAAGCTCAATCCTACAATGTAATTGCAGAAATTACGGGAACAGAATTTCCAGAAGAAATAATTGTAGTTGGCGGACATTTTGACAGTTGGGATGTGGGCTGTGGTGCACACGATGATGGTGCCGGCTGCGTGCAATCGATGGAAGTTTTACAACTCTTTAAAGAACTGGATATAAAACCTAAAAGAACAATTCGCTGTGTGCTGTTTATAAATGAGGAGAACGGATCGCGCGGCGGCAAGGATTACGGAAAGTATGCTGAGACAAATAATGAAAATCATATTGCAGCAATAGAATCCGATCGCGGTGGATTTACTCCAATTGGATTTGATGTTGATTCCGATTCTTCTGTCCTAAATAAAATTAAAACCTGGATTTCTGTTTTGGAGAAATCAGGAATACATTGGATTAGAAAAGGCGGCAGTGGTGTTGATATTCAATACATTAAAAACACAAAAGCAAAATTAGGTTATGTTCCGGATTCTCAAAGATATATGGATGTTCATCATTCAGCTAATGATACGTTTGATTCTGTTCATCCCAGGGAACTTGAACTTGGTGCGGCTTCTATTGCAATAATGGCCTATCTTATAAGTGAAGAAGGGCTTTAGCAGTATGTATGATTTTAAATCAATCTCAACTTGCAATAGTGAAAGTCATTCTTAAGTTTTGCATTAAAACAATATCCTAACTTCCTTCAAGAGAATGTTATGAAATCACTTTTAGTTTCAATTATAATTCTTGCATCATTTACACAAGCTCAAACATCCGGCATTAAATCTTACTGTAATCCGATTGATATAAATTATCAATACAATTTTGAGCAGAAGAAACTACAAATCTCATATCGCTCTGCTGCTGATCCGGTAATTATTAATCATAAAGGCGAATATTTTTTATTTGCAACCATTTCCGGCGGCTGGTGGTATTCTAAAGATCTGCTTAACTGGAATTTTGTAAAGCCAGATAAATGGCCGGTAGAAGATGTATGCGCTCCCGCTGCAATTTCTGTTCGGGATACACTTTTTCTTTTTCAATCAACTTTTAGCAGAAGACCAATTTATTTTTTAACTGATCCAAAATCCGGACATCTAAATTATTTTAAACCGCTTACAGAAAGACTTCACGATAGTCTGTGCGGACCTTGGGATCCAAGTTTATTTTATGATGAAGATCTTGATAAGTGGTATATGTATTGGGGATCTTCAAATGTTTATCCTATTTACGGAGATGAACTTGATAAAAACAATCAGCTTAGTTTTAAAAAGTATTTTAAGAAATTAATCTATCTGCATCCTAAAGAGCATGGCTGGGAAAGATTTGGTTACGAACATCGCGATACCATAAAACCTTTTATCGAAGGTGCATGGATGACCAAGCACAACAAAAAATATTATTTAATGTACGGCGCTCCAGGCACAGAGTATAATGTTTATGCGAACGGAGTTTATACAAGTGATCATCCGCTTGGACCTTTTGAATATGCACCAAACAATCCCGTTTCCTATAAGCCGGGTGGATATGTAACAGGTGCCGGTCATGGAAATACATTTCAGGATAATTTTGGAAATTGGTGGAATACCGGAACTCCCTGGTTGGCAGTTAATTGGAATTTTGAAAGACGCATTGCAATGTTTCCTGCAGGATTTGATGATGATGGTTTAATGTATTCCAATACAAGGTTTGGAGATTTTCCGCATTATCTTCCAACTGAAAAATGGAGTAATAAAAATGATCTTTTTATCGGGTGGATGCTTCTATCATACAGGAAAAATGCAACAGCATCTACTATGCTTGATGACTTTACACCAGATAATTTAACAGATGAAAATCCAAGAACGTTTTGGATTGCAGAAAACAATAACCCAGGCGAATGGGTAGTTATTGATTTGAAAAAGATAAAATCTATACGGGCTCTGCAGATAAATTTTACAGATTATAAAAACAATATTTACAAAAGCGATTCAACTGTTTACACGCAGTTTAAAATTTATTCATCAACGGATAACAATAACTGGAAACTAATTGCTGATCTTACTACAGAAAAACGTGATAGGCCAAACGCTTATATTGAATTACCCGAAGAGGTTAAAGCTCAATATATTAAGTATGAGCATGTTTATGTCGCTTCAAAATATCTTGCGATAAGCGATATAAGAATTTTTGGGAATGATGACAGCCCTTTACCTGAAACTCCTAAAACCTTTTCTGTTAAAAGAGATGATGATAGAAGAAACGCTTTTATTGCGTGGAGTGAGGTTAAAGATGCAGTTGGATATAATATTTTATGGGGCATAAAGTCGGATAAGCTATATCAGACATATCAGGTATTTGCAGATAAAGAAACAAAATTAGAATTGCGCGCACTTACACTAAACCAGGATTATTATTTTGCAATTGAAGCATTTAATGAATCCGGTGTTTCTCAATTAAGTGAAACCATATATTGCAAGTAAATATTTAGTAAAAATTATTCTGGCCTAAAACAGTTTTATAATTAAACACATAGCAGGAGAATTATGGAAGCATTAGAAAACATCCTTACTCAAATCAGCGATTTACTCTGGGGATATCCGCTTATCATACTTCTCTTTGGAACCCACGTCTTTTTAACTTTTCGACTTCGTATTATTCAGCGATTTATTGGCAAGGCAATAAAAATTTCTTTGCGAAGAGATAAAGAGGGCAAGGGCGATATAAGTCAGTTTGGTGCATTAACTACAGCACTTGCAGCAACAATTGGAACGGGAAATATTGTTGGTGTTTCCACGGCTGTTGCTGCCGGAGGACCGGGAGCTGTTTTGTGGATGTGGCTTACCGGTGTTTTTGGAATTGCAACAAAATACAGCGAAGCTTTGCTATCTGTAAAGTACAGAGTTAAAATGCCGGATGGCACAATGGCAGGCGGACCAATGTATGTTCTTGAACGTGGATTAAATATGAAATGGCTTGCTGTTTTGTTTGCAGCTTTCACTTCTGTCACTGCATTTGGAATTGGAAATATGGTGCAGGCAAATTCAATTTCTACTTTAGTTCAGGAAGCTTTTCAAATACCGATGTGGGTTACAGGATTAGTGTTAACTGTTCTTACTGCCGTGGTAATTATCGGTGGAATAAAATCCATTGCAAATGTATGCGAACGACTCGTTCCTTTTATGGCAATTACTTATGTGTTAGGATGTTTAATAATTCTTGGAATGAATATAAGCGGAATTCCTGATACGATTATGCTGATACTTAATAGTGCTTTTAGCGGACACGCAGTTGTTGGTGGTTTTCTTGGCGCAGGGATGAAAGAAGCAATTAGATTTGGAATTGCACGTGGACTTTTTTCAAATGAATCCGGATTAGGAAGTGCGCCAATTGTTGCGGCAGCGGCGCAAACAAAAAATCCAGTGCGCCAGGCATTGGTTTCTTCAACGGGAACGTTCTGGGATACGGTTGTCGTTTGTGCGATGACAGGATTGGTAATTGTAAATTCTGGTGAGTGGGTAAAAGGACTTTCCGGTGCTGCATTAACTAAACAAGCTTTCAGTGATTTCCACATCATCGGCCCTATTGTGCTTACGCTTGGATTATTAACATTTGTTTTTTCAACAATACTCGGATGGTCTTATTACGGCGAGAAAGCCGCGGAGTATCTTTTCGGAAATAAAGTTGTAAAACCTTACCGCTACCTTTGGGTTATGTTTGTTATGATTGGTTCAGTTATGTCTTTAAATGTTGTCTGGACATTTGCTGATATCACCAACGCACTAATGGCGGTTCCAAATCTTGTTTCCTTAATTCTATTAAGTGGAATTATAGTAAAAGAAACAAAAAAATATCTCTGGGATGATAAGCTGGATGAAGAAGGTGAATAAAGAATAAACTATAGCAGCATTCTTGTCTTTATTGTTTCCGGGATTGCTTTTAGTTCTTTCATTATCTCATCAGCATTTTCTTTTTGATCGATATCGATAATAACATAACCTATGTGTGCATCTGTCTGTAAGTATTGTGATGCAATGTTAAGTTTTCGTGATGTGAACACTTTGGTTATTTTATTTAACACACCCGGTTGATTTTTATGAATATGTAAATATCTCTGCTTATTAAGATTAGGCGTTAATGCTACTTCAACAAAATTTGTTGCACCGATTGTTGTTCCAACATCGCAGTACTTAACTAACTTTTCAGAAACCTCCAACGCAATGTTTGCCTGTGCTTCCGATGTACTGCCGCCAATATGCGGAGTTAAAATTACATTGGGAAATTTTTGCAAAACATTATTAAAAGAATCTTTATTTGAGTTCGGTTCGTCCGGAAAAACATCAATCGCCGCACCAGCCAAATGATTTTCTTCTAAGGATTTTGCAAGTGCCTCAATCATAACAACAGAACCTCTTGATGCATTAATTAAGTATGAACCTTTTTTCATTAAACTTAGATCGGCATAACTAATCATGTTTTTTGTAAGATCTGTTTCCGGGACGTGAAGTGTAACAATATCCGATATTGAAAGAAGTTCCTGCAAGCTTGAACAGGATTTTGCGTTGCCAAGGTTTAATTTTTTTTCTATATCAAAATAGTAAACATTCATTCCCAGTGATTCAGCAAGAATAGAAACCTGCGAACCAATATGTCCATATCCAACAATACCTAAATTCTTTCCTCTAACTTCATAAGAATTGGAAGCATCTTTTAGCCAAATGCCATTGTGTGCGGCAAAGTTTTTTTCCGGAATTCCACGAATGAGGAAAATACATTCAGCAATTACAAGCTCCGCAACAGAGCGTGTGTTAGAAAAAGGAGCATTAAAAACAGGAATGCCATGAAGCTTTGCCGATAAGAGATCAACCTGATTTGTGCCAATACTGTAACAACCGATCGCAATAAGTTTATTCGCGTGTTTAAGAATATCCTTTGTAATATTTGTTTTAGATCTTATTCCAAGAAGATGAATATCTTTAATCTGTTCGATAAGTTCGGATTTGTTTAATGAACTTTTAATATATTCAACATTATTATATCCGTTTTCATCAAAAAGTTGTAAAGCGTTATTATGCAAACCTTCGAGTAAAAGAATTTTAATTTTTTCTTTTGCGAGAGACAGTGATTTTTTTGTATTCGGCATATTAGTATATTTTTTCACGAAGTTTCTTTAATCTAAAGATCTTTTTAATCCAGACAATTCTAAAAGATTTAAATTTTATAATAAATATTAATTAAATTTTAACTGAATCCAACTACATAACAAACATTATAAGGAAAACTTATGGCAGAAAACAAAACCAAGCAAACTAATGCTAATGTGGATGCTTTTATTAATAAAATTAAAGATGAATCTATTCAAAATGATTGTTATAAAATAATAAAGATTATGAAATCAGTTACTAAAGAAGAACCCAAAATGTGGGGCCCAAGTATAATCGGGTTTGGCTCATATCATTATAAATATGCTAGCGGAAGAGAAGGCGATATGTGTATTGCGGGATTTTCGCCGCGTAAGCAAAATCTCACCATCTATTTAATGCCAGGCTTTGAAACCCAGCAAGCCCCTCTTAAAAAACTTGGAAAATATAAAACCAGCAAAGTGTGCCTGTATATAAAATCTTTAAATGATATTGATGTGAAAGTTCTGAAAGAAATGATTTCGCAATCAGTTAAAGAAATGAAAAAACTTTATCCAAACAAATAAAAAACCATGATAAATATTTATCATAGTTAATTTGCTTATAAAGGGTTTATAAAAATCTATCTTAACAATATCATCTTCTTTGTTTCAACAAAGCTGCCTGTTTGTAAGGTATAAAAATAAACTCCAGAAGACGCCTTATTCTTTATGGTGGATGAATTAAATTCAACATTATAGATTCCAGCAGGCTTATGCTCATTAACCAGCGTTACAATTTCATTTCCCAAAACATCATACACCTTTAATACAACATTGCCAGCGTTGGGTAGCTGATAACTTATAATTGTTGAAGGATTAAATGGATTTGGATAATTCTGATAAAGCCTATACTCGTTCGTGGAAATAATTTCTAATAACTCAACGTCTGAAATTGTTGAGGATTTTTTTACTGCACGCAGATCATCAAAATATATTGTTCCGGAATTTAAACTTTCAGAAGTTTTGGTAAGCTGATAACTATCAATTCTAAAATATGAGCCGGTTAATACTTCATCACCAATCCATATTCCAACACTAGCCGGATCGTTTAGTTTCCATTCAACTAATTTCCAGCCATGCCAATCGATGTTAACCCAATTTGAAACTTCGTGATCGCCAAATGCAGAACCCTGAAATTCATCAATACAAAATCTGAATTTTGAATTGCTTCCATCTCCATAAACATAACTTTGTAAAACGTAACTTGTATCAAAATAAATTGTTTGAGGAATTCCACTCTTTAAATATTCTCTGATTAAAAATGTGCTTGCGTTTTCATCCCACAAGTAAGAAAGCTTTGCGGATTTTTTTGGACTGGTAACCGGCAAATAAATTTGAGTAGAATATTCAAAATGGGTGCCCGATTCTAAAATTCCCGTTGTTGAGCCGCTGTAACCTGGCTGCTGCCAATCTCCAGGATTTGTAAAGTTGTCAATCATTTTAATTTCCTGATAGGCAAGAGTAGAAGTTGAAAAACTGCTTTCCCAATCCGCACCAATTGAGTTGCCCAGTGTATCTGATATTGTGTTATCAAGTATCAAAGTATAATTTTTGTTTTTTTGAAATAAACTTATTGGTTGAATGCAAAGCACACTTCTGCCATCTGATGTTTTAGAATGTTGAAAACTAAAACTAATCTGAAGTCCTTCTTCCATTAACTTTATAGAATTTGTAGTTAAAGTTTGGTTATCAACAGCTTCATCAAAAACTATTGTAATAATTGATCCAACATCAATACTTGTATCGTTGTTTGATGGATAATTATAAAATATTTGCGGTCCGGTTAAATCTTCTACACTTGTAGAAAAATTTAATATAAATGGATCAGCCGGATTACCATCATTATTACCATCTAACATTTGACCGTTAACATCTGTAACTGATGAATCGATTGTTAAGAGGTACTGTGTGTTAAATAAAAATTCTTCGTGTGAGATAGTAAGTCTTTTGTTTTCTTCATCCCAGCTTGTTGCAGTAATTTGAATGTTTGGAGTAAAATGCATTTTATTATTAAATGAGCTAACATCCATTGTTTTTGAAAATTCAACATTAATTTTAGCTGCTGTATTAATAATCCCATTCTGTGCTGGGAAAGATGAAATAACAGTTGGTGCAAGTGATGGAATTAAATCCGTTTGAACTGAATTTGATATTTGAGATTCATTCCAGAATCTATTTAAGCTTGTTGCAAAATATTTATAATTGCCGTTAAAATTTTGTAAACCAGAATATGAATCTCTAATACTATAAGGTGAATTGCCAAAATTAATAGCAACAATAGTATCTGAGTTAATATCCAGCAAATCATCTTCAGATCGATAAAGCGCAAACCAGGAATCATTTGATTGTGCCGCATTGGGTGTAACTGTTAAATCATATGTAAGCGAATCAATTTTTAATATTGAAAGAGATGGAACTAATACTTGATTGCCCGGATAAACTTCTCGTACCTTTACTTTTGACTTAAAAAAAGTTGATCCTGCTTCATCCCAATAATTATAATCACGCCAAGTACCGTAACTAAAGAATTGATATCCGTCAACCCAGCTTTTATCTCGCAGTCTTTCAACAATTCCAACGTGATTTGACCAGACATTATTTTCATCTAAACGATAAGAACCCGGCCCGCAAGAATATAATCTACCATCAATTATTCCTTGCTGAATATTTGGCTCCCAATCCAGAGTTAAAAAATTAAATAACTCTTCACCAGTTAACCAATGATAATGCATCGGTGTTAATTGTTCAATGTAACCTTCGTTAAACCAGAGAGCAGCATCCTGATAAACAACATAATAACCATTCCAGCCAGCTGCCCCGCCGTATTTATATTTGCCAAGAGCTGCCGGAGATAGTTTTACCCACGGTTTTTCAACTTGAATTGAATCGTGTAAAGTTCTTACAAACTCTGTTACTGACCATCTCCACCAATCTTCCCAACTGCTGAAACCAGAAGGCACTCCAGCACTGTATGGATGTTCAATATCATATAAAAATCTATTTGTACTTTCTGGTGATGTTAGTTTGCTGATTGTTTTATCAGAAAATAATCCATCTGGTTTTATTTCTTGTTCAAGTTGTGATGGGGCATCAAGCATGTCATCCGTATCATACTCGTTCCATCTAACATAATCCAAATGAAAACCATCAATATCATAATTTCTTACGATCTCCATCGCAACATTAATTGTATAATCTCTAACAGCTTGCAATCCAGGCGAAGAAGACATGTAAGATGTCATCGGGTTTCCATTTTGATCACGACAAATCCATTCAGGATGTTCCGCAGAAATAGTTCCAGAGTAAGTGGAGGAAACATTAAAAACATTAAACCAGGCGTGAAGTTCAAGTCCTCTTTTGTGTGCTTCTTCAACTGCATATTGTAAAGGATCATAACCGGGATAAGTATAACCGGCATAATATCCCCACGGTTCAAAAGATGATTGATAATAAGCTGTTCCACTTTGTCTTACTTGAAATAGAACAGAAGTCATATTTGCTTTAACATGATTGTCCAATATTTCTCTTATCGTTGCTTTGTTCTGCTCAGCGGTTTTACTTGAACTTATATGTTCCCAGGTAATCACCCAGGTAGATCTAAATTCCTGGTTGTTAGTTTGAGCGAGTGTGGAATTAAAAAGAAATGTATAGATGTAAATTACAAAACAGATGTGAAAAATATTTTTAAACATTAAGAAACTCTGCTAATTAAAATAAGTATTTGATATAAACCGAGAATAACTTAAATAAAAAATCTCTATTAAAGTAATATTAACAGAACATTTATATATTACGATAAATCATTCTGCTTATAATATTATATAACCAGGCCAATGCCACTCCGATAAAAAATCCATAAACAAATGACCAGAAGGAGCCAATAAGAGCACCCAGCCAGCTAAAAGAATAACCAAAAAAGAATGACGAAAACTTAGAAAAAAAATCTCCCTGTGAATCAAGAAAAAGAAGCCAGTAGTTTCCCACAAGAAACATCAATGCCAGCACAATACCAAGAGCTAATCCGAAAGCTCTTCTTCGCAAATCCATATAAACTCCGTCTAAGAAAAAGGCTATTCAATATTTTGAGTTTTAAATTACATTTTATAATATGGCTTAGCAATTCAATTTTATAAGTAATTTTTTAACCAATAAAACTGCATTTAATATTTAAATGTTTAAGAATTCTATCGTTGGAGTAGTGATTTTTATTTACTTGCTCAGCGTTAACGCTCCATTGGTATATTATGCAGAACACCAGATAAATTTAGATTATATCGTTAAATATATATGTGAACAAAAGGATGAAGAAGAAAATCTTTGCATGGGAAACTGTTATTTAAAAAAGAATCTGGCTAAATCTGATGATCAGAAAAGTCAGTCAGATAACAGCACGTTACAAATACCAAATGTAAATGTGTCGCCTCATTTTTCGATGAACAATAATTTTAATTTTAATCAAACCGAAAAAAAAACAAAGTATCATCCTTTAACTTCTCAAAAAAAATTAGAAATATTCATAAAGCCAGCTACTTTACCGCCAGAGTTACTCCCTGTTTAAGCTTTTATTTTAAAAATTAAAAAACGGAGTAACTATGAAAATAAAATTTGTAATTACTGCCTGCATTGTCGTGTTGTCTTTAATTCAATCCAAGGCACAAACGCAGGATAGTATCAAAACCTACAACTTACCATCTGTTGAGGTTGTTGCAAGGAAGAATATTCAGCCATCAGATAAGTTTTCTTATGGAACTAATTATGAATCCAGTTTATTTACTAAGAATGGATTTAACACTTTAAGACGCGGTGCAAATTATACGCAAGATTTATATGTTGAAGGATTTAAGCGAAGTGATATTAAAGTTGTTATTGATGGTGAGCAATATCATAATGCATGTCCAAACAGAATGGATGTTGCCGCGTCAAGAATAAATCCATTAGAAATGGATTATGTTGATTTGAGTAAATCCGGAAGTGTTAACAATTCAGGAATTTACGGCAAGATTGAATATCATCGCTCACCTATTTCTAACAATCTAAAAGTAAAATCTTTTGGCATAATAAATACAGGTGCTTCTAATGATTATGATTTAGGAGCAACGTTAGACATTCTTAACACAAATCTTTCTTTAAGATATTCTCAGGGAACGCCGTATAACAATGCGGAATCAAAATCATTTAAGGATTTATATCTGTACAAAGAAAATTATAAATATGGATATGGAAATGTTGGTTTACGTCATCAGATAAAAGATTGGCAAATAGGCGCATCGTTTTCATATGGAGAGAATATTTCTTTTCCATTTTTGCAGATGGATGAAATACAAACAAAAATTTACAGCGGATCTGTTTCCTACAAAGAAAACAAACTCTACTTTAATTATACTGATCACTTGATGAACAATACTTTACGACAATCAACAATGTTTATGGAAAGTGATGCAAAAAATCTTACTGTTGGATTAACCGGTAAGTTTTATGAACTGACTTTCAGAAATTGGCAGGCTGATAACTTTATGAAAATGATGAGCAATTCGATTTCAAATAATCAAATGCCAAATGTAAATCAGTTTAGCGGAGTTGTTACTCACAGTTTTGATGTAATGCCAATAAAACTTTCTATAAAGGGCGGCGCTCAATATTTTGTGATTGGTGACGAGGAAAGAATTAGTTTTTATAATCTTCTTTATACAGATGTAAATAAAAATTCATTCTTTGTTACGGCAGCATTAAATGCTCACTCAATTGCTGAAATATCAAATGATTTCATTTCAACAATTTCAGCCGAAGTTGCGACAGAAGCTCCTGAAACAGAACAGCTTTACATCGCAATTGAAAGAATGGGAACAAATCCAAATTGGTCAGGTAATCCAAATCTTAAACAACCGATTAAACTATCATTACGCACTTCATTTGTTTATAAATTTTTTAACATTGAAGGATTTGCAAATCATGTTAGTAACTATGTAAACGTAGTAAAGAAACCAATAACAGGTAAAGCTGTTATGACTTATGAAAATATTAACGCAAACATTATGGGAATAAATACCGGAGTTGATTTTAAATTTCTTGAATCAAACATATCATTTCTATATGGAGAAAATTTAAGCAACTCTTCAGCACTTTCAGAAATAAGTCCGCTTGCAGTTACCACAACACTACACTTACCGGAACTTGTTGGTTTTAAAATTAGCACAACACACAGATATGAAAACGCGATGAAACGAATCGACTATTTGTTAAATGAAACAGCTTCATCTGCATGGAACACGATTTCAATTAATCTTTCATATGGCGTAAGTAATTTTATTTTAAACTTTGAAGTTGATAATGTTCTAAATCATAACTACAGCAGACATTTATCTTATGCAAGAAATCCATTTTCAAGTGGAATGAAAGTTTATGATCCGGGTAGAACTTTCAGGTTTACTATATATTACGATAAACTTTTTTAAGTAAAATAATAAATGCGGAGCAGATGCTCCGCATTTATTTTCTAATGAATATATGTTATAAACTATTTTTCTTTGCAATCTCTTCAACTTTATTTCTTCTATGATCCATCACGCCAATCATCAAACCAGCAGTTACAACAACTGCCCCGGCAATTTGATAGCCGGTTACTTCCTTTCCAAATAATAACATTATAAATGGAAGTAGTGCCAGCCAAACATTTGTGTACGGAACCCAAAAGTGTGCAGCAAATTTTGAGAGTTTAAAAAATCCAAAACTATAAATGTATCCAGTTAACCCTGCGGCAATAACAAATATTATCGGCAGCCAGTTATTTGGAATTATGCTTCCATCAAACAAAGAGAAAAATTGATGATATTCTGTTGCTTTTATAATCTCTTTAATTTTTACTTCTTCATTTTCCGGCACATCAGATTTTAGAACATAGTTATTATCTGACTTTGAATAGTAATTAAGCAAATATTCTTTTTTGCTTTCATCAACCTTATTAAGAACCCTTGTTTCAAATTTTGTTGAACTTACACTATCCGGCATATTTGCATTCATCAAATTGCCGATAATAGGAATAATAAAAATTGCAGATGAAATAAAAATCATTTTCCAGATTTCTCTCCACAACACAAGCGCGTTTGGGCCAACACCAGGAAGTGCAGTTTGAACGGTTTTATTGTTTAATACCTGCTGTGAAAGTAAACATCCATTAATAATTAAAATCCAGATAATAGCATTTAGATCAAGAGCGTTATGGTTGTCTTGTGCAACACCTAGTAACCACGGAATGTGAGGAGTTGCAAGACCTGCAATTACTAATGATATTCCAATCCAATGTTCTTTACGGATCGGTGCGTTGAACATCATCTTACCAAAGAAAGGAAGAAAAGCCAGATAAACATTTACGTAAGGAGCAAAGATGTGAGGGGAATAATTTCTTGGCAGATAAAAGAAACCAATATTTTCTATTACTCCTGTAAAAGCACAAAAGATGATGGTAGATAGTGAAAGAAATCCCGGCCATAAATATTTTACTTCTTTGCCGCGGATGAGTTCAATAATTACTGCAATTACAGCCCACACTAGTTTTGAGATTTCTCTCCACCAGGTCATTACACCGGCAGAAATATCAACTTTATCGCCGCCAGTATACTTTGGCTGATTAGCCATCCAGTTTAAAACATATTGCCCGCCAAGCCCGCCATTAATTATGGAAAGCCAGAGGATGAGTATAATCCATTCCACAGAAGGTTTCTCTCTTTAAGTTGTTAATTCTTTCTACTTCGACCCGGCAAAGTTAAATAATTATTTTTGTAAATCAGATTTTGATCTCTAATTTTCGAGGCAAATAATAATTCTCAAAAACCAAAAAAGCATTATGAACAATAAAGTCGCATTTCTATCTACAGATAATCTTGAAAATTTTTTTACGTATGATAAACTGTTGTTTGAACCAATGAAAAAAATTGGCTGGATGGCCGAAGAAATATCATGGAAAAATGAAGAAGTAAACTGGAATGATTATAATTCAGTAATTGTAAGATCTACTTGGGATTATCAAAATGATTCTGAAAAATTTCTAAATGTTTTAGAAAAAATAAATAACTCGTCTGCATATCTGGAAAATAATCTCGATTTGATGAGATGGAATATGAATAAAAATTATTTATATGATTTAGAAAATAAAGGTATTAGGATTGTTGAAACCATTTGGGAAAAAAGTTTTAACCCGAATACTGCATTTCAATATTTTGATAAACTTAAATCGGATGAAATTATTATTAAACCAAATATCAGCGCTAATGCTGATAATACATTCAGATTAACCAGAGAAAAATTAATTGAAAAACTTCATGACTTAGAAAAAATATTTGCAGACAGAGAATTTATGGTTCAGCCTTTTATGCAGAACATTGTTGATGAAGGAGAATATTCACTCTTCTTTTTTAATGGCGAGTTTAGTCATTGCGTTTTAAAGAGACCTAAAGAAAAAGATTTTCGAGTTCAGGAAGAACATGGCGGAAAATTTAAAAGCGTTGTTCCATCTGAACAGCAAAAAACAATTGGTAAAAATATAATTGATAAACTAGCGGTTCTTCCTCTTTACGGGCGCACAGATTTAGTTAGAACCGTTGATAATGATTTTGCATTAATGGAACTGGAATTGATTGAACCTTCCTTGTATTTTAATATGGATAGTGAATCTCCAACTCGATTTGCAAACGCCTTTGCCGAGAGGTTTAAGAATCTTTAGGCGTAAAAATTTCCTATGGTAAAAGTTTGATTATTATCTAACGAAAAGATTGTCGCAGAAAACTATCATTAAAAGGAATTTATGAGAATTTGATTCTCTGATTTTCATCGTTTCTCTGGTACTTAAATTGCGAACCGAATCGAAATATAAAGGCTGATATTATGAATCGATTCCATTTACAATTTTTATTCATCTGCTTATTAACACAAAGTCTTATCTTTTCTCAATCAACATATTATGTTTCAGTAAACGGAAATAACAGTAATGATGGATTAACTGCTAGCACAGCATTCGCAACGCTTGAATATGCGTCAAATATTGTCGCTGCGGGTGATTCAGTTTTAGTGCTTTCCGGAAGCTATACAGGATTTGATATCCGAACAAGCGGCACATCAACACAACCAATTGTATTTAAAGCTCTTAGTAATGATGTTATTATTAATGTGCGCAATCCCATAACAACTGATGGAATTAATATTGAAGATGCAGATTGGATTGAAGTACATGGATTTAATGTTATCAATCAACCACGTGCAGGAATAAGAATTGTGCTTTCTGATTTTGTTAAAATCAAAAACAATACTTGCTCAAATAATTTTAAATGGGGAATCTTTACCGGTTTTACTAACGATATTATAATTGAAAATAATTCCTGTTCTTACAGCGAAGACGAACACGGAATTTATGTTTCCAACAGCAGCGATAGACCAACGATTATAAACAATCATACTTTCTTTAATAATGGCTGCGGAATTCATATGAATGGTGATCTTTCGATGGGCGATGATGGAATAATTAGTAATGCAATTGTTGCTGGAAATATTATTCACGATAACGGAGTTGGCGGAGGCTCTGCAATAAATATGGATTGTGTTCAGGATTCCAAAATCTTTAACAACTTACTTTATAATAATCACGCAACCGGAATTGCAATGTACCAGATTGATGGCGCAGAAGGCTCAAAGAATAATAAAGTATTTAACAATACAATTGTTCATCCAACCGATGGAAGGTGGGCTGTTTTAATTGTAAATGGATCAACGGGAAACACAGTTTATAATAATATATTAATCAATAATCACAGTTTTAGAGGCAGCATTTGTATTGATGAAGACTCTAAAGCAGGATTTGTTAGTGATTACAATTTACTCGTAAATCGTTTAAGCGATGATGATGGGAATTCTAATATGAGTTTAGCATCATGGCAATCTTTGGGTTACGATACTCATTCGCAGATTGTTCAGGATGAAAACCAAATTTTTGTTGATAACACAAATGGAAATTTTCATTTACTTCCATCATCTCAGCCAATTAATATTGGAACTTCACTAGTAAGTTCTGTTGTTGGATTTGACATTGATGGTGTATCTCGTCCGCAAGGAAGCGGGTTTGATATAGGCGCTTATGAATTTACATCTACAGCTTCTGTGGATGAGGAAACACTTCCTAATGATTTTATTTTGTTTCAGAATTATCCAAATCCATTTAACCCAAGTACAAAAATCAGTTGGCAGTCTCCAGTTAGCAGTTGGCAAACTCTAAAAGTTTATGATGTTCTTGGAAATGAAGTTGCAACTCTTATAGATGAATATCGAAAGGAAATTATGAAAGTTAGATTTAATCGAACAAAGAACTCAGTTCGGGAATTTATTTTTATCAGATCACAACCGGTAGTATTGTTGAAACAAAGAAAATGTTGATGATAAAGTAATTCTGTTACTTAATCAAAAATCCCTTGGGAATAATTTTGAAATAATAATTTGAATTGGAAAAATTTAAGAATCTTTGATGTCCTACGATTTACAGCAAGACTGAAAGCTGTAAAATTTAAAAAAGCTTTAAAATCAAATCAAACTCCTTCTAATTAAATGTAAAATACTTAGATAGTATTGTTATTTTACCATCAAATATTATTTTACTTTTTCAGATTTATTAAACAACGGAATTTATTTTTAAATATGGTTACAATAGTTGATTACGGTGATGTTTGCATCAATGAAGTTGCAGCATCAATTAGTAAAGTTACAAATGATTATAAAGTATCAAGAAACGAACTTGATATTTGTGGAGCAGACAAAATTATATTTGCCGGTTGCGGAAATGCACCAGCTGTGATGAGAAAAATTCAGATGCTTAATTTGTACTCTCTTCTGCGTGTTATTAAAAAACCAATTCTTGGAATCGGATTAGGAATGCAGTTAATGGCTGATTACTCAACAGAAGGAAATTTTTCTTGTCTTGGATTTTTTCCAGGAACTGCAGTTAAATTCGAAACTAACACGGAGGGATCTTTATTTAAAGGTAATCATAAAATAAATCGCGGCAGACAAAGCGTTTTGTTTGAAGGGATTGAAGAAAATGCGGAATTCTTTTTTAACAATTCATACTATTTACCGAAAAGCGATCTATCAACATCCACGTGCAGCAATACAGTTACATTTTGTGCTTCTATTGAAAATGAAAATGCTTATGGTGTACAGTTTCATCCTGAGATGTCTGGCGAGGCAGGATTAAAACTTATTAAAAACTTTATAGAGATGTAATTGATGAGTACGGAAATTAATACAAATTCAATTTTTGAAACCGAAATAATTGTTCGTCCCGATGATATTGATATGAACAATCATGTTCACAACTCAAAATATCTTGATTACATACAGACAGCAAGATTTATACAAATGAGAGACAACTATAAAGTTCCGATGGAAGAATATATTGGCAAAGGATTAAACTGGTTTGCAAGCGAAGTTCACTTACAATATAAACGTGAATTAAAATTTGGCGACATTGCTTTGGTTAAAACACAAGTTGGAGATTGGAGCGGCGCACAGGTTACAATTAACGTTTGGGTTTATAATAAAGCAACAAATAAAATTGCAGTGGAAGGGAAAATGCTTTACACTCTTGTTTCGCTTTCTTCCGGACGACCAACAAGAATTCCTGATGAGCTTATTGAGCGACATAAAATTTAAGAAAGAAGTTACTGATGAAATATTCAGTTGCTACTTTTCGTTTTATTGTATTTCTATTGTCAGTTTCAATTTTGTTAACAGGTTGTCATTCATTTTATGAAGTGCCAAAGGAGGACTACAATAATTTAGAAAAAATGAATGATATAAAAGT
Organism: Ignavibacteriales bacterium; assembly: GCA_016707115.1. Taxonomy (GTDB): domain Bacteria; phylum Bacteroidota; class Ignavibacteria; order Ignavibacteriales; family Ignavibacteriaceae; genus IGN3. The sequence goes on along the minus strand of JADJIH010000022.1, from coordinate 17,121 downwards.
TGTTTATAAAAACGGGAAAGAATTTGTTGTTGAGAAAGATGACACAACAAATATTAAAATGGTTGAAGATTCTTTAATTGTGCACCAAGGTATCGAGACAAAATCTATTGGAATGAATGAAGTTGAAAAAATTAAAGAATCCAGATTTGATTTAGGCGGAACAATCACTATTATCATTGGACTTTACTTTATTTATTGTGTTGCTTATCTTTTCAACAGATTTTTTCCACTTTATTAAAAATTATTAATTTAAAATAGTCTTCATCAAATAAATCTCTCTTAATAACAAACTCATAAAATCCATCTTTATATGGAACCGTCTTGGGTGGAATTGAAAACGAAGCAACATATTTTCCGATTAGATTATTTGAAAATAAATTGTAAACAGAAATTTCATTTTGGTTTGCGATGATTAAATACTTCTCTGAATTATATTTCCGATTGGGAAAGTGCTGACTGAAGATTTTACTTTTAAAGTTTGAAAGTATCGTTGGCGTACTTATTAATAATGTGTCTCTTATCTTGAAAAAATATTCTTTCTCGTTTTCATAAACTTCAAAATCATTTTGTTTTGTGATAAGCTTGTAATCCGAAACAAATAATTCCGTATTTATCATTACAGGATTTTGAGATGATAAAGAATCAATAAACAAATTCCATTTATCTTCAGATAAAAGATCATCCTCATTAATTATTTCGAATAATACTTTTTCGGAAGTTCCGGAATATTTCCTATAAAGTTTTAAATAATTATCTATTCCAATATTTTTATCAAAAATTCTGTATAGAGTCCGGAAATTGGATATGATATTGAAGCATCAGTCTTTTGAAAATCTAACTTGCTAAGCAACTCTTTATAGTTTGCAAATCCGGATTTTATCAGGAATACACCCATTTCAGAAATTGTGTGCGCTTCAAGTCCGCCACGCCCGCCAAATGCAACTGCAAATCCTTCCTGCAAAAACGGATGTGTGTAAAGCGGTAGTTTTCTAAGTTTATAATTAATTAGAAAATGCAGTAGTTCGTGATAGTGTGTATTGTATGTTGTGATAACATAATCCTGTGCAAGAATAAAAATACCGCGTGTTGCAAATCCTGTTACTTTTTGAATCTCTTCTTCATCTCGACAAAGAAAATAAAAGATTTTATTTTCCTTTAATTTATTCCTTTCCTCAACAGTAAAAGAAAGAATCTCACTCATTCTGTTTATAAAATTTTCCAAAAGATTAATTGAATAATCATTAAATAATGTTTCATCACTTACAAAGAACTGAAAATAATCAGTAGTGATTGTTTTCCAATTACGCGAATGATAATTTGTTGAAGCGACAAGGAAAGAGTCTTTTAGAAAATATTCGCTTTTAAGATTTAAAGTAGGAATCGTGATAGTCAACAAAGAAAAATTTTCCTCAAGACTTTCTAATTTGTATTCATATTTAATTTTTCCGTTTAAAAGATCATTGGTAAATTCTTTAGGAATTTCATTCGCAATTAAGAATTTATTTTCTATTCCTTCATATTCAATTCCAAAACGGTTTGCAATTTGCAACTCGTCAGCATTAATGTAGTTTGAAATGTCAGGAGAATTTGTGATCAGCAGAGTAATGATTTTATCAATACGATGATTTGAAATTGTTTGAGTATAAGCGAAGGGAAAAAATAAAAGAAGAAAAAAAATAATTTTCATCACCAATCCTGCATTACTGATGATGAAAATTAGATTTAAAGTTAATTTAAAAATATCCTAAAAAAATCCCATCAACTCTCTAAAGCTTTCATAAATTCTATCATACTTTGGTAGAGCGCCTTCAAATTGGCAAATCTCGGAAGCAAAATCATTTGCAAGTTTATTAATGTATGGGATTTCCAAACCGTGCAAGTAGCCAACACAAAGTACCGCAGCAAATGCATCGCCCGCACCAGTTGTGTCAACCACCTTTACATCAACATTTGAGTGATCATAGCGCTTACCATTTTCAAAAATAGATGAGCCATCTTTGCCACGGGTTACAGCAATCATATTAATTTCAAACTTTTCCATAAGCTCATAAGCAACTTTTTCAGTATGGTACTCACTTTGTAAAATTATATCGTTAAGAATGTGCATTTCTTCATAATTAACTTTTATAAAATCAGCAGCTTTAAGTGATGCGCTTAGAACTTCTTCATCATAGTAATTCTGCCGTAAATTTAAATCAGCAAAATATTTTAATCCGCGATTGAAAAATGATTGAATTGTTTTTCTTGAAAGTTCTGATCTTTGTGCGAGCGTTCCAAAGTAAAGACAATCTGTATCAGCTATAATTAGATTTTCGTTCTCATCATTCATTTCAATAAAATCGTATGCACTATCAGTATCAATTTTAAAATTTGGAATTCCCGAATCATCGAGATGAACAATTGCCATTCCAGTTGGGTGTAGATTATCGTGCTGAATATAATCAAACGACAATCCGGAATGTTTAAGATCGTTAACCGCTTTGTTGCCAAGAACATCTTTACCAACACGGCTAATAATATTTCCATTGTCTGTTAATTTTTTGACATGATAGATAAAATTCAGCGGTGCGCCACCAAGTCTTTTGTGGTTCGGATATATATCAAAAAGAATTTCTCCGATAGAAGTTATATTCATAAGACGGGAATTATTTGTTCCTATAATTTGTTAAAACTCTATCAATAATATGAAAAGGTTATGAAACTTTATCAACTCAAAACATCACAAAAATTACCAATATCTTTAGAAACTGCCTGGAAATTCTTCTCAAACCCGGCAAATCTGTCCAAAATCACTCCGCCATGGCTAAACTTTGAAGTTAGAACCAAATTATCAGAAAAAATGTATGCAGGAATGATAATCACATATTTTGTACGCCCCTTGTTAAATATTCCGCAAACGTGGGTTACGGAAATTACACATGTTAACGAACCAAATTACTTTGTGGATGAGCAGAGATTTGGTCCATATAGAATGTGGCATCATCAACACCTTTTTACAATGACAGAAGATGGATGTGTAATTATGGAAGACATTGTTAGCTACGTTGTTCCATTTGGATATCTAGGGCGGATAATGAATGCTATTGTTATTTCAAAAAAAATAAATGAGATTTTTAATTATAGAAAAGAAGTTTTGTTAAAAATATTTGGATAGATCGAATACTAACCTCGAAGGTTATTTATAAACCTTCGAGGTTGTAAATATTTAATCTACTTTTTTCATTTCTTCTTGTTTTGTTTGTTCCATTTGTGCCCATGGATTTGTATCCGTATTCCAGGTTTCAACTTTTATTTTCATTGAACCATCTTTTTGTTCTTCCCAAATTGTGATGTACTTTCCATAGTCGGCCCATTCAGGTACATCAGGTCCGCTCATTTTCATATTATAATTTCCTATTTCAATTGCAAGATTACCCTGAACAATAATGTCTGTAATAGAAAGAATAAATTCAGTTGTTTTCCAGCCTGACTTAGCCTGCATTTCGCTAAGTTCTCTAACTTTTGCAATTCCTTTAATGGTCGGCTGATAACTCGGCATAGAAATAATGTCTTCTGTGTACATTGATAACATTTTCTCTACATCGTTATCGATCATTGCCTTTGTGTAAACCTTATTCATTTCCTCAATCTTTGCTTTTACTTTATCAACATCCTGAGCAAAAATGCTTGAAGAAATAATTATTAGTGCGATAAGAATAGAAAATAGTCTGTTCATAGAGCCTCCTAAGAATATTTGTGATTATTTGATTTCTACCTGGTTTAATCTAAAAAAGACGATGATTGTTTACAACAAAATTGTGATAAAATATTGAGTATGCAGATTCTTAGTTTTACTTTATAACTGAAATTATTTTAAACATTATAAAAATGCAAAGAACTGATTACTCACAAATAGCACCAACATATAATAATCGTTATAGTGTAAATTATTTAGTCAAATTAGAAAAAGAACTTTGTAAGTTAATTGAATTAAATAATTACAAAAACATTTTAGAAGCTGGATGCGGTACCGGAAGATGGATTAGTTCGATTGAAAAAAAGAGAAAAAAAATCTTTGGATTGGACTATTCATTAGATATGATGAAAATTCCAAAGTCGGATAAATCATATCTAAATCTCGTAAATGCTGATGCTGTTCATATTCCTTTTAAAAATGATTTTTTTAATTTAATCTTTTGTGTTAATGCAATTCATCATTTTCCGGATAAAGAAAAATTTATTAAGGAGAGTAATCGTACATTATCAAACAAAGGAATGCTTGCAGTTTTTGGCGTTGATCCGCATATCGATAAAGACTGGTACATTTATGATTATTTTGATTTCACTTATGAAAATGATTTAAAAAGGTTTCCTTCATTAAAATTGTTAAACATATTGTTAAAAACAGAAAAGTTTACGAATATTGAAATTAAAGTGGTTGAAGAAGTTCATAACGAAAAAGTCGGTAATTCCGTTTTTAGTGATCCGTTTTTAATTAAGAATAATTGCTCGCAGCTCGCTAATCTTTCGGATGAAGAATATCAAAAGGGAATTGAAAAAATTAAAAATCAAATAAACAAGAATCCTGAAACAGTTTTTAAAACATCAGTTATCTTTTATCTTGTAAGTGCAAAAAAGAAATAAGGAAATTAAAAATGCCAATTGTCGTAAAATCACCAACCATAATTGAAGCCGCGGGAAACAAACCCAAAATAATTGAAGAATATTTTGGAAGAGTTAACTCAAAAACAGAAACACTTAGTATTGCTAAAATGACAAGTCCGCAAGGCTGGGTTGAACCCGGACAACGACCTGAGTTTGATGAATATACAATTGTGTTAAAAGGAACTTTACAAGTTAAAACTGAAAAAGAAATTATTGATGTTAAAGCAGGTTCGGCGATCTTAACTAAAAAAGGCGAGTGGATACAATACAGCACACCATATGAAGGAAGTGTGGAATATGTTGCCGTTTGTCTGCCGGCATTCTCACCAGATACAGTAAAGAGGGATGAATAAAACTATCGGCAAGAATTAACGCACAAATTTCCGACTTCTCACAATTAAGAACAGGCTTTGCATCCCTTCTTTGATATGAAAAGCAATTTCAAAACACCGCTTATTTTCACTGATATTTCAACAATAATCAACAAAATCCTTGTGGAATATTATTTGACTATAACAAGCGTCAACAAAAAAAGAAGGCATCTTATCTATGTTCGAATTTAAGTTTACCGAAGAACAAAACATGCTCCGCGATATGGTGCGTGATTTTACCAATAATGAAATCAAACCTATTGCTGCTAAAATTGATGAAGAAGCAAAAATACCTAGAGAGCTAATCACAAAAATGGCTGAGCTTGGTTTTCTTGGGATTTCTTTTCCAGAAGAATACGGCGGCGGCGGATTTGGTGAAGTTGGCTATTGCATTATGCAGGAAGAAATTTCCCGTGGTTGTATGTCAACAGCTACTTTTATCGGTGCTCATCAGTCGATAGGAACCAATGCAATATTTAATGGCGCATCCGAAGAACAAAAAAAGAAATTTATTCCTCCACTTGCATCGGGCGAAAAGATTGCTGCATTTGGATTAACAGAAGCCCAAGCCGGTTCAGATTCCTTTCATCTTAAAACAAAAGCAGATTTAGTTGGCGATGAATGGGTTATTAATGGTGAAAAACTTTGGATTACTAACGGCGGTATTGCAGATTTTGTTTCTTTGTTTGCACGAACAGAAAAAGGAATCAGTCTTTTTGCTGTGGATACAAATGTTCCAGGATTTTCAGTTGGTCCAGCAGAAAAGAAAATGGGTATTAAGGGAAGTGTAACGAATCCATTAAGTTTTGAAAATGTACGCATACCAAAAGAAAATTTAATCGGCACGGACGGAAGAGGATTTATTTACGCAATGAAAACTCTTGATGCGGGCAGACTTGGACTTGGCGCGGCATGTATGGGTGTTTCTAAAGAACTGCTTGAGCTTTCTGCAAAGTATGCAAAAGAACGCGTACAATTTGATCATCCAATATCGCACTTTCAGGCAATACAGTTTATGCTTGCAGAGATGGCAATAATGATTTACAATATGGAATCAATTGTTTACCGTACAGCTGTTGATTATGATTTACACAAAGATATTTCCAGACAATCAGCGATAGTAAAATTTTATTGTTCAGAATCTTTAGATAAGATTGTTGATTTTGCAGTGCAGATACACGGCGGAATGGGCTACTCACAAGAGCTTCCTATAGAACGTATTTACCGCGATAGCCGTATCAACAGAATTTTTGAAGGAACAAATGAAATTCAAAAAGGAATAATTGCAAGGGATATTATTAAGAAGAACGGAAAAATTTAATCCAATAAATATTATTTGGAGAGTACAATAATGCCAGTAAAAAAATCTGTTAAAAAACCGGTAGCTGCAAAAGCCAAATCAAAACCGGCAAAACTTTTTTATTATCGAATATTTTTTGATGATAATGAAAAGAAAAATTATATGAAGAGTACACTTACACATAAACAAGTTGAAAAATATTTAAAGGTTTATGAAAAAACTCATCAGAAATTTCTGAACTCAGAGTTTGTGGATTACTTAAAGAAATATGATAAAAAAACAGAGATGATTGAAATAAGCGACATATCGTATTAGTAATGCTGTCCACGTCTCTTAAGATTCCCGGCGGATTGTTTGTTGCCTCCTTCAATTTAGCCGGGAATTGTTTTATAAAATATTTACTTCCCACTCTTTCCATTTATCCCTAATTTTGAACCATAAGTTTTAAATAATTTTAAATCAACTTACTAAAAGGTAAGGTTATGAAATCCTTTATATCGTTTTTAGCAATTCTAATTTTTATATCAGCTTCCTTCATCAAACCACAAGAAAAAAACAAAGGCGTTTTTGTTGAACCTAAAGATGGTTTCTATAAAGAAATAGAAAAGGGAATTGATGATTTTAAAAATTCAACTAAAGAAAAAAAGAAAAGTTTTAAACTAGATTTTACCGGAATAAATTATCCGCAATCCAAAGAAGAGTTTAAATATTACTGGCATAACGACCCGATCTCACAAGGCAATACAGGAACTTGCTGGACTTTTTCTACAACTTCATTTTTTGAATCTGAAGTATATCGTTTAACTGGAAATAAAGTTAGTATTTCTCCAATCTTTACTGCTTACTGGGAGTATGTTGAAAAAGTTAAAGAGTTTGTACGAACACGTGGCAAATCAATTGTTGAAGAAGGCTCTGAAGCAAATGCTGTTACAAGAATTTATAAAATGTACGGCGCAGTGCCAGCAGATGTTTGCACGGGATTATTACCAGGTCAACAGTATCACGATCATAGTGATATGGTAAAAGAAATTCAGACGTATCTGCAAAATGTAAAAACAACAAATGCCTGGAATGAAGATGAAGTTGTTGCAGTTACAAAATCAATTCTAAATCATTATCTCGGAGTTCCACCAACAGAAGTTGTTGTGGATGGAAAGAAATATACACCAAAAGAATATCTAACAAATTTTTTAAAACTTAATCCTGATGATTATGTTGATGTTCTTTCTTATATGCAACAGCCTTATTGGAAGCAAGTTGAGTACGAAGTTCCTGATAACTGGTGGCACAACAAAGATTATTATAACATTCCGCTCGATGATTTTATGAAAGTGCTAAAGAATGCTGTAAAGAATGGTTACACGCTTGCAATCGGCGGTGATGTTAGTGAACCAGGTTATGACAGCTGGACAAAATGTGCGATCATCCCAACGTTTGATATTCCATCTGAATACATTGATGAGAACTCAAGACAATTTCGTTTTAGTAATGAAACAACAACCGATGACCATGGAATTCATTTAATCGGGTATGAAGAATTAGATGGCAAAACATGGTTCTTGATCAAAGATTCCGGTGCGGGCTCACGCAACACTGGTGATAAAGGTTATTACTTCTATCATGAAGATTATGTTAAATTAAAGATTATGGATTTTATGGTTCATAAAGATATGTTCAAGGATTATTTCTCAAAGTTCAATAAATAGTTTAAGTCAATGGTACGCTGATTTTTATGATCTTTTAAGATTTATTATGATCATAGTTTATCATAATTATCAGCGTGCTATTTTTTTATCAAACAAAAAAATGTTGTTCACTTATGTATGATTTTATCTTCAAACCTTTCCATGAAATGACAGAAGACGACTATAAAAAAGTCGGGTTCAAATCAGGATTAGAAATTCATCAACAACTTTTAACCGAGAAAAAACTTTTCTGCCGTTGCCCAGCCGGAAAATACACCAGAGAATTTGATGCGGAAATATTACGTCATATGCGTCCCACGTTATCTGAAATGGGAGTTTATGACGGCACAGCATTGATGGAATTCAAAACAAAGAAAAATATTATTTATCACATCAAACGCGAAACTGTTTGTACTTATGAGATGGATGACACTCCGCCTTTCTTAATAAATGAAGATGCCCTTGAAATTGCAATAGGAATTGGAATATTATACAACTGCAATGTTGTTGATGAAATCCATATTGCACGTAAACAATATTTGGATGGAAGTATTCCAACAGGATTTCAACGAACGGCAATTTATGCTCTTGATGGATGGATTCCTTACAAAGATAGAAAAATAAAAATTGTTCAGATGTCTATTGAAGAAGATTCGTGTAGAGAAGTTTCTGATATTGGTCACGATCGAGTTTATCTTACAGACAGACTTGGAATGCCGCTTATCGAAACAGTAACAGAACCTGCAATGAAAACTCCGCAGGAAGTTGCAGAAGTTGCCTGGCAATGCAGCAAGCTTGTAAGAAGCACACAAAAAGTTCGTCGTGGAATGGGTGCCGCTCGTGAAGATGTAAATGTAAGTGTTGAAGGTGGAACTCGTGTTGAAATTAAAGGTGTTCCTCAAATAACTTTAATTCCACTTCTTACTTATAATGAAGCGATGAGACAATGGAATCTTCTAAGATTGCGTGAAGAATTAAAGAAACGCGGAATTACTCCCGAAACATTTAAAGCTGAATCTTATGACATTACAAAACTGTTAAAGAAAGTTCATTACGCTCCATTAAAAAATGCTGCAGATTCAGGTATGAAGCTAAGTGCTGTTGTACTAAAAGGTTATAAAGATTTGCTTCACTGGCAAACACAAACAGATACATATTTCTCAAAAGAAATTTCTGATCGGGTTAGAGTTATTGCATGCTTAACTACCATCCCAAATCTTATTCATTCTGATAGTAAGAGCGATTCGATTAGTTCCGCCGATTGGTTAAAAATTAAAAAGTTTACAAACGCTGCTGATAACGATACGATGATAATTGTTTGGGGAAGTGAAGATGATGTTAAAACAGCAGTTAATGAAATTATAATTCGTGCTAAAGAAGCAACAATTGGAATTCCATCTGAAACCAGACAAGCAATGAGCGATGGAACAAACGGTTTTGAACGTATTCTTCCCGGTGCAGATAGAATGTATCCTGATACAGATCTTCCGCCGAAAAAAATTACGAAAGAAAAAATTGAGCAGATAAAATCATGGTTACCCGAACAATTCTGGAAAAGAATTGAATGTTATATCAAACTAGGAATTCCCAAAGATACTATTGAAGAACTTTCTATTTCTCCTTATGCAGAGCTTTTTAAGAAAGCTGTACTCGATTGGAAAATAAATCCAACTACAGTTGCCGTGTTTCTTATCCAATACCCAAAGAGATTGAGAAAACGAGGCGTTACGACTGAATGGCTTAACAAAAGTATGTTTGAAGAAATTCTTAAATCCTTTGCGGATAAAAAAATTCCACAAGATGCTTTGTTAACAACTTTACAAACAGTTGCAGAGCTCGGAATGTTTACTGAAGAAGTAATTCAAAGTCCTGCCAGCAAAAAAGAAGTTGATGAAATAATTAATTCTGCAAATTCAGATTGTGATAAGATGACTATTTATAATCCAAACAGTAAAAGCATTTTGTTGATGGGAATGATAATGAAAAAACTTCGCGGAAGAATCTCTGCAAAAGTTGTTGCTGATATAATTGGTTTTTTAAATAAATAATTTTTATGAATTATGAATAGACAAAACGCAATAAAAGTATTTGAGCAAAAGAAAATACGCTCACATTGGGATGATGAACAAGAAAAATGGTATTTCTCTGTTGTTGATGTCGTTGGAGTTTTAACTGAAAGCCCTAATCCAAGAAAGTATTGGAGCGTATTAAAAACCCGTCTTAAAAAAGAAGGAAGTGAGTTGGCTACAAATTGTAGTCAACTGAAAATGCTTTCAAGCGATGGTAAAAATTATAATACCGATGCTGCCGATACAGAGCAATTGTTCCGTTTAATCCAAAGCGTTCCCTCACCAAAAGCTGAACCATTTAAATTATGGCTTGCCAAAGTAGCAAGAGAACGCATTGATGAAATAGAGGATCCGGAAATTGGTATCGATCGTTTGATGGAAACTTATCTTAAAAAAGGATACAGCAAAGAATGGATTAATCAACGTTTAAAAAGCATTGAGGTGCGAAAAGATCTTACTGATGAATGGGAAAAATGGGGTGTATTAAAAGGACAAGAATATGCGATTCTTACGGACGAAATTACAAAAGCCTGGAGCAGTTTTTCTGTTAAGCAATACAAAAAGCATAAGGGACTAAAAAAAGAAAATCTAAGAGATAACATGAGCAATTTAGAACTTGTTCTAAATATGCTTGCCGAAGCGACCACAACAGAAATTAGCAAAGAAAAGAAACCAAAAACATTTACTGAAAACAAAACTATTGCTAATCAAGGAGGAACAATTGCTGGAAATACGCGAAAAGAAATTGAAGAAAAAAACAGGCAAGAAGGTAGTTACAAGACTTAATGCAAAAAATTATTTAAATGATAAAAAGAAATTAAAATAATGGCAGAGATAAATTTAGAAGATTACAAAGGTTATCGTGGAGTTGCTTTAAACACTCTGCAAAAATTTAAAACACCAATCTGGAGTGATGTAGAAATTCTTACAGATGAAGGAAGTTTTAAAGGATTAATTTTACCCCGTTCAGAAACTGCAGATGAATTTCACATCGTTCTTAAAATGCCAATTGGTTATAACATTGGAATTGCTGCAGAAAAAATAAAGAGACGTAAAAATCTTCGGAAGAAAAGAAGCTCATTATAAGATTCCTGAAAAAGATTTTCCTTACGATCCCAAAAAACCAAATGTAAAATTACTCGGTACTGGTGGAACAATAGCTTCGCGCCTAGATTATAGAACTGGTGCTGTTATACCAGCATTTTCACCAGGAGAACTTTATGGTTCAGTTCCTGAGCTTGCAGATATTTGTAATCTTGATACCGAAAAACTGTATGGTGTGTTTAGCGAAAATATGGGGCCGGAACAATGGATCGGACTTGCTGAAGCAATAGGTAGAGAAATTGAAAAAGGTGTACAGGGAATTGTAATCGGACATGGAACAGATACAATGCATCACACAGCGGCAATACTTTCTTTTATGGTACAGGATTCTCCTGTTCCGATTGTAATGGTTGGTTCGCAGCGTTCGAGCGATAGACCTTCATCAGATGCAGCACTTAATCTTATTCATTCTGTAACAACTGCAGCGATAAGTGATATTGCAGAAGTAATGGTTTGTATGTTTGGTCCAACTAGTGATATGTACGGATTGCTTCATCGCGGAACACGTGTAAGAAAAATGCATTCAAGTTATCGTTCAACTTTTAGAACAATTGGTGATATTCCAATAGCAACAGTAAGTCGAGATAAAGTAACACCAATCCGTGATGATTATAAACGAAGAAGATTTGATAACGATGTAAAAGTTAACGCTGTTTTTGATGACAGAGTTGCAATTGTTTATTACTATCCGAATATGAAACCGGATATGATTGATTCCTTAATAGATAATGGTTACAAAGGAATTGTAATTGCAGGTACAGGATTAGGACATGTTAACAAACCACTTTATCCCGCACTTAAGCGTGCAAAGGAAAAAGGTGTTGCGGTTTATATGACAGTTCAAACACTTTGGGGATATGTGCAAATGTATGTTTACGATACCGGCAGAGATATGATGGAGCTTGGTGTTATTCCTGCTGCAAACATGTTACCGGAAGTTGCTTATATGAAACTCGGTTGGGCATTTGGGCAAACAGATGATTTAGAAAAAGTAAAAGAAATTATGTTAACTCCAATTGCAGGAGAAATAACAGAACGCGAACCAAGTAATGGTTATTTAATTTATCAAGGCGGCTTGCCTGAAGTTGAAGAGTTTATAAAGCAGTACAGGAAGTAGATTCCGCACGGTTGACATTGCAATGGCGATTGTTATCTTATAATCGCTTATAATATTTGTTTAGTAATCCACCATTTTAAAAGGGAATAAAATGAAACGGTTTACAATAGTTTTTTTACTTGTAATATTTTCAAACACACACTTCTTTTCACAAGCTATCCACAACTATAGCGATATATTTTTTCTTGACGATCACAACGGCTGGATTTTAAGCACCAATGGGTATTTATGGAAAACAACTAATGCTGGTACAGATTGGATAAGAATCTATGATTCACGGATAGACACTTCAGGGAAAATTACGTTTGTTGATGAACAAAATGGCTGGCTTAGTTTGAGGAATACTCTTCTTCGTTCAAGTAATGGTGGATTAAATTGGGTACAAGAATATGAATTTCCCTTAGCCTTTTACGGGTATGATATTGAATTTGCAAATGATTCAATTGGTTTTGCTGACGATAGTGGTCGTTTATATAAAAGTGTTGATCAAGGGCAGAATTGGGAATTGGTAACTGATACCTTAGGACAAATATACGATATCTCTTTTTATAAAGATTCAATCGGATATATATGTTTTACTAATCCTAGTCCCTGGGGCATAACAGGTATTCGTTACATTTATAAAACAACTGATCAAGGAGAAACCTGGAACCGCTCTTATTTTGAAGGAGGTGGTTTAAATGAGTCTGTGTATTATGATAAAATTAAGTTATTTCTAACAATGAATGTATAATAGGTGCTTTTGGGAATCTTTGTTTGGGATTCTTTCTCGCTGCTAAAACAACTGATGCCGGGAACTACTTGGGAAACCATATAGTTTGGTAAGTGGACTTTAGATTTTGAATTTATATCCTCACAAATAGGTTGGTCGATAGATTGGTCGGGCATAATGAACACGACCGATGGCGGAATGTTATGGGACACACTGCAAACATTTACCAATTGGGATGATAGAAATACTAATTTCGAATTCTTTAACTCTAAGACCTCGTATCTAATAAATCTGAATCATATCTACTCCACTGATGATGGCTGGGTTACATATTCAATCGTTGATTCTATCGTAACAGGTATAAATGAACAACAAATTACGGCAACAGAATTTATTCTTGAACAAAATTATCCTAATCCATTCAATCCAAGTACAAAGATCAGTTGGCAGTCACCAATCAGCAGTTGGCAATCAATCAAACTGTATGATGCAATTGGAAGAGAAATTGAAACAATTGTCGATGGATTTTATGAGGCAGGTATTCATACTAAATCGTACATTGCAAATGCCACACTGCCGAGCGGGATATATTTTTATCAACTTAAAGCCGGCAATTTTGTTCAAACAAAAAAAATGATGCTCATAAAATGATAATTATTTACTTTGCGACTTAGCGTCTCTGCGAAATGTTTTTTTGTTTCTCGCAAAGGCGCCAAGACGCAAAATAAAATCTACATCTCTTTAAAAGTTACACCAGCAGGCAGTTCAAATATTTTAGAATCAACAGAGCCGTCCTGAATTTTAGTTGCCTCGATAACAAAATCTGTTCCGCCCATTTTGGTTACGGACTTAATAAGAATGTTGTTCCAAGTCCAGGAAACAATTGGTGAGTTACCAAACTCTGCACTGAATTTTTTACAATCTTTTCCTGCAATGATTTCGGTTCCAAGATCTTTTACTTTGTAACGCTCAAGTGTTTTAGGATCGGCTTTTGAATAATCGGTACTGGCTGGAGCATACCAGGCTTTTTTAGTTCCCTCAGTTTTACCTTCTTCGTATGTGTAGCTGAATCCATCTTTCCTAATATCTATAGATTTGGTTTTGGCTATTCCTAAATCTATAGAAGTAATAGAAACTTCTTTTGCGCCGTAATCATCAAAGTACAGTTCCTGCTTTGTACCCATAGGCGCATTGTAAAAGATTACGCCGGATTTAACTCCATACCTATTACTAACAACAGGTTTTGGTGCTTCTTGTGTAGTAACAGTTTGCTGATCTGTTGTTTCTGGTTTTTGTTCCTCTGTTTTAGAGCAAGCAATTGTAAAAGTAAGAGCAAAGAATGCGAACAATAATTTTTTCATAATGTAACCCGAGCCTCTCCTGATTGTTTGATAAAATAGAACATATTTAGTAATTAAGTTATAAAACTTACTTAAACTAATTCATTTATTATTCTGTTTTTCTAAGTCCCAAGGGGACGCACTGTTTGTAATTTTCTAAAACAAAAAAATAAATTAGCTCCATCGGAGCGACCTATAGTTGATAATGTTAAGATACATCAATCCACTCAAACAAATACTTCTCATCGTATTCAACTGCAAACTTTTCAAGAAAGTCTATGTACTCTTCTTTAAACGATTTTTTATGGTGATGCTTTTCCTGATTCTGGATATATTTTATGACGGTATCAATCTGACTGCGTGAATAGGAGAACACACCAAATCCTTCCTGCCAGCTGAATTTTCCTTTAATTAATTTTTTATCATTAATAAATTTTGATGAACCAGCTTTTATATCTCTCACAAGATCAGAAATATTAATTGATGGTTTTAAACCAATTAGCAAATGTGTATGATCAGGCATGCAAAATATTGAAAGAAGTTTTTGATCACGGTTAGTAATGATGCCTGTTATGTATTTGTGAAGTTCTTCCCTGATATTTGGATTAATTAGGTTTTGCCTTCCTTTAACAGCAAAGACAATGTGAGTGTATATTTGTGAATATGTGTTAGCCAAATTAATTCCCAAAATACTTAATTATAAACAGGTCGTCCCGATGGGACTTTAATAGTTTTTTTATTTCGTTTTATTACAAACAGTTTATTCCTATCGGAGTTAATTCAATTTCTTCTTTGAAAACTAATCATTTTTATTTACAAGTTCCGTAGGAACGAACTGTTTGTAATACAAAACCAGCCAAACATAAACTAGCTCCGTGGGAGCGACCTTTTTTAATGCATAATAATAGACAGGTCGTCCCTAAGGGACTTTTAATTTTCGTTCGTTCTTTTGTTACAAACAGTTTACTCCTAACGGAGTAAGTTCAAATTCTTTCTGAAAACTAAATCATTTCATTTACCAGTTCCATAGGAACGAACCGTTTGTAATTAACCTGATTACAAACTTTGGATAGCTCCATCGGAGCGACCTTTATTACTTACCATTAGGCTTCTAACCTCTCGTTAAATGCCTGTACTTAATTCTATGCGGCTGATCTGCTGCGATGCCTAATCTTTCTTTTCGTTTTTCTTCGTACTCGGAATAGTTTCCATCAAACCAGACAACTTTGCTTTCATCTTCAAACGCTAAAATGTGTGTTGCTATTCTATCCAAAAACCATCTATCGTGACTTATTACTAACACACATCCGGCAAATTTTTCAATTCCTTCTTCAAGTGCACGTAAAGTATTTACATCAAGATCGTTTGTTGGTTCATCAAGCAGAATAACATTTGCGCCTTGCTTTAACATCATTGCAAGATGCACACGATTTCTTTCTCCGCCGGAAAGCATACTGACTTTTTTCTGCTGATCCGCACCTGAAAAATTAAACTGTGCAACGTACGCGCGTGAGTTTACCTGCCTGTTGCCAAGCATAATTGTATCTTCTCCGTTGGAGATTAATTCCCAAATACTTTTTTCCGGATTCAATGCATCTCTAGATTGATCTACATACGAAAGCTTAACTGTTGAACCTATCTTAATATTTCCGCTATCTGGTTTTTCCTGTCCTGTAATCATTCTGAACAAAGTTGTTTTACCAGCACCGTTAGCACCAATAATTCCAACAACAGCCCCGGGAGGAATTGAGAAGGTTAGATCATCAATTAAAATATTATCACCGTAAGCCTTACTAAGTTTTTCTGTTTCAATTACGATATCGCCAAGACGTTCTGCAACGGGAATGTAAAGCTCAAGATCTTTTTGTCCTTTTTCCTTTTCTTCCTTAAGAAGATTTTCATAAGAAGTAATTCTTGATTGTGATTTTGCGTGACGCGCTTTCGGACTCATTCTTATCCATTCAAGTTCGCGCTGTAAAGTTTTTTGTCTATCGCTTTCACGTTTTTCTTCAACGCGCAATCTTTCCTGTTTCTGCTCAAGCCACGAGGAGTAATTTCCTTTCCACGGAATTCCTTCACCGCGATCAAGTTCAAGTATCCAGCCTGCAACGTTATCAAGAAAATATCTATCGTGTGTTACTGCTATAACTGTTCCTTCATACTTTTGCAGATGATGTTCTAACCACGCAACTGTTTCCGCATCAAGATGGTTTGTTGGTTCATCGAGTAAAAGTATATCAGGTTTTTGAAGAAGCAATCTGCAAAGCGCAACACGTCTTCGCTCTCCGCCCGAAAGAACTTTGCACAAAGTATCCGATGGCGGACAGCGCAAAGCATCCATCGCCATTTCAAGTCGTGCATCAAGATCCCATCCGCCCATTGCTTCAAGTTTTTCCTGAACTTCACCCTGACGCTCAAGAAGCTTTGTCATTTCATCATCATCCATCGGTTCTGCGAACTTTGCATTTATTTCATCATACTGTTTTAGCAAATCAACAATTGATTGAACACCTTCCTGCACAATTTCTCTTACAGTTTTAGTTTCATCAACGTGCGGTTCCTGTTCAAGATAGCCAATAGTAAAACCGGGAGACACAACTGTTTCTCCGTTTATGTTTTTATCAACTCCTGCAAGAATTTTTAGCAGTGATGATTTACCTGATCCGTTTAAACCGATAACACCAATCTTTGCACCGTAGAAGTACGATAGGTAAATATCTTTTAGTATAGGTTTGTTGTTATAGAATTTGCTTACTCCAACCATTGAGTAAATAATTTT
>JADJIH010000021.1 GCA_016707115.1 Ignavibacteriales bacterium | reverse complement strand
AGAATTGGAGCAGGATAATCTAAAACAAGTTATTATTTTGAACACAGAAAACAATCAATATTGTCCGGCTTGTAACGCTTTTGTCGGAATAGATGCTAAGGAATGTCCTTCCTGCGGTTTATTTCTTTCAGTTACTGAATAATCCTGTTTTGTCGCTCCCCCAAAAAAAAGTCCCCACTTTTTAACCTTTTCACTAGATCACATTGTATCTTTTCAATCTTGACTATTTAGTATAGATTGAATAGGTTTACATCGAAACAAATAAATGTTTTGCCAATGGAGAATGAATGAGTACAACAGAAACCCAGAAAATTGAAGAATTAGCAAATAAAGAGTATAAATTTGGTTTTGTAACCGATATCGAAGCCGATACAATTCCTAAAGGTTTGAATGAAGATGTGGTCCGCCAGCTTTCTGCAAAGAAGCAAGAACCCGAATGGATGACTGAATGGAGATTGAAAGCTTACCGTCACTGGTTAACGATGGAAGAACCGAAATGGCCAAATGTAAAATATCCGCCTGTGGATTATCAGGAGATATCTTATTACTCTGCACCAAAATCAACTCCAAAATATAAAAGCCTGGATGAAGTTGATCCTGAACTTCTTGATACTTACAAGAAACTTGGAATTTCTTTAGATGAACAAAAGATGTTAGCAGGAGTTGCAGTTGATGCTGTGTTTGATTCAGTTTCTGTTGCTACAACTTTTAAAGGCAAGCTAAATGAAATGGGAATTATTTTCTGTTCATTTTCAGAAGCAGTTCGTGAGCATCCGGAATTAGTTAAAAAATATTTAGGAAGCGTGGTTCCTTACACAGATAATTATTATGCAACATTAAACTCCGCAGTTTTTAGTGATGGCTCTTTCGTTTACATTCCACAGGGTGTTCGTTGCCCAATGGAGCTTTCAACTTACTTTAGAATTAATGCCGCTAACACGGGTCAATTTGAGAGAACATTAATTATTGCAGATGATAATGCTTATGTTAGTTATCTTGAAGGCTGCACCGCACCGATGAGAGATGAAAATCAATTGCACGCCGCAGTTGTTGAGTTGGTTGCTCTTGAGAATTCACAAATAAAATATTCAACTGTTCAGAATTGGTATCCTGGCGATAAAGACGGTAAAGGCGGGATTTATAACTTCGTTACAAAACGTGGTGCTTGTCGTGGTACAAATTCAAAAATTAGCTGGACGCAGGTTGAAACCGGTTCTGCAATAACCTGGAAATATCCAAGCTGTATTCTTCAAGGAGATAATTCGATTGGAGAATTTTATTCTGTTGCAGTAACAAATAATATGCAACAGGCTGATACCGGAACCAAGATGATTCATCTTGGGAAGAATACACGAGAGTACAATTGTATCAAAAGGTATTTCTGCAGGAAGAAGTAACAATAGTTATCGCGGTTTAGTTAAGATTGGAAAAAAAGCGGAAGGCGCACGTAACTTTTCACAATGCGATTCTCTTTTACTTGGAGATAAATGCGGCGCACATACTTTTCCGTATTTAGAAATTAATAATCCAACTGCTCAGGTTGAACACGAAGCAACAACTTCTAAGATTGGTGAGGATCAGATATTCTATCTTAACCAGAGAGGAATCTCAACTGAAGATGCAGTTAGCTTGATTGTAAATGGATATTGCAAAGAAGTATTTAAAGAACTTCCAATGGAGTTTGCTGTTGAAGCACAAAAGCTATTAAGTATAAGTTTAGAAGGAAGTGTGGGATAAAATTAAAAAGGCGAAATTCAAAAGGAAAAAAATAATGTTATTAGAAATTAAAAATCTTCACGCAAATGTTGAAGGAACTGAAATTTTAAAAGGTATAAACCTTAAAGTAAATGCTGGTGAAGTTCACGCTATAATGGGCCCGAATGGTTCTGGCAAATCAACACTTGCTTCTGTGCTTGCCGGTAAAGAAGAATATGAAGTTACAGCAGGTGAAGTTTTGTACAACGGGAAAAATCTGCTTGAACTTTCTACAGAAGATCGGGCAAGAGAAGGTGTTTTTCTTGCGTTTCAATATCCAGTAGAAATTCCCGGTGTGAGCAATACTAATCTTTTAAAGACTGCCGTTAACGAAATAAGAAAATATCGCGGTGAAGAAGAACTTGATTCGATGGATTTTCTTTCACTCTTAAAAGAAAAAAGCAAACTAGTAGAACTTGATCAAAAATTTTTAAGTCGTGCAGTTAACGAGGGATTTTCCGGCGGTGAGAAAAAACGAAATGAAATTTTTCAAATGGCAGTTTTAAATCCAACATTTGCTATACTTGATGAAACAGATTCAGGACTTGATATTGATGCTTTGCGTATCGTTGCAAACGGTGTTAACAAACTAAAGACTAAAGAAAATGCTACAATTGTAGTAACTCACTATCAGAGATTACTGGATTATATTATTCCGGATTTTGTTCACGTACTTTACAAAGGTAAGATTGTAAAATCTGGTGGAAAAGAATTAGCTCTCGAGCTTGAAGAAAAAGGTTATGATTGGGTTAAAAGCGATAAGGCTGAGGCTGTTGTATAATAAGGAGTGTCATTCCCGCGAAGGCGGGAATCCAAAAAATGAAAATTTAAAAGTAGATTCCCACTTTCGTGGGAATGACAAATAGAAAATAGAACACATGGAAAACAAAATAGATATTAAAAATTATTACTTAAACCAGTTTGATGAATTTGAGAAATCATTAAACGGCGAAAAATCTTCTGATTTTCACAAAGTTAGAAAAGATGCAATCAGTAAATTTGCAGAGCTTACTTTTCCAACTCAAAAAGATGAAGAATGGAAATACACAAACATTTCATCTTTGCAAAAGCACAACTTCTCCCCTGCTGCTGTTAAAGCAAATGTTTCATCAGAAACAATAAACAAGTTTTTATTTGATAAGATGGAACATAGTCTTTTAGTTTTTGTAAATGGAAATTTTTCTCCTGAATTATCAAAACTTATTGACATTCCTAAAGGTGTTGTAATTGGAAGTCTTGCAGAGGCTTTAAAGAATAATAATCCAGTTGTAAAAAAACATTTAGGCAAGTATGCAGAAAATGAAAATTATTTTTTCACAACCTTAAGTTCTGCTTTTACTAAAGATGGAGCTTTTATTTATGTGCCTGATGGGAAAGTTGTTGAGGATCCAATTCATATAATCTTTATTACAAAATCTGGTAGTGAAAAAATATTAACACAACCAAGAAATCTTTTTGTTGCCGGTAAAAATTCTCAGGTTACAATTATTGAACATTATGTTTCGGATGAAGATAGTGTTTACTTTACGAATTCAATAACCGAGATTGTTGCAGATGAAAATGCAATTGTTGATCACATAAAATTGCAGGAAGAAAGTAACAAAGCATTTCACATAGCACGAATGGAAGTTGATCAGGAGCGAAGCAGTAATTTTTCATCGCACTTAATTTCTCATGGAGCAGAAATTTCCCGCAATGATTTTAATGCAAGATTTAATGATGAAGGCAGCGAGTGCATGCTTAATGGATTATTTATGATTGGTGATGAGCAGCTTTTTGATGCACACACAATGATTGATCACGCAAAACCGCATTGCAACAGTCACGAACATTACAAAGGAATTTTGCAGGATAAATCCAAAGGCGTGTTTAACGGAAAAGTAATGGTTCGCCAGGATGCACAAAAGACAAATGCATTCCAGCAGAACAATACAATATTACTTTCTAATGATGCAGTGATGAATACAAAACCGCAATTAGAAATTTTTGCTGATGATGTTAAGTGCTCACACGGTGCAACCATTGGTAAGTTAAATGATGAAGCAAAATTTTATTTAAAGTCACGTGGTATTGGTGAAGATGCTGCAACAGCAATTTTAATTCATGCTTTTGCAAGTGATGTTATAACTTCAATAAAAATTCCTGCTTTAAGAGATTATCTTGAAGAAATAATTACAAAGCGATTTAATCAATAGAAAGTCCTATAATGGATTCCAAAGCTGATTCTGCTTTAATTGTAGATAAAAAAATATATGATGTTCAGAAAATCAGAAATGATTTTCCAATATTAAAAATTACAAGTCCATGGTAAAGCCGCTTGTATATCTTGATAATGCTGCAACCACGCAAAAGCCGCAATATGTAATTGATAAGACAAATAATTATTACGAAAAGATGAATGCAAACATTCATCGCGGTGTGCACGCACTTAGCCAGGAAGCTACTGAAGCATTTGAGAGTTCACGAATCATTATTAAGAATTTTATAAATGCTCTTGGTAAGAATGAAATAATTTTTACCCGCGGTACAACAGAATCAATAAATCTTGTTGCTTCATCTTACGGAAGAAAAAATATTAAAGAAGGTGATGAAATAATCATCTCAACAATGGAACATCATTCCAACATCGTTCCATGGCAGATGCTTTGTGCAGAAAAAAATGCAAAGCTTCGTGTCATTCCAGTTAATGATGAAGGTGAAATCATCTTTGAAGAATTTGAGAAATTGATCAATGAAAAAACAAAATTTGTTTCAATTGTTTATGCTTCAAACTCACTTGGAACAGTTAATCCAGTTAAAAAGATTATTGATTTAGCACATAGTTATAATATTCCTGTAATGCTTGATGCTGCTCAAGCGGTTAATCATTTAAAGATAGATGTACAGCAGCTTGATTGTGATTTTCTTGCATTTTCAGGACACAAACTTTACGGACCAACAGGAATTGGAATTCTTTACGGCAAAGTAAATCACTTAGAAGCTATGCCTCCCTATCAAGGCGGCGGCGATATGATTTCTAAAGTTACGTTTGAAGAAACAACTTACAACGAACTTCCACATAAGTTTGAAGCTGGCACTCCGGATATTGCTGGTGCAATTGGTTTAGGTGCAGCGATTGAATACATTGAAAAAATCGGACTTGAAAATATCGCCTATCATGAAAATCTTTTGCTAGAATATGCAACAAAAGCTGTATCTGATTTACAAGGATTAAGAATTATCGGAACAGCTAAAGAAAAAATTGGTGTTTTATCATTTCATTTTGAAAACGTTCATCCACATGATGTTGGAACATTTTTAGATTTTGAAGGAGTTGCAATTCGTACTGGTCATCACTGCACACAGCCATTGATGCGAAGATTTAATGTTCCCGCAACTTCAAGAGCTTCATTCGGTATGTACAACACAATTGAAGAAGTTGATGTTTTAGTTAACGGTCTAAAGAAAATTTTAGAGGTATTCGGATAATGGATCAGGAATTAAGAGAACTTTATCAGCAGGTAATTTTAGATCATAATAAATCGCCAAGAAATTTTAGATTGATTGATCATCCAACAAATCATGCTGAAGGGTATAATCCGCTTTGCGGAGATAACATTAATGTTTTTCTTTCTGTAAACGATGCCGGAATAATTGAAGATATTTCATTTCAAGGTTCAGGATGTGCAATTTCAAAAGCTTCTGCTTCATTGATGACATCAATGTTAAAAGGTAAGACTGTAGCTGAAGCAGAAAAGATTTTTAATAAGTTTCACGAGTTAGTAACAGATAAGCTTGGTGATAATCCTGATATTGATGAACTTGGTAAACTTGCTGTGTTTGGCGGAGTAAGAGAATTTCCTGCACGAGTTAAATGTGCATCGCTTGCATGGCATACAATGATAAATGCATTGCATAATAAAAATGAAAAAGTGGTAACGGAATAAACTTCCGTCATCTCGAACTTGTTTCGGGATCTTTGAAATATAAAAGAGATGCTGAAACAAGTTCAGCATGACAAAGTGATTATGGCACAAATAACAAAACAAGAACTAGAAGAAAAAATAATTCAAACACTTAAAGGATGTTACGATCCTGAAATTCCTGTGGACATTTTTGAATTAGGTTTGATTTATGAAATTGCAATTGATGATGATTATAATATAAAGATAAAAATGACTTTGACTTCGCCAATGTGTCCTGTTGCAGGATCACTACCGCCCGAAGTTGAAGGAAAAGTAAAAGCAATTCCGGAAGTAAAAGATGCAAAGATTGAGCTGGTTTGGAGTCCGCCCTGGGATAAAGATATGATGTCTGAAGTTGCAAAATTGGAATTAGGGTTTTTATAAAAAGATTTAAAAATAAAAAGGAGCAAAAAATGTTTAACATAAGTTCACGTCCCCCAATGTACGATCAAGATGCGGTTCAGCCAATGCGCGATGAATTAGTTGCGGTTGGCTTTGAAGAATTATTAACTGCTGAAGCTGTTGATGCTGCGATTAAAAATAACGATGATAAGACGGTTTTAGTATTTATAAATTCTGTTTGCGGTTGTGCTGCTGGAAGTGCAAGACCAGGAGTTTCTCTCGCTTTGCAGAATGATATTATTCCTGATAAACTTTATACAGGATTTGCAGGACAAGAACGTGATGCAGTTGAGCGCATCAGACAGCACGTAAAAGGATTTCCGCCTTCTTCACCAAGCATTGCTTTGTTTAAGAATGGAGAGTTAGTTCATTTTGTACCAAGATTGAATATTGAAGGTTATTCTGCAGACCAAATTGCAGCAAAACTTAAAAATACTTTTGATGAAAATTGTTCTGCTAAAGGTCCTTCAATAACTCCAGAGCAATTTGAACAAGTTCAATATGCAAAACAATGTGGATCAAAGATTCCTTTGTTTAACGGAAATTAAAATTGTCATTGCGAGGAGTTCTTCAGGACGACGAAGCAATCTACATTACAGATTGCTTCTCCCGATAAGTCGGGATCGCAATGACTTTACGAAAAAAGAATTATGAAATTTAGTACACAAGAAGAATACGGTTTAAGATTGTTACTTAGAATCGGGAAAAGTGATTCCGATAAAGGAATGACTATTCCCGAACTAAGTGAACAGGAAAAACTTTCCGAAGCGAATGTTGGAAAGATTTTGCGTGCATTGCGTCTTGCCGGATTTATTGAAAGCTCACGCGGACAATCCGGTGGTTACAAACTTGCACGTTCTGCAAATGAAATTCTTGTTGGTGATGTTTTAACTGCTCTTGGCGGAAAACTTTATGAATCTACTTTTTGTGATCTTCATGCCGGTGTAGAAAATATCTGCACAAATTCAATTGATTGTTCAATTCGCTCACTATGGAAAACAGTACAAACAATGCTTGATGGTTTGTTAAGCAAAATTACTTTGCAGGATTTACTTGGCAACGAACAGCAAGTTGAATTGTTTGTAACAAATATTACCGAAGAATTGGAAAGTAACGGCACAAAGATATAGTTCATTGTGTATATAATTCATTTTCGATTTATAATCTCACCACTACCTAATTATTTTATTTCACTTTATAATATATTTGAATGCAACAAATAGAATAACTATTAATTCAATAATCCCTAACAAGAAAAGCATCTTAAAATATTTCCATCCAACATCTTCAAAATATTTTTTCTCTGGCAAAGCAAAATTGAATAATAACTTATTTTTTTTTGATTTGAATTCGGGTTTTAAGAAAGCTAACACTTTGATATGCAAAATAAAAGTTGTAATCGAAATGATAAAAATACTTATGATAAATATAACCGTTTTAGTCATAATACTATTGCCATAAACTATTTCTTAAAGAACTAACTTCTTAACCGTAACCTTCTCCAACATTTTCATATTCACTTCAACACCAATTCCTGGTTTTGTTGGAACATCCATTGTTCCATCTTTATTAACAAGAAATTCTGGTTCAACAATATCTTCTTTGTAATAACGTTTACTTGCAGAAATATCTCCGGGCAAAGTAAAGTTTGGCAATGAAGCAAGTGCAACATTTCCAGCTCTACCAATTCCGCTTTCTAACATTCCGCCGCACCAAACAGGAATATTTTTAGATGCACAGTAATCGTGTATAAGTTTTGATTCTGTAAATCCGCCAACACGACCAGGTTTTATATTAATAACTCTGCAGCTATCAAGTTCAATTGCAGCACGAGTATCATCAAGCGAGTGAATACTTTCATCAAGACAAATTGGAGTTTTAAGATCTTTCTGAAGTTTTGAGTGATCATAAATATCTTCATAACCAAGCGGCTGTTCAATCAATAACAAATTTAAATCATCCATCTGCTTAAACAAATCGATATGCTTTAATTCATAAGCAGAGTTAGCATCCACCTGAAATAGAATATCTGGAAATTCATTTCTTACCGCTTTAACAAATTGAATATCATTTCCGGGAGCAATTTTAATCTTTATTCTTTTGTAACCTTCAGCAAGATAACCTTCAATTTTTTTTATCAGATCAGGAACAGAAGATTGAATACCAATACTAACACCAACATCAATTTTATTTCTTGTTCCACCCATCATTTTTGAAAGAGAAATATTTTTTGACTTAGCAAACAAATCCCACAACGCAGCTTCAAGTCCTGCTTTTGCCATCATATGCCCGCGCACTTTTTCATATGATTCAATTGCGCTATCGATACCTGAAATATTTTTACCAAGTATTGATGGAATTAAAAAACCCTGCAAAATATGCCACGCTGTTGTAACAGTTTCGTAAGAGTAAAACGGAGTTCCTTCAGCAACACTTTCCCCCCAGCCTGTAAAGCCTTCGCCATCAACGCGAACAATAATATGTTCCTCGTCGTATTCAGTTCCCATTGAAGTTGTGAATGGAGAAATTAATTCCATTTTAATGTGGCGAAGTTCAATTTTTTCGATTTTCATTTTGATCCTATTAGAAATAATTGTCACATTGAGCTTGTCGAAATGTGAATTAAAAAAATGATCTAACTATCATCCTTCGACAAGCTCAGGATGACATCTGTTTTTAATCTTATAAATCACCAATAACTTTTATTATTCTTTGCCAGAGTTCACTTCCATTTTCTCCATTAGTCATTATCACAATTCCGGAACCATCCTTTGGACTGAATTGTGAATAGCATCTAAAACCTGTTTGATTTGATCCGCTATGATAAACTACATCACCAGTAATTGTTGAATCAATAGCCCAGCCTAATCCTCTGAATCCTTGCAAACCCAAATTTCTTCCCGGTCTATCAATCACTTCACGAGTATCAACACGAACCTGATGAGTTAACATTTCTTTTATCATTGAGTTAGAAAGTGAATAATCATTTTGATTTCCAGGTTTCATAATTTCAATGATCAGTTTTGCATATTCATCAGACGTTGTGTAAAGAGTGTAGGCTGCATTACCGTGAAGATATTTTTTTCGCTCATTACATTTTCCATCAGTGTTGTGTCCGGTTGCAATTTGTGGATTCAGCTTTTCAGTCCATACAAAACTTGTTGATTCTAATCCAAGTTTATCAAACAAAGTTCGTTTTGCAATAGATTCTAATGGTTCATTTGTGATATGTTCAACTACTCTTTGTAAATAATAAATTCCTTCACCAGAGTAACTGAATTTTGTTCCCGGTTTAAAATAAATTGGCAGAGGACTTTCGTTTTCTTCACTTCCCTTTCGCCAATTCGGCAGTCCGCTTGTGTGGGATAAAATCATTCTTGCTGTAATTTGTTTTGAATAATCTTCATCTTCACAAATAAAATTTTCAGGTAGATAATCATAAAGAGGTTTGTCTAAATCCAGTTTACCTTTTTCAACTAATTTTAATACAAGATATGCAAATACAGGTTTACTCATTGAACAGGCTTCAAACATTGTTTTTTCATCAACCTGCACTTTAGTATTCGCATCAGCAATACCAAAATATTTCGAATAGAAAATATTTTTATCAGAAATTATGCTGATTGAAACTCCAGGAACATTTAATTCATCCATCAATTCAGGAGTTAACTTCTCTATTATATTTATTTTTTCAGAAAGATTAGGAGCAACATTCAAAGATTTTTTATCAATCTTACTTAATGAAATATATGCTGCCCATCGAACATCATAATCTTCATCATATAAAAGCTTTTGTAATTCAGAAATTGCTGATACGGCATCAGTTTGAAACTTACCGAGCGCGAGTGCAGAACACCATCTTACATCTGAGTTTTTATCCTGAAGTGCTTTAATTAAAAAAGGAATTGCTTGTTTACCGGCTGGACTAATTTTTTCTAATGCAATTGCTGAGCACCATCTAACATTTTCATCTTCATCTTGTAATGATTTTGTTAAGTACTCAACAGCTGGTTCCCCAATCTTTACTAATTCATTTATTGCCTCACCATTTATAAATTGATCTTTATCGGTGAATTTTTGTATAAGGGATTGAATAGTATCTTGAGGAAAGATGTTTAAGTTGAAAGCTAAAAAGAAAAGCAAAATCGTTATTATTCTATGCATCGTTCAGTTTATTCTTCGGAATAATCTTTGTACAGTTAATTTTACTACCAAGCTCTGATTCAAAAGAAAATATAATTGGCATTCCGCCAGTATGAATAAATATTACTGGAATATTTTTATCAATAATATTTTTATCAACCAAATCGATTAGACCAGCCATAACTTTGCCTGTATAAATCGGATCAAGAAAAATTCCTTCCAGATTTGCTGTATCATCAATTGCTTGCTTACCTGCTTCAGTAATTATTCCATATTCATTATGATAAACATCGTAACATTCAATTAATATTTGCTCATCAAGTCTATAATTAATCAATTCAGCACTTTCCTGGATCAATTCAGAAGTTCTTTTTTTAATTGCTTCAGAGTTCTTGAAACACTTATACCAATTACTCTGGCATTAGGCATAAATATTTTTGAACCTAGAATTGTTCCTGCTAAAGTTCCGCACGAACCAACTCCAACAATTATTTGCACATTGTCATTTTCAAGTTGTGCGGAAAGTTCTTCCATTGCTTTAACATAACCAAGTGCTCCAAGTCCTGTGCTTCCACCAATTGGAATTACAAATGGTTTTCTTCCTTTTTGTAAAAGTTCATCAGACCATTTTTGCATTTCATTTTCCAAACTAACATTTGCATCATCATCAACTAAATATCTTATCTCAGCATTGAACATAACATCAAGAAGTAAATTTCCTTTTGCGATTTCAAAATCAGGTCCGCCAAGAACAAGTTTAATATCAAGACCAAGTTTGCGTGCTGCGGCTGCTGTCATTCTTGCATGATTGGATTGAATTCCGCCGGCAGTAATTACAACATCATATCCGCCATTTATAATTTCTGCAAAATCATATTCAAGTTTTCTGGCTTTGTTTCCGCCACCAGCAAGCCCGGTTAAATCATCTCGCTTAATAAATAATTTTGATAGACCAATTTTATCTGCTAATCGTTTAGCTTCATCCAAAGGAGTTGGAATACTTGCTAATTTTATTGTTTTTATTTTATTAAGCGAGTGATTCAATTTCATTATTTCAAAGTTTCTATAACTTTATTATAGATTACTCCTTTTTCTTTTAGCTCATTCAAAACGAAATCCACGCATTCAGGTTTTTGCCCGATATACTCAGGCGGACAAATTCCTTTTTGATCGAACATTCCTTTTGCTAATAGCCGAACCATGGTTGTGGCTGTATAACCCGTTGTTCTTGCCATAGAGTGAATATTTGTTTTTTTGTCATGACGATCTAACAAATTATAAGTGTATCGGATTTTCTTTTTATCTTTTTCACCTTCAACAATTACTTTCATCACAGTAAATTCTTCATCGCCTTCTTTAAGTTCCCACATAGGAAATAATAACTTTGATGTGAAATCGATAGGTTTAATTTTAACTCCATTAACTTCAATTTCATCCTGACTGAAAAATCCAGACTCACGCAGCACACGCATTTTTTCAATATGACCAGGATAACGAAGTGTTTTCTCTTTCATATTTGGTGCAGTTAGAGTAATAGCGAGCGTTCTTAAGCCATCACTGTTAAAAGCTTCAAGGGTTCCAACTTCATCAAAGTTTAGAAACTCAGGATCGGATAATGCAGGACGAATAACTAAAGTTCCATTTTCAATATATCTTGCGGGACGTGTGTATTCTTCTATCACATCGATTGGTGAAAATCCGGCTTTGTATTCGTATGGAAATTCCCGTACAACAGGCAAGCCTCCGACATAGATTAAAACTGTTTCTGTCTTATCTAAAATTGAATTAACATAACCGGCAAGTAGATTACTCATTCCAGGTGCAACTCCGCAATCAACAACAGCAGTAACATTATTTTGTTTTGCAAGCTCATCAAGTTCAAATGGATTCTCAGGGAAAAAAGCAATATCAACTACATTTTTTTTTGCTTTAATGATCTCTCTAAGAGTATTAAATCCCATAAATCCAGGCACAGCGTTTATTACAA
This sequence comes from Ignavibacteriales bacterium, assembly GCA_016707115.1. Lineage (GTDB taxonomy): Bacteria > Bacteroidota > Ignavibacteria > Ignavibacteriales > Ignavibacteriaceae > IGN3. Next base: position 209,473 of record JADJIH010000021.1, on the reverse strand, counting down.
TATCAGCTTTTTTTAATAAAGATTTTATTTGATCAGGATTTGAAAGATCTTTTTGCATCTTTTTAATTGGAAGAGTCGCTGGAATTTTTTTTAGATTTTTTAGATTGATGTCAGCAACTGTTACATTAAATGATTCATCATTCGCAAGATCCAAAGCCATTGGGCGACCGACAAGGCCGCAACCTAAAACAAGTACATTCATTTTATTCTCCATAAATTTTGTTTTTACATACAACAATTTCTGTTGTGTTATTTAAATAGATGAAGAACTCTTATAAACCGCTAAATCGATTCATAAAATTGACTGAATGATTACTAATATTTTGTTGTAATGAATTCATATTACTTAAATATCACTCTCAATGACATTAATATAAACCTAGTTCACCAATCTAAGTATAGGAAATATTTCACCTTTCTTAAGAAGATGTTCAAACTGTTTATACGTAACTAAACCTAATTCCGATTTTGGTTCTAGTGCAATTACGATCATATTATTTCTTAGTTGATTTACCGGAATAAAAATATAATCAGCTTCAACCAAATCATTTTTGATTGGATCAACTTCAACAGTTGGATTTACAATTATATCTCTTTCAAAATCCATTGAGTCAATTCCACTAATAAAGTATTGTTCTATCTTATCATCATCAGATTTTTTATAATCAGAATAAGTTAATTCATGTCTATCTGCCCAATCAACAATTTCTTTTAAACTTTTTGGAACCAAATACCCTTTTGGTCTAACAACATCATAAATAGATTTTACAATTGGACGATAATCACTTACTGTTATTACGGTATCTTTATTCGAATAATATGAAAGCAAAGGAAGTTCAAGTTTACTTCCATCAGAAAAATGATCTAATTGGATTGCAACTTTACCTGATACATTATTGCTAATTAATTTTTCTCTTTCGGTTTTTACTAAGTTCTTAATTTCATCTTTATGATTATATGCAAACTCAAGTAATCCAAGCATTCCGGTCATTTGTCCTTCAGCGCGATGTTTAATGTTATCAATAAAAACATCTTTACCATTTAATCCTTCCTGTATAAAGGAAAAAGTATTTTGTATTCCTAAACTTTGTCTTCCGTCATTTATATCAAACGTACTGTGTCTAATGTAATCAATTTCTGGTGGTCCACCGGGACTGTATTCAAAATATGAAAAGTTTCTATCCTCAAAATATTTTTCAATATAAGGCAGATAAACTTTCTTCTGCATTGTTCTGATTTTTTCATCAATATTAATATTCGTATTAACACCAAGTTCTTCGTCATTGTTATGTCTGTAACCATATTCTTTATATGTTTCACCATAAGGAGCATACTCGTGAACATCCATTGTTACTTCAAACAAATATTTATTAAATAACTTATGAAGTCCGATTGTTTCTGGTTCCGTAAGAATTAAATGATTACGATTAAGATCCATACTATTTCCATTGCGTCTCTGATTTTTTTCAGAACCATCAGGATTCATTTGCGGAACAAGTACAAAATCAATTTTATCAAATAAGTATTGGTTTTTAGGTTTCAGTAATTCATTGATCAATAATAATGCACCTTCTTTTCCTGATTGCTCATTTCCATGCTGTTGAGCAAAGATTAGCACTTTTATTTTTGATTCATCTTTACCAAAACCATCTTTAGAAAAGTAAACTGCAAATAATTCTCTGCCTTCAACAGATTTTGTTAGTACTTCACTTTTAATCAAATCAGATTTATCATCAACTTCTTTTATGAATTGCGAAAGCTCTGAATGAGAAGTGATTTTTTTATAATCAGATTTTTGCAAAGGTGTAATAAGGCTTTGTGAAAACATATTGACAGCCGTAAGAATAAAAACAAAGAAAATTAATTTTGTCATTTTAATAGTACCATTGATTTTGTTTCTGAATAATCTTGAGTTGAAAGTTTATAAAAGTAAGTTCCGCTTGAAAGATTTGACCCATTAAACGACACTTCATAATAACCAGGATTCAATTCTTCATTTAATAGTGTTGCAATTTTTCTTCCAAGTATATCGTAAATTGTAAGAGTAACAAACCCCACCTCGTTCCTCCCCTTTCGCAAAGGGGAGGATGTTGGAGAGGTTGGGATTGAAAAACTGATTGTTGTATATGGATTAAATGGATTAGGATAGTTCTGATACAATTGAAAACTTTTTAGTTCTAAGTTAGTTTCGCTTTGGTCATCAATCACAGTAAGATGATCAAAAGCTCCCATCTCAATTAAATAATTTATATTATAATAATTTGTGACAGAAAATCGAACATCATTCATCGCAACAATTTGTCTTGGACCAATACTTCCGCTGGCACGATAAGTTGATGAATCTACTTTTGTTGTTTCTCTTGCATCAACTATCATATATGGAATTTGAACATTTCCGCTTATATAGTTTTCTAATGATTTAATTTTTACGACATCATTTCCGTTAAGATAAATTCCAATCCTTTTTCTATTACGCATCATTCCCCACAAAACAGAACTCATCCTATTTTCATAATAATCTGAATTATCAAATAATAATGGTTGAAATATTAGCTCAGGAAAAATGAATAAGCCTTCATTGATAGTCATTTTACCACGATATCCAGCATATAAATCTGTGTCTGTGTTTCCAATAAAATGATGGCCTGCGATTTTCCCAGGATTGCCAAAAAAGAAAACCGGAATTTGCTGTGCAAGCTGATTATAGAATGCAGCATTTACCAAACCAACTGGTTGATTTAAATAACTTAACACATTTAATGAATCACCTGCAAAAATAAAACACGTTGCCTGATTTATTTTTCCTGCATCTGCAGAATTGTTGAGATTTGCAGTTGTAATATTCAATACATCAAACGTTACATTTATCGAGCTTAAAAAATCAGTAATAGTTGTAATAGAATTACTAAATCCTGGATGCGATATAACCAAAACATTTGTAGAATTAACTTCGTTTAGAAATGAACTTAAATTATTTAATTGTGCAGATAAATTATTATCGCCCGTTAAAGTAAAACTTGTTTGTGGATATTGCCAAACACGGTTTGGATCAACATCTTTTGCAGATTCCGGAATAATTGATATTTCATTATTAATAAAATCATATTTCCAACCGTTTGTTAAAAGGTGTGATCTCAAATTCTCTATTGTGTATTTACCATTTGTAATAGGAGAATACTTTGTTAAATCATCTTTATAGAAAATAGAAACTGCTCCACTGCCCATTACTTCACCAATTCCATCCGGAGAAATGCAGATTGCAGTTCTATCATCTATTCCGGCACCAATTAAATCTCTGCTTGAAGAATAATGCTGATTATAAATCATAGCAATTAATCTTCCGTGCCTTGCTCGTTCAGTAAAATGTGTATCAAACAAAACATTAGGAATAAGATTTAGGAAATTATTTTCAAACTTCATTCTGCTGTAAAAAGGATTTTGCAATGCTTCATCTGGATAGGCTGAACCGCTTTGTGCACTAAAATCGACATCACCAAGTACTGCGGCTCCGGCACTCGTTCCTGCTATTACTCCACCATTCTGAAAAACAAAATTTATCGCCGAATCAACTTTAGTCCCTTTCCACAAACGAATGTAATCCCATTGATCACCACCACGAATGAAAATTGCTTTTGCAGTAATAAGTTCATTGTAGGTTTCTTGAAGATTTGCAACTGCAATTGTAGAAATGGTTTTATTATAAGCTGTATCAGCTCCGAATGACATAAAGTATGTTGGAAGCCATTCTGTTGCACTGCTAACACCCAGAATTATAATTTTTCCGCTGTCGGATTTTTGAACAACCCAACTATAAGGTGCATCACTCCAATCACCATAATCTTCGCTTCCGCCGCCAACTGCGCAAATATATCCTTGAGCATAAAGATTGAGAGCAAGATTAATAGTAAGAAGAAGAGATAGGATTATTTTAGATATTATTTTCACTATGAGTAGTTATCAATTCAACTTAAACTTCGATTTGATTTCACTATAAACATCATTATCAATCCAACTATAAAATTCTTTAGCTTCAGAATAATTGACTCCAACTTTTCTAAAATCGATTAAAATATTTTTTGCTCTTGCTAAAACTTGTTCTTCAATTGGAATTAATTTTTGGCGAACACCTGAATTTTCTTTATTCATCAATGCTGATAAGTTCAAATAATTTTCGCTTGCATCATTTTGTGATGAAAATACTTTATCTTTTAATTGAAGAGCAACATTACATAATGGAGCATTTCCTGTTTCATCAGCTTGTAGAACTTTTGGCATCGTTCCATCTTCAAGAAGCCAAACAGGAATTATAACTGAAGTTAGTGGAAATCCAAGTATTGTCCACATTGTTGTAAGTGATGCTGATTCATTTTCTTTTACTCCTTGTACAACAATCGCTGCTGAACTTGAGTGTCTTGGAATGTAATCTCTAAAGAAAATGTAATTTGCTTCGCTCTCATTTGCAGGTAAGGATTTTGTGAGATCAGTTTTAGTAAATGAATGAACTAAACATCTTGGAACATCATTTATCAAAAACTCAAATGATAGTTTTCCGTTTTTAGTTTGATTTTCAAAAAGTCCGCTTGCTGTAGCATATCTTATATAGCCATAGCCTTTGTTGTCTTCACCAGCCACAGAATAATTTGTTCTGATTAGATATCCGTTTGGTGCAACTGAAGGATCATTAACATCATATTTAATAAACTTAAAATTATCAGTTTCATAATATGCTGCACCGCCGTTTGCATCAATAACTCCAAAGTTTGCTTCAACACCAAGAGGTTTTGGCAGATCATTTAACAATTTTTCAAAATCCTCAAGTGTTGCACAAGTTTCCAAAGCCAATTTCATGATCCTGCCTTCAAGATCAGAAATTGTTGTTGTGTCATTCATCTTAAGGTTATAAGAAGCTGAATTCATTATTCCAAAACCAGCAGCATTAAATCCACACCAAACATCTTTGTTTTCTTTATCTTCAGAATTAACAAGCCCGATAAATCTATATTTCCCATCAAAGAAATAAACTAATTTATTTTGCAAAGCATCTGCATCACGATTTTTTAATAATAATGGTCTTCCATCATCTGTTGCTTTACCTGAAACAACAGCAGTTGTGCAAGGATTATCGAAATGATAGAAGTTAAAAAAATCATCAAAGAGACGAAAAATATTTTCATAAGATTAATCATTTATCAAAAACTTAAATTAACTGAAATTCGATGAACACTTGGTAAAATATTATAAAGTGAAAATGCATAATCAAAATAAACTGCACTGCCTCCTAAAGGAACATTTGCACCGGCGCCAAATGTAAAATCCTGATCATCATAATTGAATTTATATCCACCACGAACAAAAAATCTATCAAAGAAAGAAAACTCAGTTCCAAAGTGTGCGCGTTCTGCATTATCATTTGGATGAGTTACATCAATTGCACCTTTCATCTTTACAAATTCATATTCAAAAACATCAAAGCCGATTCCCACTTGAAAATTTAATGGCAACGGATATTCTTGTGTACTTAATTGACTTGGTACTAATCTACTCGTAGTATAATTATCATCAACCCTTGTTAAAAATTCCAGATCGGAACCAGTGAATTTCATATCCGGACCAAAATTTGACATACACATTGCTATTGTTAGATTTTGAAAATCTAATCTGTACTGCGTTCCAATATCGAAAGCAAAACCTGATGCTGATTCATTCCAGATTCTTTGCTCTATATATTTTACAGTTAAACCAACACTGAATCTATCTGTTAGATATTTGGCATAAGAAATTCCAAGTGCAATATCACCGGCATCAAAATATCTTCCGGTTCCATTTGGCTGCTCTTCTGTAGTTATCTCCATATCATCTGTAGTAAACAGCACCATACTTGCCCCAAACGTTCCTATATCACCAGCATTATAAACAATAGAAGCAGCATTAAAATCAAAAAGATCAAACCAATTCATATAAGAAAAATGTGCCTGTACATTATTCACTTTTACAATTCCTGCAGGATTCCAGAATATAGCAGAAGCATCATCTGCAAGACCAACCATTGCACCGCCCATTGCTTCTGAGCGTGCGCCAACCGGCAGTTGTAAAAACTGTGCACCTGAAGTTCCCAGATTAGGATTTTGTGCGAAGACGTTGCCGAAGCAAAGCACTGTTAAAAATATTATTAAATAATTTTTCATATAATCTCCTGCATCAGCTTATTTGATTATTGCAAATCGTTCTTTGAACTCGGAATCTTTTGTCTTAACGACATAGATATACATTCCGGCTGCTAATTCTCTTCCGCCCTCTGTTCTAAGATCCCAGGATTCTGTACCATTAGCTGCATTGTGCTCAATAGTTTTTATCAAGTCCGCATCAATAGTAAAGATATAAATAGTACACTCCGGAGGAAGATTTACAAATTGTATTTGCCTTAAAGGTTCTCTTCTTAATTCACCAAACTCAGGCTCCCAATGTGAGGATACAACATAAGGATTAGGAACTACTCTAATTTTATTTAATTCGTTTGCAACTTGTTGATAATCAATTTTTGAACCAGCAATTTTCAAAGAATATGAATCCTTAATATTTGGTTGTACCGGTTTTATTGTCTCAACAGAAAATCTATTTCCTGCTGCAGGGGGTGCGCTTGTTGGGAAAGTAATTTGACCTTCGATTCCATCAAAGTAAAAAGTATCACCAGTATACAAAGTATCAAGTTGTATCGCTGTTTCGGTGACAGACAGTAGAACAAAACCAGTTCCATTAACGTTTCCATTTCCTTCAACGGATGCAATATAAATTTTTTCTAAAATGGAATCAGAATAAAGAACTTCAAAATCCATCTCAACATTATCGGTTCCGCCAATTCTTGATACACTCTTTATAATCTCTGGTTCAACTAATTGAAGTGAAACACCATCAATTGTTGTTTGAATCTGTTCTAATTGGTGTGGACGTTTGTTAATAACCGAATCCAATTCATTACGCACAACAGTCATTGCATAATTAATTGATATAACATCACCTTGTTCAGGTCTAAACTCCGGTTCAGTTCCTGTAGTATCACGCAAGCTAACTCTTAATCCTTCTCCAGTTATAATAAGATCTCTTCCGCCAACTGGATAAGGATAGCCTGTTCTGATAATTGAGTTTAACGTAATATTCTTTAAATCAAAGGAACTCGAACTTGTAAACTCCAAAGCATACTTATAGGGTTTTGTAGCATTTGAATCAGTAACTAAAACGCTAACGCTGGTTGCAAGATCGCCAACCTCTTTTCTAGGGATATAATTAAATGTCGTTTTGTAAACATTGCCGGCAAGAGCTTCATCATCAATTACGGATGCATCTATAGAATAATTGGAACTACCGGTATTAAGATTTACAACTTCTATTGCGGATACTCCCGTTCTGCCTATAGCTTCAGATCTTGGAATAACAGAGACAGTATTAACAGCATCAAGTGAATTTCCGATCGCACTTTCTAAACTTTCTAATAGTTCACTTCCTTTATCATATGAAGTTACCGAATACCAATATTCAAATCCGTTTATTACTGTTGTATCAACATAGCTATACTGTAATCCAGAGTTACTGCCTATCGCATTTACATTATCGAATTCAGCAATTTTATCCCAATTTACTCCTCGATCGATGCTTCTATAAAGTCTGTAACCTTCAAAATCATATCCTGAAAATTCATCGAAGCTTAATTCTGCTTTATCATCCCAATATAAAGTAGCTCTAAAATCTCCTTCTGATGAATACAGGTTAGGTCGACTAGGTGGTTTTGGCAAATTAAAATTTGCGTCCACAGCATTCTGCGCTACTACTGCTGCATTAATCATCTCTTCATAAGTATCACCAGCAACAAAAGCAGTATAAAAAACTAAAGTATCAGTGGGACTGATTATATATGGACCCGATGAAATGTGACCTTGAATATCCATACCCGATGCAGGTATTGTGGCCGGATCATCGAAGTGAAGATTCCCTGTAGTGCCTGGGTGAAAATATTTACTTCCAATAGGTGAATTGTATAGATCAGGATCCGATGACATAAACCCATATTGAATTGTATCTTTGTCTGCAAGGTTGTCATCATCATATAACATATAATGCATATCAGTTACTCCGAGTTCTGTTCCATTCACTTCCGGAGTTCTTAACATCATTACACCAAAAAATCCTGTTTTCCCATCAGGCCATTCACCTGAAACACCATCATCGTAAAAGTAAATTAAGTTTTGTGATTTGATGAAATTCATTTTATCATCTCCCCACTCAGGTAATCCACCGCTTATATCACCAACATCGATATCATTATGCAAATGGAAATAAAGGCTATCGTAAGTATTCTGACTTGTGTTTGTGAGCTCATACTTAAAGAAGAGAATGTTCTTGGCAAAGTTAGTTCCAAATGCGTATCCGGTTTGCGCAACCTGAAGACCAAGAATCTGCACAGTGTTATTGCTATCATTAAAAACACAATAACTATCCTGATCGGATAATATTATATTATTTCCATTTGCATCTTTAATAGGCCAGCCACGTGTTGGATGCCATGAATTTGGATCATCGCTCATAGCTACTCTTGCTGTATCGCTATTATGATAACCAAATGCTGCTTCCCATTCCTCGTTTGTAGTAAATCGCCCTTGTACAACATTACCGGGAATACCGATGTACTGATTGATTCGATAGATATAATTTTTTGCACTGTTGATTGGAAATTCTCCGGAAGGACCCTGAGAAATAAATCTTGGATATAGTTTGCCACGATTTTCAAAGAACAAGCCTATGTTGCTCGCATTATGAATTCCAGCAGCACGATCCTGAATTCTTAATGTTTTTTGTAACGGCTCTTTATCCTCAACATCTTTATCGTACTGAGCAAATCCTGCTGAAGTAAAAAATAGTAAACCGAATATAATTTGTAGATATAAAACTCTTCTCATTTTTCTGCCTTAAGATAGAATGATTAATTAAATCTCATTGTAAAACCTAAACGAACTGAACGGGGCGGACCATAGTTAGAGGGATCCTGCATATATTCTACTGAAGAATTTCCGACGGTTGTATAATCAGGATCGCCGGTATCACCATATACATATAAAATATTTCTGTGGTCTGTCAGATTTAATATTTCAGCAAACAATCTGAGTCTGAAGTTCCCGGAAAATTCAAATTCTTTCCCAATCATAAAATCAATATTATATAAGCCTGGTTGTCTTAATGAATTTTTTTCAACAAATCCAATATCTCTTCCCGAAGGTGTGTAAGGTGAACCTGAGCTTGCTTTTAGTATCAAGCTAAAATCCATATTATCAAATATTTGTGATCCAAAAATTGATGGTCCTTCATTTTCTGGAATTGTGTATGTTCCACTTGCATTAAAAACATGTGTTCGATCCCAATCCAGATAATAAAGCTGGGTAGATTCTTGAGTTCCTGGATACTGTTCTGTTTCCGAAGATGCACTGCCTTTTATTACAGAATAGGTGTAAGTTAGACCACCGGAAAAATATCTTGTAGGACGTATATCAAGTGTAAACTCAACTCCTTTATTATTGGCGTAATCTTCATTAACATAAAGCGTGTATCCTGTATAACGTCCATCAACAAATGGAAAATAATATCGTGTACCAATTAGTCCTGTAATATCTCTGTAATAAGCAGTAACGTTCAATGCAACATTATCAGAAAATTGATGGGAGACACCAACTTCATAAGAAATAGTTCTTGTAGCATCCAGACTTGGCTGACCGAATAATGGTTCTCTAACATTCAGATCGTATTGATTGTTTTCAAACATCGGTTCAAAATTCGGATTCTGAAAAAAGTGACCGTACGAAAAATGAAGCTTTGTTCTATCAGAAATTGGATGAGCAATACCAAATCGTGGAGAAAATTGTGATCGTGATTCCACAGTTATAAGCGAATTCGGATCAAGCGGATCACTTCTGAAGATAACATTTGCGTTCAGGTAGTCATAACGCAAACCAATGTTAATGATAAGATAAGGCAGTTCTATTTTATCCTGTATATAGGCAGCACCTTCAAACGGTTCTGTATTGTAATCATCTACATAAGGAAAATTTCTTTTGGGATCATAAATATCATACAAATTTAACCAGTGTTTTTTATATGATGCACCAAATTTTACTTCATTCATCGAACCCATTTGCCAAACTGCGTCTGCTTTAAAATCTACATTTGCTGTTCTGCTTTCTAATAATTGAGGTGGATCTGAACGTTTATAAAACTCAAATCCGTTTCCATATTCTTCAAAATATTCGGTTTCAGTTGCGGCCAAATATTCTGATGTATCTTTATTTAAACCGGAATAATATCCCTGATTAAAGTATGATGCTTTTACATCATAAAATAAATTATTTTGAATTGTATGTGTAAGATTTAATGAACTTTGCCAGCTATCAGTTCTAACTTTAAGATATTGTTCAGGAATATATTTATAAGAATGACTATAATTCTGACGATTTCCTTTACTGCCTCTATTCATAAATGAAATTTTAATGTAAGGGAGGGTCGTTGTTGTAAGTTTACTAAAAAATGAACTTGCTTTATTATATCCAAATGGAAGATAACTTCCGTAATTATTTAGTTCTGCCGAAATGAAAAAATTATATTCCGGACTTACAATTGGTCCGCTAATACTTCCGTTAACCCTGTTCTCATGAAGATCAGAATACCGATCAACTCCAAACTCACTTGTTCTTGCTTCAAGCTTTGCAGAAAATTTATCTGTTCCATCTCTGGTTACAATATTTACAACACCGCTAAGAGCATCGCCATATTCTGCATTGAATGTACCGCTAAGCAAACTCATTTCCTGAATAGCATCATTATTTATATTAGTTGCAAGTCCGCCGAGCAATGGGTCATCAACTAAAGTTCCATCAATCATATAAGCTACTTCATTTGTTCTTCCACCTCTAACGTGCAGATTTGATCCGCTTCCGGTTACACCTGCCTGCAGCGAAAGTAATTCTGTAAACGTAGCAACGGGTAACGCTTCAATCTCTTCACGAGTAATTACAGAAATACTGCTCGTAACATCTTTCTGAATAAGCGGTGTACGAGCAGTTACAATTACTTCATCCACCTGTATTGTTTGGGGGTTTAATGTAATTTGCAAAATAGTCGTTTGATCAACAGTAATAGATACATCCTGCATTAAAGTAGTTTCATACCCGATGAAACTAAACTTCACATTATATCTACCGGGTGAAATATTAAGAATTACGTACTCACCGTTTACATTAGTGGCCGCACCAAAATTTGTACCTTCAATAATTACGTTTGCACCTACCAAAGGTTCGCCGGTTTGAGCATCTTTAATTGTTCCGGCAAGTTTTCCAGTTGTTCCGGAATACACAAAAAATGGAGTTAGCAGAAGTAATAATAAAATTTTTCTCATACTTAACTCCCGCTTATTACTTGATTCTGGTTGATCATAATTTCCTCTGATTCTTTAAGAACTTTTTTAGCTCTTTGTTTGTCTTTAATTGCACAGGCAGTAGCAATTGCATTTATCAATACTGAAATAGCAGCAAATGAATTTGTATAAAGCATATTTTCACTTTTAACTATAAGATTAGCTTTAGTAAAAAACGTAACCGGAGATGCATGCTTATTTGTAATTGCAATTACATCAATTTTTCTTTTAGCAGCGTATTCTGCTGCTTCAATAGTTTCTTTAGAGTATGGCGGAAACGAAAATACAATCAGTAAATCTTTTGGATTTAGAAAAAGTATATGCTCATTAAACAAAGTATGAGAATGCTGTAATACCGAAGAACTGATTCCAACTTGTGTCAGTTGATAAGCTAATATCTCTGATAGCAGATATGATATCCCTAATCCAGCAGTAAACACTCTTTCGGCTCTAGAAATACGATCAATTACAAAGTCAAAGGTTTTTCGCTCAACTAGGTTAAGAGTATCGTTAATATTTTTTATATCTAGATTTGCAACTTCAGTAAGTAAATCTTCTTCAACTCTGCGTTTTTCAAAAAGCGGAAAAATCTGTTTACTGGTTAATTCTTTTTGCAATGATCCAGTTATTGAATCACGCAATTCACTAAAGCCTTTAAAACCTGCACGTTGAGAAAATCTTACAACTGAAGCTACACTTGCACCGGTTGCAATGGATAAATCCTGTACATTTACAAAAGGAATTTTATCAAAGTTATTGATAAAGTAGTCAGCAATCTTCTTCTGATTTTTTGGAAGAGAATTATACTTACTGGTAATTTTTTCTTTTATTTCTTTGTATCGATCCATAATAACAAAGGCTCACATTTTACTGTGAGCCTTATGCAAATATTATTTTACCAATGTCATTTTTTTAGAAATAACCCCGGCATCTGTTTGTAATGAATAAACATAAACACCTGAAGTTAGTTTGGAAGCATCAAAACTATAAGAATGTGTTCCGGCTTCAAGAGATTCATTAACAAGTTCTGCAACTTCCTGTCCGAGTGTGTTAAATACTTTTAAAACAACACTTGATCTTTGCGGTAATCCAAAAGATATTTTTGTAGATGGATTAAATGGATTTGGATAATTCTGTTCCAAAGTAAAATCCAATGGAATATTATTTAAATCAGATTCGACAGAGGTTAATTGGTTATACTTCTGCTGAGCTTGTTCAAGACTTGCTAACATTGTTGTTTCGTTTGACCCATAAGCTATTGCAAGATAAACTTCAACAGAATCGCCCGTAGCAATTGTACTGGAATTGTATGCTGGAATTAACACGGGTCCATCTACATTTGGATCGTTTGGGTCAGTAATGAACAAGGAATCGAATGAGCTATAGGTTAATATTCTATAAAAAGTTGTATCTCCTAACCAATAATCAGAATAATAAACAAACGCACCAAGGGATTTGAAATTGTTTGATAAAGGTTTATAACCAACAGCTTCATTTTTTGTTACTGATATAATTTTACTTGCTGTTGAATACCGTACCGTATCATTGCCAGCGTATGTGCCTTGAACTTCGGGTATTAATTCATGACCAATTATCGCATCGATAGAATTTGGCTCTCTATTAATAAGTGTGTATTTAACAATAATAGAATTTTGATTCTGCCAACAATAAACGTTTTGTTTTACTAGAACATCAGGCGGATTACTGGAGTATGCATTATTATAACTGCCGTATATTTCATAATCGCCAAAAGTTGGAGTACTTAATAATTGAGTTGGCTCTTCAACATCATAATCGTTTTCTAAATCTGAAACAGTTGTAGGGCCCGTGCCAACTAATATAGCTGTTTTATAAACCTGTCTGGTAGTGTCGGGTAGTGAATAGATAGCTATTCTTCCATAAGTAGTAACATATATATTAAGATGGTCAAGATAGACATCGACCTGAGCGTTAACGATTGTGTTAGACCCAAAAACACAACTTAGGACAATGCTTAAAAAAAGTAATACTTTTTTCATAACGTACCTCTTATAAATGATTGAACAATTATTATTTAAAAAAATCACTGCCATCCAAACAAATTTGGCGGAATTAGTAAGAGCAAACCTAGTAGCATTAAAATAACTTGTAAAGGAATAACCCATTTAGCCCATTTTTCCCAGGGAACTTTTGCCATTGATAGCGCTCCCATCGTTACGGCAGAAGTTGGTATAATAATATTTGTATACTCGCCAAATTGAAAAGCTAATATTGCAGTTTGTCTGGAAACACCTGCAAGATCAGCAAGCGGAGCCATAATTGGCATTGTTAAAGCTGCTTGTCCACTACCAGAATGAACAAAGAAATTAATTATTGCTTGCACAACAAACATCTTTTGTGATGCAAATATTGGTGATGAAGACTGTATAAAAGGAGAAAGATTATATAATACAGTATCAATTATATGTCCATCTCTTGAAATTACTAAAGTTGCTCTTGCGAGTGCCACGATAAGAGCTGTACCAACTAAATCTTTTGCTCCACCAATAAAACTTTTAATCAACTCATCGCTTTTTAATCCGCCAATAATTCCAGCTGCAATTCCCATTATAAAAAATACAGCAGCAATTTCTTCAATATACCATCCTAAAGAAATAACTCCTATTACAATCAAAACCAACGATATGGCAAATGATAGCAACACCAATTTGTGTCTGCCTGTAAAATGATTTTCTTCGCTATAAACATCTTCAAAGTGTTCATTTTTTCTTCGTTCATTGTCTTCTTCATACATAACACTGATTTCAGGTTTGCGTGAAAGTTTTCTTACGTAGTAAAGTAAAAATGCAATTGCCACAAATGTGGAGATCAACCAGCAGATAATACGGTAACCAATTCCTGAAAATAAAGGAACATCCGCAATGCCCTGTGCAATGCCAACATTAAATGGATTTAAATATGCGCTTGCAAATCCAACATGCGCACCAACCAATGGAATAGCTACTCCTATTATTGAATCGTATCCAAGAGCAAGACATATTGGAACTATGATCAACACAAATGGAATTATTTCTTCATTCATTCCAAATGTTGCGCCACCTAATGAAAACATAAACATTAAAATTGGAATAAACATTGTCTGTAAAAAAGAAGATGAACGATGGGCTCTTGCCAACTTATTAATTAGTGAGTTAATTGCGTCAGTTTTCGCAAGAACATTAAATGCACCGCCTACAATAAGTATAAAACCAATTATCAACGCTGCTTCAACAAATCCTTTTAAAGGAGCAATAAATAAAGCAAAGAAACCTTGTGGATTACTATCCACATATTTAAAAGAATCCTGAACAACAACTTCTCTTCCATTTATAACAGCACGCTCATATTGTCCACCTGGAATTATCCATGTCATAGCGGCAATCAACACAAGCAAAGAAAATATTAATAAGTAAGTGTTTGGTACACGAAACTTAAATTTCTTTTTTACTTCACTCATTTAATAACTTTTCTGGTTTTCATATCAAATTTATCACCGTTAATTAACACGTGCAGTTTCATATCAGAAATTCCGAGATTACCACTTTTATCTTCACGAATATTATTTCCATCAATCGGATCATAAACCAAAACCTGGTAACTTCCCAAAACTTCAAATGTTTCATCAGGATATACAATGATAGCAGTTGATTCATCAATTGCAATTCCGAATAGGTTTGGATGTTCAATCAACGATGCTATTGTACGGTTGTGTCTTTTCCTTTTTAGAAAATGCTGATCAACAATAGCATTTTTTAAAAATCCAAAACCAGTTTTTACTTCAACATTACCTTTTTCTATTGTAACGAATGAAACTGTTGAGTCTTTATTAACTAATTCATTTCCAGTAATCATAACTTCGCTCATAATAGCCGCACCAGCACTTGAGCCGCCAACAGTTCCGCCATTATTATAAATATCAAAAACTTTAGTTAGCAACTTTGTACCAAGCATATCTCTTGCAAGATCACTTTGATCACCACCTAAAAAGAAAACAGCATTTGCCCAATCCATTTTTTTTAGATTAGCTTCATCATCAGCAGTTTCTCTTGTAAATAAAAGAAAATCAGCCTTTGCACCGAATTCCTCAAACTCCTCAACTTGTACTTTACTCCACCTAACAGGCTCTGAACCGGCATTTGGTATTACAATAATTCGTGCATCTGTCCCGCCAGCAAGTTCAACATACTTTTTAACTATCTCACTTGTTTGTGCACCACCAACAATAACAAGCTTACCTTTTGTTTGAGAGAAACCTTGCACAGTTAAAACAAAAATAAAAACTAAGAGGATGTTAAATAATTTTTTCATTTTAATTAATCTTTCTTAACAAGTTCAAGTGCGATTTCTGCTGATTTAATTAAATCTTCTATATAAATAAACTCATCATTTGAGTGTGGATTTTGAGCACCAATACCTAGGTTGATTGATTCTATTCCTCTACCATTAAGTGAATTTGCATCACTTCCGCCAAGTGAGACTTTAGGAGAAGGTTCTAATCCGACTTTTTTTATTGCCCGAACGGTTTCTTTAAATACAAATGAAGACTCCGGAATGGTGTATGGTACAAAATCCCAAAAATAATCTATTTCTATTTTTGCTCCGATTTTTTCAGCTTCGCCTTTAAAGATATTTGCTAGAAGATTAAAATTATCTTCTGCTTTCTTTAGGTTGAATGATCTTACTTCACCTTCAAGTTCTGTAAGTTCAGGAATAACATTTACAGCCGAGCCGCTGCTAAGTGTTCCGATATTCATTGTGGTTTCTTCATCAATTCTTCCAAGCGGAAGCTGGCTGATTGCTCTGGCAGCAACCTGCATTGAGTTGATTCCTTTTTCAGGAGCGATTCCGGAATGAGATGCTTTACCAAAGATTTTTATTTTTAAACCGATTGCGCCGCAAGCTGAATAAATAAAACTACCGGGACGATAACCTGAATCAAATATAAATCCGTTTTTTATCTCACCATTTATTCCAAGATTTTTTGAACCAAAGAGTGTTGTTTCTTCACAGGTGGTAAATGCAACTGTAAAATCCTTAACCGGAATTTTTTCTTTTACAATCTTTTCAAGGGTATAAAGTAAAACGGAAACTCCTGCTCTATTATCAACCCCCAGCACTGTATCACCTGAAGAGATAATTTTATCATCAAGGATAATCGGTCTGACATTTTCCGTTGGGCGGGCAGTATCCATGTGCGAGAGCAAAACAAATTTTCCGCCGCTGCCAATTTTGCAGATAAGATTACCGGAATTGCTGTTTGTAAATTCCCTTGAATTATCCTCGCTAACATTATAGTTAAGATTTGAAAGAAATGTTTTTATATAATCTGCGATAGGTTTTTCATTACCGGAGAGCGCGTTGATTTTGGCAACTTCTAAGAAAAGATCTATTAATCTTTGATTGTCCATCTGTAACTCTAATTACAAATTGAATATTAGTTGTAATAACCGTTACAGAATTACTAAAAATATTTCCTTAAGTCAAGACGAACTGAAAAAATAATTAATGAATTATTCGTCGTCGGAATAAGTTTCTAAATCACTCTTTTTAATATATCCGTCTTTAATAAGACTATCAGCGGATCTATAAAGTACAACCGTTAACTCATTTGTTTGAGAAAATCCAGTTGATTCAATTTTAATTCCATTAAGTTCTTTACTCACTTTTACTTTTGCAATTAATTTATCATCTGCAATTAATGCTTTTTCAAATTTTGCTTTTTTGCCCTGAAGATTCGACAAGGCATAGTAAACGCCTTTCTTAGCATTAACGAGTGAAGATTCAATATCGCTTTCAATTTTTGATTGCGAAAAAATAATTTGTGAAAGAAAAAT
This sequence comes from Ignavibacteriales bacterium, assembly GCA_016707115.1. GTDB lineage: Bacteria > Bacteroidota > Ignavibacteria > Ignavibacteriales > Ignavibacteriaceae > IGN3. The sequence continues at coordinate 192,172 of JADJIH010000021.1, read as the reverse complement.
GGTTGGTAAAACAAGCAGATAAAATTTCATAAAGCCCTCTCTTTATTTAATTATATGTTAAATTTTAGAAATATTGAGCTTAAGTGCAAATTTGTGACACTCGTTACCTGATTTAAATTCTTGTTGACAATGGTACCATGCTGATATATCTTGGAAACCAGAAAAACGAAAATAGTTTCCTAGAGGAAATATGGAAGAAAAAGACAAAATAATAGAACAAATAGAGGATAAATTATTCAAAGAAGGTTTTTATAAAACAACTATGGATGAGGTCGCTTCTGAACTTGGGATGAGTAAGAAAACCATCTACAAGTTTTTCCCATCTAAAGATGATCTTGTAATGGCGATCGCTAAACATTTTATGAACGTAATGAAGAGTAAAATAGTCCCTGCTTTGAATACTGATAAAAACGCAATTGAAAAACTTGCAGAATTAATTAATATCCTTGCAACAGCGTCAGATAAAATCTCAACCAAAAGAATGGAAGAAATGAAAAGACATTTTCCGGAGATATGGAATGAGATTGATAGATTCCGCACTAAGATGATGTTTGAGAATATAACTAAGATTATAAATCAAGGTAAGGACGAAGGGTTATTTATTGATTATCCAACATCTATTATAATGACGATTTTGGTTGTATCTGTAAGATCTATTGTTAATCCTGATTTTATTCTGAATAATAGTTTTTCAATTATTGAAGGTGCTCGATTTACATTCAAAATTATTATTGGCGGAATTGTAACCGAAAAAGGAAGTAAAGTTTTTAATCAAACAATAAATAAGATATGATTATGAAAAGATCAATATTTATAACTCTATTGCTGCTGGGTTCAGAATTTGTTACTCCGCAAACACAGCTTACCCTTGAAGATTGCTATGAGAAGTCAAGAATAAATTATCCGCTTATAAAACAGAAAGATTACATTTCTAAAACAAAAGATTACAGTGTTAGTAATATTTGGAACGGATACTTTCCGCAGATAACTCTTCTTGCACAAGCTTCATATCAATCCGATGTTACAGAGGTGCCAATGCCATTGCCCGGAATTGTAATTCAAAGACTCTCAAAAGATCAATATAAGGTTGCGGTTGATGTTACTCAGACAATCTATGACGGCGGAATAATGGGTTCGCAAGCTGGTATTCAGGAATCTGTTAATGATATTGACGACCAAAAAATTGAGATTGAATTATTAAAGATAAAAGAAAGAGTTAATCAAATTTATTTAGGTATTCTTCTTATTGAGGCTCAATTAACTCAAATTGAGTTTGTAAAAAATGATTTGAATGCAAGTATTTCAAAACTTGATGCTTCTTATGTAAATGGCACCGCAACAAAATCTGATGTTGATGTTTTAAGAGCAGAACTATTAAAGACAGAACAGCGTAAAATTGAACTAAACTCTTCGCGGATATCTTATATAAATATGCTTGGTTTATTAATAAACGAGAGTTTAAGTGAATCAACTGTTTTTTCTACTCCATCGCCAATTAGCTTTTTGGCAGAAGAGAATAATTAGACCTGAATTAAAGCTTTACTCAGCTCAGAAAAATCTCATAGAAAATCAGGATGGGATTACTGTTTCCAAAATTGTTCCCAAAGCTAACTTGTTTTTTCAGGGTGGATACGGAAAACCGGGATTGAATATGTTCATTAATGATTTTGATTGGTACTACATAACCGGAATTCGATTTTCATGGTCACTATCAAATCTATACAGTTATGGAAATGAGAGTGAAATCAACCAGTTAAACCTGCAAAGCATTGATGCTCAAACGGAAACATTTCTTTTAAACACAAAGATTACAACTAATCAGCAACTACAAGAAATTGATAAACTAAAAAAATTGATTGAAGTAGATAAAAGTATAATTGATTTAAGAACCTCAGTTAAAGAAACAGCTAAAGCAAAACTTGAAAACGGAGTGATAACATCTAATGATTACATCCGTGACTTAAATGCAGAAGATACTGCTAAACAAAATTTAGAGATTCACAAAATTCAATTATTGCTTGCACAGTATAATTACAAAATCACAACAGGAAATTAAAAAATATTATAGAGATGAAAATGAAAAACAGATTTTTAAATATTGCATTTATTCTGAGTTTGTTACTGGCTTTGGCATGCTCAAATGGCAACGGAGATTTTGATGCAACCGGAACATTTGAATCAGAAGAAATTATAGTCTCTTCTGAAGCGATGGGAAAACTTGTAATGTTTCAAGTTGAAGAAGGGATGCAGCTTAAACAAAATCAAATTGTTGGAGTAGTCGACACAACACAATTACATCTTAAGAAAAAACAATTATTATCATCAATTACAGCAGTATTAAGTAAACAGCCAGATGTTAACACTCAACTTGCAGCGCTTCAAGAACAAATAAAAACTGCTGAGGTTGAAAAAAAGAGAATTGAAAATCTTGTTAAATTGGATGCTGCAACGACAAAGCAACTTGATGATATAAACTCGCAGTTAGAAGTTTTAAACAAACAATACACTGCAACCAAATCGAGTTTAACAATTACTAAACAAGGTCTGCAAAGTGAAACTCTTCCGCTTGTTGCTCAAGTTGAACAGATTCAAGATCAAATCAAAAAAAGTATCATTATAAATCCGATTGATGGAACAGTTTTAACACGATACGCAAAACAAGATGAAATTACTTCAAATGGCAAGGCGCTTTATAAAATTGCAAATCTTTCCGATATGACTTTACGTGCTTATGTTGATGGTGATCAGTTGGGGCAGATAAAACTTGGCCAAAAAGTAACCGTATTTGTAGATAAGGGCGATGGCAAGCAAAAAGAAATGAGCGGAGAAATTTATTGGGTTTCTTCAAAAGCTGAGTTCACTCCAAAGACAATTCAGACAAAAGATGAACGTGCAAATCTTGTTTATGCAATTAAAGTAAAAGTGATAAACGACGGTTATCTAAAGATTGGCATGTATGGAGAAGTAAAATTCTAAATTTTATGAATGCAATTGAAGTAAATAATATTACTAAAACCTACTCAACAAAAAAAAATACTATCACCGCCGTTGATGATGTTTCATTTTCTGTGAGTGAAGGAGAGCTTTTCGGATTGATAGGACCAGATGGATCCGGAAAAACTTCAATTTTTAGAATTCTTACAACTGTTCTGCTTGCTGATAAGGGTACTGCTAAGGTTATGAACCTTGATGTTGTAAAAAATTATACATCCATACGAAATATTATTGGTTATATGCCGGGACGATTTTCACTTTACCAGGATTTAACTGTAGAGGAAAATCTTAATTTCTTTGCCACGATTTTCAACACAACGATTCAAGAGAACTATGATTTAGTTGCAGATATTTACAAACAACTTGAACCATTCAAAACAAGACGTGCAGGCAAACTTAGCGGTGGAATGAAACAAAAGCTTGCACTGAGCTGTGCATTAATTCATAAACCAAAAATTTTATTTCTTGATGAGCCAACAACTGGAGTAGACCCTGTCTCACGAAAAGAATTCTGGGAAATGCTGAAGCGGTTGAAAGCTCAAGGTATAAGCATTCTTGTTTCGACTCCATATATGGATGAAGCTAATTTGTGCGATAGAATTGCACTTATTCAAACAGGCAAAATTTTGGAAATTGATATTCCACAAAATATTGTTAACAGGTTTGATAAAAATCTTTATGCTGTAAAATCAAAAAGTATGTTTAATCTTTTAAACGATTTAAGAGCTTATTCCAAAACTGAATCCTGTTTTGCATTTGGGCAATATCATCATCTCGTTTTAAATGAAGAGCATCCGGATATGAATGAATTGAAATCATATTTAAAAGATCACACTGAACTTGAGATCACTCAAATCAAACCAAACATTGAAGATCGTTTTATGCAGTTGATGAGAAAATAAATTCAAAAAAGATGACATCAGAAAAAGAAATAGTTATAAAAACAGATAATCTCACTAAAAAGTTTGGTGATTTTATTGCTGCCAATGAAATTACTTTTGAAGTTTTTAAAGGAGAGATATTTGGTTTTCTTGGCGCTAATGGTGCGGGTAAAACTACAGCTATGAAAATGTTAATCGGAATTTCAAAACCAAGCAGCGGTAAAGCAACAATTGCGGGTTTTGATGTTTACAAGGAAACAGAGAAGATTAAAAAAAGTATTGGTTATATGAGTCAAAAGTTTTCTTTATATGAAGATTTAACTATCAATGAAAACATTCAATTGTTTGGCGGGATATATGGCTTGTCCGATGATGAAATTGAAAAAAGACGCAGTGAACTTATCAATAAACTAAATCTGCAAAATGAAGCTGATAAATTGGTAGGTTCTCTCCCGCTTGGATGGAAACAGAAACTTGCATTCAGCATTGCAATTTTTCACACACCTAAAATTGTGTTTCTTGATGAACCCACTGGCGGTGTAGATCCGATTACTAGAAGACAATTCTGGGATATGATTTATGAAGCCTCACATAACGGTATAACAGTTTTTGTAACTACACATTATATGGATGAAGCAGAGTATTGTGATCGTGTTTCTATTATGGTAGATGGAGTTATCAAAGCACTGGATTCTCCGGCAGAATTAAAAAAACAGTTTAAAGCAAACTCGATGGATGAAGTTTTTCTGATGCTTGCACGTGATGCAAAGCGAGGAGAATAATATTTAATGAAACAATTAATTACATTCATAAAAAAAGAATTTCACCATATACTTCGTGATACACGTTCAATGCTTGTATTGATTGGTTTGCCGATTGTTCAGCTGCTTATCTTTGGTTTTGCTATTACAACCGAAGTACGCAATGCGAATATCGCCGTACTGGATAATTCAAAAGATGAAGTCACACAAGGCATCATAACCAAAATAGAAAGCTCTCAGTATTTTGATATCGATAGATCGATTACTTCAAATGACCAAATTGAAAAAGCATTTAAATCAGGAAAAATAAAACTTGCAGTCATTTTTCAGCCAAACTTTCAAAATGAATTATCACATTCAAACAAAGCACAACTTCAAATCATTGCAGATGCAACTGATCCAAATCAGGCAACTACTCTTACAAATTATTTAAGTTCGATTGTAAGAGATTATCAGAATGAGTTGAATCGGCAAAATAAATTACCTTATACAATTAATACAGAAACCAGGATGCTGTATAATCCCCAACTAAAGGGTGCCTACACTTCTGTCCCTGGTGTAATGGGAATGATTCTTCTCCTTATTTCTGCAATGATGACTTCGATAGCAATTGTAAGAGAAAAAGAATTGGGCACCATGGAAATACTTCTTGTTTCACCGATGAAACCCTGGCTTGTAGTTATAAGTAAAGTAATCCCATACTTTATTATATCATTAATTAATGTTGCAACTATTTTAATACTTAGTGTTTTTGTACTCGGACTTCCTATCGAGGGAAGTTTGTTCTTATTAATTGCTTCTACAGTTATATATATTTTTTGTGCGCTATCGCTTGGGATACTAATTTCAACTGTAACGGAAACTCAGCAAGCAGCAATGCTTATTTCTCTGCTGGGTTTAATGCTTCCTGTTGTAATGTTAAGCGGTTATGCATTTCCAATTGCAAACATGCCTACTATTCTGCAAATACTTTCTAATTTAGTTCCTGCAAAATGGTACATCATAATTATAAAAAATGTAATGATAAAAGGAATAGGCATAGAGCAAATCTGGAAAGAATTATTAATTCTTTTAGCTATGACAGGAACTTTTTTAATTATCAGTATAAAAAGATTTAAGATCAGGTTATAATGAGAACATTAAAATTTCTATTACGAAAAGAATTTTTACAAATCTTTCGTGATAAACTTATTCTAAGAATGATTTTTGCCTTGCCGGTGGTACAACTTATTCTTCTTCCATATGCAGCAACTTATGAGATGAAAAATATTACACTTAGTGTTGTTGATAATGATCACTCAGAATACTCAAGAAAACTTATTAATAATTTTACTTCTTCCGGATATTTTAAACTTGTCGATTATTCAAAAACATACAGTGATGCATTAGACCAAGTTGAAAAGGATAAAGCGGATTTGATTGTTGAAATTCCAGAAGGATTTGAGCGTGATCTTATCAGAGAAGATGAGACAAAAGTTCTGATTGCTGCAAACGCAATAAGCGGACAAACCGCCGGACTAGCTGTTGCGTATGCTAATACTATCATACGAGATTATAATATTGAATTGCGCATCCAATGGATTCAACAACCACGGCTGAATGCAATTCCTGTTATAGATATTACAAGCTCTAATTGGTTTAATCCGCAAATGAATTATAAAATGTTTATTGTCCCAGGAGTTTTGGCTCTACTTGTTACTTTAGTTGGATTCCTTATGTCTTCATTGAACATTGTAAAGGAAAAAGAGATTGGAACAATTGAGCAGCTTAATGTTTCGCCAATTAAAAAATATGAATTTATATTAAGCAAGTTGATTCCTTTCTGGGTCCTTGGTTTATTTGTAATGACAGTTGGATTTTTTATCAGCTTTATTGTTTATGGAATTTATCCTGCCGGAAGCTTCTGGGTAGGATATCTTTTTGCGGGAATATACCTGATCGCACTCCTCGGTTTTGGTCTGCTTACTTCTGTCTATGCTGATACACAACAACAAGCGATGTTTATATCATACTTTTTTATGTTGATCTTTATATTGCTGGGCGGATTATTTTCACCTATTGAGAACATGCCGGACTGGGCCCAATATTTAACTTACATCAATCCTGTTAGTTATTTTATAGAAGCAATGAGAATGCTCGTATTAAAAGGCAGCAGTTTTTGGGATTTACGTTATCACTTTCTAATCGTAATAGTGTTTGCAATTGTGTTTAATGGATTAGCAATATTTAAGTATAAAAAAACTGTTTAGTATTTTAAGATATTACAAAAAAACAATTAATAAGAAACGATTTAAAATCAATGGCTAATAACAGCACAAAACTTTTTGAGGAAATATTTTCTGAGGAGATTATCTCAAATGAAAGTTTCCGCTCAAAAGTTCTTGCAGGTATTGTAGGTTTTCTTATCGTAGTTGTTCTGTTAATATCATTAACATTTAAAGAACAGTTCAGGGAAATTTCTCAATTCCCGATAGCTTTTCAGTTAACAATAATAATCCTCTCTGTAATATTTGTAAGATCTTTGTTTGTTAGTCGTGGTGCTAAGCAATGGACAAGATATGGAGTAAAGGCTTTTATCTTAATCAGATATGTAAACGCTTTTATTGAAATAAGTATTCCAACTGTTGCTTTGATTATTTATTCTTTTAATCTACCATCTGTGTTTCCGCTATTTACTCCGGTTGCTCTGCTTTATTTTCTTATAATCATGCTTTCTGCACTGGAACTCGATTTTAAATTGTGTGTGTTTTCAGGAACAATTGCAGCAATTCAGTTTACTATTCTTGCCTGGTATTTAAGTAATAAACCTTCTCCTATCGAGGCTATTGAATCATTTTCATTTTTTCCGGTGTACCTTGGAACATCAGCACTGTTATTTATATCAGGACATACAGCCGGATTGATTACCAATCAAATAAAAAAAGGTTTGATAAAGCATTATAGAGCACAATCTGAAAGAAATGAGATACAAAAACTATTTGGTCAGCAAATCTCTAAAGAAATTGTTGATGAACTTGTTGATAATAAATATGAAATTCAAAGTCGTGTAAGATTTGCGGCTATAATGTTTCTGGATATAAGAAACTTTTCAATCTTTGCTCAGAATAAATCGCCTGAAGAAATTATCGCATATCAGAATAATGTATTCTCATTTATAATTGAGATAATAAATGAGAATAAAGGAATTGTAACACAAATTATGGGTGATGGTTTGATGGCAATTTTCGGAGCTCCAATTGAACATGAAAATGATTGCCAGCTTGCAGTAAACTCCGCATTTGAGATTAACAAAGAACTTAGTAGAAGAAATAAAGAAGGCTTGATTCCTGAGACCATAATACGAATCGGAATTAATGCCGGTGAAGTTGTTACAGGCAATGTTGGAACAAGTGAACGAAAGCAATACTCAGTTACAGGCCAGCCAGTAATTATTGCAGCACGACTTGAACAAATAAACAAAGAACTGAACTCAGTTATTTTAATTTCAGATAGTGTGTACAAACGTATAAGTTTAGCTGAAGAACCAAAATATCATCAGGATGTTGTTATAAAAGGAATTCCAAATCCAATAACAGTTTATCAACTCGTTTAGCTAAAATCTCATTTTAAATAAAGATATTATTTCTTTTCTTTATTTTACTGTATACAATTTAAATGAAGAAAATTATGCAGCGAATAAAAATAGATTTACCCCAAAAATTTATTTACACATCCGAAATTTCTGTTAGAGTTTATGATGTAAACTTTGCAGGACATTTAAGTAATGATTCTATCCTTTCTATGGTGCACGAAGCAAGAATTCTATTTCTTAAAAACTGGGGTTACTCAGAGGTTGATACTTGCGGAGCTGGAATAATTATGTTTGATGCGGCACTTCAATATAAATCTCAAGGGTATCACGGAGATATTTTATTATTTGAAGTAACAGTTGATAATTTTATAAAGAACGGATGCGATTTCTTTTTTAAGATAACAAACAAAGCAACTGGTAAAGAAATTGCTCGTGCAAAAACAGGAATAGCTTTTTTTGATTATCAATCCAACAAATTAGTCCCTGTTCCTGAAAAGTTTAAATCACTCATAGATTCTCTAAAAGTATAATTGCTAAAAGGTAAGCAGGATGTTTGATAATATAGTTTTTACAGCAAACATTGTTGCACCGGTGTTTTTAATAATAGCTGTTGGATACTTTGCTAAAAAAAGAAAAATTATAAACGAAGTTTTTGTTGATGTAACATCAAGGTTCGTTTTCCGTATATCCCTTCCCGTTTTTATATTTTTAGAAATTTCCGCCCTAGATCTTTCACAAGTGTTTGAAGTTGGTCAAATTGTATTTATTACTTCTGCCACATTCATCACTTATCTGCTCATTTGGATTGGCACAATTCCGTATATTAAAAATGCTGAGGACAAAAGCTCTTTTATACAAGGCGCATTCAGAGGGAATTATGCAATTGTTGGGCTTGCACTAATATCAAACCTATTTGGAGATGATGCGCTTGGGAAAGCAACATTAATATTGGCTTTTCTACTTCCGGTTTATAATGTACTTGCAGTAATTGTACTCACGGTTCCAAAGCATCAAGGAAAAATAAATTTCAAAACAATGTTGATGGAGATATTATTTAATCCGCTTATACTTGCTGTAGTATTTGCACTTCCATTTTCTTTCTTCAAAATACGATTACCTGAAATGTTTATTTCAACCGGAAATTATTTTGCAGATCTTGCTTTGCCATTAGCGCTCGTTGGAATAGGCGGCTCATTAAATATCGAAAATCTTAAAAGAGCTTCAATTTTAGCGTTCTCATCATCAATAATTAAAATTGTAGTGCTTCCGCTTATTCTAACATTTATTGCAATACTCTTAGGATATAGAAATGATGATCTGGGAATTATGTTTATCGTGTTTGCATGTCCAACAGCAATTGCAAGTTTTGTAATGGCTGATGTAATGGGTGCAAATTCAAAACTGGCGGGTAATATAATTATGATTACAACTCTTGGCTCAGTATTTACAATTGCAATCGGAATATTGTTACTTAAAAGTTTTGGATTGATTTAAATTCGTAAGAAGTTATTGGTCCCACTTTGGTTGTAGAAGCAATCTATCAAGAGTTAGATTGCTTTATCCGGAATGCGCTTTTCAAACCACAATGAAATTGTTTATACAAAATATTCAATAATTACGGAAGGATTTAAAATGAAAGTAATCGTAGATCTTTGCGTCGTACCAATTGGTGTTGGATTATCTGTTTCAAAATATATTGCAGAATGTGAAAAGATTATTAAAAATGCTGGATTGAAATCAATGCTTCACGCCTACGGCACAAACATCGAAGGTGAATGGGATGATGTATTTGCTGCAGTAAAAAAATGCCACGAGCGAGTGCATGAAATGGGCGCTCCCAGAATATCTTCAACATTAAGAGTTGGAACAAGAACGGATCGAGATCAAACTATGGACGACAAAATTAAAAGTGTGCAATTAAAGATTTCTGAAGATAATATTGTTTGAAACTTTCTCTATAGAAACTGCGTTTATTAAATATTATATTCTATTAAGAAAATATTTATTGAGGAGAAATGAAACAAGATCGAAACAAAACCCCCATTGAAATACTAACATACCCGATTCAGGAATTCCTGCATCAGCAGGCATCAGGCGGAATTTTATTAATCATAGCTACAGTTATAGCTCTTGTTTGGGCTAATTCTCCGTTTTCAGAATCCTATCATCACTTATGGCATACATATGTTAAGATAGATGTGGGTGGTGTAGGATTAAATTACTCCTTGCATCACTGGATTAATGATGGTTTGATGGTGATATTTTTCTTTGTTGTTGGATTGGAAATAAAACGTGAGCTTCTTGTGGGTGAGTTATCTAGTGTAAAGAAAGCCGCTTTGCCAATTGCTGCCGCTTTAGGTGGAATGATTTTTCCGGCACTTATCTACACAGTATTTAATCTTGGCAGCGAAAGTGCTTCCGGCTGGGGAATACCAATGGCAACAGATATTGCTTTTGTTGTTGGGATACTTGCTTTACTTGGCAACAGAGTTCCGCTTGCATTAAAGATTTTTATTCTTGCACTTGCCATTGTAGATGATCTAGGTGCTGTTTTAGTAATTGCAATTTTTTACACCTCAAATATTTCTTTAACTAGTCTGATGATTGCTGGAGGATTAATTGTCCTGCTAATTGCTATGAACAGATTGGGTGTGAGAAATTTACTTGTTTATACATTCGTTGGTATTGCGCTTTGGTTGGCCTTTCTGAAATCAGGCGTTCATGCGACTGTTGCAGGTGTTTTGCTTGCATTTACAATTCCGGTTTCTTCAAGAATAAATACGATGAAGTTTAAAAAAGAAACTGAAAGTCTGATAAAGGAGTTTGATAATGCCGGTGAGCATGGAGAGGATGTTTTAACGAATTCTGAAAGATTATCAATTGTTGATCAGATTGAGAATAACTGTGAGAAAATTTTAACTCCGCTGCAAAGATTTGAACACGGACTTCATCCGTGGGTTTCATTTTTTATTATGCCGGTTTTTGCACTTGCAAATGCCGGAGTAACGATTGGATCAGGATTATCTTCAGCGCTAACTCATCCGGTAAGTATTGGAATAATACTTGGATTATTTCTCGGCAAGCAAATCGGAATTTTTTCATTCTCTTATCTTGCAGTAAAATTAAAACTTGCATCAGAGCCTGAAGGAGTTAGCTGGAAAAAGATTTATGCTGCTTCTGTGCTTGCTGGAATTGGATTTACGATGTCGCTATTCATTGCGAATCTTGCATTTAATTCGCCGGAACTTTTAAATATCTCTAAAGTTGGAATTCTGGCTGGTTCATTGTTATCCGGAATAGTTGGATTTATTATTCTTAAATCTGCATTGAGTAAAAAGCAATAAAATCGCTTCATTGTTTGATTGTTACATTGTTAATGTCACCCTTCGACTTCGCTCAGGGTGACAAAATTATTGATGTTTATAAATCTCAATTTCTGGTTTTGAATTTTTAATCCTTCGTCCAGCTCAGGACAAGTTTTTGATTTTTGACTTTCTCCATTAAGCATCCTTCCCTATTTTTGAACAGCAATTTTGAAATAACACTTAATAAAGTATCGGAGAAATAAATGTACAAAGTAGTTTTATTACGTCATGGAGAAAGCACCTGGAATCAGGAAAACCGTTTTACCGGCTGGACTGATGTTGATCTTTCTGAAAAAGGATTAGCAGAAGCAAAAAAAGCCGGAGAAGTTTTAAACAAAGAAGGATACAAATTTGATATCGCTTATACATCTGTTCTAAAAAAAGAGCAATCAGAACTTTATGGTTTACATTGGATGGATTAGATTTAATGTGGATTCCTGTTATCCGCCATTGGAGATTGAACGAAAGACATTACGGTGCATTGCAGGGATTAAACAAAGCAGAAACAGCTCAAAAGTTTGGTGAGGATCAGGTAAAGGTTTGGAGAAGAAGTTATGATACTCCCCCGCCGGCATTAGAAAAAAATGATGACAGATTTCCCGGTAAAGATCCGCGTTATGCTGATCTTACAGAAAATGAACTACCATTAACAGAATGTTTAAAAGATACCGTTGATCGTTTTGTGCCTTACTGGTTAGGTACAATTGCACCAATGGTAAAATCAGGTAAAAAAGTTTTAATTACTGCACACGGAAACAGCTTACGCGCATTAGTAAAATATCTTGATAACATTCCGGATAATGAAATTGTTGAATTGAACATTCCAACCGGTATTCCTTTAGTGTATGAGTTGGATGCAAACTTAAAACCAATTAAGCATTATTATCTTGGTGATCAGGAGGAAATCGCAAAAGCTGCAGCCGCTGTTGCAAATCAAGGTAAAGTAAAATAATATTAAAATCTGGAGTAGTGTAAAATCACTACTCCAGATTTTTAAACTCATCACAAATCAAACAGAACTTGTGTTCTTACTTCCCGACATTTTCACAAGGAATTTTGTATGGATCTCCAACACCATCAAATTTAGTTTTACCAAATTTATTGCCAACATAATCCTGTTGAAATGTTATTAGCTGCCAGACCGTACAAGTACCATCATCGTTTTTTACTGCCGCAGTTGCTCTTATATATCTATGAAGAATTATTCCAGTAATTTCATTTCTTCTTATCATCCAATCCGGATCGATTATAACAAGTTTAATTACTTGACCATTTATTCGTTCTTTATACGTTTGCGAGTTTTTTAAAGCGGCAATCATTTCAGCTTCAAGTTTATTATCGTTCATAGCTGCTGTTGGGAAACCTGCATCTTTATACTTAAAATTGTCTGCTGCTTCATTTAGAACACCTGCCATATCGTTATATAAAGGGAAATTATTACCCTTAACTTTAAACCTTCCTTCAGCAACATATTCATAATTGATGCTTATCCTTACAATAATTGTATGTTCACCAGGTGTAAGCTTACCTAAAGCTTGAGCATATTTTACAGGACCGTAAAATTCTTTACCAAATTTTTCATACGATAAATTTTTATCTCCATAAGCTGTAATTGATTCTGTAGTTGGAACAATATCAATCATTAAGAATTTATTTGATAAAGCATCACCTGAAACTTTAAGATTACTAAAATCAATTTGTTCCTCAAAAGGCTGCTGGTAATCGTACAATGGTGGTTTAAGTTCATAAAGAAATATTTCCACATCCACATATTTAGCATTTTGATTTTTACTTAATGCAGCAATTGTGTTTGGTAGAAATGCAACTGAATAAATATTATCGCCAGCATTAAAACTAGAAGCTAGATTTACTGGTTTGATCGGATCAATAAGTTTGTTTGAAAAAATTATTTCTCCGGAATTTTGCGGGTATAGATTTGAAGAGATTAGAGCGATAAAAAAGAAAAACAAAACGAAGAATTCTTTAGTCTTCATAAGATTCTCCTAAAAAATATTTTTACAATTTAGTTATTCTGTACATATCGGGGAGAATATGTATTTCAAACTTATGTAAAGTTGTAAAAAGTTTCTCAACCAAATCTTATTTATTAAATTATCTAATAACAACTCTTGCCAACTGTAAAGAGATTATGTTTTTATAATTTAACTGTATTTATAATAATCAAAACCAGTAAAAAATATATAACGGAACTTAAATTTTACTAAACAACTACTTCAATAGAATTAACTTTTTAGATTGTACAAAACTTCGTCCTGAGTTCGATGAAGGATCAATCACCTGCAGTTTATAAACATAAACTCCACTTGATAGCGATGAAGCATCAAAAACCTGTTCATAACTTCCTGCTTGTCTATGTTCATTTATAAGTGTTGAGATTTTTCTTCCAAGTATATCATATATCTCTAAAGTAATTATTCCATCTACAGGTAAATCGAATTTAATTGTTGTTGTTGGATTAAATGGATTTGGATAATTCTGTGAAAGCGAATAAGTACTTGGAATATAATCGTTATCAGAAACATCAACAGTGCCTGCGATATTTACTTTGATATAATTTAAACTGAATAACCAATTGCCTATTTCTGAAGGATAGTCTGTATTAATCTCAAATCTTAAAATCTGAACTCCAGCTTGCAGAGGTACATTAGAAACTGTAATAGGCTGCCAGTTTTGCCATCCGCCTGTACTTAAAACTTGTCTTTTACCGCTAACATCAACATTGTTTATGAAGATGCGGAAATTTCCAAAACCCGGAACTGTTGAAACGTATGGAATTATATCATACAAAGTATCTGCCGGAACATTGATTGTATATTCAAGCCATTCACCTGCTACCATCCAATATACATCAAACCCCTGATCATTTGATGGTTCAATATCAACGCCTTCATTCGGGCGATATGCAAGACCGATATTATTTGCATCAACATCATGATAAGCAACTCCTTCACCGCCGTTATCAAAATTTTCTGCTTGAATAGTTGCAGGAACTAAAACTGGCGTTCCGGAATATGGAGTTCCATTTCCATTTACTGTAATTGTTAAACTATCTTTTGATGAAAGCTGCTGCTGGTTAGTAACGGTGAGAATAACTTTGTACGTTCCCGGAACTGTAAACAGATGACTCGTATCAACTGCAGTTGAAGTTGTTCCATCACCAAAATTCCACTCGAATGAAAGAGGTGAACCATTTCTATCAAAACTTCTGCTGCCTGTAAAATTAATTGTAAGCGGAATTTTTCCTGATGTTTTATCCGCAACTAAAATTACAACCGGTGCATTGCTGTTTGCAGATGAAGTGTTAACCGATTTCAGTTCTCTTGCAGGAACATTCATTGAATATCCATCTGAAAAATGAACTGTGATAGAATCAGAAAAAGGATTATAGGCTATGTATGTTTTTTCTCCAGCACTATTCTTTAAAACTGAGTACGTTGGAATATCTGCAGTAACTGAAATATCAAACTGCCCCATCTTTTTCAAATTGCCGAGCCAATGATATGTGTGTGCTTTTGTTTCTCCATCTTCAGGAATGTAATTAGGATCAGCAAAGAATAAAGACATTGCAGATGCCGGATCGGACAAAGCTAAATACTGCCAGAGAATATCTTTCCATGTTGCTTGAGTACCATTCAACTCTTCAATTACTTCATCATAATTTGCCTGAACATATTCCGGATGACGGCCAAGATAAAGCGATCCGCCATTGAATGGAAGCATGTTGATGCCGTGAATAAAATCGGGATCAGCACCAAACCATGTTGAGTGCACACCTTTCGCTCCCCAAACCATTCCTAATGCTTTGTAAGGATATGGAGCAGGAAATACTGCATCATCAATATCAAACCAATATTGTTCAATGGCACTTCGTTCTGTTGCGTAAAGATAAATTCCCAAATCACGAATATCATTTTGCTTAGTTATTGATCCCCACAAAATTACAGCAGTTGCAAAGTTCATAGATTCAGAACTGGACTCCTCATTATTTCCATCACCAAAATCTCCGTGACCAGATTCCCACGAATGCCCGGCATACGGATCAAGCGCACGAAGGAATGGAAATCTTGTATCGTTACGATCATAATTGTTTCCATCTTTTATCAGCAGCTCAACCATTCCGCCCCAGTTTTCATTTGCAGCCCAAACGGAATCATATTGCGCAACTATTGCCGCACCCATAATTGCATAACCTGCATGAAAATTGTGATCGTTGATTTGATTATCTGCACCAAACTCTGATGGATAACCAGTTAAAGTTTTCCATGTAGAATTGTAAACATAACTTTGCGAACCGCCGGCAGTAAACCAATCCTGCAATCTATTTTTAATCTGAGTTAGAAAATGATCGCGCGCAGTAATTGCACCAAGCTGATCTGCAATGTTTACGAGATGAGCAAAGCGTGCAATTAGTTTTCCATTCCAGTAAGTACCTGCAAGATTACCGCTTGATGGAAGTGTTTCTGTTGCAATATCATTTACCATTGCAAGTAAATCTGCCGGATTATAAACTCCTTCATCAGGTAAGGCTGGGAGTACTCCTTCAAAAGTTAATTCTGTTGTGAATTGATTCCCTTCGAACACTTTCATTTTTCCCGCAACTGAGATGTATTCATAACTTGTTAAGGGTGCAGAAGTGTTTAACCATTGATGACGATACAATGCTGTTAGTGTTTCGTTAAGATTTCCATTACCGGATTCTTTTAATTCTGTTGTATAAGAAAATGTGGAAGTTAGTTTTGCAGTTGCCTCATCGTAATTCCACTCAACAGTACTGCCGGTTACAAATGCATAAGCGTGTTTACGATATGTTTCTAACGTTGCTAAATTGTTATCCGGAAGCAGTGCAACAGAAAAATAATTTTTGTTATTTAAAGATGATTGAAGTGTAGTTGTACCGGACCACGTTGAACTATCAGGAGCAAAGATTCCGTAATGCCTGCCTTCTACAGTAATACCAAGAACTCCGCTTTGATTAAACCAGATTGTTGGTGCAACGTTGCAAGTGATAATTGCATTTCCTCCGGAGATGGTGAAGAAAGCATAAGGAAGTCCGTGACCCAAAGTTGCTTTCATACTACGAGTGCCGTCATCCCAAAGTGCTGTAACTGTCCAATCACCGTAATCATCTGTAACAGTTTTTACTGCGTTCAATCCAGCAACGCCAACAGTTAATTGTTTTTGGAATGGAAATAAATAATCCTGCGCAGCATAAACGGGAGTTGTGGTATAACCTAATTGCAATCCGTTATTTTTTGCTTTGTAGTTTAGCGGATGAGCATACATAACGTTAGAAAATTGATCACCATAAAACGGATAAATTAAACTGCTCCAGTAATCACAAGTTTGCGGAGGTTTTGTAAATGTTGATGATACTTTTGGAACTGCTGTGTTGCCGTTAGAATATTGCGGACCAACTGCGCCGGATGGAAGAACTGTACTATAACTACCTGCGCCGACAGGTACAGTTTGTGTAAAAACATTAATGTTCAGCAGTAATAAAAAGTAAGAGCCTGTTATAAATAGTTTCATATTTTTTCTTGTTTTAAGTTAATCTCTTTTTGTTTTTAATGGAGATATCCAACTAAATTCCCCCCCCCCCCCATTTCCCCCCCCCCCCCCCCCCGCAAATAACTTTTTTTGACACCCCCCTACACAACTTAATGATGACAGTGTATAGTTGATTTCATTTTAATTAACATTGCACAAATCGCACCGAGTTAATAAGCGTTTGTAACTCTTTGTAAATGTACGAATAAATGAAATAATATCAGTATTTATGAGATTAGATTTAGTTCTGATGAAGTTTTACTTATTAAAATGATAAGTATAAATTATCAAAATGCTGATCAATTGGATACTGAGCAAAAGTAAACGGATACTTAGCTCCGTCAACTAGATACTGAGCAAGAGTAAACGGATACTTAGCTCCGTCAATTGGATACTGAGCAAAAGTAAATGGATACTTAGCTCCGTCAATTGGATACTGAGCAAAAGTAAACGGATACTTAGCTCCGTCAACTAGATACTTTGCAAAGGCAAAAAGAAATTAAGCTAAATCAAATGGATAACTTGTTAAATAATATGGTTAGTGAACTCCGGAATATTTAAGGATGGTTTATTGTTGATGATTGTTAAGTATTTTTTCTTACCTGGTGGATTTAATTTTTGCAGAATTGGAAAGCAAATGCAAAATAACAATTGAACTTAATTTTTCTTAAACCTAAGTTGCAGATGCAATAATGATTAAACTTTGCTGTTCTACTTTTACTTACCCCTTTACTTCTTTTACCGGTGGGGACTGCTACTATGGTTACTTTTTAAGACAAGATTCTTGGTTTGAATTTATGCTTAAGATAATATTAGGATAATAGAAATCCGGATTTGCCTAATAGTTGATTGATTGGCATTCCTTATAAGTAAATATTATCTGCTAGTAATCTTAATTATAGTTTGTTTATGTCAGATGTTTATTCAATAACAAGTACAATACTAGGCTCTGTATTACATGTGTCGCTTTTCGAAATAGCATTTTTATAAAATGCGATTGTTTAACTTTGTGGACAAGTTCTTGATGATTCAGACAACCAGTATTATTTGTAAAGTTTTTGCTATATCAATTTAAAATTTTCGTTTTATTCAATACAAATACAAAAGGCAATACAAATTTAATATATCCACAAGAATTTATATTTTATTTTCTCCCTTTCTGCATATAAAATTTAGCCTCATATATGATAATTCATTTGAGAAAATGTCTTTTTTGTATTCATATGTTTTCTATATCGCAATATCAGTTGGTATTTATTTTATAATCAAATACTTAAATAAAAAAGAAACTAAACAATTATTTAATTAACCACATAACCAGCGCCCAGCCACAGGCTGGCAAGCTCAACATCGACCGCTCCCGACAAGTCGGTATTAGAAAGTTAAGCGCAACGGAGTTAGGTAGCAAAAATCATTATTCTAATGAAAAATATCGTTTTATAATACTGTTTTTCTTATTTCATTCAATTATTTCTTGTCAGTTAAATCAGAATATGACTTACAAGAATGATGATATTGATTCAAAAATAAGAAATGAAATAGAGTTGCTTAACAAAAAAGTATTTGAATGTATAAGTCAGAATTCAATTGATGGTCTGTTCAATATGCTGCATAGTGAATTTAGAAATATTGACAACTATAAAAGCAGATTAAGTTCTATCTTCAATTATTTAAATTCTAACTATACTGATCCGCAACTTAAAAAATATAATGAGTTTTATACTATTTCTTCTGGTGAGGGTGAAAGGAATGTTAGTTTCTTTTCATTTACAAAGGATAATTTTTTCATTTCACTAAAGGCATGGTCATCTGAAGTTTATGTTTCTCTTTATGAAACTAAAAATTTTCCTCGAGATATTTTAGTTTCATTAGTATATGAAAAAGAAACAGACAGGTGGAAAATTAGAAACTTTCACATTGGCGATAGGAGAATATTTGGAAATCTTATTCTCAATGGTTACAAGAAGCTAAAAAACAAACGCAATAAAAAGAATTGCCTGCTTTACTCAAAGTTCTTGCAGTTCAAACACTTAAAACCAGCACCATTTATTGAATACGTATTGGATGATTCCACAAAAGAATTTATTGAAGGAACAACAAATGGATCCTTTTCAAGTGGTTCTTTCCGATAAAATTTCCAAATATTAAGTCAAAGCCGAAATTTATTCGATTCAATATCGACCCATTTTTAATACAGAAGAAATTTTACAATTTTCAACTAAAAACGAATTTTTTTTTGGAAAACGAATCATCTATGCAAAATTAAGTTAATTTTATGGTGGAAATAAAGACTATTTTCCCAGGAATAGAAAACCAATTTAGTGTTCTTATTTTCAGTGCAACTAAGGAATACCATCTAATTATAAAAATGTACCTTATTTCAATTTAGTATTTAAGTAAAATAAAAAGCTTTATAACCTCTTTAATCCGCCACAGGCGGACAGGTAAGTACAAAGTCAAGAGGATATAAAAATATTGTTCAATCCATTATATGTATTGCTAAACAGGTTAATGGTTTTAAGTTTGTTCTTAGTATTGTTTAATTAAATATTTATTAATTGTTGTGTTTTACTTGGCTTCCTTTCCGCCGCGGCGGAATGGGCGGCGGCCCCGACAAATCGGGATTAGAAAGTTAGGCGCAACGTCGTTATATGGTTAGATTTTAAATGAAATCAAAATATCTACTTTTAACTTGTTTAATATTTTGTTTCCCGCATTATTATGTTAACGCACAAGATAAAGACTCCTCTTATATTGGGAATTATACCTTTGCCCCATCTATTGCTGGTGGTCAATTTGAATTAACTACCCTCTTGTATGTAGGGAATTGGGTGCTCTAGTAGATGTGGATTTATTTACAAAGAAATCAAAAATAGATTATTCATTCGGCACAAGATTTAGTTTTGAATCTTATGGGTATTTAGAACCAGGTGGCCCGACTGGTGGAGGTCCATTTAAGGATTACTGCTTTTATGTTATTTATTCTGGCAGAAGTAGATATTTTCACTTTAACTTATTGGGTGGTTTGGCATATCATACAAGAGCATCGGATTTTTACGAACAGGATGGTATTCTTTTTCGTACCGGTATTGAATTGAGGTACAATTTACTTGAGAAGATGATTGGAATAATTTTAAAAGGTTCAACTTCATTTGATGAAAAAACAACTTATGTTGGATTAGGTATTGCAATTGGATATTATAAATAAAATTATTCATCAGTAATTTTGCAATAGTAGCAGTGTATAGTAAAAACGGTATAACCTCTTTAATCCGCCACGGGCGGGCAGGTAAGTATAAAGGCAAGAGGATATAAAAATAATGTTTAATCCATCATATGTATTGCTAAACAGGTTAATGGTATTAAGTGTTTTCTAATAGTTAGTTAAATTAAATATATATTATGGATTTCGAGATTAAAACAATTATTACTGAAGAATATGAAGATTCTGCATTCAATTTTGATTTAATTGAATTAGAAACGTTTCTTAAAAAGGTTATTATACAAGAATTATGGTTCTTAGTTATAAAATATTTTTGGGGGTTTGAACTAACAAAGTCTGATGGACAATTTGCAAAATTCTTTTCTGGCGATATTCAAAGTTGGAAAACTAAAGATAAATTTCTTGTGATAAACACACACAATGATTGGAATAAATTAGCTTATCAAAATGAAGAAAAGGTATTTAAAAACATTACTGAAGTATTCTTACAATCTATTGATCGGTTTTATACTATGAAAAGAAAACCAAAAGATTTTGATTGTGATTCATTTAAAAAGATGTTTCAAATTATATAGAAGAGTTTTCTAATAAATATAAAAACAATTAACACCTAAACTCTTTAATCCGCCACGGCGGACTGACGGATTAGACGGAACGTCGTTATGTTGCTACGTAAAAAACAGTAAATTTTGTTACTTTAAATTAATTGTTAAACGAATATGAAAACATTTAGCGTGATATTAATCGCTGTTGTCTTAATTTTTGATTCTTATGGATTTCAAGAAAATAAAGATGAGTCTTCCAACAAACCATATTTTCAATTACAAAGTATACACTTTGATGCAACTTCATTAATATTCATCCTTGATTTGTCCATTTCTTCTGATTTTGAAATTTATAAAACAAACTTACAGAGCTTTGGCATCCAAGCTGGATATAGCTATCTATTAGCCGGTGGTGTTGGTGGCTCAGAATATGGCTCACCATTTAATGATTTAAACTTATTAGCATATACATCAATTGGTTATGATAAACTTATTACTTCACAAGTTATTCTTGGATATACATACAGAATGAGTAGCAATTCATCTGCAGAAGAATATCCAGTTGGAGGATTAAAAGCCGGAATTAGCATTATATTAAATTTTAACAAATCAGTAAAGTTATACGTAAAGTATAGTGGTGTTTTGATTCTACAGATTTTGGAATGTCTGCTGTTGGATTAGGTTTATCATTTGGTTGGTCAAGATAAAAATAATATTCAATCCTTTATTACAGGTTCTAAATAAGTTCTTTGATCTTTCCAGAAATTAGTTCTAATTTTAATCTAAGCTATAAAGGAATATGAGTATGAAATACATAATAATTTTATTTCAATTATTATTACTTTCATTTATTGTTAATAGTTGTGATTTGTTTGATGGAGATGCTGAACTAAACTTCGAATTACAGAAAACCAATTATGGTATTGCTGACACACTCAAAGGTACTTTCACTGTATCAAATTTCACTTCTGACGATATTACTTATCAATTTAGCTCAAGCTGTGAGTACATTTTATATATCAAACGTGGAAACACTATCGTAAGAAATTATCCAGAAATTTGCGCACACGTTATGCTTAGTATTACATTGAAGGAAAATGATACTAAAGAGTATGATATTGTATTGCCCCTTGTTGATTCAAACTATCAGAACCTTGATAAAGGTGATTATATCGTTGAGGTTTCTCTAGCAAATAATAATTCAAAAGTTCTTTCTAAAAAGTTCTCTATAAATTAATCTTATTGTATAGTAAGTATCTCAATTCATTGTAAAGAGATAAATAATTCTGCAATTAATATTTAGTTTGAAGTTTTCTGCAATTCTGGCCTGGTGAAATAGTCAGTAATTCATTTATAATTGAATAATTATTAAGTTTTGCTGGGATTATTGAAATAATAAATTCTTTCTAATTAATTTAGCCTTGACTTTATATCTCAAATTCTCAATTTTCTCCATCAAGTTTATATCCTTTGCTAACAGGAGTTACAATTTATGTTCAAAAAAATCGGCTTTTCTTCTCACAACTCTAATAGTTCTTAGTTCATCATTACAGGCTCAAACGGTAATTGCAAAATACGCCGGTGAGTTTATGGCACTTGGCGTTGGCGGCCGTGCTCTTGGTATGGGCGGCGCTTTTGTTGCTGTTGCTAATGATGTTACATCGGGTTATTACAATCCTGCCGGACTTGCTAATATTAACTATCCACAGCTTGCTTTAATGCACTCGGAGCAATTTGGCAACCTTGTTAATTATGATTACGGTGCAGTTGCAATTCCTTTTCAAGATGATATGAGTTTTGGCTTAAGTGTAATGAGGTTGGGTGTGGATGGAATTCCTGATACACGTAATGCTCTTTACGATGCTAACGGCGATGGAATAATTGATATTGGCGATGACAGACTTGATTACAGCAGGATTACAGAATTCAGTAATCAGGATTGGGCATTTTATTTAACTTTTGCAAAAAGACAAACCGAAGATTTTTACTGGGGAATTAATGCCAAAATTATAAGAAGAGATTTAGCTGAGTTTGGCGCAACAGGAATTGGTTTTGATGTTGGTGCTTATTACACTCCTATGGAAAATTTATTTCTTGGTGCCAACCTGCAGGATGCAACAACCACTTTGGTTGCCTGGAGTACCGGAAGGAATGAACTTGTTTCCCCACTCTAAAAGTCGGTGCAGCATATAAAGTTGTTGAATTTCTTGGCGGATACATTATGCCTGCTTTAGATTTTGATATTAGATTTGAGAACAGACAATTTGCATCAAACTTTAATTTAGGCCCTGTTAGTTTTGATATGATGCCGGTTTAGAATACACATTTAAGAATTTGATTTATGTTAGAGGCGGCTACAACGATGTAAAGCAATTTACAATTGGCGCCGGTGTTAAATTACCTAAGCTTAATATAGATTATTCATTTGCAAGATTTAATGAATCTGCTACCGAGCGATTGGATGACTCACACAGAATTTCTATTATGTTAACATTAGAAGAACCAAGATTCTTAAGAAGCGGTATTTAAGATTTTAGTAGAGCGAATGGATAAAAAAATCCTTATTCATTTTCTGAATAAGGATTTTTTATTTTAAATGCTCTGTCATCACGAGCAAAGCGAAGTGAAGTGATCTCATTTTCAATTGTAAACAATAGATTGCTTCCTCGAGCACTCCTCGCAATGACTTATAAATACACTACTTCAATAACTCTTTGATTTTGTTTACGTAAGTGTCTTTGGGAACAAGTCCTAAGATGCTTATCAACAACATTTCCTTTTTTATCAACTACAAAAGCTGTTGGTATTCCTTCAATTCCACCATACGCAGCTACAACTTTGTCATCACCATAAACTATTGGATAATTAATTCCATAGCTTTTAACAAAACCAGGAACATCTTTTAAAGTTTTTTCTCCATCAAGTGAAATTCCAATTATTACAACATCATTTTTATAATCATTCTGGATAGAAATAAGATCAGGAATCCCTTTTCTGCAAGGAGGACACCAGGTTGCCCAAAAATCAATTATAACAACTTTGCCTTTATAATCTGAAAGTTTAACAATTTTTCCATCAAAGGATTTTAGAGCAAAATCAGGAGCTTTATTTTCATCAAGTTTTACAACTGCAGTTTCAGCATCACCAGGTTTTGTATTACTTGTATTTTTATCAACACAAAATGAGTTTACACTAAAAGCTATTAGTAATACTAAAAACATTTTTGTCATGATTATCATTTACCTTTCTGTTTAGGATTTATTTTGTTGAGTTACTTTGTGCAGGTATGTAATTGGGTGGATAAGGACCTTCTTCTGGTTCGGTTCTAGTGTTATTAACTATAAAAAACACAACCAGAACAATAATCGTAATTACAGTCCATATTGTGCTTTTTAATTTCGGGTCCATACCAGGTTTTTTTTCTATAACCTGTTTCCCAATCTTTCTTTCACGATTTATATTGTTATTTTTTTTTGCCATAATTTAACCTGTATGATGCCTTAATTATTTTTTGGTTTCGTTAACTTAAAAATGAATGCTTAAAATTAAAAGAAAACTTGGGGTAGAAATTATTCCTAAAACTCGTTTTCTATAGTAATGTTTGGTCGGAACCTGTTTCGCTAAATGAAAATATGTGGCTGTTAAAGGTTTTAAGTTCAACAAACAACCCTTTTCAGAAATTTCCTTTACAGAGCGTTTATATGTTACATTGTTTAAAAGATCTGTTAAAACAATATCATCAGATTTTGACTGGATATTAAACTTTAATCTGCATCGCGAGGTAGAATGGTAGTAGTTTACAACAACAATACGCAGTTCATTTCCTAATCGCCACTCCCAAGCAAGTAAATTTTCATAACTCAAATCGGAGTCAGCTACCGGACTGGTTTCGAGCAATTTCCATGTGCCGTTTCTAAAAATATCAGCTTTAGTTATTCTAAATAAATTACGATAAAACTCTTTTATCTTCTCGTCTTGTTTTTCTTCAGGTTCTCTGCCAAGCTGCACAGGCAATTTTATTTTTTTGCCTTCGCACTGACCATCAAAATAAAATGTAATTCCTGGGATGGTACTTATAACAACAGCGGCTGCAATAGATCTTTCCCTGCCAAGTTTAACAATTGCTCGTTCTTCATCATGATTTTCTAAAAATCTAACTGATTTTTCCTGATAAACTTTTTCTGCTTGAAGATGTTCTTTAATACTATGAATAGCACCTGCAGCAAGTCGGTCTGTTAAACGCTTATCATAAGTAAAATCAAAACCAAGATTTTGTAACTGCCATTCAAGATCCCAATATGTTTCTGCAATAAAAATAAAATCATCCCGTTTAATTTTTACCTGGGAAATAGCTTCTTCCCAAAATTCTTTTCAGGTTTTTCAAAACCATATTTTTTAGAACGCCAATCCACGTATTATAAAAATATTATTTAACGGCAGCATTGCCATATCGCATCTAACACCATCGCATAAATCTGTCAAATCAATTAATACAGAAGTAAGATAATTGCGTGCTTCTCTGCTATAAAAATTTATTTGAGCAGTATCCTTCCACGGCGGAAAAAGAGGATCGCGTCCGTGAGCAAGATATTCTTTGCTATTGGCAGGTGAAGGATAAAATGTGTATGGATCATTTTTAAAAATGAATTCATCAGCAGTTAAAAATATTTCTTTGTTAGACCAGATTAACGATGATTTTGCACTAAAGTGGTTACAAACAAAATCAAGTATAAGACTTATTCCAGCATTGTTTAATCTTTTCTTAAAAGATAAAAGATCTTCTCTTGTACCCAGCAAAGGGTTTATTTCATATCGATCAATTGAATATGGTGAACCGATTACATCATCTTTATGCCAATCTTTTAATGCGCTGTTATATGATGAAATTAATTCAGGTTCAAAGCAATATTCATTTATCACGTCTTTATTATTATCCCAAACACCCATCAGCCATATCATATCAAAACCAAGTTCTTTCCACCTGGTTATTTGATCATCAGGTACTGATGCGAGAGTAAAATCTTGACCAAAGCGTCTAATCCAAATGCGTGCATTTAATTCAAGCAATCTTGGGTTACTGCATATTTTCATTATTCAATAAATCGGTAAAGTTATAAAACAAATAATATTCTTACATCAAAGATAAATGAATATTTTTGTTAATTGATAATTAAAAACTGATAATATTAACAAAATTCATTAGGTAATAATTACGGAATTGTAAAGAATTTTTAACCTATTGAAGAATGTTGCTCATCTTTATTAAACTTTTTATTTGAGATGAATGAATAATTGTCTGGTAATTCAATATTTTTAGTTTTAGAATTAAACTTAGAGAGTAAATAGTTAAATATCTTGTATTAAAACAAGTTTTTGAAAATGAAAAAAATAGCAATTAAATAATAAAATTAACCACATTTAAAACATTAAAAGGAGCATTGGTATGATAATTGTCAATAACAAGAACCACTTTGGTTAGCTAAATTAATTTTAAGCATTTTCTATAACAAAGTTTTACAAAGAAATATCGAGGAGACTGATGTCAAATACAACAATAAAACCAAAAGATAGCACAACAAAAAATCTTTTGAATCCTGATGTAGCAAATAATGAACTTGAACTTGAACTCGAAGAGTATACCCGCTCGGCAGTAAGAAATATTAAATTTACAGTAATATTAAAACCGGCATTAATTTCATTAATTGCTCTTTTCATTTCTTTCTATTTAGATTTATCCGAAGTTCCAATTTTAGGTAATATCACAATAGACCTAGCAAGATCTTTATTCCCATCCTGGCAGCCGGCAACGGGAGATATTGAACCATTTAGATTTTGGTGGCTACCCATCGCTGTCTATTCGATTTTTATTTTACTTGCATTTCTTGCATTCAATAAACTTAAATTGGAGATTATTAGAACACCAGCAAGCGGCACCATTGATAGAATTATTAATTCTTATACAAGCGTAATAGATAGTTTGGCAACTGCACTACCACTTATAGGTGCGGCTATACTTTTAATAAGTATAAAACTTGGTGAAGAGATTTTCTTGGGATTATCAGTTCCGTTTGAAGTAAAGGCTTTGATTGTGCTTGCGCTTGGAAAATTGTTTGAACCTGTTATGGATCAGCTTGGTGTTGAATTTCAATCAGTGGTTAATCACGTTTCTGATATAAGAGATAAACATTTTCAAGAATTCAAGTAGAAAATTCAAAGAATATTTTAAGACAGCTTAATCAAGGAAATACCGGAGCTGGCAGTACTGAATTATCACTTGCAGATGTAGAGAAGTTTAAAACTACTTGTTGAACAATCAGCAAAGCTTAGTGAAATAATGAACAAGAATTTTATGTCAATCAGTACATTGGCCGAAAAGATTAATCAGATTGAAGGAGTAAGCTCACAAAAAATATCTGAGCTTAGCACTTTAGCAAATTCTATAAACCAGGCATCTCATTCACTCGGTGATGAAAAGACATTAGCTGGATTAAAACATTTAGAAGCAATTGTTGTTAAGAAATAAAAAGATTTTAAAAAATGATAAATAAAAACAGAGACAGTAAATTCGTTATCTACCAGGTATTGTACATTTTTGTAATTACAGTACTTGCGCTTAAAGGAGCTGATCTTGATTTACGAAGGGTTGCATTGGAAGAGGATACTGTTCAAAAAGAGGTAAGAGATTCTCTGATGGCAGTATTAGATTCTCTTTATGCTCTTGGTATAGACTTCTCCATCAAGATAGATCCAAACGTAGTAGTTGAAAACGAACAAATGAGAGAGCAATTAGCTGCTCTTAACAAAAAATTAGAAACACTAAAAGATTTTGTTCCGCCTTCTAAGGAGGATGAGATAAAGAAAGAAGAAATTGTTGAAGAGCAGACACTGCTTCAATCTCCTATTTCAGCAAAACAAACATATATACAGCATACCTGGAATATTGCAAGAAACACTGGAACCGTTCCTGCAAACATTTATGACCCCAGAAATATGAATAATCCAATAGCTGTTGTACCAGCCGGGCAGGAAAAGAAATTCGATCTTACAGATCAAACCGAAGTGATAATAAGTTCGGATCTCAGGAAGAAAGAATAAAAGTTCTACCTAATAAAGCACCTGAAATCAAAATCGAACGTGTTACAACTAAAATGAATTCCGCAGATATTTATGTAAAAGATTTGCAGCGTATAACAGCTTTTAAAGTTACCATTATTGATCAACGACCGGATCAGCTTAAAGTAACATATGCAGGACCAATTTCAGTATCCGGACCAACTAAGGACAGTAACGGAAATTTAATTTATAATGTATCGCTAAAAATTGCATCAACAGAAAGTGCTTTTGATAGCTGGCTGGATAAGAACGGCAATCTGCGCGAATCTGATGGAAGATATAAAGTTAATTTCTTCTTCACAGCTGTTGATGAAAAATCAAAAGACAGGGTTCAGGTTGGCGACTCGTTCTTCTTTACAGAGTTTTCTAATTAATCATTCAGGTATAAAAACAAAATGAAAGCATCCAAATTAATTGTTGTATTCTTAACTCTTGTATTCCTTCTCGGATTTAATTCTATCTTTGCTCAGGAAGAAGAAGAACAAATCAGATATTATCAAATGGAACCGCTTGATGATAGTTTGTTCATCAATATTCAGTCTGCGCTCTTTATAGATCCACCTGATCCTAAAGCTGAGATAGTAGTCGATTTGAGAGATGCTAACAATCAAACTATTTCAATAAAAAGTGTTTTGTATCCATTTCTTGCTGTCCCACCAGAACTAAGAGCAAGAATTATTACTTATCCATTTAAATTAAATCTTGAAGAAGATATTAATTATGGAAGTGTATTCACCAGAGTATTTCAAAAAATCAGAATAAGTAAGGTAGCGCAGCCTCCCACTAAGATGCAGATATCGCCTACTCTTGGTTACATAAATCCTTTCTTTCAACTTCAAGGTGGTGAAAGACTTGGCTTATCATTAAAACAAGATGTTGGATTATCTTTAGGTGTTGGTACTCCATATTCTGGTGCACTTGAAACAAATATGATGGAAGTTAATTTTCATATACTTGGAGTCAGAGCTGGTATTTTTAGTCACATTGATGCAATGATTGAAGCGGTTAAAACTCAAAATCATAATAATACAATTTTCAGTGAAGGCTACCAGTTTAATTATGTGTTGCCTTTTGGTAACTTTTTGAATTTGGATATTTTGCAGCACCTTCAAAGCTAAGTGATGATAGACGTGAAAGATATCTTCATGAATCTGAAGGCACAACGGTTTTAAATTCTGATTCAACTATTAAATACCAGGCAAGGATTATTGATAATGAGCAATCCTTTCTAAACTGGGAATTTAGATATCCTTTATCTATCCTTGGTTCAACAAGAGGCAGAGTTTATGTTTCTCAGTATCTGGATGAATGGCATTTTGGATTCGCTCTTCGCGAAGCATCTCTTGCCGGTAGTACTTTTGATATTAGTTTTGATGGAATGCCAGGAAGTAAATATCGCGAGCCTCAATACAATATAAATCTTTTAGTTCAAAAGATTATGGAAGGATGGGGTTTCAGTGCCTTTGCAATAGGACCCTCAGCAAGCATTTCCAGATTAGATGATGGTAGTATTGGTTTTTCAAAAATATTTGTAAACATAGAGGTTTTAAAATGGGTACTTCATTATAATCGCAATATTTTTAATTTGGCCCCGATTTATTCGGGGCTTTTTTTTTATTGCTTTCCTCATCTAATTTTTCTGTATAGATTTGTTTTACAAAATCAAAATTTAATAAATGAAAAAAAAAATATTGTTCTTTGGATTGCGGCTTTTGTAATAACATTCTTAACTATTTATTTGTCAAATCTTTTGGATAATGACTATCCTCTTTCAGGAACTTTTGGAATTGATGGTAAGAAAATTTCATACCGATTTGAAAAGAGTCATTATGGTAATGATGATTTTAATACTTTTATATGAACCGATGTAAATGAATTAACCGGACAAATATTTTGGAAAGTGATGAAGATACATTTTGGCAATCGGTTCAAATGGAAAAATCAGATTTACTTTTATCAGCGAGCATTCCTTCACTTAAACCAGAAAATAAGCTGATTTACTTTGCTGAACTTTTATTACAAAGATAAAAAAGTACATTATACCTGATAATCAAAAAGTAGAACTAACTTTTTTGGTAAGATCCCGTTTGTAGTCAATATTTTAGAACACTTGCTTTTTTATCTAGGACTGATTTTAATTGTAAGAACTGGCTTGAATTTTTTAATGATGGAAAAAATTCTAAAAAAATTTGGGATACTTGCAGCCATTGTTTTTTTAACACTGATTGCTCTAATAAATCCATTGTTTCTTACTTATAAATATGGATTTATGAATAGTTCAATACCACCAATAAACAGACTCTTTTATTTAGCGATTTTTCTATTTTCTTTTATGGATTGTAACACTGGTTTTAATATTCAGATCTGAAAAATTTAAATTTTTACCCCCCCACTATCTACAATTTTAACTATGACGATAGTTATACTTTTAGGGGTAGATTTATTATTCATTCAGTATTCTTATTACTTTTCTTATGAATAACCTTGTTTGATGTGACAATACTGTTGCCAGTTACCGGATCATTACCTTGATAATCAGTTATCTTGCCCTCGCCCCATTTATTATTGGAATCAAAGCCATTGAATCCCATACACTTATAATTGGATCGATCATTATATCTGCAAATCCTGTTGCTAAAAGATAGTAGCCGTAACAATCACCCCAATTTCTATAAAGCTTTGCTTTTTGTACAAGATTTTCAAAACCATTTTTACTTTGAAATTTCTGAATATTGAGATGATCGGTGGTAAGTAGTGTTGCCTCTGAGATTGAACTACATTCTCTAACTTGAACTTTGTTTCCATTAAGAAACGCTGAAATATTATCACCTATCAAAAACTCATCAAGAATGGGATGATTAATGATACCAATGATTGGTGTGCCATTTTTGAGTAGAGAAATTAAGGTTCCAAAACTCAACGCTCCGGAAATAAAACTTTTAGTTCCATCAATAGGATCGAGAACCCAAACATATTTAGCATCAGAATTTTCTTTCCCAAACTCTTTCGCAATTATTCCGTGATCCGGAAATTCTTTTTATCAACTCTCTCATTTTTTTCTTCTGCAAGTTTATCTGCAATTGTTACTGGAGAAAATCACATTTTTTTCCCATTCTAAGACAAAGTAGTGCAAAGTTTTGATAACTGACGAGCTTTCCTTAGAAAGAGATGAAAAAGGTGTTTATCTTTTTTTCCTCCATACTAAAATCTTATGAATTTAATTCTAAGATAGCCAAAATCAGTTTGTAGAAACAGCAAGTATGATTATATTTTCACTCAAATTTGTTCTAAAATTTGAAATTACGGAGGAGTTGGAGAGCGGTTGAATGCGGCGGTCTTGAAAACCGTTAAGGATGCAAGTCCTTCCGGGGTTCGAATCCCTGACTCTCCGCACGATAAAAATAAGCCTCAATTACGTTCAAAATATGCGTTCTTGAGGCTTTTTTGTATAATATTTTTACAGTTAGCACCCTAAATGCAATAAAAAAAATAGACCATAGAAGACATTTTGATTATTGACTCAGAAGATTTCATCTGAACATAAGGTTGTATGTGATATCTAACCACCCTTAAAATTTTGTGAAATCTGTTTTCCAAGACAGTCATAAATATCCACACAAGAATTATTAAATCTAAATTCAACTTCTGTTTGTAATGATTTACATTTTGGACATCGCACTCTGCGTACCTTCATTGGTTCTCCTCATTTAACAACTGCGCAAAATTGCTAATTCGGATAACTCTTTGTTTTTTATCGGTTTACTTCTTTTTTATCAACCGATTGTAGGTACGCTTACTTTAAATTTATGACCTGCCCCAAAAAAAGCGATCCAATTATTAAACGTTCAATCTTTTAAAGTAAAATAGCATTTTCTATTTGACAAGTGTTCATATATATAAAGTAATAAAGAAATGAATAATAGAATCTGGCTAGTAAACCTGAACAGTGGAAAAAAACATTCACATATTATAGGATTGAATTTCTCTAATTGTATATAATAATATTTTCGAATCATTAGGATTAATTATTTGCGTACAAATTCTTTATTGAACTTATTTATCCTCAAAATTTTCTTTCAATGATTATACCTTTTAATCTAAACTCGCTTTAAGATATTTATAACTTTTTATCAGGATTGATTAAATAGATGTACTAATTTGTTATTTTAAAGTGTTCATTCTTCATTGTTTTTTAATTCTGAATTATTGTGGAGCAACTATGAAAATCAGGATTTTTCTTTTCTCAATTTTTCTTATCACAGTATCTATTTATGCAGGTTCACTGGATAGTGTTCAAGTTGGACCAGGTGTAACTCAATATCATCAAATCATTGATTCAGGTCCCTGGAATATTAATATTATAAAAATTGATATTCAGAATCCGTGGTTAAAATTTCAATCTGTTAAGGCTGGTGATAAACTGATGGCTTTTGAAAAAACATCATCAATGGCAGCCCGTAATAATTTTGAAGAACACAAAGTTGTCGCAGCCATCAATGGTGATTTTTATAATACCAGCACGGGTGAACAGATCGGATCTCAAGTTGCAAACGGCCAGCTGTTAAAAGCTACAAACGATTGGCTGAATATAGCATTTGATATAGATAAAAATCCGATTATCGGGATGCAGAATTTTTCTGGTTTAATAATTAGAGATGACAGTATAAAAAGTATATCTGGTGTAAATAAAATTCGTAACGTAGATGAAATGATTTTCTACAATTCATTTTATGGTAGCAGTACTTCAACAAATCAATATGGAACTGAAGTCCGGATAATTCCCATAGATAGCTGGCTTGTTAATGACACAATCAGATGTATAGTTGATACAGTTGTGACTGGAATTGGAAATATGGTTATAGGAAATAATAAGGCTGTACTTTCAGGTCACGGTATATCCGGTGTATTTTTAGTAAATAATCTTTTTAAAGACGACACCATAAAGGTTGTGTTAAATTTAACTCCTGCCCTCTCCAAAATCGAGCAGCTAATTGGAGGAAATACCTGGCTTGTACAAAATGGAAATGTAAACCAAGATAATGGAGATCGTCATCCACGCACATCCGTGGGATTCAATCAGGATTCCACCCAATTTTTTATGTTTGTGGTTGATGGAAGACAACCTGGATTAAGTGTAGGGATGTCATACAAAGAACTTGGTGATTATATGAAAATCTGGGGTGTTCATAATGGATTAAATCTGGATGGAGGAGGTTCATCTACTATGGTTGTAAGAGGATCAATAGTAAATAGCCCTTCTGATATCGGCGGTGAAAGATCTGTTGCAAATAGTCTGCTATTAATTAGTACTGCACCAACCGGACCATTGGAGTACATCAGAATTCATCCAAAGGAAGTATTTGTACTTGGCGGATCAA
Organism: Ignavibacteriales bacterium; assembly: GCA_016707115.1. Taxonomy (GTDB): domain Bacteria; phylum Bacteroidota; class Ignavibacteria; order Ignavibacteriales; family Ignavibacteriaceae; genus IGN3. Next base: position 158,773 of record JADJIH010000021.1, on the reverse strand, counting down.
GTGTAAACCTTTTTGCTTCTGGATTTGATCAATATTATAATCCCGTAAATATTGCTTCCGGAAGTCTAGTCTGGAGTTGTGATCCTTCAATAGGAATCATTACTCAGAACGGTGTATTTACCGCTTCATTCGATACAGTATCGGGTTATATTTTCGCAACAGTTGGTGAAATTAAAGACTCTGCTTTAGTACATCTTGCAAAAATTTCAGAGATTTTTTTAGAACCAAATCCGGTAATTCTACAACCAGGACAATCGCAGCAAATGACAGCAACTGCATATGATAATTACAATAATCAAATTCTACTTCAACAAACTGATTTTCAGTGGACAGTGACAGGTGATCTAGGCACTATATCTGCGAGTGGTTATTTTACAGCAATTAATACAGGCAATGGAGAAATAATTGCAGAGATTGATTCCATAAGTGGTTCTGTTCCACTCACAGTTGGTAATTCAGCTACAATAATGATTGATGATTTTTCTGATCTTTCAGGATACACTATGACAGGAACAAGAGTTAATCTTACACAATGCAGTTTTATTAGTGACAGCACAAATTTTATTTCTGCTCCAACTTCAGGCAAGCTTAATTATAGTCTTGCAACAGGAGGTACAAGCGCTCTTTACCTAAATAAGGAAATTCTAATTTCAGGTTCGCCGGAAAAACTGAGCATACAGGTTTACGGTGATGGCAAAAAGCATTGGCTTCGCGGTGAATTTAAGGATAACGATAATGAAGTATTCTTAATTAATTTCACTAATGGGGATCCCGGAATTGATTGGTTAAATATGTGGAAATATGTAGAAGTTGATTTGAGTGATGCCGTTCCGAGCTGGATAAATCCAAATGCGATTCTGACTTTTCCAATAAAATGGACACGCACTTATCTAGTTGAAACAAATGATACGAAAAAAGATAACGGGGCAATAAATTTAGATGATTTCCGGGCACATTTTATTTCGACTGGAGTTGAAGAAGGAAACACTGAAATACCGACCGAGTTTTTACTCTCACAGAATTATCCTAATCCTTTTAATAGTTCTTCTACTATAAGATATTCAATTCCAAAATCTTCTCAAGTAACAATAAAAATATTTAACTCTCTTGGTCAAGAATTAAAAAATTTGGTAAACGAAGAAAAAACTATTGGAACTTATGAAATAAAATGGGAAACGGTTAATCTTCCAAGTGGAGTATATTTCTGCAGATTACAGGCTGGAGATTTTGTGCAAACACGAAAAATGATTTTGATGAAGTAAAAATTTGTTTATCTTTAAGATGTGGTTAGCAAAAAGTCCTCCCCCAAGCTTTTTGTTAACACAAGGCCCTGTGGCTTCGGTCGCAGGGTTTCTTTTTATATTCTACCACCAACTTTTAAGTTTATCCGCAAATCTAGGCCACTTAATAATTTAATTTTACCTCTTATCATTTTGTATTAAATAGCCTTATAAATAATTAAAATATTGTATCTAATGAAAAATATTGGTTCAAGAATTTTACTAACTACATAAGGAAAAATAAGATGTATATAAAAAAGGTATTTTCATTTGTAATCACCCTTATCTTTTTACTATCACCAATTTCTTTTTCACAAAACAAACCTGAAAAAATTGATGAACTTCTAAATAGGTATCTTGAATATCGGCTCTTCAACGGCAGTGCATTGGTAGCTGATAATGGTAAAGTTATCTTTAAGAGAGGTTATGGTTTGGCAAATATGGAATGGAACATTCCTAACTCTTATGATACAAAATTCCGACTAGGTTCTATAACTAAACAATTTACTTCAATGCTTATAATGCAGTTAGTAGAAAAAAATAAGATAAAGCTTGAAGATAAAATCACAGACTATCTGCCATATTACAGAAAAGACATTGGTGATAAAGTAACGATTGAAATGTTATTAACTCACACTTCAGGAATACCAAGTTATACTAATCAGCCTGATTTTTTTGAGAAAACAAGTAAACAATATTATGCACCCGATGATTTTATTAAAGAATACTGCAGTGAGGATCTAGAATTTGAACCTGGAACAAAATTTAATTACAATAATTCAGGATACTTTATTCTTGGAGGGATAATTGAACACGTTACAGGAAAAACTTATGAAGAGGCATTATTAGAAAATATTATTAAGCCACTTGGGTTAAGTGAAACAGGATACGATAATTTTGAATCGATAATAAACAAGCGTGCTGCAGGATATGAGAAAACAGGAAGCGGATATAGTATTGCACCTTATCTTGATATGGCATTACCATACGCTGCGGGATCTCTTTATTCAACAGTTGAAGATTTATACAAATGGGATATGGCGTTACTCAATGATAAACTGTTACCCAAAAAATACATGGACGATATATTTACGGGAAGAGTTGACGCAAGGAATAGTAAGTATGCTTATGGTTGGTTCATAGATACGGTTTCCCTCGCTGAACAAGAGTTTGTTGTTTATAATCACGGTGGAGGTATAAATGGATTTAATACAATAAACTACATAATACCGCAAAAAGGGCAAGTAGTAATTTTATTTTCCAATACTGGTGGTGCCCCATTAAACAATATAACAAATGCTATCATTAGTATTCTCAATGGACAAGATTATAAATTTCCAGCTAAACCATTGGTAGATCAATTAAATAAAACAATCGAAAAAGCAAGTATTACGGAAGCCATTAATGAATTCAACAAACTTAAAAGCGACAAAGAATTATATAGTTATAATGAAAGAGAATTAAATTTATTGGGTTATACTTATTTGCGAGCTAATAAAATTGAAGAGGCAATTGCAATATTTAAACTGAATATTCAGGAATATCCAAAATCATGGAATGTTTATGATAGTTATGCTGAGGCATTAATGGTTAATGGTGAAAATGAAGGAGCTATCGAAAATTATAAAAAGTCATTGGAGCTCAATCCAAATAATAAACAAGGAATTGAACAACTTAAAAAGTTAGGAGTTGATTATAAAGTCGCTGAAATAGTTGTTGAAAATTCAACGATCATTAAATATGTCGGAGAATACCAGTTATTCCCGGAGTTTGTAATTACGATTAGAGTAGATGGCAATAGAATATTTGCTCAAGCAACTGGTCAATCAGAAATCGAACTATTTCCTTTATCGGAAACAAAATTTTACGACAAGGTAGTTAATGCGCAGATGGAATTTTTCGCAGACGGCAAGGGTGAGATTGAGAAAATGATTCTTTACCAAAACAACCGCGAAATGCCTGGTAAAAAAATAAAGTAGTTAATTAATTATAAGTTAAAATATTGAGTTTTCTTTAGACCCTGTGGCTTCGGTTGCAGGGTTTCTTTTTTTTATGATGAGTTAGAAAAATTGTAATATGAGTAAATTAAAATTTCTATAAAAAATATTATAACCTCGATTCTCCATAGGAAATCAGATTAATCTTAAATACATCCGCTGCTGATCGGAGAATTTGGATGGTAGATAAAAGTTAATGAGATAGATAAGTTTGCAGTTGCTCAGATCTGCTAACATTTTCTACTTACTATCTCCAATTAAAGGACTAACAAAAAAGAAAGTCCGAACGAAATTAGAGAATGAAAGGGAGAAATTTACAACTCAATAATTAAGTTAAATATCGAAGCAAATTTAATTTATTAGCAGAAGATAAATGCAACTACTAACTAAACTGTTACCCATTAAAATAAGCCCTCATTTAAGAATGATGAATTGCTATCTTCTACAGAAAGGTTAAGGTTTGAAACAAGAATTAAAGGAACGAAAAAAAATTATTTACTTAGAAGAGTTATTTAAATCCCACATTTCAATAATTATTAACCTCAAAGTGGAGAACGGGAAAACAGAAATTGAATGGTCAAAAAAGGTTATAGAGTCCAAACAAATTAGAAGACCACATTTATTACTTTTTGTCTTTATTTGAAGAATCTTCATTACGGTCAAGATTAATATCTTCCCAGGATGCTGGATCATCTAATGATTCTAAATGAGTAAATACTATAACACCCGATAATGCATTTCTAATATCGGCTTCTATACTTTCTAAAAGTTGATGACTTTTTTGAACTGTCCACATACCAGGAACCAGTACGTGAAGCGATACAAATTGTCGTGCGCCTGATTGACGTGTACGAAGTGCGTGATACTGTACCCCATTTTTGATATAAGGTTCTAATACTTTTTGTATTTTTTCTTGTTCTTCCATCGAAAGGGCTGTATCCATCAACCCAAATGCGGATTTGCGTACAATACGAACCCCGGACCAAACGATATTTCCAGCGACAAGAATTGCCACAATCGGATCTAGACGTTCCCAACCAGTAAGTGCCACTGCACCAACTCCAAACAGAACACCAACTGATGTCCATACATCGGTCATTAGATGTTGCGCATCAGCTTCAAGAGTTATCGAATGATATTTTTTGCCAGCTTTTGATAGCACAATCGAAACAAACAAGTTTATAAAAGAAGCTGCAACCGAAACCGCTAAACCCAAACCGACTTGTTCAAGTGGTTTTGGAGTAAAAAGCCGGGGTATAGCAGTTACTGCGATACCCAAAGCAGCAACTAATATCAACATGCCTTCGACACCGCTTGAAAAATATTCTGCTTTACTATGTCCATAGGCGTGATCCTCATCTGCAGGACGGGCAGCTATTGTTAACATTGCCAAAGCCATAAGTGCTCCTGCAAGGTTGACAATGGATTCTAGTGCATCTGAAAGCAAACCCACCGAGCCAGTTAGAATATATGCAACACCCTTTAGAGCAATAGTAAAAATAGCAGCTGCAACTGAAAGCCATGCAAATCGTGTAAGTGCCTGACGATTATTTGTATATAATTTCATAATTAATATTACATTATAAATTAAATGATTAACCGGTCAAATATAGTTTCAATTATTAATATTAGTGTGAGTTATCATTTAGAGATCGGTTTAAAAATTAGAGACTCAATTTAAACTTCTCGTAAACTTAATTAGAGAAGGAAGTATGGCAGGATATTTATTTGCAAAACCGAAACCAATTTTACGGAATATTGTACCTAAAATAAATTTTTGAATAATACCTGCAGTTTTTAGTCTTTTCGTGAATGCCGTATCAAAATTATTTACATAATCTAAATATAATTTTTTACGATGAGATTCATCGATAGTGTTTCTAGAAATGATTCCAGATAAAAGTTTTGCTGATTCCATAGCCATACCTATTCCATCACCTGCTAATGGGGAAATAACACGTGCTGAATCACCAATCATTATAATACCGTTTTCAATTAATTTTCTCTTTCCAAAATAAATATTACCTGTCCCATAGATATTAACAGACCGGATATATTGAAGAGCTTCAGTAGAAAAAACTTTGTTGAATTGTTTATTTGATTTGATCATATCGACCAATTTTTCCCGTGCAGGAATTTTCGATGTTTCTCTATCCTCAAGGAAACAAACAGTCATCTCATTTTCATTAACACGATTCATTCCACAGTAAAAGCCCTGATTAGTATAAATAATTATTTCCTCTGAAGAAATGTTATTCAATAAACTAACAGGTATATGAAATTTAACACCGTTTAAGTTTGATTTTTCATTAACGAATTCACGCTGCATCTTTTTATCTAAAACGTTCTGTTTACCATAGGCTGCAATTACTAACTTTGAATTAATTGCAAATGATTCCCCCGAATTGTCTTTTATTTGTGAAATAAAATCTGATTTTGTTTTAAGGATTGAAACGACTTCAGCAGGCTGGATAACATTAACCATTCTACTTTGGGCTTTTCCCAATAAAAAAGTATCAAAGACAGAACGTTTTAAAGCATATGCTTCAAAATTTAAATCAGATCTCACTTCAATTCCAGAACTATCAACAGCTCTAAATGCATTAATTTTATTTGGCTTTAGGCTAATAAAATCATCAAAAATATTTAAATCTTTCAACACATCAGTTACTTCTTTCGATAGAAATTCACCGCATAAAGTTTCACGGGGAAAAGTTTTCTTTTCAACTAATGTTACATTAAATCCAAGGCGAGAAAGATATAGTGCTGTTGTTGAGCCAGCCGGACCACCACCAATGATTAATACTTCTGTTTCTAACTTCTTCACTTTTTAATTACCACCATCCACCTGAAAGCCCATTTATATTTTATTATATAATTTGAAACTCCAGATTTTCTGAGAAAATTAATAATTTCAGATTTATTAAAACTTCTTTTAACAGAAACTGGAGCATCGTTTTTAACCAGGATGCTTTTAGAGAAAAGAACAGTTAATAATTTAATTCCAGCAAGAGCTAGTAATGATCTCTGCAAATCATTTATGATAATACCTTTTTTACAGATTCTTAAAAATTCATTTAATAATTTTTCTATTTGATCTTCATTAAAGTGGTGAAGAAAAAGAGCAATATGAACAATATCACAACATTCATCTTTGAACGGCAGTCGATAAGCATCGGAATTAATTTTTTGTAAAGAATTTTTAGAATAGTTTAATACACTGATATTTTTATCGACCGATATAATTTGAAGATTTGGATATGTGTTTTTTGCTATAATTAAATTATCTGAAGATCCGGATCCCACATCTATTATTTTTAGACTTATTAATTTATCTCTTGTAAAATACTTTAATGCTGATACTGTTGTTGAGACTCCACCCAAATAATTATTTATAATCTTAAGTTCCTTAAGTGCATCATCTATCCGTGAATCACGAATTGAAAAATCATCCATTAATTCGGGTTCATAATATTTTTTCATACTATGATATTCTAAATAGCACTAATTCCATTGTTAACCCTGGCCCAAAAGCTATTGCACAGCAATATTCATCTTTTTGAAGCAAATTATTTTCCATGATATTTTTTAATACAAAGAGAATAGATACAGATGAAAGATTGCCATAATTTTTTAATATCTCACGTGAGGGTTTTAATTGTTCATCTGAAAGTTCAAGTCCATTTTGTAACGAATCTAAAATCGCTCTTCCGCCAGGATGCAAGGCCCAATGTTTGATTTGTGAAATATTAAAACCCTTATTTAACAAGATTTCTTTAGCTCTTGGTGAAGCAGAGTTTAATATTATTTTGGGTAATTCAGAAGAAAGCATCATCTCAAATCCATTATTGCCAATCTTCCATCCCATAAATTTTGCAGAATTTTCAAATAGAAATGATTCTGCGAATTCAATCTCCAGTTTTGGTTTTATAGAAGTATTTGTTTTGGAAAAGAGTGCAGCAGCAGCTCCATCAGCAAATATCATATTTGCTAATATATTATCTCTAGTCGGTTCTGTTTGAAGATGAAGGCTGCACAGTTCAACTGAAACCATTAAAATATTTTCATTCTGATTTTGTTTCATTGCTTCCCAAACTGAGTTAACACCAATCAGTGAGGCTGCACATCCCATAAAACCAATGTTTGTTCTTTTAACACTGGGAGATATTTTAAATTCTCTAATAAGCTCATAATCCAAACCAGGTGCAAAAAACCCGGTACAGGAAATAGTTATCAATCTATCGATGGTTGTAAAATCAATTTTATTCTTTTCGCCTAATTCCCTTACAGCATTTATTACTAGCAATGTTGCCCATTTTTCATACTCGGACATTCGGGTTTTAGTATCAGGGGAAAAATGTTTTTCGTCTTTTGTAAAAAATTTTTCTGAAGATTTATTATCACCATCAGGTATCACAAAAAATCTATGATCTATGCCTGATTGATTTGCCGCCATATCAATCATTCTGCTTACCGCAGAAGTTCCTCCCATTCGTTCTTTTAATTCTTCAGCTGCAAAACTTTGCAACACTTTATAAGGCGGCGATGCTGTTGTTATATCAATTAACATACTATCCTCTGCTGTTTATTGAAACATATAGAATATAGTATCAGTTTCAAATTCCAATATAATTACTCAAATATTAGAATTTGCTGAGACCAAGAAGATGTTGTATTTTAAATTGTAGTTTCTATATTTAATATTCATTAATCAAGGAGAAGTGGTTATGCCTAAACAAATTTCACCTTATCATTCCAAAGCTGGAGAAGTATATCATATATATGGTATTTGTGCTTCTGGAAGTATTATTGCAAAATCAAATAAAGTGACGGGAAAAGGAAACAAAAAACTTTGTAAAGCTTGTGTAGATATTAGAGCCGGCAAAAGACCTCGTTAGAGTTGAATTGTTTTTTCAGATTCAAAGCCCCCTGCTGATTAAAGCCTGCCAGTCCGGTAGGTAATTTGGCGGGGGTTTCTTTTGACTTATGACACTTATAAAATATTTTGCAAACTATTTTACATTACAATATTGCACGGAGGTAAGTGTTAGATTCTAACTCGGTATTACTTCTAGCCAATTTCAGCGGAGTGAATTTAATATCATGGAAATCCTAGTATAGCTTGTCGGAGTAGTTGGAAGCTCATCAGCAATTTGTTCAAAAATCTAAATCTGCTAATGTATTTAGTCATCTTCTATTCCATAGAATTCACCGATGTCTAACAGGACTCCTTTTTGTTCTGACTGCAATTTCAATAATTGACCTACAAAAAAAAGAGATCCAGATGTTAAATCTGAATTTAATATCCTTAAAATATTATTGGTTATCTTTTTTTTGTAAAATTATTTTTAGAACAGAGCCTTTGGGCGCCTTTTTATTTTTTTTTTTTGGTTTTGGGGGGGGGGGGGGGGGGGGGTTTTCTGTTGGTGTAAATTTTTTTTTTTTTTTTTTCTCTCCCCCCCCCCCCCCCCCCCCCCCCCCACCATTTTTCCCCCCCCCTTTTTTTTTTTTTTTTTGCCGGTTTGTTTTGGGGGGGGGGGGGGGGGGGGGGGGGGGTTTTTCCCAAAAAACCCCCCCCCCCCTCCCCCCCCTCTTTTTTTGGGGGGGGTTTTTCAAAAACCCCCCTCATGTGCTCCCCCAAAAATCCTGTTTTTTCTAAAAATAAGGGGGGGGGGGCCTTTTTTTTTTTAAATATAAAAAACCCAAATATCCAAAAATAACTCAAAAATATGTATTTATAGTATGCGGGTAAATTGATAATTCAAATCCACTAGATCCTATCAATAAAATAATAGCTTTTCCCCACCAACCTTTTCTACGTAACTTTAGTCTAATAAATTGTTAACAGAAGAATTGAATGGCATTAAGCGATAAAGAACTAATAATAAATGCAAACAAAGGTGATGTTTTAGCTCTTGAAGAGTTGATATATCGTTATGATAAAATGGTTTTGCGTCTTGCGATGAAATACACCGGCGATTCTGATGATGCTAAAGATATTTATCAGGAAGTTTTTATTCGCGTGTATAAAAGTCTAGCAAGTTTTCAGTTTCAAAGTGAGTTTTCAACATGGTTATTCAGGATTGCTTCAAATGTTTGTATCTCATTTAAAAGAAAATATAGTAAACAAAATCATCTTTCTTTGAACGATGAAGAAAATTCAACATACATCTCTGAGATTCCACATAATGATGCATTATCTCCCGATAATTTGGTTGTTAATTCTGAACATGGCGCTAAAATTACAGAGGCATTAAATACTTTATCACCGAATCAAAAAATGAGTTTTCTGTTAAAGCATTACGAAGGATACAAGATCAGGGAGATAGCAGAAATGATGAATTGTAAAGAAGGCACAATAAAAAAATATCTATTTGAGTCTGTAAGAAAATTAAGATTACAATTGGAAAACAGTTATTAATATTTTGTATGATGGGTAAAAATATGAATCATAATGAATGTAAAGAGTTAATCCCGTTCTATCTTTATGAAGAATTGGATTATGAAAAGAAAATATTATTCGAGAATCATGTAAGATCCTGCAAGGATTGTGCTAATGAATTAGAATCCTATAAAATACTTTTTGCCGATATTTCAGAAGATTCAAAATCCCCAGTAGATTTAAAATTATTAACAGAAGCTCGATTAGAATTGAGAGGTGCATTGAGATCTCAACAAAATAAGACTTCTTTCTCAAATAACATTAAAGATTATATCTTCTCACTTTTTTATAAACCGGTTGGATTAGCAGTTAGTGGTTTTTCTTTAATGCTAATTGGACTTTTTATTGGTTATCTAATTTTCAATTCACCTGTAATTGATAACCTAGAAACTGATTCTAAAATATCTGATAAACTAAGAATTCAGAATATCAATTTTATTGATCCCGATCCTTCAGATGGGCAAGTTGAATTTACATTCGAGGCAGTTAAATCAGGTAGAATTAAGGGAAACGTTAATGACACTGAATTGCAGAAAATCCTGACCTATGCAGTTTTAAATGAGCAAAATCCTGGGACAAGACTAAATTCAATAAACGTTATCAACGCAAATCAAACACAGAAACCAGATGATGAAATTAAAAACACATTGATTGCTGTTGCAAAATTTGATAATAATCCCGGAGTAAGAAGAGAAGCACTAAAGTCTTTAAACGAACTACCTGCTGATGAGGATATTAAAAATACCTTAATTTATGTTTTATTGAATGACACAAGTGCTGGAATTAGAATAGAAGCAATTAATGCTTTGGTACAGGGATCAAAAAGCGGAATCAATTTAAATCAAAAAGATTTATTACTGCTTAAGGAGAAAATTCAAAGTGATGAAAATAATTACGTAAGGTATCAAGCTAAAAACATAATAAAGGAGTATTAGCATGAAAAATCAAATATTCAAAACAAGACTCTTATCATTGATGTTATTTATTCTATCTGGTTTTTTATTTATCTCAAATGCATCAGATAAAGAAAAGACATTCAATGTTAGTAAAGGTGATAAACTTGAAGTATCTGTTTCAAATGGCAATGTTAACTTATCAATATGGTCTAAAGATCAAGCCTATATTAAGGCTATAAATATTGATGAGGATGATCTCAATAAGCTAAAGATTGAGCAAATTGGAAATAAAGTTTTAGTGGAATTTAAGGGACAGGATTCCGATGATTTTCGTCTTGAGATTTCAATCCCCGCACATCTTAATCTTGATATTTCAAGTGGTGCTGGTAATATATCCGTAAATGGAAATATTTCGGGAAAAGTTCAAATATCAACCGGTGGTGGTAATATCAATCTTAATGATGTTGGAGATAAACTTTCTGTATCCACAGGCGGTGGAAATGTATCTGTTGGCAATATAAATGGTGAATCTGAAATCTCAACAGGCGGTGGAAACATTAGTATTGGTGATATTAAAAATAAAGCTGAGATATCTACTGGTGGCGGAAATATCTCAATCGGAAATATTGGCGGAAGCGGAGAGGTATCCACAGCAGGCGGCAATATTTCTGTAGGAAAAGTTTCCGGCAATGCCGAACTATCAACTGCCGGAGGAAATATTAATCTAGATGGTGCTTCCGGAAAAGTTGAAACAAATACTGCCGGTGGAAATATAAATTTAAAAAACATTTCTGGTTCAATTGAAGCTAATACAGCCGGCGGAAATATTGATGCAGAACTAATTCCAACTGCAAATAGTAATAGTGAGTTTAATACAGCAAGCGGAGATATAAATCTTAAAATACCTTCCGATGCTAAAGCAAGTATTGAAGCTACTGTCTATGTTGGTAAAAATATGAGTGAATCAGACGCCGATAAATTAATAAAATCTGATTTTGAAGCAGCTAATGTTGATTTTAACAAGAATAACTTTATCAAAAAGTTTGTTCTTAATGGTGGAGGGTCTCAGATTGAACTAAATACAGCTTCCGGTAAAATAAAAATAAATAAAAAGTAACATATTTAGTTACCGCCTGATGTTATTTATATTATCATCAGGCGGTAACACCTATCATAAACCGTTTATCATTAAGTATTGCCATTTCTAAAAATCACGCAAATAGAATGAATCATTTGCTTTAGAATTAATTGAGTAATACTTAATTGTTTGTTCAAGTTAATTTACCGATAAACACAACTTTTAGTTACACGATTAAGTCTAAACTAATAATATTTAATTAATAAATTTAAATTATATATGAGAAATTTTTATTTACTACTTATTATTTCATTTATTCCGCTGATAGCAATTTCAGCTTCTAAAAATGATTCAACCCAGTCTGTTATATCGTACAAACTAAATGAACAATTTGTTGTTGATGGGATATTAAATGAATCCGTTTACCAGAATCCTGCTATTACAACATTTACACAAAAAGATCCGCAAGAAGGCAGACCGATTTCAGAAAAATCAGAAGTATGGGTTTCGCATGATGATCATAATATTTATATAAGCGGAAGATTTTCAGATTCTAATCCGGATTCTATTGATGTTACTTTAATGCGCCGAGATAATGTTGTTGAATCAGATTGGTTTTTTGTATACCTGGATACCTACAACGATGATAGAACCGGATATTTCTTTGCAGTAAATGCAGGCGGATCAATAGCCGATGGTACTTTATATAATGATAGCTGGGATGATGATTCCTGGGATGGAATATGGGAAAATAAAACTACTGTGGATGAAAATGGTTGGAATTTAGAAATGAGGATTCCATTTACACAACTTCGGTTTAATGAATCCGATAAAATGGTTTGGGGAATAAATCTTAATCGTGATATAAAACGAAAACATGAAATGTCATTTTATGTTATGGTTCCAAAGAAAGAAAGTGGATTTGTTTCCAAGTTTGCTGATCTTGAAGGATTGGATGGTATAAAACCAAAACAAAGATTAGAAATTCTTCCTTATGTTGTTCAAAAAGCACAGTACCTTGTTCATGATGAAAATGATCCATTCTATAAATCAAATCAATATTCAACATCAATAGGCGCTGATTTAAAATTTAGTTTGGGCAGTAACTTAAATGTTGATGCAACTATCAATCCCGATTTTGGTCAGGTCGAAGTTGATCCTGCTATCGTAAACCTTTCAGAGTTTGAAACTTTTTATGAAGAGAAGCGACCATTTTTTATTGAGGGTTCAAACATATTTACATTTGGTTATGGAGGTGCCAATAATAATTGGGGATTTAATTTTAGTGTTCCGGAATTATTCTACTCGCGCAGAATTGGAAGACCGCCACAGGGAAATGTTACAACTCCTGGTTATGTAGATTTTCCTCCTGAAACAAGAATACTTGGAGCAGCTAAACTTACAGGAAAAGTTGATGAAACATGGACTATCGGTGCACTCAGTTCAGTTACTGAAAGAACATTTGCTACTATCCAATCAGAAAATGGTGATAGAATTCAGGAAGAGGTTGAACCGCTTACTCATTACGGAGTATTTCGAACTCAGAAAGAATTTAACTCAGGAAAACAATCAGTAGGATTAATTTTCACATCTGTTAATAGAGATTTACAAACTGATAATTTAAAAAGTTTATTAAGTAATCAAGCTTACACTTTTGGATTAGATGGTTGGTCATACCTAGATGAAGATGAAACATATGTTGTAACAGGGTCGATTATCGGATCATATACTTCGGGAACAGAGGATTATTTGATCAAGCTACAAAAGCAGCCTTATCGCTATATGCAAAGACCTGATAAAACTTATATGCCTCTTGACAGTAACTTAACTTCAATCGGAGGTTACTTTTCTCGAGTTATGTTGAATAAACAAAAAGGAAATTTTTATGTAAATGCTGCGCTTGGAATTATTTCTCCGGGATTTGAATATAATGATTTAGGTTCGCAGTGGATGGCAGATAGAATTAATGCTCATCTTGTAACTGGTTATCGATGGTATGAACCTGATGCTGTATTTAGAACTAAAAGTGTTTACCTTGCATACAGTAGAACATCAGATTATGAAGATAATATTTCCAGAAATGGATTCTTTTTAAGTTCCAATGCACAATTTGTTAATTATTGGGGAATTAATTTTAACACATCATATAACCTGAAATCCGTTTCCACCACATTAACGAGAGGTGGTCCGAAGCTAAATATTCCATCTAATTTTTCTTTTAACTTCTCAGCTTATTCGGATAGCAGAGAAAAAATAACTTTTTCACCTTACATTAATTATTGGGAAAATGCTATCGGAAGTAATGAAAAATATTTTGGATTTGATCTTGAATGGAAACCAAGTTCTCAAATCAGTTTTTCAATAGGACCAGAATACGCTTTAAACTATACATCCTATCAATGGGTTGGAAATTTTTATGACACACAAGCGATAAGTACATACAACACCAGATATGTATTTGCACGAATAGATCAAACTACTGTGTCAGCTAACATTAGATTGAATTGGATTTTTACTCCAACTCTTAGTTTGCAGTTATATATGCAGCCGTTAATATCAGTTGGTGATTATGAAGACTTCAGAGAGTTAACAAATCCGCCTACTTTAGATTATAATCTATATGGCAGTGAAGGATCATCAATTAGTTATGATCCTGAATCTCAAGTGTATACCGTTGATCCAGATGCAGATGGTCCGGCTGAACAATTTAATTTTTATAATCCAGATTTTAATTTTAAATCTTTACGTGGCAATGTAGTTTTAAGATGGGAAGCTCTGCCAGGTTCTGTATTCTATTTTGCATGGACAAACAGCAGAACAAACTTTGATGACCCAGGTGAGTTTAGTTTTAAAAATGATTTTAAAAATTTAGTTAATTCAGAATCTGATGATATTTTCTTAATAAAATTTTCTTATTGGATAGATATTTAGACTTATTGAATAGATAAGCCATCTTGCATTAAGAGTTTTTAAACAGATGATTACCTGTTTTCTTATCAAACAAATAAATTTTTTCAGGATCGATGTACAATTTTATTTTTCCGCCAACTTTTATATCGCCCAAAGGTTTTACTCTTGCAATAAATTGGACTTTCTCTATTTCGAAATAAATGAAAGTCTCATTTCCCATTGGTTCGATAACATCTAAAACACATTCTTGTTCAATTGATTTGATATTAGTCTTTTCTATAGATAAGTCTTCTGGTCTGATACCAATTACAACTTCCTGACCAATGTATTCTTTCAAATAACTTTTTTGTTCTGATGAGAAATTGAATGTTAATTCTGACTTATCGCTTGTAAATGTCAAATCACTTTTTTCTGATATCGTTCCACTTAAGAAATTCATTGCCGGACTTCCTATAAATCCTGCAACAAACTGATTAACCGGCTTATTATATAAGTTTAGCGGAGTATCAACCTGATTTACAATACCATCTTTCATAATCACAATCCTATCGCCCATTGTCATTGCTTCTGTTTGATCGTGAGTTACATAGATCATTGTTGCGCCAAGTTGTTTATGAAGTTTTGATATTTCTGTTCGCATTTGTACTCTTAATTTTGCATCAAGATTACTAAGCGGTTCATCAAACAAAAATACTTTTGGTTTACGAACTATGGCTCTGCCAACAGCAACTCGCTGTCTTTGCCCACCAGAAAGTGCCTTTGGCTTTCGATTCAAATATTCTTCTAGACTTAAAATCTTTGCGGCTTCTTTTACACGAACATCTATTTCTTTTTTATCAACTTTCTTCAACTTTAATCCAAAAGCCATATTCTCATACACACTCATATGTGGATACAAGGCATAATTCTGAAATACCATCGCAATGTCACGATCTTTTGGTGGAAGGTTATTTACAAGTTTTCCATCAATAAATATTTCACCACTAGATATTTCTTCAAGTCCGGCAATCATTCTTAATGTTGTTGTTTTTCCGCATCCTGATGGACCTACAAGTACTACAAATTCTTTATCTTCAACTTTAAAGTTGGCATCTGTAACAACTTTATTGCCGCCATCATAAATCTTACATACATTTTTTAATATTACTTCTGACATAATAATCTCTTTAATTCTAAATTCTTAACTGGTTATTCTTAATTATTCTTTAACGCTTCCCATCATGATTCCTTTGATGTAATACTTTTGCAATGCTAGAAAAACTATAATTACTGGTATTACGGTTACAACAGAACCTGCCATCATTAACTCAGGATCTTTTGTATGTTCAAGCATAAGATTGGCCAATGCTACAGGTAACGTATACATTGAGTCATCGGTTAATGCAATTAATGGCCATAGAAAATCATTCCAAGTTCCCAGAAAAGAAAATATCGCAAGTGTAACTAATATTGGAACTGCGAGCGGTAATATTACTTTTCTGTAAATCTGAAAATCCGTTGCACCATCCATTCTAGCTGCTTCTATTAAACTATCCGGGATTGATATACAATATTGCCGAATTAAAAATATTCCAAAGATGTTTGCAAGACCGGGAATTATTATAGCCATATAAGTATTTATAAATCCCATTGATTTTAATAAAAGAAATAAAGGAAGCATTGTTACCTGACTTGGAATTATCATCGAACTTAACAATAGATTAAACAAAAACTTTTTACCTCTAAATCTATATTTTGCAAAAGCGTATCCGGCCATTGAAGTAAAAGTTATATATAAAACTGTAACCATCGAGGAAAGAATCAAACTATTAAAAAAGTTTCTCCATACATTTAATCTTTCAAAAAGAATTTGATATTGAGTAAACGTAAAAGGATCAGGTAAAAATATTGGAGGAAATACACTTGCCTTTCCATCAAACATAAATGAAGCACCAAGCATCCAAATAAATGGGATGAGAGTAATAACTGAAGTAACGCTCAAAAAAGCATACAACAAATACTTCTTAATCATTCGGTACTCTTCTGAATTTTAAGTTGAATAATTGTTCCAAGAAGAATTATAAAGAAAAACACAAAAGCAATGGAGGCAGAATATCCCATATTCCACCATTTAAAACCTTCCTGATACATATACTGAACTATACTTAAAGTACTATTTAATGGTCCGCCTTGTGTCATAATATATGGCTCAGCAAAGAATTGGAAATAACCAATCATTGTTATTAAAGATATAAAAATAGTAGTTGGTGCCAGCATTGGAAGAGTAATCGATCTGAATTTCTGCCAACCCGTTGCTCCTTCAATCGAAGCAGCTTCATAAAGATCTTCAGGAATGTTTTGTAATCCGGCAATAAATATTATCATGTTGTACCCAAAACTTTTCCAGACAGACATTAATACTATTGCAGGCATAGCTGTAGCCGTATCACCAAGCCAATCAATGGGAGCAATTCCAACTAAACTTAAGATATAATTTATTATTCCAAATTTTGGGTGATAGATGAATCGCCAAACTATAGCAACAGCTACTAAAGTTGTTACTACGGGGATAAAATAACTCAACCTAAAAATAGCTTTATATTTTACCAGCTTTGAATTAAGAAGCAAGGCCGCACCAAGCGAAACAGCAATCGAAAGCGGACCAGCCATAATAACAAAGTAGAACGTGTTTTGTAATGCTGTATAAAAAAGCGGATCATCAAACAATTTCAAGTAATTATTAATGCCGATAAATCTTACCGTGCTTAAATCGCCCAGAGCATAAATATCAAAGTCTGTAAAACTCATTATAAACGCTGCAATAACAGGTATAAAAAAGAAAATAAAAATAGCACTTAATGCCGGAGCCAGAAAAAAATAAGCAGCGTTTATGTTGTTTTTAATTTTCATTGATTAATTATTTTTTTTCTTTTCTTCTACAATCCATCTGCGTTTTTCTAATATTCTATCAACATCTTTATCCAACCTCCTCAAAGCTTCTTCTACACTAATCACATTTCTTGCTGCCAGTTCTGCATATTGCTGAACTTTTGCAAAAGCAATCTGTTCCCATTCAGGAATTTTAGGAGTTGCACGTACATTCATAAACTGTAAATAAAACGCCTGCATATAAGGATCATCTTTAAATATTGGATCATCCCAAGCTTCTTTAATTGCAGGAAGATTATTCAACAATTTATAAAATTCTATCTGCGTGGATTTTTCAGAAAGATATTCAAAAAATTTCCATACTTCTTTCTTGTATTTCGAATCTTTAAATATCACCAAACTCGAACCACCTGCTAATGAAACTCCGGGATAGTCATTTGCATAACCTGGCATTGGTGCTGTCATCCATTTATCAGACAGATTTCCTATCATCCATTTTTTAAATTCAGGAATATTCCATGGACCTGAGATATAAATTGAGAAGTACTCATCTGCAAAAGCCTGATAAACATTTGTAACTTGTGATATTCCTATTGGTGCGAGATTTTGTTTATGAAATTCGATTGAATATTTAAAGGCTTCCTTAAATTCTTTGCTGCTAAAATCTCCCAAAGTATTTTCATTTTTCAGTAAAGATGACCCCCTTTCCATTCCAAACATCACAAAAGGAGCCCACTCATTTGTAGGGAGATAAATAGCATATTTTTCTTCCCTTGGATGCATAGCTTTTATTTTTTGCGATAAGTCTAAAAGTTCAACCCAATTTTTAGGCGGGTTTTTATATCCAGCTCTTTCAAAAACATCTTTCCTGTAAAACATTACTCTTGTATCTATATACCAGGGAATTCCAAATACCTGATTATCAATTACATTCGTTTCCCAAATTCCGGGAAAATATTTTTCCTGATTTATCTGATCTGAGATTTTAACATACTCATTAAGTGGAACGATTGCATCCAAAGCAGCGAATTGTGGTACCCAGGTATTACCAAGCTGGCACGCATCGGGTGTGTTATCACTTGCAAAAGCTGTTACTAATTTTTCTTGAGCAGCTGTCCACGGAACTTGCTGTACTTTTACCTTTATTCCCGGATTTAATCTTTCAAATTCCGGAACAAGCTTAGTAACATATTCAGCCTCAGCACCCATAGCCCAAAACTTAATAACCTTTTCAGATGAATTTTCCTTTGAACAAGAAATTGAAAGCACCCAAAGTGGTAACAAAATTATGAAAACTATTTTCAGTGTTAAATTCATATCCTATTTCTGTAAAATCATTTTGCCCGAAAGATGTTTTTCCGGTGTGCTAATTCTATAAATATAAATTCCTGAACTAACATTCTTATTATCATCATTTAATCCATTCCAAATAATCTGTTTTTCCCCGAGAGACATTTCTCCATTATAAAGTTCAGAAACTTTTTCACCAAGAATGTTATAGACAGTAAAGTTTACAAAGGTATTCTTTGGCAGAATGAAACTTATAGTGGTACTCGGGTTGAAAGGATTTGGATAATTTTGTTTTAATTGAAAATATGATTCTGTGGCTGAAATAATTTCACTAACATCAACTAAAACCGGAAGAACCCTCTGAGACATTCTCTCAAATAATTTATGGTGGCCAGCATTGTTTAAATGAACACCATCACCTGAATTATATTCGGGCTTTATAAAACCATTAGCTTGCGCTATGCCGTTCCAAAAATCAACGGCAATTGAACTATAAAGAGTAAAGCTGGAGTCAACCATACCCAAAAGTAAATTCATTTGATTTGAGTTTGTAAAATTTCTTGGCTGGGGTGAAGTAACATAGATATCTATATCATTTCTGGATGCAACTGAAATCAAGGTATCATAGTTCTGTATTTGTTCAGTTAAAGTATAATAATTTGCAGCATCATTGGATGGAAGATTAACCAAAATCATTACAGGATTAAAAGATAATCCATAAGTGATATTGTTATATTGTTTAGGTAAAGGCCTGCCATTTGGGGGAACAAATCCGGTCGGCATAACATCGTAAGTAGTATAACCGCCAACTGCAAGATTAATTACTCTGTATGTTGAATCAAGCGTCATCAAATTCTTTCTAAACTTATTAACCCAGGAACTATCTACAGGATTTGCCCCGGTTCCTGCCGCTGTTGATGAGCCTAAAATAACGATAAACTTATATTCGTTATTTGTATTTCCTGTCATCTTAATATCATCTATAAACAAAGTATGCTGCTGATTATCTGCAATACCTTGTCCAAAGAAAATTGTTTTAACTCTAGTGAGATCTGCGCTTCCCGAATTATCAATAAATGCTTGGATTGGAATCTTAACATTCATCCATTCGGAAGCGGGTATATCTTCCTGGAATTCAGATAAATTTATTTTAGATGATTTTTGATTTGATAAATCTTCAAGATAAATCTTTGGAAGTAATGAATCCGGCATTGAGGATGTTGAATAAATCCAAAATGAAAGTGTATCCATTATTGTTATATCTCTGCCTGGCCATCCTGGAGCAGCAATTGCAGTTCCCCAATCACCACTTGAAACCGATTTCCATTGAAGCTTTAGAGAATTTGTACCAGAGTGAAATGTAATAACATCAACAGGAAATTTACTCGAGTTTATTATAAACAATTCGCTTGGAGAAGTTTTAAATAACCAGCTTGGATCATAATATGTTTGATTATCACTATCTGAAAAAAAACTATACTCCTGCGCAAGAATAGTACCTGTAAAAAAGAACAAGTAAATAGCTACAATAAAATATTTAAAATTCATTTATAAAATATTTATTTCGTTAATATCATTTTTCCAGTTAAGAAAGCTTTGTCAGATTTAATCCTATAGAAATAAACACCAGATCCAACGAGTTTACCCCGTTGATCATTTCCATTCCAAACTATTTCGTTTAATCCACTAGGTAATTCTTCTTTTACTATTTCTCTAACAACTTGTCCCAAGCTATTATAAATAATTAATTGAATGCTTTGTGTTTTAGGAAGATTAAAAACAATAGTTGTTAAAGGGTTGAATGGATTTGGATAATTGCCCATCAGTCTAAAATCAGAAACAGTTGGAATTTCGTCTTCAACATCTGTAGTTGAATCAGGTACGAATCCGATTGCATTTAACATTGGATGCACTTCAGGATTGGCCATGAATTTATTCCACAATAAACCACTTCTGTAATTTTCCATCATTACAATTATTGGTCCCTGATCGATTGCAAGATAACTGTTTGCATACCAGTTTTGCGAAGGATTAAAAGCATCCTTAAAACCATACTCACCCCAAACATTGGAGCCATAAGTTCTATAAACATGCTTAATAAAATCAATTGATTCCTGTGGAGTATAAACAATTGATGAGATTGCCGCTGTTGGAGAAATTGTTCCATTATCATTTGTTGGTTCGTGTACACGATAACCCGTTGGATCATCGCTTGCTGTTAATCCCCAACAATTTGCATTATATCCAATAAAGTTATGTGGATTTGCTGTACAATAAGCTTTATGCACAAGCGTTATGTTCCTATTATTTAAAAAGTAGTTTGTGTATACATCTTTTTTTTCTCGCGGATCAAATCCAAGAAATGAATAATGAGAAAAGAACAATGGACCACCATAATCCCAACCTACCCAAATTGGATAACCATAAAAAAATCCGCCATTAACATAATTTGATGAAATAGCCCATCCGTTATGAAATAAACTTGCAGGAACACCGTGTGTGGTTGAAGCAATACCAAGAAGATAAACGATCATGCATTCATTTGGCCCTTGCACTCTCATATTCATCTGCCAGTTATAATTCGGAGACCAATGCCAGTATAAATAATTACTTGAGGTCGTTCTTCTGTACCAATCCCATTCAACAGTATTTATAATTTGTGTTGATAAATTTCTTATTGAATCTTCGGCTGTTGTTTGTTGATCAAAATATTGTCTAACTGAAAAAAGTCCTTGAATCATATAAGCCGTTTCAACAAGATCACCTCCATTATCAATCGTACTAAATGGAATTACATTTCCATTTGAGCCATTCAGCCAATGCGAAAATGCACCGTGAAATCTATCTGCTTCTGTATTTAGGAAGTTAAGTATTTTTAAGATTCGAGCAACACCTTCTTCTCGTGTTATATACCCTCGCTCTATTCCGACCAATAACGCCATAACACCAAAACCTGATCCGCCGCTTGTAACAGTTTCGCCGGAACCTAATCGTTCTCGTGATAAACCGGAAACAGGATGTCCATAATCATAAAAATATCTAAATGTTGCGAGCTGCACCATATCTAAAAATTCTTCGTCTGTCATAATGTGAGTAGTACAAATGATGCTATCACTTAATGGTGATTCATTACCGGTAAGATCAAATGCACTGACTTTATAATACCTTGTTATTCCTGTAACAGGAACTGTAGAAGTGTAAAAACTCTTTTCTTTTGGAATTGTTGCAAGAAGTACATAATCATTGCCAGATTTGCTGTAAATTTTATATCCAGCAAGATCTGTCTCACTGTTATGATACCATTCTACAGCTAAGTCTTTTTCATATCCAAAACCTTGTACATTAACCGGAGTTACAGGAGGAGTTATATCCGTTTGAGCTTGTGTTCGTATTAATGACACAACGATAATCATCAGGACAAAAATTATTAGTTTAATCTTCATTTTATTTAACTCACCTTCTCAATTCAAAGTACTATCTAATATATTTATTTCTGTTTAATCACTTTACAAGAAAATGCACTTAATGTAATATCTTTCGAACCAACGCTAAATGATTTCTTTTGGTTATGATAGTTTAATAAAAACAAATAAGAATATTTTTCACCTTTACGAATGACAAATTGAATATCTGGATCAGAAATTTTTGCTGCTCTTTTTATACCATCTAAGAAGACAATTTTTTCATAAAGATGCAAATGCTCATCGCTTGTGTACCCAAATGCAAATCCAAGTATTGTTACAGTTCCATCACCTACTTTTTTTCTTATACCACAAGTTTCTCCGTTTTCAGTGGTCGCTACTACTTCGTTTTTAGTTGATTCAAATATTTGCTTATCTCTAAATACTGTGAATAAGTCTTCAATCCCGAATACTGTTACCTTATTTGGACTGGGAGATTTAGAAACTTTGATATTTAGTTTTTCTTTAAGAATGGCACATTCATTAAGATATAAATCCATAGTTGGAATTACCGGATATAATATCAGATGCCCTCCCATCTTAACATATTTTACTAAAAGGGATTGTGTATCAGCATCCATAAATTCTGTTGTTGTTATCCACAATTGCTTATACTTTAATAAAGACTCAATAGAAGTGTTTTCTAAATCCTGAATATCATAACTAAAATTTAAGGTCTGGAGTCCTCGTAACAATCCGTTAAAGAAAATTTCTTCACGCACAAAACGGGGATCAAACTGTAAACCAAGTTTTTCAACATCAAGTCTTTTATCTTTAAGCATTTGAGATGTTGTTAGTTCAGTATAGAAATAAGGTTTATAGAGTCCAACACAAATATCTGATTTTGTTTCACTCAGTAATAAATTTTCTTTTTCTTTATTAATAAAACCGTTTACTTTTTTTATGACATCGTACAAAGATGATTTTACTGCTTTTGCCGTTGCAGCTGTTTGATAATAAAAAGTTTTACCAAAAAAACCTTTACCTGCAGGATTTATTCCCTGAGAGAACATATAATAATTAAAACTATTAAGGCCGTGTGCAAGTGATGCAAAGTAAAATGTTTCCAAATCATTCGCATCGCTTTTAACATGGTGTTCCCGGGTTCCACATTGAAATTCAGCAGCCCAAACAGGACCGTACGGCTGCATAGCTTCCAGAATTTTATTGCAGGCCAAATCAGAATGAGCATTTCTAAATGATACGAATTCAGGAATATGATCTAAACCAAAAAGAATATCATCACGAGTTCTCATTATTTCTTCATAAGTACTGATAAGCATAGGTAGTTCAGCAGCATTTCCATATATCCAGCCCGGAATGTTATGAGTTAACTGAACATTAATATTAAAAATTTTTATTTTCTTTATTAAAGTATCTAAATACATTGCATAAAAATGCCGATAGAAAAGATGAAAATCGTAATACGCACAATAATCTTGTTTGTTTTCAATCTTGCCAACCGGTGCAGATAACTTTTCAAAAGTATTGTATTTCGCTCCATAAGTACTGTTTAATTTTTCAATCGATTTGTACTTATCAACCAGAAATTCATTATATAATTTTAATACTTTTTCATTGTAGTCAATCTTACCGGAAAGCCATTGAAAAACTCCTACCTCATTACAGACTTGCATCATCGTAATTGGTCCGCCGTTACTTTCCTGATGCTCTGAAATAATCGGCATAATTTCATTATACCAAAGGAATGAATAATGCAGATATTCATCAGACATATAAGACATTAAATCAGGCGAGATTACATTGCCATTTTCATCTTGAGCGTGAGCATTCTTACTAGCTTTATTTAATAGCCATTGAGGCAGGCCTTGTCCTTCATACTCAGCAAGAATATATGGACCCGGTTTTACAATTAAATCTAATCCAACTTTTTTGCACAACTTGATATACTTAATAAGATTTCTAGCAGGATTTGTTTCACCTGTAAAATCAAATTTATTTTCCTCGTACTCATGCCAGTCCCATGGAATATAAGTTGAAGTTGTATTTGCACCGGAGTCTTTAAGTAATTTTAAATGTTTCTCCCACAGTTTAGGATCAAGCCTGAAGTAATGTATCTCCCCCGATATAACAAAGTAAGGTTTCCCATTCTTTAAAAAGTATCCTTTAGACGCGCTGAAACTCATTTTATTTTATCCGGGTTCTACTTAAAGTTTAATGTACTTAAAACCATTAATCGGTTTAAGCTTAGTTAGTTTCCATAATTTATTTCCACTGTTGCAGGAAATTCTTTTATATCAATTTCATTTTTTGTGAATGACTTTATTTTTTTTCCATTAACAGTTACATCAATAGGAAGAATTGAGTGATTAAAGTTTTTAATCTTTATTCCATTACTCGGCAAATCAACATCACCATAAATTGAGAAAGTATACTTGCTATCTACTTTTTTGATCGAATAAGAAATCTCACCATAATAGGTTGGAAGATTTTCGATTGACATTCCATTTGGTGAGTCTATCCAATCCTGATATAAAGCTGAAGCAAGTACTAATGACTCATCAGATTCATTTTCATAAACAAACATAGAACGAATTGCATTTAAAAAATCAGATCCAACCCATGTATGCGGAATATCTCCAATAAACCGAGCTGTTTTTTTATCTTTCCAAACAACTTCTGCAAAGGCATTCCAGCTATGTGGCACTTGATCATTTAAAAAATAATCTATTAACTGATGAGCGCGTTCAGGCTGATCTAATAAAATAAACGAACCAATCAATCTGTTTTCATAAGGAGTATAATTTATCCAATCAATTTTATTATCGCGTCTCTTTTGGAAAAACTCAAAGTACTTATCAAAAGTATTATAAACTTCCGGTTTTGGCAGATTAATAAATTCATTACAAGGCGTAAGAGCAATTGTTGTAGATGTTGCATCAAAATCACCAAGTTCAACACAGCCTGGAAGATAATTTATCTTTCTAATTTTCATCGCAAGCTTAATTGAGTTATAAAGATTTGTTTTAAAAGTATCTCTAACTTTCTTTATTCGTTCGTAAGATTCTTTTTCGCCGAGAATTTTTTGAATCTCAACAGCATCCTTTAAACCTTTCAATGTAAAAAAATTATCCCAATATGAGTGCATTGGTTTTGCAGAATAACCTTCGTGACTGATTGATTCAGTAACCAATCCATAATATGCTCTAACACTATCATTTCCATTTTTAAAATGATCAGTTGATCTTTCAGCAATTAAAGATTCAATATACTCAACAGCTTTTTTTACATTTTCATTTTTTGATCTTAAGAAAGTTGTGTCCTTTGTAAAATTGAAATATTCACGAATTAAATAAATCATTTCACCGTGACTATCATTTTCAGGAGTTGGATCCGGGCCTCTTTTATCAACGACACACGGGACTTTACCATTTTCATATTGATGTGAAGTGTACCAATCAATATAGTCTTTAACTTCTTTTACAATTCCGGCCTTTAACAATGCGGATGAAGTCAAAGCACCATCTCTAATCCAGCTTCTTTCATAAGAACGTGAGCCGGGTTGGATTCCAACATTGTCTCGATTAATTAATATATAAGCAAGATTTGATTTATAAGTATTTACAATTCTATCAGCAGATTCGGGAAGATTAAATTTTATGTGATTTACTTTTTCTTTCCAGAATTCGATTGTTTCGGTTAGTTTTTTTTCAACAATATCTTTTGTAAGATTTTCTTTTATTGATTCCTCACCATAAAAAGGTATCGCCAAATAAATAATTTTTTCTTCACCAGGTTTAAGATTAAAATTGTATTCTAATACTCCGCTCGCAAGTTTACTGTCATCTAAGACTGATTCGTTCTTAAGAGTTTTACTTTCTTTAATTAACTCAACAATATTTCCTTCATCAAAAGTAACAGCACCAAACAAATCATATTTTTCTAATGGAATTAAAACTTTATCATCGTTCACATAAATCTTACCATCTTTTTCATTCAAAGAATTTATTTTGCCAACTCCACCAGGATCGTTTAACCATTGATAATGCGGATTAACCTGGAAAGGACGAATCATTAAAAATAACTTTCCATCTTTTACTGAAGAAGAATTATTTTTAAGAGTGTATTTTAGAAATAATGTGGAATTTTTATTTGCCTCTCCATTTGCAAAAGCTTCAACATTAAAATTTATATCACCACAATTCCATTCAACCTTAGGTATCGGAAGATATTTTTCTTCTAGTGTTTGATTTGCTGAAACATTGCTCCAATTATAAAAATCATTTCCAAACTGCAGCATTGGTTCTATGGAAAAAGCTGATTTATCAACTTCAATCATTCCATCAGTATTTATCAATGCTTCTTTAACATCATTGTTAACGCCTAATACAGTCCAGAAAGAAGCTTCATCTAAGAAATACCTTGGGTAATTGCCTTTTGGTGAGTTCTTAGCTGTGAAGAGAAGAAAATCATTTGGTGTTAAAGAATTCTTAATGTCCAGAAATTTTATTTCTCTAATTCCAAAACTTTCTTCCGAATTGCTTTCTATTAGATTTATTCTTAAAAGTCTAGCTTCCATTTCCGAGAGCTTTATAAAACTTAAGTCACTACTATTAGAAGAAACTGAATAGACTTTTTCCCAGGATTTTCCATCTTCCGATATAGAAATATCAAATGCTTTAGCCTGATAATTTTTCAACCAATCAATTTTTAGTCCGCCGAATTCCCTTCGAGTTTTAAAGTCGATTGTAACTGATTGACTAATGATACCGACACTTTTCCAGTAAGTTTCATCTGAGTTATCAACAATATTGTTTGGGATCAAATCAAAAGATTGCGACTTTGAGGTTACAAGTGGGTTGGGATAAGAATTTGTTTCTGGTAAAAGCTGTTCGAATTTTAGATCGTCAATCCAGATGGTTCCTTTTCCGCCGATATATGAGGCAATTGTGAATTCAATCCGGTCAATTCGTTTTAAAGATTGATCATTGGTTGGTCCCCATGCAAAGTTAATGTGTCTTTTCTTTATTCGAACTTTCTTCCAGTCTTTTGGAAAATCATAATTACGATTGTTAACCCACCATACATTGTTGCCTGTAATGTCAATAAATTTTATTTCAAAATTGTTTGCAGGTGATTCCGCTTTAACGTTAAACGTAATCTCAAAATTTTCTGGTAAATCAATCGGAAAGAATTTTTGTATTCCGCCATAGCCCGTGCCTTTTGTAAAATCATAATCAAATCTTATAGCATTTCCATTTAATCCAGCCTCAGAAGATATATTAAGTGTAACTCCATCAGCTTTGAATTCATTCCAGCCGCTGCTGTTTTCAAAATCATCAAGTGTTTTTATTTGTGCATTATTTGGTTCGTTAAATAAAAGAACTGTAAAGACAAGAAGTGGAAAATATTTCTGAAGCATGATATTTGTAAAGGATATTTAAAAATTATTTGAGATATTCAAAGCCTAATCGTGTTAATCCCATTTGAATGACTGAATCCTTCATTACGTAATTCCAAATCAATCCGGTTCGAAAATTTTCAATCATTAAAAGTAATGGACCTTGATCGATTCCAATATATTCTTTGTTAAACCAATTTATTGTTGGATTAAACGAATCAAAGTAACCGTAAGGGCCCCACAAACCTTTACCATATTTTTCATTTATACTTTTGATTGTTGGAAAGACAATTTCAGGTGCAAACACTATAGAAGAAATTGCAGCATAAGGTGCAATTGTACCATCATCAAAATAATTTAAATCAGGCCCACTGGTTCCTCTGCCTGCATATCCAATAAATTTTTTATCATCAAAATTATATTTGTCAGTTGGACCATCACTCGCCGTAATTCCCCAGCATAAAGAATCATATCCGGCCCAATCATGTGGATTATCAATCGCGTATAATCTTTGCACAAAAGTTGCTCTGCGCGAGTTTTCAAAATAATCGATTCCCTTTTCTTTCATGTACTTATCAACTAAACCACGGAAATCTATAAATGTATGTGAGAACTGATGACCGAATAAAGGAGGAAATACAACATGTGAAAGTTCGGGATATGGGGTTCTCCAATTGTAAGAAGCTAACCAGGAATCATAAGAAGCTTCAACATTTTTCATTCCACTCCCTGCAGCTAAAATGTATAGAAACAAAGCTTCATTGTAACCATTCCATCCCATAAAATGCATTCCTTTTTCAGGAGTCCAACCCATAGAGATAGTATTTGCATATTCCCCGGTTGGAGGCATTTTAAAGAATTCCCAATCAAGTCTGTTAATTAATTTTTCTGCAAGTAAACGAATTTTATTTTCGATGTCGTTATCAAGATCATAATAATTTCTTGCAAATATAATACCCATCATTAACAAGCCGGTATCAACAGAGGAAAGTTCGCAATTCCATTCGCGTGTTCCTGAGTTAATTCGAAGAAAATGATAGTAAAATCCTTTATAGCCTGTTGCATTTGTATCTGTACTTTGAACTGAGTTAAAAAAGAATTTAAGTGTATTTAATGTAATTTTTGCGGCTTCATCACGACTAATCCAATTTCTTTCAACACCTACTGCATACGATGGCAACGCAAATCCTATTGCAGCTATACTTGCAGGAGCCCAACTTGCGCTTCTATCTTTAACTAACCCATTGGTCGGATCGGATTCTTGCGTAAAGAAAAGAAAGGAACGGTATTGAATTGAATCTAAAAGTTTAGTCTCGTCATTTGAAAGAGGATAGTCAACTTTTTCTTTTGATTTAAAGACAATATTATCCTGCTGAGCTTTACATCCAACAAACACAAACACAACAAGGAGAATTATTTTAATTGTCATCATTTCAAAGTTTCGTTTCATATACCGTTCCATTTATTAAATGAATACTTCAACATGAACTGAAGTCTTTTTTGTTAAAGGTATCAGATTTCCTTCCACTTTCTTTCCATCTATTATTATATAATAAGATGAATTACTTTTATCTGAGTTTGATTTTTTAAATACTTTAATATTATAAACCGTACCTCTAAATAATCTCTTAACAGAAAATTCATTCCAATCTTTCGGAATGCACGGATCAACTACCAATCCATTTTTTGTTGCTCGCACACCAAGTATCCAATCAACAATAACTTTTTGGTACCAAGCAGCTGATCCAGTATACCATGTCCAACCACCCATTCCGTAGTTTGGAGAATCAGGTCCATCAATATTGCCGGGAGTTACATATGGTTCAGCAACATACTCATCCGGTTTCATTCCATTATAAATAGGACACAAATTCTTGTACGCAACATATGCAAGATCATTTTTCTTTAACATTGCATAAGCCCAAACTGACCAAGTTGCTGCGTGAGTGTAAACTCCGCCATTTTCTCTTCTGCCGGGAGCATAACGAGATAAGTATCCAATCATTTTATCAGGTATGGTATAAGCAGGACTTAATAATAAACATCCATTTTTCTTTAAAAGGTGTTTCGATACGGCATCCATTGCTTTTTGTTGTTTGCTTTTTTCTGCTATACCACTTATAACAGACCATGTTTGTGCGTTTAGATAAATTTTCCCTTCAGGTGAAGTTTTGCTTCCAACTTTTTTTCCATCATCTTTAGTAGCACGATAAAACCATTCACCATCCCATGCATATTTATCAAATGCTTTTTTTAGATCAGTAGCTTTTTTAGAATATTTTTTTTGAAGACTATCCTTACCAACTTCTTTACATAATTCTGAAAATCTGACTAATATCAAATAGAAAAATTCTGTTAACCAGATCGATTCACCTTTCATTTCTAATCCAACAGCACTCAATCCATCATTCCAATCACCCGCTCCAATTAAGGTCAATCCACGCTTGCTCATTCTTGTTAAAACTTTTTCAATTGCTGCAACAGAGTGATCAAACAATGATTCCTTTTTGTTTTTGTTATCGTAATAAGGTTCTTTTGAAGATAAGATTTTATAATTGCCCGTTTCATCAATGTAATGCATAAGAACAAATGGAAGCCATAAAAGATCATCAGTCATTTTTGTGGGTAACCCGGTATCAGAAATAGGATGCCACCAATGGAGCACTGTTCCATCTTCAAATTGGTGTCTTGCGTGCAAACGCAACTGGTCTTCTGTTTTCTTTGGATCGATAGGTAGAAAAACCATACTATCTTGTAACTGATCTCTAAATCCAAAAGCACCGCTTTGCTGATAATAAGCAGTTCGACCCCAAAGTCTTCCGGCAATGGCTTGATATCTTAACCACTTATTAACCAATAAGTTCATTGCTTTATCAGGTGTTTCGATAACTAGTGTATCAAACATATTATGCCAGAATAATTTCAAATCAAATAATGCTGAATCTATATTTTTCTGATTTGAATATTTCCTTAGAGAGGCTGCAATTGAATTTTTATTTTCCTTAATGCCAATAAAAAAATTTACATTTTCAGTCTGGTTTGGTTTTAGTTCAATTTCAGTTTTAACTGAAGCAATCGAGTCATTCCATTTTCCTAATTTTTTACTTAAACTTTTTGCAGATAATCCAGCAGGATTTTGTAAAGATCCATACTGACCAACAAAAGTATCTTTATCCCCATCATAATCTGATATTTTTTTTGAGCAGGAAATAAATCCAAGATATGGATATTCAATATTCCAGTGCCCTCTATCTCCAAGTGGAATTTCCCACAATCTTTTTGTCGCAGTCATACAGTTCAATTTTGGATCAAAATGAGTTTCCAAAAATGTTTTATGAAACTCTCTGTGATGATCTGATGATGAACCAAGACACCATTCAAAATAAGAAAATACTGAAACAGATTTTTTTTCTGAAGTCTTATTTTCGATTTTGAAATTCCAGATTTCTATATTTTCATCAACTGGAATAAATACGGTTAATATGATTTTTATTCCCTTATACTCTGATGTGAATTTTGCATATCCAAAACCATAAGCAACTTGATAAAAGTCTAATTCTGTTTTTACTGGCATCCATGTAGGTGACCAAACATCACCGGTTAAATTATCTTTTATATAAAAATATTTTCCCCAATTATCCTGCACCAAATCCTGATGCCAGCGATTTAGTCTGTTAAACTCGGAATGGGTATCCCAGCTAAATCCGCCGCCAATCTGAGAAATTACTAATCCATATTTGCCGTTAGATATTACATTTACCCAGGGTTTGGGTGTTTTATAATTTGTGATTACAAATTCATTTCCATCAGAAGAAAAGTGTCCATACTTTGTAGAAAATTTTTCCATTTAAAATTCCAGATATAATAAATTTAACATGAGCTTCTAATTATTAACTCGGTAGATATTTTAACTAGTGGATGTTGTTTTCCATTTATACCATTTAACTTATCCACTAAAATATTTGCTGCTGCACGACCAACTTCCTCAATTTGAACACGTACAGTTGTTAACCCGGGACTTAAATATTGCGAAACAAAAATGTCATCAAATCCAACTAAAGCAATGTCATCGGGTATTCTAACATTTAAATAAGAAGCTGCATCATAACAACCAAGTGCCATCATATCATTTGCTGCAAAAATTGCTTCCGGCTTATGTGATGATCCGTAAAGCTTAATAAAACCATTATAACCAGAGTCACGTGTAAAATCTCCGTCAATCATAAATGTTTTATTAACCGTTACATCATACTTCTTACAAGCATCCAAGAAGCCTTTTTTTCGAAGAAATGCATCATCATTTTCTTGAGGACCGGTAATATGAGCAATTTTCTTAAATCCCTTTTTCCTTATAAGATATTCCGTAGCTGTAAAAGCCCCCTGATAATTATCAATTGCAACAGTATCAAAACCCTGCTCTTCTTTTCCACCACCTATCACCACAACAGGGATTTTACTTTGTTGTAATAGATTTTTTATTTCCGCAGTTACAGATGAGAGTAAAAGTATAACTCCACCAACGAGTCCCGAGTTTGAAAAAGCGACTATAGAATCTGTAAGTGTGCGATGCTTATGCGAACTTGCAACCATTGTGAAATAACCGTTCTTATATGTTATTTCATCAACTCCACGAATAATGTCTGTAAAAAATTCGTCGGAAATATCCGGAAGGATTAGTCCGATTGTGTAAGAAGTTTTCTTAACAAAATTTCTAGCAGCAAGGTTGGGTTTATAATTTAGTTCTTTTGAAATGCGTAATACTTTTTCTCTAGTTTCATCAGTAACACGTATATCATTGTTTAATGCTCTGGAAACAGTGGCGATTGACACATTAGCTTTATTAGCTATCTGTTTAATTGTGGGTATCATATTATTATATAAATAAAAAAAGGAAGCAGAATATTCCTACTCTGCTTCCAAGAACATTTAGTTCAAAATTACTTCAACAAGGTCATTTTTTTACTTGATGAGAATTGTGATCCGTTTTCACCAACAGCTGTTAGTTTAAATAGATAAATTCCTGAAGACATAGAAGAAGCATTAAATTGAGCTGTGTGTTTTCCAGCTTCAACTTGACCTTCAACCAATGTAACAATCTT
This sequence comes from Ignavibacteriales bacterium, assembly GCA_016707115.1. Lineage (GTDB taxonomy): Bacteria > Bacteroidota > Ignavibacteria > Ignavibacteriales > Ignavibacteriaceae > IGN3. Next base: position 126,090 of record JADJIH010000021.1, on the reverse strand, counting down.
TTGTCCGATGAGATTGTATACTTCTAAAGTAACATTTGATTTTACAGGCACTGCATAAGCAATACTTGTGGATGGGTTAAAAGGATTTGGATAGTTTTGTTCGAGAACAAATTCTAATGGTAAAGTAAATCCTATATTTACAACTTGTGAAAATTCATAATCACCATTATAATCGATTTGTTTTAATCTGTATGCATAGTTTACACGAGATTCAACATTGCGATCAGTAAAAGAATATTGTTGAATTTCAGTTGTTGTTCCTTGTCCTTCAACAAATGCAACCGTTGCAAATTGGGACCCATTAATACTTCTCTGAATTTCAAATCCTCTGTTGTTAAGTTCTGTAGCTGTTGACCAATTTAATTCAACATTATTACCAACAAAAGCACCGGCAAAAGATGTTAGTTCAACTGGAACAACTTGTGGAGTAAATCGGATATTATCAAAATAGTTAATACTAGCATAATTTCTTGCTGCAGGAAAATCAGGGATGATAGTTAGTGTTGCAGCTGTTTTACCTATGTCAGAAGAATAATCAAAGGTCAATTCTTCCCATTGATTAATAACTGTATTAGGAACATTATTATCATGCTGACCAGCAAATCCTTCTAATTTAACATTAAAATTAGAGATAACATCTTTATATACCAGAACTTTAATCATACAGTTGGTAGCATCTAAAGTTAGATCTGGAAAATCTGAACACCAAACTCCTGCCCAAGGATCACCATTTGCGGCAACGGAGAGCATAGCACAACTATCAGAGGTATTTAAACCACCAACACTTGGATTTGCAACAATATCAAAACTGCCACCGGTTCCTTGTGAAAAAATATTCCAGACCCAGCTGTTACCAACGGTTTCAAAATCAATTGTTGGTACTGTTGGAATGACTGGTTCGATAAACTGAATACGATCAAAATAATTCATACTTCCAGCAGTTCTAGCTGATGGAAAATCAGGAATGATTGTCATTCTTGTAACTGTTTTACCTATGTCTGCAGTATAATCAAATACTAATTCTTCCCACTGATTGGTAACTGTGTTTGGAACATTATTATCGTGTACTCCAGCAAAGCCTTCTAATTTTAAATTAAAATTTGAGATAACATCTTTATACACTAATACTTTAATCATAGCATTATCTGCTGTTAACGTAAAAGAATCTATACTATCTGTCCATATACCTGACCAAGGATCAGCATTAGCACGAACCATATATCTACCAACGTGACTTGATGTATTAAGTCCTGAAACAGATGGATTTGGGACAACAGCGTAATCTGTTGAGTCTTGGTTTGGTCCATTAGCAAATATGGTCCAAACAAAATCTTGTCCGACAGTTTCAAAATCTATTGTAGCCTGAGCGAACAATGAAGAGGAAAACAGGAATAGCGAAACTAATAGAAATCGTTTCATAGCACTCTCCTTTATTAATTAATGTTTGTTGAATAAAATTATAATGTAAACGTTTACATTATGGTTTTAAACTAATCCAATAATTTAATATTGTCAAGAGTTATTGGTAATAAATTTTCTTTTTAAGAAAGGTTAATATTGAACACCGGATAATTGTTCTAATTCAATTTTTAGTAAAATGACATTGATTGAAATAAGTTTTTAGTCCTAATTACTATTAAATACGTCTGAAATTAGTTTAATCAATTGTGGTTTTAGATATGGTTTTGAAATATAGTGGTCAAATCCTTGAGTTAAAAATTTTTCTCTATCACCTAGCATTGCAAACGCCGTGGCTGCGATAATAGGTGTTGTTTTATATCCATTAGTTTTTCTTATTGTATCTGTCACTTCGATTCCATTTATGCCTGATCCTAAATTTATATCCATAATTATTAAATCGAATTGTTTACCATCTATAGACTTCAGCGCTTTTTCACCATCTTCAGCAAAAGAAACTTCATAAAGATTTTTTAAGAACAGATAAATTACATCTCTAGAAGTGGAATCATCCTCAACAACCAAAATTTTCTTTTTCTCTTTATTTTCTTTTGATTCTATATTAAGACTTTTTTGCTCATCTTTTGTATTTGTTGCAAATGATTTATTGTTTTCATCCATTTCAATAGAACTATCTTCTAAATGCCCATCTGAAATTAATGGAATTTGAAATGAAAATTCAGATCCTTTTTTTGGTGTGCTTTTAACAGATATTTGCCCGCCTAGTAATTCAACATACTTTTTACAAATAGTTAGTCCCAATCCGGTTCCTTGAAAACCTCTTCCAAGTCCTTCAGATACTTGTCTAAACTCTTCAAATATCAAATCAATACTGTCTTTTGGTATTCCGATGCCTGTATCTTTAATATTAATAATAAAATTTCTATGAAAAACTTCCAGCGTAACAAATACTCCTCCTTCATTAGTAAACTTTAGAGCATTGTTAATCAAGTTATTCATCACATCTCTTAACATTCGTGGGTCGGTTTTTGCGATAACATCATAAGATGGTATTGATAGCTTTAGAAAAAGTTTTTTTCGTCCAGCCGCAGCCTCAAAATGGAAGGTAACATTTCTTACAAGTTCGTTAAGGTTTACTATCTGATAATCTATATTATGTTTGTTCGCTTCTAATCTGGATAAATCCAGAATTAAATTTAAAGTATCAATTAATCTCTGACCGCTATCGTGGATTGCCTGAGCCATTTTTTTGTGATTATCGTTTTCAACTTCCGATATAAGCAAATCTGAATATCCTAAAATGCCAATCATAGGTGTTCTAAGTTCGTGACTCATATTTGCTAAGAAAGTTGACTTTAATTTATTTGATTCATCCGCTTTTTCTTTTGATTCTATAAGTTCTTTTTCTTTTACCTTAAGTTCAGTTATATCTTCAGCAGAAAAAAGCACTCCTGAATAAATGTAATCAGCATCCTTAAGGTATGTGTTGTGAAAAATTAATGTTCTCGTTTCTTTAGCTTTGGTAATTACTTCACCGATAAAATATTCCACGGGAGGAATTTTTCCACGAATGACATCAAGGTGTAGTTGTTTATATTTGTTTTTATTGATGCCGGAAAAACATGTATCGTACCAATTTTTTCCGTTTAATTCGCCAGATTTGTATCCAAGAACCTCATCACCTTTTTTGTTAATTAGGTGAATATATCCATCACAATCCAACAAGGCTATTATTGTTCCAGCAATATCAAGATACTGTTTAGTTTGATCGCGCTCTTTTTGAAGTTCTAAGTTAGTTACAGCCAATTCCTCTGTTCTATCCTCAACTCGCTTTTCAAGTTCATCATTTAGAGTTTCAAGCTCTTCCTGAGTAATTTTCCTAACCTTAATTTCTTCTTCAAGATTCTTCTTCTGATCAAAAAAATCTTTTATAAGATTAGCAAAAACGCCATACTCGCTTTTTTTATTAAGCAGTTTCTTCAATCGTTCAGGTTTATTGGAAACAAAACTTCCGATAATAGTAGATATTGGTCTTACGATTTGCAAAAATAGTGCAGCTGTTATTGTTAAAGCGAACAATAGAAAAATCAATACTAGTGTTGAATACTCTTTTTTTATTGAATCATATTTTTGTTTTATTGCAATGGATTCTTTTTTAGCAAACAAATACTTTTTTGTTGTTTCATTTTTATCTTTTAGTTCAATCAAAGCATAGCTTACAAAGGGTTTATCAGAAATATATTTTAGAACTGATTCTTTTTCTTCTGTGTTAATGATAGTGATTTCTGAATTTGTAGCTTTTGAAATTTGACTAATTACCTCATCATCAATAATTTCTGTTTCAGAATTAAGACTCGATGGTAGATTATTAGTAATAGAGATTTTGAGCGCAGAGTTACTTTCTTCTGATATTAATAAAATAAGATTATGTTCATTTATTTTTAAATAGATAATAGTTCCGGCAAATGCTAAAAGCACAATGGCGATTAAAATTGTTAGTCTATTTTCTATTTTATGAAACATATTTTATAATACTCTGCTTTATATCATCTGCCAATAAAAGAAAATGTTGTTCACTACTTGTAAATAAAATATTTAATTAACTTATTGAATGGTGTGACCGGAAGGGATGTTCTGGTAAGTTTCTGTATCTTTTTCAGTAAACAACTATTGTTAATCCAGTATGCATTAATCCGGCAAATCCATTTCAAATAAATCAATTACACTCTTAATTATCGAAATTTTGCCAGAAAACTTTATCAATTTTTGATTGTTTACGAACTTTTCAGTGAATATTTTTCAGAATAATATCTCTTAATTGTCTCTGATTAAAAGGTTTTGCCAAAAACCCCGTAAAACCTTCTTTAAGAAATGTATCCTGGTCCATAGAAGATGTATACCCGGTGATAGCTATTATTGGAGTTTTGTTATAAGATTGGACTTTTCTTATTTCCTTCATTAACTCTAACCCTCCGATGCTATCTTTTAGATTAATATCCATTAGTATAATATCATATTGGGCTTTTTGAATTGCTGCTAAAGTTTCTGCATAATTACTTGTGTGATCCATTCTGGCAATATCATTAAGAAAGTATTTCATAATATCAACATTCATCAAATAGTCTTCAACAATCAGCAAATGCGGAACTGATCCGGATGCTATTAATGAATCATCAGTTAAAACATTTTCTTCTTCCATCTCAGGAATGATCTCGATAAAAGGTAAGGGCAATAAAATAGAAAATGATGAACCAACACCTTCTTTACTTTCAACTAAAAGTTTTCCATTTAAAAGTCCAACCATCTTTTGTGCAATTGTTAATCCTAATCCTGTACCTTCATATCTTCTTGTTACACCTTCACTTAATTGTTTGAAGGCATCAAAAATAACGTTAATATTCTTTTGAGGTATTCCAATGCCGGTATCAATAACTTTTACGGCACAGTATTTATTTCTGTCATCATCAATAAATTCGTCTACAATTATTTTTACTCCACCTTTTTCAGTGTACTTAATGGCGTTATCCAAAAGGTTTTTAAATATTTGTTCTAAAAGTTTTTCATCTGAAGAAACAATTATGTCTTCTTTTAAAATTTCAACTTCTAGCAAAAGACCTTTTTCTCTTGAGATACTTTTATAAGTATAATCAAGATATCTTACAAAATGAGATACATTAATATCAGTGTTATTTACTTTAACTCTTTCTGATTCCAGATCAGAAAGTTCAATAATAGAGTTTAATGTGTTTAAAAGTCTGTAACTTGATTTAATAATTTTGCTAGACATCTCAACAACATTTTCATCTTCAGATTCTTCAACCATTATTTGTGAGAACCCGATTATAGAATTCATCGGTGTTCTTATTTCGTGATTAAGATTGCCAAGCAGATGAGTTTTAAATATGTTGATACTATTAGCTTTACTTAAAGCTAGCTTTAGTTCTATTTCAAGTTCTTTTTGTTGACTGATATCTTGTTCGATTAAAAGATAATGAACTATATCTCCTTTTTCATTTCTAATCGGAGATATTGATAGTGAAGCCCAATATGGTATATTATTTTTCTTAACATTCATTACCTCGCCTTGCCAAACACCACCATTCTTAACTTCATTCCATATCGCATTAACATCTTTATTTTCTATTGGTTTTATTTGAGCTGATTCTTTACCAATAATTTCATCAATCTTATAACCAGATAGTTCCGAAAATCTTGGGTTAGCATATTCAACTATATTATCAGTATCAGTAAGCAAAACTGATGCTGGACTTTGCTTAACAATTTCAGATAATACTCGTAATTCTTTTTCAGCGTTCTTTCTAAATGTGATATTTCTATTTATTGATATAATTGCTTTCTGTCCAAGATAATCTGTAAGCGAAAGATTTATTTCAAAGAATATTAATGATTTATCTTTTCTTAACGCTTCCAATTCAAATGTTGGAACATCTTTATCATCAGCAACCTCACTTACCTTTTCAGTTATTGATTGCATATCAACACAAAGATCAAAAAAAGATTTTCCGATTAGTTCTAATTTGTCATAACCGTAAGCCTCACAGCCTTTTAAATTTGTATTTAGTATTATCCCTCTTTCCGGCTCAAATATTATTATTGGATCGTGAGCGTTGTCAAAAAGATTTTTATAAGCCTGTTCAGATCTTTTAAGTTTATTCTCAGTAAGAATTCTTTCTGTTATATCTTCAGCAATACCAATTATGTTAACCTGATCACTAAAACTATTGTTAGCATTCTTAATACTTGAACTGATCCATCTTGTACTTCCGTCGGGTCTAACAATTCTATATTCCAATTTCCCAACAAAATTTCTTACAGATTTTGCTGTTTGAATTGCATCTAATAGTTTTTTTCTATCTTTAGGATAAATTGATTCTAACCATAGAGTTGAATCATCAATAGCTTTTTTACCTTCAATTCCCCAGACTCTATCAAAAGCAGGGCTTAAGTATTTTAATTTCTCTCCATTTTCATCACTTGATAAAGTAAAAAGTACGATATCAATATTATCTGCAATTTGCTTTATTCTTTCTTCACTTGCGTAAAGTGCTTCCTGCGTTGAAAGCAAATCAGTAACATCATGAATGGATTCGATAACTTTAGTTACTCTTCCTATTTCATCCTTTACCGGAGAAAATAATATATCAACGTATACTGGTGAGCCATTATCATCTTTTTGAGTATGTCTTAGAAGTTTGGGATTTCCATTTTCAAAAACATTTTGCAAAGCACACCCTTCGCCATTATCACAACAAGGTATGTCAGAATTGTGAGATATCTTATGACATTTTTTCCCAACAATTTCACTGATTTGAAAGCCTGTAGTTTTTAAAAGTGAGTTATTAGCATCAATAATATTGTAATCTTTATCGATTACAATAATATCTTCGTGCATGCTGTGCAATAAAGATTTAAAATATGATTCACTTTCACTGAGTGCTTCTTCTGCAAGAATTCTTTCCTTCTCAACTTCTATACTATTTAATGCAAAGGCTACATCATCTGCCAAAGTTTGAAGTAATTCTGTTTCTTCAATATCAAAAGAATAAAGGTTATCTGAAAATACTGTTAAGTATCCGTATAATTTTTCGCGATAACAAATTGGGTTTATGGCTGCAGAAGGATTTTTAAGATTGTGATTACTAAATATTTTATTAAAAAAATTTACACCTGCACTATCTTTAAGTATAGTTGGTTTATCAGTTGATAAATTAATATTTAAAATATTTTTGATTTTTTGTGAAAGAAAACGGTTAGTTATTCCGCCTGTAAATGTTTTTTTAAATTCATTTGAAAAAACCATTGGACTTGAGCCGGGATCCATCTCATTGCTAATCCACGTAGCAACATAGTCTTTAGAGTTAACTAAAATATTACAAGCTTCTGCTAACAGTTTTTCCGGGACACTCTCGCGTGTTATTAACTTATCTATACTTCTAATTGCACGTAATAACTGATTTAATTGTTTAAGAGATCTATCGGTTGATGATTTGTAAATAGCTGTTTCAATCATTGCCCCTAATTCTTTATCCCTAATTGGTTTGGTCAAGAAGCCATAAGTATGGCTATCCTTGCTTCTCTCTATAGTTTCATGATCAGCATATGCTGTTAAATAAATTACTGGAATCTCTGCTTTCTTATGTATTAAATCAGCTGTTTCAATTCCGCTTAACTCGCCCTTAAGCTTTATATCCATTAGGATACAATCCGGTAATTCTCTAAGTGCTAATTCAATCGCTTCCTCTCCGGTAGCAACAGGACCAATTGAAGTAAAATCCATTTTATGAAGAATTCTTTGTAGTTGTGACGCAACAATTGCATCATCTTCAACAACCATTATTCTATTTATATTTTTACTACCGGTCATAAGTAAAATTTATGATATAGTTTGTACCACTTTTAACATCCAATTTTATAGAGCCCGCTAACTGATATTTAACCCAAAAATTAACAAGTTTTAATCCAAGTGAATCAGTGTTTTCCCAATCAAAGTTATGAGGCAAACCAATTCCATTATCCGAAACTAGGATTGTTATTTTTTTATTTTCATAAGAAAGTTCAACATCTAGAGCCGGTGTTTCTTCAAATTCTTCAGGAAATGCATATTTGAGTGAATTTGTAAGAAGTTCATTAATAATCAAACCACAAGGCATAGCAATCTCAACATCCAGCGAAACATTATGAGCATTGACTTTGAAATTTATGTTCTTATCCAAACTAAAAGCCTGTATTACATTTGAAATAAGATTAGTTAAATACTCATCCATATCTACTTTAGCAAGATAATCTGACTGATAAAGTTGTTCATAAACCAACGACATAGTTCTTGCTTGTTCCTGAAGTTCTCTTAAAAATATTTGTACTTTTTTATCATCAAGTTTTTCAATTTGCATTTCTATCAAATATATCATTGCCTGTAAATTATTTTTTACACGATGATGTACCTCTTTAAGTAGAACATTTTTTTCAGCAAGTGCAGCTTGCATTTTTTCTTCTTCTTTTTTTCTTTTTGTGATGTCTTGTGAATGGGCAATAATTACATTCTTACCAAAGTATATCCCCTGATATAGCTTAACATCTTTAAGAAAAACTGTTCCGTCTTTTTTCTTTCCCCAAAATTCCATTTGCTGCGGTATCCCATTAAATGCATCATCCAATTTTTGTTTAATTAGTTCAAAATCGTTTTTACCTGGGGCTGAAAGAAAATCTGGTCCCTGCCCAATAAACTCTTCTCTAATATATCCATACATTTTTATTGCGCCGTTATTCACATCAAGAAAAATACCTTCCTCATCCTGAATATAAATGGCATCTTCAATTGTATTGAATAAGTTTCGATAACTTAATTCGTTCTCTAAAATTGTTTCGTTGTTATGAATATTTTTAGTTGATATCATTTTTCATTAAGGATTTCAGTAAACAGATAATTATTATTTATACCTCATTTAACCACTTTTATGCCAGCATAATTTTGGGCTTATAAAAATATTGCTTTGCAATATTGAGCCGCCACTCAAAAGGCTTTTTTCAATTGTTCAGTTTAGGCATTTTAATGCAATTGTATATGCTAAAAGTAAACTACGTTTAGACTGCAAAAGGGTAATAATTGCATTTACTATGAATTGAGTTTTCCAATTAGGAAAAATTTTCCTCGGTATTATCTTTTTTTACACTTTGTTTGATACCGTAGTGTTTTGCTTAGATATTGCAGGAATTGTAAAGAAAAACTCAGAGCCTTTACCTGAATTGCTCTCAACCCAAATTTCTCCACCATGTTTTTCTATAAAATCTTTACAAAGAATCATTCCCAATCCAGAACCCTTTTCGTTCGTAGTACCGGGAGTGGTAAAACTTTTGTTTATCTCAAACAGCATTGATTTTTGTTTATCATTCATTCCCACACCATTATCTTTTACCGCAAAGCGAACCATATCGTTAAAACGAGATGAGGATAATGTGATTTGGCCATTACGATTTGTAAACTTAATTGCGTTAGTAACAAGATTATTAAATATTGATTGCATCATATTTTCATCAGCAAAAACAAACGTTTCCTTTTCAAGATTATTTATCAGGGAAATATTTTTCTGTTCAGCATTTGATGTTAACAAGGACATTGTATTTTCAGAAATTGAGTAGGCATTTACAGGAGCTGGATGAAACTCTATTCTTCCTGTTTGTAATCGGCTCCATTCAAGTAAATTAGTAAGCAATCCTATTGTCTGTTTAGATATCTCAACTATACTTGAAGCAAATTCTTTTATTTCAGATTTCTGCAGATCATCAATATCATCAGCAAGAATTTCTGCATAACCAATTAATGCAATAATAGGAGTTCGAACATCGTGTGCAATTATAGACACAAATTTATCCTTCGTGTCATTTATCTGTTTAAGATCTTCAGCAATTTTTAATATTTGAATTTCATTCTGTTTCTGGTTTGTTACATCTCTAAGCAACATCAATACTTCATTTTTATGACTTTTAACTATGCGAGCTTCATAATGTTTTTCAGCTTCACGATTTAGCATTTTAAAGTCATAAGTTTTTAGTACACCAGAAGTGTAAGATTCCTTTATCATTTGCTGAAGCTGTTCAGCGATTGAATGCGGAAAAATATCCCAAATCTTTTTACCAATTATGTATGAAGGAGAGATTGGGAATTCCGAATTATTCCCGGCTTTAAAATCAGTAAACTTTCCATCTTCGGAAAGAATAAAGAGAACATCAGGCAAAGCTTTAATTATTGCATAATCACGACCAATAACATCGCTAATTAACTCATCAACAATTTTTTTTTCAGTCACATCCTCAGCTATACAATCGTAGTAAACAGAACCATCAATACTCTCATAACCTTTTTGCACATACTCATTAACGTATACAGCTCTCCCATTCTTGTTTCGCCATTTGGATTCTACACCTTCAGTATTGTTAATTTTAAAGAAATGCTCTTGATATTTATGAGCAGAAAAATTTTCGCGGAAGGATTCTTCTTTATTAAAAGCCTCCATCATTTCTTCAAATGAGTTAAACCCAAGCATTCTTAAAAATGTTTGATTTGTATAAACCGGCACACCGGAGGATGATATCCGATAGAACGCAAAATGCGGACTCGCGTGAAAGCTAGAGGAAATATTTTCTTCTCTTAATAATTTTTCTGTTGTCTGCATTAGTTTATTAAATCAAATTTTCTTCAAAAATACAGTCCCCCTTTTCCGAATAACTTTCATAAACCGGGTGGTTTTATAACAGAACTCCACCTGAATTTGAGGGACGATTCTTAAATAATTTACAACTTAAGTGCCAGCAAGAACAGTTATTATCTCAAAATGAATTTTAAAATAGCGTAATTTTTGACGCCTAAAGTGCTTATCTGAGCGAGTAAATGGCTCCTCGATCTTGGTTTGATAAAGTTACTGCGTAAAAAAGCCCGAAAGGTTAATATTGTACAATATTTTTAAGACTGAATTTTAACCACTGGAAAGATGAGAGTTACTTTAGTGCCCGTCTGTTTACGACTTACAATTTCGAATAAACCGCCCATCATTTTGGTTAACTTACTTGCAATTGCCAATCCCAAACCTGCACCTTGATATTTCCTTGTATACCCTTGCTCTTCCTGTGAAAATGGTTCAAGTAAATACTTAATGTCTTCTTGATTCATTCCATCACCGGTATCCGTGATAGTAATATAAGCAAATTGGCTAAACACAAAGGATCTTAAAACAACTTTACCTTGCATTGTATATTTGATGGCATTTTCTGCAATTGCATAAACAATTTTTTCAAGTTTCATCCAATCAGTTTTTATTACCACTTCCTGATCAGCTAGTTCCAGAACAATATCAATTCCTTTTAGCTTAGCTCTTTGTTTCAACCTGTTATAAGTTGATTTAAGTACCTGGTTGCAATTAAGATAAACATAATCAAATATCATTTCACTGGATTCTATTTCAGACATATCTATGATATGATCAAACAAATGTGAAACTCTTGATAGAACTTCTTTAACTAGTACAACTAACTCAGATACAGTTTTATAATCATTTGTCTTAATGCTTTCTTCCAAAATTTCAGCATAACCGGATATTGCATTAAACGGAGTTCGAATTTCGTGCGACATATTTTCTATGAACGATGACTTAAGTTTATTCAACTGTACTTCTTTTTCATAAGCCGCAGTCATTTTAGATTGGTAATTTTGCTGATCTGTTATGTTATTAAATATTATCATAATATAAGATTCATCTTCGGTACTTATATCCATTAAGGATATTTTGCATTGATAGTGAACGAGATTATGCTTCGCTTTAAATTCCACAGAAGGAAGTGAGTCGTTCAACAGCACTTCGCTGTTTTTAAGAACTAGTTTTAATAAATCATTGGTAAAAACACTCTTTAAATCCACACCTGAAAGTTTAGTTTTATCAAGATCAAATATTCTAAAAAAACCATTATTCCCGGATTCAAAAAATGATTTATCCTTAACTCGTTTTATTATAAAAAGCGGATCACGAATATTGTTGATGATTGACTTTAATTTGTTTTCAGATTCTTTTATAACAATATTTTTTTGAACATAATCAGTTATATCGTGTGCAATTAGCATAAATGTATTTGCGGTTGCACCGGAATTGGAGAACGGAGTAAGTTGTAATTCTTTAAATAATATTTTGCCTTTATCTTTAAACGAAATAATTTTTACCCAGCTTTGTTTGAGGAAGAAAGCTCTTTCGGCAGTTAATAGATCGGCTTTAGATAAAAAATTTTCTAACGGAACACAAAAAAACTTTTCATACAATTCATCTATTGTAAATCCTAAAATATCTTCCATCGATCTTGATAAGAATGATATTTTCCCGCTGCCATCAATTGTCATTACAGGAAGATTTGCATATTCAATTGCTGCATGAATAGAATTAATTCTGTTTTCGAGAATTACTTCTCTTTCTGTTAAGTGAAAGACGATAAACAGATACTGAGAATTGTCTAATTCTATTTTTTCAATCTCGGCATCATACTCACCAAATGAAGATTCAGATAGATTCTTAATCCTAAGGTTAATACTTATGTTGGAATAACTGCTTTCTGAAAAATCAGATAAAAGCTCAGTGAGATTTGCATCGGTCTGCATTCCGGAAATATTTGTTATGTTATTCAAACCGAATGCTATTTGAGCAGACTGATTTGAATAAACTATATAATTATTTCTGTTTACAACAAGAATTGGTTTGCATTCTGCGCTAGCATTAATCGGAATAGTTTCCTCATAATCAGAAATAGTTTCGTGAGCAATTAGTTCTTTATAGCTTAACATTTATCTGATGTATTCTGATTAATTTTTCATCACCGGAATTATAAAGTGTTAATCTTAACTGCTGACTTAATATTTCGCCGGTTACTTTTTCGAGAAAGAAAATTAAATTTCTATGGATAAGGGAAATTTCATATCTCAAGTAGCTTTGTGCTTCATCAATAAAGAAATCATTAACCTCTGGACTAGTGGAATTTTTGAGGATTATGCTATCGTACGAAGCAAATTTTTCATATAACCAATTAAAATATTCTGTTTTTGAGGCTAGTAATGTTTCGGCATAAACTTCAGGATCGAATTCAAAAGATATAAGTATTTGATACTTATGACTTGAAGAACTTATAGCATCTTCATTGATTATTCTATAACTGATATTACTTGAATGACAATCGTGAATATTTACTTTTGTAGAAAAAATTAAATTATCTACTCCAAACTCAAGTAAAAACTCATCATTTCCATTATGCTCTAATGATCTTAAATTCCATTTAAGCTGAGATAAATATCTAAAAGCTGAAGAAAAGCTAAGGGAATCAGAGATATTCGATTTGCCGCTGGAAATTCCGGGCAAAGAATGCAGACCATTAATAAAACGTGAATTGTTTTTAAATTCTGCAGTTGAGGCAATATTTTCTATTTTTTTGAGCATTTTCCCAGTTCTCCACTTTATTATCGTAAAAAAAGCAGATACCTTTAGCTCAAAAAAAAGAAATTAATCTAGTTTAATCATTTTACTATCATCAGTGTATTTGATGATTTCAGGATTTTCAAGATGGGTTAATTGTTGAACAAAAGTCTGGATTCTTTCAATTGCCTGCTGCATTATTTCAAAATCTTCTTCAGTGTGTTCAGACGACTTTTCAGGAACTGTTTCCTTCAAATTGTTCATAGCAATCTTAAGACTGCTTAAAGGATTATTAATTTTATGCCCAATTGTACAGGCAAGTTCCACAACTGCTTTTGAATGCTCTATAGCCTTAAGTTCTCTTTGCAGATTAAAAATTCTAATGCCGGATCTAATTCTTGCGACAAGTTCCTGATTTTCAATAGGCTTCATTAAAAAGTCATCAGCTCCAACATCCAAACCTGTAACTCGATCTCTTAAAGATGTTCTGGCAGTTAGAATTATGTAATAAATTATTTTAAGTTTTTCATTGCTTTTAATTTGATTGCATAATTCGAGACCATCCATAATAGGCATGGTCCAATCAGCAAGTATAACTTTTGGTGTAAATGTTTCCAGAAGCTGTAGTGCTTCCTGTCCGTTGTTCGCAGTTATAACTTCAAAATTATTTTTTGAAAGAAGTTTTTCAAGAATAAAACGAGTGTCACGCTCATCTTCTACAACTAATATTTTATCTTTTTCTGTCAACTTGCTAAATAGTTATTTATTTTAATTAGAAAACGACTATAATCCAAAATTGGTTTTGTAACTATTTCTTCGGCATTGGTCTCACTTAAAAACTGCTTTAATTGATTTGAAAGTGAAGAAGCAGTAACCAAAACTAACGGAATATTTTTTAATTGCTCGTAAGATTTAATAATCTGTGATAATCTAATACCATCAATTTTTTCATTGTTAAGATAAGAATTACTTAGGTTTATATCCATAAGGATAAGACCAACATCTTCGGTTAATAAAGTTTCTAAAATTTTATCGCCATTATCAGTAATAAGAAATTCATATCCATATTTATTGAAGAACATTGAATAAAACTGCTGTGTAATCTTATCATCTTCTACAATTATTATTTTCTTCATTTTGGCCCCTCCGTTGCAAATTTGATTATAATGCTTATTCTTCTGTTCACCAGATTAAAAGGATCTTTTTTATCCAATAGTCTCGTGTCTGCATATCCACGTACTTCATCAATTCTTCCAAAATCAAGTCCACCAGATAATATAACTCTTCTTGCAGAGTTTGCTCTATCAGTGCTTAATTCAAAATTAGTATACCCGCCTCCATCATTAGAATAAGGTCTGGAGTCAGTATGTCCTTCGATAATTAATCTATTGGGAATAACTATTAAATTTTTTCCGATTTCTTTAAGCAGTTTTTGTGCTTCGGGTCGTAATTGAGATGTTCCAATTTCAAAAAACACGTTATCGTTTGATTCCATCATTTCAATTCTCAATCCTTCGTTCACAATCTCCATCTTTACTTGATCCATCAGATTTGTAAATTCACCATTGGCAGAAAGATCACTAATTATTGAATCCTTCATTGCATTAAGTTTTTCAACTTCTTGTTCTCTTTGTTTGATTTTATCAATTGCGTCAGTTGCAACATCAGTTGGTAATTGCATCATACCATCTAATACAGATATCGCTTTCATTTTTTCAGAAAATCCAACAGGATCTTTAAAGTAACCGGCAACATTTTTTTTAATTTCTTCCTCTTGGCCTAAAATCCAAAGCACAATAAAGAGCGCCATCATAGCAGTAACAAAATCTGCATAAGCAACTTTCCAGGCGCCACCATGGTGTCCGCCATGCTTATTGATTTTTTTAACAACTATTATATTATCTTCTCCGCCCTTCATTTATTCTGCTTTACCTCTCATAAAGTTCTCTAACTCACCAAAAGTGGGTCGTTCATCAGAAAAGATTGTTCTTCTAGCTATTTCAACTGCTATAATTGGAGGATTACCTTTTGCATATGCTACCACACAAGCTTTAATAGTTTCAAGGTATCTCATTTTTTCTTCAAGACCAACTTCTAAGTTTGTTGCCAGCGGGCCAACAAATCCGTATGCAATTAGAACCCCAAGAAATGTTCCAACAAGTGCAGCAGCAACGTGATGACCAACTACAGCAGCCCCTTCATCTATTGAACCCATTGTAATAATGATTCCTAACACAGCGGCAACAATTCCCAGACCCGGAAAGGCGTCACCCATTTTTGTGATTGCGTTTATGGCAGGTTTCGTTTCTGCTTCAAGTGTTCCAATTTCAGCATCAATAAGATTTTCTAATTCGTGAGGTGGTACGCCGCCAGAAAGCATTACTTTCATTGTATCGCAGAAAAATGTTTTTGCTAATTCGTTGTGCAAAAATCTTGGGCTCTTAGAGAGTATATCGCTTTCTTCAGGATTTTCGATGTGCTTTTCAATTGCAAGTAATCCATCACGCTGAGCTAAAAGAAAAAGATCGTTAAAAGCTTTTAATAATTCCAAGTATTCTTCTTTAGAATAAGCATGCGATTTAAAAACGCCAGGTATTGTTTTAATAATTTTTTTAATTACGCCTATTGGTGCAGAAATTAATAAACTGCCAACTGCCGCGCCAACAATAACTATAAATTCTGCCGGTTGAATAAGCAGTACTACATCACCGCCTGCGAACATAAATCCGCCGACAACAGAAACTGTAACAACAACTATTCCTATAATCACAAACATTTTTTATTTCTCCACATTTAACTCAAATTGAGTTTTTGGTACAAGGGAAAACAATTTTTCACATTGATTGATAATAAAATTCCAATCAACTCTATCGGAAGCAAGGTTAAATTCCAGGTTTCTACAAATATCCGTTACCTGCGGTAATCCAACTGTTTTTCCAACTCCTTTTATTTGATGAAATATTACTCTTAATTTATTCCTGTCTCTTAAGCTTACAGAATCGACAATAATTTTCTTTTGTGATGGAAATGATTCTATAAAAATCTTCTGAAGATCATTTACAACATCATCATGAAAATTAATTGACTGAACATCTGGGTTTATTTTTCTCTCCAAATCATAACCGAGCAGTTCATTAACCGCACTAATAAGATCATCTATGTTGAATGGTTTGATGATTACTTTATCTGCTCCGTTTTCCATAGCCGCAAGCATATTGCTTTTATTTACATTTCCACTAAGAATGATTACGGGAATATTTTTAAGCTCATCAATAACTTTTTTTATCTGAAGTGTTTTTATTCCATCCAGATTAGGCATAAGAATATCAAGAATAATTATATCAGGTTTATGAGAAATTGCCTTCTGGATTCCAAACAATCCATCTTCACAGCTCTCCGTTTTGCAATTATATTCATCAAACAATCTTGTTAAAGACATTCTTGTTAAATCAGAATCATCAACTATTAAAATCAGAGGAGTTCTACTTCTGAACATAGACTAATCAATCTTTTTAATTTTTAGTTTACTTAAATCAGCTGGCTTTTCTTTAATCGATTTTGTTGCATTAACCGAACTTTCTTTTACTTTATCATAAAGTTCTGTTCTAACAATTTGAATATTTTGCGGCGCATCAATTCCGATTTTTACAGTATTATCAGAAATCGAAATAATTTTAACAGTTATGCCACTGCCGATTTTAATTTCTTCGTTTAGTTTTCTTGTTAGTATTAGCATTTTTTTAACTTTGTTTTTCTTCAACAAATAGACTGTAGTCGATAGGATACTTATCACTGTCGATAATTTTTTGAAATCCGCTTTTTGCATCCTGATTAATGTAAACAGGAGCTTTTAGGTTAACTTTAACATCAGCCGGATTTTTACTCATAACTACAATTCCAAATGCTTCGTTGTCATCAAGTACAGGAAATTTCTCATCAATTATTCTTATCCCAATTAACGGAAAAGCAATTTCCGGTTGTTCAATGGAATTAAGCCAATAGAAAAGATCTTCATCCTGTTTGATAAAGAGATATTTGTGAAGGTTTTCGAATCCGAAAAGTCCTTCTGCAAAACTGATAACCAAATCTTCTGTGTATTCAATTTCGCCAAATTGATATGTGTTAAGTTTCATGTTCCTAATTTTATTTTATGATTATAATATCTACTCTTCTGTTAGTTGCTCTGCCTGAGATTGATTCATTTGAATCCAATGGTTTATACTCAGAGTATCCCACGATCGAAAGTTTTTCAGGATCTAAACCTTGTTCAGTCATCAAATAATAGGCCGTACTTAAAGCTCGGGATACAGATAAATGCCAGTTTGATGGAAACTGAGACGTGCTGATTGGAATATTATCTGTATGTCCTTCTATTCTAACATCATTAGGCAGTTTTTTGATAATTGCTGCTAACTGCTGTAAAACAATTTTAGAGCTTTTCTTTAATTCTGCACTACCTGAAGGAAATACAATATCCTCCAGAATGTGAATAGTAACCCCCCGCGAGTTTTCTTCAAGTTTTATTGAACTAGTGTAATTATTTTTCTCGATCAAACTATTGATATCTGATTTCAAATTTCCCAAAGGTGGTGCTATTGGAATCTCTGAATCGGGTATAACTTTTATAGTTTGAGTAGGCCCGCCGAAAACATTACCGATAGCATTTACCATTTTCTCATATTTCTGTACATCAAGATTGGATGCAGTATAAAGTAAAATAAACAGCCCCAATAACAGAGTTATAAGATCTGCATAAGTAATTAAGTAACGGTCTTTTTCCCCACCTTCAGAAAAAGGTGATTCTTCAAACTCATCTATCTTAATCTTTTTTCGAATTCTCTTTGAGGCAGCATGCTCTCTTGTTCTTTTTGCGGCAGCATACTTATCAGTCTTGATTTGACCAAAGCCGGGACTTCCCCACTCTGTAATGCCAAGACTCCTTGTAAAGAGAGCTCCATCATTTGTTTCTCTTCTTGATGACATTTTTTTAGTTTATCTGCAATTGGTAACCAAATTAAGTTTGCACTAAAAACACCCCAGAGTGTTGCGATGAATGCAGTAGCAATACTTTTAATTAATGAATTAGGATCCGCGCCAGCGTGAGAAAGAGCCATAATCAATCCCATAACTGTTCCAAGAATTCCCATCGTAGGTGCATATCCACCCATTTTTGTAAAAATAAATATGTTAGAATAATGTCTTTCTTGTACTGACTTTATTTCAAGTTCAGCTAGATCCTGCAATGAATCAGGATCAGTTCCGTCTACCGCGTTACGTAATAACTTTTTGCAAAAAAAGTAATCAACTTTATTTACGTCTCTGTCAAGTGCAAGCAGTCCTTCTTTTCTTGCTTTGTAAGAAAATTGAACAATTGAATTAATAATTCTTTTGGGTTCAAACTTTTGCGGAAAATAAGCGAGCTTCATTAGTCTGAACATATTTATAAAGTTGTCATATCCAAAACCAATAATCACCGCTGCAAATGTTCCTCCAAAAACAATTATTATTGGTGGAATTAAAAACAAAGCATTAACAGATCCACCCTCGAGCAAAAATGCACCGAAGATGGATAATATTCCTAAAACTAATCCGTTAAATGCGCTGTATTTTTTAATCATAAGTAATCAAGTAATGTCTTTGGCAAAATCATAGCGCCAATTTTTTGTGAAACCTGAAGTAAAAAATCTTGATTTTGTAAATCAACAACTGCCCTTGCTAAATCTACTCCGTTTTCATTCTGTGCTAATTCCTGCAGATTAAAATTTTGCTGCTCTAACATACTTTCAAGTGTTGATATCTGGTTGATAATATTTCCAACTTCTGATTGTTTTGCAGTAATTCGCGAATTGAATTTTTCAACGGCCGTAATCTGATCGTCTGTAGGGATTATTCCGTTTCTCAAATCATTACTTATCTGTTTAAGCGTATTAAATATATCAGTTGGTTGATTTGCACTAGTGCTAATCGAAGTAGCTGAATTATTTTCTGATAATGATTTAAGATCCATTGTAAATTGAATTCTGTTCGCTGGTAAATTTACTTCAAATGATAAATCTGATGTTGATCCATCTACAGAAACGAGATTACCATTTAAGGAATTAAATGCAAGTGTCTTTGCAGCAGGCGGAGCCGCAAATAAAGTCGTACCGCCTCCATCTACAATGTCATAAGTCATTTGATATGTGTTAGCAGCTGTCTTTTGATAATTTGTTTGAAGTTGATATTCATTTCCTAAATTATCATAAATAGTTGAAGTAGTATTAGTGATAGTTCCTACAGCATCAGCAGTGTTAAAAAAACCTTTGGAGGAAACAATTGTTCCGAAGAGTTCTAATCCTGGCATATTAGTGCTTTGAACTACACTTTGAGAAAACTTAACATTAATTTTTCCGCTGGTATCAGTATTTGTTTGATATGATTGGTTATCTGATGAAATGCCATAAGGTTTATTTGAATAATCTGTACCGCCAAAAACATATTTGCCATCTGATTTTGTGTTTGCAGTATCAAGCATAATTTTAATAGAGTTGTCTATCATATCTGCGTACACATCCAGGTTACCCTGATTTATAGGGTTCTGAATTTCTGTTAGTTTGCCAACAATACTCATTACTTCAGATTGAATTGATTCCATGGCAAAAACAGTTTCATCTAAAAATGAAAGACTGTTCTTAATGTTTTTTTGATACGTTTCAACCTGACCCATTTGATCTGATATTCTGAAAAGTCTTGAAGTTCCAACTGGTGAATCAGATGGCTTCTCAATTTTATTGCCACTAAGAATTTGTCTGTTCAGTGCAGACATTCTGTCTTTTATCTTATTTGTATTTCCAATGTAGTTGTTGGAAATGATTAAATCACTTATTCTCATTTTACACCATATTTAAAATTGTTTGCAAAATCTCATCAGCAACAGTGATGAGTTTAGCCGATGCCTCATATGTTCTCTGAAACTTTAAAACGTTCGTCATCTCTTCATCAACAGAAACTCCGGATTGCGATGCCCGTAATTGTGCAAGTTCATCCAAAACCATCTGGTTAGCTTGTGTATAATTATTCTGAAGCATTCCATCATTACCAAGTCCATTAATCATTGATGAATAGCTTTCCTGTAAAGTATTTCCATCCAACAATTTTGCATCTGTAAGCTGTGCAATACGTAAAGCTATTTCTCCATTGCCCTCTGTTCCATCCAAAGAGATTGCAATTTTATTTGGGTCATCAATTAACTCAGAGTTAATTATTAATTCACCGTTTACATATCCTTCAAAGAAATTAAGTCCTGTTTCCTGTGGATCTGTTATTGTGAAACCATTTGCATGTTCTCCATTAACTGCTTCCACTAGATTATTAATCACTGCATCAAGTTTTTCCTGATAAGCTGGAATCTTTTTTGAATATACTTGTGATAAAGCATTAAGTTCACCACCGGTTAACACTATGGGATAACTCCCATCTTTAACTTTAAGATTTAGTTTTCCATTTACTTCTTCAGCTACAAATTCTGAGGAATGCATTCTATCAACCGCAAGTGCGCCGCCAATAGAAATTACTGCGGAGTTTGTGTTATCATAAACAACATTAATGTTTACAAGATTACTAAGTTCATCAACCAAAGCATCTCTTTTATCAAGAAGATCATTTACTGGCACGCCATTGTATGCGTTTGAAAATTGTTCGTAATTGATTTGATGAATCTGATCTAAAATTGAATTTACAGAATTTACTTTCTGATGAAATTCCTGTTTAATATCTCCTTTTAAAGTATTCAATGACTGATTTACAGAAGTTACTTTTGCTGATAGATTATTTGCTGCATTCAAAACATTTGTTCTTAATGGAACTGAATTTGGAGTAACTGCAAGTTCATTAAAACTATTAAAGAATGTTGTCATCAGATTTGATATGCCAAGATCTGAAGGTTCTGAAAAGATTTTTTCTACATCACCAACCAGCTGACTTTGTCTGCTGCTATCAGAAAATTTTTGATTTGTTCCAATAATGTGTGCATCAACCAATCTGTCTCTCACGCGCATTACATCAGAAATCTTTACCCCGTTGCCCCAAACTAACCCAGCTGTAAGATTCGATGTTTCTGTTTCAAACACAATTCGCTGTCTGGAGTAATTTGGATTAGCCGAGTTAACGATATTGTGCGACGTTACTTCTAAAGCCCGTCTGTAAACAGCTAAGCTTCTTGAAGATATATCAAATATTTTTGTTAGTGCCATTTTATTGCTCTAAGCTTTTCTATCAAAAAAATTTTCTTTTTTTGTACCAAGAATATTTTTGATTAAGTCGCGTATAAATTTTCTTGAATTACTAATGATTATTTCATTCTGTGAATTCAATAAAAGAACTTCTTTAACTCTTTCCAATAAGATTGTTCTTACCTGGTTAAATTCTTCATAAACTTCAGGATCAATAGCTAATAACACATCCGCCAATTTATCTAGAGCTTCATTTTTATCAGCTTCAATTTGATAATGCTTTAAAGCAATATTCACTGCCTCAGCTCTTTTATCTTCACAGTTTTTTATGCGATGAAGAATTTTTTCTTCCTGTTCAATAGCAATTTCAATATCATCCAGCTCACTATTAACAATTGATCTTTGTAATTTCTTAAGTGTGTTAATAAAATCACTTAAGTATGTGATTTGTTCATAAGTAAGTTTTAAAATCTCGTCATAATACATTTTTTGGCTCCTCAAAATTCTTTAGATATCCAATAACACGCTTAACATAAGTTTGCGTTTCTGTAAAAGGTGGAATTCCATTGTATTTGTCCACATTTCCTGGTCCGGCATTATATCCAGCCAAAGCAAACTTTAGGTTCCCATTGTATTTTCGAAGAAGTTCGGATAAATATTTAGCCCCACCCATAATATTTTCTTTTGGGTCCCAAACGTTGTTAATTCCCAGGTATTTTGCAGTTGAATCAATTATCTGCATCAAACCTTTTGCGCTGGCAGTTGAAACAGCATTTTCTTTCGCTGATGACTCTGCAAGAATGACAGATTTAATAATATTCTTATCAACACCATAAGTTTCTGATGCATGATCAATTATTTCATCATATTTACTTAATCTGTCTAAGGATTGATTAGACGGTTTTACTAAGGGAATTTCTAAAGTGCTGGTGGTTACTTCAATCTTGGGTTGTTTTATTATCGGATTTAATTTAGGATTTAGAACTTCTGTAGATAATTTTTCACCAGTTAATCTTTTATAAATCTCATCTGCAACACCAAGACCGGTTCCTTGTGATATTTTATCAGCAATTTCATACTGGAAAATGGAATCAAAATATCGCCGCCAAAATTATTTTCACCAAACATTCCGCCTGTTGTTTGATTCATACTTTTCAACATCATTGAAGTAAGTAAACTTTCAAACTGTTTAGAAACGTCAGCCATTTTTTGTTTTTCGGAAACAGAAAGATTCTTTGCAACCGGTGTAAATGGAATGTGTTTCTGTTCGTTAGTTATTTTTAAACTTAATTCGTTCATTTTAGATAATAACTAATTCTGCTATTAATGCTCCGGCTTCTTTAAGTGCCTGGAATATTGCAATTATTTCTTTTGGAGTTACTTTTAATGAATTAAGTGCGCTTGCAACTTCCTGAACATTTGAGGCTCCTGAGATTGCAATAGTATTTGTAGAATCTTGTGTTGCATAAGGGACATAATTATTAACCACAGCAGTGGTTCCATTTGAAAAAGCACCTGGCTGTGAAACGATAGGATAATTTTCAATCGTGATATTTAAACTGCCGTGAGTAATTGAAACAGGTTTTATCTGAACGTTTGTACCTGCTACAATGGTTCCTGTTCTTTCATTTAGCACAACCTTGGCTACATAATCGGTTTCTACATTTAAAACTTCCAGTTCAGCAAGAAAATTTACAATGTTTGTTTGTCTGTCCGTTGGGATATTTACACGAATCTCAGAAGCATCAATAGACGTTGCAGCGCTATCACCAAACTTTGCATTAATTGATTTAGCCACATTATTTGAGGTCGTTAAATCAGGCATTCTTAAATAAACACTTATTTGCTGATCTGTTACAATTTCACTTTCAAGAGTTTCTTTCATAACTCCACCTTGTGGAACTCTACCTGCAAGCGAATGATTTTTTGCAACTCTGTTTCCGCTTGCTGTATTGTAATCATATCCGCCAATGGAAAGTGGACCTTGTGCAAAAGCATAAACTTCACCGGCAATACCGGAAAGCGGAGTTAACAATAAAGTTCCTCCAAGCAAACTTGAAGCATCCCCCATAGAAGAAACTGTAACATCAAACTTTGCGCCTGGTTTATAATTAGCGTTTAAATTTGCCGTAACCATAACAGCGGCAACGTTTCTTGTTTTAACATCTGTTTGCGGAACAGTAATTCCAAATCTTTTTAACATACTTGTTATGGATTGCATAGTAAACTGAGTTCTATAACTGTCGCCTGTACCGGCTAGTCCAACAACTAAGCCATAACCAATAACCTGCTCAGCGTTATCTCCTGAAATTGTAGCAATGTCTTTTATCCTTTGGGAGTAGATAAAAGACGAAAAAATAAAAAGAGCAATTACTATTCGGTTACAGCATTTCATAATTCACCTTAAAATATCCAGTGGAAGAATTTTGTTAGCCAGCCTGGAGATTGAGCATCATCAATTAGTCCGCTTCCTTCAAAACTAATTTCAGCATCAGAAATGTTGTAAGATAAAACTGAGTTATCCGCTCTAACATCTGATGTTCTTACAATCCCTTTTATATTGATCAATTGTTCTTCACCATTTATAGAAATCTTTTTACTTCCGCTTATCAACATATTTCCGTTATCAAGCACTGAATCTATTGTTGCACTTATTTTTGTTTGTATCATTCCAGATGATTCTGTTGAACCAGAACCATTAAACTCATTATTAGAACCAATACCCAAATCAACTTCAGGAACGTCAGTTGTGTTAACTGTGCCTGCAAGATTAAATCCCAAATCACTTTCTCTTGAGCTGTTGGTTTTGGCTCTGTTTGTTGCAAGTGATGATTCAACCACAATAATTGTAATAGCATCACCGATAATTGATGCTTTTTGATCTGAGAATAATGAGTAATAAGAATTCTTTCTCATATTCTGCGGAAAAGCTGTTGCTAAAAGGAGAACCGATATTAAAAATATTTTTTTCATTTGTTACTCAACTACCACTTTTGTTGCATCAATAATTCTTGCTTTAAATATTTTATTACTCGAAGAAATAAATTCAATCATATCTCCGGCACCGCCCTGCTGTCTGGCAAATGCATCGGTTTTTACGACGACATTTCCATTTCTAACCTCAGCAGAAACCTTATCACCTGAACTTATTAAAGGAATCTTTTCAATTTTTTCTTCGAAAAGGATTTCATCTTTTTTAATAAATGTTTTTGCCCGATAGTTCAAAACAGCAAAATCAACACTTACTGGATTGCCGTTGAGTCTTGTTACATCTAAAACTTTTTCTTCAAAACCTGAAATATTCAGCAATTCTTTTTTTTCATAATCTTTATTTGCAACCAAAAGTTTTTTGAACAATTGCACTTTTATAGAAACAACAGAAGCAGAAGTTTTTTTCCCTTTTGTCGCAATAACAGGAATGAAAACAATGCCCTTGCTCAAATTGATGTTTCGTGTATAATCAATTTCAATTTTATCATCAGATGAAAAATTTTGATGCAGTTGTATTTCGATTTTTTGATATTCGGGAAATTCTTTCTGTAAATATTTCAGAACTTGCTCTTCAAATGGCTGAGCAAGCAGCTGAACACTAAAAAATATGATTAGCAAATATTTCATTTTAGTTCTTATCTTTTAAGATTGTTAGCCATTGTCATCATTTCTTCAACAGTCTTTACAGTTTTGCTGTTTAGTTCATAAGCACGCTGAGCAGTAATCATAGAAATCATTTCTTCAACAACATCCACATTAGAAGCTTCCAGATATCCTTGATGCAATTCACCAAAATCATCAAAACCCGGATTACCAAGTATTGGTCTGCCGCTTTCAGGTGATTCGGAATAGAGATTATCTCCAAGAGCAAGCAATCCACCTGGATTTAGAAATCTTACAAGTTGAATATTGCCAACCGGAATTCTATTTCCATCAGCTTGCTGTAATTCAACGGCACCATCTCTTCCGATAATCACACCAACAGAATTTTCATCAAGTGCAATTTCAGGATCGAGAAGATATCCGCCGGTTGTACAAAGATTTCCCTCTGAGTTTAATTTGAAAGAACCATCACGAGTGTAAACAAGTGTTCCATCAACTTTTCTTACCTGGAAAAATCCCTCTCCCTGTATTGCCACATCAAGAGGATTATTTGATGCTGCTACATCGCCTTGTAAAAAGGATTTCTGCGTGGTTGACGGTTTTACTCCGTTTCCAACTTGTATAGTTCCTGTTCCTGATTCTGAATTACCAGGAGTAGTAGAGTTAACAGTATTAACAACAACTTCCTGATACATCAAATCCTGAAACTCAGCTTTGTTTTTCTTAAAAGCAGTTGTGTTCATATTCGCCATATTATTCGAGATCACTTCAATGTTAAGCTGCTGTGCATACATACCTGAAGCTGCTGTTCTTAATGCTCTGTTACTCATTTTATCATCCTCTGTTTACTCTTAAATTCTTCCAAGATCATTTGTTTTTTCTAACGAGTTCTCTAGGTAATTAACCATTTTATAAGCGGTTTCGTATTCTTTAGAAATGTTAATCATATTTTCAAGCTCAACCATTGGGTTAACATTTGATTCTTCTAAGTATCCCTGTCGTACTTCAAATTCTGATTCTTGTGCAATATCCTGAATATCCTGAGTTGAATTAAAATTTAATCCGGTTTTTCTCTTTTCATAATCATCAATTTTTACGATTAGAAGATCAGCAACGTGTAATTCATTAACCGAAAGTTCTCCATTGCGTGAAATTTTAATTTTGATTCTTCACCATTAAGAAATTGAGTAAGATTTATTTCCCCGTTTTTCCCCATAACACTGTTGCCTTGCTCATCAACAAGAAATCCTTCATCAGATACTTTAAAATTTCCTTTGCGTGTAAATTCATATCCATTCTGTGTTTGAATTGTAAACATACCTTCCCCAACTAATGCAAGATCTAACGGATTAAGTGTTTCGTAAATCTGACCTTGTGATGTATCTACTGAACTTCTTATCTGGGATTTACCTTCTGATTTCAAAATTTCGGAAAACAATCCTTCCCTTTTAAACCCTACTGTGTTAAGATTTGCAAGATTGCCTGATATCTTTTCCATATTTTTATTTGCAGCCATAAGGCTTCTTGCTGATTGATATATTCCTTTAATCATTTTAGCTCACCGTTTCTTAATTACTACACATCTGAATTTTTGCGGCCAATAATATCTCACCCGCAGGCATTCTTAATTTTTTTGATTTAATCATTAACTGCACTTGATTCACATCTTCAGAGATTTTTGCTTTCTTTATAAGCTGCTGTCTTTTCTTCTGCTGTTTTTTGTCGGTATGAATTAATAATTTTTCTGAGCGAAGCAATCCAACATTGTGTTTAAACTGTGCATCAGCTTTGCTTTTAGATCGAAGCCTTCTAAAAAGTAAATAGCTGATTACTATCAGAAGAATAACTATTGCTGCCATTTTGATTAAGAATAATCCAGTAAACATTATTACTCTCTCATTTTTCTTTTTAATGGAAATGAAAATATTAAGTTTGTTCCGGTGCCCGCATCACTGCTAAATCTCATTTCGCCTTCGTGTTTATCCATAAGGTGCTTTAAAATGTTCAATCCAAAATCTTTATCTTCTTTGGATACAGAATCAATCGTATCGGTGAAGAGCATTTTTACAATAATAGTTTCGCTGCTGTAGCGGCTCTGTATAATTATTCCACCGCCTGTGCCGCGCAAAGGATTTATTAAACTAAAAGAATTCATAAAGATTTGTTTTAAGCTGTTATAGTTGCTTAAAATTGAAGGAATGTTTTCTTCAAGATCCAGAACACACTCACAAGAATCTGCTCGTAAACTATGCTCGATAACTTTATAAAAATCATTAATAGCTGTGTTAACTGAACACGAATATAATTTCGGTTTGCTGTCACTGTTGTTTATAAAGTTGCCTAAGCGATCAAGAATTTCTTTTATTGTGTGAACCTGGCTCCTGATGAATTCAGTTGCTTCTTCATCAAGATCCGGATTTTCTTTTTGAAGCAAATCTGAATAGCTCATAATAACTTGAAGTGGTGAACCAATCTCTTCAATACTTTTGCTTGTTAGTTCGCCAATTGCAGCAAATTTAAAATCATTAAAAAGTTTTGATTGGAGAATTTGATATTCAGAATATGTTTTGTTTAACTCATCTCTTAAGCGAACAAATTCTAATTTTGCAAAAGATTGATTTAGAATTGTAAACAGAGTTCTATATTCAAATGAATCTTCACTTAAATACTTAAGATTAGTTAGCGCGGCCAAAACTCCGGAGAATCTGTTGTTGCTGAAAATCGGAACAACCAAACAACTTAATCCTGAAGTTGATGCTGCATTATCTACATCCCACGGTAAGAATTTAGGATTTTTTGATTCTGCTACCCAATCAAGAATTCCATTCTTCAAAAAATTCTTTACGTAGTAAAAAAGTTTCTGGTTGCAGGATTTGTTAATAGGTTTGCATTCACTTGTCTTATCATCAAGAGAAAATATTTCAGCATCTAAAAAAAATGATAATTTGCTTACTTCAGATTTAAAGGCATCAACAATCTCTTCACTTTTATAAAGTGAATTCAATTTTTCTGAAAATGATAACAAATCTATTTTAACATTTCCGCCTGAAAGCACACTAACTTGCTCACGTGACAATGGAAGATTTGTTCTAACTTTTATTTTGTATTTACCATCGCTGGCTTTTTCTAATTGCTCAACTGAACTTAAAATGGTTGATACTCCCGCCTGTTTTCTTTTAATAATCTCAATTTAAAAACCTTACAAATTCAATTTGATTCCAGAAAATGTCTTTATATCCATCAATAAATCTTTCAACATCAAGTTCTCGTTCCAGGTTAAACTTTTGCATTGAAAATGGACTCAGGGTAACATCGTTATCCCATGGAGCACTTGTAAGTTTTAATCTGTTAGTAATATAATCAGCGAGATTAACAACGGCGCTTAATACCGGACTTGAACTTGTAGCATCGGGAGCGTGATGTGAAAGAATAGGATCTGAAATCTCCCTTGGAAAGTTCCAGCGGTCTAATAAGAAGAATCCAACTTGTTCGTGTGTCATTCCAAGTACATCCAATTCAGCGTCTCTAAATGTCATTCCTTTTGATTCAACAAGCTCAGTTACATTTATGAAACTGGAATGTAAGTATCTGTGAATAATTGAAATTCCGATATCGTGTAAGAATCCTGCAATAAAAGCTTCACCTGAATTATTAAAACCGATATCTGAAGCAAGTTTTTTACAAGCTGTTCCGGTTAGATATGAGTGAAGCATAAATTCTTTTGAGTTAAGATATTTATCAGTTTTATTTCTGAATGCTTCAGCAACCGAAAGAGCAGAAATGATATTTTTTAACTCGCGATAACCAAGAACTAAAATTGCGTATTCTATTGTTGTAACTTTTCTTTGTAATCCATACAAAGGTGAATTTGCAATAGTTAATATCTTTGTTAACAAAGCCTGATCTTTAGAGATAACCTTATTCAGTTCACCGGCTGTTGTGTATTTATTATCTAAAAGCTTAATTGTTTCAAACATCACTTTTGGAATTACCGGCAAGTTTACTACACTTGTGAGAACTTTTTCGGTTCTTTCTCTTTTTTGTAGAATATCTTGAGTATCTGCTATCATTGTCTCCTCGTTAAAATTTAATTGAATCTATCTGAACACGGAATAATTGTTCATAACTTTGTATAAAACTTTCTAAATAACTTTCATCACCAAGATTAAGTATATCGATGATACCGAGATCTAATTCATAATTTTCATCCCAGTTTAAATCACCCATTGCAAAACGCTGGGTCATATAATCCGCTAAGTGAATTATTGCAGCCATTTCTCTTTCATGCTCTGCTTCTGATGGATTATGATGACAAAGAATTGCATCACCAAGAGAAGCTGGCAGATTCCATTTTTCAATTAAGAACTGTCCTATTTCCTGATGAGAAATTCCCAAAACTTTTTGCTCTGCATTTGTAAATCTCATCTGCTGATCATTTACTAAAGAGCAGATCTCTTTAAATCCTTCGTAGAAATATCTTTGAATAACTGAAATACCAAGATCATGAAGAAGACCACAAGTAAAAGCTTCGCCCGATTTTCTGTAACCAAGATCGTCAGCAATTCTTTTTGCAGCACTAGCTGTAATTAATGAGTGCAACCAGAAAGCTCTGCGATTCCAGTTTTTATCTTCTTTACTTTTAAAAGCCTCCATCATAGAAAGTGCAATAACAATATTTTTAATGTGGTCGAAGCCCAAAATGACAATTGCGAACTCAATAGTAGAAACTCTGCGCGGTAAGCCATACAACGGTGAGTTTGCTACGCTTAATATCTTTGCAACCATCGCCTGATCTTTGCTGATAAGTTTCCCCAAATCAGTAGCGCCGGTTCTGGGGTTATCTAACATTTTGGAAACTTCGACCATAATAAATGGAACTGACGGAAGGTTTCTAATTCCGGTTAGTAATCTTTTATTCCTTTCGCGGATTACTTCAGTATTTTCTAAATAATTAGTCATTTAAAACCAATAATTTTGATTTAAGATCTTTAACAATTCTTGTGTGAATTTGTGAAACTCTTGAAACTGTTATTTTCATTAACTCTGCAATTTCTTTGTAGTTTAGATTTTCAAAGTAGTATAAACTCAAAAGCAATCTGTCTCTTTCGTTTAACTCTTTAATTGCACTCATTAAATATTCTTTCATTTCGGTTTTTTCAACGGTAACTGATGCTGGCTCAGAATCATTCGCAATTACTTCGCCCAAAGTGTAGCCATCTTCATCTTCCGGTGATCTGCTAAGTGAAACATTTGTATAGAATGATTCAATTGATGATTCGTTAGCATCATTTTTAAATTTGCTTTGAAGCTTTCTTAACTCATCAATTATTTTTCCGCGGATTCTCTGGATTGCATAAGTTTCAAACTTAGTTCCATAGTCAGGATCAAACCTATCAATCGCCTCGTTCAATCCTTCAATTCCATATTGAAAGTAGTCTCTTTCATCAAGAATACTGTTTATTGCAAATTTGGAATGATGAATTACGTAATGCACAAGGTTTACGTAATTAAGAATAATCTGCTTTTTCAAGATTGGCGATTGATTATGTTTGAATTGCTGCCAGAGTTCTGCGTTATTCATTTGCATTCTTCTCTACTCACTTTTTTTAGATTCAACTGGTGTTAAGGTTTCATTTTTATTTATCATCTTGAAAACAAACAGTACTACTACACTTAACACTATTGTAAGTGCAATAAACACTATGAATGATTTCATTACTACATCCTGCAGAGGCATTCCTCTTTGACTGAAAAAGATCAGTGAAAAACAGAAAATAAGTAGGCCAAATTGTATAAGTATTTTATTCATTTTTCTATTTATTCCTTGCTTCAGTTAGGCAAACCCTGTACCAATAGCGACGTAGAAATAAAAGCTAAATTGTTTTAATTAGAGGCTGTTTTTGAAGCTTATTGATGAGCTTTGAAGTGCGGGTTGGTTAATATTCAACACTTGATGAATTTTACTAATTTTGGCTGCAGTATGATTAATTGATGTGATTACCTTATTTGTTTGATTATTTTCTGCCAGTAGTTTTTGATCAATGATTGACTTTCTAACTTCATTAGATTCCGGTATTTCATTAAGAAAGTTTACGCTAACTTTTAAGAAATGATCAACAGCTGAGTTAAGATTTTGAAAGCCTGTTTCCCTTCAGATTCTTCTACACATCTGTTAACTACAATGTAAATTCCATCAGTATTATCATTGTTTTTTAATAGTTTAATAAGCACATAAGCATCCATCAAAGCTGTTGGTTCCGGATTGGTAATAATAAGTTTTGTTTTTGCTTTTGATAAAATGTGAAGGTTTTCGTCACTTATACCGGCACCTAAATCAAAAACTATTAAATCATATTGGGTTGAAAGATTATTAATCTCGCCAAACATTTTATTGATCTGATTAAAAGTGGGTTTATCTAAGCTTGATAATCCGGAATCACCAAATATTATATCCAGATTAGAATTATAACTTGAAATAATTTCAGTAAAGATTGCTTTAGATTCAAAAAAAGTATTTAAAGTTTTTTGCGGATGTGAATTAAATAATAAATGCAGATTTGATAAATTAAAATCAACATCAATCAACAATACTTTATGTGTCTTTGAATATTGATAAGCAAAGTTTGCCGCAAAAAATGTTTTTCCTGTTCCACCTTTGCCGGAAGTTACAACAACTATTTTTTCTGATACATTATTTTTTTCTTCTGTGCTGTATAACTTCTCAAGTTCACGAATCCTGTCAAGCTGACCAGTCATGATCTAAGTTGACCTGTATATATTAGATTTGCTATGTAATCTTTATCAGCAGAAATAATATCATCGGGAATGGTTTGTCCATTAGTTAAAAAGGCAATCGGGCTACCCGTTTTTGTTGAAAGATTAATAATATTTCCGTGTACAACCGCTTCATCAATCTTGCTCATAATAAAAGCACCGTAATTAAATATCTTAAACTTCTTCGCAATTTCTATAAGATTTCTTGTTGAACTGGTTGCAGACAGAACAAGAAATGTTTCATCAATTTTTACAGACTCAAGAAAATCCAAATTGGTTTTAAGTTGTGCATCATTTTTATGATTTCTTCCAACGGTATCTATGAATACAATATCTTTCTTTGAAAATTTTTTCATTAATGCTGGCATTTCAGATGGTTCATATGCTACAACAAAATCAGTATGGCTCACATCTGCAAAACTTTTTAATTGGTCTATAGCGCCAAGTCTGTATGTATCAATCGAAATTAATCCAACATCAAGTTTGTGAATAATTTTTGCAATCAATGCAAGCTTTGCAATTGTTGTTGTCTTTCCAACTCCGGTTGGACCAACAAGTGCTATAACTTTGTTTTGTTTTTTAACATTCAAATCCAAAGTCTTTGTAAGTATTAAAGAACCTAGACAAGTTTGCACATAATTTTCAAGATTATCCTTTGATAAAAAATTCTTATACTTTTTAAGCTGCTCCATTATAGAAAGCACAACCGATTTCTGAACTTCTCGTTCAGTAAGATTTTTAATAATAGCTTTCATTCTATCATTTTCAACAGGTTTTGCTTTAGGAGTTTCAACTTCATTTTCAACTTTTGGAGTTACCCCATATGTTTCAATAATTCTTTGTTTTTGATTTTGATTCTGTTGATAAATCTTGGCAGACATATTTTTCATTTCATCAGCAAATGAGTTACTTTGACTAAGATTTTGTTTTATAACCTTTGCTTTCGTTTCTTCTGCTATCTCAAATTTATCAACACCGGCAGTAATCTCATATAGCTTTAGTCTGCTATCATTTTCATCGGCAACTACTTTAGTGCCTAATATTAAGGCTTCGGCACCTAACTCAGATTTCATTATTTGTGCAGCTTCTTTAAGTGAAGATGCTCTATATTTTTTAATTTGCATTTGATATCTCCAGGTTATCAATAAATTCTATTTCTATTTGCGATGGAAGTTCTGTGTATGATAGAACAGTTACACTTGGGAATGATGAATTAATTAATCTATAAAAATATGGTCTTATCGTTGCAGACGTTATAAACACTGGTCTGTAACCGAGCGCATCAAACTTATTAACAATAATCTGCATTTTATTTTTTAGTTCGGATAACATAACAGGATTTAACCCTAAAGTTTGCACAGCGTCTTTTTGATTTTGAAATGACGCTGTTATGTATGCTTCAAGTTTTCACTTATTGCTGCCGCGTGAATAATTCCATTGCCATCTTTGTAAAGATTTGCAATTGTATTGTTTAATGAATGCCGTACATATTCAGTTAGCACATCAATATTTTTAGTTACTTTCGAGTAATCTATTAAAGCTTCAATTATCTGTACAAGATCTTTGATTGGGATTAATTCTCTAAGCAGATTCTGCAATACTTTTTGTATTGTACCTAAAGGCAGTACATCAACAGAAATATCATCGATAACAGCAGGATAATCTTTCTTAAGATTTTCAAGTAATTGTTTAACAGCCTGTCTGCTTAAGATCTTATCAAAGTTTGTCTTTAGTGTTTCCTGCAAATGTGTTGATAAAACTGAGATTGCATCAACAACAGTAAAACCTAAAAGTTCTGCTCTGTCTTTTTCTTCTCGTGTTACCCAAAAACTTTGTAACCCAAATGCAGGATCTTTTGTAGGCATTCCATCTATCTGATCTTCAATTCCGCCAGGATTCATTGCTAAGAATCTATCCGGATGAATTTCAAATGATGAAACAATGTTTCCTTTAATTTTTATTATGTATTCATTTGGAGAAAGTTGCAGGTTATCTCTAACTCTAACTGGTGGAATTAAAACACCAAATTCCAAAGCAATAAATTTTCTTGTAGTAGAAATTTTATTGAATAAGTTTCCACCTTGCGATTCATCCACAAGACTAATTAAACCATAGCCGATTTCAATCTCAATCGGATCAACCTGCAAATATTGCTCAACAACATCCTCCCCTTTTTCACTGCTTACAATTTCTTCTTCAATAACTGTTGCTTCATTATTTTTATTTCTGTTCTTAACAAATGAGGTAACTCCTAGCACTGAACCAATAAACACAAATGGAATTGTCGGCATTCCAGGTAAAAAAGAAAACATAATAACTGTAGCCGCAACAATTCCAAGAACACGTGGATTTGCAAGTAGTTGTGATTTAATCTGTGTATCAAGAGGCGTTCCAGCTGCACTTCTTGTAACAACCATACCTGCAGCTGTAGAAATGAGCAATGCTGGAATTTGAGAAACTAAACCATCACCAATCGTAAGAATAGTGTATTGCTGTAATGCTTCTACTATGGAAAGATCTCTTTGTCCCACACCAATAATAAATCCACCAACAATATTGATAACGCTTATTATTAACCCGGCAATTGCATCGCCTTTTACAAACTTTCCCGCGCCATCCATAGCACCATAAAACTCTGCTTCACGGGAAATGTTATCACGTCTTTTTCTTGCATCAGCTTCGGTTATTAATCCGGTATTTAAGTCAGCATCAATCGCCATCTGTTTTCCGGGCATTGCATCAAGAGTAAATCTTGCGGCAACTTCTGAAATACGACCTGATCCTTTTACGATTACCATAAATTGTACAATAAGAAGGATAATGAATATTATAAATCCAACAACATAGTTTCCGCTTACAACAAACTGCCCGAATGTTTCAATTACTTTTCCGGCATATCCATCAATAAGAATTAATCTTGTAGAGCTGATGTTTAATGACAGTCTGAAAAGAGTAGAAATTAAGAGCAATCCGGGGAATATTGATATATCTAGTGGTGATTGAATGAACAATGACACTACAAAAATCAGAACTGATACTGTAATACTTAGTGCTAGAAAAAAATCAAGAAATCCTGCAGGCAATGGAATTAGCATTAACCCGAGCATAAAAATTAATGCAAAGGCTAAAACTACATCACTATTTCGACCAAACATTTTCATCACAGGCTACACAATACTTTTCTTCTTAGATTTTTTAAGATTATAAACATATGCTAGAACCTGTGCTACAGCTTTAAATAATGATGCCGGAATTTTATCTCCGATATCGCACATTTTATACAACGCTCTTGCAAGTTCTCTGTTCTCCTGGATAGGAATATTATGCTGCTTTGCAACTTCTTTAATTCTTTGAGCAAGATCATCAACACCTTTTGCAATTACTTGAGGTGCGGCATCTTTATGCATATCATATTTTATTGCAACGGCATAGTGAGTAGGATTTGTAATAACAACATCTGCTTTAGGAAGATCTTTCATCATCCTTCGCTTAGATGCTTCATACATTAATTTTTTAATTCTTGATTTGATCTGAGGATCGCCTTCTGTCTGCTTCCATTCTTCTTTAACTTCTTCCTTAGTCATCATCATATCTTTATTAAACTTGAACTTTTCCCATGCAAAATCTGCGGCTGCAATTGCAAGGTATACAAGTCCGATTTTCCAGATAAGTGCAAAAGCTGAATCCAGCATAAAAGCTAATATCTCATTTATACTATAAGATTCCAGTTCAGTTGCTGATGTAATAAGATCATCAAGTATATAGTATGTAAACAATCCAACAAGTGCTAACTTGAATAGTGATTTGCCAACTTCAGCTAATGATTTTGCAGAGATAAGATTTTTAACTCCCTTAAATACATTAAGCTTATCAAACTTTAATGAGAGTGCCTGGGGACTTAATTTAATACCAACTTGTGCTATGTTTGCAGCAAAAACCATTATTAGAAGTCCCACCATTATAGGAGCAAGAGTTATTGCAAAAAAGATTGACCAGTCCATCATAAAACTGCTTATCATCGAAAGACGATTAGGAAATGTATCTAAAGAATCAAATATCGATACTGTAAAATGCTCTATTCTTGATCCTATAAAACCTTGGAATAAGTAAAGCATAGTAAATCCAGTACCAAAAACTGCAAGTGAATTTACTTCGCGACTGCGTGCTACCTGGCCTTTGTTGCGGGCATCATCTAACTTTTTCCCGGTCGGTTGTTCGGTTTTTTCTTTGCCGTCTTGCTCAGCCATTCTATATTCCCATCGCTTCTATAAGATTATACAATTTGCTTTCATAATCCTGCAAAAGATTTTTTATTATATACAAGTAAAGCGGAGTAATAGCCGCAAGCATTAATAAGCCAATTCCGATTTTTAGCGGTTGCGTAACAAAGAACACCTGCATCTGTGGAATGATTCGGGATACAATGCCTTCTGCAATGTGAATAAGAAAAAAGGAAACCATAATTGGTGAAGCAATTTTAACTGCAATTACAAAAACTGATGCGGCATAAACAATTATTAAATCATACACCGGTTTTGTAAGTGTAAATTTACCTAATGGAATTACAGAGAATGAATGCT
Source organism: Ignavibacteriales bacterium (assembly GCA_016707115.1). Classification (GTDB taxonomy): domain Bacteria; phylum Bacteroidota; class Ignavibacteria; order Ignavibacteriales; family Ignavibacteriaceae; genus IGN3. Next base: position 89,553 of record JADJIH010000021.1, on the reverse strand, counting down.
TTAATGAGCTGATGATATAATGATGTCCATTAATAATAAAAAATATCATTAGAGCACCGTAATAAAGAAATTCGCCAATAATATTATTACTCTCATCCGCACTTGGATTAAAGACTTCTGCCATTGTTAATCCCATATCAAACCCGATCAATGTTCCGGCATACGATACTCCCCAGAAAACAAACTGCAGCATAAACCCGATTACCAATCCTGTTATTGCTTCTTTAATTGAAAGTATTATGATCATATATCCAGATGGAACAGCACTTATAGCAGAACGGTCTATTGTAAGATAAACTATGTACGCGATAACGATAGAAAGGAATATTTTGGGAAGTGTTGGAATTACTTTGCTGCCAAAAACCGGGGATGATATTAATGCAGTTGATATCCTGATAAAAATTAGAATAACTATAATAAAATCAATTATTCCAAACATCGTCATCTTACCAGTGTAATGAACATCGTGAAGTATTTTTCAGTAAACGTTACTAACGTGTCTATTATCCACGGTAATAGAACAACAATTGTTAAAACAGTAAAAAATATTTTCGGAACAAAGGTAAGTGTCATTTCCTGTATTGATGTTGCTGCTTGAAATATCGAAACAACAATTCCAACAAACATTGCAACAGCAAGAATTGGCAGAAGAATTATAAAGGCAGTTGTAAATGCATCTTTCAAAATCTCAACAAGTAATTCTTCGGTCATTTATGCAAAACTCCTTACAACTGATCCTATAATTAAATTCCATCCATCAACAAGAATGAATAATAAAATTTTAAATGGAAGTGATACAAGCATTGGCGGAAGCATCATCATACCCATTGACATTAGGATACTCGATATTATCATATCTACCATTAAAAACGGAATGAACAAAAAGAATCCGATTATAAATCCTGTTCTCAATTCACTTATAACAAAAGCTGGAATAACAATATAAGTCGGAAGTTCAGATCTATTATCTGGCCTTTTCATATTTGCGAGTGAAATAAAAAGACCAAGATCTTCATCTCTTACATTCCGGAACATAAATTCTCTGATTGGTTCTATACCTTTGTTGTACGCTTCCTCAGTTGTTATCTTTTCATCCATCAAAGGCTTTAAAGCTTCTTCGTTAACTTTATTCCAGGTCGGCGCCATCACAAAAAAAGTAACAAAAAGTGCAACACCGGCTAATAGCTGTCCTGGTGGCATTTGCTGGGTGCCGAGTGCACTTTTAAGAAAATGGAACACAATGATTATTCTTAAATAAGCAGTTGTCATAATCATTATAGATGGCGCCAACGCAAGAATGGTCATCAACAACAAAATTTGTAATGTTACTGAAACATCTTGTGGATTATCAGAACTTCCTACCTGCACATCAAGCTTTGGCAATGGAAAAGAAAGACTTTGCGTTTGCTGTGTCTGCTGGGCAAAGTTAGCTGATGCAAATACAATAAGAAGTATAAAAATTATATAAAGATTTTTGTTTTTCATTTGGGAAGAAATTTTTTGAATATATCAGCAAATCCCTGATTCGGGTTTGCGTATGCTTCATTCATTACATCGGATTCATCAGCATCGATCTCTTTTAATAGAGTTATATTGTTTTCACTTACGCCAAGAATTAAAAGTTTGTCTTTTACTTTTACAACTGATAAAAATTTTTTCGGCATTATCATCTGGTTGTTGATTACCTTTATATCCAGCAATGCATTACCGCCACGCTTAAATGAATATCGTTTTACGAATACAAGTAATCCGTAAAGCATTAGACAGATTAGTAAAAGCGGAAAAATTAATTTTACAATTTCGAAAAATGACATAATTAAATTGCCTTTAACCGGTTTGATACATCAACAAGATTTACAATTCTGATTCCAAAATGTTTATCAATTACAACAACTTCACCTTCGGCAATTTTCTTGTTGTTTACAAAAATATCTACCGGTTCGCTTGCCAGTTTATCAAGTTCAATTACATAACCGCGCTCAAGTTCTAATATCTCTTTAATCTGCATTTGCGTTCTGCCAAGTTCTATATAAATACTTAACTGCAGATCCTTAAGGAAGTTCAACTTCTCCATTGAGTCATTTCCACTGAATCTTGATTCCTCAAACTCTGGAAGTTCTGCTTCACTTATTGATTTAACTTTGCCGCTTCTTCCATCTTTGTTAGAGCTTTCATAATCCTTCAACGATTCTTCCCCCTGTTTTAATGTTTCTTCCATCGCAGACTTTCCTTAGTGTGAATTATTGTTTAATAAATTTTTTGTGATTTTAACTGCTTTATGGTTGTTTGATATTCCCGGATGACCATAAAACAATACTTTATTATAAACTCTTATAACGTGTTCATCGTGTATCTTATTATCTAAAACTATTACATCACCTTTTTTAAGTTCTGAAAGATCAATTATAGATATCGAAGATTTACCAAGCTCTACAGTAACAGGAACGTAAGTATGATTTAAATGTTTGCTTAAAATATCTTTGGTTGTTCTTCCCTGATTTTTTGTTGGTCTTGATGATGATAATTTCTGTGAAGACATTTTTGCAAGTATCGAATCAAAAGCAAATGTTGCAAAACATAAGTTCATTAAATAAGATTCTTCACCGAATGAAAACTCAAACGATATAAGCAGTACAGATTCATTAGGTGATGTTAACTGAACAAAATCAATATCCGGCTCAAAGTGATCAACTATAAAATCCATATTATCAATAATCTGCCAGGTCTTTTTCAAATCCATCATTACTTTTTCAACAATTACACTCAGTACTTTTTGTTCAATAAGAGTAATGTTGTTGCTCTGCTTTTTGCTTGAACCATTTCCGCCGAGTAATCTATCAACAAGCGTTAATGCTAAATCAGCATTGAGTTCTAATATTCCCTTTATGTCTGTATTCTTTATCTGGAACGTGTACAGGCAAGCCGGGTTAGGAACAGAAAGCACATATTCTGAATAATAAATCTGATCAATACTGTTAACTTTTATATTTACAACAGTCTGAAGTTTTGTTACAAGAAATGAACTTAAACTTTCTGCAAAATTTTCGTGGATGTTTCTGATTGTTCTTAATTGAGTTTTAGAAATTCTGTTTGGTAATCTAAAATCATAGGGGATTACTTCATCTTCAACCTGTATTTGCGGAAGACTTTCTCCACCGTTCTGTAACAGCGCATCTATTTCGGATTGTGATAAAACTTCTGACATAATTTACGTTCGATTACTGAATGATAAATTTGCTGAAATAAATATTGTTTACTTTTGATCCGGGCATTTGAACAGCTAGGTTTTTTAGAATCTCTGTTTTTAATGTATCTCTGTAGGTAGAGCTGCCAAGTTGCGTTACATTTTTACTTGATAAAACACTTATGATAGCATCCTTAACTATAACTTGCTTTTCCTCCATCACTTTTTTGGATTCTTCATTTTCAACCGCAAGACCCAAGCTTGCAAGTAAAAGCATTTTACCGTTTGTTTGTGCGGGATTAACAATCATATCATCAACAGAAAATATTAATCCGCTTTCACCGCTTTCAGAAGTTTTTCCTTCTTCGGTTTCGCCGGAATGTCCTCCAGTGGGTTCTTCAGAATGTTCCTCTGTTTGATTTTCATCTTTTACCGGACCCGATTGTCCGCTGGATAAAAGAACATTTGCAGTTATAAAATAAACTGCTACCAATTGCACAATAAAAATTGGTAAACCAATCATTAATACTTTTGGATTGAACATTGACGGTTTTTTTTCCGCTTTAATTATTTCCGGGGGTGTATTTGTTTTTTCTTCTGCCATAATGGTTAGTCAGTTGCAACCGATATGCCATTGAAGATTTGGGTGGAAATTGAGAAAAGAAGCTAAAAAGAAAAGATTTTGTGGTTAATATTATGCACCTGAATAAAAAGGGAGCTTGTTCAGCTCCCTTCATTAACTACTATCTCTTACTAACTATCTAACTAAGTTTGTTATTTCCTGTAACAATGTATCTGATACGGTTACAATTCTAGCGCTGGATTGGAATCCTCTTTGCGCCACAATCATTCTTGTAAACTCTTCTGATAAATCCACATTAGATTGTTCAAGTGCGCCTGATTGAATTGTTGTGCCGGTTGATTCACCAGGTGCACCAATCAATGGATCGCCTGTGTTTGCAGAAACTGTAAACATATTATCACCAACACTTATCATTCCGTTTAAGTTCGGGAATGTTGCAACAAGTATCTGTGCAAGTTGTCTTGATTGACCGTTAGAGAACACACCAACTATATATCCGTATTGATCAATGTTTATGTTTGACAATGATGCTGCAGAAGAACCGTTTTGTGTTAATGCAGACACAACAGAACTTGATGATGTTTGAGTGATACCGGTAAAGTTATCGCCCAGACTTAAAACTACGTTCTGAGAACTTGCACCACCTGTTGGTGTGAATGTAACAACCGGAGGATTTGGAGATATTGCATTGATAGAACCATCAGGATTAAATGATATCGTTCCCGTGTTTCCTGAAAGTGTACCATCAGCAGCAGGAACACTTGTACTCCAGTTCCAGTTATTGTTAGAAGTCTTTGTAAACTTTAATGTTAGAGTATGTGCTGATCCCAATGAATCGAATATTGTTACAGAGCCTGTTACAATTGTAGCATCACGGTTATCATCAACGTTTGAAGCTAATGAATTTGAATTTGCTGTTTGTGTAACATCTGTTGGATCAAAATTAAAGTTGATGCCTAATGTTGCATTTGTAATTCCGATTGCAGCAGGTGCTGCTCCATTTACTGTCTGCATATTACCTGTTACAGGATCAAAACTACTACAGCTGTTGTTGGGCCAGCTACTGCGGTACCTGAAGAATCTGTTAATTGATATGTCATATCGTAAGTATCTGCGGCTGTTTTTGTATATGTAACCTCAAATGAATATGCGTTACCGTTTTCATCATATATTGTATTTGAATCTGTTGCAGATTCACCTACCAGCAATGCAGAGTTAATATTTCCTGTTTGTAAATATTCTTCAGATCTGGTAAGACTTGAGGAGCTATCTAAATTGCCACCCCAGGAAATATCAGTAGTTGCAACCGCTGGTAATCTTAGGTTAGAATCAATAATAATATCTTCAAGATAATTTCCGGGAGGAACCTGTCCTTCTGCATTTGCAACTTTACCTTGTACAATTGCACCGTTGGATGAGTTTACTAATCTGCCCTCTGCATCAAAAATAAATGCACCGGCTCTGGAATAAAATCTTTCGCCGTTATTATCTAAAACAAATAAACCTTTTCCTTGAAGAGCAAGATCTGTAGTTGTACCGGTTCCTTCGAATGTACCTTGAGTCCAATTACGATCAATTGAATTCATTTTCATTCCAAGGCCGATTTGAAATGTATTGGTTCCGCCACCGGTTTCTGTTGGGTTAGAACCGTAGCGAACAACTTTGTTAAAAGTATCACTAAATGTAATTCGTGATCCTTTATAACCTATTGTATTTACGTTAGCAATATTGTTGCTAATTACATCCATCATTGCTTGATGGTTGCGAAGACCGGAAACACCAGAGAAAAGAGAATTTATAAGAGACATTTTAACCTCCTAAGGTTTTTAGTTCTAATCGTTCAACTTCAGTCAGTCAGTTGAACTGGGCGTCCTTGGAAGGTCCCGCCCGTAGTTAATTAATTTTTTATTTATACTGCAAAAACTACGCTGTCAATATTCGTAAAAACGTTTTCCTTGCTGTCCGCAATCGGCATAGCAGTAATAACTGTTCTATTCGGAATGTTGACGATGAACGCTGTTGAGTTCATCATTACCAGTGAATCTTTAGATCCTTTCAATTCTGCTCTATCAACGGCAGTATTGATTTTAGACATCTCGTCATCACTTAGTTCAATATTTCTTTCTTCCAATCTTTTTAAAGCGTGTGAAGAAAATTTTACTTTCTCCAGTTCTTTCTGAAAGATTGATTCAAAACTATCACCTGGACTTTTTATCCTGGGATTGTTTCCGTTGTAATCGCCAATGGGAACAAACGGAACGCTTATTCCATTAATTTCCGGCATTTGTTTTATCCTTCATCATCTGAGTTATAAATTTCCATTATATCCGAAAGATTATAATGAGCTCCGTTTACAACCAGCATCGTGCCGTTTTCTGTAAACTTTACTCCTTCAATTTTTCCAAGAACATAAGTTGAAAAAGACATCAAGTTACTTTCAGCATCTTTTGGTTCAACTTTAAAAGTGTATCTCCCCTGAGCTACACTATTACCTTCATTATCGGTAAAATCCCAAATAAGTTTATTGTCTCCGGAATTTTTCGGAGCATTTTCTATAGTTTTTACTAATTGTCCTGTTTCATTATAGATTTTAACAGTTACACTGCTTGCTGTGGTACTTAAATTATAACCAAGAGTTGTGCTTTCCTGCCCGTTGTGCTGGAATGAGCTTCCGCTAAGTTTAACTTCTTTGCCGATGAGTGTTGCTGCCAGTGTATTGTTTATAGATTGAGATAGAAAATAATTTGCGTTTATGCTCGTGTCCATTGATTCGTTAAGATTGATCAGTTGCTCCAGAGATGTAAACTGTGCTAATTGCGATGCAAACTCAGTTCCTTCCATTGGACTCATTGGATCCTGATTTTGCAATTGAGCAAGCATCAGCTTTAGAAAATCTTCTTTTCCCATAGCTGTACCATTTGTTATACTGCCCGCTCCATAACCACTACCTATATTTGATAATCCATCAACCATCATATCTCCTAGGCCAAATATTCATAAGTGTTGTAACCCATTTTTTTACTAACTATCGATTCATCAACTTCTTCTATATCATTCTCCGGTAGCGATCCCGAATTTTTTCTTTTCTGATTATTAAATCCCTGCTGCTTCTGATCAGAGTTATGATAAGAGATGTTAATCGAATTTACATTCACACCGCTTTGCATAAGATTATGCTTCAACTGTTCAACATTATTTCTAACAATATGTCCAACCGTTTCATTTTCAACTTCCACTTTTGCTGTAAGAACATTGTCAATTGTATCGAGTATAATTTTTACTGAACCAAGCTCTTTAGGAACAAGTCTTAATACGATTGACTGCTTTTCACCGGTTTCCAAAACTTTAGAAATTTCTCTGATCATCTCACCGGATGAAATAACTTTTACTTTTTCAATCATTTCAGCAGCTCTGGAACCAGCCTTTGTCTCTTCAGTATTAAAGGCCGATTTGAAAGGATTGCTTTCAGTCTTAATTTCTGTTTTAAGACCTGCTGTAAAATCCTGTTGAGTAGAAGTATTCTGATTAACAGTCTTCATTTCTGTGTTCTGAGAAGCTTCAACTTGTACTACTTGTGGTTTTTGCTTTGGACTCTCATGAGATTCTTTTTCTGAAAAGTTATTCTGATCAAAATCCTTTTTCATTCCATCGCTATTTGTATCTATTGTTATCCTGTTCTGTTGATTAGGTGATTTTCTAGCTTCACTTACTGTTTCACTGTCATTTTTTTCTAAACTTACTTTTACCCAAACCTGTTTGTCATTTTTTGTGTTTTGCTCAATCTTATTTTGTGTTGATTTTACAGGCTCATCAACGGACTGAGTTATTTCATTCTTGTTTGACTCTAAATTCAACACAGAATTTTTTACATTTTTTACTTCAGTTTCAGCTGTCATAACTTCAAGATGAGGAATTTGTGAATAAACTCGTCGCTGAATAAAATCCACTTTTACATTTTTATTTTCAAACTTATTATTTAATACTCTTTCCTGCTTTACATCATCACTGGCAAATTCTTTCAAACTCGTTCTCAAATTTTCAACAATAGCTTTTGCTTTTAGATTAGATGTATTTTTCTCTGGAGTATTTGTTGAACTAACCACTATTTTTCTGCAGATTTATTTATAAGATTTAAATTTGCTCTAAGAGTAACGGTTTCTTTAGTGTTCTCATTCACAACTTTCTTAACGGTTTTTCCACTAAGAATATCAATAGGATTTTGATCAACCAATTTAGAAACTGATTTAGATAAAATATTTTCTTGATTAATTGCCTTAGCTGGATCAGTTATGTTTGCTTTCTGTGTTTCAGCTACTACTTTTAAAGGAAAGTTATTCTGCTCAACTGTTTTTTCTAAAATCTTAATTTCTGTTGAGATTATTTTCTTTGCCAAAGGATTAACAATCACTTCAGGTTTAGCTTTATATGAATCATTTGGAAGATTTTTGATTTGCTCTAAATTACTTTTATCAATATTTATCTTTTCACTTGAACCAGTAACAATATTCTCTTTTAAAGTTTGTTGATTACTATTTGTTGTTTTGATTGATTCATTTTTTATCAGAACAGGTTCTTCATTCTCAACAAATTCACTTTCAACAAAAAGTTCTTGTTGAATTCTCAGCTTAGGATTGCTTTGAGCTTTAACTGCATCAACAGCTTTATTAGATGTGTTTTCAATGCTTGATTGTTTGAATTTCGGATCAACTGATAATACTTTCTTAATATCAACATTTAATTCAGGGGCAAGAATCTTAGTTACATTTTCTTTAGCTGAACTAAGTTCCGGTTGATAAACATCCTGGATCTTTGGTGAATTTATGTGCACAGTTTTAGAAGTATTTTGAACATTTATCTTAATATCTTTTACTTCTGCTTTCTCAATCAAATCCGTTAAAACAACTTTTTCTTGAACAGAATTTTTCTCTACAAATACTGAATTGATTTTCTGATTTGATTTAACACTTATCTTATTGTCTGATTGATTTCTCTCTTTAACATCCACTTCTGAAGTTTGCTTGACTGTTTCTGGATTCTTTGCATTTTCCGCAGTTTGCAATGACTTAGGTTGCACTTTTACTTCATTGTTTAAAGAACTAAAAGTTGTATCAATAAATTTTTCTGAACTTACTTTTTTCAGTGTTAAGTTCGAATCAGATAAAACATTTTCCTTTTTTGTAAATGTTACAGACTTTGGAACCGACTCGCTTTGATTATCTGAAACAGATTTACTCTTCAAATCACTTTTGGGAATAGAAGTATTTGGTGTTTCTATTTTACCATTACTTGAATAATTACTTTTTAAAATTTCATTTAGTTCAGATTTTATACTTGAATTAATATCTGATTGTAATTCGGCCCCAGCTCTCATTTCTTTAGTTAACACTTTTAAATGAGGTTCTTTACTTATATCAATTCTTTCAGAATTTATATATTGAGTTGAACTGATTCCAGATTGGATTGTTGGAACTTCTTGTTTGACTATTTGTCCATTTGTATTAACATAAGTCTGTTTTAAGCCTTTTAATTGATGCTCATAAAATACTTCCCTCAGATGATATATTTTTTGAAAATGATGTAGAACTTACGACCAATTTATTAACAGTAGGATTTATTTCTGTTTCATTGACTTCTTGATCGCTAGTAGAAATTATTTCAACTGGTTTTTCAGTTTTTGATACTTCATTTTTAACCGGTTCAACATCAACAGCTAATTTTTTCTGTCCGCTTTTAACAAGAATTTCGAAATCAGTGTTAGATTGTAATTGTTCAGTTACCCAATTTTCTAGATCAACAATATTTGTTGTTAAAGGATTAATTTTAATCGATTGTCCATTCGCAATAAGTGATATCTCAATATTTTCTAAACTTTTTGTATCACTATTTTTTAGAGAATCAATAATGTTTTTTATTTCTTTAATAAACTCATTCTTGTTCAGAGAAAAATATTTAGGAACCTTTTCATTAACCTTAACTTTATTGGCATCTGCCAATTCTTCTGTGAACTCGCCAGGGTTAAGTTTAGATAGAAAAGCAGCAACAATCATTGAAATGTTTGTATTCTCTAGAGTTAATTTATTGTCGGAAAGAAGTGAAACTTTTAATATTTCATATTGTGTATTTGATGTTGCTTCCGGTGACAAATTTGCAAGTTGAAAAGGAACAGTTCCTTCCTGTTCATCTTTTACAATACGGAAAACATTTGAAAATAAATGAGAAAAATTGCCAATTTTTCCGGCAATACCTTCTGGTAGAGTTTGATCCGAAATATTTTTTGGCAAAAAAATCGAATTAATGAACATCATTCAAACCTAAAAATTCTATTTGCTGTTTCCGGGCTTAATTCAGAGACAACCTTTGCCGCTGTCTTCTTATTCATATTATATAAAATATCTCTTGCTACATTATCGGAATAAGTTTGAATTATTTTAGCTGCCTTTTTTGGCTCCATTGCTGCATAAATGCTTGTAACTTTTGTAATCCATTCCGTGTACTCTTTGCCTTGTACGATATTTTGCGTTACGGGCTTATCATTTGGAAGTGGAATTGAGGTTACATCCGTTTTTAAGTTTTTCGTATCAACCTTTTCAATCCCCTTTTTAGTGAGATTTTCACTATTGCTCTTAATACTTATTGAATCAGTTTTATTATTCTTTACAGAATCATTCGTTTCAATACCACCTAATGATGATAGTAAAATGCTATCCTGTGCAATTGTTGAATCCTGTTCAATAATTGGCTCTTTATTTTCTGTAACATTTAATGAATCTGTCTTGGTAGAATCTGATAACTGCACTAATGATTTTGGTGCAAAATTAAATTGAAAAATATTTTCGTATGATGAATTAAGATAGATTAATAATCCAGTTACAATTACAAACGCAAAAAGAAAAGTTCCTCCGTAAATTATTCCCTGCTTCATTTTTTTGCCTTATTAAAATTTTGCACACCAATCTCATCAAAGTTTTTCATCTCAGTTGAGTTAATATCTTTATAAAATTTCCCCGATGAGTTTCTTCAAGCTGATTTAATATTTTTTTCTCTTTTGTTTTAACAACAACTTCTTCAATCTTCTTCACGCGTTTTTTCTCAAGCTGATTGATAACTTCTGATTGCATTTCAAGCTGCTGCTTTAAAACAGAATCATAGCCGCCTAGAAATTGCAGTTCAGAAACATTCATTCTTTTTTTATAGGCTGAATTACGCAAGTCATTTATTTCATCTTCAAGTTTTTGTCTTAGCTCTTGATGTTTTGTAATAAACAAATCTATTTGAGCGAGTTCTTTCTGTGCTTTTTTTTCAAAAGCTTCTTTAACTTTTCTTACGGATTCAAATTTGAATCTGAATTTTGACATTACTTATTCCGTTCCAGCTATATGTTTATAGTTCTATAATTTCAAATAATCTTTTTAGTGTTGAGTTATATTCTGATGATTCAAAAATATCCTGTTTAAGAAATGAACGAAGATGACTAATCTTATTTAATGCGTGATCTATCTGAGGATTGCTGCCTTTCACATATGCACCAATATTTATAAGATCTTCCGCTTCTCTATAAGTTGATAATATCTCATTGAAAATTATTGTTCTGTCGCGATGCTGTTTTGTAACTATATCAGGCATAACACGGCTAACACTTTGAAGTGGATCAACTGCAGGAAACTGACCGCTGTTTGCAAGTTTTCTTGATAACACAATATGCCCATCAAGTATAGATCTTACTGCATCGGCAATAGGTTCTGTCATATCATCACCATCAACAAGAACATTATATAATCCGGTGATAGAACCTGAATCAGTTGTACCAGCACGTTCTAAAAGTTTTGGAAGTGCTGCAAAAACAGAAGGAGTGTAACCTTTTGTTGTTGGCGGTTCACCGATTGTTAACCCAATTTCTCTCTGCGCCATTGCAAATCGTGTTACCGAATCCATCATTAACAAAACATCCATTCCAAGATCACGGAAGTATTCTGCAATTGTAGTTCCGATATAAGCGCCTTTCATTCTAACTAGAGCAGACTTATCACTGGTTGCAACAACAACAACAGATTTTTTTAATCCGTCCTCGCCTAAATCTTTTTCAATAAACTCTCTAACTTCTCTGCCGCGTTCTCCAATTAACGTAATCACATTTACATCAGCATCGGTATTTCTTGCAATCATTCCAAGTGTAACACTTTTACCAACTCCGCTTCCAGCAAATATTCCAACTCTTTGTCCGCGACCAACTGTTAGTAAACCATCAATAGCTCTTACACCGGTTTGAAGTACAGAGTTAATTCTTTTTCTCTCTAATGGATTTGGGGGCTCTCTATGCAAAGATCTAAATGAAGTTACTTTTAGTTCACCTTTACCATCAATCGGATTTCCAAGTCCATCAATTACTCTTCCGAGCAATTCTTTACCCACACCAACGGTAAACATTTTTCCGCCCGCAATTATTTCGCACTTTGGAGATATTTCATGGACCTCACCAAGGGCAATTGATAAAACTTTTCCATCTCGAAATCCAACAACTTCACACTTACATACTTCCTGGCCGCTTTTATTAACTATTGTACAAACTTCTCCAAGTGAAACGTTTGGGCCAACAGAAACAATGACCAAGCCGATTACATCAGTTACTTTACCATTCAGCTTTATCAAATCAACATTGCCAATGCGATTTAAATATTTTTCAATGTATTGTTGTGTCAGATCCATCTGGTAGTTCAATGGTTACTAAATCCTATGTCAAGTTTTCTTTTCAATTCATTTAACTGTGATGATATTCTACCATCTGCATTTCCAATTTCACTTTCAATAAAGCATCCTCCCATTTCAATTCTATCATCCTTTTCAAATTTTATTTGTGAAAAAGAATCTTTCATCTGAAATGATTTGCCGTCAATAACTATTGATTCATAATCTTTAGGATGTAATCGTACAATAATTTCATTTGCGCCTAATACTTTTTTCAATGATTCATCAAGAACATCTTTAAATATTGATTCTCTTTCAATTTCCCGTTTCAGAATTGCTTCTGCCAGAACAAATCCAACATTCATAACTAATTGTTCAAATTGTGATTCCAACAAAACTGATTTGTCATTTAAGTCCGACATTAAATTGTTAAGTTCAGAATATTTTTTTAAAAGTCTCTCATTAAATTCCCGTTCACTCTTTTCCTTAACTGTTATCTGTCCTTCTTCAAAACCCTTTGTATACTGGTTGTGTAATGCAATCTGATGATTTTCTTTTTCCTGTTCTTCACTTGTATGAAACGCTGTTTCACTATTAGAATATGCAGTAATATTTGTAGGTCTTTTATTTATCTTAATTACATCAGACATAAACTTCCTCTTTACCACCTTGCAGATTCAAGGAAATTTCGCCTGTTTCTTCAAGACTTTTTACAACATCAATAATTTTAGCTTGTGCAATTTCAACTTCTTTTAATTTAACCATTCCCATAAACTGTAATTCTTCTTTAAGCAGATCAGCGGCACGTTCAGACATATTTGCAAAGATTTTATTCTTAAGTTTTTCATCGGTTACTTTTAATGATAGAGCAAGATCTTTTCTATCAACTTCTTTAAGAATTTTTTGAATGTCTTTATCCTGGATGTTGATTATATCTTCAAATAAGAACATCAATCTTTTGATTTCAAGTGCAACATCACTATCACGCCCATCCATCTTGTCCAGAATATCTTTACTCATTGATACATTAAGGCGATTGAGAATTGTGGCCAGTGTTTTTGTTCCGCCAACTTTGCTTACTGATTGGCTCATTGTTGAACCAGCCATTTCATCAACAACTCTCTCAATTTGCTTCAATGTTTGTGGAGAGACTTTTCCAAGTGTTGCAATTCTATATGCAACATCAGAACGAAATGGTTCCGGCAATTCCTTTAATGCTTCTGCTGTTTGATCCGGACTTAAGTGACAAAGAATTAATGCTATAGTTTGCGGATGCTCTTTGCTTAAAAAATTTACAAGCTGTGTAGATTCAGCTTTCTTAAGAACATCAAACCCCTTAAGTGTTGTAAGTGTTCTTACGCGATCAATTATTTCAACCGCTTTTTGTGGTCCAAATGATTTTTCCAATACTGCCTGAGCATATTCCAATCCACCTTCAAGTACATATTCGCGCGCAGTAACCATATCATAAAAGTCCTGCATTACTTTATCAACGGTTGTAGAAGGAATATTTTTCACTCGTGAAATTTCGGCTGAAATTTTCTCAACTTGTTCAGGATCAAGATATTTAAACACAGTTGATGCTGTTTCAATATTAAGCGCAATTAACAGTAATGCAGCTTTTTGAACTCCTGGTATTTCGGCATAACTAACGGCTTCTTGTTTTGCGTTATTACTCATCTTCGTGTAACCATGCGTTTATTAATTTTGCAGCTTCGGTTGGATTTTTGGAAACATAATTACTGATTTTTTCCTGCCTGTTTTTCTTATTAATTGCTTCATCAGAAATTTCATCCTCAATATCCCCAATTGGCAATAGTTCCTTTTTCTTTCTCATATCATTTAAGACTTGAGGTACTTTTTTGCTGCTGGACATACTTTGTGAAATTGCTGGTTGTAAAGCATATTCCTGTTGAACATTACCAACAAATATTTGTTCATTCTTAAGTTTAGACATCAAGCCGCGGAGTAAGAAAATAGCACCTGCAATGGCAATTATAACCAGAAGCAGATTAGATATTCCATCAGCATCTTCAAACCAGGTTGTACTTTCTTCAACAAATTCATTTGCAGGAGCTGTTTGGAATGGAAGATTAACAATGGAAATCTGATCATTCCTGTCAACATCAAGTCCAACCGCATTTTTAATTAATTCTTCTAATTTTTTTATTTGCTCAGGAGAGCGAGGTTCAAATACAGTTTCAGTTACGTCTCCTTTTTGAACCTCCTTAGGTATGTCATTTATAACTGCAGCAATACTTAAGCGAGTAATGTTGCCGCTTCCTTGCACAACACGTTCAATTGTCTTACCTATTTCATAATTGGTTGTGCTGCTCTGATTGTTTTGTGCAGTAGTATCGCTTATACTTTTTCCGGCATTGTTGGAAACCATTGTTTGTTCGCTTACAACAACTTGCTGCTCAGGGTCATAAGTCTCCATTGTCTTTTCAACCTGGTCAAAATTCAAATCGGCATTTACCTGAACCATTGAATTTCCGTAACCAAGAATATTATCTAAAAGTGTTTGCGCTTTTTGAACTAAATAACTTTCTACAGAATTTTTTATTTCATACTGTTTATTGCTGGAGAATGAAATTGAACTTTCATTATCTTCTTTCCAAAGAAGTTTACCCTTAGTATCAATAAGTGTTATTGAACTTGTGGTTAAACCTTCAACTGCACTTGCAACAAGGTTTACAATTGACATTGAACTTGATCGTGGTAAGGCAAAGTTTTCTTTCATTTTTAACACAACTGAAGCTGTGGGCTGCTTTTGCTCATCTCGGAAGATTGTTCTTTCAGGAAAAACTATGTGAACTCTAACACCATCAATTCCTGTAATACCAAGAATTGTTCTTGCAAGTTCTCCTTCAAGCGATCGTTTGTAATTAAGCTTTTGCATAAACTCAGACATACCCATAGTACTTTTATCAAACAATTCATATCCAATTGTTCCTGATGTTGGAATACCTTTACCCGCAAGACTTAATCGTGTCTCATACAATTTATCCTTAGGTACCTGTATAGTTTTTCCGTTGTCTTCAATTTTATATGGAATTTTTTGCGCATTCAAAAACTCAATTACTTTTGATGCATCATCAGAAGTAAGATCTGAATACAATGGGGAGTATGTTGGCTCGTTAAGAAAAGTAAGAAGTACAATTAATAATATTGTTGTTAAAACTGCCGATCCGCCAATTAGTACTTTCTGTTGTATTGAAAGTTGATTCAGCAGTGACATCACTGCATCAGTAGGTTTTTTGCTCATATTGTTTATATAGACATTCTGGTTAATTCACGATACATATCAACTGTTTTATTTCTTATTTCCATCAACAACTCTAAACTCGTTTTAGCCTTCTCTCCAGCAATCATCACATCATGTATCTCGATTTGATCGCCATTAATAAAACTTTGTGCTGATTTTGAAGCATCTATCTGCGATTTGTTTACATCACCAATAAAATCGGTTAGCAAATTTCCAAACTCTTCTGCCGGTGCTTTTTTAACATCCTGTTTAATTATTAATGAGGGCAGATTGCCGCTAATTGATTCAATAGCCATTTTATCCTCTCCTATCGATGTTTGTTCCTACAGAAATTCCACTCATTTTACCTGAACGCTCGTAGTAATAATATTCCATAATTTCATTTTGTTTTGCCGGATACATTTCTGCAAAAACTTTTTCTCATCCGGATTTATACTTTCACTTTGCGCTACAGCATTTTTAATATTTGTCTTATTACTTTTAGCATTATTCAATCCATATGCTGAATAATTACCAATTAAATTCATACTTACCGCCATTTACAAATCTCCTATATCTCTAATGAATCTTTAGCCATTTGTTTTGAAGAATTGAATGCTGTTAGATTAGCTTCATAACTTCTTGTAGCTGCTATCATATCAACCATTTCATTTATCGTGTTGATGTTGGAAAGCTGAACATAACCATCTTGATTTGCATCCGGATGTTCCGGCATGTAAACAATATCGCCCTGTGTCGTATCATCATTAACATTAAATTCTAACCCGTTTTTTTGCGGTGAATTAAACTCAAAAGTTGATGGCGTGGAAATATGGTTTGAGTTTGTAGCTGCAAGTTTTATTGTGCTTTTCATATCATTAAAGGTATCGTTAAACGGCATATCTTTTTGTTTAACTGTTAATACTTTTCTATTAATTGGTTTGCCGTCTTCAGTTCTAACAGTATTTCCATTGGCAAGATTTTCCGCTATAAGATTCATCTTTTTACGCTGAAT
The DNA here is from genome assembly GCA_016707115.1 of Ignavibacteriales bacterium. Taxonomy (GTDB): domain Bacteria; phylum Bacteroidota; class Ignavibacteria; order Ignavibacteriales; family Ignavibacteriaceae; genus IGN3. The sequence continues at coordinate 72,842 of JADJIH010000021.1, read as the reverse complement.
GCTCAATCCTTTACCGCTTATTCCAAAGCCCAAAAAATTATCTCCTATTTTCAAAATTTACCTCCGCCTTTAATAACGTTTTGTAAGTTTCTGTAGTAATCGCCAATTTTTCTAGATGCAAATCTGAACTGAATTGAATTAGCAGCTAACTCTGACATTTCCTGATCAATATCCACATTGTTAACACCTGAAACATTATCAAGAGAATTGTCTTTAGTTATTTCAAACCCAGGTTTATCATTTTGAATAAGCTTTAAATGTTTTGGATTTGTTGCTTTCATCTGGCCCATATTGTCAGAAAGAATAGATTTAAAATCAACATCTTGTCTTTTGTAATTTTCCGTTCCGATGTTGGCGATGTTTTTACTTATTACTTTGTTCTTGGTTGAACAGTAATCAATAAATTTTTCTAATGATTTTATACCCGATGACTGCATATTCTTTATCTTTTTGTTAATCAAAAAGACAAGAATAGTACCAGCAGGAAAACAGGCAGAAATGCGATTATTTAAGGGAAATTGAAATACGAATGGCTAAAAGTAAACAGTTGTCAGTTATTACTCAGAGTAGTCTAATGTCAGGGATTTTGTTTGTCCGCAAGAGCAAATAAATTTTATTTCTTTGATATTGTTTTCAGCATCTTTGGTAAGAACAATTTTAATTCCTTCTGCGTGATCTTCTTCAAAACAAATTTTTGAACTTCCAGAAATCTGAACATCTTCAGCTTTAATCAAACCAGATTTTCTGGAACCGTTTTTACAAGTAACTGAGTTAAAGATTGCTTCTTCCATTAAATCGTTCATATTGCACAAGCCTTATTTATTGCATTTGCTATATTATCAAGCGGTAAAACTAAATCAGCATACCCAGCATCAACAATTGCTTTGGGCATACCGTAAACCACACAAGAATCTTCATCCTGCGCGATTGAATAACCGCCTTTCATTTTCAATTCTTTTATTGCATCAGCGCCGTCTCTGCCCATTCCGGTCATGATTACGCCGAGTGCATATTTATTATAAACTTTAATAACCGAATTTAACATTACATCAACCGATGGACGATGAAGTGTATCGGATGGAGTATCTGATATTGAAATCATTGAATGATTGTTCCCGGTTTTATCAACAGTCATATGAAATCCGCCAGGAGCAATATATACAACACCGCCTCTAACAATTTCTCTGTCTTCAGCCTCCTTAACCTCAACTTCACTAAGTCCGTTTAATCTTTCTGCAAGTGATTTAGTAAACTTAGGTGGCATATGCTGCACAATAAACATTGGTATTGATAATTTCTTGGATAGTCTTGGAATAACTTTTTGCAGTGACATTGGGCCGCCTGTAGAAATACCTAGTGCGATTGCGCGATAGCCGATTTGCGGAATTGATTTGGATGAGTAATCCTGCCTTGGTGCTACTGGTGCAGTGCCTTTGTTGGCATTAAGATTTTGAATTCTCTGCAATCGTAAGCTTAGAGATTTTTGGCTGACAATTGCTTTTACTTTTGCAACAAGATCTTCTTTTATTTTAATGATGTTAACATTAACGTAAGAAAGTTCTTTGGGAATAAAATCCACAGCGCCATATTCTAACGCTTTTAAAGTATCTTTAGCTCCTTCGGTTGTAAGTGAACTTACCATCAATACAGGGGTTGGATGTTCCTTCATTATTTTTTGAAGCGCAGTAAGACCATCCATTCGTGGCATTTCAATATCCATTGTAACAATATCTGGAAATTTGGTTTTAACCATTTCCACTCCCTCAATACCGTCTCTAGCAGTTGCTATAACTTCTATCTCACCAGTGCTTTCCAACATTAGCGAAAGTGATTTACGCATAAAAGCAGAATCATCAACTACAACAGCCTTTATTTTCCTTGCCATATTATTTTTCAGCTATATGAAGTAATTCATTAACATCTACAATCATAACCACGGAGCCATCTCCCATAATAGTAGAACCAGCTATACCCTGTACTTTGCCAAAATAATTTCCAAGTGATTTTATTACTACTTCTTTTTGTCCGACTAACCCATCGACCTTAATCCCATATCTTTTTTCTGCAATACCAACAACAACAACATACTGCCAAACTTTGTTTTCATCGTTTTCTTCAAATCCAAATAGAACTTCTTCAACGGAAACTAATGGAAGTACACTATCTCGCATTTTAATTACTGGTCTTTGGTTTACAGAATAAATATTTTCTCTGTGCACTCTTAATACTTCAAGTACTGTATTCAAAGGAATAACAATTGGCTGCTCTTTTACTTTCACAATCATTCCGGGAATTATCGCAAGCGTCAGCGGAAGTTTAATGATAATCTTTGTTCCAACACCTACTGTTGATTCAATATTAATAATTCCGCGTAACCTGGTAATATTTGTTTTAACAACATCCATACCCACGCCGCGGCCAGAAATATTTGTAACTACTTCGGCAGTTGAAAAACCTGGTATAAAAATAAGGTTTAAAATTTCTTGTCTTGTTAAGTCTTTTGCTTTTTCAGCAGAGATTAATCCTTTTTCAACAACCTTAGCTTTTATGATTTCAGGATCAATACCTTTTCCATCATCTTCAATGGTAATGATGATATTGTTGCCTTCATGCTCAGCAGACAAGACTAATGTTCCAACAGGATTTTTGCCATTTGCTATTCTTGTTTCAGGTTTTTCAATTCCATGATCAACACTGTTTCTAACAAGATGCACTAATGGATCATTAATTTCTTCAATAAGAGTTTTATCCAACTCTGTTTCTTCACCTTTAATAACTATTTCAATTTGTTTATTAGCATCTCGAGAAAGATCGCGTACAAGACGAGGAAATTTGTTAAACACTTTTCCTATTCTGATCATTCGTGTTTTCATTACAACAAGCTGGAGCTCATTTGTCATGATGTCTATCTGCTTTGTAACATCAAAAAGATCTCTCGAGAATTTTGTTCCTTCATTTTCAAGAGCAAACTCAGAATTAACTTGTGCCAATCGGTTTCTGCCAAGCACTAACTCTGATACAATATTTAATAATTCATCTAACCTTTCTACATCAACACGAATTGAATTTTCAACCTTCTTTGAAGAATCCTGTTTTACTTTTTCAATATTTACCTGTTTATTTTCAATTTGAGGTGCATCCTGCTCTTCATCTGCATCCTCGGATTCATCTTCATTATGCAGTTCTGATTTTACATCAGAAACTGCTTCTGAATTTATTTCTACTTCGTTTTCTTTAATTGTTTCTGACTTTGCTGATTTTTTACTTGATTTCTTTGCGGGCTTCTTCTTTTCAACAACCACATCACCATTTTCAAGTGCTGCAATAAGTTCAGTTAACTCTTTAATCGTCTCATCAACATCAATATTTTCATTTTGATATTCTTCAATACTGTTTAACAAAGATTTCATCTTATCGTATGCAGATAACAATGAGTCCATAATTATAGAATTCAAACTTATTTCGCCTTTGCGAAGTTTGTTTAGAATATCTTCTCCCTTATGTGTTACACCTGTAAGCTTATCCAGACCGAGAAAACTTGAGGTTCCTTTAATTGTATGAAAATGCCTGAATACGCTATTAAGCAGTTCATTGTCATCCGGTCTTTTTTCCATTTCAACCAGATCAACATCCAGTTTTTCTAATATCTCTTTAGTTTCTACAATAAAGCTCTCAACGATTTCCTTCATATCAGGATCGATGAGCATCGGGTTTTGAGTTAATTCTGCCATATTAGTTAAATAATTTATCTATTTCTGCTTGAGATGCTGTTTGCATCTCTTTACTAAAAATTGAATCCACTTCTTGCTGCGGTACTATTGATTTTGAATAGCGTGCATTGGGATCAAATGATGCACCCTCAGGAATATTAAGATTTGAATCCTGTTCCGTAATTTTTGTGTTGTCAAAATCTTCAATTAATGAAGAAAGACGATCCTGAACTGACTCTATCAGATGATTTACGGTTGCTAACTGCTGAGATGTTATATCCTGAACTTGAAGAGAGAGAGCAATACTATTAGAGTCATTTTTCATCTTTCCTACCTGAAGCAATAGTACACCCAGTTTTTCAGTATTACAGTTTTTATTTAGAAAGTCCTTTATAAAAAGTTCTGCATTTTCTTTTTTTAACATTGGTATCAAACTCATTAGAAAATCTTTTTTATCTGTTTCTTTTGCTAAAACTTCAACCATCGTTTTTTCAATATCAGTCAAATCATCATTCAGTGAATCAACAAGATCTAATATCTCTGTAGTTGCCATTTCAGTTGCGCTTGTAACATTCTGAATTTGATTAGTGGCTTTGGGAATTTTTGAAGTGCTTTCAGCTATTGATCTATTTATGTTTTCCAGAAGCGGCACAGTTTCTTTCATAAACTCACCAAGACTCTGAATAACAGGTATAAGTTTTTCACCGTAAGTAAACACTTTTTTTAAGTCATCAAGCTTCGAAAAAAGCTGAGACAAGTTTTCTGATCTCATCATTAGTTACTCCCTCCATTACTGGCAAGTATTTGATCAATTTTCTCTCTAAGTATTGCTGGTGTAAATGGTTTTACAACGTAATTATTTACTTTTGCTTTAAGTGCTTCGATAATATCATCTTTAACCCCTCTTGTTGTTACCATTAACACAGGAATCTTTCCCATCTTTTCATCAGCGCGTATAGCTTTAATCAGTTCAAGGCCTGAAAGTACTGGCATATTCCAGTCTGTTATCACAAAATTTAAACCATCATCGGCTGCAAGTTTTATTAAAGCATCTTTCCCATCCGAGGCCTCAACAAATTCTTCATATCCAAGATTTTTTAATGAGTTAGCAACAATGCGTCGCATAGTTTGTGAATCATCAACAATTAAAAATTTTAAGCTCATATATTTCTCTCTAGTTTAAAAATTTTGATACTTCGTATAAAACTCTTTTGGAATCAAATGGTTTAAGAAGATAAGCGTTAGCACCGCACTGCATTCCTTTTTCTATATCTTCATTTCCTGATAAAGAAGAAAGAATAATAATTGGTATTTCACGATAGTCTTCATTTGTACGAATTGTTTTGATTAGTTCAAATCCATCTATATTAGGCATATTTAAATCTGTAATAACTAAATCAATTTGTTCTGATGGAAGCACCTCCAACGCCTGCATTCCGTCCGCAACTTGTATTATTTCGTATCCTTTAACCTTTAAAGAGATCGATACAAATTTTCTTATTGTAGGAGAATCATCCGCAACAAGAATAACTTTCTTCATTTTCTTTTACTCCTTTTTATACCCAATGGTTTTGGGAAAGCTTGTAAGCTTAAATGACTTTGATATACCGTGTAGTGTCTCTGAATAACCAATAAACAAGTAACCACCCTTTAATAATGAATTATATAAGTGATTGATTACTTTTATTTTTGATGTTTGATCGAAGTAGATAAGTACGTTAGCACAAAAGATAACATCATGATTTATCATCGTTCTCATGCTCAAATCATCATAGAGATTAAGCAATTTAAATGTTGCCATACTCTTAATTTTTGGGTCAAGATCAAACGAAGTACCGTTTGTTTTAAAATACTTTTTAAGATAATAAACAGGTGTGTTTCTAACTGAGTATTCTTTGTATGATGCTCTTCTTGCAACATCCACCACTGCGTTGCTGATATCTGTACCAACAATTTCAAACTCCATATTTGGATATTTGGGGCGAATGAGATCGTTAATCATCATAGCTATGGAGTATGCTTCCTCTCCGCTTGATGATGCAGCACTCCAGATTTTAATTTTATTTTTTCCTAATTTTTCTTTTGATGAGATTATCTCAGGAAGAATTGTTGTAACAAGCGCATCTAGCTGGGGCTGATTACGGAAAAAGAATGTTTCGTTAATTGTAATTGCTTCATAAAGATATTTTACTTCTGCGGAGCCAGATGGATTGAATTTAACATAGTCCAAATATTTATCGAATGATTCAATATTTAAATGGGTTATCCTTTTTTGTAATCTGCTTTCCAACAAATATTTTTTATTATCCTGAAAGTAGATGCCGGTACTTTCATAAATGTACTTGCGCCATGTTTCAAATGATTTTGTTGACAGACTGACTTTTGTGGGAGATAACACAAGTGCCGGCTGAGCAAGTGAAAAATCTCTTTGTGTATACTCTTGCATTTTTTTTCTACTAGTTTGTTAGATATTGTTTTCGCAGAGCCATTTCTTTTGCTTTTTCGCTAACCATTTCTTCAGGATCCATAGCTAATTTATCAAGTGCTTCCATTATTATCGGATTATCCAGATCGATAAACATATCAAGCAGACGCATACGATTCCAGAAGTTTTCATCATTTATCATCGAGTCTATGAATAGAAGTGCGGTTTCAGGATCAATTTTAAATAAAAGTTCTGCGGCAGATATTCGCACAACTTCATCGGGATTTGTAAGACTTTTAGATAGTGATTCTGTTAATCGCTGCTTTTCAATTCGGGATAAGCTGTTTATTTCTTCAGATTCCGATAAAAGTATGTTTTGTAATAAATCTAACACCGCGGTTAAATACTTATTGCAATTATCTATAACAGTGTGGATTCTTGATAAAATTACTTTTTTGTTTTCCATGAACTTATCATATAACACTTCGTTTAATTCAGGATCCAAACCATATATACTTAAACAAGCATATAAAATTTCAGGATCATCAAAAACGGTTACTAAGTGTGCAGCTACTATTTGATAACGGGGTTCTGAATTTATTATTGTATCAAGTACACATTTTTTTATTCTATCGTCAAATGGTACATCAAGATCATACTTAACTTTTAGTTTGTAAATTGATTCCAACAGCGGCCAAATAAGAGCGCCATTAAGACTTTCTACCTGGGAAAGAAGGAAATAGAAAGTATCTTCATCACCAATCTCACCCATACTTTCAATCATTGTAAACTTTAAAAGGTCATCATCCGATTTGAATTTTTCTGTGATAAATTTCAATGACTTTAAAGTTCTTATTTTTCCAGCCGCTTCTATGACTACTGGTTTAAGGACATCCGCTTTGTCATAAAATGTTATAATTTTTTCTACGCCTTTTTCACTAAAAATATTTCCTAATGCTTCTATACAGGCAACTATTACATTTTCATTCTGGTTAACTGTCAGAATATCAATAATCAAATCTTCAGGACACTTATCTCCAATTAAACCAAGAATATCAACCAAAAATTTAATATCATCATCATCTTTAATCTCAGGCAGTCTTTTACAAATAGCATCTAAAGATTCAACACCTTTACGCAATAAAATTTCACCTGCAAGATTTCTAATTGAAATATCCGGTGAACTAATAAAATCAATTACAGAGGCTGGTATTAAAGGATTGCTGTTCTGAATTAAAAAATTTGATGCCGCATTTCTTACAGATTTATCCTCATCTGAAATAAGCTGTATAACTATCTTTACGATATTATTATCAACCTCTTCAAATGAAAGATTATACAATGTTTCTGTCTTCAGAACAGGATCATCAGACTTAAGCATTTCTAAAACATTTTGTTCGGTTTTATTATCTGAATTCATATTGTTTTATGGTTTGTTAGTTTTTAAATCCAATTTAGTACGTTTGAGAATTTCAAAAATAATGCCGTTTATTTTTGTCGGTATTTGATCGAAATACAAACAAAATACTATTTACTTGTTTAATATTAGCCAACTGAAAACATTTAAGCAGGTTAGCTATATTACTTGTAAATGGATTCATCCAAACTTATCAATTCAGATGTACCGTAGTTTAACTTATGATTACGCTTTGCAGTACCAAGATTAAATTTTAAAACTAATCTTTGCAGATTATCCGTAAGCTGATTAAGACTTTCGGCAGCTTGGGCAATTTGTTGAATTCCAATTGTTGTTTGGCTGCTAACGTTACTTATAGATTCAATATTCTTACTAATCTGCTCGGAGGTTGAAGATTGCTCTTCGCTCGCAGTAGCTACATGCTCTGCAATTGAAATTAATCTGTCAGTTTCAGTTTTAATTTCAACGAGCACTTCACCTGCTTTGCCAGCCAATTGTTTACCTTTGCTTACAGCATCTGTGCCTGCTTTAATCGAACTTACTGCAAAGCTTGTTTCCTTTTGAATTTCTTTTATCATTTCAGAAATTTCTTTTGTTGCTTTCGAAGTTCTTTCAGCAAGTTTAAGAACTTCATCTGCTACAACTGCAAAACCTCTTCCCTGTTCACCAGCTCGAGCAGCTTCTATAGCAGCATTAAGTGCAAGCAAGTTAGTCTGATCAGCAATATCCTGTATTACCTGAACAATCTCTCCTATCTTATCACTCTCTTCACCAAGTTTGAAAACTGTTTCTGCGGAATTGTTAACTACCTCTGCAATTTGATTCATGCTCTCTATTGTCTGCTTAACAACTTTTTCACCCTCATTTGCTGTTTGTCCTGATACCTTTGCTGAATTTGCAGCACCAGTCGCATTTTTTGTATTTTCAAGAATTGTTGTTGTCATTTCTTCCATAGCAGCAGCAATTTCTTCAGTCTGATTAGTTTGCTCTTTAGAACTTGCAAGCATTTCCTCCACGCTTGAAGAAATTTGCGATGATGAGTGAGAGACTTCACTAACCCCGGCGCTTACCTCTCCAACAATTGATGCAAGTGCATTGGCAACATCATTAATACTATCTTTAATTTTTTGATGTTCGCCTTTATAATTTCCTTCTACTCTTACAGTCAAATCTCCTTTTGCAATGTGAGAAAGAACGTTTGTTCCCTCACTAATGGGAAGTATTATTTCATCAATAGTGCTATTAATTCCCTGAACAATTTGTTTAAAATCTCCTTGATGATCATTTGTATTTATTCTAGTATTTAGATTTCCTTCAACAGCTGCTTCGGTAAGTGATTTTATATCCACTATAAGTTTGTTTAGTGAGTTGATCATCTTTGTATAGCTTATAGATAATCTATCTTTATCTGAACGGATATTTACATTTGTATTAAGTTTACCATTTGCTATATCAGCAGCCATGTCTGCCTGCTCGCGCATATTATTAATCATTGTTTTGTATGAGCATTCGAGCATCCCAAGTTCATCAATACTAGTGCAATTCAACTCAATATCAATATCCCCAATGCTAACTCTTTTAGATAGTTCGGTAAGATTATTTAATCGGCTATTTATCTGCTTTCTAACAATCAAATAGATTATTAAGAGAACCAGTACCAGAAAGAACAATGAAAAAACTACAACCAAAATTTGCATAGAAAGTATTGCTGATTGAATATCATCAGCATACACAGCAGCAACAATTTTAAAGCCCCAAGCTTCAAAGTCGTGCTTAACTAAATTATAATCCTCAGGTTCTTCATTAATAATCTTCAATACCTGATCATTACTTAAATGATCAGAATGAAATAGTACATTCCCTTTTTTGTCTTGTACTGCAGCAAATCCATTCTCTAAAATTTTTATATTAGAAATTCTCTCACCAATTTCAGTGAGCGAAGTTATTGGATAGCCGCAATACCAGATACCAATTACATCATTACCAGATTTAATTGGTTCATATCCTGTTATATAAAATGACCCAAGTATTTCAACCATTCCATAAAATGAATTACCATTTCTTATTTGTTTAATTGCTGCGCCATTTGGGTCAAGAACTGTTCCGATTGCTCTTGAGTTATCATCCTTCACTACATTTGTTGAAACTCTCACAAAATCATCTCCGCTTTTAACAAATAATGTAGCGGTGCCACCAGCTAATTTTTTAACTTTATCAACAATTGAATAGTTTTCATTAATTAACTCAGAACCAAAATATAATCCCGGTACGGTTTTATCTTTAATTTGAAAAGCACCTTCAATTTTTGGAGCGCCTAAATTTGTAGTTCTATCCTGAAGAACTTTTACAGATGTTTTTACTTGTTCTAGTAAAAGACTGTTTATTGTTTCAAGCTGGTTATAAACATCCTTTATCTCAGCAGCTACCTTATAATTAGCCGATTCAACTAGGTCATTTTCAAATTTTTCTTTTAACAGATAACTCAAGCCTGCAATGCTTATCAGGATAAGAGCCGTTAAGGGAAACATAATTTGATTACTAATACTTTTTCTATAAACCCCAAATATTTTTGAAAATAGTCTATAGTTTTTTAAGCTCATTAATTAACCTTCAATAAATTGTTTATACTTTTTTAGAATCGTGTTTCATTGTTTTCAACATACTCTGTTTCTTCGCTCAAAATTTCATTTCTTTTATAGTACACTGAATCATTCACCTTAAAAGCAGATATAAGTGATTGAAGATTACTTGTAAGTTGATTAAGTTCTTCAGCAGCATGTGCAATTTGCCTAACTCCTGTTGCGCTTTGCTGAGTAACGTTTGTAATAAGTTCTATGTTTTGAGTAATTTGTTCCGATGACCTGGATTGCTCTTCACTTGCTGCAGCTACTTGAGTTACAATGTCTGTGACACTATCTGCACCCATAATAATTTCTTTTAATGAGTCTCCGGCTTTTTGAGCAAGATTTCTTCCATTCTCAACTTCTTTAGTTCCCTGCTGCATTGATTTGACTGCACCTTCAGTATCTTTTTGAATATGCTTAATCATACCCGCAATTTCCTGGGTAGCTTTTGAAGTTCTCTCAGCAAGCTTTCTAACTTCATCAGCAACAACTGCAAATCCTCTTCCTTGTTCACCTGCACGAGCAGCTTCAATTGCTGCATTTAATGCTAGCAGATTTGTCTGGTCTGCTATGTCATCAATGACCTGTATAATTTCACCAATTTCATTGCTGCTCTTTCCAAGTTCCTGCACTGTTTCAGCACTTTTCTTAACAACCTCTGATATCCTTATCATTCCTTCTATCGTTTCTTTGACAACTTTTCCACCATCTTTAGCAACTCTACCCGCATTTTTACTAGCTTCTGCAGCGGTAGTAGTGTTTTTTGTGGTCTCGAAAATTGTTCTGGTCATTTGTTCAACTGCACTGGCAACTTCTGACGCTTGTGCACTTTGTTCATTTGCACCAGCAGCCATTTCTTCTGTACTTGAACTGATTTGTGCAGCAGCACTTGCAGCAGCAGTAACTCCTTGCGAAACTTCTGTTAATGTTTTTCCGAGTGATTCTGTTACATTGTTTATAGAATTTTTAATTCTTTCATGATCACCAGAATAATCTTTAATAATTTTAATTGTAAAATCACCTGCAGCCACTTTTTCCAAAGCAGATATTGCCTCATTGATCGGTGAATAAACAGCATCTAAAGTATCATTTATACCTTGTATTATATTCCTGTATCCGCCGTTAAAAACTTTTGTATTTCCTCTTGCGCCGCTGTTCCCTTTTATTGAGGCAGTAGTAAGAAAATTAATTTCTAATACCAGTTTGTTCAGGTTATCAACCATCTTTTCAAAACTTTTTGAAAGAAAATCGTGTTCTGAAAGTGAATTTATTTTATGCTCAAGATTTCCTTCAGCAATTTTTTCCGCTGCTTCAATTTTTTCTAACTGTGAATCTCTGAGTTTATTAAGCATTACTGCCATCTGACCAAATTCATCATTGCTTTTAACTTTCATTTGCTTTTCAAAATCACCCAAAGAGTAATTGTAAAGCAACTCTTTAAATTTTCGCACTGGTTTAATCAAGGTTGGTATTATCTTAAAGAAAGTTATAAGAAAAGTAAGTGTACCGATTATCATCCCTATAATAATCATTGCAATAGTGCGCGACATAATAGTGTTAACTTCAGCTTCTAGTTCTTCTTTACGCTTCTCAATATGCTGTCTTACTTCTTCAAGTTCTTTTATAAATCTTAATCTTAATTCTTCACCGGATGTTGTGGCAATGTATGATGCCATTTCAAAATCTTTCATAGCGGCTGCGCTTAATGTTCCGTCAACAACATTCCCAAAGTATTCATTAAGAATTTTATCAAAGTTTTGTGAGTGCTCTTCAAAAATATCAGCAAGCAAAGAATCCTTAACTAACAACATAGTTTTAGAAATCTGTTTTTTACTTTCATCAACTTGTTTAAAATTATTTTCAAACTGATCTTCAAAACCCGGGATAGAAAATTTAAGAAGATAGAATTGCATGTCCTGAAATTCGGTTTGAATATCCGTCATATGTTCTCTGGAAACAATTATCTTATGGTTAAGTGTATCACTTATCCTCGATAATTGTATAAAATGATAAAGATCATTTACAACCATAATTGTAGATATTGCAGCCAATAAAAAGAATGATGCCTGTATCTTTACCTTAAATGATAGGTCTTTTAGATTTACCATAGTATTACCCGTATATTTATTTCAATTTAAATACAACTGAAACTGTAGTTTTAACTTTAACCGGTTTACCATCGTGTTGACCGGGTTTAAATTTTGAAGATTGAAGAACACGAACGACTTCTTCATCACATCCGGCACCCAGACCTTTAATAATCTTTACTTTATCAACGTTTCCTTTTTCATCAACATAAGCCATTGCATAAACTTTACCTTCTAAATTTGTTTGTTTAGCTACAGTTGGATATTTAATTTTTTTTGACAGTTCTCCCATACCGCCTGATAATTCCGGCATCTGTGTGGCAAATGCAAGATATTGCTCCTCTTCAGATGGCGTGTTTTGTGAAAATGCCAAAGAACTTAATAGCACAATCAATGCAAGAGTATATGCATATGTTAATAGTCGTTTTAATTTCATTATTATCCCTTTCAATTAAATATAGTTTCCTGTCCTATTATCGTAATTCTTTGATGTTTGTTAAGTATTCAGTGTCAAAGACGATAATTTTTTTTCATAAACTAAAACCATCATTTTTTGCAAAAAAAAAGACAGCCTAATATTTGGCTGCCTTACAATTTATGATAGTAAAAATGGGATTTGCCCCTATCTACAGATTAATTTTTACATGTGCACTAACTTTCCATTTTGTCTTACGGCAAGTTTGCTTCCACTTTCATCTACCTTAAATCTTGCTACTAATTCCTGCAAGTTTAGTGTTAATCTGTTCAAGTCTTCTGATGCGTGGGCAATCTGTTGTATGCCGCTTGCACTTTGTTGTGTTACACTGCTTATCGATTCGATATTCTTACTTATCTGCTCGGCTGCACTTGATTGTTCTTCACTTGCGGCAGCTACCTGAGTTACTATATCTACTACTTGTTCTGCCCCGTGTATGATTTCCTGCAAAGATGTACCTGCTTTTTCTGCCAACAGTTTTCCTGCTTCTACTTCTTTAGTTCCCTGCTGCATTGAATCAACTGCGCCGCTTGTATCTTTCTGTATCTGCTTTATCATCGTTGCGATTTCTTTGGTGGCTTTCGTTGTTCTCTCTGCAAGTTTTCTTACTTCATCTGCTACTACTGCAAATCCTCTTCCCTGTTCTCCTGCTCGCGCTGCTTCTATTGCTGCGTTTAATGCTAATAAATTAGTTTGATCAGCTATGTCATCAATAACCTGAACGATCTCACCAATCTGATCACTGCTCTTACCAAGTTCCTGAACTGTGGCTGCACTTTGTTTTACTACTACTGCTATGCGGTTCATTCCGTGGATGGTTTCTTCGACTACTTGCCCACCTTCTTTGGCTGACTTGCCTGCATTCTTACTTGCTTCCGTGGCCTGTCCTGTGTTCTTTGTAGTTTCATAAATCGTTTTTGTCATCTGTTCTACTGCACCGGCTACTTCTGTTGCTTGTGAAGATTGTTCCTGTGCACCTGCTGCCATTTCTTCTGTACTGGAACTTATCTGATTTGCTGCACTTGCTGTGGCTTGTACCGCTTCAGTAATGCTGCCAATTAAATTTGAAAGTGAATTACCCAAAGTATTAATATCATTCTTTAATTGCTGATGCTCACCTTTATAATCATTAACTACTCTATCAGTCAAATCGCCTTTTGCATATTTTGAAAGAACTTCAGAGCCCTCTTTAATGGGCGCTATCAGATGATCAAATGTTAAGTTAAAGCCATTAATAATTTTTTTAAATATTCCATGATGTTTTGCTATATCTGCTCTTTCAGAAAGGCTACCTGCTTCTGCCGCGATTGAGAGCAACTTGGCATCACCTGAAAGTAAAGTTAGTGATTCTTTAATCTGTTGTATTGATTTTCCAAGAACATCATCATCTGATAAAATTTTTACTTCAGCATCAAAATTTCCTTTTGCAAATTCATTAACTGTACTAGCTTGATTTGTTAGACTATTTTTTAATGACTGCAGAGAAAAAGCCATTTCACCAAATTCATCTTTACGTACACAATTAATTTCTGTATTTAAATTTCCATAAGAAAAATCTTTAATTGCAGATATAAATTTGAACAAATCGTTTAATATGTTCTTCTTAATCAAGAAAACTATTAGTGACCAGACAAATACTACCAAGAATATTATTATCAAAGCACCGCTAATACGCTCGTTTACTATCGCAGAGTGAGTTTCTTGCATAGAATATCTTATACTCATAACTGCAAAAACATCTCCTTCCTTTCCGTCATGACAATCGAGACAGGATGCATCTGCAAGGATCGGGCTAACAGATCTGAAGACTTCCATATTTTTAAAGTCTTCTTCAACATTTATTTCATCTTTAGATTTTGCAACTGATTTTTCCTGCTGATCCATTGTACCGGCTTGTTCACTATCAATAGATTCAGTAGGAATAATACGCAGCTCTTTAATGTTCTTAATTGCTTTCATTCTTTCAATAAACGGCATAACGTCTGTTACGCCTTGCGACATTGAGAATATGATTGATTCTCTCATTGATTGGTTTAATTCGTGAATTGTATCGCTGGAGGTTTTGAGTTTAGCCTGTTCAGAATAAATTAAAAACACAACTAAACCGATACTAAGCAAAGAAGTAATGCCTATTGCTACTGAAAGCGAAATTCTTCTTGATATAGATTTACTTGCTGATATAAGTTCCATAAGGTGCCCCTGAATATTAATTAAACAAAATTGTAAATGCTGCAAAATAACTTAGTGACTGTAACTCGTTTTTACCCAGAATATCATATTGAAATCCCGCTGCGAGACCCAGACTATTGGTAACAGTATAAGAAAATCCTGGTGCAACAGATAATTTTCCAGAATAAAGACTATTTGAAATGGAAGTAAATCCACTGATCTCAGCTATCATTTGAAATTGTTCACTTAGGTAATATCCATACCCACTTTGAAAACTTAATACATGGTTAAATGGATGTTCACCTATAATACCTGTATAGCTAATCATAATATCAGCTGAAGATTCTTCGCTAAAAAAGAATGAAAATACATTTCCAATACTGGCTGAGTAATGATTATCATCATGAACTGAATCCGAAAGAAAAGCATTACCAGCGGGCAGACCAAATCCACCAATTAAGGATGTTTTAAAGAAATCTGAATTTAGATAATTAAGTTTTGCACCTATACCAACATTTTCGATATTGCTTGGAATTACAGAGCCAATCTCAAAATTTTCGGTTATTCCAAAGGTTACTCTAAATCCTAATGCCGAAGCAACCTCTTCGCCATTTATTGAACAGGCGTCTCCGCTTTCATTAAAACACTTTGAGGAATGGGCTACTAGAAACGCTGGTTCAAATTCAAAACTACCTTGTTCTAAAATCTCTGCGCGTGGTACGCTAAGCTTACTGCTGGATATTCCACTTACCTGTCCTGATGTTACGACGGATAATCCTATTAAAACTAAGATTGTGAATATTATTTTTGATTTCATCTTTAACTCGCCTAGTTAAAAGTATTATAAACATGTCCGTAATTATTTATCGGCTTGTGTTTATAAAAAGACAACTGAATTACGTTATTTATTATTTTACTACTCACAAATATTAATATGCCGAACAATTCCTTGGGTTATAATCGTATAAAGATGAAATTTCTTTAGGCGGGTGGTTAAAAACACTGCTCTTAACTCCAAGTATTATTAGAGTTAAGAGAAATAGTAACGATATTAAATCTATTTATTCCAAAACTTTTTTTAGCATATCTGTTAACTCAGAAGCGGTAAAAGGTTTTGATAAATATTGATTAAACCCTTTAGCGAGGAATTCAGCCTTATCCGAATCAGCGGCATAAGCTGTTACAGCAACAATCGGTATCTCTTTATAGTTATCTATTTGTCTGATTTTCAGCATTAGTTCAAGTCCATCCATACCCCGACCAAGATTTATGTCAAGCATTAGTGCATCATACTGATTAGTGTTCACCAGTTCTAAAGCAATCTTTGCACTGAAAGCAGTGCTTATCTCATACTTTGATTTAAGAACAATTGTAATGTAGTTTAGCGAAATGGCATCATCTTCAACATAAAGTAATCTTGGTTTTCTTACATCGTTTTCTAGTATAACTTCGGGCAATTTTTTTATCGTATTACTATCAACTTTGGGTTTAACATCCGAAAAGGTAAAAGGTATTTGTACCTTAAAGGTTGAACCTTCTCCTAATTTACTTTTAAGGGAAATCTTTCCGCCTAATATCTCAACATATTTTTTTGTGATAGTAAGTCCAAGACCTGTTCCTTCGAAAGAGCGGCTATAACCTTCGCTGGCTTGTCTAAACTCCTGCCAAATTATATCCTGCATGTTTTCTGAAATACCCATGCCAGTATCTGCAACGATTATTTCTAAAATATTTTTATTATCCGATACAACATTGCGTGAAGTAATTTCAATACTTCCATTTGGAGTATATTTTACAGCATTGCTGATAAGGTTAGTAAAAATTTCTTCAATAAGTTTTTTATCTGATTTTATTAACGCATTATCAAAAAGCAGATTGGTTTTAATAGTTGTATTATTATTTTTAGACGTTTGCAAGTATAGGGACGTCAGTTCTTCAAGAACTGCATTTACATTAACATCAGTAGTGTCCGGTTCGTATTTATCGAACTCTAAACGAGTAATATTTAATATTTTATTTAATGTATCTGTTAGACGTTTAGATGATTTTAAAATTTGCTCTGCATAATTTTTTAGTTCAGGATCTGGTATTGCTTCAGCTAACATTTCTGAGAATCCTAAGATTCCAACAAAAGGTGTACGCAATTCGTGACTCATATTAGCAAAGAAATAAGATTTAACTTTATTCATCTCTTCTGCTTTTTCTTTTGCTTCAATTAGTTCTTTTGTCAGTTGCTTCTGATGTGTAATGTCTTCCTGTATTGCAATAAAGTTTACAATTTCATCCTTGTTATTTTTAATTGGGGATACAACAGCTGACGACCAATATAATTCACCATTTTTCTTTTTGTTTAAAAATTCTCCGCTCCAGTCTTTACCATTACTAATAGTATTCCACATAGCCTGTTCAGTTTTATCGTTTCCATTGCCTGACCCAAGAATACTGATACTCTTTCCTTTCAATTCCTCAAAAGTATAACCAGTAATTTCAGTAAGCATTGGATTGAAGTACTCAATATCGCCTGTAACACTGGTTATAATTATTGTTGCTTTACTTTGTTCAATAGCATGTGATAACCGTTTTATTTGCTCTTCTGATTCTTTAGCATTTGTAATATCTCTGATTATTGAAAGAATCTGGTTATCGCCTGAAAGAACGAGTCTGTTTTCAAAATGCTTTATTTGCCCATTTTGCTCAATAGAATATTCATAAACTTGTATTTTCCCTTCAACAAAAAGCGCTCCTATTTTTTCTATTGTAAGTATTGCAAGTTTTTCAGGCAGAACTTCTCTTATGTGCTTTCCAACAAAATTTTCAGGTGGAAGTAACAGTAGTTCTTCACGTTCACTCTTATAATCGATAAAAATTCCATCCTGACTAATAATAAAAATAAGATCGGGTATCGCATTTAAAAATGCTCTGTTTCTGGATTCGCTTTCTTTAAGTGCTTTTTCTGCAGCTTTTGGTTCTGTTATATTACGAGCAGACCCCACTGTGCCGATAAGTTCACCGTTATCATTAATAAGAGGTGCTTTATGAACATCCAGGTATAGAAATTTTCCTTTTACATTTCCAAATTCATCAAACTGTTTATGTTTCATTTCTTGCAGGGTGATTGTATCAGTGTCCTGACAAAGTTCACCGAATGTATGCCACTCAAGATTTTCCGGATGTAATCTTCTTTGCCTTTCAGCAAAGAACAAATCTGTTTTTCCGATAGGTTCATCAGTATTATCTGCACACAATAAATTTTCACTAAATGATTTATTAGTAAAAAGATATTTTTGTTCAAGATCTTTTGCCCAAAGCATATCAGGCATCGTATCGCTCATTAATCTCAACAAGGAATATAACTCGTGATATTTTGCTTCGCTATTGCGCAGTTCAATCTCAATTTGTTTTTTCTCAGAGACATCTCTGTTGCTGACTCGTCTTCCCAAATATTTTTTATTCTCATCAAATATTGGCCTGCAAATATGGAATATATTTTTTATAGAACCATTTTTATGAACGATACTGAACTCTAATTCCTCCACTTCATCTCTTTTATCAAAAGGAGCAATATCGTGATGATGAGAAATAAATTTAAAGGCATCTTCGGGAACAATTATCCTTTCCATCAGTGAGGAATTTGCAATAAAATCTTCACGAGTGTATCCGGTTATACGCTGACACGAAGGAGACATATAAATAATTTCACTATTCTTTCCTTCCCAGTACTCCCAATCATAGGTAAAATCGGCAACGGTTTTAAATTTCTGTTCATTTGCTTTAAGTTTTTCTTCAGCAATTTTATGTTCTCTGATTTCGCGGGAAAGATCTTCAATAATATTTAATGTACTTAGCCGGGCTTTTTTAAGTTCAGTATTTTTTTCTATTAATTCTGCATTCTGATCCCTCTGCATTAGGTTAAGCAGTTTAAGCGTTTCTTCACTTTGCCTTAATTGATCTTCTGCAATTTTTCTTTCTGTAATATTTTCGTGTGAAATAACAACACCTGATTCATTTACCAATGGTAGAACATGCATTACAAACCAGCGTTTTTCTGAGGGTGAGTCGCAGGGATATTCCGTTTCAAAATATTGTATCTCTCCGTTTAAAACCGATTTAATTCCTTCATAAACTTTGTCAGCATTTTTTTCTCCATTCTCAACAGATCTACAGAGTACATCAAAATAGTTTATTTTTTCAACGGTACCATCTAACTTTTTTATACCATTACTTAATGCAAACTTTTCCCAGGGTTTGTTCACGCTTATAATATTACCTTTAGAATCAACAACCGCAACGTTTGCATTGAGAGAATCTAATACAGTTTGTTTAAGCTCCTCATTTTCTTTTAATACTTTTTCAGCTCTTTTGCGATTTGAAATATCCCGCATATTTGTAAGAATAAATTTTTCATTGCCAGTCTGAATTAAATCAACGTTAAGCAAAGCGTTATAAATCAATCCGTCTTTTCTTTTCAGATCAACTTCCCAATCTCTTGCACATCCGTTTTTTGATAAATGGTCTAGTAGTATTTCTCGATCTTCTTTATTTAAGTACATATCATTAGCCACAACATCCTTTTCATTTTCAAAATCATAACCGGTTATTTGTTTCATAACAGGATTAGAATTAATAATTTTACCATTCATATCAGCAATACCAATACCAATAGGAGAAGCATCAAATAACATTTTGTATTTTTCTTCGGACTCTTTAAGTGCCTGTTCAGTGCGTTTACGTTCTGTAATATCCCATGCTAAATCTGCAAGCTTTGAAATCATCTCAACGTCGTCGTCATCATAAAAGTTGTTTTTATTGCCTACGCCCAGAATAGCTACAACTTTACTTTCACGAAATACGGGAACAACAACTTCTCTAATTACAGAGGCATGTCCTTCGGGCAATCCTTTTTTATGTGTTAAGCTTTCATAATCATTATGCACGATGGTCTTTCTTTGGTGAACACAATCGACCCAAACACCGGCTTTATCAACATCATAATGCAGCCCTTTTCCTTCTGCTTTGCACAAATGTTGTATTGTGTTTGTGGACCAGGCTTGAAGCGACAATGTTATTTGATCAGACTCAACGAAATGATAAAATCCTATTTTACTCCGGGTTAAAATTTCAGCTTCATCCAAAACTTTTTGTAAAAATTCATCAAGTTTTGAGTGATAAGAAAATTCTATCAATCTGTATCGTGCTTCTGAAAGTAATTCTGCTCTCTTTTGTCTGGTTACATCAGCAATATTTCCAATTATTTTCACAACTTTATTATGCTCAATTATAGGTTTAGCAATTGTACGAACCCATAAACTTTTACCTTTACAAGTAATGAAAGGAAGCACAAGGTCATAGGGTTCTGCTTTGTTAATACAATTGTTAAATGCCTGTAATATCTTGGATCGATCTTCAGGTAAATAGCATTCCACACTTGTATTAATAAGATTTGTTGATCCGGCAATAAAATCGCTCTGATTAATTTCATGAATACGATAAGCTTCTTCTGTCCAAAACATTTTTTGAGTTATTAAATCATATTCCCATCCGCCAACTTTTGAAATTAATTCTGTAACATTTAAAAGTCTCTGCTGTATTTCGAGCATTTCATTTTTATCATCAAGCGATAAATTAGCTTCTGTAATTTCGGTTACATCTTTACCGGTAAGGATTATCCCTTCAATTTCAGGGTCATCCAGCAAATTTTTCCTACTTCCTTTAACAAAGGTTACATTACCATCTTTTTGAAGAAGTCTGATGGTTACGTTTTGGAGAGCACCTGGTTTTGCTAACAATATTTTATAATCTGCTTTTGTTTTAGATAGATCATCGGGATGAATGAATGAAAAAATAAATTTTCCGATAGTTTCATCTTTCGAATAGCCAAGAGAATTATAAAAAGATGGGCTTACATATTTTATTTTACCATCTGATGAAACAACAATTATAAAATCTAAAAGGTAATCCAAAAGCGTGTTAAAAAGTTTTTCGCTTTTGATTTCGAAATTATTTTTATTTTTTACCATAAAGCTTACCTGTTAAAATTTTGAGTCCATAATACACTTGCAACTAATAATTATTTTCAAATAAAATCTCTTATTTCGAATATTTTTTCTATCCCAGATTATTTAAAGGAATACTAAACATCAAATTCAATTGTACTTCTTGTTCCCTGTTCTGATTCAATCTTAAAGGTTGCACCTAATTGCTGGCAAAGCATTTTAACCAGCATAAGTCCTAACCCGTTTGATTCACTAACATCAAATCCTTTTGGCAAACCGTTGCCATTATCCTTTATCGCAAGTGAAATGTGGTTTCCATTTTTTTCCAACTTAATCACTATCAAACCGGAATTTTTATTAACAAAAGCATACTTTAAAGAATCGGTAAGAAGTTCATTAACAATTGTTCCGAGTGGAAATATTCTTTTAACATCAAGCGCAAAATCATCTATCTCTTTAACAATCACTACAGAATCGTTTAGCGAAAAAATATTTACAACTGCATCTATTAAATCTTCAAAATATTTCTTAACAGAGATATCCTGATAATCATCTGTAAGCAAAAGTTTATTATAAATAAGGGCTACACTTTGAACACGTCCAATAGCATCCTGCAATATAGAGAGTGCTTCCGGGTTTGATATAGAATTAGCATGAATGGATAGTAAATTTCCTATTGATGTAATATTGTTTTTGATACGATGATGAACCTCTCTTAGCAAAACTTCCTTTTCCTGTAATTGCCGTTTTATTTCATCTTCTGCCAGTTTGCTTTCAGTTATATCATTAAAAACAGTAAAACGAAATTTTTTATCCTGAACATTAATAATATCTGCTAATAACATAACATGCTTTATATTCCCATTCTTCGCTTTCAGATCAGCTTCTATAGTTTTTAT
The DNA here is from genome assembly GCA_016707115.1 of Ignavibacteriales bacterium. Lineage (GTDB taxonomy): Bacteria > Bacteroidota > Ignavibacteria > Ignavibacteriales > Ignavibacteriaceae > IGN3. The sequence goes on along the minus strand of JADJIH010000021.1, from coordinate 51,043 downwards.
AACTCCATTATTATCCAGTTTACTAAACGTATCATTAAGTACTTTAGCATTTATAATTCCTAAGTCCGATCCTGTTTTGCCAATTACTTCGTCTTTACTGAATCCAAATAAATTACAAAATGCATCGTTTACTTCAACAAATTTATGGTTATCCAAATCTGTTAAACCGCAAGCGGAAGGATTAAGATAAAATACTTTTGAGAACCTTTCCTCTGACAATCTTAGCTTTGAAATATCCTTAGCCACTCCAAAAATTGAGTGCTTGCCATTCCAAAAACCCCTGGATACTCTTGTTTCAACAGGAATTTGAATGCCCGATTTTGTAATAACTGGTACCGGACAAAATTCTTCATTACCACTCAAAATTTCCGAAATTATTTTTACTGCTTCTTTACGCCTATCAGTGGGATAGATTTCAAAAACAGATTTACCTATAAGTTCATTTTTTAAATAACCAAGACGATTTAAAAATATTTTATTTGTATGAATTATTTTCTGCTGATCATCAAGAACAAAAAGTAATTCATCAATAGTGTTAAAAAATGACGCATAATTTTTATGGGTTTGAGATAAATTAGCTAATATTAAAAAAACGATAGCCAGCAGAATACTAACAGCGCTTCCCGCAATGGCAACAATCCAAACCTTGGAGTAATCAATATTGGATGTTGAGTTATCTGCCTGAGTAATTCGAACAAACCAAGTATGATTGTTAAATTCAATTTGGGATAAAAATATATGAGAGGATGAAAGATTATTTATTTTATTCTTATCTAACCTGCTATCAAACATCAACACATTAGAATTAAACGTTGAGTCATCATAAATTTGCAATTGATATTGCTTACCTTCAATTAGCCCATATCCACCAAGTATTCCATTCATTAGGTCATTCATACGATACGGGCTGTATACCCATCCTAGTATTGAAATGCGCCGTTCTTCAATTGTTTCAACAGGCAGATTGCTTTTGTATACTGGAACATACATCAATGTTCCGGCCTGAATATCTTTTTCAGTTTCCTGAACCAAAGTAATTTTGCCTGAAAGAGAAGCAACATTATAATCTCTGGCGTATTCCATTGCTTTACGTCTTATTGGTTCCGAAAACATATCGTATCCAAAAGCACGCAAGTTTCTATCAACAAATGGTTCCAGATAAATAATCGAAGTATAAATATCTCTTTTACCTGCAGGTTTAACTGCATATTGTGGAAAACCTTCACTGCGGATCTTTTGCTCGTGGGAGACCAATTGATTTTTAGGGATAATTAAAGAAAAGCCAACTCCCTGAATTCCGGGAAGATTATTTTCAATTCTTTGCTGTTCAATAAACTTGCGCCATTCTTCTCTAGTAACATCTGTGCTGCTTTCAAAAAATGCACTTCCGCTCCTAAGGATTTGCGCATGAACTTCTAATCTTGTAATAATTTTATTTTTTATTTCATTACATACAAATTCAAATTCCTGTTTTGCATCTAAAAGAATGGTTCGTTTAACATTCATAGCCTCAATCCATGTGAATAGCAACCCCACTGCTAACACAAACCAGAACAGCCATATTTTTTTATTTTTTATAATACGAATTAGAATATTGGCCAGGAATTTATTTTTCCAATCCAAAGCTATTGTTGAACGTGATCCAGAATTATTACTTGAAAACATTGTTAATTCCTTATAGATCCTTATTCAGTTGCTTAAATAATAAGCTGATCTATTTTATTTTATCTTCATTCTATTCACTAATCTCATCGTATTTTTTTTCTTTTCCTGATTCTTCTAGAAGTCTATTTATTTCCTTTTTCAGTTCAATCATTTTTTCTTCTCTGCCAATCATAAGATTATTGAATCTTGAAATCTCATTCATTCGTTCTATCAATTCACTTTCAGAATTTTTTCTATCAGTAATATCATCAATAATAACTGCAAAATGCATTGGACGTGGTCTATATGCAACAACACTATAGAATTTATTCAATTCTTTTGAATAGTCTTCAAATTGAAGCGGCTCACCGGTTAAAGCAACGTAGCCATATTTTTCTATCCAGGAACTTTCTGTTTCCGGCATAATATCAAGAACTCGTTTCCCAACAATACTCTCTTTTTTCAATCCTGTTAGTTTTTCAAAACTTTGGTTCACATCAATAAAACTGTAATCCACAGGAGTTCCATTATCATCACAAATAATTTCGTGCACTGCAATACCTAACTGCATCTGTGTTATCATTGTTCTGTATTTTTCTTCACTCTCCATTATTATTCTATGAGCTTCTTTTCGTTCTGAAATGTCTCTGGCGATACTTAATATAACCTTGTCCCCTTTATATGGGATCATCGTTGATTTTATCTCCACCGGAATAATTATCCCGGATTTAGTTGAATGGCTTGTTTCAAAAAATTGCATTTCCTCTAACTGAATTTTTTCAATCAAGTTTAATATTGCATCCTTGCTGAGCGAACTATCAATATCCGCTGGGCCTAACTGAATTAATTCTTCTTTACTATAACCTAATATTTCTGCTGCGGAGTTATTTACATCAAGAAATTTTCCATTTAGATCAATAACAAAAACCATATCATTCATTCCGTTTATGATATGGCGATAGTTCTCTTCGCTTGCTTTGAGCACTTTTTCCATCTCTTTGCGTTCAGTAATATCGATTAGCTGCGAGATGATAAAGTGTGGTTGATTTTTAATATCACAAATTAGAGACGTTGTAATATGTGCCCAAACAACTTTTTTATCCTTTGTTACATAACGCTTTTCAAATTCAGCGTTATTTATTTCCCGGTTAAGCATCATTTCAAATCGGCTTTTTCCAATCGTAATATCTTCAGAGTAGGTAATATCATTGAAATTGTAATTAATAATTTCTGTTTCTGTATAACCAAGCAACTTTACAAATGAATCATTAACTTTTTGGAACTTACCATCCAATCCAACTATACACATTCCAGCAGCGGAGTAATTAAATGAATGTCTGAATAGTTCTTCACTTTGCTGTAGCGCTTCTTCTGTTTTTTTACTCTGTGTTATATCTTCATAGGTTCCAAGAACTCCTATTATTTTTCCATCAGCATCAGTTAAAGGCACTTTACTGGTTTTAAGCCATTTTAATTTTTGGTTAGGCCCAGTCTGTGGCTCAAAAAAATCTAATCTCTGTTTTCCTGTTTCAACAACATATTTATCATCTGCTCTATACAAGGGCGCTTGTTCTTTCCAACTAAACTGATAATCATCTTTTCCCAGCATTTCTTCCGGATAATTTAATCCTGCATCTTTTGCGAATATCTCGTTACATCCAAGGTATTTAAAATCTTTATCCTTCCAGAAAACTCTAACAGGCAACAGATTAATAATTCTATTAAGCATCATCTGAGTTTCAAATATTTTCTTTTCAGATTTTTTTCGCTCAGTAATATCTCTGGTAATACTAATTATATAAGGTTCACCAATAATCTCAATAAGCGATGCGGAAAATAATCCATAGATTAATTTTCCATCTTTAGTTTTAAATTTTGCTTCAAAATTATCAACTGCTCCATTTTGCATAAGTTCTTGAACTACTTTATCTCTTTCTTTTATATCTCCCCATACACCAAGATCAACAATAGTTTTTCCAACTGTATCTTCTTTTGAAAATCCTGTTATTTTGCAAAATCCCAGATTAACATCGAGTAAAAGTCCATCTGAAAGCCTGGAAATAATTATTGAATCTGTACTTGTGTTAAAGGCTTTTCTAAACTTCTCTTCACTTTCAAGTAATTTTTCTTCGGTTTGCTTTCTTTCGCTAATATCTCTTATTATTCCTACCGCATGCCAGTCTTCATTTTTCTTAATTGCAGAAAGTGCAAGCTCTATAAATATTTCATCTCCATTTTTTTTAATTGCATTTAAAATTAAGACCCTGCCAATTGCGTTTCCCTCACCGGTAACTTTAAATTTATTAAATGCTTCCTGATGTTGAGCATGATAATGTTTTGGGGCTATTAGGTTATGTAGGTTTTTACCCATTATTTCATCTGGTTTATAGCCAAGTATTTTTTCTGCGGCCGGATTCCAGAAAGAAATGTTACCTTCCGCATTTATCATTATTATAGCATCCTGAGCAACATCAGTTATCGCTTTAGAAATTTTTTGGAACTCATTAAGTTCTTTTTCCTTTAAGAAAAGGTCCTTATAAATTGAGCTGCTTCTAATTTTAGATAAATAAAATGCGGTTGATATTATTAACAGAAGAACAAAGATAGTCAGTAATGTTATTGCCCCTGTTCTAAAGATTAACTCAGAGTAAAATTCATCTCGTGCCATTTTAGTAACAATAAACCAATTGGTTCCAGGTATAGAATTGAGATCAGCGATAACATCCTGATTCTCATAATCCTGACCTTCAATAATGCCTTTTTGGCCTAAAGCACCTTTTACAGAAACATATTTTTTTTCTGTAATAGGAATAGTAAATAACATTTTATCATTTTGATTATTACGAAGCTGACTTAATATCCTTATTTGATGTCCTTCATTTTTAACTAATATAGATTCGGCGGTTTTACTATAAACGGGCCATTTCTGTATCATTGAAAAAAAATAGTCTGCCGGATTTATACGAAATACAATAGCTGCTATGATTTTATTATCATAATCTTTAATTGGTGAGATGATATCTAAATGGATTTTATTATGCACTGAGCAAAAATGAAAATCCTCAAATAATAATGAATCATTTTTAATCGACTTGGAAATATTTACTGCAGTAATTGAATCAGCACGATTATAAATGGAATCTAGTGAGAATAGAATATCAGAGTTAATGTCAGAGATAAAAATATTTTCATAACCGTGGCTGGATTTAGTGGGATATAATAATTCTTGCAGATAATTTTTTATTTCCGAATCATTGCGATTATTAATTAGGCCTTGTGTGGATTTGATCAGTCTGTCAATTTTTGCAAAAAACTCAGCTTCATAAACCCTTTCTTCTCTCCAGTCGGTTATTTGTTCAAGTTTAATTTTAGCAATAGTTGATAGTTCTTTATACTTTTCTTCCTTTAATGCTTTTTCTTCAACTAGATAATATATAAGTCCAATTATAAATAAGAAGAGTATACTGGTAAGTACAATAAGAATTAAATTTTTCTTATTTGCAAGGTCGGATACTTTTGATGCGCGCATAAATTCAATCCGATCAACTAAGTAAAATGAATGATTAAAAAAGACTAAATAATAAATTTCAAAATCAATTATGCTATTTACCCCAATGCAAGGATAGAACTTTTCATTCAATAGACCTTTAAATAGTACCTTGTTCAGCTTAATTAACCCCATTTACTTCTTTTAAAGATTTCTTAATATAATTTTACAACTAATATCAAATATTATCAATTAGCCCCAGACAATTCTTGTTATTCAACAAGCACAGCGAATCTGGAGCTTTCTATTTAGTATTAACAGATATTGCAACGCTTAGGCTAACTCTATTATCGAAAATTCTGCTATTCTTATTTAGAATACGTAAATACTTTTTTAGATTTTGTTTTAGAAAATTCCTTTTAACAGAGAGAAAAGTTCATTTTTAGTAAATGGTTTTGATATATAATGTGTAAATCCCTTTGCCAAAAATTCTACCTTATCTGACTGCGCTGCATATGCTGTTACGGCAACGATGGGAATATTTTTGTAATGGTCCATCTGTCTGATTTTCTGCATTAATTCAACACCATCCATTCCACTTCCAAGATTGATGTCCAGCATAAGTACATCATACTGCACTTTTTTTACCAACTCTAATGCTGCGGTTGCTTTAAATGCGGTTTCAACATCATATATAGATTTAAGTATGATATTAATAAACTGCAGGGCTACTAAATCGTCTTCGACATAAAGAATTTTATGCCGCCTGTTTTTAGACTTTTCAATTGTGGGTTTAATCTGATCTGGAATTTTATCAAAAACTTCTGATTCTATTTTCTGATGATGATCTGCCGGAATATTTATAGTAAAAACAGTTCCAATGTTTTCTTCGCTCTCAAGTGATATTTCTCCACCAAGAATTTCAACATACTTTTTTGTTATTGTAAGTCCAAGTCCGGTTCCTTCAAAAGAACGATTTAATCCTTCACTCGCCTGCCGGAACTCCTGCCAAACTAAATGTTGCTTTTCTTTAGGAATTCCAATCCCGGTATCTTCAACTTTAATGGTTAGATAATCTTTATTATTTAAAATTGTTTTCTGAGCGCTCAGGGTAATACTTCCATCGCGTGTAAACTTAACAGCGTTGTTTACAAGATTATTTAATATATCTTCTAATAATTTTGCATCTGATTTTATAACAATACTTTCATTTTCAAGCACTGTATTTATTGTTGTGTTATTCAGCTTTGCAGAGTTATGATAAAAAGCTTCAATACTCTTAAGTAATATGCACACATCGAACTCTCTATACTTCAAATCAACTTTATCAAACTCAAGCCGTGTAACATTTAAAATCTTATTAAGAGTGTCGGTCAGTCTTTTTGAAGATTTTAATATTTGCTCTGCATATTCTCTTTCATCAGCATTTTGTAATGTGTCTTTTAATATTTCGGCAAAGCCAAGAATACCAACAAACGGTGTGCGCAGTTCGTGGCTCATATTAGCGAAGAAGTAAGATTTTAGCCTAATCATCTCTTCAGCTTTTTCTTTTGCATCGGTTAATTCAGTGATTAAAACTTTTCTGTCGGTTATATCACGAATAATACTTAATAACATAGCCGCTTTATCTTCAAACTCAATAAATGAGTTTGTTAATTCTACCCAGATCGCTTTTCCATTTTTTAGCTGAATTTCTGTTTCAAACTTTTTAAGAATCGTTCCATTTTTAAACCGTTCTTTAAACCCTTTAAGTGAAGTATCTGATTCCGTTATTGTATAAGAAACACTAAAGAGATTGCCTATCAAATCTTCTTTTTTTAATCCAAATAAATTACAATAAGAATCATTTACATTTATTATAACACCATTTCTATCTACCAATCTCATTGCATCAACAGAGTTCTCCCAGATTGAACGGAATTTTTCTTCTGATCCTATTATTTCTGTAAGAAGTTTTTTTCTATCCGTAATATCGCGGTCTATACCCATAGTAACTTCTTTGCCGCTTAAAGAAATTAATGAGATAGAGCTTTCAATCGGGAAAACCGTACCGTCTTTACGCTTATGAACAGATTCAACAGTTACCGATTTATGCTTTCTTAATATTTCAATTTGGTCTTGATGTAATTCTGAATTATTAAGCTGTTCAGAAACATTTTGCGGATGAAGAATATTAATGCTTTTACCAATTAATTCTTCACGTTTGTACCCGTTCATACTGCAAGCGTTAGCATTACAATCAATAATTATTAAAGTTTCAGGATCTGTAATAAAAATTGCATTGGGGCTGTTTTCAAATAATGAATAAAATTTTGTTTCGCTATGCTGAACCGCTTCCTCCATTTTTCTGCGTTCAGTTATATCGCGAAAGTTTATAACAATTGCATCTACACTAGGTTCATTAAGCAAGTTAGTAAATGTGCTTTCAATCCAAATCCAAGAATTATTTGTATGTTTAAATCTATACTGAATTGTTTGTATTAAAGATGGATCATTAATTATTTTATTTAAAGTGCTAAGAACTAATGGTAAATCTTCAGGATGAGTAAGGTTATCAGGTTGGGCTTCGACTCTTAGATCAAGCGGATAACCAAAAATTCTTTTTGCTGAAGGACTTACATATTTAAACCTTCCTTCAAGAGAAATCTGCACTATGCCATCTGGAGCATTTTCAATTAATTTTTGATAGTGAATTTTGGTTTTTTTTAGGGCTTCTTCTGCAAGCTTGCGCTCAGTGATATTTTCATGCATTAATACATAATATTCTGGCTTTCCATGAATATCATTTAATGGAAAACCAACAGCTTTAATCCAAATCGGTCTATCTGGAAAAGAAGGATCAACGTTATGGACATTATAATAAGTATCAGTGAAGTAAACTATTTCGCCTTTTTTAAAATTTTCAAAGACTTCTTGATATCCTAGCTTTAATAGTTGTGCATCACTAAACATCGAATAGTTGGCAGGTGGTTTGACGCTAAATAGTTTTGTATGTGCCAAATTAGTTTGAATAGTATAGCCCTCCAGATCAAGTATTTGAATTGACATTGGATTTTTATCAATAATATCCTGCAAAACTGCATCAGCCCGCTTTTGTTCAGTGATGTCCACCGAAATACCAAGTAATGCAGGTTCATTTATACCTGAGGCAGTAAAAGGAATTTTTGTGGTTTTAAGATATCGGGTAGCGCCTTTTGAATCTGTAATTGTTTCTTCAAATGATGATAACTCAACCCCGCTTTCAATAACTTTTTTATCGTCTTCGATGAAATGTCTGACCTCTTCGGCATTTGGATTGAAGTCGTAATCGCATTTATTTATCATGTTTTCAGCTGTAGTTCCGTAAACGTCAGCAATTGCTTTATTCGCTAATATAAATTTTCCATCGATATTCTTTGCAAAGATAAAATGCGGAACAAGGTCAATCACTTGTCGTAATTTACGTTCGCTTGCTTTTAGCGACTCCTCTGCATGCTTCTGCTCCGTAGTATCAACGCTTAAAGCCGAAACCCCATTAATAATTCCATCCGCAATAATTGGATTTAGAAAAACCTGCAAGTAAATGAACTTGTTATTTAGCTGGTAGGTAAATTCAAATTCAGTTTTTTTACCCGATAATGCCAAATCATATTTCGGTTTCCAAAATGCTTTCAGCTCCGGTGTAAGAATGGTTAAAGCATTAATTCCTTTAACAAGTTTTTGATTGTAAGCGGCAAAATAAGTTTCAGCAAAATAGTTATTAAAAACTATATAGTTATAATCTTTATCTATAGACCAAATTGATTCATTTCTGTTGTTAATTAAGGAATTTAAGTTAGCTTCGGAACTTTTAATTATTTCTTCCGCGATTTTACGCTCTGAAATATCTCTTGTTATACTGATAATATGTGGGTTACCATTTAGTTCAATAACTGCTGCCGACATTAGTCCATCTTTAATATTACCATCCTTCATCCTGAACTTTGCTTCAAAATTATCAACAACATTTGTGGTTTTTAGTTTTTCTACAAGTTCATTCCTGTATTTAATATCAGCCCATATTTGAATTTGAGCAGAGGTTTTACCAACTACTTCTTCTTCTGTATAGCCAGTCATTTTTGTAAAGCCATTATTTATTGATACATAAACTCCATCTGAAAACCGGTTAATGTTTATTGAATCAGGGCTAGTGGTAAAAGCTTTTTTAAATCTCTCTTGCGCGACGGCAAGCTCTTTTTCCGATTTTTTTATTTCAGTGATATCTCTCATGAAGGATTGATACGTACCATCAGGCATTTGCTTTGAAGAAATCTCTACATAAACTGACGTACCATTTTTCTTAACAACTGCCCGTTCTGTTTTAATTGTTTCGCCCGCAAGTAATTTATCATATCTCAGTGGACTTGTTTCAAGTAATTCTTTTGAAAACAAATCTTTAATATTCATCTTTAAAAGTTCTTCTCTCGAATAACCCGTAAGATCAATCGCTTTATTATTTATATAAATAAAATTGCCGTTACTATCTCCCTGAAAAAATGCATCTGAAGCAAAATCCAGAAGCATCCTGTATTTTTCTTCACTCGATTTTAAAGATTCTTCAAATCTTTTACGTTCCGTAATATCTGTAAAAACAGCAACCATATTATAAGGTTTTGTCTGATAGGCTTTTACTTCAAATGCACCTTCAATCTTGTCATCTTTGTAGGCTATCTGTTCTGTAGCCCATAATATTCCATTCGAAGCTGCTTCCCGATATCTTTGCGGAACCTCGGTATAGGCTAATGGAGGAAATGCTTGCTCAATAGTTTTACCAAGAATGGTTTTATGATCAATTCCCAATAATCTATCAGCAGCCGGATTACTATCAATCAAAACCAAATCGTTATTATTTTTCAATTCATAAAAGTGCATACCCATAGGGGAGCTTAAGGTCATCTTTCTAAATTTTTCTTCACTTTCTAAAAGAGTTTTTTCTTTTTTACGTTCTTCAGACTGATCACGAAAAACAAGTACAACACCAATAATTTTATGATTATCATCCTTGATTGGCGAACCGCTATCTGAAATCGGAATCTGGGTGTCATCTTTTCTAATAAGCATAGTATGATTAGCTAGTCCAACTATAGAACCATTTTTCAGTACTTTACTAACAGGATCTTCAACTGCAATATTTGTGTCTTCATTGATAATCTTGAAAACATTGTTAAGCATTTTCCCAGAGGCTTCAGATTCACGCCATCCTGTTAGTTGTTCTGCAACGCTGTTCATGTATTTAATAAAACCTTTTGAATCAGTTGTGATAACTGCATCACCAATACTATATAAAGTAGTACGGAATTCTTCCTTTGTTTCAGAAAGTTCTTTCTCCCTTATAAAAAGATTTTTATATATTGAAGTTTGCTTATTCCTGATAAGGTACATGGCCATAGCCATTACAAACAAAAAAGAGACTATTGTTAAGAGTGAGATTGCTCGAGCCCTAAAGAACATTTCCGAATAGATTTCATCTTTATCAACTTTGGATATGAAGTGCCAGGCAGTGCCAGGTATTTTATTTAGATCAGCTAATACTTCAACATTGCGATAGTCAAGGCCTTCAACAATTCCTGTTCTACCTAATGCTCCTTTTACAGCAACATATTCTGTCTTTGTAAGCGGAATAGTGAAATTCATTTCAGAATTATTTTCGTATTTTAATTCACTAATAAATCGTACCTGATCATTTTCTTTTTTAAATATTATACTTTCAGCTGTTTTAGTTGGTGTCGGCCAATCTTGTATTAACGGAAATAGAAAAACGGTAGGATCAAATCTTAAAATAAAAGTCCCAATTATCCTTGCATCATTATCTTTTATCGGTGAAATTATGTCCAAGTGAGTTTTGGAGTGTGTTTCGCAGTAATAAAAATCTGTAAAAATAATTGAATCCATTTCAACCGATATCTTTGAATAACTAATTGCAATTGAATCAAGTTTTTTTTCTTCGGGTTCTATTGAAAATAATATCCTGTTATTAAGATCAGTAATAAGCAAGTTCTTGTAATTATGTCTTTGCTTTATGGGGTCAAGAGTCTGCATTAAAAAATTCTTTGCTTCCTCATCATTAGGATTTTCAGAAAGAAAGACTGTAGATTTTATAAATCGTCCTACCGTTGGAAAAAACTCTGCTTCAGATAATCTCTCGTTTCTCCATTTTGAAATCTGATCTATTTTTAATTTGGCAATTACATTTAGATACTCATACTTCTCTTTGCGAATTTCTTTTGTTTCGGTATAATAGTAATAAATTGCTGCGGCACTCAAGAAAATAATTGCAGTTATCGAAATTAAAAAAATCTGCCATTTAGAAATTTTTTTCATATTAAAGAATCCAATTTAATATTCTAATATTTGAAGAAGTTATTAGGTTAAAAGCTACTAAAGAAAGAAGAAAAGCGAACACAGAAAGAGTATAAGTGGAATTAACATTCATATTTTAGTTACTGCATTTTTAATAAAACCAAATAACTTACCTAAAGCTAAAATTTTATCTATTTAATTAGCAATAAATTATAATTCTTAAGTCGAATTATTCTCATCGAAAATTACAATTAAAATTAAACAAGTAAAATCGTAACATTATAAAATCAAAAAGGGCTGCCTTAGCAAACCCTTTTATGTGTGTATAAAATTATCCTACAATTTTCCAATTTTCTTTAACAATAATTAAGCAGATCCTTTTTACCTAATAATTATTTTATAAAGATGGAGTATTCTCAAATCTACAAATTATACATGCACCAGTTTTCCATTTTTACGCACAGCAAATCTGGCATCTGATTCATCTAATTTAAACTTTGAAATTAATTCCTGCAGATTAACTGTTAATCTGCTAAGATCTTCCGATGCGTGTGCAATTTGCTGAATACCGCCTGCTGTTTCTTGAGTTACCTGATTAATGGATTCGATATTTTTTCCAATTTGCTCAGAAGCACTTGATTGTTCTTCGCTAGCTGCTGCCACCTGAGTAATAATATCTGTAACTTTTTGAGCACCGAGAATAATATCTTTAATCGATCCTCCTGCTTTTATTGCTAATATCTTTCCCTTTTCAACCTCTTCTTTTCCAAGCTGCATTGCCAGAACTGCCTGAGTGGTATCCTTTTGAATTTGAGTGATCATTGTTGCTATTTCTTTAGTTGCTTTTGTAGTTCGTTCAGCAAGTTTTCGAACCTCATCTGCTACTACTGCAAAACCTCTTCCTTGTTCACCAGCACGAGCAGCTTCTATAGCGGCATTTAATGCAAGTAAATTTGTCTGGTCTGCTATATCATCAATCACCTGAATTATCTCACCAATTTGATCACTGCTTTTTCCGAGTTCCTGCACTGTGTTTGCACTTTTTGTAACAACCTCTGAAATCCTTTTCATTCCTTCAATTGATTCATCAACTGCTCTACCGCCTTCTTTTGCAAACTGACCTGCATTTTTGCTTGCTTCTGCAGCTGAACTTGTATTTTGACTTGTTTCAAAAATTGTCTTTGTCATCTCTTCTACTGCACTTGCAACTTCATTAGCTTGTGCGCTTTGCTCCTGAGCGCCTGCAGCCATTTCTTCAGCACTGGATGAAATCTGATTAGCAGCACTTGCTGTTGCCTGTATTACCTCATTCACTTTACGAAGTGCATCACTCAATTCACCGGCAACTGCATTAATATTTTCTTTAATAATATTATAGTCACCTTTGCATTGAGAAGTCATTCTTGATGTCATATCACCTGTTGCCAGAGTCCTCAGAATTTTTATTGTTTCGTTAAACGGACTACTGATTGCATTAAGTGTTTCGTTAAATCCCAACACAACTTTTCGATATTCTCCGTGATGTTTCTCTTCGTTTATTCTTGCACTCAGTTTTCCCTGTATTGCTGATTCCGAAAGTGAGTTAACATCTAAAACAAGATTTTTTACATTGGAAACTACTTTATTAAGACTTATAGAAAGAACATCTTTTTCTGATTTAGGATTGATCTCAATATCAAGATTCCCCTCGGAGATGTGCTCTGCATGCAGTGATGATTCTTTAATGTTTGCAATCATTTCTATAAATGATTTATTAAGTTTTCCTATTTCATCATTGGAGTTAGATTCTAAAACTATATCAACTTCACCTGTTGCTACTCGGTTTGCTACTTCTTCTAATTGTTTAATTGGTTTAACAAGTAGTTTTGCAAAAGAATATCCAGCAAAGAGTATGATGGATACTATTACTGCGAGAAAGATTAATATTTTAGATGTAAAGCCTGCTATTTCTTCATTTACATCATCAACATAAATTCCGCTGCCTAAAATCCAATTCCATTTTTTATCCATTTGCACAAATGAAACTTTTGGCTGTGGCACAGAATAGCCTGGTTTTTCCCACATATAATCAACAAAGCCTTGTCCATCTTTTTTACAAACCTTAACCATTTCCACAAAAAGATGAATGCCATTTGGATCTTTCATATCGGATAGATCTTTTCCATCTAATGCTGGTTTTATAGGATGCATAATCATTCTGGGCTCTGTATCATTAATCCAGAAGTAATCACTTTCATTATACCGCATTTCTTTCAATTCGTTTAAAGCTTTTTGCTGTGCATCTGCTGTCGTTAGTTCACCACTAGATTCTAACTTCTGGAATTTTTCAATTACACCTGATGCAACCTGAACAACTTGTCGAGTTGCAGTTCTCTTCTCTTCAAATAGATGTTCTTCATAAGATGGAAGAATATACAGAAAGAGAAAAAGCACTAAAGGAGTAACACTAAAAATCAGCAGCCCAATTATCTTTGAGAACAGTCCCCAGTCACGTAATCGCTTTATCTTCATTTTCATAAATCACCTTTATATTAAAAGAAATAATAGACAGCCATTAATCCCCTAATATTTAATACATCTTTAGTATCGTTCACTTTACCAAATTCGTCTGTTTTGCCGTATGATGTTGAAGTGAACTCAGTTTCAACAGCAAACCTTACTTTACTGAAATTAAATATTACTCTCGGAGTTATTCTAAATATTTTATCAATATTGCTTACTCGCGTACTATAACTACCGACTATTTTGTTATCAGCACCAAGATTTCGCGTGTATCCAATAAATATACCTGGTTGTATATCTTTACCGTAGGATAAATCAGTCCAGACAGAATAAACATTTAGCGGAGTATATTCTTCATATCCCGTTGCTGTATCTACTGCGCTAACTGCATATCCACCTAGCATTAATAGATCTGTTAAGTTTTGTCCATAAACTCCCTCAACCATCCAAGTAAAACCAGAGAATACATATTTTGCATATAACAGCCCAGAAAGACCAGAAACCGTTTCGTTCGTTTTATAATTTTTTGTTGTTGATATTCTTGGTGTTAAACTTTTATAATCAACTCCTGCACCGGTAACAAAACTTTCTGATTTGTATTGTAATTGAAGGTGAGCAGATGGAATTAAATTATTTCTTAAGTAAGATGAACTGAATCCTGCTGGTCCATTACTTGTAACATCTCTTTGTGTTAATAAGGCAGCTATCAGATTAAATTTATCAAATGACTGTGTTAATCTTATCTGTGGATTTCTTGAAAAAGGCTGAAATGGAGAACCTGTGTTAAATGAAACTACTTGCGGAAAAACATCTGTAACAAACATAGGATGCCAAGTTTGTCCAAATAACAATCCCGTGTTTTCCCAGTTAAGAGTAACATAAGCATGTCTTAATCTAAATCCATTTACATCAGCATCCGAGGTTCCAAAAAACTCACCTTCAATCAAACCACCAGATTTTGCACCAAGTACTTCTGGACCGAATAACTTTGCTGTTACTCGCGACTGAATTGAGAGTGCATTAAAACTTGCTTTTGCATTTATATCTTCACCGTTTACATCCAGTAATTCATTCAATGGATAAAGTAAAAAATGACCTTCTCTGAATGTTGCAACTTGTCTGGAATCAAAAAAGAAATCGCTTTTTACAAAACCTGATATTTTTATTTCAGGTGTGTTCTCAGTCGTATTTTGAGCAAATCCAATAATTGCAGACAATACCCACAATACAAAAAACTTTTTCATAAAAACCTTTCTTAGAAAATTTTAAATTGCTCTATTTTTCGGATCTGAGTGGGATTTAAGAGCATTAATAATTACTTATAAATACTTGCCCCTCAACACATAATCGATATAAAATAAAATTTCTTAAGGGGGAGTAAGGAAAAAATCTTTTGATTTAACGAGCCATTTGCTCTATTTTGACTAAAAAGTGGAAGAAAGAACTTTTTTTATTATTTAGATGATGTATAAATCGAATCAAGTTTATAATTAAAAAGGATTGGCTGAGCATTCTCTTTTATGTGTGTGAAAAATTTTAATTAGCAGGCAGCGTTCCCCTATTGCTGCCTTCTAAAATAAATAGTAAAGACTTAGTATACTTCTCTCTTTACAAATTAAGCGTGAACTAATTTTCCATTTTGTCTTACAGCTAAGTTACCTTTTCCAGAAGTTTCATCAACTTTAAACTGAGCAATCAATTCCTGCAAGTTTAATGTTAATCTGTTCAAGTCTTCTGATGCGTGAGCTATTTGCTGTATCCCGCTTGCACTCTGTGCTGTTACACTGCTGATTGCTTCTATATTTTTACTTATATGCTCAGCTGCACCCGATTGTTCCTCGCTTGCGGTTGCAACCTGACTAATTATATCTGAAACTTTATCAGCACCTGTGATTATTTCTTTTAATGAATCCCCTGCTTTGTGAGCAAGTGATTTACCTTTTTCAACTTCAGCAGTACCCCGCTGCATTGATTCTACTGCACCACTTGTATCCTTCTGAATCTGTTTTATCATCGAAGCAATTTCTTTGGTTGCTTTTGTTGTACGCTCTGCAAGTTTTCTTACCTCGTCTGCTACTACTGCAAATCCTCTTCCTTGTTCGCCTGCTCGGGCTGCTTCTATTGCTGCATTTAATGCAAGTAGATTTGTCTGGTCTGCTATATCATTAATAACTTGTACAATTTCACCGATCTGGTCGCTGCTCCTGCCCAACTCCATTACAGTATCAGCGCTCTGCTTAACCACTTCAGCAATTCTATCCATACCTTCTATTGTCTTAGCAACTACTTTACCACCGACTCTTGCAGATTCACCAGCAAATCTGCTAGCCTCAGAAGCTGCAGTTGTATTTTTAGTGGTTTCATAAATTGTTTTTGTCATCTCCTCAACAGCTCCGGAAACTTCGCTTGCCTGAGAGGCTTGTTCATGAGCCCCGGCAGCCATTTCCTCAGTGCTTGAAGAAATCTGATTTGCCGCACTTGCTGTGGCCCGAACAGCTTCAGAAACTTGACTGATTGCTTCATCAAGAGCAGAAGCCACGGCATTAATATTTTCTTTAATAGTTTGATAGTCCCCATGACAATCTGAATTCATTCTTGCCGTTAAATCTCTTGATGCAAGCTGCTGTAATATTTTAATAGTCTCTCTGAATGGAGAATAAATTGCATCTAATGTTTTATTAAAACCCTCAACCACATGCCGATACTCACCATGGTGTGCATTTTTATTTGCACGTTCACTTAACTTTCCTTCAATTGCTGATTTCGATAAAGAGTTAACATCACTTACCAGACGATTTATATTTTCTGCAACTTTATTAAGACTGATTGATAAAATGTCTTTATCAGATTTTGGTTTGATATTTAAATCAAGATTTCCTTGTGCAATTTTTTCGGCTATAGAAGATGACTCTTTAATGTTTTCAATCATTTTTGAAAATGACCGTTCAAGGTGACCAATTTCATCATTCGTATCTGCTTTTACATATACATTAACATCACCACTTGCAATTTTTTCTGCCGCCAAGGCTAGTCCATCAACGTGCTTGCTGATTTTTCTTGTAATGAAAGTAACTATGACAGATATTATTACTAGAATACCCGCAGCTGTTAAAACTAAGTAAAGAGTTTTAGATGAGATTATTTCTGTTGCCGAAATCTCAGTATTTGCATTGTATTCATTTGCATATTTTACTACCTGATCTATATACTTTCGATGCGTATCATATTTTTCCTTCATTAAAGTTAACAAAAGAGTTTTTGCTTCTTCGTTTTGATTGTTCTGAATAAGTGGAAAAAATTTTGAATCCCGCAATTCAAAATATTCGACTGCAGGTTTATAAGAGTTAGAAATCATATCCTGTTTCATGGGGCTTTCGCTTAATTCAGATCGCCAATACTTGTGTCTGGTTTCAAATTCTTCACGCAGCAATTTTGATTTTGAAATTAGTTCATTACGCACTGATTGATTTTGTTCATTTATTAATTGGAAGCATATAAGATGGGTTTCAACTATATAATCAGGCGGTGGAAGAATATCTGCAATCAAATCTTTACCTTTAATAATTTCTTTATACAGATCCCCGTTTATCTGTACCTGCTGGATTGTTTTGTATGAATTGACAGCAAAGATTACTAGACCCAAACCGAAAAGTAAAAGCACTACTCCAAATTTATAATTGAGTTTTAAATTATTAAACCAATTCATTTTTATCTCTAACTGAACTTATTAATTATTAAATGTTATTTAAATCCTCCAATCAAACAAAACTCTAAATGTTATAGTTAATACAACCACCCTGGCTGCCTTAATTTCAAAATCAATATAAAGAAAAGCGGAGATTGCCTCGTTTCAATTCTTTTATTGCTATACGTGTACTAACTTTCTATTCTTACTCGCTACAAAATTGCTATCCTTACTATCAATTTTAAAATTTGAAATTAAATCTTGCAGATTTAAAGTCAGCCGATTCAAGTCTTCTGAAGCATGCGCAATCTGCTGAATACCGCCGGCACTTTCATTTGTAACATTATTAATTGATTCAATATTTTTACTTATCTCTTCTGCGGTTGAAGATTGTTCCTCACTTGCAGCAGCAACCTGGTTTACTAAATCCACAACAGATTCTGCACCTTTAATAATTTCTTTAAGTGAATCACCTGCTTTTAGAGCAGATTGTTTACCCTTTTCAACTTCTTCTTCACCCCGATTCATAGATGCAACGGCACCACTTGTATCTTTTTGAATTTTCTTAATCATCTCAGCAATTTCTTTTGTTGCTTTTGTAGTTCTCTCAGCAAGTTTTCTTACTTCATCAGCTACTACAGCAAAGCCTCTTCCCTGTTCGCCTGCACGGGCTGCTTCTATTGCTGCATTTAGTGCAAGAAGATTCGTTTGGTCAGCTATATCGTCAATCACTTGAGCAATCTCACCAATTTGATCGCTACTCTGACCAAGTTCTTTAACTGTCTCAGCACTTTTCCTAACAACATCAGCGATTGTGTTCATTCCGGCAATTGTTTGTTCTACAACAACTCCACCATCTTTTGCAACTTTACCAGCAAATTTAGAAGCATTAGATGCTGTTTCAGTATTCTTAGTTGTTTCAACGATTGTTTTTGTCATCTCTTCAACAGCAGATGCAACCTCCGAAGTTTGAGCACTTTGCTCCTGTGCACCTGCGGCCATTTGTTCTGCACTGGAAGATATCTGATTAGCAGCACTGGCGGTTGCCTGAACGGCTTCGGAAACTTTTGAAATGGTATCGTTAATATGATTTACAGCGTTATTAAATCCTGTAAACAAATCTGAAATCAATTTATCCTTACCATCACAACTTAGCCGGACAGAAAGATCACCATCAGAAAATTTATCCATCTCAACCAGCATCTGTTGTACGCATTCTTTTAGGTAAACTTCTTTATTCTTAGAAAGTGTTTTTTCATTTTCCGCTTCATGTGCCGCTTCTTCTGCTAAATGTCCTTTTTGTTCGGCAGCTTCAATAGAGCTTCGAATATTTCCCACCATAACATTAAATGAATTTGATAAACTGCCAAGTTCATCTTTAGAACTTATTTCCAGTGAAACATTTACATCACCGCCCGCAACCTTGTTTGCTGCAATCTGCAAATTTTTAATTGGTTTAATAAATGCATTAACAGCAAAGAATAATATGATAAAACTAACTATCATTATTATTGCTGAATACAATATCATCCTGTTAAATGAATCCTGGTTTGCTTCCTGCACTCTTGCTTTTTCAAGGATCACGTCATTTTGAATTTTATCGATAAAAGGAAGCAGTACACCTTTTAATTCTCTCCAGATTTTTGTTTCTTTTGTGTTCAGTAGTTCTTTACCGCCTTCTTGATCACCAGCTACTGCAAGATCCTGTACTCCTTTTTTTAGTACATCTATTTCTTCCCAGATACTTAAAATTTTATCGATATCATTTAGTTCTTCGGTTTTATCTTTAACAGATTTTTTAGCGATTTCAATTTGAATTAAGAAATCTACATGCGCTTGTTTGTAATTTTCTTTTGCTTTTTTGTCCGTTGGATTTAGCAGCACATTCCTGGTTGCCTGCTCAGATTGCAAACCTTGAGCGTACATATTTGTTAATGCCAGAAGAAGTGATTGATCGCCATCAATAAAATTAATCATCGATTCTGAAGTGGAGTTAAGCGATTTGATTCCGTAAAGAACCACAAGCATAAATCCGAATGAAATTATCATCACAGGAATAAAATACTTTGTTCTGATTTTAAGATTATTGTACATTTTCATTTTAGTATACCTCCCGATATTTGATACAACCAGAATAATTTTTGATTTTTTTTGCGATCAACTCAAATTCTGTTGTTATACAAATAGCTTAATTAAATAATTTCATTAACGTGATATATTACCTTTTCATAACATATTATTTATAAATAATATGGGCAGCCATTACCCTACGGCCACCCAAATTGAATAATCCTAAAGACAGAGCAAGCCCGTCTTTACTTATTTAGAACTAAATGTGAACTAGTTTTCCATTTTGTCGTACCGCAAGATTTCCGCTTGTTGAATTATCAAGTTTAAATTGTGCAATAAGTTCCTGCAGATTTAATGTTAATCTATTCAAATCCTCAGATGCGTGAGCGATTTGCTGAATGCCGCTTGCACTTTCTTGTGTTACACTGCTTATCGATTCAATATTCTTACTTATCTGCTCGGCTGCACTTGATTGTTCTTCACTTGCTGCCGCTACCTGAGTTACAATATCTACAACACGTTCAGCACCAATAATAATTTCTTCAAGAGATGCCCCGGCTTTTTCTGCAAGCAGTTTTCCATCTTCAACCTGCTTTGTTCCTTCTTGCATTGAATCAACAGCATCACCGGTATCCTTTTGAATTTGCTTTATCATTGCTGCAATTTCTTTTGTCGCTTTAGATGTGCGTTCAGCAAGTTTTCTTACTTCATCTGCCACAACTGCAAATCCTCTTCCCTGTTCACCTGCTCGCGCTGCTTCTATTGCTGCGTTTAACGCAAGAAGATTTGTCTGATCTGCGATATCATCTATCACTTGTACTATCTCACCAATCTGATCACTGCTCTTGCCTAATTCCTGAACTGTATCTGCACTCTTTCTGACTACTTCAGCAATACGGTTCATTCCAATTATAGTTTCTTCTACAACATGGCCGCCTTCTTTAGCTATTACGCCGGCATTTTTACTTGCTTCAGTAGCTTGAACAGTGTTCTTGGTTGTTTCATAAATTGTTTTAGTCATCTGTTCAACTGCACCTGCAACTTCTGTTGCTTGTGAAGACTGTTCCTGTGCACCTGCGGCCATTTCTTCTGTGCTTGAACTTATCTGGTTTGCTGCACTTGCTGTGGCTTGAACGGCTTCAGTAACTTTAACAATTATATTTCTTATGTTATCTACAACCTGGTTAAATCCTGTAAAAAGTTTTCCGATAAGATCTTCTTTGTTTTCAACTTTTAAACCTATCGATAAATCACCCAGTGCAAATTTTTCCATTTCAATAAGCATCTTTTGTGCATTATGATTGAGATAATTTTCCTGAGCTTTTGCTTTCGATAAATCTGTTACAAACTCTAGTGCTCCAACAACATTTCCATTTTTATCCAGATTGGCTTTAGCTGCATAAGCAATCGGAATATCTATACCAGTTGGTCTTGCAATTGTTTCTGCTATTTGAGCAGTTTTTGTTAGCATCGCTTTATGTGTTGCACAATTAGCTGTACGGCAATGATCTGTTTTAAATTGATCATAACACTTTTGGCCGATTACAGATTTTTGATCTTTTCCTGCAACTTCAGCAGCAGCTTTATTGAAATAAGTAATATTAAAATCAGGATCAATCATCATAAGCGGCGATGGCAAGCCATCAAGATCTTCCATCTGCTGTGTTATCTTATCAGACATTGCATTGAATGAATCAGCAAGTTCACCAATCTCATCTGATCTTTGAATATCAACATTAACTCTAAGCTCACCTTTAGCTACTCTTAGTGCTGCCCTGTGCAGGGCTTCAATTGGATCACTTATATTTTTTGAAATAAAAAATCCGATTAGCATTATCCCACCGACACTGAGTGCGGATATCAATGCAATTATTAAAGATTTGTTTGCAACAGAAGCATTAACAGGTTCCATAGACATCAGTAATTCAAAAGCTCCGTGAACTTCGCCGACTTCCCAATTTTCCATCTTCGCTCCGGTAATATCCTTACCATCATCACGTCCCCAATATTCTGATGATTTTTGCGGATCACCATGACATCTTAAACACTCTTTTGTTAACTTAATTGGCCTAAAAAATCTAACCGCATTTGTTGCTTCATCTATTTCCCAATACTCTTTTTCATTACTTGATTCTAATTTCTTTAATACTTCTGTTTCATATGCATCTGGTTCGTTATCAGGATTTCTTGGTTGAAATTTTGGGACCTTAAAATCCATTTCCAGTTCTTTTGATTTATCTTTAACAACTGTCATTGCGGAAAATATAGGGACTGTATAAAGTACCTCTTCAAGTTTTAGTTAAATCATTTTTAAAGACTCCAACTGATTGCTGCTTTGCAGTATACTCTCTAACAGCTTCAGCTTCAATAATTAAAGCCCGTGCTTTTGATACAAGGGCATTTACCTCTGATTCTTTATACATATCATAGAAAAACCAAAAACATAAGACTCCTGTTAAAACTGAAATAATAATTAGTGGTAGTAAAATTTTTTCTACTGATTTTTAGATTACGCCAATACTTTAACATTGTATTCTCTTCTTCCATGCTTTTGTTAAATATAAGGCAGCCTCCCTAGGCTGCCGTATAAAACTATAAAGTAAAGACGCAGCTTGCCACGTCTTTACTAACTAATAATTAAATGTGCACTAACTTTCCATTCTGTCGTACTGCAAGTTTGCTTCCACTTTCATCTACCTTAAATCTTGCTACCAATTCCTGCAAGTTTAGTGTTAATCTGTTCAGATCTTCTGAAGCGTGGGCGATCTGTTGTATGCCGCTTGCACTTTCTTGTGTTACGCTGCTTATAGATTCTATGTTCTTGCTTATCTGCTCTGCTGCACTTGATTGTTCTTCACTTGCGGCTGCTACCTGGCTTACTATATCTACTACCTGTTCCGCTCCGTGTATGATCTCTCGTAATGATGTACCTGCTTTTTCTGCTAACAGTTTCCCGGATTCTACTTCTACTGTTCCCTGCTGCATTGATTCTACCGCACCGCTTGTATCCTTTTGAATCTGCTTTATCATCGTTGCTATTTCTTTGGTGGCCTTAGTTGTTCTCTCTGCAAGTTTTCTTACTTCATCTGCAACTACTGCAAATCCTCTTCCCTGTTCTCCTGCCCGTGCTGCTTCTATTGCTGCGTTTAATGCTAACAAGTTTGTCTGATCTGCAATGTCATCAATTACCTGTACAATCTCACCTATCTGATCACTGCTCTTGCCAAGTGCCTGAACTGTTTCTGCACTTTGTTTTACTACTTCTGCTATCCGGTTCATTCCGTGGATGGTTTCTTCTACTACGTGGCCGCCTTCTTTTGCTGACTTACCTGCATTCTTACTTGCTTCGGTGGCCTGGCCTGTATTCTTTGTGGTTTCATATATTGTTTTTGTCATCTGCTCTACTGCACCGGCTACTTCTGTTGCCTGTGAACTCTGTTCCTGTGCACCCGCTGCCATTTCTTCTGTGCTGCTGCTTATCTGGTTTGCTGCACTTGCTGTGGCTGCTACTGCTTCTTTTACTTGATTAAGAACGTTACTTACAGATTCACCCATTTTGTTTATACTATTCTTTATCAATTGATGATCACCTTTATAATCGGCTGTAATGCGCCCGGTAAAATCACCAGTAGCAAATTCATCCATAACACGCGCACCATCCTGAATAGGAAGAATAACTGCATCAAGAACACCGTTAAATCCTTTTACAATTTCTCTATACGCACCATCAAATATTTTTGCATCACCGCGTTTGCTAAGTCTTCCTTCCTGTCCATCAATAATCAATTCATTTGTGACAGAACTTAACTGAGCTATTTTGTTTCTAACACCCTCATACGCATCGATTCCTCCTTGAGCTTTAGTGATCATTTTATCTACTGTAGATGCAAGAATACCGATTTCATCTTTATTACTTAAATTAAGAGGTTTGGTAGGGTTTTCTGCTTTAACTTTAATATCGCCATTTTCTAATGCAGTCAATCCTTTTTCAAGATTAGTTATTCCTAATGATTCCAATTCACTAATTCTTGCTACAACAAGATTAACTGGTTTTGTAATGCTTTTTGTTATAAAATAAGCAGCACCCACAACAAATAAAAGTGCAAGCAAACTTAGAATTAAGGTTAATGTGGTTACAAAACTATGAGTTTCATCAGCTTCAACCCCGGCTTCTTGAACAAGTTTTACCTGATAGTTTATAATTGCTTCGCATGCGTCGAGGTAATTTTTTTGAGCAGTTCTAAAATCACCAAATAGCATCTCTACAGCGGCTTCCCTGTTGCCGTTATTAAGATACTTAAACATTTTTTCTCTTACGGAAAGTATTCATTTGCTCTTACATCTTTAAACTTTCCTACTAATTTTTTACCCTCTTCACTTAAAACCGTTCTATCCAAGGAATCCTGACGGGCATCAACCAATACTTTTGCTTTGGTTAATCTAGACATCTCTTCCGCTATCTGGTCCGGATCATTAAGCAGAAATACGTTTCTTATTGCTCTTGAATTATCATTTATTGCATCAATAATTTCATTAGCCCAAACTGTTTTAGGAAATTTATCATGAACAATGTCTTCTATGCTATCATCCATTGAACCAAGATTTGTCAAACTTATTACATTAAGAATTAGAATTGTAAACAGTGCAACGCCAAACCCCACTGCCAGCTTTGTGCCTATTTTCAAATTATTCAACATTTTATTTTTTCTCCATAATTATTTTAATCCATTACTGGGATTTGTTTTTATTATTTAAGCTGCTGTTTCAAGAACATTAAACTCTGATGTGGAAAGTATTTTTTCCAGATCAAGCAGTATTAAAAGTCTATCTTCAAGTTTTCCTATTGCTGTTATGTAATCACTATCCACACCGCCAACCATTTGAGGAGGAGCTTCAGTAATATCTTTTGGTATTCTAAGCACTTCGCTCACTTCATCCACAATAAATCCTAAAGTTTGACCTTTAAGTTCTACAACTACAATGCGTGTGTTCTTTCCGTGTTCTTTTCTGATCATACCAAGTTTAACTCTTAAATCGATAACAGGTATTACTCTGCCGCGCAGGTTTATTACGCCTTCAATAAATTCTGGTGTGTTAGGTACTTTTGTTATCTGAGACATTCTGTTTATCTCCTGCACACTTAGTATATCAACTCCAAACTCCTCATCCCCAATCTTAAAACTTACAAGCTGCAGCAATTCTTTTTGATCTTTTTTTGCTTCTTCGTGATTTGCCATTATGAACCTCTTATTTATAATTAATTATTAAACGTAATTGTCCAGCCAAAATGCGTTCCATTTAGATTATCGAAGGTTTTAGATTTTTATTAAGCAGAAAGGCTTTTTATGATCAGAAATATCAGGAAAAGTGTGGACCAAATATTATTTGCGTTGTGTTAAGCAAAATAATATTGGGCTTTTGGTTAAAGGTGTGCAATTTGGATTTTTGGAAGCATTCTAAGAGATGATATTTTGTTGAGATTAAATCTTGACTATTTAATCAAAAGGCAGCCTCCCCATAGCTGCCTTTTACAATATTATTCGGAACCGTCGGGAGTCAGTTCGTTACATTTATAGGTGAACCAATTTTCCGTTTTGTCTTACTGCTAAGTTTCCTTTACCGGAAGTTTCATCAACTTTAAACTGTGCAATTAATTCCTGCAAGTTTAATGTTAATCTATTCAAGTCTTCTGATGCGTGGGCTATCTGCTGTATGCCGCTTGCACTTTGTTGTGTTACACTGCTTATCGATTCTATGTTCTTGCTTATCTGCTCTGCTGCACTTGATTGTTCTTCACTTGCGGCCGCTACCTGACTTACTATATCTACTACCTGTTCCGCTCCGTGTATGATCTCTCGTAATGATGTACCTGCTTTTTCTGCTAACAGTTTCCCGGATTCTACTTCTACTGTTCCCTGCTGCATTGATTCTACCGCACCGCTTGTATCCTTTTGAATCTGCTTTATCATCGTTGCTATTTCTTTGGTGGCCTTAGTTGTTCTCTCTGCTAGTTTTCTTACTTCGTCTGCTACTACTGCAAAGCCTCTTCCCTGTTCTCCTGCTCTTGCTGCTTCTATGGCTGCGTTTAATGCTAACAAGTTTGTCTGATCTGCAATGTCATCAATTACCTGTACAATCTCACCTATCTGATCACTGCTCTTGCCAAGTGCCTGAACTGTTTCTGCACTTTGTTTTACTACTTCTGCTATCCGGTTCATTCCGTGGATGGTTTCTTCTACTACGTGGCCGCCTTCTTTTGCTGACTTACCTGCATTCTTACTTGCTTCGGTGGCCTGGCCTGTATTCTTTGTGGTTTCATATATTGTTTTTGTCATCTGTTCAACTGCACCGGCTACTTCTGTTGCCTGTGAACTCTGTTCCTGTGCACCTGCTGCCATTTCTTCTGTGCTGCTGCTTATCTGGTTTGCTGCACTGGCTGTGGCTGCTACTGCTTCTTTTACTTGATTCAATATTCCACTAACTGATTCACCCATTTTATTTATACTGTTTTTTAGTATTTGATGATCGCCTTGATAATTACCGCTTACTCTTGGAGTTAAATCTCCCTTCGCCATTATTTCAAGAACACCCGCTCCCTCTTGAACCGGTTTTATTACTGCATCCAATGTTTCATTTACACCCTGTACAATTTCTTTATAACCACCCTTAAAGTTTGCTGCATTACCTCGCGTAGAAAGTTTTCCTTCAACGCCTGCTTTTGAAAGCATTGTTGCTTCATTAACTAAATCTTTCAAAGTCTTAACAACTTTTACAAAGCTTTTATTTAATACATCTTTATCTGATTTTACATTTACTTCAACATCCAAATCACCATCCGATATCTTTTCCGCTACTGCTACCTGGGCTTTTGTGTTTTCTATAAGTTTAGCAAATGCACCCATCAAAACTCCGGTCTCATCGTTTGTCTCCTGTTTTACATTTACATCAACTTCACCCGCAGACATTTTTTCAGCTACATTCGTTAATAATGCCAACGGTTTGCTTATTATTTTTGAAATGAATAGTCCTAAACCAATTGAAAGAAGCACACCAACAATCACAAAAATTATCATCATTGTTATTGCTGCATTTGCATCAACTGTATTTTGATCAGCTCTATCTTTAGCACGTTTTTGTATTGTGTCAGTCAGATCTGCAAGGACATTTTGCTCTTCAGTTCTAATTTTTTCCATTTCTCCATTAAAAAGTGCAAGAGCTTGTCCAGTCAATCCCTGTTTTGCAAATGCTACTACATCATCAACTGAATCGTCAAAATCAGCATCCAGATCCTTATACGTTTTAATTTTCTGCAAAACTTCTTCTGCTGTAATCATCCCCTCTAATTCCGGAACAAGTTTATCAATTTCTTTTCGTCTGGCTTCAATCTTTTCTAAATTATCTCCGAACTCCTTCTGATCAACAGAATAAATAAGTTCAAGAATATTTACACGCTCTCGTTGAAAGTTGGTAGATATGTCCCCAACAACACCCAGTGGCAAAACATTTCTCTCAAATAAAGCTGTATCACTTTCATCAGCAGATTTTAAACTGGTAATTCCTTGATATCCAATAAAAGCAGCTATTAAGGCTACCAAAACAAAACCTGTTAAAAGTTTTGCACTTACTTTTAGATTATAGAACCAATTCATATTAATACTCCGTATTTAAATTGATGCGCGTGTTTAGATAACTAAAATTTTTTTTCACTTTTTTATGATGCTGTTTCAAGAACATTAAGCTCCGATGTTGAAAGTATTTTTTCTAAATCTAAAAGTATTAATAATCTATCTTCAAGTTTTCCTATTGATGTAATGTAATCGCTGTTCATTCCACCTACCATATCAGGTGGTGCTTCGGTAATTTCTTTTGGAATTCTTAATACTTCATTCACTTCATCCACAATAAATCCCAAAGTTTGCCCTTTAAGTTCTACAACTACTATGCGTGTGTTCTTTCCGTGTTCTTTTCTTGCCATACCGAGCTTAACCCGCAAATCAATTACAGGAATGATTCTTCCGCGCAGATTAATTACGCCTTCTATATAATCAGGTGTGTTAGGTACTTTTGTAATCTGAGACATTCGGTTAATTTCCTGAACACTCAGAATATCAACTCCAAATTCCTCATCTGCTATTTTAAAGCTTACTAATTGAAGCAATTCTTTTTGATCTTTTTTTGCTTCCTCGTGATTAGCCATTATTAACCTCTGATAATTATTTATACTTGATTGCCCTAACCAAAAGGCGTTCCATATAAACTATCGCAGAAAATATATTCTTGTTAAAAAAAAGGCTGTTTATAATTAAATTTTTTGAGATTAGCTTACACGGGGAAACTATTGTCGTCTATTAAGCAAATCAATATTGGTGAATTGGTTAAATGTGCGCAGGTTGGAGTGCATTAAAAATTTTAGTAACAGTAAAGGCAGCCTCCCCTTGACTGCCTATATTTACAAATTATACGTGAACTAATTTACCGTTTTGTCTAACTGCCATACTTCCTTTGCCAGAGTTTTCTTCAACCTTAAACTGTGCAATCAATTCCTGCAAGTTTAATGTTAATCTATTCAGATCTTCTGAAGCGTGAGCAATCTGCTGAATGCCGCTTGCACTTTGAGTAGTTACACTGCTTATCGATTCTATGTTCTTACTAATCTGTTCTGCTGCACTTGATTGTTCTTCACTTGCTGCTGCTACCTGGCTTACTATATCAACAACTTTTTCTGCACCGTGAATAATTTCCTGCAATGATGTACCTGCTTTTTCAGCCAACAGTTTACCCGCTTCAACTTCTTTTGTTCCCTGCTGCATTGAGTCAACTGCACCGTTTGTATCTTTTTGGATTTGTTTAATCATTGTTGCTATTTCTTTGGTTGCTTTGGTTGTACGTTCTGCGAGTTTT
The DNA here is from genome assembly GCA_016707115.1 of Ignavibacteriales bacterium. GTDB lineage: Bacteria > Bacteroidota > Ignavibacteria > Ignavibacteriales > Ignavibacteriaceae > IGN3. Next base: position 22,436 of record JADJIH010000021.1, on the reverse strand, counting down.
CTTACTTCATCTGCCACAACTGCAAATCCTCTGCCCTGTTCACCGGCACGTGCTGCTTCTATAGCTGCATTTAATGCCAACAAGTTCGTTTGATCTGCAATGTCATCAATAACCTGTACAATCTCACCTATCTGATCACTGCTCTTGCCTAATGCCTGAACTGTATCTGCACTCTTTCTTACTACGTCTGCAATACGATTCATTCCGCTGATTGTTTCTTCAACTACGTGTCCGCCTTCTTTTGCTGATTTGCCTGCATTCTTGCTTGCTTCAGTTGCCTGGCCAGTGTTCTTTGTAGTTTCAAAGATTGTCTTTGTCATCTGTTCAACTGCACCGGCTACTTCTGTTGCTTGTGAACTCTGTTCCTGTGCACCTGCTGCCATTTGTTCGGTTGACGATGAGATTTCATTTGCTGCACTTGCTGTGGCTGCTACTGCTTCTTTTACCTGATTTATAATACTACTAACTGATTCACCCATTTTGTTTATGCTGTTCTTTATCAATTGATGTTCACCCTTATACTCTGCCGTTACACGACCTGTAAAATCGCCAGTTGCAAATTCGTCCATTACACGTGCGCCATCCTGAACTGGTTTAATAACTGCATCTAAAGTATCATTTACACCCTGTACTATTTCTTTGTAACCGCCTTTAAAGTTTGCTGCATTACCACGTGTTGTAAGTCTGCCTTCAACACCTGCTTTTGAAAGCATAGTTGCTTCGCTTACCAGATCTTTTAAAGTTTTTACAACTTTAACAAAGCTTTTGTTAAGAACATCTTTGTCAGATTTTACATTTACTTCTACATTTAAATCACCGTCAGAAATTTTTTCTGCTACTGCTACTTGTTGTTTTGTGTTTTCAATAAGCATCTTGAATGTACCCATCAAAATTCCAATTTCATCTTTTGTAGTCTGCACAACCTGAACATCTACTTCACCGACTGCAATTTTACCGGCGACACCTGTTAATAGATTTAATGGCTTTGATATTATTTTTGAAATAAATATTCCAAGACCGATTGAGATTAAGAAGCCTAATGACATTATTATCATCATCATCGTTGTTGCAGTGCTTGCTAATTCTGAATTTGCAACCGACTTAGCTTTAGCATCTAGTTCTTTCATATCTACAATTTTTGCAATCGCATTCATTTCTGCACGGGAAGAAGCTGCCATAACACCTTTTAACAGTGCCATAGCTTCATCATCTCTGTTTTCCTTTGCCAATCCAATTAATACATCTAAATCTTTACCATATTCTACTCTTGTGTCTCTAAAATCCTGGAACGCGGATTTCATTTCATCTGAAATAATTTTTACTTCAAACAATTTACCTATTGCATCTATTGAGTCCCGATAATCCTGAATTCTGCCTGCATATTCATTAATTTCTTCGTTCGTGTTTGCGATAACCACCTCTCGTGTGTTAATTCTTACTCTTTGAAAGTATGTTGAAATATCAGACATCTGAGAAATCGGGATAGTCATATTCTCATACAGTTCAGTATCACTTTGATTAATTGTGTTTATATTAGAAATACCAAGAACACCAATTATGCTTGCAATTACTGCAACTAAAACAAACCCTAACAAAAGTTTTGCACTAACTTTTAGATTATAATACCACTTCATTACTAACTCCATTTTTATTAAATAAATTTATATTAACTAATTTTTAAGCTGCTGTTTCAAGAACATTAAATTCTGTTGTTGAAAGTATTTTTTCCAGGTCAAGTAAGATTAATAGTCTGTCTTCCAGCTTACCGATAGAAGTGATAAAATCACTATTAACTCCGCCAACCATTTCAGGCGGTGCTTCAGTAATACTTTTAGGTATTCTTAAAACTTCACTTACTTCATCCACAATAAAGCCAATTGTTTTACCTTTTAGTTCAACTACAATTATTCTGGTATTTTTATCGTGTTCTTTTCTAGGCATACCAAGTTTAATTCTTAGATCCAGTACAGGAATAACCCTGCCGCGGAGATTTATTACACCTTCTATAAATTCCGGAGTGTTTGGCATTTTAGTTATTTGTAACATTCTGTTAATCTCCTGAACGCATAGAATATCAACTCCAAATTCCTCATTGGAAATTTTGAAGCTGACAAGCTGAAGCAATTCGTTTGATTCGTTTTTGGTTTGCACTATTTCATTCATAAGTCGCTACCCTTTATTTTATTATTTTACCATTTTGATTAACGTAGTATGTGTCATCTAAAATTTCAGTACTCAACATTTCAAGAATTTTTAATATTCTTGCTAATTCTGGATCAACATTATCAACCAACTTAAATTTCTGAAGAATTGCAATCTGCTTTTTAGTTTGCTCAGCAACCTCTTCCTTTATAACGATTATTTTGTTGTGCACCATTTCAAGTGCTTCTAAATTTTTGTTAATTGACCGGTATTGGTTTTCATCTAAAGATATCAGACTACTATTAATAAAAATTAGATTTTTACAATTAGCTTCAAGGAAGTCAAGAAGATTAAATACTTTAGCAAAAAGTTCAGAATTTATAATTTTATTGTTCATTAAATATTTAAATTTTTTAATAGTGGTAATTCAATTTTTAGGCACGTATAAACTTCTGGTTCACTCTCAATGTTCATTTTCCCGTTGTAGAGTTCAACAATTTTTTTAACAATCGCCAAACCAATTCCAAGTCCTTCGGCAATTTCATATTCAAATCCATTTTGATTGAATAGATCTATACGTCGAGTATCCAACTCACCCATGCCATGTCCAAAATCAGTAATTTGAATTTTATATACTTCGCCAACCGATCTTCCGATAATTTCAATTGGCGTACCCGGTTCAGAAAATTTTAAAGCATTTTCAATGAGTTCATTAAGCAAACATTCAAGATGTTTATCCTTAATTTTTAATATTGCTGAATCACGATCAAAAACTATATCTGCCCTTCGATCAATTCTTGAAGTAATGTTTTTTAATTGCACTTGTTCTAACACCGAATCTATTTCACAGTTTTCCTCACACTCTTTATTTGTTTCTTTTTTATCAATCAAAGAAATGATATCCATATAAGTAGTAAACTTTGTAATTCTTCTCTGCAGTCTAATTCCAGATCTACTTATACTTTCAGCCATTGTTATAATTTCTTCTTTGGATAAAGAGTCCAGATCGCTTTGGATAATATCCGAATAACCCAAAATTCCAACTAAAGGAGTTTGAAGTTCGTGTGGAATCTTTCTCGATAACATTTTTTTAAAGTCGGTTACAGTTTTTAAATGATTTTCTTTTTTTCTTAAGCGGGTATTAACAGCGTTAAGAACATCATCAATTTTGTATGGCTTCATCAAATAATCATCTGCCCCAAGTACCATTCCGTCTCTTAAATCCTGCATTTCAACTTTAGCCGTAAGAAAAATAAATGGAATGTTAGCTGTTGATGAATTTTCCTGAAGATTTTTTAGTAGTTCAATCCCATCCATATCCGGCATGCGGATATCGCTTAAGATTAAGTCGGGCTCTATATGAGAAGTGAGCTCCAATGCTTCATTACCATTAATTGCAGAAAGAACATTATACCCTGCACTTTCTAGCATTTCTTGTAAATTAAACCTAAGATCTTTTTCATCTTCAACAATAAGTATGGTCTTCACAGATTTCACCTTTTTTATACTCAATATTCGAAGGTGAGAGACTATTAGTTAGCTAAATTGTTGTAAATGACCTAAACGTGTTGCGAATGGAAGATAAGAAGAGTTAAAAAATTTAAATTTTATAAAATGATATTAGATCATCTTGGTCCTGAGCTTTGTTGCATACCTTTTACTAATAATAAATGGTTCTGAAACATTCTTTAATCGGAGCAAAAAACTGGAGTTGTAGTACTTTTCAATCTTTAATAAGTATTCCATATTTATAATAGTAGAACGATGAATTCTGAGAAAAGATTTTTCAGGCAGTATCTTTTCCCAGTAAGAAATAGATTTTCTTATCAGATAGGATTTTCCGCCAAGCAGGTTTAAAGATGTATATTGATTTTCTGCTGTTATAAATAATATCTCAATAACCTTGATCATTTGAGGTTTGCTGTTAACATTAATAAGAATTTTATCATCTGTTGTGTATGTATCTGTATGTGATTTTTCCTTAGGAGAAGATAATTCAGCTTTAAATACGTCAACCCTTCTCAATCGTGATTCAATTGATTTAAGTAATTCTTCAGACTTAAACGGTTTAAATAGATAATCATCAGCGCCTAATTCCATACCAAGTCTTAAATCTGATCTTTCCACTTTAGCAGTTAAAAAGATAAATGGAATAGATTTAGTAAAAGAGTTTTTTGACAATTCTTTTAATACGGCATATCCATCTTTACCATGCATCATTATATCGCACACTATTAAATCGGGTATTTCGTTTTTGGCAATGATTATTCCTTCATCACCTGCTGAGGCTGAATAAACAATAAATCCTTCCTCACTTAGTAACGTCTTAATATTTTCACGAACGTTTTTATCGTCCTCTATAACTAATATTTTCTTCACGGATTACTCACCGGTATAGTTATAAAAAATTTAGTTCCCTCACCCAATTTTGAACTTACGTCAATGGTTCCGCCATGCAAATCTACTGCGTTTTTAACAATCGATAAACCCAACCCTGTCCCCTGAATGTTTTCAGTATTTAAAGATCTGTGAAATGGTTCATACAGATGTGGTATATCTTCATCCGGAATACCAAGTCCCTCATCAGTTAAAGAAATTTGAAGCTGTTGTTTATGTAATTCAATAGATAATCCAATATTGCCGCCATCCGGGGAATATTTAATTGCATTTGATAAAAGATTGTGAAGAATAATTTGTATCTGTTTTTGATCAAGATAAAATTCTTTTTCTTTTATATCATACTTAAAATCTAATTGATGATTTGGATCTTTTTTTGATTTAAAATCTTCCACAACTCTATTACAAATTTCAAATAAATTTATTCTGCTTGGATTCAACTGGATTTTACCTGATTCAATTCGACTGACGGTAAGTACATCATCCATAAGTTCTGTTAAATAATCCACAGAATTTGTGATTCTATTCAAATGCTCCTGATACTTTTCTTCTTCCCATTTTTTTCCATAACGCTGTATTAATTCTGCCGAGGATAAAATGCTTGTAAGTGGAGTTCTAAATTCGTGCGATGCAATAGAAATAAACCTGCTCTTAAGTTGATTAAGTTCTTTTTCTTTTTCTAAAGATTGATGCAACAAAATCTCCGTCATTTTTTTCTTTTCAATTTCAGACGTTAACTCTTTATTAATTCTTTCAATTTCTTCGGTTCTTCTCGCCACTATCAGTTCTAGGCTATGTCGATATTCTTCGAGTTCTTTCTCTATTTCAACTCTTTCTGTAATATCCTCTTTTATAGCAACAAAGTGAGTAATCTCTCCGGTAGAATTTCTAAGTGGACTTATTTTTGCAGATTCCCAGAAAGTCTGGCCATCTTTCTTCTTATTATGAAATAACCCGCTCCACTCATTTCCAGCCATAATAGTTTGCCACATTTTTTTGTACTCAGCCTGCGTTGTATGGCCACTCTTTAATATTGCAGGACTTTTACCTATTGCTTCTTCAAACGTATATTGCGTTAGTTCAGTAAACTTTGGGTTAACATATTCAATTAAACCTTTTGTATCGGTTATTATAACTGTTGCCGGGCTTTGCTCAACTGCAAGTGACAATTGATTTATTTTAGTTTCAGATTTTTTGGCTTCAGTAATATCTTCCGTTATACATGCGAACTTATTTTTGGAAGGAGAATATGCATGAATTCGATAATGTTTCTTCAACTGATGAACATAATTTTCAAATTTAATTGGTTTTCCTGTTAATGCTACTTTACCATAAATCTCAATCCAATAATTTTCTATACTTGGAATTATTTCTCTAATCGTTTTCCCAATAATTTCACTTACTTTCAATCCGGTCATATTTTCAAATGCTGGATTCGCTTCCAAAAATCTATAATCTATAGGTGTACCATTTTTATCCAGAATAATTTCGTGCAATGCAAACCCATCGTGTAAACTTGTAAAGAGTTGTTTAAACTTTTCTCTATTTTCAATTATTTCTTGCTCTGCTTGTTTACGCTCGGTAACGTCCGCATTAAAACCATACCATGTTATACTCCCATCTTCCAATCTTTCCGGTGTTGATCTGGCATAAACCCAATGGATTGGCTTTCCGGAAATTTGTACTCTAAACTCACTCGTGAACAAAGTCAAATGTTTTGCTGAATATTCAATATCTTCAATTACTCTATCAATGTCTTCAGACAAGATTACTTTTACGATTGGAGTAAAGTCCTCAAGTACATCTTCAGGTGAACAACCAAAAATATTCTTAATACCTTCTGATGCAATTGGTACAAAGTATGTCCCGTCAGGCCTTCTGGTAAATTGAAAAATCATATCGGAAACATTTGATGAAAGTTTTCTAAACTCAAGATCTTTTTGCTTTATCTTTTCTTCAGCATTCTTGCGATCAGTAATCACCTCTGAGAAAAATATGAGCCCTCCTATTTTACTATCCTTCTCGTACCAAGGTTGTATTTCCCATTTTACCCAATCTGTTTTTCCATTACTTCGTGCAAATGTATCTTCTGCGCATTTTTCTATCGCTCCGTCTAAACAATGTTGATGGATTTTTTTCCATCGTTCAGGAATTTCCGGGAAAACTTCATAGTGAGAAATTCCAATAATGTTCTCAAGTTTTATGTCATAGTCCTGAATGAAACGTTTACTTGCAATAATGTATTTCATTTCCCGATCAAACATCGCAATAGCGGCAGGTGAATTTTCGATAAAAAGTTTTAGAAGGTGTTCGCTTCTTTTTATAATATCTTCATTACGCTTACGCTTTGTAATATCTTTGTGAGTTCCAACCATCCGTGCCGGTGATCCATCTGAATTTCTAACCAATACTTTACCATGATCTAAAATCCACTTATAGGATCCATCCTTACACAGAACTCTATGTTCCGAATTGTAAATAGGAATTTCTCCCATTAAATGTTTTTGTAATTCTTCCTCCACATATTCTAAATCATCCGGATGAACTCTTTTTTCCCATTCTCCTATTTCATTCAATATTTCGTTATCGCTAAATCCTAACATTTCTTTCCATCGACTGGAAAAATAAACCTGGTTAGTATTCATGTCCCAATCCCAAACTCCGTCATTACTTCCTTCAAGAGCAAACTGCCACCTTTCTTCACTTGTTTTCAAAGTCTGTTCGGAAATCTTTTGATCAGTAATATCAACTATATGTCCTATCACCTTAACCACTTTTCCATCTTTAATAACCGGCTGTGCAACAGTTCTAATCCAAATAGATCGGTCTTTAAAGGTTGTAAATGGAAACTCAAAATCATACGGAACACCATTATTCAAACAATTCTCAAAAGCTTCCCTAATAGTCGGCCTGTCTTTTTCAGAATAACAATTTAAACTTTTTAGAATGAGATCAGTCGAGGAAGTTTTGATTTCATCTCTTTCAAGATCGTGAATTCGATAGCACTCGTCAGTCCAGTACATTTTATTTTCATCAACATTCCATTCCCATCCACCAACTTTTGCAAGTTTCTGAGTTTCCAGAAGGAGGTTCTCAATTTTATGTTGTTCTTCTTCTCTGATCTTTTGTATTGAAATATCAGTCAGCATACCAAATGATCCGGAATATTTTCCTGAATCATCTGTCATCGGAACAGCTGATACAGTCATCCAGATAACACTTTTATCTTTTTTAAGAAAACGACGATCATAATACCCCTTGTTACCATTCTCTCTGTCAATCATTTGTTGATTATGATCAGTCAAATCATCAGGATGTACAAAAAATGACATTGGCAGCCCTATCATTTCATCTGATGTATATCCTAATATTTCAGACAATCTAGCATTTACAAAATTTGTTTTTTCATTTTCATCTAGAACCCAGATGCCTTCATTAGCAGCACTAACAATACGACTGTAACGGGTTTCACTTTCTTTTAGTTCTTTTATATATGTATTGTTATTTACTGTTGAGAGAAGAGTTTTTCCTATTAAAAAGCTTATAACAGGAAAAATTCCGAGAACTGTAATGGTTATTATTTTATATGTATCAATTATATTTTTTGTTGGAAGCGTAAGTACAAAAAGCAGCATGGCGATATGAACAACTAAACCAAATAAATATAAATTAAAATAGGTTATTTTTTTATTTGATTTGAGATTAATGTGATGAAAATAAGTTCCAATAAGAAAAGATGAAAGAACAACAAGTATACCCATTAAAATCCCGGAACCACCAAGATAGAATCTGTAAATTATTGCTAATGCCGAAGTTATTAATCCTGAAATAGGCCCAAAAAACAAAGCACACAAACTTATAACAATTGATCTTCCGTCAAAGATAATTCCCTCAGTTAAAACATAAGGATTCATCATTCCAATAATTGCTGTAAGACCAAAGAGAATCCCTTGCAGAATTTTTCCTTTAGTTTCTTTTCGTGTAAATCTTGCATCAATAAAACCTGACAGTACACTTAATACAACCAGTATTGAAAGATTATATATTAATTCAACTACGATCAAAATAAACTCATTTAATCTTATGTAAAGATATTGAATTCAAAATTAAATAATCGAAATAATTATAGAGTTTGAAATTGAAAATATTTTTAAATGAATAAAAATTCATTCAAATGTTGTTTTTAGGTGATGTCCACTCCCCCGGGATAGATTCAGATTAGTATTCCAGTAGTGTAATCATATCCGCAAATAGACAAAATTAAACAGGATTTAATTTGTTGGTCCAACTTTTCTTGTAACTTCAATACCAAGTTGTTCCATTCTGTAACGAAGTTTCGATCTGGAAAGTCCAAGAACTTCTGCTGCTTTAACCTGGTTACCATTAGTTATTCTCAAAGTGTCTTCAATAAGTTTTCTTAAAACAAGCTCAATCTTAATTCCTTTTGATGGAACTTTTAGTACAAATTCATCGCCTTGTTTTGCAGTAGTTTGTCCTTGCGGAATTAAAAATTGAAAGTGTCTGTCTTTAAGTTCATCCTCTTCCAATAAAAGAGTAACTCGTTCCATAATATTCCTAAGTTCGCGGATATTCCCTTTCCAATAATAATCCTGAAGCAGTTCTAATGCAGAAGGTTCAATTCGCTTGATTTTTTTGTCAAACTTTTGTGCAAACTCATTCAGAAATGCGTACGCAAGAACCGGGATATCTTCTTTTCGCTCCCTTAAAGGTGGAATATTTATGTTGCCAACATTTAATCTGTAAAAAAGGTCTTCACGAAAATTCCCCTTTTTAACTTCATCTTCCAGATTCTTATTCGTTGCGGCGAGTACTCGTACATCAACATTTATTTCTCTTTCGCCGCCAACACGATAAAATTTCTTTTCCTGTAATACACGAAGCAGTTTAACCTGCAGGTCCTGCGAAAGTTCTCCAATTTCATCTAATAAAATTGTTCCGCCGGATGCAAGTTCAAACTTTCCTAATTTAGTTTTTTGCTGAGCACCTGTAAACGCGCCTTTTTCATGTCCAAACAATTCACTCTCAGCAAGCTCTCTCGGTATAGCTGAAACGTTAATTTGAATAAAGGGGCCATTTGCTCGCGGGCTGTTCTGATGAATGAATTTAGCAATCATTTCTTTGCCAGTACCACTTTCACCATCAATAAGTATAGTGGTATCCATACTCTTGGCTAATTTTTCAACAGCAGAAAGTATTTTTTTGATCTTGCTGCTTTTGCCAAAAAAGTCTTTAGTAAGAATATCATCTTTAACCATTGCCTGCAGTTTGTCCACTTCAGCTTTAAGATTAATATTTGAAAAAGCTTTTTCTACAATCAATCTTAACTGATCAATATCAACAGGTTTTAGAAGAAAATCGTAAGCACCAAGTTTCATAGCTTTAACTGCGATGTTAACATCGCTGTAGCCTGTAATCATTATAACAGGTATCCCAAAAAAGTTTTTCTGGAAATCTTTAAGCAGATCTAAGCCGTTAACCGTTGTAAGATAAATATCCAGTAATATAAGATCGGGTTCATAAGATCTAACTTTTTCAACTGCTGCTTCACCATCAAGACAATACTCAACTTCGTATTCAAACTTTACTAAAACGCGGTGAAGTGTTCTGCAAACAAGTTCATCATCATCAATAATAAGAATTCTGTTACTCATAGTTGTTTACTGTTTAAGTTAAATTTAATAAAGAACTTGGATCCCTGTCCGTATGTACTTTTAAAGTCAACATCTGCGTCAAATTCATTTAATAGTTTTTTACAAACGCTAAGACCCAGTCCCGTTCCCTGTTTTTTACTTGTATAAAAATCTTCAAATATTTTTTCTTTATGTTCATCCTTTATGCCAATTCCATTGTCTTCAACCTCCCAGTAAATGAATTTACTATCATCGTTATCATCCATATAAGATCTTACAAAAATAGTGTTTCTTGTATTCTCTGCTTCAATAGCATTAGTGATAAGATTTAAAAATACCTGCAGTAGTTTATCTTTTTGAAAATATATCGATGGAAGATTTGGTTCCAGTTCAGTTTCAATATACATATTTATTCTGCAAGCATTACTTTGCATAATATTTACTGCTATCTGTGTAACATCATTAATAGAACATAATTCAGTTTCAAGATTATGCTTTTTAGAAAAGTCTGAAAAGTTCTGAATTAAAAACATCATTCTGTCTGTTGCTTCAGAACAGGATTGTATACTCTCTGCTGCATCATCAGAAACCTGAGATCGCATTGTAGAGAGATAATCTAAATTAAGTTTTAGTGCAAAGAGTGGGTTTCTAATTTCGTGGACAAGGCTTGCGGAAAGTTTACCAAGCAATTGAAGTTTGTTATTAAGTATGTCTGTGTTGCTCATCTAATCCGCGAGCTGAAATTGATAAACGAAAATTATTTGTCTAAATATAAAATATTAAATCAAATAAAAGAAGTAATGAGGAAGGAAATTAAAAGATCGGCAATGTAATAGTTACTTACCGATCTCTTTCAAAATAGAATCTGCAACTTTGCTAAGCACTTCATCGGAATTATAAAAACCGCTGTCAATCTTCTTTTGAATCTCTGCTAAGTTTTTTGTTTCTCCCGTGTTCTGCATAGCTATTGCTTGTTTTGAAATTTCAATTTTATCTTTTTTAGTTACATCAGGGCTTTTACCTGATGATTTTTTAATCGGGTCATCATTTTTGTAAACTGATGATAATACGTTTCTTATTTCCATAACCTTACCTGTTGTAGATTGTCATTTTTTTCTGGTTCTGCGATAATTCTATTTCCTTCTGAACCAGCTTGAGCTTATTTGCCCAATCTTTAGTTACATTATCGTACTTTTCAGAAATAAGTTTAGCCATTTGAACAATTTTTTTAGATGGTGTAAAAAAGCCTAATTTTGAGCTGTTTTGGGACTTTATCTCCATAGCTTTCTGCATTTTTAATTTTGCTGAAATAAATTTTTGATTAAAATTTTCTTCCGTTCAACTCTGCAAGATCTTTATATACTTCATCCAGAAGATTTTCAATCTTTACGGCCTTGGACGATATTTGTTGATTTGTCTGCATCATTTTTACGAGAAAAGATCACTGCCGAATGAACCTGTTGAATTCAATAATGTGCTAAGTTGACTTTGTAATTGTATATATCTGTTTCTTAATACTTCGGAATCTTTTTCAATCTTAGTTTGAATTTTGGTTATAGAATCACTCGTCGATTTAATATTGCCATCAATTGTATTTTTCCTGGCTGTTAGATAACCGTTATAACCAGTGTATGGTAATAATTTATTGTAAAGATTCGCAGCTATGCCGGAATCAGAATTAAATGTTTGTTCAACCTCTTCAATATTATTTTCAAGTGCATTTGTCAACTGAGACGAATCTGTAATTGAAAGTCCCGTATTGCTGTTAAAAGTAATTCCCATTTCTGTTAGAGAATTAATTGTGCCGGAACCAAGGCCGCTAATTGGGGAATACGCAGTTGAACTTAATAAACTTAAAAGTGAACTACCGGAAGCATCTCCCAAAAGTACGCCTCTTACTCCATCACTCGATGAAGTATTAGTTTTGATATAATTGTAAACATCATTAAACGAAGTAATAAATTCGTCTATTTTGGCTTTAACAGCTGCTACATCATTGGCAACATCAACAGTAACATCGTTATCATCAACAGCCATAACTGATTTTAGGCTTAATGTAACTCCTGAAACAAGGTCTGAAATGCTGTTTGAATTTCTTTCAATATTTAAGCCATTGAATACAATTTTTGAATTTAGTATTGATGTGTTGTGTACATATCCAGCAGTATCTGCACCACTTTCGTTTTGTATAAAAGCAGTTCTAGTTGTGCCGAGATTTAATCCGAACTGATCAAGCATTCCACCCGATAAATCCGAAAGTTCATCAATCTTAAACCCCGCCCCAGAGTTTTTAGCGGTTAATGAAATCTGAGATAACCCGTTTGAAGGAGAAAAAGAAGTTGCCGAAACAATTCCGGAAGCGCCTTTTTCCTGATCAACAGATATACCCAATTCAGATACAAGTGTGCCGGTATCACCGCTTATAGAAATATATTTTGATGAATCTGTAACTGTTAACTTAAGGCTAACATTAGTACCATCAACGACCTTTTCAGCAGCTAAGCCAGAAACGTCTTCTAACTGTGTAATTATACTATCAATAACCTCATCGTATGTTCCGGCTGAATAATTAATTGTAGTTTCTGTTCCATTCAAATCAAACGTAAATGAACCCGATGACAGTGTACTTCCGGAAACAGAATTTGATTCCACGACTGCTTTATCATCATTTATTGCTTTAGCAACAATTACAGAAAGATCTTCAAAAGATATATTTCCATCAGTAAAATCATCAGCTTCTAAAACAACTGATACATTACTTGTAAATTGTCCACCTTCACCATCGCCGCCTTTAATCGCAAAAGTATATGTGCCAGGTGTTGTGATGGAAGAAAGATCAGCAGAGTTTTTATCCAATGAAACAACTAAATCATTTTTCGCAAGCTGATTTACACGTAAAGCAAAAGCTCCTTTTTGAGCTGCGGTACTGGCGCTAACTGTAACTGCCGTTGTATTGCTTGAAGTCGCTTTCTTTACTGCAAACGCAGAAGAAGTTCCCGTTGCTTTTAAAATAGACATTTTACTTTTTAAAGCATCTACCTTGCTTAGTAAACCAGAATAGATGTTTGAAATGCTTGTATATTTTGTTTTGCGATTTGCAAGGGGCGAAAGACGTTTTTGTGATTCAGTATTAATATATGAATTAACTAATGAATTTATTCCCGATGTTGTTAAGAGATCATAAGCCATAATAGAGCCTATTTATTCTGAATTGCCTGTAACCAGCTTTCTCTAAGCTCGGTTAATATTTTTGTAACTATATCAAAATTCTGTTTTCTTGCCTGATCCTGACAGTACTGATAAAGTCCTATCAAATTAATTGCAAGGTCTTTATAACTCTCATCATCAAATCTTAACATCCCAATTAATTCTTGTATGGCAGTATTTGTTTTAATCATATCTTTTTTTTCAGATTGAACAACAGCAAAATCAAAAATTTTTATTAAAAGTTGTTCCGGTGAAGCATTAAGAATTTGATTAGCCAGATAAGGATTTAGTTTACTTCTATTTAGCACAGCAGCCTGATACATTTTCTATTTTCCCAGTTCTTTTTTATAAAATACCCCCGGAGCTTATCCTCCGGGGGAACACCCAGTTAATTTATATTAAGATCATCGAAATAAGGATAGAAGACTTTGTGGAGCTGCGTTAAGTGTACCTAACATTGCTGTTCCAATTTGTGTTCCTATCTGACCTTTAGTAGCATTCAACTGTTCCATTGCCATATCTGCATCGAATATACTTGAAATCAATGCTGTGTTATTTGCAATTGAAGAAGTAAGATATTCTTCTCTTGAAGCAAAAGTTTGGCTGTAGTTACCAATGTAACCTAAAGCTGTTTTTACATCTGCCTGGAATGCTGACACATCTTGTGTTAGTGATCCAGCGTTTCCTGCTTGAACTGCTGTTAAAGCAGCTTGATTACTGGCCAAGTCAACTTGTGCACCTATGTTGATTACAGACGAAGCTGAACCGCCTGAACCAAATGACTGTGCAACGCTTGCAAGTACATCTGTTCCGTTAATCTTGGTATTGGTAAGAATACTATTGATTTCATCAGCGATTGCTTTTATATCGTTTTGAAGACTTGTAGAGCTCTTCAATGGATCTTTTGCATCTTCTTGTTTTGCAATGATCTGATTTAATTTGTCGTCAACAAGTATCAAAGCTGATTCAGCTGTTGATAACCAGTTCTTACCTGAAGAAATGTTATTCAACTGAGCTTTCATCTTTAAGTTGCCTGCTTCTAACTCTTTTCCAACTTTAAAACCAGATGTATCATCGCCTACACTGTTGATTTTCTTCATTGTAGCAAGACGTAACTGAGCTTTGTTGGTGCTTGCACTAGTTTTTGCTAATGCGTTGTATGCATTAAATGCATCAAGGTTGGTGTTAATTTGAAAAGCCATGAGAACCTCCGTGTTGTTTTAACCAAGCATCCTTGCTTGATTGTTTGTTAATGTTGTTTATTTACCAGAACGTTTTGTGTTCTGTTAGATTATCGTAGGTACTTTAGAAATGTTTAGAGTTGAATAAAATATTTTTTAATCTGCAGATTTTATGAAGCAGATACAATAAGGATTGGATTAAGTTTTTCTCTTAAAATATCAATTTTTTGTTTTATTTGAGGATTGTCTGAACAATATGCCTTAAGCTGATCAAAGCACTTTCTTACACTTTCATAGTCACTTTTTGAAATGTATATAGAAATTAAGTTTATATAAACTGCCGGATCTTCTTCATATTGTAATGACTTGTTGAACAGCTCAATAGCTTTTTCTTGATTGGAATTGATATACAATTGTGCAAGATTTTTATAAATAATTGCAGACTCAGAAAAACTTTGAAGCATTAAATTAAGAGTTGATATAACAGTTAAATCATCTTTACAGAATTTGATTATCTCCGCAATACTATTTAGATGTATTGGATTTATTAATTCTTTTAACAGTTTGGAATCTGATTCCTTAATAGAATAGTTAAAAAAAAGACTTTCAAAAAAAGGTTGAACACTTTCAATTTCAATCCGTTTTTCATTTGAAACGTAATTAGACAATTCAGTAATTAGATTCTTAGCATCTGTTCGTCTTATCTAATTTTAAACTTAAATTTATAGCACGCAGATACAAATCAGTTTGATCTAAAATGTTTTCACTTTCAATCTTACTTTTTTTTTCTAATAACTGTTTATTGGAGGAGATGCAAAGCGTTATAAATTTAAATGCTTCACCGATATTATTTATTCTATTGTTTATTAGATAAAGCAGGTAATTCAGTTCAGGCTTATCACTTAGTTTTTTATATGATCTTAATGCAAAACTATTTGCTGCATTTAAATCATTATTCTCATACTTAATTTGAGCCATATAAAACATTGCTAAACAAAGATCAGCAGCCGTGATGAATTTACTGTTAATAACATTCTTTGCTCTTACTTCAGCCTCATCATATTTATCCAAAGAAATAAGTGTCTGGATTAGTTTTAGTTTATCATATACGTTGCTTTTTTTATTCTCGTTGGATAAAAGCAATGATAAGTTGCGTTCCTTCTTTTTCTGCAAACCGTCTTCATCAATTGCATAACCGTGATGAATAATTTCTATTTCTGATTCAACAAGCGGTATTTTATTTTTTCTTAACGAATCACTTATTTGTTCATGAACCTTACCTACAAACTCCAGGCCAGGTACATTTGCAAACAAACGCGGATATCTCATTACGCTTCCATTTGCTGTTGATGAACCAAGACTTTTTACTGTGCAGTAAACTCCAGCAGGAGTGTGTGATTTATACTTTTTAACTTCCTCAATACTATCAGGTTTCAATTCTTCATCAGCATCAAGATAAAGAATCCAATCACCAGGGCATTTACTTAATGCAAAATTTCTTGCAGCAGAAAAATCATTTACCCAATCAAAATGAAAAATCTTTGCACTAAATGATTTTGCTATTTCAATCGTTTTATCTGAAGAACCTGTATCAACAATTACAATCTCATTAACAACATCTTTAACAGAAGAAAGACTTCTTGTCAAATGTTTTTCTTCATCCTTAACAATCATACATAAACTTAACTCAGGCATAGATTATTTTTCTGCTTCAATTGTTTCGACTTCAACTTCAAATAAAGAATTATGCTCTGATGGAAATGCCAGAATTTCATTAACTGATTTTAATGCTTCCAATGCATTAACATTTTTGGAGTTATTTTTTATGGCCCACTCAAACATCGCCTTAGATTGCTCATACATTTCAGCTTGATAAAAACTTGTCCTAATCCAAAACATAGCTTCTGAAGATGATGGATTAAGTTTTAAAGCTTCTTCAAAAACATATTTGCTTTTTCAAGATCTTTTATGATCAAAGAAACATTAGCACTTAGCAATAGTAAATCTTCTTTTGATATTATTGAATAAGCTTTATCAGAAGTATCATATTTTTCAATTGCCAATCCAAGTTCAGTTATAGCCAGGTCAAATTCTTTATCCTTAATATTATTTTGGGCACGTTCGAATGACTTCTTAAATTCATCATTATTTATAGAGATGAATAAATTCCTTGAATGATTAAATGGTTTTTGCTTTAACCAGATTTCATCAGGATCAGCACCCCATTTATCAACAAATATTTTATGATTGATTTTTAATCTTTCAGCATATTTTTTTTCACCATCAGCTTTAAAACTTTTAGAACCGAAATGATGAATAAAAACATCCTGTGCAATAACAGTTTTATATCCGGCTAACTGAGCCCTCAAAC
The DNA here is from genome assembly GCA_016707115.1 of Ignavibacteriales bacterium. Taxonomy (GTDB): domain Bacteria; phylum Bacteroidota; class Ignavibacteria; order Ignavibacteriales; family Ignavibacteriaceae; genus IGN3. Next base: position 5,487 of record JADJIH010000021.1, on the reverse strand, counting down.
AAAAATCATCATCTTCAAAATTGCCTGGAGTAAATCGTTCATCGAGTCCGCCAATTTTTTCTATTACTTCTCGTTTAATAAGTGTACATAAAAACGCAACGCGCGGAAATTGCAACATTTTTTTTTATTCTTCTCTTTTACAGTAGCAGCATAAAGATGCATTTCATCAATTGTTTTATAATTAGCTTCTTTATCTTTTTGCACACCACTCACCTCATTACTTATGGGACCAACGATACCAATTAATTCATTTCTATTCGCAATATCAACAATAGTTTCGAGCCAAAAATTTGTAACAACTACATCATTATTTAGTATCAAAACAAATTCTGAACTTGCACTACTTATTCCCTGGTTTACACTAATCGGAAATCCTTTATTTTCGTCGTTTATAATGTGTTTTATATTATTGTGTGTATTTGAAAGTTGATTAAGGAACTCAACAGTTCCATCATTTTTATTGTTGATAATGACAATTAGTTCAAGGGGTATTGTGGTTCGTGAATAAATTGATTGGATGCATTCTTCTGTATACTTTAATTGATTAAAAGTTGGAATGATTATCGACACAATAGGTTTCTTGAACTGAATCATTTATCCAAATTTTTGGAATTCAGCTATAGATTTCTGTTTTATTTTTAATACGATTCACTTCATTTGAATATAGCTTATTGATTCTTTCATAAAAGTATCTAAAGTCTTTTGTTTGGATAAGTAATGTTGTGCCATCATCTTTCCAGTTAACAATTACCGTTGGTTTTTTAATGTGATAAAAATCTGAATGCTTTGAGAGTCTTAACCAGAATTCCCAGTCCTCCAATACTTTAAATTCCTCATTGAATAAACCTGAATCTTTTATCAAAGATTTTTCAAAAACGAAACAATTAACCGGTGATATGTTACCGAGTAATAATTTGTTTTTGCTGTAATCGATTGAATAAGGAATAGATTTTTTAATCAGCTTATTATCATTCCCAATCTTTTTGAAAGAGTAACGATATGAATCAGTATAAACAACGCTGTTACCTTTTCGTAAAAACTTTAAGGCGGTTTCAAGATGATGATTGAGATAAATATCATCGTCATCTAAAAATGAAATGTACATTCCTTTTGCTATATTAATTCCTGAGTTTCGTGCTGCAGCAGGACCGCCATTTTCTGAACGGTTAATTATTTTTATTCTGTCGTCATTGAAATCACAAAGCTGCTCCTCAATTCCAGCACCTCCATCATTTACTACAATCAATTCAAGGTTAGTGATTGTCTGGTTCAAAACACTTTCTATCGCTGATTTTAATTGAGAAGGTCTGTTATAAGTTGTAATGATAACAGAAAATAATAAAGGCTGTTCCGAAAATTTTATAAATGTTGATTTGTATTTATTATAATCTAAAGATTTTATTTTTACAGCCTTTGCGTATTGTGTGCGGATTTTATTTGTTTCATTTATCATCTCACTATTATGGCGATGTTCGATGCTGTCATCTGATAAATGATACAGCCCTAGTTTTTCGGGAATATGCAGGAACTTAACTTTCTCTGAAATTCTTAACCACCATTCATAATCACCTGCAACAACTAAGTTTCCATTAAAATATCCGAATTCATCATGTAACTTTTTTCTCCACATCGGCTGAGGACCGCAGGAAGCGCAATGAATTAATTGAATTCTATCAAATTCAGGCCACTCAAAATATCCAGCCGAAACATGTTTTTCATAAGTCTGATTTTCATGGTAAGTGATATATTGATCGGCGTATACTAGTCCTGCTTCTTCATTCTGATCTAATTTTGTTGCCATCAATTCAAGAGCATCATTTCTATGCCGGTCATCTGTATTCGCATTCGTAATATATTTTCTTGAGGAAAGACTGATAGCACGATTCCATGAACTATAAATTGTTTCCCGTTCAGTTTTCCAAATATTTAATATTGTGAAATTTGGACTGGTATTCTTTTAACAATTGATTCTTCATTTTCAGTTGAGCCGGAATTAACTTACAACTATTTCCAATTCGCCTTTCTGATATATTGTTTGATTGAAAAAATCCTCCAGGGCATCCGCGAATAAATTTTTCAGAATTGCATGTAGATACAATCGCTGGAAACTTTTATTCTATTTTGATTAAGAGGTTTTTTTTCTCTCCATCAATTTTAGGCTGTAGTTTATTTTCAGGCAAAATTAAATTTTCTGATAGACTTGGAATATCATTTAGACAATCTGAAACATTTTGACTGAATATTCTTCATTACATTCATCAAATCAGTTAGCCAAATATTTTCTTTTCTTTAGAAGTACCTGATCCTTTTTAGCAATGTTCGTTTCATCCACTTATTAAAAAAGCAAGATGTATCTTCAAAATATCTGTCCCCGAATTTTCCTGTTTTAATCTGTCCGGAATATTATTATGATCCACCAAAGACAAAGGAGATACTTCAATTTTGTAACCAGACTCCCCAAATTCGCATACACAAGTCCACATCAGCCCAATAAAATTTAAATTTTTCATCAAAGCCGACTATCTTTCTAAATGCTTTCCTGCTTACTAATCCAAAATTTATGTAAGGGAATTCTGACTTGATCATAGCCATAATTATCAAACACAGCACCGTAAGTTTCCACAGTGTTCTTATGTAGAAAAGTAATTCCACCCACATCATCACTAAGCTTTATCGAAGTAAGTGCATTCCAGAAAGCGAAAGGATAAAATTGAATATCATCACTTGCATATAAAATCCAGTTGCCTTTTGAGTTTTTAAAACCATAATTCATAAGTTTTGGCCAGCTGAATTTTTCGTTGGTTGAAAAAACATCTTCATCGTAATAAACTTTGGAAATATTATATTTTTCAATAACGGGTTTTAACTCTTCAATACTTTTTTTACTGCAATACAAAAAATCGTTTCATATTTTAGTTTATGCATAGCGTGAGGTAAGCTATCCAGAATCTCTTCCAGTCCTTCATTCCGGTCTTTCGTCGGAATTATTACGCTGATTAATGTATCATCAAATTGTTTCCCTGAAATAAGTGTGGAAGTTTCAGGGAGTTCCGAATCCATTTTAATTTCGTTTATTTCCATTCCTTCCTTTATCTCAAGAATGCGGGGATGTTTCTTTTAACCGATTAATACTTTCAATATGTTTATTGTTTATTGAAACTATTATTCGATACAATTTATCTGCTGTTAAGACTTTGCCCATTTTATAGGCTAAATTAGCTGCCAGTAATGTGATCCTGAGATTGGTGAGACCGGTTTTTGATAATCTGAGATAGTTAATTAATGCTTCTTCATTTGGTCCCTTTGATTCAAGAATAATTCCATACCAATGAAATCAGGAAGACATCATTATCCGAAATTCTGCAAGCCTGGTTTAGCTGCTCAAGTTCAGCGACGTTCATTAATTTTACGATTCGTTTTTCGGTTTCAGTCAGCCTGGAAAAATCCATTGATGTGCCCTGAACATTGAAACATTTAATTGAATCTGAAAATGCGAGTAATAGTTCTTTGAATCAGGCTTCGAATAAAACGTTTGGAGATATCTTTGCCATGGATCAATAGGATCAGAAGAGTTGATGGTTAATCGCTCAAAGCTCGCAAATAGTTTTTCTAGTGTTTCAACAAATATTTTGCCTGGTATTTCCCACGAAAAATCGTTTACATTTTCATATCCTTTTTTGTTAGTTCACTTAATTTTAACATTTTGAACTTTAATTAAAGCTTCCTTTATTTCAAAAATATTTTTTGAGTCAATCAGAATTGCACCGTCTCCAGCTACTTCAGGAATAGAAGAATTATTTCCTGCAATTACCGGACAACCCAATTTCATAGCTTCAAGAATTGGGAGTCCAAATCCCTCATATAAAGAAGGATAAACTAATGCAACAGCACCGCTATATGCTGCGGAAAGTTCTTTATCATTTAAGAATTGTATTTGATACTTTGTTTTATCCAATAAATCAATAAAAACATATTCCAATTCTTTTTCCACCACCGGTAAAAAATTTCATAATCTTCTTTATTAGGTAAAAGATTAAATGCTTTTACAAATGAAATTCCATTTTTATAGCCTAAGCGATGACCATTAAATACATAATATGGTTTTTTAGAAAATGTTCTTTCAAATAATCTTTTCCCAAATGGACGGAGGAACAAATTGTGCTGATGTTGAGTTTGGAATAACAGTAATATCTTTTAATACTTGTTCCGGATAGTATTTACTAAAATCATTTTTAGTTGCTTCAGAAACTGAAAATAAAGTTGAACATTTTTGAATAGCTTTTTGTTTTGCTCTCCATTCAGGATGGTTTAAATCCAATGACATTGCTTCAGGTGTAAAATCATGCAGAATTATTGAGCAAGGAGAATTTTCTGGGTAAGTATAATATGTTGATAGAAATAATCCTCCCCCATTTTTATCAATTATATTTTGCAGATACAAAGAATCAGATTCAAATGAATTTTGATCATATTCATTTACTCCTCTATTGAGTAAGATAACTTTATCCGCGATACTCGATTTCGAAAGTTCATTCAAAAGAGATAACCAAACTCTGCTAATACCTGCAGGTCTGCCTTGTTGCATTTGAAAGATAACACCATCAATAAATATTTTTTATCCAACTTTCTTTCTCCAAAATTTTTCTTATTATCTACAACTTTGACAAAAATTGAAATTTCCCAGTCTTCACCTAAACTTTTATCATCCTCAATATGTATGATCTTTCCACTACAATCAGTTAAAAGTTTAATAACCTCATCCTTAAAAACGCCATGCATTTCCATAACTGGGTTTGCAATATCAAAAGACTGAACTTCATCCAATTTTTGTTCGTTTACTAATAACTGATTTTTTCTCCGACTAGGAATTTGGAAAATTAAAACACCATCTTTTTTTAATACTCGCATAAACTCCTGGATAAAGCCTTTAGAAAATTTTGGTTTCATGTGTTGTAAGGTTATTATCGTATAAATAAAATCAATATCGGAGCTTGGAATAAAACTTAAATCATATTTATTATTTAAAACGTATTTACATCTTTGTTTAAACCTGTTATGATATTCTGCTGCATTTATCATTGAAGGAGCAATATCAATACCTATAACCTCGTTAAATTTCATAGCCAAGGCTTGTGTAAGTCTTCCTATCCCACAACCAAAATCGATTGCTTTATTGTAGTTAATATTAAGATTAAGCTGTTTTGCATATTTAATTACAAGTTCAATATTATTTATACCTGTTTCAAAAAATTCACCAGGCTGCCATTTGTTATCCTTTTTTGTTGGATCAGTTAAGATTGCCCACATAGGATCTTTTCCCAAACGTATTCCAATTGCTTTGAAGTCTTTCATATTCTAATTCACTTTTATGAGTTACATCTGTAATTGGCCTTTTCTTTTTAGATGATAGGTTGGATTTATTTTTTATTAAGTTATTCGAGTTTATATAATCAATATTACCTAAAGCAATTTCGTTAACAGGATCAA
>JADJIH010000020.1 GCA_016707115.1 Ignavibacteriales bacterium | reverse complement strand
TTAATCAGCAATTCTGCGATTACTTTAATATACCAGTGGCTCCGGAATTTTTGCATTTGGATAAGATTGTTGTTCGAATGCCGCAGTAGTAAACATCTTTTCAAGGATCCTAATTCCTTTCATTTCTAATGTTATCACTTTATTTAGGAAAATAAGGTACCGGTTTTGGCGAGGTTTACGAAAATGAAAAATAGGGTGATTCTTTAAACGGGATTATATCTCATTTTCGAAGAGCAGCGTTATAAAGGACATTTATGGATTTATAGGAACATAACCAGAAAGTCGAAGAAAACGAAGATAAATCTACAACTTAGATTAGCATTTTGAAGAACTGATAACAAAGTTGTCAGCAAAATTTATAAACCTTGTGACAGAAAGATGTCGATAAAGAAATTGATAAAGCACTGGGTATGATTGGGAATTTTATTTCCGCCGATAGAAGTTATGTCTTTCTTTTGTGATGAAGGTAAGTTTATGAGTAATACTCACGAGTGGGTAAAGAAGGAGTACCAAGTGAAAAAGAATTCTTAAATATATACCAACAGATACTTTCCCATGGTGGATGAATAAAATAAATAATCAGGAAGCAATTCATATACCGTCAGTAGAAGAACTACTGATTGAAGCAAATGCAGAAAAAGAAATTTTAGAACCACAAGGTATAAAATCTCTTATTGTAGTCCCTATGATATACAGCAATGGAGTAATCGGCCAAGATTGGGTTCGATTCGATACATCAAGCTGAAAGCTGGACTGAAGATAGTATTAAATTACTAACAATGGCTGCTAGTGTTATCACAAATGCAATTAAGAGAAAAGAAATGAAGAAGCCTTAAGTAAAAGTGAATCACAATACAGAATAGTAGTTAATACAATGTTAGAAGTAATTTTTCAAACTGATAGCGGTGGAAACTGGATATTTCTTAATCCGGCTTGGACTGAAATTACTGGTTATACTCTTTAGAAGAAAGCATCTGACAAAATTTTCAGCGTTTATTCATAAAGATGAAAATAAAGAATTTTTGATCTATTACAAAGACTAATAGAAGGTAAAAAGAATATAGTTTACATGATTTGTTATTATTACAAAGATGCGCAATTAAAGTATGCGAAGTTTATGTAAGACCACTTTGTGATGATAAAATTATGTTTGGCATTAGTGGTAACAGTAAGAGGATATAACCCGGCAACGAGAATCGGAACAAGAAATTAGAAAATTGAATCGTGCAATTGAAACAATTGAAACAGGGATTTTACTAACTGATTTCAAGGGTATTATTTCTTACGTTAATCCAAGTTTAATATCAATTTTTTGTTTCAAATCTTCAAACAACATTATTGGTAAAAGTATCTTTTACTTGCAAGTAACGAAGGCACTACAGTATTAGAAAAAAGCAATTATTACAAGACTTATGAGTGGTAATAATTGGAAAGGGGAAATTGAATTAAGAAAGCAATGGAAAATTTTTTTCCCGCTGGAAGCGATATGTTCGTTGTACACGATGATAATGATAAACCACTGTATATAGTAGCAAACTTTTATGATATAACTGAAAGAAAAAAGCTGAGTTTGAAGTAAGGAAGTCACTTATTAAGGAAAGAGAACTCAAGTGAATTAAAAACAAATTTGTATCAATGGTTTCCCACGAGTTTAGAACACCCCTAGCTGCAATTCTTTCTTCTTCAGATTTAATTGAAATGTATTGGGATAAACTTAATGAAGAAAAACGAACTTCGCTTTTGGCGAAAATAAAATATCAGTAAAAACTTAGTTGAGATCTTGAGTGATGTAACTGGAAATAAATAAAGTAGATTTGGTAAAGCAACAGTTACACTTGAACAAGTTGATGTGGTTAAATAATTAATGATATGATTGATGAGGTAAAACAAGGATATCCTGTTTCTGCTAAACAAGTTTTACTTCAGAAAAACAATCTTTAGTTCTTAATAGTGATAAAAAATTATTAAGACAGGTTTTTATAAATCTTATTAATAATGCCGTAAAATACACAGATCCTAAAAAAAGCATTTACATCTCACTTGAACATCAACCAGATTTAACAATATTTAAGTTTGAAGATGAAGGGATAGGAATTCCTGGTGAAGATTTTTTGATACTTTATTCGAACCATTTATGCGAAGTAAGAACACAGGAAAATATTAGGAACGGGACTGGGATTACCTATTCTAAAACGTGCAGTTGATCTGCTTGGCGGCAGAGTTGATTTTTCCAGCACTTTAAATGTTGGTTCAACATTTACAGTTTACTTGCCAAACGATATTTCAATTATCCAGGAGGATGAGATAAGGATGATTCAATTTCTTATAAAATACTAGTTGTTGAAGATTCAGATGATTTGAGAGAAAACATTGTCTCACTTCTTGAGCTTAACCAGTTATCAAGTTATATTTGCGGAAATGGCTATGATGGATTGCAAATCGCAATACAACAAGTACCTGATTTAATAATTGCAGACAGAATGATGCCCGTTATGGAGGGCAAGTACACAAATGCTTCAGGAAATCAGAAATAATAGTGTTACATCAAACATACCGTTGATATTTTTAACTGCTAAATCATCCACATCAGATATACGTGATGGAATGAATTACGGTGCCGATGGTTATCTAACAAAACCATTTGAAGCACCTGAACTCTTGGGGTAAGCTGTTAAAACCAGACTTGAAAAGAAAAGCAAAACAGATGAAAAATTTGAGAAGGTATATAAACATTTCCCAATCAATTCCACACGAATTAAGAACATCCCTTGTATCTCTGCAAGGGTTTTCCAATATCATTATCGATGAGATAGAGACTATTGATCAAAACAATAAAAAGATATGATGATAATGATAAAAAACGCATCGATTCGGCTTCATAGAACTATCGAAAAAATTTATATTGTTTACAGAAGCAGAACTAATGCTTAAGGATAAAAAATTATTCAAGCCTGTCATCTGGATTAACACATATTGATAAACTACTTTTTGAGATTTTAATTGCTGACAAATAAAATCTACAGAGACAAACCATACTTTAATATTAATGTAAAAGAGTGTCAGGTTAAGATTTGGAATAGCTTTTAAAGTTATCTTTAATGAAATAATTGATAATGCAATAAAATTTTCTTACCCTAATAAACCGATTGAAATATATTCAAAAAAGATGACAAATTCAGTTATATACTTGTTATAAAAAATTATGGCCGTGGAATGTCTGAGGAAGAAATAAAAAACTCATCTCCTTTTATACAGCACAACAGAAGTTATTATGAACAGCAAGGAAATGGATTAGGTTTAGCCATCACACAAAGGATTGCAGATTTTTATGATGTAAAACTAGAAATACACAGTGAAACGGCTCTGATCTTGAAGTTGTTCTACTCTTTAGAAAAGCAGAACAATTAAATACCTATACAAAATTTTCAGAGCAGAGTTTTCTATCCAATTAAAGAAGATTGTTTAAATACCTTTTAAATAATCTGCTCCTCCAAGAGAATTTATTTGCCTTACTATCCAGTTTTGTCTTCTCTTACATAACCACTTGGTTTTACAGCAGAATATTTTTTTGGATTTGGTAAAATTGCAGCCAACAATGCTGCTTGTCTGATATTCAAACCCGCTTCGGGTTTTTAAAATATGCAACACTTGCGGTTCCAACACCAAAAATTTTATCACCCATTTCTGCAATGTTCATGTGTACTTCCAGAATTCGTTGTTTATCCCAGAGCAGTTCGATTAATCATGTAAAGTATGCTTCGATTCCTTTACGAACAAAACTTTTCCTTCCCACAAAAAAAGGTTTTGCAACTTGCTGAGTGATCGTTGGCTCCTCTTACCCGCCTTCCTCGTTTATTTTCCTTTAATGCCTTTTCAATCTTTTTTAAAATCAAAACCAAAGTGTTTAGGAAAATTCTGATCTTCCGCAGCATACAATCGCAATCGGCATAAACTTAGAAACATCATCATAATCCACCCAATGATATTTTATTAATCAAATTCTCCTTAAACAAACCAGAGATTTGTCTCTGAATCATTATTGAACTTGTCACAGGATTTATCCATTTCATTGCAAAACTAGAAGCACTGTTGAGACAAAAAACAATCATTGCAAACTTTAAAATCCATTTCAAAGAAGTTTAAGATTCTTTTTTCCAAAGGATATTTTTTTGTTGATGATTTTTTGATTTAGAATCGTGGCGTAGAATTTATTCTTAGTTTTCTGCTCTAAATGTGTTCTTACTCAGACTGACTCGCGCGGTTTGAGATACGGTTTTAAAATTATTTTATGGAACCGGATCATATCCGCTGCCACCTCATGGATGACAACGAGAAATTCTTTTAATTCCCAGCCAGCTTCCTTTTAACAATCCATACTTTTTCAACGCATCAAGTGTATAATGTGAGCAAGTTGGAGAATATCTACAAGATGATGGAAATAATGGAGATATTAACAATTGATAAATCTTAATAAGCAGAATAAATGGCACTGTTAAAAATTTTATTTATGTCTAAATATTTTTTTTATGACTATTTCAACAATAATTGTGATTTACTCAATCAATATTGTCAATTTTTTAATCATAAAAACGAAACTAATTATCAATTAAATGATATTGCTCACCAAATAATTTTTTGAATTTTTTGTTTTTTTTATCGGTTTTGTTGCAAGCGTTTTTTCTCAAATTAAAGAAGATAAAATGGCAAAACTTAGTTATAGTTGAATCACCTGCAAAACAAAGACAATTTGAAGGTTATTTAGGCAAAGATTTTTAGTTACTTCTAGTTACGGACACATTCGCGACCTCGAAAAGAAAAATAAAGGAGTTGAGATTGAAAATGATTTCAAACCGCTTTATAAATTTCTGAAGAGAAGAAGAAAGTTGTTAATTAAAAAAAAACTTTCTAAAAAAGCTGAAACAGTTTGGCTTGCAACTGACGAGGACCGTGAAGGAGAGGCCATCTCCTGGCATCTCAAAGAGCCTTTTAGAACTTGAAGATAAAAAAATCAAACGAATCGTTTTTGATGAAATTACCAAGACGGCAATTCTTAATGCTATAAAATCCAAGAAAAATAGATTACCATCTTGTTGGTGCTTAACAGGCAAGAAGATTTTAGATCGTTTGGTAGGATTTGAAATTTCCGAATTTTATGGCGGAAGATAAATCAAAACTTTCCGCCGGAAGAGTTCAATCTGTTGCGGTTAGATTGATTGTTGAACGTGAACGTGAAATTGATGCATTTGTTCCTGAATCCCGATTTAAAGTTGTTTTTTCAAACTTTACTGTAACCGATGATAATGGAAATAAAACAAATCTTAAACCAGAACTTGCAAGATATCTTGGAGGATGAAAAGAGTTGAAGAATTTAAAGAAAGTTGTTCTAATTCTGATTTTATTGTTGATATGTTACGGAAACAGAAAACCTGTTAAACGTTCACCGCCGCCCTTTTATACTTCAACTTTGCAGCAGGAAGCAGCAAGAAAATTACGATATTCGGTTTCCCGCACAATGCTTCTTGCACAACGGCTTTATGAATCTGGCAAGATAACTTATAATGCGTACCGATTCTGTTAATCTTTCAGATTTTGCATGACGCTGCAGAACAAGTAATTAAAAATGGTTTTGGCAAACAATATTTTGAAAGAAGACAGTTTTAAAACAAAATCTAAAGCCGCTCAGGAAGCAACGAAGCTACTCGTCCCACTGATTTTAATAAACCAAATGTTGATGGACCAAAAGACGAACAAGCTTTGTATGAGTTGATTGGAACGTGCAATTGCATCTCAAATGAGTGATGCCGAAATTGAACGCACTTCAGCTAAAATAAAAATCACCGGTAACAAAGATGTTCTTCGCAAAAGGTGAAGTAATTAAGTTTGATGGATTTTTAAAAGTTTATTTAGGAAGATACTGATGATGAGAATGCAGAGAATTGTGATGATGCGATTCTCCCTCCATTAAAAGTTGGACAGAACCTTGATATGAAACAAATTGTTGCAACCGAAACATATACGCGCGCATCTGCAAGATTTACCGAAGCAAGTCTTGTTAAGAAACTCGAAGAACTCGGAATTGGAAGACCATCTACTTATGCTCCAACTATCAGCACGATTCAGAAACGCGGATATGTTCATAAAGAGCAGGAATGGGAACTGAGCGTGAGTTTAGAGTTTTAAGTTTAAATAAGAAAAAAGAAATCAATGAAGAAACAAAAACTGAAATTACGGGCGCAGATAAAGGCAAACTGTTCCCTGCTGATATTGCTATGATTGTAACGGATTTTCTTAATCAGCATTTTCCTCAGATAATGGATTACCAATTCACGGCTCTTGTTGAAGATGGACTTGATTGAGATTGCATTAGGAAATTTGAGCTACAGTAAAATGCTCAAAGAATTTTATTTTCCATTTCACGAAAAGTTGAACATACCACTGAAACAAGTGAACGCGCTTCAGGTGAACGAATTCTTGGTGTCGATCCAAAAACAAAAACGGTTTCAGTACGCAGCATGGCACGCTTTGGGCCTGTTGCACAGTTAACTGATCCAAACGATCCGAAGCTAAGCCAGAGTATGCTGGAATTAGACGAGATCAGAAAATGGAAATTGTTAACTCTTGATGAAGCCTTAGAATTATTTAAACTTCCGCGAGTTGCTGGAACTTTTGAAGACAAAGAAGTTGTTGCTGCTATTGGAAGATTTGGACCATACTTAAGACATGATGGGAAAATTTTATTCGCTTAAGAAAGAATACGATCCTCACATAGCTTCTGAGAAGATGCAATTATTGTTATTGAAGCAAAGCGTGTTGCAGATGCAGAAAAGTTTATAAAAGTTTTTGATGAGGATCCGACTTTTCAAATCTTAACGGCAGATGGGGGACCATATTAAAAGCCGGAAAGAAAATGTTAAGCTTCAAAGGATCGTGATCCAGCTCCTTTACTTATGAAGAATGTAGAGCTTGATAAAACGCTATTGTGAATAAAGGGAAGAAAGAGAATTTAGAAAAAAAGAAAGAATAGAAGAAGTTGTCATTCCCGGGCTTGACCCCGAATCCCTATTAATAACCTTGTTATTTTTTGATCGTCATTTCTGAAAGAGTCCTCGACTGGAGAAATCTGCATTTCATAGAAACTAAATTTTAGCATAAAGATTAAGTTGAAGATTTCTCCTTAAAGACGTCGTGAAAGACCTCCTAGTCTGTAGTTATTCTTTATCCTTTGCACTACTTAACACATCAGGTTATATATTTAATATTAACTATAAAACAATTATCAAATTAAATGATTATCTCATCAATATTCTGAATGTTAGTCCTGAACAGTAAAATCGGCCCATTTCATTACGCTGGTACGGTTTACTTTTCGCTTTGGGTTTTGTCTTTGGTTATATGATACTTCATGAATTTATAAATTAGAAAAAAAAACCTCAAGCTGATCTTGAACAACTTTCTATTTATGTGATACTGGGAACAGTAATTGGTGCCCGTTTTGGACATTTTTTGTTTTATGATCCCGTATACTATTTATCAAATCCGTTTGAGATGATTAAAGTCCGGGAAGGCGGACTCGCTAGTCACGGCGCAGCTATATATATTCCATTATCAATTTATCTTCTTTCCAAAAAGCAAAAAGATAAAACAGTGTTATGGATTCTTGATCGTGTGGTAACTGTTGCTGCACTTGTTGCAGTTCTTATTCGGTTAGGGAAACTTATTCAACTCAGAAATTTTGGGAACTGCTACTCATGTTCCATGGGCATTTATCTTGCGAGAGTTGATGATGTGCCAAGACATCCTGCCTCTACTATATGAGTCTATTTTATCTTATATCGTTTATAATCCTATATTTGTCTATTACAAGACTGAGAGAAAATCTAAGCAAGGATTTATTTTTGGATTCTTCTGGTTTAATTTTCGGATTTAGATTTTTTGTAGAGTTTCTAAAAATTGAACAATCAGCTTTTGAAAAGGAATGATCTTAGACATGGGTCAAATTATTAAGCGTACCCTTCATTATTGGTGGACTGTATTTTCGTTCAGAAAAAGAAAAAGAGTATACTAATAAAAAAGATAAAATTTAAAACAGCTCACTGATTTCCTGAATTTGTTATGATATTTTCAATCAAAGCTTATAATAACAAATAAGAATAATCCGCATACCATTTTTTTTCTCTTATGGAAATCCATTCATTTATTCCATAATTTTACGCCAGATTAATAATTCTAATTCTTTTAAGGAGCATTTATGTTTGATAAACAAGTTTATGTGGATCGCAGAACTGAGTTAAAGAAAAAATTCCAAAACAGGAGTTATATTATTTCTAGGTAACGATTAATCTGAATGAACTATCCCGGCAATACTTATACTTTCAGACAAGATAGCTCGTTTCTTTACTACTTTGGACTCGATTTACCAAATATGGTTGGAATTATTGACGTTGATGAAAACAAAGAAATTCTGTTTAGTCATGAGTTTAGTGTTGAAGATATTGTATGGATGGGTCCACAGCCAAGTCTTGCACAACTTGCAGAGCAAATAGGTGTTGCACAAACTGCATCCATAGATACTCTGAAAAATATCTTAAATCAAAATAAGCAAGCAAATTAAAATTCACTTTTGCCAACTTACCGCGGTGATCAAACACTTAAACTTGCAGACTAAGGATGAGAATCCATATAAACTTAAAAGTAAATTTTCTAAAATTAATTGTGTCCGTTGTTGCTCAACGCTCAGTTAAAAGGAAGAAGAAGTTGCAGAGATTGAGTGTGCGTTATGGAAATTGGCTTATCAACTGTACAAACTGCAATGCGTATGGCAAAACCTTTGGTGTTATTGAACGTGACATAGCTGGAGTAATTGAAGGAATCGCTTTATCTCTCGGGAGCGGAGTTTTGTTTGGAGCAATCGTTTCTAAAACGGACAAACACTTCATAATCATTAACATGGAAACGTTTTAAGGAAGGTGATCTTCTTGTTTGTGATGCTGGTGCTGAATCTCTTCTTCATTATGCAAGTGATATTACTCGTACAACTCCCCAAGTTGGTGGAAAATTTTCTTTCAGACAGCGAGAAAATTTATGAGATTGTTCTTACAGCACAAAAGAATGCGATCAATATGATTAAACCAGGAGTTAAACACTCCGATGTACATTTAACTGCTGCTAAAATTATTGCTGCCGGTTTATCGCAAATAGGAATTATGAAAGGTGATTTAAATGCTGCTGTTAAAAGCCGGGGCACACGCACTTTTCTTTCCACATGGATTAGGACATATGATGGGACTTGACGTACACGATATGGAAAATCTTGGAGAAGCGTATGTTGGTTACGATGAAAAAACAAAACGCAGCGATCAATTTGGATTAGCGTACTTAAGATTGGCAAAAGAACTAAAGCTAGGATTCGTTTTTACCTGCGAACCTGGGATTTATTTTAATTCCTGAACTCATCGATCAATGGAAAGCCAAGAAGAAGTTTTAAAAACTTTATTAATTATGATAAGGTTGAAGAGTATCGTGATTTCGGTGGAATTAGAATCGAAGATAATATTCTTGTAACACAAAACGGATACAAAGTTCTCGGTCGTCCAATCCCAAAAGAAGTTGATGACGTGGAGTCCTGGGCTAAGAGTTAGTGTTTAATTTTAGTGCTCTTTGTGGAAAAGACATTTAACCACAAAGAGCACAAAGTTTTTCCGCAAAGAACTCAAAGAATAACCTTTTAATACCATCTTTAGAAGTTTAACATAGAATTAATTAACAAGCCGAGTTTAGAATTGCTTAGCTTTAAATATGTTAATATTTGAGCGAGATGTACTTCGTTAAGAACTTCAACAGATTTTATTTCAATAACTAATTTATTTTCAACAAGAATATCCAACCGATAACCAATATCCAGTTTTACTTCCTCATAGATTAATGGCATTGGTTTCTCTTTTTCAACGTAAAGGCCTGCTTCATAATTTTTTATGAGGACTTCAACAACCCGGGACCCAAGTTTTTATGAACCTTAATTGCAAGACCAATTACACCTCCCCCTTAGTGCATCTATGTTAAGTTGAAAAACTATTTTAATCTTCTCCCCTTTTCTTTCAAAGATTTTTCTTTATTCCATTTTCAAGTGATTGATATGGAATATCTAAAAATGGAGAAGCAGCACCAAGCATTACCATATTTGATGATCGTGGAGATTTAACCTGTCTTGCAATTTCATCAGCATTTATTGCAATGTGATGGGGAAGTTTTTCAATTTCAGCAAGCAGATCTTTCATATCTGGGTAATCTGTTATGTTAACAAACGGAGTTGTGTTTGTTACCAACCAGCCGCTTTCTGAGAGCCACGGCAGGTAGCGTAATGATTCCATAGGTTCAACAGAAATTATTATATCCGCTCTTCCTTCCGGAATCAAATCACTCCTGCAATTTCTCTTTCAGAGATTCTAAGATGAGATTGTACAGCACCGCCGCGCTGACTCATTCCATGTACTTCTGCCTGTTTTAAGTAAAGATGATTTTCTAAAGCTGCCATTCCAACAACCGCAGCAATTGAAAGAATTCCTTGTCCGCCTACACCTGAGAGAATTATATCAGATTTCATTTTACAACCTCTTCCACCTTAACTTTTACTTCCTTCTTAATCCTGCCCAATGTCTGAATACACTCTCTTCTTGGTATAACAACTGAAACTCCTTCATACAACATTTCTTCTCGAAGAACATTTACCATTTCATCGTGGTATTTTGGTAATGGAGTTAAAACTCTAACGTGTTCTGGTTTTACACCAAGACCAATACAAATTTCTTCCAACCTGCCTGTTGCGTGTGAAGCTTGTCCGCCTGTCATTCCTGTTGTTCCGTTATCAGAAATAATAACTGTAACCGGAGTATTTTCATAAACACAATCAAGCAAGGCTGTCATTCCGCTGTGTGTAAAAGTTGAATCACCAATAACAGCTATTGATGGATGAACTCCGGCATCGGCAGCACCTTTAGCCATTGTAATTGATGCGCCCATATCCACACAGGAATTAATTGAATTCCACGGAGGAAGTGCACCAAGCGTGTAGCATCCGATATCAGAAAAAACTTTTTGCTTGCCGAATTCTTTCATCGTTTCGTTAAGTGCATTATAAATATCTCTGTGGCTGCAGCCCGCACATAGTTCCGGCGGACGATTTGCAACGATATCAGGAACTTTCATTCCAAATTTTACTTCTTTGCCTAAAGCTTTTGCAACAATATCAGGATTCAATTCACCATCACGTGGAATTGTTCCATCTAATCTCCCCTTAATCTTGCTGTTCTTATCTAAATATCCTTTTAACATTTCTTCAACAAGCGGATATCCATCTTCAAGAATTAAAACCTGCTCACACTCATTAACAATCTTTTCAACCTTAGAAAAAGGAAGCGGATATTGACCAAGCTGTAAAACTGGATGTGGAAATTTTCTTTCAGGATAATTTTCCATTAAATAATTAAAAGCAATTCCACACGCAATTATTCCGAGTGATTTATTTCTTGCAGGATAATATGTATTGAAAGATGATCTTTCAGATTCCTGCTCCATAAGTGATTGCAAACTCAATAAACCTTTATATCTTTTTCTTGCGTTAGATGGGAGAAGAACAAATTGAATCGGGTCTTCTGGATATTTTAATTTATTCTCTTGTTTCAATGGACGAGTTTCAATTCCTGCGCGCGAATGTGAAAGTCGTGTTGTTATGCGCATCATAATCGGGATTTTCAATTTTTCAGAAAGTTCAAATGCCTTCGTAAGTCATATCATAAGCTTCCTGCTGGCTTGCAGGTTCAAAAATTGGAATCATTGCAAACTTGCCAAAGAAACGAGAATCCTGTTCATTTTGTGATGAGTGCATTGATGGATCATCTGCAACTGCAACAATTAATCCGCCATTAACTCCGGTTATTGCTGAGTTGATAAAAGCATCGGCAGCAACATTTAAACCAACATGCTTCATACAAACCATTGCTCGTTTGCCGGCATAACTCATTCCAAGTCCAGCTTCCATTGCTGTTTTTTCATTTGCAGACCATTGGCTGTGTAGTTTTCTTTCAATTGCAACTTTATTGTGTTGAACGTACTCGGTTATTTCTGTGGAAGGGGTGCCGGGATATGCATAAACGCCGGACATTCCGCCGTCTATTGCGCCTTGTGCGATAGCTTCTGCGCCAAGTAATAAAAGCTTTTCCATTATTCCTCTCTTTCTATATCAGGATGGAAATTTCAAAATTTTTAATGATTAAAAATAAGGAAAGGAAATCTGTTTTCTAATTAAAACTTATCAGAATATTTTATTTTAAATGGACTTAAAACGCGGATTAAGTGAATCTTTTTTAATTAACTCATCAAATAGCTCTTTACTTTTTTCAAAAGGCAAAGTTTCAGAGTATATAATCAATAAATTTATTTGTGGATCTATGTAGTTTGGAAATAGTTTTTGCATTCTACGGTAATAAGATGTTGCTTTATCATATTTTTTTGATGATTGATATATCCCAGCAGTATTATGTAGAACTAAGGGATTATATGGCGAAATTCTTTCAGCATTTAAAGAGTGAGTTAAAGCTTCATCTAAATTTCTTAGCCGATAATATCCCATTGAAGTATAATATTCAACTGGCTGCTTTGTAACATCATAAGGATATAGAACATTACTAACTGTTGCGAGTTCTTTAACCATATTTTCATAATCACCCCCAATTTTATATTCTAACGCTTTGATGTAACTTAATTCAGAGTTTAATCTCGTGAATGAGGTAAAAATTCCTAAAACGAAAAGAACGATGAGAACATAAGAGATTTGTGTGGCAGAAAACTTAATAACTTCCACTTTTCATTAATAGATGATAAAGCTAATCCGCCTGCTATAGCGAATAGAAAGTACGATGACAATTTACTCATTGGAAATGCTATGAGTGAGAATCCAATTGTTGCAAATGCAGAAAGTAATATAAAAAAATAGTTCTCATTCGATTTACTTTTTTTGTAAAGATTATAAATAATTAGCAAGATTATTGTTATATAAACTAACGGTGCCGCAAATCCATTTTCAGCAAACAACTCCAGAAAATCATTATGCGAGTGTATTGAATGAATAAAGTAAATCTGGCTGTCAACAAATTCATTTCCAAAATATTTGGGATATATGCAGCTCCACTTTTGCAATCCAACACCAGTAATTGGATTTTCTTTAATCATCTGTATCGAAGCATCCCAAAATTCATTCGCATTTTATTGCTTCGGTTTTCTGTATCGACAACACTTGTTACATTAGCACCAAAGTCTGCACGTTCACTTTTACCGGCGGGATTAGTGAAAGCAAAAATGCAATTATATAAACCCCAATAATTGGAACCAGAGTTTTAATTTTATCCTTATGGTCTTTCTTTAGGATGATATAAACAGACAAGACTATCAAAATTAATATTGAAAGCCCCAGAGCAGATCTGCTGCGTGTAAAAAATAAAAGGATAAGTTAACTACACCAGCAAATAGCAAAAGCGGAGTATAATCTTTCTTAATATAGTTTTTTAATATCAGTAAAAATGGAATTGCTGGAAGCAAATACTCAGCAGCAAAACCTCTATGCCCAATTGTGGAGCCTGGAATAATAATCTGCGGCAGCGGTATCAACTCTATACTCATTACCTGCAATAATCCAATAAAACTAAAAAGTGTGGAAACAATAACAACAGAAAAGGAAATAATCTTAAAAAAATTTTCTTCGCCGATTTTATTTAACGTGTATAAAGTAAAAATTAGTATAAATACTGATGGAAGAAGATAGGTTAACTGTAAAAGCAGCATTCCGGATGAACCATTTAAGAACGAAGTAAAAAACGTAAATGGAAAAAGTAAAAGAGAAATAAACAAAGTTCTGTTGACTGAAATTGCTTCCTGATTTACTTTAATCTTATTGAGATATAAAAAAGCCGGAATTACTAATATAAATAGGACGAGCTTTTGGAGATTATCCATCTCTAAAAAGTTTTGTTGAAAAAACAATAGGAGAAACGAGTATCAGCCCAACAAGCCAATCGTAATTATTCTGTGTTTTGTGCTTATTCATTTTTAATTTTAAGTTAACAAAAAATAGAGAAAGAAATATTTCGCATCAATTAACAGTGTCACTATTTTATCAAGTTAAACACTACTTGAGAAGTCAGTGCGAATTAATTAACTTCAATATGTAATAACCAACTTTACTTTTTTATGAATTCAGTTTCTGATAAGAGCAAAACTATTTCAAATCTTGGCAAAAGTATCATAAAAACTTTGGCTTACTATGATATTTTTGAATATCCGTTAACAGCTGAAGAGATTTATCAAAACCTTGGAACAAACTCTGTTTCTAATATGGACGTTTTGGATGAGATTGAAATTTTAAGTGATAAAGGATTAGTCTATAAAAAAAATAAATTCTATTTATTACGAAACAATGATATCTTGATTTCAAATGAACTTTACAAAAGAATTCCTGGATTAGAGATTTCTATCCCAATTTTCCTAAAAGAGACAACAATATAATTTCTAACAATAAGAATAGTTTAATACAAAAGACGTTTGAAAAAATACTCAGCAATTCTTTTGGTGATAAGCTTGATGATTTTGCAATGAATCTTTTTGAAAAATCAAATCAAAAGAATATCACAATTACAATAAAAATGATTTTAGAGTTGCATTTAAAACATCAAAGCGTGAATCAAAACATCATCCTAAATTTTTTCAAAAGCGAGTTCTTGAAGCTTTCAATGATAAACTAAGAACTTTTGAAAATAATTATAACATTTCTTTAGAATGAAATGAAAAATATTCTTTTCACACACTCATACTTTTATCAATTTGACCACAAACAATGGAATACTCATCAGCCGTATCCTCCGCTAGGAACAATTTACGCTGCTGCAGTTATGCGCAATGAGGGATACAATGTTTCTTTATTTGATACTGCACTAATTAATTCACCCGAATTAATAATCCCGGTAATTAAAAAAGATAAGCCTGATTATTTAGTTATCTATGATGATGGATTTAATTATCTAACCAAAATGTGTTTAACAAATATGCGTGAAGCAGCTTTTCGCATTGCTGAGATTGCAAAACAAAATGGAATTATAGTTATAGAATCAAGTTCGGATGCTGCTGATCATTATGAAAAATACTTAGACCGCAATGTTGATTTTGTTATCATTGGCGAAGGAGAAATTACCCTTAAAGAATTGATCAACAAGCTTGATAAAAATGAAAATGATTTTGAAAGTATTGATGGGCTTGCGTTTAGAAAAGATGGTAAGACAATAAAGACATCTCCAAGACAGATATTGAAAGAACTCGATACACTTCCGTTACCGGCTTGGGATTTAGTAAACATTGATGACTATCGTGATATCTGGTTAACACACAATAAGTATTTTTCTCTAAACATAGCAACCACGCGTGGTTGTCCATTCAAATGCAACTGGTGTGCAAAACCGATTTATGGAAATCGTTACAATGTGCGTTCTCCTAAAAATGTTATTGATGAAATTACTTTTCTACAAAAATCTTTTGGTGTTAATCATTTTGGATGTGTGATGATATTTTTTGGTTTAAAGCCTGGCTGGGTTCAGGAATTTCGAGATTTAGTAAAGGCGAATGGATTAAAATT
Source organism: Ignavibacteriales bacterium (assembly GCA_016707115.1). GTDB lineage: Bacteria > Bacteroidota > Ignavibacteria > Ignavibacteriales > Ignavibacteriaceae > IGN3. Next base: position 98,949 of record JADJIH010000020.1, on the reverse strand, counting down.
TAAATATAAAATTCAATCACGTGTAGATTTACTTTTGAAGGAAGATACAATTGAAGCGCTTGCACAATCAGGAGCAGAAACCGTTTGGGTTGGAGCTGAATCAGGTTCACAAAAGATTCTTGATACAATGGACAAAGGAACAACTATTGAAGAAATTAATAAAGCAACTAAATTGTTAAAGAAAAATAATATTCGTGTTGCATTCTTTCTACAATTCGGTTATCCGGGTGAAACGAAAGAGGATATAAACAAAACAGTTGAAATGGTTTTGAATTTAATGCCTGATGAGATTGGTATTTCAGTTTCCTATCCCCTGCCCGGTACAAAGTTTTATGAAAACGTAAAAGATCAGTTAAAAACAAAATCTAACTGGGCAGATTCTGATGAACTTGCACTAATGTTCAGAAACACGTTTCCGCCTGCTTATTATAAAAGACTACATCGATATGTTCATAAAGTTTATAGGAAAAAAGTTGGATTGACATCTATAAAAAATATTTTGCTAAATCCGCTTACAATGAATTTTAAAAAACTCCGCGCAGCATTGTTAACTTTCTATTACATTCCTTCTTCATTAGTAGATTCAATTTATCTAAAGAGATTGGAAAAAGCAGGATGACTTCTGCATTGTTTGATTCGGCAGCACAGAACTATGATAACACTTTTACAAATACTGAAATAGGTAAACTACAAAGGGCACGCGTTTGGAATTATTTAAATTCTATCCTGCCAAACAATTCCTTAAATATACTTGAGTTAAATTGCGGAACAGGTGAAGATGCTATATGGTTTGCACAAAAAGGACATAAAGTTTGGGCAACAGACATTTCTGAAAAGATGGTTGAGGTTGGCCGTTTGAAAGTAGAACAATTTAATCTATCAGATAAAATAACAGTTGAGCAATTAGATATAAATGAAATTAACAAAGCAAGTTTTCCCAATAGATTTGATCTGGTATTTTCTAACTTTGGCGGATTAAATTGTTTACCTGATAATGAGTTAACCGTTCTATCTCAAAGGTTAAAAAACTTACTAACTTCCACCGGACGATTTGTTGCTGTTGTTATGCCGGATTTTTGTATGACCGAGTCATTATATTTTCTTTCAAAGTTTAAGTTCAAAGAAATTTTTAGAAGGAAAATGATGCAGATTGTAAATGTTGACAACGCTTTCGTTAAAACATACTACTATAATCCCAACAGATTTTGGGAATACTTTAAAAATGAATTTAATATTAATAAAGTTTTAGGTGTTGGGCTGACAATACCACCATCTTACTTGAATAATTTTTTTGAAAAGAAACTAAATACGCTGCAGTTATTGAATGGTACTGAAAATTTTTTTGGTAATAATTTGTTTTCTGCTTCTATTTCAGATCATTATTTAATCGACTTGAGAATTAAAAATGAAAATCCTATTAACACACGGTTATTTTCTAAATGATGATCCAAAAGAAAAGATCATTATGAAACCGTATGCTCCTTTAGGAATACTATATGTTTCTGCCTATCTCGAGCGCAAAGGATTTTCTAACGAAGTGTTTGATACTACTTTTTCAACTATGCAAAAGATGCGAGACTATTTATTAGAGTTTAAACCTGATGTGATTGCCATATATGTAAATCTAATGACAAAGTTGAATGTTTTAGAAATAATTAAATTCATTAAATCAAACCTTAATCAAGCAAAAATTGTTTTGGGCGGACCTGAAATAAGATATAATGCAAATGACTTCCTAAATTTTGGGGCAGACTATCTTGTAATCGGTGAAGGTGAAGAAACATCACTGGAATTAATGATTGCACTAAATGAAAAACGAATTGATGATATTAAAAATATTCCAGGACTTGGATTTAAAAATCAAAACAACGAAATAGTTTTTACAACAGAAAGAGAAAAGCTTAAAGAAGTTGATTCGCTCCCCTTTCCAGGCAGAGATAAAATAAATTTGCAGCTTTATCTGAATGCGTGGAAAGAAAGACACGGAGAAAATGCTATTTCAATCAGCACAATGCGTGGATGTCCTTATACTTGTAAATGGTGCAGTCGCGCAGTATATGGACTAAGTTACAGAAGGAGATCGCCGGAAAATGTTTGTGATGAACTTGAGCTTATACAAAAAGAATACAATCCAGATACTTTATGGTTTGTTGATGATGTGTTTACAATTTCTCATAAATGGTTAAATGAATTTAATGAAACATTGAAGCAAAGAAATCTAAAAATAAAATTTGAGTGTATTACTCGCGCAGATAGGATGAATGAAGAGGTTATAAAACTCTTAAAAGATGCAGGTTGTTTTAGAGTTTGGATTGGTGCAGAAAGCGGCTCACAAAAAGTTATCGATCTGATGGATAGACGAGTTGATGTTGATCAAGTTAGACAGATGATTAAGCTTACACAAAATAATGGAATACAAGCGGGCACCTTTATAATGCTTGGCTATCCCGGCGAAACTGAAGATGATATCGAGGAAACAATAAGACATCTTAAAGAATCAAATCCGGAGTATTTTACAATAACGGTAGCTTATCCGATTAAGGGAACTGAACTGTTTGCTGAAGTTGAGGCAGTGCAAACAAACAATTTCAACTGGGATAGTAATTCCGATCGCGATAGAGAATTTAAAAGGACATACAATCGAAAGTATTATGATTTTGCAGTTAGAAGAGTAACTAATGAAGTTAACTATAATAAAATGATCTTAAATAATAAATATTTATCCAAGAGTACTTTGGTTTATAAAACAAAATCTCTGGCGGCAAAGCTTGGTATGCTTTATTACAGGATTGCAGGGAATTAAAAATGATTATTGAAGAGTTTAGAGATTTAAAAACAGTAAATGGAGTTGTTAGAATTTCAGAAGTTGATGATGCCTTTGAAAAATTATATCTGCAAGTAAGGAAAAAAGAAAATAGAATTTATAGTGATGATGAGATAAAACTTCTGCCTTATGCTTCAAAGATAAATCCACATAAAAATGAATGGGCCTTAAGATCAAAATCTTTTTTAAGATTTAAAGAATATTTATCACATAAAAAATCGAAACTAAATATTCTGGATTTGGGCTGTGGTAATGGCTGGCTAACAGGACAACTTGTAAAAGAATTTGAGCATAATTATTTCTGTGTTGATGTTAATTTAACTGAACTTGAACAGGCAGCTAAGGTATTTGATAGTGATAATTTAAAATTTATTTATGCAGACATTTTTGCAACAACATTTCCGGCAAATACATTTGATATAGTGATTATCAATTCAGCGCTACAATATTTTCAAAATATTTCTGCATTAATGAAAGAACTATTTTTTATTTCAAAGACATATGGTGAGATTCATATTATCGATACACCTTTTTACGATAAGAATGAGCCTATGCAGGCAAAAAACGAACTCTTAAATATTATACATCGCTTGGTTTTCCTGAAATGGCTGGAAAATATTTTCACCACACCTTAGAAGATTTTCGATATCTACGATATAGTTATTTATATAATCCGGACTCATTAAAAAATAAGCTTTCGAAATTTATATTTGATCAGGATTCACCTTTCCCCTGGTTGTTAGTTACAAGATAATTCTAATGATAGTAAACCATTTTAAATCCATCAACAAAAGATTATATCCGCAAAAACTTTTTTACGGGCCAGAATGGATTGTACTTGGTGTAAACAACATCTGCAATTTGCATTGCAAAATGTGTGATGTTGGCATTGAATATACTGCAAGTAATTTCTATCAAAACCTTATGGGCACATCACCAATAAATATGCCTATCGAGTTAATTAAAATATTATTTGATCAAACCGCAAAGTATTTTCCTAAAACAAAAATAGGTTATGCTTTTACAGAGCCTTTAATTTATCCAAACTTGATTGAATCCTTGCAATACGCAAAAGCAAATAATCTCTATACTTCAATTACTACAAATGCTTTAACATTAAAACAAAAAGCAAAAGATATTTGCAAATCAGGTTTGAATGATATTTTTATTTCGCTTGATGGACCTGAAGAAATTCATAATCAAATTCGTGGGCATAAAAGTTCTTTTCAAAAAGCGGTTGAAGGAATTGATGAATTATTAAAACATTCACCCCGACCAAATATTTCTATCTTTTGTGTTATTACTGAATGGAATATTGGGCATTTAAAAGAATTTGCCGATTACTTTAAGAAGTTACCTCTAAAACAGCTCGGATTTATGCACACAAATTTTACTCCTGATTTTATTGTATCAAATCATAATAAAATTTATGGAGACAAATATCCCGCAACCATTTCTAATACTGAGCAAATTCAAATCAGCAGAATGAATCTTAAAATTTTGCTTGATGAAATAAGAGAAATAAAAAAAATAAATTATCCGTTTGAATTAACATTCTCACCTGAAATTAAAAGTGAAGTTGATTTGGATGTTTTCTATAATCATCCAGAAAAGTTGGTTGGCAGAATTTGCAATGATGTTTATCGAAATATTATGATCAAATCCGATGGTTCTGTTATTCCAGCCCATGGAAGATGTTATAATTTAGATATTGGCAATATTTACAATAATTCGCTAAAAGAGATCTGGAACTCCAAAGTTGTTTCGGAGTTTAGGAAAGATTTAATGAATGCCGGAGGACTTTTGCCGGCTTGCTCAAGATGCTGTAGCGCATTTTAAAGTTAATGTTAATATGAATAAAATAATTTTATTTAATCCCCGTAGTGCAAATTCCAAACACAGAATACCAAATTCAATTCTGCAGGTTGGTGCTTCTATTCATGGAAAATATGAATATGTTTTTGTAGATGGTAATCTTGAAAAGGATCCTTGGAATAAAATTGAATCATACTTAAAAACAAATGAGTTTAAGTATTTTGCGTCTACAGTAATGCCCGGACAACAACTAAAACAGGCAATTCCGTTTTCTAAAAAAGTTCGCGAGCAATTTCCTGACGTAAAAATTATTTGGGGTGGTTATTTTGCATCTAATCAATATAAATCGGCAATGGATTCTGGCTTTGTAGATTATATTATCAATGGTCCTGGAGATAAAGCTTTTCCAGAATTGATTGACGCACTAGAAACGAAATCTGATTATTCAATAATTGAAAATCTTATCTACAAAAAGAATAATGAGATAATCAAAACAAAAAAATCAGATTTGTTTGATCAGGATTCTTTACCTCCGCTTCCATATGATTATTTAAATACATTTTATCCGATAGAAAAATATCTTGGTAAAACTTTTCTTGGGAATAAAACCGCGGCTTATCATTCGAGCGTTGGATGCCCTTTTACTTGTTCGTTCTGTGCAGTAGTTCCAATTTATGAAGCACGATGGAAAGGTAAATCTGCAGTAAATGTTTTTAATGATTTGATGCACTTAAAAAGTAAATACGGGATTGATGCGGTTGAATTTCACGACAATAACTTTTTCGTATCAGAAAAAAGAGTAGTTGAATTTTCAAATCTTGTCAAAAACCAAAACATAACCTGGTGGGGTGAAGGAAGAATTGATACGATTGATAAGTACAAAGATGAATCATTAGCATTAATGAAAGAAGCCGGGTGTAAAATGATATTCTTTGGTGCAGAAACCGGCAACGATGAAATTCTTAAGCAGATGGATAAAGGCGGAACGCAAACTGGTGAGCAAATTAAAAGATTTGCTGCACGATTAAAGAAGTTTGGTATTATACCTGAATATTCTTTTGTTCTGGGTTTACCAGCTAAAAATGATGAAATAGTTTCTAAACAAATTGATGAAGACATAAAGTTCATCAAAGAGATAAAAGAAATTAATCCTGATACAGAAATTATAATTTATGTTTACTCTCCTGTTCCAACCGAAGGTTCTGAATTATATGAAAAAGTTTCTGCGGCTGGGTTTAAATTTCCACAGAAGTTAGAAGATTGGTTAAACTCCGATTGGGAGAGTTTTGATTTACGAAAAAATCCTCTTACACCCTGGTTAAAACCTTTTATGGTTGATAAGATTAAAAAATTTTGAAACAGTGCTGAATGCATACTATCCGACTGCTTCTGATTTTAAGTTAACGGCTTTTCAAAAGAAGGCAATGAGACTAATTTCAACTTTTCGTTATAAAACAAATCTATATCATCTTCCTTACGAATTAAAAGCACTGCAAAAATTCTGGCTTCACTATCGCCAGCCTGAAATAGAAGGATTTTATTCTGAATGAATAAATTATCTCATTCCCCCGGGCCCGGGGGAAGTCTTTTTTTTGGGGGTTGGGGTTTCCCGGGGGGGGGGGCCCCCCCGGGGGGGCCCCCCCCGGGGGCCGGCTTTTATGATCAACACTAAAAAAAATGCTTTTTCCTGTTTTAAAATCCGCTTATAATATCTATTCATCCAAGGAAAGAAGTTATTCTTACAAAGGAATTAATGTTAGGGTTATGCCCGGAGTTTTTCATCCCGGATTATTCTTCAGTACAAAACTCTTAATTGAATATATTTCAAAGTATGATTTGAATGATAAAAATGTTTTGGAGCTTGGGGCGGGTTCAGGTTTAATTTCTGTTTACTGTGCAAAACTAAAAGCAAATGTTACTGCAAGTGATATCAATCCTATAGCGGTTGAAAATATTAATCAAAACTCAAAACTAAATTCTGTTATTATTAAAGTTATAGAATCAGATTTGTTTGATAGAATTGAAACTAAAGAATTTGATTATATAATAATCAATCCGCCATACTTTCCTAAAAATCCGAATAACGATGAAGAGTTTGCATGGTTTTGCGGTAACGATTTTCAGTATTTCAAAAAATTATTTAATCAAATAGGCAATTATGTAAATAATGATTCTAAAATTATTATGGTGCTTTCTGAAGATTGTGATATTGAAATAATAAAAAAGATCGGCGAGCAATCACTTTTTATTTTTACGAAATGTTATGAACAAAAAATCTGGGGCGAGATGAATTATATTTTTGAAATATCAAAAACAAATATTGTTTGATATATCATTATACTTCGGTTAATTTTTCACATCATAATTATTAAACTATTAAGTGATTAGCTTAAGCAAACCAGAATCTCGCGCAAAATTATATTTTATCATTCTAGGCAGTGGTTTAATAATTTATGCCGTTTATTTATTAATTAATTCTGCTTCACTTGCCTCAATATCAAATCCCGGAAAAGATTTAAGAGTCCCATACGTCGGTGAAAGAATTTTTATTGGTGTATTATTTTTATTTGCAGTTCTTTCAGTAAAAGATTTGCCATCAACATCAACCTGGATTGGCTGGATAATATTTATCGGGTTTGCAGTAAGATTTCTTTTAATCCCAACAACTCCAGCCATTGAAGATGATTTTTATAGATATCATTGGGATGGTGCAGTAACAGCAAATGGATTTAATCCATATAAATACAGCCCCAAAGAAGTGTTAGATAAAAACAGCAGCGTTCCAAATGAATTGATTTTACTTGGAGAAAAATCCGGTGAAATATTAAAGAATGTTAATAATCCAAAACTCAAATCACTTTATCCATCAATCTCACAGGGATTGTTTGCGTTATCATATTTTATTTCTCCATGGAATTTATTCGTCTGGAAAATACTTCTGCTGATTGGCGATATAGTTTTACTTTTCTTTCTCTTGAAAGTTTTGAAAGAACTAAAACTGCCTTTAGTCTTTGCGGGAATTTACTGGCTTAATCCAATAGTTATTCACGAGTTTTTTAACGCTGCACATATGGATTTATTCGTAATTCTCTTTATGGTTATTTCCATTTATTTATTGTTAAAGAAAAATTATCTGGGTTCAATATTCTTTCTTGCAATTGCAGTTGGAATAAGAGTCTATCCAGTAATTCTTTTTCCGCTTTATATAAGATTTATGTGGAGTGATAAAAAGGAAGTGTTGAAAAGTACAATTTTATTTGGCGTATTAAATTTATTAATCTTTATTCCTGTTGTTCTTGCCGGTTCATATCAAAGTTCCGGATTTGCAAAGTACGCCGGAAACTGGATAAACAATGCTGCTTTATTTGATTTGCTAAACTCAATAATAAAAATATTTGATTCACTTTTAAGTGATGGAAATTCCTGCACACATTGTTTAGCACGCTGGATTGTTTCTGCAATTATGCTTTTAGTTGTTATTTATTATTCAAGAAAAGCGATAAGAAGTAATAATGATTTTCTGGAAAGAGCCGCTTTAATTTTAGCAATTATGTTTTTAATAAGTCCAACACAATTTCCGTGGTACTACACCTGGATTTTTCCGCTTTTAGTTTTTCGCCCAAAACTATCTTTTTTGATTTACCCTGCTCTATTACCTTTGTACCAAGTAAACAGATACTGGGAGTACTTCATTTACATTCAGCATCTTCCCGTTATACTTTTATTTTTATATGAAATAAAAAAAGGCTATGGTTTTGGATTTTTTAATATTAGTGAAGAGTCTTACGTTAGCAATAATAAAAAGAATGGCTTATGAAGTTTTAATTGTTTTATTTTTGTTAGTACCGCGCTACTTTTGCTTAACAACTGTGATAACACCGAACCTGTTGATGAACTTAAACCCGGAAGACGCGATTATGCCTGGACAGTGGATACTCTCAACTATCCATTTGCCCCTCTTACTAGAATTTGGGGCAGCTCCAACTGATGTTTGGGCGATAAGTCCCGGTGATTGGGATAAATCGATTTCACATTTTAATGGAATTAGCTGGACATCTTACGGAGTTTCTGGTATGAATGTACCAAGTTCGATTTTTGGATTTGCGCCCAATAGCATTTTCGTAGGAACTGGGGGTGGTGGAATATGGAAATTTGATGGAAATGGCTGGAATAAAATTGCTGAATTAACTAAAGATGGACGTAATGATATTGTATTTGACAATATTTGGGGCAAATCGCAAAACGATTTTTTTGCCTTTGGTGCATACCCTGATACTAATGGTCTCGCTAACAATAGCGTGATTGCTCATTATCAGAATAATAATTGGTCAATTTTTAATACTGGTGACATTAAAGGAATTGTCGAACACTTATTTGAAAATAAAATAAATAATAAAATCTATTTTCAAGCAATTAAAATTGGAGGTTGGACTCATCCAGATAGCACAATACTTTATGAATATACTTATCCTAATTATAAAAAAATATACAGTGGCGTTTGGGATTATGAAAACACAGGAGATATTACTCTGATAGAGGATGAGGTTTACTTTGCTAATAGGCAAAAAACTAACAGCTAGAGTAAATAATGAATATAGGACATTTTTAAATTTAGACAATGCAAGTTTTGATAATTATTCTGGGGTACAAACAGGAAAAACATCTTTTACGTATGACAGATGGAATAGCTCACTATAATGGAACAGATATTGAATATTTAGTTAATTACTCTAAACCTAGGACATACTTACCAAGTGTGGCGCTCTTTGAAAGAAAAAGATCGTTTTTCTAGTTTATAAGGCACCTACTAATTTAAATTTAATATATCATGGTAAACTAAAGGAGGAATAGCATTTCTTGTCTGTCACAGTCTGTTCCAATAAATCGGATGTCGCACCGTGACAGAATGAAGCCACAGAATCGTCCGTTACTTACATTCAAAATCATCAACCCATCGGAACATCAATAATTAAAAAGTTTGAATCTTCAATCATTTCTATTTCAAAATTATTTACTTCAGAAATTCCAATTGCATCACGCTTAAATAATTCTTCATCACCAACTTTTAAACTTCCATCTACAACCAAAATGTAAGCTCCATTTGCAGGATTGCTTATCTGATAATTTACTTTTTTACCTTTCTCAAAATTTCCCAAGATAAATTTCTGCATCCTGATGAATATATAATGAGCCTTCTTTGTTTAATCCGGAAACTGCGGGAATAAGTTTATTCTTTCTATCAGAAATAGGAAATGATTTTTGATCATACCTTGGTTTTATATTTTTTTCTTTTGGAAAAATCCAGATCTGAAAAAGTTTTACCGCATCTTTATCAGATGGATTAAACTCAGAATGTGTAATTCCTGATCCGGCAGACATAACCTGAACTTCATCTTTATAAATAACAGAACCTGTGCCCATACTGTCTTTATGTTCAAGTGCACCTTCTAAAACCAAAGTAATAATTTCCATATTATCGTGCGGATGAGTTCCAAATCCCATTGCCGGCACAACAGTATCATCATTAAGAACACGCAGCATTCCAAAGTTCATCATCTTAGGATTATAATAATTTGCAAAGCTGAAACTGTATTTTGTATCAAGCCAGCCGTAGTTTGCCTTTCCCCTGTCTTCAGATCTATAAATTATCTTTTTCATTGTTACCTCTTTTTGTCTATTTTTTTAATTACAATGTATGTCATAACACGTTTTTAGTCAAATATCCAGATCACATATTGTACACAGAAATATTTTGGCGATATAGAATCTTTGCAAAAATTATCCTATATATGGTTAAAGACTTACCAAAATGATGAAAACCTTAATAAAAAGTAGATACTCAAATTTTTCAGTGCTAATAATCTTCACAGTTATATGTTTAATTTCAATTAAAACATTGGCTCAGGATTATGTTGTTAAGCAAATAAAAATTGAAGACGGATTATCCCAAAGCACAATTTTTGCTTCCTTGCAGGATAGTAAAGGTTATATGTGGTTTGCCACACGCAGCGGATTGAACAGGTATGATGGCTATAAATTTCTTGTTTACTTTAATGATCCAAAAGATTCAACTTCACTTTCTGATGACGGAACCAACTCGCTTTTTGAAAGTAAGGATGGTTCACTTTGGATTGGAACTATTTATGGCAACATAAATCGTTTTAACAGAAAAACAGAAACGTTTACTTATAAAAATATTTCTTCATTAATTAAATCAATTCCCGATCAGGCAGACGATTTTTTTGATTACCCTCTTTCCTTTTCAAGAAATCAAAGCACTACAATTACTTCTATTAAAGAAGATAAAGATGGTAATTTATGGATCGGCACCTGGGGCAAAGGAATTGTACAGATTAACAAAAACTTTAAAACAATAAATCACTTCTACTCAGACGGCAAAAATAAAAATGGATTAAAGACCAACAGAATAATGGATTTGCATTTTGATGATGAAGGAAGATTATGGGTTGCAACATTCGGCGGCGGATTAACGAGGATTACAAAATCCACGATAAATAAAAAAGATGTTTTTACTTTTGAAAATCTATTACAAGGATTTAATGAATATTCATTATCTGATAATAAACTATTAAAGATCTTTGAAGATTCAGATAACAACATCTGGATTGGATCTTACTATGGTGGTTTGATTTTTATCCAGTCTGATCAAAGCAAGCTTCCATTTGGAATTGCAAAAATTGAAAGTGAACGCTGTCCCCTTTCAGTAAACGAACAAACCAGAAACACTGTTATAGCTCTTACGGAAGATAAGAATAAGAATTTGTGGGTTGGTACATTTGGCGGTGGATTGATAAGGTACAATAAAAAGAAAAATGAATCTTTGCATTTTTTTAATAATCCGCTTAATGAAAATTCTTTGGGCGATAATGATGTTCTTTCTCTATGCACAGATCGTTCAGGTATAATTTGGGCAGGCTCGCATCTTGGCGCGGGAGTTACCAAAATTCAACCAAATAATGCAAAGTTCAATCTCATAAAACATGAATCCCGAAACCAGACTTCACTTAATGATAATGTTGTTTGGGCAATTTATAAAGACAAAGAAAACATTCTTTGGATTGGAACTTATAAAGGCGGAATAAATAGAATTGATCTTCAATCAAATAATTTTTCAAGTATTACCAAAACACAAAGCAGTAATTCAATAAGTGCAAATCACATCAGAGTAATAAAAGAAGACAGCTATGGTAATTTATGGATCGGCACTTATGATGGCGGGTTAAATATTATCAACAAAAAAGTAAACAAGCTAAGATTTATAAATATTCTCCTGCTGATGACAGAAGTATTGGTGCGAATCAGGTTCAGGATATTTTGTTCGAATCAGACAGTGTTTACTGGATAGCAACTTTTGGCGGAGGATTAAATAAAGTAGTTATATCGGGCAATCCGTTCAATCAGCAATTAAAGTTTAAACGATTTAATTCTAATAAAAATAATCAGCAATCTGTTAGTGATAATAGAATCTATAAACTATATAAATCACGGGATGGAGTTTTTTGGATTGGAACTTACGGCGGCGGACTAAATTCATTCGATCCGAAAACTGAGAAGTTTAAACGTTATCCCATCAACTCCGGAGAGGATGATAATTTCAACATCGAAAATCTTATGAGCATTCATAGAAGATTCCGATGGATTGCTGTGGCTTGGTTCATATGGCGGAAGTCTGACAAGTTTTGATAGAAATTCAGGAAAGTTTAAACGATATTCTTTTAGAGAAGGATTAACCAGCGGTGTTGTTTATGGAATATTAGAGGATAATTCAAAGAACCTCTGGATAAGTTCAGACAACGGAATATTCAAACTGAATCTTGGAACAAAAGAAATCAACCGTTATGATATTCAAGACGGACTTCAGAGTTTAGAATACAGCGGAGGTGCTTATTTTAAGGATGTCGATGGTAATTTATATTTTGGCGGTATAAATGGATTCAACTATTTTGATCCGAATAAAATTAAATCTAATACTTACATTCCTCCTGTAGTTGTAACATCCGTTAAAGTACTTAACGAACATGTTAAAGGCGAGCAAGAAGAATTAGTTCTTGATTACAAGCAAAATTTCATCTCATTTGAATTTTCATCCTTAGATTTTTCGGATCCGCAGGACAATCAATATTCTTACATATTGGAAGGGCTGCAAGATGAATGGCAGCTAACCGAATCTTCATCACGAACTGCAACCTACACCGATTTAAGGCCCGGCACTTATATTTTTAAAGTTCGTGGTTCTAATAGTGATGGCGTTTGGAGCGAGAGTTTTGCATCAATCAAAATTCAAATTCTTTATCCTTTCTGGGAAACATGGTGGTTTATTAGTCTGATGGTAATTTTACTCGCTGCAATTATATACTATCTAGGATCAATGCGGACAAAAAACTTGCTTGCAATTGAAAAATTAAAATCTAAACTTGCGGCCGATTTGCATGACAATATAGGTTCGGGTTTAACTGAAATTTCTATTTTAAGTGAAGTTGCATCAAGAAATAATAATTCAGAACAAAAAATATCCGGCGGTGAGCTAAACAAAATCAGCGATATCTCACGACAGCTTGTTGATAATATGAGTGATATAGTTTGGGTAGTAAATCCAAGCCGCGATTCTTTACATGATTTGATACTTCGCTTAAAAGATAATTATAGTGATTTACTTAATTCTATGGGAATTTCTTTTAAAACTAAAAATCTTGAAAAACTTAAAGATGTAAAACTACCGATGGATGTAAAACAAAATCTTTATTTAATTTTTAAGGAAGCTGTAAATAATTCAATCAAACATAGCAGCTGTAAGCAGATTACACTTGAATCAAATTTAAGAAACGATGTTTTAGAGATTTCTTTAAGTGATGATGGAAACGGATTTGATGAATCTTTAATATCAAAAGGTAATGGATTAAAGAACATGGAAAACAGGGCGGCTCAGATAAAAGGAAGAATTAAGATTAAATCATCTGCTAATGCTGGTACTTCAATCAGATTTATTGGCAAATCCGGTACAACTAGTAAACTAAAAGTATTATTTAAAAAATGATTAATGTAGCTATAGTTGAAGATAACAATACAATTAGAGAAGGTCTTGCCCAATTAATTAATGGAACAGACGGCTATAAATGCATTGGGGCTTTTGGTGATGTAGAATCTTTTTTACCCAAAATCAGTTCACTGCCAATAAATGTTGTGCTTATGGATATTGGATTACCTGGTATGAATGGAATTGAAGGAGCAAAATCCGCTGTGTTAAAAAATCCGGATCTAAGCATTCTGATGTTAACAGTTTATGAAGAAAGTGAATTTGTTTTTGATGCACTTTGTGCCGGCGCTTGCGGTTATCTGGTAAAGAAAACTCCGCCGGCAAGATTACTTGAAGCAATAAAAGATGCTAATGACGGCGGTTCACCTATGAGTTCCAGAATTGCACGTCAGGTAATAACGGCTTTTAAAGAAGGCAAAAGTATTACACATCAAACTCAGAATTATGATCTAAGTGATAGAGAAATAAGCGTACTAAATCTTTTATCAGATGGATCTAACTACCAGGAAATTGCAGAAACATTATTTATAAGTGTTGATACAGTCCGCCATCACATAAGAAATATCTACAAAAAACTCCACGTTCACTCACAATCCGAAGCAGTTGCAAAAGCAATAAGAAAAAAAATTATTTAGCAATAATTAGCAACACTGCATAATTGTGTTATAATCAAACATTCTTTTATCCCTTTAACTAAAAAACCGCATATATATGCTGTTGCGCGCCCATCAATAATTTTGCACTTTTATCCCAGAATTTGACTCTAAGTTTTTTAAGAAGAATTAATGAGACGATGAAAGAAAAAAGTGACCGAGTAAAATCTTTACTAACCAATATAGAGGAGGATGTTATGGAAAACATCATATATCCAAGAACCATTTCTAATCCATTAGCTGATCTTATAAGCGATGAGATTTGGGAATTACTTAACAGCCGCGGTTTAATTAATGACCGCTCAGTAAGAGATTATATTATTCGAAGAAGATTTAAAACATTACGCTCACAAAAAGTTAGAACAGGCGATGCGATTGACACTCTAAGGGCAGAATATCCTTATCTCCAATTTGATACAATTAGAAAGATAGTGCACAACCCTCCAAAACAGATAAGTAGATCATAGAACTTTTAAGGAGTTTGCCCTTACCCGTCCCGATGTTATCGGGACGGGTTTTTTGTTTTAAAGATACTTAGTTTTTAAACTTTAAGCAGTTCTTTCTCTAATTTTGGATTAGCACTTAAAAGCAACATTATGATAATTGAAAGCCCCATAACCCCACTTACAGAAATCTTTAATCCGTTATTCGAACAGAAACAGATTAAATTTTTTATCAAGCGGGAAGATCTTACAGATGAATTTATTTCCGGCAATAAATTTTACAAACTAAAATACAATCTTATTGAAGCTGAAAAACTTGGCCTTAATGCTCTTCTTACTTTTGGCGGAGCTTATTCAAATCATATTCATGCAACCGCTGCTGCTGGCAAAAAGTATGGGTTAAAAACAATCGGGGTTATTCGCGGTGAAGAACATTTGCCTCTAAATCCCACATTAAGTTCTGCACAAGAAAACGGAATGATAATCGAGTACATCGATAGAAAATCTTATAGAAGCAAGTATGATGAAGGTTTAATTCAAACACTAAAAGAAAAATTTGGTGATTTTTATTTAATTCCTGAAGGCGGCTCAAATCATCTGGCAATAAAAGGATGTGCAGAAATTATTTCAGGCATTACAACCGATTTTAACTTTGTCTGTTCTGCTTGCGGTACAGGCGGTACTCTTGCTGGTTTAATTTTAGGATTGGATTCAAAACACTTTGCCTTGGGATTTTCTGTCCTTAGGGGCGGTTCATTCCTTTATCAAAATATCCGCACACTGCTTTCTTATTATCACAAAGAAAATCTTAACAACTTTCAAATAAATCTGGATTATCACTTTGGCGGATATGCTAAAACTAATGCTGAACTGAATAATTTTTGTGCAGGATTTTACGAGCAGCACAACATCCAGATAGAACCAATTTATACGGGCAAAATGTTTTTTGGCCTTTATGATTTGATAAGAAGTAACTTTTTTCCGCCTGAAAGCACTATTGTTGCTATACATACCGGCGGTTTACAAGGCTTACAGGGTTTAAAACAAAGAAAAATGATTTAATAATATTTTATGTTTTAATAGTATATCCTTTATAACTTTACCGTGTAGTTTGATTTGTACTTTTATTGTTTGCAGCTACATCCACCAGTATCCATAATAATTATGAGTTTGTATGAACCAAGAAAAAATTCTGCTCTGCGTACAAGAACATAGTGTTACAAAAAATCTTGGAGAGATACTTGTTAATTCAGGATTTTCTGTTGTTGTGTCCAATCCTGTTTTTAGTTCTGTTACTTCACTAGCCTCAGAATCTAATCCTGATCTTATAGTTATAAGTGCAAGCCTTGATTACGAGTTCGCAGGCATCAAAGCAATAACGGAACTTAGAAAGAAGACAAATGTTCCGGTTATCTACCTTTCATCCAGTGATAACAAAGAAGCTTATAATAAAGCCAAAATAACAAATCCCATTGCTTACTTTTCTATGCCTATAGAGATTGATAATCTTGTTCGAACAATAGAAATCGGATTAACCAATCATAAACTTCAGCAGGAAATTGTTGAAGCACATAAAAAGTATGAGATGGTTATCAAAGCTGCAAAAGCAGGTGTTTATGAGATTGATCCTGCTACATTTGAAATTGATAGTGAAGAAACTTTAGCTGAGGTTTTTGGTTATACTACTCAAGAAGTAAAAGATAATGGATGGGGAGCTCTTTTACCTATTGAAGATTTCAATAAAAAGAAGGAATTGTTATCAAGCTTATTACAAGGTAAAATTAGATCTTACTCACTTGAGCACAGAGTAATAAAAAAAGATGGGAAACTTGCCTGGGCTATTTCTAGCGGTTCATTGGTTACAGATGCACGTGGCAAATCTAAAATTGTTGGAACACTTACAGATATAACTGAACGAAAATTAGCTGAAGAAAAATTAAAAAAATATTCTGAAGATCTTCAAAAAAGTAATTCCTCAAAAGATAAATTCTTCTCTATTATTTCTCACGATTTAAGAAACCCCTTTAACTCTTTGCTGGGATTTTCTGAATTACTTGCAAATAATATTGAAGACTTAACTGAAGATGAAATTAAAGAGTCTGCTAAATCATTACATCGCACAGCAACTAACCTTTTTAATTTGCTTACTAATCTTTTAGAATGGTCCAGATTACAGACTGGTAATTTTTCATTTGAAAAATCAGAATTTTCACTAGGCGGTTTATTAAATCATGTAGTAAGTATCTATTCCGATTCACTTGACGCTAAAAATCTTAAACTGATTAAAGGGCAAGATTGTGAAGTAAATATTTTAGCGGATCAGAACATGATTGAAGCTGCAATAAGAAACCTCATCTCTAATGCAATTAAGTTTACCCGAGATGGCGGAACAATAACCGTCGGATGTGTTAAAAATGAAAACGGTGCTGAGATTTTTGTTACTGATAGCGGTGTTGGTATTTCCTCAGAAGATCAGGAAAGATTATTTAAAATTGAAAAGCAGTTTACCACAGAAGGCACCAAGAATGAAAAAGGCACCGGCTTTGGTTTATTGTTATGTAAGGAATTAGTAGAAAAAAACAACGGCACTATAAAAGTAAAAAGCGAAAAAGATAAGGGCTCAACTTTTACAATTTCTTTACCTTATCTAAAATAATTATCAATCCACTTCATTTGCAGGAAAAATTATGTCTGAAAAATCAGCGCCTGAATCAAATTCCGAACAAAACACATTTAAAAGTATCACAAAGGAATTAACACAGCCATTTATAGATTTATTTCATTCTTCACGTGCTTTGTGGGGTATTAATCTTTCTTACCTGCTTGAAGGAATTACTTACTTCGGCATCGTTGGCTACCTGGTTCTTTATTTTACGGATATTGTGAAGCTAGATGATATTAGTGCCGGACAAATGGTGGGATTTCAAACTGCGGGTATAACACTTGCAATGCTTTTTCTTGGAGCAACCGTAGATTGGATTGGAGTAAGAAAATCACTTATCTACGCTTTAATCTTTATGCTGATCGGAAGAATATTTTTAACACTTGGTCCTACAATTACTTCAAACACAGGTTTATGGTCTTCTGCACATCTTATTGCAATGCTTGGATTGATGGGCATAATTTTGGGCTATGGAATTTATCAACCTGCTTGTTATGCCGCTGTTAAACAATTTACAACTGAAAAAACATCTGCTATGGGTTATGCAATGTTATATGCAATTATGAATCTTGGAGGATTTCTACCCGGAATAATTGCACCACCGATAAGACAAGCTTATGCAAGTGATCAGGAAGGTATGTTAGCCGTAATGTGGGTATATGTTGGATTAACCGTTCTGGGAATCGCTGTAGTTGCTATCATACTTTCTAAAAAAACAATTCAAAAAACAGTTGAAGAGGTTAGCACCGAAACTAAAGAGCAGATTGAGGCTGATAAAAAAGCTGAAGACGAAAAGTCAGCTAAAGAAAAAATAATGTTCTATCTTAGAAATTTTCCAATTCGGGATTTAAGATTTATGTTTTTCATCTTCATTCTAATTCCTGTTCAAACGCTTTTTGCACACAATTGGTTAACACTTCCTGTTTATTATAAAAGAGCCTTTACAGGCGTAGTCTCAGACAACTTTGAGTTTTTCACAAACTTTAATCCTTTATTAATATTTATTCTCACACCAATGGTTGCAGCCTTAACTGTAAAGCGGGATACTTATAAGATGATGATTTATGGAACATTCGTTATGGCATTTCCAACATTTATCCTCGCTCTTGGTCCAAGCATCTACACTGTTTTTGCATACTTAACATTGATGACAATTGGCGAAGCAATGTGGCAGCCAAGATTTTTACAATGGGTTGCAGAAATTGCACCAAAAGGAATGACTGGAATCTATATGGGAATTGGGCAATTTCCATGGTTTTTAACTAAAGTAGTAACAAGTTTATATTCAGGATGGTTTCTGATGCACTATGCACCTGAAGGTGTTCCGCCAGCACAAATGAACACTGAAACGATGTGGCTTATTTATGGTTGTATTGCAATGGTTAGCAGTATTGGATTGTTTTTTGCTCGCGGGTGGATGCAGAAGGGTTTTAAAACTAAACACGTTGAATAAATAAATTTTTAACATAAAATATTTAGAGGATATCACTAATGGAAAAAAGAAATTTAATTTCAATTATCTGTTTACTGATATCCATTTTTATTTTTAACAGCTGTTCATTTACTACTTATGAAAAAGTTTATCCAACCTTACAAGATGGAAAATATGATAGCGAATTTCCATACAAATCTACTTCTGATGAATTAAATAAAATAAGTGAAACAATACAAAGGGTTAACACAACAGCATTTTATAAAATTTACGTGTTTGATGAAAAAGGAAATTTTACCCTTAGCGATATTAAAAATAAAAGAGTGAGTGATATCGCTTCCAAAGTTGCTCTTGCTGATAACTCATCCTCAGGAACTGCTGTAACTGTTTATTCTGAAAACGGAAATGTTGCTTTATTAACCTGCGCGCACACAATTACTTTTCCGGATACAATCATTGCATACAAATATGATGATTTAGGTTTTGCAACTAATTACATTGAATCGGTTTCTATAAAAGAAAAACAAGTAATATATGTCGCAGGATTTCCAGAGGGCAGTCAGGTTGAAGTTCTGGCAATAGATAATAATGCAGATATTGCATTGATAGGCAGAAAATACGGAGCTCAAAAAGGAATTTTCTTCCCGTCATTCAACTATCCTCTTGGAAAAGCTAAAGAAGTTGAATGGGGTACTTTTGTTTATCTTGTTGGATATCCAATTAATTTCAAAATCATTACAAAAGCTATTGTCAGCAGTCCGCGTAGAGATGATGCAGGTTCTTTTCTTGTGGACGCAGTAATCAATCCTGGATTTAGCGGCGGGCTTGTGCTTGCAATTCGTGATGGAGTACCAAATTTTGAGTTAATAGGAATGGTGCAGTGGGTTCCGGAAGAAGAAGAAAGCCTAATTTATCCAGAGAATCTTAAAACAAAATCAACATATAATCCAGTAGTTCCATATGATGGAAATTTGTATGTAAGAAAGCACACAGCAATTCGGTACGGAATAGCTAAAATTATTCCTGTTGAAAATATTATGGCTTTCCTTCTTAAAAATAAATCATATATTAACCAAAAAGGTTTCTATATTTTTGAGCAATAAAAATCCTATTATGTAGTAACTTTTTAATCCTTTAAAGCGTCTTAATAAGTACCGAGCGCATTGATGACCAAAGAAATTGAACAAATAGAAATAAAAGCCATATGCCCAGCCTGTAATAAAACTATTTCAGAATTATGGGTTGCAAAACTGGATTCCGTTATAGGCGTTAGATATGCGTATATATGTATGGATTGTAAAAATCTGATAAAAATAACAAAAGAAAAATATTTAGATACTGCTAATCTTAAACAAAACCTTTTTTCTCAATCAACAACAGCTTAAATAAAAAACGATCTACCCTTTTTACTCTATAATAACGCTTCCACCAAGACAAACATCATCTTTATAAAAAACTGCAAATTGGCCCGGAGCAATTCCCCTGTCTTCTTTTTCAGAGATAACCGTTGCAGAGTCTTCATTAAAAGTTAACGAACAATTATAAAAATGTTCCCCGTGGCGAATCTTTACAAGATAATTTCCATCCTGCGGTTTTTCTTCAGCTATCCAGTTAAACTTGCCAACGGTAAATTCTTTTCTTGCACGATTTGTAATGTTTTCTTTAGAGATATACACAATATTTTTTTCAACATCTTTACTTATAACATACCACGGACCACCACCCAATCTCAGGCCCGATCGCTGACCGATTGTATAGAAATAAAATCCTTTATGCTTGCCCATAACTTTGTTCGTATCGATATCAATGATTTCACCTTCTAATTCTCCAAGATGATGTTTTATAAAATCAGAAAACTTGATCTTACCAAGAAAGCAGATTCCCTGACTATCCTTTCTAACCATATTTGGCAAATTGTAATTATGTGCAAGTTCCCTTATCTGTTTTTTCTTATAAGTTCCGATTGGAAAAAGAGCCCGGCTTAATTGATGCTGTGTAAGATATGCAAGAAAGTATGTCTGGTCCTTTATTGGATCGGGAGATGTTTTTAGAATAAACTTTTTGTTAATGTTTTCAATTTTAGCATAATGACCGGATGCAACTTTATCAAATGAATCATCGATCTTGTTTATAAACTGTCCGAACTTTATTAATCGGTTACAGAACATATCAGGATTTGGCGTTCTGCCTTCCTTAATTTCAGAAATTGTGTAAGACACAACAGAATCCCAGTACTCATTCTGCATATTGATAATTTCTAATGGAACATCAGCTTGCTTACAGACAGCTCGGGCAAACTCAAGATCTTCTTCCCATGGGCAATCACCAAGAAATGAGAATTCATCTTGCAGCCATATTTTTAAATAAAAAGCTGTAACATCGAATCCTTCATCTTTAAGCAATCGAAGCGCAACAGAACTATCAACTCCACCGGAAAGTAAAACTGCAACTTTCATTTATTTTTTGTTTCCGGTCTAATTTTACTAGATTGAATTTGCTCAATTGTCTTATCATAAATTTTCTTATCCACCTTACTAAGGATAAGTGTAACAAGTTTACCAGAATTCTTGAGTCTATCAAAAAATCCTATACATAACTTATTTTTACCATCACACACCTTCATCAATCCGCGGTACTTTCCTTCAAATATCCCACCCGAAATTGATTCAATATCCTTTATAAGAATTGTTACTGTTTTATCTCTGAAAAGAAAGTTTGAGCAGATAATTTTCTCATCGTCAATTTCAATCTTATATGGAACAAGTTTATAGAAATTTATGTATGATTTATTTAGATAATAAATTATAAAGAGTGACAACAATAATGGGATTATAATTACTAAATTTTTATCGATTAGTGTTACTAATGAGAACGCATAAATCAGCAATAGCGGAGTCACCACTAAATTGAAATACCGGTAAATAAATTTCCAGAAAAAAGAATATGTAAATGTTTGCATAAATGTTTATTGTTTAATCAAATTTACTCAAGTATAGTTAAACGATAAAATGATTTTTTATTGCGCAACAAATATGCAATAAAAAAGGGCTCACTAGAGCCCTATTAATTCAAGAAAGCTAAAATATTATTTTATTTCTGCTCCAATACCTTTAATCTGGTACAAAGTTATTGGTCCGGTTACGGTTGCTGAATCAAACTCAGTTCCTTGCTCAGCTGCAACGTGTTCGTAATATTCAATGGCTTCCTCTTTCGTTAATTCAATTTTATAAACAGTACCTTCAACCAGTGCTGATTTACCTTTTGCTTCAACCGGGAAAACAATATCACCATCTTTAACTTTTATTTTAACTTTCTGATTTTCGGCATCACTTTTCAATTCCATCCAGCATCCGGCCATTGCACATACTTCAAGAATTTCGCCCTCAACTAAAACTGTTTTACCAACATAGTCTTCGGGTTTATCAAGAATTTTTGAGATAGAGGTTTTTTCCTTTAAAGAAATTTCTTTTCCGTACTTATCAGTCTGAGAGAAAGATGCAACTGTAGCGAAAAGAAATAAAAAGATTAATAATTTATTCACTGTGTCTCCTTGTTTATATTTTGTTATTTACTGTATTAAAATTTTATAGTTACTTGTTCTTTAAATTCAATTTTAATTCCTTTTATATCGCCAACAACTTTTTTGAATTCTTCCATTGTTTCTGGTTTCGCATTCTGAAAGTTTTTAAATACTTCTTTGTTTTTGATTATTTCAGAAAAATCAACTTCCATAAGTGTTACTTCAGAACCATTAACAAAAGAGGCATCAGTTTCACTAATACCATCCTTAAAGTTAAAGTATAGCGCCATTTTCATTCCATCAAACATTTCTATCATCTTCTGTTCAGCTTGTTCGTTAAAAGTAGAGTCTTCAAATTCAGATGTTTCCTCGGTCTCCTGTTTATCTTCCATTTCAGGCTTAGGAAAATCAATAACTAAAGTTGATGGATTCCCTTTTTTAAAATTAAATTTTAATAAATCATCAATGCTTTCTTCTTCAACTTCACCAAGATCATTGCCCATTGGAACTTTATCTTCAGGACTTGGATTAAGTTTTAATTTATTAATATCCTTAAAAGAATAAATTACTTTATATCCTTCATAATTATCCTTTTTTACTAGTTCTCCAGAAACATATGTAACTCCATCCCCAAATTTTGCAGCCTTTTCCCTCAATTCAGTTTCATTAAAAATTTCAAATCCTTCTGATTTTGTTGAATCAAAAGCCATTGCAAATTCTTTCATCATATTTATAACTTCGGTCTTCATAACAAATACTTCTTCAATCGTTCCCGATCCATCTTTGTTAAGATTTACAGTTGTGTTTACTTGTAAACAGCCGGATAGAAACATTGAGAAAATGATTCCAACTATTAAAGACTTAATAAGCTTCATTTATATTCCTTTTTTGATTTATAATAAATTACTTGCTAATTCAGCTAACTCTGAACGCTCGCCTTTTTCCAAATTAATGTGTGCGTAAAGTTTTTGCCCTTTAAATCTGTCTATAAGATAAGAGAGCCCATTAGATTCCCCATCAAGATAAGGATGATCAATCTGATAAATATCACCTGTGAAAACAACTTTTGCACCTTCACCGGCACGAGTGATAATAGTTTTAATTTCGTGCGGAGTAAGATTTTGTGCTTCATCCACAATAAAGAATATTCTTTGTAAACTTCTTCCGCGAATGTATGATAGAGGTTCAATTACAAGCTTCTGATCCTTAATCATTATATCAATTGCCTGGTGTTGTCTATCATTTTCAGGAAACTGATCCTGAATAACTTTTAAATTATCCCACAAGGGCTGCATATAAGGTGCAAGTTTGCTTTCAACATCTCCAGGGAGATAACCAATATCTTTATTGCTTAGAGGAACTATTGGACGAGCAATAAATATTTGTCTGTAATTTTTTTTAACGTGTAAAGCACTTGCCAGAGCAAGTAATGTTTTTCCTGTGCCTGCTTTTCCAGTCATTGAAACAAGCCTTATATCAGGATTAATTAAAGCATCAACTGCAAATGTTTGCTCTGCATTTCTAGGATTTATTCCATAAACATTTGTTTTATCAACCTTAATTATAAATTCTTTATTCTGATCCAGATGAGCAAGTACTGAACGATTTGCATTTCTTAATATGTAATACTTATTTGAAAAAGCTTCACCGTTCAATTTCTTTAAGAATGGTTTAGCCGGAACCTGGTAAGGCGGTTGAAAAAGTTTAACTAACAATTCATCATCAACGTCCTCAACAATACCTTTTCCGCTGTAAAGCTCTTCAATACTTTTTACTCTGTCAGTTGTGTAGTCTTCGGCTAGAATACCAAGTGCTTTAGCTTTCATCCTGAGATTAACATCTTTGGTAACAAGTATTACTTGAGATTTATTCCTTAATTTTTCCTGCCAATCATAAGCAACGCTAAGCACACGATGATCCGGTGTATCATCTTTAAATACATCACGAATTGCTGGTGCTAATCCTTTTAAAATTGCTATCCTTAGTTTGCCTCTTCCCTTGCCCATCGATATTCCGCCATTGAATAATGCTGAACCTGTCATTGAATCAAGTGTTCTTGCAAACTCACGGGCATTAAGATTTATAACCTGGCTGCCTCGTTTAAAATGATCAAGTTCCTCAATAACTGTTAACGGTATAACAACATCATTTTCCTGAAACATCTTTATTGAATCTGCATCATGTAAAATAACATTTGTATCCAGCACAAATGTTTTAGGAATTTTTTTCGTATTAGTAGGATTTTTTTTTGCTGTCATAAAAGTGGGGATTAATTATTAATTGTAATTATAAAATAATTGTGTGAAACTAATTAGAATTTTTTCTGATCGATTTGGTGTTTTGTTAGTCAAATAAATAATATTGTTCTATTGTTATGATTTACATGCAAAAATCTGAAATAACATTATCAAATTCAAATTAAACAAATTAACATTTATTAGTTCAAAATTTATTCTGTGCAGGAATCGTAATTACAAACTCACTTCCAGCATTCACTTTACTTTTCGCTTCAATATGCCAATTAAGCAATTCAACCAATTCTTTTACCAAAACTAAACCTAAACCGGTGCCGCCTTCACCCATCGTACCTCTGCCTGTAGAAATTTTACCAAGTAAAAATATATTTCTAAGCTGCGATTCCTCTATTCCAATTCCGTTATCTTTTATAATTAATTTATGTAAAGCATTTTCATTTATTAAGCTTACATTTATCTCGCTGTGCTGATTAGAAAATTTGATTGCATTATTAATTAAATTGCCAATAATTGTCTGGATAACAAATCTATCGGTCTCTACAGATAATTCTTCCGGGACATTGATTGTTATCTTTATTTTCTTGTTTTGTGCTGATTGTAAGTAAGGATGAATTGAAGATTCCAAAACATCTTTCATTAAAAGATTTTCCGGATATACATCAATTTTATTGTTGGATAATCTTGCCCAGGTAAGAAGATTTTCCAATAACCTAATCAAATTCTTTGATGAAGAATTCATCTGGCCAATTATTTCTCTCTTATCTTTATCGCTTATTCTATCATAATCTAATTCAAGTAACTCAGATATATTAACAAAAGCGGCTATTGGATTTCTTAAATCGTGTGCAATAATTGAAAAAAATTTATCTTTTGTTGCATTGAGCCCCGCGAGCACTTCGTTTTTTTCACTTATTTCTATTCTGTTATTTTCTATTTCATCATTTTTAAATTGTAAAAGATTTTTTGCTTTAAGAATTTTATTTCTATTCCTTAAAAGCATCCAAATAAAAATGATAAATACTATAGCTAATAGTGAAATTACCAGGGCTATTATCTTTTGTGAATTGATAATCTTTTTCTGCAATTCATTTTCGTGAACTAATAACTCCGTTTCCCGTTCTTTTTGCTTAAGTTCATGCTTTGTTTGAAGTTCAGCAATTTTTGCGCTGTTCGACAAAGTAAAAAGACTATCACTTGTTTCCTTATATTTTTGATGATACTCAAATGCCTTCTTAAAATTTTGATTTTTTGAATACAGATCTGAAAACTCCTTGTAAATAATACTCAGATCTGTCAGGGAATTTAATTCCTTTGCTAAATTGAACGCTTCAGTAAGAGACTTTTCAGACTCTGAAATATTATTTGTCCGGTTATAATACTTCCCAAGATCTGATAATGCATGAATGATCTCTAACTTATACTCAGTTTTTCTTGCAAGCTGTAATGATTCCGTAAAATATTTTTCAGCCGCCTGATAATTATTTTTATCTAGCTGAATGTTACCTAGGATAGAATAAGCCCAAATAAGGCTCTTTGAATCATTTACGGAACGGGAGTTTTGAATAGCTTGTTCTAAATATTTCTCTGCTTTCTCAATATTTTTCTGACTAAGATATACTTCAGCTATATAACTTTGAAGAAGAGCTAATGTTGCTTTGTCACTATTCTCTGCGTATTTCAAACCTTCCAGATAGTATTTTAAGCAGTTTTCATAATCACCGTTATTATCATACATAACACCAATATTCAATAAGGTATTAAGTATTGTAACATTATCACCTATCTTTTTTGCATAATCAAGCGAACGAAGAAATGTTTCAAATGCAAGATCAACATTCCCTTTCATTTGATGATTAATTGCCTGAGAATTGAAAACTTTAATTAGACTAAGAGAATCGTTAAACTCTTCATAAATCTTAATAGCTTCTTCATAAAGCTTATCAGATTGATTGATATCTCCAAGATGCCAAAGTGCAACTCCTTTATTAAAAATAGCATCAGCTTTGCTCCAGCGGCTATTTATTTTATCGGCTAGTGTAATTGCTTCATTAAGATAATTAATTGCCTCAGTTGGATTTTCTGAAGAAAGAAAATATCCAGCTTCAATTAATAGTTTTAATTTTTGTTTTCCTTCAGATTTACTAATCAATCCTTTTAATGAGTCAATTTGGGTCTGTGATTGAATAGGATTTAAGAGAAATAAAAAAATTAAGATTATTGAAATTATATTGATTTTAATTTTCATAGTTAACTAAAAGTCCGTTTATTTGATGCTTTAACACTAAAGCTATAAATAATGAAAACGATTGTGAAAATTGTTTAAAGGGCTATCGGATTTATAATAGATTATCATATATTTGCAAACAAAAATAAGAACGCCATTGCTCAAAAACTATTTAAAAATATTAGTATAATTTGAAGTTTAAGCCACTTTGGGAGTGGCTATTTTTTTATCCGAAAGTGAGTGAAATATCCTTACTTTTGCTTTCAAATTCATACAATATAAATGATATTAAATGAGTCTAAATCATAAAAAAGAATTATCATTAATTGCTAAACAGTTTTGTAGAAATTTACGAGCTAATCAAACAAATTCAGAAAGCCTAATTTGGGAATTTGTTAGGAATAGAAATTTGTTGGGTAAAAAATTTTTAAGACAGCATCCAATTTTTTATGATCTGCTGGGTAAAGAATCTTTTTATATCTGTGATTTTTATTGTCACGAATTTAAGTTTGTTATTGAAATTGATGGTCAAATACATCAATACGAAAAATTAAAAGATGCTGAACGAGACAAAATTATGAATTTGATGGGACTATATGTTTTGCGAATTCAAAATGAAGAGATTGAAAACTCAATTTCTAAAGTAATTGATAAAATTAAAAACTCAATTGTAGAATTGGAGAACCAACTAACTCACCCTAAATCCCTCTCTTAAAAGAGAGGGATTTTTAAAACTGTATTAAGCCCCTTCTCTTTGCAAGAGAAGGGGTTGGGGATGAGTTAAAAGAACGCAGAGAATTAATAAAATATATTTAAGAAATTGATTAACTACATTATGAATAAACAAAAATTAAAAGCTAAACTAATCCTTGAAGACGGAACTGAATTTGCCGGTTACAGTTTTGGATTTGAAGGAAATACCAACGGTGAAGTTGTTTTTAATACCGGAATGGTTGGTTATCCTGAAACAATGACCGATCCATCTTACCGCGGACAAATTTTAGTTTGCACTTATCCGCTTATCGGTAATTATGGAATTCCATCTAAAGAAATGGAAGATGGATTATATAAGAATTTTGAATCAGATAACATTCATTGCCGTGCTTTGATTGTCACTGATTATTCATTTGAGTATTCACATTGGAGTGCAGAGCGTTCTTTATCTGATTGGATGATTGAAGAAAAAATTCCGGGAATTTATGGAATTGATACCAGAATGCTAACAAGAAAGCTCCGAGATAAAGGAACAATGCTTGGGAAAATTGTTGTTGATGAAAAATCTAAAATCGACTTTCAAGATCCTAACAAAACAAATCTTGTTGGCGAAGTAAGTGTTAAAGATGTTGTTGAGTACAAAGCTGGTAAACAAAAAATAATTCTAGTGGATTGCGGAACAAAGAATAATATAATTCGTGCTTTTCTTGGTAGAGATATTACAGTTATCCGTGTTCCTTATGATTATGATTTTACAAAGATAGATGCAAACGGAATTGTAATATCAAACGGTCCCGGTGATCCTAAACTAAATATAAAAACTATTGAGCACGCTAAGATTGCGATGCAATCAAATAAACCAATTCTTGGAATTTGTCTTGGTTCACAAATACTTGCGCTTGCGGCAGGAGCCGATACTTATAAATTAAAATATGGTCATCGCGGCCACAATCAGCCTTGTAATGAACTTGGAACAAAGCGCTGTTATATTACATCACAAAATCATGGCTATGCTGTTGATGCAAAAACTTTAGCACAAGATTGGCGTGAATGGTTTGTAAACGATAATGACGGAACAAATGAAGGTATCATTCATATTTCAAAACCATTTTTTGCTTCACAGTTTCATCCGGAAGCTTCTCCCGGACCAGACGACAGCGAATTTATTTTTGATATGTTTGTTAGAGCTTTAAAATAATTTCTCTCGCCTCGCTCTGCGGTTAGTTCCCCAGTCGCAGACACGAGCAAAAACAAAAAAAATATGATTAAAAAAGGTAAACCAAAAAAAGTTTTAATTCTTGGTAGCGGTGCTTTGCAAATCGGGCAAGCCGGTGAGTTTGATTACTCCGGGTCGCAAGCTATAAAAGCACTTAAAGAAGATGGAATTACAACTGTACTAGTTAACCCAAATATTGCTACGATTCAGACATCAGAAAATTTTGCAGATAAAGTTTATTTCGTTCCAATAAAAACTGAGTTTGTTGAAAAGATAATTCTTAAAGAACAGCCTGATTCAATTCTGCTTCAGTTTGGTGGACAAACGGCACTTAATGTTGGAGTTGATTTATACGATAAAGGAATTTTAGAAAAGTATAACATTAAAGTTCTTGGAACTCCTGTTGATACAATTAAAGATACTGAAGATAGATTATTATTTGGAGATCGTGTTGCAGAAGTTGGATTAAAGATTGCAAGAAGTAAAACAGCAAAAAGCGTAGATGAAGCTGTTAAAGCTGCTGAAGAAATTAATTTTCCTGTGATGGTTCGTATTGCTTATGCACTTGGTGGATTGGGTTCGGGAATTGTAAACAACAAAGAAGAGTTGGTTGAAAAAGCAAAACGAGCATTTTCTTTTACTAAACAAATTTTAATTGAAGAATCGCTTTACGGCTGGAAGGAAGTTGAATACGAAATTGTTCGCGATAATTATGATAATTGTATTACAATCTGCTCAATGGAAAATATTGATCCGATGGGAATACATACTGGCGACAGCGTTGTAATTGCTCCTGTTCAAACTCTATCCGCCAGAGAAAATTTTAAACTTCGCTCAATTGGAATAAAACTTATTCGTCATCTCGGAATTATTGGCGAGTGTAATATTCAATATGCACTTGATCCGAAATCTGAAGATTACAGAATTATTGAAGTTAATGCGAGATTAAGTCGAAGCTCTGCACTTGCATCAAAAGCCACTGGCTATCCACTTGCATTCATTGCAACAAAACTTGCTTTGGGTTATGCGCTTAATGAAGTTGTAAATATTATCACGCAGGAAACATCCGCAAACTTTGAACCTGCACTTGATTATGTTGCTTTAAAGTTCCCTCGTTGGGATTTACAAAAATTCCAGCAGGTAAGCACACAACTTGGTTCAGAAATGAAATCAGTTGGCGAAGTAATGTCGCTTGGAAGAAGTTTTGAAGAAGTTTTGCAAAAAGCAATTCGCATGCTTGATGTTGGAATGCAGGGTTTTGTTGGCAACGAAATGAGATTTATTAATCTTGATAAAGAATTATCAGAGCCAACCGATAAAAGAATTTTTGCTATAGCTGTTGCGCTTAAACAAGGTTACTCTGTTGATAAGATTCATGATCTTACAAAAATTACAAAATGGTTTTTGTATAAGATGAAGAATATTGTTGATCTTGAAAATCATATCTCAAATAAAAAATTAAAAGATGTTGATACTGAATTAATGCGGCACTTGAAACAGAATGGATTTTCGGATTATCAAATCGGTAAACAGACAAACACAAAAGAACTTGAAGTTCGTGAGTATCGCAAATCATTAAATGTAATTCCTGTTGTAAAACAAATTGACACAATGGCTGCAGAGTTTCCTGCCCAAACAAATTACCTATATTTAACTTATCACGGAGTGGAAGATGATATCTCACTTGGTGAAAAAGATCAGATTGTTGTGCTTGGAAGCGGTGCTTATCGTATCGGTTCATCAGTTGAGTTTGATTGGTGCTGTGTTAATGCTGTAAACCAGGTAAACAAATCTGGTTACAAATCAATTATGATAAACTGCAATCCTGAAACTGTGAGTACTGATTATGACATTTGTGACAAACTTTACTTTGAACAGTTAACTTTTGAACGTGTACTTGATATTTATGATAAAGAAAATCCGCAAGGAATAATAGTTTCGATGGGCGGACAAGTTCCGAATAATCTTTCGATGAAACTTCACAATGCCGGACTAAAAATAATTGGGACTTCTCCAGAGCAAATTGATAACGCTGAAAGCCGGCATAAATTTTCACAAATTCTGGATAGAATTGGTGTTGATCAACCCGAATGGAATGAAGTAACCACTCTTGCAGATGCAAAAGTTTTTGCGGAGAGCGTTGGTTATCCTGTTTTGATAAGACCAAGTTATGTTCTTAGCGGTGCAGCAATGAGCATAGTTCTTACAAAAGATGAGCTTGAGATGTATCTTAAAAAAGCTACTGATCTTAATACTGAGCATCCTGTAGTTATAAGTAAGTTTATTACTGATGCACGTGAAATTGAAGTTGATGCGGTTGCATCTGAAGGCGAGCTTTTCTGTTACGCAATTGCAGAGCATGTTGAAAATGCCGGAGTTCATTCCGGTGATGCAACTATTGTGCTTCCTCCACAACGTACTTATTTAGAAACGATGCGTAAAGTAAAAATGATTACGCGTGAAATTGCAAAAGAATTAGAAATTACCGGACCATTTAATATTCAGTTTATTGCAAAGGATAACGAAGTAAAAGTTATTGAGTGTAATCTTCGTGCATCAAGAAGTTTTCCATTTGTATCTAAAACTTTAAAGATAAATTTTATAGAAATTGCAACAAGATTAATGCTTGGAGAAAAAGTTCCAAGAATTGATAAATCATCTTTTGATCTCGATTACGTAGGAGTTAAAGCTTCTCAATTCTCTTTTACAAGATTAAAAGGTTCAGATCCTGTAACGGGGGTTGAAATGTCATCAACTGGTGAAGTTGCTTGTCTTGGTGATGATTTTAATGAAGCATTTCTGAAAAGTTTGCTAGCCATCGGACAAAGAGTTCCAACTAAGGGTGTATTGCTTTCTACAGGAACTCCCAAGAATAAAGCTGAGCTTATTGATGAATTAAAAATCCTGCAGAAGATGGGATTAAAATTTTACGGTACAAAAGGCACTTCAGAATTCTATAAAGAAAATGGCGGACTTGATGTTGAAGTTCTTTATCGTCCGTTTGATAACCAGGAACCAAGCATATTAAGTTATATGGGCAATGGTGAAATTGATCTTGTAATTAACATTCCCAAAACTTCTGAAAAAGTTGAACTTGACAGCGATTATATTATACGAAGAAAAGCCGTTGATTTGAACATTGCACTTTTTACAAATGTACAAATTGCAAAAAGATTTGTAAAAGCTCTTAAGAACTATAAGCCTTCAGAACTAAAAATGAAAAGCTGGGATGAGTATGAATGAGTTTAAGTTTAGGTTCAAGATCAAGTTAAAGTTTAAGAATAGGGTTAAGCAATTGTAAAAATTTAATGTAAATTTAACGTGATTTGTTTCGTTTTTTAGCCATTTGTTTTCAATATACTCAAATTCAATCGGCACGATTATCGTGATATTTAGTCATCATAATAACTTAAAGGATGATTAAAAATGAAAAAATATTTACTTCTTTCTTTTTTAATGTTTGGTGGTATAGTTAATGCCCAGTGGGTGCAACAACATTCGGATGCTTACCAATATTATAACTCAATTTTCTTTGTTGATTCACTACTGGGATTTGTTAGTGGTTATCCATATCCAGGAAATCCATTTGTTCTAAAAACAACTGATGGTGGAGAAAATTGGACGCAAAGTAATATTAGTGGAGTACCAAGTTCACTAAGTTTTGCTAACAATAACATAGGATTCTGTACCACTTTTGATGGTATTTATAAAACGACGGATAGTGGTAATTCCTGGAATCTTAGTTACCAGGACGAAAACCATTTTAGCTCAGTTGAATTTATCAATGAAAATTTAGGCTGGGTATTTGGATATACTGCTGTTTCAAATGATATCTATCAATATAAAACTGTAGATGGAGGGTTAACCTGGTATAAAACTTTTATTGCATCTAATTTGTATGAACCAAAAATTGAGATGCTAAATGACTTAACAGGTTTTATTATTTCGGGACCCAAAATATTTAAAACAACAAATGGTGGAGATAACTGGATTGTTGTATATGAAGATTTAGTTCCTGGTCATTCATTTTGGGATATTTCTTTTTCAGATGATTTAAATGGTTATGCTGGTGGAGTGGGTTTAATATCAACATCGGATGGTGGCGCAACATGGAATAAAAATATTATGCCATTACTATTCTGTACAAATATTAGAGCGATAGAAAACAATTGCTGGGCAACTGGATTTGGTATTGATTACAATGCAATTGTTTATTCTGAGGATTATGGAAATACCTGGACTCCGATTTTAGTAAGTGATAGCAGTGATCTTCATGATGTTTTCTTCACTGATATAAATAACGGATGGTATTGTTATACTACTGGAAATGTCCCGCCGTTTTATAGAGGATATATAAATAAAACAGTAAGTGGATGGTTATCAAATATTACAGAGCCTTCAACTCCACTACAAGTTAGCCCGGCAAACAATGCAAATTTTGAACAAACACTTATTGAATTCGAATGGGAAAGACTTAATTATAGCTTAACAAGATTTCAATTAAGTACAGATTCTTTGTTTAGTAGTTTTTATGTTCTTATAAATCCAGGCAATGGTGATACAACATTTTTTGGAAATACTCTTTATATTGAAAATTCAAAATCCGTAGCAGTTCCATTAAATCAAAAGTATTATTGGAGAGTTCGTTCAGAAAATTTGAAAGGTGTAAGTGAT
The DNA here is from genome assembly GCA_016707115.1 of Ignavibacteriales bacterium. GTDB lineage: Bacteria > Bacteroidota > Ignavibacteria > Ignavibacteriales > Ignavibacteriaceae > IGN3. The sequence goes on along the minus strand of JADJIH010000020.1, from coordinate 65,462 downwards.
TGGTCAGAAACATGGTCATTTAATACTTTTCCATCTACATCAGTTGATAAAGAAACTATTCCTGAACTAATGACGTTAGATCAAAACTATCCTAATCCATTTAATCCAAGTACAAAAATTCATTATGCAATAAACAGTACGCAATTTGTATCCTTAAAAGTTTATGATGTACTTGGAAATGAAGTTGCTACTCTTGTTGATGAGTACAGAAATGCCGGAAGTTATGAAATAAACTTTAATGCAAGCTCTCTATCCAGTGGAATTTATTTTTACAAACTCAATGCTGGAAGTTTTGTTGATTCTAAAAAAATGATATTAATGAAATGATTAATAAAAGGAAATAGATTAAAAATATATTGTGGTAAATTGCGGTATGAAAATAAAATCTAAATTATTACTCGCTACAATTACAATTTGTTCAACACTTTTTTTAGGCTGGGGAAATGTTGGACATAGAATTATCAACACAAAAACAATTCTATCTGTCACTCCGTCAATGAGTTTCTGGGGAAGCTGGTCAGATTCACTTGCTGCACACGGTTCTGATGCAGATTATCGAAAATCATCTGATCCCGATGAAGCACCAAAGCATTACATCGATATTGATAACTATTCTGAATTTATTTCAAACGGGCACATAACACAAATTTTTGATTCTTTAGTTTTACAGCACGGAATTACTTTTGTGATGGATCAGGGAATACTGCCCTGGGCAATTATGAATACATTTGATTCACTTGAAACAGCATTCCAGAATAATCAATTTCACAAAGCAATGCTGCTCGCTGCCGATCTTGGACATTATATTGGTGATATGCATATGCCACTTCATATCACAAAAAATTACAACGGACAGTTAACAGGACAAACAGGTGTGCACAGCAGGTTTGAATCAAATATGATTAATACTTACAGCGCTCAAATTATTTATTCCGGAGATAGTTTAGTTTATATAAATAATGTTTCCGATTTTATTTTTAGTACACTCTATAATAATTATATCTATGTAGATTCAGTTTTAAAATGTGATAGTTTGGCAAAAGCATTTGCGGGCAATACAACAAGTTCGGCATACTATTCAAAACTATGGGAACTTAGTAAGGGTTTTACAACTGAGTTATTTAAAAGCGCATCACACAAATTAACTTGTTTAATTTATACAGCATGGTTAAATGCCGGAAGTCCGGTTTCTGTAGAAGATGATAATACTCTTCAAACTCCGGTTTCATTTAACCTCTATCAGAACTATCCAAATCCTTTTAATCCAAACACAAAAATTATTTGGCAGTCTTCAGTCAGCAGTCATCAAACATTAAAAGTATATGATGTACTAGGAAATGAAGTTGCTACGCTTGTTGATGAGTACAGAAATGCTGGAAGTTATGAAATAAACTTTAATGCAAGCTCTCTATCCAGCGGAATTTATTTTTACAAATTTACTGCCGGAAGCTTTGTTGATTCTAAAAAAATGATTTTACTAAGATAGAGTTCTTAATCTTTTTAAGTCCTGATATATTTTATCAAATTATTTAGCTTCCAACTATTGACAAGCCACAGTTAATCTCCTATTTTCAACCCTGAATTCAGCAGGTCTTAACAAATAATCCAAATTAATTTATGCACGATCTTTCTGCGCAGCAAATAACTTTATTGTTAGAAGATTGCATCAATGGTAAAAAAGGTGCAGTCGATGAACTGCTTCCACACGTTTACAATGAATTGAGAAAAATATCTTCTAAGTATTTACGTGATGAATACAGGAATCACACTCTTCAAACAACAGAACTTGTTCACGAAGCTTATATAAAACTAATCGGCGATCAAAACATTTCCTGGCAGAATCGTGCACACTTTTTTGGAATTGCTGCACAATCAATGCGGCAGATTCTTGTGGAACATGCGAGAAGAAGAAAATCATTAAAACGCGGTGAGGGTCAATCGAATGTTTCACTTGAAGAAGTATTTGAAGTATCAGAAAAAACTGATGATCAAATCATTGCACTTGATGAAGCACTTAAAAAACTTGAAACTCTTGAAGAACGATCAAGCAAAATTGTTGAGTTAAGATATTTTTCCGGACTTACAATTGAAGAAACCGCAGAAGTGCTAAACATCTCTCCTGCTACTGCAAAACGTGACTGGAATTTTGCAAAAGCATGGCTCTACCGAGAAATAGCAGCTCAATAATCAAACTAAATAATAATTTTGAATCAAGATAGATTAAATAAAGTTCGAGAACTTTTTGATGAAGCATCAAATCTTGCTGTTGATAAAAGAGAATCCTTTTTAAATCAAAAATGTAAAGACGATCCTGAATTAAAGAATGAAATTTTTTCGTTATTTAATTCACTTGGAAACACAAAAGATTTTCTTGAAGAACCATTAACTATTGTTGAACAAAACAAAAGAGATTTTGTTGATCCTTACATTGGTAAACAAATCGGCAACTATATAATTGATGGTGAAGCCGGTGTTGGTGGAATGGGAATTGTTTACACTGGGAAACGAAATGATAAAGAGTTTGATCAAAAAGTTGCAATTAAAATTTTAAAGCACGGAATAACAAGTGAATATCTTTTAAAGCGATTCCAAATTGAAAGACAGACACTTGCTAATCTTCAACATCAAAACATAGCCAGACTTTTAGATGGCGGCAGAACTGTTGATGGGCTTCCATACTTAGTTATGGAATTTATTGATGGAATCCCGATTACTGAATGCTGCAATCAAAAAAAACTTAGTATTGAAGAAAAACTTAAATTGTTTAGAGAAGTTTGTAACGCAGTTCAATATGCTCATCAAAATTTAATTATACATCGCGATCTCAAACCCGGAAACATTTTAGTTACTAAAGATGGAATTCCAAAACTTTTAGATTTTGGTATTGCAAAACTTATTGATGAGGAGTTAGTTGATGGTAATGAAGGATTAACTCGCACTGGTGTTTGGCATCTTACTCCCGAGTATGCAAGTCCAGAACAAATTAAGGGAGAGAAAATTACAACTGCGAGTGATGTTTACTCACTTGGAGTTTTACTTTATCAACTTCTAACCGGAAACCAACCATATAAAATTACAAACAGCTCACCAGCAGCTATTAGTAAAATCATCACTGAAGAAAAAATTATTAAGCCAAGTGAAAGGATTATTCAATCATCTGAAATATCTGCAAGCGATAAGATTATAAATCAAGAAAAATTGTCAGCGCATTTAAAAGGAGATTTAGATAATATCATACTAAAGGCAATGCACAAAGATCCTTTGAGAAGATATGTTTCCGTTGAACAGTTTTCGGAAGATATAAGAAGGCACCTTATCGGGCTGCCTGTAATCGCACAAAAAGATACTGCCGGATATAGATTGAATAAATTTATTAAAAGGCATAAGGTTGGATTTGTTTCTTCGGTTGGATTTATTGTTTTCTTGATTGCAAGTCTTATTGCGATTATCTGGCAAGCAAACATTGCAGCTAAAGAAAGAGATAATGCAAAACTTGAAACGCAAAAAGTCGAAACTGTGAATAATTTTTTGCAGGAAATGCTTTCATCTGTTGATCCAACTGAAGTTGGTAAAGACGTTAAAGTTTATGATATTCTTAAAAAAGCCTCAATAGATGTTGGAGATAATTTTTCCAGTCATCCCGAAATTGAAGCTTCTGTTAGAAAAACAATTGGTGTAACACTTACAAATCTTGGTGAATTTGATGAAGCTAAACCGCATCTTATAAAATCATTAGAATTAAATAATAATGTTTATGGTAAAGAAAGTTATCAAAGTGCAGAAAGTATGCATGAGCTTGCTTTATATTATCATTGGATTGGAGACTTAAATCTTGCTGATTCACTTTACACTAAAAGCATAAAAATTTTTAGAAATAATTCGGATTCTCCGCCCAGATCATTAGCAGGTGCTATAAATGACCTGGGAATTTTAAAAGAAGAACAGGCTAAGTATCAAGAATCACTAAAGCTGCTTAAAGAAGCATTAAATATTTATCAAAAGAATTTTGGTGAAACGGATAGAGATGTGGCAAGTACTTTAAACAATTTAGCTCTCACTCTTGAATCTCTAAATGATATTGATGGAGCAGAAAAATATTATAAAAAATCGTTAGAAGTTTATTTAAAACTGTATAGCCCTGATCGTCCTGAGATTTCTACTATTTACAATAACCTGGCATATATTTATATCGATAAGGATAGCTTAAGTAAAGCTGAAGAGTATTTTAAAAAATCACTCGAGCTGAAAATAAATTCTTTTGGTAAAAATCATTCGTTAGTTGGATTGGGTTTTATGAACTTAGGTGCACTTGAATATACGATGAATAAATTTGAGTCATCAGAATCTAATTTATTAATGGCGGCGGAAAATTTTAAAATCTCACTTAACGAAAATCACGTTTGGGTTGGATTAACGGATTTTTGGTATGGCAAAATTCTAATCGAAAAATCTAAGTTTACAGACGCAGAAAAATATATCAAAAATGCTCTTTCTATCTATAAAAAAAATTATCCCAAAGATCATCCAAATGAAATTTCTGCAAATGCTGAACTAGGAATAATTTATTACCATCAAAAAAAATACATTGAAGCAGAAAATTTACTTGTTACCGGATATGAACGAATCAAACAAATAAAAGGGGAAAAAGATTTTAATACAATAAGGATTTTAGAATATCTTGTAAAGTTATTTAATCAAACAAAAAATCCTCAAAAACTCAGTTTTTATAAGAACCTATTAAATCAATCAAAAAACTGATCCATTCTTTTTCCTTTTAATGAGCCAATTTAGAGTTTCGTTACGCATGTAAGTCTATATCCAATTTTTAGATTTAAAATAAAGGAGACTAACATGCGACGATTAAAAATACTGTTCGTTTTGCTTGGATTTCAGCTTTGGGCTACATTTACTTTTGCACAAGTTTCAGAAGACTGGGTGCAAAGATTTACTTCAGATAGTATCAGAAACGAAAGTGTTAACGATATGTTCGTCGATGCACAGGGAAATGTATATGTAACAGGTGCGCAAAGGCAGACAAATCTGAATCTTGACATACAAGCTGTAACTGTTAAGTATAATTCACAAGGTGTGCAGCAATGGATACAAAACTTTGTTGCACAGGATAACAATGGTGCATTTACCAGAGCAATTTATGTTGATGCATCTGGAAATGTTTATGTCACTGGTGAAACAGCAATTTATTCAGGCGGCGCCAATAAAATGCTTGTCATAAAATACAGCCCGGATGGCACACAACTCTGGTCATATAAATTTCAGTATGTAAATGGCTATTATGCTGGTGGATACGATATTATTACTGATTTAACTGGAAATGTTTATGTTACCGGTGAGTACGGAAACGGTGGAAATAATATTTTCCTTGTAAAGTTTGATTCAGATGGTAATCTGGTAAACCAAATTTTTTATAATTCCAGTAGTGAAGGCGGAAGAAAAATTGCCTTAGATGGTGCCGGCAAGATAATCATCGCCGGCTATATACAGGATAATGATTCCTTATCATTTATTGCACTTAAGTATGAACAAAATCTTGATTTTGTTTGGGCATCGCGTTATGGACAAGGTGTTGGAAACATTAATCCAATTGATATGACTATTGATAATAACAGTAATATTATCATTGTAGGCACATCCAACTTGGATTATGCAGTTGTAAAAATTAATCCAACAGGTCTTGTGCAGTGGAGTAAGCTTTATAATTCTGCCACAGGCTGGGATAATTGCAGAGCAGTTGTAAAAGATGATCTTGGGAATATTTATGTAACAGGTGAAACAGGAACTTTAGGATTTCCACTTTCTTACAAAATAACAACGATAAAATATAGTCCGGATGGAAATGAAGTTTGGTTAAACGAATTTAGTGGCGATAGCACTGTCACCGATGGATACACTGGTTATGATATTGCAATTGATAATTTGGCAAATGTTTATGTAATTGGGCAGAGATACAGTAATTCGGATATTACCACTTTAAAATATAATACTGCTGGCTCATTTCAATGGGCTATATACTATAACGGGTTAAGCAATAGCCAGGATGTTCCTGTTGCAGTTGGAGTTGATCCGAATGGCAATGTCTTTTCTACGGGTAATAGCTTTGACGCTTTGTCCGGTTATGATATTACCATAATAAAATATGTTCAAACCCCGACTTCTTTGGATGATGAAGAAAATTCTATTGCATCATTTTCTTTAGAACAAAATTATCCGAATCCTTTCAACCCAACTACCAACATCCGGTATCAAGTATCCAGTAACACACAAGTATCACTAAAAGTTTATGATGTGCTTGGAAATGAAGTAGCAACATTAGTTAACGATTATAGGGAAGCTGGAAGTTATGAAGTAAATTGGAATGCTTCTAATCTTTCAAGCGGAATATATTTTTACAAACTGCAGTCGAGTTCGTTCGTAGATACGAAGAAAATGATTTTATTGAGGTAAGTAAAAAATATTTTAGAGATGACATCTTTTAAAAAGATGTCATCTCAATTTCAAATCCTATTTCTTATAATAACTCAAAGCTTCAGGCAAATGTTTTTTAATATCAGCAATTCTTGTTGCATCTGAAGGGTGTGTACTTAGAAATTCTGGTGGAGCACCGCCACCGCTTTTCTGAGACATCCTTGTCCAGAAATCCACTGCAGCAGTTGGATCATATCCGGCCATAGCCATAAATACCAACCCTAATCTATCAGCTTCACTTTCGTGTGTTCTGCTGAATGGAAGCATTACACCTACAGTTGTGCCGACGCCATAAGCAGTATAAAAAAGTGATTGAGTTTCTTGTGGTTCATTTGCTAAAGCAACTGAAAGTGCAACTCCGCCAAGTTCTTGCAATAATCCTTGGCTCATTCTTTCAGCTCCGTGTTGCGCAACTGCGTGTGCAATTTCGTGCCCCATCACAACCGCTAAACCTGTTTCATCTTTTGTGATTGGAAGAATTCCTGTGTAAACAACAACTTTTCCACCGGGCATACACCAAGCATTTACTTCTTCACTTTCAACAACATTAAATTCCCATGCATATCCAGCTAATTCTTTAGACAAATTATTTTTTGCAAAGTAAGTTTCTACAGCTCTTTGAATATTACTGCCAACACGTCTTACCATTTCAACATCAGACTTATTTGAGCTAAGTTTGTTTTGCTGTAAAAATTCACCGTATTGAGCAAAACTCATTGCATTCATTTCACTTGCAGAAACTAAACTAAGCTGCGATCTGCCGGTAATTGGAACCGTGCTGCAATAATAAACTGTAAATGCTAGTAAAATTATCGGAACAAATATTTTTAATAGTTTCATTTTTAACCTCTTACTTGATAATATTTTATTTATCCATACTATTATTGATTAAAATATATAAACATGATTTGAATGCGTCAATCCATCAAAAGGATGAAACTGGAACTACATCTTTTATTTAAATTAATCGACTTAAATTTGTGAACAAAGATAAAATATTTTCATTTGAAAAAGATTAAAAACCAAACCCATCTTTTGTTAAAGATGACATCTTTTTAAGAGATGTCATCTTTGAATCTTTAACTAAACTGTAACAGGAGTATCAAGTTCTCTTAATGCTGAATAAAGCTCTTTATCAGTTAATTCGTGATCCTGTAACTCACCATTAAAGTAGGCTTGATAAGCACTCATATCAAAGTAACCGTGTCCGCAAAGATTAAATAAAATTATTTTTTGTTTTCCCTCAATCTTAGCTTTTTGTGCTTCACGAATAACTTGCGCAATTCCATGCGTTGCCTCCGGTGCTGGAATTATTCCTTCGGTCTGTGCAAACTTAACTCCAGCTTCAAAACATTCTAATTGTGGTATTGCTGATGCTTCAATTAATTTATCTTTTAATAACTGGCTTACTATTGCCCCAGCTCCGTGATATCTTAATCCGCCAGCATGAATAGGCTCCGGAACGAATGTATGACCGAGCGTGTACATTGGAATAAGTGGAGTTAATCCAACTGTATCACCAAAATCATATCTAAATTCACCTTTAGTTAGTTTTGGACATGATGCAGGTTCAACAGCAATACAGCGAACTTTTTTTCCTTCCTGGAAATTGTAACGTAAAAATGGAAATGCGATTCCCGCAAAGTTTGATCCGCCGCCAAATGGCGCAACAACAACATCAGGAAAATCTCCTGCCATTTCTAATTGCGTTATTGCTTCCTGCCCGATTACAGTTTGATGAAGAAGAACATGATTAAGAACACTTCCAAGTGCGTAATTTATTCCTTCTGTTGTTGCTGCGCGTTCAACAGCTTCCGAGATAGCAATACCTAAACTGCCGGGTGAATTTGGATCCTGTTCCAGGATTGATCTGCCTGAATTTGTATTTCTACTTGGAGAAGCGATAACAGTTGCGCCCCAAGTATTCATCATAACTTTTCTGTAAGGTTTTTGATCATAGCTAATTTTAACCATGTAAACCTCACAGCTTAAACCAAACTTCTGACAAGCAAAACTTAACGCACTGCCCCATTGTCCCGCGCCTGTTTCTGTAGTTAAACCTTTTACACCTTCCATCTTATTATAAAATGCTTGTGCAATTGCCGTGTTTGGTTTGTGTGATCCTGCCGGACTTACACCTTCATACTTATAATAAATTTTTGCCGGAGTATCTAAAAGTTTTTCTAATTCAAATGCACGGTAAAGCGGAGTTGGACGATAAAGTTTATAAATATTTCTTACCTCATCAGGAATTTCAATATATCTTTCCTGCGAAACTTCCTGCTTAATTAATTCCATTGGAAATAATGCTGCAAGATCTTGCGGACCAATTGGCTGTTTTGTTCCCGGATGAAGCGGCGGCAGCATTGGATTTGGCATATCTGCCTGAATGTTGTAATAGTTTTGCGGCATTTCTGATTCGTTTAACAGAATTTTTTTTGATGCACTCATAGAGCACTCCTTTTAAGATTAAATAAATGAATAAATAATTAGTGATTAACTAAGTTTAAAAAGATTGTACGGATTTTGAGAATATGTAAAAGATTAGCGGCGCCAAGGCCAAGTATGACTAGCAGAAAAAGAGAAGTTGTTATATGTAAGTTTTTTGTTCAAGATTTTTTTGTTTGAATTTCTGGTGCAAGATAGAATTTGATGTTTCTAATGTCAAGCAATCAAAAAATAATTTGTCTTCGTAGAACAGACTTTAGTCTGTTACTTTTTACAAGTCACTTTAGGTGCATAAACAGAATAAATTCTGTTTTACGAAATCCAGACCAAAATATCTTTGTATATTTGCATACAATCATTAAGAAATTTTAACCAGAGGAATAAATGCAAATAGGAATTGTTGGACTGCCATTTACAGGAAAATCAACTCTCTTTCAAACAATAACAAAAACTTTACTTGATCCAAACGAACTTTCAAAATCTGAAGCACATCAAGCCATGATTAAGGTGCCGGATGCAAGATTGGATAAGCTAACAGAAATGTTCGTCCCAAAGAAAAAGGTTAATGCCACGATTGAAGTGGTTGACGTTGTTGGTTTGCAAAAAGGTGATTCAGGCTCAACACAGTTTACAGGAAATTTTTTAGGCAAAGTAAAAACAAATGATGCACTTGTTCAGGTTGTAAGATTATTTGAAAACGAAACAGTTCCGCATCCGGATGGCTCAATAAATATGATGCGCGATATAAATTCATTTGAAACAGAATTTATTTTATCTGATTTAGCAATTCTTGAAAAAAGATTAGAGACAATTAAGAAGCAAATCTTAAAAACTCAGGATGATAATCTTAAACGTGAGTTACCTGTACTTGAAAAGTGTTATGAAATTCTACAAACTGAAAAACCATTACGCGATGCAAATCTTACAAAAGACGAATTACATATTTTAAAAACTTATCAACTGCTTTCTGTTAAGCCAATGCTTATAGCTTTAAACTTTGATGAATCACAAATAAAGGATACCGGAAAGTATTTAGAAGAGCTCGTAAAAAATAAACTTGCCCCTAATACAAAAGCATTATCATTCTTTGGACAGATTGAAAAAGAGATGGCTGATCTGCCTGAAGAAGATGCAAGCGTATTTATGAGTGATTATGGCATTACTGAATCCGCTTTGGATAAGTTGATTAGAGAAGCATATGATTTACTTGGACTTCAATCTTTCTTAACTGCAGGTGAAGATGAGTGCCGTGCGTGGACAATTAAAAAAGGAATGACAGCGCAGGAAGCGGCTGGAGAAATTCACACAGATTTTTTCAAAAAGTTTATTCGTGCAGAAGTTGTGCATTACGATGATTTTATTGAAACAGGTTCATTCGCAAAAGCAAAAGAACTTGGCAAATGGCGACTTGAAGGAAAAGAATATATTGTTAAAGATGGAGATATAATTTCTGTAAGGCATAGTTAATAACTATTGAATGAAATTAATTGAGATCAAATTAGATTAAATCATTAATAAATTATTACGGGGAGCATTTATGAAAATATATATCTTATTGTTTTTATTTGCTTTTTTAGTTATAAACTTTGGGTGTGATAGTACAACAGAGCCAACAAAAGAGAAACTTCTAAAGGGAATTGTAAAAGATGAACAAGGGAACCTACTTTCTGATGTGAAAGTTTTTATAATTTATGATTATGGGCAAAGTCTTCCTAGAACACAAACTCATTTTGGTATAGATAAACCAACAGGAATAAGTAGTGTTGAACTTATCTCGTTTTTAGCTTCGGTTTTAGAAAACAATGTAAAATTGAGTTGGAGTACTGCAACCGAGTCAGAAAATCTTGGATTTGAAATTCAAAGAAAGATAAATACGATTAATGATTTTAACACAATTGGTTTTGTTGCCGGAGCTGGAACAACCAATGAAGTAAGAAATTATGCATATTCAGATACATATGTTAACAATGGTTTATATTCGTACAGGTTGAAAATAATTAGCGTTGACAGCACTTTTGAATATAGTCCTATTGTTGAGGTTGAATTAGAAACTCCGGCTCAGACAGTCCTATCACAGAACTTCCCAAATCCATTTGATCTTTCTGCAACTATTCAATTCCAATTAAGAAAACAAGCGAATGTTAAAATGGATGTTTGCCGTTTTAGTGATAAATCAGTTCTGGTTAATCTTTTCGATTTTCAGAAAAATGCTGGATATTATAGTTTAATCCTTCAACCAGATTCACTTCCAGGTAATGCATTTAAAGTATTATTACGTATTCAGGAATCTGATTCAGCATATACACTGGAAAAAAATATTTTAAAAACATTCAGAAGTTATGATCAGTCAATTCTAACTGTTGTGCCAAATACTATAACAAAATCCGGAGCCTTTCAAATTGAGTATGATGATATTCCCTTTGGTCAGAATTTTTATCTTACAGGTGAAGCTGATCCAACTCCTTTAGGTGAATTTAGGCTTAGAAATAATTTGAAACTGGTTATTTATAAACCAGGTTATAAAGTTGTACAAAAAGATGTTGTGATAGATTTAAATGAGGGGCAGGAAATACAGATAACTTTAGAAGCAGAATAAAGAAATCAGAAATAATACAAACCCAGTTTCTCAAAGAAACTGGGTTTGTTGTAACTGTCTACTTCAACAAATACTTTTCTAAAAACAAAACTTCAGACCAGATATAAAAATCACGATTAGTTTTTTTTCGGAAACCGTGTCCTTCATCTTTTGCAAGTAAGTACCAAACTTCTCCGCTGTTCTTTCTTATTTTATCTACCATTTGTTCTGCTTCTGTGTAAGGTACACGAGGATCGTTTAATCCCTGCACAACAAATAATGGTTTTGTAATTTTATGTGCGTTTGTAGTTGGAGAAATCTTTTGTAAAAATTCATTCATCTTGGGATCACGTTCATCACCATACTCAACTCTTCGTAAATCTCTTCTGTAATCCTGAGTGTTTGTTAAGAAAGTTACAAAGTTGCTTATTCCAACAATATCAACTGCACATTTTAATCTATCATTAAAATGTGTCATCGATGCAAGCACCATATAACCGCCGTAAGATCCGCCTGTAACTGCAACACGTTTTGGATCAAGATCAGGCTGAGTTGCAATCCAATCTAAAAGTTTTCCAATATCCTGAACAGATTCTTCACGTTTAAATCCGTTATCAAGTTGTAGATAAGATTTTCCATATCCACTTGAACCGCGCACATTTGGTTCAATAACAACTATTCCCATTTCGTTAGCATAATATTGATTTATTGGATTGAAGTAAGGTTGAGATTGTCCTTCCGGTCCGCCGTGAATATCAATTACAACAGGAAATGGTCCGTTGCCTTTTGGTTTTGTAATAAAAGCAGGAATCATTCTCGGCTTGCCATCAACCTGATCAAACGATGGAAAGTGAATTAATTCCGGTATAGAAAATTTGGAAGTGTTTAATCCGCCAACTTCACTGTATGTCCAACGCTCGAGTGAATTGTTGGAAAGATCCATAACAGAAACATCGCCGGAAGATTGAGGAGTATTTAAAACCATTGCAAGTTTTTTTCCATCAGGATGAAAAGATAAACCGTAAACCTGTCCGACTGGAATTCCCGGAACAGCATTATACTTCATTGTTTTTGTATCGAGCATATAAAGCTTTGCCATTCCATCTTCGTTAACTGTAAATGCAAGTTTATCACCTTGTTTGGATAAAGTAAAAGATTCAACATCCCAATTAATATCTGAAGTTAGAACTGTAAACTTTTTTGTTTTAAGATCGTAATAACGAAGTCTTTGAAACTCACTGTTTTCATCTGAGGTTATAAAGATTCCTTTTCCATCTTTTGAAAAAACTGCTCCGCCGTAAGCAATTTTTTCTGATGAAGGATTTATCTGTTCAAGTTTTTTTGATGCAAGATCAAGAGTGTAGTAATAACTTTCATTTGCAGAAACATATTTTCCAACTATTATAGATTTATCATCCGGAGCCCAATCACCGGCACCCCAAGAGCCGCCTTCACTTAAAACCATTTCTGCCTTTTCAGGATTATTTAAATCTGCAACATAAATATCCCAATCAGTTCCGTTTCGTTTTGTGGAGAAGAAAGAAAACTTATCTCCTTTGTTATTCCAGTTAACTCCGCCGTTGCTTGATTTTCCATCAGTTAACATTTTGTAGCTGGCATTATCAAGATCAAAAGAAAAAATCTGATAGAACTCACCGCCGCCAACATCTTTTGTAAAAAGAAAAACATTTTTGTTTTTATCAGGACAAAGAGTTGCACCGCTAACCGGCTCTGTAAAGAATGTGATTTGTTCTCGTGAACCACCCGGCATTTTAACTTTATGGAATTGTGCAGTTTCACCAAATCTTGTTGAGATTAAAATTCCCGCATCATTGTGAAGCCAATCCTGGAAAGATGCTGCGCGTGTATTTTGATACTGGAAAATTCTATCCTTTAACTGCTGCGGAATTTCAGGAATGTTTTCCATAACAAGATTTCCAACTTCTTTTCTATCTACCTGGGAAAAAGTTTGTGTAAATGATACGAAAAGAATTGAGAGAAGTAAGTAAAGAGTGAATTTAATATTCATAGTTCATCCTTTTTTTGTATGATTGGAAAAATGATGATTGATATTCAAAGAAGCAAATAATAAAGTTTTAACGGTCGTATTATTAAATAAAAAACCCGATCCATTTCTGAATCGGGTTAAAAGTCTTTTAAAGCTTAAACACTTTGAATATTATACGCACTGTTAAAAAATGAACTGAACATCGTCCACATTACAGCTATGAAAATAACAACTAAAATTATTCCTATCACCATCATTATCAAAGAAGCTTGTGCCCACGTTTTTTTACTTGGATGTGTTCCATCACCAAAAGCCCAAACGAATAACATAATAAAACCAACCAAAGGAACCATTTGTATTAGAAAAGTTATCAACCAATCGCCCATTGTCATTGGTTTGTAGTTAGTTGTAAAACCAGTATTCAAAGGATCCATCTTACCTCCTGAAAAGTTGTTATAAAGTGTAAGTGATTATACCCGGTGCAAAATTAGATTTAATAAATCTTAATGACAATAAATTGAATGCTGTTTACTTTGTCACTTTTGACATTTTTCAATAGTTAACGTTCATAAATTATTATTCTTAAAAGTGGGAAAAGCACTTCCTTTTAATTCTTCACAATTAAAATATTTCTTTGTTTATTACCCAAATTCTTCGTTTTTAGGACTATTTGCTTGGTACTATTATTGGGTAAAGAGAGGCACTTAATAACCGAAAAAATTTCAAACTAATAACTTAACGGTATAAAAATGGACAGAAAAAAAGTAACTATCGATGGCAATGAAGCGGCCGCGTATGTAGCGTATAATACAAACGAAGTAATTGCTATTTATCCTATCACTCCTTCATCAAATATGGGCGAATGGTGCGATGCCTGGGCTGCAGTTAACAAAAAAAATCTTTGGGGTATGATTCCTTCAGTTAGCGAACTTCAAAGTGAAGGCGGAGCTTCCGGTAGTGTGCATGGCGCATTACAAACCGGAGCACTTACAACAACATTTACCGCTTCTCAAGGTTTGCTGTTAATGATTCCAAATATGTTTAAGATCGCCGGCGAATTAACCTCAACAGTATTTCACGTTTCAGCAAGATCAATTGCTGCTGCTGCACTTTCAATCTTTGGTGATCATTCAGATGTTATGGCAACACGCTCAACAGGTTTTGCATTGTTATCATCAAACTCAGTTCAGGAAGTAATGGATTTTGCTTTGATTGCACAAGCTGCAACTTTAGAATCACGCATTCCTTTTATTCACTTCTTTGATGGTTTCAGAACTTCACACGAAGTAATGAAAATTGAAGAGTTAACTAAAGATGATATGAAAGCAATGATGGATGATGAATTAATTATTGCACATCGTAAACGCGGATTAACTCCTGATAATCCTGTAATGAGAGGAACCGCACAAAATCCTGATGTTTACTTCCAGGGAAGAGAAACTGTAAATCCATTTTATAATGCTTGTCCTGCAATCGTACAAAAGCATATGGATAAGTTTGCAAAGCTTACCGGAAGACAATACAATTTATTTGATTACGTTGGTGCGCCTGATGCAGAAAAAATTATTATAATGATGGGCTCCGGTAGTGAAGCTGCTGAAGAAACAGTTGAGTATTTATTAAGCAAGGGTGAAAAAGTCGGTTTGTTAAAAGTTAGATTGTACAGACCATTTTCATTAGAACATTTTATTAAAGCACTTCCTAAAACAACAAAATCAATTGCAGTTTTAGACAGAACAAAAGAACCAGGTGCCGGCGGCGAACCACTTTATCTTGATGTTGTAAATGCAATTTCAGAAAAGTATATGGAAGGCGAACTTCAGTTTGCTTATCCAAAAATTATCGGCGGAAGATATGGACTTTCATCAAAAGAATTTACACCAGCAATGGTTAAATCAGTTTTTGATAATCTATCAAACCAAAAACCTAAATCGCATTTTACAGTTGGAATTATTGAAGATGTTACACACACAAGTTTAGATTTTGATGCCGACTTCTCAGTTGAAACCGATGAAACTTTCCGCGGTAAGTTTTATGGTCTTGGTGCAGATGGAACTGTTGGTGCAAATAAAAACTCAATAAAAATTATTGGTGAAGGAACAGATTATTTTGCTCAGGGTTATTTTGTTTACGATTCAAAAAAATCCGGTTCAACTACTGTATCTCATTTAAGATTCGGACCAAAAGAAATCAAATCAACTTATCTTATTAACAAAGCAAGATTTGTTGCTTGTCATCAGCAGGTTTTCTTAGAGCAATGGGATATGTTAAAAGATGCAAGTGAAGGCGCAACATTCCTGCTCAATACTAAAGTTGATAAAGATCATGTTTGGGATTCTTTACCTGAAAAAGTTCAGAAAGATTTGTTAAACAAAAAAATGAAATTCTGGATTATCGATGCTTATAAAGTTGGCGAAGAAACCGGAATGGGTGTAAGAATCAATACAATCATGCAAACCTGCTTCTTTGCAATCTCAAATATCTTTCCGCAGGAAAAAGCAATTGGTATGATTAAAGATTCTATCAAAAAAACTTACGGCGCTAAAGGCGATAAGATTGTTCAGATGAATTTTGATGCAGTTGATAAAACAGTTGCAAATCTTTTTGAAGTTACTGTTCCAAATAAAATTACAAGCAACAAACAAATGCAGCCGCCTGTTTCCGGCAATGCACCTGATTTCGTAAAAGAAGTTACTGCCAGGATTATTGCAGGTGAAGGTGATTTACTTCCTGTAAGTAAAATGCCTGTTGATGGAACATTCCCGCTAACAACAACCAGATGGGAAAAGAGAAACATCGCTTTAGATGTTCCTGTTTGGGATATGGAAACTTGTATTCAATGTAACAAATGCGTTATGGTTTGTCCTCATGCTACAATACGTGCAAAAATTTATGATGAAAAAGATTTAGCTGGTGCACCTGCAACATTTAAATCAACAAAGTTCAAAGCAAAAGATTATGGTGAAGGATTATATTATTCACTACAGGTTGCAGTAGAAGATTGTACAGGCTGCGGACTTTGCGTTGATGTTTGTCCTGCAAAGAATAAAAAAGAAACAAAGCTTAAAGCAATTAATATGGCTGAACAGCTTCCTATTCGTGAACAAGAAAGAGCAAACTGGGATTTCTTCTTCAACATTCCTGATCTTGATAGAAAAGTTGTTGCAGTTTCAAAAGTAAAAGACTCACAATTCTTACAACCATTGTTTGAATTTTCCGGTGCTTGCTCAGGCTGCGGCGAAACTCCTTATGTAAAATTAGTAAGCCAGTTATTTGGCGATAGAACAATCATTGCAAACGCAACAGGCTGTTCATCTATTTACGGCGGCAACTTGCCAACAACTCCCTGGGCATCTAACAAAGATGGCCGCGGACCAGCTTGGTCAAATTCATTGTTTGAAGATAATGCTGAGTTCGGTTACGGATTTAGATTAGCAATTGATAATCATAATCATCAGGCAAAAGAATTATTAAAATCTTTTGCAACTGAAATTGGCAGTGAGTTAGTTGATGGGCTTATGAATGCAACACAAAAAGATGAAGCAGAAATTTATGAGCAGAGAGAAAAAGTAAGTGCTCTAAAGAATAAATTGAATGATATGCTAAAAGCTGGAGCTAATGGCAAAACAAGCGAACTGAAAAATTTATTAAGCCTGGCCGATTATCTTGTAAAGAAATCTGTCTGGATTATGGGCGGAGATGGTTGGGCTTATGATATTGGTTATGGCGGATTGGATCACGTACTTGCATCAGGAAAGAATGTAAACATTTTAGTTCTCGATACCGAGGTTTATTCTAACACAGGCGGACAGTGTTCAAAATCTACTCCGCGTGCAGCAGTTGCAAAATTTGCAGCAGCAGGAAAACCAGGAGCTAAAAAAGATCTTGGTATGATGGCAATGACTTATGGAAATGTTTACGTTGCAAAAGTTGCAATGGGTGCGAATGATCAACATACGCTTAGAGCATTTTTAGAAGCAGAAGCTTATGATGGTCCTTCATTGATTATTGCTTACAGCCATTGTATTGCTCACGGAATAAACATGGAAACAGCAATGCAAAATCAAAAAGCTGCTGTGGATTCAGGTCACTGGCCATTGTTCCGTTATCATCCTGATCTTGAAAAAGAAGGAAAGAATCCATTTAAACTTGATTCAAAAGGTTTGAAGATTCCATTTAAAGATTATGCTTATATGGAAACAAGATATAAGATGTTAACAAAATCTCATCCGGCAGAAGCCGCAGCTTTGATGATAGAAGCACAGGCAGATGTTGTGAGAAAATGGAAAGAGTATGAAAGATTTGCAGCTTACGAACCTGAGAAATTATAGTAATTAAAAATATTTGTCATTCCGTTTAATACGGTATTGAATCTAAAGTCTTGATAGACGGAATGATAATAAATTAAATTTTGAAATAAGAATTAGTTAAGGAAAATAAAATGGATATCACAACAACCTATTTAGGATTAAAACTAAAATCGCCAATTGTTCCTTCAGCAGGACCGTTATCAGAAAAAATTTCTAACATCAGAGAGATGGAAGATGCTGGAGCAGGTGCAGTTGTTCTTTACTCGATCTTTGAAGAACAAATTGAACATGAACAATTAGAATTAAATTATCATACTTCTGCTCATACCGAAAGTTTTGCTGAAGCAACATCATACTTACCAGAACCATTTGATTTTAAAACTGGTCCTGATGAATATTTAAATCACATCCGAAAAGCAAAAGAAGCTGTTGATATTCCAATCATCGCAAGTTTGAATGGAAAATCAATCGGCGGATGGACAGACTATGCAAAGAAGATGGAACAAGCTGGAGCTGATGCACTTGAATTAAATATTTATCTTCTTCCTACCGATGCAAAAAAATCAGGAAGTGAAATCGAAAAAACTTATGTTGATATAGTTAAGGCTGTAAAATCAACAGTTAAAATTCCTTTTGCAGTTAAGATGCATCCCTTCTTCAGTTCAACAAGTAATATGGCTGTAGAATTAAGTAACGCTGGTGCAAGCGGACTGGTAATGTTTAATCGTTTTTATCAGCCAGATATTGATCTTGAAACTCTTGATGTTGTACCAAATGTAATTTTAAGTACACCAATGGCAATGAGATTACCTTTAAGATGGATTGCAATGATGTACGGAAAAGTTAATGCTGATCTTGCTGCAACAAGCGGAATCTACACTGCAGAAGATGTGTTAAAGATGGTTATGGCTGGTGCTAAAGTTACACAAATGCTTTCATCATTATTAAAATTTGGAATTGGTCACATCGCAGATGTAACTACAAATCTTAAATCCTGGATGGAAGAAAAAGAATACGAATCAATTGAACAAATGCGCGGAAGCATGAGCTATATGAATGTTGATGATCCTGCAAAATTTGAACGTGCTAATTATATGAAAGTTCTTCACTCATATAAATAATTTCTGTCACACTTAGTAGTATCCTGAGCAAAGACGAAGAACGAAGTGTGACACAATAAAATTGCATCCATTGCCGGCTGATGCTCAGAGGAGAATACTGATCTTGAATAAAGAAGCAGAATGCGACTCAACCGGCAGTGGATTTTTGGTTTAAATCTCCTTTCTTGTCATTTAAAAGCTCCCCCCCCCGGTTGGGTTTGTCTTCCCGCGGGCGCGGGAACCAAAACCCATACAAAATGGATTCCCACTTTCGTGGGAATGACAATCCGGTATTTTTAACTTTTGAGACACCCTCAAGAAATCCTTCTTTGACTATAGATTTCTCGTTGCAAAACTCCTCGAAATGACCTTGAATATTTATTACCAAATATTTTCTGTGATTCACACCAAAACTCAATTGAACTTATCTCTCTATCTTTTGTTTACAAAAAAAACATTAGAGGACCATGGCTTTATTCTTTATCATTTTCCTAACCATATACACATCACTAAATTTTTATGTGTTTTTGCGCGGCTGGCAGGTTATATCCGCATATCCAATTTTAAAACCAATATATGCGATTTTATTTGTAATAGTTGCTTACGGATATGTATTGGCAAAAGTACTTTACAAATTTCTACACCCGATTGCATATGATATTTTATTGGGAGTTGGTGCAATCTGGTTTGCATTCCTAGCTTATTTTCTTCTTTCACTTTTGCTGATTGACATATTACGACTGTTTAACGGCTGGTTTCATTTTTTCCCTTCCGTAATTACAAACAATTATGAAAGCACAAAAAGAATAACAGCAACTATTGTAATTGTTTTAGTTGGGCTGATTGTTTTTCTAGGAAATCTAAATAAGCGAAATATTGAAATCAGAACTCTTGAAATATCAATCCCAAAAGGTGATAGTAAGCTTGATGAACTAAATATTGTTATGGCTTCTGATATTCACCTTTCTCCTATTGATGGCGAAAGGCTGTTGATTACAATTGTAGATAAAATGAATTCACTCAATCCGGATATCATTTTACTTGCAGGAGATATTGTTGATGATAAAGCAAAGGTTTTGGATGAAAGAGGAATTGGTGAATCATTTAGAAAATTAAAATCTAAATATGGAGTTTACTCTATAAATGGTAATCACGAATTTATAAATGGCGTAGATTCCTGTGTGCGATATGCTGAAAAGTTTGGAATAAAATTTATTCGTGATTCTTATGAGTTGATTCATAGTAGTTTTTATATAATTGGAAGAGAAGACAGTGCAATGCCGCAATTTACGGGCACACAACGAAAATCATTAGAAGAGATTGTAAAGAATATTCCGACTAACTATCCAAAGATTTTATTAGACCATACACCATTTAAACTTGAGCAAGCACAGCAGAATGGAATCGACCTACAGCTTTCCGGACATACACATCATGGCCAAATCTGGCCAGCTAATCTCATCACCAAAATGATTTATGAAATCAGCTGGGGTTATAAGAAAAAAGGAAACACACATTATTATGTTTCATCCGGTGCTGGAACCTGGGGACCACCTGTGAGAACAGGCAGCAGTTCTGAGATAGTAAATATCAAAGTGACTTTTAAGTAAGCATTATAAAAGAATTTTAAAGCCAATCAACAAACGATTGGCTTTTTTGTTTTAGACTACCCTAAAATAATTTCCGTTCTCTTCGATAATACATTGTAAACGGTGTGCCTTTATGGGCACAAAAAATATAAATGGGATAAATCGGAGGGAAAAAAGATGCAGAAGCTATATAGCTGTGTCTTAATTCTTTTTTTTGTAATTGCGCAAAATATTTTTGCTCAGCAAATCAACAAAGTAATCATATCCGGTTACGGCGGTCAGCACGATCTGGATGTAAAAACAGCATTCCTGCTTGGTTATGCAAGTCACAATAATACTCCTTTCCCCGGTGAAGTAATTTTATATTCAAACACTCTTCAAACTAGTTTTATTTATGCTGTTGAAAATGATTATGATTTAATTATCAGATCAACATCCGGACTTTCAACAGGACTTAGACTTGCACCTGATTATCCTTCTGTAGAATTAGTTATGCCCGCCGGAAGTAATACTTATACACAAGTTTTCTTTGGGGATGTTCAAACTTCTCCTGTTGTAATTACAGGTGCGGGTGTAGACAGTAATATGACCGGTTATAAATTGGAGTTCTATTCTATAGATCCAATAACTGCAACCAATGCTTCAAGTTATTCAAATGGATACATAGCAGGACAATTAGCATTTATAACAAATACACTTGGCTGCTGCTTTGATTCTGCCCGTGCAATGGCAAGAACCAAAGGTTCTGAAAATGGAACATTAGATTTTCATAATGGATATGGTGAAGTTCAGCCGGAATTTATATTAACAAATCCCCTTCCTGTTGAACTAAATTCATTCACTGCTAAGCTTATTGGTAAAAGTATTTTACTGAACTGGCAGACCTCAACTGAAATTAATAATTTTGGGTTTGAGATTCATCGACAAGCCAAAGATGATGTTTGGGAACAGATTGGTTTTGTGAATGGAAATGGAAATTCAAATTCTCCAAAAGATTATTCTTATATCGATAAGAACCCAGAAGGTGATAACCAAATAAGGTATAGATTAAAACAAATTGATAACGATGGACAGTTTGAGTACTCCGATGTAATTACCATTAACTATTCGATAAATAATTTTGAAATATATCAGAACTATCCTAATCCATTTAATCCAAGCACTACTATTAGCTGGCAATCTCCGATGGATGGGAACGTAAGTATAAAAATTTATGATATACTAGGAAATGAAGTTGCAGAGATATTAAATGAATTTAGATCCGCTGGCAGACAGGAAATTAAATTTGAAACTACTTCTCTTAATAACGGATTAACTAGCGGTGTTTATATTTACAAAATTGAAATTATAAATAATGAATTGCTCTATTCGATGATTAACAAAATGACACTACTTAAATAATGGCTAAATCTTAGATACGAAAAAACCCGGCCCATAATAATGAGTCGGGTTTTCTTTTTATAATGCGATCTTAAAAAACTAGAATACGACTGTTACACCAAACTTAAACTGATCGTATGCAATTGGCGCTTCACTTGAGAATGGCCAGTTCATTTTGTCCTGTCTCAATTCATAGATACCGTAAGCTAGAGCATTCTTTAATAAAAAGTTCACAATTGGTCCGGCATCAGGAGAAGATTTAAATATTTTATTTATAAATCCATCTAACAACCCTTGCGCTGCTGTTTCTATTAAAGCACTGCCTGCCCATTTCCAAAACAAATGACGCTGAAAAACTATTGATCTTTCATACCCGGCATCAAACATTAGATTTTCAATTACTTTAACTCTTACACCGCCCTCGCTGCTTGTACCAAATCTGAATGATTCATCATATAGATTTAAAATCTCCTGGTCAGGATCAGGAGCAAAAGTCCACACATCCGGATAGGTAAAATCTATGTTAGACCAATTGAGCGCATATGAATAATAAGGTACGATTGATGAATTTTCTCCAAGCTTATATCCATAGCCGCTTGACCATCCAGCACCAAACCGCCACATATCAGACTCAATCTCAGTTCCAACAGCTTCCTTGCCTGCAAGTTTATTGGACTCATTACTAAGATATAGGTAGTTGTAATTGTGCTTCACAATGTAATCGGTTTCCCAGGCATCACGTTCTTTGATATAACCCAATTTTAACTCAATAAGATTGGGATCTATAAAAGGAGACCCGATATCCGGTCTACTCATATCCGCTATTCCATATTGTAATGATATTGCCGGACGAGTTTTCTTGAATCCGAAGTCAACATTCCAATCTTCCCAATCATCCCACTCCTCCCAATGCCAATCCCAGTCTTCTTCAGTTTTTGTGGAATCTTCTTGAGAAAGTAATGCTGGTGTAACCATCAAAAAAAGCGCTAACAATAGTAGCTTATTAAAGTACATTTAACCTCCTATAAAAATATCGTTTAAATAATTAATGACTTGTAATTCTTTCCAACTGTTATACCAAAAAAATTGTTTAATTAAAATTGAATTTCCTATGTAATATTAATTCGCTGTATATTATTTAATCTCAGAGTATAGTAAAATCAGGACAGACTAATTAACAAAGAAATTTTTCAGAGTAATTGATTCAACATTAACACTTCAAAAATATTATAAGCAATCCGTATTTTATAACTATTTATAATAACTACTAATATGGCCTGATAAATGGCAATTAGTGATTATATAAGGCACTATAAAATTATCACTTCCCTGCTTATATTTGAAAAAACACAGAAGGAATTTATTTACGCTATGCCCGATTTAAAAATAAAAGAGAATTTATATAAAATTTCCAGATTGAATAAGAATTATCCAAGATACGATGAGATAATTAAATTACACAAAGATGCTATTGATGAGAAAAATGATATATACATTGATCCCGAAACAGGATTTGCTGTTCTTACAGCCGAATTTTTATTAAAGCGTGGATACTGCTGCGGCAGTGGTTGCCGCCATTGCCCTTATGATGAGAAAGCCTAACAAAAAAAGCGATCGGAAGATCGCTTTTTTAGTGATAACAATTCAATGATCATTTATTTTAAGAGCAGCATTTTCTTAGCTTCAAAAAACCTATCTTTAACTTCTAGCGTATAAATATACATACCACTCGCAAATACACTACCATTAAAATCTAATTCGTGAATTCCCGATTGAAATTCTTTATTTGCAAGTATTGCAACCCGTTGTCCGAGAATATCAAACACTTCAACTTTTACAAAACCTGCCTCGGGTAAAAAGAAACGTATTTTAGTTGCAGGATTAAATGGATTGGGATAGTTATTATAAATTTTATACGATGTCAATTTCTCTTCAATCACTCCGCGGGGTGCCGTGAATGAGAATTTATCAACACCAAACTTAATTTGATTTGCATATTGAATGGTTACAACGTCACCAAGTGTATAATTTGTTCCGTAGAATACAAGCACCCAAGTTGCAAGAGCATTCTTCGTATCAGAATGCGAGGCAGTAATTATAGTGTTTGCATCATAAGGTGAATTAACAATTACTGCATACATTCGATTCTTAGGATTCCAGGAAAAGAATGGGTCCGCTGTTGTAGTTTGAACTCGATCTCTGAATATTAAATTAACTTGCATACCTGTGTTTTTATTCCACACCTCAAATGGTATTCTGAGTAAAAAAGGATTATTCAATCCGGGATTGGGATTAAGAGGATGAGTTGCAAGTGAGTTGGCGGTAGGGCCCGCAAAGATAGTTGCCATTTGCCCGCCACTTTTTATAAAAAATATTTTTTGAGAATTAACAATTGTGGAATCCCAAACCCCTGTAAATCTTATTTCATAATCTTGTTGAAGTAGTTCTGGGTCATTAGTTCCAAATCCATAAATATCAATAGCTTTGCTGCTAACGGTTCCACCGAAGATGGTATAATTTTGTATATCAAGATTGGTTGAGCTGCTATTTGAAGATAACTTTGTTGGACTATTGCTAGGACTTAATGATAAACTAGCAAAATTTATAGATGTTTCATAAACTGCTTTGTTAACAGTTACCTGTAATCCATCTGTAACTGGCGAATCATAATAGATGTACCGTTTATTCAATTCAAGATCACGAGGAGGAAACTGATAATAACCATCGACTATCGATTGATTTGATAGTACTAGTGAATCTTTCGTTACATTTTTTACATTCCAATATTTTGCATCTCTTGTTAAAAATCCTATTGAATTAATAATAGTACTTCCTTCAGCATTTACTGCTGGTATTCCAAAACCATCATCAACCACTATCCAATTAATCAATATTGGCGGGTTAAATTGACTAATGTATATTTTCCATATCTCGCCACCCTGAAAAATTCCATTTTGAGTTTGTTGATTATTTACTAGTCCCAGGTTAACAACATTTCCAATAATTTCGGGATTGATATATTCTCCCGAAGCATAAAATTGTGGAACATTGATTATTGTTACATTCGAGGGAAAAATAATTTGTATTCCATCCGCATATGCACCATTAGAGGAAACTAAATCTAATTTAAAATTTAATTCTATTCCCAAACTAGTTGTATCAGCATATATGGCTGATACAGATATTGAAGATCCTGTTAGATCATTGGGGCTATTTACTTTATTAACTATCGAAGCAGGCACCCAATCTCCATTTTGGTTTCTTATTTCCTGGCGTTCAGAAAAATAAACTTCATACTTATCTCCAGTTAATTTTGTTGGATCCGCTACATCAACAGAAATTTCGGCATCACCTTCACCAGCGGTATGCTTAACCGAGATATTATCTCCATATGCTGCACCAGGATAGTTATCGTAATATATTGCTTGAATAATATTTTCGTTACTTTCGGTACTTCTTGGATAAGATAGAGGATCAGAATTGTATGTATAAGCAGTTACACCAAAATAGTATTTCTTGCCAATAATCATATGTTCATTATTTATATAGTCAAAATCCGTTGCAAAAAATCTATCTATTCCTGAGTCGGTTCCATTTTGCAAGAGACCTTGGATGGGCAGTCCAGTATTTGGATCAATTACTATTCCCTGTATCCCGGTTACACCATCTATTATATCAAAAGTAGCAACTTTAATACTGGTTTCTTTCAACACGGAACCTTCAGGATATTGATATACATTATAGCCCTGAAATTTGTAACCATTCTTGTTAAAATTTTCAATCGCATCGGATAAGGTGGAGTTTAAACTCCAATCTATCTTGATTTGAGAAATAGTACTTTTAACTTCAGCTTTTGGGGTTGGAGTTTTATTGAGGAACACATTGCTCATCCCTGAATCATAAAAACTCTTTGTAAGAGCAGTAAAATTTTTCAATTTTCTAAATGAATCCAATCTGTCCAATCCAAGTGCAGCAATTTCCGCAATAACAATTTCCTGTGTATCCCCCACCGCCATCTGAAATGGACCAGAGGCTATACCATTTCTTCTATCGCCCCCAAATGAATCCAGCCATCCATTATTTGTTAGAGGATCACCAGAAAGCGCGAATGAAGTTTGATTCCCTGTAATTGGGTTGATAAATGGTTCGCCGGTGTGAGGATTTCTACCACGCATAAAGTTATAAAACTCAGTTGAGCCATCTTGATCACCTAGGGGTGGGTCCCCCCAATCTTGAGATCCGCCCCAGAAAAAATAATGCGCTGTCATTGGTAGATCATAACTACCAGAAATTTCAGCTCCTTTTAATAGACTAAAGCCCAAAGCAGGTGGCGATCCGGGATAATATACATCATCACGTTCCTGTGAATTATATACGTAGCCAAGATTCAGAGTTGTATCACAACCGGCTAAATCATCACCAGCATAACCCAAATCAACATCTGCCCACAGAGAAATATAAACGTCAGTAAATGTTGTACCGGATTTATTGATCATCATATATTTTCTGAAAAGAACATTGTTTAAAAACTCATCATTATTGTAGCCCCAAATAGTTACCTGAAGCTCAAGACCAAGAGGATTTGCTCCATACAAAAAAGTTGTTCTTTGAGCATCTAAATCGTTGGCTACATACCAAATTGTTTGATCAGCGTTTACAACGCCCGGGATATCAATTGTTGGCTCGTAAATACCGTTCGCATTTTTATCTTCAAATGGAGCACCATCAATTGCGCGCCATTCTAACCAATCTTTTTCATACTGATCTCTTATTTCTTGTTCTGTCTTTCCCTCATCATTTATTTCTGAAGATAAATCTGTCAATGGGCCACCAGGATATACATCCCGCCTAACTCTATAAATTCTTACGTGGTTAGCATTCGGGTCTTCGGCAACCATGGTTGAAACAATTTTTCCGCCCTGTAATCCACTTCTATAAGAACTGCCGCCAACGCGTGGCTGTGGATCGCCGGGAACTAGTGCACCCCATAAAAACCCTGATGAAAATACTGCTGTTTTATTACTACCTTTAGGAAAATAAAATCCGCTATTACCTTCTGGACTATAATCTGATATGCCATTATTATAAAAAAAAGTAGAAATGTTATTGATATTTAGATTTGTAAAACTAGGATTGCCTAAATTTTCTCCCACCTTGTTTTGTCGATTTTCTTGAGCGAACACATTAGAGTAAAATCCGATACAAAAGATCAGAAGTAAACAACTAATTATTTTCATTTAACAATTCCTCCAATCAATAGATTCTAAATTATACCATTTAAAATTAACATAATATCGATCAAATTATTTTAATAGCAGCATTTTCTTAGTTTCAATAAAAGATCCAGCCTGCAATTGGTAAAAATAAATTCCTGATGATACTTTAGAAGCATCAAAGTTTACCTCATAACTTCCGGCATTTTTGTATTCATTAACCAAGGTTGCAACCTCATTTCCCAGCACATCGTAAATTTTTAAAGTTTGATAACCAGCACTGGGAGATTGCCATTTAATCTTTGTTGTTGGGTTAAATGGATTTGGGTAGTTTTGTTCAAGCCTGTAAACGGTTGGTATAGAATTATTCTCATCACCAACATTGGTTAATGTTGTATCGCCGTAAACAATTCCATCTTTTACCATACCTTTTAGAATAAATGTTCTAAAGTAGTTGTCATCTGAAAGTTTGATATACAGTAATCCGACCTCTGAGTATAAATTATAATCAGATGTTAAGAGGGATGAAGACAAGTAATTTCTGTTCATACCATAAAATCCCCATAGATTATAGCCTTGTTGCGAAACTAATTCTGTTGGTGGATGCTCAATGCAGCTTTCAAATCTTGATGCAAATGTTGAATCGTTTACTTCCAAAACTAATTCTTCAATAAATTGTTCCGAGTTAGGGCAATCTGGCTCATATCTATAAACCTTACCTTCAACCGAATCAATTCTTTCATAAACAATTCTGTAATTCCTTAAGTAAACATAATTTTTCTAAAATCTTAAAATATTTTTTCCCATTTTGTTTTATCTTTTCAGATAATACTTCTCTGAATATAACTATCAACAATGGTATTCATAATCCAATCCAGTGATGTAATAATCGTAAATCCATTTATTACCAACTTTTAGAGGATAAAATGCTTGCTCATCTATGATAGAAAGAGATTTTATGACGCTAAATTGTAGTATTGGTTATTTCATAAATTTTATACTTTGTTGCTGCATAAAGTTTATTAGAATTTGGTTTTTTATAAATACCAACAATTTTTTTTTCCAATTCTTTGTATAGATTAAATGTATTGCCATAGTTGGATGAATAGAATATTTTCTTCCCATCAGCTAAATAAATTGCTCCCGATTGTGATTCATCTAAACAGACAAAAAAATCATTACTGGTTTCATAAAGAGTTTGCCAGGTAAAAGCATTGCCTTGATTTGCTGAACCTTTTAATGATCTATTCGGATAATTAATAGTATGTGTTCTATAAATATGATTTCCATCTACATCATAAAAGAATTTTGGATCCCAATTGGAACCACCCGTATCAACCAGAGCGAAAGAATTACCACCATCTGTTGATTTATAAATTGAAGAAGTATATGATAGATATTCATTAGAAAAATAAGTTTTATCATCATAATCAGCAATTGAGATAGGTTGATGTTCAAGTTGTAAAGTATCCCAGGTAAATCCACCATCATAGCTTATTAGATTTGGCAATCCAAATACTAAACTATCATTTTGCTTAGAAATAAATATATCCTGAGTATAGTTAAGCCAATCGTTATAAACTAAAGCAGAATCAAACCTTGATATAAATGGACCTGGCTCAAAACAAGTTACATAATCTCCTGCATAAATAAATTTGGTGAGGTCATCATCCCAGAAATCATAGTCGATTACTGTCTCTCCCCAACCCATATATGGGCCGCAAGTGTATCCATCATCAAAATATATAGTGTCAATTGTAGTTCCTGGAACTAGATTATAAATATCATTCCTACCTGATTCGTAACCTGGACCATGTTGATAAGAATAAATACGATATAATAGATGTGTATTACCTTGATCATCCTCCATTCCCTTTAACTCAGAGAATTGTGGAGAGACATTTTGTGCATTAAGAACATTAACAAAAACAAAAGAAACAAAAACAATGAACCGCAACTTTTTCATAATAGACCCCTATGAATAAATGTAGTTCAAACTTAAGAAATGAATATTGGAAAGTAAAGAAATTATTATTTGCTGTTTGTTCACAAAAAACCCCTCAAATATGAGGGGTCTTAAAAATGTTTATAAAATAAACTTACTCAGATCTCTATCCTTAACAATCTTTTCTAATTTATCTTTTACAAACTTTGCATCAATCTTTACTGTGTCTGATGGAATTTTATCCGGCACATCGAAAAGTATTTCATCAAGTAAAGTTGTAAGTATTGTATGCAGTCTTCTTGCACCAATGTTTTCAACCTGCTCGTTTACTTCTGTTGCAATCCGCGCAATTTCTCTTATTCCATCTTTGCTAAAACTTAATTTAACTCCTTCTGTTTCCAGCAACGCACCATATTGTTTTAATAATGCATTTTGCGGAGTCGTTAATATCTGAACAAAATCATCTTCAGATAAACTGTTAAGTTCAACACGGATTGGAAATCTACCCTGCAACTCGGGAATTAAATCTGATGGTTTTGAAACGTGAAAAGCTCCTGATGCAATAAATAAAATGTGATCGGTTCTTACTACTCCATATTTAGTGTTTACATTTGAGCCCTCAACTATCGGGAGAAGATCACGCTGCACGCCTTCACGGCTAACATCAGGACCCTGCCCTTTTCCGCCGCCTGCAACTTTGTCAATCTCATCAATAAAAATCATTCCGGAATTTTCAACTCTTTCAATCGCTTCCTTCTGTACGACTTCCATATCAATAAGCTTTTGCATTTCTTCCTGTGCAAGAATTTGTCTGGCTTCTTTTACAGTAGTTTTTCTTTTCTTTCTTTTCTTTGGCATAATGTTGCCCATAATTTCCTGGATGTTAATTCCCATATCATCCATACCAAAAGGACCAAGAACTTGCATACCCATTGAAGACTGCGCCTGCGAATCAAACTCAATCATCTTCTCATCCATCTCACCATTTTTAACTTTTAATTTCATCCACTCGCGGGTTTTTTGATTTTGATATGCTTCGTTCTCTTCACCGTTTGCAGGCTGCTCTTCACCTTCCTGAACGACAGGAGCTGTTTGAGTTTTTCGAACAGGTGGAATTAAAATATCAAGTACTCTTTCATCAGCCATTTCTTCAGCTTTTGCTTGAACCTCTAAAGCTTTCTCTGCCTTAACAAGATTAACACCAACTTCAATAAGATCGCGCACCATTGATTCTACGTCTCTTCCAACATATCCAACTTCTGTAAACTTTGAGGCTTCAACTTTTACAAATGGAGCCTGAGAAAGTTTTGCAAGCCTGCGAGCAATTTCTGTTTTTCCTACTCCAGTTGGACCGATAAGAATAATATTGTTCGGCATAATTTCTTCGCGAAGAATATCTTTAACTTGCTGTCTTCTCCAACGATTACGGATTGCAATTGCAACCGCACGTTTAGCTTCAGTCTGCCCTATTATATACTTATCAAGTTCCTTAACGATTTGAGAAGGAGTAAATAATTTCATATCAAAAGATTTCTTTTCCATAACTATTCTATAACCTCTACATTAATTTTATCATTAGTATAAATACAAATATCCGATGCTGTTTTAAGTGCTTCATGTACAATTTCTTTTGCGGATAGATTGCTATGCTTCTTTAACATTTGTGCAGCAGCAAGAGCATACATTCCACCAGAACCAATAGCAACAATTTTATCATCTGGTTCGATTACATCACCAGTTCCTGAAATTACAAGTGCTGTATCTTTAGAGATAACGGCAAGCATCGCTTCTAACTTTCTTAAATATTTATCAGTGCGCCAATCTTTTGCAAGTTCAACTGCCGCGCGATTAACATTGCCTCGATACTGTTCAAGTTTATCTTCAAATCTTTCCATCAGTGTAAATGCATCTGCAGAAGCTCCGGCAAAACCACAAAGCACTTTACCATTTGCAATTTTTCTAATCTTCATTGCATTGTGTTTCATAACTGTGTTACCTAGCGATACCTGGCCATCACCACCAAGTGCTGCTACTCCGTTGTGCAAAATTCCCAGAATTGTTGTTGATCTAAGTTTTTGTTTCATAATTTTTCTTTCTTTTCAAATTCAATATTTTTTTCTTATTAACATTTTAGATTTCCGCCTTAGCAGAAATGACAGCTAAAGACTAATGCAAAATCTTATAAGGGAATATTCTTGGTACTTTCTTTTGATAACTTCTGTAATCATCACCAAACAATCTAACCATTTTCTTTTCCTCATAGTACGAACCGATGTAAAAATATGCCGTAAATGAAATGAACATTGTGAGATAAAACAAGCTCATCTCTGCTCTAAACATTAAAAAAATAATTGAAAAAAAATAAATAGGATGACGACTGTATTTATATGGCCCTTCAATTCTTAAAGTATAATTTTCATCCAGATCTTTATCAGAATATTCATTCCTCAAATAACGGTCAACCTGATTCAATCCAACAAACTCTTTGAAGCAGATATATTTGAAACACCATAACATTCCGACAAGTGAAATGAATTGCGGAATCAATACAAGGTAATCGTAAGGTGGTGGAAGTTTATAAATTTGTAGAGATGGATGGGGCGCTAATTCCCAAATAAAATAAAGTCCAGCAAGTGCAAATACATTATACAGCAAACGATAAAAAGCTATCAGTTTGCCAAATATTTTTTTGAAGTATACTTTTACTTTTTCTGAGGCGACAACAGAATGAATAAATCCATAGAGTGCAAAAAGGAATACTAAGACTATTACATCAAAAACATAATTCATTTACATCATTTGTTTTCGCAAGCGAGCTACTGGAAGTTTTAGTTGTTCGCGATATTTTGCTACAGTTCTTCTTGCAATGTGAATACCTTCTCCATTTAGAAGTTCTGCAAGTCTGTCATCACTATGCGGTGCTTTTTTATCTTCTTCTTCAATAATCTCTTTTAATCTTTCACGAATGTGTTTGTTAGAAACTTCTTCGCCGGAATCAGTTGATAAGCCTTCGCTGAAAAAATATTTTAATTCGTGTATTCCCATAGGACTTTGAACATATTTACCATTAACAACACGACTGATAGTTGAAATATCCATTTGAATTTCTTCAGCAATGTCTTTGTAAATCATTGGTTTTAAAAGCTTTGGTCCTTTTTCAAAAAACTCATATTGTCTTTCTAAAATAGCGCGCATAATTTTCATCAATGTTTCCCGGCGCTGCTGGATACAAGCTATAAACCACTTTGCAGATTCAAATTTTTCTCTTAAGAATTTGTATGTTTCTTTTTCGCGTGGATTTTTCTTGCCGCGTTTATTAGAATCAATCATCTCCAGATAATGTTTGCTTATCGTTACCGAAGGCATACTTCTATCATTTAGAGTTATAATCCAATTCTCATCAACTTTTTCCACAAGAAAATCAGGTGTTACCTGGTTGCTCTCCATCGAAGAAATATTACCTTCACCGGGTTTAGGATTCATGCTTTG
The DNA here is from genome assembly GCA_016707115.1 of Ignavibacteriales bacterium. Lineage (GTDB taxonomy): Bacteria > Bacteroidota > Ignavibacteria > Ignavibacteriales > Ignavibacteriaceae > IGN3. Next base: position 32,922 of record JADJIH010000020.1, on the reverse strand, counting down.
AATCAGTGCAACAGTATCACGTAAACTTTCATCAGTAAAATTCATTCGATGTTTTATGAGGTCAAATCTGCGTTTAGTAAATTCATCGTAGTGTTCTTCCAAAAGTTTTATTGCAAGAAATTTTGTGTACGGATCTGATTTACTTTCACGAAGCTGCACTATTAAACACTCCTGCAAACTTCTACAGGCAATACCAATTGGCTCAAATTTTTGAATTCGCTTTAAAAGGTCTTCACCGGTTTGAGCTTCAATTTTAATATGCTCAAACATATCAAGTTCATTTAAAATTTCAGAAAGATCGCGTTTTAAATATCCATCTTCATCAAGGTTGCCGATAATTTCTTCACCAAGGATAAAAAGATTTTCTTCGAGATTAAGTAATCTTAATTGGTCAGTTAAATGTTCACTAAGAGATTCTCTTTGCGGTGCAAGAGGCTGGTAGATTTCTTCATCTGCACTTCTGTTAATCTTTTCGTGATCAAAATCATCATCATTGGAATAATCTTCAAGATCAAATTCCTCATTATCTTTATCTGAAAACTCTTCTTCTTTTTCACTTTCAGAATCAGAATCCTTTTCCTTATCATCCTGATCTAAAGTCATTTCCATTTCTTCTTCAAGAACAGGATTCATTTCTAATTCAGTTTTAATTCTCTGCTCAAGAGCAAGAGTGTTTAACTGCAGAAGTTTTTGATATTGAATCTGCTGCGGTGAAAGTTTTTGAGTTTGCGAAAGTCTTTGACTGAGTGAAAGCATATTATCTACCTGAATAATTCATAAGTTTATTGTACCAATCTTCCCCGTATAATCTTATTAAAGAATCTTTACAGAACTCTGCTATTACTGTGTTATCAGCTTTTCCTTTTTCTAATGCCGGCGTACATTCACTAAATCTTTCATATCGTAAAACATCGCCGCTAAAATCTGTAACCCTAATAGGAAAAAGATGACAGGAAATAGGTTTTCTAAATTCAACTTTTCCATCAAAGTGAGCGCGTTCTATTGCACACTTTGCAATATCATTATCCCAAAATGAAAAAACGCAATCATGATTATTAACACTTGTAATCATCAACTCGCCGTCTTTCATTTCATAAAAACCTTTTTCTTCAATTTCATCTATATTGGTTTGAGCTAAATAGCTTTTTACAATTGGCAAAATATTTTCTATTTCTTCAATTTCTTTTTTTGTAACAGGTGCTCCAAGCTCGCTTTCTAAAGTACAGCAAGCACCTTTACATTTTTTTAAATCGCAGGAAAAGGGAATTTCTACTATCTCGTCCCGGACTAAAACGTCATTTATTGCAAATATTTTGTCAGATGGCATTGGAATAATTTTTGCTATTATTGTGCCAAAATATACGGTAAAAATTCTTTTTATAGCAACTTGATTTTTAATTTTATTTAACTCTTCTTACCATACCTGTAAATTTTTCTTACCTTTTAGTTGTTTTTAATCCCCCAAATCGATTATTTGCCACATACCAATTCTGGAATTTTTTATGGATTTCAAAAACTCAGTTGTTCTGATTACCGGAGCTTCGTCAGGTATCGGTTATCAACTCGCAAAAGATCTTGCTAATGAGGGAGCACAACTCGCACTTCTTTCTCGAAGAACTGATTTATTAGTTTCTCTGACTGAAAAATTAACAAGCATAACAAAAGTAAAATATTATAAATGCGATGTTACATTGAAAAATGAAGTTGCTGAATCATTTTCGCAAATCAAAAAAGATTTTGGTAAGGTTGATATTGCAATTCTTAACTCAGGAGTTGGTTACACATCAAGTGCATTGAATTATAGTTCTATGGAAGCAGAAAAAACTTTTAACACAAATGTCCTTGGTGCAATATATTTTATCGAACAGCTTTTACATGATTTTATTTCTGAAAAACGAGGAGTAATTGTTGGGATATCAAGTTTAGGTGACGGAAAAGGTTTTCCTAAAAGTGGGTTCTATTCAGCCAGCAAAGCAGCGCTGACAATTATTCTGGAAAGTTTACGAATCGAACTTAAAAAGTATAACATAAAAGTGATCACTGTAAAACCGGGTTTTATTAAGACACCAATGACAGATAAAAATAATTTTAAGATGCCATATTTAATGAGCGTTGAAGAAGGCAGTAAAATTATTTTAGATGGATTGAGAAAAGATAAAAGAATAATTGAGTTTCCATGGCAAACAACAATTGGGGCAAAAATTTTAAGAATGATGCCCACAAAATGGTTTGAAGCAATTGCTTCCAAAGAACCACCTTCAAAGCAATAAGAAATAGTAAATAAGATTTAACAACTTAATATTTAGTTGAGATAAGAATGATTAAAAATATTTCATTCCTTTTATTTTTATTAATTAATTTGTCTTATGCGCAAACTGATACTTTGCTGATTCTCTCCGAAGTGATGTTCTCTCCAACTTCAGGAAATAATGAATTTATAGAAATTTATAATCTTAGCAGCACACAAACTGTTGATCTTAACGGTTATAATATTAAATATTATACTTCGGCTGCGGACCAAATTGTGGATGCGGGATTCGGGACAACACTCCCTCCAAATACTTATGCAATTATTTTTGAAAATGATTATGATATTTCAACCGGGATTTATAGCGGACTTGTTCCTTCCAGCGCTTTAATTTTAAAGATTGCAGACAACTCTTTTGGTGGGACTGGGATGGCTAACACGACAAGCAGACCATTGTGGTTGTTGGATGTACAAAGCGATTCTATTGATTATTATTTCTATTCTGCCAATAACTCAACTGCCATATCTGATGAAAAGAAAATTTTAAATCGTGATTCATTACAAACAAACTGGGCAAACTCACTGGTAACGAACGGAACACCAGGATTTACAAATTCTGTTACACCAACTAATTATGATTTGCAATTAAGTTCACTAACATTTTCACCATTAAATCCGATTGTTGGAAACGATGTTACAGTTTCAGCAAAAGTTAAAAATAATGGAATATTAAATGCAGTGAGTTATTCCATAGAGATTTTTAATGATATAAATAAAGATTCAATCGCAGATGTAAGTGAAAGAATTTTTAATCAATCCTATTCGAATCTTGCTTCGAATGATTCTGTAACTGCCTCAACAGTTCTAAACTCACTTCCTGCCGATCTTTATCAAATAATTGCACAAGTTAACTATGCGGAGGATCAAAATTTCACAAACAATGTTTTGATAAAACGATTTACCGTTTCACCGCCGGGAAATAATTTTAATGATATTGTAATCAACGAAATAATGTATGCACCATCTTCCGGTGAACCTGAATGGATTGAGATATTTAACAGAACTTCTAATTCAATCAATCTTAAAAACTGGAAATTTTCTGATGCTTCAACAACAATTACAGTTACAAACGAGGACAGATTTATTGATGCGTATTCTTTCCTGATAATTTCAAGTGATTCATCAATACTTAATTATTACAATGTGTCGTCACCAATTCTCATAACAAATATTCCTTCTTTGAATAACACGGGTGATAATATTGTGTTAAAAGATTTTAATAACCTTCACATTGATTCAGTCTCTTATTTGCCTACCTGGGGCGGAAACATCAATGGTAAATCTTTAGAACGAATTTCTGTTGATGCTTTGAGCAACAATTCAACAAATTGGGGTAGTTCAGTTAGTTTGGATAAGGCCACACCAGGAAAAATAAACTCAATCACTCCAAAAGATTATGATTTAAGAATCACCTCCTTTGAAAGTGAAAACGAATTTGGAATAATTGGAGAAGAAATTCAATTAAATGTTGTAGTAAAAAATATTGGATTAAACACTTCTTCAAACTTTAATATTAATCTTTATCGTGATGCAAATGCTGATTCAATTGCACAACTCTCCGAATTAATTTCAACTCAACAAGGTTCTGCTTTAAATGCAGGTGACAGCTTAAATTATAATTTTACAACAAGTGATTTTATAACAGGTAATAACTTATTTATGGCTTTTGTAGATGTTATTCCCGATAATGATTCAACAAACAACATTGCCTTTAAGACGATTACCGGAGTATCAATCAACGAAGAGCGTAATGATATTGTGATAAATGAAATTATGTATGCACCAAATTCTCCGCAGCCTGAGTGGATTGAGATTTACAATCGCAGCAATAAAGTTATTGATCTGAAGAATTATCAAATTGCAGATGCCGCAGATACAATAAAAATAATCTCTCAATCAACAATTCTAAATCCAAACGAATTCTTTATCGTTACAAAAGATTCATTGATATTTAATTACTATAACATAAATTCTAATTATGTAATAAGTTCCTTTCCAACATTAAATAATAGTGATGATAGGTTGATTCTGCTTGATTCTCTGAATCGTGTAATTGATTCTCTTTATTATTCATCAGCGTGGGGCGGCAGTAATAATAAATCTTTAGAAAGAGTTGATGTAAATTCTCCCTCGACCGATTCATCAAATTGGAAAACTTCAAAAAGTATTTTTAATGCAACTCCCGGGACATATAATTCCGTAACTCAAAAAGATTTTGATTTACTTGCTGATGATATTTTATTCACTCCAAAGTTTCCTCTTGTTGGAGAAACTGTAAGTGTTTCCGCTTTTGTAAAAAATATCGGCAAGAATTCAGCTGCTTTTTCAATTGATCTTTATGAGGACACAGATCTTGATTCAATTCCAGATACTTTTATTGAAACTATTTCAAATCTAAATCTTGCGGTAAATGATTCTGCATCTTATCAATTCAGTTATTTAATTCAGAGTTTGTTGATTAAAAAAGCATTTTATGTAAAAGTTTTCTTCGAACAAGATCAGGACACAACTAACAATTCATTTTACAAAACCATCGAGCCGGGTTTTCCAAATCAAACAATTGTAGTAAATGAAATTATGTTTGCACCTTTTGGCGGCGAACCTGAATGGATTGAATTGTATAATAATTCTGATGTGGATATAAATCTAAAAGATTGGACCGTTTCGGATGTTGTTACAACTCCGGTTAAAGCAACTATTCAAGATGATTTCATAATTCCTGCTAATGGTTATGTTGTCGTGGCTAAGGATTCATCGATAACAAATTATCACAGATTTATTTCATCACCAATTTTGGAGCTGAATCTGCCCTCTTTCAACAATGATCAGGATGGAGTTGTATTAAAAGATAATCGCGGTATCGCTATCGACTCTGTTCTTTACTCTAATCAATGGGGCGGAACAAGCGGATTTTCTCTTGAAAGAATTTCGTCTGCAAACTCATCAAACAATCAATTAAATTGGGGAAGCAGTTCTGATATTGAGCAAAGCACACCAGGCAGAATAAACAGCATTACTTCTAAAGAATTTGATTTATCCGTTTCAGAAATTTCATTCTCACCTAGATTTCCAATTCTTGGAGAAGATGTTTCAATCAGTGCAAAGATCAAAAATAATGGAAACCAAACCGCACAAAGTTTTCTAACAGAATTTTATATCGATACAGATTCAAATAATGTTGCAGATCTTTTATTAAGTTCTGTTAATTCATCCAACTTAAATTCTGGTGATTCAATATCCATTAACTCTACAACTCAAATCATTGATTTACAGAAAAAGATTTTAGCAGCAGTTAGAGTTGTTTTTGTATCTGATGAAGATTCACTTAACAATTATTTTGAAAAATCAGTTGAACCGGGTTTTGCTGAGAACATTATTAAGATAAATGAAGTGATGTATAGTCCCGCTGATGGAAACCCTGAATGGGTGGAACTTGTAAATGCCAGTTCGGATTCAATCAATATTAAAAATTGGTTTATAAGTGATGTGCTTTCTTCTCCGACTAAAAATATTATTACAAATGATGATTTGTTTATTGAACCGAATGAAATATTTATAATAGCTAAAGACACATCATTTAATTCAGCGCATCCAAATACAATTTCTAAAATCTTTTATACAAACTTTGGAAGCTTAGGAAATACTTCTGATGGAGTTGTTATTTATGATTTTAGAAATGGAATTATCGATAGTTTATTTTATAGCTCCAGCTGGGGAGGAAAAAAAGGATATTCGCTTGAAAGAATTTCTTTGAATGAACAAACAAACGACAGCACAAATTGGGTAACTTCACTTGATGAAAGCGGCAGCACTCCCGGTTTAGAAAACTCAATCTATAGTGTTCCGGCATACGAACGAAATGATTTAGTAATAAATGAAATTATGTACGATCCGGAAACAAATAATAGCGAGTATGTTGAGTTTTATAATTTAAGTTCTGATCCTGTTAACATTGGCGGTTGGAAGTTTGAAGATGAAAATGGAAATACAAATAAATTAATTGAAACTAGTTTTGTCATTCAACCAAAAGAATATTTTGTGCTAGCAGCAGATTCATCTGCGATAGTTAATTACAATCTGTTCGAATATGAAAATAAAAATATTATTGGTGAATCAAGTCTTGGTCTTGTAAACACAGGTGAACTAATTTTATTAAAAGATGTGAGAGGTAATGTAATAGATTCTGTTTTTTACAGCGATGACTGGAATAATAAAAACATAGCATCAACTCAAAACAAATCTTTGGAAAGAATTAATCCGAGTTTAGATGGAAACGATCCTTTAAACTGGAGCACATCCGTTAACTCGGTTGGCGGAACTCCGGGAAATCAAAACAGCATCTTTGCAGAAAACTTAAATCAATCAGCTAACATTTCTGTAAATCCAAATCCTTTCTCACCCGATAACGATGGTTTTGAAGATTTTACTATAATCAATTACAACCTAACTCAAGCAACAGCACAAGTAAGAATAAAAATATTTGACAGTAAAGGAAGACTTGTGCGAACACTGCTTAACAATCAGGCAAGCGGTTCGACCGGATCTGTAATTTTTGATGGACTTGATGATGAAAATAATGCTTTGCGTATGGGAATCTATATAATCTTTCTTGAAGCATTAAACGATAACTCCGGGATTGTTGAAACGATTAAATCCACAGTTGTTGTTGCAAGAAAACTTTAGTTTTTTTGTCATTGCGAGGAATGAAATGACGAAGCAATCCCCTCAAATCCAAACTGCTTTATCCCCACGGGATTCGCAATGACTTGTTAGCACTTGTAAACTGCCTGCTGAAGAGTCTGTTGCATAATTCTATTCAACGTCATTTCGACCGAAGGGAGAAATCTTTTATGTTGTATAGTTGAAAGATTTCTCAGTCGAAGACTCCTTCGAAATGACTATAAAAAGGTTAAGCAACAGACCCTTAAATAATCTTGTCACTATTTCGCTTCAAACTGCACTTAATAAAATAGCTTCAGAACTTTAAAAATAATATTTGTATGTCATAACACTATTTATAATATTCACAATAGAATAACTAAAACAATCCAAGGAGAAATATGAAGAAAACAATTCTTACGTTTTTGTTTTTTGTGCTGTTCTTTGCTTCGTTTGATTTAATGGCACTGCCAAGATTTTCAGTTAAACTTGGCGATAAATGTTCTGATTGTCATTACAATCCAAGCGGAGGAAAGATAAGAAATGAAAACGGCTGGCACTGGGGAAAAAACACCTTAAGCATGATTTCTGCACGTGATAAAGATTTTCTTATGTCTCCAAAAATTTCTGATAACATTTCGATCGGGCTTGATTACAGAACACAGTACATTTATTCACAATCAATTAAACGGACTTATTTCCAGAATATGACCGCGGCACTTTACACAAACTTTGCACTAACAAAACAAATAAATCTTGTTGGCAAATATGATTTTGTAAACGAACTCTGGGAAGGTTACGGTGTTGCAAGCATTCTTCCGGGTAATGGATATGTTAAAGCAGGCGTTTACACTCCCAATTACGGAATTAGAATGGATGACCACACAGCTTATACACGGCAGGGATTAATATTTAATCCATTTTACAGAGAGGCCGGAATTGAAGTTGGCTTTTATGCTGAAGACTGGCTTTATGCAAGCGCAAGTGCCGGTTCCAATCTTTCTGATGTAACAAGTAACTACACAAAAGATCCTACATATACAGCGCGATTGGAATTAACTCCGCGTTTTGGTGAAGTTGGATTAATGATTGGCGGATCTTATGCGGCAGTAAAGCTTGAAGGCGCAACCGGAACATTAAACACAAATATGTACGGCGGATTTTTTGGTTTTGGTTATGATGAATTTTCTCTGCTTGCAGAATATGATATTGCCAATGATCTTTCTTCATCAGATGTAAAATCTAATATGCTTATGGTAGAAGCTGCTTACGGTATTTTAACCGGACTTGATGCAGTAGTTAGATATGATAGAATTGATAGAAATGCAGATGTTGATTCTGATGAAGTATCCAGAATGATTTTTGGTTTTGAATTTCATCCTTACAGTTTTATAGAAGTACGACCCCAGTACAGATTAGTTATGGAAGATCCTTCTGTTGAGAATGATTCCTTTGTACTGCAATTACATTTTTGGTATTAAACAAGTGTGGAGACCACCTTTAGGTGGCCTCCACTTTTTTATTTTTAATAGATAATTCCGTGACTTAAGTTTAATTTAACGGGACTACTTTATCCGCCAAGTAAATCCGATTTACCTCCCAGACGCCCGCTCCAGAGTTTTTATCTTACCAGCTTCATTATCATCGCTTTATTTCCTTTAAATCCAACGGTAACAACAATATTATTCTGGATTTTTGTGTTTCCAATGACAAAATTTTCTGGCAATGACATTTACTAATTCCAACGATTAAATTTGATTTTGATACAAGAAATTTCCGCCTAATAACAAAGTGTTGTCTATTAAACAGACGGTTTGAAATTCACCATATAAGAAGGGGTTAAATACTTCACCTGAACCTATTATTTTTCCATTTGCGATATTAGATATCGTACTCGATTTATATTTTAATAAAATGCCTTCGTTTGTAAATGAATCCGCAAAAAATAAACTTCTTTCCAATATTGTCCACTATGTCTGTTAAATTTAATGTTGTCCCACTTTCAATCTTTGTCCAACTGCTGCCATTGTTGTAATGGGCTATGTTTCCATTATTTCCAAACGCATATAAATCATTACTGCTGATGCCCCAGAGTTTGTTTAATTTCCCATTCCTTAAATAATTGGAATAGTTATCTGTTTGTATTACCATTCTAATCCCATGATATAACCTGCAAACCAAATATCGCTTTCGATAAAGGCATAAATTGTTTTATCAGATTCCACCTTATAAAATTTTTCTTTTTAGCTCCCAGCTTTGTCCATCCCAATGTACCACATTATAAAAAGTTGGATCCGGATTACCAAGCGAATCATTCATATAAATCTCACCTACTGCCCAAATGTTGTTTTCATCTATAATTGCAACATCGTAAAGTGTACTACTGCTGTGCTGCCCAAATTCAAAAGTCTGCCAGGTAAAGTTGTGGCTGGTGGTATCCATTGTTGTAACGGTCACTTCATTGCTTACATTGTTAGATTGCTGCATTGCTGCTATTAGTTTATATGTTTGGTTGGGCAGCAATGAATCTATGTAAAGCACAGAGTCATTAGTGCTCAGACTGAAGGTCTGAGTTACGGAATTATTTATTAAAAGATTTATTGTTGCTGGTAGTTGTATGTTGTTTGTAGTTAATTGCAGCCACGCTTCTGTGCAGGAAACATCTTCAAGTTTAAGAGTAAGAGATATATTAGCTGGCGGTTCTGTTGAATCACAAGATATTGAGATTATAAAAAGTGAGATGAAGAAAAGAAATCCGGTTAAAACTTTTTTGCAATAATTTATAAACAACATATTACCCGCTAACCTATTGTGTGTTTTTGCATCTGCAAATTATGTAAATGGTTTAAGAATAAAAATGTGTTTTGTAGGGAACGAACTCCCGTTCGTTCCGTGCGCTTTGTTTTGTGTTCGGATCGGACAGGAGTCCGATCCCTACAATAAAGAAATACTTTTCGAGATCCGCCGCGAATGACGCTATAGTAATTTGAGAATTTATATTAGTTACTAGATTGTAAGTATACTTTATCAATTCTGCAATTCATCAATCCTTTCTTTATTTTTCAGTTAACAAAAACATTGGTTTAAAATGCGCACTTCAATAAAGTCTATTCTGATATTTTTACTTTTACTATCATTCGTTTCTTATGCTCAGGAAGAAATAAATATTGTTAACGGAAAAGTTGTTGAGTATGATAAATGCGGTTTTCCAATGGATGATTCTGATTTGGGTCAATTTATTTCTCCCGAGTATATGGATTACAGTTATGATAGTTTATTAATTGATCTTGAACTCTGGCGGATGAGTGAATATGTAAAGATAGATTCCATCGGTTTAAGTGTGCAGGGCAGACCGCTATGGCAGTTAACAATATCCAGCGATCCGAATAATGTTGCAGGCAAACGAACAGTTCATATCCACGCAAGAACGCATCCGCAGGAAACAGAAGGATTTTATGTTACAGAGGAGATGATTAAAATTCTTTTATCTGAAACTGAATTTGCACAAACAGCAAGAGCAAATTGTGTGTTCTATGTTATTCCAATGTACAATCCCGATGGTGTTGTTTTAGGTTTGCCCAGACGCAATGCAAACAACATCGATCTTGAAGCTAACTGGAATACATTTCCTCATCAGCCGGAAGTTGCAGCATTAAAAGCTAGGTTTACTCAGTTAATGGCTTCGCCAAATCCTATTGAAGTTATGTTGAATATGCACTCATCATCTTTATGTACAAGATATTTTGTTTATCATCATGAAAATGGAACATCGCCAAACTTTGCATTATTGCAGCAGGAATTTATAAACGGAGTAAGGACTTACTTTCCAAATGCAATTGAACCTTATAATTATTTTATAAGCTGGACTTCGGGCACAGCACTGCAGTATCCGGAAAGCTGGTGCTGGTTAAATCACGGTGAAAATATTATGGCTATAACTTATGAAGATAAATACAGACCATCCTGCTCAACTTCAGGGAATTATGATTCAACAGCCAATGCAATCCTGCGAGGAGTTTTAGATTATATGAATATTACTACCGATGCTGAACAGGCTGCAGATTTAACACCAACTGAATTTAAATTAGAACAAAATTATCCCAATCCGTTTAACCCAAGTACAACCATTAGTTTTACAATCCCGAATGTCACCCTGAGCGGAGTCGAAGGGTCTCGAGTGCAACTTAAGGTTTATGATATTCTAGGTAATGAAATTACAACTTTAGTAAACGACTATAGAGATGCAGGAATTTACAATGTACAATTCACAATGCACAATTTAGCCTCAGGAATATATTTCTATACCTTGCAGACAGGAGATTTTGTTGAATCAAAGAAAATGGTTCTGCTCAGATAATTAATCCTGAACAGTTAATTTTTAGTCATATTCAACTTCACATAAAACCGAGTTAAGATCATTAAAAATTATTTCTTCGGGTTCTTCCGGTAATGGTGGAAGTTTGACTGTTGTCTCTTTTCCTTTTACTTCAATTCTCATTCTTGCAAATCTATCGTTCGATAAATTTATTCTAATTGGTACGTACATCTTAAAATCATCAGATACATTTTCCTGAATAATTTTGCAGCTTACAATAACTTTTCCTTCTGCAGATTTTTCAGATTTGTAAGAGAATCTATATGTCGGTACTTCTGTTCCATATACAAATTGTTTAAAGAACCAGCTCATATCCTGCCCACAGTATTTATCTGTAATGTTTTTAAAATCAGTCGTCGTGGCTTTTTTGCCATAATAAGTTTTATAATACTCTTTAATCATTTTTTGAAATGGGTCTTCATTCATTGTTTTTAGATCTATAAGCATGTTTCTTAACATATGAAGCACCCAGGCTCCCTTTTTATAAATTATTAAATCGTAATCACCTTCAGTATCACTAGAATTTGTACGTCTACCAAGCCAAATTGGTCCAGCCTCTTGTCCATTGCTAAAAAGATATTTTCGATTTCCGAAAATTTCATCTTTCCATTTATCAAGTACTTTAAAAAATATTTCATTGTCTTTAAACGCAGCCTGAACAAACCATAAAGCAGAGTACTCTGCAAAACCCTCTCCAAGCCACATATCATGATATGAATCAACATCTACCCCAATTCCCCACCATTGATGTGCAACTTCGTGCGCTCTAAAAAGTTCATCCCCTTTATCGTTCTCTATACCCTGATAATTAGTAAAGGATAGATGGATCAACCCTGGGAACGCCTGGCCATGAGTATAGGGAATTTCTGTAACCTGTAATTCATTATGCGGAATTGGCCCTATAAGTCCTTTAAAGAATTGAATGCTGGCTAATACATCTGTTGCAATTTTTTCGTCCATATCTGCACCAGAAAGAATACCATATTCTGCAAGTGCGCTCCCAAGTTTTTGATGACCTGATTTTGAAATAAATACATTTACTTTCGTTCCGCTTTCATCTTCTAATTCAAATTGTTCAAAGAATCCAATATTAAAAGATACATGCTGAGTAGGTTCTATAGATTTCCACCTGCAAGTAATAAAATCGTCAGTTTCATCTTCAGATTCTTTTTTTCCTATACTTACAAGTTTGTACTTTGCAGGATATATAAAAGTTAAATCGCACATCGCATCCTGTGGATTAGAATATTTTGGAAACCAATAATTGGGTGATTTAATCGATATCCAACTAAGCTCGTCTTTTTCTAATAAATCACCTTTATAATAAACTGTAATTTTATCATCAGCAGAAAGCGAATTTAACTTTATCCAGAGTTCATAATTTTCTTCACCTCGGTAATAATCAAAAGTACGCTGGTCATTTAATAAAACAGAGTCCACAATAAGATCATAATAGAGTGAGAATTTTATCCAGTTACTGTTAGTATATTTTCTCTCATAGTTAATTTCACATTTAGCACTAAAATCCAGGTTATCCTCAATTTTAGAGATGATATTGTAGTTATTAATTTTTATAACATCTTCCTTAAAGCTTTTATCCTTATCATTCGGCTTTGGCAGTGAATAGCTGCTGATTACTTCCTGATAATCAGAACTGACTATAAACTTTGTATCCTTCTTTTTAAGAAAGGAAACTTCTTCTCTATCATAGGGAGATATTTTAAAAAATACCGGATCGCCATTCGTTAAACCAATATGTGCATAAAACAGAGAGTTGGTATGATAGTTTAGAAATGATCTCATGAAATCAGTATCAAAATATCCCGCATCTGAATCTTGGGTATAATCAATAAATTTTTGAAAATCTCTTTTAATGTAGGATAAGTTTGACTGTTCACTAAATTTTAAATCACCAAGCAGCCTTAACTTTGCCGGATCAGAGAACATTATTATGAGATAATAAAATTCCTCATCTAAACTATGCTTCTCATAAAATCTGTACAGATGATCCTTTTCTATTTGGGAAGTTGGGGAGAAAGAAAATCTTCCTTTACCCTTAAATAGTAATAACCGTTCTGAACCTGCTATTTGACTGCATCTAAAAAGTTCGCCGCTAATCAGTTTAAATATTGCAGCATCCTGTTGAATTATTAAGCCGCTATCAGGAACTGCTGCAACTGATAAAGGCTGAACGTTTTCAATTTCTTTTAATATGTTTTGATATTCCTGATTTGTATTCTGATCTTGCGAAAGACAAAGACAATTTAGAACTAAAATAAAAGGTAGGATAAGGATGGAATGATTTTTCATATTTTCTCCCTTGCCGTTTAACACACTATTGTTACCCAAGTGTTTAAAAAGATGCTCTTTAAAAATAATGCATTCTGGTTAACAATAAAATATTTATGATATCTTTGTTTTTGAAGTTGCCTATAAATCGGATTATTTTTAATTAAACAGTAATTTTAATTATGATTAAAAGTTTAGAAATAAAAGATTACGCACTTATAGATCATATTAATGTTGAGTTTGGAAAAGGACTTAATATTATTACAGGTGAAACGGGTGCAGGTAAATCAATTTTAATTGATGCAATGAGTTTGCTGCTTGGTGAACGCGCATCTACAGAAGTTGTGCGTAAAGGTGCGCAAAAATCTTTTGTAGAAGGAATTTTTGATGTTGAGCTGAATAAAAAAGTAAAATCACTGCTTGAAGAAAATGAGATTGAATTCCAGCCGGAATTAATTATCCGCAGAGAAATATCACTTAAAGGATCAAACAGATGTTTTGTTAATGATTCCCCTGTTTCATTAAATATTATTAAAGAACTCGGCGATTTACTTGTGGATTTACACGGTCAGCATGAGCATCAATCATTACTGCGTACCGAAACTCACATTGAATTTTTAGATGAGTTTGCCAATAACCACAAACTACTGGAAGATTATAAAAGTGTATATAAAGAATTAAACTGCAAACAAAACGAGTTAAGAGAATTAAAATCCAAAGAAGAATCGTTAAAAGAGAAAAAAGAGATCTACGGTTTCCAGATAAAAGAGATTGATAATATAAATCCCCTGCCGGATGAAGATGAACTGATAAATAATGAGTTAAACATTCTTGAAAATTCTGAAAAACTTCTTGAGTTAACAGACGATGTTTATAATAAACTTTATGATGGCGAACCTTCTGTAATTGATTTGCTTGGTGAGACAAAACATAAATTAAATCAGCTTGCAAACATTGATAAATCCTTTTTAGAATCGGAAGGTGAATGTGATTCTGCTTTGGCTGTTGTTAAAGAACTTGCAAATTCTCTTCGCAGCTACAAATCCAGAATTGATGTTGATCCAAAAGAAATAGAAAACAAACGGGAACGACTTGGTTCATTAAATCTTTTGAAGAAAAAATATGGCGGTTCAATTGCAAAAATTATTGAGCATCGGGAAAAGATTGGAAATGAGTTTGAGCTTGCTGATAATTTTTCTGCAGCTATAAATAATCTGATTAAAGAAATTAACAGTTTAAGAAAATCAGCAGGAGAAGAGGCTGAAAAACTTTCCGCATCCAGAAAAAAATATGCAGTAAAGGTTGAAAGTGAAGTAAAAAAAGTCTTAGCACAACTTGGTATTCCCGATGCAATATTTAAAGTTAATATCGAACAGAATGAATCTGACAAAAATGACAATCATTCTGCGATTGTAAAAAATAAAAACTATATCTGTACAGAAACAGGAATTGATGAAGTAGAATTTTATATCTCTACAAACGCAGGTGAAGATGTAAAGCCGCTGACTAAAGTCGCTTCTGGTGGAGAGGTATCGCGTATAATGCTTTCACTAAAAACAATACTTGCTAAATCAGATAAACTTCCTTTATTAATCTTTGATGAAATTGATACCGGAGTAAGCGGAAGAATTGCACAAAAAGTTGGCGCTGCTTTAAAGGATCTTGCATCTTTTCATCAAATAATTTCAATCACTCATCTCCCTCAAATAGCTGGAATGGCAAATAATCATTTTGCGGTTGAGAAAAAACAGGTTGATAATCGTGCTGTAAGTTCTATAAAAAAACTTTCTGACAATGAACGCATTAATGAAGTTGCAAAACTTATAAGCGGCGAAGAACTAAGTAAAGCAAGCATTGAAAGTGCAAAGCAATTAATTTTAAATAAATAAAAATTGTCTTTGCATCTGCAATTATTTATTTAGAAGTTTGCATAAGTAATTCTGATAGAAAGGTACCAAATATGAAATTATTTTTATCGGCAGTTCTTTTATCTGTACTTTTGTTTTCTTCACCTTCATTCTCACAAATCGGCACAAATATAAACAGTCTGCAACCAACCGATGCTGAAAAATTCGTTCAGCCTTTATCCAGCTGGTTTGGAGCATATTATAACTCAGGAGGTTATTATGATGCTGATGTTCCGGAAGTTTTTGGATTTAAATTTGGTCTGATCGGTATGTGGTCAGTTGTTCCTGATGATCAAAAAACTTTTCAGCCGGACCCGCCAGACAATGTTATTGGAGATGTTGATCCTACTGCAACAGTTTTTGGAAATAAAGGAAGTTACTATTTAACCACCAACGGTTTTTATACTTATCCAACTGGGCTTGCCTTAAATGCAGTTCCATCAGCCATCTATCAATTTTCAGGAAGTATGTTTAATACTGAATTGATGGTAAGATTTTTTCCAAAAGTAAAATTTGGTGATGCTCGCGTTGGTTTTTTAGGTTTCGGCCTAAAACATGAAATCAGCAGCCACTTCCCTCAAATACCATTAGACATTGCAGTTCAAATTCTAATTAACAATTTTGATTTTGAATTTGATGACGCTGACCCGGTTAACTATACAAAAATTAAATCAAGCAATTTTGCATTTAATGTGCACGCAAGTAAAAGCTTTTCTCTCCTAACTGTCTATGGCGGTTTGCAGTATGAATCCTCAAGCATGGATTTTAGTTATTATTTTGAAGACAATAATAATTCGTATCCCGGTCTTGGCAATAAAATACATAATTTATCAGTGGATGGAGATAATAATTTTAGATTCACTCTTGGCGGAGCGCTTAAGCTTGGTGTTTTTGTAATTAACGGTGATGTTAACTTTACAAAATTTACGACCTACACAACCGGTCTGTCATTAGATTTTTAGGAGTATGAAAATGAAAAAAATAAATACACTTTTATTAGGAAGTCTTTTCGTGGCATTGCTTTTCATTAATGGATGCGATCCAATTGATGATGTTTATCTAACACTCGCAATGGAAACAGAATTTAGCACAGTTGGGGCAGGATCAAGTATTTTTATCTCAAGTAATCTTTGCCTTTCTGATTTTGAAGACTATGAGGATAATAAAGATAACCTGGAAGAGATCAGATATGTTACATCCGCATACTTTACATTAAGCGCAACACAAGGTCTGCAAGGTCAGAATTTAACGTTAACACTATATGAAGCAAATGGTTCAACGCAACTATTTAGATACATTGTGCCAGCATTTGTTGCGGCCACTTATATTAATAATCCTTTAGAGATAACACTAACGCAGCAGGAAATATCTAACATCAATGCATATCTGTTAGACCCGCAAGAAGATAAATGTTTTGTTGCTACACTTGAAGTTTCAAATGTTACAGCCTCCACTACACCTTATAATTTAAGCAGTAAATTAGAATTTCTAACTGAGCTAAAAATCAAACCGTGATGTTTAAGTTTCTTAATATCATATATAAAGATGACATCTTTAAAAAGATGTCATCTTTTTTTATTAAGAGATTTCTATATTGAAAAACAGCGCACTATATATTCATATTCCTTTCTGCGATCACAAATGCATTTATTGTGATTTTTATTCTATTATAACCTCGGATAATGTTCAATCTTTTTTAACAGCACTAAAAAAAGAGATTGAATATTTTTCTAAACTTTATTCACATGATCGTATCTTCACTTCAATATTCTTTGGTGGTGGAACTCCATCTTTAATGGAACCAAAATATCTAAAAGAGATTCTAGATCATCTAAGAAAATATTTTGCTATAGATGATAATGCAGAGATAACAATGGAAACAAACCCCGGGACCGTAGATAAATCTAAGTTAAAATTATTCAAAGATGCTGGAATAAATCGTATAAGCATTGGCATTCAATCTTTTGATGAAAAGGAATTAAATTTTCTTACACGCATTCACGATAAACAAACCGCTATTCATACTGTTTATAATGCAGCAGAAGTTGGATTTGAAAACATCAGTGTTGATTTAATTTTTAATCTTCCTAATCAAACAAAAGAAAAATGGATTGAGAATCTTGAAACAGCAATCAGGCTTCCAATAAAACATTTATCTGCTTATAGTTTAATACTTGAGCGGGGAACAATTCTAAACAAGCTTGTACTCGATAAAAAAGTAACGATGCAAGATGATGATTACGATGCTGATCTTTATGAAACCACAATTGATTTTCTGGTTTCAAATGGTTTTTATCAATACGAAGTTTCTAACTTTACAAAACCCGGATATGAATGCGTTCATAATAATGCTTATTGGAGATATAGAGAATATTTAAGTTTCGGAACATCATCACATTCTTTTGCTGATGGTAAACGTTGGTGGAATTACTCTAGTTTAAAAAAATATATTTCAGAAATTGAATTGAATAACCACGCAATAATGAATTACGAGATTATTTCAAAAGAACAAATGCACGATGAATATGTTATGCTTGCTTTGCGTAGTTCAGGTTTGGATTTAGAGAATTACGAAAAAAGATTTTCTGATAGTTGGATTAAAAAGAATAATTCATATTTTCAATTATTAAAGAACGAACATCATTTATTAATAGAAAACAATTGGATAAAGCTTACTTCAAAAGGCTATGCTGTTTGTGATGAGATCTTAAAAAATATACTATAGTTGTTTTGAATAAATAAAAACGAATTTAATTGTCATTTCGACCAAAGGGAGAAATCTGAATGTTTTATTAAAACAGATTTCTCAGTCGAATACTCCTTCGAAATGATTTTTAATAATTTTGCAACTAATAATTAAGTCTTGAATTAATAGAATAAAAATTATGCTTAAACTAAAACTACACTGGCAAATACTTATTGCATTTATTCTTGCAATAATTTTAGGAATTACAATTCCGGAACATTCAGGTTATGTAAGATGGCTTGGCGATCTTTTTCTCCGAGCCTTAAAAATGATAATTGTTCCTTTGGTGTTCGCATCAATAGCTACGGGGGTTGCAAATATTGGAGATGCAAAAAACCTTGGAAGAATCGGGATAAAAACTTTTTCTTATTACATTTCAACAAGCCTTCTTGCAATTGTAACGGGTCTTTTTCTTGTGAATATGATTAAGCCGGGCATAGGGGCTGATCTTGGATTTAAAATGAGTATCCCGGAGATGACTAGTACAACGGGGAGTATTAGTGACATATTAATGAGAATGATTCCAACAAATATTTTTCAGGCTTTATATAACAGTGATATGCTAGCAATAATATTTTTTGCAATACTAATCGGCTACTTTATAACTCAAGTACAAAAAAACTACTCTGATAATCTGCTCACTTTATTTAATGCAATATTTGAAGTAATGATGAAGCTGACCTCATTCATAATTAAGTTTGCACCACTAGGCATACTTGGCATAGTAACAGGAGTCGTTGCTGATCAGGCATCAGACAAAGCAAAGTTAATTTCAATGGCTCAGCATTTAGGTGTTTATTTTGTTACTGTGTTGATTGGTCTTTTCATTCACACTTTTATTTCGCTGCCATTGATTATAAAGTTTTTAGGCAAAGTTAATCCTATTTTACATTTTAAAGCCATGTCATTGCCAATAATTACAGCATTTTCAACATCATCTTCTTCTGCAACATTACCATTGACAATGGAAGCTGTTGAAAATGATGCAGGTGTTTCAAATAAAATTTCAAGTTTCGTCGTCCCGTTAGGCGCTACAGTTAATATGAACGGTACTGCATTATATGAATGTGTTGCGGTGATGTTTATTGCTCAGGCGTATGGTATTGAATTAACTTTTATGCAGCAAATAATTGTTGTTGTTACTGCTTTACTGGCTGCAATTGGTTCTGCAGGAATACCTATGGCTGGTTTGGTAATGATGTCTATTGTTCTTTCAGCTGTAAATTTACCGCTGGAAGGTGTAGGGTTAATTTTAGCCGTTGATAGGCCACTTGATATGTGTCGAACTGTTGTTAATGTT
Organism: Ignavibacteriales bacterium; assembly: GCA_016707115.1. Taxonomy (GTDB): domain Bacteria; phylum Bacteroidota; class Ignavibacteria; order Ignavibacteriales; family Ignavibacteriaceae; genus IGN3. The sequence goes on along the minus strand of JADJIH010000020.1, from coordinate 13,338 downwards.
TTTGGTGATACTTGTGGTGCGGTGGTAATCGCAAAATCTGAAGGTGAAACTCTTAAAGTTTAAACCTATTTTTGTTGTACAAATTTTTCTAGTAAGGAATTAATTTTTATGAAATCTCTTATCGCTACTGCTTTTTTGATTTTAACAATTACTATATCTGCACAAAACTATAAACAAATTAGTATTCTAATCTCAAGTGCAAATGACTTTATTACGTTAGCACAAATTGGAATTGATCTTGAAGACTCGAAATTTAGCAAGGACAATAAACTTACTCTATTTGTAAGCGATGAAGAATTTGATTTAATTTCTTCAAATGGTTTTTCTTATACAATATTAATTGATGATTGGAATTCTTACTATAAATCTTTGCAGCAATTATCCAATGAAGAAAAAAACAATTATTTAAATGAAAGTCTACAAGATTATAATGTAGATGGTTTTGGATATGGAACGATGGGCGGTTACTACACTTATAGTGAAATTGTTGCTAATCTGGATTCTATGTATGCGCAATATCCAAATCTTATAACACAAAAATATTCTATAGGATCAAGCCAACAATCAAGAATAATGTGGGCTGTTAAAATTTCTGATAATCCAAATATAAATGAAAACGAACCGGCGGTAGGTTTTGATGCGCTTGTACACGCGCGCGAACCTCAATCAATGGCGACATTAATGTATTATATGTGGTATCTGCTTCAAAACTATGGAACGAATCCGGAAGTAACAGCACTTGTAAACAATCGCGAAATTTATTGTGTGCCTTGTTTCAACCCTGATGGATATGAATACAATCGCACCACAAATCCAAGCGGTGGTGGAATGTGGCGTAAGAACAGAAGAAATAATGGTGATGGAAGTTATGGTGTAGATCTAAACAGAAATTTTGGATATGCCTGGGGTTATGATAACATTGGCTCAAGCCCAACCCCGAGTGATGAAACATACAGAGGTCCTTCCGCTTTTTCTGAACCCGAATCACAAGCTATAAGAAATCTGGCAATTCAAAAAAGTTATAAAACTCAATTTAATATGCATACTTATGGCGGATATATTTTATATCCCTGGGGATATATTGATCAGGAAACTCCTGATTCAATTGCATATAGAGAATTTTCTGCACTGCTTACATCACAAAGCGGATATCTTTATGGATCAGGTTCACAGCTTTTAGGATATAACTCAAACGGAAGTATTAGAGACTGGATGTATGGTGAACAAACAATTAAAGGAAAAACTTTTGGTTATACAATAGAAATTGGTGATGATTTCTGGCCATCACAAGGTCAAATCTTTCCTATAGCACAGCAAAATTTAAGTACAATGATTTATCAAACATATCTTGCCGGTGCTTATGTGCAGTTAGTTGATCCCGGTTACAGCGAAGAGTTTTTTGATCCGGGTGATAATATTAATATGAATAGTGTATTTAAAAATATTGGATTAGCAACTGCTTATAATCTCGATTTGCAGTTAAGTTCACTTAGTCCTTATCTGACAGTAACTGCAGGTTCCGCACAATTTGATTCCATACAATCAAGAAGCAGTGCAACACTTATAAATCCATTATCATTTAGTGTTTCAGCTTCTGCTCCAACAGATATATCTGCAAAGCTTTTATTAACATCAAGCCTTAGCGGAACAATTGTTAAACAGGATACTATTAGTATTATTCTAGGTACACCAATGTTTGTTTTTGCAGATACAACAAACGATCCTTTACTTTTATGGACAGTTACTGCGACTCCAACAACTCCAAAGTGGGAAGCTACAAATACAACATTCTACAGCACCCCGACTTCATTTACAGATAGCAAAACTGGCAACTATTTAAGCAATGCAACTGTAACTATGACTCTTACAAATGCAATCGATCTTTCAACTCATCAAAATCCTAAATTATCATTCTGGACAAAGTATGATATTGAAAGCAATTATGATTATGGACAGGTTGAAGTTTCAACAAACAATGGCTCAACCTGGATTCCTCTGCAAGGTTTGTACACAGAACCCGGCACAGGCTCCTTCCAACCTAATGGCGAACCTCTTTATGATGGATTAAAATCGAATTGGGTGAATGAAGAAATAAGTCTTGCTGGTTATAATAGTAATCAAGTTAAACTAAGATTTGAACTTAAAACCGATGGCTCGCTTGTAAAAGACGGCTGGTATATTGATGATATAGCAATAATGGTTTATGGTACTATTCCTGTTGAGCTTACTTCTTTTACCGCAAATGTTGTTGATGGAAAAACAAAACTGGAATGGCAAACTGCTAGCGAGTTGAATAATGCTGTATTTGAAATAGAAAAATCAGTCTTCAGTCCTCAGTCCTCAGTTGGCAATAAGAAGAATTGGGAGAAGATTGGATTTATAAATGGTAAGGGAACAACAACTGAGATTAATAATTATTCTTTTGTTGATGATGAACTGCTTACACAAAAAACATACTACAGATTAAAACAAATTGATTTCGATGGAACATTCTCATACTCGGATGAAGTAGAAGTTGATGTGAATACACCATTAACTTTTTCATTAGCACAGAATTATCCTAATCCTTTTAATCCAAGTACAAAAATAAGTTGGCAGTCTCCTGTCAGTGGAAGACAAACAATAAAACTTTTTAATGCACTTGGCAAAGTGGTAGATACGATATTAGATGAATATAAAGAAGCTGGATTTCATTCTACATTGTACATTGTAAATTCTGCATTACCAAGTGGAATCTATTTCTATCGTTTGCAGGCTGGTAGTTTTGTTGAGACAAAGAAAATGATACTTCTAAAATAATCTTTGTGAACTTTGTAACTTCTTCGTGCTCTTTGTGGTTAAAACACTTAACCACAAAGGACACAAAGAAAATTTTCACTAAGAACACAAAGTAATTTTAATTCTATCTCTTGACTTTAAGTTTATTCTTAACCTTTTTTGAAGTGTTAATATTTTATCATTTTTCATTTAGGGGCTCGTATGAAGAAGATAGTTTTTGTTTTCGCTTTCCTTTTGACAATTTCATTCGTGGCCAGTTCTCAAGATGGTTGGAATTTACAAAATCCAACTTCTGAAAATCACTTTTATAAAGAAGCTTATTTTGTAAATACTAGAATTGGATGGATTGTTGGATATTATGGAGTAATTCAAAAAACAACAGATGGAGGAGTAAATTGGGTTAATCAATTTAGTGGAAATACGAATCACTTTCTTTCTGTTTTCTTTAGAGATTCTCTTAATGGAATCGTAGTAGGGAGTAATGACGGTTGGTCCTATGGAATTATTCTTCGAACTACTGACGGAGGTACAAATTGGAATCAACAAACCATTGGAATTATCCAACCTCTTACTTCAGTTTATTTTTATGATTTTAACCACGGTGTTGCTGTTGGATACAATGGATTAATCTTAAAAACTTCTGATGGTGGGTTACAATGGGAAATAGTTCAATCGGGAACTACATCTGCGTTTATGGACATTTCTTTCTCCGATGTAAATCATGGTTTTGCTTTGGGTCAGATGGATGTATTATCAAGAACTTCCGACGGAGGGGAAAGTTGGTATGTCGATTATCTTGGCACTGGTAGAGAGTTTTATTCTATTACAACCATTGATTCAAACAATTTCTACATTGTTGGTTCAAATATTATATTGAAAACAACAGATGGGGGATCAACTTGGCATTCTACAAATCCACCATTTCAATTATCTGGTGTTTGCTTTCTCAATTCAAACATTGGCATTGCCGTTGGCAGTAATGGTATAAATTATGGATTAAATGGAGTAATACTTAGAACAACTGATGCTGGAATACATTGGAATATACAATCTTATGAAGAAATGAGTCCATTATGGGGAACTTCAATAATAGATTCCAATTCTCTTTGTGCAGTTGGACAAAACAGCACAATTCAAATCTCTGATGATTTCGGAAACTCGTGGAATTCAATACAAAGTGATATTTATGATAATATAAATAAGGTGTTTTTTGTAGATAATAATTATGGATATGCTGTAGGATCTGGCCGACTTATAAAAACTTATAAGGGAGGTATGAATTGGCAAATTCAAAATTTAGGGATTACTAACCAAGTTAATGATATCAATTTTCTTGATACAACTCATGCATACATTGTAGGAAGCGGTGGGATATTCGGAATGACTACAAATGCAGGACTAACCTGGGATATCAGCCAAATTTTTAATGAAAATCTCAATGGAATATTTTTTACAAATTTATATGAGGGAATTACAATTGCAGAGTACGGAAAAATACTACACACAATTGATGGTGGATTAAATTGGACTGTAGTTTTTCAAAATTCTGATTACAATTTCAAAGACCTTGATTTTCTTGATTCAATTAATGGGGTTGTTGTTGGTGGTAGGTGGGATGGAATGAACCATGTTTCCATTGTTATTAATACACACGATGGAGGTTCTACTTGGCAACCAAGATATTTAAGTTATTATTTAGTAGATGTCCAATACATAGATATTAATAACATTATAGCTGTTGGAGCTTGGGAAACACAAAATACGGGAATATTTTATCGCACGACAAATGGTGGAAGTACATGGTCATCTCAAGATATTCCAGAAGCATATTTAACAGGATTATATTTTTTTGATAATGAAAATGGGTATGTAACAGACTTTTGGACTGGTAAAATTCGAAAAACTACTGATGGTGGTTTTACTTGGACTACGCAATACTCTAATCCCGGAAATTATTTAAATGACATTTATTTTATTAATAATAATAATGGCTGGGCTGTTGGTGATAATGGTACAATACTCCACACAAAAAACGGTGGTGTAACTTTTATTGAGGATGAAGAAAACAACTTCACTCAGCCAATAGAATTTTTATTGCAACAAAACTACCCAAACCCATTTAACCCAAGCACAAGCATTCAGTATGCAATAAGCAGTACGCAATTTGTAACACTTAAAGTTTACGATTTACTCGGTAGAGAAGTTGCAACGCTTGTTAATGAAGAAAAACCGTCAGGGACATACAATGCACAATTTACAATTAACGATGTACAATTAAGTTCAGGAATTTACTTTTACAAACTTCAAGCCGGAGATTTTGTTGAGTCTAAGAAAATGATACTTTTAAAATAAAACTGAAATTATTAGACAATAATTAATAAGATTGAAAAAGGAAATAAAGTTAGGAAGCTAAAATGAAATCAAAATTAGTTCTAATAGTAATGATGATTCTTTTTTTTAATCATTCCATCATCCTGGGTCAGAATGAGGATTTCCCACAATTACTAAGATTTCCATTCCAGGATTCAACCGTTACTAATTACTGTCAGTCTCAGCCAATTATTCAGGGGAATGAGATTTTAATTTTTTATTCCAAAAATAACTCTCCTCTCGATACAATTCTATTTACAAGAAGTTCAGATAATGGTCAAAATTGGAGCGATCCAATATTAGTTTCTGAGTTTACAAGAAATGATACTGAAATTGTTTTTATCTCAGGAACAATTTCAAATACTGGCAGAATGTTGGTGGTATTTTCTATTGGAGAAGTTCCACTAACCAATAAAACAAAAATTGTTCACTCTGATGATAATGGCATTATTTGGTCAACACCTCAAAATGTTATTGGTGTTGCTTATATCCCTTGCCCAAAAATAAAACAAACTTCAGACGGCAGGATTTGGATAGTTGGAAGAAATAATAATTTCTTTACGAGTACTAATAATGGTGATAGCTGGGCTGCTAAGAATTTAGGATTTAGTACAAGTACAATGTCTGCTTTTGATTTTATTGAACTTGACAGCACAAACTATTTAACCACGTATGATAAATATGATTCAAATACTGACACGTATAAAATCTATCTTCGTAAAAGCTCTGATGCCGGAAGTACCTGGGGTTCGGAAACAAATATAACCGAAACCGATCGTTCAGAAAAAAGACCTAACTTATTTCAAGAATCAAATGGAATTATTTGGGTAGTAACTCAATTACGTGAGTCAACTCCGTTTAGTGTTAATTATAATATTTATCAGCAAAATATTTCATATAGAAAAAGTTCAGATCATGGAGTTCAATGGAGTTCACCCGCCAACTTTACTACATACATGGGATATGACGGAACGCATAATATTTGCAGTTACAATGATAAACCTTTGATAAGTTTTTTATCTGATCGTTGGTATGGTAATAACCAAATATGGATCGGACAACTTGAAGTTTCTCAGGATAATGATAATCCTCCGGTTTTATACAGATCAGAAAATTCAACTGTTATGGCAGGTATTCCGATATCAATTAGAGCTTTTGTCGGAGGATTAAATGGAGTTCAAAGCACTGAGATTTTTTATAAAAAGGACAATTCATTGTATGGTCCGTTCACAATGTTTGATGATGGTAATCATAATGATGGAATAGCGGGAGATAACATTTGGGGATTAGATATCGGCCCTTTCAATTATTACGATATCATTAATACTTTATTTACTGTAACGGATAACAATTCCCAAAGTGTAACTTTTCAAGGAAGTACTATGACATTCCCGGCACCCCCTGTTGAAAATAATTGGCTTTCTGTCGGATCACTGCATAATTGGTATTCATCAAGAGGTTCTGAAATCGAGGAAGGATTTATTCCACAACAGCAATATGGTCTGCAATGGAATGCAATTGCCCCTAATCAAGATATTCAGGCGTCCAAAGGTTTTTGGATCGGAGCCACAGATTTTACAGATCAGAATGGATCTTTTTATCCTCACAAAGTAGTTCACACCGGCCCACGAGTTACAGGTGAGGGACAATTTTATTCTCAAGAATTTAAAATGGTCAGTCAATTTGAACCACCCATAGTTTATGTAAATGGAACCATCTCCTATGATAAACCAATTGTCAATGATGAAGTGGATCCGAATCTAATAGCAGATAGAGTAATAATTAATACAGCTAATACACAACTTGGTATAACAATGACACGTAAAATTTTTCAATTCGGTCAAAGTTATAATGATAATTATATTGTTTCTGAATATACCTTTAAAAATACCGGAAATGTTGATTCTGACCCAGAGATAGAGTTACCAAATACAACACTAACAGGTGTATATTTTTATTATCTCTTCAGAAATGCAATTTGTGCAAATACAAGATTTGTAATTGGCAATCCAACGGGTTGGGGTATGAATACGATGATTGATACACGCGGAGATGGTGTAATAACTGATCCACCTGAGGAAAATTTTAGAGCTCAATATGTCTGGCATGGAAAATTTCCACCGGCGACATTGTTCGATAACATTGGAGGTCCAATTTGGAACCAGGCAATAAATGTAGAGCCTGAAGACACTGTAGGGAGGTTAGGCGCATCACAATTTGCTGGAGTTGTTACACTTCACGCTGATGTTTCAGCTACCAACCATTCTGATGATGTTTCGCAGCCACGTACTACATCCTGGGAAGGTTCTGATGATCCTTTAACTGTAAATAATGACCCTTATAATATTCCTAAAATGACGGATGAATATGGATGGATGAGCAAAGGACACAAATCTCCACGTCATGCCTTTCAGGTTGAACCCACCGGACTTCCTGGATTTTTGCAGCCAACAAATGATCCTGCACTGGGGCAATCGGGTGGATTTTCATTTACCAATGGTTATGGACCTTATACACTTGCCCCTGGTGATAGCATTAAAATAGTTTTTGCAGAAGCTGTAGCAGGCATCAATAGAGAATTGGCAACTTCAACAGGTATTCAATATAAACAAGGACAGATAAATGCTTTACAAAAAAATACTGTAGTATTTCAAAGTCGCGATTCACTTTTTCAAACTTTCAGAAATGCAATAGTTAATTATCAGTCAGGATATTCAATCCCAAAATCGCCAAAACCACCCCTTACATTTAGTGTAAATAGCGACAGCATCCAAGTTTCATTAGCATGGACAATTGATGAATCAGCGCCTCCTGAAAGTTTTAGAATTTACCGTACCTTTGGAAGGCATTATAACCAGTATCAATTAATTGCAGAATTACCTGCTGAAACAAGATCTTTTGTAGATTCGGTGCAATTGCTCGCTAATACTGATTACTATTATTACTTAACATCAGTCGGAGCATATCAGTCTGGCGGGCCCGCGACCCCTCCTGGCAAATTAGAGAGTAGTAGATTTTATACCCAGACATATAATCCTGTTCAAGTTGATATTGGTACTTTAGTAGAAGGTGGTAATAGTACTATTTACTCGTATGCTCTATCGCAAAATTACCCAAACCCATTTAATCCGGTCACAATTATTAATTATCAAATACCGGTCGCTGGTTTGGTAACACTTAAAGTTTACGATTTACTTGGTAGAGAAGTTGCAACTCTTGTTAATGAAGAGAAAACTACTGGTTCGTACAATGTAGAATTTAGAATGCAGAATTTAGAATTAAGTTCTGGAATTTACTTTTACAAACTTCAAGCGGGACTTTGTTGAGACTAAGAAGATGATACTTTTAAAATAAACTTAGCGACTTTGCGTCTCTGCGTGAGAAAAAAGATTTCGCGCAAAGACGCTAAGGCGCAGAGGGATTTAGAACTTAATCATAAACTTTAACTTAACCTTCTCTTGACTTTAAGTTTATTCTTAACCTTTTTTGAAGTGGAACTTTTTAATCACTTTTCATTACCGGGACTTTTATGAAAAAGATCGGGTTAGTTTTAGTTCTTTACTTCTCAATTTCATTTCAAGCTAATGCAAATTTTAAAACTAATGTTTTAATAAAGGTTTGTTTTTATTAATATAAATTAAAATCGTTCATAGAAAAATATTTGCACAAGCATTACTAATAATTATTATCTCCTCTTTGAGAAATAATGCTCAAATAAGTTGGTATCCAACGAATGGACCTCCAGAAGGAATATTTTGGGAACAAGTAATTTATAATGACACAATATTTATTGGTACAAATGAAGGAATTTATTTTACCTCAGACAATGGTTCTTCATTTGACCTTTATGGTTTAGAGAACAATATCGTCAGTATTTGTTTTGATTCAAATAAAAACATATACGCTGGAACCTTGGTGGATGGGGTTTTTAAAAAACAAATAAAAGGTGGTACCTGGACTTCAATAAGCCCGACACAACAAATATTATGTAATGTAATCACATATCACCCTGCTGGCTATCTTTTTCTTGGGACAAAAAATAAGGGATTGTATCGTTCAAGTAATGGAGGTGAATCATGGGAGCAGATATATTTTGTAGGGATAGATAATGAAATAGTAAGCATTCTAATTTTAGAAGATTCAAGTATATATATGGGCGTTGATTATATAGGTTTGTTAAAAAGTACAGATCTGGGTGAAAGTTGGCAGCCAAAAACAATGGAATAAATAGTGTGCGACCTTGGTCAATTTATAAGCATACTGATGGTAATTTGTTTGTTGGATGTGCTGTTGATTCCATACTGGAAGGCGGGGTATATTTATCATCGGATGAGGGCGAAAATTGGGATTATATAGGATTGTATTATGCCACTATTTACGAATTTCTCAGAGGTCCTGGAAACAATATGTTCTGTTCCACTACAAATGGTTTTTTTCAGATCTACCAACAATGGTATAGATTGGATAAGAAAAGGATACGGACTAGGTATACCTTCATATTACTCAAATGTAATTTTAAAACAATAGACTATTTGTTGGAAGTGGTTTAGGTTTGTATTATTCTGATGATCTAGGATCAAATTTTACTCTATCAAAATTACATTTATCACCAATTTTTACAGTTAAAATCAAAGGTAATAAATTATATGCAGGTACATTGTTCAGACTTTACAGTTCAAATAATTACGGTGAAAATTGGCAGGTTTTGATGAAGGGCTTGATGGTCACTCGATCTTGAGGATGTATCCTACTTCTAATGGAGTATTACTTTGTAGCTGTGCTTATGATGGAATATATAAATTTAGTGACTACACTGGAAAGTGGGCTCTATGTTTATGGAAGTGGATTCTATAAAAATTTCGCTGAAGATTTAAATGGAAATATTTATGCTTGCGGTTATGCAACTGGGATAAGGAAATCTAATTATGAAGGAAATTCATGGGTATACGTTAATACTCCCACTGAAGCAGATAGTATAGAGAGTATAAAACTTGATTCTCAAAAAATTTTTATTGGTGATCTAAATAGCGGTGTATTTATTACGGAGAATGAAGGGTTAAACTGGAATGCAATATCTACAGGATTAAAAATAAAAACATTAATTGCTTAGAGCTTGATAATAATAAAATTTATATGCTGGAACTAAGAGTGGATTGTATTTATTAGAAAACGGTTCAAATATTTGGGAAGAAATAAATCAATTAACTTCTTTGGAAATTAAATCATTGTTTTTTACAGGAGATTCGTTATTAATTATTGGTACTTGGGGTGATGGAGTATACACTTACAATATTGAAAGTAAACGAATAAATAGTGCAAATATGGGTTTGACAAAAGCATATATAGCCGAAATTACTAAAGATAATCTTGGACATTTAATTATTGGTGCATTTAATTCAAGTATATATCGTTCAAATGAAATAATAACCGGGGAATTAGGAATTAACGAAAATGTTATTGTGGATTATTCAGTACAACAAAACTACCCAAATCCATTTAATCCAAGTACAAATATTCAGTATGCAATAAGCAGTACACAATTTGTAACACTTAAAGTTTATGATTTGCTCGGTAGAGAAGTTGTAACCCTTGTTAATGAGGAGAAAACTGCTGGAAGTTATGAAATAGAATTTGGAGTTAAGAGTTTAGAATTAAGTTCAGGAATTTACTTTTACAAACTTCAAGCATTCAATAATTTCATATTCACTGTTTGTAAGATTTGCTTTTTGTAATGCTATTTTTATAGCAGCATCTAATCCGCCAAGAACATCCACTAATCCATTCTTTAACCAATCACTTCGACCACACTCTTCCTGCGCAATTTTTCTATATCATCAAAAGATTTTTTCTACCCAAAGCAACTTTTTCCACAAAACCCTTGTAAAGAGTTTTAATTCCTGTTTCTGCCATCTTCAATTCCTCATCAGTAAAATCACGATCAGGAAGTGAAATACCAATCAATGGAAGCGTTGCCCCAAAACCGAGATCGGCAAATTTTCCTTTTTGAACGTGATCAACGGAAAGTCCTAAATCTTGTTTCAAAGATTTATTAAACATAAAAGAACCAATTACACCAACAGAACCAGTAATTGTATTTGGTGCTGCAACAATTGTATCAGAAAACATAGAAAGCCAGTAACCACCGGATGCAGCAACATAACCTTGCGAAACAATTATAGGCTTCTTCCCTTTTCCTTTTCGCAGCACTTCAGCAATAAGATCAGAAGCAAGAGCATCGCCGCCGGGAGAATCAACACGAAGAACAATTGCTTTAACGTTACTGCTGTTCATCGCTGCTTCAACATACTTAACCAAATTTCTGGCTTTAATTCCGTCATCCATACTTGTACCGCCAATAGCATATATAACAGCAATCTTTGGTTTTGATCCCCAATAGTCATCCGGTGCATTAAACTCTTCTAACGAGTTTGCACTAATTAAACTTTTATTTTCTCGTTCAAACTTTTTAATTATATCGCCGATGTCGCTCCATCTTGCAAGGGTATCAACAAGTTTAGTTTTTCACGCATCATCCGGTAAAAACATAAAAGTGCTGTCAACAAGTTTATCAAAGTATGAAGGTGTGAAATTTCTCCCTTCGCAAATTTCCCTTTGCGCAAGATTATAGTTGTCATCAACTAATTTTTGTCTTTGCTCACGATCAGCCTCACTAAAATCTTCACGAGCATAACTTTCCGCAGCTGATTTATATTTAAAGTATCTTAATTCTCTAAAGCCCAATCCAAGGATATCAAGAGTACCTTTAAAGAATGTTCTGCCCATTATATATCCATTAAGAGAAATTGTTCCCATCGGGTCAAGAACTATTTTATCAGCTATGGATGCAAAATGATATTCATTCATTCCACTTTGATCTATATAGATATAACTTTTTTGCCGTAAGGTTTTATTTCTCTAGCTTCTCACGCAGTTCCTAGTACCTTTCTTTGTTGATATTTGCTTAGGAGAGATTTGTTGCAATTCCTGAACTGAATGATCATTTTTACTGCCTCAAGTTGCTCAAGAAAGATTGAAAAGTGTTTTGCTGTTATCAAAAAGTTTAAAGTTTTGATATTTGATACCACCCTGCAGATTCATGCTCACTAATTGTCATCACCGGAAAAGATTCTTAATAGATTTCTATCATCTGCTCCGATTCTAATTCCATATGTGTTATACGATCTTTTAGCATCTTCATCAAAGTGGCCAATGGTTGATAAACCGAAAGCACCAAATCCCAATTGCATACCTATATTAAAACTTTTTCCATCATAGTATCTGCCAATCACTCTTAATCCATCTAACGGTTCTATAATTGCACCGGCACTCCATTTAACTTCTTAGCAATTTTATCATCTGTAGAATTGTAATCTCGAACTGGTGCAGATTATAGCACTGATAAATGGCCTTATTCCTGCCAATAATTCCCTCTCGTTCGCCTTCGGTGTCAGATTTGCAATAAAATTGAATGAAAGAACTTGCAGGACGATAAATTGCACCCAATGTAAAAAGATTGGAGCGATCAATTACATTTACATCTCCAGATGACCGTCCATAACCAACGCCAAAGCTAAAAACGTCGGAAGCCAATTGCCGTTGATATTTTATAATCTATTATTGAGTAATTATCAGAAGACTGATTATGAACACCAAATCCTAAAAATGGAATTGATGTAGAAAAAAGTCCCAGCTGCTAAAATCATTAACATCTGCGTCTTTGTCATTTCCCGTAAAAGTAAATATTTGAAAACCGCATTGAAGAAAGCTCAGCCGGATTATTAAACCCATGAAATAAAAATCATTGTTCCCGGCGTTTGCAAACTCCATATCATTATTAAAATAATATGAGGGATAAATAGTCTGAGCTTTGCTGTTTATAATACAGCTAAATATGACAAATACAGCAATGAAAAAGGATTGCGTAACATTTTTTCCTAATTGTGTTCCAAAAAATCTTGCATAAAAATAACATTTTAAAGGAATAATAAGCCGACCTATTTAGAAAAGGAACTGAAAAAAAATTTTTTATCTGTTTATCCCATTACATAACATAAACAAACAAAATAATATATATCAGGAGGTTCAAATGTTCTTAGTAAAGTATCTTTCGATGTTCTTAATGTTAGTTTTAGGAATTACAGTTTTTACAGGCTGTAGTGATGATGAAGAAATAGTCGCACTCCGCCGGTT
>JADJIH010000019.1 GCA_016707115.1 Ignavibacteriales bacterium | reverse complement strand
GGCTGAATAGGTGATTGATAACTCGCTTGAATATTAATCGGTTCATTTGTCCATATTCCCGTTGCAGGATCACCTAAAACATTATTACAATAAAAGCACCATCGCAAAGCTCCTTCTTCCCACTGTCCGGGTGCTGTTACCCAAGGAGCGCTTTCAATTTTTGATATTAAATGTGATGTACCGATTCTGTGAAGTTTATCATTATACAAAGCATCAACAAACTCTCGCTGAAGGTGAGTTGATGGTCCTTCTGTTTGTCCTTCATTAAACCATCCATATCGCGAGTTACCAATGAAACCAACTGCAAAATTTTCGATGTTCACCATTTTTTTTCTGCAATGCAGTCGGATTCATCAAATCCGCCACAATTACATCCGGTTGTATTTACTAATGTGTAGTTGTGAATGATGCCATTAACCTGAGAAAAATTTCATTCGTAATATCGCCATCATTCAATCTCATCACATAATTATAATTTGAATGTCCGGCATGGTGAATAAATGATTTTCCCTGATTAATTTTTGAAATTAGTGTGCTGCCTGACCAGGTGCCCAAATCTCTGTCGTATAGTTTTTCAATATTATCATCAGTAGGAATACCGATTGTTGTATAGCCATTATCATCATGATATCCGATCAGTAAGTCTAAATAATCACCTCCCCAGGTTAGAGGAGAAGACCACAAATGTTCACCGGCTAATAGCGGCTTATCAAATTCATTTAATACCGGTGTGTCTTGATAAGATTTTATTTTGTTAATCATATTATTTAATTCAGATAAATTGCTTCCCGGTATACGGGCGACTGAAATCTCGGGCAATAAATCATCTTCACCAATTTCTCCCCACTTATTATTGCTATTATTATTCCAATTTCCATCTAAAGCCGAGTAATATAAATCAGAAGGTATATTATAATCTTCATAAACGGAAGAGGACTGAACATGACAATAGAATCCGCGATATGGAATGAGCTCAACATCTCCGGCAAGAAGAACATATTCTATATTATTGTTTTGATATTCCTGTAATATGAAATTTCTAATTTTTCTGGCGAGTCTTGACCTGTTGAAGAAGCGTAAATGGAATCTGTTGTGAAAACTTTTGCTTTTAATCCCCTAATGCGGTATAAATATATAAGATCCTGAAACTCACCTTCAAACTGTGCTGGTGAAATTATTAATAGTTGATAGCCATTATTGTTAAGAACTCTTTTGGGATAAAGATTAATCAAATCGGGATTTTGTACGAGTTTTTTAATTCTTTTCAACACTTCAAAATTTGAAGTTAATCTTGTCAGGGCATCATTAGCTTTTGAATCTCTTCGTGTTTGAATTCTTATAGTTATCTTTTTAAAGTATGAAACCTTTCCCGATGCCGGAAGATATTTTAAAGGTGTAAAACTAGAAAGAGCAATTGAATAGCCATTCATATATTGAGTAATCAATTCTCCTGTTTGTGAGGATGGATAAGCGGTTGTCATCGAATATGTAAGTTCGTTCTTTACAAATTCACCACTTGATTCCTCAGACATAGGACGAACATATTGCTGCGGATAAAGAGAAAAAGTCCCGCTTATATTTACTTCATCTTCTCCGATCACCTCTATTGATTCAGCCACTTCACCTGGTGGTAACAATAGCGAGACGGATTGATAAGGTAAAACCGGTTCACCTATTTTCCGGTAAGCATTGTGTTATCAAAATTGATAGTCTCGTGATCGGCTGTTTTGGTTATCTTGTAATTATCAAAGTAGTAAGTTTTTTCGATAACCTGAGCATTTATATTAGCATAAATGAAAAGTAGAGAGAAGAGGATCAGTTTGGTTTTTATTATGATAAAACCTGAAATTGTTACTCAAAATATAGTTAAGCACAGTTCTATCATCAATGAAAAAATCGGGTGGGTTTTTTCAGTGGTTAACCAAACCTTCAAGTATCTGGAATCTACTTACTAAACACCAACCCAACTTTCTCACTAACATTAACTTTAATCGTATCACCATCAACAAAGTTACTTGCAAGCAATTCCTGAGAAGGGGATTGATAAGATATTTTTGTATTACTCGTTTTAATGGACGTGCACCGTAGTTTACATCGTAACCAAGTTGTGCAAGCCAGTCTTTTGCTTCATCAGAAACATCAAGAGTAATTTCTTTATCCTTTAACATTTTTTGTACGCGCTTAAGTTGTATATCAACAATCTTTCTAATCTCTAATCGCGATAGAGGTTTGAACAGAACAACTTCATCAATCCTGTTTAAGAATTCAGGACGAATAGTTTTTCTCAGCAAGTCGTGCATTTGCTGTCTAAGCTCACCCATAAAAGTTTCAACATTATCTTCATCAAATGCATCAAGTCTATCCTGTATCAAATGCGAGCCAAGATTTGATGTCATTATAATAATTGTGTTTTTAAAGTTTACTGTTCGTCCCTGGTTATCGGTTAATCTTCCGTCATCCAGAACCTGAAGCAGAACATTAAACACATCGCTATGTGCTTTTTCAATTTCATCAAGCAGCACAACGGAATAAGGTCTTCTGCGAACAGCTTCTGTTAACTGTCCGCCTTCTTCATACCCAACATAACCGGGAGGCGCGCCAATCAATCGCGATACAGAAAACTTTTCCATATACTCGCTCATATCAATTCGTATCATCGCGTGTTCATCATCAAAAAGGATTTCCGCAAGTGCGCGTGCAAGTTCTGTTTTACCAACGCCGGTGGTTCCAAGAAAAATAAAAGAACCGATAGGTTTATTTGCGTCCTGCAATCCTGAACGTGAACGGCGAATAGCATTTGAAACAGCAGAAACAGCTTCATCCTGTCCAATAACTCTTTGATGAAGTTCATCTTCTAATTTTAAAAGTTTGCTCCGTTCGCTTTCCAGCATTTTGCTAACAGGAATTCCCGTCCACTTTGCAACAACTTCAGCAATATCCTCAGCATCAACTTCTTCCTTTAACATTTTTTTATCTTTTTGAGCCTGCGCAAGTTTTTGAGTTTCTTCCTTTAATTGTTTTTCAAGATTTACAATTCTGCCGTAACGTATTTCTGCAACTTTACCAAGATCACCATCACGTTCAAACTTATCTGCTTCCTGTTTTAGATTTTCAATCTCACTTTTCATTGTGCGGATTTTCTGAATCTTTCCCTTTTCCATCTCCCAATGAGTTCTTAGTTCTGATCGCTGCGAGATCAATTCACTTAACTCATCTTGTAATTCTTCAAGTCGTTTTGCAGAAGCATCATCTTTTTCTCGCTTTAAAGCTTCACGTTCAATTTCGAGTTGTTTAACTTTGCGCTCGATAGTATCAAGCTCTTCGGGCATAGAATCAATTTCAATTCTAAGTTTTGATGCCGCTTCATCAATCAGATCAATCGCTTTGTCAGGAAGAAATCTATCTGTGATATATCTTTCAGAAAGCTGAGTTGCAGCTATAATTGCACCATCAGTTATGCGAACACCGTGATGAACTTCGTATCGTTCTTTTAGTCCGCGCAAAATGGAAATTGTATCTTCTTCAGATGGTTCACCAACAAGCACCGGTTGAAAACGTCTTTCAAGTGCAGCATCTTTTTCAATATGTTTTTTGTATTCATCAAGAGTTGTTGCACCAATTGCGTGCAGTTCACCGCGAGCCAAAGCAGGCTTTAAAATATTTGCCGCATCCATTGCGCCTTGCGTTGCACCAGCACCAACAAGTGTATGAAGCTCATCAATAAAAAGAATAATTTCTCCATTTGCTTGCTGAACTTCTTTAATTACAGCTTTTAATCTTTCTTCAAACTGTCCGCGGAATTGTGTGCCTGCAACAAGCGCACCCATATCAAGAGCAACAATTCTTTTTGTTTTTAGATTTTCAGGAACATCACCTGTAATAATTCTATGTGCTATGCCTTCTGCAATTGCTGTTTTACCAACTCCAGGCTCACCAATTAAAACAGGATTATTTTTTGTTCTTCGCGAAAGCACCTGAAGCACTCGTCTAATCTCTTCATCTCTTCCAATTACAGGATCAAGTTTTCCCTGCTTGGCAAGTTCATTTAAATCTCTTCCATACTTTTGTAAAGATTGATATGTGTCTTCAGGATTTTGAGAAGTAACTCGTTGTGTTCCGCGAATATCTTTTAAAGCGGTAAGTATATCTTTATTTGTGATTCCATTATCACGTAAAAGTTGTCCAACTTTTCCTTTATCATTTGATAAGGCTAGTAAAACATGTTCTGTTGAAACATAATCATCTTTTAAGTTGCGTGCTTCTTCTGCAGCAACATCAAAAATCTTTGCAAGCGATTGAGACATCTGTTGATTGCCCAAACCTGTTCCACTTACCTTGGGAAGTGTTTCAAGAAGTTGAACAACTTTTAATTTTACGGCATTAAAGTTTCCGCCAGTTTTCTTTATAACATTCTCGGCAACATTTCCGCTTTCCTGGACAATTGCTGCAAGAATATGTTCGGCTTCCACAACCTGGTTGTTATAGTTTTGTGCAATCTCAATAGCGCTCTGCACAACTTCCTGCGCTTTTACCGTTAGTTTATTTAAATTAAACGACATATCATTTCCTTTTCTCAGTGAAACTTTGTGCTCTAAGTGTCTTAGTGGTAATATCTTTTTCACACTAAGACACAAAGGACACTTAGAAACACTTATATTCTATTCTTTGCTCTTACTGTACAACTCACTCGCATCAGTTAACATTTTATTTAATCTGTTCACAAGCTTATGCGGATCTTCAAGATTTCCTTCAAGCAGCAATGCAGATTCATAAAGCTGTTCAGTAGTATCCGCAATAAATTGATCACTTTCGTTTTTCTTAAACACATTCATCAGGTTTTTAATCAGCTTATGATCTTTATTTATCTCCATCAATCTTTTTTGAGGCGGCATTGCCATTCCCTGATTAGACATCTTCAAAATCTTTTGCATTGTTGATGACATTGTATCATCAGGATTGATCAGGCAAGATGGACTTCCTTTTAATCGTTTTGATTCGTGAACTTCTGTAACACGATCACCAAGTATTTCTTTCATCTTTAACAATAACTTGCCAAAAGCTTTATCATCTTCTTTACTGAATTTTTCTTTTGGCTCTTCATTCTTTTCAACATCTTCAAGTTTATCAAGCTCTTTCAAATCAACACCATCAACAGATTTGAAATCAAAATCTTTATGCTTACGGATTGATGAAACTACAAATTCATCAACAGGATCATACAAGTAAAGCACTTCCAATCCTTTTGATTTAAATATTTCAAGATGAGGATTGAGATCAATTGCTTCTTTACTGCTTCCAAGCGAGTAATAAATTTCTTTTTGATCTTTCTTCATTCTGCCAACATACTCTTCAAGCGAAACAAGTTCTTTTTCATCTTTGCTTACAGAAGAATTAAATCTTAAAAGCTGTTGATATTTTTCAGTATTAGTAAAATCCATATAACCGAGTTTAAAAATCCTTCCATGCTCTTTCCAGAACTCGGCATAACGCTCAGGAGAATCTTTAGCGACCTTAATTAAATCGGAAAGAATATTGCTGGCAACACTTTGCGCGATCTTTGTAAATACAATGTTTTCTTGTAACGTTTCGCGAGAAATGTTAAGCGGCAAATCTTCAGAATCAACAACACCTTTTACAAAACTTAAATACTCCGGAAGCAATTCCTTATTCTGATGTTGAATGAGCACGCGACGAACATATAAATCCAAACCGTAATCATCACGATTAAATCTCCAATACTCATAACTCTTTTTTGGAATGAACAACAAAGAATTAAATTGTATTGGTGCATCAACTGATGTGTGAATTGTTTCAAATGGTTCTTCGTTATCGTAAGTTAAAAACTTGTAGAACTCATCGTACTGTTCTTTTTTCAGATTAGATTTTGGTTCACGCCAAATTGCCGCGATTGTATTTATTTTTTCATTTTCTAAATAAATCGGAAAAGAAATAAAGTTAGAATGTTTTTTTATGATTGATTCTAATCGATATTTTTCAGAAAATTCTTTTGCATCATCTTTTAGAAAAATTTCAATTGTAGTTCCGCGGTTTATCTCTCCATCAATATCAGAAATTTCATAATCACCAAGACCGTCAGACTTCCATTCAACAGCCATTTCATCTTTCTTATAGGATTTTGTTTTGATGACAACTTCCTTTGCAACCATAAAAACAGAATAGAACCCAATTCCAAATCTTCCAATAATATTGTTAACGGCTTCTTTACTTTCTGATAGTTGTTTTAGAAATTCTTCTGATCCAGATTTAGCAATTGTTCCAATGTTTGCAATCATTTCATCGCGCGTCATTCCAATTCCGGTATCATAAATTGTAATTGTGTTTTTCTTATCATCAAAACCAATCTTTATTTCTAAGGGTAAATCTTTATCTGTAATATCGGTTCCTTTGTTAGATTCAAAACGAAGCTTATCCAATGCATCTGATGAGTTTGAAATTAACTCACGAAGAAAAATATCCTTGCTTGTGTAAAGTGAGTGAACAAGAATATCTAATAGCTTTTTAGTTTCAGCTTTAAATTCAAATTTTGTTTTGTGTGTTTCGGTCATTGGTTCTCCTTTTTTATTCTGTCATTGCGAGGAACGAAGTGACGAAGCAATCTTTCGTACACAGATTACTTCATCCCGACAAGCCGAGATTCGCAATAACGTTATTCTTTTCTTAATGATTTTAACTTATTAAATAATTCTTTTTCTTCTTTATTGAGATCTTTTGGGATTGTTACGTGAATATTTACAAACAAATCTCCACGTATGCTTTCGTTAATCAAACCCAATCCTTTTAATCTTAAAATCTTTTCAGACTCAGTTCCTTCCGGAATATTAATACTAACTGTTTTTCCATCCAATGTTCTTATGCTTTCTTTTCCACCAAGAACCGCCGTGTATAAATCAACATCAAGATTGTAATATAAATCAGTTTCCTTTATTTCATAAAATGGATGTTGAAGAATGTGAATGTTTAGATATAAATCTCCTTTTGTACCATCAGGGGTTTTAGATCTTCCCAATCCTTTTAATCTAAGCTTCTGCCCATCTTTTGTTCCCGGATTAATTTTTATTTTAAGTTTTTTTCCCTCAACACTGATTGTCTTTTCGCTTCCGACAAAAACATCTTCAAGAGTAACATTCATGTTTGCTTCAACATCAATCGCAGTTTTTTGTTGTTGAGTTCTACCGCCAAATCCTCCGCCGCTGCCACCAAAGAATGATTCAAAGAAATCTGAAAATCCACTGCCACCCATATCTCCGAAAATATCGTTTATATTTCCAGAGTATTCATAAGTGGAACTTGATTGTCTTCTTCCTCCTCCGAAGCGAGAAGAGAAATCATCAAACCCTTGTCCGCCAGTGTGTTGATATTGATTCCAGTTTGAACCAAGAGTATCATATTTTTTTCTTTTATCAGGATCACTTAAAACCTCATTGGCTTCTGTTATCTCTTTAAATTTTTCTTCAGAAGATTTTTTCCCAGCATTGCGATCAGGATGATGTTTCATAGCAAGCTTGCGATACGCTTTTTTTATTTCATCCTGCGTAGCCGTTTTTTCTACACCAAGAATTTTATAATAATCTTTGTATTCCATTTTAAGCTTTTAGAATTTAGAGCCCTGTAGTCGCAACCTTCAGGTTGCGGAAATAAAAACTGTTCACAGTCTGAAGCCTGCGGTTACCAAAAAGTTATTGATTTATTCTTTTAAATTTAGACAAAAGAAAAGGGTAACCAAAAAGTTACCCTTATTCACATCTTCATCTACTCTTAGCTTATTTAACTTTTATTTCAATTTCTTTTGGCTTTGCTTCTTCCGCTTTTGGGATAGTTATTGTTAACTGTCCATTTGCAAATTCTGCATTTATTTTTTCTGCCTGGATCAACTCAGGAAGATTGAATGATCTGAAATATTTGCCATAAGATTTTTCAATTCTGTGACATTTAGCGTCTTTTGTTTCAGCTTCCTGAATTCTTTCGCCGCTGATATTTAACTTACCATTTGTAAAAGATATTTTCACATCTTCTTTTTTGATTCCTGGTAAATCAATTGTTAAAGTAAAGTTATCTTTGTTTTCATAGATGTCAGTAAGCGGCATCCACACAGCATTTTCATATTCAGCATCAACATCTTTGCTCTTCGAAATACCAAATCGGTTTTCAAGCGAGTTAAACATTTTGTTAAACTCTCTTTCGAAATCAATAAGATCTCTTACCGGGTTGAACTTTACGAGTGTCATTTTAGATCTCCTTTTATATTTATTATTGTTAAATTTTATTTTCAAACTCGTAATTAGTTAACCAATCAACGTGCCGAAATTGAATAATCCCATAACATATTATAAAATAATAAGTTACGGCATTATGACAATGCTTAAGCTATACCGACAATATGGCGGATAATTTGTCAAATAATTTTATAATGATAAATAATCGTCATATTAGTCTGCCAATATTACAACTTAGAAAAATTATTAGGGATTTATTGTCTAATTGATATCCCTTTTAATAATGATTATTTTTGCAATCTTAAAATTGAGCATTTTATAAAGTGAAAGAAGATACAATTGTTGCACTAGCCACTCCTGCGGGTGTTGGTGCGATTTCAGTTATACGTGTTAGCGGTCCTCAATCGTTTTCTGCTGTTGATAATATTTTTTACGGCAAAAGTAAAATTGAAAATGCAGCAACACATACCTTGCATTATGGCGATGTAAAAAATCAAGATGATGAACACATTGATGATGTTTTGATCTCTGTATTTAGGGCTCCAAACTCATATACTGGCGAAGATAGTATTGAGATAAGCACACATGGAAATCCACTTGTTACACAAAAAGTTATCGAGCTTTTAATTACAAATTCTGTGGTAAGATTAGCCGAGCCAGGGGAGTTTACAAAGCGGGCATTTTTAAACAACAGAATCGATCTTACAAAAGCCGAAGCGGTTGCTGATGTGATTAACTCAAGAACAGAAGCTTCATTTCGTGGTGCAAGAAATCAACTCGATGGATTGTTATCAAAAAAAGTTAATGAGCTAAGATCTCAATTATTAAACTCATCATCTTTTGTGGAATTGGAACTGGATTTTGTAGAAGAGGACATTCAATTTGTAAATCAGGATGAATTACTTAAAAAAATTGATTCAATAATAATTGAAATTGATACTTTGTTGGAAAGTTATGAGTTTGGTCGAGTGATTAGAGATGGTGTAAACGTGGCAATTGTTGGAAGACCAAACGTAGGGAAGTCTTCGCTTTTAAATTATATCCTTAAAGAATCCCGAGCGATCGTTAGTGAAATACCTGGAACGACTCGTGATGTAATTCGCGAGGAAGTATCTATTGGTGGAATTTTGTTTAGGTTATTTGATACTGCTGGTATTCGGGTTTCAGATGATTCGATTGAGAAAGAGGGAATTATTAGAAGCCAGGAAACCGTTAGAACTGCTGATGTAGTAATCTTTTTAGAAGATGTTCAGCAGAATGAATCAAGGGATCTTTTTATTGATTTATTGAACTTTACAAGTTCGGATAAGATTATTAAGGTAGTAAATAAAATTGATTTGAATAGAAATTTCGTAAAAGATGTAGATGTTAAGATTTCAGCCAAAACAGGCGAAGGAATAGAATATCTATTCAACAAGCTGAAAGAAAAAACAATAGGAAACGAAAGTTACACCGAGAAAACAGCAATCGTAACAAACCTCCGACATCATAACTGCCTCAAAAAGTCCAGAGAAAATCTTATTAATGCCAGAGAATCTATACTTCATAAAATGAGCGGGGAATTTATATCTGTAGATTTAAGAAACGCAGAAATGAACCTTGCTGAAATTATTGGTGAAGTAACCTCTGATGACATTTTAAATAACATTTTTATGAAGTTTTGTATAGGAAAGTAAGTTTCGGTTTCACGTGAAACGGAAATCATTAGCATTTCGCAAATAATTGTGTTTCACGTGGAAACAAAAAAAGATTAGAAAATGAAGAGATTTGATATAGTTGTGGTTGGTGGCGGTCATGCCGGAATCGAAGCTGCTTCAGCTGGAGCCAGAATGGGCTGTTCTGTTGGACTGGTCACAATGGATAGATTTGCGCTTGGAAGAATGTCTTGCAATCCAGCAATTGGCGGAACTGCCAAAGGACATTTAGTTCGTGAGATTGATGCCCTTGGTGGCGTTATGGGGCAAATAGCAGATCGAACCGGAATACAGTTTAGAATGCTAAACAAATCCAAAGGTCCAGCAGTTTGGTCATCTCGGTGTCAATCAGATAGGAAATTATATTCCGAAGAAGCTTATCGAATAATCTCTCCAACAAAGAATTTAGAAATTGTTGAAGAATCGGTGGTTGAAGTTCTAACGGAAAACAAAAAAGTAGTTGGAGTAAAAACTGCAAGTGGCGAAGAGATATTTTGCAAAGCTTTGGTGCTTTCAGCAGGAACTTTTTTAAATGGTTTGATGCACACAGGATTGAATAAAACTATTGGTGGAAGATTTGGTGAACAAGCCGCAACCGGAGTTACAGAATCTTTAGCTAAGCTTGGGTTTGAATACGGCAAATTAAAAACCGGAACTCCACCAAGATTAAACAAAGATTCTATCAACTGGAGTATTTTAGAAGAACAACCTGGCGATGAAAATCCACAACCATTTTCTCATCAAACTGATTTATCCCAATTTCCGTTTCTTCCGCAAGTAAGTTGTCATATAACGTATACAGATTTAACTGTTCATAGAATTCTTGAAAAAGGATTTGCTGAATCACCACTTTTTACCGGGTTGATTAAAGGTGTTGGCCCTCGTTACTGTCCATCAATTGAAGATAAAATTGTTCGTTTTGCAGATAAAGAAAGGCATCAACTTTTTCTGGAACCTGAGGGATTAGATTCAAATCAAATTTATTTGAATGGATTTTCATCCTCTCTAGCTGAGGAAATTCAACTGGAAGCACTTCATAAAATTGTTGGATTAGAAGAAGTTGAAATGATTCGTCCAGCATATGCAGTTGAGTATGATTTTTTTCCTCCGCACCAAATAGATCTTACATTGGAAACCAAGTTGATTGAAGGACTTTATTTTGCCGGACAAATAAATGGAACATCTGGTTATGAAGAAGCCGCAGCTCAGGGGTTGATTGCCGGAATAAATGCAGCATTAAAAATTCAAGAAAAACCCGAGTTTGTTTTAAAGAGAAGTGAAGCTTATATCGGAGTTTTAATTGATGATCTTGTTACTAAATCTACAGATGAGCCCTATAGAATGTTTACTTCCAGAGCAGAGCATAGATTGTTGCTTCGCCAGGATAATGCTGATAGGCGATTAATGAAGTATGGATATGAGCTTGGTTTAGTATCAAAAAATTTGTTTGAGGAAGTTAATAATAAAGAAGAAATAATTATCAATGGAATCAATTATTGTCAAAATAAAAAATATCACGCAAGAGATATAAATGAATTTTTAGTAAAATCTGGTTCAAATGAAATTGATTCGACAGAAACAATTTCAAAACTTTGTAAGCGACCAGAATTCAATCTTAAACAGTTATTAGAATTTAACGGAAGCTCTAATGCTGTTGAGGCAGTTGCTCTATTGAATGATGAGAAAGCATTAGAGCAAGTAGAAATAGAAATAAAGTATGAAGGATATATTCTTCGTCAGTACGAAGCAGTTTCTAAATTAGAAAAATATGAAGCCACAAAAATTCCGCTAAATTTTGATTTCACAAAAATCAAACAGCTATCTACAGAAGGAAGAGAGAAATTGAACAAAGTTAAACCGCGTTCTATTGCTCAAGCGTCAAGAATCTCGGGCGTAACTCCTTCAGATATTTCGATTTTGTTGGTATATTTGAAAAACTAATTTGTAGGATTTTTTTAATGCCGCCTACCAAACAAGAAATTTATCTTAAAGAATTACAAAATTATTGCTGGGATAATGGTTTTAATACGGAACCCATGCGTAATGAAAGACTTGCTTTTTTTGCTCATCTTGTTGCTGAGAAAAATAAAACAGTAAATTTAATTTCTAGAAAAGATGTTGAAAGTATAATTGAAAATCATATTTTTATCTCAGCATACATCACAAAATTTCTTCCTGAAAAATTAACCAGATTTTTGGATATTGGTACCGGAGGTGGTTTTCCAGGAATCCCGCTTGCAATAATGCGACCCGAATTACGAGGTGTACTTGCGGACTCTACAGGAAAGAAAATTGAAGCAGTAAAGGAATTTATCGATAAACTTAAGTTAAGTAATGTTGTTGCAGAAAATGCGCGCGTCGAAAGTCCCGAATTTATAGAAAAACACAGAGGCACATTTGATTTGATAGTTAGTCGTGCGGTTGTTCCCATAATTATTTTATTTAGATATGCGCTTCCTTTGGTAAAAGATAAAGCCTTTATTGTTGCGATGAAGGGCGGAGATCTTGATGAGGAATTTCAGAAGGCAGAATTAAAATATAAATCGTTTATAAAAAAATCTACTGTTTATGAACTTGCTTATAAACCTACAAATTTGAGAAACAAAAAAGGAAAAAAGTTAGTCGTTATTGAGTTACAAAAATAGATTTCAATGAAATCGACTTATAATAAATGAAGTTTCTTCTTTTCTTACTTATTGTTCAAATACATTTTACGTTTGCTCAAACGGATAGCTTACTAATAGATGATTTTAACAAATTCATAAATGTCAGCGCAGATTTCTATACTTCACCAGTAAGATTTGATTCAGAGGATTGGATAAAATTATCTTCTGTTATTGGCATTACTGCTATCGCTTCCTTGGCTGATAAAGAAGTAAGAAGTTTCGCACAGCAAAATCAAAGTAAATTTGCTGATGATATTTTTAACATAGACAAGTACTACTATATTGAGTTCGTTGGCGCAAGTATAGTTGCGTTTTATGGTTATGGTTTAATAGGTGAGAACAATAAAATACGCAAACTTGCCGTTAAACTAACTGAAGCTACATTTTTAGCAACATCCATAACAGTAATAACAAAAACAGTTGTTGGACGTGGTAGGCCTTACCAGCAGGAAAGCCAATACTTCTTTAATCCATTTACTTTTGATAATGATTACAATTCTTTTCCATCAGGACATACGTCTTTGGCCTTCGCTTATTCTACTGTAATGGCAAATGAGATTGATAATATTTTTTGGAAAATCGGATGGTATTCACTTGCAGGGTTGGTTGGTTATGCACGTATTTATCACAATCAACATTGGTTTTCTGATGTTTTAATGGGCGCTGCAATTGGTTATTTTTCTGGTGAGTTTGTGAATAATCACGATTCAAATGCAAACGAACAAGCACAGTTTAATATAATCCCATTTCCAAACGGAATTGCTGTTCAGTTAAGATTTTAATTTACCTCGCTTAAATATTTTTAATGAATTTTTTAACAAAAAACTCTTTTCTTAATAATTTAGATTTTGCTAAATCAGAAAATCTCTACTCAATTAATTTTATAAGTCCACTTTATGGATCTTCGAAAAGTTTTGCTGTTAAAGATTTGTTGGAGAAGAATGAACAATTAGTTTTACTTCTTTCTGATATTAAACTTGTTAACGAAACAAAAGTTGAGCTAAGTGTTCTTGGTTTTGCTGAAAGCTTGATTGTGATTGATGATTTCAATCTTGAATCGATCCAGGAAAAAATCACAGAAATATCTAAACGTAAAAAATTTGTTCTTGTTACTACATACGAAATATTAAATCTAAAACTACCCGATAAAGAAAAAATAAATCATCTTACAACAAAAGTTAATGTTGGTGGTGATTTAAAATATGATGACTTAATTGAATATTTAAATCTTCTCATTTACACCAAAGATAAATTTGTAGAAGCACCCGGTTATTATTCGCAGCGCGGAGCTATTGTAGATTTTTGGTCTTACTCAGAAAAAAGTCCGGTAAGATTAGAGTTTGATGGTGATTTTATAGAATCAATCCGTTACTTTGATTCTGAAAGCCAGCGTTCATTTGAGAAAGTTGAAGAAGTAACTCTTGCTGGTGCTTTTGAAAATCAAACCGAGGATTTTAACTCTGATATTTTTGGTTATTTAAATAATCCAATTTTTATTGCTTCCGCTTACGAATTAGATAATATAAAGTCTACCAAAGAAGAAATTGTTCCTGTCGTTAAAGAAGAAATAAAATCGAAGAAAAAAGAAAAAGCTATTGATGAAGATGAATTTCCAGAAGCGGTAGAAGTTATCGCTGTAAAACCCGAAATTATCGAAACAACTTCATTCGATTACAAAGGTAAAAACGCAAACTGGATAATTGAAGAAGAGCTAGCATCTGAAAATAGAATTGAGCTTGGTATCTCACCTGCGCCATCAATTAATTCTAATTATCAAATTCTTTTTTCTGTAATAAAAGAATATGCGGATAAAAGCTATTCTATTGTCATCACATCTGAAAATGAACTTCAAACCAAAAGACTAAGTGATTTATTAAGCGAGATAAATCCTGAACTTGAAGAGCTTGTTGAATCAGGTAAAATTAAAATAGAGACTTTAGCCGTTAAAGAAGGCTTCTTAAATAAAGAAGATAAAATTCTTCTTTTAACAGATTACCAGATTTTTAACAAACCATATCGTACAAAAATCTCTTCTGCAAAAAAGTATAAAAAATCTAAAGCAAAAAGCTTCGCTTCAATTAAGCGTGGCGATTATGTTGTTCACGAAGATTATGGAATAGGGCAGTACGCCGGCTTGCAAACAATTAAGATTGGTGATTCTGATCAGGAATCAATGAAGATTCTTTATGCTGAAGGCGGAGTTGTTTATGTTAATCTAAACTATCTCGCACTCGTTAAACGATATTCTTCAAATGAAAATCTAAAACCAACGCTTGCAACTCTTGGGAGCGGGGAGTGGCTAAGCACAAAAGCAAAAGCTAAGAAAAAGATTAAAGAAGCTGCCCGCGAGTTGATTGAACTTTATGCAAAAAGAAAATCAACTGATGGTTATAAATTTTCACCCGATACAATTTGGCAACGAGAACTTGAAGCATCATTTTTTTATGAAGATACTCCTGATCAGGCAAAAGCAAGCGAGGATGTTAAGATTGATATGGAAGCAAAAAATCCGATGGATCGTTTGGTTTGCGGCGATGTTGGATTTGGAAAAACCGAAATTGCTGTGCGTGCCGCTTTTAAAGCTGTGCAAGATGGTAAACAGGTTGGCGTGCTTGTTCCAACTACAATTTTAGCTGAACAGCATTACAATACTTTTAAAGATCGTTTAACTCAATTTCCTGTTCGTGTTGCAGCTCTTTCAAGATTTCAAACAAAGAAAGAGCAAAAAGAAATTGTAAAACTTTTAGAAGAAGGTCAACTTGATGTTTTAATTGGAACGCATAGATTAATTTCTAAAGATGTTAAGTTTAAAGATCTTGGTTTGCTTATCATTGATGAAGAACATCGTTTTGGTGTTGCGGCAAAAGAAAAGCTGCGCCAGGTAAAAGTAAATGTTGATACGCTTACATTAACAGCAACTCCAATTCCAAGAACATTAAATTTATCTTTACTTGGTGCGCGTGATCTTTCAATTATTGCAACACCTCCGCCAAACAGACAGCCAATCTTTACAAATGTTTCCACCTTTGATGCTCTTAAAATCCGTGAATGGATAATGAACGAGCTAAAACGAAATGGACAAGTTTATTTAGTTCACGATCGTGTTCAATCAATCGATAAACTTGCAGACTACATTAAACGTTATGTTCCTGAAGCAAAAATCGGAGTTGCGCATGGACAGATGAAACCATCACAGCTCGAAGAAGTTATCCATGGTTTTCTCAATCGTAAGTTTGATGTTCTGTTATCAACAAAAATTATTGAATCAGGAATTGATATACCGAATGTTAACACGATAATTATAAATCGTGCTGATAGATTTGGACTTGCAGAACTTCATCAATTGCGCGGAAGAGTTGGAAGAAGCGACAGACAAGCTTATGCGCATTTTATTGTTCCTTCGTTAAGTGGAATTACAAAAAAGGCTTTACGCCGTTTGCAGGCGATTGAAGAGTACACAGAAATCGGATCTGGTTTTAATGTTGCTATGCGTGATCTGGAAATTAGGGGTGCAGGAAATTTACTCGGTACAGAGCAAACAGGATTTATTAGCGATGTTGGTTTTGATCTTTATGTTAAGTTGATAAATGAAGCTGTTGATGAATTGAAGTATCAGGACTTTAAAGAAGTTTTCAAATCATTACCAAAGATTGAAGAAAGAACTGATCCAACGATTGATACATTTTTTGAAATTGGTATTCCTGTTACTTATATGCCGGAACAAATGGATCGATTAAACTTTTACACTGCATTGTATTCTGTAAAAAGTTTATCTGAGATTGAAGAACTTAAAGAAGAAATGTTGGATAGATTTGGAGTTTTGCCGGAAGTTGTAAAACGATTGGTTCTAACCGCAACTTTAAAATTCTATTCCTCTTTTGCTTTGTTTGAAAGAGTTGCAATCCAACGAAAAAATATTTTTATAATTCTTCCACGTGGAGAAAAAGAAGATTATTACAAAGTGCGTTTTGTTGAGTTGATGAGATTTATAATGGATCATTATAAAGACAAAGTAAAATTCAATCAGCAAAAAGAAGTAATGAAACTTGTAATTGAAAACAGATTTGAAAAAGCTGAAGATATTCTTTCTTATTTAATTACTTTCTGTGGAAGAGTTTCAAAACTTTTCGGAAATGAAGTTAAGCTAAAATTGAAGTTGAGGAAGCTGCTGTAAAACTTTTAAGTCTTATCATATTCAGTTTATACCCGAGAAATACCAACTCCCAAATACGGCGTCCAGATTGGATATCAAATGCATGGGCAAACCCAGTCAAATTTTCCACCTTCCAAATTCAAAATTGATCTTTTCAGTTAAACCAACGCAGAATTTGAATTTCTGTATCAGTTAGACCAATATGGGATGTGGTTTCTAATAGTTCTGAATTAATTAACTCCAAATCTTTCTAAAAGCTGGTACACAAAATCAAGTCCTTTTAGAAATATTTTTGGACCAATTTACAAAGAAATAATTCAGTTTGTATTTGTTTATCCTATTTCTAAGTCAAACCAAACTATCAGTTCTTCATCAATCTCAAAATCACTGGACTTCTAGTTTTCCCAAGATTTTTATCTGAACAAAGCTCTTCATTAAAGACCCAAATAATCTTAAAACAAAAGATCATATTTTTTAAGAGTTTATAAACTCTGTTCCAATATTATAGGTTTTGGTCTCAAGAAATGGAACGTATATCCACGTTGTCCAAAACCCATTTGTTCGATTAAAACGATATAAAAATTAAGACTTTTTCAAGTTAAACTCCGACACAATTTATATGTGTATTTTGATGTTTTAAATTTAGATCTCGTAATCCACAACCCGTCGTTCGCATCGAACTTCGCTAAGCCATTTTTTTATTTCTTCGTGATCTGGATGAATTTGATATTGATATAAGGCTTCTTTGGTACTAAACTCTGAGTATAAAGCAACTTCGCAGGAATCTTTTTCATTACTGAAATCAAATCCAACTTCTACTTTTAACAAACCATCAACTTTGCCTTGCATTGCAAGAAGTTTTTCTTTTAAGATTTGTGCGTTGGTTTGTTTATCATTTCCGTATGCGCTTTCATTTAAACGCCAGAATACAATGTGTTTAATCATAATAATCCTTTTTTGGGAATCTTTGGTGACTAGCTATAATTTTTACAATTACAATTTACAAAATATTCGAAGCTTCTTCTAACCACTCAATTGCTTCTTCTTCAACTACAAAAAGTCTAACATTATAACCGGCATTTCTTAAAACAGTTTCAATAAAATCGTGAGATTTATCATTCGGGCTTGTAAGCATTGCAATTGTGTTTGATAGGTTGGGTTCTAGGCGTTTCAGATCCTGGTTGGCAAAAATGTAATTAGCATTTATTGATTCTTTATTTCGTGAATTTCGAAGATCGTATAAATATTTGTTTATGTCTTTCCTGATGCCCAAATGCATAGCCTCTAAACCCAAGGATTCTGCCAATGCCCTTGTCATATCTTCATTAACACGTACGATAATGTATTTACCGCTTTCAGAGACTTTTATTTCCTTGGTCATATAATTTTCCTCTCTGTTTGAAGATAAATGCTCAATTAACTTTACAATTTTAAACTCTCTAACAACAACTTAATATATTTTTAGTGAAAATCAATAAATGTTAAAATTGTTTAAAGGAATTATTCTTTTATATATTATTATTACAAAAGAAATTAATCATTAATGAGAAAAATTTTTCCTATAATAATTGGATTACTTTTAGTTGCAGGATTTTATTATCTGGCATCTACTTCAGGTCTTGATGACAAAACGTTTAGAGAACTGGATCTGCTGATCACATCAGAACATAATCAGTTGAAGCTTGATTACGCGCAAATGAAAATTAGTCAGCTGCAATATTTTGAGAAGTTAGAAGAGTTAAACAAAAAAGAAGATGATCTTTTTAACGAAGTAAAACTTCACAAGTTTGAAAATATAACAGAATATAACTACTGGCACCGCAGCAGATTAAAATTCCCGAGTAACATCAAAATGGAAATATTTAGAATTACCCAAGCAAAAAAGGATTCGCTATGAAAAAACTTGCTATTTTAATTTTTATCGTTTTATTTTCTATCATTTCATATTCTCAGGATAGAATTAGTGTTGGTTTAGGTTATGATGTTGCCTTTCCAATGGGTGATTTTGCGGATGTTGTTAAGGTTGGACATAGTTGGACGCTGTTTGGCGAATATCCGGTAAATCCCAAATACAGCATTCAACTGTTAACCGGTTATACAATTTACGCCGCAAATAACGGTGAGATCGGATATCAGGGAAAAGTAATTACTTTTGATTTAAAGTCTATCCCGATAAAAGGTGCAGTAAAATATTTTATTTACGATGAGTTTTATTTAATAGGAGAACTTGGAGTAAACTTAATTAAGATTACTGCTAATTTTCAGGATGCTTATGGCGTAACAACAACTGAATCAACAGACTTTCAAGCAAAGTTTGCAATGGGAGCGGGAATTGGGACTTCGTTCAAACTAGCAGATCAATCATTAATTAACATTACCAGTAAATATTTATACGTAAATGGCGGCGATTCACAAATTGATTTTAGTCATATACTTCTCGGTGCAAGCTTGGTAATTCATTTCGATATCTAAATAAATAATGTTGCTCAATAAAATTCCGCGGCGGCAAACTCAGATTAAAAACTTCTCAGTAAATTACTAGCAGTATACTTTTATTAAAGCGTACTGCCATCTTTTCTTAAAAACATAGTCTTTATTTTCATTTTTTTGCCACTTAAAGTTTGTTTATTTTTTGCGCGGTTAATTTTGCTTATCCAGCAAGAAAGGTATTCCCAATGGCATACAGAGATCAGCAAAAATATTTGGATTTTCTCAAAAGATTTGAGAATAAAATGGATCGTAATCAACTTGAGGATTACAAAAAGTTTGTAAAACGCCAAAAAGATGATGAGGATTTTGATACTGTTTCAATGAAAAAGCTTAAAGATCTATATGATAAGTTTTATACTCCGGTTGATAAATCAAAGTACGATCACTTATTCAAAAAAAACAACGAATCAGAAAACTGAACGTCTAAAAAACATTCGCTCATAAATTATATATAAAAAACACAAAGCTCATTCCAAATTAGAGGTAATAATGAATTTCAATCTGCTAAATAAAGTAATTGCAGGAATTGTTTTTATAATTTCTTTCATTGTACTGTTTATGACAGTACAGCCGTCAGTTTCCTTTTGGGATTGCGGTGAGTTTATTGCGGCATCTGTTTCATTGCAAGTGCCTCATCCTCCGGGAACCCCATTCTTTTTACTATTAGGAAATATTTTTTCAAAGCTGCCAATTGGAGAAAATCTTGGCTTTAGAGTAAATCTGATCTCCGTGATTTCATCAGCTCTTTCCATTCTTCTGCTTTATCTTATCGCAGTAAAATTGATTGAAAACTATAAGGGTAAAAAAGCAGACAATATGTTTGATGCAATATCAACCTATGTTTCTGCAGCTATTGGTGCTCTTGCTTTTTCTTTTAGCGATACCTTTTGGTTTAACGGTGTTGAAGCTGAAGTTTATGCGTTCAGTACTTTTCTTTTTGCTGCTGTTACTTATTTAATTATAAGGTGGAATGAACGAGCTGATAATAAAGACAGCGAAAAATATATTTTAATGATTGCATACTTGGTTGGACTATCAACAGGTGTGCATCTTATGAGTGTGCTAGCAGCAGTACCTGTTGTGATGATTATTATGTTTAAGAAATACGTTAATGATGAAGAATCACTTAAGAAAACCAGCTATATATTTTTAGGTCATTCTGTTATTGTTCTTCTGCTCGCTGTTTTCTGGTGGAGTTCTCAAAAATCCCAAACTCCTCCAACAATGGAAGAGTATAAAGATTTTGATACAAAGTTTAAGCTTTTTATAGTGGGTATTAGTGCTTTGATTATGGGTATTTATTGGAAGAAGATCTTTACAAGAAACTCTTTTTATATGCCATTGATAATTGGTGGAATTGCTCTTTTTGCAACTTATCCTGGTGTTGTAAAATATCTACCAGAACTTATGACGGCAATAGGCGGAGATAATATTGTTACAGAGATAATTATTCTTGCGTTACTTTTTGCCGGTCTTGGTTATGGAGTTCACTATTCCAGAAAAGAATCCAAACCAACTCTTCATCTGGTGTTTATGTCTTTCATTTTTGTACTTGTTGGATTTATGACCTTTGCAATGGTTATCATTCGCTCTAACCAAAATCCTCCGATGGATGAAAATGATCCCGATACTTTTACCGAACTTGTTAAATATCTAAATCGTGAACAGTACGGCGACTTCCCTACTTTCAAAAGAAGATTTGCAACTGAACCTCATCAGATGGGCGTCTATACAAACTATTCTTCCGATCTTGATTTCTTCTATTCATATCAAATGAACCACATGATGACAAGATATTTATTGTGGAATTTTGCAGGTCGTGAAGGTTGGGTACAAGATCAGGGCGCAAACATTGCTCCATTTAACGGTATTGGAAATATTTTTGGAAAACTTATTGGAATTAATTTTGCTGGTGAAGCAAAA
The DNA here is from genome assembly GCA_016707115.1 of Ignavibacteriales bacterium. Taxonomy (GTDB): domain Bacteria; phylum Bacteroidota; class Ignavibacteria; order Ignavibacteriales; family Ignavibacteriaceae; genus IGN3. The sequence goes on along the minus strand of JADJIH010000019.1, from coordinate 28,144 downwards.
GATTCATTATTTGGAATTCCCTTCTTGCTTGGTTTACTTGGAATTTATTTTCACTTCCGCAAAGATTGGAAGATGGCCGCTGTATTTATGATAATGTTTATTTTTATGGGACATTTAACGGCGTTCTATCAAAATCAGCAGCAACCCCAGCCAAGGGAAAGAGATTACTTTTATGTAGGAGCTTTCTTTGTTTATGCAATCTGGATTTCAATTGGTCTGAGAGGTTTAATCGATTTGATCCAGGCAAAAGTAAAAAGTACTTCTGCGCGTAACGCAGCTGCGTATGCTGTACTGGCTGTTGGAATTGTTTTAGTTCCGGTTAAAATGCTCCAGGCAAATTATTTTACTCATGATAGATCAAACAATTGGGTTCCATGGGATTATTCATATAATCTTTTACAAAGCTGTGCTCCTAATTCTGTTCTGTTTACTAACGGAGATAACGATACTTTTCCGCTTTGGTATTTGCAGGATGTTGAAGGAGTAAGGCGTGATGTTAAGATTGCAAATCTTAGTTTGCTAAATACTGAATGGTATATATCTCAACTAAAGAATAATGATCCATATAATGTCGGCAAGATCAAAATGCGATTAAGTGATCAGCAGATAATGGATTTAAGACCTATGCAATGGGCAGCAAGGAATATTACTGTGCCGCTGCCAACTCCTAGCAGCACGGTTTCTTTTTCTGATATTATGCAGCAGTTTGGTTTGCGCGATACAACTTATTTAAAACAAGGCGCCATAACCTGGACAATGAATCCAACAATTGCTAATGGCCAGGGTATTCGGGTTCAGGATTTAATGGTTAAAGAAATTGTTGAAGCTAATAATTGGGAAAGACCAATATACTTTGCAGTTACTTGTTCTGAAGACAGTAAAATCGGCTTAAGTGATTATCTAAGAATGGAAGGAATGGCATTTCGTCTTGTTCCGGAAAAACGCAGAGCAAATGATGAATTTATTGAGCCAAATATTTTAAAAGCAAATCTTACAGAACCTGTGGGCTATAGCAGAGATTATCAACCTGGATTTAAATTCCGTGGATTAAATGATCCAAATATTTTCTTTGATGATAACCATAAAAGAATGGCACAAAACTATAGAAATGCATTTTTAAGATTAACACTTTATTATATTGGCGCCGGTCAGAATGATATGGCGATTAACACACTTAATACGATGGATGAAAAACTTCCAAACAAATTAATTCCTATGGAATATGGTTTGCTTTATGAAATCAGCAATTTGTATCTGCGTGCAGGTGCAAAAGATAAGTTTGATAAATATTCCGCCGATGTTGAAAAACAAGCTCTTTTAAAGCTTGAACAAGATCCAACAGATGTTCAGTCTTTCTATAATCCTTATAGAGTTTTGATTGATATTTATGAAGCACAAGGAAGAAACGATAAGTTATTGGATATTTGGCAAAAACTTAGCGGTATTTTTCCGAACGATCCAAATGTGGCCGCAAATATTCAAAAGTACAGGGCGCTTGTAGAAGGAAAAGATACAAGCAAGACAAACTAAATTATTAGAATTCTAATTTATTCCCGCTGATGTCGAGTAAGATAGATTAGCGGGAATAAATTTTTTTAAAGATATCTTCAATATTTTTCTTTATGAAAATCTTAATCCTTGCACTTTCCGGAATTGGTGATGCGTTGATGTTTACCCCCGCATTAAAATTATTGCGTCAATCACTTCCCTCTGCTGAGATTGATGCGCTTGTGATGTTTAAGGGGACAAAAGAGATTTATGAAACCAATCCAAACTTTAACAAAGTAATACAGTTTGATTTTTTAAAAGAAGGTACTCTAAACTCTCTAAAATTTGTTGTTGGATTAAGAAATAAATATGATGCAACAATTAATGTTTATCCCTCCAACAGAAAAGAATATAATTTTATAAACTATTTACTTGGTGCAAAAAAGCGAGTTGGTGTTGAATATCTAAGAATGAACACTTCCAACCTCGGTTGGTTAAACAACATAACTGTTTTAGAAAATGATAAAACTCATAACGCTCAAACAAATATTAAACTTGTAGAAAAACTGCTTAACAAAAAGTTTGATGAAGAACCCGCAATGGAAATTCATCTTTCGGATGAGCATAAAAAGTTTGCCGAAGATTATCTTAAAAAGAATAGCATAACCGAAAATGATTTTGTTGTTGGATTTCATCCTGGTTGTGCAACATTAAAAAACCACATTAAACGTAGGTGGGAGCCAGAAAAGTTTGCTGAGCTTGGTAAAAAACTAATTAGTGAAAAAAACGCAAAAGTGTTTTTGTTTGGCGGACCAGAAGAGGATGAATTAAAATCATCAATTAATAGAATGATCGATTCTAATAGTTCCTTTATAGTTAAAAAAGAAAAATTTCTTCAGAGTATTGCAATAATGAAACGATGTAATGTTTTTGTAACAAACGATTCTGCACTTATGCACGTTGCATCTGCATTGGGATTAAAAGTAATAGCTATAATCGGCCCGACAAATCCGCACTACATTCATCCGTGGAAAACCGAACACAAAATTGTTTCGTTAAACTTAGATTGTGCCCCATGTTTCTTTTACTCACCAAAACCACTCACTTGCTCACGAACAGATGTTCAATTTAAGTGTATAAAGGAATTGGAAGTTGATATGATCTGGAATAATATTTTTTAAAAAGGAGAGCTACCTTGGATTGGTTAAAAGAAATTAATGCAGCAGTTACTATCTGTGATAACCGGGGAATAATTGTTTATATGAATGAAAAATCAGAACAAGTATTTGAAAACGATGGAGGAAAAAATTTAATAGGTGGTAATCTGTTCGGTTGTCATCCCGAGCCTGCGTTAACAAAATTAAAAGAAATGTTAGCGGATGGAAGTACAAATGTTTATACGATAGAAAAAGAGGGAAAGAAGAAAATCATTTACCAAACTCCCTGGTTCGATGAAAATACTTTGGGAGGATTGATCGAAATATCTTTCAATATTCCAGATGAAATGCCGCATTTTATTAGAAAGTAATAATAACCGGACTTTTTAAAGATTGTTTCGAATAACTTAGAGTGTGCGCTGTTTTTTTTTGTTCACCAAAACCACTATCCTGCTCAAGCAAAGAAGTTAAATTCAATTGTTTAAAGATTTGGATAATGAGATGGTTTATAGAAGTATTTAGTATCCTGTTACGCTGAGCAAAGTCGAAGTGTGGCTATAACTGATAATATTTGGTGTCTATAATTTTAATTTCAAATACTCAACTATCTCTTCCACAGTATCAAAACACCGAATTAAATCTGTTCTTCTATTCTCAACAATCATTTGTTTGTTCATCACATCAACAATTTCTTTCCACATATTAGAATTACAAATTATAGGTTTAGGCTGCTGAAGATTTTTATTTGCATACTCCCAGACAGCGCTAAACTCAAGTAATGTTCCTGTCCCACCTTGCAGAATTATATAAGCATCTCCGAGCTCAAGAAGTTTTGTTATTCTTTCAAATAATTTTTCTTCCCGCACTTCAACAGTTAGATATTGATTGGGCTCTTTATTCCATAATTCGATTGTTACACCATAAACGAACCCGGCATTATCATAAGCCCCTTTTGAAGCGGCTTCCATAATTCCGCCATAACCGCCATTACAGATATTAAATCCATTTTTTGCTAAAGATGCGCCGAGCTCATAAGCAAATTTATATTGTGCATCATCTTCTTTGGGAATTGCACTTCCGAAAATTGTAATTGTTTTGTTCATAATAATTAAAATTGTTAGCCATAAAATAAAAAAACCCGACTCATTTCTGAATCGGGTTTCTAACTAATTCATATGTTTCACTTACTTTGCATTTGATCCAACTATGTTCACACTAACTTCAATATTCTCTGACACTTTTTGCCCAACTACTTTATTATTTACACCATAATCAGAAAGTTTAACATTAAACTTTGCCTGGACACCAAGTAAATCACCAGCTGCTCTTGATTTTGTCTGATCACTTTCATCAAGATATGTTAAGGTTGCATCAGCTATAACTTCTTTTGTTACACCTTTCATTGTATAGCTGCCGGTTATTTTTGCAGTTAACTTATTATCTGCAACTGATTTTACATCGCTAACCTTTTTAATTTCAAAAGATATTTCAGGATATTTTGCTGCATCTAACCAGCCAGCATCGCGCATATGTTCATCACGTAAATCAATTCCTGTTTTTATTGAAGCCACTGAAACGACTACTTTTCCTTTAAGAGTTTTTACATCGTTTACGTTAAATGTTACATTTCCCTTTACATCACCGCTTAATCCGGTTATATCCTCAAGCGGGGTTGTACTGAAAAATGTTGTTTGATTTCTTCCTGCTTTATCCTGGAAGTTAAAAGTTTGATCACCGCTTGCTTTAACTTTAAAGCCTTGGGCAAAAATGGATGCAGAAAATATCATTATCACTGCAAAGATTGAGAGAGTTTTTTTCATTATGTTTCCTTTCGTTTGTTTCTTAATAAATAAATTAAAATTCCTGCTAATACAACTATTACTCCTGACATTGAAGCCGCTGAAGCTAACTCCATAATTGAAGTCATTCCCGATGGAAACAACCCAAAAACGAACTGATCAATATATTGTTTATTTTCAACTCCAAGCATTTTATCAAGATCAGTGGTCTTATCAACAAGAACCTGAGTTTTTGTAAAAACCTCAGCACCTTGTGAATACCAATAGATTAATGCTGAAACAATAAAAATAGTTCCAATTGTCAGCACATATTTTTGATTTTTGTTCATTTTACACTCACTAATAATTTTTAATTCAAAATGATTATTTAATTGCTCACTTGAATTAGTTAAATTTGAATTGGGAAAGGGACTTAAATTGTTAACTTAATTTTCCCAAAACACAATTATATGTTATAACACATAACCTTAATTGTCAAGTCATTTCCCGGTTAATTTAAAATCTGTTGGATAAATCACAGTTGAATCAAACTTACGATATTACAATAATTGGCGGTGGAATTGTTGGAACTGCAACCGCACTTTCTATACTAAAAGAGGAAAAAGTAAAACTGCTTTTGCTCGAATCCGAATCCTCTCTCGCAGCACATCAAACCGGAAATAACAGTGGAGTAATCCATTCTGGTCTCTATTATAAACCAGGCTCGCTTAAGGCAACAAACTGCACAACAGGCAGAGAAATGATGTATACGTTTTGTGAAGAGAACAAAGTACAATTTGATCGCTGTGGAAAAATAGTTGTAGCTACAAATAAGGAAGAAATTCCTGCTCTTAATATGTTGGAGGAACGAGGAAGATCAAACGGGTTAATTGGAATTAGAAGATTATCTGCTTCTGAGATAAAGGAATATGAGCCACACGCATCAGGAATTGATGGATTATTTGTCCCGCAAACAGGAATCGTGGATTACGTTGCAGTTACAAATAAATATGCGGATTTGATTCGTAATAATGGTGGGGAGATAAAATTAAGCTCAAAATTAATCTCAGTAAAAAGAGATGTAAAAGATTTAATTTTATTTACTGAACACGGTGAGTATCGAACAAAATTTGTTGTTAACTGTGCTGGTCTACAATCAGATAGAATAGCAACAATGTTTGGTGTTGATCCTCAATTGCAAATCATTCCATTTCGAGGTGAGTATTACAAACTAAAAAAAGAAAAACAATATTTAGTTAAGAATTTAATATATCCCGTTCCCGATCCACAATTCCCTTTTCTTGGCGTGCATTTTACTAGAATGATTAATGGCGGAGTTGAAGCAGGACCGAATGCAGTTCTTGCATTTAAGCGTGAAGGTTATAAAAAAACAGATTTTTCTTTTCGTGATATTCTAGAAATGAAACTTTATCCTGGCTTTTGGAAAATGGCTGCTAAATACTATAAAATGGGGTTTCAGGAGTTTAGAAGATCTTTCAGTAAAGAATTATTTGTAAAATCATTGCAAAAACTTATTCCGGAAATTCAGAATGATGATATCGAAGTGGGTGGTGCGGGCGTTAGAGCGCAGGCATTAGAGCGTGATGGAAGACTTGTTGATGATTTTAGAATTGTTGAAGCAGAAAGAATGGTTCACGTTTTAAATGCCCCATCTCCGGCAGCAACAGCGTCTTTAAGTATTGGTAAAACAATTTCAGAAATGGTAATTAACCGATTTAACGAAGAAGTAAAATAATATTAATGAAACAGGATTTATTATTAGCGATTTCTAGTTCACTTGAAAAATCAGATCTTATTGAAATAAGAAAAGATTTTTCTGTGCTGCTATCTTCAATTAAAAAGAATAAAAGCAAGAACATTGTTTTGGGAAACGGATTTTCCTCTGTTCCCAAAGAGTTTTTAATTGGAGAAATAAATCAGATCTTAGAAACACACACAATTGAGCGAACCAAATATTATATAAAAAGATTGAAGAAAAGTTTAACCGAGATAAAACATAGCCAAATAAATGATCTGAACCTGAATCGATGGAAAGAGTATGATGATATTATCACTGATAGCTTGTGGATATTAAACAAGCGAGATAATTCCGGAGTTCATCACGCAGGATATTGGGGAAATTTTATTCCACAAATTCCGAATCAGCTTTTAAGACGATATACAAAAAAAGGCGAGTGGGTTTTAGATCCATTTTTAGGAAGCGGAACAACTCTGATTGAAGCACAGAGACTTGGAAGAAATGCTGTTGGCATTGAGCTATCTAAAAAAGTTTTAGATCAAACAAGAAAGAACATTGCAAAAGAAACTAATCCAGATAAAATAAAATTAGAGTTTGTACACGGTGATAGTGCAGCAGTTGATTTGAAAAAAGTTATTTCTGATATAAATATTAAATCATTCCAGTTTCAAATCTTTCATCCTCCATACTGGGATATTATTAAGTTCAGCGATAGCAAATCTGATTTATCAAATACAAACTCAATTGAAGAATTCTTAAAAGGATTTGGAAGTGTTCTCGATAATTGTCTTCCGCATCTTGATAAGAAGAGGTTTGCTGCTGTTGTTATAAGTGATAAATATTCCGGTGGTGAATGGATTCCGTTAGGATTTTATGTAATGCAGGAAGTTATAAAACGCGGAATGATTTTAAAATCAACAATCGTAAAAAACTTTGAAGAAACAACTGCTAAACGTAATCAAAAAGAATTGTGGCGTTATCGTGCTTTGGCAGGCGGATTTTATGTTTTTAAACACGAGTATATTTTTATATTTCAGAAAAAATGAAATATTCATTAATCGAAATAGAATCTGAATTAAAAAAAAGACTTGTGCATCCATACAAATGGGGGCAAAAACAAAACGACAACTTTGATAAACAAACCAATTTTATTTATCACACTTTTCAGTTTGAAGAATTACTAAAAGAAATTGATAAAAGATTCAAATCAGAAAAAGATTTTGAGCGTTACTTTAATTACACAATAAACCGTTGGTATAACTTCTGGTCTGCGCAGGCGGTGGAAAATATATTTTGTTCACTCCCAAATGTAAATCCTGCTCTGGACAGCAAAGACAGATTAGTTGATTTTACAATTCAAGGCGAAGCGTTTGATCACAAAACATCAATCTTTCCTAAAAACTTTCCATACAAAATTGATGAAGCAATAAAGAAAACAGATGAATTGATTAAATGGCTGTACAATAATCAATCACAGGAACAGAGAAAACATTTAAAGAATAGATTGTTTATAGTTCTCTATTCAAAAGATGGCGAACATTGGAAATTGAAATCAGAAATTATGTGGCTGAAAGAAAGAATTGAAAAATACATGCTCGGTTTCAATCCAAATTATCCCTTAAAATTTAATTTTGAAAAGGATAAAGACACGATTTCTGATGTCATTTGGGCTATTAAAGACAAATAAAGTTTACATCTAATTTCATCCTGAGTCCCGATGAGTCTGGCTAAACTCCGACGAAGGATGACCTTAATTCAATTTGAAAGTCATATTTTAACTTCTCTCAATATGACGATTGTTATTTTCCCGACAAATTTGACAAAAGATTTTTTATTACCTCTATATTTTAATTGAAGTAAGATTACACTTTACTTATTTTCAATCAGACAAAAACATAAAGAATTAAGACAATGAAAAAATTATTATTATTCTCGATTACATTGATTATCGCAATTGCTTTTTTAAGCTGTGGTGATAGCGGTAAAGATGAATCAGATAACTTAGGTAAAGAATCAACTTCAGATTTTCAGAAAAGATATGGAATAAAATCCGGAGTGATTGAGTACATTATCACCGGATCGCAGGAAGGAACAAAAACTCTTTACTTTGATAGCTGGGGAATGAGACAGGCTGAATACACTCGCTCCGTTTTAAGTGTTGGAGGATTTACAAAATCATTAAATCTTGTAAACATAATTGATGGCGAATTCCAGTATATGATCAACATCGATCAGAACAGCGGAACTAAAACAAGAAACCCGATTCTAAAATCCATCGAACAACTAAAAGATCAAAAAGGATTTAATGAGTTTGGTGAGCAAATGCTTTTAAGTATGGGTGCAAACAAAATTGGTTCTGAAAATTTTTTAGGAAAAGACTGCGATGTTTATGAAATGAAAAGTACCGGGACAAAATTATGGGTTTGGGAATGGCTGACACTCAAATCAGAAACAAAATCCGGTGGGATAAATATCAACCTAACCGCAACAAGAATTAATGAAGGCGGTTCTGTTTCTCCCGAAAAATTTAGAATCCCTGAAAAAGTTGTACTGAATGAAGTTGATATTGATAACATTGAAAATGAAATGAGAGAAGAAAATAAATGATTTCGTTTCTTCCGATTGGCGGCGGAAATGAAATTGGAGCAAACAGCTATTACTTAAATTTTAACGGCAACGGAATTATTCTTGATTGCGGTATTCATCCGCAGAAAACAGGATTGGAATCCCTTCCCAACTTTGATTTAATAAAAGACAAATCGGTTGATTCCTGTTTAATCTCTCACGCTCATCAGGATCATATCGGTTCACTACCCTTTTTTGTAAAAAATTTTCCTTATGTAAAGATCATAACAACACCGCAAACAAGAGCACTTGCAGAACTAACTCTTCACAATTCCGTTTCTATTCTTAAAAAGGAAATTGAAGAGGATGATTTTGAATTTTATTCACACGATGAAGTTGACTTGTTAATTAAAATGATCGATTACAAAGAATACCAAAATGAATTTGAACTAAACTCATATCATCAGCAAAAAGATGCAAAAGTAAATTGTACTTTTTATGATGCGGGGCATATTCTCGGCTCTGCCGGAATTCTTTTAGAAAACAATAATCATAAAATATTTTATACAGGGGATATAAACCTTTCATCACAAACGCTTCAGTCTGCGGCTCGGCTACCTGAAACTAAAATTGACACTTTGATTCTTGAAACAACTTACGGTGCAACAGATTCTGAGTTACTTCTAGACTGGAATTCAGAATCGCTGCGTTTTGCAAAAGAAGCCAATAATATTTTAAATAACGGCGGATCAATTCTGATTCCTGTTTTTTCTCTAGGAAAGATGCAGGAAATGCTTGGTACAATATGGCATTTAATGTTAAAGCGGAAATTAACTAACGGAGATATTTACACGGGAGGACTCGGCACAAAAATAAATCGTGCTTATGATTACAACCGTTTTACAGTAAGCAGAGTTGATGAAGAGTTTGAATTGAATGCAATCTCACAAAAAGATTATTATGAAATATCAAATCCCGAAGAATTTTTTAAACACCCCTGCATTGTACTTGCATCAAGTGGAATGATGATTAAAGGTACTTCATCTTTTATCTTTGCTAAGCGGTGGCTTAAGCAAAAAGATTCCGCAATCTTTACCGTTGGATATATGGCTGAAGATACTCCTGGTTATGTAGTTACAAATGCTGTACGTGGAGATAAAATACAATTAACAGAACTTGATGAGCAAATTGAAGTTAACTGCACAATTAAGAATTTTAAATTTTCTGCACACGCAAGAAGAGAAGACTTGCTAAAGATTGTTGATAAACTAAAACCCGATAATGTAATTTTAACTCACGGCGATGAAGAAGCATTGGATTGGATGGGCAGCTCAATTCTTAAGAAGTATAAAAACATAAAAGTTCAAACCGCAGCGATAGGAAAAGAAATAAAAATTTTATAGTTGCCAAACGCAAATAATTAATTTTTCTTTGTATATTAAAAGCAAATAAAATTCATTTTCCTTTTTTGATAGAAGGAAATAAAAAATTACATCTTACAAAATTTATCTCAGGAGGAGAAAATGTCCCGCTTGAAAAAACAAGTCCAGGATAAGATCGAAGCCTGGCGCCCCCGCACAACACGCCTTCTTAAAGAATTCGGTAACGTAAAAGTTGATGAAGTTGACATTGGTCAGATCATCGGCGGTGCCAGAGATATTAAAAGTCTTATCACAGATATTTCCTATCTCGATCCGTTTGAAGGAATTCGCTTTCGCGGATTTACTATTCCTGAAGTTTTAGAAAAACTTCCTAAAGTTCCGGGTGGAGAAATGCCTTTTGTAGAAGGCTTCTTCTTCTTCTTGCTTACCGGTGATATTCCTTCAATGGAAGATGTGCAGGAAGTAGCTGAAGAATTTAGCAAGCGCCATGTTGTTCCTAAGTATGTTTATGATATTCTTAAGGCAATGCCTGCAGATTCACATCCAATGGTTATGTTTTCAACTGCTATACTTGCAATGCAGCGGGAATCAGAATTTGTTAAAGAATATAACTCGGGACATTTAAAGAAAAATGATTACTGGGCTCCTACTTATGAAGATGGATTAAATCTTCTTGCAAAACTACCAGGCATAGCTGCTTTCATCTATAGATTAAAATATAAAAATGGTGATTTAATAGAATCAGATTCTAAACTTGATCTTGGCGGTAACTTTGCACATATGATGGGCATTGCAAAACCTTACGATGATGTTGCAAGAATGTATTTTATTCTTCACAGCGATCACGAAAGCGGAAACGTTAGTGCACACACAGGACATCTAGTTGCAAGCGCACTTTCAGATCTTTACTATTCAATCTCTGCAATGACAAACGGACTTGCAGGACCATTACACGGACTTGCAAACCAGGAAGTACTTGCATGGCTGCAGGGTGTTTATGATAAGATGAATGGTAAAATTCCTACCGAAGAAGAGATGAGACAATTTGTTTGGGATACATTAAAAGGCGGACAGGTAATTCCAGGATTTGGTCACGCAGTATTAAGAAAAACAGATCCACGTTATATGGCACAAAGAGAATTTTGCTTAAAGCATTTACCAAACGATCCTTTGTTTAAGTATGTTGATTTACTTTTCAAAGTTGTACCTCCTGTTCTACTTGAACAAGGCAAAGCAAAAAATCCTTGGCCAAATGTTGATGCACAATCCGGCGTTATACAATGGTATTATGGATTAAAGGAATATGATTTCTACACAGTTCTGTTTGCTGTTGGCAGAGCACTTGGTGTTGTTGCAAACATTATTTGGGATCGTGGTCTTGGTTATCCAATCGAAAGACCAAAATCTGTTACAACTGCAATGCTTGAAGAAGCTGCAGGAATAAAGAACTAGTAACATTAATTTGAGATGACATCTTTATCCAAAGATGTCATCTCTCAAATCCTGTATAGGGGTTTAGCTCCATAATTTTGAATGAGATATAACCCTTTCTTACCAGAGGCAGTTTGCTTAATGCATCTTTTGCACTTTCCATTGATTCACATTCTAAGATGATAACAGCACAATGCTCTTCGTTAAAATAAATTTCTTTTATAAATCCATTGTTGTGCAGATTTAACACAATTGCAGCTTCTTCTTTAAGTAAATCCGTCTTTACTTCATCTTCAATGAGTTTTAATTCTGTTTCTACGGCTAAGAGTTTCATCACAATGTATAATAAATATTATTTCCGGTACTAAAATATTGCCGAGCTGTTTTTAAGCAAAGCAGGTTATAAAATTTTATTCTGGTATTTTAAAATATTTGATTAGACTGCAGAATTAAAAAGTTATGTGCAGCGGTGTAAATGTTATATAATAAAAAATTTTTTTGGAGATGACATCTTTAAAAGGAGGTCAATTTTATTTTAAATAAATCATCTTCTTTGTTTGAACCAAACTTCCTGCTCTTAGCTGATAATAATAAACTCCGCTAGAAAGTTTGCTCTCCGCATGGCAAAGTTTATCTCATAACTTCCTAAAGACTTCTCCTCATTAACTAAAACTGCTATTTCATTTCCCAATACATCAAATACTTTTAGTGTAACAAATTGCCTACTGCTTATTGCATACTTAATACTGGTACTCGGATTAAATGGGTTTGGGTAGTTTTGGGAAAGACTAAATTCATTTGGTAAAACATCTTCGCCTTCAACATCAGATGGATGACCTTCTCCGCTTATTGGAATTGATTTACTGAATGAATAAACATTTCCATCCATAAAAGTAAATACAAATCTTAAAGTATCTTTAAAATATTCCTGAACTTCATAATCACATATTGGACAAAGATCGACATTAGAGAAAGCAACATTTATAGAATCGTGAGGAGGTATTACTATTCCTAATGTATCTCCTGTAAATCCTGGTGCGGTCTGGACAAAATAAAAAGGATATTCAAATCCAGGTCTCGAAAAATTGCCATGATAACCATAAAAAGATCCAACAGAAATTATTGAATCAATTCTTACCGGAATTTCTGATGTATTAACAATCTTTGTTTTAGTTGATGAACCCATGCTATCTTCAAGTGTTTGGACTTTGTACAATACCATTTATAATAACAGTATGTTGATGTTGTTGAGGATACCCATTATCAATATTGCAAAATGATGTATCCACTGATAAAAGACTCTATTTTGGTTCCTTGCAAATGAAATAAATATTTCATGTAATCGGTTCTTCCAAGTTTTTTGGAATTGGATAGATCATACAATAAGAACCCCAAAATATAATTTAAGTTGATAACCCTGTAGGAAAATCGATTAAGCGAATAAAGAAGATTTATATGATTTCAAAGCTAGTATCCTGTGGAATTAAACTTGTCTGAAGAAAACTCCTATCATAATATAAAATTGGGCTTATTTGAATAGATAGTAATATTACCTAAATCATTATTAAGTTATAAAGTCAACGTCTGCCAACCCTTATATTGATTATATTCGAATGATTTCCTTCAGTTAGTCTGTATTCGTCCAAGATAGGAAAACCTAAAGGCTGTATAATATTGTAAATTGTTTCATCTGCAATATTAAACAGTCTGCCCAAGATATTTGACCTGGACATTAATATTTCTTTTTAAATATTTTCTCCCATTAATTGTTACTTCAGTTGATAAATGTCTTATTATTGTGAATCCTGTTACCATCATTCACAAATCATGTGGCATTTCCAACTCTTGAAAATGAGATTTGAGTAATCCCGACTCAGTGGAGAACCTAAAAGAAATAAAACATCTAAGAATCAATACAAATATTAAGGTCTTCATAATAATCCCTTAAAAAAATCAGTCTAATGTAAGAAGTTAGATTAGGAATGTCAATTAAATCTTATTTGCTAAACCACAAACACTTTTGCAAGATTAATAAGAAAAGATAGATTGTTCAATTACAGTAATCAAATAAATTGGCAGGTAGATTTGATGTTTCTAAGACAATAAAGATTGAGCTGGAATGTTATATTTTTTATGAAGATCTCGCATCATCTTTGCAGTTAACTCTCTTTTCCTATTGAGTATCTCCGAAGCCCGGTTTTTACCGCCAATAACTTCTGCAATATCAGATTGCTTTAATCCGAGCTGATCCATTCTGAATTTTATTGCTTCAATCGGATCAGGCGGAGCTATTTCAAAATGTTTTCTCTCAAAAGCTTCAATAAGTGTTACTAAAACATCTAACAAATCACCATCCGGAGTATTTGCTTTAGCACTAAAAAGCTCTTCAATTCTCATAAGGGCTTCTTCATAATCTTTTTTAGTTTTAATTACTTTTATTTTCATTTAGATATCCTCCGCATTAATTCTATCATATTCTTTGTGTGTTCCAATAAAACGTATATATACAACCTTATAATCATAATTTATTGTTGTAATCAATCTGTAATCATTTCCTTTGATATTAAATACAACTCTGTTACTTGATAAAATACTGGCTGTTCTATAATATTTTGTAATATCATTAGGCTTTTTCCAATCTGCATTAATTGCTTCTGAATACCACGCACGCAATGGTTGCTCAGAATTAGGATGTTTTTTCCAGAATTCTTTTAATGTTTTGATTGCTATTATTCGCACAGTCAAATATAACAAGTTCCCATATTGGGAACATGCAGTATCTAAATATTTTTCAGCTTATTAAGATCATCAATGTTTATTACGAGTTCTAATACAAAGCCTCAAACCACAAACACTTTCGCAATATCAACAAGCAAAGATGGATTGTTCATTAACGCAGTAGTAAACACTTTGCCAAGTGTTCTTTTTTCGATAGGAATTTTTAGAATTGAATGTGCAATGCTGTTAAACTTATCATCAGAAAAATTGTATATGCCTTCTTTAATCCTGTTAAAAGTTTCGTGGCGTTTACCAAGTCTGTCCTGCCATGCTTTATCATAAGTTAAGATATGATCAAGCTTATTTTGTTTGATTGCTTCACCTGCAATTGTTCCTGCAATCTTTCCGCCAATCATTCCGCTTGCAATTCCGCCGCCGCTTAATGGATTAACTTGTCTCGCTGCATCACCAACTAACATAATTCCGGGACCAGAAATTTTATCAAGCGTAATTGAGCACGGAACTCCGCCAGCAATTTTTGTAAGCACAGGTGCGTTTGGATAATGCTTGTTCATAAAATCATCAAGAAAAGATTGTGCAGATTTTTTCTTCCCGATCAATCCGCTAACACCAAGTCCTATGTTTGCTTTGTTGTGTCCTTTAGGAAAAATCCAGAAGTATCCGTTTGGTGCAACATCTTTACCAAAGTAAAAGTAAAGTGTGTTCTGATCAACAGGAATATTTGCAGCAGTAATTTGCACAGCACTTTCCATATCACGAAAATCAATGTGTGTTTCTAAGTCCTGCCCATCTTCCAACGCGCGATTCAACTCCATCAGCAGCAATTACAACTTTTGCTTTAACTTCTTTCTGCTCGCCGTTAATTTCGTACTTTACTCCGCTTACTCTGCCTTCATCAAACAATAATCCATTAACATAAGCACGAGTTAATATTTCTGCTCCTGCTTCTGCTGCAGTTCTTGCAAGCTCGTAATCAAAAATTCTTCGTTCAAGAACATAACCTGCATCACCAAAATCTATTATTGCTTCACTGCCATCGGGAGCGTTAAACGAAAACTTACTGATCTTTGCAGCAATCCATTTATCATCACTTGGAATAAATTCTTCTACTCCAGCTTTGCTAATTGCTTCACCGCATCTAACAGGATAACCAACATCACGATCTTTCTCAAGCATCAAAACAGAAACTCCCTGCTCAGCAGCAAACCGCGCAGCCATACTACCTGCTGGTCCGGCACCTACTACTATTATGTCGTAGTCGTTTTTCATTAAACCATCACCCCATTTTTATTAAACTTAATAACTTCAATTGGGCAAGACCAAACGCACTTGGAGCAATTTGTACATCGTTCATCTATAATAAAAATTTCTGCTTCTTTTAATTCGATTGCATCTTCGGGACAAACGCCAACACAGCAGCCACAGAAATCACACTTATCAGGTAAGATTTCTATCATCAATTTTCCATTTTTTGCTTGTCGGTAATTCATATCAATTTAGAATTTATAATGTACAATTTACAATTAAGAAGTTAATTGATGATTTCCTCGATGGCTCTCAGTGTATTCTCTGTGGTCCTCTGAGTAATAGATTCAATTATACTTTCACCGAGAAATTCACGGAGTAACACAGAGTTTTCATTAATTTTATTTTTTACGATTGTTAAGATAAATAACTCTTAAAAGATGAAGTTCATTATAAGAAATTTCACCATTAAATTTTTCAAAAATATTCCTCATTGTAACCGTTCCGTTTTCATCAAATTCGTTAAAAACTTTTTTCTGTTTAGATTTATCAATCGTTACTCTTTCCAGCAAACCATCTAATCTAATCCTATTGCCTTCATTGGTAAATCGTGCAAGATGATTAACAATAGTTTGTTCCTGAACATTATATTCTTCCGCTAACTCAGTAATTGAACTTCCATCATTATAGGCTTTTGCAACAACTCTGTGTCGCGGTTCATCGAGAGCTGATTTTTTGATTCGTGTTGTTTGTTTAATGCTTTTTTGCTTTACATCATTATTCTTAAGATAATTTTTAATGATGGATAAAAATATTGAGCCATAACTTTCCAGCTTTTTAACACCAACACCACCAATTCTTAAAAATTCATTTTCAGTCTGCGGAAAATCTTTGGCCATTTGGATAAGCGAACTATCAGCAAAAATAACAAATGGAGGAATCCCTTTTTTATCAGCAATTTGTTTTCTTTTTATTCGAAGCAGTTCAAACAATTTTTGGTCATATTCAATTCCAATCGATTTCAGTTTTTTCCTTTTTACTTCAGGTTCTTTAATCACACCAAAAACTTTTTTGTTATTGAACAAGACATCCGAAGCGGATTGCGATAACTTTAAACTTCCGTAATCACTATCACGAATAACAATTTCTTTTCTTATTAACTGATGCGCAAGAATCTGCCATTGCTTTTTGCTTAAATCTCTACCAACACCAAACACGCTAAGATTATGATGATTGTTACTAAGAATTCTGTCAGTGTCATTCCCAAGCAAAACATCAATAATATAATTTAAACCAAAAACTTCTCCCGTTCGTTTTAATGTTGATAAAAGTTTTTGAGCATAAACAGTAACATCGACTTTATCATTATCATCTTCTTCTGCTAAGCAATTATCGCACATTGCACAATCATCAATTTTATAAACTTCGCCAAAGTAATTTATCAGTGGATGTCTTCTGCAAATTTCAGTCTCGGCATATTTAATCATTGCTTCAAGATGAACCTTTGCAGAAAGTCTTTCGCGTTCATCTTCTTTCTGATCAATAAAATAATTTATCTTGGAAATATCAGCATAACTAAAAAGCAAAAGACAATCAGAACGAACTCCGTCTCGTCCAGATCTTCCTATTTCCTGGTAATATGATTCAAGATTTTTCGGCAGATCATAATGAAGCACAAAACGCACATTGGATTTATTTATTCCCATTCCAAATGCAATTGTTGCAATAATAATTTGCACTTCATCTTTAATAAACAAATCCTGATTTGTATTTCTTTCATCATCAGACAAACCAGCGTGATATGGTTTTGTTGAATATCCGAGCTCAGATAAGTTATCGTGAAGACTATCTACTTGCTTACGCGAGAAACAATAAATTATTCCCGATTGATTTTTGTGTTCGTTAAGAAAATCAATTACTTGCAGAAATGGTTCGCGTTTAGGAATTACTTGCAGAAATAAATTCGGTCTATCAAAACTTGCAATAAATTTTTTAGGATGATCCATTTTTAAGTTTTTCATAATATCATCCTGCACGCGTGGAGTTGCAGTTGCAGTTAAGCCAATGCAAACCGCAGATGAAAAACTTTTTTTGAAGTTGCCGAGCTGTCTGTAATCTTTTCTAAAATCATGTCCCCATTCCGAAATACAATGTGCTTCATCAACAGTAATGCAATCAACATTAACACTATTAAGCAGTGTGCTAATATCGTCTTTCTGTAAAGATTCTGGTGCTAGATAAAGTAGTTTTGCTTTGCCTGATTTTACATTCGTAAAATTTAAATTATAATCTTTTTGTGATAAGGAACTGTTTAGCAAGGCTGTCTCAACACCAAGCTGTCTAAGTTGCTCAACTTGATCTTTCATCAATGAAATCAATGGTGAGATAACGATTGTTAATCCATCAAACATCAACGCGGGAATTTGGTAGCATAAAGATTTTCCACCGCCTGTTGGCATTACAACAAGACAATCTTTTTTGTTTACAATGCTTTCTATTATTTCCTGTTGAAGAGGACGGAAAGAATCGTAGCCAAATATTTCTTTTAAAATTTGTTTTGCTTTTTGCATTTAGGATTGTGAATTGCTTAACTCTCGGTGATTCTCTTTTACTTCTCAGTGGTTTTCTGTGTAATGGGCTTTAAGTTCTTCCACGGAGAAACACGGAGCAGTCACAGAGTACCACGGAGTAAATTTTATTGTTTTTCAAGTTCTTCACGAACCGATTTTCTTTGCCTTTCAAGTTCATGCTTTTCTTTCATCAACTCGAGTAATCTTTCTTCACTATCAGCATTTTCCTGCGCGCCAACATTAGCAGCAATTTGCAAATCAATGTGCATCTGCTTGTACTTTACTAATAAATCAATTGCATATTTTTTTGTTATCATTTCCTGCGTAATTGATGGATTCAAATCCTGCCAGTTACTACTTAAGTTATATTTCTCAATTGTTAATTCTCTTAAGTAGGATTGAACTTCATCATCGTATAAAGAAATTAAATCGGCAGGATTTAAACTGCCGCGATTTTCATATTCAAAGTAAACTTTTTCAAAAACATTTCTGTGGATATCAACAAGTATATCTTCTTCGTGAACGTTGTATGTTATCAGTCCAATTATTTCTTCGTTATTTTCAAACAACAATCTTATAAGTTCTCGTTCAGTATTATAAAAGTGCGGCGGAATAGTTTTCTTCTCTGTTGGGATTAAACTTTCCTGCTGCGCTTCTTCTTTCTTAAAAATTCTTTGAGATTGTAATCTGTTTTGCTTCTTCTGAAAGTCAAGCGCTTTATCTAACTCTGCTTCAATTAATTTTTCGCGCAGATTAAATTTTCTACCAATGTTTCTTATTAAAAGATTTCGCTTCAACTCATCACTAACTAATGCAATTGGTTTTACTAGATCACGAATTGCTTCCGCCATTTTTGTTGGATCATCAAACATTCCCTGTGTTTCATAGTATTCTGTTTGATACTCAAGGAAATTCTCAGCTCGTTTTATAATTTCATCAAAAGATTCTTTACCAAACTTTGTAACATAAGAATCAGGGTCTTCACCTTTTGGCAGGGTAGAAATCTTTACATCAAAATCTCGCTTTAATAAAATTTCAATGCTTCGCATAGAAGCTTTAATGCCTGCAGCATCAGCATCAAATAAAAGAACAACATTTTTTGTATAACGAGAAAGAAGTTGTGCTTGATCATCAGTTAAGGCTGTGCCCGAAACTGCTACCACATTTTTAACTCCTGCTTGATAAAGCGAAATCAAATCCATATAACCTTCAACAATAATCGCTTTATCTATTTTTCTTATATCATCTTTAGCGTGAGAAAGTCCGTAAAGAATTCTGCCTTTAATGTAGATAATCGATTCCGGTGAATTAATATATTTTCCACCCGAATCATCTTCGCGAAGTTTTCTTCCTGCAAATGCAACAACTCTTCCGTTTGGAGAAAATATTGGAAAGATTATTCTGCCGGCAAGTTTATCATAAACTCTTCCATCATTGTTTCGTCCTATCAAACCAAGCTGTAAAGCTTTTTCAAGATCGATATTTTTTTCTTTAAGAAAGTTTACAAGATTTTCATATCCATTGTGTGCATAACCCAATCCAAACGAGCGCATTGTTTGAACTTTAAGATTACGTTTCTGAAAATAAGTTCTTGCAATTTCACCTTCGGCATCGTGTAAAAGATTATTAGAAAAATATCTTCCAACCTCTGTGTTTATATCATAAAGAATTTCCTGCTCGGATTGCTTTTCGTTAAATCCTTCATCATCATAATTAATTTCAATTCCTTGCTGCTCGGCAATTTCCTGAACAGCTTCTACAAAAGATATTTTTTTATAATCCATTAAAAACTTATAAACATTACCGCCAGCGTGGCAGCCAAAGCAATGAAAAATCTGTTTTTCTTCAGTTACAGTAAACGAAGGAGTTTTTTCAGAATGGAAAGGACACAAACCAATATAGTTTTTTCCACGCTTTCTAAGCTGCACATATTCGGAAATCACATCAACAATACTGATTGAATTGCGTATTTCTTCTATTTTCGATTCGGGGATTCTCATATCCGAAATATAATAAGATTAAGATTCAGGAATTTAAGACTTTCGGTGTGGATGTAAATATTTTTATATTTAATCAAGAAACTTAAATCATTAAACGATTGTTGTCGAAAATAGAAACACAAACATTTATGCAATCAGAAATCAAAAACATCAAAAAAATACTGTAACAGCCTAACAAAATACTCACGATACAAAACAAGAGAAGTTTTTATTGGTGATATTCCACTTGGAGGAAACAATCCAATTCGTATTCAATCGATGACAACAACAGATACGATGAACACAATTGCAACTGTTGAACAGACTATAAGAATGGTTGAAGCTGGCTGCGAGTATGTTAGAATAACCGCGCCGAGTATCAACGAAGCAAAAAATCTTGAAGAGATAAAAAAAGAATTAAAAGTTCGCGGATATAATGTTCCGCTAATTGCTGATATTCACTTTACTCCAAATGCTGCAGAGATGGCTGCACGAATTGTTGAAAAAGTTCGCGTTAATCCCGGCAATTATGTTGATAAGAAAAAATTTGATTTAATTGAATACAGCGATGCTGAATATCAGGAAGAACTGGATAGAATTAGAGAAAGATTTACTCCGCTTGTAAAGATTTGCAAAGAGTACGGAACTGCAATGCGAATCGGAACAAATCATGGTTCGCTCTCAGATAGAATTATGAGTCGTTATGGTGATACACCGCTTGGAATGGTTGAATCTGCTTTGGAGTTTTTAAGAATTTGTGAAGATGAAAATTATCACAACATAGTTTTATCGATGAAGGCAAGTAATCCGCAAGTTATGGTGCAGGCTTACAGATTGCTGATAAACAAAATGGAAGCAGAAGGAATGAATTATCCGCTTCATCTTGGAGTAACAGAAGCTGGCGGTGGTGAAGATGGAAGAATAAAATCAGCACTGGGAATTGGTGCTTTACTTGAAGATGGAATTGGCGATACAATTCGTGTTTCACTTACAGAAGATCCTGAATTTGAAGCTCCGGTTGCAATAGCTTTAGCTAATCGATACAAAGGAAGAGAAAATCATAAGGCAATAAAAGAAATTATAGAATCACCAATAGATCCTTTTGTTTATAACAGAAGAAAATCATTTGAGGTATTATCAATCGGTGGAAGCAATGTTCCAAGAGTTGTAGCAGATTATTCAAATAGAAAAATCACATCACAAAAAGATTTGATTGATATTGGCTATACTTATAATGAACCGACTGATAAATGGAATCTTTCTGATATTGCTGCTGATTTGGTTTATCTTGGAAAAAGCACTTTGCCGTTTGATTGTCCAAATGGTTTAAATGCAATTTATGATTTTGAGATTTGGAAAAACTTAAAAACCTCTTACAACAGTTATCCAATCTTTACAGTAAAAGAATTTCTTGGATCAGATAAAAAATCGAATGAACTTAATTTTATCCTAATAAATATTGAAGATTTCACTGAAGAGGTAATTAATAAGATAAAAAATGATAAATCGGTTGTTCTGATTCTTGAAACAGAAAATCTGCATGGAATGGCTGAGCAGCGAAGAGTGTTTTTTGAACTGATTGAAAATGAAATTTTAAATCCTGTAATTCTAAAAAGAGATTACTTAAACATAACATTTGAAGATTTACAGCTTTATTCATCAACAGATTTGGGTTCTTTATTGATTGATGGTTTTGGTGATGGAATTTGGCTACATGTTGCTGATTTGAAAAGCGAATCTGAAAAATCTGGGACATATGTAAAAAGTTTTATCAAAAAATCCGAATCAAAAGAAAAAATTGTAAACCGACTTTTATTCAACATTTTACAAGCAGCACGACAAAGAATATCCAAAACCGAATACATTGCTTGCCCATCTTGTGGAAGAACTCTATTTGATTTGCAAGAAACAACGGAGATGATCCGCAAAAGAACTGAACATTTGAAAGGTGTAAAAATTGCAATTATGGGCTGTATTGTGAATGGTCCAGGGGAAATGGCTGATGCCGATTATGGATATGTTGGATCAGGTGTCGATAAAATTACATTATATCGTGAAAAAAATATTGTTCGGCGCAATATTCCTGCAAAAAATGCGGTTGATGAGCTTATAGATCTTATTCGTGAAGATGGTAATTGGGTAGAGCTTTGATTTAAAGCAAAGATAAATTGTTTATTTTCTCTAATAGAATTATATTTATGCACTAAATATGAGAAGAAAAAACCCGAAAAAATTAAAATTTCTTGCAAAGACTGACCTCAAAAGTCAAAATGCAAAGACCAAAAGTTTATAAAGATGCACCCAATACAAAAGTAGGGTGCATTTTTTTTTGATATTATGAGATGTGATAAGATCATTAAAATAATTGAAGACTGGGCTCCCAAATCAATAGCCTGGGAAAAAGATAATGTAGGTTTGCAAGTTGGATCATTGCGCCGAGAAGTAAAAAGCATTTTACTTTGTTTAGATGTTGATGAAAAAGTTGTTGATGAAGCTGCACAAAAAAAATGTAATTTAATTATCAGCCACCACCCATTATTGTTCAGATCAATAAAAAGAATTGACACAAAGAGTGATGGAATCTCAAGAATTATAGAAAAACTTATTAAAAAAGATATTACACTCTACTCAGCTCACACAAATTTAGATTTTACAAAAAACGGTGTAAGCTTTCAACTCGCCAAAAAACTCAAACTCTCAAATCAAAGATTTCTGGTTAACCTTTCATCAAATCAAAATAAACTTGTTGTATTTGTTCCGATTAGTTATGCAGATAAGGTAACTGTTGCTATGCACAATGCGGGTGCTGGAATCATTGGGGAATACACAAACTGCAGCTTTAGAACTTTAGGAACAGGAACTTTTAAAGGATCAGAAAAATCCAATCCAAGTTTTGGCGTAAAAGGAAAAATTGAAAGCGTTGAAGAAATAAAGATTGAAGTGCTAGTTAATTCTTTCGATGTTAATAAAGTTGTTACTGCTATGAAGCAAGTACATCCATACGAGGAAGTTGCTTATGATCTCTATACATTAGCGAATGAAAATGCAAATTATGGAATGGGTGTTATAGGTGAATTAAATAATGAATTATCACAAAACGAATTTTTAAGTCTGGTAGCGAAATCTTTAAAAGCAAAAAACTTAAGATTTACTCAAGGATCAAAATCTAAAATTAAAAAAGTTGCGGTTTGCGGGGGATCAGGAAGTGATCTACTTGATGCTGCAATTAAAAATAATGCTGATGCATTTGTAACTGCTGATGTTAAGTATCATACATTTCAGGACGCAGAAAATAAGATTTTATTAATTGATGCCGGACATTATGAAACTGAAATTCCGGTTTTAGATGAAATTAAAAATAGATTAGAAAAATCTTTTACAGATAAAACAAAAGTTTATAAGTATATGGGTTCAACCAACCCGATTGTTTTTTATAATAACTAAGGAGCCAGAAAAAATTGTATAATAGATTAAAAGTACTGTACCAATTACAATTAGTTGATGATCAACTTGATAAACTTGAAGAATTACGTGGAGATTTACCAAATATGGTAAGTTCTTTGGAGAACAGTATTAATGCTTTGAAGACTGAAATTTCTGAAAAGAGGTTGCTCAAAAGAATCAGTTGAAAAAAGGGCTCAGAATGAAGAAGAAGTTGAAAAATTAAAAGAGAGTCAGAAAAGTTTAAAGCGCAACTTTACCAGGTTAGAAATAACAAAGAATATGATGCTCTTACCAAAGAAATTGATCATTCAGATGAACAAATAGCAAAATTAGAAGCAGAAAATAATGCGCTGGCTGATTTAAGTAAAAGTTTATCAGAGCAAATAGAAGAAGTAAAACCTAAATTGGATGAACTAGATCAGGAATTGAAAGAAAGAGAAGCAGATCTTAAAGAAATTATCAAAGCAAATGAAAGTGAAGAGAATATTCTTCTTGCTGAAAGAAAGAAAATTGAAGATCAGGTAAAAAAACCGGATGTTTCGGTTTATATGAGAATTAGAAAAGCTAAAAAAGGCAAAGCTGTTTCTACTATCAGAAGATCTGCATGTTCTGGTTGTCACAACATAGTACCATCACAAAGGCAATTGGAAATAAGAAGAAATGCCAGGATTTTTACGTGTGAGTATTGTGGCAGAATCCTTATTTCACAGGAAATTGCAGATGAGGTTGAAGCACCTTAATTATTCTTAAAGGTGTCTACTGAATTCAGGTTCTAAATTTTGTATATTCCACTCACTGATTTACTCAGTGTTTATACCTTTTTATACGCAACAAATAATCAAGTAATTGGCAGAATTGGCAGTGATGTCAATTCATTATTAAAGAATAATCTAATAATTCAATCCGGGCAATTGCTTCCTGATTTATCGGGAGGAGGAAAGTCCGAACTTCACAGAACAAGGTGCCGGGTAACTCCCGGGAGCTAATGGAGAAATCTATTATCGACTGACAGTGCCACAGAAAATAAACTTCTCCGATAATATCGGAGTAAAGGTGAAAAGGCGAGGTAAGAGCTCACCGGCCTGATAGTAATATCGGGTGCATGGCAAACCACACCTGAAGCAAGGTCAAGTAAGAAAATCTTCCCGATCTGATCGGGACAAAGTTGTTCGCTTTGTATCAATGCTTAATTGCAGGTTAGATTTTCGGGTAGACCGCTAGAGTCTGTTGGTAACAACAGAAATAGATAAATAATTGCCGTCCCGGCTTCGTCGGGGTTACAGAATTCGGCTTACAGGATTGAACTTTTAGATTTGTTCTTATAAAATATAAGTAATTCTCTTATGTTACATAAACGTTGGAAAATCAGAGAAGTTGAAGACTATAATTCATTAAAAGAGCTTGCTGATTCGCTTAATATCTCGGATATTTTGGCAAAGCTACTTTTTCTAAGAGATATTAAAAGTTTTGCACAAGCAAAATTTTTCTTCAGACCATCAATAGAATCCTTACATGATCCCTATCTTATGCACGGAATGGAGGCCGCATCCAAAAGAGTAATTCGTGCTCTTACAGAAAATCAGCCAATTTGTATTTACGGCGATTATGATGTAGATGGTACATGTTCTACCGCTCTTTTATATATGTTTTTAAAAGAGCTTGGAGCTAATGTTGATTTCTACATTCCGCAGCGCTTAACGGAAGGTTATGGTCTATCTAAAGAAAGTATTGATGTTATAAAATCAACAACTGATGCACGACTTTTAATTACTGTTGATTGCGGTATTACAGCTATTGAAGAAACTGCTTATGCAAATCAATTGGGAATGGATGTAATTATTTGCGATCATCATCAGCCTAAAGATGAACTACCGCCTGCCTTAGCTGTATTGGATCCGTTAAAACCGCAATGTCAATATCCTTTCAAATATCTTTCTGGTGCCGGTGTTGCTTTTAAACTTGCACAAGGTGTTGCAGAAAAAATCGGCAGACGTGAGATGCCATTGAGGTATTTGGATTTAGTTGCTCTTGCCGGTGCAGCAGATATTGTTGCTCTTGTTGATGAGAATAGAGTTTTAGTAAGGGAAGGATTGGAGAGTATTAATAACAATCCAAGACCGGGCATTCTTGCATTGATAGAAAGCAGCAGTCTTCAACCTGGTAATTTAAATTCTGGTCAAATCGTATTTACTATCGCACCAAGAATTAACGCAGTTGGTAGATTAGGTGATGCCAAACGAGCTGTTGAATTATTAATAACCGACAGTAAAGAAGAAGCATTAACACTTGCAAAAGTTCTTGAAACTGAAAATTATGAACGCAGAAAAATTGATGTCGATACTTTTGATAATGCACTGCAGCTTGTAGAAAGTTCGATTGATCTTGATAATGATCTTGCAATTGTTCTTCATCAGGAAGAATGGCATCCGGGAGTGATCGGAATTGTAGCGTCACGTTTAGTTGAAAAGTATTATCGCCCTACAATTATGCTAACAACAATAGACGGCATTGCAAAAGGATCCGCAAGAAGCATTACAAATTTTAACATCTATGAAGCATTACAAAAGTGCGAAGAGTTTTTTAATACATTTTGGCGGTCATCAGGCTGCCGCCGGATTAGCAGTGGAACTTGATAAAGTTCAGGACTTTAAAGACAAGTTCAATCAGATTGTTAAAGAAACAATTACGGGTGATGATCTATTTCCTGAAATTATAATTGATGCTAAAATTAAATTTTCAGAAATAACACCAAAGTTCTTAAGAATACTTGATCAGTTTGCTCCTTTCGGCCCGGAGAATATGCGCCCAGTTTTTCTGACTGAAGGTGTAGAAATTTTTAATACTCCAAGATTAGTTGGGGCTAAGCACCTTATAGCCTGTTTTAAGCAAAATGGAAATGACAAGATTTTTGATACAATTGGCTTTAATATGCGTGAATATTTAGATTTGCTGTCAGATAAAAAATTAAAAGTGGATATTGTCTTTACCATTGATAAAACGGTTAGAGATGGCAGAACTTATCCGCAACTTAGATTAAAAGATTTAAGACTAAACCAAAACGAAATTCAGGAGAATTAGTAATGTCCGGTCACTCAAAATGGGCAACGATTAAAAGAAAAAAGCAGTACTTGATTCAAAAAGAGGGAAAGATTTTTACAAAGCTTATTAAAGAAATTACAATTGCTGCGCGCCTGGCGGTGATATAAACGGAAATCCGAGATTACGTTTAGCTGTTGATAATGCTAAAGCTCAAAATATGCCAATGGATAATATTGAACGTGCAATCAAAAAAAGCAACCGGCGAACTTGAAGGCGTGATTTATCATGAATTAACTTATGAAGGTTACGCTCCTGCAGGAATTGCAGTTGTTGTTGAAGTTGCTACTGATAATAAAAATAGAACTGTTGCAGAAGTAAGACATCTGTTTAGTAAATATGGCGCAGGAATGGGTGAAACCGGCTCTGTTGCATGGATGTTTGATAGAAAAGGAATAATTACTATTCCTGCAGAGGGTAAAAAAGAAGATGATGTAATGGAAATAGTTTTAGAAGCGGGCGCCGATGATCTTACCACTGAAGAAGATTTTTTGAAGTGCAAACTACTATTGAATCTTTGAGACAGTTAGAAGAACATTGGTTGATAAAAAGTTCACAGTTGAAAATGCCTCACTTCAATGGATTGCAAAAAATTTGATTGAGGTAAAAGGCGAAGATGCTGAAAAAGTTGTTAAACTGATTGAATCCCTTGAAGATCGTGATGATGTTCAAAATGTTTTTCAAACGCTGATATTGTTGAATAATTTCTGACTATTTTTGCTAAAATTTTTAATGTCATTCAACCTGCCAGCCGGTAGGCTGGAGTGGGAATCTATTTTTAAAACAACTTAAAACTTTCTATGATCATTTTAGGTATAGATCCCGGGACAAGAATTACCGGTTATGGAGTTATTAAATGTTTGAATAATAACTTTATAAGAGTTGCCGGTGGATCAATTAACCTTCCTGTTAATGAACCAATTCCACAGCGACTCGAAATTATCTACAGCGAAATAAGTAAAATCATAAAAAAATATAAGCCGGATGAATTTGCAATTGAAACAGCTTTTTATGGAAAGAATGTGCAGTCGGCAATGAAAATTGGTTATGCGCGAGGTGTTTCTATTCTTTGTGCACTTCGCAATAATGTTCTTGCAAGTGAGTATTCGCCAAGAGAGGTAAAAAAATCTGTTGTGGGCAAAGGCGCCGCGAGTAAAGAACAAGTTTCATTTATGATTAAGACTTTACTCAACATCAAGTCAGAAAAAATTAAAGTTGATGAAAGCGACGCACTGGCAATTGCACTTTATCTATGCTTTCAGAATGAAAATTCCGTAAAGAAAACTAAAGATTGGAAATCTTTTGTTGAAGCTTTATCCGAAAGAGTTATTGGATAAATTCATGATCGGCTTTAACTAAAAGTAAGATCCTCTAAACCGACTCAAATTATACTTGATGAAATGGAGTTGGTTATTTGTTAACATTTCTATCAGCACATTTGAAAAGATTTCTGATAAAGATATTGTTTCGTTTATCTTCATACAAGTGTTAAAGAAGATTCAATAACTTTG
>JADJIH010000018.1 GCA_016707115.1 Ignavibacteriales bacterium | reverse complement strand
ATGAAAGTATGGGGTACCAGCTTATGTCTTTATGCAATGGGATTTTACTGCCAACATTAAATCCAGCCATAATAACATCACTGCCAAGATCTGAGGTTGAATAGCCAAGGTTTAACTCGAGTTGTGCTTTTCTTGATGAGAACAACTCCTAAGGATACAGAGTTGCTGCTAACATGTATATCTTGGGAATAATAATAATTGTCAATTCGATTGTTGAGGTAGAAGTTGAAAAACCAAATTCAAAATTCCACCGGGCCCAAAGCCTCCGCCAAATGAAGTAGCGTAACCACTTACTAAACCGGTGTAGCCGCGTTTAAAAGACCCGCTTCTCCCTTTTCTAAAAAATACCTGAGGTATGTATGAGAAATGAAAAGATTAAACTAACCAACACTGCAAGAACAAAACTGTTTTTGTTTTGAGATCCTTAAATGATAAATAATTGTACTGCAAAGTTAGAATGGTTTGTTGAATGTTGCGAGGAATTATATAATAAAGTCACGGACCGGTCCGTGACTTTGAAATAATTTTAGGAGAGCTTAAACATAACAGGTATTACAACTTCTGCTTTTATGGGTTTGTTGTCTTTAATTCCGGGAGTGAATTTAGTTTTCTTAATTGCGTCTATGCGGCTTTATCCATGTAATCTGCATTAACCACTTTATACAACTTCTGTTTCTACTACATTACCCTTTTCATCAATTCTGGCTTTAATCAAAACCTTTCCTTGAATGCCTGTTCTTTAGCTGAAGAAGGATAGACAACATTTTTAATCATTGCCTCAATTCCACCAATTGGTTCAGGATATTTATCAAGTTTTTCCTCTGAGCAAATCCGTTACTTCCAAGAAGAGAAAGAAAAATAAAATTGAATAAATTGTGTTTTTTTCATAACGCCTCTTTTTTATTTATGTTAATATTTATTAGTCAATTATTTACTGATAAATTAATTCGAACTAAGTAAAATTTGAACATCAGTAGTTCTACCACCTGGGTATATCTGTAATTGATAAAGTTTTGTTATCCAAAGACAGTATCCATTTGTTAGGCATTTCCTCAATTTTTTTTAAGGTTTTTTCAATTTCCTTTTTAGGACACTATAAGTTTTTGATTTATCCGAAGCAGAATTTGATTTAATTCAACCAAAAATTAATTCAAGGCTATCGTTATCAAAAGTAAAAGCCCAACTAAAAGTTTTAATACCATATATTGAACCTCAGTAAATTGAATTACTCATGAACGACTGTCCTTCTTTTTTAATTCTCTATAATTAGTCAACTTCCAATAATCTGATGCAACTCCTAATAACTTCTGACTGAGTAATTCTCCATTTAAGTTTATTCAAACATTTTCAATTGCTAATTTTTCTTCAAGTTTGAATGAAACAGGAATTACTACTTCCGATTTTACTGGTAATTTATTTCGATTGCAGGATTAAATTTTACTTGTTTAATAGCATTTACAGCTACTTCATCACAATCGGGATATATTCCTTCAAGAATTTTTGTGTTGATTACATTCCCCTTCGCATCAATCTCAGCAATTATAACTGTACCTTGAATCCCATTATTTTTTGCACCTTCTGGATATTGAATAAGTTTTTTGTATTGCAATCATACCTCTCCCACAGGAGTCAGTAATGAATCGAATGGTGGGTAATAAAACCATTTTCTTTCAAACCAGATGCGCTGTGTCTTATCGAACCAAATTGTAAATTGAAATTACCCGGTTTTTGTCTTTATAAACTGGCTCATTAATTTTTTGCAAGTTCTTCAATTAAAATGTTTTAAGCTTTTTCATTTTCCTTTAAGATTATTACTTTATCAAATTTACCTTTCTCATTCAAATAGACCATCAATTGATATTGATCGTTAGGTAGAATATTTCAATCCTGCTTTCTTAATTTTTGTCTATTCTTGAATAAAGATTTTTGCTTCATCTTTTCTGCGGTTAATTTAAAAT
Organism: Ignavibacteriales bacterium; assembly: GCA_016707115.1. Taxonomy (GTDB): domain Bacteria; phylum Bacteroidota; class Ignavibacteria; order Ignavibacteriales; family Ignavibacteriaceae; genus IGN3. The sequence goes on along the minus strand of JADJIH010000018.1, from coordinate 161,256 downwards.
CAATTGGATAATTAGCTAAAATCTTGATAGTTATATAATTACTATTTCTAAATTAATTATTATTTCTTTTCTTCCTTACATCTAAAGAATTACAAAAAGAAGAATTAAAAAATAATTTGTTTCATATTTAACCTCAGCTATTTGGTTTAATAATAATTTCGTTATCAAAAGTTGCGCGTACTTCAATTCCGGGTAAACTGTTGTAGAGCATTTGTATTGTTTTAGATTGAATGATCATTTGCTCAGAAAGACTATCAACTCGTTCCTGGTAGTTAGAAACTTTAAAGAAAAGATACCCGCTTAAGAAAAGTAAAATCAATGCAGCGGCATAAGAAATTGCAGAGAAGATTTTTATGTTAGAAAACATTCCTGTTTTTGCAACCGCTTTAGATCCAACAGATCTTAAAATTCTTTCTTCAAGCTCAGCAGGAAAATCTTCTGTATCATTATCAACAGCATTTCTTATAACACTTAGCTGTTTAAAATAATCTCTTGCTGTCTGGTCGCTTGCAAGCAGAGTAAAGAGATTTACTTCCTTGCTTTTTTCAAGCTCACCATCAAAGTAGAGGTTAATCATTTCTAATAATTTGTTTTCAGTCATAATATTGCCAAATAATTTATTTACTTATTTAATTTCCAATTTCGATTTGTCATTTCGAAGGAGTCCTCGACTGAGAAATCTGTACATATCAATCAGATTTCTCCCTTCGGTCGAAATGACAAGCGAAGTATCATTCCACTAATTTCGATATTTTATTTATTAATTTTTGCCGTGCTTTGTACAACCTGCTTTTTACAAGGTCTTCATCGATATCCAACAAAGAAGCAATTTCTTTATAACTTAATCCCGAATATTCTTTTAAGATAAAAACCTCGCTAAAATCTTCATTCATAACTTCAAGTTCATTCAAGATCAGTTTTTTTAGTTCCGTGTTTTCTATTTCATCAGCAAGCGAAGTTTTATTTTCTATCTCAAAGTTTTCAATATCAACAGCTTCAGTAATAAACTTTTTGTTTTTTGTATTTCTTAAAAAGCTCATCATTTCATTTCGTGCAGTTTTGAACAACCAGAATTGCATGCTCTGTTTGTTGTGAATGTTGTTAAGATTTTCAAACAACTTTATAAAAACATCCTGCACAATATCATCTGCACGCATTTTATCGTTTAGCATTTTTAATGCGTAATTGTAAATCCTCTTTTTGTATTTATTGAAGAGGATTGTGAACTCGATTATTTGATTTTCTTTCTGCTGCAAAATCGATTTTTGTTTCTTATCTAAAAGATGCTAAAAATTTCTAAATGTTTCCGGCAAAGAAAAAGTATTTTGGAATAATCTTTGCAACAATTACGTATAGAATAAAATTTAATCCAACTGGGCGCCTTTTTTAAAGCTTTAATAATATATTTTGATACTATGTATTAATTGGATAATTATGTTAAAAAGTTTTCTACAGGTAATTTTTACATTTTGGCAATTAAATTCTATATTTACACAGGAAATTGAGCATATTTTCTAAATAACTATTCCAAAACAATATAAGGACTAACAAACATGCGTAAGCTACTATTTGTTCTAATGTTAGTGTTCACTTCATTAATTTACTTTTCCTGCGATACTGCCGAAAACCCTGAAGATCAGAATACTGATATTCCCGGTGATCCAACCGGCGTTACAGTTCCAACCCCTACGAAAAACAATGTTTTGCCATCTGCTTCAATTACAACAACCGGCAGCAGAGTAAAATTAAACTTACTTGGATTGATTGATCCAACAACGAATCAGCCTTTAACTTTAAGTTACAATTCAACCAATCCACAAGCATCTAACATTTTTGTTCAAGAAGATGGAATTGTGCAAGGATTAAAAGTAACAAAAGTTGGGACTGGTAATGTGTTAACTGCAGATATAGTTTTTTGTGTGGATAACTCAGGTAGTATGAGCGAAGAAGCTGATTCTGTTGCCGCAAGTATAATTGAATTTGCAAACTATTTACAGGCAAGTGGTCTTGATGTAAAATTTGCTGTTGTGGGTTTTGATAGTTATCCAAATGGCGGAATCAATTTTACAAATGCTCAAACACTTAGCGCTTATTTAGACCGTGAAACCGGAACATACAGAACTTATTATTTTGCCGGACCAGATAGTGCTGCACTTACCGAAAGAGCTAACAATTTTGGATATGCTGGTGGGGAAAATGGCGTTATTGCTGCAATTTTTGCCGATAGTGTTTATGGTTGGAGAGCTGGCGCACAAAGAGTATTTATAAACTTTACTGATGAGCCAACTCAAAATCAAGATGGCATAACTATGGTCAAACGCTCAAGGTTGCAGTTTGTTAAGTGGAAAAGCAACTGTCCATACTGTTTTTAGCGGAGATACAACTTACTATAATAGCACATATTGGGATCAATATGATGAAGAGCCTGCTGCATTTTCAAGATGTACTGGCGGAACTATTAAATATATTCCTGAAGATGCTACAGGCTTAAGTTTAAAAGATCTGCCTGTTGCTGGTGCACTTGCAAACAGTTATTTAGTTGAATTTGTTACTGCAAAACTGGTGTTGCACATACTGTTAAGGTTACTATTTATACTTCAACCGCTGATGGTGTTCAAACCTATAATATAACGTATTAGCGTATTTTATATTTAAGAAAATTAAGCCAATCACCTTAAAAGTGGTTGGCTTTTTTGTTGAATTCACAATAAAGCAAATCACATCCCTCTAAGTTTTACATTGCTAAACTTCTCATTCTTTGGTACTTTTAGCCGTTAAATTCTAAGAAAATGAAGAAAATTTTAATTTTAGGCTCTTCCGGTTCTATTGGTGTTAATACACTTAATGTTGTCAGGAATTTTCCGGATAAATTTAATGTTGTTGGATTAACAGTAAACTCAAGAATTGATGTTTTAGAACAGCAGATAAAAGAGTTTAATCCGGAATTTGTTGTAGTAACGGATGAATCTAAAGCTAAAGAACTTAGATCTAACATTGGTAATTTGTGTGAAGTTCTTACTGGTTATGATGAATTATTAAATGCGGCAGAGCTTAGAGATTATGATATTCTTCTCGGTTCTATGGTTGGTTTTGCAGGATTAGCACCAACTCTTGAAGCAATAAAACGCGGAAAGAGAATTGCGCTGGCAAATAAGGAAACGTTGGTTGTGGCTGGTGAACTTGTTACGAAATTAGTTTTAGAAAATAGTGCAGAAATACTTCCTGTTGATTCTGAACATTCTGCAATTTATCAGTGTTTAGTTGGTGAAAATCTTAATGAAGTTGAAAAGTTAATTTTAACAGCTTCGGGCGGGCCTTTCTTAAATAAGGATAAATCATTTTTTGAAAATGCTACTGTGGATGAAGCACTAAATCACCCAAACTGGAAAATGGGGAACAAAATTTCCATAGATTCAGCTACGATGATGAATAAAGGACTTGAAGTTATTGAAGCACATTGGTTATTTGGATTACCTGTTGATAAAATTAATGTGGTTATTCATCCGCAATCGATAATTCACTCTATGGTTCAGTTTGTGGATGGATCGATAAAAGCACAGCTTGGTTTGCCGGATATGAAATTACCGATACAATACGCCCTAACTTTTCCGGAAAGATTGCAGAACAATTTTAAACGCACTGATTTACCGGCAATAAATAATTTTACTTTTTTTGAACCGGATTTTAATAAGTTTGAATGTTTACAATTGGCCTTTGATGTTATTAAAACCGGCGGAACAGCTCCATGCATTTTGAACGCCGCAAATGAAGTAGCAGTTGATAAGTTCATAAATAAAAGAATAAAATTTTCTCAGATTTCTGATTTGATTAATAGGGCTCTGGATAAAATTGAAAATCATTCTGATCCTGATATAGAAACAATTTTTGAGTGTGATAAAGTAACCAGAGAATTAGTGAATTCTTTAAATTAAGGCAAGTTAAGTTTTTATTCGTCATTTCGACCAAAGGGAGAAATCTGATTCTTAATACACTATAAGATTTCTCAGTCGAAGACTCCTTCGAAATGACTTTTCATAGTATCGCAATACACATTTGAGTAATAAATAATTGATATAAAAAAGTGTTTTTATCTAGCATCTAAGATCAAGAATCCAGGATCATTTAATTAAAAAGTATAAATAAAAAATAAGAATATTAAGTTTAGTCAGAACAAGGAGTTTTACTTTACATGGATTATATAATTTATTTCGCGATTACAATTGGTATTTTAGTTTTCATCCACGAGTTTGGGCATTTTGCCGCAGCTAAACTTAGTGGTATGCGTGCAGATGTTTTTGCCATAGGATTTGGTAAAAGATTATTTGGATATAATAAAAAATCCGGATTTTCATTTGGTGAACTTCCAAAAGATTTTGATGGTGAAGGACATACCGATTATCGATTAAGCTTGTTGCCACTCGGTGGTTATGTTAAAATTGCCGGAATGGTTGATGAAAGCATGGATACAAGCTTTGCTGAAAAAGAACCTCAGCCATATGAATTCCGTGCAAAACCATTATGGGCAAAAGTGTTTGTAATTACCGCCGGTGTATTTATGAATCTTATGCTTGCGTGGATAATTTTCTGGGGTGCAAATTTCTTCCAGGGAAAACCCATCACACCAACTACAACTTTAGCTTATGTTGAAGACGGAAGTCCTGCTTCATTAGCAGGATTTGTAACCGGTGACAAAATAATAAGTGTCAACGGAAAGAAAGTTTATAATTGGGAAGATTTACGTGCAGAGATTTTCATCAACACTCTTGGCGAAAATATTTATGTTAATGTACTTCGTGCCGGGGCAGAACAAAAACTTTTAGTTCAAAGGAAATTAATTCCTGATGATGAAACACAAGCTATGTTTTTAATTCCGGAGGGAGTTAAACCTGCAATTGGTGAAGTTGTTAAAGATTCACCGGCAGAAAAATCAGGAATAAAAGCAGGTGATATTTTGCTTGCTATAAACGATGAATCGCTTTACAGTTCGCAACAAGCAACTAACATCATTTCATCAAACAAAGACCAAGAATTAAAGATTACTATTGAAAGAAATAAAGAAAAGAAACATGTTTTTGTTACACCCGGAAGTGATGCTAAAATTGGTGTTTTGATTGGAACTGTGTTTATGGGTGAGACACAAATGAAAACTTATGGTGCATTTGAATCTGTATATTATGGCTGGAAAGATATTGAAAAGATGACTGCATTAACTTTTTCTATGATAGGAAAAGTTTTTACCGGTGATGTTGAATTTAAAAAAGCATTTGGCGGCCCAATTAAAATTGCACAAATTGCAGCCAAATCCGCTGATTCCGGCATATCAAGTTTTCTCTATTTTCTCGCACTGCTCAGCTTAAGTTTGGCGATTCTAAACATAATGCCCTTTCCGGTTTTGGATGGCGGACACTTAGTTATGATTTTGATCGAATCGGCTATCAAACGCGAGATACCAATTAAAATTAAAATGGCGATACAAAATACTGGGCTGGTACTCCTTTTACTTTTAATGGCATTTATAATTTATAATGATATTCTTTCATTGTAATATATTTTTAATAAAACTGTCACACTGAGCGTGTCATCTCGAGCTAAGTCGAGGGACGAAGTGTGACAGTTTTATTCCACTTAAAGATTGGTCACTCTTCGACTCGGCCAGGATGAGAGCAAATAAATTTCCTTCTATCACTTTTCTTTACCACAGATAAAAAAGACTCTTAGTTTCTGTCCCCTATCTAATAAGTTGTCATTGCAAACTTAAAAATGATTCCCTTTTATAAAGGTTAAGATTATATTTGATATGAAGACCGCGAGACTTAATACAAAAGTAAATTTTGGTTTAGATAAACCTGTAACTAAAAGTGATGTTATAGAACCATTGAAAAGAAAAAATTTATATTGGATTTCTCAGACTTCCGGCTGGAGTTTATTTGTAATTATAAACTTATTAATCATCTCTTCTTTTGAAACCATTCCCCTAAACAGGATTGCACTGTGGATATTATTGGGAATTTTGGGAATAATTTTTTCTCATTTTTATCGTCTATATATCAAAAAAAATAATTGGGCAAATCTCACACTCAAAAAAATTATTCCAAGAATACTAATTGCAAGTTTTGTTGTTGCTTTAATAATTTACATTCCGGTTTATATCTCCGGTCATTTGCTTGGAGTGGAAAAAGATGCAGAACATTTAGCTGCTGCTATTATTGCAAGTGTTCTTAATGTTACAAGTGTTGTGTTAGTTTGGTCCTTAATCTATTTCGCAATTCATTATTTTGAAAATTCAAAAAAAGCTGAAATTGAAACATTAATATTTGAAGCAGCTGTAAAAGATTTTGAATTAAAAACTCTTAAGGCGCAATTAAATCCGCATTTTATGTTTAATGCAATGAACAGCATTCGCGCATTAATCGAAGAAGATCCGCAGAATGCCAAAGATGCAATTACAAAACTTTCCAATCTTATGCGCTACACTTTAAAGATTGAAAGGACTGAAACAGTATCGCTTGCGGAGGAATTAAAAACAATTCAAGATTATCTTGATCTTGAAAAAATAAGATTTGAAGAACGTCTTAATTATAAAATTAAATCAACAGCTGATGCTGATAGGGTTGAGATTCCGCCAATGATGGTTCAAACACTTGTTGAAAACGGAATTAAACACGGCATATCAAAAATTACTACAGGTGGCGAAGTTGATGTTGAAGCAAAAGTTAGTGGCTCAAATCTTATAATAGAAATAAGAAATACTGGTAAGTTTGATGAAGAAGCATTAAAAAATTCCCGCGGATTTGGTGTAAGTAATACAAAACATAGATTATCTTTATTGTACGGAGAAAATGCTTCTCTCGCATTCACAAATGAACACAACAACACAGTTCTTACAAAGCTTAAAATACCATCAGGAGGTTCAAAGTAATGAAAGCATTAGTTATAGACGATGAGCGACTAGCTCGTACAGAGTTAATAAGATTATTAGAGCCGTTTAAGGAAATCGAAATTGTAGGAGAAGCTGTTAATGCAGATGATGCACATAACAAAATCTCTGAGTTAAGTCCGGATGTTATTTTTCTTGATATTCAAATGCCGGGAAAAACCGGATTTGAATTACTAGAAGAATTAGACAGCGTTCCTAAAGTGATTTTCACAACTGCGTATGATGAGTACGCTCTAAAAGCATTTGAGTATAATGCGCTTGATTATCTTTTAAAACCAATTGAACCTGCACGATTAGAAGAATCAATAAAAAAATTGATTGAAGGCAAACGAAAAGATCGCACTCAGGATTTATCTCATGAAACATTAACGGCAGAAGATCAGGTATTTGTAAAAGACGGGGATAAATGCTGGTTTGTAAAATTAGAAAAAGTCCGGTTGATGGAGTCCGAAGGAAATTATGTGCGATTATATTTTGATGAAAACAAACCGCTTATCTTACGAACATTAAATTATCTGGATGAAAGATTAGACCGCAAATCATTTTTCCGTGCAAGCAGAAAACATATTATCAATCTTAAATGGGTTGAGAATATTGAACCGTGGCTTAATGGCGGATTGCTTGCAAAGTTAAAAGGCGGACATAAAATTGAAGTCTCAAGAAGACAGGCTGTTAAGTTTAAAGAGATGTTGAGTCTCTAATTCTTCTTTGTTCGTCATTGCGAGCGACGCTTTGGGAGCGAAGCAATCTAACAAATCAATAGATTGCTTCATCCAGCTAAAGCAGGATTCGCAATGACATTCGACAAAACTAATTAAACATTTCCCAGGCAACACCAAATCTTATATTACGTGTGGGCATTGGGTAATACGGCGTTATATAGTAATCGTTGCCCAAAAGATTTTGCCAGAGAAAATATACAATTGCTACATTTTGAATTTCACCAGCAAGTGTAAAATCTAATTTGTAAGACGATGGAACTTCAGTTACTCCGTGCTCACTTGTAAATACATTGTTTGTACCCGTGTAATAAAAAACAAATCCTGTTTTCAAATCAAGATTATCATTAAATAGTTTGCTGGTATAATAAAGTCCTGTTTGAGTTTGGAAATTTGGGACACCCATCAGTTTATCCCCACCAGAAAAATAATATGATGAATTAGATTCAAGAAGTAATTTCCAATAATTAAATTTTAGATTTAATCCTAATCCGTTCAAGTGTCCAAATACAATCCAATCATTGCTTTCTAAACCAGTATCGTTATAAAAACCAAAGTTGTATTCATTATAAAAATATTTTAGATCGGCAAATACAAATTCGTTTTGATACTTTGTGCCAAGTTCAATTAGTGCGTAATCCACGCTCGACATATATGGGTTAAGAACAGATGTTCCTAAATAAAAGGCAAAGCTTGATTTGATTTTAAATAATAAATCAATTCCAAATCCCTGATGGTTATATATATTGTTATAAGCATTGGGTTGCGAGTAATTTTTTTTATCTGTGGATATTTTATAATATATCGAAGGAATGAAAGTACCATTATCTAAATTAGCAGAAAGAATGCCAGATGCAGAAAAAAAATCAGCGTCAAAATCATTTTGCATTGCATTAATATTTATTGAGTCTATAGAGTTATAAAATGATTTACTTGAGAACACATTTCGTTTCTCATAATCAACATTTAATTGAAAATTGAAAACGTCATAACCAAAATCGTTTCGAATATTTAAACCATAAGTTTTGTTTTCTGAATACTCACTTGCAGAAGTGATTTTTTCATATCGGTTAAACATAAAAAATACACTGGCATCTGATCTCATCCATTCAGTTGGTTTAATTAAAAATCTTAATCTTGGCAAATGTGTTAAAGTTTTTAATTCGCCATTCGGATAAACCATTGGTGCGGCTCTAAAATCATATAAAACATCATCAACATTTTCTGTAATTGAACGAATGCTATCAACATCCACTCCACCGCTGTATCCGGCATTATAATCGCTATAATTATATGATGCTATAATATTTACTGCATTAGACAGCAAATATTTTAGTTTTACTTTTCCCTGCCATATTGAATAATCCGTATTATCATAAGTACCATCGTAAATTCTATTTGTAATATCAAAAGAAGCAATAAGCTTGTTTGTTATAATTGCATTAAATATTCCATCAAACATCATATCGCGATTTGTACCTTGATAGAATCTTATTCTTGTATATGGCTGTGCTGAGAGAAAATCTTTTGTAATAAAATTTACACTAACTGGATTGTTATACGCACCGTAAAGAAATCCACGAGGAAGTGGAATCACTTCTATAGAATCAACGTCTTCGCTTTGTATAAGATTAAGATTTAATGAATTAGATTGCCGATCATTATAAGAAATTCCATCCATTAAATAACTTATTGAATTATTACCAACTCCATAAAGGAATGTTTCGTTTGGCTGCCCGGTAAATCCTAAATTCTTTATAAAGTTAAACTGAGATAATCTTAAATAGTCTCCGGTGTATTGGTATTCAAGCTTAAGCAGTTCTTTATTAGAGGTAATAAAACTTTTATCAGTTAACGGATAAGAATAAAGTGGAACGATAGAATCGCGTTCGGTTACTATTAATAAGGAATCGTTAGTAATAATGGAGTCTGGTTGAAAGGAAAGAGTATCGGAATAAATTTTTAAATCTGCTGTAACTGAGTCCTGAATTTGGGCTGCAGCAACAACAGAAGTAATAATTAAGAGTGCTAAAATATTCCTGAGCATATAAAATTAAATCAACATTATTTTATTAAAGATTAAAATAATGAATTAACAATTGTGCATCAAAGTTAATTACAGGGCATTGGATGAATTACGGGTTGATTGCACCCTCAATTTATGGTATTGAACTGCGTGTTAAAAATATTTTTTATCTGGAAATCTTTTCTTTTCAAATAAAATATATTTATTTTCGCTTTGTAATTAAACAACATTCATTAATTAAAAGAGAGGGCTATTTATGGCAGCAAAACCAATGACCAAAGGTCAGATTCTTGATCATATGGCAAAGAAGACCGGCGTTACAAAAAAATTGGCTGGTCAGTATTTAGAAGAACTCGTAGCCTTAGCATACAAAGAGGCTAAGAAAGCTTTCACAATTCCTGGTTTAGGTAAATTAGTAGTTGTTAACAGAAAGAAAAGAATGGGAAGAAACCCAGCCACAGGCGCTACAATGGTTATCCCAGCTAAGAGAGTATTAAAATTCAGAATAGCTAAAGCTGCAAAAGATAACGCTTTATAATCTGAGTTAAGATTGTATTATTAAAGCGAAGGATAATATTATTCTTCGCTTTTTTTGTTTAAGGAGGATATATGAGTGAGATAGTTTATGCAATTGAAAAATCTCTTGATGTTTCAGAATTTATTGAAGTGCTTAAAAACAGCACTCTTGCTGTACGCAGACCGATAAATGACGAGCAGAGAGTCTCATCAATGTGCAATAACGCTAATTTGATAGTGACTGCACGAGTAGATGGTACATTAGTTGGAGTTGCCCGATCAATTACAGATTTTGTGTACTGCACTTATCTTTCAGATCTTGCCGTAGATGTCAAATTCCAGAAAACAGGAATAGGTAAAAAACTAATTGAAGAAACAAAAAAAGCGACTCCGCAAGCAAAACTAATCCTTCTGTCTGCTCCCGCCGCAGTTGATTATTATCCTAGAATTGGGATGACAAAACACAATCACTGCTATTATCTTGATGAACTAAAAGATTTAAAGTAAATAATCATTTTCTTTACTTAATCTTTAAACCTCTTTTATTAAATTTGATCTAAGAAATTCTTGTGATAGACTGGCAGACATTGTCTCCAAGATTTTTATCAATTTAACAGAAAATAATTTTATTAAACTTACAGGATCGGAATATGTTTAAAAAGATATTACTAGCAATTATTACTATAGCCTCGATAAACTTTTCCCAGACAATTCACGATTTAATTCAGCCAATAAATCTTTCACAGGACCAGCCAACAATAGTTATGGTCGGTGATCTTTTTTATTCTGAAGATTATAATGTTGAATTTACACCAAGCAAAAATGTTAATGCCAGCTACAATAGTTCAGCAATGCAACTTTCCTTAACTCCCAACAATGATTTTTCAGGAATTGAATTAATTTCATTCAAGCATAACGGTGAAGTTTACCAACTTCCTGTTAAACTTGTAAAAAGTCAAAAATATCTTTTTACATACAAACCGCAAGACGGAGAAAAACAAGTTAATCTGTTTGGACAATTCAATAGTTGGGATAGACAAAATCTTCCTATGAAAGACTTAAATGGTGATGGCGTTCTTGAAATTGAAATTCCTCTTGATCCGGGAAGATATGAATACAAATTTTATGTTGATGGAAGAGAAGTTGTTGATCCTGCAAATTCTGATAAGGTTCCAAATGGAATGGGAGATTTTAACTCGCTTAGAATAATTGAGGAATCGGCAAAAGATAAAATGTTTCTTCACGTTCTTGGATCAAATAATGCAAATGATGGATTGAAATTAAATTTCTATTTTGAAAATGCTGATCGTAGTAATATGGTAAACAAAGAAAGTTTGATTGCTCTTTTTGATAACAAGAAATTTCCTTCAGAGCTTATGCAAATTAATGGAAGGGAAATTACCCTTACAGTTAAAGGTAAAATGTTAAAAGGTAATCACACTGTTAGACTTGCTGTAAACAGAATGGGTAAACACACAAATATCCAGACTATCCAAATTCACGATGGTGTTATCGCCGGTAAATCCGGAGTTCATACTTTAAATGATAACATAATTTACAGCATAATGATTGACCGTTTTAGCAATGGTGATATATCAAATGACAATCCGGTAAAACACGATTCACTTTTTACTCCTGCAAACTATCAAGGAGGGGATTTACAGGGAATCATTAATAAAATGGAATCAGGATATTTTGATAAACTTGGTGTAAATGCTTTCTGGATTTCTCCAATTGTTGATAATACAAATAATGCTTATCGGGAATATCCTGCGCCTCATCGCTGGTACACCGGTTATCACGGTTACTGGCCGACTTCATCAAACAAAGTAGAGGAACATTTCGGCGATATGAATCTTGTAAAAAAAATAATCGATATTGCTCACAAAAAAAACTCTAAGGTGTTTCTCGATTATGTTGCACATCATGTTCATGAAGAGCATTGGATGTGGAAAGATCATCGTAATTGGTTTGGAACCTTTAATCTGCCAAACGGAAGAATGAACTTAAGATTATGGGATGAATACCGTTTAACCACCTGGTTTGAACCTTATATGCCTTCGTTTGATTTTGTAAGTTCTTACGAAGCGCTTGAATTTATGACAGACAATGCTGTCTGGTGGTTAAAAGTAACTGGCGCAGATGGATACAGACACGATGCAGTTAAACATGTTCCAAACGAATTCTGGAGACTACTTACAAAAAAATTGAAAAAAGAAATTGCTATACCTTTTGATAAAGAAGTATATCAGATCGGTGAATCATTTGGCGGAATTGATATGATTGCTTCTTATGTTAATAACGGACAGTTAAGTGCGCAGTTTAATTTTAATCTTTATGATGTAGCTGTTCCAACTTTTCTGGATGAAAAAGCTTCATATAAATTACTTGATTACCAGATGCAAAAAAGTTTCCAGGTTTTCGGATATAATAATTTAATGGGCAACATAATGGATAGTCATGATAAAATCCGTTATATGGCTTATGCTGATGGTGATCTAGCAATCAATGATGGACGTGCCGGAGATTTTGCCTGGAACAATCCGCCAAAAGTTGATGATCCCAAAAGTTATGATAAATTAAAACTGCACCTTGCATATATCTTAACCATTCCTGGTGTTCCGATTATTTATTATGGAGATGAAATTGGAATGACCGGTGCTGCTGATCCCGATAACAGAAGAATGATGCGTTTTGGTTACGATCTGGACAAAAACGAAATACAAACCTTTGAAGATGTGAGCAAACTAATTCATATCAGAAAAGAACATTCAGCATTACGCTATGGAGATTTTTTAACATTGCAAGCTGATGAAAATATTTATGCTTTTATTAGATCAGATTTGAACGAAAGAATTCTAACAATTGTTAATAAAAATTCGGAGACACAAGATTTAGAATTTGTTTTGCCAGCAGTCTATAATGTAAGGAGAGCAATAGATCTTGTAAGCGGAAGAGATTTAGTTGTAAAGGATAACAAAATTTTGCTGACAATTGATGGAACAAAATACCTGATTATAAAATTGGAATGACAATCCTACATTCGTTTGCGCTATCAATTGTTTGTGATGTTATGAAATAAAAATATCATTATAATATTGAACTTGAAATATTGGCTTACTATGTTTGCCACAATTATTTAAGTCAATCAACTTTATTGACCCGCACTTCGTTTCATTATTCATACTTATTTAATTAATAATTTTAACAGGTGGAAAGGCATTCTATGAACCAAGTTCCAAGCATTACTGAATCTAAACCGTTGATAGTTGGTATAGGTGCTTCTGCCGGTGGATTGGATGCAATCCAGGATTTCTTTAATCACATTCCCGGTGAAACAGGAATGTCTTTTGTCATCATTCAACATCTTTCCCCAAACTTTAAAAGCTTAATGAATGAACTTCTTGGTAAACATACAGGAATGGAAATTCTTACTGTTACTGAAGAAATGGAAATTCAGCCGAACAAAATTTATTTAAACCGCAGCGATGTTAACATTTCATTAAAAGGGAATAAAATAAAGCTGATTAAGAAAGCACCTTTCGATAGACTGAACTTGCCGATTGATATTTTTTTTCATTCTCTCGGTAGTGAGTGTGCAGAAAGATCAGTTGCTATCGTACTGTCAGGCACCGGAAGTGATGGTTCAAGAGGGATAAGAACAGTAAAAGCTTCAGGTGGTACCGTAATGGTTCAAGATCCGCAAACTGCACAGTTTAATGGAATGCCTAATACAGCGCTTCATACGCATCTTGCAGATTTTATTGGATCCCCAATTGATCTTGCAAAAAAACTTATCGATCTATCTACAAGCAAAACAGATTTTTTTGATAGCGATAAAATTGACACAGATATTCTATTTAAAGATTTGCTTTCTGAAGTACATAAAATTACAGGAATTGATTTTCGCACTTATAAATCTAATACACTTGCCAGAAGAATTCAGAAGCGAATGGATATTTTAGGAATTATTAGACTTGATGATTACAAAAAATATTTTACTTCAAACGAAGATGAAGCAATTATTTTGTATAAAGAGTTTATGATAGGTGTAACAAATTTTTTCCGTGATCCGGAAGCTTTTGATTCACTCGTGTTAAATGGATTTGGAAAGATTTTTAATGATAAAAAATCCACAGATCCTATACGCATATGGATTCCTGCTTGTTCAACTGGTGAAGAAGTTTTTACGATTGCAATTTTGCTAGATGAATATCTGATAAGAAATAAAATTAATCGTGATTATAAAATTTTTGCAACTGATATTGATACTGATGCACTTAGAAGAGCCAGTGCTGCTTTATATCCTGTTAATATTATTACAGATATAGCAAAGGAAAGACTTCAGAATTATTTTGTAAAATCCGGAGATCAGTTCCAATTAATAAAACGAATAAGAGAAAAGGTTATTTTTTCAGCACACAACCTTGTAAAAGATCCTCCATTTATCCGGATGGATATTATAAGCTGCCGTAATTTATTAATATATCTAAAACCGGAAACACAAAAACGTGTAATTAGTAATTTTCACTTTTCTTTACGCAGCGGTGGAATTTTATTACTAGGACACAGCGAGAACATCAGTGATAATGAAGGACAATTTGAAGTTCTTGATCCTAAATGGAGAATTTATAAAAGATCAGGTCAGCAAATATCAAGAAACAATATTGATGATTACGATTTTAAGAAATCTGTTTTTTATAAATATCTTTCTCCTGATAAAACTTACGCAAGCAACGCAAAGAACAATTCACATAGTGAAGAATCTTATTATAGAACTTTAACCGAACTACATTCTCCGCCATCCATATTTATTGATCAGAATTTTCAGATTATGTTTATTAATGGTGACATCGGCAAATATCTTACCGTTGGTAAAGGTGTTTTTACATCTAACCTGATAGACATGCTGGAACCTGGTTTATCATCAATCGTGCGCAATGCTGTTAGAAGAGCTGCTGCTGATAAAATTCCTGTTGAAATTAAGGATGCCACTTTTACACACAACGACAATAACTACACAGTTTCAATTATAGTTAGAATTCCGTTCATCGAGGTTGATAATTATTCTGTGTTTCTGATTGAGTTTCCATCTATTCAAAGTACTGATACGATAAAAATTACCATGAATCTTGGAAATGATACGGACATCAACAATCAAAGAATTACAGATCTTGAAAGTGAATTAAAAGTTCTAAATACCGAAAAGCAAAATATCGTAGAAGAACTTGAGACCAGCAATGAAGAGCTGCAAGCTTCGAACGAAGAATTGATGGCCAGCAATGAGGAACTGCAAAGTGCAAATGAAGAACTTCAATCTGTAAACGAAGAACTTTATTCTATAAACACAGAACTGCAAGCAAAAAATACTGAGCTTGAAAATCTTACTCTTGATATGGAAAACTTACTTGCCAGCACACAAATTGGAACTTTGTTTTTAGATTCTGAAATGAGAATAAGAAAGTTTACTCCGGAATTAAGAAAAGTTTTTAATCTTCGTGAAAATGATATTGGAAGACCTATTTATGATTTTGCATCCAACTTTGCTGATATAACTGAAAAAGATATTCTTGTTGAAGCAAAAAAGGTAATTGAAGAACGATCTTATTCTTACAAACAGATAAAAAGCACAGGAAGCAGACATTATCTTCAGCGTATAACTCCGTTTACACGAAGTGATGAATCTGCGGATGGTGTTGTTATTACATACATAGATATTACTGATCTTCGAGATACTGTTGATAAACTTGAAGTTGCGAACACGGTACTTGATCAGGCTTTTGAATCAGCAGGAGTTTCCTGGTGGATTTGGGATATATTAGATCCAAAAGAAATGGGAAACCGATTTGGAAAATTTTTCAATTGGCTGCCTTTTAATTCCGGGATTATAAACGTAAATGATTACAAGGAATACATTCATCCTGAAGATCTGGATGGATTTGTTGAGGAATTAAACAAAGGTATTTCTAATCCAAATACTGTGTTTAACTATGAGTACAGAATAAAATCTAATGACGGCAGATGGCGATGGCTGCAGGAGAGAGCAGTTGTTAAAATTAATACTGATCACATACCTTATATACAATTGGTTGGTGTTTCTTATGATATAAACGACAGTAAAGTAAAGGAAACAAAACTTAGCGAGAGCGAAATAAAGTACCGTACAATGTTTGAAACGATGCAGCAGGGTGTTATTTATTTAGATCCTAACGGCTATATAATTTCGGCTAATCCAAAAGCTGAGGAAATCTTGGGCTTAACGGTAGAACAGATGCAAAAACGAAATTCAATGGATTCAGGATGGAAAGCTGTTCATGAAGATATGAGCGAGTTTGCTGGTAATGATCACCCCTCTATGATCGCTCTTAAGACCGGAAAACCTGCCAGTGGTGTAATAATGGGTGTATTTAATCCTAAAATCAACAACTACAGGTGGATAATAATTAATGCTATTCCGCAGTTCAGAGGAAATGAAAAAAAACCTTATCAGGTTTATACTACTTTTGAAGATATAACTTCGATAAGAAATACTAAAGAAATACTTTCTCATTCACTTAGAGAAAAAGAAATTTTATTAAAAGAAATTCATCACCGGGTAAAAAATAATCTTCAGATAATCTCTAGTTTATTATCTCTGCAAACAGAAAACATCTCTGATGCAAAAACAAGAACGATACTGGAAACTGCTAAAAATCGAATACATTCTATTTCAGTTATTCATAAACATCTTTATGAATCTGATGATTTATCCCAAATAGATTTTAAGCATTATTTAAAAACAATCATTTCAATATTTAATTCCTCCTTATCAGAGGATAGAATTAAAACCGAAATTAAAGGTGAAAATCTTTTACTTGATATTAACACTGCCGTGCCTGCTTCGTTAATTATTCACGAACTTGTTTCCAATTCAGTAAAGCATGCTTTTAAATCCAGAGAAAAAGGCAAAATATCAGTTACTGTTAAGAGTAAAGAATCTCTTGCAGAAATTACTGTAAAAGATAACGGAAAAGGATTACCAAAGAACTTTGACACAAAAAAAGCAAAGTCGCTTGGTATGAATCTAATCTTAAATCTAGTAAGCCAGATAAATGGTAATTTAATTATTGAAAACGGTAATGGTGCAACATTTAAGATTCAGTTTCCGACAAATGAAGAACAATCAATTTAACGTTATAATAAAAAAGGGAGAATTATGGCTAAGTTAGAACGCAAAGGATTAATAATAGACGACGAGGCTATAATTGCTCTTCATATTTCATTAATTGCAAAAAGAACCGGCTTAGCAACAACCTTTCTTGCAAATAATAGCAAGACAGCTTTTGAAATTTTCTCCAGGGAAAAACTAGATATTCTTTTTGTTGATATTAATATTGCGGGTGAATTAGATGGTGTTGAACTTGCAAAACAACTTTGCGCTATAAAAACTACACCTGTAATTTTTATTTCCGGTAATGCCGATAAACAAGTAAGAACAAGGTTGTTTGATGAAAAATTATCTTTTCCCCATAATTACCTAATCAAACCGGTGGATGATGCAGTTTTGAAAAAACTAATTCAATCTATGCTTGCTTAAGATAAATTATAATAATTTGTTTTGTAATATTTTTAGCATAACTGACTAAAATTTGCTTTCTTTTCTTTCATTCCCTTTTATTAAATTCTGATTGTAAACAAATAATTTTATGGAGATCCAATGGCTAAACTAACAATTGCTTACGGTGTGATATTTATTTTAATGGGTTTATATGGTTACTTTGGAATAAGCAGTGAAAGCATTACCGCTCTCATCCCAACTTTCTTTGGAATACCAATGTTAATCTTTGGCTGGCTGGCGCTTAATGAAAAATACTTAAAACACGCAATGCACGGTGCTGCAATTTTAACTCTGCTTGGATTTGCGGGAACAGTTGGCGGATTATTTAAATTCTTCAAAATGCTTGGCGGTGCAGAAATGGAAAGACCTGCCGCGGTTACGGTACAGGCAATAATGGCGGTAATGTGTTTGGTGTTTTTAATTTTAGCAGTTAAATCTTTTATTGATGCGCGAAAGAACAGGTTAAAAAGTGAATAAATTAATTTTAACCTTAGCAATAGTATTTATTTTAGTTTCCTGCAGTGAGAAAAAAGAATCAGTAATTCAAAGTGATCTTGAGTTGAAAATGAATAATATAGCAGAAGATTATGTAAAGCTTGTTTTAAACATCGGACAGTATGATGCCGATTTTGTTGATGCTTATTATGGTCCCGAAGATTGGCGTTCCGGTTTAAAAACTGATTTAACATTTGATTCAACAGCCTATAAAGTTTTATCCACCCAAACAGATGAACTTCTAAATGAACTTGAATCTCTCGGTGAATACAAAGCTGACGAATTGGAAACACTTCGATTCAGATACCTTTACAAACAACTGCTTGCATGCAAAACAAAAATCTTTATGCTAAACGGAGTGCTTCTTCCTTTTGATGAAGAAACAAAAGCTCTGTATGATGCATCCGCTCCAACACATAATGATGAATTTTTCCAATCAGCAATAGCAGAACTTGATAAAATTCTTCCCGGTAAAGGTGATGTTGCAAAAAGATTAAATGATTTTAAAATGAAGTTTGTTATTCCGACTGATAAACTTGATGATGTTTTTAATGCAGCAATTAAGGAATGCCGAACTAAAACTTTGGAACATATTAAACTTCCTGAACAGGAATCTTTTAAGGTTGAATATGTAAAAGATAAACCGTGGGGTGCATACAATTGGTACAAAGGAAATTTTTACAGCGTAATTGAAGTAAATACTGATTTGCCAATCTTTATCGATCGTGCTGTTGATCTTGCTGCACACGAAGGTTATCCGGGGCATCATGTTTATAATGTATTGCTGGAATCTAATCTTGCAAAAAAACGTAACTGGCCCGAGTTTAAAGTTTACGCTCTATTTTCTCCTCAATCGTTAATTGCGGAAGGAACTGCTAATTACGGTATCCCGATGGCTTTTGCCGGTGAAGAAAGAATAAAATTTGAAAAAGAAGTTTTGTTTCCGTTAGCAGGACTAAATCCTGAAGAAGCAGATCTTTTTTACAAAGTTTTAGATCTGCAAAAGAATTTCAGTTATTCCGGTAATGAAGCAGCAAGAAATTTTCTTGATGGAAAATGGACACGAGAGCAAGCAGTGGAATGGTTAATGAAAAATGCCTTGCGTACAAAAGACAGTGCAGACAAATATGTTTCATTTATTGAAAAGTACAGAAGCTATGTAATCAATTACAATTTGGGAATGGATATTGTGAAAGATTACATCGAACGCAATGGCGGAACTGAAAATAATACTGCTAAACGATGGGAATTGTTTGAGCATTTGTTATCAACACCTCAAACTCCCGGTGGTTTAGCTAAGGAATAAAGTAACTTTCAGTCTGTCCGCCACGGTGGATTGTCGAAGACTGAACTTGATAAAGATTGTCACACTTCGACTTCGCTCAGTGTGACGTTGTGTTAAAATAAAAGTATAAAATAAATGTCACAAAAAATACAAGCAGACGGAACAATAAAATTTTTTATTACAATTATCGGATTGGTTGTAATTGCAATTGTACTAAGAGAACTTAGCAGTATTTTCATTCCTTTGGTAATTGCAATTTTTCTTTTCTTTGTTTTTTCTCCATTTAATAACTGGCTGGATAATAAAAAAGTCCCCATGTTGTTTGTTACTCTAATTGATCTCGCCATAATTTTTGGTTTATTATATGGAGTTGGAAGAATTGTTGTTGATTCTTTTTTGCAATTTAGCGAAGGTCTGCCTGTTTATGGTGAAAAACTCAGCAATATGGTAAAAGCTACCTCAGCCTCATGGGGTTTAACTGATCCATTCTTTACAGATTTTTCATTTGAACATCTGATTGCAAAATTAAATTTAGAAAACATCGCGGGTGGAATTTTTTCTTCAACAGTTTCATTGCTTGGAAGTGTATTGTTTGTGTTATTCTTTTTCTTATTTGTTCTTTCCGGTAACGAAACAATTTACAACGCAATTAAGCACAGATATGTTTACAAAAAGCTTACTCCCGAATTAGCTAAAGCTAAAGAAGAAATAGATAACACAGATTCAACTATCGATGAGCAAAACATTTTAGATGAATTTCATCAGCAAAGACAATTACGTGATCAGCAGCTTGAAACAACTTTTAAAAAGATAACCGAACAAATACAGCGTTATATAATTGCAAAGGTTGGTGTTAATCTTATTGCGGGTATTATCACAACAATTGTTTTATCAATTATTGGTGTTGATTTTCCTATAGTTTGGGGATTGTTTGTTTTCCTTTTCAATTTCATTCCAACAATTGGTTCTGCTATTGCGCTGGTGTTTCCGGTTCTGTTTTCGCTCGTTCAGTTTGATTCTGTTGGAACAATGATTCTTGTACTTGCTTTAATGGCGGGAATACAAACACTTGCATTTAACGTAGCCGAACCGATGATTCTTGGCAAACGCTTAAATTTAAACCCGTTATTAATTTTGCTTTCTGTTTTGGTGTGGGGCTACATTTGGGGAATTGTAGGAATGCTTCTCTCTGTTCCTCTAACAGCAATAATAAAAATTATAATCTCAAACTCCACCTCACCAAATATGAAATTCTTTGAACACTTGATGAGCCAGGAAAAAGATAATGTGTGCAATTATTATATATCTTTGGCCTTTTACCTGTCGCTTAGGCAAAGAAGTTATATTTATACAATTTATTGTTCCTTGAATAAAATTTCAATTCTCGTTTTTTTCTTTGCATTAATTTAAAGAGTTTACCTCCATACTTTTTACAAGATTAATATTCATCTGCTACAATGATATTCTGAATTTCAAATAATTTAATTTTGTACCATTAGCCACTCGTAATGCTGTGTGCCACTCCTTATTAAATTCATAACCATCGATTCAAAAAGCAAATATTATTGATAAAGCATATAAATAATTAAAAAACATAAACAAAAATCGATAAGCTAAAAAAAAAAAAAAAATATTTGCCCTTAATACTAAATCAACCGATGAACCTGAAAAAATTAATTGAGACTAAAAAAAAAAGAAAACTCAATCCACCAGTATTTATTTATCTGTACAGATCTTATAGGTTTTTAATTTAATTCCATTTCTATCATTTTGGGTGTCATGTCCTACAAATATATAATAAGATTCTTGAACTATATTAAACCAAGCTAAGCTTTCTAACCAGCGAGTCTAATTTTTTCGCATCAATAAAAACTTCTTTAAATATATCTGCAATCATTTCTTTTGTTATGCGGTTAAAATCATCTTCACGAGGGAAAACACAAACTCCGCCTAAATCTATTGCCGCAGGACTAACCAGCATTTTACTTTCATCTTCAGCAAAGAAAACTGCGGGGCGGTGTTTTGCTCTTAGGAATATAATTATCCGCCATCCATATTCTTCTTCATAAAAAGAAACAAGATTTATCATTGGTTCCTGTTCTTCATTCATCAACTCAGAATAAGTTTTATAAAACTTATTAAAAGTATTTACAACCAATTCTTTATCTAAACTTTCAATCGAAACAAATTTTCTCACTCCATCATCAATTGCATAAAAAGATAAATCATCATTTTCATAAATCACTTTACCGTATTCATTCTTTATCTGGTGGAATTCATCATCAATCGGCATAAAGAATTTATTGCCCGCTTGAAAATGCAAATGGTCCGGCGCAGAAGCTCCGCATCTTGGTCCATTATAAATAACCGAATAATGTTTAGAAAGATCTTTACTCAAATCCAGCATATCAGAAAAAGTATCAATAATCCTTTGCTGTGTGTGTTCTTTATGCGTTAAAGTAAAGTGCGTTGGAAAAATTGGAAATGGGTTACAAAGAATTACGTAATTATCATTATATAAAATTCCTTTTTGCTCAGCAGGAAGATTTTCTTCGCATAAAAAACATTTTCTTTCGCTTATAGATTTCGGATCAACCTTTGCGGATGTTGAAGTCATTCGTCCTGCATTAAACTGTGCTTTTATTTTATATCCATCAAACTGAAACGACTTTGATTTAACAGTCTCCAGTGATTTGAATCCCGCGCTAAGCATTGGCCATTGCTCTTTCTGGATTTCAGACAATCGCGCCGCAGCATCTGAATAATTGTTTTCTTCAACAAGGTTTAATATTAACTGGTCATCAGATAAAATTTTCATACAACACTAATTGTTATTTAAAGACTTATTATAAAACTCAATCGTTTTATCTGTTATAATTTCAAGATTAAATACTTTTAGAACACGTTCTCTGGCCGCTTTGCCCATTTGTAATCTTTTATTCCCATCATTTATAAGCAGTTCTGTTTTGCTTGCAAGATCTTCAGCGTTTTTATTCTGGAATAATAAATTAGTTACATCATCAACGGCAATATCAAGCACGCCATCAGCATTAGCACAAACAGATGCTCTTTCCATTGCCATTGCTTCAATAAGTGCAATGCCAAAAGCCTCTGCGTGAGAAGGAAAAATAAAAATATCAAACGCGGATAGAACGTCCGGTGTATCGCTGCGGAATCCGGCAAAGATAATATTTGTAATCCCCAGCTTATCCGCCAAATTTTTTATACTGTTCGCATATTCATCTTCACCACGGCTTGCTTCACCAACCACAATAAATTTTAAGTTCTTATGTTTTGATGAAAGTGTTCTTGCGGATTGCAAAAATTCTTCGTGGCCTTTGCCCGGACTAAATCTTGCAATCATTCCAATTACAATTTCATCCTCAGCAATGTTAAACTCTTTTCTAACTTTATTTCGATCAGCTTTTGCAGGATCAAACTTTTTAACATCCACAGCGTTATACAGCAATTCAATTTTGTTTGCCTGTAATGGAGTTGTTTCAAGAAGGTTGTTTTTAATTACTGTGCTTATTGCAAAGGCTTTTGTTACACGCTGATAGAGAAATCTGTGCAGATAATCTTTTTTAACAATAAACGAGCCCATCTGCTTTGTTAAAAATAATGGAATTTTTGACGAAGCTATTTTTAATGCCGGAACAAGAAGCCAAAGATCTTTAGATGCCTGGGTATGAACCAGTTTATAATTATTTTTTTTAATCAGAGATGCTATCTTGAATATTGCGGCTGGGTGAAAATACCCGGAGGCTTTAACAGGATGAATAATCAATCCAAGATTATTTGCTTCAATGTGCATTCTGGATTCTTTAACACAAAGCAGTTCAACTTGATATTTTCTTTCAATCAGCTTGCGAATGAAAATAAGAGTAATCATTTCCATTCCGCCCCAGCTTCTTGATAAACAGGAATAAAGAATTTTCATTCTGCCTTCTTAATAAATCTTTTTAAGCTTCGCGCCTTTGAAGTAATGAATAGCAATCTCATCAAACTGATAGCCTTGTTCTGCCATAACGGCAGCGCCAATCTGGCAAAGCCCAACACCATGACCCCATCCTGCGCCGCGCAAAAGAAACTTTTCCGGAACTCCGTCAACTTCTCCAAACTTCTCAACAATAAATGCAGAACTATAAAGATGAGTTTCGGAAAGTGTTCTTCTAATCTCAAGCTCTTTTCCTATTGTTAAAGTTTTATTTGTTCCAACAATTTTAAGTTTAACGAGTCGTGAAGAAAAACCTCTTTCAACAGGGATAAGATCTTTTATTAATCCAAAATCAATTCCGCTTTTTCTCTTTATAAGATCGGACAATTGTGCTTGTGTAAATTCAACTTTCCACCTGTAAAAATCTTTTGTCTCCTGATCATAATCCAAAAGAATTTGATTCAATATTTTAGGATCACTTGTATTGCAAAAGGCAGGCGGGTTACCCTTAATCCATTTTGCCGCATTTTCTTCTCTAGAAAAATTGTCATCAAAATCATCGGCAATAAATTTATAATCATAAATCGCACTTAAAGATTGATGCTTTATCGGCTCCCACACATTTTCAAATGATTCCGAAATACCGCCGCAGGATTTTGAAAAACGTGCATCAAGAATTTTATCATCTTCAAGCAACACCACTCCGGCTGTTTGCTCAACTGCTTTCCGTGCAACATCCGAAGTCATTTTAGTAACGCCCTGATAACGCTGGCAATGATCATCGGCGCAAACATCAAAAAGCTTATGATCTTCTCGATCATACCATCTAATCAATTCTTCTTCTGTTTCATAAACGGTTTTATAATTAGAGTGTTCTGATTTTATAGCTCTGGATTTTTCTATCTGAGCAAGTAACCAGCTTCTGGAAACAACAGCCGTTGCCTTTAACATTTGCATCGAACATTTTGAACTCATTTCAGATGAGATAACACTAACTAAATATTTTTCAATTGGAACGATATTAATTGCTGTAATTTTTCCATTATCTTTTATGAGCTTAAGTGAGTGAGTAAAACGCTGCTTTTCTTTTCTTTCCCAGTGAAACTTAACACCTATTACAACATCTCTTATTAGAAACGATTCATTCTCGGGTTCCTGGGGTTCAAAAATTATTTCATCGGTTATTTCAATTTTATCAGAATCACCTTTACAGACTATTCTATCATTTATTAGTTCTGCTTCAAATCTTCCGCTAAAAAAATGTTTAAAGCCGTACGAACTAAAATCACCGTAAAGTTCAAATTTAATTTTAGTATCGCTTAGAATTCCAACACTAATATAGGGTTCACGATCATATCCTAACATTGTTCTGCCCGATGTAATTGTCTTTGAATAATTTAAAATTTTTGTGCTTAAAATATAAGAATTGTAAGATGAATGGTAAAAACTTTCAAAATAACCCCCCCCCCCCCCCCCCCCCCCCTAGATGAATATTTCCCTCATTCTCTTTAACTTAATAAAAATGATTTTACATTATTTAAAAGTGTTTTATGAATAAAGAGAAACAGCAAACTATTACGGTAATAGGTTTTCCGATTGATCTTGGTTCCGGAAGACGCGGAGTTGATATGGGTCCTTCTGCATTGCGCATTGCAGGATTGGAAAGCAAGCTTGAGCAGCTTGGTTACAAAGTTGAAGATACCGGAGATATAAATATTGAGATAATGGAACGGCAAAAGGTATCCAATCCAAAACTTAAATATTTGGATGAAATTCTTAAGACATCAAAAATGCTTGCAGCACGCGTTGAAAAAGTTTTAGAACAAAAGAAATTTCCGCTTTGCATCGGCGGTGATCATTCAATGGCGCTTGGTACTATTGCAGGTATTTCATCTTACTGTAAAAAAAATAAATTAACGCTTGGTGTAATATGGATAGATGCACATACTGATATGAATACAGATGAAACAACTCCATCCGGAAATATACACGGAATGCCGCTTGCTGCTTCGATGGGACTGGGCTATTCAGAACTTGTTAATCTTTATGGATTTGCACCCAAGCTAAAACCGGAAAACTGTGCTGTTATCGCCGCAAGAAGTATTGATCCGCAGGAAAGACTAAACATTAAAAAACTTAATGTAAATGTTTACACAATGAGTGATGTTGATAAACTTGGCATTCACAGAATTATTAGCCGCGTGTTAAAGCAATTCAAAGAAAAGGTAGATCATATCCACGTTAGCTTTGATGTTGATAGTGTTGATCCGAATTTTGCCCCCGGTGTTGGAACGCCCGTACCCGGAGGATTAAACTACAGAGAGGCTCATTCACTTATGGAAGCAATTGCTGAATGCGGTTGTATGTCTTCATTAGAAATTGCAGAAGTAAATCCAATATTAGATGTGCGTAACAGCAGCGCTGTGTTTGCAGCTGATCTTATTGCATCCAGTATGGGGCAAAGAATTTTGTGATGAGTTTTCGATCGGTTAGTTTTTATTTGCTGATACTTTTTATCATTACAACACTTCTAAGTCTGTTTGGAATTGTTTCACTGAGTGCGATGGATATTGCGGCTTACTCTTGTCTGTTTTGGGGTATCAGCTTTTTTTATTCGTCTTATCTAAAACAACATCACGTAGGAATTGTAATTGGCTCCGTTTTCTTCCTTACGGGAACAGTCCTTTTTGTATTTACACAATTTGAAATTTTAAATTTTGGAACCGTGTTTGTCCCATCAGCACTTATTATTATTGGAATAAGTTTATTAATCGCAAACCTATTAACCAAAGTAAACAGTATTGCGGTTATATTTTCATTCTTAAGTTTATTTGCGGGAATTTGGCTGTTGATATCACGCGGGACAGCCACTGTAGATTTATATTTTTCAGCAGTTAAAACTTTAGTAAAGAGTTACTGGATTGTAATTTTATTTTTAGGAATAATAATTTTCTTGGCTGCAAAAAATTTTAAGAAAAGAAATGATAATCGGGGTTAGATTTCTGTTCATCATATAAAGAAGAAGAAACTTTTTTCTTTAAGTCTTTAACTTCATTGTTAAGTGTGTTGATATCAGAACTGAATTTAAAGAATGAAAAAATAAGTAGTGCAAGTAAAACAGCGATTATCACATATGCGATTAAAAGTCCGCGAGTTGTTTTTCTTTCGCTTTCTTCAAATTGAAATTTTAAAGAATCAAAATCCTGCTCAATTGCTCTGAACATTTTTTCAGCAACACTTTTCTTTGTCAGGTCTAGTTGCTTGTTTGAATCTTCCGACTCTTCGGCAGGCTTGCTTTCTGAATATTCTTCACCAACTAATTGTGCTGTGTTTTCGTAATGTGGAATCTCAGGTTCATTTAATACTTCACTAATTTCAACTTCTTCAACTTGCGGATAATCAATTTCAGATTCATCAATAAGGGTTTCAAAAGGGGATTCAATTGTTAATGATTCCTCTGCATCCGTATTAGGTGTTTCAACAGATTCATAACCTGGTAAAACAACTTCGTCTAAATTAAACGTAGTTTCTTCGGGATTTAATTGATCTACTAAATTATCTTCAACAACAGGTTCTTCATTTTCAATCTCTATTGGGGGCTCAACAAATGGTTCCTGAATATTTGTAAATTCATCTATATTTTCATCAGCTTCTTCTTCAACTTCAAACTTATCTTCTTCCAGGATTTTTTGTATCCTTAATTGCTCACTTAGTTTAATAAGCTTTAATGCTACGCGATCTTTAAGTTCAGCATCAGGTAATTCTAATTGAAGAGCAAGCGGTAAAAGAGAAGCAACGTTTTGAAATTTTCCTAATTCATCCCATGGAAACACATGTCCTTCATCAATAAAATCCTGTAATTCTTTGTTTTCATCAGCATCAAGACAACTAAGGGCTTTTGCCTGAAGCATACCAATGACTTTTTGTTCATCAATCATTGGATTTCCTCTTTTGCAAGATTTTCTTTAACGCTGTTAAGAGCCACACGTATTTTCGATTTAACAGTTAATAAAGGTATGTTAAGTTTTTTAGCAATTTCTGATTCTGTTAATCCATCATAATAAGCTAAGGATAAAACGTATTGTTGTGCTTCGGTTAAATTATGAACAGCAGAATATATTTTTTCCCTGTTACTAAAGGTTTTATCTAAATCATTTGAAGGAATAAGCGTAGAGATAGTTGGAATTATAAAAACATTTTCATATTCATCATTATACTCATCGGTAATCAATGATTTTTCACGTCTGATAAAATCCAGGGCTTTGTTTCTCGAAAGATTTATCAACCAGGAATAGAGATTACCCGAATTAATATCGAACATTGAACTTTTCTGCCAGATTATTACAAAAATATCTGCAAGAATTTCTTCGGCAACTTCTTTATCAACAACAATTCGTTTAACCAAAGTATATAAAACAGGACTGTACCTATCATACAAACTTTCTAAGGCTTTGGAATCGCGGTTAGAGATTTTTTGAAATAATTCTATATCAGCTATTTGTGTATCCACTTTTTCAATAATAATAAGTTCTAAATCATTTTACTATTCTAAAGTATATGTGCGAAGCCAAAAAAGCAATTATTCCATAGTCTGATAATAATCATTATTACACCTCTTCAATTAAAATTTCTCAAAATATTTGAAGCAGTAATAATAACTTGTTAAATTTGACAGTCAAACATTAAGGAGTGATACATTGAAAAAACTATTACTGTTCTTTTTTCTTTTCCTGGTTACTTCATTTACCTATTCACAGGTGGAAATAAGTTCCAGATTACAACAAGCTCTAAATAAAGCTAACCAGAATGATTATATAAAAATTCTCGTTCTGCTTCGATCGCAAGTTGATTTAGCCACTCTTGATCAACAATTATACAGCCAAAAATCTACCTTACAGCAAAGAGCTTATCAGGTTATTACTGCTCTTAAACAAAATGCTGAAAATACACAAGCTAGTTTGAAATCTTATCTAGACGAAAAATCAGAATCTGCTGCTGTATTTACTTACCAGGCATTCTGGATTTCTAACATGTTTGTGGTAGAAGCTAAACCACAAATTATTAATGAGTTAATGACAAGATTAGATGTGGCTGAGATGGATCTTGACGCTTTTTTAGAGTTAGACAGACCTGAAACGGTTGAAAATTATATTGAAGGTACAGAATCCGTAGAACCCGGAGTAAAAATTATAAATGCTCACTTATTATGGGCACAGGGAATTACAGGTCAGGGTAGATTAGTAATGGATATCGATACAGGTGTGTTTCCAAGTCATCCTGCATTAAATTTTAAATGGAGAGGAAATCACGTTCCAAGCAATCAAGCCTGGTTCGATCCGGTTGGTGGGACTACGGTTCCAAGTGATTGCGATGGTCATGGTAGCCATACAATGGGAACAATGGTGGGATATTCTCCAACAACTGGCGATACTGTTGGCGTTGCTCCTGATGCGGAATGGATTGCAGCAAAAACAATTTGTACTAGCCCGCATACTTCTAATTCAGTAGCGGCATTTCAGTGGGCAATAGATCCTGATGGAAATCCATTAACAATATCTGACATGCCTGATGTTATAAGCAATAGCTGGTATGATCCGGATGTAACTAATGAATGTTCAGGAATTTATAAAACCACACTTGATGCTGTTGAGGCTGCTGGTATTGCCGTGGTATTTTCAGCTGGTAACAATGGACCTGGAACATCTACAATTACAAAACCAAAAAATATTAATACTAATGATGTAAATGTAATGTGTACTGCCGCTATTGATGGGGCTTTATACATTGGTGGAAATACAAATCCCATTGCAAGTTTTTCTAGTCGTGGTCCATCTCTTTGCGGAGGAACCGGATCACTTCTAATAAAACCCGAAGTTTCTGCTCCTGGTGTTAATGTTCGCTCATCAGGTTCTGCAACAGGTTATACCGTTTTAAGCGGTACATCAATGGCTTCACCTCATGTTGCTGGAGCTGTGGCACTACTAAAACAATTTGCACCTAATTTAACCGGTAAACAGATACTTGAAGCATTATACAATACAGCAATTGATTTGGGCGCAGCTGGTGAAGATAATAATTACGGAAGAGGATTAATTGATGTTTATGCTGCTTTCTTAAGTTTAGGAACTGCAGATTCAACAGCACCTGATCCAGTTGTAGATTTAAGCGCCGGAGATCCTACCTCTAAAAGCTTAACACTTCAGTGGACTGTTCCTTATGATTCATCAATGAATGGTGTAACAGGATTTGATATTCGTTTTTCAACATCACCAATAAATGATTCAACAACTTTTTATAATGCAACACAACTTCCTTTTACAACAATACCGGACACAGCCGGCGGAATGGAATCCTACCTTGTTGAAGGATTGAGTTTTGCTACACCTTATTATTTCTCAATAAAAGCTAAAGATGTATGGGGCAACTGGTCTCCACTATCAAACAGTGCAACAGGTACAACGCTGGCAGCACCACAAATATCTGTTACACCAAGCAGTTTGCATCATATACTTAATCCTATGGATGTTGTTGTTGATACTATTACAGTTTCAAATATTTCTGCAAACCCATCTACATTGGATTTTTCTGTAACTCTTGAAAACAATACATTTCCAGAAGGTGTTATAAGTGCAAGATATATTGCTAGACATAATGAACTTTCAGATCTGCCAGAATATTCTTTGAAGAATTATTCTCAAGAAATAAACGGTGTAAGTTTTGACGGCAACGGCGGACCGGATTTATTTGGCTACAAATGGAAAGACAGTAATGAACCAAACGGACCACAATATGTTTGGACCGATATTACAGCTAATCCAAATGCAGTTGCGGTGACATTCGCAAATGGAGATCTTGATGATGGATACACAAATGCTATTCCGCTTGGATTTAACGTTAAGTTTTATGGTACTGAATATTCAAATGTGTATTTAAGCACAAATGGATTTTTGAGCTTTACAGCATTGTCTAATGCAACTTACTCAAATGCACAAATTCCTGGTGTTGCTGTTCCAAATAGTATGGTTGCTATGTTCTGGGATGATTTAGATGGAAGAACCCAGGGAACAGTTCATCGTTTACAGGATGGAAACAAGTTTTACATTCAGTTTACAAATTGGCAAAAATATAGCGGCACAGGGTCACTCACCTTCCAGGTTGTGATTCATCAAAATGGTAAAATTGTAGTTTACTATAACAATATGAACGCAACTCTTAATTCCGCAACTGTTGGAATTGAAAATGCTGCAGGTAATGATGGATTGCAAGTAGCTTACAATGCAAATTATGTTGCTAACAATTTAGCATTGGAATTTGCATCAGAGCCGGATTGGTTATCAAACAATGTGAACAGCGGTACATTATTTAACGGCAACTCAGTTGATGTTGAATTAACTTTTCATGCGGAAGATTATCCGGTTGGCAGCTACGCAATGGATTTAGTTGTTGCAAGTAATGATCCTGTTAGCTCTACTGTAACAGTTCCAGTTACAATGGAAATCTCAATAATCCCGGTTGAATTAACTTCTTTTGTTGCTAACAATGATAGAAATAATGTTACTCTCAACTGGTCAACAGCAACAGAAACAAATAACAGCGGATTCCAGGTTGAAAGAAAATTAAATGGAGCAAATGCGTGGACTAACGTTTCGTTTGTTTCAGGCAAAGGAACATCAACAGAAAGAAATAATTATTCTTATATGGATAAGAGTTTAGCGGTTGGTAAATATTCTTATAGATTAAAACAAGTTGATCTTGATGGAACAAGTGAATATTCACCAGTTATTGAAGTTGATGTAAACGCGCCAGATGAATATACACTATATCAGAACTATCCGAACCCATTTAATCCTTCTACAACGATTGAATATTCACTTCCGGAAAAAGCTGAAGTAATAATTTCAATCTACACCGCAATTGGTGAGTTGGTAACAACATTAGTTAATGGCTCAGTAGAAGCTGGATATCAAAAAGCTACTTTCAATGCATCTGCTCTTACTTCCGGTACATATATATATCAGATAAAAGCTGTTAGCAGTGGAAGAACTTTTGTTGATACAAAGAAGATGGTGCTAATTAAGTAAGTGTTCGACTTATATTTTATAAGGCACAAAAAAGGCACAAGTAATTGTGCCTTTTTTCTTGCTGAATTCTATTAGAGAAATAATTATTTCTTGAACACAATCGGAATAGTTACCTGAACTTTCACATTCTTCCCACGTTGTTTGCCTGGTGTAAATTTACTGTTACGAACGGCGTCCATTGCAACTTCATCGCATCCAGAGCCAATACCTTTAATTGTACTTACTGAAATAACATTTCCGGTTTCATCAACAACAGCCTGCACCAATACTTTACCTTCAACGCCAACCCGTTTTGCTATCTCAGGATATTTGATTTTGCCTTGTAGTGTTTTTAATCCCCCAACTAATTCGGGCATCTCTTCAACGGCTACAAAGAATGCAGTCTCTTCTTCAATTTTTTTTATTTCTTTTGGTGGAATTATCGTTTCTGTTTTTGCTGCTGCTGTTTGTGTTGTTTCTTTTTCATCATTACTTGCCAGGCTATTACTATTCACATTAGAAGCAAATAAAGTACTTTCCTCTTTTGTTAAACTTTCAGGTAATGGCGGGATTATAACTTTTTGATCTGTTACTGTTTCTTTAGAAGAAAGGGTTTCAATTGCCTCCTCAGTAATTTCGGATTCTGTTGATGGATTATATTCATTATTAAGAACAAGATTGGATTGGCCGGTTAAATTTAATTTTTCAGATCCGGCAGCAGAGCTAGTAACTGTTAAGGGAACTTGTTGAAATTTCAAATAAATAAATATTGATGATGCAACTATGATTGCAATTAATGCAGCAGAAACTAAAATATTTCGTCTAAGTTTTTTTCTAAGCTTAACTATTTCTTTTTCATAAGAATCTGTTTCACTGATTTCAGCAATTGCGGGTTTATCATCTTCTATCTTGGTTAATATTTCGTCTATATTTATTGAGTCTGTTAAAGCTTTAACTGCAGGTATTATTTCGTTATCTGTGTTGGATTGGTTAACCGAGGAACTTGTATTTTTATCCTTTGTTTCCGGCTTGCTAATTTTCTCAGTAAAAACAGTCTCTCTTATCCTTAAGTTTGATCTATCAACCAACGGGTTGACACTCTTAGATAAGTTTGAATCTTCTTTAATTTCTGGCTTAATCTCTTCTTTTTGTTTTATAGTATCATTTGTTCGGAACCTTATTTCAGTCTTTGCAATTACAGGTGTGCTTACTGCAGTTTGGATTGCTAGATCATTTTTCTCAATACTAGTAACATTTTTACTGATTTCTTTCTTCTGTTCGTTTGTTTTAACTTCAGGTTGTTCCGTAGTCTTTGCTTTCAGATTAATTTGAGCTAATGTTTCGGCTTTTACTACTGAAGGTCTTTGTTTCTGTATTTCTTTTGGAGGTTCATTTGTTTTAATCTTTATGTCTGAATTATTAACGACAGGCTCGAAGGGTTTGTTTTGTAATGTCTGTTCAACTTTTAAAATCGTACTTTCTGTTATTTTGTTCTCTTTGGACAATTCACTTGGTTTATTTACGATTTCAGTTTTTTCAACTATGGAAACAGGTGATTTTTGTTCAATGGGCTTAATGGTTTTATCAACAAATAGATTACTCTTACTAAATTCTTTTGGGGCTTCATTTGTTTTAATTTTTATATCGGACTTTTCAACTACTGGAGCAACTGGTTTTTGCTGAACCGCTTTTTCTTCCCTATCAACAAAAATGTTGCTTCTTCTAAATTCTTTTGGGGGTTCATTAGTTTTAAACTTTATATCAGAATTGGCAACCACAGGCATAGCAGGTTTGTTCGGAATTACATTCTCTTCTTTTGTGGCTACACTAGCTGTTTTCTGAATCACGTTAATTACTTCATTTGTCTTTGGTTTTATATCTTGGTTTTCAATAGCCGGAGTAACCGATTTGGTTTGAATTATGTTCTCTGTCTTTGCATTAACCTGATTGTTTTCATTTTTGTCTGATGTCTTATCTTCTTTTTTGAAAATCTCTTTAAGATTAATACTGCTGTTTGGAATCAATTTATTATTAACAGTTGCATTATCCTTAACCATTATCGGTTTAGTTTCTTCTATTATTATCAGAGGATCATCATTCTCAATTTGGAGATCTGGTTTCTGTATTTCAGTATTTGAAATTTTATTTTGTACTATGTTATCCTCAGTAATAACTGCTTTAATAATATCATTGTTGTTTAAAACAGAATCTTTTCTGTCCGCTAAAACATTGGGCTTTTTAACTGCGGTTCTATAATCTCTAAACTGAATTTCCTTTTCCACCTTAGCATAAACAGGAGCTGGTGTTGGTTTTACCTCAACAGTTTCAAGTTTTTTAAGTAAGCTTAGTTCTTTAGGGTCACGTTCTCTAAATCTGATGTGGAAACCTGCATCTTTTTCTTCTTTAGTCTCTACCTTCTCTTTTACTTCCGGAGCTTTCATTTTTTCGGGTAGAGGTTCCGGTATAGAATTGATTATTGTCTCTGCAACAGGAATTTCAGAGGCTATTATTGGATATTCAACGTCACTTCCTTGCAAGATTTTTGTAAAAATATTTTTCAATTCAGCATTAAGCTCATGTGCCGGTTTTGTAATTGTAATAGCAGTTGAAAGCAATGCCGTTAAATTTTGGTACTCGCCATATTCTTTCCACAAAAAATCAGGATCATTGTTTCTCATCTGATTAAATAACATTCTTTCTTCAGAAGAGAGATATCCCAGTGATTCTAACTTAACAAGACTAAGCAGCTCTTTATTATTTATGCCTTGTTCAACTTTCCCAGTATACTGATTATGAAGACTTTCCATTATACCTATAGTTTTTTGTCTAACAGTAGCAACCGGTACATTTAATCGCTTTGCAATTTCTTCTTCATTCAATCCTTCAAAATAAATAAGAGATAAAACCAAATTTTGCACTTCGGTAAGGTGGTTTTTATACGATTTAATCTTTTCGCCAAGTGTTTCTCTTTCATCAAGATTTATTAAAGTTATTTCTTGTGAAAGATTTGGAAGTATAAATTCAATTTCATAATCATCAGAATAAATTGGTATATCTTCAATAAATTTCATTCTTTTGAGAGTATCGATAGAAATATTCCTTGCAAGCAATGTAAGCCAGGTAAAAATATTATTACTGTTTGTACTGTAATGATCAATGCGTTTTAAGAAAACTGAAAACACGTTAAGCAGTATTTTTTCAGCCAGTTTAGGATTCGTTACTATTTCTTTAATCAATGAATAAATAGTTGCAGAATAGCGATTGTATAGCTGTTCAAATGCATCTGAATTATAACCAACTATTTGAAGTAGTAATTCACTATCGGTTGTTTGTTTGTTTTCTGACATTGCGGCATTCATAATTTGTTTACAAGGATAGTTTTTTATGCAATTTTATTGCCAAAATCATCTCAGGTAAAACCTTGATAATACCCCAATAACCCAGTTCCCGCTTAAGTGTTAATTTGTTATTTTTACCTTCAAAATTTTTACAAAGGTAAATATGACTTCACGACAAATTCGTCAGCAATTTTTAGATTTTTTTAAGAGTAAAGAACATCGTATTGTACATTCATCCCCTGTAGTTCCTTTTGATGATCCGACCTTGCTTTTTACTAACGCCGGAATGAATCAGTTTAAAGATGTTTTTCTGGGAACCGGAACTCGTGAATATAAAAGAGCAGTTGATACACAAAAATGTATTCGTGTTTCCGGCAAGCACAACGATTTGGAAGAAGTTGGTCACGATACTTATCATCATACTTTGTTTGAAATGCTTGGCAACTGGTCTTTTGGTGATTACTACAAGAAAGAAGCAATCGGCTGGGCATGGGAATTATTAACTGAGGTATGGAAACTGCCAAAGGAACGATTATGGGCAACAGTTTATAAAGATGATGATGAAGCACTAGAACTTTGGAAATCAGAAACTGATATAAATCCAAATCACATTTTAAAGTTTGCTGAGAAGGATAACTTTTGGGAAATGGGTGAAACTGGTCCATGTGGTCCCTGCTCAGAAATCCATGTAAACATAAGTGATGATCTGGAGAATGCTGAACTTGTAAACGCTGGCTCACCGGAATGTATTGAAATATGGAATCTGGTTTTCATTCAATACAATCGTGATGAAACAGGAAAGCTTAATGAACTTCCAGCAAAACATGTTGATACAGGAATGGGATTTGAACGAGTATGTGCAGTATTGCAAAATAAAAAATCAAATTACGAAACAGACGTTTTTACTCCGATTATTGATGCAGTTGTTAAACTTTCTAAAGTAAAGTATGATAAAGAAGAAGATAGAATTCCGATGCGTGTAATTGCGGATCATATACGTGCTCTAACATTTGCAATTGCAGATGGCGCGGTTCCAGGCAATGATGGGCGTGGTTATGTTCTAAGAAGAATTTTAAGACGTGCAGCTCGTTACGGCAGAAAAATAAATCTCAAAGATCCTTTTCTTTATAAACTTGTAGATGTTCTTGTAGAAACGATGGGTGATGTTTTTCCAGAAGTTGTCGAGAAAAAAGATTATGTAAAAAAGATCATCAAAGCTGAAGAAGATAGTTTTAATGCTACTCTTGATCGTGGAATTGAATTATTTAACGAGATAGTTAATAAACTTAATAAGCAAAAAATAAAAGTGATTCCTGGGGAAGATGTCTTTAAACTTTATGATACTTTTGGATTTCCAGTAGACCTAACAAACGTAATGGCAAGGGAAATAAATTTTGGCATCGATGAAGATGGATTTAACAAACTGATGAATGAACAAAAAGTTCGCGGACGAGAAGCTTCAAAAGATAAGTTTGCCTCAGTTAGTATTACATTAAATGATTTATCAGGATTCAATCTGGTTGATTCAAATCCAACAATCTTTACTGGTTATGATGAACTTCAAACAAAAGCAAAAATAATAGGAATTAAAACTGATAGCGAAAACACCTTTGTAATTCTTGATAAATCACCATTTTATGTTGAATCTGGTGGGCAAACAGATGATTTAGGAATACTTGTTGTTGATTCTAAATCCTATGATGTTGTTGATGTTACAAAGATTGAAAACCTGGTAATCCATGTAATCAATTCGGCTAATTCAAGTTCATTAAAAATTGGTACCGAAGTTTTTGCTGAAGTTGATGTAACTCGCCGCTGGGATATTATGCGAAATCACTCGGTTACTCACTTTTTACACAAAGCTTTAAGAACAGTTCTCGGAACTCATGTTCAGCAAGCTGGATCTTATGTCGGTCCTGATAGATTACGTTTTGATTTTACTCATTTTGCTAAACTTACTGCTGATGAAATAAATCAAATAGAAGCAATGGTAAATGTAAATACCAGAAAAAATTATCAATTAAAACATCATCGCAATACTCCATTTGATGAAGCAAAAAAAATGGGCGCTTTAATGTTTTTTGGCGATAAGTACGGCGATAAAGTTAATGTTGTTCAGTTTGGTGATTTTTCCATGGAATTTTGCGGTGGAACTCATGTGCATAATTCATCAGAAATCGGTTTGTTTAAAATTCTTAGCGAATCATCAATCGCAAGTGGAGTACGTAGAATTGAGGCTGTTACCGGAGCCGGAGTTGAAAAGTTTATACAGTCTCAAGCAGAACAAATAAAATTATCTGAACAAAAGATTGAAGAACTTCTTGATGTTAAAAAGAAACTTGAGAAAGAAATATCCGAATTAAAAATTAAAGAAAAACTCGAACAGCTTGATCATATACTTTCTTTATCTTCAGAAGAAAAGAATATAACTATTCATAAAGGTAAAGTTCATGCGGATAATATGGATGAATTAAAATCCTTTGGTGATGAGATGCGTAATAGAATTAAAAGCGGTGTTGGAGTTTTAATAGCACAAATTGATGATAAAGTTGGCATTGTTGCCGTTGTAAGTGATGATTTAATTAAAGACAAAAAACTTAGTGCCGGAAAAATTGTTGGCGAGCTTGCTAAATTGGTGGGCGGCGGCGGCGGCGGGCGTCCTCATCTTGCAACTGCAGGTGGAAAAGATGTTGGACAAATTATAACTGCATTAGCAAAAGTTGAAAAAATTGTGGGAAGTTCTCTATAAATAATATGTCTAAAACAAAAATAAAATATATTTGTTCTAACTGCGGATACGAGTCCCTGCGTTGGATAGGTAAATGCCCTGAGTGTGAAAGTTGGAATTCCTTTACAGAAGAGATTGTTGAAACATCGCCTCGTAAAGCAAATATTTCAAAATCAAGATTCAGTTACAATAAAATTGTGGATATTTCTGCGAACGAAGAAGATAGAATACAAACAGGAATAATCGAATTTGATCGTGTGCTTGGAGGCGGAATTATGCCCGGCTCAGTTATTCTTCTTGGCGGTGATCCGGGAATTGGTAAATCCACAATTGCAATGCAAGCTGCTGCCAGCATTAAAGAAAAAGTTTTGTATGTAACTGGAGAAGAGTCTGAAAAGCAAATCAAACTTCGCTCCAGCAGATTAAAGGTAAAATCAGAATCCTTTTTTGTTCAAGCAGAAACAGAATTATCAAACATTCTTGGAGCAATAAAAGAAATTGCTCCTTCTGTTGTTATTATAGATTCAATCCAAACTACTTACAGAAGCGAATTAGAAAACTCACCCGGTACAATTACGCAGATTCGTGAATGTGCCGCGATGTTGATGGAAGAAGCAAAGAAAAATCATTACTCTGTAATTATAATCGGGCATGTTACTAAAGAAGGAATGATTGCAGGACCAAAAATTCTTGAACATATGGTTGATACAGTACTTCAGTTTGAAGGAGAATCAAATCATTCATTTAGAATTTTACGTGCACAAAAAAACAG
This sequence comes from Ignavibacteriales bacterium, assembly GCA_016707115.1. Lineage (GTDB taxonomy): Bacteria > Bacteroidota > Ignavibacteria > Ignavibacteriales > Ignavibacteriaceae > IGN3. The sequence goes on along the minus strand of JADJIH010000018.1, from coordinate 122,846 downwards.
ATTCGGCAGCACCAATGAAATAGGTGTTTTTGAAATGCGAGAAGATGGATTACGTGAAGTATCAAATCCAAGTGAGTTATTTTTAAGTGAGAGGGAAAAACAAACTCCTGGATCTGTTGTAACATCCAGCGTTGAAGGAAGCAGACCAATTCTTTTGGAAGTTCAGGCATTGGTAACCCCATCAAATTTTGGATATCCGCAACGTGTTTCAAATGGATTTGATCAGAAAAGACTATCAATTCTATTAGCAGTTTTAGAAAAAAGAGCCGGTGTTCGTGCTTCTGTAAATAATGTTTTTGTAAATGTTGCTGGCGGCATTCGGGTAATAGAACCTGCTGTTGATCTTGCCGTTTGTGTTAGCATAGCTTCCAGTCTGATTGATAAAGTTGTTGACAACCAAACAATTATAATTGGGGAAGTTGGTTTGGGTGGAGAAATAAGAAGTGTCGGGCACATCGAAAAAAGGATTCAGGAAGCTCAAAAACTTGGATTCAAGTCTGCTATTATTCCAACAGGAAATTTAAAAGGGATTAAAAAATCTGAAGTAATAAAAGTGATTGCGGTAGATAATGTTAAAGATGCGATTACAAAATTATTATGATTTTTTAATTACATTCCCTTCGACTTAAAACAGTAAATCTATAAACGATATTGAAAACTGAGGGTAAAATTCGTCTAATTAGCATCATGATGAGACACAAAGCCCTATTTAAGGCCTAAAACGAAGGATTAATTTAATTTTTTCTTTGTTTCTTTAAATAATAATATTATTTTATTCCCGCGTCGATCGACGTTTTTTTGTTCAATTAATTAAAGGTTCGTTTCGTGAGTACTAAATTGTTTGTAGGGAGTCTCCCCTGGTCAGCTAGCGACGAAGATTTGCAGAAGGCATTTGCCGCACATGGCAACGTACTTTCAGCAAAAGTTGTTACCGATAAAGAGACCCGCAGATCACGAGGTTTTGGTTTCGTTGAATTCGAAACTGAATCTGAAGCCACTGCGGCTATTCAGGCACTAAATGGTTCTGAACTCAAGGGTCGTAATATCATCGTAAGTGAAGCAAAACCCAAGAAATAAGTTCTGTTTATTTCCTTTTGAAGCGCTCTTTTTAGAGCGCTTTTTTTTGCTCAATATTAAAAATTTATAATAGTGGCATATTTAAGCCAACCCTAAAATTGTTACCATCTCTGTAATTCAACTTCCACATAAACTCAAGTTTAAAGGGAAGTAACCCTTGACCAAGTCCAAATCCCAACTCATAAAAAGGATGTTTAAATGATTTAACAGGATTTGTTAAAACTGCAGATGTTTCCGGTGTAATATCCGCTAAGGCAGCATTAAAGATTAATGACCACATTATCTCCCAGTTTTTTAATCCAGGAATATTTAGCGCTCTAAATATTTCATCCCGAAAATCATGAGTTAGATGAAGGGTAAAAATTTTATCGCCAATAATTTCATTGATGCTTAGTGTTCTAAAGGTATTTGAGTTAAAAACTACATCGATATTGCCAGGCAAAGAATAAAGATCTTGATAAGGAGTAACGCCATCGGTTAATCTTCCATAAAGATTAATATTCATAAATGCAGATTTAAATGTTCTAATAAATGCAGAAGCTGATGCTTCATAAGTTGTAAAGTTTAATTCGCTGCCTAGAAAATCCGGATTGGAATAAGTAACATCCCCAGAAAACAATACGTAAGATCTTCCTAGCGACGTTCTTCTTCTAAAAAAACCATCTTCAATGTAATCCCTGAAATCAATATCAAAACCGATATTGAGAGAATTGATTCTGGTTTCATAAATTGAAGGGTTAACATTGTATTCTTTTTCTTTATTGAAAAAAGAAAAGTCCGTATTTACAAAAGCACTTTTATCTGTTTGATTTTTAAATCGTGCTCTCATTGTTAAAACCGGAATAACTTCGCCTTCTATTCCGATTTCAAATCCCTTAGTATAATAGTAATCCCTAAACTCCTCTTTGGCTATTAATGTTACCGCAGTTGAAAGCAGTTCACCATAATTATCAGATTCTTCAAATAAAATTTTTAGTTTATTAAAAGCTCTGAATTTAACTTCCCAGGTTCTGTAATCTCCCAGCAAATATCCGGCACTAAAGTCCTGTTTAAATTTTTTATCGGAAAATCCATAAGATAATTTTAAGGAAGAATTAAATCTTCTATTAAAGGCATCGTCAACAAAAACTCCAAAATCTAAGGCGTGTCCTTCAACGCGGGAAAAATGATACATCGCAATCGGCGCAGTTATAGAAAGGTTATCATTTAAATTTACACGAGTATCAAGAAAGGAATAATCACTAAAAAAGATTTAGGAATACTTTTCACGCTGTCTATTCTGTTGTAAGCAATTTGTTCTTCTAATGTGTTCGGGATGGTTTGAGTGTTCTGCCAATACATTGAGTCAATATTATCAGCATCCGGAACGACTGTAACAATTGCTTTATCGAAAATGTTTTCTGAAAAACTGCTATTAACTGAATAGTTGAACATTATTGTATTCAACTCAAATCCGAATCTTACTAATCCCAATAAATTTGCTTTTACAAACAATCTATAATCAACAGGCATTACAATCCCGTTATATTCATCAAACTGCTGATAGACATTTACAGTATCAAAAAGATTGCCTGTGTTTGCAGCACGGTTAAGAATTAAGTCAACTTTAACCAAATCGAATGTGCTATCGGTTATAAATATTTTACCTGAAAAACCCGGATCCGCAGAATTATCCGGTTCAATATAAATTTGATAAATCTTTTGATCATTTTGAGCCGTGATATTTTCAATCCTGAAATAGTAATAATCGAGCGCATTGTCTGAGATTGGACCCGGTAAATCCCTTCCTAAAAAGTTAACATCATTATCATAAAAATTCTGAATTAGTCTTCCCCCGGTTAATGTGTTTATTGATGGAGGGAAATTAGCACTCTGCTTTCTTGCAAGAATAACCGATTTGAATTTATCCGGCTGTAGAAAATAATTTCGACTGTGATTTTCAAGAATGCCGGCTATAATTAATTCTGTTGTATCGCTACCGCCTAGTCCAACTCCTATGCTATTGTTACCAGCTGAAATTTCTTCCGTGGTTCTAACAAGTCCTTTTGTATAAGCTTCAACTTCGTAGTTTTTTAATTTATTATTTCTAAGATTCTTTTTTTCGATTGCCTTTCGGATTATTTCTAGGGCGGGATTTACACCGGGTTTTACAATTACCTCTGATAGCACTATATCTGTACTTTTCAAGTTAAAATTGATATTGGTTTTGTTTCCATCTACATTAATTGATAAAGAATCTGAATAATATCCGATATAAGAAGCAATTAACATTACGTTAGATTTTGCGAGCTTTAGCTCAAACTCGCCATTAGAATTTGATGATGTTCCGAGAGTTGTTTCTGCAACACGAATATTTACAAAGCTTAAAGGTGTTTTAGAGTTTTCATCAACAATTTTTCCCTTAATTGTAAATTGCTGAGCACTTATTATTGATGTTAAAATTATTAGGTGTAAGAATGTCTTGATAATCATTTTGTATTTTCTGTATTGATTGTAGTTACAAAATTAAGGATTGGTGCAATTAGAAACTTTTTATTCAAATATAAGGTTTAATTCAATGATTATCGGTGATGTTTTTTTGATGCTAAAACAAATCTTATTACTATTTTTATACACAAATTTTACCTAATTATTTATAAGGAAACAAAATGAAGCACATAAGAATCGGATTAGTATTTTTCATCCTTGTTATTTTATCGCAAAGCAATCTTTTCTCACAGGAATCTGAAAAAAATGAAACCGTTGATCCAAAAGTTGTTATGGAAAAATATCTTGATGCAATTGGCGGAAGAGATGCTTTGGCAAAAGTTGAAGACAGAACAACAATTATGCGTGGTACAGCTATGGGGCAGGCTCTTACAATTATTGTAAAACAAAAAGCTCCTAACAAAATGCGCCAAGAAGTTAAAGCGGGTGGAATGGACCAAACAATTATTTTTGACGGGGAAAAGGGCGTTATGAAAGCCGCAACTAAAAATGTTGATGTTACCGGAAAAGAATTAGAACAGCTTAAAATTGAAGCAACAATGGAATTACTCTTGGATATTGAGGGTAATGGAGTAAAACTTGATTTTGAAGGAACTGAAAAGATCAATGGCAAAGATGCACACAAAATAAAAATGACACTGCCCTCAGGTATTAGATGGTTTAATTATTTTGACGCAGAATCGGGATTGAAAATTAAGGAACAAAAAGAGATGCAGACTCAAATGGGTTTGATTGAACAAGTAGTAACTTATGACAACTATACTGAAGTTGAAGGGATAAAATATCCATTTAAAATTACACAATCATTCGGCCCTCAATCTGTGGAAATGACAGTTAGCAGTGTAAAAGTAAACAAAGGACTTGCTGACGATATTTTTAAGATTGCTGAATGATAAAAAGAAAATTTTCAGTAGTTGTATTTGATTTAGGACAGGTTCTTGTGCGATTTGATTACAAGTATTTTGTTGAGAAAGTAAACAAACACAAAGCTGGAATAGGTGAACAATTTTTAGAGTTGTATAAAAATAATTACCATATTCATCGTGATTTTGAAAAGGGAAAGATATCTGAAAAAGATTTTATAGCAAGCATGCTTAATTATCTTGATCACGCAATAGATGAAGAAACATTTTGCAGATATTGGTCGGATATCTTTTCCTTTAATGATAACGTAATTGCACTATTGCCAGAACTTAAGAAGCATTACAAACTCTATCTTGTGTCAAACACTAACTCAATTCACAAAAGATATGGGTATCAGGATTACGAATTTTTAAAACTGTTTGATCAATTATTTCTTTCTCATGAAGTTAAATTTGTAAAACCAGAAGAGGAAATATATCGAATAGTTGAAAATGCTTCAGGATTCCCTTCCAAAGAGCATATTTTCATTGATGATATTTTAGAGTATGTTGATGCTGCTAAAAGTATCGGCTGGGATGGAATTCAGTTTGTTGGTTATGATGATTTGGTGAATAATTTAATGATAAGGAATATATTATGAACGAAGTGATTAATGATATACAAGGAAGTCGTTTTTTATTGGATGTTAACGGAAAAGAAGTTTACGTTCTTTATGCTGAAGACAAAGAAACGCTCGATTTATACTCAACCTATACACCACCAAAATTACGCGGACAAGGCTTAGCAGAAAAAGTTGTTCTCGCTGCTTTTCTTTATGCTAAAGATAAAAAATTAAAGGTTGTTGCAAGTTGCTGGTATGTGAGAAAGTTTCTGGAGAAGCACACTGAATTCCGTTCGATTGCAAGTCAATAGTTATTGAACATTTTCATTCCTCGCACCGAGAAATGTCAAAGGATGATAGATGATAACAATTGAGTTTAACAAAAGCCTATCAGTTATTAATTTTTATTTCCGTCAGTTTTAAAACAAGCTTAACATCATATGATTTTTTTACAGCGAGGCGTAATCCCCTTCCCTCAGCATATTTTTTTGCGGATCTTATTTCATCAATAATTCTAACAGGCAAATCACTTTTTTCAATTACAGAAACAGCTTTATCACCAAAGACAAAACCAATTTGAAAATAATTTTCATAAGGTGATAGAAAGAATAAGTTTCGCTTTTTGTGAAGAAGTTTAAGCGTCCAACCGATTTTCTGACCATAGAATTTCCAATCTTCATTCAAATCACCGTAGTTGGTAGTTAGTGCGGTTTTAATTTTATCCCAAAGTTTATATGATGTGCCGAGTGTATGGGCAAGCATTTGATTATCTGGTTTTACTGATTTATCTATAAAAACGCTGCTCATATCATTTTTCCAATATATTTTTTGAGTAAAAATTTATTATTACATAAAACTTAAATTTTAATTAGTCAAAGTTCAATTGTTCTATCAATCAATACTTTATATTTGTATCAACATTAACTATTCATATTTATTAAAATGCAAAAGAAAAATATTTCAAAAGACTGGCTAACACATTTTGAAAAATCTGATTACCTTGAATCACCTGATTATGTGAATTCTTTAAAGTATTTTCAAAAGTTTGCCGATAATTCACCATATGTAAAAATCAAAACTATTGGCTTGACTCCCCAAGGAAGAGAATTAAAAGTCATTATCGTTTCTAAGGATAAAGCTTTTACGCCAGAGCAAGCTAAAAAATCTAGTAAAGCAATTGTGCTTATTCAAAATGGAATTCATCCAGGTGAGGTTGAAGGTAAAGATGCTTGTAAGCTCTTGCTTAGAGAAATTCTTATCACAAAAGAAAAGCTATCACTTTTAGATAATACAATTTTGCTAATCATTCCTGTTTTGAATATTGATGGACACGAAAGAATAAGTCCGTTTAACAGGCCAAATCAGAGCGGACCAAAGAAAATGGGCTGGCGAACCAATGCTTTAAACTTAAATTTGAATAGAGATTATTTAAAAGCTGATTCGCCAGAGATCAGATCTTTTCTAAAATTATTTAATGATTGGCTACCGGATTTTATGATTGATAATCACACAACAAACGGAGCTGATTATCAATATCACGTAACTTATGGAATTGAAACACATCAAAATATTGATCGAAGTTTAATAAACTGGATTGATAAAAAATATTTGCCACATCTTTTAAGCAATGTTGAAGAAGATGGATTTATTATTGGGCCATATATGGAATTTAAATCCGGGACAATTGAAAGTGGAATAATTGATTTACCCGCACCGCCAAGATTATCTCACGGATATTGTGCAACGCAAAACAGAGTTTGTCTTCTCGTGGAAACACACAGCTTAAAACCTTTTGCTAATCGTGTTTACTCAACAAAATCAATGATGGAACATTCCATAAGATTTGTAAATGATAATCATAAAGAATTAATTTCATTAAACAAGCAAGCGGATAGAGAAACAGTTAAATATTATTTATCTACAAAAAAGAATTTTCCATTAGTTCTTAAAGGAAATGGTAAATATGACAAATATATATTTAAAGGATTTGAATGGTATGACGAACACAGTGAATTAACCGGCTCAACTGTAAGGAAGTATACTAATAAGCCACTGGAAATTGAGATTCCGATTTTTAACAAAGCAAACTCCGAAAAGAAGATTAGTGTACCTGTTGCTTATTTAATTCCACAACAATTTTCAGAAATTATTGATGTTATAAAAACTCATCAAATAAAATTTAATGTATTAAAATCCTCAAAAAATATAAAAGTTGAAAAATACAGATTTGAAGATGTTCGGTTTGCGCCAAGACCTTATGAAGGAAGACAGCTTCCTTCCTTTAAATGTAATGCTTTTATAGAAAAAGTTGATGTTGACGCCGGAACTTTAATTGTTTACACAAATCAAAGACAGTTAAGAGTGATTGTCAATTTGTTAGAGCCGGAAGCTCCAGATTCCTTTGTTAATTGGGGATTTTTCAATGCATTCTTTGAAAGAAAAGAATATGCAGAAGCGTATGTAATGGAACCATATGCAAAACAAATGATGAAAGAAGATTCTTCTTTACGTAATGAATTTTATAAAAAACTTAATGAAGATGAATCTTTTAGAAATAATGGTGGAGAAAGATTAGATTTCTTTTATAAACGATCTCCCTTTTATGACAGAGGAGAAAATGTATATCCCATTCTTAGAATGGTAAATTTCAAATAACAAAAATCAAACTACAAAAAGGCAAGTTAATATAGATAGAGAGAGTATAGTGAATGGCGGAATATGATTTAGAGGAAAGAACTTTCCAAGTTGCAAAGTCTGTTAGCGTGTTTACTAAAAGTCTTCCAAAAACAATTGCAAATGTTGAATATAGCAGGTAAGTAATTAGATCATCTTCTTCCGTTGGAGCAAACTATATAGAAACAAACGAATCATTGGGTAAAAAGGATTTTGTAATGCACCTTCGGATTTCTAGAAAAGAAGCTAAAGAAAGTATTTTTTGGTTGAGATTAATTTTAGAAACAAACGAGGTGGTTTTGGGTGAAAGGTTAAAGAACTTATTCAGGAAACTACTGAACTAAAAAAGATTTTTTCAGCTATTATAGAAAAATCTAAATAAAAGAATTTTTATTTAGGCGGTTGGGATTTGTTTTTTGTTATTTGTTATTTGTATTTTCAGTCAGATTAATTAGTTCAAAAACATCAGTTAATCATTCAGTTACTAAATTTTTGAGGTAATGTCATGCTAACAATTCTTTGCATATCCAGTTATGAAAAAGGCTTTGACTTTATGCGTGAAGCAAAAGCGCAAGGCTGTCGAGTTGTACTTCTTACATCAAAAAGTCTTGAAAATGCAGATTGGCCTAGAGAAAGTCTGGATGAAATATTTTATATACCAGACAAAAACAAAGATTGGAATATGCAGGATGTAATTTATGGAGTAAGTTATCTTGCTCGAACTGAACAGATAGATAGAATTGTTGCGCTTGATGATTTTGACGTTGAACGTGCCGCTTCTTTAAGAGAACATTTAAGAATTGCAGGAATGGGAGATACAACTGCAAGACATTTTCGTGATAAACTTGCAATGAGAATGGTTGCAAAAGAAAACGGAATTCCTGTTCCAGAATTTTGTCACATCCTAAATCATAAAAAAATAAATGAGTTTGCAGATACGATTCCATATCCTTATATGATTAAGCCGCGTTTACTTGCTGGTTCTTATGGATTAAAAAAAGTTAACAACAAACAGGAAATGTGGGATAGAATTAATTATCTTGCTGATGAACAATCATTCTTTTTAATGGAAAGATTTGTTCCAGGAAGTATCTACCACGTTGATACAATAATTAGTGAGCGTGAAGTTGTCTTTGGATTAGCAAGCAAATACGGAACTCCGCCATTTGAAGTTGCACATCAAGGCAGAGTTTTTACTAGCCAGACACTTGATAGCAAATCTGATGAAGCAAAAGAAGTTTTGGAACTAAACAAAAAAGTTTTAAAGGCTTTAGGATTACTACGTGGAGTTTCACATTCAGAATTCATTCGTGCTGAAGATGGGACACTATATTTCCTAGAAACATCTGCACGTGTTGGCGGAGCTAATCTTTCTTCTCTTGTTGAAGCAGCAACTGGAATTAATCTTTGGAGAGAATGGGCAAAGATTGAAATTCTAAATGGTGAAAAAGAATATAAACTTCCAAAAGCTAAAAATGATTTTGCTGCAATACTTACTTCCTTATCAAAACAAGAATGGCCAAATCTGGAAACATATAATGATCCGGAAGTTTATTGGAGATTAAAAAAGGAATATCACGCGGGCTTGATCGTAAAATCATCTGATAAAGAGAGAATAAATCACTTACTTGATGAATATCAAAAACGATTTTATAACGATTTCTTTACCACAGCCCAAATGGCTGAAAGACCAAGCGATTAATTTCCATACAGTAATTCTAAAGTGTCACTCTGAGCTTGTCGAAGAGTGACATATTCTTAATAAAATCTTTTATGCCAATTGTAAATTAAATGTAAAACCCGCTTTTGGCACTCTCACTACCTTTCTGTTAAGACAAATCATTTCTATTATCTAATAGTAGAACTAAACGATTATACAAATAAATAAATTTATAATGTTATGGAAATCTTAATAAAAGAGCGCGAATCATTACAAACTGAAACGGCTAATAAAACTGAAGTACTTAATCAGCTTGAAGGCAAAGTAAAAGAATGGATGGAAGATCATGTTGATAAAAGAAAATTATGGTTCTCAAGTGATTTTCTTCCAGCAGATGAAAAAATGAATGATGATCAGGAAGCTAATAATAAAATTCTTCGTGATCGTTCACGTGGAGTTAAAGATGAAGTTCGGGTTGCTGTTGCATTAAATCTTTTAACGGAAGAAGGTTTACCTCACTTTCACAGACTGATTGCACAGCATCTTGGTGATAGAAGCTTCTGGTCAAAATGGAATAATATGTGGACTGCAGAAGAAGATAGGCACGGTGCTGCTATAAGAGATTATGTTCGTGATGCACGATTGTTCAGTTTTCGTGAAGTTGAGTTGATGCAGTTTCATTATATCGAAAGCGGTTTTAATCCTGATTGGGATAAAGATCCGTACAAAGTTTTTGTTTATACAACTTTGCAGGAAAGAGCAACGCAAGTATCACATAAGAATACTGGTAAACTTGCAGGACAGGATGAGCCATTATTAAATGGCATTCTTAGCAACATCGCCGCTGATGAAGCAAAGCATTATACTTTTTATAGAAATGTTTTTAAAGAAGTTCTTAATCTTGATCCAAACAGGGCAATGCTTTCTGCGGCAGATATTATGCCTGCGATAGATATGCCTGGAATTTCAATGCCTAACTTTAGAGATATGGCTGATGTTGTTAGGAGAATTGGAATTTATGGTCCGCGTGATTATAAAAAGATAGTAGAAGAAGCAATTAAGTTTTGGGAAATTGAATTAATAACCGGACTGAATGATCTTGCACAAAAAGCGCAGGAAAAAATTCTTTCTATTCCCAAACGTTTAGAAAAAGTTGCCGAGTATATTGAGAAAAGAACAGAATCAAAAACATTTTCTTTTGATTTTATCTATAATAGAATTTTGGTGTTTGAATAAGCAAAAATTCAATTTGCTAAATGAATCTCTAGATTGGTTAAGTATCGTTTAGATTTTCAAGATAGTGAAGACGATGATAATGGAATTGAATGTTCGTGTAAAAAATTATTTTAAGCTCAGAGGTTCATATGTTAAAAAATAAAGCAGACATTAAAAGTCTTGTTTACATATTTATAACAACCATGTTATTAATAATTCAATGGCTGTTTCTTGGTGTAAATACATTTATCTACACCTGGTATTTGTTTATGTCAGTGGCTGTTTCTGTAATGACACATAATCACAATCATTTACCTATGTGGCAATCTAAAACATTAAACACTTTAACAGATTGGTGGTTAACAGTGTTTTATGGCTTCCCTATTTTTGCCTGGATACCAACACACAATAAAAATCATCACCGGTTTAATAATCGTGGAGGAGATGACTCTATTACCTATAGAGTGAGCGAACGGAATAATTTTCTTACTCTCATTTCATACCCAACGATAAGTGGTTATTACCAGCAGAGAGCGATCTTTGGCTATTTAAAAGATTTAAAAGCTAACAATAAAGAGAAATTCTGGTTATGCATCTCTCAGTATGTCATACTTTTTTTGTGGATAGCTGGAGCTCTTTTATTAGATTGGCAGAAAGCACTTCTCTTCGTTATTGTACCTCAACAAGTATCCCTGTTTAGTGTGTTAATATTCAATTACGTCCAGCATGTTCATGCAAATGAAGAATCTGAGTGGAATCATTCAAGAAACTTTACCGGGTTTTTAAATTTTATGCTTTTCAATAATGGTTATCATACAATTCATCATCACAAAGCAGGGTTACACTGGAATAAAGTTCCCGAAGCACACGCAGAAATCGAACAAAATATTAATCCTATTTTACTCGAGAGAAGTTTCTGGTGGTATATAGTAAGATGTTATATTCTTTCTATTTTTATTCCAAAGTTTAGAACTAACTCGATGAGATTGGAAAGAATGAGAGAAGAAGAGATAGCGAATAGTAATGAGAATATTAATGAAGATAACAGAATTGAAAGTCTTATTGCTTGAATTTGCTTATAACAGAATTTTGGTGTTTGATTACATTCAATTCTGCGCAAACCCGTTAAATCCGTGTTCTATTAAGATTAAACTGTTCTTGAATACTTAGCCTTATCTTCTTTACGTTCTATGTAACCATCAAAATTTATTGCGATGTTACGGATAAGCATTCTTCCCATATTTTTAACTTTTATTCCGCCATCAGAAATTTCAACAAGATCATCAGTTTCCATTTCTTTTAAGTTGTTTAATCCCCATGCAAAATATTTTTTAAAATCTATTTTAAATTGTTGTTCAAATTGTTTAAAGTCTAACTCAAAGTCGCACATCAATTTCATAATCACTTCTCTGCGTAAGTGATCATCTTCCGTTAGTTGATACCCTTTTGAGGTTGGTAGTTTTTCATGATCAAGAGCTGAGTAATATTCTTTTTCGGTTTTGTAATTCTGTGCATAAACATTTTTAAGTTGGGAGATGGAAGTTATTCCCATTGCGTAAAGATCGGCACCGGCATTTGTGCTGTAACCCTGAAAATTGCGGTAAAGTTTTTTCTCTCTCATAGCGATTGAAAGTTCATCATCCGGTTTTGCAAAGTGATCCATACCAATAAAATCGTATCCGGCATTTGTAAGTTTTTCAATCGTCATCTTTAGGATTTCAAGCTTTATTTCTGCTGCCGGAATATCTTCTGGATGAATGAGTGCCATATGTTTTTTCATCCATGGAACATGTGCATAATTAAATACAGCAATTCGATCAGGAGAAATATCAATTATGTGATCAACAGTTTTTGCAAATCCTTCTACTGTTTGAAAAGGTAAACCGTAGATCAAATCAAGGTTAATACTTTGATAACCAAGTTCTCTAATCCACTGAACTGCTTGTCTTGTTATGTCTTCAGGTTGAATCCTGTTTACAGCTTTCTGAACCTTTTCATCAAAATCCTGAACACCCATACTGATTCTGTTAAATCCATTATTACGCAATGCTTCAAGATGTGCTTTAGTAAGTTCACGCGGATCAATTTCACAACTAACTTCCGCATTGTCTCTAAAGTTAAATGACTGTTTAATATAGGAAGCAAGTTCATTTATCTCATCAGGATTTAAATGTGTTGGTGTTCCTCCACCCCAATGATGCTGTGCAACTTTTCTATCCGTTAATAAATATGTTCTTGTAAGATCAATTTCTTTCTTAAGATATTTTATGTACTCTTTTATTCTATCTCTGTTTCGAGTAATTATCATATTGCAGCCGCAGAAATAGCAAAGCGTATCACAATAAGGTAGATGGAAGTAAAGTGATAAATCAGGAAGATTTTTTCCGTAATTAGTTTTTACAATTTCATTTAGATAATCTTCGTGTGTAAATGCTTCATTAAACTGCGGAGCCGTTGGATAGCTTGTGTAGCGTGGTCCCGGCTTATCGTATTTTTTAAATTTTGTTAAATCTATTTCAAACATAAAATCTCCTATTTAACATGTTTACGATGATATATAATACTTTCTTCTTTTACATATTGCACAAGTGCTTTTACATTTTCTGGGTCTATATCAGGTAAAACACCATGACCAAGATTAAATACATGCCCATTACCTTTGCCAAAAGAACTTAATACATTTTTTACTTCTTTTTTAATATAACTTTTATCCGCATACAAAACAGTTGGATCTAGATTACCTTGAAGTGCAACTTTATCACCGACTTCTTTTCTAACTTTTCCAAGATCCATTGTCCAATCAAGACCAAGCACATCCGCGCCAATGCTAGCCAACCTGCTAAGATTATAATGAACACCTTTAGCAAAGAAAATTACAGGCTCGTCTTTTCTTTTTATTTTTGAAATTATCTTTTCAACATATTGTAAAGAAAATTCTTCAAAATCTTTTTGTGAAAGTATGCCGCCCCAGGTATCAAAAATCTGAACTGCATTACAACCAGCTTCAATTTTAGCTGAAAGATAATCAGCGATTGTGTCTGCTAACTTATCAAGAATTGAGTGAGCAAGTTCTGGATTGTTATATAACATTTTTTTTACTTCTGAATAATTCTTTGAACCTTTACCTTCAACCATATACGTAAGAAGTGTCCAGGGTGAACCGCTAAATCCAATTAATGGAACACGATTATCCAAATTCTTTTTTGTCAAAGCAACAGCATCAAGAACATATTTTAATTCTTTAGTTGGATCGATATCTTTTAATTTTTTTGCATCATCAATAGTGCGAATTGGATTTGGAAATACAGGACCTTTACCTTCATTCATTTCAAGATGCATTCCCATAGCCTCAGGAATTACAAGAATATCAGAAAAAAGAATCGCAGCATCAACTCCAACTAAATCTACAGGTTGAATTGTAACTTCGGCAGCAAGTTCTGGAGTTTTACACATTGTTAGAAAATCTGATTTTGCACGAACGGCTCTGTACTCAGGTAAATATCTTCCAGCTTGGCGCATTATCCAGATTGGTGTACGTTCAACATCTTGTCTTTTACAAGCTCTAAGAAATAAATCATTTTTTAATTCGCTCAAAATTTTCTCCGTTATTTTTCTGATTTTTTATAAAACTCAATCATTTTGTTTGCCAAGCCTTTAATTGTAAACTCATCCGGCATAATACTTACTTTAACTTTGTTGTTTTCAATTGCTGTTTTTGTTGTTGGACCAATAGCTGCTACATCATAATTTTTAAAAAATGAAACTGGATTATTAATGTTCATTATTAATAAAAAATTTTCAAATGTAGATGGACTAGTAAAAATAAAAACATCTTGTTTGCTTGAATTAAGCTGTTCAATATTTTGCTTTATAGATTCTTTTGAAGGAAGCGAAACATTGTAAACAGGAACAGTAATAATTTTTGCACCAAGATCTTCTAATCCATTTGGTAATCCTTCTCTACCAATTGCAGAACGTGGAATGAAAACCAGTTTGTCTTTCAAATCATATTTAGATAATTCTTCAACAACGCCTTCACCAGAAAATTTCTTTGGTACGATATCAACTTTGATATTATTTTCTTCACAGATTGATTTTGTTTTATTTCCAACAGCAACAACTTTAATTTTTTCAAAATCAATTTGCTTGTTTAATTCACCGCATCGTTTAATAAACATGGTTACAGCATGTGCAGAAGTGAAGACTACAAAATCTATTTTTTGTGAGGACAAAATCACCTCATCAAACTTATCCCAATTATTTGGAGGAACAATCTCCAGTGTTGGAAACACAATCACATCTGCACCAAGTTCGCTAAATATTGCGGCAGATTCTTTTGATTGTTCGATAGTTCGTGTAAGTACAATAGTTTTATTTTTTAATGGTCTAACTTTGTTATTGTTAAAACCTGAATACAAACCATGAAGAATAAAATCAAAAAGTTTTTCGCGTTCTTCAATTAGTTTTTCGCCAGTGTATTTATTCTCAACACCACGTTGAACTGCGCCAAATATACTTCCAAGAACAAGCTTAACAGTAAAGCTTTCATCAACATCACGGAATTGGTTCTCTCTTTTTCCTTTATATATAACATCACTCAAAATGGATTTTAGTTCATCGCTCATTCCGCGAAGTTCATCACAAAATTCATTCTGTGCATTCATATACTCTTTCTGATACATCAAAAAGAAATTTTGGTATTTCATCATGAACATATAAAGATGAATTATGTAAGTATGCAGTGAATCAATAATACTAATCTCAGATGCAATTTTATTTTTTAGTGATGTGTTTAGGTTTTCGAGCTTAGAACTCATTATTGAAAAATATAATTCTTCTTTGGAACTGAAATAATTATATACCGTACCTTTGGCAACATCAGTTAATCGTGCCACATCATCCATCATTACTTCGTGATAATTTTTTTTAGAAAAAAGTTCGGCTGCAACTTCAAGCATTCGCTCGCGCTTTCTTTCTTTACGCTTTATTTTTTCTTCTTTAACAATCATAGTCTATTTTATTTGCCAGCTATCCTGATAAATCACTGAAGCATTATTTGGATCAATAACAATTTGCTCCCCATCTGCGCGATAACCAAAATCTCCCTTGCTTTCCTTTAAAGTACTGAACAAGTGCCAAACATATTTATTGTATTTTGCTTCCCAAACAAAATCAACTTTCCAATCTTTAATTCCTTTTGGCAAACCATTTTCAGTAGCGATTTGCTTTGCAATTTTATCATCAACAACAAAATCACAATCCATTTGGTTTGCATTGCAATCAGGAATGCCAACAACTTCGTATTGTGTCAAAACTTTTCCCGTGCTGTCAACAGTAAATCTTATCAACTCATCAACAAATGGCTTTTCAGGCATATAGAATTTGTAAACCATCAGATAGTTTGGTTCAATATGCTTTGATTGAAAAAAATCTGCAGTAATATATTTCTTAAAGAACTCATCTCCGGTTTTTGATATTATAAACTGATCAGCCTTTTTCAGGACATCAAGTGGAATTTGCGCTTCTTCTTTTTCGTTGCACGGTATACAATTACAACCATTTATCAATAACGAAAAAGACAAAACAATTATTATGATCTGCATTAATTGAATGATGATAAATAATTTACTTTTCATTTAGCTCTCGCCGTTTGATAAACTTCTTTTAGAATTTGTTTTGCACCAGCCTTCAACAAATCCTTTGCAAGAGTTTTCCCAAGTTTTTCCGGATCGCTTTTGCTTCCGCGTAATTTTTTTCTATATGTTATTGATCCATCCAATGATCCAACAACAGCATCAAGATAAAGCCCGCTTGATTTAACTTCTGCAAACGCACCTATCGGAACCTGGCATCCACCTTCTAATGCGCGAAGTAATGAACGTTCTGCAATCACAGCTTTATAAGTTTCATCGTGATGAAGCGATTTAACAATTTCTTCAACTACTTTATTATCTTCTTGAATTTCAATTCCCAACGCGCCTTGCCCAACTGCCGGAAGAATATCTTCTTTTGGTATGAATGAAGAAATGTGTTTTTTTAGATTTAATCTTTCAACTCCAGCGCGTGCAAGAATAATTGCATCCCATTCTGATTCTAAAAATTTCTGAATTCGTGATGGAACATTTCCACGTAAATCAAGAACTGTAAGATCAGGCCGAAGATGAAGCAACTGAGATCTTCTTCTCAAAGAACCTGTTGCAACTACTCCAAACTCTGGTAATGACTGAATTGTCATTCCTTTTTTTCTTGCGATCAAAACATCTTCCACTTCATGGCGTTTTGTAACGGCCGCTAATTTTAAACCTGCAGGAATTTGAGTTTGCAAATCCTTCAAGCTATGTACAGCTAAATCAATTCGTTTTGCAAGTAGCTCAACTTCAAGTTCTTTAGTGAAAAGAGATTTGTCTCCAATTTTTGAAAGCGCAACATCAAGAATTTTATCACCTTTTGTTTTGATGATGTTGATCTCAACTTTTACATTTTTATTTTTCTTTTCAATTTCGCGTTTAATGTGATTTGCCTGCCACAATGCAAGCTCGCTGCCACGTGAACCGATTACAATTTTTTGTTTCAAGTATTTTTCCTTAAAAACTTTTGTCACACTGAGCCTGTCGAAGTGTGACTTTCAACTTATTATTCCGCCTTCGACAAGCTCAGGCTGACATTCGAAATTTATTTATTTTCTTTATTCTTTGAATTTAGCCCAAACAAATCTCTTATGATAGAAATTTTTGCAGCCGTATCCTCGGCTCTTAAATCTGATTCAGAGATTTTTCTTAATTCAATTGTGGGATGATGAAGGATTTTATTTATAATTCTCTTAGTTATGATCTCCAATTTTTCTTTATCATCCTCAGAAAACTTGTTGATGTTTTTTTCAACTTCTTCAGCACGAACACTTTCAAAATAATCACGTAATGTTTTTATTGTCGGTGCGGCTTCTAATGAATTATACCATTCAAAGAAATTATCAAGCTCTTCCTGAATAATTTTTTCAACTTTTGGAATTTCTGTTTTTCTCTTGCCTAGATTTTGCTCAACGATAATGTTTAATGAATCTATATCATGATAAAAAACATAATCTATCTTTTTGGATTCAGGATCAATATCACGCGGAATTGCAATATCCATAAGCACCATCGAAGCATAATTACGCTTCTTCATAGCCTCATCAATGTCTTTCTTTGTGATAATCAGCCCTTCAGCACTTGTAGCACTTACAATTATATCAAACTTGTGCAAATGCTCTTTGAAATTTGAAAATGGAAACACAGCCGTTTTTAATTCAGCCGCAAGTTTTTCTGCTTTTTCAAACGAACGATTTGTTAAGGCAAGTCTTCCAATACCTCTGTCGCGTAAATGTTTTGCGGCTAATTCTCCGGTTTCACCAGTTCCAATTATCAGTGCAGATTTTTTTTGAAGATTAGAAAATATTTTTTCAACGAGCTGAACAGCCGCATAACTAACAGTTACAGCGCCTTCACTAATTGTTGTTTCATTAATTGCTCGTTTACCAACACGAGTTGCTGCATCCATTACTCGGCGAATCAATACACCGGCAAAATTCATTTCTTCGGAAATTAAAAATGAATCTTTTACCTGTTTGAAAATCTGGTTATCCCCAATCAATAATGATTCAATTCCACAAGCAACACGAAAAAGATGTTCGATAGATTCGCGAGAAATGAAATGCTGAAAGTTTTCATCCTTTACTTCAAAACTTGATTTGTAATTTTTTATCAGGTTCTCTAAATCTTTTAAACTTGTTTTATCACTCTTTGGAATTGCATAAATCTCTGTTCTGTTACAGGTAGAGATAATAATCCCTTCTGCAAAAGCACTATCTTTTGTCTGCTGTATGAACTTACGAATTTCATCTTCACTTAAATGAAGTGCTTCTCTAAGTTCTACTGGAGCAGTGCGATGATTTATTGATATTCCAAGAAGATTCATATTCTAATAGAATGAGTGAAAACTTTTTCCTAAAAAATTTGTGAGCATTGTTGATAAAATTGCCAGACAAAAGCCGATGATGGAAAGAATAATTAATTTCTTTCCCCGCCATTTGCCTAAAAATTTATTGATAAGTCCAATTCCGTATAGTATCCATACTGCAAAAGTTCCTATAAGCTTTGGATCCGCAAAAGTAATATTTGGAAAAGCTTGCGGCAGCCAGATTATTCCGATGATTATTGTAATCGTTAACAAAACAAATCCAATAATCGCGGCAATAAAACTCATACGTTCTAATATTTCTAAACTTGGTAAGCGATTAAATATCAAACCAAACTTATTAAGTTTTATTTCGTTGTAAAGAATAAGATATAAAACTCCATAAACTGCTGAGATTGTAATACCAGAATATCCAATCAATGCGCTGATAACATGAATGCCAAGCAGGTTGCTTCTTAAAACTTCTTTTACTTCTGTTAGATCCTGAATAAATAAAGTTGATATAACTTGGAAGATTATTGAGATGATAATTATAAAAGGACCTGTACCTCTGATATCTGTGACTAATTCCAAAATGAAGTAAGCAAAACTGATTGAGAAAGCCAGCACAGTAAAGATCTCAAAAACATTTGTAATTGGTGGATGATTAAACTCAATAGTTCTTAATAGTAGATATAGAAAATGAAATATGAGTGTTAAGAAAAGAAAAAGTCGTTTAGAGTTCTCAAACTTTTTACCACCTTGCTGAAAATCATAAAAGTAAATAGCAAAAGTTGCTATATAAAAAAACGGAAGCAATATGTTTAGTGTGTGTATCGTTGGAAGCATAATTAACTATTCATCTAATTATTTGACCTATGAGTTCAAAAATATAAAATCTAGCATCAATTACAAATGACTAATTGGTCTATTTATCATTTCCTAGAATAAGGGGAAGACCATCTTTTCCAGATCCAATTACAACAATCTTTGAATTTTGCGAATTTGCGAGCTTTTCAGTTG
Organism: Ignavibacteriales bacterium; assembly: GCA_016707115.1. Taxonomy (GTDB): domain Bacteria; phylum Bacteroidota; class Ignavibacteria; order Ignavibacteriales; family Ignavibacteriaceae; genus IGN3. The sequence continues at coordinate 103,314 of JADJIH010000018.1, read as the reverse complement.
CTTCAATTCCCTTCCATCTTAACAACTGATCACTAATTCCTTGGCTGACGATCGTCTGGAAATCTGAAATTCCTTTAGCTTCGATACGTTTTCTCTCTGCTTCCTGTCTTTCTCTTGCAAGAATAAATTCCATACGCTGGCTTTCCTGTTCAGATTTTAATTTTTCCTCAATTGCATTTTTTAATCCGATTGGAAGAGTAATTTGCCTTAATGGAGTTGAAAGAACAATTGCTTCTTTCATTTCTGGAACAGCAGAAAGCTTAGCTTTTATTTCATTTTCTAGTTTCTCCCGCTCTGCAGTGTAAAGTGCTTTTGCCTCATACTTTGTTGTTACACCACGAACAACTGATCTGAAATTTGGAGTTACAATTTTTTGAAGATATTCTTCATAATCTCCAGCAGTTTTATAAATCTCGTTTACTTTATCCATACTTAAACGGAAAATTAAACTTAACTCCAGTTCAATACTCAATCCTTCCTTCGAAGGAACATTCATAGTCTCTTTTAACTCCTGTTTACGCGTATCAAACTTAACTATGTTTGCAATCGGGTTTACAAAGTTTACACCCGGCTTAAGAGTGTTATCACTAACATTTCCAAACATATCTATCACTCCGGCAAATCCTGCTGGAATAACAGTAAACATTTGAGCAAAAGCTAAAACAAGGGCAACAACCATTCCTATAAAAGAAAAAGTAGCCTGGGCTTTTATGTTATATTTCTTTGCGTTTTTATAGATAAAAAAAGCTGCAACTGCTCCGATAAGTGCTATGATAAAAAGCATTTCATTTCTCCTTAAGATTAGATATTCGTGTAATAAAATATACCATTAGAGGGTATGAATTGAAAGAAGTGGAAACCACAATTATTGATAGTCGCCACTTAATAGTGTTCTAATTAATAATAGTCTTAATTAATTCTAACTTTTGTGGTTTTGATTTGGAAATTTTAATAGCACTGGCAATTCTTTTCTTTGCGTTATCAATTCCGGATTTAGAATCTGAATAAAGTTCTGCAAGCACAATACCTTTATTAATAGTATTACCAATCTTGTAATTAAAAATTATTCCTGCTTTAGGATCAATTTTATCATCCTTGGTTTTTCTTCCGGCACCAAGTTCAATTGCCGCCATTCCAAGTTCGTAAGTGTTTACTTCAGATAAATAACCTGCAGAGTTTGATTTAATTGTTTCTCTAAATTTTGACTTTGGATATTTTTCTGGATGTAGAATAAAATCAGTTTTGCCATTCTGCGCCTTTACAATTTCAATAAATTTATCAAATACTTTTCCTGATTTTAAAATTCTTATTGCTTCTTCAATTCCTTCATCAAGGGATTTTGATTTTTTACCAAGATAAATCATAGCTCCAGCGAGAATTAATGATAACTCTGTTAAATCATTTTTCTTTCCATCGCGCAATACCTGTATTGATTCATAAACTTCTAACCAGTTGCCAATATAATTGCCAAGCGGCTGATTCATATCCGTAACAAAGCCAATTACTTTTTTATCAAACGCTTTTGCCGTTTGGATAAGAGAATCTGCAAGAGCAATTGCATCTTCTGTCTTTTGCATAAATGCACCATTACCTGTTTTAACATCAAGCACAAGTCCATCAATTCCCTCTGCAAGTTTTTTACTCATTATGCTTCCGGTAATTAACGGAATCGATTCAACAGTTGCAGTTACATCACGCAAAGCATAAATAAGTTTATCGGCAGGAGCAATTTCTTTTGTCTGTCCAATTAAAACAGCACCAACTTTTTTAAGAACATTTTTATATTCTGATAAAGTAAGATTGGTTCTGAAACCAGGAATTGCTTCAAGCTTATCAAGTGTTCCACCGGAATGTCCCAATCCTCTTCCGGAAATCATTGGCACTTTAACTCCAGCCACTGCAACAATCGGGGCAATTATTAAAGATGTTTTATCTCCAACTCCACCAGTTGAGTGCTTATCAATTTTAATTCCCGAAATCGAATTAAGATTTAAAACTTTTCCGCTGTAAAGCATTGCTTCCGTGAGAGATGCAGTTTCTTCTTTGCTCATTCCGTTAAAGTAAACTGCCATTAAGAATGCAGAAAATTGGTAATCAGGAATTTTATTTTTTGTGTAGTTATTAATAAGAAATAAAATTTCTTCTTTTGAAAGATTTTCTTTGTTTCTTTTTTTACGGATAAGTTCTACTGTGTTCATAGATTTTTCTGTTTTTCTTTATTTAAAAAGGGCTTTATAAATAGTTCATTAATAACTAAACCCAAAAGAAGGATATAAAAGATTTCCGAGTAATATCTGAATCTATTATTTTCACCAAATTCAAGCGTATTACCAACAAACATTACATACAGCACGTTAATCAAAGCAAAAAGCAAAAATATTTTTATGCTCAGGTTATTGTTCAGTTTAATAAGCAAATAAAATGATGCACTAAGAATTAGTACAATCAAGAATATAGTTGTGTAGCCGGTTTTTGTATTTGATGAGGAACCATAAACAAATGCACTAAAAAATTTATCGTAGGTTCTAAATTTATAAATGTTGGAAGTTAGGAGTTTATATTTTGTTGGTGAATCGAAATACAAAGCAAAGGCTCGTGTAATACCTGCGAAGTAAGCCCCAGGATAGTTTTGTATAACATAGAGGTCATCTTTTAATACTTGCTTTGAAATCCATAAGTAACCAATATTATTAAAATTAGTTCTGTTACTACTTTTTATTGTTTGGTCTAAAATCTCAACCCCTGTCTTTTTGTTGAAATATTTAATGCCAGCAGAATTCAAATCTGAGTAGTGTGTAAAGGGAGCAAGATTTGTTAATTCTGACAGTTGTTTACTCTCTACTAGTTTTTGTTTTAAATTTTTATCCAATTGATGAACCGTAATTCTCGACAAATTTAACCCTATCCAGGAACTAGAATTAAATTGATCGAAAACTAAATAGTTTTTAAAATATAATGCAAAAATTAAAATAAGAGGCAGTGCCGATGCTTTTAAAATTGTCTTTCGTTTAGATTTAAGGACAAACAATAAAGATAATAAAATCAATAAAAACCAGCTTATGTGAAAAAAGCTCGTCGTAAAAACAGCAAACCATAATCCAACAAAAAACAAAAATATATTAATAGGCTTTTCTGATTTAATGAAAACAAGTAATTGATAACAAGAAAATATTAAAAAAGAAATAATGGGATGGGTGTAATAAAATAGATTTTCATATACGATTGTTGCAGGACTCAAAGCATAAAAAATGATAAGTATAAACGATACTTTTTTATTGACTTCTATAAATTCAAGTATCCTAAATCCCAACACTACTGTCATCAAACCGATAATTTGAAATAAAACAAAAAACACAACTAAAGAATAATCACCGAAAAGTATTTCAAAAGCCCCGATTAAAAAGTTAAATAATGGTGGTTGTGAGTGGAGATAAAGAATGCTTTCGAAAAGATTGCTTTTTAATAAGGGAATATCTAAATATTGTATTAAATATTCTTTAAGATGATAAGAAAATTCCAATTTTAAAATAAAATAGAAATATAGTCGAGATAAAACATATATAAAGACAATAATACCCACATAGGGATTTAGAAGCAGATTTTTTTTCCTTTTAGATAAAAATAATATTTTTTTCATTTCTATTCTTAAATTACAAAACACTTACTAGTCTAAAAAGTGAGGTTGTATGAGCTTAATCATTTAGTTATTTTTAGCCCTCAAATTCATTTAGGAGTTACTTAGAGCATTATGCAATTTAAAAGAAGAACACATACTTGCGGTGAATTACGCGAATCAAATATTGGAGAAAATGTTGTACTAAACGGCTGGGTTGATAGAAGAAGAGATCTGGGCGGAGTTATTTTTATTGAGGTGCGCGACAGACACGGAATTACACAAGTCGTATTTGAACCAACATTTAATGAACATGCTCATACTTTAGCAAAAGATTTAAGAAGTGAATTTGTAATTGCGATAGAAGGTGTTGTCCGTAAGCGTCCAGCAGATACGGATAATGCTGATCTTGCAACAGGACACATTGATGTGATGGTAAATAATCTTATCATTTTAAATGAAGCTGAAACTCCGCCGTTTGCAATTAAAGATGATATTGATACTCACGAAGACTTAAGATTAAAATATCGATATTTAGATTTAAGAAGACCAAAACTTCAAAAGAGCTTGATTTTACGACACAAAATGGCTCAGATCACCCGACAGTATTTTGATGAAAATGGTTTTGTTGAAGTAGAAACTCCTGTGCTTATGAAAAGCACTCCGGAAGGGGCAAGAGATTTTCTCGTTCCAAGTAGAATGCATAAAGGAAAGTTTTATGCGCTTCCACAATCCCCGCAAACATACAAGCAATTACTCATGGTTGCAGGAATGGATCGTTATTTTCAAATCGTAAAATGTTTTAGAGATGAAGATTTGCGCGCAGACAGACAGTTGGAATTCACTCAGATAGATGTTGAAATGTCTTTTGTTGACCAGGAAGATATCTTTGTTATAGTTGAAGGATTAATGAAACGATTCTTTAAGCAAGTTTGGAGTCGTGATCTTCAAATTCCACTTCCAAGATTATCCTTTGATGAAGCGATGGAAAAATATGGAAGCGACAAACCTGATTTACGTTTTGATCTTGAAATGAAAACCCTAAACGAGCTCTTTAACAATACCGGATTTAAAGTATTTAAAGATGCTGTTGATGCAAAAGGTGTTGTTACTGGCTTATTGGCTCCTGGCTGTGGTGATTATACTCGCAATCAGTTGGATGTTCTTACAGATTTTGTAAAAGGACACGACGCTAAGGGATTAATCTGGATTCGCGTTAAAGAAAATGAACTTGAATCACCAACTATGAAATTCTTTACTGACGATGAAAAACAAAATCTAACAAAATCACTTAGCGCAAAACCAGGAGATTTAATTTTTATCCTATCAGGACCAAAATTAAAAACTCTTAATACAATGGGTGCTTTAAGATTAGAAATGGCCAAGAGATTAAATCTTATTAAAGAAGATTCTGAACCAAAATTACTTTGGGTAACAGATTTTCCATTATTTGAGTGGGATGAAGAAACCGGTAGATTTTACGCAATGCACCACCCTTTTACTTCACCAAGAGTGGAAGATATTCCATTAATGTCGTCAAATCCAGGCAAAGTTAAAGCCCGTGCATACGATTTAGTGCTAAACGGAAGTGAAATTGCTGGCGGAAGTATTAGAATTCATAATTCAGATTTACAAGCTAAGATGTTTCAAGCTCTTGGAATTTCAGATGAAGAAGCACAATTTAAGTTTGGCTTTTTAATGAATGCATTTAAATATGGTGCACCACCACATGGTGGAATTGCGTTTGGATTTGATAGAATGGCAATGATATTTGCTGGTGAACATTCAATTCGTGATGTTATTGCATTCCCTAAAACAGCTAGCGCAATTTCATTAATGGATGATTCTCCTTCCACGGTTGATGAAAATCAATTGAAAGAATTGCATATAAAGATAAGATAGTAGTTTTTATATAAACCAATAGATTAAAAGAATTAAATATTTTGCAGAGTATTGGTAAAAAATCTCTTAAGTTTAAATCGGATTCTTTTTTTGATCTACTATGTATTCTCTTTCCAATATTCTATTTAGTTATTGTCCTGCTTTTAACGCTATCTATTAGAAAAACTGGTAATTATGGTGTCGAGACAGATTTCTTCTGGCTCTACGTTCCTCACGCAAAATCCTTTTTAGAAGGGAATATAATTATAGATAGTTTTCACGGACCGATTTATCCGGTTTTTCTTGCCCTTGTTTCGTTAGTCTTTAAGGATTTTTTTCTATCTGGAATTATATTGTCAGTATTTTCTGCAAGTATAGTTCTTTATTTTACATATAGAATTATTTCGATTCTTTCTGACAGAAAACTTGCCTTTCTTGTAATTTCTTTTTTGGCTATCAATCCCATCTTTATTCAGTACTCGTATACTTGCGGCACTGATATGTTTTTTAATGCCTTAGTCTCCGCAACCATTTTTTGTTTTTTTAATCAAAAGAAAACAACTATAAGTAGATTAATAGCAACTGGGTTTTTAGCTGGTATTACTTATCTGACTCGGAACAATGGGGTGTTTCTCTTAATGCTTGGTCTTTTCATCTTCTTTAATTCGGATGGAATTTCAATAAAAAGAAAAATATTATATTCATTCTCATTTTATTCATCTTTTATATTAGTAAATCTCCCTTGGAATTTGTACTGCTACTATATTAATGATGCTTTTTTTTATAATACAAATTACCTGAACGTGGCTTTTGAAATGTACAACCGGGGTACATTAAATCGTGAAAGTTTTTGGTTTGGTGAGAATAAATTTCAATCGTTTTGGGATGTAATTAGTTACAATCCTATAATTTTCTTGAAAACATATTTATTGAATATTTATGAAAATTTTAGAAAAGATATAGAAAGTTTTCTTGGCTGGCAGCTAGGTATTTTTTTTATAATTGGAGTGCTTTATAAATTAAGAACTAAGATTAATCATAATCAAACTATTTATATAATTTTGAATACTGCTTGTTTTTTAGTTTTAGCATTTGTTTTTTATAGCGAAAGATTCTCTTTATTTCTTATTCCATTTTATCTATTTTTTAGTTTCTTGGTTTTTTTCTCGGAAGATTTATCACTAAGTAAAATTTGGCCCAAAGATTTGGTGTATATTGTAATTGTTGTTTTATTTATTTGGACATTTATTAGCTCGATAGATTACAATCGAACGATGATAAGTTTTGGTCCAAAAGATCTCCTAAAGATTAAAGCGAAATTTGAGCAAACGATTAAAGGAAATTCGAAAAATGCATTACTGGCATCTAGAAAACCTTATATAGCATACCAGTTGGGATTACAATTCCAAGTTATACCTCTTGCAGATTCTTTTAACGAACTTATAAAACAACTTAAAGAAAAAAATGTAAAATTTCTTTATTGGGGGAGTGATGAAAGTAATTCAAGACGCAATATAAAGTTTCCAGTTAGTACTGATAGTTTGAAAAATTATGGACTTGAAATCCTTTTTAAACTTGATGACAAGTCAATCTTCTATGGTTTTAGGAGGGATTCATTACATTAAAACTTTTCTGCTTAAGGTAATTATTACCAATTTTCCCGATCATTTTTTCTTGAATCGTACCTACTAATAAATATGATCAAACTTGAAAAACCTGAAAAGACCCATTATTTAAAATTCATTAACATTACTTGAAAGAAAATATTCTAAAAACATTTCACGTTCCTACTTCTTTGAAAAGCAATCGAACCTGTGCTTAATAGTAAAAACCGTATCTTAAATTATCTAAACTTTAACATAAAAAGCATACTCATTTACAATATTTACCGATAAATTTTACTTTCCGGTAAATATTTCTCCCTCTTCTTTATTAACATGATTATCAATTTGACGGCTTAAAAAGTAGTTGGCACAGTATTTTATGAATAATAACCAATACGTGCTTAAAATGCATTGTTCTTTTTATATTTAATAAGTTTTTTGTAGAATGGTAAGAAATTCTTACAGATAGTGTAATTATTACAAGTATTTTTTACCAGACGGTGAGGTTTTACAAGAAGTAAATCAGATAACATATTAAAATATAATTATTTAAGCGTGGTATAAAATTAGATAATAACAATTTTTTAAGGATTTTCAATGGGACAACAACAATTACTGTTAATAGTTTTGGGCGTAATAATAGTTGGCGTAGCAGTAGTCACAGCAATAATACTCTTTAGGGCAAGTGCTGTAGAAAATAAGCGGGATTTGATTTTAAACGAGTTAATGAATATTGCGATGATGGCTCAGGAATACAATAAAAAACCAATTATTTTGGGTGGTGGTGGTGGCTCATTTACTGATTGGAAAATGCCTGCCAAAATGTATAAGACTGCTGCTGGTTCCTATAGTGCGACTGTACAGAGTGACGAGGTCACATTAGTCGGGACTGGCAACGAAGTAGTCAATGGCACGGATTCTGTTAAGGTTCAGATAATAGTTTTTAGTGATTCACTAGCTACGACAGTGATTCACTAATTAAAAAATCGAAGAGTTCATTAAATAATTATTCTTAAACATTCTAAAGGAGATCTGTCATGGGTCAACAACAACTTCTCTTAATAGTTCTTGGTGTTATCATAGTTGGTATCGCTATTGTAGTTGGTATTAATTTATTCAATGCTAATGCTGAAGAATCAGCAAAAGATACAATGGCTTCTGAGGGTACAAACCTTGCTGCTCTAGCTCAGCAATTTTACAAAAAACCTCTTGCACTTGGTGGTGGTGGAAATACTTTTGATGAGGGCGGACCTGCAGGTACTGGTTTCACAATCCCAGCAAAATTACAAACTTCTGGTATTGGTGGCGGATGGGCAGCAACTGTTAGCTGCTGGATCAGTAACTCTAGTTGGAACCCCAGATGAGTATACTGAGTGGACAGTAACTGTAGATGTATTTGCAGATAGTATCGCAACGACTATCGACTAGTAAATAACAATTAGATTACTCTTATTTTTTTATGGCTGATAAAATATATAATTTTATCAGCCTCTTATAATTTTAAAGGGAATATATGGTAGAGTATAAGTTCAACGCTCAAAAATTAAATGGGCAAGCTATCTCAGGGACACTAACTGCTGAATCTTCGTCCGAGGGTAAGAAAAAGATACAACGCCTTGCTGAAAAGAATCAATTAAAATTACTTACAGTTGAAAAAAAATCTACCTTCCTATATAAAGCTCAAAAGGGTACGGATAAACCTATACACGGGGAACAAAAAGCTTTTAATAAAAAAGAAGTTGAAGATGCTTTAGCCCGACTAGGATATAAACCACTTAGTGTAAATAAAAAATTATTAGATTTTCAAGCGAAACCACCAGTATCTGAAATAGTAACCTTTGTAAAAATTAGTGCAGAGCTTCTTGAACAAAAATTAGCATATGGTGAAATATTAACACTTCTTATTAATGACACTCAAAATCTTGCTTTAAAAAACACTTTAAAAGAAATTAATAACGAGTTAAAAAAAGGAGCAGATAGTCAGGCAACTTTTTTAAAGTACCAGGACATCTTTGGAAAGTTTACTGCCTATATGCTCGGACTTGCTTCTAAGAGTGGTAATATGACAGAGATTTATCTTGCAACTGCAAAATTTTTAGAGAGAACGCAAGAATTCAGAAAAAATATGCGCAGTGCATTAATTACTCCTATGGTTACCGTATTTGTTTTATTTCTTGCGGTTCTTTTTTACGTAGGATATATTTTTCCTGAAACTGCAAAATTATTTGTTCGTTTTGGTGTTGAACTTCCTCCAATGACTGCTTTTACTCTGAAGATCAGTGATTTCCTAATGGAAAACCCCCTTTTGGTTACTGCATTATTTATCATTCCTCCCATAGCTGTGTGGCAGTTTTCTAGAACTGATAAAGGGAAATATATGATTGATCAATATATTCTGAAATTGCCTGTAATAGGTTCGCTTATTCACAAAACATTAATTGAGGTTTTTTGCAGAGTGTTTTATACATTATATAGTGGATCTGCTGAAAGTATCGAACCAATAAGAATTGCCGCAGAAGCAACTGGAAACGCCTATTTTGAAGATAGGGTTAAGAATATCGCAATTCCTTTAATGGTAAAAAAAGGTGTTGGAGTAACTGAATCCTTTGAAGCCTCTGGAGTATTTACTGAAACCGCGCTTTCAAGATTTCATTCCGGCGAAGAAACTGGAACAATTAAAAACACAGCACTGCAATTAGCTAATTACTACGAAACCGAAACAGTTTATAAATTAAAAAATTTGATTGAACTTATACAAGTTGGTATAGCAATGTTTATAATGGTTGTAATGATTTTATTAACTTTGGTATCAGCAGAAACTGCTACTGTAAGACCTAAGACACCAGGAACGGCAGCTATAACAAATACTATTCACGGAAACATTGCATGATCGATACTAATCTCGAGATGACAGATAAAATTGGTTATCTTCTTTTTAAGAAAGGGATAATTGATGGACAGATGCTCGAGAAAGCTCTTGCCGCAAAAGCAAATGACAAAAGTAAAATCAAGAGGAATCTTGCCCAGATATTAGTCCAGGATTTTAAATTTGACCATGATATAATTTTTCGCGAAGTAGCAATACTTTATGCCTTCCGTGAATTAGAAACACGTCCTGAAGAAGTACCAGAGAACCGACTTGAATCAATAAAGAGTATGATAACTGGTTCTGGTGATGGACTTAAGCAATTAATTCTTGAACATAAAATAATTCCTTTTATGTTTGATGAAAGAAATAAAGACAAGCTAATTATCGCCGCAATTGATCCAACTGATCGAAACATTCCTAAAATTGCGTTTGGTCTGAATGCCAAAAAGTATGAAGTTATCTTTATTAAAAAACAGGATTACGAAAAACTTATTAATATAATTCTTCCGCCAGAAAATGAATTTCTTAAGGCGATGGAAGAAAATCTTCAGATGGATACCGATGAGAAGGAAGATTCTTCTCTTGATGAACAGGAACTTGATGCTGAGATCAATAAAAGTGCTCTTATAAATCTTGTTGAAGGAGCTTTAGTTGAAGGAGTAAGAAAAGGCGCGAGTGATATACATTTTATTCCTCGATCTGGGAACAAAACTCATGTAATGTTTCGTCTCGATGGAAACTTGCAAACATGGTATGTTCAGGAGGGCACGCTTCCGGAGGCTGTGGTTGCAGTTGTTAAAGATCGCGCAAGGGGAATGGATAGGTTTGAAAGAGAGATGGCGCAGGATGGTTTTATTCAAAGGGAAATTGATAATATTATTATCAGATTCAGAGTTTCAATTCTTCCAATGGTTGGAACGGAACTTAAGAATAAATTTGAAACTGTTGTTATAAGAATTCTTGATGACAGAAAAGTTATCAGGGATCTTGATAAGCTTGGACTTGCCGGTACTGCAAGAAAATCTTTTGAGAAAGCTATCAACCAGCCACAAGGTATGGTAATCTTAACTGGACCAACAGGAAGCGGTAAAAGCACTACGTTAGTTGCAGCACTTTACCAGGTAATATCACCCGAAGTGAACGTGCTTACAGTTGAAGATCCTGTTGAATATGTTATTGAAGGTGCTAGACAGCTTAAAATTGGTTACAAAATGAATTTTGAACAAGCAATCAGATCTATCTTGCGACATGATCCTGATATTGTTCTTGTTGGTGAAATGAGAGATAAAGAAACGGCTGAGATTGCAATTAAACTTGCTAACACGGGTCACTTAACTTTTTCTACTCTTCACACCAATGATGCACCAAGTGCTGTTTCAAGATTGTTCAAGATGGGTATAGAACCTTTTTTGATTGCGTATGCAATTAATCTTATCGTGGCACAGAGGTTGGTTAGAAGACTATGTCCAAAATGTAAAAAAAGAGTTGTAAATTTTGATGAAGGACTAATGGTAGCCGCAGAATTAAATATTGCAGAGTGGAGAAATTTTACAATTTATGAAGCTGCAGGATGCGATGAATGTAATGGAACGGGATATAAAGGAAGGCTTGCAATACACGAAGCCCTTTATTTTACAAAGGAATTAAGACAACTTATAGTTAGAGCCGGTAGTGACGTTGATGAAGAAAGTTTAAAATTGCAGGCAAAAAAAGATGGGTCATTAACACTGAGGGAAGCTGGTTTAGAAAAAGTCAAGATGGGTCTAACTTCAATTGAAGAAGTTCTTGCAAGCACCAGCGAATCGTAAAATTTTTTACTGAAGTGTAATTTTTACTTAACATTTATATCAAAACGATATAAATTTTACAGTTTTAACCAAAAACTATTTCTAATAAGCTGGTATAGTTTTATCTAACATATAGCGGCACATTACATTTTTAAAAAGGTTTAAATTGAACATTGCAGAAGAGAAAAAAATATTAGAGAATTTTTGCAAAACTATTCCGGCGGCAATTTTCGGCCCGGATAGAGTTCATTATATTCTTGAGAACATTGATAAGTTAAAAGAAAACGAAAGACTTTTACTTAGAAAGTTTTATAATAAGCTTCTTACTAATATGATTGAGAAAGAAGCTTCCGATATTGAAATTGGCGGACACGGAAACGTTGGTTACATTTGGATGCGAATTTATGGAAATAAAGAACGAGTTAAAGAAATTTCTCAGTTTACGAGTGATGAATCTGCTGTAATAATTATTAATCTTCTTAATGTTAGTCAAAGAGAACAACTTGCTAAGAAGCGTAATCTTGATTTTAGTTATACGTTCCTTTATGAAAGAAGAAATACAAATGTTAGATTTAGATCTGATGCGTACTTCGATCTTGATACTTTAGCAATGAATATGAGAGCGATTAATCAAACCATAAGACCAATGTCTTCTCTGGATTTTCATCCGAATATAGTAAGGGCATTAAGTCACGGTTATATAAAATTTGGATTGTCGCTTATAACTGGAATAACGGGTTCTGGTAAATCTACCACTTTGGATTCTATTATAGATCATCATAATAAAATTGATCCTTGTCATATTATTATTATAGCGGCACCTATTGAGTATGTTCATACTTCAAATATATCATTGATAAAACATCGTGAAGTTGGACGAGATGTTCTTTCTTTCAAAGAAGGTATCGTTCAATCATTGCGTCAGGATCCCGATATTATTGTTGTCGGTGAAATGAGAGATCCAGACACTATTATGGCTGCATTAGAAGTAACTGATACCGGACATAAAGTCTTCTCTACACTTCACACATCGTCAGCAGTTGAATCAATAGATAGAATTATTGCTGAGTGCGACCCTGCTGAACAGGAGCGTGTTAGAAACAGATTAGCTGACGTTTTAATTTCTGTAGTATCTCAAAAACTTGTTCCAAGTCTGGATGGAAAACGTGTTCTTGCTAAAGAAGTTTTGCTTGTTACACCAAGCGTAAGAGCTGCAATTAAAAACAATAATACAAGCGAAATTTATATGATGATTAATCAGGGCGGGGCACAAGGAATGATTACTATGGAGCAAGACCTAAAACGTTTGTATCTTGCAAAGAAAATTTCATTAGAAACGGCAATAACATATGCCAACAATAAAACAAGAATTCAGCAAATACTGGCGGCCTAAATTATGAAAACAATAGCCTGCATATATTGCGAGGGTAATGACACCAAACTTGCTGTTGTAAGCCAAGAGAAAAATGGCAGCAGATTAAAAATTGTTAGCACTGCATCCGTTGATGTGGTTTCAACAAGATCTAATTTGCAACCTACAGCAGGGTTTAACCTGGAAGGTGAAGGACTCCAATTAGAAGGAGTTGATTCTAAAGAAAATTCACTATCCGGAGATGTTGATGCACCAAGTATAAGCTCTATTGGTGCGGCTCTCAAGGGAGTAAATCTTAATAAACTGGAGTTTATTCCTGCACTAACCGAACCGGCAATTTATTATCATCCTTATGATGGAAAGAGAGAATTAAAAGGCACAAAGCTGCTTGATGAAATTCTTTCAGATATTCGCCAATCAAAAGGAGTAAATGTTGAAAAAGAAAGCGTTGATTTTATTGAGCTTTCCGACGGTTCTTTATTATCTGCATTTATAGATGGACCTGTTGCTTGTGTTAATCTTACTGATAACATCGCAGGTTATTTTGGAAAGAAATTTTTTAAAGTTCCAACAATCAAAAGTGCTGATATTGCATTAGCATACTATGTTGCTAAAAGAAAGAAATTCTTCCCTGATGACCAAAGCTTAATTGTTTACATTGGTAAAGAATACAGTAAGCTGATCTTCTTACAAGGCAGAAAACTTAAGCACATTGGAACCACTCTCGATATTGGCACTACCAATCTTCATACATATGATGTTTATTTCTCTAAGATTTTACTCGAGATGGAAAATGGAGGAATAACTTCTTTAGACAATATTATTGTTTGCGGTGAAGATGATTCTGAAAATTTAATTCTCTCCTTTTACGGCACATTTCCGGAAGCAAATGTTAGTAGATTAGAATTTGATGATATTGATCTTTCTCAAATTGATGAAGAAACAAAAACAAAATTTTCTTCTTATAGTGTTCCTATTGCTGTGGCCACAGAATTTTTTGATGAAGCAGCAAAAGAGCATAAAGGAATAAATTTATTACCAAAATATATTGCAGAGGAACAAAAATTCTTCCAGTTTTCCTGGCATAGTTTTGCTGTTCTTCCTTTTTTATTTATTGCCGCATTTCTATTTACTCTTAAAGTTCTCCAAAATAATAAAGAATTATCAAGACTAGACATTGAAATAAAACAAAAGACTTTGATCATCAGGCAAAATCAAGAAACATTAAGCAAGATTGCTGAAATTGAAGGAAAAATTAGCAGCTTTGGTCAAACGCAAGCAATACTTGATTCCGCAGCTGTTGGTACCGGTGTTTGGAAAAACGTTTTAAGAGATATTGCAAGTTTTTGTGGTAGCAAACAGAATATCTGGATATCTAATATTGTTAGAGATAATAGCAGCACAATTAAAATTGAAGGATATTCGCTATCAAAGTATTCTCCAACAGACATGGCTTACAGTTTACAGGACGCAAGACTTAATAGTATGATGAACGAGGCACTCAGAGAAAAGAACGCCTATAAATATAATTTAACATTTGATATTACTTCATATCAGAAGAAAAATGAATAAAAAATTACGTAGCACTTTAGTACTGCTGGCTTTTCTTTTTATTATCCTTATTGCAGGAGGATCATATCTTTATTTTGTTCAAAGCAAAGATTTGAATGAGAAAAGAGATAAGTTAAAAGAATTACAAGCTAAAGCATTAGACCCGCAAGAATTACTGGCACAATATCAAAGCCTTTTGGTGGAATCCAATCGTCTAGATTCAATTCTTGCTAATCGGGAATTTAATATACCTCAAAATTTGTCATCCATTAAATTTTATAATTTTGTTAATAATATTACTAATGGATTTTCAGATAAAGCCCAGGTGAATATTGAATTTCTTGAACAGAAACAGGAAAAAGAATTTTTCTATCATGAATATAAGCTTACTGGATTTGGCTACTTCAATGAAGTTTACAACTTAATCTTTGCAATAGAACACAGCAAAGAATTAAAAAAAGTTACAAGTATTAGTTTAGGTAATCTAGTTCAAACGAAGGAAGCAGATATCCCTGTCTATCTTGTTAGTTTTACCCTAAATGCAAAAGCTTATTTTTCAACTGATAATCGTTTCGCTCCAGCTACATTTGTTGAAAATAGTCTAGGTGCCCCAACATTATACGATGCCTTTTATCCATTAATAAGAAATGAAATACCACCAAATATTGATGAGTTACTTGACGTACAGGGTGCTACTTTACTTGCATTAATTCCAGAGGGTGCTTTTATAGCTGACAGTAAAGGAAACACATATTTGATATGGGAGGGTGAACAAGTTTACCTGGGATATCTTACAAAGATTGACTATCAAAACAGTAGAGTTAGCTTTATTCTTAATAAAGGCGGTATAATTGAAAAAATGGATCTTGAATTAGATCGTTCAGAATTAAAAAAGAAAACAAATGAGAAATAAAATGAAAACAATTATATACTCACTACTTTTAATTTTTATGTTTGTCGGGAATGCCTTTCCACAAAAGTATTGGGAAAGACGACTTAAAGATTATAATAATCCTGATGAATTAGTTACTCTTTCACAATCACTTCCATTTAATGAAGCAATCGCATTGATAAGCAAGGTAAGTGAGAGCACAACAGGAAAACGAATTGTATCAACTGTAGTTTCCGATAGCCCGATTGGTATTGAAATCGAAAGTATGCCTTACGACAAAGCCCTCTTTATGATTGTTCAATATGGTGGCTTTATGATGGAGGAAAAAGAAGATGTAATCGTTGTTAAAAGAGTGAGGGAAGAAGAAATTAAACCAGAAGACATTTATGCCTCTATTGACTCAAGAGAAGTTAAGATCTCCGCTGTATTCTTCGAAGTTGATGTTGCCGAAACAAAAGAAAGAGGAATTGATTGGAAATTTTTACTTTCGCAAAACGGAATGGATATAGGTACTGAACTTATTACTCAGACTCAATCAACAGCAGAAGTACAAGCAAATCCTTCCCAATTTAATCTAACTGGTGCTGGAGATTTTAAACTTGGTGACTTTTATGGACAAGCAACTGCCATGTTTAGATTTTTTGAGAATGAAGGTTTAGGAGAAATAATATCATCTCCAAATATTGTTGTTAGGGATAAAAAATTAGGTAGAATTCAGGTTGGATCTGATTTTTCAGTTAGAACTAGGGACTTTGCTGGTAACACCGTTGAGAAATTCTTCCCGACCGGAACCATAATCGAAGTTACTCCGCACGTTTATAAAGAGAATGGGGTTGATTATGTTCTTTTAAGTATAATGGTTGAAAGAAGTTCTTTTATACTTAATGATGAAACGACTGAAATTAAAAAGACAAATGCCTCAACACAAGTTTTGATGTTAAATGGTGAAGAAACCATCTTGGGTGGCCTATTTGTAAATGAAGAAGTTATTTCAAGAAACGGAATACCTTTTCTAAAAGATTTACCTTGGTGGGTATTTGGAATCAGATATCTTACAGGATCAGATCAGACGGTAATCAGAAAAAAAGAACTAGTTATTTTATTAAAAACAGAACTTCTTCCTACGCTAAAGGAAAGATTAGAAAATCCAATCAAGAATCCTCTTAATTCTGAACTTTCTAATCAGAACGAGAGAGTAAAATATTATCAGTTAGAATCTAAAAGCTCACAATTTAATGAAGAAGAATAGCCCGATGGAATCAATTCTAATTGTTGATGATGATCTAAATCTTTGTACTGTTCTTAAAGAAGAGCTGGAAGAAGTTGGATACAACTCCAATTTTGTAAATAGTGGATTTGAAGCAATGGATTTCCTGAAAAACAATCCTGTAGATTTGATTTTGCTCGATCTAAAAATGCCGGCGATGGATGGATTTGATGTTCTTAAAGCAATCGAGCAAAATCAAATAAAAGCTAAGGTTATTGTATTAACAGCCTATGCTGATGTAAAAAGTGCAATTGATTCTGCCAAAATGGGTGCCACAGATTTTATAAGTAAACCGTATGACTTTGATGAGCTTCTGATAACAATTACGAAAGTTCTGCAAAGAGAATGATGATTAATGAAAATAAACCACCGAATAATTCTTGTTAACCTGCTCATAGTAGCAATTGTGCTTGGTAGTTCAGCAATTGCTTTTTACTCAATAATGTATAACACTTTAACTACCCAACAATCTAAAATTATAATAAGCTCCTCTAGAAATTTCATATTTACCTATCGATCATTTATTGATGGCATCGATGAAGAATTCTGGACATTGCTTAACAATACACCTGAAATCTTTTTCGAAAGACCATTACTCACAGCAAGCTATAATGATTTTTATCTTGAAGCAAATACTACAGATTCAACTAAGATAATTAGACTGTCCTCAAAGAGTTTCGTACAGATACCAAAACAAAACTTTACTATCAATGAATTTGTTGAGTTTAATCCTTACGCAATTATTAATGTAAGAAAAATTTCTTCTGACAGAATTTGTTATTATGGAAAAATAATAACTAACAACACCCTTGATGACTTTTCTCAAAGGATTGGTTCTGACATAGCTCTGGTTTGGGATAATTTTACAGCAGAAGTATCCAATTCAAATTTAAATTATCAGCATACTTTTTTATTAAGTAAAGCATACAATTATTTAAAACAGAAAAATGATTTAGAGGTGTTTGTTGGTGATAGCGAAACATCTGATATTATTGCAACATCATATAAAATAGATAAGTTATCAATTTATGGTAATGATTTAGGGTTTGTTTTTTTTAGATCTCACAGCGACGCTACTGATTTACGTGAAACACTTAGAAATATTTTAATCTTGATCGGTATTGTAGGAATTATTTTAGCTCTAATACTTAGCTATGTGCTAACTCATAAGCTTAGATCTAGAATTTCAGATTTAAATCATGCAACAGCTCAGACTAGTATTGGTAATTTTGATACACGAATTAATGTTAACAGTAATGATGAAATTGGAAATCTTGGCAAAGCTTTTAATACAATGCTTGATGAACTTAAAAAGAACCAACGAGCGAAAAGCGAGTATTCTGATTTTATTACACTAATTAATCAAAATGCATCTTTATCTGAAATATCAAATGCAGCATTAAAAAAAATAATTGATACTTGCGGTTTTTTAGTTGGTGCACTTTATTCCATTGATGAAGATGAGGTCAGTCTAATTTGTTCATATGGATTGAACAGCACAAATCCTAACCGTGAAAGAAACGAATTTTATAAAAAAATAATCGAAACTAAGAAATCAATTGAAATATCTTCTGAAAGTTCTTTATCTACAGTGCAAACAGGCACGTTGGATTTAAAAATTAGTTACCTTTTATTGCTTCCAGTAATAAATAACAATAAAGTTATTGCAATTCTAGAACTTGCTTCTATAGGCAAACCAAATGTAGATGCTAAAGACTATCTAGAAAAGATAAAAGAACAATTAGCAATTGGATTAACAAATGCAAAAGCAGTTGTTCAATTAGAAAATTTTGTTAATGAATTAAAACTTCTTAATGAAGAATACCAAAAACAAAACATTCAGATTAAGAAGCAAAATGATACTCTGCTGGAATTAAGTACCCAACTTAAAACCAAAGCCGAAGAATTGGCAATTCAGAAAGAAAAAGCTGAAGACTCAACTCGACTTAAATCTCAATTTCTTGCAAGTATGTCTCACGAACTTCGAACACCAATGAATTCGATTTTAGGTCTCACAGAATTAATCCTTGATAAAGCACAGATGAGCGGGAAAAATCGTGAGCGACTTGAAGTGGTTTTGAAAAGCGGTAAGAGATTGATGAGCTTAATAAACGATATTCTTGATCTGTCAAAGATTGAAGCCGGTAAAATGGAGATTCGGGAAGAAGATCTATTACTTGAAGAGATTATTGAAGAAGTTTCAAACACGGCGACTCCGCTTGCCTTAGAAAAAGGACTTTCTTTTAATGTAAAAAGAAATTGTAATACACGTTTTATTATTAATACTGATCGTGGACGTGTTACCCAGGTACTAATAAATCTTATTGGCAACGCTATAAAATTTACTCAAAAAGGCAAAATTGAATTATCAGTTTCCTTCAATCAGGAAAAAATGTTGCTATTCTCTATTAGTGACACGGGAATTGGAATTTCAGATGAAGATAGGAAAATAATTTTTGAAGAATTTAGACAAATTGATGGTACCACAACAAGAAAATATAGTGGAACTGGTTTAGGTCTGGCAATTTCAAAAAAAATTCTAGATTTACTTGGCGGTAAAATATGGGTTGCAAGTATCGAAGGTGAAGGATCCGTTTTCTCTTTTACAATACCGGTAAAATATGAACAGGAAAAAAGAAAAACAGAAGTTATGCCTGTTAATGTTGAGGTGCTAAGAAAAAATATAAAAAATCCGGTACTTGTTATCGATGATGATCCGGAGGTAAGATATACTATTGGACAATATCTTATTTCAAAAGGCTATGAAGTTATTTTTGCGGAAAATGGAGAAACTGGAATCAAGTTGGCCATTTCTAAGCAGCCATTTGCCATAACTCTAGATTTACTATTACCAAACAAAGATGGCTGGAGCATACTAAAGGAGTTAAAAGAAAATTTTTCAACAAAAGATATTCCTGTAATACTTATTTCGATAATTGGTGATAAAAATCTTGGATACGGACTTGGTGCATTTGAGTATTTTGTAAAACCGATATCCGCCGAAAAACTTTTAACCGCATTCAGCAAGCTTGAATCACTAGCAAAAAAGCGCATTCAGAAAATTGTAATTGTTGATGATGATGAATTAGAATTTGAAAAATTCAAAAATGAATTTAAGGCTGATAACATCACCATTGAATATATTCAGGATAGTGAATTTGCATTCAATAAAATTGCAGAAGTGCAGCCTGATCTTATCATACTTGATTTAATGATGCCAAAACTTGATGGTATAACCTTGTCACATAAGCTTAAATCTAATAGCAAGACAAAACATATTCCAATAATCATTAGCACTGCTAAAAATCTTTCTGAAGAAGAACATATTTCCTTACACGAAATCGTTGAGGATATTACAGTAAAATCAAAAGGGCATCCACTTGATGTATTAAAAACTGTTAGGGACCGAATTAAAATGCAGGAAGTTGATGAGTTTTTTACAAATGATGATTCGGAGCCTTCCAGCAATTCAAATTTATTAGTGGAAGAAGAATCTATTGGCGATTTTTTCGGTGAAGTCTTAATTGTTGATGACGATCCCGATACATTATTTACACTCAATGAGATGGTGCAAGCCACCGGATGTAAAACACATTTAGCAAAAAGTGGTATGGAATGCCTGAAAATTTTAGAGAACATTAGACCTGACTTAATTATGCTGGATATCATGATGCCCGAGATGGATGGATTTCAGACTTTAAAAAATATAAGAAGTAACACCGATTTAACCAGTATACCAATTTATGCCGTTACTGCAAAGGCAATGGTCGGAGATAAAGAAATTATTCTAAAACATGGTTTTAATGATTACATTCCAAAACCTGTAAACTCAACAATTATTTCTAGTAAAATAGCCCAATTATTTTCAAGGATAAAGTTAAAATAATATGAAGAAAATCTTAGTAATAGATGATTTGCCTGAAAATGTTTTTATGCTTCAGGATAGATTAGAACATGAAGGTTTTGAAGTACTTACAGCATATGATGGATACACAGGAATTGATAAAGCAAAAAACGAATTACCGGATTTGATACTGCTCGATGTGATGATGCCCGATATAACCGGCCTAGAAGTTTGTAAGATACTGGTTAACGAACCAACAACGAAAGACATTCCAATTATTTTAGTTACTGCAAAATCTGGAGCGGAGGATACGAAGGAGGGTTTGGAAGCAGGCGCATATGATTATATAAAGAAGCCTTTTAATCGAATTGAATTACTTGCAAGGGTTAAATCTGCTCTCAAACTTTCGGAGGCGCACAAATTATTGCTCTCATCAGAGAAAAGAGACACTTATATTGCTACAGTTGTAACAGCTAATCACAAAATAAAACAGCCCTTAACTTTACTCAGCCTTTCTTCGGCCGCAATTAAAAGAGAGTTAAGCAGGGATGAAATTTCGAAAGAGGGAATATTAAAAAGGGTGAAGTATATTGATCTTGCAGTAAAAGAAATTACAGATGTACTTAACCAGCTTAATGCGATAAAGGATCCAGTATTATCCGAATACACATCAAACATAAAAATGATAAAAGTTGAGGATGAGCCGGATGAGCAAAATAAAAAACTAGATTAACTGTTTTATTGTATCTAACATTGTATCAAACTCATAAGGTTTCATAATCTTGCTGTTGACCTTATAGCGTTTCAAATCTTCATCTTCAAACCTTAAACTACCCGAAGATAAAATTACAGGTAGATTAAAATTTAAACTTCTAATTTTAGCTATACAATCTAATCCATTCATAATGGGCATATTATAATCAATAATCAGTAAATCAACTTTTAACTCTTCAGTAAGTACTGTAATAACCTCTTCTCCCGATTTAACTTTTATCACGTAATATCCACTTGATTCAAGCATTTCTGCAAGTAACTCACTCAGCATTTCCTCATCATCGGCCAACATAATCATTTTATCTGTTTCTTTGGGCTTTGCGGCTTTCTGTGGTTCAAATACAGGAAGATACACTTCGAAGGTAGTTCCAATTCCCTTGCGGCTGGTAACATCAATATGTCCCTTGTGAGCTTTAATGATTCCATATGTGACGTATAGACCTAATCCAGAACCAGTATCTTTTTGTTTGGTAGAAAAATATGGATCGAAAATCTTGGATAAATGTTCCTCTTCAATTCCGCTGCCTGTATCACTCACTAAAAATTTAACATACTTTCCTCTATCTAAAAGCGGAAAGTTCATCAAATTATTATCTTCAACTAAAATATTTGATGCACCTAAAACTATTTTTCCCTTTCCCTCGATTGACTCTTTTGCATTTACACATAAGTTTAAAAGTATTTGATATATCTCAGTTCCGTTACCTAATATACTATGAAGTCCATCTTCAACTTTTTCTTCAAGAGTTATATTCGATGGGAATGTTTGTGTAACAACTTTGGAAATTTCATTTAAAAGGAAATTAGGCATTACAATTTCCTTTCTTTTGGCCGTAGGTTTCCCAAACGAAAGAAGTCCCTTTGTAAGATCTCTTGCTCTCACAGAACAATTTTCAATATTATCTATAAGTCTAACTACATTTTCAGAGTCTGGTACACGACTACGTAATAAATGAAGACTGCCAAAAATGCTGGAAAGCAAATTATTAAAATCGTGAGCCATACCACTGCTCAATTTTCCGATCGTTTCAAGTTTCTGAGCCTGAAGTAATCTTGATTCTAATGCAGCATTTAAATCTCTTGTTTCAATATTGCTAATAGCAAATGAAAGCAAGATAGAAAATTGTTCAATATCACTAATATCTAAAGAAGAAAATGTTCCTGATTTTTTCCCAACAAGTATTTTTGCGTGCAATATATTATCAAAATAACAAGGAGAAATGCAAAGAGACTCGCAGTTAAATACTTGTGTTAAACCATAACCAATATTGTTGTGGTGGTTTAGTGCAAGCAATGGTCTTTTGTTTAGATCGAGCCATTTATTAATAAAAGAAGAGTTAAACTTTATGCTTTTTTCAACTTCACTTTTGTCATTTATAAGGTTGGAGTTATCAGTATACAAAAAGTCTTTAACATCATCGCCTTGATGGAATACAATTACGCCAAAATCACTATTAGTAACATCTATGCACCTTATAAGAATTTCTTCAGCTATATTGGCTACTGATTTCTCTTTAACTAGCAAAACAAGAATACTTTGCAACTCGTTTTGAAAAACCAAGTTTCTTCTTAGTTTCTCTTTCTCTGCATTCTGCTGAAAGTCAGAGTCTACTAACGGAAGCATCTCAATAAAATATGCTTCAACATCTTTTCCTGATTGTGAAAACAGTGGAGTAATTATGATGTTTTTATTTTGATCTGCGAGCGGAATTACAAAGGATTTGGCAGGTCCGAATAATATTTTTTCATCAGGCGTGTTTATATTGAAAAGAGATTTGAGAGAAGCGCCTTTTATTTTTCCGGTTCCAATATCTTTTTTAAAACTCTTATTGAACCAAAAAATTCTAAACGTTTTGTCTGCAAGAGCAACAGAGGTTGTTTGTAATTCAAGAAGCTCTTTTGATTTATATTTTCTGATTAATTCATCAGACATTCAATATCTAATCTTGTTTAAGTTCGTACTTCTTGATCTTTGTATAAAGCGTCTTTGGGCTTATACCTAATTGATTAGCGGTAACTGTTCTGTCCCATCGGTTAGCATCAAGTACTTTTGCTATATGCCATTTTTCAAGATCTTCCATGCTCAATATTTCTGAAGGTATATCTACAAGACCTCTTGAAGAAATGTTTTTATAAACGGCAGCATTTGGCAAATTTAAATCTTCGGGACTTATATAATCACCTTCAGCAAAGATGATAGCTCGCTCGATAATATGCTCCAACTCTCTAACATTACCAGTAAAATCATATTCTTCCAACATCTGTGCGGCTTCCACAGATAATCTTTTGGGTGATCTGACAGGGGATTTTGAACCAAGAAAAAAATTCGCGAGAATTATAATATCTTCTCTGCGATCTCTTAGCGGTGGAATAGTTAAAGTAATTACATTTAATCTGAATAGCAGGTCTTTTCGGAAATTTTTTGCTTCTGCCTCATCAAGAAGGTTTCTGTTCGTTGCACCAATAACCCTTACGTTTGAATTTAAATTTGTAACACCGCCAATTCTTCTATACTCACCATTCTCTAAAAACCTCAATAATTTTGGTTGTAACGTCAAACTCAATTCACCAATTTCATCTAAAAACAGAGTTCCGCCATGGGCAATTTCAACTAAGCCTTGCTTGGTAGATTTTGCATCAGTAAATGCTCCTTTTTCATGTCCAAATAATTCACTTTCGATCAACTGATCAGGGAGTGAAGCGCAATTAACGACTACGAATGGTTTATCTTTTCTTGCGGATTGTTTATGAATGTACTCGGCAAAAAGTTCCTTACCTGTTCCTGTTTCACCCTCAACTAAAACATTAGAATCTGATTGAGCGGCTTTATTTGCAAGATTAAGAACTCTGTGAAGTGATTTACTATCTCCAATAATTTTTTCAGAATGCTTTTTGCTTATCTCTTTAGACAGAAGGACGGTTGTAACTAATAAATTTCTATGCTCTATTGCTCTGTTTACAGTTATTACTAGTTCTTCAAACTCATACGGTTTATTAATATAGTCATAGGCGCCATTCTTTATACATTGAATGGCTTTCTTCATATCAGATTGCGCGGAAAGAATTATTACCTGAATGTTATATCCAGAATCATTTATGAATTTTAAGACTTCTTCTCCCTGAACTTCACGCATATTCAGATCTAGAAGTAAAATATCATAGTTTTTTGCTTTAATGGCTTCGATAGCATATTTGCCATCATAAACAGCATCAACTGTAAAACCCTCTTCTAATAGTTGCTCTTTGAGCAAATAACAAAGGGTTTCGTCGTCGTCACATACAAGAATTTTGGAATTTTTTGAACTTTCTGTCATTTCCCACCGGTAAAAAAAATCTGTTAGTTTGGATTAAAAATGCACATTAATTATATTTGTTGTTCAAGTTTTCGGGCGCGTAGCTCAGGGGTAGAGCATCTGCCTTTTAAGCAGAGGGTCGGTGGTTCGAGCCCACCCGCGCTCACGATAAACAAAGCCACTTTGGTGGCTTTGTTTATTTTAAACAATTTTAAAGAACTAGTGGTAATAATAACACATATTACCAAAAACAGCAAGTTTTAGTGGTTTTAACTCGATTTTAACGTCAACTTATGCACTAATAATGTACATTAAGGTTAATAATATAATAAGGATTTATATTGGGTGAGATAGTTTATAAAACATTAATTCGGTTTGTGCTGATTCTTCTTTCACTTTGGTTTGGTAAAGACTTGTTTGGTGAAAAGTTTTTTTGGATAATCAGTGTTCTTGCAATCTATTTCTTTGTTTTTCATCCGGCATACCTATCTTACAAAAAATTTATTGAAGACAATAAAAATATTATTACAAATAGCTTATGCTCAAGCTGCAAACACTTTAACGAATCTGCAGTACTCTGTACGAAATATGATAAGCATCCAACGGATAATTTTATTCCTTGTGAAGGGACAGCTTGGGAACCCAGATAGCTTACGCATAGCTGTGGTTAAAAATACTTTTTCCGTTTATATAGATGCCATTTGGTGTTAAATTTAAACCCGTGTGTTAATTTAAATCAGAATTATGGAAATCAGTTAGATCAAGTTAATTTCAATATTTTCTTTACAATGTTATTTAGTTAAGTTTTATTTTTATTGCGGTTTTTGAAATAGATTAATTTTTTAAGATGCAAGTATCTTTTTGGATAAGACAAAGAAAAACAAAATAGTTGCTGATCTGGCAGAACAGGGAATCCATACAACTATAATTGGAATAATTACCAGTATAGTGCTTGCAACTATAAAAGCAATTGCCGGTGTAATGGGAAACTCATATGCATTAATTGCCGATGCTATTGAATCAGCTTCTGATGTTTTTACTTCTATAATTGTTTTGACAGGATTAAAAATTGCAAGACGGCCCGCCGATGAAACACATCCGTATGGACACGGAAAAGCAGAACCATTCGCAGGTATAATTGTTTCTGCTGCTTTATTTATCGCGGCAATTGTTATTATTATTCAAAGCTTACACGAAATAATTACACCGCATCATGCCCCGGCACCATTTACTTTGATTGTCTTGGTTGCTGTGGTAATTACAAAAGAATTTCTTTTTAGATTTATAATTAAAGTTGGAAATTCTGTCGATAGTGTCGCGGTAAAAAATGATGCATGGCATCATAGGAGCGATGCAATTACTTCTGGGGCTGCATTTATTGGCATTGCTATTGCTCTTATTGGAGGCTCGGGATACGAGCAAGCAGATGATTATGCCGCTCTTTGTGCTTCGGCTATTATAATTTATAACGCCTTTAGATTATTTAGACCTGCATTATTTGAAATTATGGATGCTGCTCCTTCACCAGAAATAATAAGAAAAGTTGTTGAAGCTTCTCTTATGGTTAATGGTGTTGTGGCTATAGATAAATGTTTTGCTAGAAAAATGGGTTTTCAATATTATATAGATATGCATGTTATTGTTGATGGCAATATTTCTGTTCATAAAGGACATGAAATATCTCATGAGGTTAAAGATAAACTTGTAGATTCTTTTCAAAATATTTCAGATGTTCTTATCCATATAGAACCGGCAACCGAGGAAAGATTAAAGAGAAAGCATATTATTGAACAAACGAAAAGTAAATGAAGATGAAATTCTTGATGCTCTGTCATTCCTAAAAGGTATTGAGCAAGCTGGTATTAGGGAGCTTCAAAGATTCGGTATTTTTTCTCTGATTCCCAAAAATCAATTCATTACAATGGAAGGCGATAGTTGTCAATTTTTTTCCTTTGTTTTATCCGGAAAGATTAAAGTTTACAAAACAGCTGAAAATGGCAGAGAAATTACGTTATATCGTTTAGAAAAAGGACAATCTTGCATTCTCACAGCATCTTGCATTTTAAGTAATAAAAAATTTCCAGCTATATCGTTTAGTGAAGAAGCTGTTGGGGTTATTAGTATACCGTCACCATTATTTTTAGAATGGGTTGGTAAATATGATTTCTGGCGTAATTATGTTTTTAACCTGCTTTCCGAACGATTATCCGCAATCATTTCGGTTGTAGAAGAAATTGCGTTCAGAAATGTTGATATTCGTCTAGCACAACATCTTATCAATATTACTAATGTAAACAAAGATGAAATTAAAACAACACATCAACTTATTGCTGGTGATATTGGCACTTCCAGAGAAGTAGTTAGCAGATTACTAAAAGACTTTGAAGAAGAAGGGATTCTTATTCTTTCGAGAGGATCCATAAAGATCATTGATTATCCTTCCCTGAATGCAAAATTAAAAAAAGTTTAATTCTTTGTGACAATGTCACATACTTCTGCATCTAATAACTATATGTTTATAACAGAAATTTATTTACTTATTTTATTAATCTAAAGGAGATCATAATGAAAGCAAATGTTGGAAGTGCAGATCGTATTATTCGTTTTATTCTTGGCGTTATTATTCTAGCTCTTGGATTTTATTTTAAAAGCTGGTGGGGAATTGTTGGTATAGTTCCAATTATAACTGGGTTTTTAAATTTTTGTCCTGCATATAGTTTAATAGGTGTTTCTACGAAGAAAAAGATAGAAACTGAAAAATTAAAGATCTAATTTATTCTTAAAATAAAAAGGGTTTCATACCCTTTTTATTTTACTTTTATTTGTTCTTCTTTTTTAGATTTGTTAAAAAATCCTGGCATAATCATCCCCACCAATATTCCAATAACAAGTATAATTATTAACAAAAGTAGTTTTGAAATTTCTGCTTTCCAAAACAAAAAGTGAATAGGAATAACTTCGACATTTTGAATACTGACTATAATAAAAATTGCTAACAAGCTTAAAACACTTATACTCTTAAAATTCATTTTATTATTCCTTATCTATAAATCAAAATAATCTAATCAAATAACCATAAAAAATGCCATATCTTTTTTTAGATATGGCATATAAAAAGACTAACAGAAATAATTATTCTGTATAAGCTAGCCAATAACCACTTATGCTATAAACTTTTGAATCTGCCCAAGTACGAATTTTAACTGTAAACCCGTCTCTTGAAACGGAAAGAACCTCAACATTATATCTGTTGTTAAATCCTTTATCTGCATCAATCTGCGTAACAGAAAGCATAACTTTAGGTTTTACTTCATAAGGGTTTTTAAAAGCTACTTCAATTGTCATTGCTCTCTCACCAGTATTTGTATCTAAGTTATAACCAGAATCACCAGCTTTGGTTGACCATTGGCCACTTTGTGTTTGAGCAGATACTATTGCTGAAAAAGCAACAAAGAATAAAACGACTGCAAGAACTGATAGTTTTTTCATTTTTTCCTCCTGGAATGATTAGTAATTAATTATGGAATTTGAACTGTATTTCAATATTTCAGATAAATCTTAAATAAAATTTAATTGTTTGGTTTTTTATTTCCTAATAGATTTTTATGTCTTGAATGATATTCAAATGATTAGTAAAAACATTTAAAATTATTATCAAGTGATCAATCGAAACCTAGGTTTATAATGATTATTAAAATTAATCGGAACAAAATACTTTCGCTTAATGTATAAAAACCAAATCATTAGTTCTTAAAATATATTAGGAGGAATGTTCATGGCAATCTTAAAGACAAAAAAAGCTGATTTGAATATTCACTACAAAAAGTACTTTCAAATCAGTATGATTATAGTTCTCACAATGTTGATTGCAGCATTTAAATTTTCACCGGATGTAACAAAAAATCCTCCTTTAAAAAATGACGGAGGAATTATTATTACTGTTTTGGATATTCCGAATTCAGAACAAAATCTAAAACCACCCATACCCCCTCGGCCACAAACTCCAGAGATTGCAACAGAAGATATTCTTGATGAACCTGAATTTATAGACAATGATTTAAATGAAAACGATTTTGTTGTAGCTCCTCCAGATAGAGATAAAACAAACAATCGAATAGTTGAAGAAGAAATAATTTTTGTTGCTGTTGAAGAGATGCCAACAATAATAGGCGGACTCGAGAGTATAAATAAAAACATTCACTACACCGATATTGCAAAAAGGCTTGACATCCAAGGTAAGGTAATTATTGGTATTCTTGTTGATAAACAAGGAGATGTAGTTGAATCCGAGGTTATAAAAAGTTTGTTTCCCGAACTTGATTTGATAGCATTAAATGCGGTGAAGCAAGCCAAGTTTACACCTGGTTTGCAAAGAGGAAAACCGGTTAAAGTTAGAATGGTTATTCCAATTGTATTTAAACTAAAATAGTAAGGAAACCATTAATTTACTTTACAGACCAAGCCCTTTAGGTAAAGTCCTTCAGGAAAACTTGTCAACATTGCGTGATCTGGAGATTGAGTTAAGTATTTTAAGATATGAACCTCTCTACCGGCATCTGTTGCGGCATCTGCAATAATTTTATTAAATAATTCAGGCACAATATGACCTGAACATGAGAAAGTAAATAAAACTCCGTTTTTCTTTAAAAGTTTTAATGCCAAAAGATTAATGTCTTTATATCCTCTACTAGCTTTTTCAATTTGGCTAACCGATTCCGCAAACTTTGGCGGATCAAGAATAATAACATCAAATTGCTTATTAGTGTCTCTTAATTTTCTTAAGTACTTAAAAACATCATCTTGAACATTTTCATACTTTGAAGAAGCAATTCCATTCAGAGTAAGGTTTGTTTCAGCGAGAGAAAGCGCTTCTAAGGATGAATCTAAATTAACAACTTTACTTGCCCCTGCTTTGATTGCATAAACGGAAAATCCGCCTGTGTAAGAGAAGCAGTTTAGTATTTCACTTTCCGAAGAAAAAGTTTCTAAAAGTTTTCTATTGTCTCTCTGATCAAGATAAAATCCTGTTTTGTGTCCAAGGTTAATATCAACAAAAAATTTATTACCATTCTCAATAATTTCTATAAGTTCTTCTGGATCTTTACCATAAAGAATTCCTTTGAATTGCTGCAAACCTTCTTTTTCTCTTACTTCAACGTCGGATCTTTCAAATATGCCGGTTGGATTAAAAATGTTCAAAAGAATTTCGATTGTTTCTTTTTTCCAAAACTCAGCACCGGCGGATAAAAACTGGCATACGAGAAAATCACCATATTTATCAACAACAAGTCCAGGTAAAGAATCACTTTCAGCATTAATAACTCGATAAGCATTTGTGGTTTCGAGATTAATAATTTGCGTTCGAAATTGTGCTGCAGTTTCAATTTTCTTTTGAATAAAATCTTTATCAATTTGATCTTCGGGATTGAAAGACAAGACGCGAACTGAGATTTGCGAATGTAACGAATAAGACCCGTATCCTAAAAATTTTCCGTCGCCGGAAAAAATCTCAACGGTTTCTCCATTTGTGTTTATATCTTTTATAGAATCAATTGCACCGGAAAAGATCCAAGGATGTTTTCGGTTAAAAGACTTATCGCGACCCTTTTTTAATTTTACTGATGACATATTATGTTTTTAATATTATTTGTTTACATAAAAAAAGGGATCATTAAATGATCCCTCGAAATCTTGAATCTAATTTAATTAAATTTTAAACAATCTTGTTGTTTCCTGTTCTTGTTGATTTTCATTTATTTCTGTGGAGTCATCAATAGAAATTTTTCTGGCAATAGAATCCTGTCTGTTCTTCAGAATTGATTGTTCAATTTTCAATTTTTCTCTTATTTTCTGATAACGTTGAAGCACTCTTTGGCTCTTTGCAATTTCTTCCTGCAATTTCTTTTTCATGGATGCTAGTTTAACAATATTACCGCGGTGTTCTTCATGTTCAACTTTTATCATACTTATTGCTGATTGCAATTCAACAAGCTCATCCATTGAATCAGAAATCTTATGGTTTAGTTCATCAACTTTTTCTTCATAAGCCCTAACTTCTTTTTCGGTCTTTGATCTTTTTTCCTTAGCTTCAACAAATTTCTGGTTCATAGTGCTGATCAACTCCTGCAAGCTCTGTTCAACTGAAGTTCTTTTCTTTAATATCAATTCCGCTTCCAGTTTCATATCATCATTAGAGTTTTTCTTTGCTACAATTTGTTCATCAAGTTTTAATAATTCATTTCTAAGTTGTTCTTTCTTTTCATTAAAGGAATTTAACAATTGTTCGAAAGAATCAATCTCAGCCTGTCGCATACTTAACAAACGATCACTTTCTTCAATTGCATTTAATTTTTCAAACAACAGATGATCTTTTTCTTCAAGATCTTTTTCTTTTTTCTGAACAATCTGATCGATAACAGATCGCTTCTTAGTTATCTCATTCATCTCAGAATTAAATCGTTGAAACATCTTAGTAAATCTATTTTCAAGATCAATATTGCCTTTTTCAATTTCTTCTCGTCGCTGTTCTAACAATGGAAGTATTTCTTTTATTTTCTCCTTGTCTTTATTCAGTTTATCAAAAGAATCCTGTTCAAGTATATTACGCTTGTGTAATTCATTTTTAAGATCTTCTAATCTCCTTGTTTCATCAGATAGTTCTTTATGCCTATTTTCTATTTCAGTTACTTCTACACTAAGTTTTGCCAGTCTTTTAGTTTTTATGCTTAATGATTCTTCGGTAGCAAAAAGTTCTTTCTGTTTGTTTTCAATAGTCTCAAATATTTTTTGCTGACGGGCATTTGTTTCATTCATTTCCATCAGTTTTTCAGCCATTTGAGTTTCTAAAAGCTGAGATTCGTTTTCACGAGCAGTAAAACTATTTTCTATCTGATTAAGACGATCAACTTTTTCCTTGATTTGTTCTGCAAGTTCATCAATCTTCAATCGTGTACTTTTTTCAGCTTGATTTAGTTCTGAAATTATAATGCGTATTTTTTCTGCTTCAGTATTTTGAAGCTCTATTTGATTTGTTAATTCTTCTAAAGCAAATCTTTTTTCATTCTCTTTGTTCTCAAGTTCTATAATTCTATTTGCAACTCCAGCAGTTTTTTCATCTATCTCGGCACTAATTTCTTCCAGTTTAATCTTTTTCTGAATGTTCTCCTCTGTAAGTTTCTGAACTTCGTTTTTTAATATTTCAGATTTTGCTTCTTCTTCTTTAAGTTTTACTGAAAGATTTTCAATACTAGCTTTAACTTCCTCTTCATCATTTTCCAGTGCAAAAATTCTACTGATCTTTTCATCAAGTAACTGCTGGTTTTTTATTACTGCTGATGATAATTCGTTAACTTTATATTGCTTTTGATCTTCCTCTTCACTCAGTTCAACAATGGCTGACTTAATTGATTTACACTTCTCTTCCTGAGCAAGAATATCTTCACTTAGCTTACTCAATTTTTCAGTATAGGCTTTTTCCTTAGAATCAAGTTCGTCTATTAGATTCCTTTTCTTTTCTAAAAGTAATTCTTCATCCTGTAATTGAGCTGTAAGTTCGGTTAATCTTTCGCTCTTATAATTAAGTTCATTTGTAATTTTCTCTAATTCTGATTTTGCAGGAATAATCTGTTGATTTAGCAAGAACTCGTTTGCAATCAGTTGTTCAGATAATTTACTTAACGTTTCTCTTTTCTGTTCCTCTTCTTCGGTAAGCCGAGCTAAGCTTATTCTAATATGTTCCGCTTTCTGTTCTTTTTCATCGATCTCGTTATTAAGCTCTTCTATTCTGGCAAGCTTATTATGTTCATCAGCAGATAGGGTTTTGTTTTGTAAAGATTTTTCCTGATGATAAGCTTCATCACTTTTAATTTGATCAGATAATTCTATTACCGCAGATTTTTTATTTTCAATTTCATCAACTAAAAAGGCCAACTCATTTCTCAACTCATCTGATTTGGCTTCTTGTAAACTTAAATCATTGGAAAGTATATCAATCTTTTCAATCTTCTCCTGTTCCATTAACTCAAGCTCTCTAAATCGCAATCGTTTGTGATCAAGCTGAGTCTCATTAGTCTGAATGCGTTCATTAATTTCATTAAGCTTGTTAGTTCTTGCGTCTTCTTCCTCAGATAATCTAGCTATTTCTTCTTTGATGACATCTAATCTTAATTCCTGTTCTTTTGCTTCACGGGATATTTCCTCAATCCAATGGATTCTTTCTTTGCCGATTTTATCAAGATCCTCAAGATTCTGTTTCTTATCGTCAGAGATATTCTCCTTAAACTTTAACTGATCAAATACTTTTGATATCAATGATGACTTCTTATGTTCTTCTTCTTCCAGATTACTAATTCTTGATTGTAATGCTTCAACTTTTTGTTTTTGCTCATCAGCCTGTCTAACTAATTCACGAATTTGCTTTTTGCGTGTTTCCTCTTCTTCGTAAAGATTAGAAATTTTTGATCCAAGATATTCCGCTTGCTTTTTCTTTTCTTTTACTTCTTCATCAAGCTCCTTAATTAAACTAACAGAATTATTTTCTTTTTCTTTAAGACTAAAGAGTTTTTTATTTAACTCTGTAATTTCAATTTCTTTTTCGTGGATTTCATTAAGAATTCTGTGTTGTTCATCAGTCAATTCGCTAATCTTATCTTCAACATCGTAGGCTTCTTTGTAAGATCTATTAAGTTTATCGTTGTTGAGTGATTCAAGTTCTTTTTTCTTTTCATTTATTCTCTCATTTAATTCATCTTCAAGAGAATTAAGTTCATCTATTTTTTCTTCAGCAGCAAATACCTTATCATTCAGTTCATCATACTCTCTGTTTAATGCCTCAATTTCTACGTTTTTATTTTTTATTAATTCACCATCAAATCCTAAATCAAAATCTTTTAGGTTTTCATCATTACTAATCTGGTTTTTAATTTGGTCTATTCGTGAGGAGTAATCAAGAAGTGTGTTTTGTTCTTCTAACTTTAAATGACGAAGGTTAAGGATTTCTTTGTTTAATCCTTCCATATCTGCTTTTGTTTGTCGTTTTTGTTCGCGTAGTGATTCAATTTCACCGGATAAAGAAAGTTTGCGCTCATTCAGATCAGAAACTTCCATTCGCATCTTTTTCAAGACATCATTAAGATTGCGAACATTATCTTCTTTTTCAGAAATGCTGTTAATTCTGAAGAGAAGTTCTTCGTTTTCTTTCTCTAATTCCCGTAGTCGTTTATTCTCAAACAAACCCATAATGGCTCCTATTAAGTATGCCTATATTATCGAAAATATTAGATAATTGTATAATAATTCAGAATGAAATTAGGTATTGTCGGGGTAAATTTCAATTTAAGATAATTTTACACCATGTAAATCTTACGTGCTGTTTTGGTCGCTTAAATCGGCTACAGATTCCCCTCACGATAACGCTTACGAAAGTTTATTTTTTCGATTTGTCTTTCAATTATTAAGTCGGCAAGTTTTTCGGGGATTGATTCCTTATTCTTCGATGAGAACAATCCAGCAAGTTTTTTTTCACTTATATCTATTCTGTAAAGTGTGTTGATTAAAAGATTGTAATTCTTATCCAACATATCCCTCATTTTTTCTGTGAGATACTTTCTAAACTCCTCAAGTCTTTCAAAATCATTATTAGGGACCAATGAAGAATAATCGTTATTAACAAAATCCCTTGAAACAAATTTTTGTATTGAAAAAACTTCTTCTTTTTTTAGCTCTTCGTTCATAATAATTATTAATGCAAGTGAAAAATCAAGTAAATATTTTGTGAGATGTATTCGTCATCTAATATCGGTTTAATAATTTTATATCTTAAATCTACATCCATGCTTTTATTTAACGAATATGAAAATCCAAGATCAAAGGACAATGGAAATGTAACATCCAGTTCTTTGTAATCAAGTAAATACATATAATCAGTTGGAACTTCATTTACCAGTCTGCTTTCAACATCTCTTGAGCCAACACCAATTCCAGAACCACAATAGAAATGTGGTGATGTATTACCAAATATATTTTTAATTTTTATATGCGCTAAGAATTCAAATGAAGTATAAGAAAATTCATGATCAATTTTTGAATAACCAATTAAATCTCCGTAATAGAATGGATATCGATATTCCCTGGTATCAATAGTAAGTACGTGATTAATAGATAATTCCAACTGATACATAACATTTTTTATCTCGTGATCTATACGGTCTTCATAAGTTAGTCCAAAAATAAATCCCGGGTATGAATATTCTTTTCCGGAAAAAAGCGGCTTAGAAAACTCTACTCCTGCAACTCCACCAAATTTTTGTGCTGAGGATGAAATTGTAAAAACAAATAAGAACAGAATCCAGAAAGAACTTTTCATTTATATTACTCGTTTTTTTTAATCGTTTGTAAAAATCTGTAACAAGCATAAGTAAAAAACACAGCAGCAAGAACATCAATAGAATAATGAACGTGCTGAAGCAAAACTGCAATTGCAACTGTAATTGTGCTGATCAAAAAAACTGTCTTGATAATTTTCTTTTCGGATACTAAAAATAAAATCAATAATGTGGCAGTATGTCCGGAAAAGAAAAGATCTTTAGTTAATGTTTGTCCCGTTCCAAAAAATTCAACTAATGGATCATTTAGAATAATCATTTTTTCGGGCGGTTGTAAAGGAAGCAAATACATGGCTAAAATTCTAACAGCAACCATCAAAGTGTAAAGCTGTACCGCAAACAACAAACGTTTGGGATTTCTAGAAAGTGTTGCAATTGCAACAATAAGAGAAACATAAATTAAAGCAAATGTAAGCCATGTTAAATCAATTGGGTTAAACAAATTTAACAACGGATCAGGCAGTAAAACTCCCTTACGTGCTTCTACATAGTTTAAGAAATTTGCTAATGATGTTAATACTACTGCAAGCAGAAACAGAGTTATAACAAGTTCAAATCTGTTTCTCTTTTCTTTTAAAAATTCTTTCCAGTTCATACGCCCCTGAATGAATAATTATTATTTAAATAGACTGCAAAACAGATTGCTTATCCCAATACAATTGGGATCGCAATGACAATCATATACTAAAATTTAATATTCCCTAAGAAATAAGGAAGCATACTCCTCCATGTTGGCCAATCATGAGGCTGATCGTGGCCCCATAAATCTAACCAATGTCTCACTCCGCGATTATTTAGAATACCAGACAATTGCTTTGATGCCTCAGGATCTTCAAAATTTCCTTGACCTGATGCAATGACAATTCTTCCTTTCCTCATATGTTCGAACATAAAATTATCTTCCCATCGGGGCAAATAATCTACAGGAGAATTAAAGTAAACGTTATCATCAAAATATCCTTTTGTGTAACTCTTCAAATCGTAACTTCCACTCATCGCAATAGTACCCGAAAAAATATCCGGACGCCTGAAAAAATTATTTGCGGCATGCAATGCACCAAGAGAAGCACCCGTGGTAATAATCGGAACTAATCCTTTACTATGATTATGGACAAACGGAACAACTTCCTCAACAATATATTTGTTATACTGTTGATGGCGGACAGCTTTGTGCGCTGGATGCATATGATTATTCAGCCAGCTTTCATTGTTTATGCTATTAATCGAAAAAGCTTTAAGTTTTCCATCACCTAAAAAGCTGCCTATAGAATCGATTAGTTTAAATCTTTCATACTCAAGATAATCTGCACCGGCAGTAGGAAACATCAATAATGCATAACCGTAATGTCCATAAACAACAATTTCCATTTCTTTATTTAAATTGGGGCTGTACCAACGATGAATCTCTCTGCTCATTAAAATCTCCTTGTAGATTGAAATATTAAATGTGAAAGTAAGGAATTGAGTGAAAATTTGAAAATAAGCTTGCAATCAATCTTTTGAAACTCACGAAAAAACAGCCATAATTTCTTAAAAT
Organism: Ignavibacteriales bacterium; assembly: GCA_016707115.1. Classification (GTDB taxonomy): domain Bacteria; phylum Bacteroidota; class Ignavibacteria; order Ignavibacteriales; family Ignavibacteriaceae; genus IGN3. The sequence goes on along the minus strand of JADJIH010000018.1, from coordinate 66,648 downwards.
TTAGCCGATTTAGTTAAAGACAAAAATAATTTGATTCAGAATCAAAAAAACTATTTGGATTTAATTTACACCTTATTATTTTAACAACAGAAATTAAAATGTACTTGGTAATAAGTCCTCCCCCAAGCTTATTATCAGTACTCCCCCGATGTTTTACCCCAGCATCGGGGACTTTTTTTTTGGAGGCCATCTTAATTGATGGCCTCCATTTTTTATTTTTGGCAATTTGAAATAAACCGTAGAATTTTAGAATTACTAATCAAAGTTCTTTAACCAAGCCTGAATATTTTCTTTCAATCTTAAACCCAAAACGATAAAAATATTCGGGGCGGAAAAAACCAGTAGTAACAAATTTTATGTTTTCAGATTTTATTCTGCTAAACAATTCATTCATTAACCCCTCGCTAATACCTTTGCGACGATACCTGTTTGATACAACTATTTTTTCCATATGAACTGTGTCCTCATCACTGCGGTAATAAAAAGCCCCGCCAATAATAAATCCACGATCAGATATCGCCACAAGAAAATGATGTTCCGGTCTAAAGTTTACATTAAGATTTGCTTCAAGATAAAGCTGATGCAGTTTTGATATTTCTTTTGGATTAATTGGATTTCTAATCGTAAAAATATTTCCATCATCATCCTGCAATTGAACAACAAGATTTGGCTGTACAGCAATCTCTGATTTTATACTTAGCAACGCCGCTGTATCTGATGGCTTAAGGTGAGGATACCCCAAGCGGGTTATGAAGTATGTTTCCTTTTCATCAAGCTCAAACTCAAAATGCAGAGCATTTATAAGTTTTAGAGATTCATCTTTAGATATTTTACGATGTCTTTGTTTTCTTACAAGTTCACGTAAAACATCTTTAAATCTTTGGGTCGAGTTATAAAACACAGTTTCAAGAAAAAATCTTGTTCTTGCTGCCGGGTATTGTTCTTCAAGATCAAACAATCGATATGTTTCGTAAAGCTCGTAAATCATTTCTGCTTGCGCGGAAAGTGATGCGCTTCTATTCAGGCTGTACCATCGATGAAATCTTTTTACAGCAAAATAAAGCTGCTTGGGCAAGTAACCATGATTTTTAACATTTCGTATAAAAGAATCTATACGTGTACTTATATCTTCTTTTTTATCAACATCAGAAATTCCAAGTTCTCTTCTGAATTTGTTGATCAAACTTATTCCGTTATCAATTCCCTCCGCCTCAATAATTCCCGAAAATATTGCATTCCAGACAGATGCTTTTTTTATCTGAGGATATTTTTCTTCCGTTTGTTTTACAAAACTTTCATAGAAGTTCATTACAAAGGCAAGAGTTGATTCCGTTTTTCTTCTCTTTGAAAATGAAGTGATTATACATCCTGTTTGATAATCATGGGGAGAAACTATAAGTCCATCCGGGGTTGTATCTGTAAGCTCCATCTTCATATCAGATAACTTCCAGAATTTTACATAAGCCGCAGCAGCACTCCATACAAAGAACTTCCAAAGGTTTCTAAGCTTTTCCAAGGTCAATTCATCATTACGCTTGTATTCCCGTCTTATAAATCTTTCAACTGATTCATCACCTACAAATTCTTCGGTCCATAGATTATAATCCTCCCACAATCCGCCCAGTTTTGCTGCTAACTTTTCTCCATTAACCTCGGTTCCTGCAATAACTTTCCATTTAATTTCTTCTTCAATCATTTCAGATGCTTCTTTATGATTAAGATGTATTGCAAGATCAAATCCGCCCTGAAATCTTGTTTGAACAGTAACACGAAAAACAGATCTTTTTTCTGTTTCTGAATATTTACTTATCCATACTCCCGATGGAAGAATATTGTTCAGCGAAATTAAAACGTGTCCGGAAAAAAGAAATATTGCTTCACGAATAATTTGTCTCTCGCTTATCGCTCTTCTAAGTATTGATTGATCATCTTCCGAAATAGCCTGATCAAAAATAAGAACATCATCCCAGCGATATTCTTCTCCGGTTTCAGGATCAATTGCCACGCGTTGGTTTTGACCAAGCCAGGCAGTAAACTGATTTCTAATCTCCATTCTGGATTTTAATGCAATAGCTCTCAGATCTTTTGTACTTCCGTAAAGTTCGTATTGTAAAAAGAACCTCCTTATTCGCTCGTAGCTTGATGGATGATTAACACCATAACTTACAAGCAGTTGAAAAAGATTTGGTATTGATGTTTTACTTAAATGAGATTTGGATGTTATAGACACTACAAAATTTTCAATTACCGTTTCTATTTCTTTCAGGTTTTCATCACCGCGGCTAATGTTTTCTATAGAAAGAATTATTTCCTTGTTTAGAAATTTATGGTCAATCCCAGTGTACAATTCTAAAAGCTTTCGGAAATTATCTTTGCGTAAACTCTGGAACGCTGCCAAAAACATTTTACGTTGAATTGATAACTCATTTATCAGCTTTGGTCTAAAGGCAATTTCAACAGCTAGTTTGTAATGGGTGGATTTTATATCTCTCAGTATTTCCGAAAAGTATTCGATTGCTTTATTATTATCTTCAATCAAATCAGATTGCAGCATAACCATACCAAAGTGTAAACCTAAGATGGATATTTCTTTCGCAAATAATGTTTCTGCAAAATTATTTCTTATTACTTCATCATTCTTAACCGGGATTATTCGTTCAACAAATTCAATATCCCTCTCAGCCTCTGTTTTTCTGTACCATCTGAATATACCTTGCCCGGCAAACTCAACAAGTTCAACATTACCAAGCCAATAAAAGGGATTTGTTAGTATATCCTGAAGATCAATCTGTTTTGTGTTTATGCGGTATGAAAAATTTCCGATCTGAAAAATATTCTCTGCTTCATTAATGTTTTTAATTAATAGTGTTGAATTAAGTTTTGGAATTAAAATGGCATTATCTCTTAAAAAAACATCTCGACTCAAAGCACCTTTCTCACGTAAAAACCAATTAGGGATTTTTACTTCATATTTGCCAAGCGGAAGTGACAGATGATCCTTCTGATACATTGATTGGATAATCTCTTCGAAATTCTTTTCGATAACCCTTCTCTTGTATGTTCCCTTGGGTGTCAGCTCTCCATTAGCATCATCAAAAGCACGGGTGATAATTCTGAAATCCAGTATTCTTTCAAACGGTGCAAGAAAATTATTCACGCTTACAATTACTGTAGAAAAATATTCCTGCCTTTGCTGCTCATCCATATTTTTTAATGGAGAGTGTTCAGATTCAAGATCAGGAAAAATTAAAACCGTGTTAAAAGGACGATGATCACCAGCAAGAAAAACCTGTTTTACAAATTCAAAATCACGAAACAGATTTTCAATTTTTTGCGGCGCAATCGTTTCGCCTTTTACATTTTTATAAATCTCTTTTTTACGATCTATTATTTCTATAAATCCATCTTTATCCATCCGCATTACATCACCGGTTGCAAGCCAGCCTTCAGCATCAAATGTTTCTTCAAACTTCTGATCGTAATAATTTTGCATTACATAAGGACCACGAATTAGTATTTCGCCATCATCACCAAGTCTAATTTCAATTCCCGGTAATGCTTTGCCAAGTGAGTTTTCACGATATTGAAACGGCGGTGTCATTGTAATTCCGCCTGTTGCTTCAGTCATACCAAAACCGCTCATTAACTCAACACCGTATCTCTGCAGAAATCTAAAAATATCCGGCGGAAGAAAACCTGCGGCTGAAAGTCCCCATTTAAGATTACCGCCAGTTGCGTTAACAACAGCTTCTTTTATTTTTTCATCATCATCAACTTCAACATCAATACGTGTTGTTATATATTCATAAAGCTGTATCCATTTTTTAGGAATTGAAATAAAAATACTTGGTTTAACCAGACGCATATTATCAATCATCGTTTCAACAGAAGGATTTTCCATAAAGCAATATTCCGCTCCCCAGAAAATTGCACCCGTCATCTCCAGCCATCTGCCAAAAGTGTGATACAATGGAAGGAAAGCAAGATAACGATCAGCATCGCTTATGCCCGGTATTGCCATTGCGCGGCAAAATCTTTTATAAACAATGTTTGTATGAGAGAACATTATTCCTTTTGGCTCACCCGTTGTGCCCGATGTGTACATAAGTGTTGCCAGCGAATCAGGTTTTATCAGCACATCAGTTTTTATGCTATGATCAGATGCCATTGCTTTAAATTCTTCAAAGCTTATTACCCAATCCTCAGCGGCATTACCCTTTAACATTACGACAGTTTTAAGAAATGGAGTTTCTTTTTTTATCGATCTGATTTTTGCAAGTTGTTTTTCATCATCGGCAAAAAGTATTGGCGCTTTGGTTTGATTAAGTATATAAGAAATATGTTCTGATACGGAGTTTGCCGGAATCATCGCATTAACAATTCCTGATGTTAAACATGCAAGATCCAGCATAACCATTTCTAAACTGTTCTCCAGAAGGAATGCAACAATTTTATTTTGGCTTTCAATCTCAAAGAGTATATGGCTTATAGAAGAACGGTACAATGAAACTATATCAGAGGTTTTCTGCCAGCTGTAATCAATCGTGTTACTATCTTTAATAATCCTGAAAAGACTTTTCTTTTTGTACTGATTAACTCGCTGATTAAATAAAACATCAAAAGTGTAATAGCTTTTGACGATAAGTGTGTGAATTAATTTATCCCATCTTCTTTCATCATAAATTTTCTGAAGAAAGGATGAAGTACGAAATAGGTTTAGATAGTTATGAATGATAGAAACAATTCTATTATTGGGTTGATCTGTAAAAGAACCAAGATATTCTCCAAAACCAAAGAACAAATCCTTATCCATATTCTCCATAAACGGAGCGGCAAGTTCACTGCTGAAAAGTCCATCAAAAATATTTTGCCATTGTTCAGCATCCGGTTCATTAGCTAGCTGGTTACCCTTAACAGCACGACTAAGCTCTATGCGAAGATTAATTATAAGATCATCAATCTCGCTTTGCTCTAAAGCTGCTTTGCCAGCAAGAAGTTTATCATTTAATTCCGTTAATGATGAATTGGATTGGTTGTTCATTTTATACTCTGTAAAAAGAGAATTAAAAATTGTTTTTAGGAATATAATAATTTATTGTGCAGAATGTTTACCAAAATATCCATTGCTGCAAACATCTTACTTCGCATTGTTGATGCTTATTACAGACATAATCAGCATAATGTTTTATACATATTTGGCAGTACTTATAAAATTAATATATTTATTTTATCCCTTTAATAAATCACAGTTAATATAATTTTAAAATATGAATCGATTTAACAGAGTAACTGCAATCTTCATTCAATTGCAGTCTAAGAAAATTGTAAGAGCAAAGGATATTGCAGATCGTTTTAATGTTAGCATAAGAACCGTTTACCGCGATGTACAAACTCTTGTAGAAGCAGGAGTTCCAATTGGTTCGGAAGCAGGTATTGGCTATTATATTATTGATGGATATCGTTTGCCCCCTGTTATGTTTACCAAAGAAGAAGTAACCGCATTTTTAACCGCAGAAAAACTAATTGAAAAGTTTGCTGATAATTCAATAGATTCAAACTTCAAATCGGGGATGATGAAAATACGCGCTATCTTAAAAAATACTGAAAAAGATCTTCTTGAAAGCATTGAAGAAAATATAGAAGTCCTTAGCCGCAGACCACAATTAGAAAATTCCAACAAATCAAATCATACCCAGTCACTTATAGAAAGTATATCAGAAAGAAAATCTCTTAAGATCCGCTATCACACTTTTTACTCAAATGAAATTAAAGACAGGAACATAGAACCTATCGGGATTTTCTTTTCTGCAGGTTACTGGCACACAATTGCATTCTGCGAGCTGAGACAGGATTACCGCGATTTCAGACTTGATAGAATTTTAAGCATAACCAAAACCGATAAAACATTTAAGAAAAAACATCCTTCTGTTAAAACTTATCTTGGCAGAATAACCAAAGAACAAAATCTGGTAACTATTATTATTCGTGTTGATAAAGAAGTAGCGCAGTATTTAACCGAACAAAAATATTATAACGGTTTTGTTAATGAGCACTTAATTGGTGATAAAGTGCAGATGACGTTTTTAACCTCATCAACAGAATATTTTGTGAGATGGTTTTTAATGTTTGCCGATAAAGCTGATATTGTTTCACCGGACTCACTAAAAACAATGCTAAACAAAAAACTTTCCGAAATAAAGAAAAGAAATTTTTAATACCCGCATTAAACCCTTCCTTTTTTTACAAAGGGAAGGCGGGGATGGGTTAAAAATTTTTTTATTTTTCCAAAACCCTGCTGACATACTGTTGTCAATCACCAACTTTAACTTTGCTCTGTAATTATTCACAAATAAAAAAGGAGCAGCTATGTCATTAATCAAAATTTTCTTAAACGAGTTAGAGCAGGAAGCAATATCAACCCGAAAAATGCTTGAGATTGTACCGAATGATAAATACGATTGGCGACCTCATCCTAAAAGTATGACGATAAGAGCATTAGCAACACACGTTGCAGAAATTCCCGGCTGGATTGAGCACGGCATTAAAAACGAAGGATTAGATTTTGCAGTAATGCCTTATAATCCCAAAGTTATAAATAACACAAAGGATCTGTTAGCGTATTACGACGAATGCGTTGTTAAGGGCAAATCAGTACTTGTGGATGCGAATGAAAGCAAGCTTAACGGTAGATGGGTTATGAGAAACGGCGATGTTGTTCTTATGGATCTTTCCAAAGCTGAAGTTATAAGACACTCTTTAAGTCAGCTTATACACCACAGAGCACAATTAGGGGTTTTCCTTAGACTGCTGGATATTCCGATTCCGGGTATGTACGGACCAAGTGCGGATGAGATGGGTAAATAATTTGTTAAAAGTGTAGTCCACCTTATAGGTGGACTACACTTACAATTTTTCTAAAATTCCTATCGAAAAAAGAACGCTTGGCAAAGTATTTACACCTGCCTTAATGAACAATCCATCTTTACTTATTGATATTGCTAAGGTGTTTGTGGTTTATCAATTAACTTTTGATTGACATTAGTAACCAGCTTTTTTACATTATTGCTACACTTTTACAAGGGGTTTTTATGAGAGCGTTATTTCTTTCGACTTTGATCTTTGTTGCTTTTAGTTTTATTTCTTTTGCACAGAATTGGATTCCACTCGAAGTAGGGAATGAAACACAATTTACTAAATATGCCTTAACTCGCTTTTCTTTTGGGATGAGCACATACACTTATTCATTTCAGACATACCAAGTCGATGATTCTGTATTCATTGAACAAAAAAAATATTTCCGTACTCTTGGATTTTTGGATTTCCCCAGTAATACATTATTAAGATATGACCGTGATTCTTCTAAGCTGTTTATAAATCTTGCTGGAATAGAATATCTTTATATGGATTTTTCTTTACCTGCAAACAGCGTAATTAATCAAATTCAAACTGATGGAACTATTTACCCTGTAACCATTATTTCTGATGTCGATACTATTTGGGGCGAAGTATTAAATCTTAAAGGATTTTCAAGAAACAGAACCATAAATAATAAGGCCATAGAGGTTAAATATTTCTTTGCCCAGGAAATAGGCGTTGTGAAAAAATATGAAAAAGAAATAATCAACCAAGGGTATCAAATTACAACAAGTGATTATGAAATAATAGAATGCAGAAATTTGGATTCTTTGGGAAATATTTTTCATAAGAAGCATTCATATTCAGCCAATATTCAATTTATTCCCATAGGCTTATTGAATTTTGGAGGAACTTTTCAACAAGAATTTAAAATTACTCATCCATTATCTGTAAAGGGTTTTGTAGCAGCTTTAGTCTCTGGACGCACATATTTGTCTGATGTGTATTTAGATTTGTATTACTCTAATGAAATTGACAGCGGTTACAATGAACAATATCCGATTAATAGTCTATCTGAAGTTGATTTTAGCGTAAATTATACGATTGATATTCTAAAATATCTTAATAACTACTCTCTTTATTATAGAATCGTTGCCAAGGATAAAGGAATAGTCCCATCATACTATTATAAGCCAGCCACTGGTTATTATAAATTAGTTTATAGCCCTTCACGTCATCAAGTTGTGTTTTCTGAAGATAGCATTTATGTGGCTTACTCTTTCAGATTCAGGGTTCTACAAAAATTCGTAATCACATCAGATTTTCCAGTAAGAATTGATTCAATAATTTCTGTTTGGATCTTTTTATGGCTATATCAATGGTACTATTTTTCGAGACCGGGAATTTGAATATCCATTTTTATTTTGCTCAGACTGTGCCAGGATTTACAGTAGATAAACATTTAGCCCCCCGAATTGTAATTCCTTATCAAGATTCTATAAACGCATTTTCTTTCTCCAATATTGATCTTTGTCCAATCTGTGATTATGAAGTTCAAGATTATTTTAAAGATACTATACAGTTTGTATTTACTTTTATGGATGGAAATGTTTATTCATTCAGTAAATCAATTCCAATAAGCGGAGAAGGTTACCCATCTGATGTTGAGGGCGAAGATGTTTTACCAAGTAAATTTGTTCTTAAACAAAACTACCCAAATCCATTTAATCCAAATACCAGTATCCAGTATGCAATAAGCAGCAGGCAATTTGTTACTTTAAAAGTTTATGATGTGCTTGGTAATGAAATAGCGGCTTTAGTTAATGAGGAGAAACCTGCGGAACTTATGAAACCGAATTCAATGCGAGCAAACTTTCAAGCGGAGTTTATTATTATCAGCTAAGAGCAGGAAGTTTTATTGAGACTAAGAAAATGATTTATTTAAAATAATTTACCTCACCCAAATCCCTCTCCTTTATAAAGGAGAGGGATAGTTAAATCTAAAACTCTGCACTAATTCCGATTGAAGGAAGAATACCAATAGAAGAAGTTTCATCTACTGACATTGTCTGCGGATCCCATCTTATATTACTTTGGTTTGGATGATTATAGATGTTTTGAATATCAACATATGTAATCAAAGTCCAGCCTGCAAAGTACCATCGCTTATCAACTCTAACATCTAAACTGTGTGAGGATTTAAGTCTGTGTGTGTTGTAGTCTGCAACATTTTGTGTACCATCAGAATTATATGGTGTGTATGGTTTACCGCTTGCAAATCTAAACTTAGAACTGAATTCCCAGTACTCATTAAACTTATAACCGCCGGATAAATTAATTATCCAGTTTTGATCATAGCTGCCGGGTCGTTCAATTCCATCTAAAGAAGTATAATCTGCCTGACTGTAAGTGAAACTGAAAATTCCGTAGTAAGGAATATCAGATAATTTTTTTTGTATAGAAAGTTCTACTCCGCGTGCCTTACCAAAACCCGCATCAACCAAAGGCTCTAAACCAAAAGAAGAAAAATTATCATCACTTCCTGAAAATCCTGCACCGGTGTTTGCAAGAACAAGATAGGGTCTTACGGTGCTGGTTGGATAATTATCATAATCTTTATAAAAAGCTTCAACCTTTAGTAGAGCATCGGAAGAAATTCTTTGATCAAATCCAAAAACAAATTGATTAACCTTAATCATTCTTAAATCACGATTACTTTCAAAAGCCTCTAGCCAGATGTATGATGGTGATTGATGATAAACACCTGTGCTGAAGTTAATGTTAGTTAAATCTGTTAAAGCATAAGAAAGAGAAAGTCTTGGACTGAAATAAACTTTGCTGTTAAGTGCGGTAAATATTTCTGAGCGTATACCAAGGTTTGCTGTTAACCTGTTAAAGAAAACAGTATTGTAGTTTGTGTAAACACCAAACTTGGTGTAAGTGTTCTCTGTCTGTAAGTTGGTTACTGGTAATGTATCACCAAAGGTAGTAACAAAAGTTGGAAATAAAATATCATAATCTGCTTCGATCAGTTTTGCAGTGCCGCCAATGTTTATTTCTGAAGTTTTTGAAAGCTTAAAAACTAAATCTGCACGTAAAGAGTTTTCTTCTTCCTTTGATACGTTTGTGAAGATTGGATTTAAAAGTGAATCCTGCTGCCTGCTGTCGTAATCAACATAGTTGCGACTTAAGGCAATATTGAAAAAACCATCTGTGAATAAATGTCTGTAAGTAAACCCGGCTACATATTGTATCTGATCAGTACCAAGAATTCTTGAGTTATCAACTTGCTGCTCCTGCGTGTCATTAAAAAACTTTACATTATCAAATGCACTTATAAATAAAAAGCTAAATGCATCTTGCGAGTGCGGATTGAAATCTGCTTTTAATAAAACATCATAGTATTCGGGAACAAAAGAAAAATCAGCAGCTTTAAAAATAAAATCAAGATAACTTCTTCTAGCGGAAAAAATAAAATTAGATTTTTCTGTAATTGGCCCTTCTAAGTTTAATCCAAATTGTGAAGCTGAGATTGTAGCCTTACCACCAAATCTATCTTCTCTACCGTCTCTTAAATTAATATCAAGAACGGAAGAAAGCTTATCACCATAAAGAGCAGAAAATCCACCTGTTGAAAAAGAAGTTTCGCGAACAAAATCAAGTTAACATAACTTAATGGTCCGCCTGTTGCCCCTTGTGTTCCAAAGTGGTTTATGTTTGGTACTTCAATTCCATCTATCAGATATAGATTTTCAGAAGGTGCGCCACCACGAACAACAAGATCATTTCTGCCTCCATCTGCCTGTGCAACGCCGGGTAAAATTGATAAGGCACGAACAACATCTTCAAATCCGCCGGGACTCCTTCTTATTTCTTCATAACTAAAGCTTCTTATACTGCTAACCTCAATCGGATCTTTACGGAAGTAATCACTTGTAACAGTAACCCCTTCAATTTCGATTGCTTGTGGAGAAAGTTCAAAATCAGCTTCAGCCGGTTTGCCGGTTTGGATTACAATGTCCGTTTTGGTCTGAGGATTATATCCTACAACAGATGCACGAATTTGATAAGTATTAACAGGGAGTCCTGTGATTTTGAAAAACCCGTCTTCATTTGTAGCAGCTCCATAGTCAGTTCCCAGCACGATAACATTAGCAAAGGGAATGGGCTGTTTTGTTACAAAATCAAATACACGCCCATAAACATCGCCGGTTAAATCCTGAGCTAACAGTGAATTAGATAAAAAAACAAGTATTGATATAAAAATTATTTTATGCATGGTTTTTCTGTTTTATTTTGAAATATAGAGTAAATAAAAACAATTATAAGCTTATAAAGTTCCATTCAGGTTAATTAATAACGTTTCATACAAAAGAGTAAATCAGTATATTTTTAATGAAACGATTTTAAAAATATTCTAATGTCTCGACAAAAAAATAATTTACCATCAAAAGTTAGTGATAAGAAAAATAAGGATTCATTTCTATCCGGTATCACTTCAAAAAAATTACTTACGGAACCGCAAAATTCTGTGCTGTGTGAAATTGCTGCGGTTTTTGATGATCAGTTTCATTACTCCTTAACAACCGATGGTGAGAAATTAGAAATATTTTATTCTCCTAGCGTTAAAAAAGTAACAGGATATACACCAACAGAACTTGTTAAACTTCCTTCGCTTGGAAGGGAGATGCTGCACGAAGAGGATGCTTCTGATGTAAAAAAGAAATTGCATAGGATTGAAAATGGCAAGATTTCAAATCTGGAACTGGTTTACCGTTATATTCGTAAAGATGGCAAGATTATCTGGTTAAAAGAACAATTAAAGATGGAGATTGGTGGTAAGCAGAAAATCTTAAAGGGATTAGTAATTGATGTAACAGAATTTAAAAAGTCTGAAAGTGATTATGGTGAGATCATAAATAATCTCTCGGCTGAAATTACAGCAAGAGATAATTTTTTATCAATTCTATCTCACGATCTAAGGGCACCATTTTCTAGTATACTTGGATTTACAGAAATACTGCTCAGTGAAGCGGCTTTAACAGATGCAGAGCGAACAGAATATCTAAATTATATTAACGATTCTTCGACAAACCAGCTGCAACTAGTAAATTATCTTCTCGATTGGTCAAATCTTCAAACCGGCAGAATGCACATGGAGCCCCATCGTGTGCAAGCACAGGGATTAGTATTTAACTGCATCTCTGCACTTACAGGCGTAGCTATGAGAAAGAATATTGAGATAAAAGTTAATGTGCCGGATTCGATTTTTATTGAAGCTGATGAAAGGTTGATGCTTCAGGTTATAACCAATCTTGTAAGTAATGCAATTAAGTTTTCAGAAGATGGAAAAACAATCAGAATTTCTGCAGAGAGATTTAATAATGAACTTGTGGAATTTGTAATAAGTGATGAAGGAGTGGGAATCCCGGATAACTATCATCAAAGAATTTTTAAGTTTGAAAAGATGTTTAGTACAAGAGGTACTCGCGGTGAAAAAGGAACAGGTCTTGGGCTGTCTTTAGTTAAAGAAATTGTAGAAAGACATAAAGGACAAATATGGTTTTACTCAAAAGAAAAGGTTGGAAGTGAATTCCATTTTACGATACCCAGTTCTGAAAATACAATTTTATTAGTTGAACATAATCAAAATGATTTTAAGCAATTAGAGAAAATTATCCGTGAAAACTTTCCTGAGTTTAAGTTTGTTGGAACGGATAACGGATTTGAAGCTATTAATGTTGTCTTGAAGCAGCATCCTTCATTAATAATATCCTCACACGATTTACCGCTTATGAACGGAATACAGTTTGTTAAGTCTATTTTACGCGGTGATAAAAAATACTATGCACCAATCATTGCACTTATAGATTCAACAGATGAAGCACTTTTTAAGATATATAGGGAAATTGGAATTAAATCTATTGTTCCTAAGCCGGTAGATGTAAAACTATTTAATAGAGAAGTTTCTTTAGCGCTTAACTAATTCAACAATTTTAAGTCATTCTATTTGAAAAAGACTTTCGTTATTTTTCTAAAGTTAATTAATTATTATCGGAGAAGTTTGTGAATTTAGCTGTTGTTGGTACTGGATACGTAGGTCTTGTTTCCGGAACCTGTCTTGCAGAAACAGGTAATAATGTTATCTGTGTTGATGTAGATGAAAAGAAAATTGAGACTATGAAAGATGGACATATTCCAATATATGAACCAGGACTAGAAGTATTATTTTTAAGAAACATAGTTAAGAAAAGATTATCTTTTACAATAAATTTACGTGAGGCAGTTCGAAAAGCTGAAGTAATATTTCTCTGTTTACCTACACCACAAGGCGGGGATGGAGCTGCTGATCTTAAATATGTTTTAAAAGTAGCCGATGATCTTGGACAGATGTTTAGAGATGAACCCGAACTTGGATTTAAAGTTATTGTCGATAAAAGCACAGTCCCCGTTGGAACAAGTGATCGAGTACGAGCTGCCGTTAGAAAGCATGCACCAAATTTTGATTTTGATGTATGCTCAAATCCTGAATTCTTACGCGAGGGTATTGCTGTTGAAGATTTTATGAAACCAGAAAGAGTAATTGTCGGAACAAGTAATGATAAATCTAAAAAAGTAATGGAGCAGCTTTACGAACCATTCGTAAGAACCGGAAATCCAGTATACTTTATGGATGAAAAATCTGCTGAGATGACAAAGTATGCCGCAAATTCATTCATCGCCATGAAAATATCTTTTATGAATGAGATTGCAAGATTGTGTGAACTTACAGGAGCACAGGTTGATGCCGTAAGATTGGGAATCGGATCGGATTCCAGAATTGGTAAAAGATATTTATTCCCGGGAATAGGTTATGGCGGTTCTTGTTTTCCAAAAGATGTTCATGCATTAGTTAACACAGCAAATGAAAACGATTATGATTTTAAGATTTTAAAATCAGTTATTGATGTTAACAAAGAACAAGTGAATCATTTCTTTAAAAAAATCTCAACTCATTATAAAGGTGATATTAAAGGAAAACATTTTGCAATGTGGGGATTAGCTTTTAAACCAAACACAGATGATGTTCGTGAAGCTCCGGCACACTATCTAATAAAACTTTTATCTGATGCAGGTGCTACAGTTAATGCTTATGATCCTGAAGCAAATCAAACCTCAAAAGCAGTACTTGGTGATATAATTCAGTATGCTGAAACATCTGACGAAACATTAAAAGATGCAGATGCTTTGATAGTTGTTACTGAGTGGAAAGAATTCCGTAATCCAGATTTTGAAATAATAAAAAAATCCTTAAAAGCTCCGGTTATTTTTGACGGAAGAAATCTGTATGATCCTGAAAAGCTTAACAGCTTAAAGTTTACTTATTATTCAATCGGAAGAACTGATATAATCAATAAATAAATTATGGGGGATAGAAATTCTAAAGGTTGTTCCCTTTAAATTTTTTTTTTTTTTTTTTTTTTTTTTTTTCGCAAGAAAGAATTTTTTTTTTTAGAAAAAAAAATTTTTTTTTTTTTTTTTTTTGGGGGGCCCCACAAAAAAATACACGGGGGGGAAAAAAAAAAAAAATTTTTTTTTTTTTCCTCCGGGGGGGGGGGGGCTTTTTTTTTTTTTTTGGGGTTTCCCCCCTTGTTTTTTTAAATGAAATTAAAAGAACTATAAAATGTTAAATCAATCAGAATTATCTTCAATTAGCAAGGGCGAAGCAATCGATCATTTTCTTCTCATAAAAAAATGTGAGATTAGACTAACTAAAAATGGCAAAGAATTTATTTCATTAGAACTTAGCGATAAATCGTTTTCATCCGCAGCAAATCTTTGGGAAGATGCTTCAGGATTCAAATCTATAAAAAATTCTCTGGCAGTTGGTGATGTTGTTAAGATTACCGGTTCGATGGATGAGTATCAGGGAAACGCACAAATTAAAATTGAATCAATCCGATTAACAAAACAAAGCGATGATGTAACTCCAAAAGATTTTCTTCCAAAATCATTGCGTGATCTTAATGTGATGAAAAAAGAATTCACATCAAGAATGGAGAAGATTTCAGATAATGATTTAAAAAATTTGATGAAAAATATTTTTACTGAAGAACGATTCATTAAATATACTTCTGTACCTGCAGGTAAAATGTGGCATCACGGATATATAAGTGGATTAATTGAACATACTTTAGAAATTATAAGGATTTGCGATCTGATGTGCGACATTCATCAGCAAATAAATCGTGATCTTTTAGTTTGCGGCGCAATGCTGCACGATTTTGGCAAGATCGAGGAATTAAGTTTTGAACCTGTATTTGAATACACAGATAAAGGGAAACTGCTTGGTCATATTGTAATTGCGGCAATGATTGTTAATGATGAGATAAATAAAACATTAGACTTTCCTGAAAATTTAAAAAATAATTTACTTCACTTAATCTTAAGTCATCAGGGCAAATTAGAATATGCTTCACCTGTTGTTCCAAAAACTTTAGAAGCAATTACGTTGTATCAGGCAGATGAATTAAGTGCTAAAGTAAATGCATACAAGAATGTTATTGCAAATGAAATAAAACCCGGATCAAACTGGACAAAATTTATTTCACTTGCAGGAACAGATATTCATTCACATGGCTTACCAAATAAATCAGATGATAATAAAAAAACATTGTTCGACTAATTCAAGAAATAATAAGGAACACAAATGAAAAAAAATCTACAACTCTTATCAATCCTGTTGCTTGCTGTATTTGGGCTTAGTACATCATTTGCTCAAACTGTAGAAGAACTTTTAAAACAAGGGGATCAATTTGTTGAAGATTATCAAAATCAAAAAGCTTTGGATACTTATTTAAAAGCAGATAAAATTTCGCCCAATAACTGGGAAGTTTTATGGCGTATAAGCCGTGCTCATGTTGATCTTGGTGAAAAAATGCCTGATAAAACTGATGCACAGAAAGATGAACAGGAAAAAGTTTATCAGAAAGCATTTGAATATGCAGACAAATCAGTAAAAAATGGTTCGGGGCAATCAATCACTTACGTGCGCCGTGCAATTGCAAACGGAAGAATAGCATTATTTCAAGGAGTGTTCTCAGCAGTTGGAACGGTGAATGATGTTAAAGAGGATTGTGAAAAAGCTATTCAACTAGGTAATGGCGGTAATTATGTTCAAGCTCTTGCACATTACGTTTTAGGCAGAACACATTCAAAAGTTTGTGAAAAATCTTATCTGGTTCGTTTACCAATTGGTCTTGGTTGGGGCGATACGGAAGAAGCAATTAGACTTTTAGAAATCGCTAATAAACTGAAGCCAAATTTCAGAATGTTTATGTTTGAACTTGCTAAAGCATATGTTGAAGAAGATGAGTATGACAAAGCAAAAGAACTTTTGAAGAAAATTGAAAAAGCTCCTAAAGTTGATGAAGATGATGATAAAGTTTTAGCTGATGCAAAAAAACTTTACGAAGAAATTAAAAACGAATAATTAACCTCACCCTAACCCTCTCCTTTTAAAGGAGAGGGAATTTAGGCACATTTTTATGAAAGCATTGCCATGACTTTCAATCAAACATTTCTAAATAAACTTTCCGAATCAAAAAAAATTGTTTTCTTTACAGGAGCTGGCATATCTGCTGAGTCAGGTATTCCAACATTTCGCGGTAAAGATGGAATCTGGAACAAATTAAAACCAGAAGAGCTTGCAAACTTTAATGCCTTCATGCGAAATCCTCAAATGGTTTGGGAATGGTACAATCATAGAAAAAAAATTATTCACGAAGCAAAACCAAATGCAGGACATTTAGCAATCTCAGAAATGCAGGATTTATTTGATGAAGTTATAGTCGTAACTCAAAATATAGATAATCTCCATAGGAGAGCAGGAAGTAAAAATATTTTTGAGCTGCATGGAAATATTGAAAGAAATTTTTGCATTAATTGCAAAACATTTTATAATGAAGAATTAGATTTTTCAAACGGTGTTCCTAAATGTAAATGTGGCGGATTGATTCGTCCTGATGTTGTATGGTTTGGGGAATATCTACCAGAAGATCAATTTGAAGGTGGAGAAAAAGCATCTGTATTAAGCGATATATTTTTTGTTGTTGGTACTTCCGCGGTTGTTTATCCCGCAGCAGGGTTGGTACACGCAGCTAAAAAAGCTGGTTCATTTATTGTTGAGGTAAATGTTGTAGAAACTGAAATATCATCTCTTTGTGATGAATCTTTTTATGGTGCAGCCGGGCAAATATTGCCGGAGATTTTAGGTAAAATTAAAGAAATTAAAAAACACTGATTTAATTAATCCTTCTTAGGTACAATCAAACTTAAAATAGCTGTAAATACTGCGGCTCCAACGATGGACCAAACGATAGGATAACTTATTCCACGAATTTCAAATGACCAGAAATCCGGAAAATTAAACTCACGAGCAAGTATAGTTCCAATGTAAGCTCCAATAAATCCTACAACTATTGAAATAATACAACCACCTCGCTTAAATCCAACAAGTGAACGTCCGATACCGCCTGTTATTCCCGCAATTACAAGTAAAAGTATTATTTCAAACATGATTTGCCTCAATCTTAATTTTTGTAGTAGAAAAATAGGTTTTATTCTGATAAATTTCTTGTAATATTTATATTAGAACTATTATCACTAATATTTGGTTTTCCAAGTATAATAAGCAAGGAATGGATTTGAATCGTAGAAAGTTTTTAAGAAATATTTCATTAGCATCAGCAGGAATTTTATTTGTAAGTGAAAAGATTCATGCAAAGCAGCCGCCATCATCTCCAAATTTTAAACCTGATCCAACGACATGGAATGATGATGAAATAAATATTTCCTGGATAGGTCATGCAACTGTTCTAATAAATTTTTATGGCACAATAATTTTAACAGATCCTGTTCTATTTGAGCGAGTTGGTGTTAGTATATTTGGAATGACATTCGGTCCAAGCAGATTTACTCACCCCGCATTGACTGCCGATGAAATTCCTAAACCGGATATTATTTTACTTTCTCACGCTCATATGGATCATATGGATTATGAAACACTTTCAACTATTGTTAATAAATATCCAAATGAAATTGATTGCATAACTGCTTATAATACTGCAGATGTAATTGCTGAACTTGAATGGAAATCGTTGCAGGAAATAGATTGGAACGAAGAGACTGAATTACTGGGACTAAAATTTAAAGCACTTGAAGTAAAACATTTTGGCTGGCGTTATCCCTGGGAAAGGGACCGCTCCAAAGGTTATATGATTGATGGAAGAAGTTTTAATGCAGTTCTAATTGAGAAGAACGGAAAGAAAATTCTTTTTGGTGGTGATACGGCTTATCACGAATTGTTTAAATCATTGAGTGGTGAGAATATTGAGATTGCAATTGTACCAATTGGCGCTTATCAACCATGGAGGAAAAATCATTGCAATCCTGAGGAAGCCTTGATTATGGCAAATGATCACATTGGTGCAAAATATTTTATTCCAATCCATACAAAAACATTTAAACAGGGAAGTGAACCGATTGATGAGCCGTTAACATGGCTTAATAAATCTATTGTGAATTATGATATTAAACTTGCATTAGATGATATTGGAAAAACGTTTACTCTTCCCAATCTTTGATCAACAAATTAAGGATTGCTTTGCAAACCATTCAACAATTAAAAGAAAAATTTATTTCAGACACTGAATCAGTTCTAAAAGACTTTGGTAAATTCAAATCACTTTCTGAAGATCAGCTTAATTGGAAGCCTGACGAGCAAGCCTGGAGTATAGCAGAATGTATTGATCATCTTGTCGTTACCAATAAATTGTACTTAGATGAAATCGAAACGCGCTTTGCTGACAAGCAGATAAAGACCGATTGTTCTAAAACTGAAGTTAAGCACAAATGGTTGAGTAAGTTTATTATAAAATCGGTTGATCCTGCTAACATTAAGAAAGTAAAAACATTCCCTGTGTTTATGCCGTCTTCTTCAAAACACACAAGACAAGTCTTTGCTAACTTAAATGAAATTCAAAATGCTTTAATAAATCTTGTAAGTTCTGCTAAAGATTTAGATCTTAATAAATATGCTATGTCTTCTCCCGCAGCAAAAATTGTAAAAGAAAACTTTTGTGATGTTCTGGAAATAATTCGTTTACATGATAGAAGACATTTTAATCAAGCAGAAAGAGTATTTAACCATCTCAACTTCCCGAAGAATTGAATGAACAGATTAGAAAAAGGTTACATCCAGATTTATACCGGTAACGGAAAAGGTAAATCAACTGCCGCAATTGGACAAGCTTTGCGAGCTGCGGGTTATGGACTTAGAACTTACATCGCACAGTTTATGAAAGAATATCCGTACAATGAATTAAAAAGCTTAGAACTATTAAGTGAATGGATAATAATTGAACAATTTGCCGGGGATGATTTTGTGTATCGCAAAGAAATGCCAAATAAAGTTGAAATGGATAAAGCAAGACGAGGGCTTGAAACCGCAAAAGCTAAAATGCTTAGCGGCAAGTATGATTTAATAATTCTTGATGAAATTTTAGTTTCAATCCACTTCGGATTATTTAATGATGAAGAAGTAATGACATTTATGAAAATGAAACCTGCAAATGTTGAATTGATATTAACAGGAAGATATTGTCCTGATAAAATTCTTGAAGCCGCTGATCTTGTAACTGAAATGAAAGTTATAAAGCACTATTATCAGGAAGGTGTTTTAGCAAGAAAAGGAATTGAATCTTAAAATTGCTCGGGGCTCTCTGTGACATCTCAGTGGTTCTCCGTGTAAGAATTCTTTCACTGAGTTTCACGGAGAAGGCACGGAGAAACACAGAGTTAATTAACTTGAACCTCTTTCAACACTTCACCATTAATTCCAATAACAATAACTTTAAGTGGAATATATTTCCCTGATTGCTGTATTGCATTTTGTGCAAGCTGATATAAACCACTGCAGCATGGTACTTGCATAATCAATACAGTAATGGATTGAAGATTTGCTTCATTAATCATTGCAAGAAGTTTATCCATATAAACATGTTGATTGGAATCCAACTTCGGACAAGCAACTGCTAAACTTTTATTCTTCAGAAAATCTTTGTGATAATCAGGATAAGAAAAAGGGACACAATCTGCAGTTAAAAGCAGGTGTGAGTTTTGATAATAATTTGCATAAGGTGAAACTAAATGAAACTGAACAGGCCATTGAGTTAAATATGATTTACGTTTCCCTGTTTCATCCTCTTCAATTTGTTCATTATCACCAAAGGACATTTCTTTGGAACCAGGACAACCGCAAGATGAATGTTTTTGTTCTGTCTTTTTTATTTTTTCAGTCGCTGGATTTGATATTCCATTTATCTTTAAATACTCAACAGCTTCTTGAAAGTATTCCATTTCATTGTGATCAACCAAATGTTCTAAATGAGCTTTGATAACATTTGGTCCGCATTTAACAATATAATCCATAACTTTTGTTTCATTGTAAGGCTCAGCCTCACGAACATCAATTGTTATTGCGCCTTGTGGACAGTGACCAAGACAAGCACCTAAACCATCACAGAAAAGATCGCTTATTAATCTTGCTTTGCCATCAATTATTTGCAGCGCGCCTTCATGGCATTCCGGAACGCAAAGCCCGCAGCCATCGCAAAGCTCTTCTTCAATGTTTACAATTTTTCGCAGCATAATTTTCTTAAATAATATAATCAGATAAAAATATCTGATTAAAATTATCTTATAATTTGCTAAATGGCAAGACTTGTTAAGTAAATTATTTTCTCTAAACGGAACTTTTTTCTACAAAAATGAATTATTAGTTTAAACTCAAATTCTATGAATGTTTTTTAGTTATGAAAGAAATAAAACAATCTCAATTTCTTGGATTCTTTAACGCCCTTGTTGATGGAGACAAAGACAAATGTACTAGTCTCGTTCAATCATTGTTAAGTGATGGCGTGGATCTTAAAGATATTTACGTGGAGCTTTTTCAAAAATCTCTTTACAGAATCGGAAAGCTTTGGGATCATAATCAGATGTCAATTCCACAAGAGCATATGTCCACTCAAATAATAGAATCACTTATAAGCCGTTTTGCTCCAGTTGGTAAACCCAATCCAGACAAAAAAGTTGTGGTTACTTGTATTGATAAGGAGTTTCATGATATAGGTGCAAAAATGGTATCAAACGTTTTTGAACTTGCAGGATGGAAAACTTATTATCTAGGCGCATCTGTTCCCACAAAAGAAACAATTAAGTTTGTTAAGCAGATTGATCCAGAAGTTATAGCTCTTTCATGGAGCTTGTACTTGAATCTAGGAAGATTTCTTGAGGTGGTTGATCATCTAACGAGATTTTTTCCGGGTAAAAAGATATTAGTAGGCGGACAAGCATTAGCTGAAAATTCTGACAAAGTATTAAAAAAATACAAAAATGTTGCGTATATAGATTCTCTTCACTCCTTAGAATCATATTTAAAAAAGAATTAGTGTGATTTAGATTAACTGGCAGGGATTTACTCTTTGCCTTTTGTTTTATCAATTTATAAATTTAAGCGAACTTAAATATATAATTAGAATTACTTAAATGGATAATGTTTCCCAAGAAGATTATTTGACAGCAATTTATCGCAATCTTGACGAGGCTGGAGAAATAAAACCAAATCTGCTAGCATCCAAGCTTGAGATTTCTAATGCGGCCGTTACAGATATGTTACGTAAACTTTCACGAGATGGTTTTGTTGATTATCAAAAATACAAAGGCATTAAGCTTACAGGTGAAGGTGAATTGTACGCTAAAAATATGCTTCGGCGACACAGGATATGGGAAGTATTTCTTCATCAAACATTGGGAATGCCCTGGGATAAAGTTCACGATGAAGCGGAAAAATTAGAACACTCTTCCTCAGATGAAATAATAAATCTTTTGGAAGAATTTTTAGAGTATCCCGAAGTTGATCCGCATGGTTATCCGATTCCTGATAAAAACGGAAAAATAAAAAAAAGTAAAACGGTTGTGGCAATAACAGAGCTAAATGAAAATGATACAGCAAAAGTTATTCGCGTAAATGATGACGTAAAAAATCTCTTATCATATGTCACAAAAATAGGCATCTCGTTAGGGAAAGAAATTATTGTAAAAGATAAACTTGAATATGATGGATCAGTTCTAATGATGATTGATAGAAAAGAAGTAAACATAAGTAATAAAATTGCATCCAATATTTTTGTTGAAAAGATTAAATAGAGTTTGAAATGAATGAACCGTTAGTGCTTCTAATAATTGGAATTCTTGTAACACTAATTTTTGTGCTATTATTTTATCCAGAAAAAGGAATAATAGCTGTGTGGAAGAAATCCAGATATGCGAACAAAAAAGTATTGATTGAAGATGCGTTGAAGTATCTCTACAACTGCGAGTATAACGGAACCAATTGTACGCTGAATGGAATAGCCGGCAATCTTTCAATATCGGCTGATGATGCAACGGATATTATCTCAAGACTAGAATCAATGGGACTTGTTTCTGCCAAAAAAGATGAACTTGATTTAACAGCTGATGGAAGATCTTATGCACTGCGTATTGTTCGTGTTCACAGATTGTGGGAAAAGTATCTTGCTGATGAAACAAGTGTGAAAGAAGATGAGTGGCATCAGAAAGCAGAAGAATTAGAACACACACTTACACCGGAACAGGCAGATCAGCTTGCAGCACAAATTGGCAATCCTGTTTTTGATCCTCATGGTGATCCTATTCCATCGGCTTCCGGTGATATTCCAATAAAAAAAGGAAAACCTTTAACAGAAATGAAAGATGGTGAATTTGCAAATATAATTCACATAGAAGACGAACCACATGCTATTTACAGCCAGCTGCTTGCAGAAGGATTGTATCCTGGAATGCAAGTACGAATGATTGAACTTTCCGATAAGCGAATTAAGTTTGTTGCAAATGGGGAAGAGTGTATTCTTTCTCCATTGATAGCAAAAAACATTACTGTTGGGGTTGTAAAGTTTGAAAAACAAGTAGAAGGAAAATTTAAAGCTTTATCATCACTTAAAGTTGGTGAGCATGGAACTATACTTGGAATTGCGAAAGTTTTACGTGGGCAGCAAAGAAGAAGATTGATGGATTTAGGAATTGTCCCGGGAACAAAGATAGAAGCAGAGCTTGAAAGTTTTACCGGCGATCCAGTAGCATATAAAGTTCGAGGAACAACAGTTGCGCTTCGTAAACAACAGACAGATAAAATCTATCTTCTGAATGATGAGGAAAATCAAAAATGACAAGTGCTGACTTAAATAATTGTGCAAATTGTCCAGTACACAATATGGGTAATTTAAAAAAACTTGGAATTGATATGAGCAGCTTTGATTTTGTTGTTGCTCTTGCTGGAAATCCTAACACAGGTAAAAGCACGGTTTTTAATTATCTGACTGGATTAAGACAACACACAGGTAACTGGCCTGGTAAAACAGTTACTCGCGCTGAAGGCGGATTTGAGTTTAGTGAGAAAAAATTTAAGCTTGTTGATTTACCGGGAACTTATTCACTTCTTTCTACAAGTACGGATGAAGAAGTTGCGCGAGATTTTATTTTGTTTGGGCAACCGGATGTAACTGTAATTGTTGTGGATGCAACACGAGTTGAAAGAAATCTAAATCTTGTTTTGCAGATTTTAGAAATTACAAATCGTGCAGTGTTGTGTTTAAATCTTATGGATGAAGCCAAAAGAAATGGGATTCAGGTTGATGATAGAACTTTATCAAAAGAATTAGGAATTCCAGTTATTCCTACCTCAGCAAGACAAGGTGAGGGAATAAATGAATTGTTGAGCAAGATACATGATGTAGCAACAGGAAAATATATTTGCAAACCATATAGATTAAAAACTAATTCATCAGAATTGAACTCTGCTATCGAAAAATTGAGTAATGAAATAGAATTAGAATATCCGGGATTACCAAATTTACGTTGGGTAGCATTGCGATTACTTGAGGGTGATCAAAGTATAATTGATGCAATAAGAACTGGAGATTTAGGAAACTTACAGAAGGATTTAATTCCGAGTGAAGTTGATGGATGAAATAAAGTTCTAGCCATTCCCGCGAATGCAGGAATCTACAACGTTAATAAAAATGGATTCCGGCTCAATGCTGGAAAGACAAACAAAAGAGAATGAATAATAATAATTTAAAACGAGAATCAATCTTAGCTACAGCAAATAATTTGCGTTGGGAAGTTGGAGAAAATCTCCACGATACATTAATGGAATCAATTTATGAAAATGCTACATCCATTTCTGCTAAGGTTGTAATCTACCCAGATAAAAAACCTGCGTTTAGCTTAGATAGAACTTTAGACAAAATTCTCACTAGTAAGTATCTCGGCTTCCCAATAATGTTCTTAATACTTGCGGTTGTTTTCTGGCTAACGATTGAAGGTGCAAATGTTCCATCAGGATTAATTGCAAACTTACTTGTTGATACATTACACCCGATATTAAAAAACTTTGCAAGTTCATTCATGCCATGGTGGCTAAGCGGAGTTCTGGTTGATGGAGCTTATCTTGCAATGGCCTGGGTAATAAGTGTTATGCTTCCTCCGATGGCAATATTTTTTCCTGTATATACTTTGCTGGAAGATTTTGGCTATTTACCACGAGTAGCTTTTAATATGGATCCACTTTATAAGAAAGTTGGTGCACACGGAAGACAAGCACTTACTATGGCAATGGGATTTGGTTGTAATGCTGCCGGGGTAGTTGCCACAAGAGTAATCGATTCTCCGCGTGAAAGATTAATAGCAATCATTACAAATAATTTTTCTTTGTGTAACGGAAGATGGCCAACACAAATTCTTATAGCAACAATTTTTATTGGCGGCGCAGCACCAGCATATCTTGCAGGAATCGCTTCAGCAGGAGCTGTAGTTTTTATTGCAATTTTAGGAATTGCATTTAGCTTAATCGTTTCTTGGGGATTATCAAAAAGTTTATTAAAAGGTGAAGCGTCAGCTTTTAGTTTAGAATTACCGCCATATCGTCCGCCAAGAATTTTGCAGACCCTTTATACTTCTTTAATTGATAGAACAATTTTTGTTTTATGGCGTGCTATTGTTTTTGCAATTCCTGCTGGAATGGTTATCTGGTTGGTTGCAAACATTACAATTGATGGAGTTTCGGTAGCGAATCATTTTATAAATTGGTCAAATCCAGTAGCATTTATTTTTGGATTAAATGGAATAATTTTATTAGCATATATAATAGCAATTCCGGCAAATGAAATTGTAATTCCGACAGTTCTAATGTTAACAGTTGCAAATCTTGCTTTGTCTGGTATAGGTGGTGATAGCGGAGTTATGTTTGAACTTGATTCAGTTACGGACACAGCATCAATCTTACATGCTGGCGGATGGACTTTATTAACAGGAATTAATCTGATGATATTCAGTTTACTTCATAATCCATGCTCAACTACTATTTATACAATCTACAAGGAAACAAAAAGCATAAAGTGGACTGTCATCTCAACATTTCTCCCGATTGTGATGGGTTTTACAATTACATTTTTTATCACTCAGATTTGGCGATTGATATTTAGCTAGGTCACCAATTTGTTTATCTGATTGTTAGGTGAATTTCCTATCTTTGCACATTCATTTACAATATAAGTTTTGATGCACGCGCATTCGTATACAAATATCTGGGAAATTATTTTAGGTTCGTTCGGCGATACTTATTTAATGATCCCTATTCTGTTTACACTTTACTTTGCGTTGGAATATTTCTCACATACAAAGCAGCTTGATTTAATTTCGTTCTTAAAAATTTCTGGTCCAATGGGTCCATTAGCCGGAACCATTCTTGGATTAATTCCTGAATGCGGAATGTCTGTTTTTGTAACTTCACTTTTTTTAACGCGAAGAGTTTCAATCGGAACATTGATTGCAACTTATCTTGCGACATCTGATGAAGCATTGCCCGTGTTAATTGCAAATCGTGAACAGTTTGGGTTTATTTTTTACATTCTTGGATTAAAATTACTAATTGGTGTAATCTCCGGATATCTAATAGATTTTCTGATTTCTAAAAAATTCTATACAGGAAAAACTCCGGAAGTTAAATCTTCTCACGCAGTGGAAATTGATGTTGAGCTTCACAAAACACGATATATGGAAATTACAATCCATAGTTTAAAAAGAACATTTAGAATTTATTTTTGGGTTTTTGTAATAACTGTTTTAATTGCTTCGTTATTCACTCTCTCACATTCAGAAGAGATAATTGAATCTATAAATGTACATCCTATTTTAGAAATATTTATAACCGCCTTGTTTGGATTGATACCTAATTGTGCGGCCTCTATTGCAATTGCCCAAGCTTTCCTTCATACGGGATTATCACTTGGAGCTACAATTGCGGGGCTAAGTTCTGGTGCCGGGTTTGGCCCAATCGTTTTATTTAAAGATGGAGAAATTAAAACATCTTTTAAAATTCTTTTTTTAACTTTGATTAGTGCTATCAGCTGGGGATTTGTAATTCATTTTATTTTTTAATAGAAATTGAGGCAAATTTTTTATGAAGAAAATGAGAATACTTTCCTGGAACGTTAATGGAATTCGGCGCCGTGCAAAAAAAAGGGTTTGTTGATTGGCTGTTAACTGAAGATCCTGATATACTTTGCCTGCAGGAAACAAAAGCCGCGCCAGAACAATTGTCTGAAGAGCTGTTAAATATCAATGGATACAAATCTTATTTTTCTTCTTCAACGGTTAAAAAAGGTTACAGCGGAGTTGCAATCTATACAAAACAAGAACCGATAAAAGTTGAGCACGGTTTTGGAATTCCAAAGTTTGATGATGAAGGAAGAATAGTTGTTGCTGAATACAAGGAATTTGTTTTAATAAATATTTATTATCCAAATGGAAAGAAGAATGAAGAACGTTTGCAATACAAAATGGATTTTTATGATGCCTTTCTTGATTACTCAAATAAGTTAGTTAAAAAAGGAAAGAAACTTGTAATCTGCGGAGATGTTAATACTGCGCACAAGGAAATTGATTTAGCAAGACCAAAAGAAAATTCTAAAGTTTCAGGATTTCTTCCAATTGAAAGAGAGTGGCTGGATAAGTTTTTCTCAAACAAATATCATGATACTTTTAGATTGTTTAATGATGAACCTGAAAATTATTCCTGGTGGGACCAGGTAACACGTGCAAGAGATAGAAATGTTGGCTGGAGAATCGATTACTTTTTTGTATCCGATAATTTTAAAATGAATGTTAAAGATGCTTTTATTATGCCCGATGTTATGGGCTCAGATCATTGTCCTGTTGGGATTGATATTACAGTATAATCAATGATTAACGAAAAAAGGGTTCGCTTACTTCAAAAAGGAAATGAAACAAATGGCCCAATAATTTATTGGATGAGTCGTGACCAACGTGTGCACGATAATTGGGCTTTGTTGTTTTCTCAGCAAATTGCACTTGAAAAGAAAAAACCACTCATAGTATTATTTAACATTGTTCCTGATTTTCTTGAAGCTACAATTCGCCAATATGGATTTATGCTAAAAGGATTGCAGGAAATTGACTCCGAATTGGCTAAGTACAACATTCCTTTCTTTTTGTTAGCGGGAAAACCAGATGTGCAAATTTCTGAATTCTTAAAACAGAAGTATGGTTCAGTTCTTGTCTCAGATTTTGATCCGTTAAAAATAAAAAGAATCTGGAAGCGTGATGTTGCAAGGGAAATTGCAATTCCATTTTATGAAGTTGATGCGCATAATATAGTTCCTTGTTTGTCTGTTTCAGATAAGCTAGAGTTTGCGGCTTATACAATTCGTCCTAAAATCCATAAAGCACTAATTGAATTTATGGATGAGTTTCCATCTCTAAAAAAAATGGGAAAGACGGAAATCGCATCTGATAAAATTGATTGGGTTAAAATTCAAAATTCAGTAAAGATAAATTTTGATGTAAAAGAAGTTGATTGGCTAAAACCAGGGGAAACCTCAGCATTAAAATCTTTTAAATATTTTCTTAAAAATAAATTTGAGAATTATTACGAATTAAGAAACGATCCTTCAAGAGATTATCAGTCCAACCTTTCTCCATATTTACACTTTGGACAAATATCTGCACAGCGTGTTGCCCTTGAAACTCAAAAATTTAATGGTAATAAAGAATCTGAAAAAAGTTTTCTGGAAGAATTAATTGTACGCAAAGAATTATCAGATAACTTTTGTTACTTCAATAAAAACTATGATTCATTTGAAGGTTTTCATCAGTGGGCAAAAACATCATTAAATGAGCATCGTAAAGATGAAAGAGATTTTGTTTACACTATAGAACAATTTGAACATGCAAAAACTCACGAGGATTTATGGAATGCGGCGCAAATGGAAATGGTTACTACTGGAAAAATGCACGGTTATATGCGAATGTATTGGGCAAAGAAAATTCTTGAGTGGACCAAATCACCAGAGGATGCTTTAAGGACTGCGATATATTTAAATGATAAATATGAAATTGATGGCCGCGATCCAAATGGTTATGCTGGTATTGCTTGGTCTATTGGCGGAGTACACGATCGTGCCTGGTTTGAGCGACCAGTTTATGGAAAGATTAGATATATGAATCGTAATGGCGCTGAGAAAAAATTTGATATAAAATCTTACATCGGTAAGTTTTTCGGATAAGAAATTGTTTTAATATTTACAGCAAGTAGTAACAAATTTTCTTATTTTTCTCATAGTAATACTTAAAAAGTTTAGCTTTTCTTAAAAATTCGAATCCTTGTATCAAATTATATACGGCACTTAAATTGCCATATCTAAGCTTATTATTTAAATAGATTGAATGTTTAACTTTAACAGAATAAAAAGAACACGATCTCAAAAACTGCAATTAAAATTAACAATTCAGTTTGCGCTATTCTTTATTATTTTATCTGGATTTATCTACTACTATTTTACCAACAAAGTAGAAGAGCAGGTAAATGAAAAGTACACATATAAAGCTGATGTGTTTGTCAATTTTTTTACACAAAATCCGCAAATCTTCTTAGATAAAAAATTTACCGATCTTGATATTATTAATAAATTATTAGACTTGAATGATGCTGTTTATTTAGTTGTAGAAAATTCATCTGGTGAATTGCTTGATGCCTTGAATCTGGAAATTGCTGAAAATAGTTTTTACATTCTTACTAAAGCAGATGGGGAGGGAATTTCTAAGGATGAAAAAGTATATCGCGTAAAACTTCCAATAAAAACAAAAAATATTTCCGGCAATATTTATGTCGGATTCCAATCTAGAGATGATGCGCAAAAATTATTTAAAAATAAGCTATTAACAGCATTATTTAGTTTAAGCATTCTTATGATAGGAATAGTTTTTACTTATTTCTTAAGTTCGATTTCATTCCGTCCTTTAGCAAAAATATTAAAAGCCCTTGATTCTGCCAACATATCAATTGATACTAAAAAAATCTCTTCAAGCAGAAAAGATGAACTCGGAATTATTGAAGATCGTGTGAATATCGTTTTAGCTGAATTAGATAGATCAACAGGCGAAGTTGAATCACTAAACAAAAAACTTCATGATGTTTTTAAGGATAAAATTGCAGAGCTTAATTTTGAGATCAATCAAAGAAAAAAGGCCGAAATATCTTTACAAAAAAGCGAAGAACAATTCAGACTTGTATTCCAGAATGCGCCGATAGGAATTGTAATCATTTCAACCGAAGGTAAAATAATCAGTGTTAATAAATCTTTTTGTGATACCATTGGATTTCAGAGAGATGAGATAATTGGAATCCCTATTAAATATCTTTTTGAAAAAAATGAACTGGAGGGATTCAGCGATGATGGATTTGATACAGATGGGAATCCCGTAGCCGATATAAACACCGAAAAAATGCTTCTCAAAAAAGAAGGAAAAGAAATTCATGTAATCGTAAAATCAGTGTCTGTATTTGATGAAAAAGGAGTTGTTAAACATTATGTAATGCAGATGTTAGACATCTCGGAAATAAAGCGTGTTCAAAAAGAATTAGTTGAAGCACTTAATAAAGCTGAAGAATCGGATAGACTTAAATCCGCTTTTCTTGCGCAGATGTCACACGAAATTAGAACCCCATTGAATGTTATATTAACATCCATTCCGTTAATTGCAGATGAAGTTTCTGCTGAGGATGAGGAGTTAAAGATAATTTTGGATTCCGTTAAAAGTGCAGGAAGAAGGTTGCAGCGAACGATTGATATGATTCTAAGTATGTCTTCAGTTCAAAGCGGTAATTATAAGGCAACATTTGAAAAATTTGATATTGTGGCAGATCTTAAAAAGATGGTTAACGAATTTAAATCTTTAACTGATGACAAAGGTTTAAGGCTTAAGTTTTCTCATCCCAGAGAAGATGTATTTGTTACTGCAGATCGATATACAGTTAATCAAATATTTCAAAATCTCATAAACAATGCAATCAAATATACTTTAAAGGGATATGTTGAAGTCTACGTTAAGAATCTAACTAATGACAAAGTTAAAGTAGAGATTAGAGACAGTGGAATTGGAATGAGTGAGGAATATTTGCTTAGAATGTTTACACCATTTTCTCAGGAAGATGTTGGTTATAAAAGAGAGTTTGAAGGCAATGGGTTAGGACTAGCTTTGGTTAAAAAATACATCGAATTAAATCGCGCTGAGATTAATGTTGAAAGCGAAAAAAATATAGGTTCAGTATTTTCCGTAGTTTTTGATAATGAAATATTCCTTAAAACAACCGTAGAATCAAGCAATAAATATAAATCATATAATTAATATTCAATTATTCATACTTATTTATTGCTCCGCTAAAAATTTATATCAATTTTTAATATCCTACCATTAAAAGATTATATTTGCGTTATCAGCAGTTGATAAATTATATAAAATTATTTTAAAGAATTAGACATGCATCAATACAAAGTTATATCTTTCTACAAATATGTAAAAATCGAAGATCCAGAAGTTCTAATGAAAGGGCATCTTAATTGGTGCTTAGAAAACGGACTAAAAGGCAAAGTTTATTTAGCTAAAGAAGGAATTAGCGGATCTATATTTGGTGATGATGAATTAACGAGAAAATATAAAAATTATTTAAAAGGTTATAAGATTTTTGAAGACATTTGGTTTAAGGAAACACCAACGGATAGTGTTGCGTTTAGTAAAATGCATGTAAGAGTTAAAGAGGAGATAGTTAATTCCGGATTACGTAGTACTAAACTTGAACATACAGCTCCAAAACTAACTCCCGAACAGTTGCTTAAATTTTATGAAGATAAAAAAGATTTTGTAATTGTTGATGCCCGGAATTGGTATGAAAGTAAAATTGGAAAATTTAAAAACGCAATCACTCCGCAAATAACACATTTTAGAGAATGGCCAAAAGTGGTTGAATCTTTATCTGAATATAAAGACAAAACTATCGTTACTTATTGCACTGGTGGAATACGTTGTGAAAAAGCTTCTGCTTATATGCGTGAACAAGGATTTAAAGATGTTTACCAAATTGATGGCGGAATTTTAAATTACATCTTACAATTTCCAGATACTTATTGGGAAGGCGGTATGTTTGTTTTTGATGATCGCAGAGTTTTTGAACCGAATACAAATGCTGAATTAATGTTTACTGCCAATTGTCATTTTTGTGGGAAGCCAACATCTTATCATATCAATTGTCATAATATAGATTGCGATAAAATTATTGTAAGCTGCCACGATTGTAAAGTTGAAAAAGAATACTGCTGCAGTGATGAATGCAGAACGAGTAAAAATAAAAGAAAAGTATATCACGGTTAACCAATATATTAGCGTCTCTGCAATATAAAAATTTAAATGGCAGAGACGCTAAAAACAGTTTATTTCTATTTTTTCCAGTCAGCTAACATTTGCTTCATCCTATCAAAATCAAAGGGCGCACTTTGCATTTTACCGCCAAGCTCAATCGCTTTTTCCATAGTAGAAATTGCTTCTGATTTTTTATTCATCTTACCGAAGTATTGAGCAAGAATTCTTGTGTTCCAGTAGTTTTCATTTATTAGCGCTGAAGCCTGTATCCATTTAAATCCTTCATCAAGATTTGTATTGTTATCTAAACAATATGTAGCACCGGCCATTAATTGATTCCATTTAAAAGCATCTCTTGCTTTTTGTAATGTCAAATCCTGAGTTTTTACATCCACTTTAAAAGCTACTTTAAGTTTTTCCCAAAGAAGATTTACATTAACAGAATTTTCAGTGGCATCGGTAAATAAGAAAGCCATTCTTTCTAAGAAGTGATGTTCTTCAGGTTTAACTTTTATGCGCAATGCTTCTTTCTTTGGATCTAAGGTAGAACTTCCATCAACAGGAACATCTTTGCTGAAAATTATCTCCCATTCATTTGTATTTGGAATACAATGAATTGCATACGTACCTGCAACTAATTCGATTCCATTAATACTTACAGCATCTGTAAATGTTATAGTAGTTGCTTCATTTGCTCCTGCTCGCCAGACTTGTCCAAATGGAACAAGCTCACCCCAAATTTTTCTATCTTTAACTGCAGGACTGCTATAATCGATCGTGATTTTTGTAACGCCAACAAACTGCGAAACCGTTGCATCTGGACTTGGACGTGGTGTTCTAAAATCCTGTGCCGCCGCAATGAAGCTTAAAATCATTACGCCGAAAATAATTATTGCATTTTGTCTCATAGATTGCCTCTCTTTTTATTTATAAATAATTGAACGATGAGATTGGATTAGTTAATTTCACTGCGAAGTTAAATATCATTTTTTATTTAAGCAATTTTATGGATGATGAATTAAAGAAAGAAATTGAGCTTAGTCTTAAAAAATCTAAACCACACTCAAAATTTGACGAATTTAAAATTTGGATTCCTTCGATTATCATTTTACCAATTGCTATTTATTGGGTTTTAAATCGCGGTAATTATGGATTTATTGATAATGCAGATTTGGTAATCCACGAAGCCGGACATTTTTTCTTCATGTTTTTCGGGAAGTATATATATACACTTGGTGGAACTTTAATGCAGATAATTCTACCATCTATAATTTTCTTTTACTTTTTTAGAAACGAATACAGAACCGGAATGCAGTTTTCACTTTTATGGCTTGGACAAAATTTTATTAATATATCTGTTTATGCGGCGGATGCTCAAGCGAGGATATTGCCTTTGCTTGGGGGCAATAAAGTTTATCACGATTGGCATTATTTGTTAGGTGAAATCGGGCTACTTCAATATGATGCCGAGGTTGGATATTTCTTTTTTGGGATTGCTATAATCCTATTTATTATCACCTTAATTATGCCTCTAATTACACATAATTAAATATTATCTTTTGCCACAAAAATTTACCAGGTTAATTTCGATGAAGTTTATTTTCTTTTCAATATTCGTTCTTATGACAGTTAATATATTAGCACAGCTTGATACCGTTAAAACTTATTATCCGAATAGAAATTTAGAAGCCGTTGTAGTTTATGAAAAAAACATTCGCCAGGGTGAGGCAATATTTTATTGGGAGAATGGAAATATTAAGGAAAAAAGAAATTATGTTAATGACAAAGTATTTGGAACTGTAACCTCTTTTTATGAAAACGGAAAATTGAAAGAACTTTATAGTGTTGAGGATGGAAGACGAGATGGTCCTGCAACATTTTATGATTCAACAGGAAATGTAATTGAAGATGTTTTGTTTGAAAACGGAGTACGAAAAGGCCAGGAGTTTTTATTAGTTGGCGAATATCGTGAAGAAGATTATCAAAAACTCTTAACGGAATGGAAAGAGCGGCAAAAACAAAAAAATAATGAAAAAGAGGATCTGAATTTACCTCCGGTTGAAGAAGATAAAACAGACTTAGAAGATGATCCAGCCTATTACATGAATGTTGAAGTTATGCCGGAACCTATAGGTGGAATGAATACGATTTACAAAAAACTAGTTTACCCGCAAGAAGCAAAAGAAAACAAAATTGAAGGCACTGTAAAAATTAGAGCATTCATAGAAAAAAATGGTGAAGTTTCTTCAGCACAAGTAGTTGAGGGTATTGGGTATGGATGTGACGAAAATGCGAGACTCTCGGTTTATTATACTCGCTTTAAACCGGGATTACAAAAGGGGAAAAGGATAAAAGTTCAGATGTTAATTCCAATTGAGTTTAAACTTGATAGTTCATTAAAATAAACTCATGTCACTTCATATTTGCTATATATCCTGAAGATTTTTTTGATAAAAAGTGAATCAAAAAATGCACTATGTGTGTTCGAGATTAAAACGAAGTGCAGTTAATATTTTTCTTATTTGAGCCGATAATTTATTTGCTGAAATAGTGTAATTGTTAAATTCTCTTCGTTTGGGATAATTCTTTCTTTGTAAATCAAAATCTTTTATTCTCTCATTTTTATTCATCACAATAATTTTTCGCATACGATTGTCATCATCCTGAATAGAATAAATATTTGAAATCAAATCATTCAATCCAATTTCGAGTTTATTAAATTCATCAAATTGCTTGATAGAATTTTGTGGAGTTTCTAATTTAAAAGAAAATGATTTTTCTGCTTCTAAAAAATTACAAAGCGAATCGTAAATCATTTTAGTGCCAATTACTTTGCCTTCGTAAGAATAACCCGCAATGTGCGGTGTTCCGATTAAAACTTTATTAAGTAATTCAACATTAATTTCAGGCTCGTTTTCCCACACGTCTAAAACAACTTTAAGATTTTTCTTTTCTATGGAATCATACAGATCCAAGTTATTTATCACAGCACCACGTGAAGAGTTGATTAATATTGTATCATTTTTAAGTCTGCTAAGAATTTTTTTATCAAAAAGATGATGTGTTTTATCAATACCGTTTGGGTTGAGAGGAACATGAAGTGTAACAATATCACATTTTAATATTTCATCTAACTCAACAAAATTTCTTTTATCTCCATTTCTTTGCAAAGGAGGATCGTTCAACAGTACATTCATTCCAAGTGCTTCTGCAAATGTTGCAACTTTGCTTCCAACATTACCAACGCCAACAATTCCAATTGATTTATCTTTTAATAAAAAATCATACTTGACTGAAAAATTTAGTAAAGCTGCAACCACATATTCAGCCACAGAAAAAGCGTTACAGCCCTTAGCATCGGCAAAAATAATATTATTCTTCTTTAAATAATCTAAATCTATATGATCAGTTCCGATAGTAGCTGTTCCAACAAATTTAACAGGAGTGTTTTTTAGAAGCTCTTCATCAACATTTGTGATCGAACGAACAATAAGAATATCGATATCTTTTAATAAAGAATTAGTGATATAACGTCCACTCACCAATTTCACATCACCGAACTGATTAAAAATATCAGCGGCAAAAGCAATATTTTCATCAACAATTAATTTGAGCATAATTTTTATTCTGGCCTGTAATTCCTAAATTTCCGATTGAGATTTGAACATAATACAATTATTTTGCAAACCAATAAAACAATACAAATCTAAAAAATGTAAAAACAATTTGTTTTCTCTAAAATAAGGATTTTCCGATGCTAAGCCGACTATTACAACCAGAAATCCAGTCTCTTATTGAAGAGAGACAGCTTGGTATCTTAAAGGAAATCCTTTTAGATTGGACAGCCGCTGATATTGCTGAACTTCTTATTGACCTTCCTGAAAAAGACAGAGTAATAATTTTTCGTTTACTTTCCAAAGAATTAGCTGCCGATACTTTTGAGTATATGGATTTTGATACTCAGATGGAATTATTAAAACTTATGGGCAGAGAAGAAAGTGCTGTTATCCTTAACGAAATGGATCCCGATGATCGAACCTGGCTTTTTGAGGAACTTCCATCCGCAGCTGCAAAACAATTAATACAATTACTTTCTCCGGAGGAAAGAAGGATTGCAGTAACCTTGTTGGGATATCCTGAGAATTCGGTCGGAAGATTAATGACTCCTGATTATATAGCAGTAAAACCTGGCTATACAATTCAAGAAACTCTAGATTATATTCGTAAAAACGGAAAGAATAAGGAAACATTAAACATTGTTTATGTTGTTGATGATAAGGGAAAGTTGATTGACGATGTAAGAATTAAAGAATTTCTGCTTGCCCCGTTAAATGATACAGTTGCTGATTTGATGGATGAAAACTTTGTTGCACTTCATGTATTCGATGATCAGGAAACGGCTGTTGAAGCCTTTAAAAAATATGATAGAGTAGCATTGCCGGTTGTTGATCGTGCAGGAATGTTAATCGGCATTGTAACTGTTGATGACGTATTTGATGTTGCAGAAGAAGAGACTACAGAAGATATCCATAAACAGGCAGCTATTGAAGTTTTGGAAGAACCATATGCAGAAATTTCTATTCCTGTGATGGTAAAGAAAAGAGCTCCATGGTTATCGTTATTGTTACTTGGTGAATTTTTAACTGCTCTTGCTATGGGATTTTTTGAAGATGAAATTGCAAAAGTTGCAGCACTCGCTATTTTTATTCCGCTTATTATTTCCAGCGGTGGAAATTCAGGCTCTCAAGCAGCAACACTTGTGGTACGTGCAATGGCACTTGGAGAAATAACTTTAGTTGATTGGTGGCATATTATGAAAAGAGAAATTTTTTCAGGATTAATGCTGGGTTGTATTCTTGGTTCAATTGGATTCATTCAGGTTGCTGTACTTTCAAACTTTACTCCTGCAATTACCCCACATTGGTTTTTAATAGGATTAACGGTTGGTGTAACTTTGATTGGTATTGTACTTTGGGGAACCCTAACCGGATCAATGCTTCCATTTATTCTAAAAAAATTAGGTGCCGATCCCGCAACTTCTTCTGCTCCTTTGGTTGCTACAATGGTGGATGTAACAGGACTTATTATTTATTTTAGTGTTGCCATTTTAATCTTAGGTGGAACTCTGCTCTAAACATCCATTTCGGGGGATTTTAACCCTTTTTTGGCACCATAAAATTAAGGTTGATAAAGGTATTATTTTTATATTTACATCATTATTAATAATCATAAAGAATAATCAATGAATACAAAAAAAAATGTAAAAGGAATCATTTTAGCAGGCGGTTCAGGCTCAAGGCTGTATCCAATTACAAAAGTTTACAGCAAACAATTAGCCCTAATTTATGATAAACCATTAATTTATTATCCGCTTTCAATTTTAATGCTTGGCGGAATAAAGGATGTATTAATCATTTCTAATGAAGAAACGATTCCATTGTACAAACAATTGTTTAATAGTGGTAGTACGATAGGAATGAATATTAGTTATGCTGTTCAACCCGCGCCAAATGGAATTGCTGAAGCATTTATTATCGGTGAAAAATTTATTGGAGATGATGATGTATGTCTTGTTCTGGGCGATAACATTTTTTATGGTGATTTAACATTTTTCTATGAAGGAATTCAAAAGAATGTAGGTGCAACTATATTTGGCTACCAGGTAAACGATCCTGAACGTTACGGAATAGTTGAATTTGATAAGGATGGAAATGCTCTTTCGATTGAAGAAAAACCTGCAAAACCGAGATCACAATATGCTGTTCCAGGATTATACATTTATAATAATGGAGTTATTAATATTTCAAAAAATCTTAAACCATCTGATCGTGGCGAACTTGAGATTACTGATGTAAATAAAGAGTATTTAAATCGGAAGCAACTAAGAGTTGAAAAAATTGGAAGAGGAATTGCTTGGCTTGATACCGGAACACCCGAAGCATTGTTACAGGCGTCAAACTTTTTTGGCGTAATTGAAGATAGACAAGGATTAAAAGTTGCTTGTATTGAAGAGATTGCATATCACAAGGGATTCATAAATAAAGATCAATTTGAAGAGTTAGTTAATTCAATTCCAAAATCTTTATATCGCAGTTATCTTGAAAAAATCTTAAAGGAAGGATAGATCTATTGGAGGTTATAAAAACTGAAGTTGAAGGATTACTCATTATTAAACCAAAAGTATTTGCTGATGAGCGTGGATATTTTTTTGAAAGCTACAATGAGGATACTTACCGGGATGCAGGAATAGATTTCTATTTTTTACAAGACAATATTTCCAAATCAAAAAAAGGTACTATAAGAGGATTGCATTACCAAGTGGGCGATATGACTCAAGGAAAGCTTTGTAAAGTAATTTTGGGAAAAGTACTGGATGTTGCTGTGGATATCCGTTTTGGTTCACCAACTTTTGGAAAATATTTTTCATCTGAATTGTCTGAAGAAAATCATACACAGCTTTGGATCCCTCCCGGATTTGCACATGGTTTTTCTGTTTTATCTGAAGAAGCGATTTTTTCTTATAAATGTACCGCGCTGTATAGTAAAGAACATGAGCGCGCAATACTTTTTAATGATCAGGATTTAAATATTAATTGGAAAGTGGATAGGCCTATTGTCTCTGAAAAGGATTTAAAGGCTCCACAATTAAAAAACATTCAAAAAGATTTTATCTATTAATTTATTTATTACTAAGGAAATAACATGCGAGTACCACTTTTAGATCTTAAACCACAATATCAGTCTTTAAAAAAAGAACTTGATGAAGCGATAATTAAAGTTGCAGAATCTCAATATTTTATTCTTGGTCCGGAAGTAACCGGAATGGAAAAAGAATTTTGTGATTATCTTGGTTGCAAACATGCGCTTGGTGTTTCATCAGGAACAGATGCGTTGTTATTAGCCTTAATGGCAATAGATATTAAACCTGGCGACGAGGTTATCGTTCCAACTTATTCCTTTTTCGCAACTGCAGGAGTTGTTTCAAGATTAAATGCCACTCCGGTGCTGATTGAAAATGATCCGGTTACGTTTAATATGGATCCAAAAGATTTTGAAAAGAAAATTACATCCAAAACCAAAGCAGTTATTCCTGTTCATCTATACGGACAAAGTGCGGACTTAGATGAAATAGTTAAAATTGCAAGACCACACAATATAGTGGTGATCGAGGATGCGGCGCAGGCTATAGGAACACAATATAAAGATGGAAGATTTGTTGGTACAATCGGTGACATTGGCTGCTTTTCTTTTTTTCCAAGTAAAAACCTTGGATGTTACGGTGATGGTGGATTAGTAACAACAAATAATGACGATCTAGCAAAAATTCTTACGATTAAAAGAGTTCATGGGGGCGAACCTAAATATTTTCACAAAGTAATTGGTGGAAATTTTAGAATAGATGCATTACAAGCTGCGGTGCTTCGAGTTAAGCTTCCGCATCTAGATAATTGGTCTGAAAAGAGAAGGCATAATGCAAATCGTTACACACAGCTTTTTGTTGAGGCGGGTTTGGCTGAGGGAACGGGAAAAATAGATTTTGATGCAAGGAATAGTGTTCTTCTGCCAAAGGCAGTTTATGAAAAATCAGGAGTAAAGAATTATCATATATATAATCAATACATTGTACGTGTTGATAAACGTGATGAGATGAGAGAATTTTTAACAAAGAATGAAATTGGTACAGAAATCTATTACCCAGTTCCGTTCCATTTACAAGAGTGTTTTAAGGAGCTTGGACACAAGAAAGGTGATTTCCCAATCTCAGAATTTTCTGCTGATAAATCACTTGCGTTACCAATATATCCAGAATTAAGTGATGAGCAATTAATATTTGTTGTAGAAACTTTTAAGAAGTTTTTTAATCAATAAGATATATGATGTTTAAAAACATATTTCTGTTTTTGGCTCTGAGTTATTTTGCATTTGCACAGGTGGTTTATGAGCCACTGCACAGAGATGTTTATTCATTCCTTTCAAGACTGAGCCAAAAATCTATTATCGTGTTTGATGATCAAGTAAGGCCTGTAAGTAGAAAATATATTGCGCAAAAGTTAATCGAAGCATCGGAAAAATTAGACCAGCTAACTTCTTTAGAAAAAGAGGAGTTAGATTTTTACAATCAAGACTTTAAACGAGAGTTTGATTTTATTAATAATATAAAAACAAATTCTTCCGAAACAATCATTGCCGGATATGATTCAGGTAGCAGATTAAGATTATTTGGATATCGTGATAATCTGTTTAGCATAAACTTAAGCCCC
Source organism: Ignavibacteriales bacterium (assembly GCA_016707115.1). Classification (GTDB taxonomy): domain Bacteria; phylum Bacteroidota; class Ignavibacteria; order Ignavibacteriales; family Ignavibacteriaceae; genus IGN3. The sequence goes on along the minus strand of JADJIH010000018.1, from coordinate 26,698 downwards.
ATACTAGGCATTAAGATCGGTTCCCGCGATAATGAAAAACTTACTCATATCTGGAATGGGATATACACTTATGGATACATTGATAAATATATAGGTTTTAGTTTTGATTTTAGGGATAATCTTGAGCAAGGAAATACTATCGATAAACATAAGGAATTTTCAAATGTTACGGGTGTTGATGCGAGAACAGATGAGAATATCATTGATTACCCTCCGAACAAGATGGAGTATAGCGGGTTAGATGCAGTAATTGCAACTGATTGGAGCTGGGGATCGTTTTCTTTTGGAAAAGATTTTCATGAATGGGGATATGCTGAAAGTGGGTTATTGGTATTGTCTCAAAAACCACCTTCATACGGATTTATAAGATTGGATATTAAACCCGTTGATTGGTTTAGATTTAATTATATGCACGGGTGGCTTTCTTCAGATGTATTAGATTCCAATTCTTTTTTTTATACTGAGACAGGAACGCTAAGCTTTGATTATAAAAATAAATATTTTGCCCATCATTCAATTACTTTAACTCCACTCGAAGGCTTGGATCTCTCATTGGGCGAATCAATCGTTTACGACGATGAACTTGAGTTTCTTTATTTAATTCCAATCATGTTTTTTAGGGTTGCGGATCACCAATTAAGTAATCAAACAAATGAAGCTGGAGGGAATTCTCAATTCTTCTTTAGTATTAGTTCAAGAGGGCATATTAAAAATACACATCTTTATGGTACATTGTTTATCGATGAAATAACCTTAAATGGAATTTCTGATCCTGAAAAACAGAGAAATCAGCTTGGCTTTACACTTGGGGGATCTGTTGTCGATTTACCAATAGAAAATCTTACCTTTAAGATTGAATACACGAAAAATTATCCATTTGTTTATAATCATTATACACAATCACAAGATTATAAAAGCTCCGAATATAATCTTGGACATTGGATGGGACATAATGCTGATTTGATTTATGCTTCATTGAAATATCGTATTCTTAGAGGTTTACAGGCAACGTTATGGGGACAATATATTCGTAAGGGTGGAGAAGGCAACATAGATCAACAGTATATCCAGCCACAGCCACCCTTTTTATTTGGATTAAGAAAAAATTATGGATACTTAGGTGCAGAAATTAAGTATGAATACACTCACGAACTATTTGCTAAATTGAATTTTCAAACGACAAATACTTCAATTCAACAAGAGGATTTAAGTTTTATTGATACAAGATTAAATGAATTTTATTTTTCAGTTTATTATGGATTATAATTCTGAATGGAAAATCTAACAAATAAAAAAATATATCTTGCTGGCCATACCGGTATGGTTGGTTCTGCAATATTAAGAGAGCTAAAAACTCGTGGATATACAAACATCATATACAAAGATTTAAAAGAACTTGATTTGCGTAACCAATCAGAAGTTCAAACATTCTTTACTGAAACTAAACCTGAGCTTGTAATTATTGCAGCTGCAAAAGTTGGAGGAATACTTGCAAACAATACTTACCGTGCAGAATTTCTTTACGATAACTTAATGATAGAGGCTAATCTTATTCATTCATCTTATTTGAATGATGTAGAAAAGGTTGTGTTTCTTGGCAGCTCCTGTATTTATCCAAAACTAGCACCACAGCCTTTAAAGGAAGAGTACCTATTAACTGATACACTTGAGTTCACAAATGAGCCTTATGCAATTGCAAAGATTGCAGGGATAAAGCTTTGTGAAAGTTATTATCGCCAATATGGTTGCAATTATATTTCAGCAATGCCCACAAATCTTTATGGACCCAATGATAATTTTAATTTAGAAACCTCACATGTACTGCCAGCTTTGATTAGAAAATTCCACGAAGCCAAAGTTGAAAACAAAGGTTCCGTTACTATATGGGGAACGGGAAAACCTTTGCGTGAATTTATGTATGTAGAAGATCTTGCAAATGCAATCGTTTTTATGATGGAGAACATCGAAGCAAAAGATCTTTATGAAAATGGTATTACACATCTAAATGTTGGATCAGGAAAAGATATTTCAATTTCAGATCTAGCAAGTCTTATTGCGGAAATAACCGAGTTTGATGGTGAAATTGTTTATGATTCATCAAAACCAGATGGAACTCCAAGAAAGCTTATGGATGTAACAAGATTAAATTTGCTTGGTTGGAAATATAAAACCGAATTGAAAGAAGGAATTATAAAAGCTTATAATTTCTTTAAAGAAAAATATTTATAGGAAAATAATGAAAGCACTAATAACAGGCATCACCGGACAGGATGGAAGTTATTTAACTGAAATACTTCTTGAAAAGGGTTATGAAGTACACGGAATAATTAGAAGAAGCAGTTCTTTTAATACAGGTAGAATTGATCATCTTTACGGTAACAAAGATATACTTGATAAAAAAATGTTTCTTCATTATGGTGATCTTGTTGATACAAGTAACTTAAATCGTCTACTTGAAAAAATCCAACCCGATGAGATTTATAATCTTGCAGCACAGAGTCATGTAAAAGTTTCATTTGAAATCCCTGATTACACTGCGCAGGTTGATGCACTTGGCACACTAAGATTTCTCGATGCAATTCGTGAAGTTGGATTAAGAAAAGTAAAATTCTATCAGGCATCAACATCAGAACTATTTGGCAAAGTACAGGAAGTTCCGCAATCTGAAAAAACTCCTTTCTATCCTCGATCACCGTATGGAGTTGCGAAACTTTATGGGTATTGGATAATTGTAAACTACCGCGAAGCGTATGATTTATTTGCCTGCAACGGAATTTTGTTTAATCACGAATCACCAAGGCGTGGTGAAACATTTGTAACAAGAAAGATAACAAGAGCAGCAAGTAGAATAGCAGCCGGTTTGCAAAGCAGTCTTTCACTCGGCAATCTTAATGCTAAACGTGATTGGGGTTATGCTCAAGAGTATTGCGAAGGAATGTGGAGAATACTTCAATATAAGAAAGCAGAAGATTTTGTTCTCGCAACCGGACAAACCAATACGGTTAAAGAATTTGTTGATTTAACTTTCAAGCATCTCGGGATTGATTTAGAGTGGAAAGGTAAAGGAGTAAATGAAAAAGGAGTAATAAAGAGGATTGATTTTGAAAAAGCAAAATCACTTATAGACTATAACAAAAATTCTAAGCTTTATAAGTTTGATTTTACATCAAGACTTAAAAGCGGAACCACAGTAGTAACAGTAAATCCAAATTATTATCGTCCAACAGAAGTTGAGTTGTTGATTGGCGATCCAACAAAAGCAAAAAAACTTTTAGGCTGGAAAGCAAAAACAAAGTTTGAGGATCTTGTTCAGATGATGATTAAATCTGATATGGATAAAGTTTTAAAAAGAGGTTATTAAAAAGTTTTAATTCAATAATCATTAGAGGTTCATATGTTTGATGCAAATTATAAATTCACTTGCGTTGATAGATTTTTAAAGTATGTTAAATACGATACTCAATCAGATGAAGAATCAACTTCTTTCCCAAGCTCAGAAAAACAAAAAATTCTTTCTAAAGATCTTGCAGAAGAATTAATAGCACTGGGATTAAAGGATGCCCACATGGACAAGTGGGGATATGTAATGGCTACACTTCCATCAAACACAAATAAAAAAGTTGATCCGATTGCCTTTATCGCACACGTTGATACTTCACCTGCTGTTACTGGTCTAAATGTAAACCCTGTAATTAGAAAAAATTATCAGGGCGGAGATATAAAACTTGAAACTGGTGGTTGGGTAATTACTGTTGATGATAATCCTGACTTAAAAAATATGGTTGGATTTGACATTATTACAACTGATGGCTCTACTTTACTTGGGGCAGATAACAAAGCTGGTGTTTCAGAAATAGTAGATGCAGTTAATTATCTATTAACGCATCCAGAAGTTAAACACGGCGATATAAAAATTTGTTTCACTCCTGATGAAGAAGTTGGTAGAGGAACTGAAAAAATCGATTTGAAAAAACTTGGTGCTAAGTATGCTTATACTATTGATGGATCAAGCAGAGGCGAACTTGAAACAGAAACATTTTCTGCGGATGCAGTTGTAATAAAATTTTTTGGAAAAAATATTCATCCCGGTTATGCAAAAAACATAATGATAAATTCTGTTAAAATTGCTTCACACTTTATAGAGAGTTTACCTAAAGATGGTTTATCTCCCGAAACAACAGATGGGCGTGAAGGTTATGTGCATTGCGGTTCATTTAACGGTAATGAAGAACTGACAACATTAAAATTTATCATTCGCGATTTTGTTACCAGTAAACTTAAAGATTATGAAGAATTCCTGAAGAAACTTGCTGAAGAAACAGTTGCAAAATATCCTGGCGCTAGAATGGAATTCCAGGTGATTGAGCAATATAGAAATATGAAAGAAATATTGGATAAACATCCACACGTAAATGATTATGCGATTGAAGCAATGGAACGATTAGGAATCAAACCAATTATGCATCCAATTCGTGGTGGTACAGATGGCTCTCGTTTATCTTTTATGGGATTGCCAACCCCAAATATTTTTGCTGGTGAACATAGTTTCCATTCTCAACTTGAATGGGTTGCAATTCAGGATATGGAAATGGCTGTAAAGACAATTGTTGAAGTTGCAAAAGTCTGGGAAGAAAAAGCTTAGTTATTTAATTTATATAAAACACAGATTTTATTGATAAACCTATTCAGTATAGTCTGTGTTTTTTTTATTATGTGAATTATCATATGGAAACGAGAAAAAACAAACCAGAATTAATGGCACCAGCGGGTGATTGGACGATGCTACGCGCTGCTGTTACTAATGGAGCGAATGCCGTTTACTTTGGTTTGGATAAACTTAATATGCGCGCAAAAGCCGCTAACTTTACTGTTGATCAACTTCCTGAGATAATTTCATTCTGTAAAGAACATAAGGTTTTAACTTACCTTACACTTAACACAATTGTTTTTGAAGAAGAATTAAATGAACTTGAAGAAATAATTATTGCAGCAAAACAAAATGGAGTTGATAGAATAATTTGTTCTGATCTTGCAGTTGCAGATTTATGTTATAAATACGAATTCCCTTTTTGTATATCGACTCAGAGCTCAATATCAAATTCACTTGCTGCGGACGTTTATAAAAGAATGGGTGCTGTAAGAATTGTTATGGCTCGTGAGTGTTCTCTGGATGAGATTAAAAAGATTCGAGCAAAAACAGATTTAGAAATTGAAGCATTTGTTCATGGGGCAATGTGCATTGCTGTTAGCGGCAGATGTTTTATGAGCCATCATCTGTTTAATAAAAGCGCTAATCGCGGTGAATGTGTGCAGCCATGCAGAAGAGAGTTTGAAGTTTATGATCCTGCAATCGGTAAATCTCTTGTTGTTGGTGAAGACTATATTATGTCTCCGCAAGATTTATGCACGATTGAATTTGTTGATCAACTTATTGAAGCCGGAATTGATTCATTCAAGATCGAAGGCAGAAAAAGAGCACCTGAATATGTTGCGAAAGCTGTTTCGGTTTATAGACAAGCAATTGATTTGTATTATGAGAATAATCTTACAGCAGTGAAGAAAAAAGAATTACTAACTGAACTTGAAAAAGTTTATAACCGCGGATTCTCATCAGGTTTTTATTTTGATGTTCCAAGCTCAAATGCTTATGCAGGAGTTGAGGGAAGTAAAGCAACAACAAGAAAGTCTTATGTTGGCAAAGTTCTTAATTATTATAAAGAAATTGAAGTTGCACACATTTTAATGGAGTCTGGTGAAATAAAAATTGGGAATAATATTTTAATTATGGGAGAAACCACTGGAGTGCTTGATATCAAATTAGAAAAAATGACTGTAAACGATAAAGAAAATTCTATTGCAAACAGAGGCGATGAAATAACGTTAAAAGTTCTGTCACTTGTTAGAAGAAATGATAAAGTTTATTTAATTGAGCATATAAAATAGTGCTTTTGTGCAGTAACTTACTTCAGGAACTTTTCAGCATTCCGATCGGTTATTAGAATAAACAAAAATTGAGGAAAAAATGAATTGTCCTGTTTGTAATGCAACAAGTCTTTTAATTTCTGAAAGACAAGGTGTCGAAATCGATTATTGTCCTAAATGCCGGGGAGTATGGTTAGACCGCGGGGAATTAGATAAGATAATAGAAAAATCATCTGAAGAATTTATTAGCAGTGAGTCACCGAAATTTGAAAACAAAGAATACTCGGGCGATCGCAAATTTTACGGCGAAAAAAAATATGATGAAGATTATTATAAAAGAAATAAAAAGAAATCTTTTTTAAACGATTTATTTGATTTTTAATATATGACCGAATTAGAGATAGTTTTGTATCTGGCTGGTGGTTTAATTTTACTCTTTGTTGGAGCAGAGGGTCTAATCCGTGGAAGTTCAAATCTTGCAATTAAAATGGGAATTACCCCGCTGGTAGTTGGACTTACTGTTGTGGCATTTGGTACAAGCACACCAGAACTTGTTGTGAGCTTGAAAGCTGCTTTGATTGGCAATAGCTCAATCTCACTTGGTAATGTTGTTGGATCAAACATTGCAAATATTGCATTAATACTTGGTGTAGCAGCGCTTATTAGACCGCTGGATGTTCATGCAAAAGTTATAATGAGAGAAATCCCCATTATGATAGGAATCAGCGTTTTATTACTTCTGCTTTTAATTGATGGTGAACTGGGGTTCTTTGATGGGCTAGTTTTTGTATTCGGTATAGTTATTTACACAGTTGTTAATGTTATGATGGCTCGAAAAGAAAAAAATTCTGAAGTTGACACAGAGTTTAAGGAAGGACTAAAAAGTAAACTTGGTATTCGTATCTCAATTATTTTAATGATTGGTGGATTAGGTTTACTGATAGTTGGTGCAAATCTATTTGTACAAAGTGCTGTTGCAATTGCAAAGATGTTTAATATTAGTGATGCAATAATCGGTCTTACTATTGTTGCAGTCGGAACTAGTTTGCCAGAATTAATAACCTCTATTGTTGCAGCATACAAAAAGGAATCTGATATCGCAATCGGAAATGTAGTTGGATCAAATATTTTTAATATTCTGGGAATTTTGGGAATTACAGCACTGATAATTCCGATTAGTTCTGTTGGTATAAGTTATATTGATTTAGTTGTGATGGTGTTCACGGCAATTATTCTGTTTCCACTTAGCAGAAGCGGTTTTTCAATATCAAGGTTTGAAGGGGCAATTTTGTTGATTGGATATTTTGGTTATGTCTATTATTTACTTCCGAAGTAATTGACTTCTAAATGCGACTTATCAAATAGAGATATCTTTTTCTTGCCGTATGACTTTCTGTTTTGTTAACAGACTTAATAGAAGTATTATGAATCCCACAGTAACATAAAAATCTGCAATATTAAAAATACCGTTTTCAATTAAAGGCAATCTCACTCTAATAAAATCGATAACATTTCCTTCATTAAAAACTCTATCTATTAAGTTTCCCAATCCGCCGCTTAGAATTAGGATCAAAGCAAATTGTTTTAGAAAATATTCTTGTTGATTTTTTATGATGTAGATAAAAAGAATAGCCAAGAACACAGAGACAAAAAGTATAAAAATTATAAACTTCACTGTATCAGGAAGGTTGCTGCCAAGACTTAACATTCCGCCGTCATTTTCGATGTATTTAAGATGTACAATCCCAGCGATTTCTGAATTGTTATTATCTTTTAACTGTTTGTAAGCAGCTTGTTTTGTAGCTTGATCACAACCAACCAGAATAAACACGGTAGTTATTACTAAAATTATTCTAATTGCAAATTTCTTAACTAAATCCATTTTGTCTTTAGACTATTTTATTAACCTATCTTTTTCTTGATTGTAAAGATCGACAGCTTCGTTTATTATTTTGTAAGCATCATCTCTTCCAAGAAACTGTTCAACAATTACCTGCTTGTGTTCCAGTTTTTTATAATCTTCAAAAAATCTTCTCAATTCTACAATTGTATGCGGCGGCAGTTCTGATATATCATTAATATAATTTACAGCCATATCATTGTTAGCAACAGCAACAATTTTATCATCCTGCTCATCATCATCAATCATATGCATAACGCCAATTACTTTGGCTTCTATCAAACAGAGCGGATCAACATCTATAGAGCAAATAATCAGAATATCCAACGGATCTTTATCATCGCAATAAGTTTGCGGAATAAATCCATAATTAGCCGGATAATGAACTGATGAATAAAGTACGCGATCTAATCGTAACAATCCACTTTCTTTATCAAGTTCATATTTCCCTTTAGAACCTTTAGGAATTTCTATAATTCCGTTTACAGTTTTTGGTATATCTTTACCAGGACTTACATTATGCCACGGATGAAATGGTTTTGAATACATTTTGTCTTTTCTGTTTTATATAAAAAGTAATTGAACTAAAATAAAAATCGGTAAAAGAACTATAATTGAAAACTTAAACATATAACTGAAAAAGTCAGGCATCTTTATATTGTTTTCTTCTGCAACTGCTTTAACCATAAAGTTTGGACCATTACCAATATAAGTCATTGAGCCAAAGAATACCGCAGCTGTGGAAATTGCTTTTAGTAAAAGTTCTGGTATCCCCGCAACTAATGTCCCTTCTGTTATTCCAAGTCCTAAAGCCAATGAATGGAAAGTTACTGCAGTAGGAGTATTATCAAGAAAACTGCTTAACAAGCCTGTGTAATAGTAAAACTGACCAACAGTTTGGACTCCTAAGTGTTTTGCATTTACTTCCAGATAAAGTAATGCTGGAACCATTGTTACAAAAATCCCTAAAAATAAATAAGCAACTTCTTCAATTGGTCCCCAAGTAAAGTTGTTTGAGGTTCTTAAAAGCTTCGGAGTGGATTTCATAGATAGAAATGCCATCAACAAAATAACTGCTTCTCTGATAAATTTGAAGTATGGATTAATGCTTATGAAGGAAAGATATTGTTCGTTGATAAAGGCAACAGCTAGTACAACACCAACCAAGAAAATAAAATTTCTTTTTCCCTGGATTTTAATTGGGCGAATGTTTGTTTCATCTCTTACAACTGCGGAGATAGGTTCTTTTTTGTAGTAATAAGTATCAACAAAGAAATATACAATAAGCAGTAAAAGATTAGTTATAAACCATTCAGGAGCTAAATGAAAAAACCAGGTAAATGGTGCTCCGCGCAAATACATCATGAATAATGGAGGATCACCAAGGGGTGTTAATAAACCCCCGCAGTTTGCAACGATTCCAATAAAAAATAATATAGTGTGGACTTTAAATGTTCTTTGCTTGTTCGTTTGGATAACTGGACGAATTAGTAACATTGCAGCACCGGTGGTCCCCATTATGGAAGCGAGGACTGCACCAATACCAAGGAACAATGTATTGACTTTAGGTTTTGCCGCAATATCACCAGTTAATAAAATTCCGCCTGTTATTGTAAACAACGCACCAAGTAAAATTAAAAATGGAACATAATCAAAAACCATTGTATGAATAAGCTGGTGGGAAAAACCATTCATTAGGAGATAAATTATTACAGGAATACTTAACGCAATTGCAATGTATAATTTATTTTTGTTCTTTTCCCAAAAGTGATTTAAGAACAATGGAAAAACTGCAATTGATAAAAGCATTAAAACAAATGGCAGCATACTCAATAGTGGTATTTCAACCTGCGGTGCGTGTTCCATATTTTACTTTCATTAGTATGATAAATGTTAAAAATTCAAGTGCCAAACTAAAGAAAATAATGTCAATTTTACATCCAATAACCGATATTTTAGTAATTGATCAGCAATTCTATCAACTTTGATAAACCTCCTCAAATCAGTATTTTTCAAACCAAAATTTCACATCAAATCAAAATAAATTAGAAAAGATATATATGAGATTAAGTAAATATTTTGTTCCTACACTTAAAGAAGTTCCAAACGATGCTGTTGTTATCAGCCATATTTTAATGTTAAGAACCGGAATGGTCAGAATGCTTTCTGCAGGAATTTATTCTTTCCTTCCGCTTGGCTACAAAGTGATGAGAAAAGTAAGTGAAATTATTCGTGAAGAAATGGACGCAATAGACGGACAGGAATTTCATTTACCTGCGCTTAATCCAAAAGAAATTTGGGAAGAGACGGGAAGAGTTGCAGCTTTTGGTGATACAATGTTTCATCTAAAAAATCGCGAGTATGTTTTAGCCCCAACTCACGAAGAAATTGTGACATATCATGCTCGCAATGTTGTTAAATCATATAAAGATATGCCGCAAATTTGGTATCAGATACAAACTAAATTCAGAAATGAATCGCGACCAAGAAGCGGCGTTATACGTGGCAGACAATTTTTAATGAAGGATGCTTACAGTTTTGATACAAGCTGGGAAGGATTGGACAAATCTTATGAACTGCACGATAGCGCATATAGAAAAATATTTGATCGATGCGGATTAAAATATTTTGTTGTCGGCGCATCAAGTGGTGCAATGGGTGGAACCGGTTCTGAAGAATTTATGGTTAAATCTGCTGCCGGAGAAGATACCGTTGCTTATTGTGAGTCCTGCGGTTATGCTGCAAATGTTGAAGTTGCTGCATCAAGAATTGATTCTGTTGAAAGAGATACAGAGAGCAAATCTATTTATGAAATATCAACACCAAATGTTCATTCTATAGATGAGCTTTGTGAATTTCTTAAGTTAGATGAAACACAATGTGCAAAATCCAGAATTTATATTCACGATGAAAAACCTGTTTTAATTTTAATGCTTGGCAATGATGAGGTTAACGAAACCAAGTTAGAAAAAGTTCTTGGCGGAAATGTTCGTCCTGCTCATCCGGAAGAATTAAAAGATATTTCGGGTGCAGATGCAGGTTCAATTGGTCCTGTTGGATTTAGTGGAAGAATAATTGCAGATAATCGTTTGAAAGATGCAAACAATATGTTTAGCGGTGCTAATAAAAATGATTATCACATTGGTGGAATTGATTTTAAACGTGATGTTCCAACAGTTGAGTATGCAGATTTTAGAACAGTAAAATCTGGTGAAGGCTGCCCACGATGTGAAAAACATCTTGAAGTTTTTCCTGCGATAGAACTTGGACATATTTTTAAACTCGGTACAAAATATTCTGATTCTATGGGTGCACTGTTTACAGATGAAAAAGGCGAAGAGCATCCAATAATTATGGGCAGTTACGGAATTGGTGTTGAGCGTGTTATGGCTTGTTACATTGAACAGAATCACGATGCAAACGGAATTGTTTGGAATAAACTACTCGCACCATTTCAAGTTCACTTACTCGGATTGAATTTGAAGAAGCAGGAAATTGTTGATACCTGTGAGAAAATTTATAAAGATTTAAATGAACATTCCATAGAAGTTCTGTTTGATGATCGTGATGTAACAGCAGGATTTAAATTTAATGATGCAGACTTACTCGGAATGCCAATTCAGGTCGTAATTGGTGAGAAGAAATTAAAAGAAAACAAATGCGAAGTTAAAGTTAGAAAAACCGGTGAACGTTTTGATATTGATTTGAGCGAATTGATGAATAAGGTTAAGGAGTTGTTGGGTAAATAAACGATAATCAGTAGAATTTATAATTATGATTGCTTTATTACAATAAGTTTTATTTTTTTTAATTTGGAAGTTTAATATTTCTAATTACTCAGGTATCTTATCAGAATCAAAGAAGAAAAATTTAATTATAGGTTAAAACAATTACTCATTTAATTGATAGAGATCATTGGGATCTTTGTATTAGGCAAAAATTGAATTGTAATAGGTTTTTGTTGTAGTTATCGGAATTAATTATCGAACCTTATTAGATACATTTACTAGATTATTAACAAAGAGTTTTATAAAGATAGCTAATTCTTCTAAATCATCTTTTGTTTTTTCCTTCTTTTTTTGGCCCCCAAATATTTTCTTCACTATATATTAAACCCTCTCAGGTATAAATCATTAAAAATCTTCTTGCATTTATACCCATTCAGGTATAAAAATTCATCCAAAGAATTGATGGAACAAAGATTGGATCGTTTAAAATAAAAAGACGCTCTATTATGAGCGTCTTAACAAATATCCTAAAGTCTTCCCATTAAGTGAAGATTTAGATGGGGGCTATTAATCTTCTTGCGGTTTTCCTCTTAAAGAATCCCAAATCATATAACCGCAAATTACTGCAAACATTACAATGCCAAGAAGTTCTGCTGAGTGTGATTCTGCCCAGGCAGGATTAACCCAGTTAAATCCTTGCCATCTTAAGATTGCACTAATAACTCCCATTAACGCTCCGCCAGCAATAAATCCGGATGCAATTAATGTTCCGCGCTCTCTTCTTGCATTGTTAACTTTCTCATTTTTGCTGCGTGTGGAAACAAAGTGAGCAATTAATCCGCCAACTAAAAGCGGAGTGTTTAACTCAAGCGGAATATACATTCCAAGTGCGAAAGCAAGTGCTGGAACTTTTATCATTGTTAATACTAAAGCTAAGATTGCTCCAACTATGTATAATACCCAGGGAGCTGGTTGCTGATCCATTAAAGGCTGAATAACTGCGGCCATCGCATTTGCCTGTGGTGCAACTAACGATCCTTCACCTACAAAACCGTAAGTCTCATTCAAAATCATGATAACAAAGCCAACTGTTAATGCGGAAACAAGAACTCCTAAGAATTTCCACTGTTCCTGTTTGCGGGGAGTTGAGCCGAGCCAATAACCAATTTTAAGATCAGTAATAAATCCTCCAGCCATAGACAGAGCTGTGCAAACAACACCACCAATAATTAATGCGGCAATCATTCCGGATTCACCTTTTAATCCAACAGAGGTAAGTACGATTGAAGAAAGAATTAATGTCATCAAAGTCATTCCGCTAACAGGATTTGTTCCAACGATCGCAATGGCATTTGCGGCAACTGTTGTAAACAGGAATGAAATTATTAGGACTATTAATAATCCTGCTAAAGCCCAACCAAGGTTATGAACAACACCCACTTGGAAGAAAATAAATAATAATATTGCGGTAATAACTAAACCACCAACAATAATTTTCATAGAAATATCTAATTGAGTTCTTTTCGCAGCATTGCTGGCAGATTTCTTTTCGAATATTTCTTTAACTGCAAGCACAAGAGCATCTCTTATAATTTTTGATGATCTAATAATTCCGATAATTCCTGCCATTGCAATTCCGCCGATACCAACGTGGCGAACATACTGTCTAAAGATTTCTTCAGCACTCATAGCAGAAATTATTTTAGTTGCTCCTGTTCCAAATGTTTCTGTCAGTCCACCACCGATGTAAGAAATAATAGGCACTAAGAGATACCAGGAAACAAAAGATCCCGCAGCAATTATAGCTGCATATTTTAATCCAACAATATAACCCAAGCCCATAACAGCAGCGCCAACATTTAATCTGAAAACGAGTTTAAATTTATCAGCGAGCATTTCACCGAACCCAAAGACTCTTGTTGTAAAAGTTTCACTCCACCATCCAAAAGTTGCAATGATAAAATCATAAAAGCCTCCTATCAATCCGCTTACAACAAGAACTAAAGCCTGCTTGCCTCCTTTTTCACCTGCGACTAAAATTTCAGTTGTAGCTGTAGCCTCAGGAAAAGGAAACTTGCCATGCATTTCTGCTACAAAATATTTTCTAAAAGGAATTATGAATAACATTCCTAAGACACCACCAAAAGCTGATGCCAAAAATATTTGATAGAATTGTGCTTCAAGATTTAGAATGTATAAAGCAGGTATTGTAAAAATAGCACCAGCAACTATCAATCCTGAGTTTTGCCCTATTGATTGAATAATCACGTTTTGTCCGAGTGATCCCTTTATCTTTAGTAAAGTTGAAACACCAACCGCAATAATTGCAATTGGAATCGCAGCTTCAAATACCTGTCCGATTTTTAATCCGAGATAAGCAGCTGCAGCAGAAAATAACACTGCCATTAACAAACCCATAGTTACGGAGTAAACCGTAATTTCCTGCGGATTCGAATCTGCAGGCATCAATGGTTTGTATTCTTCTCCGGGCTTAAGTTCAGTATAAGCATTCTCGGGAAGTCCTTTTATTTGTCCGCCTTGATGTTCGCTCATATTACATTCCTTTATTAGAATTTTAAGTTAATTGGAAGTTCATATTCTTTTTTTCCTGATGATGGCGATTTGAAATATACTTTTCCGTATACCTCTGCATCTACAGGAATGGTGATTTCGGGTTTTGAAAAATTGAAATCAAGATACTTAATATTATTTGGATAAAGTGTTAATGAAGTTTTTCCAGCATTTTTAACTTCAACAGAAGTTGGAGAATTAAGATAAGTTATTTCATTAACAGATAGATTTGCATTCATTTCTTTGCTAACAAAAGCAGGAATAATTTCTAAAATATATTTTACTGTATCTTTATCCCCAGAAAATTCTGTGTTTATACTCCCAGTTCGATACGACAAACCATCTTTGTTAACTGCTTTTCCATTCTCATCCAATATTTGATAAGCAAAATCAGTGATCTTATTAAAATCTTCTTTTGTTAAAGAAAATCTAAATTCCTTTGATCCTTCACCTTTTGAAATAGTGAAAGGCATTTTATAAGTATCGTTGCCATCAACCATTAAATTATAGTTGCGTTGATATCCAAGCATTTCTGAACTAATGTTATAAGTTTTTGTTTCATTAAAATAGTTGATTATTTCAATTCGTTTATCATTTGATGAAACTTCCTTCGCATCAATTGTTTGTAAAGATAAAAACTCAATGCCAAGATTATATGTTGATGGATCAGTAGCTAAGAAAAATCCATCCATATCTATTTCATATATTCCCGGGTCAAGATCGTAATAATAGTTTTCTATTTTTTCGTCCTTGTTTACCGAGTAGAGAACAGCAGATTGATGAATCTGAATTCCATTGTTGTCTGAAAGAAAATATTTACAGCGGGAGTATTTGTTGGATGAAGCATCTCTGCTTAAAGTGATTTTCATACTGTTCTGTCCGGCAGGAACTTTTACAAAGTATCTTTTAATCATTCCTTGATTTATTGTTTGATCTTTCCAAAACATCTTGTAATTGCTTGATGAATTAATTTCATAAGGAATTACAACTGTTGCAAGTAATTCAAACTCAGGAGTTTTGCTGGCATCATCGCGGTAAGCTGTAATTTTAGCTGTGTACATTCCTGGTTCTTTAACTTTTGATTTATCGATTTTAACATTAACAGTTGCAACCTGATCATTTCTTATGTAAGTTTTTTTCTGAACAAGGGTAGCCAGTCAGCATCACATTTTAAATTATAAACTCTATAAAACTTATCTGATTTAACCAAGTTATCTCTTTTAACATTGAATGAAAAAACCTCATCTCCAGTTAAAAAGGATCCATCACGGATGTAAAGATTTCTAGATCTATTATCCGGTTGATTTGGTGCAAATGAAGAAACAGTATAAGTCTCAAATTTTGAAATCTCATTATTCTTTAAATACTTTTTAAGGATTTCATAAGAGTTTATAACATTTATATATCCGCCGCCCTGATCAATTGGAGTGTATTCATCTCGTTTAACTGCACCTTCTCTTATAACTTTGAAGAGAAGTTGTGAAGGAATTTTAACTCCGGGAAATTCTTTTTCAGCAGCACTTAGCAACAATGCCATTACGCCAGATGTGTATGGGCAAGCCATACTTGTTCCCCAGAATTTATCTCCGCCACTAAAATTTGGAACAGTAGAAGTGCAAGCACCGGGAGAGATTACATCAGGCTTGCTTACTTCTCCGCCGCGTGAACTAAAATGCAAAAGCATATTATAAGGAAGTAAATTTCCGTAATTATCACGCGCAATTTCCTGTGTTAAAACTGCGCCGGATGAAAAAACAAAACTGCTTGATGAAGGCAATCCTGCAGATGAGATTCCAGGTCCGTTGTTACCATTGCTTGTGCTTACATATAAGTAAGGATTTTTGGTTAACAAATCAGCAAGAAATTTTTCTAATTCAGAACGAGCTTCTATTTCACTTCCAACACCAAAACTCATGCTAACTATGCAAGGCACTTTCATTTCTCTTGATATTTTATCAGCATATAAATAAGCCTTTTTCATACTTTCTGTTACAGTTGCACCACCGGGATAATTATTATTACCAAGTTTTAATCCAATAACTTTGGCCCCGGGTGCAACTCCATTTATTCCAGCATCACCGATATTACATCCTGCGGCAATTCCTGCGCAGTGTGTTCCATCTTGAGCCATCATCAAAGTAAAGTGAAATGAGTTTTTCATCTGGAAAAATATTTAATGCAAGCGTAATTGGAGACAAACCTTTTTGATTTTTAATTGTAAATGCATCATAATTTTCTTTGTAGTTTCTTATAGGTTTTCGTCAGATAGATCACCATTACCATTTGTATCAAAGTAAACAACCCAGTAACCTTCGGTAGTTTTATAAGTTACCATAAAATATTTATCATCTTTAACGCCGTTGCCATTCAAATCCTGCGCACCAGAGCCCGAATTCATCAAATGAGTTTCATTCAAAACAGTTATCCAGTAATTATCATCTGCACTTTTTAGCATTTTATTTTTATCTGCAAACACAGAAAATCCTTTTGCTTCATTCTCAAAAACATCTTTACCATCTTTACTAGTTAAATCAGCTTCAACAAGAGGCATATCGCCCTGTCCGGTAAAATCCTGTGCATCAATTACTTTAACTTCTCCGGTTGATGTTTTGGTTAATCCATCAATTCCCATATCAACGCCGGTATCAAGAATTAAAATAATTGTTCCTCTTCCATCATACTCGGGATGAAGTTTAATAAACTCTTCAACGCCGGTATCCTTTAATGATAAAAATGTCTGATCATTTTCCTGCGCAACGATTGATATTGTAAGCAGGAATAAAATGAGCGAAAGAAATCGTGTCTTCATATTAGTGTAACCTATTAGTTTTGAATTGAATTAATTAATTTTTTCGAGGTGAGAAAATTTGTGATGAAGTAATATATAAGTTGCTTCATAAGCCTGAATTTAATTATAAAATTTATGCTTAAATTTAAGCACAAATAACCAGAGTTTTCAAACAAATTATTAAGTGTTTTATTGTCATTCCGAATCCGACTTTAGTCGGTGAGGAATCTGTTTTATTTTCGGTTCGGATTTCTAAGTCGATGACTCCTTCGAAATGACAATAGCATTGAATCAAATTAAAGAAAATGAAATCAAAACTATATATCGTTTCTACTCCAATTGGAAATTACGAAGACATAACCCTCCGTGCATTGCGAATATTAAAAGAATGTGATTTTATAATTTGCGAAGAATACAAAGAGGCAAGAAGACTATTATCCAACTATAAAATCGAGAAAGAACTTATTTCATTAAACGAGCACAACGAAAATGAAACTGCGAATGAGTTAATCCTGAAATTACTTGAAGGAAAAACTGCTGCCCTAATTTCCGATTGCGGCACTCCGCTTTTTTCTGATCCCGGACATTTACTAGTTGATCTTGCATTACAAAACAGGATTGATGTTATTCCTGTTCCCGGTGCAAGTTCTTTGCTTACAGCTTTGGTTGGAAGTGCGTTAGATTTTGAAAAGTTCTACTATTACGGCTGGCTTTCACCAAAGAAAGATATTAGAAGAAAACAATTGCTTGATTTAAGAAAGCGAAGGGAAACAATTGTTTTAATGGATACTCCATACAGATTAAAAACTTTGCTGGAAGATATTGTAAAACTTCTTGGTCCAAACATTCCTTGTGTGCTTGCATTTGAGTTAACAAAAGAAAAAGAAAAATTTTATCGTGGTAATGCACAAAATATTTTGAGTGCTGTTGAAAGAGAAAACCTTAAGGGGGAGTTTGTGCTGATAATTAAAAACCAATAGCACACCAATAATTCCAATATGATTCAGTAAACAATTAAACGTGATTAATAATCATAGTTCTTAGAGAAACAAAGCAAAGGAATATTATTTAAGGTGCCATCATTGTAGGAACTATATTATACATAAAAATATATGATCCTTGTCCGTTTGATATTATTAAACCAAACCAGCCCCGATCATCCCAAACGGTAGACGACATATTTTCATCCAAAGTAGTCATCCTTATTGTTCTGTAGAATTCACGAACTATGTCTGTATTTCGTTCATTTGTATTTGATTCCCGTCCAACTCCAAACTCACCATAATTAACCGGAACATCTAATAATCTAGCGTGTGTTGCAACGTTTCTGATAGAATTTTCTATCGAACTGCTTCCCGGATAGAAGGAATTACTTCCATTCTGTCCACAAAAAGACCAAGGATCATAGGTGTGAACCTGGATTGCCAGATAATCATCAGTACCGCTTCCAGGAAGATATGTTTTGTTTGGATACACTTCCTCGATCAACGAATGATTACCCATTCCATTTGTTGAAATCATTATTATTCTGGTAACGTTTGCTCCACCAGTTTCTCGAACTACATTATATCCAACATCATAGATCTGTCGGGTAAGCGTAAGTGCTTGATTACTAAATGGGTCCGCTCCGCCGCTCCAGTCCCCGAATTTTCCATGTGGTTCGTTAAGCAATTCAAAATTAAAAACTGAGGGTAGTTTTGAAATGTTCTGCGATACCCTGCCAAAGGTTTCTAAATTTTGCATTGTAATTTTCTGAACCATCATAATTACTAAGCCAGTTTTCATGATGTGCATTTAGAACCACATACATTTTTTTTGCAATTGCATAATCAATTACAGTTTTAAGCTGAATAAATCTTGCATGCTGAAAATTAATTTGGCCATTAGCATTTGCAATAGTATTACCGCCAAATCCTTCCATCCAAGTTACTGGAATTCTTATGTGCCGCATACCGGCATTATAGTAGAAATCAATAATTTTATAAATTGTTTCCGGCGTTGTAGAATGCGAAGCAAGATCAAATGTGTTTCCGAGGTTGAATCCGGTGCCCATAGAATCTATTACACTTGAGGCTTTAAGAACTGAAGGCTCTATTATTGGAGTGATAATGTCCTGATCTTTTGAACAGGATGTAAAAGTCAAGAATAAAAAGAATATAAAAATTATCGAGATTTTATTTCCAAATTGATTTAATGTTTTAGATATTCTTAAATTTTTCATAATGTATAAGTAAATGTTTTTTATTTAGATATTCTTTTGCTTTTATTAATGTTTTTTTGACTTACTTATGTTTTACTTTCATCAAACAGTGGTTACGCATGTAGAATGATTTATTCTTTTAGAATATATTCTAACCTTTTATAAGTAACGCAACATTTTCAATATGAAAAGTATGCGGAAACATATCAACAGGTCTTATCTTAATTAATTTATAACCAGCTTCAACCATCAATTTAATGTCCCGTACTTGAGTTGCGGGATTACAGCTAACATAAACAATTTTGTTTGGAGAAAGTTTGATTACATCATCAACTGTGGTTGGGTGCATTCCGCTTCTTGGCGGATCGATTATCATTACATCAGGTTTTGGGATATTGTATTTATCAACTATCGGCAGAAAGGACTTATAAAGATCAGCAGCAAAAAATTTCACATTTAGAATATTGTTTAAATCAGCATTTACTTTTGCATCTGCAATAGCTGATTCCACAGCTTCAAAAGCATAAACTTTTTTTGCTTTATCAGAAATAAAAATTGTTATCGTTCCTGCACCGGAATACAAATCATAAACAATTTCATTTCCTTTTAGTTCAGCAAAATCAAGTGCGGTTTGATAAAGTTTTTCTGCCTGCAAAGTATTTGTTTGAAAAAAAGAATTTGCGCTTATCCGGAATTTATGTTTTCCGATTTCATCATAAATAAAACCAGAACCGTAAATAACTTTCTCGTAATCGCCAACGGCAACAGCAGCAAATTTTTTGTTGATGTTATTTATTACGGTTGTTACATGTGGAATTTCTTTTCGTAACTCATCGCAATACTCATTAACCAATTCATCATTTTCTTCTGAAGTAACAAGATTAACCATTAAATCATTAGTTAGAGAAGCTTGCTTGATTACAAGATTACGTAAATATCCAGTGTGAGTTTTTGTTGAATAGATTGAAGTGTTTCTCTTCTTAAAGAAATCACGAGTAAAGTTTAAAATCTTGTTGCTTACTTCTGATTGCAGAAAACATTCATCAACATCAAGAACTTTATCATAAATTTTGGGGATGTGTAAACCGAGTGAAAAATCTTTATCAAGGATTCCTTCTTTAGAAATTTCTTCTTTAGTCAGCCATCTTTTTTCACTAAAAGAAAATTCCATTTTGTTTCTATAATGAAAAACATTTTGTGAAGGGATAATTGGTTCAATTTCAAAATCGGAAAATCCGCCAAGCTTGTTAAAAATTTCTTCAACTTGCTGCTGCTTGTATTTTGCTTGAACATCATAATCCAGATCCTGTTGCTTACAGCCGCCACAGGTTCCAAAGAATTTACACTTTGCTTTCACTCTTTCGCTGGATGGAGTAAGTATCTCCATAACCAAAGCTTCGGCATAAGAATTTTTAATTTTTAGTAAACGAGCGTTTACTGTGTCGCCGGGATAAGAGCCAATAACAAATACAACGTAATTCTTTTCGTTGCCGTTTTCTTCAGTTAAGCCAAGCAATTCATTCTTAGAAACCTTTGCAATTCCTTTCCCTTCAAATGCATACTTTTCTATTTGAAATTCTGCTACGTCGCCTTTTTTTATATTCATTTTACTTTCTGTGTTGGTCATTCCGAATCCAACTTCAGTTGGTGAGGAATCTGTTTTATAATTCTACAGATTTCTCAGTCGAGGACTCCTTCGAAATGACAGTTGGAGTTTTCTTTAATATCAGCATCTTAAATCCAATGTATCTATCTGCACCGAGTTTTAAGTACGCATTGGATTCGTGACTAATCTTACTTAATAATTTTTTGTAATAACTTTTTTCTTTATCGGTAAGCTTATAAATTTTGTCATCTAACTCTTGAGCAGTGTGTTCATAAAAACTTTGTAAAGATGATGATAAATCTTCTTCGTATAAAACGGAAAAATTTCTTTCTGTGTAATAAGCACCGCATTCATCACTCACTAAGGCTAAAATATCGGAGGTATCAAAATATTTCTTACAAATGGAGGAAAATCACTTATTAGTGCTGTAATTTCTCCAACACACAAAGTTGCTTCAGGTTTCAGAATTCGTTTAATCTCTTTCACGATTTTATTTCTGTTCAACAAAGAAATTGAGGCCTGTGCATAAACAAGATCAAATTCTGCAGCATCAAAATCTGTGTTATCAAAATCCATCATCTTAACTAAAACTTTACTGTCTTTGATAAGATTTAAGCGTGCGTTAATCAATGAATCATAATCATTTACAATCATAGTGGCAGAACTTGCACCGGATTCAATCATTTTCTCAGCAATTTTTTCACTTCCTGAACCGATAATCAGGACTTTTTTATCATTAAGAACGTATTTCGTTTTGAGAATCCTGAATTGCTTGAATCCGCCGGGCAGGAATATGTTTTGGCTTTCTTTCATCGTATCCTAAAATAATGTGAGCAAAGTTACTCATAATGAGTATAAGATTGAATTTATAACACGGCAGCAATCTTTACTTTGTCTTTATCTGCCAACTGCTTTATTTTTGGCTTAACAATTAGAACACATCGGAGCACAAATGTTAAGAAGCGCAAATAAATATTTTCTACTCTCATTTATAATTACAATCCTGATTTTCCTCAAACAAAAAGCGCAATTACTGTTGATGATCTTTGGGCAATGAAACGTATTGGAGGTTATTCTGTTTCCCCTGACGGAAAAACACTTGCTTATACTTTAACCTCTTATACTTTTGAGGCAAATAAAGGCAACACAGATATCTATTTAATTGATGCTGATGGAAAAAACTTAAGAGTCTTAAAAAATTCAGATAAGAATGAGAATGAACCAAAGTTTTCTCCAGATGGAAAATCAATTGCATTTACTCGCGGTGGCCAAATCTGGCAATGCAATCTTGATGGTTCAAATGAAAAACAATTAACTGATATTTATACAGGCGCTTCGGATTTTGAATGGTCTAAAGACGGCAAGAAAATTTTATTTGTTTCATCCGTTTATCCTGAATGCACAACTCAGGATTGCAATGAGCAAAAAGATAAAGCTAATGAAGAAAGTAAAGTTAAGGCACAGATTTTTACTGAGTTAATGTATCGCCACTGGAATGATTGGCGAGGACTTAAACGCAGCCACTTATTTTTACTCGATGTTGCAACCGGTGAGTATAAAGATTTAAACGAAGGCAATAAAGAAGATGTTCCTCCGCTTGCATTAGGTTCGGCAAATGATTTTAATTTTTCATATGATGGAAGTGAGATTGCTTACTCACAAAATCCCGAATTTACAAAAGCAACAAGCACCAACATTGAAATTTATATTCTTAGCTTAACTTCACCCAAAACTCCGAAACTAATTTCCACGAGTAAAGGTGTTGATTGCCAGCCTGTTTATTCTCCGGATATGAACTGGCTTGCATGGACATCAATGAAGCGTGCTGGATTTGAAGCCGACAAAAAAGATTTGATTTTGTTTAATCGTAAAACTGGCGAAACAATAAATCTTACAGAAGATTTTGAGCTTTCTGTTGATGAATTTATTTATTCTCCAGATTCAAAAACAATTTATTTTACTGCTGGTACTGAAATTAATAATTTGATCTACAAACTAAATGTAAATGATGATGAGATAGAACTTTTCCACAAAGATAATTATAATACAAACATCCAATTATCTAAAGATGGTAAAACTCTTTACTTCTTAAAACAACGATCAGATCTTCCAAGCGAAATATTTTCGCAAAGCACAGATGGAAAGAATACATTAAAGAGGATCACTTTTACAAATGAAGAAATTCTTTCTCAGCTTGAAATGAATCCTGTCGAAACTTTCTGGTGTGAAGGTGCTAATAGTGATAAAGTTCAATCAATTTTAGTTAAACCGCCATTCTTCGATCCAAATAAAAAATATCCGATGATGTTTTTAATTCATGGCGGACCGCAAGGTGCCTGGGAAGATAATTTCCATTATCGTTGGAATATTCAAATGTTTGCTGCGGCCGGTTATGTTGTTGTTGCACCCAATCCACGCGGCTCAACCGGATACGGACAAAAGTTTACAGATGAAATATCCGGAGATTGGGGAGGAAAAGTTTATACCGATTTGATGAACTCATACGATTATGCTTTAAAGAATTTTTCATACATAGATCCAAAAAATACTTTTGCTTCAGGTGCATCTTACGGCGGATATATGATTAATTGGATAGAAGGACACACAGATAGATTTAGTGCTTTGTTCTGCCACAACGGAACTTTTAATCTTGAAAGTATGTGGGGTACAACTGAAGAACTTTGGTTTCCTGAATGGGATGTAAATGGAACTCCCTGGGAAAATCGCGAAGCATATGTAAAATGGTCACCGCATCAATATGCAAAGAATTTTAAAACGCCAATGTTAATTGTTCACAGTGCATTTGATTTTAGATTATCTGAAGAGCAGGCATTCCAAGCGTTTACAACTCTGCAAAGATTGGGAGTTGAAAGTAAGTTCTTGTATTTTCCTGATGAAACCCATTTTGTTTCTAAACCGCAAAATGCAAAGTTATGGTGGAATACAGTGTTTGATTGGTTTAAATCGCATCAAAAATAGGAGCAGTGATGAAAGAAAGAGATTATGAAATTGTAACTCCCGATGATGAACTTTTTGAAAACCTAAATGATCTCGGGGCATTTAGAACCGGCGGAAAGACAGATAAAGAAATTGAAGATGATTACAATGAAAGAACTGCTTACATTGAAGAAAACTTATGGAGCAAAGTTCAGCGCGTTGGTAAGAAAATTTCTTTTGCAAAAGATGTAATTGCTCTCTACAATTACATGAAAGATTCATACGTAAGCTGGCATCGAAAAGCAATTGTTGTAATGGGATTGATTTATTTTATTTCACCAATTGATACGATTCCTGATATAGCTCCACTAATTGGATATCTTGATGATCTTGGTGTAATAACGGCACTTATAAAATTTCTTGGCAGCGAGCTTATTCCTTATTATGATTCTAAATACAGAAAGTAAAAATTAAACGTCACTGCAAGTGTAACGAAGCAATCAGTCTGTTAAATATTTATAAGATTTCTTCACTCGAATTCACCATGGTAAATCGTTCGCAATGACAATTAATAAAAATTATGAACTACAAACTCCTCAAATCAGAAATTCGTTTTAAAGGAAAAGTATTTGATCATCAAATTGATGAAATTGAATATGAAAGCGGCAACAAGGGGATAAGAGAAATTGCAATTCATCCCGGCGGAGCAGTTGTTGTTCCTGTTAAAGATGATGGTAAAATAATTTTAGTAAAACAATTCAGATATCCTTTACAAAAAACATTGATTGAACTTCCTGCAGGCAAACTTGATAAAGGCGAGGATCCATTAGTTTGTGCAACTCGTGAACTTGAAGAAGAAACTGGCTACAAAGCTAAGCAGATTAAAAAACTAGGTGAGATTTATACAGCACCTGGATATTGTACGGAAATTCTTCATATCTATTATGCAAGTGGTTTAATTCCTGGAGATCATAATCGTGAAGAAGGTGAACATGGAATGGAAATACTTGAATACTCATTGGATGAAATTGAAAATATGATTAGAAATGGCCAGATAACTGATGCCAAAACAATAGTTGGAATATATTATCTAAAAATCTTGATAAACATTGACTGCTCAATCTTTTTCTCTAAACCTAAATTCCTATATTGAATCAGCTATAAATCAATATTTATGAAGATTTACAACCAACTATTAAATACTATAAAGGAAAAGGGAGCTGCATATTTAGTTCTGCTTGATCCTGATAAACTTCCTGAAAATAAACTTGCCGGATTTTTAAAGCATTGTGAAAAATCGGGTGTTGATGGATTTTTAGTCGGCGGTAGTTTAATGGTTAATGGTGATTTTGAATCTTTTATTGAAAAGGTAAAAGTAAACACTAATCTCCCTTCAATAATTTTTCCAGGAAGCATTACACAAATTTCTCCATTTGCAGATGCAATTTTATTTTTATCTGTTGTAAGCGGAAGAAATCCAGAACACTTGATCGGCAAACATGTTCTTGCAGCGCCATCAATAAAAAAATCTGGAATTGAAGCAATATCAACTGCGTACATATTAGTTGAATCAGGTTCAACAACGACCGCAATTTATATGAGTGGAAGTCTGCCAATCCCAAGAAATAAACCAGAAATTGCTGCAGCAACTGCGCTCGCTTCAGAATATCTTGGAATGAAATTAATTTATCTTGAAGCTGGAAGCGGGGCTGATAATTCTGTTCCAAATGAAATGGTTAAGGCCGTTTCTAATCAATGTACAATCCCTGTTGTTGTGGGGAGGTGGAATCAGAAATCCGCAAACAGCAAGAGAAAAAGTTGAAAATGGTGCATCGGTCATTGTAACAGGGAATTATTTTGAAGATGAAAACAACTGGGATTTGATAAAAGATTTTGCTTCTGCTGTACACATTAAACAAGGACTTTTAGTTTAACACAATACGTCATTCCGAGTTCCAAAGGGCTTAAGGAATCTACAGATTGCTTCGTCAGGCAAAGTCTTCCTCGCAATGACAATTCACGATAAGGAAATAAATTGGACGCACAAAATTTATAATAGATTCATTGAACGAAAGTTCTGAAACAAAACTAAAAATTAAAGATCAACTTGCTGATGAAATTTTAATAGCTGTTGAGATTCTTGTATCAGCATATAAGGACGGTAACAAACTTTTGCTTTGTGGTAACGGCGGCAGTGCTGCAGATTGCCAGCACATTGCAACAGAGTTTATGATAAGATTAAGTCATCACATTCAGCGTCCGGCTTTACCAGCAATCGCGCTTACAACAGATTCATCAAATCTTACTGCTGGTGGAAATGATATTGGTTTTGAAAATATTTTTGCAAGAAATGTTGAAGGGCTCGGATCACTTGGTGATGTTTTATTAGCAATCTCTACAAGCGGCAACTCTCCCAATATTATTAAAGCTACTGAAGCCGCCCACTCAAAAGGAATTAAAGTTATTGGATTACTTGGTGGAAACGGTGGTAAACTAAATTCACTTGTAGATCTTCCAATAGTTGTTCCCTCATCTAACACACAAATGCCAGAGATTACGAGACAAGTTCGGAATGACAACTTGGTTATTGTGGATTTCCTAAGTTCGTACCCATCCAATTAATTTTATCACCAACCAGAATATTATGCTTGTCTGTATATCCGCTAAGACTTCTACAACATAGATTGATGGTTTGGTGGCGGGATAACTTTGATCCGATAGTATCTTTGTGTTCTTATGAATTACAATTTGTTTTGATCGTTAACAAAAAGTATATCAAGTGATATTAGTGTATTGCGCATCCAAAAGATTGATTTCCTTGCAGCGGGAAAATAAAAGCATCCCTTCGTTTTCTTTCATCTCTTTGCGATTCATCAAGCCAAGCTGTCGTTCGTAGTTCATCTATCTGCTATTTCAATATCTATCTTTAGCTTTTAAGGTTCCTAGTAGATCTGTAAAAGTCAGTTCACCTTCTTTTGTGAAAGTATAATATTCCACTTCCGGCTCGTTGTTGTTTAAAAAATTATTAACAATAAAAAAATCCTAA
>JADJIH010000017.1 GCA_016707115.1 Ignavibacteriales bacterium | reverse complement strand
TGGCAATGCAATCTTGATGGATCAAATGAAAAACAGTTATCTGATATTTATACTGGTGCTTCAGATTTTGAATGGTCTAAAGACGGCAAGAAAATTTTATTTGTTTCTTCCGTTTATCCCGAATGCACAACTCAGGATTGCAATGAGCAAAAGATAAAGCCACGAAGAAAGTAAAGTTAAGGCATTGAGTTTTACTGAGTTAATGTATCGCCACCGGAATGATTGGCGCGGATATAAACGCAGCCACTTATTTTACTCGATGTGGCAACCGGTGAGTAGTAAAGATTTAAACGAAGGCAATGTAGTAGATGTTCCTCCGCTTGCATTAGGCTCTGCAAATGATTTTAATTTTTCTTATGATGGAAGTGAGATTGCTTATTCACAAAACCCTGAATTTACAAAAGCAACTAGTACAAACATTGAGATTTATCTTCTTAGCTTCACGTCACCTAAAACTCCAAAACTTATTTCAACCAGCAAGGGTGTTGATTGCCAGCCTGTTTATTCTTCGGATATGAATTGGATTGCCTGGACATCAATGAAACGTGCAGGATTTGAAGCCGATAAAAGATTTGATTTTGTTTAATCGTAAAACAGGAGAAACAATAAATCTTACAGAAGATTTTGAGCTTTCTGTTGATGAATTTATTTATTCTCCAGATTCAAAACAATTTATTTTACTGCTGGTACTGAAATTAATAATTTGATCTACAAACTAAATGTAAATGATGATGAGATAGAACTTTTCCACAAAGATAATTATAATACAAACATCCAATTATCTAAAGATGGTAAAACTCTTTACTTCTTAAAACAACGATCAGATCTTCCAAGTGAAATATTTCACAGAGCACAGATGGAAAAGAATACATTAAAGAGGATCACTTTACAAATGAAGAAATTCTTTCTCAGCTTGGAAATGAATCCTGTCGAAACTTTCTGGTGCGAAGGTGCAAATGGTGATAAAGTACAATCAATTTTAGTTAAACCGCCATTCTTCGATCCAAATAAAAAATATCCGATGATGTTTTTAATTCACGGCGGACCGCAAGGAGCGTGGGAAGATAATTTCCACTATCGTTGGAATCTACAAATGTTTGCAGGCGCTGGCTATGTTGTTGTTGCACCTAATCCACGCGGTTCAACCGGATACGGACAAAAGTTTACTGATGAAATTTCCGGAGATTGGGAGGAAAAGTTTATACCGATTTGATGAACTCATACGACTATGCTTTAAAGAATTTCTCATACATCGATCCTAAAAATACTTTTGCATCAGGTGCATCTTACGGCGGATATATGATCAACTGGATTGAAGGACACACGGATAGATTTAGTGCTTTGTTTTGTCATAACGGAACTTTTAATCTTGAAAGTATGTGGGGTACAACTGAAGAACTTTGTGTTTCCTGAATGGGATGTTAATGGAACTCCTGGGAAAATCGCGAAGCATATGTAAAATGGTCACCGCAATCAATATGCAAAGAATTTTAAAACACCAATGTTAATTGTTCACAGTGCATTTGATTTTAGATTATCTGAAGAGCAGGCATTTCAAGCTTTACAACTCTGCAAAGATTGGGAGTTGAAAGTAAGTTCTTGTATTTTCCTGATGAAACCCATTTTGTTTCTAAACCGCAAAATGCAAAGTTATGGTGGAATACGTGTTTGATTGGTTTTAAATCGCATCAAAAATAGGAGCAGTGATGAAAGAAAGAGATTATGAAATTGTAACTCCCGATGATGAACTTTTTGAAAACCTAAATGATCTCAGGGCATTTAGAACCGGCGGAAAAACAGATAAAGAAATAGAAGATGATTACAATGAAAGAACTGCTTACGTTGAAGAAAACTTATGGAGTAAAGTTCAGCGCGTTGGTAAGAAAATTTCTTTTGCAAAAGATGTAATTGCTCTCTACAATTAAGAAAGATTCCTACGTAAGCTGGCATCGAAAAGCAATTGTTGTAATGGGATTGATTTATTTTTTTCACCAATTGATACGATTCCTGATATAGCTCCACTAATTGGATATCTTGATGATCTTGGTGTAATAACGGCACTTATAAATTTCTTGGCAGCGAGCTTATTCCTTATTATGATTCTAAATACAGAAAGTAAAATTAAACGTCACTCCCGACTTAGGGAAGCAATCACTCTTTTTATCAGATTTCTTCACTCATTCCATTCGTTCGCAATGACAATCAAAAAATTATGAACTACAAACTCCTCAAATCGAAATTCGTTTTAAAGGAAAAGTATTTGATCATCAAGTTGATGAAATTGAATATGAAAGCGGCAACAAGGGATAAGAGAAATTGCAATTCATCCCTGGCGAGCAGTTGTTGTTCCTGTTAAAGATGATGGTAAAATAATTTTAGTTAAGCAATACAGATATCCACTGCAAAATACGTTGATTGAACTTCCTGCAGGCAAACTTGATAAAGGCGAGGATCCATTAGTTTGTGCAACTCGTGAACTTGAAGAAGAAACAGGCTACAAAGCCAAACAGATTAAAAAACTAGGTGAGATTTATACAGCCCCGGGATATTGTACGGAAATTCTTCATATCTATTCTGCAAGTGGTTTAATTCCTGGAAATCATAATCGTGAAGAAGGTGAACATGGGATGGAAATACTTGAATACTCATTGGATGAAATTGAAAATATGATTAGAAATGGCGAGATAACTGATGCCAAAACAATAGTCGGAATATATTATCTAAAAAATCTTGATAAACATTGACTGCTCAATCTTTTTTCTCTAAACCTAAATTCCTATATTGAATTAGCTATAAATCAAGATTTATGAAGATTTACAACCAACTATTAAATACTATAAAGGAAAAGGGAGCTGCATATTTAGTTCTGCTTGATCCTGATAAACTTCCCGAGAATAAACTAGCCGGATTTTTAAAGCATTGCGAAAAATCAGGGGTAGATGGATTTTTAGTTGGCGGAAGTTTAATGGTTAATGGTGATTTTGAATCTTTCATAGAAAAAGTAAAAGTAAATACAATTCTTCCTTCGATAATTTTTCCCGGAGTATAACGCAAGTTTCTTCATTTGCGGATGCGATTTTATTTTTGTCTGTTGTAAGCGGAAGAAATCCAGAACACTTGATCGGCAAACATAGTTCTTGCAGCGCCATCAATAAAAAAATCTGGAATTGAAGCAATATCAACTGCTTACATATTAGTTGAATCAGGTTTAACAACGACAGCAATTTATATGAGCGAAGTCTGCCAATCCCAAGAAATAAACCAGAAATTGCTGCAGCAACTGCGCTCGCTTCAGAATATCTTGGAATGAAATTAATTTATCTTGAAGCTGGAAGCGGGGCTGATAATTCTGTTCCAAATGAAATGGTTAAGGCCGTTTCTAATCAATGTACAATCCCTGTTGTTGTGGGTGGTGGAATCAGAAATCCGCAAACAGCAAGAGAAAAAGTTGAAAATGGTGCATCGGTCATTGTAACAGGGAATTATTTTGAAGATGAAAACAACTGGGATTTGATAAAAGATTTTGCTTCTGCTGTACACATTAAACAAGGACTTTTAGTTTAACACAATACGTCATTCCGAGTTCCAAAGGGCTTAAGGAATCTACAGATTGCTTCGTCAGGCAAAGTCTTCCTCGCAATGACAATTCACGATAAGGAAATAAATTGGACGCACAAAAATTTATTATAGATTCACTTAACGAAAGTTCTGAAACAAAACTTAAAATTAAAGATCAGCTTAGTGATGAAATAATTAAAGCTGTTGATATTCTTGTTGCTTCCTACAAAGACGGTAATAAACTTTTACTTTGCGGCAATGGGGGCAGTGCTGCAGATTGTCAGCACATTGCAACAGAGTTTATGATAAGATTAAGTCATCACATTCAGCGTCCGGCTTTACCAGCAATCGCGCTTACAACAGATTCATCAAATCTTACTGCTGGTGGAAATGATATTGGTTTTGAAAATGTTTTTGCAAGAAATGTTGAAGGGCTCGGATCACTTGGCGATGTTTTACTGGCAATCTCTACAAGCGGCAACTCTCCTAATATTATTAAAGCTACTGAAGCCGCCCATGCAAAAAGGAATTAAAGTTATTGGATTACTTGGTGGAAACGGCGGTAAACTAAATTCACTTGTAGATCTTCCAATAGTTGTTCCTTCATCTAACACACAAAGAATACAAGAGGGGCATATTACAATTGCTCATATTATTTGTGAACTTGTTGAAGATAAACTTTACGGCAATTAATTATTTTATCAATCTGAACACATTTCAAATTCTTTTATTAGTGCCAGAGATTCCGAAACAAGTTTGGAATAACAACTTGGTTATTGTGGATTTCCTAAGTTCGTACCCATCCAATTAATTTTATCACCAACCAGAATATTATGCTTGTCTGTATATCCGGCTAAGACTTCTACAACATAGATTGATGGTTTAGTGGCAGGATAACTTTGATCCGATAGTATCTTTGTGTTCTTATGAATTGTTACAATTTGTTTTTGATCGTTAACAAAAAGTATATCAAGTGATATTAATGTATTGCGCATCCAAAAAGATTGATTTCCTTGCAGCGGGAAAATAAAAAGCATCCCTTCGTTTTCTTTCATCTCTTTGCGATTCATCAAACCAAGCTGTCGTTCGTAGTCATTATCTGCTATTTCAATATCTATCTTAGCTTTTAAGGTTCCTAGTGAATCTGTAAAAGTCAGTTCACCTTCTTTTGTGAAAGTATAATATTCCACTTCAGGCTCATTGTTGTTTATAAAATTATTAACAATAAAAAATCCTAACAATGCTACTACAACAACAGCGACAATAATCTTTTGTGTTGTTACTTTGCTTTTTGTTTTATCTGATTTTTGTTCTGTGTGTTTAACGTGCTTTTTAGCCATTATCATTTTCCCGATATTTGTATAAATCAAATATATAAAAAACAGATAAGTAAATGAGTAACATAATTAATCGCAAAGTAATTGAATTATCAGAACAGCAGCAAAAAATGATCATCAGCGGGTGGGGTAGTGATGCTCTTGGTAAATCAGTTGTTGAAAAGATAACCTATCTATCTGATGGATTAAAAGTAACTGGTTACATTGCCTATCCAAAAGATGATTCACAAACGTATCCTTGCGTAATTTGGTGCAGAGGAGGAATAGGCAATGCTGGTGCTATTGATAAATTTACTGCTCGCGGAATTTATGGACAGCTTGCAAGCTGGGGCTATTGCGTTTTTGCTTCTCAATATCGCGGAAATGATGGCGGTGAAGGACACGATGATTTTGGCGGTGATGATTTAAATGATGTTCTAAATCTTATTCCACTTGCGGATGAAATTCCACAAGCGAATAAAGATGTTTGGGGAATTGAAGGCTGGAGTCGTGGCGGAATGATGACTTATCTTACTTTAGCCAGAACTAATTTATTTAAAGCTGCTGTTGTTCTTGGAGGAATAGCAAATCTTCGCTGCAATTCTGATGAGAGTAAATTTATGCGAAGACTTTATGAGCACACAATGGGCAGGTATGGTGATGAAGAATTTAAAAGCAGATGCGAAACCAGATCAATTGTAAACTTTGCTGACAAACTTTCCAGAACAACACCTATGCTAATTATTCATGGTAATGAAGATAACAGAGTTTTGCCGCACGATTCACTCGATCTTTCTTACAAGCTTTTGGATTTAAATATTCCATTTCGATTAGTAATGCTGGAAGGCGGAGATCACTTCCTAAAATCTCACCGCAAAGAAGTTGATGAGATGAGAAAGAATTGGTTTGAGAAATATTTGAGATAGCCTTTCTCTGCGACTCAGCGTCTCTGCGGTGAAGAAATTTTTTACCGCAGAGGCGCAAGACGCGGAGTTATTTTAAAAGTATCATCTTCTTAGTCTCAACAAAGTCCCCGGCTTGAAGTTTGTAAAAGTAAATTCCAGAACTTAATTCTAAACCTGCCTGTCCGGTAGGTAGATTCTGCATTCTAAATTCTACATTGTACGTGCCTGCCAGTTTTTCTTCATTAACAAGAGTTGCAACTTCTCTACCAAGTAAATCATAAACTTTAAGCGTTACAAATTGCGCACTGCTTATTGCATACTGAATGCTGGTACTTGGATTAAATGGGTTTGGATAGTTTTGTTGTAACAAAAAATCATTTGGTTGAGTAAAATTATTTTCTTCATCTTCAATAAATGTTACACCACCGTTGGTTGTGTGGAGAATGGTCCCTCTAGCACCGACAATCCAACCATTATTAACATCTGTGAATGAAACTGAGTATAATAAATTTGAGGTTATGACTTCTTGCGGTATCCAAGTTATTCCGCCATCTTCAGTTTTAAGAATTGTATTGTAACCAACAACTATACCATTAGCTGAATCTGTAAACGTTACTTCAATTAATCTATCAGTAATGCTGGTTAATTGAATTGTCCATGTTGCTCCTCCATTAGTAGTTATGAGTATTGTTCCATTCACACCAACAATTATACCATGATTCATATTAGTAAATGTTACATCCAACAATTCATTTGTGACTCCCATATTCTGTGGTATCCAAGTTAATCCACCATCTGAGGTTCGAAGTACGACCCCTTTGTAAATTGGATTTGTTCCAACTGTTATTCCATTATTTTGATCAATAAAGAATACACTATTTAAGTTTTCATTTATATCACTTAATTGTGTATTCCAGGAAGTTCCGCCATCAGTTGTTCTAAGAATTATTCCTTTATAGTTATTTAAATTTCTACCAACTACAACACCATGATCTGCATCTGTAAAATAGGCTGAAGTCAGAGAACTTGTTGTTCCACTTGATTGAGATAACCAATTTGCACCCGCGTCAGTTGTTTTTAGAATGACACCGTTTTCACCTGCGACTATTCCAATATCTGTATTTATAAATGATACATCATTTAAAGAATAATTAGTGTTACTTAATTGAGTTTCCCAGAGATTGCCTCCATTTGAAGTTTTCAAAATAGTTCCGGAATCACCAACTGCAAAACCAATATTATTAGTAATCATAGAAACAGCCTTTAACGATTTCTTATTTCCTTTGATTTGCGAAAACCAATTTGTTCCACCATCAGTTGTTTTGAGAATTTCAAGACTTCCTACAATCCAACCATTATTTCTATCGAGAAAAGATATCGACCATAAATTATGTAAAGTATTACTATTCTGATTAAACCAATTTGTTCCACCATCAGTTGTGTGCAATATTTTGCCATTCCATCCAACTGACCATCCTAATTAGAATTTATAAAATAAACAGAATGTAAATCAATACTTCCATCACTATGTTGTAATGCCCAAGTTTGTCCACCATCAACTGAAACAAAAATTTTACCATATCCTCCAACTGCCCAGCCTAAGTCAGCAGTAATGAAGTAAACAGAAAATAAATCATCATATGTTCCGGTAAAGTATTGTGTCCAGCTATTTCCTCCGTTAGTAGTTTTTAAGATTAGTGAAACAAGACCGCTATTCCAATCTTTTCCGACCGCCCAGCCAATATTTGAGTTAATAAAGAATAATGAATTGGTGTAATTATAAGGCTCATCATATTTAACCAACCAATTATTTCCACTATCAGTGGTTTTAAATATCAATCCTTTGTGATTAATAATATCCTTAGCAGAAATCCAACCGATATTGATATCTGTAAATTGTATTTCTGTTAAGAAATAGTTTGCTCCTAATGTGTCAATATTCCAGGTAATTCCAGCATTGCTCGTTTTTAATATTGTTCCTTCTCTCCCAACAATCCAACCATTGTTGGTGTCAATAAAATCTATTGACTCTAAAATCACATTTGTCACATAATCTGAAATAGACCAATTTTGTCCACCATCGGTTGTTTTAAGAATTGTAACCAAATAACCTATAGCCCATCCATTATTTTCATCTATGAAAGTGACATCATATAAAGATTCAGACATTGGCAAAGGATTTTGCCAAAACCACTGTGCATTTATTTGAAATGAAATTGTAAAAAGGAAAGCGAAAACTAACCCGATCTTTTTCATAAAAGCCCCTGAAAAAAGTAAATAAAAATTTCTACTTCAAAAAAGGGAAAATAATCTTGTAATGTCAAGCTTTAGAGTTTCTTGATTCAGAGAAATGATTTTTTGAACTTGGTATTACTACACAATTGTGAAATAATATTCATTCATAAAAACAAACATATCAATCATAAAAGCAGTTTTGTTCTATGGAACATTTTTTGAACTTTAACATTTTCAGGGAAGTGTATGAGGTTATATTAATATTCAATTGTCATTCTCGCGTAAGCGGGAATCCAAACACGAAGGACCGGAATGACAAAGCAGAGATTACTCGTGTAGCCTCTTATCAGGTTTAGAAGTTGTAGAAAGTTTAAAATCATTATGATTGTTGATTCAAGCCGTCCGCATATAGCCGTTGTGGGAAGAAGAAATGTAGGCAAGTCTTTGCTTGTAAATTCTCTACTCGAACAGAATGTTTCTTTGGTTTCTGATATTGCAGGAACAACCACCGATGCGGTTAAAACCAGGTATGAACTTTTGCCTTATGGCCCTGTTGTAATTGTAGATACTGCGGGTATTGATGATGAGGGTGAACTTGGAAGACAACGTATTACCGAAACAATAAAAATTTTATCTTCATCAGATTTTGCTCTTGTTGTACTTGATGCGCGTGAAACTCTGCAAAGCAAGGAACTTGAGTTGTTCGCTTATCTTGATAAACTTCAAATTAATTACATCGTAGCAGTTAATAAAATTGAGTTTGGTGTTAATCCTGTTTTGCTTGAAGAACTTAAAGAACTTAGGATGACGCATTTTGAAGTATCGTGTAAAGAGAAAGCAGGAATTGAAGAGCTTAAACGAAGAATGATCCGCCTGCTTCCGGAGGATGATGAACCGCCTTTAGTAAAAGATATTGTAAAGCAGGGTGATGTTGTTGTAATGGTCATCCCGACTGATTATACGCTGCCGAATAGAAAATTAATTCTTTCACAAGTTCATATGATTCGTGAAGCACTTGATGAGAATGCAGTTATAACTGTTTGTCGTGAGAAAGAACTTGTATCAACTCTAAATAATTTAAAAGCTTATCCCGATTTGGTTATTGTTGATAGTAATTCAGTAACACGCATTGCAGAAGATATTCCTGCCAAAATTAGGCTTACTACTTTTTCACTTATAATTGCACGACACAGAGGTGATCTTCCTTTATTCATAAAAGGATTGCGAAAAATAGACGGACTTAAAAACGGTGATAAAGTTTTAATTGCTGAAGTCTGTTCTCATCACACGCAGGAAGATGATATTGGTACAGTAAAAATTCCCAAGTGGCTGCGCAGTTACACTAAAAAAGAATTGCACATAGATATTATTCACGGCAATGATCTGCCGGATAATTTATCAGAATACAAACTTGTTGTTCATTGCGGGGGATGTTTATTAACACACAGAGCTTTGCAGACAAGAATTAATGAAGCAAAACTTATGGATGTTCCTGTTGTAACATATGGAGTGATAACATCATTTATGCACGGTGCAATACCACGTGCACTTGTTCCTTTTGCAGATGCTTTTTCTGAATGGGGAAAAGTAAAATCGAAGTAATATCCACAGACAGATGAAAAAATTAATCATTGCTGTTCTATCAATTTCAATTTTGTTAATCACAGGTTGTTCCACTCAAACCATTTTGGTTGATAGTGAAACAGAGCTTAGTGAATCATACAAGGTAGAGTGGTTGATAACAAAAACAGATTCTATAATGGATTTTAGAAAAAGCAATCAAGGATTTGCCTCAGTTAAAAACAACGAGATATATTTTAGTTCAATCGATGATTCGGTAAAAACATTAAAACTCGATGAACTAAAAACTATTTATGTAAAAGAAGATGCAACGATTGCAAGTTATATTATTGGAGGTGTGGTTATTGCATATATATTGTTTTCAGTTTGGATTGGCGCTAGTTCTGGGACATAATTAAAAAATGTATTTATCTATTCTGTGGTTTTAGCTTGATAGTAAACAAAATTGTTCATTACTAACGAACACCTTAACCTTGTCCTATCTCACAAATGCTTTCCATTTTTCAATAAATCACTTCTCAAAAGCAAGAAAAGTTAATTGCTAATTATTATTTATTGTCTTGTTTTTTTTACTTAAAAGCGCTTTTTGTTTAAAGAAATCTGGCATTTTGCATGCACAACCGTTGCGACTATATCGAATTACTTGAGGATAAAATGCACAATAAAATATTTGAATCTTACCAACCGAATGACAGAAGCACATTAATTCCCCTTCTTCAGGAAGTACAAACCATTTACGGTTATCTACCGGAAAATGCTTTAAGAGATATTTCTAATTTTGTAAAAGTTCCGCTTAGCCGTGTTTACGGAGTAGCAACTTTTATAATCAATTCCGTTTAATGCCGCTTGGTGAAAACATAATTCGTGTTTGCCGCGGAACAGCTTGCCACGTTAAGAATTCCGCAAATATACTTTTTGCATTAGAAGCGGAATTAGGAGTTATGGCAGGACACACAACACGCGATAAAAAATTTACTCTTGAAGTTGTTAACTGTATTGGAGCTTGTTCAATCGCTCCCGTTATTTTGGTTAATGATGATTATCACGGAAGAATAACTGTAAAAGATATTCCAAAGATTTTGAAAAAATATCAGGCAGTTAAAAAAACTGAGACTGCTGAGGCAACCAAATGAAAGATTTTAATCAACTGTGCTGCGAAAAATGCTGGCACACAACAGAAAAACCTTGCGAACATTTTATTCAATGCTGCACAGAAGGTCCGCTTTGCCACCACGATGATAA
Source organism: Ignavibacteriales bacterium (assembly GCA_016707115.1). Lineage (GTDB taxonomy): Bacteria > Bacteroidota > Ignavibacteria > Ignavibacteriales > Ignavibacteriaceae > IGN3. Next base: position 55,072 of record JADJIH010000017.1, on the reverse strand, counting down.
ATGCGAACACGAAATATCTTCACTTCGTAAGCGTTTGAAATATGAAGAGCATGATCTTCCAATTATAATTATTGGAATGGGAACTTGCGGACTTGCTTCCGGCGCGGCAAAAGTTAAAGAAGCAATTGAAGCCGAACTTAAAAAATTAAACATCGAAGCGATTATTGAAGGAACAGGTTGCATCGGCTATTGCGCTGTTGAGCCAATCGTTGATATAAAGCTTCCGGGCAAAGACAGAATAGCCTACCAGGAAATTACAGTTAAAGATGTATCGAGATTAATCAAAACGACTCTTGTTGATAAAGAAGTTTATAAAGAAAAAATTCTGGGCAGTCACGGAAAATCAAACGGAGTAATAAGCTTAAAACAAGTTCCATTCTTTGAACATCAGCAGAAAATAGTTCTTGCAAATTGCGGAGTTGTTAATCCTACTTCTATTGATGCTTATTTAGCGCACGGCGGATTTAAAGCCTTTGATAAAGTTTTACGATTAATGAAACCCGAAGAAGTTATCAAAGAAGTTTTAGATGCCGGATTAAGAGGTCGCGGCGGCGGCGGATTTCCTACAGGTAAGAAATGGGAACTTGCACTCAAGCAGCAATCAGAACAAAAATATTTAATATGTAATGCTGATGAAGGCGATCCCGGCGCATTTATGGATCGATCACTTTTAGAAAGCGATCCTTATAGAGTTATTGAAGGTATGATGATAGCTGCATATGCAATCGGTGCAAGTGTTGCATACATTTATTGCCGTGCAGAATATCCTCTTGCAATAGAAAGACTTCTAAACTCAATAAAAAAATGCGAAGAGTATGGAATTCTTGGTGATAATATTTTACAGAGCGGATTTTCACTTCACATAAAAATTAAAAAAGGTGCAGGTGCTTTTGTTTGCGGTGAAGAAACCGCACTCATCGGTTCGATTGAAGGTAAACGCGGAATGCCTAAACCACGTCCGCCTTATCCAAGCATTTCTGGATTGTTTGGTAAACCAACAGTTATAAATAATGTTGAAACGTATGCAAACGTTCCGCCTGTAATTATGATGGGTGCACAAAAGTTTTCTTCTGTAGGAACTGCAACATCAAAAGGCACAAAAGTTTTTGCATTAAGCGGTAATGTTAAGAACACAGGATTAGTTGAAGTTCCGATGGGAACAACTTTACGTGATATTGTTTTTAAAATCGGCGGCGGAATTCCTGATAAAAAAGAATTTAAAGCTGTTCAGATCGGCGGACCATCAGGCGGATGTTTGCCGGAAAGTGTTATTGATACTCCTGTTGATTATGAATCGTTAAAAGAAGTTGGCGCAATGATGGGCTCAGGCGGATTTGTTGTGATGGATCAGGAAACCTGTATGGTTGATGTTGCAAAATATTTTTTAACATTTATACAGGAAGAAAGCTGCGGCAAATGCGTGCCTTGTCGCGAAGGAACAAAGCGAATGCTGGAAATCATTGAACGCATTCCAAAACGATACGGCAATGATGGAAATAAACTTGATCAGTTACAAAGATTTAAAGGAATGATTCACTTACAAAGATTAGCTGATGTAATTAAAGATACATCGCTTTGCGGATTAGGGCAATCAGCACCGAATCCTGTTTTATCAGGGTTAAGATACTTTCGTCACGAGTACGATGAGCATTTATATGATAGAAAATGTTCAGCAGGTGTTTGCAAAGAGCTATTAACATTTACAATTGATAATGAAATTTGTTCAGGCTGCGGATTATGTGTTAAGAAATGTGCTGTTGATGCAATTGTTGGTGAAAAAGGACAAGCACATTATATACTTGATGAGAAATGCGTTAAATGTGGAATGTGTTATGAAGTCTGTCGATCTGAAGCTATTAACATTAATTAGTTCATAAATATTTTTATTGCCCCGACCTTCAGGTCGGGGTTGAAAATGAAATTAAATTTGTCATTTCGACCGAAGGGAGAAATCTGATTATAGTGTGGTTGCAGATTTCTCAGTCGAAGACTTCTTCGAAATGACACAAAAAAAATAAAATTGAAATTTCGGAGTTATAAATGGTTCAGTTAACAATAAATGGAATAAAGGTAAACGCAGAAGCAGGAATGACAATTCTTGATGCTGCTAAATCAGTAGGAATATCAATACCAACACTATGTCACTTAAAAAATTTAGACCCAACGGGTGCGTGCAGAATTTGCGCTGTTGAAGTTGAAGGATTCAGAGGACTCACACCTTCGTGTGCTTATCCTGTTAGTGAAGGGTTGGTTGTTACAACAGATTCACCAAGAGTACGCAAGGCAAGAAAAACAATTGTAGAACTTCTTGTAGAAAATCATCCGCAGGATTGTTTGATTTGTGTACGTAATAAAAATTGCGAGTTTCAGGATTTATCAGATCAATATGGAATACGTGAGCATCGTTATGTTGGTGAAACAAAATCACACGCAATTGATATTTCAAGTGCATCAATGGAACGCGATCCTGCAAAATGTATTCTTTGCGGCAGATGTGTTCGTGTTTGCCACGAAGTACAAAAAGTTGGCGCAATAGATTTTACAAAACGCGGATTCACTTCAATCGTAACTACACCTTATAATAAAGGTTTAAATGTAAGCGATTGTATTTTATGCGGGCAATGTATTCTTGTTTGTCCAACTGCTGCACTTAGAGAAAAGAGCGCAGTTAAAGAAGTTGCAAATGCAATCTACAATCGAAAAAAATATTGTATTGTTCAGGTTGCCCCTGCAGTTCGTGCTTCTTTAGGCGAAGAGTATAATATGCCTCTTGGCACAGATGTAACAGGATTGTTGGTTACAGGTTTGAGAAGATTAGGATTCAAAAAAGTATTCGATACAAACTTTGCTGCTGATCTTACAATTATGGAAGAAGCAACTGAGTTGATTAATAGAGTTCAAAACGGCGGAAGCTTACCAATGTTTACAAGCTGCTGTCCTGGCTGGGTTAAATATGTTGAGATGAATAGACCGGAAGTATTGGAACATGTTTCAAGTTGTAAATCTCCTCACGAAATGGAAGGAGCAGTTTTAAAAACTTACTACGCAAAGAAAATGGGAATTGATCCAAGTGATATTTATGTTGTTTCAATTATGCCTTGCACTGTTAAAAAGTATGAATCAAACCGTGCAGAACTTTCAGAACATTCTATGGCTGATGTTGATGCCGTTTTAACTACGAGAGAACTTGTGAGATTTTTTAAAATTGCGGGAATTGATTTTGATGATCTACCAGAAAGTGATTTTGATAATCCGCTTGGCGAATCAACAGGTGCTGCAGCAATATTTGGAACAAGCGGCGGAGTTATGGAAGCTGCATTGCGTACTGCATACTTTAAAATGACTGGAACCGAACTTAAAAATGTTGAGTTTGATGAGATACGCGGAATGGCTGGAGTTAAAGAAGCAACAATAAAAATTGGTGATCTTGATGTGAACATTGCTGTAGTAAACGGAATTGGAAATGTTGATCCGATTCTCGATCAGGTGCAGAATGGAACTTCAAAACATCATTTTATAGAAGTAATGGCTTGTCCCGGTGGATGCATAAACGGAGGTGGTCAGCCGATTCATCAAAAACCAGAAAAAGTTATGAAACGTATTAAAGTACTTTACAAGATTGATGAAAATGCAAAGACTAGAAGATCGCACGATAATGAATCTGTAAAAACTTTGTACAAAGAATTTTTTGGTGAACCAAATTCACATAAAGCTCACGAGATTCTTCATACGGAATATTTTGATAAGAAGAAGATGTTTAAAAACTAAGTGTCACCCTGAGCGGATACAAATCGAAGTCGAAGGGTGATGATAATTAAATCAGACTTCGACAGGCTCAGTCTGACAGTGACTGTCATTCCCGCAAAGGCAGGAATCTTAATCATAACTAAATGAATATGAAAATTAATAATTTAAAGAGATCATCGATTCTAACTTTATCTGTACTAGTCTTTAGTATAATGAGTTGTGATTTAATTGAACCCGATAAAGTTTTTCGACGACAAATTACTATCGAAACAAATTTACCATTCTTAAAAATTGGCTCTTTAAATTTAGATTCTACTATTGTATATCCATATATATTAAATGACGTATATAGTCCAAATTTAAAAGGTTATGGAAGCACAATATTTCCAATTCAGGATACAGGATTTATTAAATTAAATATTTATGGTGGAGAAGGTTATAATTCTCAATTGAGTTTCAAAGACTCAATGACGATTTATACACCAATTGACACAGTATACTTAGAAATAAATGAATATCAATTTTTAAGAAAATAGTTTAAACCTAAGGTTGATTTGACAGAAACAAAAAATGGAACATATAATAAAAACTGGCAAGTGGAAGCTTAGCTTCTTCCTGTCATTCCCGCGAACCTGCCTGACGGTAGGCAGGGGTGGGGATCTCTTTTTAGCTTTAAAGATTCCGGGTCAAGCCCGGAATGACATAAGTAGAGCATAATGAATCACGCAATAGTTACAACAATAACCGATAGATGTAAAAGATGTTACTCTTGTATTAGAGAATGTCCTGCTGCTGCTATACGCGTTATTGATGCACAGGCAAAAGTGATTGAAGAAAGATGTATTGCCTGCGGACATTGTGTTAAAGTTTGTTCACAGGATGCAAAACAAATTTTTTCTGAGATTGATGATACATATCAGCTTCTTCAATCAGGAAATGCAATTGCTATAATTGCTCCATCATTTGCTGCTTCGTTTCCGGATGAGTATAAAAAAGTTCCTGCTGCACTAAGAAAACTTGGATTTACAAAAGTTATAGAAACAGCTTTTGGTGCTGATCTTATCTCAAATGACTATATGGATGTAATCAAAGCAGATAATGATAAAACAGTTATCAGTTCTGCTTGTCCTGCAGTTGTAAGTTTTATCCAGAAATATTACATCGAGCTAGTTCCTAATCTTGCACAAGTAGTTTCACCAATGATTGCACTTGGCAGATATCTTAAAAAAGATCTTGGTGAAGATGTAAAAATTGTTTTTATTGGTCCTTGTGTAGCAAAGAAACACGAAGCTCAAGATGATGAGGTTGCAGGTGTTATAGATTCTGTCTTAACGTTCACAGAACTAAAACAAATGTTTGATGAAAATGGAATTATTGTTAGTGAACTTGAGGACAGTGATTTTGATGAACCGCATGCAATGATGGGAAAAGCATATCCACTTGCCGGCGGATTGATTAAAACTATAGATGTTAGCGGCGATATTCTTGAAAAAGATATTATTGTGGTAGAGGGAAAGAAAAAAGTTTTAGATATCATTGAAGAAATTGCAAACAATCATATTAATGCAAAGTTTACAGATATTCTTTTTTGTGAAGGATGTATAAGCGGACCAGCGATAGACACTACTCTTAATTATTATGCGCGCCGTGAAAAAGTTATAAACTACATTGATGAAAAGATTAATAATGTTGATAAACGCGTTTGGAAGAGTAATCTTTACAATGCAAGAAAATTAAATCTACAAAGAACATTTAGAATTGATAATCAGCGCAGACCATACCCATCTGAAGAAAAGATTAAAGAGATTCTTGCGCAAACAAAAAAATATTCTATCAAAGATGAATTAAATTGCGGTGCATGCGGTTATCCAACCTGCAGAGAATATGCCGTAGCAATTGCTAAAGACCTTGCAGAAAAAGAAATGTGTTTACCTTATGTTCTGGATGAATTAAAAATAGCTTATGATAATCTAAGTGACACTGAAGAACAATTGAGAGTTGCTGAAAAACTGGCTTCAATTGGTCAGCTTGCAGCAGGAGTTGCACACGAAATAAATAATCCGCTTGGTACAATTTTGCTTTATGCATCAATGCTAAAGAGAGATCTGGAAAAAATTTATAATGATGATCAGCGAACTGAAGACTTGGAGTTGATTGTTGAAGAAGCAAATAGATGCAAAAATATTGTTGCAAATCTTTTAAACTTTGCAAGACAGGGAAAGCTAAACTTAAAAGAGTTTGATTTAACAGAAACGATAAGAGAGGTTTTAAAACCATTTACAGTTAATCCTGTGTATAGACAAATAATATTTAAATTTGATATTCGGGAAAGCAATTATGTGATGACAGGCGATGAAGATCAGATTAAGCAGGTACTGGTAAACGTTGTTAAAAATGCCTGCGATGCAATGAGCGATACTGTTAAGAGAGAATTAATTGTTAATCTTAATTCAGATGGTCATAATTTTAAGATCGAAATAACGGATACTGGTAATGGAATTCCAAAAGATAATCAAAGCAAAGTTTTTACACCTTTCTTTACTACGAAAAGTATGGGAAAGGGAACCGGGTTAGGACTTGCAATTTCTTACGGTATAATAAAAATGCATAAAGGAAACATTACATTTGTAAGTGAAATTGGAAAAGGTACTACATTTAAGATAGTTTTGCCGAAATACCAGGCATATCAATCAAACGAAGCAATTGAAGGAGCGAAAGCTTTATGAGTAATAAAAAGAAAATACTTTTAGTTGATGATGATTTAGATCTTCTTGAACAAAATAAAATATTAATCGAATCAAAAGGTTATGAAGTAATTACTGCAACCAGCGGAAAAGAAGGATTTGAAACTTTTAAAAAAGTTAAACCAGATGCCTGTGTTGTTGATTTGATAATGGAAGAACACGATTCGGGTTTTATACTTTGTTACAGAATAAAAAAAGAAGAGCACGGAAAAAATATTCCGGTTTTCATTCTTACTTCTGCAACCTATGATACAGGATTTAAATTCGGTGCATCAACAACGGAAGAGAAAGAATGGATAAAAGCAGATGCTCTTCTTAACAAACCGGTAATTATTGAAGAGTTTGTTCAGAAGCTTGAAGCTTTTTTTGAATTGAAGAAATAATATTCTTGTCATAGCGAGCGAGCGGTGATGTCTAATTAAGTCATCCTTCGTCTTCGCTCAGGATGACAATTATTATTATAATGTCATTCCCGCGAATGCGGGAATCTACAACTTATACATCATAGATTCCGGGTCAAGCCCGGAATGACAAAAATAGAAATAATGAACACCTACAAACCAAAAGTTCTGATTGTTGACGACGAAAAAGGTCTTCGTATTGGTGCACAGAGATTGCTCACCCGCGAAAACTATGATGTAACAACTGCAGAAAATGGAACTGATGGTATTAAGTTCGGGACTGAAACCGAATTTGATCTTGCTGTTATAGATTTAAAAATGCCTGATGTTGATGGTCTTGAAGTTCTTCAGCAAATAAAAGCAAAATATCCTAATACGGTTTGTTTTATTGCAACGGCATTTGCAAGTTATGAAACCGCAGTTGAAGCAACAAGATTAGGAGCCCACAGTTACATTCCAAAACCATTTACTCCCGAAGAACTTTTATCCAATCTTAAAGAAGGCTATCAAATAAGACTTGTAAATCTTGAAGCGGAGAAATGGCACAAAGAACGTGAAGAAAGATTACTTGAAGTAGCATTTGAAAAAACAAGAATGAACACTATCGTAAATTCAATTACTGACGGTGTGCTTGTCGTTAATAGAGATGGACTTGCTGTTCTATACAATCCTTCCGCATTAAGATTTTTAGAACTTCCAAGAATTGCAGTTGAAGAATATATTCTGGATAAACTTAGGCCGGAAATATTTGAGCTATTCAAAAAAATTGTTGAAGAAAAATCAGCTGAACAAAAATCATATACAATTCAAATAGAGCTTAAACCAAATAGGGAATTTTTTATAGAAGCAACTGCTTCTGCCGTTCTTCATCCGGGTGAAAATGTTGCAGGTGTTGTGATAGTTTTTAAGGATATAACAGAACTTAAAAAAATTGAATTTGTAAAATCTCAGTTTGTTTCGATGGTATCACACGAACTTAAAGCACCGATTGCTGCGGTATATGGATTTCTAAAATTATTTAATGATGATTCGATTAAACTTAGTCCTGAACAAAAAAAGGAATATGAAAACCGATCAATGGTTCGTCTTGATGGTTTATTAAAAATGGTTAATGATCTTTTAGATATATCACGAATGGAAATGCAAACAGTTCATCGGGAAATAAAACGGGTTTGCATTCACGAAGTTATCGCTTCGATTCTTGAACTATTCCAGATTGATATCAACAAGAAAGGAATTCATGTAATCTTTGATCAGGATGAATACAAGCAATGCATAAAGGCTGATAGCGATGAGATTACAAGGTTGTTCACAAATCTTATAAGCAATGCAATTAAGTATAATCGTGAGCAGGGAACAATTACAATAACACTTTCTCTGTCTGATGATTATCTTCTTGCTACAATTAAAGACAATGGAATTGGTTTAAAGCCGGAAGAAAAAAATAAATTGTTTACGGAATTTTTCCGTGCTAAAAATGAAAAGACAAAAAATATAAGCGGCACAGGTTTAGGACTTTCCATAGTTAAAAGAATTGTTGATTCATACTCAGGTAAAATAGAAGTTGAATCTGACTATGGCGAAGGAACAACATTTAAAGTATTTTTACCAACGATTATTTCTAATTAATTACTCCGCTCTATTACAGGGGCTATTTTTAAACTACATACAGGGACAGAGATGAAGCGCATTTACAGTTTCTCGTTCGTTGTGCTGTTTTCATTTTCATTAATGATTACAACATTGTTTGCTCAACCTGAGGGAATTTCGGTAGCTAAATCAAATAACGGCTACATTGTTAATTTTTCTTTGCAGCAATATAATTTTACTTCAATTGCTGAAGCAGGAGGTGAATATATTGATATAAAAATTCCAGGTTACGGTGTCACACCGGATGTAGGAATGCCTGCTCTACCACAAATTTCATTCAATTTTTTTATTCCCAGTGATGAACAAAAACCAACTGTTAGCATAAACTCTTTTGATCAATCAACACAGATACTGGACAAAAAAGTTTATCCAAAACAAATGTACTGGAGCAGAGAAAGATCTTTAAGCGAAAGACCTTTTGTTATCAACTCTGATTACTATAGTTCAACCGGAATAGAAAAACCTTTGGTTAGTATTTCTGAACCTTTTGTAATTGGCGGTGTAAGCGGAGTTATGGTTACTGTTTTTCCATTCTCATACAATCCTAAGGATGATAAACTTTCGATAATAAATTCTGCAACATTCGAAATAAATTTTAATGCAGAATTTGAATCATCGGTCAATAAATCAGAAGCATATAATGAATTTTTAAGAAATGTTCTTGTTGGATATGAGCCAACAGAATCTTTACTTTCAATGAGATATTTAATAATCACTGCACCAACTTTTGAAGCCGGGTTAGCATCATTTATTAATCATAAATCAGCACAGGGCTTTACAGTTGATGTTTTCAATACAACAACAACCGGTACAACAACAACTGCAATTAAAACTTTCATTCAGGCACGATATGACAATGCCGCTACAAGGCCTGAATTTGTTTTACTTGTTGGTGATGTTCAGCATATTCCATATTGGGTTGGTGGTGGAGAGGGTACTCCAAGTACAGATTTAAATTATGTACAACTTGCTGGTACAGATAAATTTGCAGATGCTTTCATTGGAAGATTTTCTGTTACAACCACTCAAGAACTTCAGAATGCACTTACAAAATCCATTTATATGGAAAGCTATATTGCAACACTTGCAAAGAAAAATATTTTTATGGCCTCCACTGATAATTATCAGATTACAGAAGGAACACATAATTACGTTATCAACACGCACTTTCAACCGGCTGGTTGGGAAAACTTAAAACTATATACCGTTACTCACAATGCAACAACACAGCAATTGATTGATGCACTAAATGCAAATCAAAGATTTGCAATATATTCAGGACATGGCGGAGAAACATCCTGGGCAGATGGACCGGTTCTCAGTCAATCACAAGTAAGATCATTAACAAATACTGTTATGTATCCTTTTGTTTATTCATTTGCCTGTGTAACTGGTTCATATCAGATTGCAGAAAGTTTTGGAGAAACATGGATACGTACAACAAACGGCGGATCAACTTTTTATGGTTCATCTGTTAATTCTTACTGGGATGAAGATGATATTCTTGAAAGAAGATTGATTGATGCAATGTTTCTTGAAGATCTGACTCGCGTTACTCCAATGTTTGATAAAGCAAAGTTTGATCTTGCAACACATTACGGCGGTGTTACTGCAACGGTACTTCGTTATATGGAAATGTATAATTTAATGGGCGATCCTTCTATGCCAGTTGTGCGTCAGATTCCTCCAGATACAACTCCGCCTGATGCAATTACAGATTTGAGTGTTGGAGATGCCACATCAAATTCGTTAACATTAAATTGGACTGCACCATATGATTCAACTTTTGGTGGAGTTACATCCTACGATTTAAGATATTCTGTTAATCCGATTACAAACGATGTTGATTTTAATAATGCATCGCAAAAAATGTTTACCGGAGTTTCTGATACTCTTGGTGCTCCAAGATCATTTAATGTTGATGGATTAAATTTTAATACAACATATTACTTTGCTGCTAAAGCTTTGGATATGTGGAATAATAAATCAGTTATGTCTAATGTGCCAACCGGTTTAACGTTATTTCCACCGGCTGCAACACTTAGTGTTGATTCAATGCATTGTGTTTCAGTTCCCGATACAACATTTACAGAAAATCTTTTATTATCAAATACATCTGTACAGAACTCTACGCTGGATTATTCAATTGAACTTACTAACAGTACTTTCCCGGATAATGTGCAGATAGTACTAACAGGTGTCAATCAGAATCTTGAAGGAAAAAAAGATTACAAAAAGATTTTCCACCAACATACAATGGATATAGTTTTAAAGGTTCAGGTGGGCCTGATACATTTGGTTACAAATGGAAAGATAGTAACGATCCAAATGGTCCAGCTTATGTTTGGACAGATATTGCAGCAAATCCAAGTGCTGTACAAGTTACAACCTGGAATGGTACTCTTGATGATGGTTATACAAATGCTATTCCTGTTGGATTTGATTTCAAATTTTATGGCACCAGTTATACAAACTTTTATTTAAGCACAAATGGATTTTTAAGTTTTAGTGCATTAACATCTGCATATTATTCTAATTATGGGATTCCTGATTCTGATGCTCCAAATAATATCATTGCGCCTTTTTGGGATGATCTTGATGGAAGAACACAGGGAACGGTTCATTACTTAAGAGAAGCAGATAAGTTAACTATTCAGTTTACCAACTGGCAAAAATATTCCGGAACAGGTTCAATTACATTTCAGATTGTATTAAAATCAAATGATAGGATAATGTTCTATTATAACAATCTTAATGCAACGTTAACAAGTGCTACTGTTGGAATTGAGAATGGTGCAGGTAACGATGGACTTCAAATAGCCTATGATGCAGCTTACCTTACAAATAACTTAGCAGTTCAAATCGCTGCTGATCCGGAATGGTTAACACTTAATAATTACAGCGGAACAATTTATAGCGGAAACTCTATAAATGTTGGATTATTAATTAATACAGATGGAATTGATCTTGGTGATTATTCAATGGATATGGAAATAACAACTAACGATCCTGTTCATCCATTAATGGTTGTTCCTATTACAATGACAGTTTCCAGCGAAGTTCCTGTAGAGCTCGTTTCATTTAACGCAGAAATAGTTGATGGAAAAGTTATTCTTAACTGGAGTACAGCAACTGAAACAAATAACTCAGGATTCCAAATTGAAAAACGTGAAAAGTCAAATGTCAAAGGTCAAACGGAATTTAATTCTGTTGGATTTGTAACTGGTAAAGGTACAACAACTGAAAAAACATTCTACTCATATTCTGATAAGAATGAAAAACCAGGAACATATTTATATAGATTAAAGCAAATCGATTTTGATGGAACATTCAGTTACAGCAATGAAATTGAAATTGAAGTAACCGGACCAAAAGATTTTGCTTTGTATCAGAATTATCCAAATCCATTTAATCCAAGCACAACAATTAAGTTTGCATTACCAGTTAAAACAAACTTAAGTTTAAGTGTTTATAACACACTTGGTGAAAAAGTAGCAGAAATATTTAATGGTGAACTTGAAGCGGGTTATCACGAAATGATGTTTGATGCCTCAGGACTTTCATCAGGAATATATTTCTACAAGATAGAAAGTGAAAATTATTCAGCAACAAAGAAATTGATGTTGTTGAAGTAATTTAATATTCAAACTGGTATTAATGTTTATTTACAAACCCAATTTCTTCCAGGAATTGGGTTTGTTGTTATCTCAACAATTAAGATGATCATTGTTAAATAGAAAAATATTTTTTCATACATAAAGCATAATTACTATGAATAAACTTTTAAGTTCAGCTAAAGCAAAATTTTTTTTAGAGGTAGTGCTTGTTACATTCATTTTTTTCGCTTCCATTACTTTTGCTCAAACGGGTGGAATTAGTGAAGGAATAAAAGTAAATGTTCTCTCCACAACACCAACATCTACAACTCTTGAATTTGTATTAACAGACTATAATCAAACCATTATTAAAATTGGTGAAACAGATTTTGTTAATTATGTAGTTCCGGGTAGTATATCTTTTATGGAAAGAGGATTTCCGCAACTACCAATGCATCGTGCAAGTATTATTATTCCGGATTTAGCCGGAATGAACTACCGAGTAATTGATCAGCAATTAAATGAAATTGCTACTGATCCGGTGGCACCTTCAAAAGGACATTTTACAAGAAATATCGACCCAGAAACTGTTGCTTATACTTTTGATCAATTTTATAATTCTGATAACTGGTATCCTCAGACAAATTTTTCAACAGATAATCCATACATAATTAAAGATTTGCGCGGATTAACTGTACAGTTCAATCCGATGCAATACAATCCGGCAGAGCATAAGTTAAGAATATGTACCCGTCTTGTCGTAGAAATTTATTCTGATGAAAATATTCCAGCAATAAATCCATTAATAAGAACTAAAAATTTAGATGGAATAAGTAAAGAGTTTACGGGAATCTATAAATCTTTATTTGTCAATTATGGATTCTCATACTATGATTATGTTCCACTTCCTGAAAATGGAAAGTTGTTAATTGTATATCCAACTGCATTTGCTTCTAACATTGCACCATTTGTTCAATGGAAGCAGGAACGCGGATTAGAAACCTTAACTGCTGAATACCCTACACAAACAGGATCAGGTTCTGCAGCATTAAAAACTTATATACAAAATTTGTACAACTCAGTAGGTAGCGTAACATTTATAGTTTTTGTTGGTGAGTCGAATCAAATTCCAACATTATCCGGCCAGTACGAAGGCGCCCCTTCCGATCCAAGTTATGTTAAACTTGCAGGCAGTGATGCTTATCCGGATGCTTTTATATCAAGAATATCTCCTACGTCATCAGCAAATCTTGATTATGTATTACAGAAATTAATTAACTATGAAAAATATCCTGATGGCGGTTTATGGTATTCAAAAGGTATTGGAGTTGCAAGCGATGAAGGAACTCCTCCTGATTATACGCGTGCAAGCTGGCTTAAAGATATGTTAGTGGATGATATGAACTTTACGCATGTTGATGAAATCTATGATCCGGGTGCAACAGCAACTCAAGTTACCAATGCAATTAATGAAGGCAGAAGTATTATAAATTATATCGGTCATGGTTCAGGTGTATCCTGGAGTACCACAGGTTATGGCAATTCACAGATTCATCAGCTTAGCAACGGTAATAAAAATCCTTTTATCATAGATGTATCTTGTCTCAATGGAAATTTTACAGATACAGAATGTATGGATGAAGCATGGCTTAGAGCCGGTGACATAAATAATTTTAAAGGTGCAATTGCAGCATTCGGTTCTTCAACAAATGCTAGCTGGGTCCCACCGTGCGATATGCAAAATCATTCAGTTTCTCTAATAACTTCCCGAGAAATGAAATCGGTTGGAGGTATTTGTTTTAATGGAATAATGCACGCAATGGATTTGTGGGGCGGCAGTTCCGGTGAAGGATTAAAACTTATGGAACAGTATAACATATTCGGTGATTGCTCTATGCTGTTAACCTTTGGTATGATTCCTGATTCTACTGCGCCTACAGCAGTTGCTGATCTTACAACAGTAAATCCAAATTCAAATTCTGTTACACTAAACTGGACAGCACCATACGATTCCTCGATGGGTGGAGTTGTAAGTTATGATATTAGATATTCAACCAATCCAATTGTTACTGATGTTGATTTTGAGAATGCTCCATTTGTTTTATTTGGCGGTAATGCCGATACAGCCGGAGTTCAAAAAAGTTATGTTCTTAAGCAACTTAATTTTTCATCAACTTACTTTATTGCAATTAAAGCTATGGATCTATGGGGCAATAAATCATTAATGTCTAATGTTAGTAATGCTACAACCTGGGATGCACCAAATTTATCTGTAAGTCCGGATTCATTGCATCGCACAGTTTTAACAAATACAACATTGATAGATTCAATTGTTATCTCAAATATCAGTTCAACAAATTCATCGCTTGATTTTTCAGTTGAACTTACGAACAACACTTTCCCTGAAAAACTTACAGCTAAAATTATTGAGTTAACAAAAAATCATAATAAAAAAGCATCTAGAAATAATCCAATTATAACCAAAGGCTCCAGCTTTAGAGGTGCAGGTGGTCCGGATTTATTTGGATATCAATGGATTGACAGCAATGATCCTCAGGGACCTGAATATGTTTGGGAAGAAATATCTACTACCGGAACACTTGTAACAAACTGGATCGCTACAAGTACGTATTCAGCACTTGATGAGGGCAAAGCAGGACCATTTAATCTTGGATTTAACTTCAAATATTATGGTGTTCCATATACTCAAGTTTACTTTTGTTCAAACGGATTTATTTCTTTCTCTGATATAACAGATGCAGGAATGTCGAATGAAAGTATTCCCGGAACTGATATCCCAAATAATTTAATTGCCGCTTTGTGGGATGATCTTGATGGCAAGACAACCGGAAAAGTTTATTACAAATCCTCTGCAGATAAATTTATTGTTGAGTATAAAGATTGGCCTGGATATTATTCTGGAACTGGTCCATTTACATTTCAGATTGTGCTTCACAAGAACGGAAGAATAAATATTTACTATAAAACTATTCTTGGCAGTTCAAATTCCAGTTCTGTGGGAATTGAAAATTTAGATGGTACAGATGGTTTGCAGGTTGTTAGAGATGCAAGCTACCTTGCAAATAATTTAGCATTAATGTTTTATGCAGAACCTGAATGGTTATTCTCAAATAATTTTCAAGGAACAATTTTTAACGGTAACTCTGTTGGCATTATTTTAAACTTTGTTACTGATGATCTTGAACTTGGTGATTATTCTATGGATATGGAAATATCAACAAACGATCCCGTTAATCCATTTATTGTTGTTCCCATTCGTATGACAGTTACAAATGAAGTACCTGTAGAACTACTTTCATTCAATGCAGAAATGGTTGATGGGAATGTTGTTCTTAATTGGAGTACAGCAACTGAAACAAATAACTCTGGTTTCTCAGTCGAACGAGCAGTCCGCAGTCAACAGTCGCCAATCAGCAATTGGGAAAACACGGGATTTGTTTCAGGAAAGGGAACAACAACTGAAAAAACATTCTACTCATATTCTGATAAGAATGAAAAACCAGGAACATATTTATACAGATTAAAGCAAATAGATTTTGATGGAACCTTCAGTTACAGCAATGAAATAGAAGTTGAAGTAACAGGACCGAAAGATTTTGCTTTGTATCAGAATTATCCTAACCCATTCAACCCAAGTACAACAATTAAGTTTGCGTTACCAATTAAAACAAACTTAAGTTTAAGTGTTTATAACACACTTGGTGAAAAAGTAGCAGAAATATTTAATGGAGAACTTGAAGAAGGATATCACGAAATGATGTTTGATGCCTCAGGTCTTTCATCAGGAATATATTTCTACAAGATAGAAAGTGAAAATTACTCAGCAACAAAGAAATTGATGCTGTTGAAATAATTTTTTCGACACACTGAGTTGTCATCCCGAACGTAGTCGAGGGACGAAGTGTGAAGTAGGTTTCTAAAAGGCACGAGCAAACGTGCCTTTTCTATTTTGTAGTTGGCTAGATGCAAACATTGGTTGGGATGGAGAGAATGTATCTAAAATATGTAAGCCTGTTTGTTATTTTACCTTATAAAATTTTTTGTGTTTATTTATTCTTACAACAATATCCCAGCTCATTTAGCCTTGAGCATTCAACATTAAACATCTACATTTACCCAACTGGTTTTACATAGCTTTACAAATGTTGAACTAACTAATAAAGTAATTTCTTCTCCAAATTATTAAGGTTATAAGATGAAGTTTTTAATAAGTATGATTTTGCTTTTATCAATTACTATCTCTGCACAAACAACATTAGAAAAAGAAATTGAAAAGATTAAATCTAATCCCAATGTTAAATTACATTATCTTGAAAATAACAACTTAAAGATTGATTACGATAAATTTACCAGCCGTACTTTTTATTTAAGTAGTTTAAAAGGTAATGCAAAAAAACAATACAGCATACCACGTTTTGTTTTTAACCTCTGGGAACTAGACACATCTTTATATATTTACAAGTACCAGTTTTGGCAAGAAGTGCCACTCGGCAATTACTATAAGAAACCAATAATAGGTGATATTAATGGCGATAATCGAATTGAATACTATGGACATAAAAAAGACTTCTTTACTGAAAACAGTGGAGTTTATTGTTATCAACAGAATGCTTATGGAATTTTTAAACAAGCATTTAAATATCCATCCAATACTGTTTTTGCTTATAATATTTTTGATGTTAACAGAGATGAAAATCTTGAACTTCATCTTTACGATACGACTTGGTTTAGAATTGATTCAATTAATTGGGGTGCGATACCAAACCAAACTTTTTTTAGGAAATCTATGCAAATTTCATTAGCCGATTCTCTCTTTTTTAAATTCAACATATATAAAGGTGGCGGTGATAATATTCAATTGAATGATTTTACCATAGCAGATTTAGATTCTGATGGGGTCAATGAAGCTATTTTTGGCAATTTTAGCCCAAGAGAGATCTGGATAACAAAATTTAATGAAATTGATACAACATTTGATTCAATTCAAGTGTTTCCTATACCGTATATTGAAGATGTTGCAGGATTTCCAATTGGTGATTTTGATATGGATGGGAAAACCGATATTGTCTATGCCGGTGCAATGGGTAATATTTATTTGATTGAATGCGAGGGAATTGATGATTATCAAATGAACTGGACAGGGAATACTGGCGTCCCAAATTCCTATATAAACTTCAAAACAAATGATATTGATGGTAATGGAAAACCTGAATTCTGGATTGGTGGAGAAGACTTTGGCTATGATTTTACAAAATTGATTTGTTATGAATCAAATGGGAATAATTCTTATAACCCTGTTGCCGAAATTGAATTTCCGTATCTGCTCTCATTAAATCCTGCTGAAGCAACAAGTATAGATGTAGATAATGATGGCAAAGAAGAAATATTTTTAAGAATAGGCAATGTTGTAGTGTTTATAAAATTTACTGGTAAAGAAAATGAGCATAATTTTGTTATATATTACTATCATTTATTCGATCAAGCGATTCAATCATCAATCCCGTATAAATTTCCAATGGATAATTATCCAGCCTTAATACTATCAATGGAATACTGGCAAAATGGTTACGGCAGAGCTTTTACTCAAATGTTCAAACATTATTTATCTGTTGATGTTGAGGAACAGGATAATGCATTTAATAACTACAATTTGTTCGATTGTTATCCCAATCCATTTAACCCATCAACAACTATAAAATTTGTCATTGGTAAACCTGGTAGTACAATTATAAAAGTATATAACTCATTAGGGAAAGAAATAACAACACTTATTAACGAATATCTTCCATCCGGCGAAAAAGAAATTACCTGGGATGGAAAAGACGATAAAGGCAACACTGTTTCATCAGGTGTTTACTTTATTCAAATTACTGCTGGCAGCTATAGGCAAACAATAAAAGCAGTTTTACTTAAATAAATTTTGAAAGGCACGAGCAATCGTGCCTTTTTATTTTGTAGTTGGCGAGCCGCAAACATTGGTTGGGATGGAGAGAATGTACCTAAAATGTGTATGCGTGTTTATTATTTTAATTTATAAAACTTTTCACGTTTTATTCTTACAACAATATCCCAGCTCATTTAGCCTTGAGCATTCAATATTGAACATTTACATTTACCCAACTGGTTTTACATAGCTTTAGCAAAGTAAGCTTTTCTTTCTCTAAAAATTATATGTTAGGCAGGCTTTAAATGAAGAAAAAATTATGTATTTGTTTTCTGTTTCTTATAGTTGGAAACTATTTATTTGCACAGCAAAACACATTTAATACTGATTTAGAACTACAACAATTTGTCGATAGAGGCTGTAAGTACGAAGAAGTAAATCCCGGTATGTTTAAGCTTACTTATGCTAATGGTTTTAATAAAAAAGTGTTTTTAACACCACCTAAAAGCGTTAAAGAAAACAGCAATAATATTAATACAACCATTATAAACGTTTGGGAAATTGATACAACTGTTTATGCAAATAAGTTTAGGTTTTGGCAAAGAGTAAATATTGTAAATGACTTTGAAGGGACAGTATTTGCTGATGACATAAATAAAAATGGATTTATCGAATTGTACGGTTTGACTCAGATTAACTGGCCTTTCGGCGGTCAAGTTGAAATTCTGGAGCAGGACTATCAAGGAATATTTCAATCGATTTATTCTTATGACTCAACAAGTATTTTTGTCCAGGCAATTGGTGATATAAATGGTGATGGAATAAAAGAGGTACACTTAAGAACAACAGATACATTAAATGGTAAATTCTACAAAGCAGATAGCATTGGAGCGCTTCCGACATCTTTTGATTTTGTGTTTTATTTTCAACCAATTGGTCAAATAAATGATTTGACCTTTGGAGATTTTGATAAAAACGGGAAAACGGACTGTATATTTATTGACTGGCCGACTGTATATATAGGGGAATATGATAGCTCATTAAATAATTTTGTACAGTGTTTTGATTTTCAAATTCAAGCTAATGATGCACAGAGTGGCTTTGCCGTTGGTGATTTTGATCAGGATGGAAAAATGGAAATAGTATTTGGTACTGCTTTAAAGAAGGTTTATGTGATTGAGGCAAAGGGTGAAAATGAATACCAGGTCGTTTGGCTAGGAGATGCACCAACTTATAATGCTTATATGATTACTTCAACCGATGATATTGATGGAAACGGGAAACCAGAATTCTGGGTTGGAGGTCAGGATCATTTGACTGGAATATCCACATTCTGGGCTTATGAATCTAATGGTCAAAATAATTACATACCTGTTGCTTCAATTGAGCTGAGATATCTTGTATCCCTTTACACAAATTATCTTCAGACATCTGATATTGATAATGATGGTAAAAATGAACTGATTATTAACATTGGTAATTATCTTTTAGTAATAAAATTCACAGGTCAACCCGATCAACATAACTATGAGATATGCTATGCTAAGATTGGAGAATTAACAGAACCAACTGCTAATTTTCAACCTGCCACTGTTTATGACCTAAATAACGATGGAAGAAAAGACATTCTGATTCCAATGGATAAATATGTAAATCCTAATACTATAGTATTTTCATATTTATTAGTTCAAGATTCAATAACATCTGTAGATGAAAAGATCTTAGCAAATGATAATAACTTTTTTTTAAGACCAAATTACCCAAACCCGTTTAACCCTGTAACAAGGATTGAGTTTGTTCTAGGAAAATCAGAAAATACAACCATAAAAGTTTATAATTCTTTAGGGAAAGAAATAGCAACACTAGTTAACGAATATCTTCCATCAGGCAAACAAGCAATTACCTGGGATGGAAAAGACGATAAAGGCAACACTGTTTCATCAGGTGTTTACTTTATTCAAATGACTGCTGGCAGCTACAGACAAACAATAAAAGCGGTTTTACTTAAATAAATTTTGAAAGGCACGAGCAATCGTGCCTTTTTTATTTATGTGCAAATAAAACTAAATCATTTGAACTTTTTGGGTCGAATGCTTTCTTATCTAATCCTCCAAACAATTCTATTTTCTTAAATCCAGCTTCTTTAAAAACTTTTTTAAATTCTTTTGAAGTGTATGGAAATATCTTTGTTGAGATTAATTCTTTCTTTTTCGTTTGATCGGAAATAAACTTTAAAATGTTAAAGGTTAAATCTTTCTTTCCAAAATCATAAAAGCGAATGAAGTATTCATCATCCTTTTTTGTGATGTTAACTATTCGCTCTTTTTCTTTAAGAATCTTTTCGTAATTAAGAATTTGAATAAGAACTCTTCCATCTTTCTTTAATAGCTTAAATAATTTTGAAACTGATTTTTCAATTTTAGTAAAAGGAATATTTGCTAGTGTATTTCCAAGTGAAACAACCAAATCAAACCTATTATAAAATGTTTTTGGAATTTCATTCGCACCAAAGTTTTGGAAATCAATTTTACAATTATGTTTTTCAGAATTTGTTCTTGCAGTGTTTATCATTTCTGCTGACGGATCAAAAGAAGTAACATTTAATCCAAGCTGCGAAAGTGAAATTGAATCAACTCCGGTTCCGCATCCAACATCTGCAACTGATTTTATTTTATCATCAACAAAATTTGATAAAAGAATTTTGCGCTTCTGTAATGCAGAATCAAAGTCAATCATTTTATCGTAATAAACTGATGCTGAATTGTAAAAGTTGTTATTTGATTTCATATTTTTTATTGCTCCTTTTTATAATATCAAAATAGCTATTTAAAAATAATTTCTAATCAGCTAAAGTTTTTAATTCTTAATTATTCGCTTTTAACTCTCTTCCCATTTATCATCTTTTCGCAATTAGCAAAAGCTAATAAACAGCATATCTTATTTGAGAAGTAAAACTTCTTAGGATTAAGAAAAATCAAACAAAAAAATGTTTAACCCTCGCACTAATTGAATTAAAATAATTATTTGGTGTAAAGTAATATGGCACTTAACATGTTAATTGATGATCACTTGAAAACTCTTAATTAACTAAATATTCCATAAATTTATCTTTAGGGGATAAACAATGGCCAAAATAGCAATCATAGACGACGATCCGGATATTGTTGATGCCAGCAGTTTGGTATTAACTTCAAAAGGATACGACGTTATCACCGCTTCTAATCCTGATGATGGTTACAAAATCGTTATGGATCAAAACCCTGATCTAATAATTCTTGATGTGATGATGAATGAACCTGATGATGGTTTTTTCCTCGCACAAAAATTCCGCAAAATGAATATTGATACACCCATCATAATGTACACATCAGTTTCAAAATCTTTGGGTATGGAATTCGGGGCTAGTGAAATGGTGCCCGTAGATGAGTTTGTTGAAAAACCAATCTCACCGGAAACACTGGTGGAAAAAGTAGAAAAACTTTTAGCAATTCATTTTAAGGAGTGAGCAAATGCTTGTTGTAGAAAAAAATGCTCTCTCTGAAGAGATTGAGGGCTACGTAATAAAATACGGTAAAGACAGATCATCTCTTTTGCCGGTGCTTCAGGCAATACAAAGGAAGCACAGTTATGTAAGTGATTTTGCTCAGCAGGAAGTTGCACGTTTACTTGATATTCATCCTGTTGAAGTGTTTAGTGTTATATCTTTTTATTCTTTCCTTCATTCAAAACCAACGGGAAGAAATATTGTAAGATTATGCCAGACTATCTCCTGCGATATGGCGAACAAAAGCAAAGTTGTTCAGGCTATTGAAAGAGAACTTGGAATAAAGTTTGGCGAAACAACAAAAGATAATCGCATTACTCTTGAATACACAAACTGTGTTGGTATGTGTGATCAGGGACCTGCAATGATAATTAACGATCGTGTTTACACAAAGCTCGATCCCGAAAAAGCTGTTAACATTCTTAACGAAATAAAGTAGGGAGGCAAAATGAAAACACAAACTAAAATTGATGCAGTAAAAACTGAAAGAACAGGTCCGGTTCTTTTCTCCGCTTATAAAAGAGGAGAGGGAATTAAGAAAGCTTTAAAAGAAAAAAGAGAAGATATTCTTTTTGAGATTAAAGATTCAGGTTTAAAAGGCAGAGGCGGCGCAGGATTTCCAACATCTACAAAATGGATGTTAACTGCTGCTGCAAAAGCCGATAAAAAATTTATTGTTTGCAATGCTGATGAAGGCGAACCAGGTACATTTAAAGATAGAGTGCTTTTAATGGAATATCCTGCACTCGTTTTTGAGGGAATGGTTATTGGCGGATATACTGTTGGAGCAAAAGTTGGTATCGTTTATCTGCGTGCTGAATATGAATATATGCTTGAACAGTTAGAAAATTATCTTTCTAAATATGAGAGAAGATAATTTGCTCGGAGAAGGAATTCTCGGAACAGATTTTTCTTTTGATATCTCTATTCGTCTCGGTTCAGGTGCTTATGTGTGCGGTGAAGAAACTGCGCTTATTGAATCACTTGAAGGCAACAGAGGTGAGCCGCGTAATCGTCCACCATTTCCTGTTAACACAGGTTATATGGGATATCCAACTTCTGTAAACAATGTTGAAACACTTGCAGCTGTTCCTCACATAATTACTAAAGGCGGAAGCTGGTTTAAAAAACATGGAACTGATAAATCAACAGGATCCAAATTATTTTCTGTTTCAGGTGATTGTGAAAATCCTGGTGTTTATGAATTACCATGGGGAATCTCAATTAATGAATTACTAGAAATAGTTGGTGCAAAAAATACAAAAGCTGTTCAGGTTGGCGGTGCATCCGGTACATGTATTCCAAAGTCGCAATTCGATCGCAAATTTGGTTATGAAGATATACCAACCGGAGGCTCAGTAATTATTTTTAATGAATCAAGAAATATGCTTCACGTTCTTAAAAACTTTATGGAGTTTTTTGTTGAAGAATCCTGCGGGCAATGTACACCATGCAGAATCGGAAATGTAAAACTTCTTGAAGGAATTAATATGATTGAACGCGGAGAATTCACTTTCAAATATATAAACACATTAAAAGAACTTGGAAAAACAATGCAGGTAGCTTCTAAATGCGGATTAGGTCAATCAAGTCCTAATGCATTCATATCTATTCTGGATAATTTTAAAGATGAAATCTTTCACACAGTTGGAAATGATGGATTTAACGGAAAGGCAGGTAAGTGATGAAAGAAAAATCAAGAACCCCAATGTCTCAGCAGCCGCTTACGATTGAAAAACCAACTTTAGAAGATGGAATCGGAAGTAAGGTAACTGTTGAAATTAATGAAAAGAAAGTACAAGTATTTTTTGGACAAACAATTCTAGATGCTTGTAAAGAAAATCAAATTCACGTTCCTACACTTTGTCATCATCCTGATCTTTGCATCGCAGGCACTTGCCGTATCTGCGTTGTGGAAATTGAAGGAATGAGAACTCTTCAAACAGCTTGTTCATTTCCGATAACTGCTCCGATAAAAATAAAAACATCAAGCAGCATGGTTCGTAAAGCAAGAAGACACATTATAGATCTTCTTCTTAGCGAACACTACGGTGAATGTTATTCTTGTGTAAGAAATAATAACTGTGAACTTCAAACACTTGCAAAAGAGTATGGAGTTGATTCTTATACATTTGGACATGTTACTGAACCATTATACGAACAGGATTTATCATCGTATTCAGTAGTTCGTGATATGAACAAATGTGTTAACTGCAGAAGATGTGTAAGAACTTGTATTGATCTTCAGGAAGTTGGAGTATTGGAAGCAATTGATCGCGGAGATAAAACACACATCGGAACATTTTTAGAAAAACCTTTAGCTGATGTTGTTTGCATTAACTGCGGACAGTGCATCAATCGCTGCCCAACAGGCGCATTAAAAGCTAATGATCCTTCAGATGTAATCTGGGATGCAATTGATGATCCAACAAAACATGTTGTAATCCAAACAGCCCCATCTCCTCGTGCTGCAATTGGTGAAGTGTTCGGTTTGGAGCCAGGTAAATCTTTTACCGGTGAAATGAACACTGCATTACGCAGAATAGGATTTGATGTTGTGTTCGATACAAACTTTACTGCAGATCTTACAATAATGGAAGAGGGAACAGAATTAATTTTAAGACTTTACAAAGCATTGGTAAAGAAAGAACAAGTTGCAATTCCGCAATTTACATCCTGTTCACCAGGCTGGGTAAAATATCTTGAACATTTTTATCCTGAATACATTGATAACTTAAGTTCTGCAAAATCACCGCAGCAAATGTTTGGTGCATTAATAAAAACTTTCTACGCAGAAAAGAAAGGCATTGATCCAAAAGATATAGTATCTGTTGCTGTTATGCCATGTGCTGCTAAAAAGTTTGAGTGCAATCGTCCTGAAATGAATGACTCAGGTTTTAAAGATGTTGATTTCGGATTAACAACACGCGAACTTGGACAAATGATTAAAGAAGCAGGAATTTATTTACCTGAAATGCCTCAATCACATTTTGATGATCCGTTTGGTGATGCTTCCGGTGCAGGATTAATTTTTGGTGCAACAGGTGGAGTTATGGAAGCTGCTTTAAGAACAGTTATTGAATTAGTAACCGGAAAGAAAGTAGAAGATATTTTTGCTAACGCAGATATAATTCCATTACGCGGATTTGAAGGAATAAAATATGCTGAACTTCCAATTACAGAAGTTGGTCCTGTTCCTAAAATTCTTCAGCATCTCGTGCCTGATTGGAACTGGTTAAAAGGCGCCACACTAAAAGTTGCAGTTGCACACGGAACAGCAAATGCTAAAAAAATTATGGATGATATAAAAGCTGGCGGAAAATTCAGCGAATGTCATTTCATTGAGTTTATGGCTTGTCCCGGCGGTTGTTTAGGCGGCGGCGGTCAGCCAATTCCTACCAATGAAGAAATCAGAAAGATGCGTGCAAAAGCTATTTATGATGAAGATAATTCTTTACCATTAAGAAAATCTCATGAGAATAGACATGTTACGGATATCTATACTGAGTTTTTAACTGATGGACCTTGTGGACATATTTCGCACAAACTTCTTCACACTCATTATGTGAAGAGAGGAAAATATATAGCTTAGTTTTATTATTACTTAAATATGTCTATCTATATGGTAATAAATAATGAATGTCATTTCGACCGGAGGGAGAAATCTGATTTTTATACTTATAAAGATTTCTCTATCGAGGACTCCTTCGAAATGACTAGTTCATTTTAAGCAACTGATCTTGCAGGCAGATGTTCGTAATTGGCATCTGCCTTTTTTATTTTTACAGTGATAAAAAAGAGATTGTAATGTTTAATCTTGTTCCTGCTTGGGCAAAACACTACGAAGAATTCTGGTTAACCATACGCAGAAGAAATCTCTGGTTTATAAAACTTCGATACGCAGCAGTTTTAATGCTTCTCTTTTTTATAATATTTCCCAAATATTTTTTAGGCATAACTCTTGGTAAAAATCAGCAAATAGCTATAATCGTAGTTACGATTTCAATCCTGCTTTATAACATTCTTTTCCACTATATACGGCAGTTTGTTAAACACGATGCCGATAGTTTTAATCCATTACATATGTCTATCATTCAGATGATTTCTGATATGATTGCATTAATGCTTATTGTATACTTTACCGGAAGCGTTGAATCACCACTACTTTTGTTTTTTGTAATTCACATGATTGTCGGCAGTTTAATTTTACCTGGATTTGTGATTTATACATTTGCAGTAGCAATTGTTCTTGCATTTTGGGGGATTACTGTCGGCGAGTATTTTTCGCTGCTTCCGCATTTTCATATAATTGGCTTCCTTCCAACACCGCTACATAAATACTTTAATTATGTTTTAGCAATTAATGCAAGCTTTGCATTTATGATTTTTATGGTTGTATTGATCTCAAACAGAATGGCAAAACAGCTTTATATTCGTGAACAACAGTTGTTGGAATCGATAGATAAAATAAATGCAGCAGAAAAAGAGAAGCAAAAGTATATTTCGGGTATTGTGCACGAGATTAAAACTCCACTTGCCGCAGTTCATTCATATCTCGATTTAGTACTGCAAAAATTTCTTGGTCCATTGGATGAAGTTGTAGAAGAAAAACTAACTCGCGCAAGAAGAAGATCTGATGAAGCTATAGAATTAATCAACAACGTATTAAAAATTTCTAAACTTAGAATTGAAGATTCATTTATTAAGGAAGAAGTTGATATTGCCTCTATTCTTGCAAGAGCAATTAAAAGTGCAAAAGTAAATGCAGAGGCAAAAGGGGTTAAGCTTTCAATTATAAATCATAGAAAAGAAAAACATACAATTGAAGGCGATCCATTATTAGTTCAAATTGCTTTATCAAATATTATAAGTAATGCCATAAAGTATAATAATATGGATGGAATTGTTGAGATTGAAGTTGATGAAGATAAAGATAATTTAATAATTAAAGTTTGTGATAACGGTGTTGGAATTCCCAAAGAAGAAACTGAAAAAATATTTAATGATTTTTACAGAGCAAGTAATATTAAACATGGCAGCGTTGAAGGCTCTGGCTTAGGTTTATCTGTAGTTAAACAAATTGTAGAAAGACACAATGGAACAATAAATGTTCAAAGCCCTTCGCATCTTTCTACAAATAAATACCCGGGAACTTGTATTAAAATTACTTTGCCTTTTTTGAAGAAGTAGTCTTAACAGATTTCTTTTCTTTAGGTATTCTCAGATCAATCAGTTTTGATGAAACACCCTTTACCAGAGAAACTTTTCTTGCAAGTTCATCCATTTTTTTTCTTTCACCAGCAAGCTCAAGAATTAATAAACCCTGATCGCTGCAATTATCCATAACACCATCGTGAATACCCAATCTCGTTTTGATCATGCAGCCCCAGCCGGTTAAAACTTTTTGTACTTGAACAGCTGCTTGTTTTCTTTGACCGACAAGAATTAATAAGATAGTTTTCATATAACTCCCTGTATAATGTTATTGAATGACATTATAAAAATAAATAATAGGTAGCTAACAAAGAATTTTTATTACTACCCCAAAGTGTATTATTTAATAACTACATGGTTCTTTGGTTAAGTAATTATTAGTTACTCAATTAAAATCTCGCAAATAACCGATTACACATATAGCTAATTATTAGAATTTTTTTAGAAGATAGCAAAGATGAGGCTGGAAGAATTAATTATTAGACCTGTACAATGAAACAAAAGTATACCTCAAGTTTAGTAATCAAATTAACTAAATAGTATAAAATTATTCGACCAAATTGTTGATTAGCTCGACCAAATGGATCAATAATAAAATTATCATTTATTAAAAACCTTCTTTTTGTCAAATAAATTAACCATTTAAACAAAAAATATTCTGGCTTGAATATTTCTAATGGCTGGATATTGAAACCACTTTTAGGAATTATAGATGAAAAAGATAGCTGTAATATTTGGGACCAGACCCGACACAATTAAAATGGCCCCTATTATTAAAGAGCTTGAACATCAAACCGAACATTTCAATCTAATTACTATCGCTACTGCACAACATCGGCAGATGCTTGATCAGGTTTTGGATGTATTTAAAATTAAGCCGGACTATGATTTAAATATAATGAAGCCATTGCAAACACTTGCAACAATTACAAAAAATACAATTGAAGAACTTGATATAATTTTTGAGAAGGAAAAACCCGACTTGGTTTTAGTGCAGGGTGATACGACAACAACATTCGTTGGTAGTTTAGCAGCATTTTATCGACAAATACCGGTTGGGCATATTGAAGCAGGCTTACGAACAAACGATAAAAGCAATCCTTTCCCTGAAGAAATTAATCGCAGACTAACAAGCACAATTACTGATCTGCATTTTGCACCAACACAAACCGCAAAAGAAGCACTGCTTGCTGAAAATGTAAATCCAAAAAATATTTTTGTTACGGGGAATACTGTTATTGATGCGTTAAGTTATTCGGTTAAAAAAGATTATGTCTTTTCATCAGACACATTGAATAAGATTATTGATCAGGATAAAAAAATAATTCTCGTTACTATGCATCGCCGGGAAAATTTAGGCGAACCTATGAAAAGCGCGTGCCATGCTATAAAAAATCTTGCGCTAAGTTATAAAGATTATAATATCATATTTCCTGTACATCTTAATCCCAAAGTTCAAGATGTGGCACAATCAATTTTAGGAAATATTCCAAATATCTTTTTAATAGAACCATTGGATTATCTGGATTTTGTAAACCTGATGTCTAAGTCATATTTAATTTTAACAGATTCAGGTGGTGTTCAGGAAGAAGGCCCGCATTTTGGAATTCCAATACTTGTTTTACGGGAAGTTACAGAAAGACCAGAAGCTGTAGAGTATGGAACAGTTAAACTTGTTGGATTAGATGAGCACAATATTTTTACTACTGCGGATAACCTGCTTAATAATGAGGATGAATATATTAAAATGGCTTCTGCTGTAAATCCTTATGGAGATGGTTTGTCATCAAAACGAACAATACAGATAATTAAAAATTATTTCCAGATTTCTAACAATCCAATTATCGAGTTTAATCCATTGGCAATAAATGAAATATCAGATCATATCGTACTAACTGAGAATTTGGAATATGAAAATAATTTCTAAAAAATATCTCCTGTTAATATTTTTAGCATTTTTAACACTGCAGATTTTTGGCGAGAGCAATTATAAGCAAAAAAAAATATTGGTTGTTGTACAAGGAAATTCGCAGTTAACAAACTTAGCGATGGGTGATGGAAGACAATTGGCTCAACTGCTCGGGCATTTTAATACAATAACAAATGTAATTGGAGTAGATGATTACAAATCATCATCAATTAACAACTATGATTATATTTTTTATTTAGGATTCTATCAGAAAAATTTAGTGCCTGCTTCTTTTATTAATGATATAGTAAAAACAAATAAACCTTTAATCTGGATCAATACCGGATTCATAGAATTTTCTGCAAAGTATAACACATCAGATTTGTACGGATTTAAAGTATCAAAACTCGACACAGCAAGTATTTTTGATTTTGTTAAATCAAACAACAAATCCTTCACTAAAGGTGAAGGTAATATAAATTTGATTGAAATATCTGATCACAATAAAGTTGAAATAATTGCAACGGCGATATCATCAAAAAAGAAAACAGAAGCTCCGTACATAATCAAATCTAAAAATTTAGTTTACATTGCAGACTCACCCTTCGCTTACGCAAATTCCACAGACCGTTATTTATTATTTGCAGATTATCTTCATGAAATATTAAATGAACATCATGAAGAATCTCATTCAGCAATTGTAAGAATAGAAGATGTTACTCCGCTCGATGATCCGGAAAAAATAAGAGATATTACAGATTACTTATCTGAAAGAGGCATTCCATTTTTGATTGGGGTTGTTCCATTTTATGTTGATCCGATTGGCGGAGTTAGAATTAGTCTTTCAGATAAACCGGATATGGTTGATGCATTACACTATGTTGAATATAATGGCGGAACAATTGTGATGCATGGTGTAACTCATCAATACAAAGATGTAACTGCTTCGGATTTCGAATTCTGGGATGCAAATCTTAATCTTCCAATTCAAGATGAAGATGCAAATCTTATAAATAGAAAAATTGAAATGGGGCTTGGTGAATTTTCTAAAAATGGTCTTCATCCATTATTATGGGAAACACCGCACTATACTGCTTCAAATATTTTATACAAAACAATCTCTGAATATTTTAGTACTGCAATCGAACAGAGACTATCAATTGAGAATCCTGATTACAGTCAATTTTTCCCATACATTATTTATAAAGATTTGTACGGCCAAAAAATTTACCCGGAGAACTTAGGTTATATTCCTCTTGATCCAAATCCCAAAGCAATAAAAAAAGCTGTTGATGATATTATAAAAGGTGCAGAAGCAAATCTCTATGTTCGTGATGGTTTTGCTTCATTTTTCTTTCATTCGTTTCTCGATATTAAAATCCTGGAGGAATTGGTTGATAAAATTGAAAATCTGGGTTATACTTTTATAAATCTAAAAGATGAAATCAACTCAGTTAAATCTAAAAAACAAATTCTTCTTTCCGGGTCCCAGAATTATTCATTTGTTGTAGATGATCAATATATAACCGAAACTTATTTTGATCAGGATGGAAAGATAAAACAGAAAAAAAATGCTGATAAAAGAACAATTGGCAGTATCTCTAAAAAGATAAATCTGAAACCAGGTGAATATTACCAGGCAGAGTTAACTGAGTTTTATAAAAGTGAACCGGGTTTTTTAGAAAATATATTTCAAAATGTTAGCAATAAATATGATGAGATATTTGATCTAGATGAGAATTGGAATGAACTACGAGTGGTGATATTATGGAATCACTACGCAAAAGGAGCTGCATACAATGATCAAGCATCATTAGCTTCTGTGTTTCAAAGTGTTAACGTAACAGTTGATACAATATTTTCTGGTCAGCAAATCGATTTAAGTAAATACAATTTATTGATTGTTCCATACACATCTGTGGAATCGCTTAAGCCAACCGACTATAATATTATAACCGGCTTTGTAAAATCCGGTGGAAATATTATTACAGATACCAAAAATTATCTATCTGAAGAACTTGGCATCAAGTACACTTCCACACAAATTAAGGTTGAAGGTATTCGTGATAATATTTTTCACGAAGAAAAGATTGTTTGGAGTGATCCGGAACTAGTAAACAAGTTTGAAACAAATGATGTTGATGAGATATTCTGTTTTGATCAGGCTACTGAATTCCCGATGGTTATTGGTAAAAAATATGGCAATGGAAAAGTTATTTACATTAGCTCTAAATTCGATCCTCATTCGCAGCTAGGCTACAGTCACTATCCATATTTGTTAGAATATGTAAGAAAATATTTCAAGCTAAAGCCAACAATCAAAAAAAATAGTTTAGAGGTTTATTTTGATCCTGGTTTTAGATCAAAGATCAGTATCGAAAAATTAGTTAAGCAATGGGTAAAACAGGGAATAAGAATTATACACGCTGCAGGATGGCATCAATATCCCAAATACACTTATGATTATAAAACATTAATTAAACTTGCACACGCAAATGGTATTCTTGTTTACGCTTGGTTAGAACCGCCACAGGTAAGTCTAAAATTCTGGGTGGACCATCCAGAATGGAGAGAAAAAAACTTTTTAGGTGAGGATGTAAGACCTTCGTGGCGATATCCTGTAGCTCTAACGGATGCACAATGCGTAAATACTATGAAGAACGAATTTGTTAAGTTTCTTCAAAGTTATGATTGGGACGGAGTTAATTTAGCAGAACTATATTTTGAGGCTGGATCAGGATTTAAAAGTCCAAACCTATTTACTCCAATGCATCATTCGGCTCAACAAGAGGTCAAAGAAAAATATAACATAGATCTTACTAAAATATTTGAGCCAACTTCAAAATATTATTGGGAAAATAATCCACAGGTAAGAAAAACCGTAGTTGATTATAGAGTTAATAAACTTAATCAAGTTTACGAAACACTCTTAACATCATTTCAAAACATTGCAAATAGAAAAAAGGGATTTCAAATCATTGTTACAGCAATGGATAGTTATGGCTCACCTGAACTTCGTGAATATATTGCTGATGACATGGATAATGTTTTAAAGCTGCAAAGGAAATATGATTTTATACTGCAAGTTGAAGACCCCCAGAATCTATGGTCAACAAATCCAACCAGATATTATGATATTGGAAAACAATACCTGGAAAAGATTAGTGATAAAAGTAAGTTGATGCTTGATCTAAACATTTTGAAATTCAGAAATGAGAATGATGTAATACCATTTCCAACATTAACACAGACCGGTACTGAAAGTTTTCACATGGTTCGTTCTGCTTCTCTGGGAGCACCAAGACTAACTGTTTACTCGGAATCAAGTGTTAATCCTCAGGATCTTTATTACATGCCGTATGCCTTAGCAAGTGAAGTTAAATATAAAGTTACTAAGGATGGATTTGAATATTATTCACCTACATCTTTCACCTTAGAATTACCTAAAAGTGTTACAAGTATTAGTCTTAATAATAATACGATTTCGCCCGGTAGAAATAATTCATTTATTATACCTGCCGGAACTCATCTTATTAATTTCAACCAAAGCGATGACCAGTTTAATCCTACGGAATTACAGACAAATGTGCTTTCCTTCAACGGTAATCTCCTTTCAATCAACTATGGCTATCAAGATCTATCTTTTACTTATGAGTCTGACACAAGAACAATTATTTCGCTAAATCGTATTCCAACATTTGTGAAAGTCGACGGGAAAGATTTTAGTTTTAAAATTATGAAGGGTGTTGATTGTTTCAGCATTTTCTTACCTGTTGGCAGACATAATGTTGAATTAACTGTGGGGGATACTTTTTCAAAAGGAGTAAATCTGACAAGCTTCTGGTCATCAACAGGTATAGCATTATTTGGAACGCTTTCTATTGTTCTGCTTTTAATAATGTATTTATCAGTAAAATATTTAAACCATAAGTATAGACTACAAGAGATTAAACAATGACAAATTTAGAATTAGATCTTAGCGTATTATTTCTGGTAACAGTAATACTTATCTGGTTTATGATTGCATACCAATTTGTGCTAACTGTGTTTGGATATATTAATTATTTAAAATCATTTAAAGAAAAACAATTTGTTGATGAAAATCATTTTGACTTACCAACTTGTTCAATATTAATTCCCGCTCACAATGAAGAGAAAGTGATCGGACGAACAATAGAATCAATGCTGCAACTGGATTATCCAAAAGACAAACTAAAAATAATTGTTATTAATGATGGCTCTGTAGATTCCACAAAGCAAATAATTAATCAGTTTGTTCAGAATGATAATCGAGTTGTATTGTTTGATGTTCCAAAAGGTTTGGGAGGTAAAGGTAAATCACGCGCACTAAATCTTGCTTTAGAAATTGTTGAATCAGAAACAATTGCAATTTATGATGCTGATAATACTCCTGATAAAAACGCACTTAAATATTTAGCAGCACAGCTTATCGTAAATAAAGAACTTGGTGCTGTACTTGGAAAATTTAGAACAATTAATAAAAATGAAAATTTACTTACAAAATTTATAAACATTGAAACTCTAAGTTTCCAATCTATGCTTCAGGCAGGCAGATGGCAAATCCATAATATCGCAACTTTACCTGGAACTAATTTTATTATGTGGACTGACTTAATCAGAAAACTTAATGGCTGGGATGAAGAAGCGCTTACTGAGGATTCAGAATTAAGTATAAGAATTTATCAGGAAGGATATAAAATTAAATATATACCTTACTCTGTAACATACGAACAGGAGCCCCAGGAATGGAAGGTGTGGATAAAACAGCGGTTAAGATGGGTGAGGGGAAATCATTATGTAATTTCAAAATTCTTTAAACAGATACCACATTTTAAAAATAAACGTCTTGCCTTCGATTTACTTTATAATCTTGCACTCTACTACATCTTTTTCTTTGCAATACTAATCTCAGATTTTCTTTTCATAATAAGTGCAATGGATTTGGTAAGAATGTCATTACCTGGTCCTTATACAATAGTATGGGTAATGGCATTTATACTTTTCATATTTGAGATAATAGTATCAATTTCTTACGATGAAGAAGACTCCTTTGGCAAGATTTGGCTTATTGTATTAATGTATTTCAGTTATTGCCAGTTATGGATTTACCTGGTTATTAAATCTTTTTACATAGAATACATTAAAAAAGAAAAGCACGTGTGGGATAAAACAGTAAGATTTGATTTAGCACCTGAAAAGAAAATCGAATGAAAGTAAAAATATTAATATTGAAACTGATAATTTTATTTACTGTAACTAGTCATGCACAGCTATCTATTTATAGTTCGGCTAGTTACGGATACTATCAAAATCCACTCTATAATTATCAGGAGCTTGATGATCAACTAAAGCAAACATATACTGAATTAGGCTACTCGAAAGAATTTGATCACTCAAAATTAAATTTAAGCTACATCAGTGGACTTGTCTTGTTTAACCGGTTTGAAGATAGAAACTATTATGAGCATAATTTAACTTCAACATATGCAATCGATTTCAATGAGGATCATCTTTATGATGAAAACACTGAGGTTGTTTCTAATGATTCAATTAATCC
This sequence comes from Ignavibacteriales bacterium, assembly GCA_016707115.1. Classification (GTDB taxonomy): domain Bacteria; phylum Bacteroidota; class Ignavibacteria; order Ignavibacteriales; family Ignavibacteriaceae; genus IGN3. The sequence continues at coordinate 20,784 of JADJIH010000017.1, read as the reverse complement.
GCTTCTAACATTTTCGCTTAAAGTTGGAGGAAGACACGATAAAGACATTTTCAAGGACTTCAATAATTTTGGTGCCAGTGCATTGGCAGTTTATAGATTTATGATTTCAGATGATTATTATTTTGAATTTACTAATACCTTTGGTTTTAGAGATTATTCAAACATCACTGTTTTATCTAACATAACAGATATTTTAAATCTTCAGATTGGAAATAAAACTAATAATTCATTTAACTATGGTCTCAATCTTTCCGGCGGGTTTAAGTATTATACAGAATCAATTTACGATACAAGTAAATTTGAAGTTGAAAGAAGTTTTACAATTAAGTACACCGGTAAAGGAAAAACAGGTGCTAAAATAACAGTTCCATCAGATAAGGGTATTCTTATTTCACCAATGGCAAATGGCACTGCACAATTTGTTGCAGATATTTTTATGAAGACAAATTGGGGTGCTAATTCATTTCAAACAAATTTTCTCTATCGATATAACCCGAATACTTTAGTCAGATACCTGGCACAGTATGCCAACACAACTTTTCTCACAGAAGATATTTATAATGATAATTTTAGTTATGAAGGATTTGAAATAAAATCCGAATTTATTCAAAAGTTATTTTATGATATCGAATTAAAACTGGATTTATCATTTCAACAAAAATTATTTGGTGCACCTGCACTGGATTTAGTTGGAACTAAAACTGCAGATCAACGAGTTGATTTGCGGGCATTTAGTGAATTATATATTTCGCGATATTTTAATTTATCAGAAAATTTAGGAATGGGGGTTGCTCTTAGTTCTGGCTTCGTACGTAATCAATCAAATGATGCATACAATGATTTTTCTTCTTACTACATTTCTTTATCCATTGGCTTTGGCTTTTATACGGAGTTTTAAATGTTTCATAAAATTATACTTTTTATTTTTTCAATTTGTACACTTACGATTGCAGGCGATTGGAATTGGCAATATCCAAAACCCCAGGGAAATAATTTATGGGCTATAGAATTTTATAATGAACACTATGGATATGCAGTTGGTGAATGGGGAACCATTTTATTTTCTTCAGATCACGGATTAACCTGGGAAATACAATATGAAGGAGTTTCAGACAACTTGCGAGATATTGCTTTAGCAGATTCTATTACAGCCTGGATTGTTGGTGATAATGGAATGATTTTAAAAACAACTAACAACGGATTTAATTGGATTGAACAAAACGGTGGGATACAAAACGGACTAAATGCAGTTTGTTTTTGGGATAAAAATAATGGGTGGGCAGTTGGTGATAATAAAAGAATTCTTAGAACGAACGATGGTGGAACTAACTGGGTGACTCAATTAGTGTCTTCTATTCCTAATAGTATAAGTTTTAACGGAGTTCATTTTGTTAGTTTATCAGAAGGCTGGATCGTAGGTTCTTCCGGTTATATACTTCATACTACCAATGGAGGATCAGATTGGATTGTTCAAAAGAATAGCGGGTCACCTTGTTTACAAGTAAAATTTAGTAATTCAACTACGGGATTTGCCGTTGGTTCAAATGGATCAATTTTTAATACCACAAATTCCGGAACAAACTGGAATTCTATAACTTCAAATACCACTCTTGGATTAAATGATATTCATTTTTCTACAGAAACAGATTATTGGATCATAGGAGATAATGGGACTATTCTTAGGTCATCAAATTCCGGCTCATCATGGTACTCTGAAAATTTGGATACTTATGCTTCAATTCATCACATCTCCGAGTTTTCAGGAATAAAATTTATTGCCGGTGAATATGGTCTATTAGCAAAAAAGAATAACTCAGATCCCTGGGATTATTTTAATAAAGGGATGAACATTAGTATTAATTGGATTAGGTTTTCAGACGGTGTGAATGGATTTGGTGTGGGACAGTATGGAAGAATTATAAAAACCATTGATGGCGGAAAAATTTGGAATGATGTTTACAACGGCATTACAGGTGATTCATTCTACGGTGCAGATATGTCTGATCAAAATAATTTATGGCTGGTAGGTGATCTGGGGGTCCTTCTACATACTTCAAATGGCGGCACTAGTTGGATTCAACAAACAACAAATACAACAAACACTTTATTAAGTATTAGTTTTTTTGATGGAAATAATGGTTGGGCTGTAGGAGATTTGGGTGTATTGATCCATACGACCAATGGAGGAATATCCTGGGTTGGACAAAATTCCGGTACGAGTAAATTGCTTTTTGGTGTAACTTTTAAAGATTTGTATAATGGATGGATAACAGGAGAAGACGGACTTATTCTTAGAACTACAAACGGTGGTGTATCCTGGGTTGAACAAAGCAGCTCAACTACAAATGCCCTTTTTTATCCGTCATTTATTAATTTGAATATTGGATATTGTGCTGGTTCATTTGGAACAATATTGAAAACAACAAACGGCGGAAGCACCTGGTCTTCATTAATTAGTAACACAATAAACAATATTTATTTAGTAAGCGGAGTTTCAGAAAATTCAATTTGGGCAGTTGGAGATAGCGGAATGGTTCTTCATAGCATCAACGGTGGATTAAACTGGGTGAAAGAATTTTCAAAAACCGGATATGATTTATTTGGATTAGATGTGATTAGTGACTCAGTTGCATTCATTGCCGGAGATAATGGGACAGTCCTCGTAACAGGTAATTCAGAATACATTCTGGATATTCAGGAAGAAGATAATACTAATACTCAAATCCCAACAAACATTACCTTATATCAGAATTATCCAAATCCTTTTAATCCTTCAACTAGAATAAAATTTTCAATTATACACAGTGATCATGTAGCGATGAAGATATTTGATATTTTAGGTAAAGAAATTGAAACTTTATTAGAAGAAGAATTATCGCCAGGAATTTATGAGATAAATTGGGATGCCTCAACTTTACCTGCAGGAGTTTATTTTTATAGATTGCAGGTTGGTTCATTTGTTCAAACAAAGAAGACAATCATATTAAAATAAGTAGTTAATAAGGGCCGTATCCAGAATCTGGAATTGTGGTATTAATTACAATTCTGCTAGTTAAAGGTTAATAATTAGTTTGATAGTGCTGCCTTTATTGAGTAATAATTTTCGACCATTTAGTCGTATGTCACTGTATTTGTCGAGAATGTTTTATTGTATTGTTTCCTTTTCATTGATCAATGCTAATAATTTTAATGGCATCTATATTGCTAAATTCAATCAGAGGTTTATATGAAAACAATTATAACAATCGTATTACTTTCAGCAGGTCTGATATACAGCCAGACGATTTCCGATTCAACTCAAACTAGAAAAAAGAATCAGGAACGTGAACAAGTTCAGAATCAAAATCCTGAAATGAAGAAAAATCAGGAACAGATAGGACCAAAAGGTAATCCGCAAACTGATGTGAAAGAAATTCGCAAAAAGAAAGATGTTTTTATCGATAAAGATGGAGATGGAATTTGCGATACAAGACAGGGCGGAATGAGCTTTAATAAGATGCGCAAAAGATCCGGGAGTGGAAAAAATGGTCCTGATGGCAAAGGTGGAAGTGGTAAAGGCAATGGCTATGGCGGTGGAAATTAAAAATTTAAATATTAAATCATGAAAAAAAGAATCAGTCCGATAATTTTAATATCACTTTTATATTTAACTAGTGTGCAAGCCCAATTTAATCTTTACACTAATTATGAGGGCATTTATGATGATAATATTTTTAATACAAGCAACAATGTTTCAGATTTTATAAACAGCTTGTCATTTGGTTCAGCATATAACTTTGAGTCTGAATTTAATAATGTTCAGCTTTACTATGAGGGAAGTTTAAATTTATTTCAAACAACAACATCAAAATCATTTAACACACACCGCATTGGATTGGTTGAAACGCATTTGTTTTCAATTGATGATAATCCAATTAATGCAGGAATAAATTATTCTTTTAGAAATAACCAGGATGAATATGTGGTTTATGATTTTGATCAAATTTCTGCATATGCAAATTATCGTCATTCCATTGGTGAAAGCGATTTTATTTTACCCGGATATATCTTCAATAGAAACAATTATAAAAACTTTAGTTTGTTCTCACACTACGAGCATAAAATATTCCTGACTTATATTTCAAACTTCGAAACTCAAACTTCTCTAACTTTAAATACTGAGTATTCATTAAAGCAATATTTTGAAGAATACAATTTTGAAGGTTATCTCAATCAAGCATCACAAATAAAATTTAAAGTTAATGTCGGCCAATCAATAAGTGATCTTACAGGATTAAGTGCTTTTGCAGTCTATCGGAAAAATCTTTCTGACGGAAGCAGGTATTTGGTAAGTGATTCTCTTTTATACTACGAGGAAGAAATATTTAATGATATTTATTCTTACGATGGAATTGAATTGGGGATAGGATTTAAACATTACTTTAATGAAAAATTAGAACTTAGTCTTGAAGGAAGATATTTAATAAGAAACTATTCTTCACTTCCTGCTGTTGATAGAAATGGAGTTGAATTGTCAGCTATGCGTGAAGATAAGCAGTTCGGATTTGGAGCTGGTCTGGCTTACGATTTAAGCAATGTTATGAATGGTCTTTCTGTTTCTGCAACCTGGAATTATTTTAAGAATAATTCAAATGATTATTACTATAAGTATTCAAATCAAATTATTTCTTTTTCCTTTGATTATGGTTTTTGAAGTCACACTGAGCGAAGTCGAAGCGTGACATTTATGTCAAATTTATCACCCAAATTTTTTTATATCATACTTCTGCATTTTGTAACGAAGATTTCTTTCGGTCAGTCCTAATATTCTTCCAGCCTGTGATTGATTTCCGTTTGCCTTACTTAAAGCATCGTAAATAAGTTTCTTCTCTAGTGCTTCAACTTGCTCTATTAAACTTGCTTCATCATTTACAATAATTTCTTTTTCAGCTTTAAATCCTTTTACAACGTTTGGAAGATCATTTACTGTAATTACATCTCCACGAGAAAGAACAACTGCACGCTCAATAATATTTTCAAGCTCACGTACATTTCCTGCAAAATTATATTTAATTAATAAATCAATTACTTCTTTTGATAAGCTAAGATTTTGTTTATTGTTTTCTTTAGAATACTTGTTAATAAAATATTCAATCAATGGTAAAACATCTTCTCTTCGTTCACGTAAAGGAGGTATATGAAGCGAAACAATATTTAACCTGTAATACAAATCTTCTCTAAAACTGCCGTCTTTAATTTTTTCTTCAAGATTTTGATGAGTTGCTGCAATTATTCTAACATCAATATCAATATTCTCTGTTGAACCCAATCTTTCAATCTGATGTTCTTGTAAAACGCGGAGCAATTTAACTTGAAGATTTATTGGAATGTCACCAATTTCATCAAGAAAAATTGTACCGGTATCTGCAAGTTCAAACCGACCTTTCTTTGCTTTTTCAGCACCTGTAAATGCACCTTTTTCGTGTCCAAACAATTCGCTTTCAAGCAATGTTTCTGGTAACGCCGGAATATTTACTGCAATAAAAGGCTTATCTTTTCTTGGGCTGACATAATGTATTGACTTTGCAAGTACTTCCTTTCCAGTTCCGCTTTCACCTGTAATTAAAATAGTTGCTTTGCTGTCTGCAGCGCGTGCTGCAACACTTAAAACTTCTTCCATTTTGGATGAGTTGGATATGAAAGAATCAATTTTAAATTTTTCTTTAAGCTGATTTTTAAGAATCTGAATTTCAGATCTGAGATTTTTATTTTCAATAATTCTTTCAATCATCAAATCAAGTTCATCAAGATCTACAGGTTTTGAAATGTAATCAAAAGCTCCGAGGCGCATTGCTTTTACAGCGTTTTCAATCGTACCGTAAGCGGTTAAGATTACAAAACTTATTTCCGGATTTATCTTTTTAACCTCTTCAAGAACTTCTAAACCGGTTTTATCCGGCATTTTATAATCAGATAAAACAATATCGATTAGATTATTTTGAACGATTTTTATTCCTTCATTTCCGGATGAGGCAGAATATATTTTATATCCTTTTTTTTCCAGATAGCCCTTTAAAACATTACGCTGGGCATCTTCATCATCAACGATTAAAATAGAATAATTATTCATTGTATTGGTAATATAATTTTGAAAGTAGTTCCACTATTAACTTTACTTGTAACCGAAATTGAACCGTTATGTTGGGCAATAATTTTTTGTGATATACTCAATCCCAATCCGTTGCCATCTTTTTTTGTTGTAAAATACAAATCAAAAATCTTTTTTTGCTGCTCTGTCGAGATTCCAATTCCATTGTCAGAAATTTCAATTATCAAATTATTGCTTATTCTAAAATACTTAATAGTTACTTCTCCATCTTTCTTGGATGCATCAAAAGCATTTTGTAAGATGTTCATTAAAGATTGTTTAATTAAATCGGCATCAAGATTGATTGTAATTGATTCTGTCCCTTTTAAAACAAAATTAGTCGATTTTTGTTTAGCCTGGTCTTCAAATAATTTGTAAACCTCACTAAGATAAGATTTAATATCAACAGGTCTAAGATTAACATCAATAGGTTTTGCATAACTTAAAAACTGAGTGATAATTTTATTTATCCTATTAACTTCACCGCGTAATAATTGAGTGATATCCAAATACTCATTTTCGTTGTGAGTCGTAGTAAATTCCTTATTTAGTCTTTGTGCAATCATGCCAATTGCATTAATTGGATTTCTTATTTCGTGTGCAACTCCGGAAGCAAGTTCACCCATTGCAGAAAGTTTTTCATTTCGTTTTGCGTCCTCCTCTAATCTTTTAGTTTCAGTTAAATCTTTTATAACAACAGTATACTTTGTTTGATTTGTATCAGGATCTACAAGAGGAGAAATGCTTAGTGAAAAATGCTTTTGTTCACCGTTGAAATTTATTTCCTTTTCAAACGAACTTATAGTATTGTTTAAGTCTTCTACTTGAAGAAAGTTTAATACTCCATTAGCAATTGTGCTAATATTATTTTGTAAAACGTTTTCAGATTTAATCTTAAACAGGTTTTCAGCGGATTTGTTAAATAGTGTTATCCGGTTCTCATTATCTAAAACAATTACTGCTTCACTCATATTTTCCAGTACGGATGAAGTTAACGTTTTAAATTTGTCGTACTCATTAGAAATAGATTTTAGATTTTGTGTGGTAAAAATTATACTTAAAACGATAATTGAAATAGCTGCGAGAATTAAGGAAATTAAAATCATTCTTCTCAACATTCTTTTTTCAACATTTTTTATATCTTCAAGTGAAACACCAAGTCTGTATAATCCAAAAAATTCATCATCAAAAGAAAACCTCTTTGTCACTTCATAAACTTCATGTCCGGTATGAAAAGTAGTTCGCGAAAAAACCGAATCAGATGTTAAAGCAGGAATTAAAAAATCAGAATCGGTTATTGATTCTACTGTATCAATCTTTTCACTAGCTGCAAGAATTCCAATTGTATCTTGTAACATTATATATTCGATTCCATGATGGGCAGACATTTGCTGCAAAATAATGCCAATTCCAATTTTCTTTCTGAACTCTAAAAAATCTTTAGCATCCATATTGATAACAATTGCGCCCCTATTATAAGATCTGGCAATGGCTACAGCAAATCTTTCTTCATCAGTAAACTCGGCAGTTTTTAATCCAATAATTAATTCATCTGTTTCATTATTTAAAATTGCAGAAAGTTCCGTGTAACGGTTTATCTTTTCTTCACCATGAAGATGTCCGGGTTCAGGGATACGATTTGTTAAAACTCTATTGCCCCTGGAATCAAAAATATTTATTCGGTAAAGATTATTTTCATTTCCAAGTTTAATTAGTTCATCTCTATTTAGTGCATTTAAACTGTCTAACTTCTTCACCAATCTTGCATTATCTAAAAGTCGATCAGTTATTAAATTTTCAATTTCAAAACTTGAGTTAAGAGTATTTTTACTGCTCTGTATTATTGATTCAAGAAGAGTTGAAGAATGTTCATAAAGTAATTGAAAAATTTCTTTCTTACTTTGTTTGAGCTCAATGTAAGAAGAGACAATCATAACAGCAGCTATCAGAACAGTAATAGATATAATTGCTTTTGGTGAAAGTTTAAATCGAAATTTCATAGTGCAAATTACTTTTTAAATTTTTAGATGAAAAGAAAATAAAATTATAATTCACAAATAAGATTCTGTTTCGTCCAACAAGTCGCAGCCATTCGCCGTGATAGTCGAACACTCATTAAAACATTGCATAACAAGTAAAAAACAAAGAAAACATTTCGGCACATCATTTGGATTACACTATGCAACAAACAACAAACACAAACACATAAAAGGAGTTCTCAAATGAAAAAGAAAAATCTTATAAGCATCCTCTCAATCATAGTGCTTATGGCAGTAGTGTTTTCAGCAAATGTTTTCGCACAGGATAATCAAACCAAAGTAAAAACAAAAGGCTTTGTAGATGCTAACCAGGATGGATATAATGACCTGGCACCGGATGCTGATGGTGATGGAATCCCGAATGGCAGAGACGAAGATTACACCGGTTCTAAAGTTAGAAAAAATGGTAAAGGATTTGTTGACTTAAATGGTGATGGAATAAATGATAACGCTTTTGATTCGGATGGTGATGGAATCCCGAATGGCAAAGATCCTGATTTTGTAAAACCAGAAGATGGAACCGGACAAAAGAATATGAAGGGTAAAAACAATCAGAACAAATCAGGTGGAAATAAATATGGTCCTGGAAACGGAACTGGTAACAATGGTGTTGGACCAAAAGACGGTACGGGTAATGGATCTGGTAATGGAACAGGAACTTGTGACGGTACTGGACCAAAAGGTAACCGTGGCGGAAGAAAATAAATAATTAAATAAATAAAGCGATGCTCAAAATGAGCATCGCTTTTTATACATGAAATAAAGTGAGGATAAAATGAAAAAGTTAACAGCAAAAATTCTTGGACTAGTTCTTTTTGCTTTTTTCTTAGCTGGTTGTAATACAAACACAGATGTTATTTCACCGGAAACTGAATTATCTAAATCGGGCAACATTAATTTTATTTCACCTGATGGCGGAACATATACAGTTACACAGGAAGAGATTGATGGATTAATTCATATGAGAATTGAAGAGAAACTTGCACGTGATGTTTATACAGTTATGGGTACAACTTACAACGCACAAGTATTCTTAAATATTAAACTTAGTGAACAAGCCCACATGACCGCAGTTAAAAGAATGCTGGACAAATATAGTATTCCAGATCCGTTAACATCAGATGAAGTTGGCGTATTTCCAGATGCAACTTTTCAAGCACTTTACGATCAGCTTATTGCTCAAGGCAGCGTTTCTTTAAACGATGCATTGCTGGTTGGTGTTGCGATTGAAGAACTTGATATTGCAGATCTTGAAGATCAGTTAACAAATGTTGTAACAAATCCGGGTATAATAAGATTATATACAAATCTTAAAGCCGGCTCAGTAAGTCATCTTGCAGCCTTTAACAAAAATTTGATTGGATGTGTTAGATCTTTAGCTTCGGAGTGATAATGGATTGACCGCTAGTTTGTTCTTAGTGTATTATTTCTATTTGCCAGGAAGACGACTTAAAAAAGTCGTCTTCTATTTTGCATTTAAACAAGTTAATAAGATTTAATTTCTTTAATTTTGGAATACTCTACGGGGAGTAATAAATGTTTTCTGTTTCTGGTTCGATAAAAAATATTCAGCATACTTTTTTGTGGTTAATAATAATCCACATACTTCCAATTTCTATATCCAGCAAATCCGATATTCAAACACATTCATATTCAAAATCAAATTTCGAGGCTTTCTATGAAAATAATTAAACTAATTTCAGTCTCATTACTATTTGTTTGTATTTCTGCCGCAAATCTATTTTCTCAAACAAAAGCTGGTGCAGATGCACTTGGCTCCAGAAAGTATGATGAATATAAAACACCACAATTCTGCGGTTCATCCTGCCACGTTGATTTTTATCAACAGTGGAAACAGGCAATGATGTCTCAAGCATATACTCATCATTGGGATGAGATTGAATATTTTGAACTCGCTGTTCCCCATGCAGAAAAAGATCCACTTGTTGCAGAAGTTAAAGCAGGATGCAATGGCTGCCATGCACCAATTTCTTTTTTAGTCGGTGATGTTCCACCGCCAAAACCAGAAATGAATTCAAGAGCAAATGAATCAGTATCCTGCGATGTGTGTCATACCGTTTCAGGATTTGAAGGTGAGATACCGCATAATTTTAATTTTGTTTCTAATCCAACAGACGGCAAAACTAAATATGGCCCTCGAGGAACAGGAAATTCACCTGAACATAAAATCATAAAGTCAGATTTTCTAAAGTCAGCGGATTTTTGCGGAACATGTCATAATGAAATGTCACCTTTTGGTGTTTGGGTAAAATCAACTCACCTTGAATGGAAAGAAGGGCCTTATTCTAAAGAAGGTGTTCAGTGCCAGAATTGCCATATGACCCAGGCAGAAGGTTATACTGCGGCAATGGGTAATAAATATCCGGATGCATGGCAGCATTTATTTCATGGAGCTCACGATCCTGGAAAAGTTAAAGGAACAATTGAATTACGAATTCATCCGGATATTCGTGAAGCTGAACCCGGAGAAACTGTTAAGTTTACAGTTGCACTTTTCAATCAAAAAACAGGACACAAATTTCCAACAGGATCTGTTGAAGACAGGATTGTCTGGATGCATGTAGAAGCGGTTGATGCAAAAGGAAATGTTTATCATCTGCCTGTGAACAAAAAGGGATTTGATGGTGAAGAATTTACAATTGGTGCCGATGTTTTAGCCTACCAGGATATGGGAATCGCAAAGAATGATCCAAACTTTAAAGGTGTGCAGCGTGATGGGATTCCAATCGGAGATAGAATTTTTAGAATGGCTTATTTCGATCCGCAGGGAAGAATGACAATTCAACAATGGAATACAAAATCACTTGGTGTTGATTACAGACTTGGACCACGCGAAACGAAATTGGAATATTTTACATTCAATCTGCCGGATAATGTTGCGCCAGGTGAGTTAAAAGTAACCGCAGTGCTCAACTATCAAAAATTAGTTAAACCTGTTGCGGACTTTCTTAACGTTCCTGATGAGGAAGAAGAAATAATTAAAGTTAATGAGCACTCAACTTTTATAACTGTGTTACCTTAAACACGAAGTGTCATGCCGGACTCCGTTCCGGCATCTCAATACTTAAAATAGATTCCGCATCAAGTGCGGAATGACAAGACAAAATAAAAGAGGAATAAAATGAAAAAAATAATGTTACTTATTCTCTTAGCTATTATCATTACTGCAATAGCAGCATCAGACATTTTCGCCATACCGGCATTTGCAAGAAAATATAATATGACTTGTAAAACATGTCACTCACCATTTCCCAAGCTAAAACCTTATGGTGATGAATTTGCCGGAAATGGATTTCAACTTAAAGATCAGGATGCACCTAGATATTTTGTAGAAACCGGTGATCCGGAACTTTCACTTATTCGTGATCTTCCTCTTGCATTAAGATTGGAAGGGTATGTTACATACAATCAAGGCAACACCGAGCAATCTGATTTTACTGCACCGATAGTATTTAAACTTTTATCTGGTGGTGCTATTACAAAAGATGTTGCTTACTATGTTTACTACATTCTTGAAAATGGTGAAGTTGGAAAACTTGAGGATGCATGGTTAATGTTTAACAATGTTGCCGGAAGTGAACTTGATCTAACGCTGGGACAATTTCAGGTGTGTGATCCGTTGTTTAAAAGAGAACTTCGATTGACAAGAGATGATTACTATATCTACAAAGTAAAACCAGGGGCTTCTAATGTTAACCTAACATACGATCGCGGAATTATGTTAAATTATGGTTTTGATAGCGGAACTGATCTGGCGCTACAAATTGTAAACGGGAGCGGAATTGGTGAAGGGTTTTTAGGTGGTAATTTTGATGATGATAAATATAAAAATCTTATGGGTAGAATTTCGCAGGATGCAGGTGAGCATTTTAGAATTGGCGCGATGGGATATTATGGTAAGGAGCAAAACGAATTAACCGAAGGGATTAATGGAAGTTATACAACCTATTATCCTCAAAATGAATTGTGGATGTTAGGTGGAGATGCAACGATTACATTTGATCCAATTGAAATAAATTTACAGTATGTAGAGAGGAATGATAATAATCCCACTTTTCTCTACAACCAGGCCAACCCAATACCTGAGATTGCTACCCGTGGAGCATTTGCAGAATTGATTTATCGTCCAAATGGAGATGACAGCAAATGGTATGCTGTTGGCTTGTTTAACTGGATTGAATCTGATCAATCAGATTTAAATTACAAAACACTTTCTGCTCACCTGGGATATGTTTTTAGAAGAAACATTAGAATGATTGTTGAAACTAATTACGATTTTAAAAAAGAGTTTGCAACATTCAGTGTTGGTGTTGTAACCGCATTTTAATTATGAATTTCGTAGCACAGACTTTAGTCTGTGCTTTATTATTTAACAAAACTTTAATCACTCAGACTAATCTGCCGCGGCGGACTGAGTTACAGAAACTATTTGGAGAGAAATTAAATATGAGAAACTTATTAACATTTTTTCTAGTCTTATTAGCCTATTTAACATTAAACGCTCAAAACTGCGGACAAAAAAACAATTCAGATAAAAACTGTAAAGGTGGAAAAGGGAATTGTGTTCAAGCAATAGATACAGTTAAGTATGATCTATCCTCACAGGAAAAAGATGGATTAATTTATATGAGATTGGAAGAAAAACTTGCCCGTGATGTTTATTTAACGCTTGGAAAAACCTATAAACAGAAAATGTTTGTAAACATTCCGGAAAGTGAACAAAGACATATGGATGCAGTAAAAGCACTACTTGATAAATATGAAATTGCTGATCCAGTTACAGATAATGAAATTGGTGCTTTTACAAATGCTGATTTTAAGAAACTCTTTGATGATCTTGTTGCAAAAGGACAAACATCTTTTAAAGATGCAATGCTTGTTGGAAAAGAAATTGAAGAGATGGATATAAAAGATCTCATCGAAAGAATTGAACAGACTGATAATCCAGATATAAAAGCAGTTTATGAAAACCTTAAACGCGGATCAGAAAATCATTTAAGAGCTTTTACAAAGCATTTATAATTCAAGTTTATTCCAAAGTTAGAAATACAAATTGTCATTCCCACGAAAGTGGGAATCTGTATTGTATGTTTTGGATTCCCGTTTTCACGGGAATGACACATTGAAATAAAATTTTAGGAAACTTTTGAAGAATTCCTATTAAATAGATCAGATCACTTCGCTTTCGTGATGACATCCGATTGCAATAACATCTCAATTAATTTTATCGTAATTTTGTTTTAGTCGAAGTGTCAAATAATATAAGGCAACTTAAAATGACTTCTACAAAAAAAGAGTTTCAGTTTTCAACTACACCTGAGCCGCACAAAGAAAGAACGCGCGCAATTCTTAAAGCACATCCGGAAGTACGTGAGCATATTGGAAGAAATCCGGTTAGTTTTTTAATCATACTTTTGCTGTCGGATTGCAATTAACAATTGCTTACTTACTTTCATCGCAGCCCTGGTGGTTAGCACTTATTGTTGCTTTTCTTGTTGGTGCTTTTGCAAATCACGCTTGCTATGTTTTAATACACGAAGCAGCGCATAATCTTATCTTTAAAAACAGACCGATGAATTATATCTCTGGGATACTTGCAGATATTCCAAACGTTCTTCCAAGTTCGGTTTCGTTTAGAAGTTATCACTTAAAGCATCATTCTTTTCAAGGCGATTATTATCTTGATGCTGATCTTGCAAGCAAGTGGGAAGCAAAAATTATTGGTCATTCATTTTTCGGAAAAGCTCTTTGGGAAATATTGTTCCCTGTATTTCAGGCAATTAGAACACCGCGAATGAAAGAAATTCAGTTTATGAATATGTGGACAATCATTAATTGGGTTGTTGTATTTGGAGTTGATGCATTAGTAATAGTTTTCTTTGGCTGGAACTCATTTCTTTATCTTGTTTTTTCTTTCTTCTTCTCAATCGGTTTTCATCCGCTTGGTGCAAGATGGATACAGGAACATTTTCTTATCGCACCGCCACAGGAAACTTACAGCTATTACGGACCATTGAATACGGTTGCTCTTAATGTTGGATATCATAATGAACATCATGATTTTCCTTCCATTCCATGGAGTAATCTACCTAAAGTAAAAGCAGCAGCACCTGAGTTTTATGATAATCTTGTTTATCATAAATCATGGACAAAACTTTGGCTTAAGTTTTTATTTGATCCCAAACTTTCTCTTTACTCAAGAATGATCAGAGATAATAGAGGTGGATTATCAGCTGAGTAAAGTTTCTTTAACGTAAATATTTTAACATTTGAATGTGATTGATACTTGATTCTAGATACTTGATACTGGTAAGAGCAGATTAAGAATTTTTATCCGTTTCAAGCACCCAGTATCTAGAATCCAGTATCCAGAATCCAGCAACCAGGAGGAACAATGCCCGAAAAACTTTTATGTGATTTTTGCGGAACAGAAATATCCAATGACGCAGAGTTCTGCGGTAAATGCGGAACAATTTTTATTGATGACGTAAGCTGCTTTAATCATTCCGATGATGATGCTAAAGGTGTGTGTGCTATTTGTCATCAAGCATACTGCAAAAGATGCGGACTGCGCGTTAATGGAATATTTTTATGTAATGAACACTCCGACTATGAAATTTATGAAGGTATGGCTCGTGTGTTTGGCTCATCTGATGAACAGCAGGTTAATAATTATAAATCTGCATTAGAACAAAATGATCTTCATCCATTTTTATATTCAACGAAAAGCATCACCACTTTTCTTTAGGCGGTGGGGATTATTCGCTATGCCGTCTAAGCGGAGATCCGAGATGGAATATTTAGTTTATGAAATAAAATTAATGGTTCCTTGTTCAGAAGTTCTTCAAGCAGAAAAAATTATTGATGAAATTGATCAATCTTCTCTAGAAATAATAACGGTCTCTGAGTCTTCAGGTGATTTCTCCTAAATATATACTAAATCTCAGACTGAGACCAGCGTTGACTGAGCTACGAAGAAAAAAAAATTTTGATTTACAGAAAATTTGGAAATACAGAATTAAAAATCTCCGCACTTGGTTTTGGTGCCGGAGAAATTGGTGATTATGCAGTTTCAGAAAATGATTCTGAAAAAATTCTTAATACCGTTTTGGATTTAGGAATTAATCTTATCGATACTGCCCGCGGATATTACGCAAGCGAAGAACGAATTGGTAAATACATTTCCTACAGAAGAAAAGAATTTATTCTTTCCACAAAAGTGGGATATGGTATTGAAGGCTATGCTGATTGGAGTTATGATATTATTCTTGCAGGAGTTGATAACGCTTTAAGATTAATGAAAACAGATTACATTGATATTGTTCATCTTCATTCCTGTGATTTAAATACTTTGCAGCGCGGAGAAGTTATTGAAGCACTTCACAAAACAATTGAGCAGGGAAAAGTTAGAGTCGCCGCTTACTCAGGTGAAAACGAAGAATTAAAATTTGCTGTTGATTCAAATTCTTTCGGCAGTGTTCAAACATCAATAAATATTTGTGATCAGATTGATCTTGATGGTTCTATTAAACTTGCAAAAGAAAAGGGAATGGGTGTAATTGCAAAACGCCCAATTGCAAATGCACCATGGAGATTTTCTGAAAGACCTGTTGGACATTACTGCGAAGAATACTGGCATCGATGGAAAACAATGAATTTGCCCGAACAGAAAAACTGGCTGGATACTTTTTTACGTTTTACAGTTTTTGCAAATGGAGTTGATACAGCAATTGTTGGAACAACAAATATTGAACATCTAAAATCCAACATAAAAATTATTGAACAAGGCCCGCTTGATGAAGAACTTAATAATTTGATTATAGAAAGTTTTAAAACACACAATCAAAACTGGCGTGGAGAAGTTTAACTGTATTTGTCATTCCCGCGAAGGCGGGAATTTATATTACTTAATCAGGAAGTCACGATGTGAAGTGTGCCTGTAAATAAATATAAGGAATTTTAATTTTGAAGAAATGGTTAATGTTGGTAACAATAATACTTATCTTTAATTATCTTAGTTGTGATTTCTATGGAGATGAAAAAGAATTTAGAAGGAAAATTACAGTTGAAACAAATTTATCATTCTTAGAAAGCAATTATTTTTATTTAGATTCTAATACTGTCTATCCACATACCATATATGAAGAATCCGGGCCCCTTTCAAGTTCCTATTATATGAAATTCACTATATATGCTACCCAAGATACAGGAATGATTAGATTTAGTATTTATGGTGGAGATGGGTATAGTCAGAAATATTATTTCAAAGACTCAATGACGGTCTATGCACCCCTGAGTAACACTTTAATTGAAATTGATAAGCACCATTTTATAAGAAACTAGTTGCTATCTGTAAATGTCGGCAGATGAAAAAATAAACATCAAAATTGAAACTAGTTCAGTATAGCTTAACCTCTTACTGTCATTCCCGCGAAGGCGGGAATCTATATTCCTACAGCAGGAAGTCACAATCGCATCGTGACTTAAATAGCACTCAAGAAATCGTGGTTACGGAATGATCCGTGACAACTGAATCACCCCAAATTCTTCAATAATTGCTAACTAACAAAACCTTCTCACAAATAGGAATAGCCCTTCTTTTAGCCTTCCTAAATCTGATAATTAAACCCCAAAAAACAGCTTTAAATCGATTTAAGTGATAATAGCCAATGGCACTAAGATTGAGATTTTGGTAATAATTAAAAGCATTCTCACATCCAAAAGAGAGATAAAAATGATCAAAGGTACTATTAAAGTTGATGGCAAAATTTGTAAAGGCTGTGAACTTTGCATCGTTGCCTGTCCGCAGGATGCTCTTGCACTCTCAGCAAATTTTAATGATAAAGGTTACCGCTTTGTGGAATTGATAAATAATGCTTGTACAGGTTGTACAAATTGCGCATTAGTTTGTCCTGAAGCGGCAATAGAAGTTTATCGCGAACCAAAGCCTGCTAAAAAAGTTCAGGCTTAAGTTTAATTAATTACAAAAAGGTTTTTATGGAAAAGAAAGAAAAACGAACTGGTGAAGCAAAGTTAATGAAAGGTAACGAAGCATTTGCAGAAGCTGCAATCCGTGCAGATATAGATGCATACTTCGGTTATCCAATTACTCCGCAATCAGAAGTGCTGGAATATCTTGAAAGAGAAATTCCTAACAGGCACGGTTTGGTTTTGCAGGCAGAAAGCGAAGTTGCTTCAATCAATATGGTTTACGGCGCAGCAGGTGCAGGCGCAAGAGTGATGACTTCATCTTCATCACCGGGAATAAGTTTAATGCAGGAAGGAATTTCATACATTGCAGCAGCGCAGCTTCCTTGCTTAATTGCAAATGTAGTTCGTGGTGGTCCGGGATTAGGAACCATCCAGCCTTCTCAAGGTGATTATTTTCAGGCCACAAAGGGAGGTGGTCATGGTGATTATCACCTTATTGTTTTAGCTCCGTCTTCCGTTCAGGAAATGGCGGATTTTGTTTTTGATGGATTTAGATTAGCAGAAAAATACCGCAACCCTGTTATGATTCTTTCTGATGGTGCGCTTGGTCAGATGATGGAAAAAGTTATACTTCCTGAAGAAGGATCATTACCAAAAACTACTCCTGCCTGGGCAACAACTGGTAAAACAAAAAACAGAGAACACAATGTTATCACTTCACTTTTTATCCAGCCTGAAGAAATGGAACAGGTAAATCTTCGCCTGCAGGAAAAATATAAAGCAATACAAAGCGAAGTTAGATATGAAGAAATCCAGACAGATGATGCAGAAATACTTTTAGTTGCGTTTGGATTGTCATCGCGTATTTGCCAGAAGACAGTTGATCTTGCTCGTGAAAAAGGAATTAAAGTTGGATTGCTAAGACCTATTACTCTTTATCCATATCCTTATGCAAGATTAAATGAATTATCAAGCCAGGTTGAGTTTATGTTAACTGTTGAAATGAATGCAGGACAAATGGTTGAAGATGTTCGTCTTGCTGTTGAAGGAAAAGTCCCTGTTCATTTTATCGGTAGAATGGGCGGAATGATTTTATCTCCTGAAGATATTCTTCATAAGCTGGAATCAGTCCACGAATCACATAACGCAGTTAATGTTTAGAAATTACAAGGCTGTCACGAAAGGAGTTAATTAAATGAACGAAAAATTATATTTAGAAGATGAAGAAAATTTAGGAACCCAGGTTGATGAAAGCTACGAACAGGTTTATTGTAAGCCAGGTACATTAACTGATGTTCCATTTCACTACTGTCCGGGATGCGGACACAGTGTTGTTCACAAAGTTTTAATGGAAGTTATTGCTGAACTTGGAATACAGGAAGAAACAATTGGTGTTGCACCGGTTGGTTGTTCTGTTTTTGCATATCAATATATGAATATTGATATGCAGGAAGCTGCACACGGTAGAGCAAGTGCAGTTGCAACCGGCGTTAAAAGAGTTTTACCTGATAAATATGTTTTCTCTTATCAGGGTGATGGCGATCTTGCCGCAATTGGTACGGCAGAAACAATACACACTGTAAACCGCGGTGAAAATATTTTAATGCTCTTTATCAACAACGGAATTTACGGAATGACCGGCGGACAAATGGCTCCGACAAGTTTAATTGGACAGGTTACATCAACATCTCCATACGGAAGAGAAGCAGCGCAGGTTGGTAATCCAATAAAGATAGCAGATATGCTTTGCTTGCTGCCAGGTGCTTATTATGTAACGAGACAGATTGTTCATAATCCAAATGGAGTTAGAAAACTTAAGAAAGCATTAATAAAAGCATTTGAATATCAGAAACAGAAAAAAGGAACCTGCTTTGTTGAAGTTGTTTCAAACTGTCCTTCCGGCTGGAAAATGACTCCGGTAGAAACAATAAAATATATTGAAGAGAAAATGCTTCCAATGTATCCTGTGGGAGATTTGAAAGTTCCACAAAATTAATTCTGAATTTTTATTATAAGGATTTTAAAATGACAAAAGAACACGAAATAATTTTTGCAGGATTCGGTGGACAGGGCGTGCTTTCTATGGGCAAATTGATTGCCTACGCTGGTATGATTGAAGGCAAAGAAGTTAGCTGGATGCCATCATACGGACCTGAAATGAGAGGTGGAACAGCAAACTGTACAGTTATTGTTTCTGATTCAAGAATCAGTTCCCCAATGATTTCAGTTTTTGATACAGCGATACTTCTTAATCAGCCATCAATAGATAAGTTTGAAAAAACAGTTAAGCCGGGCGGATTATTAATTTATGAACAATCAACTGCTGTGCATCCGCCAACCAGAACTGATATTGAAATTGTTTGCATAGCCGGTAATGAAGAAGCAACAAAGTTAAATGCAAAGCAAGTGGCAAATATGTTTATGGTCGGCGCATTTTTAGAAAAGCGTCCGATTATAAAAGTTGAAACATTAATTGAAGCACTTAAAAAAGCATTACCGCCGCGCAGACATAATTTAATTCCTATGAATGAACTTGCACTAGCACGCGGTAAAGAATTAGTAAAACTAGCTGAACCGGTCTAAAGATTATGTTGAAGAATTTCCATATTTGTCATTTCGAACGAAGAGAGAAATCTGTTTCTAATATGGGTGAAAGATTTCTCAGTCGTGGACTCCTTCGAAATGACACTCTGAAAGATGATCAACAGATAATTAAGTTAAACTCGAATGTATCAGTATATTTAATCATTATAACCTGAGGAAGCCATGGCTGAGTTAGAAATAAAATGTCAGCACGCCTGCAAAAATACCTGCGCAACTTTAAATGAAGCACTACGCAGAGAAACAGCAATGGTAAGATTTTACGAAAGCGTTCTGGATGAATGCAACATGCCCGAAGTAAGTACCTATATGGCGGGACTTGTGGAAGACAAAAGAAAAGTTATTCTTAGCCTTATTCAGAAATTGAATGAAATTCACGCTCGTTCGCAGGCATTGGATGGAATTGCATCCAGTTTTAACAATACAGACGGCTGACATATAGTTGATTTGCAATCGCAAGGCTGTTTGACTATATTTGCCCACGAAATTTTGAAAAGAAAACAGCGTTTATCGCTTAAAAAATAGAAATTACATCGCGGGGTGGAGCAATTGGTAGCTCGTCGGGCTCATAACCCGAAGGTTGTAGGTTCAAGTCCTGCCCCCGCTACTAAAACAAAAAAACCAGCCATCGGGCTGGATTTTTAAATAGTAACCCGGACAGTAATTGTTTTAAGTTGGAGAAGAAAGAAATGAGTTGAAACCCAATGACAACGAGCACCCGCCCCTCAAAAAAAAATAGAGCGAAGTAAGATTTCTTAGTCAACCTAAACAAATGGGCTATTAGGCTCAATTAGCAATTAATAATGTACAATGCATAATCTAAATCATCAGTCCACCACAGGCGGAGCAGTCGGCAATTAGTACAGCAAAATTAGTAGCCCTTAGATTTATTAATTAGAAGGATCCTGTCCAACAATATCAGAAATAATTTTCCACTCGCCGTTTTCTTTACTGAACACCATAAGGTTTGATCTGTATCGATCGTGAATTTTCCCTTTGTCTTTTATTTTTAGCTTAACAGTGTAAACAAGTATTGCAGAGTTTTCGTATTGATATAATGTTTCA
>JADJIH010000016.1 GCA_016707115.1 Ignavibacteriales bacterium | reverse complement strand
AACCATCAAAGGCTTCAGGATTACTCGAAAACCATCCAAAACCAACTTTCTTTGTTTCACCGTTTGCTTTTGTATAAAGTATATAATTAGAACTATCGGTTGTACCGCCTGCCTTATCAACATAATCTTTAACATCTTCACCATCTATAAATTTGTATAAACCAGGTTTATTCACTTCACCGGTAACAAAAACAGTATTAGGTTTTCTTGGTATAAAGATTTCATCAAGATTAGTTAATATTACATCCTGATCCTCATCCTGGCCGTTAACTAATTTTTCCAGATCAATCATCAGCCTTTTCCCATCGCGGGTAAATGTTGAACCGAAAAGGAATGCTTCACTTGTGGGTCCGCCGGCTTTCTGCACCAATTCCATTAAGTTCTCAGATTTTCGCTCAAGCACATAAGTGCCCGGGTAATTTACTTCGCCCATTATTTTAACAACACGCTGCGGTACATAGTTTGGATTTTTTCTTACTACTACAATGTCATTATGCTGCAATGTAAATGCATTGTGTACAGAATCAGTTTTGCTTACACTGGATTTTGAAAAGAATAATGGCAGAGGGACTGTATATGTTTCAGAGATTTTCTCTCCCTGGTAGCCTCCCGGCCTTACCCTGTTAACATAAACTTCAGTTCTTAAAGACATTTCATTAAAGCCGCCAGCCTGAAGTATAAGGTCCATTATGTTCATATTGGAATTTAAAACAAATTTACCAGGCTTATTTACTTCACCTTCAACAGTTACAAACCTATCAAGAATTTTTTCAACCTCTGCGCTGTAAATATAAATTTTGTCACCCGGCTGCAGCTGCATATTAAATGATTGATCATATAAAAGTTCTTCAAGATCAAAAGGAATTATACGAGTTGTAAGTCCGTCGGGGTTTACTCTGATAAGATCACCCCTTGTTGTAAAAGCTCTTCCTCTGAAAAACGGATCCTGCAATCCGCCGGCCCTGAATACCATATCATACAATGTTAAACTGTCTGCGTATGGTAAAGTAACATTTTGTTTTACATAGCCTGATATAGATACGCTTTTTCTTTCAACAAGTTCGTAGATCGAATAGATTTTTACTTCATCACGCGGTTCCAGGTTTATATTGTGATCAGCATAACCGGATAATGCTTTGCCAAGATCAACAGATAGAAATTCATGGCTTTCATCCGGTCTTGTTCTTATAATGTCTGCCTTGCCGAAATAAGTTTCCGGAAGCACACCTTCAGCTTTCTTTATAAGTTCGCTTAGTGTTCTAACTGTATTAAATTCATAAGTTCCGGGGCGGTAAACAGAACCTTCTATCTTAACAAAATTTTCTAATTTATTTAGGATAGGGAATACAGTTATAATATCTTTATCATACAATTGAATATCGGATATTTTCCTTAACACGGATGCCAGATCTGCATCTATAAGTTCTCTATCAGATTTACTTTGAGCTCTTTTTTCAAACGGTACAATCCGGTTTATCTGAATTCTACCTGTGTAAGCAGTTGCATTTAATCCGCCTGCAAATTCAATAATCTTTGAAAGATTTTCTCCCTCTTTTAATTCATAAATAGCCGGTCTGAAAACTTCTCCCGATATTGAAACCGATTTTTTTCTTGGCGGAATAAATATCATGTCATTATTCTGGAGTCTAACATCACCAATTAACTGACCTTTAAGTATGTAATCATAAATATCTACTGTTGTTAAAACTTTGTTATTTCTTATAACTCTGATATCTCTTAAGCTTCCGGATGTTAACGGCCCGCCAACGGAATACAGTGCATTAAACACAGTTGCAAAACTGCTTATGTTATACCCGCCCGGCTGTGCAACTTCACCGGTAACAAATATTTTAATTGGTTTAAGTTTGCTTAGTGTTATGTCTAAAAATATTGTCGGAGGATCCCCGGTAAGTCCTTCATAAAATTTTGAAAGATAAATAGTAAGTTTTTTTTGTAATGATTCGTATGTTGTGCCGGATACAAAAAACTGTCCTGCTGTTGGTATAAAAACATTACCTTGCTGATCAACAATAAGCTGGTATTGAAATTCTGCCGCTCCCCAAATAGATAAACGCAGATTATCACCAGGCCCTATTATATATCCAGGATCAACTGCGCCAGTTTCAGATGGTTCGAAAGATGTAGGTATATTCTTGAAAAGATTATATCCAAAATATTCAAGTCCGCCTTCGGTAGGGGCGGGGGACCGATCAACAATTATTTCGTTTTTTAGAGGGGGTGTTTGATCTCCGGATGAAACGACAATGTTTGTTATGTTTTTTGCAGAAGTATCGGGTGTATTTGTTACATTTGAAACTGCAGGAGGCAGAGGTGTGGTGCTGCCGCTAAGAATATAAGTTGCAATAAATGCATCGTAATCCATTCCATATTGTTTTGCAAGACGGCGTGCATCGTCTTCAGTCATATTTCTTTTTTTTAATTCTTCAGTAACATCCGCTTTTGTCGAAATTCCTTCCTGTTTTAATCTTTGCTGTACCTGCTGTTCAGTTTGCGGATATAATAAAGTAAGGAAACCGGAGAAAAGAATTAGTGAAAAAAATAATTTCGAACTGTTCATAAACCATCCGAATAAATTAGATTATAAAGTATATTGCTTTTGCTGCTCTAAATTAAAAAAAAATTGATTAAAAATTAGCTTTATTGTCCAAATTGATAAAAAGAGATTAGTATCCAGCAACTCGCATCCTGTATCCCAATCTTTCAATCTTTTAATTTTTGAATTTTTATATTTTTCATCCCCATCTTCATCTATCATTGAACATTCAACATTGAGCATTGAAAATTTAAATATTACCCAGCGGCTGTCTTTCCGCTCTAACCATCATCCCGCATCCAGCATCAAGTATTCTTTAAATCTTCTTAGGCAGGGTAATGGCAGGTTAAAAATTGCTTACTAATATCAGTCATTTTTCTCACTTCATAAAATTGAAAATTGATCGGCCGCAGCGGATTAAACATTTATTGTATTTTGGTTATTGTTACTGAATATTGTTTATTGAAGATGGAGGTTTTGGGACATTCCGATTCTATCGGGACTGCCGACTGAAGACTCACTCTTCCTAACGACTCACCCCGCAATGGATTAAACATTTACTTCGGTTTGGCTATTGCCTACTGCATTTTGTCTATTCAAGATTTTCGTCTCCCGTCCTACTTCATCCAATAATAATTCCAACCAATACCAAAACACTAAGAATGAAGCAATAATAACAAATCACTATCTACCAATTTTTTTGATTCCGCCATTTCTAAGAATCGAAAATTGATCGACCGCAGCGGATTAAACATTTATTGTATTTTGGTTATTGCCTGCTGAATATTGTCTATTGAAGTCTATCTTCTTACGTCTTTCGTCTCTCAATTAAAGCGAACTTCCGATCTTTACTCTTAAATTCATAAATATTGAAGTTAAACCTATGCTTCCGCTTGCCAACTTACCAACTATTGCACTGGGTCCTATTGAAATTGTACTATAAGCCCAGTAATCAAATATCTTCTGAACACTTATATCAATTACAAATTGATTTGGTCTAACAGGACTGTTGAACATGTAATCCATTCTTAAGTCAAAAACGCTTCCGCCAAGTGTCATTTCTCTTCCCATAAAACCGGCATGCATTTCATCAATAAAATCAGCTACGTAAAACTTGCTCCTCAGTGCTCCCATAAATTTAACAGGATATCTGAGCTCCCAGTTCAAATAACCGCCTGTTAAAAGATAAGGTTGAAATTTGATTGTGCTGTCGGGATTAAGAACAATGTTGTCCTTATTAACTGTATTTTTTGTGTATCTGTCTATCAAGGATTTGTTAAATTCATCCGGTGCGCTTAAATATCCTATTTCAAAGAAGTTACCAAATGGGATGGTATAAGACATTTGAAGACCATTAGTTACGAATAAATTATTGTGATTATTTGAACTTTTAAGTTCAGTCATAGCATCCACTGAAGTAAAAATACCTGCTTTAACACCAAGTATATGAAAACTAACTTCAGCATAATTTGTCTCAAGTGCGCCAGAGTAAGGAGTTCCGAATCCTATTGAAATTCCAATATCTTTCTTTAGTGGTATTCCAAATCTTTCCCCGCCCATAATCTGGATATAAGGATTTATATAACCCAATGTAGGAGATATCTGGAAAACTGTTGGTGGATTTAATATATTATTAAACCTTAATTTATCAATAACTCTTGTAAATAGACTACCGTAATTTATTGTCTCTTCTAAATTAAGCTTAAATGGATAAGTTGTTATTTTAGCACGTATTTCAGGCTTTAGCGCAAGTAAAGGATATAAGCTTCCTTTAACAGAAATTGTCTGATCTGTGGCATTTCTTAAATCAACTACTATTTCAGCTTTCGGATCAGGCGGATCGATAAACAATTCTTCCTGAATTTTTATAAAAAGACTGTCATCAAGCGGTTCCATCTGATAATATAAAACCGGTTCAGTTTCTTCCTGAGCGAATATAATATTTGAGTTGAATAGAATAAGTGTAAAGAATAACAAAGGAGCTATTTTTTTTATTTTCATTTTTCAGATTCGGATTGTTTTTGATTGTTACAAAGTTAAACAATTATCAGACCGAAAAAAGCATTTATTTTTTCCTTTTGCATCAAACGGTCTGGTAATATTTACAACTATTTTTAAAATACTTCTACTATTTGTCAAGTTACTTGCTGGATATTAGTGATTAGTAATGAGATTAACAAAGTTAAAAGTACTACTATACTTATGAACTATATAGGGTAAAAAGTATCAGTATAGTCAATTTATGAATTCAACATTAAAGTGATGATCCAATCTTTAATCTTACATTTACAAAGAATGAAGTAAAACCGGGCTTGCCATTATTTAACGTTCCAAAAATAACACTCGGTCCTGCAGCAATAGCTGCAAATCCCCAGTAATCAAAAATCTTCTGAACCAGTATATCACAAACATACTGTGGTTCACGTTCTCTGCTATGTACCAAGGCATCAAACCTTAAATCAAATACACTGCCTGCTAAACTTAATTCACGGCCTGTATAGCCGATGTGGATTTCGTTCAGAAATTTTGCTATATAGAATTTGCTTCTAGTAGATTCGAGGATCTTTACGGGATAACGTATTTCCCAATTGTAAAATTCGCCCTCTACTAGATAAGGATCCAAAATACTTCCATCAGGCAAAACTGCAATGTTGCTTTCCGGGCTGTATTTAAGAATTCTAGAGGAATCAAATTCGCTTAGAGTTTTGAAATAGCCGAACTCAAAAAAGTTACCGAACGGTACAACATAATTAATCTGGTACGATTTGCCGAAATATATATTGTTATGATTGTTTTCAAATTTGTTTTCAATAAATGTATCATCATTGCTAATTAATCCTGCACGGAATCCCAGTATATGAAAGTTAACTTCATAATAGTTTGTCTCAAGTGCTCCCGAAAATGGGGTACCTATTCCGAATGAAAAACCGATATCCTTTTTTAATGCAAACCCGAATCTCTCACCACCCATAAACTGGAAAAATGGATTTATATATCCCAGGGTAGGTGATATCTGAAATACACTGGGAGGATTAACG
Organism: Ignavibacteriales bacterium; assembly: GCA_016707115.1. Lineage (GTDB taxonomy): Bacteria > Bacteroidota > Ignavibacteria > Ignavibacteriales > Ignavibacteriaceae > IGN3. The sequence goes on along the minus strand of JADJIH010000016.1, from coordinate 1,463 downwards.
ATTTTATTAAATCTAAGTTTATCTATAACTCGTGTAAATAAACTACCGTAATTGATTGTCTCTGTTAAGTTTAGCTTAAATGGATACATAAGAATTCTGCCCCTTATTTCCTCATTCAATGCAAGGAGGGGATAGAGTGATCCTCTAACAGAAATTGTTTGATTTGTATTATCTCGTACATCTACTACAATTTCAGCTTTTGGATCAGGTGGATCTATAAGTAGGCTTTCCTGAATTTGAATAAACAAACTGTCATCAAGCGGTTCCATCTGATAATATAAAATCCTCTCTTCCTCTTCCTGGGCAAAGCTGCTGATAGCAAAAATTAATAAGAATAACAGGTATAGTAATGTGATTTTCTTTTTCATATTTAGTTATATATAGTTATTGAAAACTGGTCGCCGATTGGCATGTTTAATGATTTAGGATAAAACTGAGTTTAGTATTTGTTAAGATTTATCTTAAAGGTCATTAATTATCTATTTACAGGAAAGAACTGTGTATTGAATAAATAGAATTAATTAAGATTTTATAACTAGAATAGTGTTTTTATTTACAAAAAAGTGACGTAGGGATAAGAATATTTACACCTGTTGAAGATGAGTGTGCTTATATAAAGAGTTTTGATTTGCGTTGTCCTAGTAATCTGGAATTCAAATCAATAATGGTATGTCAAATAATTTAGATACGCATCCTCTTAATGTATTCATTTTGCTGTTTTATTCTTAAAGTTGATCCGGGAATGTGATATAATAAAAAAGGTCTGAGTAGTTATATGTATACTCAAACCTTTATAAAGAAGATCTATTTAAATGTATTAAATAAAATGAGTTAAAGAAGTCACTATTAAAAAATTTTTCACTACTCACTAATAAAACTTACTAATCACTAGTTACTACACCATCTTTAAGTAAATAGTTCTTACCTGATTTTTCACAGAATGCTTTTCCCTCAGCATCAAACTTAAGTTTTTTTCCTGCTTCTGACACCCATCCAACAACTCTGCCTGGTGTACCTATAACTAATGCATAGTCAGGAACATCCTTGGTAACTACCGTACCAGCTCCTATCATACAGTGCTTTCCTAACGTATGTCCGCAAACTATTGTGGCATTTGCTCCTATTGAAGCGCCTTCTTTTACTAAAGTTTTAATATAGAACTGTGCTCCAACCTGCGGATATTTGCATTTTGGATCGAGTATATTTGTGAAGACCATTGAAGGTCCGCAGAATACATAATCTTCTAAAGTAACTCCTTCATAGATTGAAACATTATTCTGTACTTTACAGAAATCTCCAATTGAAACGTTGTTTCCAACATTAACATTCTGCCCGAAAACACATTTCTTCCCAATCTTGCTTCCGCTTTGTATATGCGAGAAGTGCCAGACTTTAGTTCCTTCGCCAATCTCAACATTATCATCAACAATTGCGTGTTCATTTACATAATAGTTTTTGTTATC
>JADJIH010000015.1 GCA_016707115.1 Ignavibacteriales bacterium | reverse complement strand
CGCCCCCGTCTCCGGGGGGAACCTCTCACAGAACCGGACTTGTGGACCTCACATACGGCTCTTCACGCCGATATTCAGAACTCCAGCCCTAACTGAGTCTGAACCACAATGGGAGGACAGTTTAGCCGCGACCACTCCTTCCAGAGATTTGTCAGGACCTTCTCGAACCATTTGTTCGGGTAGGCCCTGGTCATTCCGGGAAGGTTGCTCTTTTTCCAGTTTCCACATGAGGCGAAAGCAGTTGGTGCAGCCCGGTTCTTTGGGACTCCCCGCGCCAGAAGATGCTTAAGGAGAGAGCTGGGCTTCTTTTTCTGCTTTACAATGATGGCCCTTATTCGGCGACGAATGTGAGCGTCAAAGTTGCTCAGAGTCCTCTCGGACTCCTTGGTACAGAGTTTGAAATATCCGCTCCAACCTTTCAGATACTCATTCACCTTTTCAAGGCAGGCCTGTAGCGAGCGTCCCCAATTCCTGGGGGTTAGTTCCCTTGTTCGGACTTTCATCCGTTCACGAGTTCGCTTAGATAACCCAACCTCGACTTGGCCTTCCTGTCCCATTTTCAGGCAAAAACCTAAAAAATGGACTCCTTCCGGAGTGGAAACCTCGCTTTTGTCGACGTTAACCTGCAAGCGCAAGCGCTTCTCAATGAACGCCGTTAGCGTGGCCATGACTCGCAAACCCGCACGTTGGCTACGAACATAGACGTTGAAATCATCCGCATAGCGAACAAATCTCAGGCCTCTGCGCTGTAGTTCCCAGTCTAGTTCGTCAAGGACGATATTACTGAGGCACGGGGAGAGCGGGCCCCCTTGGGGGGTACCTTCTTCTGTGTTCACGCGGGTTCCGTTGGGCAAGACAACTTTGGCCTTCAACATCTGGTGAATCAGTCTCAGAACGCGTTTGTCTGACACCTCTTTTGCCAGCCTGGCTAGAAGCCGTTGGTGATTGACTCGGTCGAAGAACTTCGATAAATCGATAGCGACAACCCAGCTACAACCCGCACCCAAGTGCTCCTTGGCTTCGGCTATTGCTGTCTCAGCCCCGCGGACTGGTCGGAAACCGTGACTGCTGGGATGAAATTTGGGCTCGAAAACCGGCTCCAAAACTTGAAGAACGGCCTGCTGTACCCAGCGGTCCAGAACGTTAGGAATACCTAATCTTCTAGAACCGCCCCCTGGACCTGGTTTGGGAATTTCGACCCGGCGGATTTCTCCGTGCTGGTAGCACCCCGAGATGAGGTCCGCGCGAAGTTGTTCCAGAAGGCGGGGTGCGCTTTCCAAAATTTCCTCGGTTGTCGCTCCGTCTATACCGGGGGCGCCCTGGTTTCGTGCCACGTGAAGTAGAGCCGACGCTAAATTTTGCGGCGACGCTATCCTCTCCATAAGACCCTCGGAAGGGTCTGCTGTGGTGCAGGAATCCGTCACTTTTCTTGCCTTCACTATTTGCTGGAGGATAGATTTTCCAGATGGTTCGCCATCAGGAGCCTCAACCTCACACCCTTCCGGGCTTTCGGCGAACGCGAATAGCAGTTGGTGGGATTCCTCTCTTTTCAACATGTCGTCCCCTTTGCTCCACCGGCGTTACCCGGCCTCAACGCTACTACGAGACGATCCGACCGCCAATTCCGGTATTGGATGGCGCGCAGCCTGCCAGCGAAGCCAACACCAGAATATCTCCGGGCATAGACAGAGCATCGCTGCCCCGTCGACCTGTATTCAGGACCCAGAGAGCTCTCATGGGGTAAGAGACCAAGACTTCCCGCCGCCGCCGCTCTCACTACCATCCGACCACGTCTGGAAATCGGGCGTCGCACTCCTCGGCGTGCTAACCCATGTCGGACGGCCTTACGAGAGTTTACTTGCATTCGGTGCTGCGGTTCGCAGTTCGAGGTTGTCCCGGCTGTCGTGGAAACTTGAACCACGCTGAGCCCCTGAAGAGGAGGCCTTTTCCATGGCCAGCACCCCCCAAAAGATCTCGTCCCAAAAGCTCCATCCTACCGACGACACCGATCCCTGGCGTCGTGGAGCGACTCGGCTTATTGAGCAAGGCCGGTTAATGTGGATGCTCGGCGAAGGGCTCAGCGCCGCCCTGGCCAAGCATGCCCAGGGTTGGGTGCCCCCGAACGAAGAGAGCCTCACTGCGGAGTTCTTCGGATGGATGCAGCAGGCATGGACCAGTGGCCCTGGCCGTTCCCAGGTCGAGTCGTCCACAGCAAGATCAAGAACGGGGTCGCCCATTAAACGATCCCCGGCGATCCCACCTACGCTTGCGCTATTGAAGGACAGCCTCTCCCAGGTGAACTGCCCCGTCCTGTGGGTGGGTTCTCGAGAGATTGGGGGGGAATGGGCTTCGATGGCGCTGGCTGCCGGGGTCGATGGATTCCGGAGGGTCCTGGGCCTGTCACCTGGTTCAGTCCGTGAGCAGGGGGTCGCTGAAGAACTCTCTGCGGACCTTGCACGGCGGGGGTTAGCAGGGGCCGGAGGGCTACTCGTCATCACCGAGGGTAGTCGCACGCTCGATCAGGCCTTGAGACAGGTCTGGGGGGATCGGGTGCAGATTTCGCACTGCCGTTGTCGGCTGCGCAACGAAGTCCTCGGGCACTTTCCGGAGACCTCGCGTGAGAAGTGGGGCAATGAACTGGATGCGGCCTGGTCGTTACCTCCTGATGAAGCCGCCGCTGTCCTCCAGCACCTGGAACGCCGTTGGACCACGGAGAGTCCTGGAGCAGCGGAACGCCTGGGGCGCAGTCGTGAGGCCAGCCTGGTCGTAGCACGCCTTGAAGTGCCCCCGCCCCTAAAGGAACGGCTTGAGTCGGCTGGAAGTCTCCGAATGGCCTTCAAACAATCTCTGCGCTGGGGCCCCCGTGGCCCCGCCATTGAAGCGCTCTCCGTTGGAGTCCCAGCCTGGCTGCAGCGAAGTCGCCGGCTCGTGGGATGGCATAAACTTGACCTGCTTACCCACAAGTTAATTTCGTTGAAGCCCAAAAACAACACTGCACCCAAAGTTTGAACGACGCAGGCAGAGGGAGCAGAGGAGACGCTATGTCTGAGAGAAACGATTCGAATCCCTTTACGCAAAACCTTCCCCTTCCCCGCCCCGAGAGACGACGTCGGGCGCGCGAAATCAGAAAAAAACTCCAGACCATGGACGAGCGCCAAGTCCTTGTAAAAGAGGGACTCAGTTCTCTGGCTTACCAAACCGGTCTGGCGTCCCTGACGCGGTTGATGGAGCAGGACGTCGACCGGGTCTGTGGAGTGAAAGGCAAATGGGAGCAAAATCCTGTGGGCCGGCTTGGCAGCCGCAATGGATGGGGTCCTGGCACCGTATGGGTCGGCGGTTTTAGCGTGCAAATCCAGCGGCCGCGGGCCATCCGCCCCAAGAGTTCGGGGGGCGGCGAGCTACCGATTGAGAGTTACCAACGAGCTCAAAATCCGGAGTTTCTTTCGAACGCTGCCCTGACTGCCACGATGTTGGGAGTGAGTCTGCGCAAACACGGCAAAGTGGTTGGGGCCGTCAACCCTGTGAACTCTGCCGAGCTGTATGTCTCAGGGCTATCCAAGAGTACTATCGGAAGGCGCTTCATTGCGGCTGCGGAGGAGCTTCTCTCTACCTTTTTGCAACGTCGCCTTGACGAGCGTTACTTGGTCGTGTGGGTCGACGCCGTCGCCGAGGGAGACTACTCCGTGCTTGCAGCAGTGGGGCTGACTGCGGGTGGCACCAAAAAGGTTCTTGGCCTCCGTCAGGGCTCCACGGAGACAGCCGAGTACTGCAGGGAGTTTCTTGAGGAACTGAGGCATAGGGGCCTGTCCGCACAGAAGGGGATCCTCTGGGTCGTCGACGGAGCAGCCGGCATGCTCAAAGCTCTCCCTGAAGTTTTCGGTAAAAGTGTCCTCGTCCAACGCTGCCGGATCCACAAGGGGCGGAACGTAGCCGACAAGCTGACCTTGACGGAGCCGGAGAAGAAGGTGTTTGCGGCCGAGTTGCACGAGGCTTGGGCTATTCAAAACCCGACCCTGGCTAAGGCGAAACTGGAACTGCTGGCCCGAGGGCTTGAAGCCAGCGGGCAACCTGCAGCGGCCAACAGTTTAAGAGAAGGAAGCCAGGACATGCTGACATGCTGTCGTCTTGGCGTCCCGCCTGAACTCATGGCTAGCCTTACCAATACCAACATCATCGAGTCCACTTTCTCGGTGCACGAGGCAGCGGCTCGCCGCGTTAAGCGGTGGCGAAATGGGAAGCAGGTCTTGCGCTGGGTGGCCCTATCCAGTTGCGAAGCAGAAAGGGCCTTTGAGCGGGTGGGAACCCCCGAATCTCTCGGTCGCCTGGCTCGTGCTCTTGAGCGTTACGCAGAAACGAAGCTTGCCAGCGGTAAGCCACCGTTGGCAAGGACCGGCTAACCCGGCTTCGGTCACCTTGCCCCCAAAGGACTCCATTTCAACTGCATAACGTTTCCGAAACGAAACGAGGGAGTAGGTCTCATGCGCAGGAAATGTAAAACGTAAATGCCGCAATGCCGCAGAACGCGTGCGAGCCCCTCGAATCTTTCGGTCGTCTAGCTCGTGCCCTTGAGCGTCACTCGGAAAAGAATTATGCCCGCGGCAAGCCACAGCTGGTACTGGCCTGCTAACCCTGCCTCGGTCACCTTACGTCCCCAAAGGACTTTTTACTTCAACTGCATAACGTTTCAGAAACGAAACAGGGAAGTTGGTCTCATGGGCAGGAAACGTAGATACGGCAACGCTGCAGAACGCCTGCGAGCCTTTCGTGCTCGGGCCAAGATGAGCGCGGAGTCGGTATCTCCTCCGACGAGCCCAGCGCGGAAAGCCAGGGTTCTCTCCCGACCGGCGAGGTTAGCAGCCGCTGAAAGTGAGCTTCATGCTTTGCTCGATGAAACCAGGCATGGAGAGAGAACCTGCCAGAATCGCTTCAAGAGAGTGGCCTGGCGGTTAAGCTCGACGAGACAATCGATAAGCTTACCGAGATCGTCGCGGCGTTGGCAGACATCGATCTGCCCAAGGGCTTTGGGAGGGACTGACAAGGTCGGTATCTGGCCCCAACGGCGGCTCAGTGCTGGATTGAATGCTTTACTGCAAGTAGTTAGATCGGCGCTCCAGGACCGCATTCGATCTCACCTCCCCGGCCGCATCTCTGCCCCCGCCACTCAGATCAGGCGTCCTCCAAGCAGGAGTAACAACCATGCTACGGAATCGATCAAGCGCCAGCGCGGTTCAAGTTTCCACGACAGCCGGGACAA
>JADJIH010000014.1 GCA_016707115.1 Ignavibacteriales bacterium | reverse complement strand
AATTAATTTTCCTTGCTTCAAGAGTTTTACGTACTGTTTTAATTGCATCTTCCGTGTCATTAGAACCCGCCAGAATCTCTTCAGATTTATTAACGAGATAAAAAAATGCCCTACCCATCAGGGGGTTAAAACTGTCCGGGTAAAATCGTTTATCTTAAGGTTGAACAGAATTTCTTCAACGCTTTCAACCATTTGCCCAAAACTATTTCCACAGGAGTTATTTGTTCTCATAATCCTTTCTCCAGGACTTTCAATAAGTATTGAATCGAATGGGACACCATTCTGTAGAAGTTTATGTAGATTATTTATTTCTTCAATCTCATATAGGGAAAAAAGGAACCTAACATATGTTTTGATTGAGTTTCTTTTTAGTCCAACTGGACATTTCATTTTTCTGAAACAACAATTTTTCCTGGATTTCTTTCTTAAAAGCGCATCCCGAATAAACATTTTTTCAATGCATTTGTTGTAAACATTATCACTGGTTGTATCCATTCTTCTGGATAGTGCTTCAAGCGACCAAAGTTTTTCGGCAACAAGAGAGAACAAAAATTCAATTTTTGAGATTCAACTGTGCTTTTTCTATGCCGATTTATTCAGTCGTTTTCATATCTCTCTAAAAACTCTTTATCAGAGATTGAAAGAAGAATATTACCAACGCGGGCAACCAATATCCATAAAACTCCCGCCCTTGGATAAGCGAGGTCATAAAAACCAAATAAAAGACAGAGGTGCGAAAATTTTATCATTTATAAGATTTCTGAATAATAAATTTTGTTAAAATAATGTAATGAATTTACTAAATTCAATATCTTTAAAAAAGTTAATAGTAAACCACATAAGAGCAAGCAAATAAATCTAATGAGCAAAAACAAAAAGTATCAACCAAAACTGATTGAACAAAAATCAGAATCAAATAAAACCCTTAAGAAAAGCCCATTCTGGTTTTACATTATTCTTGTTGCAATTCCATTTGTATTTGTAATTCTATTAGAACTTACTTTAAGATATTTTGATTACGGATATGATTTCAAATACTTTTGCTCCGGCTTCTGAATATCATTCAGATAAATATTTCGCAAATCCCGATCTGCCAAGAAAATATTTCTTTAATATCAAAGCAACACCTTCTGTTGTGCCAGATGGTTTTGACATTGAGAAGAAAAGTAATGCATTCAGAATTTTTGTTTTAGGTGAAAGTAGTGCTGCGGGCTGGCCTTATGTTCCAAACGCATCTTTCTCCCGACACATAAAAAGAAAACTTGAACTTTTATATCCTGAGAATACTATTGAAGTAATAAATCTTGGAATTTCAGCTATCAATTCTTACACAATCAGAGATATTGCTTACGGTGTTGTTGAGATGCAGCCTGATCTGATACTTATATACACAGGACATAATGAATATTATGGTGCGCTTGGAGTTGGTTCATCAGTTAATATGGGTTACTCAAGAGGTCTTGTTAATCTTTATCTTAATCTTAGGAATTACAGAACAACACAGTTTTTACAGAATGTTATTTCCGGAATTTTAGGAATATTTAATTCTGCCGGATTAAAAACTAATGATGGTAATGAAACTTTAATGAGCAGAATGATTGGTGAGTCTTTAATTCCCATTAACTCTGATATGTTTAACAACGGCATCGATCAGTTCAGCGGCAATATGAATGATATTCTTAAAATGTTTAAGGATAGAAATATACCTGTTATCATCGGCAATCTTACTTTTAATGCTAAAGATCAAAAACCATTTGTTTCGGTTAAAGATGGGAAAAATCCCTCTGCAGATGATGTTTATTTAAATGCACAAAAGGAATATGAAAACGGAAACTATGTAAAAGCCAGAGAGTTATTTGCTAGGGCAAAAGATCTTGATGCACTTCGTTTCAGAGCTCCGCAACATATTAATGATGCAATCTATAAACTTGCTAAAGAATATAATTTACCGGTTGTTAACATCGATTCTTTATTCCAAGCCAAAAGCCCGAATGGAATAGTTGGTTCAAATTTAATGGTGGATCATCTTCATCCAAATTTTGCGGGATATAGGATGATGGGTGATGCTTACTTTGATAAAATGCAAGAAGTGAACTTACTTCCAAATGGCAGTAAGTCTGCATTAAGTGAAAGTAAAGCGGATAGCATATTAGAATTAAATTTTCCTTTTACTAGACTTGATTCCACAGTTGCAGAAATGAAGGTAATGTTGCTTACAGGCAATTATCCGTTTGTTCCCAAAGGATCATTAAACTATAAAGTGCTAAACTTTAAACCCTAAAGACATTGTAGATACTGTTGCTATAAAACTTATGAATCAGGAAATACCATGGGAATCTGCACATGCCTTATTATCTGATTATTATTTTAAAAAAGGTGATTACAATAATTGCATAAAAGAAATTGCAGTTATTATAGCAGAGAGACCTTACTATGATATTCCGTATAAAGATCTGATTTCTAAATTAGTTGATGGCGGAAAATTAGATGAAGCGATGGAATTTTTATTACCGCTTTACAAGCTTAAGCCTGATTTTTTTGCAACAAAGTGGCTGGGGCAGGTATTACTAAAACAGAATAAACATAAAGAAGCTATGGTTTATCTTCAGCAAGCTGTTAGGTTTAAGAAGCTGATTCCCAAACCTGGTATAACCTTGGCAGGGGCATACTTTTAAACAAACAAAATGATGAAGCTATTGCGGCTTTACAGAAAAGTATAAGTTTAAATCCTCAGAATGGATTAGCCATTAATTTTACAATCAACTATCTGCACTAACCAAAAAGAAATAAAAAGAATTCTTTTGAGGGTATTAATTGTCATTCCCATCCTGATTTTTCATCGGGATAAACTCCAGTGGGAATCTATTTATTTTTATGTTATGGATTCCGTTTTCACGGGAATGACCTATAAAACTCGACCTGTGGGATATCCTCTTAATAATTTTATTCTATAATCTATCTAACAAGAACCATCTTTTTGTAAAAGAAGCATTATCTGTTTTTAAAGTATAAAAGTAAATTCCACTTGCCAGGTTGGAAGCCTCAAATGTTGCTTCGTAAACTCCTGCACTTTGCTCACTGTTAACTAACGTTTCTATTTCTTCTCCCAATAGATTAAATACTTTTAGAGTAACAAAACTATATTCAGTAATGCTGTACCTTATTTTTGTTGATGGATTAAACGGGTTTGGATAGTTTTGTTCTAATTGATAATCAGATGGTAATAAATTTTCTATTCTTTCTACACCAACGGGATTTGGATCGCCAAATAAATTATATATTGTGATTATTGGCGGTAGTACCCCTACTAGTAGAAAATTATGTGTTAGACTATCAGCAAATTCATTATTCAAAGGTTCAAAACCACCATTTATTGTATCTGCACCAGTATACTTCACAGCAAATTTGTATTCATACACACCTGAGTTTGTACCTGCCGGAATATCAATTTCAAACTTCCAGTTATTATCACTAATGTGAGTTAATAATACCATATCCCCGGTTGATGTATCATCCGCGCACCAGCAACCTTCCAACATATTTCCCATAAAAGGTAGCGTACTTTTGAGTCCAATAAATTCAATGTCAGAAAGCGGAATTAGTAACCCGTTATATTGGTTAATTGCTCCTGTCATGTTTAGATTTAAAGTTAGATGGAGGTCTTCTGGCCAAATTTGTCCTGGGTATATTCTGGGGATGATTATCGGCAAAGTCACAACACTGCTATCTTCACTTAATACAAACCAGCGGTCTGATCCGGTTTCCCATCCGGTATTTGGCCAATAATAAGGTGGTGCTGCTTTAAATTTCCATCTCACGGAATCCAAAGTACTGCTAACTAATAATGTTGTAGTATAAATTCCGGGGTTAAGTGTATCCACATTAGACATCATTCTATTGCCAACAACTGTTGTTTCTCCATCCCAATCCAAACCAATAACTAACAATGAATCTCGCAATGGGTCGAAAGCTCCACCTGGACCTACACCAATGATACCACTAATATCAGCAGTAAATGTAACTGTGTTTGTTGTTGTGATTTTATTCTGTTGTGAAAACGAAACAAAAGTAATTACAACTAATAAAAGAACTGTTAATTGCTTTTTCATATTAGTCTCTTAAGGTTTACTTAATTAGAATCATTTTCTTACTTGAACTAAAATTATCTGTTTTTAAAGTATAAAAATAAATTCCGCTTGAAAGATTAGAAGCATCAAATGTTGCTTCGTAAACTCCTGCACTTTGCTCACTGTTAACTAACGTTTCTATTTCTTCTCCTAAAAGATTAAATACTTTTAATGTTACAGAACTGTATTCCGGTATACTATATCTTATCTTGGTTGTTGGATTAAATGGATTGGGATAGTTTTGTTCTAAAAAATAAATCGATCGGGTATTAAATTTTCTATTTGTTCAACATTATCAGGCGGGACTGGATATCCGAACCAATTATTAATAACTAAAGTGTTCTGAAGACCTGTTAATAATATGTTATGGTATACTCCATAAGGTAATTCATTCATTAATGAGTTAAATCCACTACTAATTGTATCAGACCCTGGATATATTACTCCAAATTTGTATCCAAATATTCCACAATGTTGTCCAATTGGTATGGTAGTATGGTAACTCCAAATATTTTCACTAATATGAGTCAGGGCTTTTATATAACCAAAGGCTGTATCATCTATACAATAACATGGACTTGGATTATGATAATAACTCCCTAAAAACTGTGTCGTACCTGTAACTATAACAAATTCAATTGAATCTAAAGGTATGGGTTCACCATTATGTCGGTTAACCGCACCTGTCATATCAACATTAAGAGTAAAATCGATAGGATTTGTGCTAACTTGAAAGTTGGGAGCAATTTGAGGAATTATAGTAGGTAAACTATTTGTTATACTATCTGGCCCGTAAACATACCAGCGATCTATATTAGATTCCCACCCTAAGTCTTCAAATCTAGAGCCAGGAAAAGCTCTAAATATCCATTCGGTTGAATCACCTTCGCCAGTAGCTCCTATAAATGAAGTAACCATGAGAGTGGTTGTATAAATACCGGGATGAAACGGATCAGCATTTTCCAATTTTCTATTTCCAATTACGTTCCATCCATCAAGGCCCCAATCTAACCCCATCACTAATAATGAGTCTTGATTTGGATCGAAAGCCCCACCAATGCCAACACCAAGAATACCACTGATATCGGCGGTGAAAATTATAGTGTTAGTAACTGGATTATAAACCACAGGGCAGTCATGATTAAAACAGTCTAAAGGGATAACTGTTTCTGGAGATGTTAATGTAAATGGTCTGTTATTAATTGATTCCCAATTATCACCCGCAGGTGGATTAACTATAACATATTTAAAGATATAATTATTACCAACAAAATTTGAAGGGATTTGAAATGTACCTGTATAAATTGAATCATCATCAGTATCTGATAACTGGAACATATTACCTTGCCAAAGACCATTTGGATCACCAGCATCTGTTTGAAAATCTCCACGAACTACTACATTTGCACCTGGAGGAAAGTTGCCTTCAAACATCTGAACACTCATATCAACCTGGAATGTTATGGGAATATCGCCGCCTGCTGATCTAACAGCATAAGGAGCAACCCATATTACGGATGGTGCGGTTTGATCAATAGTTGGAGTTGTGTTCCCTTGTTCATACCAGAACATAGAAAATATGTAATCTGCGCTTGTATTTGAAGCTATATAAGGCGCAAGGTGACAGCCATCTTCATTCATAGTATTGGTTTCGGTTAAATTTGTTGAACCAGACCAATTTGCATCTGATAATGCTCTTGTATGAACATATAGATCGCATAGTGAATCCTGAGTTTCAGGTGAACCAATAGAATATTGAACAGCAAAGAAATCACGATTCTTATTAGCTGCCATCATAATTGAAGGGCCTGTTTGACCAAGACCTGGAGTATTATCTTCATATCCATATTTTGAATTATCATGAGCCACAGTAATTACTTTACCAGCCCATACGTTGGGAGCAGTTTCATAAATTTCAACTATCGCATTTTGTAATATAACTGAATCAGTTAAACCTGTTACAAAATGAACATTGCCATTATCATCAACTTGAATATCGCCTGAATAACTAACATATGTGTCGCCTACTTTCCAGTCCCATAATTCAGTAAAGTTTGTCAAACCAGGAATTGTTCTCCAATCCGGCACAAACCAATCACTCCAGGTAGCACCATGATCTGTAGATTTTGAATAACCAATTTCCCAACCGCCGGCACCAATTTCTTCAGTGTAAGAACCTATAACACCAACATATACAACACCATTGTGTGAGACACCACCTAAAAGGATGTTTCCATTTGTCCATCTTGTTGTTCCCCAAGTAGGAGGATCAATTACTTCAACTGTTGAATAATCCTGTGTTCTCCAAAGTCTTATAGAGTTATCTGATAGATTATCAGCACACCAAAAAATCCAGGAATTATCACTAAAAGTTGGAACATTTGATCCATAAGTCGGAGGACCTTGCTCGAGATTTGCAAAAGCTGATTGCAACAATCCTTCCGAAACACCATAGCCCAACCAACCTAAGCCAGTTGTACTTAATTCCGGCCAGGAAAAAGCACCTAACAAATCAGTCATATTAATAGAATTAGTATAGTTTGCCAGGGTCATATTAGGATATCTAGCGGAATTTTGTGATAGCGTACCATTTTGTACTGAAGTATTACTTCTGTGCCAGCTTATTCCCAGATCTGTAGAATAATTCCACCAAAGTTCGCCACTGCTAACGGCATACGGTGATTTACCTCTATGAACAACAGCTAGTACCTTTGATATAGGATCATAAGCAAGTGGATTTAATGTATTTGCTGCCGGACCGAATGAGTTAGCCATAGTATCCACGGCAACATAATTTGCAGCAGTAACCGGAGAATTATTTCCTGATGGTACATAACTTTGAGATACAGTGTTTCCTTCGTCCGTTCTAAGAGGAGCTTTTTGCTTAACAACTTCTTGAGCAAAGGTTGTACTGATAAATGTCAATACTGCAAACAAAACCGAAAATTTTTTCATATCAAACCTCTTGAAAAAAAAACTTATATTTTTTATTCGTTTGAGCTACAATTTCTATCTAATACTACATCAGTTTTATCTTACTAAAATCATCTTCTTACTTGAAATAAAATTATCTGTTTTTAAAGTATAAAAATAAACCCCGCTTGTCAATTGGTGAAGCATCAAATGTTGCTTCATATACTCCTGCTGATTGCTCACCATTAAACAATGTTTCTATTTCTTCTCCTAAAAGATTAAATACTTTTAAGCTAACAGAACTGTATTCAGGTATACTGTATCTTATCTTTGTTGTTGGGTTAAACGGGTTAGGATAGTTTTGTTCTAAATTAATAGAGGTAGGAATCAGATCTTCCAGTTTCTCAACACTATCAAAATATCCAAAATAGTTCCATAAGGTGATTGTTGTCTGCGAAGCGAAAATGATAATAAAATGGTTTAAATGTGGTGGTACTTCATTATCTAATGGGAAAAGCCCTCCATTAAGTGTATCAGCATCAGGATACATTGCACCAAATCTATATTCGGCTGCACCACTTACGGTTCCAGCAGGTATTATTGTCCGATATCTCCACATGTTGCCATTAAAATGTGTAAAAACTTTCATAAGCCCAGTCAAAGTATCATCCGGGCACCAGCATCCGCCCTCGAGACTTCCCAGAAAATCTACTGTTCCTCTTATCCCAACGAATTCAAGTTCCTCAAGTGGTATAGGCATACCATTATATTTATTATGAGCAAAAGTCATATCTACAGTAATTTGAAGATCTACATCACTCGGTAGTATTGGCCAGTTTGGCCTGATATCCGGGACTATGTCTGGTAAAATAACTGTGCTATTGCTCGAATCAAAAACAAACCATCTATCCTGATTATACTCCCAACCATTATTTTGAAATCTTGAATCTGGAACTGCTTTGAATTTCCATCTGAGAGAATCAGAACTACTTTGAACCGTTAAAGTTGTTGTATAAATCCCAGGGTTGAATGGATCAGTATTTTCCATCATTCTATTACCAGTTATAATCGTAGTACTATCGTCCCAATCAAAACCCATAACTAATAATGAATCCTGATCTGGATTAAAAGCACCGCCGATGCCAAGACCAAGAATGCCACTTATATCTGCCGTAAAATGAATAGTATTAGTTATAGTTGAGCTAGTATTTTGACCGAATGAACAAACACAAATAACCAGGAACAACAAAATGAAAAATAATTTTTTCATACTGCACCTTATAAAATAAAATCTATAAAACCTTTATGAACAACTGATTCTTTACATACTACTATCTGATTAAAATCATTTTCTTACTTGAACTAAAATTATCTGTTTGTAGTGCATAAAAATAAATTCCACTTGATAATTTCGAAGCATCAAATGTGGCTTCGTAAACTCCTGCTGATTGCTCACCATTAAACAATGTTTCTATTTCTTCTCCTAAAAGATTAAACACTTTTAATGTTACAGAACTGTATTCCGGTATACTGTATCTTATCTTTTGTTGGGTTAAACGGGTTGGGATAGTTTTGTTCTAATTGAGAATCAGATGGCAATAAATTTTCAATTTTCTACACCATCAGGAAGCGAAAGATGACCGAACCAGTTATTTGAAACTGAAATAGGTTGATCAAATAAAATACTAAAATGGTTTGTACC
>JADJIH010000013.1 GCA_016707115.1 Ignavibacteriales bacterium | reverse complement strand
ATTGCTCATACTCTTAGCACGATAATAATCGGAATTTTTATCGGAATACTCGGTTATAAACTTTCATCTACATATCAGGTTGTTACAAAAATTGCAGCACCTTTAATTCTGATCACATTGGGTTTGATTTATATTATCCTGGATAGAAAACAAAATCAACATCACCACCATCATCATATAAATACTGATGAACTAATTCATAAAAAGAATAAGAGTAAAACTGCAATCATTACTACGCTTGCAATTGGTATGTTCTTTTCTCCTTGCATAGAAATTGAAGCTTATTACCTTACTGCAAGTTCAATTGGTTGGCTTGGAATAATAACCGTCTCTGTGATTTATTTTTTTATTACAATAATGGGAATGTTGCTGCTCGTTTATTTTGGAACAAAAGGATTAGAAAAATTAAATTTTCATTTTATGGAGCATCACGAAAAATTAGTTTCCGGTGTTACCCTTGTGATTCTTGGCATCATCGCTTTCTTTATTGGATAGTTAAATTATGAAATATGTTAAATATAAATCTTATACAATTTTTATGAGTAAGTAATCGGAGACGTATTGAAAAAATATCAGCTTAAAAATATTGATTGTGCATCCTGTGCAGCTAATATTGAAAACGGGCTAAAAAAACTGGACGAAGTGAGATTTGTTTCAGTCAATTTTGCTAACTCTTCGTTAATTGTGGATACAGACAATATAGAGATTGTTAAAAGAAAGATTAAGGATCTTGAACCAGATGTTGAACTAATTGAATTAGAAAAAAAAGAACTTACTCCCGAAAGTGAACCTTCCACCTCTGTTTGGAAAGAAAACAAAACCACGCTTATCAGAATAATATTAACAATTCTATTACTGATCACAGGAATTGTTTTTGAAAAACAAATTCATAATACTCCTTTTCGTCTACTGGAATTTGGAATTTTCATTACTGCATATTTATTAAGCGGCTGGAAAGTACTGACCAGTGCTGCAAAAAACATCTTCAAAGGTAGAGTATTTGATGAGAATTTTTTAATGACGATTGCAACACTCGGTGCTTTTGCTATCCATCAAATGCCTGAAGCTGTTGCTGTTATGTGGTTTTATGTAGTAGGAGAATTATTTCAGGATTTGGCTGTGAACCGATCTCGCAAATCAATTAAGGCTTTGCTCCAAATCAGACCTGATTATGCAAATCTTAAAATCGATGGTGAAATAAATAAAGTATCGCCTTTTGAAGTCGAACCCGGGCAAGTAATTATCGTAAAACCAGGCGAGAAAATTCCGCTTGATGGAAAAATAACAGAAGGTAATTCTTTTGTTGATACTTCGGCATTAACAGGGGAATCTGTTCCACGTTCCGTAAAAATAAATGATATTATATTGGCTGGAATGATAAATAAATCCGGCTTGTTAACTATCTCAGTAACTAAAAGATTTGGTGAATCTTCCATATCAAGGATCTTGGAGCTTGTTGAAAATGCAAGCAGTAAAAAAGCTGAGACGGAAAAATTCATTACAACATTTGCCCGCTATTATACTCCGGTAGTGGTATTTGGCGCCTTACTTCTTGCTATTATTCCGCCATTGTTTTTTAGCGGACAAACTTTTACCGATTGGATTTACAGGGCTCTTGTTGTATTGGTAATTTCTTGCCCTTGTGCATTAGTAATTAGTATTCCGCTTGGATATTTTGGCGGTATTGGAGGAGCATCACGAAAAGGAATACTGATAAAAGGTTCAAACTATTTGGATGCTCTAACAAAAGTTAAAACCGTTGTGTTCGATAAAACCGGAACTCTTACAAAAGGTGAATTCAGAGTTTCAGAAGTTGTAACTCAGAATGGATTTAATGAGACTGAGATTATAAAGTTTGCTGCCTATGCTGAATCACATTCAAATCATCCAATCGCTAAATCAATTATCGAGGCTTATAAAAATAATTTACCTTTATCTGAAATTGATGAATCACTTTTAAGTGATATCCAGGAAATAAGCGGTAAAGGAATTAAAGCAAAGGTTGGTGGTAAAGAAATTATTTTAGGTAACGATAAACTTCTTCACTTAGAAAATATATTACACGATAAATGTGATGTTGAAGGAACGGTTGTTCATTTAGCTGTTAACTCTGTCTATGCCGGATATATAATCATTTCGGATACTTTAAAAGAGGATTCTCAGAAAACCATACAACAGCTAAAAGAAAAAAATATAAATACAGTTATGCTTACAGGGGATAATAAATCTGTTGCAGAATCCTTTGCAAAAAAATTGGGTATTGACAAATTTTATTTTGAGTTAATGCCTGAGGATAAAGTAAATCATATAGAAATGCTCATACAATCTTCTGCTAAAGGTGATAAAGTTGCATTTGTTGGTGATGGAATAAATGATGCACCGGTTTTAGCTCGTGCTGATGTAGGTATCGCAATGGGTGCTTTGGGTTCTGATGCTGCTGTAGAAACAGCAGATATAGTTCTTATGACTGATTCACCTTCAAAAATTGTAACTGCTATAGATATCGCTAAACGGACACGAAAAATAGTCTGGCAAAATATTGGATTTGCAATGGGAGTTAAATTATTCTTTATACTTCTCGGTGTTTTTGGTATTGCAACAATGTGGGAAGCTGTCTTTGGAGATATGGGTGTTGCAATTATCGCCATATTAAATGCAATGCGTGTTATGAAATGATTTCAAACTTTCTCTTATGTACTGTAACGAGCATTAAATGATAAAAATTGCCTGAGTGCTAATTCATCTCAGTAATAGGAGAATATATTCTCTGATTTAATAATTATACAAAATTTTGGCTTGTTTTCTCCTCCTAATTGTATATTATCAATGGTACAATAATTGTCTTAAAGCAAATGTTAGCCATTCGACTATGTTGATAAATGTAAAACATTATATTGTTTATTTGATTTTGATTTCATTGTTAAACTTAACTCTATTTCAAAAGTATTATTTAATCTGCTCAGAAAGCAACGGCAAATCTAAAGTCGAGACCTATAATAACAATTGTTGCATCCAGTACAATTCTTATCATTTTTCTGAAGATTCAACAAATACTCTTTCACAAAAATATTCTCCACAACTTTCTGAATATTGCATCGATACTGAATATAATGTTTCTCTATATAATAAAAATTCTTCCATTGATGATTTAATTAAAATATTATCAAAATATATTTTTACACCAACACTGCAAACTACGGATAATTCTAAGTCCCCTTCTTCAGATTTTACTTATAACTTAAATTCCCAGCACTCATCAATTATTTCATCAACTGTTATGCTTATATAGAATTCCCCTCACACTTTTCTTGATAATATTTTTTAAATTATTTTTTAAGAGGTCCTAAATGAATCGTTTATTTTATCTTTTTATTTTACTGATCAGTCTCGTATTTCAAAATGAATCCTTATTTGCTCAAATGGGTGGCCATGGTCAGGGCCACATGAACCCGGATTCACTAACAGCGGTAACTGTAAATGGAACTGCAATTGTTGATACAAATTTTATGCATCCAATGTACTTTCTTGACACTGATAATAACGGTGATCCAGACTATTTTCTAAATTTCGGCCCTTATTGGTATGAGCCTGATAGTAGCAATGCTGCACGCCCAAATAATGGTGATCAAATCACTATTGCCGGAGGACTTTGGGAAAACAATATGATGAATGAGTCAATGATTATTGTTTATGAAATCAATGGTCAATTCTGGCGAGATCCTTATAATCCTTTCTGGAATGAAATGGGACATCACGGATTTAACAGCGGACATGAAATGGATAGTTGTCATAATGTTGGGTTCGGCTGGCAGCACGACCCTCCTCAAGCTGTTACAGTTTCCGGATTCGCTTTGGTTGATACAACTTTTATGATGGCGCACTATTATCTTGATGAAGATAATGATGGTACTCCTGAATACTTTCTTAACTTTGGTCCGCCATGGTATGAACCAAACTCCGGTGCAACAAGACCTGAGAGTGGAGATCAGATTGATATTGTTGGTGGATTAATTAGCAATAATAACTTCCCGATGGTAATTGTTTATGAAATTAACAGCCTATTCTGGAGAGACTCAACATTTTTCGGTGGACATATGGGAGGCGGATGGATTAACCGGAATATGACCCAACCAGTACAATTCAATACTCCATTTGATGAAAATGATTGGATGGAAATGCTTCCAGGATGGTGGACGATGGGCGGTGGTGGACATCATGGCGGAATGCAGGATTCTTTATTCTGTCAGATTTTTGAAATAGTTCCCGGTCAAATTTTTGAACTTGGCGACGAAAACGCATTTTCTGGTTATGAAGTTAATTTTTTCTCTGCCGGAATGATGGGTGGAATGGGAGGTATGGGTTGCGGTGAACATATGCAGTTTGCAAGTAATGCTAATTTCCAGTTTCACTATACTAACGAACAGCTGAGCGAAAATAATATCCTCGAATCTTCAATCCAGGTAAAGTACTGGAATACTGATGTTAATAGTTGGGTAAGTATTTCCAATGCAACTCTCAACTCTAATGAAAATACTATAAGTTTTAGTAACGAAGTGGTAGGTAACTTCTTCATACTAACAGGAAATAATGCAACATCCGTTGAAAATATCAGTAATAGTATTCCTGCAGATTTTTCTCTAGATCAGAATTATCCAAATCCATTTAACCCAAGCACAACAATTAGATTTTCTTCCCAGACGTCCAACATAAAAATTGAAATTATGATGTTTTAGGTAATCTTGTTAAAACTCTCATAGATTATAATTTATATGAACCGGGTTCTTATGAGGTGGTCTGGAATGGATTAGATAATCGTGGTAAAAGTGTATCGAGTGGAATTTACTTTACTAAGATGCAATCAGGCAACTTTACTCAAACTATGAAGATGAATTTTCTCAAGTAATTTTCTTTCCTCATTTTATTGGTGTTGCACTTAATTCAAAGTGCAGCACCTTTTGTTTTAAATATCCCTTTTCTACATATATTAAAATTAGATTTTTATCTGGCTCTCCTAATCTCAATTGTATTATGGTGCTATGTATTATGCTATGATTTTTTATACTTATTAAGTTTGGTATCTAGGACATTATGAAAAATGAACTTCCATTAAACGTTAATATTTTATAATATTAATATAAAATTAAAAAACACTGTCGAACAAACACAACGATTATTTGATATAGGATAATTTAATTGATTTTAATAACCCATCTACAAGAAGACTACAAAAATAATTTCCACTTGAATAATTAGCAGCATTCCACTCAACTGAAAAAACACCTGAAGATTGTGTCCCTTCAAAAATGTTTTCTACCAGTTCTCCGTTATTATTAAATATTGAAAGTTTCACTGAACTTGAAGGTTTATCCAAACTGTATTTAATATTAGTTGAAGGATTAAACGGATTCGGATAGTTCGGGTAAAGTTCAAATGTTTCCGGTTGTGTATTTTCTTCTTCAATATTAGTTGGTGAGTCAAATTTAATGTTCAACATCATCCCATCATCTTCGTGCTCAAGATTATGGCAATGAAGAAGATAAATACCTGAGTAATCATTACACTTAACTAAAACACTTACTGTTTCGTTTGGATTAACAAGCACGGTATCTTTCCAACCCTTATCATTTGGCTGCAAATTTGTATTTCCATTTCTTGAATAAACTTGAAACATTACACCATGAACATGCATCGGATGAAAGTTATTTGTCGTGTTAACGAATTTCCATTCTTCCAACTCACTAAAAGGAATTTGTTCATCAATCCTGTTCATATCATAAGTTAAACCATTTATCCTGTGCATCCCTGAACCCATTCCTGATTGAGATAGAACAAAGTTTCTCGTCCTCTGAATATCATTAATGTTATGGTAATTGATTGCACTTAAATTTTGTGGTACAATTCCACCTGAAGATAAATTTCCGACTACATCAAATCTCAATAAATCCATCTGTAAACCTTGATTTCCAACTACGGTAAAAGTTTGTGATTGAAGCGTTAGTGAATTCCCAATCGTATAAGGGAAAAAATCAAACAGGATATCCACCCGTTCACCTGGTGCAAGATAAAGATTGTTCATTTGACTAGGTTCGTCTTTTAATCCGCCGTCTGTAGAAATTACCCAAAAAGGTGAATTATCAGAGAAAGCAATCTTATAAATTCTTGCATTCGATCCGTTCAATAATCTGAATCTGTAAAGTGTTTTTTGAACTTCAAAATACGCCTCTGGTGTTCCGTTAACGAGAGGAACATCACCGAGATATCCAGTCATTCTGTCCATCATTGTTGGCGCGTAAGTGAACTGTGGCTGGTAAGCTGAATGTCTATCCTGAATTAATAATGGGATATCATAATTACTTGTCGGCAGTCCGTACTGCAGTTCATTATCATCTTCAACAATAAAAAATCCTGCATAACCTTTATAAACATGCTTTGCTGTTAAGTGATGAGCATGCGAATGATAAAAATATGTGCCCGCTTTTTGAAAAATCGGAAATGTGTAAGTGTAACTGTTACCAGGAAGAACTGCATCCTTTGGCTGCCCATCCATCAACTCCGGTACGAGCAAACCGTGCCAATGAATAGTAGCTTCTTCGGTAAATTGGTTTTTAAAAAGAACAGAAAAGTTTTGACCTTTCTGCACTCTAATTGTTGGACAGGGATACGAATTATTTAGTGATAACACTTGAGTCGTAGTACCCGGCCATACTTCCACATTCGAAGCATTAAATATTAATGATTCACCTTGTTGCAGTTCAGGAGGAAAACGCAAAGGATTTCCAACTCCGTTTACCTTTCTTACTCCTCCAAAAGGAAATAGTTGATATGTTGAAAATGCTGCACCAGCTAATGCTGATTTAATTATAAAATCTCTTCGCTTCATTTATTACCATTTATTTTTGTATTTAATTTGTGCAAATATTGTCTATTAAACTAATTGGTACTCAAATTTTTAAATCCCAATTTTTATTTTATTAGCTAGCTATAAACTTTGAACCATTTTCATTCAGATTCTTCAAATATTTTTCGGGATCCTTCTGGAATTTCGTATCACATCCCGGACAGCAGAAGCCAATTACTTTACCATTATATTCAACCGTGGGTGCATCAACGTCTATTTCTTCTCCTTTAACTGGACATACTTTATTCCAAATCTGTAAGGACGCACTTTCGCTGCTCTTCTCCAGATTTACTTCACTGTGTGCATCTTTAGTCCCACAACACTTATGAGAACATTCTTTCTTTTCTTTAACCTCAGTTTCAGGCTTATCCTGCGCTAAAACTGAGGCACCGAAGATTGTTAGGATTGATAGAATCAATATGAGTTGTTTGTACATTTTGTTACTTCTTTTGTTTTATGATTGATTTATACTTTCAACAATTTAGCATTTATAGCGACAATAATTGTACTAAGAGACATCAGAACAGCACCAAGTGCTGGACTTAAAATTATTCCTTCAGAATACAAAACACCTGCAGCAAGAGGAATAGCAATAACATTGTAACCAGTTGCCCAAATCAAATTCTGAATCATTTTTTTATAGGTGGCACGTGAAAATTTTATTAATGAAATCACATCCTTGGGGTTATTCTTTACAAGAATAATATCAGCAGATTCAACAGCGACATCAGTTCCAGCACCGATAGCAATACCAATATCAGCTTGTGCAAGTGCGGGTGCATCGTTAACGCCGTCGCCTATCATTGCAACAGTTAATCCACGGCTTTGCACTTCTTTTATCTTCTCGGCTTTTTTATCTGGTAGTACTTCAGCAAAATATTCATCAAGTCCAAGTTCATCAGCAACCCATTTTGCAACCTGTTTGTTATCTCCGGTAAGCATCATTGGTTTTATACCTACCTCTTTAAGCTGCTTTATCGCTTCTTTCGATTCTTCCCTTATGATATCAGCTAAAGTGATTGCACCGGTCAATTTATTATCAACCAAAAGAAATACAACTGTTTTACCCTGTCTGGATAATTGTTCAATCTTTTCTTTTTGTTCAATTTCAATTTTATTTTCTTCAAGATATCCCGGACTAACAACCTTAACATCTTTTCCATTCACTTTACCTTCCGCACCTTTGCCAGGAATGGAATTAAAATCTTTTAATTCATATTTATCATTGGATGATTTAACTATTCCTTGAGCGATTGGATGCTCAGATTCAGATTCAAGTGAAGCTGCATACTTTAATATTTCTTTTTCATCATATTCGTTATTGAAAGATATTGTTTCAGTCACACCGAATTCACCTTTAGTTAAAGTGCCAGTCTTATCAAAAATAATTGCCTGAATATTTCTTGCCTGCTCGAATGCGTTTCTGTTTCTTATAAGCAAACCATTCTTTGCAGAAAGTGCAGTAGATACTGCTACAACAAGAGGAACTGCCAGACCGAGAGCATGCGGACAAGCAATTACCATTACAGTTACAGTTCTGGCTAATGCAAAGTTGAAATTTTGTCCGGTAAACATAAGCCATACAAACATTGTTAATGTTCCGGCTGTAATAGCAATAATAGTTAACCAGAAAGCTGCTCTGTTAGCAAGGTTCTGAGTTTTGGATTTACTTTCCTGTGCTTCCTTAACCAACTTTACGATCTGCGATAGAAAGGTTTCGTCACCTATTTTCTCTACTTCTATTTTTATTGAACCTTCGCCGTTTATTGATCCGCCGATAACATCATCACCTTCACCTTTTGAAACAGGTTTTGATTCACCTGTAATCATTGCCTCATTAATTGATGTCTTTCCTTCATAAATTTTTCCATCAGCAGGAATTTTCTCTCCGGGTTTGATTAATAATTTATTTTTATGATTTAATTCAGATACTTTAACTTCCACAACATTTCCGTCATCATTAATTTTGTGAGCTTCGTCCGGCATCAGTTTGGCAAGTTCTTCAAGCGCTTTTGAAGCACCCATTACTGATTTCATTTCAATCCAGTGACCAAGAAGCATAATATCAATAAGAGTTGCCAGCTCCCAAAAAAAATCTTCTCCTTTAACGCCTAATACAGTTGCACTGCTGTAGAAATAAGCAACAGAGATTGCAAGTGCAATCAAAGTCATCATTCCAGGCTGCTTGTTTTTTAATTCATCAATCAGACCTTTTAAAAATGGATAGCCGCCGTAGAAAAAGACGAAAGATGAAAGCACAAACAAAGCATAGATATCACCATTAAAACGAAGTGCTTCTTTAAGTCCGATAAAATGCTGAATCATAGGTGAAAGAATAAGAATCGGGATTGTAATAATAATTGAAATCCAGAACCGCTTCTTGAAACCTTCAATCGTATGTCCCTCATGCTCAGAACGGCTATGTCCGCTGTGCTCATCCTTTTTGTGGTTCATCTTCTCAGGCAAACTTTGATCATTATGTTTAGAATGGTCCATTTTTGAATGATTCTTATGCTCCATATTGCTGGCATTATGATTATTATGTTGATGTTCATTTTCCATATTAAACTCTTGCATTAGTAATTAAAATTTTTCGTAACTAAAATAATTTTTACAATACTTCTAAGTATTACATTTAATTGGAAATCTTTTACAGAATTCTCATAGTAATTCAATGATGGTGCTCTTCCACAGAATGTGAATGCGTTTGCGGCTCATTTTCATCCGGATGTTTTTCATCATCTTCCATAGTTCCTGATGGACTTTCCATTTTTTGATATTCTTCAAATGTCATATCCGGAAGCTTTTTCACAAATGCTACTATATCCCAGATTTTTTCATCTGAGTGGGTTTTACCCCAGGCAGGCATTCCTGTCATTTTTATTCCGTTTTTTGTAATCCAGAATAATTCCTTGGGATCAATTTCTTTTGCTACTTTAACTAAATAAGGTGCGGTTGGATTTAATCCTACCGACACTTCAGTTTCTTCTAACCCTGGTGCACCATGACAGCTCACGCACATTTCATTGTAATGTTTAAAGCCTTCATTTATCATTGATAAATTATTTAAGTCAGGAACAGTAATACCTTTTAAGCGGGATTCAATTGATCTATCCTTTGTGGTATTTAAAACCCATTTCATTATCCCATTTTCCTGTTCATTTGCACTTACATTATACCAACCACTGTAAATAAAAATTAGACACAGTACAAGCAAAGCAATTAATGTCAGTCCCACACTTAATAAGATTTTCATTCAATCCTCTTTAAAATTATTAATAATTTATTTTTTGTGAACTACTTACAGCAATCCTTCCCCTTGCTTGCTCTCTTAAATTTTCTAAAGCCAAAGAAAGCAATAACACCAATGAAACCTATACCAACAAGTATTTCCATAATCCTAACTATTTTTTATAAAGTAAAATTAAATCCTGCTGAAACTGTAAAGTCTGAAGTTGAATTGTTCAATCCAACCGATCCGATCATCGTATAACCTAATTTGGAACTGATTAAATATGCGTAACCGAGTGACAATTGTTTTGGTGAAGCGAATCCGGTTACCACAGTTGAATACGAATCATACTCAATAAGCAAAAGATGATTGCCTCCGCCAAAATTGTTACCAATGCCGACACTAAATGTTATTGGATTTTCAATATTAGCTTCTGAAGAGTTGCCTAAAAATAAATATCCCGTTTGAACATAGAATGAAAAAGTGCCGATAAATTTTCTTGCACTCACAGCTAAATTAAAATCAAATTTACCGGTTCCGATATTTAAAGAGGGAGAAGCAGTTGGAAACTTTACAAATCCGTCAGTTGAAAAGGCCGGAAGCGTATTTGTTTCTTTAATTAAATTATAACTGCCATAAACATACATATCTCCAATGCCTGCATTTAAGTTTGATATTCCCATACCCCCGTTCATCATAGAACCTTGACTACCAGAGCCATGCATACTCCCGCTACTATCATTTCCATTACCATTTGGAATGTACATTCCTCCAAGCTGTGTAAATGAACCCGATGAATTGAATACCAGAGGTAGACTTAGGCTCAGGTAATAGTCCTGAGCCTGATATCGAAGACCCCCGTACAGGTAATATGCCATGCTGTAGGAACTATCTGACAAATTACCTCCAACAGCAGCAAGAGAAGTATTGATGGAAAACCTATCTTGTGCTGTAGTATTTGAAACTGCACAGATTGCAATAAGAAATATAACGGGAGAGAAAATACTGACGGATAGCATTTTGCAACGCCTTATTTTAATTGCAAAACTCACTTTGAATTCCCTTGTTGTAATTGTTTCATCATTTCATCATAGTTATTCATCATCCCATCCATATTGTCCATCATCTCTTTCATATGACTTTGCATCTTATCGCTTTTCATCATCTCCTGATTTTTCATCATATCATTCATCTGATTTAACATTTTATCCATTTGACCAGACATCTCATTCATATTATCCATAAAATTCATCATGTCTTTTGAGTGCTGCATTTGTTCCATATTTTTCATTTGGTTTGTCATACTATTCATCTGTGTTGACATTTGATTCATATGATCCATCATTTGTTGCATCTGCATCATATTATTTTGCATCATTTGATTCATATTATTATGCATATTTTCATGCATCTGTTGAGCGGTAACCTGTGTGTTCATAATAGTCAGGATTATTAGAACCAATAGTATACCAACGGACTGAGTTTTAATATTATTCGTTATCATTTCTTTCCCTTTCGTTTACATTAATTTCTATTTACTTTACTTTATAATCATTCTTGATGAGATTCTCTTTTGCTTTTTCAAGTGAAACTTCTTTCAGTATCATTCCACATTGCGGGCATTCACCCGGTTCATCAGAAATTACATTCCAACACATCTGGTCCTGGTAAACTTTTCCATTCTTATTTGCATCAATTGCAGTAAGATTAATCTCACCTTCACGGACAATTGAGTTTTCGCTCATTGATTCTGATTTCTTTTGTTGATGCTCTTTATGAGTACTATCTGCATCCATCTGTGCCATTGTCATCTTACCATTCGATTCATGATCGGAACAGCATCCTTTTGCACAATCTTTCTTTTCTTTTTTATCAGTATCCGGCTTTTCTTGTGCTAGCGTATATGCACCCAAGAAAGAAACAAGTGCGATTGTTATTACGAATTGTTTTAACATTGTGTTACTCCTTTTAATTTAGATTAATATTAATGATTAATTTGATTTAATTCTCTTCTACTTTAAAATCGTTCTTAACAAGATTTTCTTTTGCTTGTTCAATTGAAACTTCCTTTAGTGTCATATTACATAATGGGCATTTCCCTGGGTCATCAGAAATAACATTCCAGTCCATTGGATCCTGAAAAACTTTACCATCTTTGTTCTTATCAATAACACTAACGTGTATAATACCTTCGTGTACTATAGCTGATTTGCTATGAGTTTTTGATTTATTCATTTTATTGTGCCCATGATCTTTATGATCATCGCCGCAACCAACTAAAGCCCCTGTTAATAAAATAACACAAACTATAAAAGTTCTGTGTAAATATTTATTCAAACAATTTTTCATAACCAGTTTCCTTTCTTTTAATGATTATTATGTTCTGTAGAACTTGATTCATTTTGATTTGCATTCTTTTGATCAGAGATAGTATTATCATGTTGATGACCAGTCGGCATTCCGGTTTTTAATTGGCTCTCCGAATCAATTAAAAATCCACCGCTTGCTGCAACTTCATCACCTTCTTTTAAACCTGAAATAATTTGATATTTATCTCCGAACTTCAGGCCTAATTCAACAATGCGTCCTTCAAACATACCATCTGCAGTTCTAACCCACACAACATTTTTATTTCCTGAAAATATTACAGCATCCGCAGATATTAATAATCCAGTACCCGCATCATTTAGGAAAACAGTTTCACCATACATTTGTGGTTTAAGTTTGTTGTTTTGGCTTGAGAACTCACTTCGGATTTTTACAGTTCTGGTTTGTGAATTAATTACAGGATAAATAAATGTAACTTTGCCCGTAAACTCTTCACCAGGGTATGCTTTTAGTTTTAGTTTCACTTTGCTTCCCAATTTAATTGTAGAAAGATCAGTCTCATTAACTTCTGCAATATTCCAGAGTGTTGAAAGTTCAGCTGCTTCGTAAATCACAGTTCCTTCGTTAACATACATTCCTTCCTGTACTTTCTTTTCAATAACCGTTCCGCTTACAGGGGAGTAGTATGTTAATGTTAATTTTATTTCACCTGATTTTTTTAGTTCATCAATTTGATTGTCTGTCAGACCAAATAATTCAAGTTTTTTCTTTGATGCGTCAAGCAATGAGTTATTTTCATTCTTATTACTACTTAAAGCTATCAGAAATTCATTCTGTGCCTGTACAAGGTCGGGACTATAAATTTCAAACAACGGCTGACCTTTTTTTATGTATTCACCGGTTTTATCAACAAATAATTTTTCAATTCTTCCGTTGAATTTTGCCGGAATAGTTTTGCGATTCTGTTCAACAAAATCAAGATAACTATATGCAGTCAATTCCTTTTTTAGATTTTCTTTTTTGATCTTAATTGTCGAAACATTTGCCAGAATTTGTTTATCGGTGGTTAAGGATATCATCCCTTCCATATTTGATTTTTCAGAAACATCCGCAGTTTCATCAACAACTTTTTTGATCAAATCCATTCCGCAAATCGGGCAAGCTCCGGGTCCATCTTTATGAACCTGAGGATGCATTGTGCACGTCCAATATTCATTTTCGTTTTTATTCGAATTGTCTGAGTTTGAACAGGCAAATGCGAACAATAATGTTGCTAATAAACTGATCATTAATTTTATTTTCATATCTTTCATTTTAATAATTTCCTTCAGATAATTTTAGATTTTTAAGATTAGCACCGACCATCATTTCAACTTCTGCAAGTGACATCTGTATATCGGCTTTTGACATATAATAATTCATCTTTTGCATTAACAACATTCGGTACGAATCAATTACCGCCGTAATGTTAGTCTTTCCATTTTGATATGCTGTTGTTTGTGATTCACTTGAACTAGTGTATAGTGGTATCACTTTCTTATCATATAATTCCGTAAGCTCTTTAGCAGTATTATATTTAACTAATGCCTCTTTTAGTTGTGAAGTCATTTCTCTCTGCATATCATTTTTCTCTTGCTCAATGCTACTTATACCTGCTGCAAGTTCTTCTTCTTTATAATTTATTTTTCCGACTGACCAGGGTGCAAACGGAAGATTTATAGAAAACATTAATGAATACATCCATTCAGTTTTGGGATCAAGCATAGTTAAATCCGACGCAGATGTAAGAATCATTCCTCTGGGCATTCTCATCAGCATTCCCTGAACCATTAAATCCGGGATCAATTCTTTATTGTTAGCCGTTATCATTGCTCTGTTCATCTCAATCATATTGTTCATTTTGTTTAATGTTGGATTTGAATCAGAAAGCAATTCTTCTAACTGCAACTGTGATAGTTGTAATGAATCAACTTCAAAGTACTCTAAAGCAAAAACATCTTTTGAATTAAGATCTCTTCCCAATAGTTTATTCAAGTTATAAACCAAAGCTTCTCTTTGTTTCTCAAGAATTAAAATCTGAGTTTCATTTGAAGCTATCTCGCTTTGAACAGTTAAAACATCAGCCTGACTGATTCGGTTTGTGTAGAAAGAAGCTTCGATTGCTTTAGCAAAATCACCAAGTAGTGAAATATTACTCTTTTGTATTTCTATCTTTCTGTCGATCAGCCATAAATTGAAATATGACATCTTCACCTGTGCAGTTAAATTTATTTTATAAGCATCAAAATTATTTCCTTCAACCAATGTATTCTTATTTTCGACTTCAGCCATTGCACTTAGTTTACCACCGAGAGGAAACATTTGTGATAAGCCAAAGTTGTTTGATATGGATTGATTAAAAATATCAATTTGGCTAACCGGCACTTGCGAAAACTCCACAGATAGATTTGGAGGCGGAAGATAATCAACAGATTCACTTCTATATTCTGATGCTTCAATTCTGTATTGCAATGATTTTAGTTTAGGATTATTTACTATTGCTTCATTAACTAATGAATCAACTGATTGTGCATTTGTAGTTTGTATCATTATAAAAAATGAAAAAATTGTTATGGTAAATGATAACATCCTTCTTATTTCATAATTTTTAATTTTTAATTTATAATTTTTCATCTACTCTCCCTCCTTCATCCAATCGGACATTTTAGATAATTCTAACTTTCCTTTTCTTAGTGCACGCTCTTTCATAATCGCAAAAAGTATCGGTGTTACAACAAGAACGTGTACTGCAGAAGTTAATAAACCACCTATTAATGGTGCGGTTAATGGCTTCATTACATCCGATCCTGTTCCGGTAGCCCACATTACAGGAATCAATCCAATCATAGAAGTTCCCACCGTCATTAGTTTAGGTCTGAGACGCAAGACAGAACCTTCAACTGTAGCTTCATAGATATCCTTATTAGTTAACGGACCTCTTGTTCCCTTTTTATGAGCACGAATTCTTTTATCGAGAGCTTCGTGCAAGTAAACAACCATCACGACACCTGTTTCAACAGCGACACCATATAAAGCAATGAATCCTACCCAAACTGCAACTGAAAAATTGTAGCCGAGAATATAAATCATATACATTCCACCAATTAGGGCGAATGGAACTGATAACATTACAACTCCGGCTTCCATATAATCTTTAAGGGTTAAGAATAACAGAACAAAAATTATTAAGAACACAACAGGCATAATTATTTGAATTGTCTGCTGCGCGCGGACTTTACTTTCATACTGTCCGCTCCAGGTATAACTGTAACCAGCCGGAAGTTTAAGATTTTCTTCAATAATTTTTTTAGCATCAACCATAACATTACCCATATCTCTTCCGCGAGTATTCATAAATACAATTGATCGCAGCATTCCATTTTCACTGCTTATCATCGGTGGACCGGTTAGAACATTCACATCTGCTAATTCAGATATCGGCAGATATGTAATAGAATTTTGTTCTGCGGTAAGAAGTGAAAATCCATTTTGTCCACTCGTAGGTTGTATAGTTAAACCCGCATTACTTGAACTTCCCATAGAAGACATTCCGCCGCTGTTGTTATTCACTCCAATTGATGAATTATTGTTCATTGAAGTTTGAACATTCATTGGACCTGATAACGACACAGGCACGATTAGATTTTTTATTTCATCAACATCATCCCGGTAATCTTTTTGGTAACGCATACGAATCGGGAAACGCATTCTTCCTTCGATAACCACACCTAAATTTTGTCCGCCAATTGCGGTTTCAATTATATCCTGCAAATCACTGATGTTTACTCCATATCTCGCAGCCATTTCTCTTTTAATTTGTATGTCGAGATAGTAGCCGTTCTGAACTCGTTCAGCAACAACATCAGCAGCACCATCAACATTTTTTAATAAACCTTCCGCCTTAATTGCATAAGTTTCTAAAGTGTCCAGGTTTTCTCCGAATATTTTAAATCCAATATCAGTTCTTACACCGGTAGATAGCATATTAATTCTGTTGATGATCGGCTGTGTCCATCCGTTTGTTACTCCGGGAATTTGAAGTTTGTGATCAAGCTCAGCAACTATATCCTGCTTTGTAATTCCCGGTCGCCACTCATCTTTAGGTTTTAATACAATTATTGTTTCTATCATACTCAACGGGGCGTTGTCTGTTGCTGTTTCAGCTCTGCCTGTTTTCCCAAGCACGTGATGAACCTCCGGAACAGTTTTAATTATCTTATCCTGCTCCCGCAATATTCGGTTAACCTCGGTGATTGAAGCACCGGGGAGAGTTACAGGCATATACAATATTGAGCCCTCATCTAACGGAGGCATAAATTCGCTGCCTGTATTCAAAATCATCGGTACTGTTACCAAAAGTGCAATTACATTTATTGCAATAGTAATTTTTCGATGCTTCAGCACCCAATGAATAAGCGGTTCATAAATTCTTACAAATATTCTTGTAATAGGATTTTTATTTTCAGGTTTGAAATTACCACGCATTAACATTGTCATTAAAACTGGTATTAATGTAATTACTATTACGGCAGCACCAATCATTGTAAAAGATTTTGTGAAGGCTAACGGCTTAAACATTTTCCCTTCCTGTCCGGTTAATAGAAAAACAGGAATAAATGAAACTAAAATTATTAACTCTGAAAAAAATATTGCTCGCCCAACTTGCTTTGCTGAATCGATAGATAATTTTTTGTACTCCTCTTTTGTTAGAGAACCTTTTTCTTCAATTGCTTTGGCAATGTTTCGGTAAGCGTTCTCGACTAGGACAATGGATGAATCAACGATAACTCCTATCGCCAATATTATCCCACCAAGGCTCATAATGTTTGATGTAATGTTAAATGTGTACATTAAAATGAAAGAGATAAGTACTGCAATCGGAATCTCAATAAGTATCCTAACAACACTTCTGAAGTGTAAAAGAAAAAGAGCAACCATAATACCTACAACAATTGCTGCTTCAATCAATGCTCTATCTAAAGTACCAATTGCTTCTCTAATAAGAGTGCTTCTATCGTATGACGGCACAATGCTGACACCGTTTGGAAGACCAGGGGATATCTCTTTAATTTTTTCTTTAACTCTATCAATCACGTTCTGGGCATTTTCACCGGTTCGCATAACAATAATCCCACCAACAACCTGACCCTGGCCGTCTTTTTCCAAAGCACCCCGTCGAATATCTCCACCAAGCTGAACCTTAGCTACATTTTTTATAAGGATAGGAATACCATTTGTAAAAGATTTTACAACCGTGTTTTCAACATCTTCTTTAGATTTTATGTAACCCTGTCCGCGAACAAAATATTCCGCATCACTAACCTCTACTATTTTCCCGCCAACTTCGTTATTGCTTCTCTGAACAGCATTAACAACATCAGATACCGTTAAGTTATATGCTCGTAAATCATTTGGATTTACATCAACCTGATATTGTTTTACGTATCCACCAATACTCGCTACTTCTGCTACACCATCAACAGCGGCTAGCTTGTATCTTATATACCAATCCTGAACGGATCGCAGAGTTCCGAGATCGTAATCCTTCCCTTCGACGGTGTACCAAAAGACGTGACCAACACCGGTGCCATCCGGTCCTAATGAGGGTACAACTCCAGAAGGAAGCTGTGCCTGAATTGTATTCATTCTTTCAAGCACTCTTGATCGTGCAAAGTATGTATCGACATTGTCATTGAAAATCACAAAGACGAAAGACATACCGAACATTGAATTTGCTCTGACTGCTTTTACATCAGGTAAGCCTTGTAATCCTGAAACTATAGGGAATGTAACTTGATCCTCAATTATCTGGGGTGAACGCCCCATCCATTCTGTAAAAACAATAACTTGATTTTCAGATAGATCAGGAATAGCATCAACAGGTAAATTTATCACGCTGTAAATACCATAACCAACTATTATGATATAAAGAAGGATTACTATGAATCTGTTATTTGCTGACCAATCAATTATTTTTTCTATCATTTTCTTTTCCTAATTCAATTAATAAAAATTATTAATAGACATAGCAAAAGGATGTATTTATCCTTTCAAGCTAATCGAGGAAAAGAAATATCAGATTAGAAGTATAGAATTGTTGAGGTATATAGAATTGGAATAATTAGGAGGTGGAGAAATATCCGAGCTAAAAGTTTTATTAGATAATTCTTCAGTAAAATATTGCTGTTTAGGAATGATAAATACAAAACTCTTTGCTTCAGTTTTTGGAACTTCGTATGTAATAGTTAAGTATTTTTCATCAGAGGATGCTGCAATTATTTTATTGGTGCAGCAGGAAACATCATTCTCAGATTTTACAATTGGGTTAGAGTTATCATCATCGCAGCAGGTAGAGGCTTTTGTATCACACATTCCACAGGATTGTAAGGATACCAAATCCATCATATCGCAATAATGCAGGCTAACCGGTATTCCAATTGTGGAAAAAACAAATACTAGTAAAAGTAGATATGTAATTATTTTCTGCTTCATTAATAGTTAACGTAAGTAATCAATTGATAAAAGTCAATGAAAAATGATTGCTTTATTTCCAAATACTCAACTATACCAATTATATGTATATATAATAATGAACTACCACCGCAACCGCATAATAGGGGCCTTGTGTTAAAAAAAGCTGGGGAGAAACTGCCAATAAAATAGATCTTAAATAAACGGCAAAAGTAAACCTGTTCGTTTAACCAAAAGAAGGGTGGTAGGGTCCCATAAGCCCCTCAAAAATGCCAGGTTCGCCTCACATAAACTTTCCTATAAGATTTTTTGTTTCTGGGGCGTATCCAGTTTCTAAAATTTTTTTATTTGAAAATATTTTCAAGCTAAAGGAGAGACGAGCTCTCCTTCTTTATAGATCAAGATTTGTATAG
This sequence comes from Ignavibacteriales bacterium, assembly GCA_016707115.1. Taxonomy (GTDB): domain Bacteria; phylum Bacteroidota; class Ignavibacteria; order Ignavibacteriales; family Ignavibacteriaceae; genus IGN3. The sequence goes on along the minus strand of JADJIH010000013.1, from coordinate 504 downwards.
ATCTCAATGTTCCTGAACTTCCCAAAGTCATTCTTAACTCTGAATTTTTTATTTTCATCAGCAACCCTTTCCAATTCAAATCTACCTGATTCAAGTGTGATCTCTGCATAACAAGTCTCAACATCAGGGTTTACTTCTTTGAGTTGGATTATTACATAATCATTCTCAACTGTCCAACTCATCTTCAATCACCTAAGCTATCATTATTACTGTAATTAACATCAATAGTAATTTCACAGATACTCCGAATTATTTAATAACCATTTTGATTTATTTTACTTCTTGCAATGAACAGGGTCACAGCCAATGGTTTTGCATCCATCAAGTCCGCCAAGTTCATTCTGGATCTTAACTGCATCTCTGCAGGATGATAACATTAACTCATAGAAATTATCATTGATGTTTCCGTTTGTTGCTTCAGGTTCTTTACTTCCTGTTTTTATCACAGAGAACTTTATAATAATCTTTTTTCCGTTTTGTCCAGCTTCTTTTGTTAAACTGAAT
>JADJIH010000012.1 GCA_016707115.1 Ignavibacteriales bacterium | reverse complement strand
TTCTTGACTCAACTGAGGGTTTACTTCGTTTTGGTGGCAATTCGTTTAACAAGCTAAGTAGGATTGAGATATTTCTAGATAACACGATTTATTCTATGCTGCCATACGATGATACCAATAATACAATACTAATCGCCACTAAAAGGTGAATTATTTATTTGTAATGGACTGGAATTTATTCCCCTTTAGAAACAAAAGCATCTGAATTCTTACAAGAAAAAATAATATTTATTTACCTGGTGTAAAATTTCCTGACTAACTCTTTTGTTTTTAATACTTCTAAAAGTAAAATGGGTATTTATAGATAAAACTGGAAAGATTATACGGAAAGTGTCTTAATGCCCGGCAGCGGAATTCCTGATGATGGTGTAATCTATACGTTTTATTCAAATGATAAATTATGGTTGGCATTGCAAAACGGAATTTCAGTGATAGATATTCTTACGCCGGTTGCATTCTTAAATCAAACCTCGGGTTTAAAAGGGTCTATTAGCGATGTAAAAACCTTTAATAATAAACCTATTTGCTGCTTCTACTGCAGGAGTCATTTTTATCGATTTACAAAAACCACAATTAACCCAACCACGTTTGTGAGATTTCGAATATTGTTCAAGAAGGCTGGCAGTTTTTTAAAGCATAAAAATAAAATTTTAACTGCATTAACAGATGGGTTTTATCAAGTTGATGGATTATCATTAACAAAACTTGGTTCTAAGTGGACGGGTTGTTATTCCATTTATAGTTCATCATTTTTCCCAGCAGAATCTATGTAGCATTAGAAACCGGCGGTGCTGCTGCCAGTGAAATCAATGGCAAATGGATAGGCAGAGGAAAAATAACTGGTGTAAACACTGCGATAAGAAATATTGCTGAGGATAAATATGGCAATCTTTGGCTTGGGAGTTCGTACGCAGAGTGTGGCTAAGTTTCAAATCTCACAAATGATTTATTCACACCTCCAATAATTATTCATATTTCAGATAAACGCCGTATATCACTCCTGATGATGAGGTGAAATGCTTTGAAACTAAATATGGATTGTTGTTTTGCAACGAAAAGGGAGAGTCTCGTCTTCGATCAAACCAATCAGTCATTTGAGCCTGAAAATATCATCGGTTTTAATAAGCATTTTGATAAGGCTGAAATACTTTTTATTCTTGAAGATAGTGCGGGCACATTCTGGGTTTCAACTGTAAAAAAACTCATCCGAACTTTTAATTGCGACCACCTCTGCTGCTGACCGATATGAATGGAAAAACCTATCCTTCCACAAGAAAAGTGTTATCGATTTTTCTAACAGTAATGCGGTATTTACAATTTATAAAGATGAATTAACCGGCATAGTCTGGTTTTGCGGTGCCGATGGAATTGTAAGTTATAGCAGTCACAATTTATATAATCCCAATGAACAAAGATCCGGATTCAAAGCATTAATTAGAAAGGTAATATTAAAGGGGATTCACTTTTATTTGCGGGTGATGATATTACAAAATCTTTAATTAGTTCGAACGACAATATTGCACTTTCACCCGAATTTTGGTTCGCTACGTTTTGAGTTTTCTGCTATGACTTAAGAAGGCAATCTCAGCCAGTACCAATATTGGCTTGAGGGGTTTGAGGAGTATTGGTCTGCATGGACTTCGGAAAGTAGAAGGATTATACAAATCTTTCGCCGAGGTAAATATATTTTTAGGGTTAGAGCTAAAAACAATAACAACGAAGTTAGTCAGGAATCAAGATTTTCATTTATGGTTTTAACTCCTTGGTTCCAGTCCTGGTATGTTTTTAGTTTATACAATTCTGACAGGATTTGTCATTTATTTTGATAACGAGAATTCGGGTTAAATATCTTACGCAAAGAAACATCAAACTTGAGTATATAATTAATAGGCGTACCAAAGGTTATAAGTGAACAGGCAGATAAACTTAAACAACTCGATGAAATTAAATCAAGATTCTTTACAAACATCTCTCACGAGTTTAGAACTCCATACATTAACACTTGGGCAGATCGAATCCGTAATGAGTACACTACAAGGATATAAATCTTAAGAAAAAACTTCAGATGGGTTATCAAAATGCAAAAAAAACTTTTACGTTTAATTAATCAACTTTTAGAAATATCTAAAAAATAGAATCCGGTAAACACAAACTTAAAGTATCACAAAAGATATTGTATATTATTTGTGCGTCAAATATTTTACATTCGAATCAATTGCAGATCAAAAGGAATTTCATTAGAATTCAAATCAGAAATGGATGAGATTCCCTTTATACTTTGATGCAGAAAAATGGATAAAGTTTTTACAAATCTTATTAGCAACGCAATAAAGTTTACTAATGAGGAGGGAAAATTTTGTTGAAGTTTCCGAGAAAAAGAATTAAGTCTTGAAGAACGAGATACCGTAGAAATAGTAGTTAAAGACTCTGGAATTGGTATTCCCAAGACCGACTTCCATATATTTTTGATAGATTCTATCAAGCCGATAGAATAGATAGAAGTGATATCGAGGGAACAGGAATAGGGTTAACTTTGTAAAAGAATTTGTGGAATTGCATTCCGGTAAAATTGAAGTTGATAGTGAGCTGGGAAAAGGTACTTCAATAAAGTTATTTATTTTCTGGGAAAGATCATTTTAATAGTGATGAAATTTCGGAAACAATAGCCAAAATTGATCCCGAATTTGAAATGGATCCATCTTTATTATCTAATAAACTTGAAGAAGAAATTACTGACGATATTGAAGATGAAATAAATGTTAAAGAATCAGTTTTAGTTGTTGATGACAATGCAGATATAAGGCAGTTCATTCGCGAACAGCTCGAAGATTCATTCCAAATTTATGAAACAAATGATGGAATTAATGGAATTAAGTTAGCTGCAAATTAATGCAAATCTTATTATTACGGATCTAAGGATGCCAGGTATTGATGGTTTTTGAGGTTATAAAAGAAACTTAAACAAGATACTATCACAAGTCATATTCCAATAATAATACTTACTGCAAAATCTGATCAGAAAGATAAAATTACTGGACTGAAACAGGCGCGGATGACTATTGGTTAAAACCGTTTGGTACGCGGGAATTAATTGTAGGTAAAAATTTAATAACAACTAGAAAAGACTGCGTGAACGATACAGTAAAACAGCAAGTTTTAATCCATCCGATGTAACAGAATCCTCAATAGATCAATTATTTTTTAGAAAAGTAATAAAATCCATAAATGATAACATAAGTAATGACATATTACGTGGATCAGTTAGCAAGATGTTGCCTTCAGTGTCTCTCAGTTAAACAGAAAATTAAGCTTTAATTGATCAGCCAGCAGGCCTGTATATAAGAACAGTTAGATTAAGAAAAAGCTGAGAGATGTTAAAAAAAGGTAGCTACTGTTAAAGAAATTGCGTTCGCTGTTGGATTTACGGAGCAATCAAATTTTGCAAAAGGTTTTAAAAATATTTTGGAATTTCACCTTCAGAATATAATATCGAACAGGATCAGCCAAATAAGTAAAAATAATTTTGAATTATTTTGTCTAAAGGACTCTAAAAACATTTCCATTTATCCAATTTTCGTATTCTTTTCACAGGAATTATCAATATACTTAAATCTGATAAGCCTTTGATTATTTTGGATAACGGATAGCTCCAGCCTGTAGATTAATTTTACATTGCTTAAATATCAAAAATTATAAAAATCCTCTTAATAGATAAAATTTTTGTTGTTTGTGTGTTTTAATTTAATAACAAAATTAAAGGAGTGCTAAGATGAAAATAAAACTTACATTGTTTTATTGCTTTTCGTTGCTGTAAGTGGAGTTTTTTGCTCAAATTATCCAAGTTATCAATGGGTTCATCCAAAACCATTTGGTACTTCCACTGGAGTTGTTAAGGTTTGGGATGCAAATAATTTTTATGCGTTTGGTCAAGCTGGAACTTTTGTTAAATCTACCGACGGTGGACAAACTTTTACATTAAATCCATTTGCCGGCGTTCCTAATGCATCTCCTTTTATAACTACGAATGATATCTATGGTGCTTATTTTGTAGATATGAATACCTTTTACCTCTGTGGTGTCTGGGGAAGTAACTAAAACAACAGATGGCGGTCAAACATTTAATCAAATCGGAGCCGGATTTTTTCAACTTCAACTTTGAGAGATATTCAATTTATTGATGCTAATATTGGTTATGTCGTTGGTACATCAACTGCAAAAATGTCTAAAACGACCGATGGTGGTGCAACTTGGACAGTTGACTCACTTTTGCCAGCAACTACTTATTACAATGTTCACGCTTTTAGTGAAAATAGAGTTATGGTTGCCGGAAGTGTGAGCAGTACTTTTAATATCCGTTTCACAACAAATGGCGGTGTATTCTGGAATGATGCTGCCGCTGGTACCAGTACAATTTATACACTCGCTTTTTTTGATTCTTTAGTTGGATTTGCTGGTAGTATTTCTGGACGTGCATATAAAACTACGGATGGTGGATTTACCTGGAATCAAATGACATCAATGAATGCACCAACTTCTTCAACTTTTAATAGTTCATATATTGATGGCTCTACTCTTTATTTCCTTGATGATGACTCTTTAGTTTTGTTTCATCTGATAGTGGTAATACATTTACAACAAAGCAATATTTACCAACAGGTAAACCCAAACAAATAATGCGAGGAATTGGTGTTAATGGTTCAACTATAGTTGCAGTTGGTGATAATGGTTACATTTTCACATCTACAGATGCTGGTAATAATTGGAGTACACAGAGCGAACTAACAGCGGGTGGATTTGTTCAAGGATTATATGGTGATCAAACAGGTAAAATAATTGCCGTTGGTACAAATGGACCAACACAAGTTATAGTCTCCGATGATTTTGGCGCAAGTTGAGTCCTGTTGCTCTATCATTACCGGCGGCTGATTTGAGATCGCTACAAAATGTTTGATGCAACCAATGGATATGCAGTTGGCAGCAGTGGTAAAGTCTGGAAAACAACAGATGGTGGTCATAGTTTTGAGGTTTATGCAGGTGCAACAACCATCCAAGCATTTAATGACGTAAATTTTTATAATACTCAATATGCATGGTTGCGGGTAATGGTGGACAAGTCTGGAAAACTACTGATTCTGGAAATAGTTGGGTTACAATCAGTAATCTTGGAAACACCACGGGACAAAATAGTATTGCAATGATTGATAGTATTACTGCATTAGTAGCTGGTAGCTCAATAATTAATAAAACTACTGACGGTGGAACTACGATGGACACCAATTACTCCTGGTGTTCCGCTTGGACCAATGTCAAGAATAAGGATGCAATCTCAATCAGTCGGGTATATGATTGGTGGTTCAGGAACCAGCCAAACAGGATATGTTTTCAAGACAACAAATGCCGGTAATACATGGACAAATATGAATTTTCCATTCTCCACAACTATGCTTTATAACATTGCTTTTAGAAGTGATTCGGAATACGTTGTTGTCGGTTATAGTGGCGGAGTATTTCATACAAAAATGATGGCGGAACATGGACACAAATAAATCTTGGATTACTAAATGTTGTCCAAAGCCAGGTTATTGGTGCTGCTTTTATCGGTCCTGATACTGTAATTGTTGGAGGAAATGGATCAAGCGTTGTAAAAATTGCTCTAGAACCAATAGTTCCAGTAGAACTAACCTCACTAAGTGCCTCAGTAAATCCTGATAACATTTCAATTATCTGGACAACCGCAACGGAATTAAACAATCGCGGATTTGATGTAGAAAGAAAATTAGCTTCTTCAAATAATTGGGAAGTAGTAGGATTTGTTGAAGGTAGTGGAACAACTACAGAATCAAAATCCTATGTTTATCAGGATTACGATGTTGTAACCGGACAATATAATTACAGAATTAAACAGATCGATTTTGATGGAAACATGACATATTATAATCTAGCTGAAACTGTTGTATTTGGTGCCCCAGATAGATTTGAGTTATCTCAGAATTATCCAAATCCATTCAATCCTAATACAACAATATCATTTTCAATTCCACAAAAATCAGATGTAAGTGTAAAGATTTATGATATACTAGGAAATGAAGTTACTACACTAGTAAATGAAACAAGAGAAGCAGGCAGATATAATGTTAATTTTAATGCTTCAAATTATTCAAGCGGAGTTTACTTCTACACAATTAAGGCTGGTAATTTTAACGAAACTAAAAAAATGACCCTTCTGAAATAGTTAAGCACACTTAGCGGTTAGAGAGAATAATAATAATTTATTCTCTCTTTACTGCTAAACGGGTATTTTGGTTTGGAAATATGTAATCTTAAAAGAAATAATTATTAACCCTGTTACTTTGGTAATGGGGTTTTTATTGAATCCGATTATTCCCATTCCCATTTATTAGGATTCCAATTATTCTTTGTCTTAGAATCAAATACAGGTTGGATAAAAGACTTGATTTTGATTAGTGCTTCTGGAAAACTGATTTTTTCATCAAGCTTGTTTACTTGTAGAAAAGACTGCCACTGCTTTTGCTTCTGAATATCATTTCTAAAATTTTCACTGAAAATTATATCACTATCCTCAAGACTGGTCTCCCGATTTTCAAAAGTCCTACTTATAGCATCATGCAGTATTGTCTTATTGAATGAATTTATCTTAGCAATAAAAATAAGATCATAAAAATCTTTCATTCTACTCGTGACAAAATTAAGGGTTACTATTGCCTCAAATTTTTCTGCAACTGCTGATTCGAGTGAGTATACCAATATTTTTGGGGAAGGGAAATCAAGTAAAACAGGAAACTCAATTTCATAAGGTCCGTTAGTTATTATATCACCATATCCAATATCAATTGAGAAGTAACCTTTTATTGTATCCATTTTATATGGAACATGAACTCTAACTCCTTCAATTTCCGAATCTTCTTTTATTTTTTTGCTTGTAATGTTTTTCGTGATAAACTCAACACCATCATCAACAATAATTGAAGCTATCTCTTTTACTATCTCTGTACATTCTTCAATTTTACTTGATAGAGAAATACCCAGAAAATCTATATCCTTTGTCGGACGAAATTTTGAGATGTCTTTTGTCATCAACAAAAATGCACCTTTCAGCACTAGACTTGATTTATATGGTGAGATAGAAATTCTATAAAGAAAACGTTCCTGAAAGTAATGACGCAGAATTGCATTGTAATCCCTTTTGCTTTCATTAGAAATATTCAACAATCTGTTTCTTACTGATACCGAAATATTTTTTACTTCTTTTTTCATTATGCAGTAAGACTTTTTATAATCGGTATCATTACAGTTTTAACCTGGCATATCTCAGCAAATCTGATTAGTGAAGCAATACTTTTCTTTTTTTGTCCCAGATAATTTTTAAGAGCTTGCATTGCAAGTTCCTCTCCAAGTTTATTTCTATATCTGAACATATCACACACAGTTTTTTCTTTATTATAGATTCTTATTTCACCGTATTTTGTTTTAATGACCTCAATACCCGGTTTATAAAATCTTTCTCTAAAATAAAATGTTTTTACTGGTGGAGTAATTATAGTTTTACTTTTTTTAGAATGTGGAATTGCATAGTAGATTTCAGAAGGATTAAAATCCGTCATTTCATAAAAATCTAGTGCTGAGATAAGACATATAACGGCCTGGGGTTCTGCTCTGCAAACTGTAATAAGACTTAGATTTATATCTTTAAAAAAATTATAATCTGCAAGACGATAAAACCCTGGTTTTATTTTATCAATCAGATTTTCTCTGACAAGATCCGCAATATCTCGTGTGTGGATGTTTGCATCTTTCATCTCTTTCATAGTTGCAAACCCGCCGTTTTTGGCTATATATGATATAATTTCTTCCATTTGTATAATGTTCTTTTTTACTGCCAATAATATATATTGGCAGACATTTAGAACCAAGAATTAAAAATTATTTTTTATTTTGCTCTGAATCGAAAACAAGGTAAGTATAACAGATCTACCTTTAAATCGAGCCATATAAAGGAAATTGTTTATTGGTGAGTCCGAATCATTTCTTAGGCAGATATAATAAATTTGCCTAAGAATCGATTCACCTAGTATTAATTATTTTTTAATGCCAATTAGTCGGATTGAAAGGAGTTTAGTATCAAATATTTTTTGACGAGAAAGTGATTAAAAATAAGTTTTGTATAACGAATGTATTTTGATATAGAGACAATTCGGAGTTTATTTCTAATTGGAAATATCGTCCATTTGTAATTTCAATAAGATTATTTACATAATTTGGAAACTTTTTTATTGAAAGTCCATTGTATAATAACCAATATCATCATCTAGATTTCTACGATTTCTTAATTCCAATATACAATCTTCACAATATTGTTTATCATCATTTTCATGCAATAAAAATAAGTCATCTATAAAGCGATATTTTTCACACCAATAACATTTTTCCATTCGGTCTTCATGTCCACACACATAACAGGTATTTATTTGATTTTGTATAACAAATGAATATTGATGACATCTTGGGCATTCAAAAATATAATCCACAATAATATTTTCAGATTTAAATTGATGTTTAGCCCTTTTAAGCAGCTCATTTACATAGTCAATTATTTTAATAGCTTGTAACCATATTTCTTTGTTTATAATAGTATCCAAACTAATTTTAAACTCTTTGAGGAGAAATGATTGAAAGAAACCTATAAGCTTTGAGTAGACTGACTTTATCTCGACAATTTCAATTGAAAATTCAAAATGAACTATTTGGTTCCTAAAACTTGTTGCAAGCCAGATAGTATCTAAATCACTTTTATCAAATTCAATCTTAGATATTTTTTGAAGACGAGAGGCTGCAAATTCAAGGGACACAGTCTCCTTTTGTTTATCAACATCACGAAAGATTAAAGAAGGATGTTCTCGCTTCAATCTTTCCTTTAATATTAACTCAATCGCTTGAACAAGATGCAATATTGCATATTTCCATTTTCAGGATTTACTTCAGCTTCAATTGCTTGAAGTAATGAAAATTTAAAAAATTATATGAATTTTCTAAAAGTGTAAAATTAATTTTAGACATAACAAATATTACAAATATTAAAACCTCTCCTTTACCAACTCCATTATCTTTATTCCAGCTACAGGAATTTTTGTACCTGGACCAAAGATTGCAGAAGCTCCGTGCTCATAAAGAAAATCATAATCCTGTGCGGGAATAACTCCACCGCAAATTACAATTATATCTTCTCTGCCAAGTTTCTTTAATTCTTCAATAAGCTGAGGCAATAATGTTTTATGTCCTGCTGCAAGCGAACTCATTCCAACAACGTGAACATCGTTTTCAACAGCTTGCTGTGCTGTTTCTTCTGGAGTTTGGAATAATGGACCAACATCAACATCAAATCCCATATCAGCGTAAGCAGTTGCAACAACTTTTGCTCCGCGATCGTGACCATCCTGTCCCATTTTCGCAATCATTATGCGAGGTCTTCGTCCTTCTTCTTTTGCAAATTCATCAGTCATCTTGCGAACCTGCTCAAACAATTCATCATCTTTTGCGTATTCGCTGCTATAAACTCCGGATATTGTTCTTGTCACGGCTTTGTACCTTCCGCTTACTTTTTCAATTGCTAATGAAATTTCTCCAAGTGTTGCTCGAGCCCTTGCTGCAATGATTGAAAGTTCAAGTAAATTTCCTTCACCTGTTTCTGCACATTTTGTAAGTGCTTCAAGTGCTTTCTTAACATCTTCATCATTTCTGCTTTGCTTTACTGATTGCAATCGTTTTATTTGTGATAATCTAACTGCAGTGTTATCAACTTCTAAAATCTCAATCGGATCTTCTTTATCTAATCGATGTTTGTTAACTCCAACTATAGTTTCTCTGCCTGAATCAATTCTTGCCTGTCTTCTTGCAGATGCTTCTTCAATTCGCATTTTTGGAATTCCAGCTTCAATTGCTTTTGTCATACCGCCATAAGATTCAACTTCAAGAATATGTTCCCATCCTTTTTTAAGAAGTGCATCAGTTAATGCTTCAACATAATAAGATCCACCCCATGGATCAATAACTTTGGTAATGTAAGTTTCATCCTGCAAATAAAGCTGAGTGTTACGTGCAATACGTGCAGAGAAATCTGTTGGAAGCGCAATTGCTTCATCCAAAGAGTTTGTATGTAGTGATTGTGTATGCCCAAGTGCAGCGGCCATTCCTTCAATGCAAGTTCTTACAACATTGTTAAACGGATCCTGTTCAGACAAACTCCAGCCAGAAGTTTGTGAGTGAGTTCTTAACGACATCGATTTTGGATTTTTCGGATTGAACTGTTTGATCATCTTTGCCCAGATCAATCTTGCAGCGCGCATCTTTGCAACTTCCATAAAATAATTCATTCCCTGTGCCCAGAAGAATGAAAGACGTGGTGCAAATTCATCGATGTCCATTCCGGCTTTAATTCCTGTGCGAACATATTCTAATCCATCAGCAAGTGTGTAAGCCATTTCAAGATCAGCAGTGGCACCAGCTTCCTGCATGTGATAACCTGAAATTGAAATGCTGTTAAACTTAGGCATGTTCTTAGCTGTGAACATAAATATATCAGCAATGATTCGCATAGAAACTTCTGGCGGATAAATGTAAGTGTTACGCACCATGTATTCTTTTAGAATATCATTCTGAATAGTTCCTGTAAGCTGTTCATGTTTTACACCTTGTTCTTCAGCAGCAACAATATAAAATGCAAGCACAGGAAGAACTGCACCATTCATCGTCATTGATACAGACATTTTATCAAGTGGAATCTGATCGAATAGAATTTTCATATCTGCAATAGAATCAATTGCAACTCCGGCTTTTCCAACATCACCTACAACTCTTGGATGATCAGAATCGTAACCACGATGAGTTGCAAGATCGAATGCAACAGAAAGACCCATTTGTCCGGCAGCAAGATTTCTTCGATAGAATGCGTTGCTCTCCTCAGCTGTAGAAAATCCTGCGTATTGTCTTACGGTCCAAGGACGCTGAACATACATTGTCGAATAAGGTCCGCGCAAAAAGGGAGGAAGACCAGAAAAATAATCTTTGTGTTCAAGATTTTTTAAATCATCTTTTGTGTAAAGTGGTTTAACAGGAATTTTTTCCATTGTTTCCCAGATAAAATCTTCAACAGATTTTCCTGTTTCCTGTTTAAACTTTTCTTCCCACTCTTTTTGGAAACCTTTTTGATTTTAGATTTAATTTCAATGTTTAAAATTGATTGAGTTTCTTAACAATCCCGTTAATAATTTAATTAGTTCATCAATTTTGTTTAAATAATTACTCTAACCCCCTCCTCAATAAAAAAATTAATTAAATTTTATTTAACAAAAAACCCAGCCCACACCAAAAAAATATTAATTATAATCTTACCATCTTCTTCCTCCATTGAAAATGAGCATTTAACCTCGAACATTATCTAAGCAATAGCTCCAATTTTTTTCAACAATGTACTCAAGACTAGATGCGCATCTGCTCCGAGATAAATAAAATCATCAACTCCTGATTTTTTATGTTCTTCAATCTGATCTTTTGGATAACCAGCCAGTATGACTGCAACATCTTTTGATTTTTCTTTTATTCCTTTTACGATTGCAGGAACAAGTTCCGGATATGTATCATCAGTTGAGCAAATAACTACAGCTTGAGCTTTTGAATCAATTGCTGATTTAAGAGCTTCATCAGTGGTTGCAAATCCATTTGGATAGATTATTTCAAATCCGCCAACTTCAAAAAAAGCACGAGAGAAATCTGCTCTTCCTTTAAACTGTTTTAGTGGACCCATTGTTGCAAGAAATACTTTTGGCTTGCTTCCAGTTTTCTTTTTAAAATTTTCAGATGCTATTCTCAATTCTTCAAACATTTCTGAAAGTCGAAATTGAATTAATGGATTAACAGAAAATCCTTTTTCTCCAGAAGCACGAATTGACTTAGATACTTCTCCAAGTGAAGCACCTTCAAGAAATGCATCAACAGCACTGTCAATTAATTCATAAGATTTTGTATCAGCAATTTTCTGAAGTTTATCCAGAATACTATTATGTTTTTTGTTATCGCCGTTAACTCTGTATTTCTGAATGTACTCAACACGTTTTTTATAAACTGCATTCAGATCTTTATTCTTTATCTCAAGCATCTCTTCTTTTGGATTTGCATACATATTTGTTCCAACCAAAACTGATTTACGTTTTGCAAAATCTTTCTTTTTTGTTTCAGCAACTTTTGCAATTTCATCTTGAACAAATCCTGATTTAATAGCTTTTAACATTCCACCTTTTTCTTCAATAGTTTGGAATAATTTCCAGGCAGCATTTGCAATATCATCAGTTAACTTTTCTACAAAGTAAGAACCACCAGCTGGATCAATTACCTGTTCAAGATGTGATTCCTCTTTAAGAATAATCTGCGTATTGCGTGCAAGTCGTCTTGAAAAATCATCAGAATCATTAAAAGATTCATCGTAAGGATTTGTTTGAATCGAATCAACTCCACCAACAATGGCGGAAAATGCTTCTGTTGTTGTGCGAAGTGAATTTACAAAAGGATCAAAATAAGTTTGATTGAATTGCGAAGTTTTACCATGAATAAATATTTTTTGATTTTCTTCTTTTATGATATAAGCCTCAAGAATTTTACTCCATAATAATCTTGCAGCACGAAGTTTTGCAATTTCCATAAAGTAGAATGATCCGATTCCAAATGTAAATTTAATTCTTTTTGCAACATCATCAGCTTTTAATCCACGTTCAATCATTTCATTTAAATATTCGGCTGCGGTTGCGAGTGTAAATGCTAATTCCTGAACAGCGTTTGCACCAGCATTATTAAATGGTAATCCACTTGCTCCGATTGTTTTTATTGGTGAGTTTGATTTGATCATCAATTCCGTTGCAAGTTTCATCTCATCAAAAATTTGCTTTAATGAAATTGGTAAATCACCTTTAGTTAATAAATATTCATAAGGATCAGAAGTGATTGATCCTTTAATATTCATTAAACTAGTTCTAGTTTCATTTGCATAAGCTGTAAAAGAAGTGTGATTGGAAGTGATGAAAACCACCGGAAATATTTATTGGCTGATTTGTTAGATCAATATCTTTAAACAAAACTTGCATTTTTCTAACACCGGAAATCGATAATCCATCTTTTCCAACTTCTCCTGTTTTAGATTGATCTGCATCAATTCCAAGCTGGGTAGGATTATCTAAAACGATATTAATAGAATTCAGTCCACGCTTAAGATCAGAGCGCAAAGCTTCATTCAAATCTTCCGGAAGTGATTGATTGTACTCTTGTGCAATCTCCCAACTTCTGGAAGTATATCCGGAAACATTACTACCGCGAAGATAATTTTGAAAGCCGGGTAAATTATTTATTTGCGGAAGATCTTTTATATCGTTTGATGTATAAAGTGGTTGAAGATATATTTCTTCATAAGTTTTTGTGATAAGTTTTTATCGAATGATTCGCCTTTGAGATCTTTTTTCAACCTGTTTTTTCCAATCATCAAAACTAAGAACTGGAAAATCTTTTATTAGATCAGGTTTATCACCGAGTTTTACTTCTTGAGCCATTGTAACTCCTAAATTCTAAAAATGTGCGTATCAAAACTACAAAATTTGGAGCGAAAGAGAGAATGAAATGATTAAAAATGTAAGTCTAAAATAATGGATATTCTTAATTGTCATTCCCGTGTAAACGGGAATCCATTTATCTAGTAGAGTTGGATTCCCACTTTCGTGGGAATGACAACTGAATTGAATTTTTAGGCTGGCGGATTCCAGGTTTCGTGAATAAGCTTTTGATTTTTCTGGAGGCTATTTTTTATTTCGGTAACTCGAAATACAGTGCGATTGAAAACTCCCCAGATGTTATCCATATACAGCCTCATAAGGCTTCAATATCATTTTCATCAGGTTTTTGATGAATTGATTCTAACATATCTGTATAAATAAGATCAAGAAATTTTATTTCACTTTCAAAAGTTATTTCAGGGTTTGTTTGCTCTTTCATAATGATTCTATATTTATTTGTTAAAATGTGTTTTTATGTAATTCTTCAATTGAACTTAGTATTGAATTTATTTTATCAATTTTTCTTTTGGATAATTTTCATTTGGTTTGATTACCAAAGCTTTTTCATAAAATGACTTTGCCTCATCATATTTTTTTTCATTAAGTAGTTCATCAGCTTTTTTAACACTCTCGTTGTAAGAATATGTCTGATCAGTTATTATGCTCTTCATCTTTAAAGATTCGCCGGATTCATCAACAATCATTTTCTTAACCTCTTCAGGATATCCAATATTTTTGGGTTTAAAAAATTCAGTTTTGGATAATCCATCCATATACTTCAAAATCAAATGTTCGCCAAACTGTTTCCATGTTTTATAAGTTTGTTCAGCGGATGAAACAGAATAGTTTGTAAGATACTCAATTGCTTCGCCTTTAGAATTTTTAAGAAGTGATAAAGCTGTTGATTCAATGTTTTCCTGTTGTGCAAAATATTTTCCTTCAATTTCATTTTGTGTTTTCTTCACATCATCAATAACAATTGAATATCTTGGATAAGAAAAATTTGCAACGAAATAAAAACCCAAAACGCCGAATCCCAGGTAAACTGAGATAAAGAACCGACTCCTTTAGAATAATTGGATGGTGTTTTTGTCATCGAAGCATACATTGGAGTATAAACAGTAAAGTAAGTATCATCAACACCAAACCAAAAAACACCGCCAACTTCTCGAGGTAAATGAGCACGTGCCTGAGACACGAATGAAAATCCGGTTTGTGGAGTTGAAATTGGACGCTCATGAAAATATTCTTCACCGTTGTATTTCCACGTTAATGGTCTCCATCTGTAAGGCATTTGATAAGGACCGGCTGCGATTCCTTTGGTCATATCAAGTTCAGTTCCTTCATAATGATCACGCATTAAACCCATAACATCGTGCACAGATAATTTTTTATCAGGCTTTATAGATAACGGCATTCTCTCTAAAGATTCGCCTTTAACATATGAAATATATTTTTCCATACTTGAGTTACATCTTCTAAATAAAGACCAAACTCGTGCATCACAAAATCTAATTGCACCAAAATCTAATGGAGCATAAGCTGCTGAAAAATCAAACTCAGAATCTTTACCTGAGAAATAACCTTTCTCTCGTGCAAAAGAAATTACATCAGGTGAGTACAAACAATTTTCAGAATCATTTAATGGAAAAGTTGTTATGCGCGATTGATTTGCATGAGCAGAAATATTTCCATCCGGAATTTTTACTGCTACCCAAACAGCCCCTTTGTTACCTTCACCTTTACCAATTAACTCAAGAATCCAAGCTTCATTTGCATCGCCAATTGAAAATGATTCGCCGCTGCTGTAATAACCATACTCACTAACAAGATCAGTCATAACCTTAATTGCTTCCCTTGCAGTTTTACTTCGTTGTAATGCAATGTAAATCATACTTCCGTAATCAAGAATTCCGTTTGGTGTGCCAAGTTCTTCTCTTCCGCCAAAAGTAGTTTCACCGATAACAACTTGATGTTCATTCATATTTCCGATTACATTATAAGTAACCGAAGCTTGTGGAATTTTTCCTAAATATTTTCCTGTATCCCATTCGTAAATTTCTAACCAGGCTCCGTTTTGATAAATCGCAGCAGGGTAATGATAAAGTTCACCGTATGCTTCATAAGAATCAGCAGTGTAAGAAATCATAACTGAGCCATCAACACTTGCCCCTTTTGTGATAATAAAATTTGTACAGGAATAAGTTTCATTAGTAAAAACTAAAATTGCACCAATAAAAACCGTGAGAAGAATTTTTTTCATCATAACAAATCCTTGTTAAAAATCATTAAAAAATGTTGCCGAAAAGATAAGTAAATGGGGTTAATTTGGGAATGGAAAAATTATGATTGTTTGAAATTTATGGATAAGAGATGTTAAGTTTTTACTTAACATCTCTTAGGTGGAGGGCTTAGTTTTTAATTCTTACGATATTACCATTAGCTGCATTTATTCGTACCTCTGCGGTACCAATTTCAAACCTGTACTGCCACATATTGTCACTTAGATCTTTTTCAAGTTTCCATTCGATAATATTTCCGTTAACCGCACCAAGCGCGATACTTTTTGCAGTTGAATAATTTATCAATCCATTTCCCGGTTCAATTTCATACTCAAATGATGATGACAAACCTTTCACTTCTCTTAATTCATTTGAGTTTAATTGATACTCGAATTTTACAATGCCGCCATCACCAAGCATATCAACTCTAACTTCCCAATGTTGTGTATCATCATTCTTTACAGTTGAAAGTACTGAACCGCTGCCTTTTGTCATTGTGGTAGTTTTTGAAATAACATCATCCTGCCCGCCACTTGTTGGTGCTGTAGTTGAGCTTTCAGAACAAGCGGTTAATAAAATTGTTCCTGATAGAAACAGCGAAAATAAAATGTGCTTTAACATGACTGACTCCTTTGTTTGTTGAGTTATTATTTTTATTCGTTCTATCATTAAGTGTTATGACACGGAATAAAGTGACAGGTAACTAAACTTTATTTTACATTTGTACGGAAGTCGTGTTTTTCTGATATTTATTGAAACCAATCAAGTTGTGGTATATAAAAAGTATAAGATTCAACATTAATGAAAGTTTCTGTTCACGGTTCCGGTGAAATGGAAGAAGGAATGCCTGCAATTGTAGAAAAGGTATGGGAACTTTTTATTTTTGAAAGATTTGAACCATACATCAAAGCGGGAAAGCATTTGAAATAAAAGAGCTGAAAAAATATTGAGACACACTTTAGAATACATTTATTTTATATAGTCATTCATTTTTGTTTACAATTTTCTTTACTAATTTTACTTTAGAATTATTACTAAATAAAATTATTGACCATTCTTTTGATAGGGGACTTTCAAGTGAAGAATAATATTTTTTTTAAGTTCATTCTTTTTTTATGCTTTATTGTCCTAATTAGTAACATCTACTCCCAAGAAAATGATTCGTTAATAAATATTATAACTATCAATTCTGATCCATCAGGTGCCGAAGTATTTTTAAATAGTTCTTTAATCGGCAAAACCCCTTTTACTCTTAAAAATCAGTCACCTGGTAAACTTGCGTTTCTTATAAAACTTGATGATAAAAACTCATTCTCTGAAACCGTTCATTATAACGGGGGCGAATTGGTAATATATCCTCTATTTAATGCCGATCATTCTATTTTAGAAATCATAACAAAGCCGGATAATGCATTTGTTTATTTTAATGATTCCCTAGTTGGTACAACACCAATTTATGATCTAATCATTCCTCTAGGATTGCATGAAATTAAAATTGAAAAAGATGATTATATCAAATATGAAAGAAAATTTAATTTTCAAAGAAAGAAAACCAAATGGAATTATAATCTGACATACAAGTATGGATTTGTTAATTCAAATGTCAATGGATTAGATATCAACTTAAAAGTTAATGGGATTGAGGTACTTAATGACGATAAGCAATTTGTCAAAACTGAAATAGGCAATTCCACATTTGAAGCAAGCTGGAAAAATGAAAAATCGATTTCAAGATATTTCAAAATTGAACCGGAAAAATATTATTCTGTTGTATACAAAACTGATTACTTTACACCAGTCTATATGTTAGAATCAATGATCATCCCCGGTTCTGGACAATTTACAGATGATGCCCAAATAAAAGGTGTGCTATATTTTTTAACAAATGTAGCTTTTGGGTATTTATTTCTTAATGAGAATAGTAATTACAAGGAAAAGTATGATAGTTATAATTCTGCAAAAGTAAACTATATGGATGCTAAAAATGAAAATGATGCAATTCAATTAAGAACAGTAATGGAACAAGCATTAAACGATGTCAATTCTTCAGCAGATAAAAAAAATATTTACTTAGGTTGTTTTATAGGCGCATACTTACTGAATGTATTGGATGCTTTTGTTTTCCACACAGAAGGATTTGATATGGAGTTGATTGAAGTGAACAATCATAATCTTGGAATAAATACACCTCAGTTAGAAATTAAATATCCATTAAAATAACAAGATGTATTATGCTTAAATATTTATTACTCTCCATATTTATAATTTTATTAATGTTCAATTCTTGTACAGAGAGTTTAGAACCAGAGTATTTTAATCCTCATGATCCCAAAAGTAATAACTATAAACCTACAGCTATAGATAGTTTATCATTAAAATTTATTTTTGTTGACATGGGAATTGAATTAACTTGGTCTGATAATAGTAATGGCGAATCAATCTTTGAAATAGAGCGAAGAGATGCACCGAGCGTTGAATTTATCAAAGTAGGAGAAGTTCCTGCCAACTCTACAAGTTACTTTGATAGTTTTATTCCCTCCTTAAATGCACACTATGAATATAGAATAAAAACGATTTCATCAAACGATAATTATTCATATTCGGAAGTGGTTAGGTATTCTCACGATATTTTTAGTAAGCCTACCTCACTTTCAGTAGTTCATCAAAATACAGGGAGTTTAAAACTAAGTTGGATTGATAGCAATACTATAGAAGATGGGTTTATAATAAAAATGCGTAAACCCAATATACCAGGAAGTAATTTTGAAGTTATTGGAAATGTTGGAAAAGATATTAATCTGTTTATTGTTACAGATTTGGATACAAATATTGTTTATGAGTTTAGCGTAACAGCATTTAATTCATACTATCAAGCTGGATGCGATACAACAATATCTACAATCTTTGGAATAGAAATTTATCTAAATTGGCAATCAAATACTCACCTAGCAACTCAATCAACTCGATTTTCGCCAAAAAGCAATTTATTGGCAATTGGTGCTTGTGTAGAGAATATTAGTTTTTATGATATTACGACTTTTGAATATCGAACAACAAATTTTGCCCAGAACTTTATAGAATTTAACTCTAATGGAACGAAATTAGGAATACTAGATAACTGGAGCTCTGCTAACCCAGTTTCTATAGTTGACGTTAATTCATTAAACATTGATCAGGTCATTAATTTCCCATCCACTGGATTTTCGTTTGCCCCTGACGGATTGAAAATATTTATCTGGGATGAAAACAATCAGATACTTAGGTTGGTAGATTTATCAACAGGCAACTCTATATGGTCAAAAAATATTTCTCAGATCTATGATGCAAAGTTCAATTATAATGGTGACAAAATATATTGTAACACAGGGACTCAAATACTCATTCTGGATGCTTTAAGTGGAAATATAATTAATTTAATAGATCCACAAGAGTATGGTGTTGCTTCTTTTGTACTAAGTGACGATGAGAAATATTTATATATAGTTGCCTCAATAAGCACTAACTATGGATATGGACCTTTAGAGATTTGGGATTTACAAACGTTATCATTAGTTAAAGTAATTAACTTAAATGCTTCATTGATAGAAATTAGTCCGGATCAGAGATTTATAGTTGCTGGAAATTCAGATTTTGCAATTTTTAGGACTAGTGATTTTGAAAAAGTTGCAAATTTTAATCCAAGCTGGGGTGGGATGATTTTCTCTTTTTCATTTAATCCGTACTCATCTCTAATCGGTGTGTGTTCAATGTATGATTATCCGAAAGTATTTAACTTAAATCGTAAGTGGATTAAACGGTTTTAATAATAAACTTCGAAAATTAATTCAAATATTATATTAAAATTATATAGTTAGAACCATTTATATGCAAAATGATATTACTATTCTATTTTTTAAACCACTCGAAAATTAAATACTTAATAAATATTGTTTCTTCTGTTTTTATATGATATTATTTCTTCGCAATTTCACATACACAAAATTTTAGAATTATGAATTGTCCCGCTTGTAAAAATCCAATGGTTATTTTAGAGCTTAATCAAGTTGAGATTGATTATTGTACTGCTTGCAAAGGCATCTGGCTGGATAATGGCGAATTGGATTTGATATTTACAAATGCGGATCAAAAAGAAATTGCAAAATCATTTTCAGTTAAAAATGATTTTGATGAGATAAAAAGAAGATGTCCCAATTGTAAAAAGAAAATGGATAAAGTTGAATTTGAAAACACTGGAATAATTATAGATAAATGTGTTGATGACCATGGTGTTTGGTTTGATAACGGTGAATTGAAATCAATATTAATATCTGCTGAAGAACATAACAGTAGAATAATCCAAATGTTAAAAGAATTGTTTGGTGAATAACTAAATCTATGTTTTTCATAAAACGAAATCTCATACTTATATATTAAAGGAGGCATAATGACTTTCTTCATAGTTTTCATTGTAATTGTTGTAGTCATAGGTTTTTTCTTCGTCTCGATATACAACTCATTAGTTGGTTTAAGAAACCGTGTTAAAAATGCATGGTCACAAATTGATGTGCAGTTAAAAAGAAGACACGATCTAATTCCTAATCTTATCGAAACCGTAAAAGGTTATATGACTCACGAGCGACAGGTAATGGAAAACATTACTAAGTACCGCAGTCAGGCTATGGATGCCGGAACTGTTGGTGAAAAAGCTGCTGCTGAAGGTTTGTTAAGCGGTGCTCTTGGTCAATTGCGTGTGCAGGTTGAAAATTATCCAGACTTAAAAGCAAATCAAAATTTTCTAGCATTGCAGGAAGAATTAACATCTACAGAAAATAAAATTTCTTTTGCACGCCAGGCTTATAATGATCAGGTTTTATTTTTTAATAATAAAATTCAGATGTTTCCTTCAAACATCGTAGCAGGAATGTTCAGCTTTAAAGAAGAAGAATTCTTTGAGATTGAAGACAAGACAGAAAAAGCAGTCCCAAAAGTTAGTTTTTCTTAATACAGGATATTTTTGTTTATGATGTGGGAACTGATACAAGCCAACAGAAGAAAATCAATTTTTATTTTTATCGGGATGGGATTACTTCTCATCCTGATAGGTTTTACTTTTGGTAGTTTCTATGAACCTGAAAGCGGAGGCTTTCTTGGTATTTTCTTTGCGCTGATGCTTTGGGGAATTTTATCAATGGTAAGTTACTTTGCCGGAAGTAAAATTCTACTTGCTGTTAGCGGTGCAAAAGAAGTTACAAAAGATGTTCATCCTCAATTGTATAATGTTGTTGAGGAAATGAGAATTGCAGCAAACCTGCCTCATCAACCAAAAATCTATATTATTGCTGATGCTGCACCAAATGCTTTTGCAACGGGAATTAAACCCGAAAATTCTGCTATTGCAGTTACTGCAGGATTATTAGGAACTTTAAATCGTGATGAACTTCAAGGTGTTGTTGCGCATGAAATGTCACATATTATAAATCGTGATGTTTTAGTAATGACATTCGCAGGAATGATGCTCGGTGCAATTACTTTAATGGCTGAAGTTTTTACGAGAAGTTTATGGTTTGGCGGCGGTTCCAGATACAAATCTAAATCATCAGATAAAGGTGGACAGGCACAAATCATTATTCTGGTGCTTGCAATCGCTTTGGCTATTCTTGGTCCGATAATGGCTCAGCTTCTTTACTTTGCTATTTCAAGAAAAAGAGAATATCTGGCTGATGCATCTGCAGTTAGATTAACAAGATATCCTGATGGATTAGCTTCAGCACTTGAAAAGATTTCCGGTTCAAATCTAGATCTTAAAACTGCAAATAAAGTTACCGCTCCGATGTACATTATCAACCCATTAAAGAAAAAAGGAATGCAGCTCTCAAACGTTACAAGTACGCATCCACCGATAACAGAAAGAATTAATATTTTACGTTCAATGACTCAAGGTGTTAATTATGCTAACTATCAGAATGCTTTTAATTCTGTAAAAGGAAAAACCTCAGGATTAATTCCACAATCGGGATTAACTGATTCATCAAAAATTTCATTAAGAGATTCGGAACTTTCGCAAACTTCATTTGAAACTGATAAGCAGGTTAAAAGGGAAGTTGGTGATTTAATGATGAAGCTTAATGATTTTCTTTTTATCAATTGTACTTGTGGAATCAAAATAAAAGTACCGCCGGATTTTAAAAGTAGCTCAGTAACCTGTCCTAAATGCGGAAGAATTCATAACATTTCACACTAGCATTTTAGTCTGTTTTAAGGTTTGATCCTAAATTGCCATTCGTAAATATTATTTAATTGACAAGTTTTAATAGACTTCAATTTATTCTCTATCATAAAAAAAAAACCTTTTTACTTACCATCAATGAGAATTTATAATAGTTAAAATTCTAGTTGTAAATCATTTCTGCTTTGCAACTCTTGCTGATTGAAACAAATTCTAACTTTTCCATAAGATTATTTTTTTCTTAAAAGATGGTATGATTTTGTATCCATATTTTAATCAGATTTTAACATCTTTTTATAATTTTGGAAATTTTTTGAAAGGAGGGGAAAATGTCTGGCAAAAGTCGCCGAGATTTCCTCAAATCTACCGCTTTAATTGGTGCTGGTGTTACTGGACTTTCATCAACGGCAAAGGCTGGTCCTAAAAATATTTTATCTGAAGATAGAATGGGGGTTCTAGTTGACACAACTGTTTGTGTCGGCTGCAGAAACTGTGAGTGGGCATGCAAGGAAGCTCATAATTTACCTTCTGGAAATTTAGATTCCTATGAAGATCGAAAAGTTTTAGAAACAAAAAGAAGACCTGATCATACTGCATTAACAGTTATTAATGAATACTCTCCAGGAAAAAATTCAAATTTACCGCTGGATGTAAAAGTACAATGTATGCATTGCGATCATCCTGCATGCGTTTCCGCTTGCATTGTTGGAGCTTTTGAAAAACACGAAAACGGTACAGTTACATGGGACACAGATATGTGTATCGGTTGCCGTTATTGCATGGCAGCTTGTCCTTTTCAAGTGCCGGCATTTGAATATGAAAAAGCACTCAATCCTCAGATCATGAAATGTGATTTTTGTTTTGAAAGGACTAAAGAAGGAAAACTTCCTGCTTGCGTAAACATTTGTCCTGCCGAGGCACTCACTTATGGAACAAGAACTGAATTGGTTAAGATTGCACGCGATAGAATTAAAAGAAATCCTGACCGATATGTTGATCATATTTTTGGAGAATATGAAGTTGGAGGAACATCATGGATGTATTTAGCAAATAAAGAATTTGCTGAGCTGGATTTCCCCAAACTTGGACAAAAACCTGCACCTGGTGTTTCAGAATCAATACAACATGGAATCTTTGCATACTTTGTTCCACCAGTATCATTATATGCATTACTCGGAGGAATTATGTGGATTTCTAAGCGACGCAAAGAATTAGATGAGGAGATAAAATAAATGAGTAACGAATTACATAATCCGGTTCCAATCAAGCATAAATTTTTTACTCCCGGCGTTATTGCCTTAATTATTATTGCATTAAACGGTTTAGTTTTTTTAATGGGCAGATTCTTTTTTGGAATCGGAGCAGTTACAAATTTAAATAATCAATACCCGTGGGGATTATGGATCGGGGTTGATGTTGCTGCCGGAGTTGCTTTAGCTGCTGGCGGTTTTACAACAGCTGCTCTCGGGCACATAATGCACAAAGATGAATATCACGCCATTATACGCCCTGCTTTGTTAACAGCAATGCTTGGATATACTTTTGTTGCTATGGGAGTTTTTGTTGATATCGGAAGGTGGTATTTCATCTGGCATCCGCTTGTAATGTGGAATGGCAACTCAGCACTTTTTGAAGTTGGTATTTGCGTAATGATTTATCTTACTGTCCTATATATCGAATTTCTTCCTGTAGTTACTGAGAGATTTATCGGCAAAGTTAATTTGCCTGGGTTTCTTTCAGGTCTGAATAAAATAATCGATAAAATCTTACGTTTACTTGATCGCGGTCTTTCAAAAACCATGTTTGTTTTTATTATTGCAGGAGTGGTTCTTTCTTCACTTCATCAATCTTCTTTAGGAACATTAATGGTAATTGCCGGACCAAAGATGCACCCATTGTGGCAGACGCCTGTGCTTCCATTATTATTTTTATTATCTGCAGTTGCAGTTGGATTTCCTATGGTCATATTTGAATCATTAATGCATCACGCTCACTTGGTTTAAAACCTGAAATGCATATTTTATCAAAATTAGGATCGATGATCGCACCATTGCTTGGAATTTATCTTGCTGCTAAAATAGGAGATATGTTCATTCGCGAAACATTTGTTTACTTAGGAGAATTTAATACTGCAAGCATAATGTTTACAATTGAGATGTTATTCGGAGTAATAATTCCATTAAGAATGTTTTTATCTGCAAAAGTATTAAAATCGCCTCCATTACTTTTTTATAGCTTCAGCATTAGTTGTATTTGGTGTGCTGTTAAATAGAATTAACAATTTTGTAGTTGCGTACACTCCGCCTTACAGCACAGAATCATACTTCCCCTCATTTGGTGAAATTTCTGTTACTGTAGGATTTGTTGCAATGCTGGTACTAGCATACAGATTTATTGTTCTTAATTTTCCGGTTATCAGTTTGCCTGGCAAACAAACCGCTCCTCAATCTAAATACACAATAAGAGGAGTAAAGTAATGAAAAAGTTATTTGCGATATTTATTGTAATATTTTTTGTTATTTCGATTAACGCACAACAAAGTCCGGGTAAAGATCACTCGAAGCTTAACATTAGTTGTAAAACTTGTCACTCGTGTGATGTTCCAACAAAAAGTGATCCTTGTTTTGTTATCTGCCCAAGAGAAAAAATAGCAACAGTATATCAAAAGCCAGAAGAAACTCCTGAACTTATTACAATCAATGAACTAAATGATAGATATGGACCGGTTTATTTTTCTCACAAGCTTCATGCGCAAATGTCTAACATGGGCGGTGGATGCGAAGGATGTCATCATCATAATACATCGGGACCAATATTAAAATGTAATAGCTGTCATGAAACTTCAAGGAAACGTGAAGACGTTAGCATTCCAGATTTAAAAGGAGCATACCACAGACAGTGTATGGATTGCCATCGGGAATGGAGTCATGAAACGGGCTGTAATACCTGCCATACACCAAAGAAAGATTTGAAGGATGTTAAAAATGAAAGTTTGCAAAAGAAATATGCGGGCAAGGAACATCCGATAATTCTTGAACCAACAAAATTAGTTTATGAAACTAAATCTGATAAAGGAAAATTCGTTACATTTTACCATGATGATCATACTAAGAAATTTGGATTAAGCTGCACAACCTGCCATAAACATGAAAGTTGTATTAAATGTCACGATGTTAATAAAACTGATAAGAATAAAAATCAGAAAGTTATAACTAAAAAGACATTTGAAGATCAACATAAAAACTGCATAAGCTGTCATAGTAAATCTGAAAATTGCAGCAAATGCCATAACGAAAAAACACTTGAACCTTTTGATCATGGTAAGAAAACAGGCTGGGCATTGAATAAATATCATATTAATTTATCCTGTGCAAAATGTCACGGTTCAAAACTTCCATACAAAAAAGTAGATAATAAGTGTTCTGGTTGTCATAAAGGTTGGAATAGCGAAAACTTTAAACATTCTGTAACCGGTTTACAACTTGATGAAATGCACTCAGAATTGAGTTGTGAAGATTGTCATACAGAAAATAATTATGGTAAAAAACCATCTTGCGATGGCTGCCATGAAGATTTTAGTTTTCCAAAACAAAAACCAGGAAAGGTGGTTGGTAAGTAATATAGCAATTTCATTGTGAGCGATGATTTGGGAGCGAAGCAATCTAAAGGTGATACTATAGATTAATAGATTGATTCACTCGAGGACTCGTTTGCAATAACTATTTTTGCTTGTGGAATGGACTTTAGTTATTCGTCACGATTAATGGCGAAATAGTGAAAATAATTTAATTTATATCAATGTTTAATAAAATTGGATTCCGTTTAATATTTGTTGTCGCATTTACTACTCTGATAATCATTGGAGTTTTTGCGTACTTCAATGTCAAATCGCAAAGCAGCAATTTAATATCTGAAGTTGAACGTCATGCAAATCAGCTTGGAGAAACTGTTGTATCAAGTACAAGATTTGATATGATGTTAAATCAACGTGATAGAATCCAACAAACAATAAATTCAATTGGCACGCAACCTCAAATTCGTGATGTTAGAATAATTAATAAATTTGGGGAAATAATTTATTCCTCTGATTCCACCTATATTAATAAAATGGTTGACAAACGTGAGGAGAGCTGTTACGCTTGCCATGCTGAAGATAAGCCTCTTGAACAGATTTCTATAACTGAACGAACAAGAATATTTAGAGTTCATCCGGATTCAAATCGTGTAATTGGAATAATCACTCCGATCTACAACGAAAAATCCTGCTGGAATTCTGATTGCCATGCACATCCAAAAGATCAAAAAGTGTTGGGTGTATTAGATGTATCCATTTCACTTGCGGAAGTTGATAAAGCAATTTTAAACAGTGAATGGAAAATTGTTGGTTTTTCAATAATCGCAATTATAGCATTAGGATTATTGATTGCATTTTTTATCCGTCGTTGGGTTTCCAGACCGGTTAATGATTTGCTAAACGGAACACTACAAGTAAGCCAGGGAAACCTCAATTATACAATCAAAGAAATGGGCGAAGACGAAATCGGAAAACTTGGTACATCATTTAATAATATGACCAAGAAATTAGCAGAAGCCAGAATGCAATTATTCCAATCTGATAAAATGGCCTCATTAGGAAGATTGGCTGCCGGTGTTGCTCACGAAATTAATAATCCGTTAACAGGTGTATTGACATACAGCAGTTTTCTATTAAAGAGAACGAAAGATAATCCCGAGTTTCAGGAAGATCTAAAAGTAATTGTGCGAGAAACAATAAGAAGTAGAGAAATTGTAAAAAGCTTGCTTGATTTTGCTCGTCAATCTGTTCCTAAAAAAATTGATGCAGATATTAATGAAATAATTATTAAAGCGGTTGCGGTTATTGATAATCAGCTTTCGATAAACAAAGTTAAAATTGTAAAGCAAATTGATAATAATCTTCCGAAGATTACCGTTGATTCAAATCAAATGGAACAAGTGTTTATTAATTTATTTGTAAATGCATGTGATGCAATTGGGAATACCGGCGGAACAATTACATTAACAACACAAAAAATTTCTTTAACCCCTTTTGGTACAACACAAATTAAAAAAGCAACTTGCAGAAAAAGACATAGCCTTATAGATAATGATTATAAGATTGATGGAATGCCTTCTTTAAAAGTAAAAGTTGTATCAGATGGTAAGGAAGGTATGGTTCATCTTGATCCGGTTTATGGTAAACACAGAAATAACTTTGATGTTGGATTTAAAATCGGTAAAGATGCAAAATATGTATGCCCGGATTGTAATAATTCTTTAGTACTGGAAAATAAAACCTGTCCAAAATGCGGAGCACCGATTTTAGCATTTGAAATAAGTGGTGAAGGAATTTATGAGGTTTGCTCTTCAGAAGGTAGTAATTGGGAAAAATGGGATTCTGTTGATTCAGCCGGATTAAAGGAATACATTGAAATAAAAGTTACAGATACAGGTAGTGGAATTAACAACGAAGATTTACCAAAAATATTTGATCCTTTCTTTTCAACCAAAGGACAAAAAGGAAACGGACTTGGACTTGCAGTGATTTGGGGAATTATTGATAATCATAACGGAACGATAACTGTAAATAGTGATTTAGGAAAAGGAACAACCTTTACAATTCGCATTCCGTTTATTCAAAATAGATGATTTAGTTAAATGAAAAAGAACGCAGATATATTAGTAATTGATGATGAACAAGTGATTGTTGATGCTGTTGTAAAAATCTGTGCTCTTGATAATTACTCGGTTGATGTTGCACTTAACGCAAAAACAGGGTTAGAAAAAATTGCAAACCATCATTACC
The DNA here is from genome assembly GCA_016707115.1 of Ignavibacteriales bacterium. Lineage (GTDB taxonomy): Bacteria > Bacteroidota > Ignavibacteria > Ignavibacteriales > Ignavibacteriaceae > IGN3. The sequence goes on along the minus strand of JADJIH010000012.1, from coordinate 6,144 downwards.
CAATCATCATATCAGACATTATGATGCCTGATGGTGATGGATTTGAAATTCTTGAAGCAGTTAAGAAAAAGAAAGAAGATAGTGCTCTAATAATGGCAACAGGTTTCTCAACCGTTGAAAATGCAGTTAATTCACTTTACAAAGGAGCTGTAAGTTTTATTCCAAAACCATTTACAGTGGACGAATTGTTAAGCACTGTTTACAGGGTTAATAATTTTCAAAAGATAATGGGAAAACAAAAATTAATAATTCAACAACAAAAAAATGATGAAATACTTTTTGTTGCATGTCCATCAAAATATTTGAGACTTGGCTACTCAACCTGGATGTTTCAAGAAAGAGAAGGAACAGTTTTAGTTGGGATGTGCGATATCTATATGAAAACCATCGATTCAATTCAGCAAATAGAACTGTTAAATCGTGAAGATGAAATAGCACAGGGAATTAGTTGTGCCTCGTTTATTTGTGCGAATGATAGAAACCATAGAATACTGGCACCACTATCCGGAAGAATTGTTGAAGTAAACGAAACAATAAAAAATAATCCTAGCCTAATTGAAAAGGATCCATACTTTGAAGGTTGGATTTACCGGGTTATTCCCGCTAACATTGAATATGAAATTAAATACTTAATTCCGTGCAGCTCAGATAGAATTTAATTGAGTTGCTATGAATAAAAACGAAATAAAAAATATTATTACTTAGGAGAAAAATCATGCCACTATTCATATTAGCTGTAGTCATTTTCATCATTGCGGATATTGTTATCCGAATGGTTGGAAAAAGAATGACAGAACAAAAACAAAAGAAAGAACGTGAGATCGTTCTTACCGAAAGTTTAAAACTTGATTTTACGAATGAAGCTAAAACTTTAAAACGTGCTGAAGTAGAAAATCCTAAAGCAAAAATTCTTTGCGTTGATGATGAAGAAGTTATTCTTGGTAGTTTTAGAAAAATTCTTGTACTTGATGGCTACTCAGTTGATACTGTTGAAACCGGACAAGAAGCTCTTGGTTTAATTCAAAAACATCATTACGATTTTTTATTTACTGATTTAAAAATGCCATTAATGGATGGAGTTGAGGTTTGTAAATCTGTTAAACATCTTCGTCCTGACATAGATGTAATTATAATTACTGGTTATGCCTCTGTTGAAACTGCTGTTGAAACTATGAAATACGGTGCTTTGGATTATGTTCAAAAACCATTTACCGAAGATGAACTTATCGCGTTTGTGCAGAAGTCTTTAATTAAACGTCAGGATAAAATTCAAAAACAGTTAAAACCAAAAGTACACATAACTCACGTACCGGCTTCAGATGATTTTACACAAGGTGAGTTCGCAATTCCTGGTGGAGTATTTATAGCTAAAAATCATACTTGGGTTAGTATGAATCAAGCAGGTATAGCTAAAATTGGAATTGATGATTTTGCAAAGAAGTTAATAGGACGCGTTTACTCTGTTGAACTGCCAAACCTTGGAATGAATGTAAAAGCCGGGCAGCCTCTTTTTACAATTAAACAAGGAAATAGAAGTATTACATTCAATTCTCCTGTAAGCGGAAAAGTATCTCAGATAAACACAATCCTAAAAGATAATATCGAGGCTTTAGATGTTACCCCGTATGAACGAAATTGGGTTTGTGCTCTTGATGCTGAAAATTTAGATAATGAAATTAAAGGGATGCACATAGGAAAATCTGCAGTTTCATTCTTCCAGGAAGATATTGAAAAGTTTAAATCAGTATTTACAGAAATAATGAAATCTGAAAAGAAGGCGGATGAATATCTTGAAGAAGGTTTATTTATAGGGCAACTGGAAAAATTAAATGATGTTAACTGGAATAAAGTTATTGCAGAATTTTTTGTGAGATGAATTTTTAACCCTCTCTAAGTCTCTCCCTTTCAAAAAGGGAGAGACTTTAAAGAGTTTAATTTTTAGTGTTTGTGCTCCATCATTTGCTTCTTCATCATCTCTTTAGCTTCAGCTTTTATCATAATCTTTCCGGCTGACTTAAAATGTAAAGTAACTTCTCCAACGTAACCTTTCTTAATATCCTGTTTCAATTTCATGAGCATCACGTGATGAGCTCCGGGTTTTAACTCAAATGAAGATTTTGCAGGAATGACAATTTGCCCAACTTCTCTCATTCCCATCATGTCATCGCCAGCATCATAAGTCTCGTGGATTTCAATTTTACCTGCTGGTTCAAACTCTACTTTGTAAAGAGTATCAGCTTTTTCAGAATTATTTTCAATCTTAAAGAATAATCCAGTTGCCTGTCCCTGAGCACCAACTCTCATCCATGGATCGACGATTTTTATCTTCTCAGAAGGATTAGAAAAGATTAGTAATAGAGCCAATAATACATTCATTTTATTCTCCTTATATTTTTAATGTCATTGCGAGCGAGTCTTCAAGTGAAGCAATCTCAATAAGAGATCACTTCGTCGTTCTAATCGAACTCCTCTTGATGACATGCTAATTACTCAAGTATTTAATGTCTTCAAGTATCATATCCAAATTAGCTGTGCTGCCCTTGTAATTGCTTCTAAGCTTTCCTTCCTGATCAATCAATGAAATCCTATCTGTGTGAATTACATTGTAACTCAGTTCACCATCGGCATCGTATGAAGAATCAGCAGGAATAGCTTTGATGCCAAACTTTAACATTACTTCTTTTGTGTTTTGTTCATCACCGGAAAGCAAAGTCCACTTATCAAAAGAAAAATCCCTAATCTCAGCAAACTTTTTTAAAACAGTTGGTGTATCACGATTGGGATCAAAAGAAATTACTACAAATTTAACTTTGTCCTTTAAATCATCCGGAAGTTTTTGTTCAACTAAATGCATATTGTGAGTCGTCATCGGACAAATATCAGGACAATGAGTATAAACCATTGCCAAAACTGTTATTTTATCTTTAATGATTTTTGGAAACTGAACCTCTACACTATCCTGATTTAAAAAAGTATTTTGTGTTCTTGTTAAATCCTGATCCAAAGGAAAATGTTCATAACATCCATTTAAGTAATTAATAATAAGAATGAAAGTTAAAACTCTAAGGATACTTTTAGCTTTTTTCATTTTTCAATAAAAGTTATGATTATATGATTCAACTTATTAAAAATCGTTTCGTAATAAAAGATAATTTCTTTTCTTAGATTTGAAATGTTAATTACGCATAGAATTATTGGTTTCACTTTTTGAATTATTAACAAGACACAACAGTTATGAAAAACAATCTTAACGATATGTCCTCAGAGGATTTCCGAAAAAACGGATACAATCTTGTGGATTGGATTGCTGATTATTTAAGCAATATTGAAAAGTATCCACCTCTTTCACAATTAAACCCGGGCGATATATTAAAACGAATTCCACAAACTCCACCAACAAATGGCGAAGAAATAGAAAATGTTTTAGCTGATATTGATAAAATTCTTATGGATGGAATCACACACTGGAATCATCCAGGTTTTATGGCTTACTTCAACTCAACTTCAAGCGGACCAGGAATTTTAGCCGAGCTTATTACAGCTGCATTAGGTGCAAATGGAATGTTGTGGAAAACCTCTCCTGCATTTACCGAGCTTGAAAAATCAATGATGAACTGGTTCAGGCAAATGGTTGGATTGCCGGAGAATTACTGGGGAATTATTTACGATACAGCTTCAACAAGTTCTATGCATGCAATCGCTTCTGCACGTGAACAACTTGATCTTGGAATCAGAGAAATGGGAATGAGCGGAAGAGCAGATCTTCCAAAATTAGTTATGTATTGTTCTGAACATGCACACAATTCTATTGATAAAGGTGCGCTTACCTTAGGAATTGGTTTAGATGGAATTAGAAAAATTTCTGTTAATGATAAGTTTGAAATGATTCCCGAAAAACTTGAAGAAGCAATTAAAAAAGATATTGCAAAAGGCTTCAAACCGTTTTGTGTTGTTGCTACAGTTGGTACTACATCTACAACTAGTGTGGATCCGGTTGATGCTATAGCAGATATTTGTGAGAAATATAATTTGTGGCTGCATATAGATTCTGCTTATGCTGGTGTAACTGCTATGATTCCCGAAATGAAATGGATTACCAAAGGTTGGAATCGCGCTGATTCATTAGTGATAAATCCACATAAATGGATGTTTACTCCAATGGATTTAAGCGTTTACTTTACCCGCAAACCTGATATTCTAAAACGTGCTTTCAGTTTGTCTGCAGAATATCTTAAAACAAATCAGGATAGTGAAGTTGAAAATCTAATGGATTATGGAATCCAACTAGGCAGAAGATTCCGTTCATTAAAACTTTGGTTTATTATAAGATATTTTGGCGTTGATGGATTAGCCGAAAGAATAAAGAATCATATCTATCTCGCAAAAGAATTAAGAAGTTGGATAGAACAAGAAAATGATTTTGAGATTATGGCTCCTACTCCATTTTCAACAGTTTGTTTTAGATTTAATCCCGGAAATTTTTCTGAAGATGAGTTGAATAGAATGAATGAAATGCTTTTAGAAAAAATTAATGAATCAGGAAAACTATTTTTATCTCATACAAAACTTAATGGCAAGTTCGTTATAAGATTAACAATTGGAAGTATAAGACATGAGCGCAGACATATTGAAGATGCGTGGGAACTAATTAAGTCAATAGCACTAGGATTAAACTAATTTTAGTAGAATAATTAATATGGATTCAATTTTACAATTTGCTTTACTTGCATTTACATCATTATTTACAATGATAAATCCGATGGGTGTTATTCCTGTTTTTACAACTCTTACAACGGGAATGACATCTAAACAGGCTGCAGCAATCGCACTTAAAGCAACTTCAACAGCACTTCTAGTTTTATTACTTTTTACTTTCGGTGGAAATTTTATTTTTGATATTTTCAACATTTCCGTTAATGGATTACGAGTGGTCGGAGGGATATTATTCTTTCTTTCGGGTTATGATATGCTTAGAGGAAAACTAACACGCATAAAATCTGAAGGCGAAGAATTTATTGAAGCAGCAAAAGATTTTGCAATTACTCCGCTTGGTGTTCCGATGATAACGGGCCCGGGTGTAATCACAATATCTATAGTTATGATGAATGATGCTCCTGATATAGCTCACAAATCTTTACTTATTGCATCAATATTTATTGTTATGGGCTTAACACATTTAATTCTTCTTAGTTCCAGAAAAATAATTGCATTTCTTGGAGAAAGTGGAAATAAAGTTCTTACAAGAATTATGGGTCTAATAGTAATGGTAATTGCAGTTGAGCTATTTTTTAGAGGATTAAAACCAATTATTCAGGATATTTTAGCAATTAAATAAATGGCTGTAACCAAACAATAAATAGTTCATCAGACTATTAGAAAATTTTTAATTTATTTTTAGAGGAAAATATGGCAACCAAAACAGCGTTCGTAAAGCAATTACGTGGAATTACATTTGTAGGTAAAACAGATACTAACCATTGGATTACAATGGATGGACCAGAAAATTTTTATGGCAGTAATTCAGGTATTCGTCCGAAAGAATTAATTCTACTATCACTTGCAGGTTGTACAGGCAGTGATGTAGTTGCAATCTTACAGAAAAAGAGAATTAAGTTAGATAATCTTGAAATTAATATTACAGCAGAGCAGCAAGAAACACATCCGCAGGTTTATACTAAAATTCATATTGAGTTTTTATTCTATGGTAAAGATATAGCTGATAAAGATGTTGAGAGAGCTATTGAATTATCACAAACTACATATTGCAGTGTAACAGCAATGCTTCAGAAATCAGTTGAGATCACGCATTCTTTTAAAATTATCGCTGTAGATTAATTAAAGTGTGAGGATTTGGAGTAATGAAAATGAAATTCCATTACTCCTAAATTTTTAGTTTAACTTTTCTGGTATAATCCTAAAGTATTTCCATCAGGATCATTCATTAATGCATACCAGCCCATTGCAGGAATAACAGTTTTAGTTCTCTTTACAGAGCCTCCATTGTCTTTTGCTTTTTTCAAAATAGAATCAATGTCCGGCATATTTACATGAAAAACTGTTGTATCGCCTTGAGCTACCTGATCAACTTTTCTTAATCCGACCATTGTACCTTTATGATTGTTAAAAAGTAAATAACCGTTACCA
>JADJIH010000011.1 GCA_016707115.1 Ignavibacteriales bacterium | reverse complement strand
GACGAAAAGATTGTCGCAGAAATCTATCATTAAAAGGAATTTATGAGAATTTGATTCTCTGATTTTCATCGTTTCTCTGGTACTTAAATTGTCAACTGAATTGAAACATAAAAGGCTAACAATATGTATCGATTCTTTTTACAATTTTTATTCATCTGTTTATTAACACAAAGTCTTATCTTTTCTCAATCAACATATTATGTTTCAGTAAACGGAAATAACAGTAATGATGGACTAACTGCTAGCACAGCATTCGCAACGCTTGAATATGTCAAATATTGTCGCTGCGGGTGACTCTGTTTTAGTGCTTTCCGGAAGCTATACTGGATTTGATATCCGAACAAGCGGCACATCAACACAGCCAATTGTATTTAAAGCAGTTAGTAATAATGTGACAATTAATGTTCACAATCCTGTTACTAATGATGGAATCAATATTGAAGATGCGGATTGGATTGAAGTATATGGATTTAATGTTATCAATCAACCACGTGCAGGAATAAGAATTGTGCTTTCTGATTTTGTTAAAATCAAAACAATACTTGCTCAAATAATTTTAAGTGGGGGAATCTTTACGGTTTTACTAACGATATTATAATTGAAAATAATTCCTGTTCTTACAGCGAAGACGAACACGGAATTTATGTTTCCAACAGCAGCGATAGACCAACGATTATAAACAATCATACTTTCTTTAATAATGGCTGCGGAATTCATATGAATGGTGATCTTTCGATGGGCGATGATGGAATAATTAGTAATGCAATTGTTGCTGGAAATATTATTCACGATAACGGAGTTGGCGGAGGCTCTGCAATAAATATGGATTGTGTTCAGGATTCCAAAATCTTTAACAACTTACTTTATAATAATCATGCAACCGGAATTGCAATGTACCAGATTGATGGCGCAGAAGGATCAAAGAATAACAAAGTTTTTAATAACACAATTGTTCATCCAACCGATGGAAGGTGGGCTGTTTTAATTGTAAATGGATCAACGGAAACACAGTTTATAATAATATATTAATCAATAATCACAGTTTTAGAGGCAGCATTTGTATTGATGAAGACTCTAAAGCAGGATTTGTTAGTGATTACAATTTACTCGTAAATCGTTTAAGTGATGATGATGGGAATTCTAATATGAGTTTAGCATCATAAGGCAATCTTTGGGTTACGACACCATTCGCAGATTGTTCAGAATGAAAACCAAATTTTGTTGATAACACAAATGACATTTTCATTTACTTCCATCATCTCAGCTAATTAATCTTGGAACTTCACTAGTAAGTTCTGTTGTTGGATTTGACATTGATGGTGTATCTCGTCCGCAAGGAAGCGGGTTTGATATAGGCGCTATGAATTTACATCTACAGCTTCTGTGGATGAGGAAACACTTCCTAGATGATTTTTTATTTTGTTTCAGAATTATCCAATCCTTTTAACCCAAGTACAAAAATCAGTTGGCAGTCTCCAGTTAGCAGTTGGCAAACTCTAAAAGTTTATGATGTTCTTGGAAATGAAGTTGCAACTCTTATAGATGAATATCGAAAGGAAGGAATGAACAGCGTGCAATTTATATCGAACAAAGAACTCAGTTCGGGAATTTATTTTTATCAGATCACAACCGGTAGTATTGTTGAAACAAAGAAAATGTTGATGATAAACTAATTCTGTTACTTAATCAAAAATCCCTTGGGAATAATTTTGAAATAATAATTTGAATTGGAAAATTTAAGAATCTTTGATGTCCTTCGATTTAACGTAAGACTGAAAGCTGTAAGATTTAAAAAGTTTTAAAATCAAATCAAACTCCTTCTAATTAAATGTAAAATACTTAGATAGTATTGTTATTTTACCATCAAATATTATTTTACTTTTCAGATTTGTTAAACAACGGAATTTATTTTTTAAATATGGTTACAATAGTTGATTACGGTGATGTTTGCATCAATGAAGTTGCTGCATCAATTAGTAAGGTTACAAATGATTATAAAGTATCAAGAAACGAACTTGATATTTGTGGAGCAGACAAAATTATCTTTGCCGGCTGCGGAAATGCACCTGCCGTTATGAGAAAAATTCAGATGCTTAATTTGTATTCTCTTCTGCGTGTTATTAAAAAACAATTCTTGGAATCGGATTAGGAATGCAGTTAATGGTTGATTACTCAACAGAAGGAAATTTTTCTGTCTTGGATTTTTCCAGGAACTGCAGCACCAATTCGAAACTAACACGGAGGGATCTTTGTTTAAAGGTAATCATAAATAAATCGCGGCAAGACAAAGTGTTTTGTTTGAAGGGATTGAAGAAAATGCGGATCTTTTTAACAATTCTTACTATTTACCGAAAACCGATTTATCAACATCCACGTGCAAAGAAGCTTTTACATTTTTTGTGCTTCTATTGGAAAATGAAAATGCTTATGGTGGCCAGTTTCATCCTGAGATGTCCGGCGAGGCAGGATTAAAACTTATTAAAACTTTATAGAGAGTAATTGATGAGTACAGTAAGTATCGCAAATTCAATCTTTGAAACCGAAATAATTGTTCGTCCCGATGATATTGATATGAACAATCATGTTCACAACTCAAAATATCTTGACTACATACAGACGGCAAGATTTATACAAATGAGAGACAACTATAAAGTTCCGATGGAAGAATATATTGACAAAGGTTTAAATTGGTTTGCAAGTGAAGTTCATTTACAATATAAACGTGAATTAAAATTTGGCGACGTTGCTTTGGTTAAAACACAAGTTGGAGATTGGAGCGGAGCACAGGTTACGCAAACGTTTGGGTTTATAATAAAGCAACAAATAAAATTGCGGTGGAAGGGAAAATGCTTTACACTCTTGTTTCACTTACTCCGGACGACCAACAAGAATTCCTGATGAGCTTATTGAAAGACATAAAATTTAAGAGAGAAGTTACTGATGAACAATTCAATAGCAGCATTTCGTTTTATTGTATTTCTATTGTCAGTTTCAATTTTGTTAGCAGGTTGTCATTCATTTTATGAAGTGCAAAGGAGTGGACTACAATAATTTAGAAAAATGAATGATATAAAAGTTGTTTATAAAAATGGAAAAGAATTTGTTGTTGAGAAAGATGACACAACAAATATTAAAATGGTTGGAGATTCTTTAATTGTGCATCAAGGTATCGAGACACAATATATTGGATTGAATGATGTTGAAAAAATTAGAGAATCAAGATTTGATTTTGGAGGGACTTTCTCATTGATCGTTGGAACACTTGTACTTATAATATTGATTATCGTGTCCTGTTCAAGGTAATTTCGATTTTGTTTTTATCCACTTTAATAGTTTCAAATTGATTAATTAAAAACCCCTAGAATATTTTCATCAAACAAATCTTTCTTAATAACAAACTCATAAAATCCATCTTTATATGGAACAGTCTTGGGTGGAATAGAAAAAGACGCAACGTATTTTCCGATGAGATTATTTGAAAATAAATTATAAACAGAAATTTCATTTTGATTTGCGATGATTAAATACTTATCTGAATTATATTTCCGATTGGGAAAGTACTGATCAAAGATTTTACATTTAAAGTTAGAGAGTATAGTTGGCGTACTTATTAATAATGCCTTTATCTTGAAAAATATCTTTCTCGTTTTCATAAACTTCAAAATCATTTTGCTTTGTAATGTTTGTAATCCGAAACAACTAATTCCGTATTTATCATTACGGATTTTGAGATGATAAAGAATCAATAAACAAATTCCTATCTATCTCAGATAACAAAATCATTTCATTAATCTTTTCTGATAAAACTTTTTCGGAGCTTCCGAATACTTCCTATAAAGTTTTAAATAATTATCTATCCCAATATTCTTTATCAAAAATTCGGTATAGAGTCCGGAAATTGGATATATCAGGAATACACCCATTTCAGAAATTGTGCGCTTCAAGTCCGCCACGCCCCCAAATGCAACAGCAAATCCTTCCTGCAAAACGGATGTGTGTAAAGCGGTAGTTTTCTAAGTTTATAATTAATTAGAAAATGGAGTAGCTCGTGGTAGTGAGTATTGTATGTTGTGATAATATAATCAAGAGCGAGAATAAAAATACCGCGTGTTGTAAATCCAGTTACTTTTTGAATCTCTTCTTCATCCTTACAAAGAAAATAAAAGATTTTCATTTCTTTTAATTGATTTCGTTCCGTCTCTGTGAAAGAAAGAATCTCAGTCATTCTGTTTATAAAATCCCCCAAAAGATTAATTGAATACTCATTAAACAGAGTTTCATCACTTACAAAAACTCGAAAATGATCAGCCGTCATTATTTTCCAATTTCGTGAATGATAATATGTTGAAGTGACAAGGAATGAGTCTTTTAGAAAATATTCTCTTTTAAGATTTAGAGTGGGAAACGTGATAGTCAGTGAAGAAAAATTTTCCTCAAGATTTTCTAATCTGTATTCATATTTAATTTTTCCGGTTAATAAATCATTGGTAAAATCTTTAGGAATTTCATTCGCAATTAAATATTTATTTTCTATTTCTTCGTATTCAATTCCAAAACGATTTGCAATTTTACAACTCGTCAAAATTAATGTGGTTGAAATGTCAGGAGAATTTGTGATTAGCAGAGTAATGATTTTATCAATACGATCAAGAAATTGTTTGAGTATAAAAGTGAAGGGGAAAAAACAAAAGAAGAAAAATAATTTTCATCACCAATCCTGCTTACTGATGATGAAAAATTAGATTTAAAGTTTATTTTAAAATATCCTAAAAAAATCCCATCAACTCTCTAAAAGCTTCATAAACTCTATCATACTTTGGCAATGCGCCTTCAAACTGGCAAATCTCAGCGGCAAAATCATTTGCAAGTTTATTAATGTATGGAATTTCCAATCCGTGTAAATAACCAACACAAAGTACCGCAGGCAAAATGCATCGCCCGCACCAGTTGTGTCAACCACCTTTTACATCAATATAATGATCATAGCTTTACCATTTTCAAAATAGATGAGCCATCTTTGCCACGGGTTACAATCAAGATTTAATTTCAAACTTTCCATAAGCTCATAAGCAACTTTTTTCGCCTTGGTACTCACTTTGTAAAATTATATCGTTAAGAATATGCATTTCTTCATAATTAACTTTGATAAAATCAGCAGCTTTAAGTGATGAGTTAAGAACTTTTCATCATAATAATTCTGCCCGGATTTTAAATCAGCAAAATATTTTAAACCTCGATTGAATGAAAATGATTGAATTGTTTTTCTTAAAGTTCGGATCTTTGTGCAAGCGTTCCAAAGTAAAGACAATCTGTATCAGCTATAATTAGATTTTCGTTCTCATCATTCATTTCAATAAAATCGTATGCACTATCAGTATCAATTTTAAAATTTGGATTCCCGAATCATCGAGATGAACAATTGCCATTCCAGTTGTGTAGATTATCGTGCTGAATATATTCAAACGACAATCCTGAATGTTTAAGATCGTTAACCGCTTTGTTGCCAAGAACATCTTTACCAACACGGCTAATAATATTTCCACTTGTTTAATTTTGACATGATAGATAAAATTCAGCGGTGCGCCACCAAGTCTTTGTGGTTTGGAATATATATCAAAAGAAAAATTTCTCCGATAGATTTATATTCATAAGACGGGATTATTTGTTCTATAATTTGTTAAACGCTATCAATAATATGAAAAGGTTATGAAACTTTAATCAACCAAAACATCACCTAAAATTACCAATATCTTTAGAAACTGCCTGGAAATTCTTCTCAAACCGGGCAAATCTGTCCAAAATCACTCCGCCATATGCTAAACTTTGAAGTTAGAACCAAATTATCAGAAAAAATATGCAGGAATGATAATCACATATTTTGTACGCCCTTATTAAATATTCCGCAAACGTGGGTTACGGAAATTACAAGATTTAACGAACCAAATTACTTTGTGATGAGCAGAGATTTGGTCCATATAATGTGGCATCATCAACATTTTTACAATGACAGAAGATGGATGTGTAATTATGGAAGACATTGTTAGCTACGTTGTTCCATTTGGATATCTAGGCGGATAATGAATGCTATTGTTATTTCAAAAAATAAATGAGATTTTTAATTATGAAAGAGTTTTATTAAAGAGGTTTGGTAGATCGAATAATAACCTCGAAGGTTATTTATAAAACTTGAGGTTGTAAATAATTTAATCTATTTTTTCATTTCTTCTTGTTTTGTTTGTTCCATTTGTTCCCATGGATTTGTATCCGTATTCCAGGTTTCAACTTTATTTTCATAGAACCATCTTTTTGTTCTTCCCAAATTGTGATGTACTTTCCATAGTCGGCCCATTCCGGGACATCCGGCCCGGACATTTTCATATTATAATTTCCTATTTCAATTGCAAGATTACCCTGAACAATAATGTCTGTAATAGAAAGAATAAATTCAGTTGTTTTCCAGCCTGACTTAGCCTGCATTTCGCTAAGTTCTCTTAACTTTTGCAATTCCTTTAATGGTTGGCTGATAACTCGGCATAGAAAATAATGTCTTCTGTGTACATTTATAACATTTTTTCTCTACATCGTTATCGATCATTGCCTTTGTAAAACTTATTCATTTCCTCAATCTTTGCTTTTACTTTATCAACATCCTGAGCAAAAATGCTTGAAGAAATAATTATTAGTGCGATAAGAATAGAAAATAGTCTGTTCATAGAGCCTCCTAAGAATATTTGTGATTATTTGATTTCTACCTGGTTTAATCTAAAAAAGACGATGATTGTTTACAACAAAATTGTGATAAAATATTGAGTATGCAGATTCTTAGTTTTACTTTATAACTGAAATTATTTTAAACATTATAAAAATGCAGAAAACTGATTACTCACAAATAGCACCAACTTATAATAATCGTTATAGTGTAAATTATTTAGTCAAATTAGAAAAAGAAATTGTAAGTTAATTGAATTAAATAATTACAAAACATTTTAGAAGCTGGATGCGGTACCGGAAGATGGATTAGTTCGATTGAAAAAAAGAAAAAAATTTTGGATTGGACTATTCTTTAGATATGATGAAAATTCCAAAGTCGGATAAATCATATCTAAATCTCGTAAATGCTGATGCTGTTCATATTCCTTTAAAAATGATTTTTTAATTTAATCTTTTGTGTTAATGCAATTCATCATTTTTCGGATAAAGAAAAATTTATTAAGGAGAGTAATCGTACATTATCAAACAAAGGAATGCTTGCAGTTTTTGGCGTTGATCCGCATATCGATAAAGACTGGTACATTTATGATTATTTTGATTTCACTTATGAAAACGATTTAAAAAGGTTCCTTCATTAAAATTGTTAAAAACATATTGTTAAAAACAGAAAAGTTTACGAATATTGAAACTAAAGTGGTTGAAGAAGTTCATAACGAAAAAGTCGGTAATTCCGTTTTTAGTGATCCGTCTTTAATTAAGCATAATTGCTCGCAGCTCGCTAATCTTTCGGATGAAGAATATCAAAAGGGAATTGAAAAAATTAAAAATCAAATAAACAAGAATCCTGAAACAGTTTTTAAAACATCAGTTATCTTTTATCTTGTAAGTGCAAAAAAGAAATAAGGAAATTAAAAATGCCAATCGTCGTAAAATCACCAACCATAATTGAAGCAGCTGGAAACAAACCCAAAATAATTGAAGAATATTTTGGAAGAGTTAACTCAAAAACAGAAACACTTAGTATTGCTAAAATGACAAGTCCGCAAGGCTGGGTTGAACCCGGACAACGACCTGAGTTTGATGAATATACAATTGTGTTAAAAGGAACTTTACAAGTTAAAACTGAAAATGAAATAATTAATGTTAAAGCAGGATCGGCAATCTTAACCAAAAAAGGGGAGTGGATACAATACAGCACACCATATGAAGGAAGTGTGGAATATGTTGCCGTTTGTCTGCCGGCATTCTCACCAGATACAGTAAATAGGGATGAATAAAACTATCGGCAAGAATTAACGCACAAATTTCCGACTTCTCACAATTAAGAACAGGCTTTGCATCCCTTCTTTGATATGAAAAGCAATTTCAAAACACCGCTTATTTTCACTGATATTTCAACAATAATCAACAAAATCCTTGTGGAATATTATTTGACTATAACAAGCGTCAACAAAAAAAGAAGGCATCTTATCTATGTTCGAATTTAAGTTTACTGAAGAACAAAACATGCTCCGCGATATGGTGCGTGATTTTACCAATAATGAAATCAAACCCATTGCTGCTAAAATTGATGAAGAAGCAAAAATACCCAGAGAGCTGATTACTAAAATGGCTGAGCTTGGTTTTCTTGGAATTTCTTTTCCGGAAGAATACGGCGGCGGCGGATTTGGTGAAGTTGGTTATTGTATAATGCAGGAAGAAATTGCTCGCGGGTGTATGTCAACGGCTACTTTTATCGGTGCTCATCAGTCTATTGGTACCAATGCAATATTTAATGGCGCATCCGAAGAACAGAAGAAAAAATTTATTCCTCCACTTGCATCGGGCGAAAAAATTGCAGCCTTTGGATTAACAGAAGCACAGGCTGGTTCAGATTCTTTTCATCTAAAAACAAAAGCAGATTTAGTTGGTGATGAATGGGTTATTAATGGTGAAAAACTTTGGATAACAAACGGCGGTATTGCAGATTTTGTTTCTTTGTTTGCACGAACAGAAAAAGGAATCAGTCTTTTTGCTGTGGATACAAATGTTCCGGGATTTAAAGTTGGTCCGCCAGAAAAGAAAATGGGTATTAAGGAAGTAACAAATCCTTTAAGTTTCGAAAACGTACACATTCCAAAAGAAAATTTGATAGGAACAGATGGAAGAGGATTTATTTACGCAATGAAAACTCTTGATGCAGGAAGACTTGGACTTGGGGCTGCATCTGGGGTGTTTCTAAAGAACTGCTTGAGCTTTCTGCAAAGTATGCAAAAGAACGCGTACAATTTGATCATCCAATATCGCACTTTCAGGCAATACAGTTTATGCTTGCAGAGATGGCAATAATGATTTACAATATGGAATCAATTGTTTACCGTACAGCTGTTGATTATGATTTACACAAAGATATTTCCAGACAATCAGCGATAGTAAAATTTTATTGTTCAGAATCTTTAGATAAAATTGTTGATTTTGCAGTGCAGATACACGGCGGAATGGGCTACTCACAAGAACTTCCTATAGAGCGCATTTACCGGGATAGCCGCATCAATAGAATATTTGAAGGAACAAATGAAATTCAAAAAGGAATAATTGCAAGAGAAGTAATTAAGAAAAACGGAAAAGTTTAATCCAACTATAAAATTGGAGAGAGAAAAAATGCCAGTAAAAAAATCTGTTAAAAAACCGGTAGCTGCAAAAGCAAAATCAAAACCGGCAAAACTTTTTTATTATCGAATATTTTTTGATGATAATGAAAAGAAAAATTATATGAAGAGTACACTTACACATAAACAAGTTGAAAAATATTTAAAGGTTTATGAAAAAACTCATCAGAAATTTTTGAACTCAGAGTTTGTTGATTACTTAAAGAAGTATGATAAAAAAACAGAGATGATTGAAATAAGCGACATATCGTATTAGTAATGCTGTCCACGTCTCTTAAGATTCCCGGCGGATTGTTTGTTGCCTCCTTCAATTTAGCCGGGAATTGTTATTTCTAACCTGATTGTTAAATATCCATTGAAATAGTCTTAATTTAAATCTAAGTTTGAGTGGTTATTAATTACAGTTCTTCAATTTAACCAACAGGAAGGGGCCTTTATGAAAAAGTTGGTAATTGTTCTTTTGGTAGTTTTTGCTTCAATTAGTTTACTTGCTAATGGAGTTGGTATAGTAAACGCATCCAATCAAACATATCTCAAAGTTGAAACTTCGATCATTAATGTCGAAGTAGAAAATCAAATAGCTCTAATTAAAACAACACAATCGTTTAGAAATATTTTCGGTGTTGATAAAAATTTCAAGTATGCATTTCCACTTCCATTAGGAGCTAGTGCTGTTTCGCTCAAATGGAAAATAAATGGAATTTGGAAAACAGCAATGATAACTCCCCAACCGCCAGATACATCGCTGCCAGGAGGAAATCCGCATCCAAATCTTTTACAATATCTGGGTGACGTTCCTCTCTATTTCGATATTTTAGACACACTAAAAGCAGATTCAGTTGTTACTATTGAATTAACATATGTTGAATTTTTAAAGTACTCATTTGGCAATGTAAATTTTGAATACCCAAATGATTATACATTAATTCAACAAGGTCCTTTCAACACTCAGGAATTTAGATTCACATTAAATTCTTCTCGTACTATTGATGCAATCCTACTTCTTAGTCATAACGCAACTCAACAGACTAACAATGGTAACTATGCGTATTTGGAATATACATCATCAGAAACTTTGCCAAATTTAAACTATAAAGTTCTTTATACTCTCAGTCTTAACGAATTAGGATTATTTAGTTTTAGTACTTTTCCGCCTGATTCTCTTGTTCCAGATGGATTAGATAACGGATTCTTTGTTTTTGTAGCCGAGCCAGACCCAAGTAATAATACCGATATCATTGATAAAGTTTTTACTCTAATAATTGATCGTTCCGGAAGCATGTCCGGAACAAAAATGGAACAGGCAAAGAACGCGGCGACTTATATTGTTCAGAATTTAAATGAAGGAGATAAATTTAACATAATAGATTTTGATGATATTATTACGAGTTTTAGCCCTATTCATGTTGATTTTAATCCTACGAATATGAATCAAGCTCTAGCTTACATCTCATCGATTTATGCACGAGGTTTAACTAATATATCAGGAGCTTTTGATGTTGCTGTTCCGCAATTTTCAACCGCAAATGACTCAACTGCAAATATTATTATATTCTTAACAGATGGAGAAGCAACGGCAGGAATTACAAATACTGAACAGCTAATTCAGCATATAAATAATTTAATTCAAACTACAGAAACAAATATTTTGTTATTCAGCTTTGGAATAGGACCATATATAAATGAACAATTGTTGACTCAAATTTCTTTGGATAATAATGGATTTGCAACCTTTTTGTTAAATAATGAATTAGAAGAAGTTTTAACAAACTTTTATCAGCAGATAAGAAATCCTGTTTTATTAAACACATCAATATCTTTTGATCCGCAATATTTAACACAAATATTTCCCGATCCTTTGCCAAATTTGTACAAAGGACAACAAATGATTGTATCTGGAAGATATTCAACTCCCGGAAACATTAATATTATACTTTCGGGTGAAGCTTTTGGGCAAAATGTACAATACAATTACCCAGTAACTCTTGCTGATTCAAATGTAATTAGCTATAGTTTTCTACCAAAGGTTTGGGCAAAACAAAAAATTGAATACTTATTGGTTCAATATTATTTATTAGATCCTAATTCACCCCAAGCAATGCTAATAAAGCAGCAAATAATAGAATTAAGTGTTGCATTTGGTGTGATATCTCCGTTTACAAGTTTTGGAAATCCCACAAATGTTGAAGATGAGATAATTGTCTGCACAGAAAATGTTCAGCCAGATGAGTTTCGAATTCTGGGGAATTATCCAAACCCATTTAATCCGTCAACAACAATAAGATTTACTATTGGGAAAGATATTCAATCTGATGTAGTTTTAAAGATTTATAATTCATTAGGAGAGCTTGTAAGAACAATTAAATATTATGTCTCTGATGCAGGGACGTACGAAATTTTTTGGGATGGTAAGTTTTCAGATGGAAAAGAGGCCCCTTCAGATGTATATATTTATACTATCGATTTTGGTATTGGTGTTTTAGCAAGTAAAATGATTCTAATTAAGTAAGCATTTGTTTTTTTATTCCCGGCGGATTGTTTGTTGCCTCCTTCAATTTAGCCGGGAATTGTTTTATACGATATTCGCTTCACACTCTTTCCATTTATCCCTAATTTTGAACCATAAGTTTTAAATAATTTTTAAATCAACTTAATAAAAGGTAAGGTTATGAAATCCTTTATATCGTTTTTAACAATTCTAATTTTTATATCAGATTCCTTCATTAAACAACAAGAAAATAATAAAGGCGTTTTTTTTGAACTAAAGATGGTTTCTATAAAGAAATAGAAAAGGGAATTGATGATTTTAAAAATCCAACCGAAGAAAAAAAGAAAAGTTTTAAGCTAGATTTTACCGGAATAAATTATCCGCAATCCAAAGAAGAGTTTAAATATTACTGGCACAACGAACCTGTTTCTCAGGGACAAACAGGAACCTGCTGGACTTTTTCTACAACTTCATTTTTTGAATCGGAAATTTATCGCTTAACTGGAAAGAAAGTTGAACTTTCTCCCATTCATACCGCATATTGGGAGTATGTTGAAAAAGTTAAAGAGTTTGTACGTACACGTGGCAAATCAATTGTTGAAGAAGGCTCTGAAGCAAATGCTGTTACGAGAATTTACAAAATGTATGGTGCTGTTCCCGCAACAGTTTGTACGGGATTATTGTCAGGTCAACTATATCACGATCATAGTGATATGATAAAAGAAATTCAGACGTATCTGCAAAATGTAAAACAACAAATGCCTGGAATGAAGATGAAGTTGTTGCCGTTACAAAATCATTCTAAATCATTATCTCGGAGCTCCACCAACAGAAGTTGTTGTGATGGAAAGAAACACACACCAAAAGAATATCTGACAAATTATTTAAAACTTAATGTAGATGACTACGTTGATGTTGTTTCTTATTTGCAGCAGCCGTATTGGCAGCAAGTTGAATATGAAGTCCCGGATAACTGGTGGCACAACAAAGATTATTATAACATTCCGCTCGATGATTTTATGAAAGTGTTAAAGAATGCTGTAAAGAATGGCTACACGCTTGCAATCGGTGGTGATGTTAGTGAACCAGGTTATGATAGCTGGACAAAATGTGCGATCGTTCCAACATTTGATATTCCATCTGAATACATTGATGAGAACTCAAGACAATTTCGTTTTAGTAATGAAACAACAACCGATGATCATGGAATTCATGTAATTGGGTATGAAGAATTAGATGGCAAGACATGGTTCTTGATCAAAGATTCCGGTGCGGGCTCACGCAACACTGGTGATAAAGGATATTACTTCTATCATGAAGATTATGTTAAATTAAAGATTATGGATTTTATGGTTCATAAAGATATGTTCAAGGATTATTTCTCAAAGTTCAATAAATAGTTTAAGTCAATGGTACGCTGATTTTTATGATCTTTTAAGATTTATTATGATCATAGTTTATCATAATTATCAGCGTGCTATTTTTTATCAAACAAAAAATGTTGTTCACTTATGTATGATTTTATCTTCAAACCTTCCATGAAATGACTGAAGACGACTATAAAAAGTCGGGTTCAAATCAGGATTAGAAATTCATCAACAACTTTTAACCGAGAAAAACTTTTCTGCCGTTGCCCAGCCGGAAAATACACAAGAGAATTTGATGCGGAAATATTACGTCATATGCGTCCCACGTTATCTGAAATGGGAGTTTATGACGGCACAGCATTGATGGAATTCAAAACAAAGAAAAATATTATTTATCACATCAAGCGGGAGACTGTTTGTACTTACGAAATGGATGACACTCCGCCTTTCTTAATAAATGAAGATGCCCTTGAAATTGCAATAGGAATTGGAATATTATACAACTGCAATGTTGTTGATGAAATCCATATTGCACGTAAACAGTATTTGGATGGAAGCATTCCAACAGGATTTCAACGCACGGCTATTTATGCACTTGATGGTTGGATTCCTTACAAAGATAGAAAAGTAAAAATTGTTCAGATGTCTATAGAAGAAGATTCGTGCAGAGAAGTTTCTGATATTGGTCACGATCGGGTTTATCTTACAGACAGGCTTGGAATGCCGCTTATCGAAACAGTAACAGAGCCTGCAATGAAAACTCCGCAGGAAGTTGCTGAAGTTGCATGGCAATGCAGCAAGCTAGTAAGAAGCACACAAAAAGTTCGGCGCGGAATGGGTGCTGCTCGCGAAGATGTAAACGTAAGTGTTGAAGGCGGAACTCGTGTTGAAATAAAAGGTGTTCCTCAAATAACTTTAATTCCGCTTCTTACTTATAACGAAGCGATGAGACAGTGGAATCTTTTACGATTGAGAGAGGAATTAAAGAAACGTGGCATCACACCTGAAACATTTAAAGCCGAATCTTTTGATATTACAAAACTGTTGAAGAAAGTTCATTACGCTCCTTTAAAAAATGCTGCAGACTCAGGTATGAAGTTAAGTGCAGTTGTACTAAAAGGTTTTAAAGATTTACTTCATTGGCAAACACAAACAGATACTTATTTCTCAAAAGAAATTTCTGATCGCGTAAGAGTGATTGCATGCTTAACTACTATCCCTAATCTCATCCATTCAGACAGCAAGAGTGATTCGATTAGTTCTGCTGATTGGTTAAAAATTAAAAAGTTTACAAACGCTGCTGATAACGATACAATGATTATTGTATGGGGAAGTGAAGATGATGTTAAAACAGCAGTGAACGAAATTATCATTCGTGCTAAAGAAGCAACAATTGGAATCCCATCTGAAACACGACAAGCAATGAGTGATGGAACAAACGGATTTGAACGAATTCTTCCTGGTGCAGATAGAATGTACCCCGATACTGACCTTCCGCCGAAAAAAATTACGAAAGAAAAAATTAAACAGATAAGGCTCATGGTTACCCGAACAATTCTGGAAAAGAATTGAATGGTATATCAAACTAGGAATTCCAAAAGACACTATTGAAGAACTTTCTATTTCTCCTTATGCAGAGCTTTTTAAGAAAGCAGTTATTGATTGGAAAATAAATCCAACGACGGTTGCAGTATTCCTTATTCAATATCCAAAGAGATTAAAAAGCGAGGCGTTACGACTGAATGGCTTAACGAAAATATGCTTGAAAAAATTCTAAAATCCTATGCAGATAAAAAAAATTCCACAAGATGCTTTGTTAACAACGTTACAAACAGTTGCAGAACTTGGAATGTTTACAGAAGAAGTGATTCAGAATCCTGCCAGCAAAAAAGAAGTTGATGAAATTATTAACAATGCAAAATCAGATTGCGATAAGATGACTATTTATAATCAAAACAGTAAAAGTATTTTGTTGATGGGAATGATAATGAAAAAACTTCGCGGAAGAATATCTGCAAAAGTTATTGCAGATAAAATAGGTTTTGTGAAAGGAGTTAAATAATGTCAACAACAAATTTAGAAGATTACAAAGGTTATCGTGGAGTTGCATTAAACACTCTGCAAAAATTTAAAACACCAATCTGGAGTGATGTTGAAATTCTTACAGATGAAGGAAGTTTTAAAGGATTAATTTTACCTCGTTCTGAAACTGCGGATGAATTTCATATCGTTCTTAAAATGCCAATTGGTTATAACATCGGAATAGCTGCAGAAAAAATCAAAGACGTAAAAATCTTTGGCAGGAAAGAAGCCCATTATAAGATTCCAGAAAAAGATTTTCCTTACGATCCTAAAAAGCCAAATGTAAAATTACTTGGCACCGGCGGAACAATTGCTTCTAGATTGGATTATAGAACCGGTGCAGTTATACCAGCTTTTTCTCCCGGAGAACTTTACGGTTCGGTTCCTGAGCTTGCAGACATTTGTAATCTTGATACTGAAAAACTTTATGGTGTGTTCAGCGAAAATATGGGTCCGGAACAATGGATCGGACTTGCTGAAGCAATAGGCAGAGAAATTGAAAAAGGTGTACAGGGAATAGTAATCGGACATGGAACTGATACAATGCATCACACAGCGGCAATACTTTCTTTTATGGTTCAGGATTCTCCTGTCCCAATTGTAATGGTTGGCTCGCAGCGTTCGAGCGATAGACCATCATCCGATGCGGCATTGAATCTAATTCATTCTGTTACAACAGCAGCCATAAGTGATATTGCTGAAGTGATGGTTTGTATGTTTGGTCCAACTAGTGATATGTACGGATTGCTTCATCGCGGAACACGTGTAAGAAAAATGCATTCAAGTTATCGTTCAACTTTTAGAACAATTGGTGATATTCCAATAGCAACAGTAAGTCGAGATAAAGTAACACCAATCCGTGATGATTATAAACGAAGAAGATTTGATAACGATGTAAAAGTTAACGCTGTTTTTGATGACAGAGTTGCAATTGTTTATTACTATCCGAATATGAAACCGGATATGATTGATTCATTGATAGATAATGGTTACAAAGGAATTGTAATTGCAGGCACAGGATTAGGACATGTTAACAAACCACTTTATCCTGCATTAAAGCGAGCAAAGGAAAAGGGCGTTTCGGTTTATATGACAGTTCAGACACTTTGGGGATATGTGCAAATGTATGTTTACGATACCGGCAGAGATATGATGGAGCTCGGTGTTATTCCTGCTGCAAACATGTTACCGGAAGTTGCTTATATGAAACTTGGTTGGGCATTTGGGCAAACAGATGATTTAGAAAAAGTAAAAGAAATTATGTTAACTCCAATTGCAGGAGAAATAACAGAACGCGAACCAAGTAATGGTTATTTAATTTATCAAGGCGGCTTGCCTGAAGTTGAAGATTTTATAAAACAGTATAGGAAATAGATTCCAGACTGTTGACATTACATTGGCGATTGATATATTATAATCGCTAATAATATTTATTGAGTAATCCACCATTTTAAAAGGGAATAAAATGAAACGGTTTACAATAGTTTTTTTACTTGTAATATTTTCAAACACACACTTCTTTTCACAAGCTATCCACAACTATAGCGATATATTTTTTCTTGACGATCACAATGGATGGATTTTAAGCACCAATGGGTATTTGTGGAAAACAACAAATGCAGGTACAGATTGGATTAGAATTTATGATTCGCGGATAGACACTTCCGGAAATATTACATTTGTAGATGAACAAAATGGCTGGCTTATTTTGAGTAATACTCTTCTTCGTTCAAGTAATGGTGGATTAGATTGGGTGCAAGAATATGAATTTCCCCCAGTCTTTGGTGGGTATGATATAGAATTTGCAAATGATTCAATTGGTTTTGCATTCACTTATAATAAACTATACAAAAGTGTTGATTGTGGAGAGACTTGGGGCTTAGTAACAGATACTTTACAACATATATATGATGTCTCTTTCTATAAAGATTCAATCGGATATTTATGTTTTACCGGTCCCAATCCGAATGGTTTTCCAACCAGGACTCGTTATATATATAAAACGACCGATCAGGGAGAAACTTGGAACCGTTCTTATTTTGAAGGAGGTGGTTTAGATATAACATTATATTACGATAAAATTAATTGTATTTCTAAGGATGAATGTATAATAGGTGCTTTTGATGAATCTATATTCGGGGGTTCTTTCTCGCTGACTAAAACAACAGATGCCGGGACTACTTGGGAAACCATATCGTGTTGGGAAGGTGGAGCTTTAGATTTGAAATTTATATCTCCACAAATAGGTTGGTCGATAGATTGGTTGGGAATAATGAAAACAACTAACGGAGGCATTTCGTGGGACACTCTCCAAACATTTGCTACTTGGGATGATAGAAATACTAATTTCGAATTCTTTAACTCTAAGACCTCATATCTAATAAATCTGAATCATATCTACTCCACTGATGATAGCTGGGTAACATATTCAATAGTTGATTCTATAGTAACAGAGATAAATGAACAGCAATTTACAGTAACAGAATTTATTCTAGAACAAAATTATCCCAATCCATTCAATCCAAGTACAAAGATCAGTTGGCAGTCACCAATCAGCAGTTGGCAATCAATCAAAATGTATGATGCCATTGGAAGAGAAATTGAAACAATTGTCGATGGATTTTATGAGGCAGGTATTCATACTAAATCGTACATTGCAAATGCTACACTGCCAAGCGGGATATATTTTTATCAACTTAAAGTCGGCAATTTTGTTCAAACAAAAAAAATGATGCTCATAAAATGATAATTATTTACTTTGCGGCTTAGCGTCTCTGCGAAATGTTTTTTTGTTTCACGCAAAGGCGCCAAGACGCAAAATAAAATCTACATCTCTTTAAAAGTTACACCAGCAGGCAGTTCAAATATTTTAGAATCTACAGAACCATCCTGAATTTTAGTTGCCTCTATAACAAAATCTGCACCGCTCATTTTGGTTACAGATTTTATTAGAATATTATTCCACGTCCAGGATACAATTGGTGAACTGCCGAATTCTGCACTGAATTTTTTACAATCCTTTCCTGCAATAATTTCAGTACCAAGATCTTTTACTTTATAGCGTTCAAGTGTTTTAGGATCAGCTTTTGAATAATCGGTACTGGCTGGAGCATACAAGGCTTTTTTTGTGCCTTCGGTTTTACCTTCTTCGTATGTGTAACTGAATCCATCTTTTCTGATTTCAATAGATTTGGATTTAGCAATTCCTAAATCAATAGAGGTAATAGAAACTTCTTTTGCGCCGTAATCATCAAAGTACAATTCCTGCTTTGTACCCATTGGCGCATCGTAGAAGATTACGCCGGATTTAACTCCATACCTATTACTAACAACAGGTTTTGGTACTTCTTGTGTAGTAACAGTTTGTTGATCTGTTGTTTCTGGTTTTTGTTCCTCTGTTTTAGAGCAAGCAATTATAAAAGTAAGAGCAAAGAATGCGAACAATAATTTTTTCATAATGTAACCCGAGCCTCTCCTGATTGTTTGATAAAATAGAACATATTTAGTAATCAAGTTATAAAACTTACTTAAACTAATTCATTTATTATTCTGTTTTTCTAAGTCCCAAGGGGACGCACTGTTTGTAATTTTCTAAAACAAAAAACCAAATTAGCTCCATCGGAGCGATCTATAGTTTATAATGTTAAGACACATCAATCCACTCAAACAAATATCTTTCATCGTATTCAACTGCAAACTTTTCAAGAAAGTCTATGTACTCTTCTTTAAACGATTTTTTATGGTGATGCTTTTCCTGGTTCTGGATATATTTTATGACAGTATCAATCTGACTGCGAGAATAGGAGAAAACACCAAATCCTTCCTGCCAGCTGAATTTTCCTTTAATTAATTTTTTATCATTAATAAATTTTGATGAACCAGCTTTTATGTCTCTCACAAGATCAGAAATACTGATTGATGGTTTTAAACCAATTAGCAAATGTGTATGATCAAGCATACAAAATAATGAAAGAAGTTTTTGATCACGATTTGTAATAATGCCAGTTATGTATTTATGAAGTTCTTCTCTTATTTCTGCTCGGATTAGGTT
Source organism: Ignavibacteriales bacterium (assembly GCA_016707115.1). Taxonomy (GTDB): domain Bacteria; phylum Bacteroidota; class Ignavibacteria; order Ignavibacteriales; family Ignavibacteriaceae; genus IGN3. The sequence goes on along the minus strand of JADJIH010000011.1, from coordinate 71,950 downwards.
TTGTCTTCCTTTAACAGCAAAGACAATGTGAATATAAATTTGCGAATACGTATTTGCCAAATTAAATCCCAAAATACTTAATTATAAACAGGTCGTCCCGATGGGACTTTAATAGTTTTTTTATTTCGTTTTATTACAAACAGTTTATTCCTATCGGAGTTAATTCAATTTCTCTTTGAAAATCTAATCATTTTTATTTACAAGTTCCGTAGGAACGAACTGTTTGTAATACAAAACCAGCCAAACATAAACTAGCTCCGTGGGAGCGACCTTTGTTTAATGCATAATAATAGACAGGTCGTCCCTAAGGGACTTTTAATTTTCGTTCGTTCTTTTGTTACAAACAGTATACTCCTAACGGAGTAAGTTCAAATTCTTTCTGAAAACTAAATCATTTCATTTACCAGTTCCATAGGAACGAACCGTTTGTAATTAACCTGATTACAAACTTTGGATAGCTCCATCGGAGCGACCTTTACTACTTACCATTAGGCTTCTAACCTCTCGTTAAATGCCTGTACTTAATCCTATGCGGCTGATCAGCTGCTATGCCTAATCGCTCTTTTCGTTTTTCTTCGTACTCGGAATAGTTTCCATCAAACCAGACAACTTTGCTTTCATCTTCAAACGCTAAAATGTGTGTTGCTATTCTATCCAAAAACCATCTATCGTGACTTATTACCAAAACGCATCCAGCAAATTTTTCAATTCCTTCTTCAAGTGCACGCAAAGTGTTTACATCAAGATCGTTTGTTGGTTCATCAAGAAGAATAACATTTGCACCTTGCTTTAACATCATTGCAAGATGCACACGATTTCTTTCTCCGCCGGAAAGCATACTGACTTTTTTCTGCTGATCCGCACCTGAAAAATTAAACTGTGCAACGTACGCGCGTGAGTTTACCTGCCTGTTGCCAAGCATAATTGTATCTTCTCCGTTGGAGATTAATTCCCAGATACTTTTTTCCGGATTCAATGCATCTCTAGATTGATCTACGTACGAAAGCTTAACAGTTGAACCTATCTTAATATTTCCACTATCAGGTTTTTCCTGTCCTGTAATCATTCTGAACAAAGTGGTTTTACCAGCGCCGTTTGCGCCAATAATTCCAACAACAGCGCCGGGAGGAATTGAGAATGTTAGATCATCAATTAAAATATTATCCCCGTAAGCTTTACTAAGTTTTTCTGTTTCGATTACGATATCGCCAAGACGTTCTGCAACAGGAATATAAAGCTCAAGATCTTTTTGTCCTTTTTCTTTTTCTTCTTTAAGAAGATTTTCATAAGAAGTAATTCTTGATTGTGATTTTGCGTGACGCGCTTTCGGACTCATTCTAATCCATTCAAGTTCGCGCTGTAAAGTTTTTTGTCTGTCGCTCTCACGTTTTTCTTCAACGCGCAGTCTTTCCTGTTTCTGCTCAAGCCACGAAGAATAATTTCCTTTCCACGGAATTCCTTCACCGCGATCAAGTTCAAGTATCCATCCTGCAACGTTATCAAGAAAATATCTATCGTGTGTTACTGCGATAACCGTTCCTTCATACTTTTGCAAGTGATGTTCTAGCCACGCAACTGTTTCAGCATCAAGATGGTTTGTTGGTTCATCGAGTAAAAGTATATCAGGTTTTTGAAGAAGCAATCTGCAAAGTGCAACGCGTCTTCGTTCTCCACCCGAAAGAACTTTGCACAAAGTATCAGAAGGCGGGCATCGCAAAGCATCCATTGCCATTTCAAGTCGTGCATCAAGATCCCATCCGCCCATTGCTTCCAGCTTTTCCTGAACTTCCCCTTGTCGTTCAAGCAGCTTTGTCATTTCATCATCATCCATCGGCTCTGCAAACTTTGCATTTATTTCATCATACTGTTTTAGCAAATCAACAATTGATTGAACACCTTCCTGCACAATTTCTCTTACAGTTTTAGCTTCATCAACGTGCGGTTCCTGTTCAAGATAACCGATTGTAAAACCGGGAGACACAACTGTTTCTCCGTTTATGTTTTTATCAACTCCGGCAAGAATTTTTAGCAGTGATGATTTACCTGATCCGTTTAAACCGATAACACCAATCTTTGCCCCGTAGAAGTACGATAGGTAAATATCCTTTAGGATAGGTTTGTTGTTGTAGAATTTGCTAACCCCAACCATTGAGTAAATAATTTTGTTTACTTCCGTGCTCATTTATGCTCCTTAATGTGTGGTACACCTTAAAGGTGTGCTACACTTTTCTTTCTTTTGTTTATGTAATGTGTAAAAATAAGGAAAGTGTTTGATATAAGTCCTCGGTCTACAGTAAACAGTCCTAATTTGGATATTAAGCAACAGTGATATTTAGCGGTAAAAATTCAAATTAGTACAAAGTAGAAATTCAAGCTGCTCCAACGATCAATCAATAGAAAATAAATTATTGTATTATGTGGGCAAATAATTATTCTATTCAACCGGATTTACACATTTGCCCATAAACAAAATACATTTAGTACTCTCTTCAACTATAAAAAATAAAAAGGGATGGTTTACTCTAAATATTTTTGGATCTGGACGACCTCCTCTAAAATTATGACTAATCATTGTTATCGCGACGGCTTCAGTTCCTTCTTCATTAACTTCTACAAAAGTTTTTTGCAGAACATCAGATATATAAAAATTTAAACCAGGAACTTCTTTAATTATACCGCTAAATTCAGCCTTACTTTTTTCAAATGCCTGTTTTATTCCCAGTTTAGTAAGCATCTCTTTTAAAACGTTTACTTCATACTCTAATTTAAATTTGGGTAGAGAAATGTTTATGGAGTTTTTCTTCAAATCACTTAAAATAAAATCAATATCAATACTGTCAAGGTTTTGCTCGAGTTCATAAATTCCGCTTACGTCCTTAGGCAATAAAATTAACATCGAATAGTTATTTGTTGTGTATGGTATTTGCAGTGCATCGTAATTATAATACTTGGAATAGTTATAGTCGCCTTGAGTATTCATCATTTGAGTTTTAACTTTTTCAGAGGCAGAAACAGAAAACATATCTTCTCTTGTATTCTTTTCGTCAAAAGTGTTTAGCCATTTATCTTTAAAGTACAGTGAGTTTAAAAGCAAGAAAACTGTTTCGGGCTCAATATTTTTTTCACTTATAATAGTGTTGATTTTGTCTGAAGTAGAGTTTTTTACCCAAGCATTTACTTGATCAGCACATTCCGAAGGTTTAGAAACATCCAAAGTAAAAACCTTGCTATTAAAATTATCTTTAAGTGATTTAGCAAATTCTGGTTTTAATTCAAACTTATTATTTACCCAAACTGAGTTGGCATTTAGGAGTTCTATTGTTGAATTTGCTTCAGGCGAAAATAATTGATTAGAAAAAACTAAAAATTCATTTGGAAACTCAACAAGAGAATTATTAAACCCAAATAAATTTGCAATTTCATCCTTTGTTTTATTTTTGCTTCCGATGTATACTTGTGCGAATGCAGTTGACAGACCAATTGGTGAAAAAAAGATATTAGAATTTTTCTTTTCTATTACTTTTCATAAAGACTAAAAGCAAATCTATTGGTTGATCTGGATAGTTCGTTAATGGATTGGGAAAAGGTACGCTTAGAAAAAAATATTGCGAAGAAAACATATATTATCAAAACTGTATACTTCATTTAACCCTCAAAGAATAATCTCGTTAAAGTACTGTTTATTTCCAACTCCAATTTCACTCCTATATTTTGCTAAATCAACACCCATAAATAAGTATGCAAAAATTTGGGGTTTTTAACAACCATCATATTCGTGTATATGTGTGTAGAGAGAAGCGTTTTGCTGTGTAAAATTAGTTTAATAGTTATAGACTCTCAATTAAGTTTTCAATAACTCACTATCGCCTAAAATAATTATAATAAATTATATTATTAGATATCTCTAACAAGGTTACGTATAAATCCAATCCAGGAAACCCTCAACTGTAACATCCCATCTTTCATAACAGGATTATTTCCCCAAAACTGATTGTAATTTAGTGCCAGACTAATGCCAGAATAAGTGTGGATATTTTCACTCATAACATAAGGAAAATATCCAAATTTAAAATCACAGGTAACTCCAACTTGAAAAAGCCTTGAGTCATTGAAAAATCACCATTGGCTTTATCTTTATCAGCCTCACAAACACTCATATTTATTGCCCCGACTCCCAAATGTGGAGTTAATTTAATAAACCGGGTTTCTTTAGCAACCAATCCTGTGGATAAATAAGCTGTAAAATAATTATGTCTTATATCAGTATCCCAATATTTCTGTTCATATATAAACGGCTTTTTTATTGCCACTGGAATACCCATATCAAAGCCTAAATCAAGTAAAAGATCTTTCCAGCTTAAATTAAGATTTACCAAAAAGGTAAATTCCGTACTTAGATAATTGCTTGATTTACCCTGCGGCAAAAGTGTACCCAACCCAAACTGAAAACCATATCCAAAATCATTAAGCTCATATACATAGCGAAAATATTTCCACACAAATGGTGTGAATTGAGAGTCTTTGTAAGTTTCAAGAAATTTTTCTGCACGTGGGGTTAAGTTATTTACTAAATAATCATTTTCCTGTTCGTACGTCATTATAGAATCTGTTGATCTTAAAGTAACCCAATCAAAAAACAAAATTAAGTAATCCCGTTTTTCGCTGTCACTCACTAATGAGTCGACTTTTTGAAGTAGTTTTATTTTGTTTTGGTAAGTTATTCTATCTAAATCCAAGGTTAATTCATCTTTCTGTGGAAATAAAATTTCCTTAGTGGGATATCCATAAAAATCAATTTGCGATTTAAAAACATTATATAGAGAATCAGCTTTATAAACATGATTATAATCACCAAACCAATAGCTTAAAAGAAATTTTTCATTCAGCCAGAATGGTTTTACTTTTTCTTTTTCAAATTGGCTTATAGTGTAATTATAGGCTTCTAATGCTTCGTCAATACTACCTTCTATTAATTTGTTAAAAATAAATTCACGTGTACGCATAATTATAACTTGATCTGTTTCCTGGCTTTGCAAAATCCTTTGCTGGATACTCAGGCTATCTTGTTGTGCTAATAAATTAGTGTAGATAATTGTTAAAAGGGCTATGAGTAGCGGTAGGCGAGAGAACAATGATAAACTTTTCATAATACAACCTTAGTAGAGTATTTTTTTATTACCGCTTAGTAAATGGTTGTGGAAGAAAAAAATTTTTTACAAATAAAAACTTACCAGGAAAACACACTTGCCATTTTTAATCCACCAACAAGCTACCCTCATTCCTGTATATGTGTGTAGAGAGAAGCGTTTTCTTTTGCAAAACTAAGAGAATGATTTTGTAAAGACAATTAACAAGTAACAATCAACAACTAAGAATTAAAGTTATAAGTCTGTTATTTACAAGTAGGCAATAGACAATCTGCGGTAAGCAAAGAAATAAAATTTATAATAATAGAAAAGAAATCCACTAACCCTTAAAACCTAAAACCACCTTTAACCTGGTCTGTTTATAAACCTCCCAAACCACGTAATTCCCTAAAAATCATTCATTTTCGCATAAAAACGCTTTGTAACACAGCAAAAACACGTTGTAGCATCATAAAAACGGTTTGTAAGTGGATAAAAATGACTTGTATCATCACAAAAATGCAATGTAACTGGACAAAAATGGCGTGTACGATCGCAAAAACGCTTTGTAATCTTTAAAAAACGGATTGTAAGATCACAAAAACAGAATGTAACCTCTCAAAAATGAAATGTAAATTCATAAAAACAGGTTGCACATCTGCAAAAACGTAATGTCAAACCTCAAAAACGCTCTGCACAATCATAAAAATAAAGTTTAAAAGTAAATTAAACCTGCTACTTTAGTTTAGCAGCAACAGTAATTAGTTTTTCTAAGACCTTAATATCAATATCATCCAGTTTATTGATATACAAACATCCAACACCTGTTTTGTGCTTGCCAAGTTTTTTTAGTTCAGTTTCATACTTTTTAATATCTAAAACAAGATTTAAAGAAAAGTTAGATTTACGAGGAGAGAATCCGATTTTAAACCATTCAACTTCTCTATCAGTAGCGGGGCTTTTATATATTTTTTTTCCAAAACCTATCATTGAACTGCCCCACATTTTAGGTTTTTCCTTTGTCGCTTTTTGCATCAGCTTAAGTATTGTTAAACTGTCTTTTTGCTTTGCCTCATCTTTAAGGGAGCTAATAAAATCTTCAACACTTGAATCGTTTTCTTTTGTTTTTATTACTGCAAGTTTGCCCATTGTATTAATCTTTTTGTTCGTGATAAATTAATTTTTATAATGTAAAGACTTCTGTTGGTTGTATCTTTATTATTTTCCTCATTTTATTCCTTTGTGTACTTTGAGAAAAAGACTTTGTGAGCTTTGTGGTTATCTTTTTTACCACAAAGAGCACGAAGCAGATACTAAGAACTCAAAGTTTATAAAATTTATACCGTTAATACACCGCGGAAACTTCTGGCTGAATAGTAGGATTCAGCTCCGTTATGGTAAGTAAAAACATTATTATAACGGCGATCGCAAAAGATAGCTCCTCCAAGTTTTCTAATTTCATCCGGAGTTTTAACCCAGCTTGATGTTTTCAAATCGAAGTTGCCAAGTTTTTGAAGTTCGCGATATTGTTCTTCCGTTAAAAGTTCAATTCCCATAGCAGTGGCAGCATCAACAGCGCTATCTTTCGGTTTAAATTCTTTTCTTGCAGTAAGTGCTGCACGATCGTAACAAAGACTTCTGCGTCCACTTGGACTTTCGGCAGAGCAATCATAAAAAATATATTCGCCCGTTTTTGTATCGTAGCCAACAACATCCGGTTCACCGCCGGTTTTTTCCATCTCGTTTAAAGACCAAAGCTTTTCATTATTCTTTTCCAGCTTCGCCAATACCTTATCCCATTTAATATCTTTATGGCGATTCATATTTTTCTCAAAACGTGTTTTTAAGGTGGTAAGCAGTTCATCAATCTGTTTTGATGATAACTCTTTTTTTGCGCCTTTGGTTTTACTCATATTTTTGCCTCTTTTGAATGTATAATACACAATTTACAAAGTACAATTAAAAATTAAAAATGAATTTATATTCAACAGTTGGCGATTGTAAAATTAGAAGAGCTCACACTTCGACTTCGCTCAGTGTGACAGGGGAGGACAAATGTAGAGTTTATAATTTACAATTAAAAATTAGTGTCAGCATTCTGCAAATTAGGAGGTGGACAAGTATGGATATTATAGGAAACCTTCGAGGTTTTGTTTTGCAACCTCGAAGGTTTGATTAAAGAATGGAAAGAATTATTAATCCTGTTCGTATGCCATTTCACCATGGAGTGAACTATCTAATCCAGCTTCTTCTTCTTCCTTTGTAACTTTAACAGGTGTAACAAAATTTATTAACCAGAGCATTACATAAGAAAAAATAAAAGCGTAAACACAAACGGCTAAAACAGTAACTACTTGTTTAAATAGAAAATCATAACCACCGCCCATAAACAATCCATTTGTTGTAACCATTGGATTTACTGCATTGGTCGCAAACAATCCAAGCAGGATTACGCCAATAGAGCCACCAACTCCGTGCACGCCCCAAACATCTAGCGCATCATCCCATTGCATTTTGTTTTTTAGTGATACTGCAAAGTAACAAACTATGCCAGCAACAATTCCAATAATTGCAGCTGATTGAACGGTTATAAACCCGGCAGCAGGAGTTATTGTTGCAAGTCCTGCAACAGCACCGGTTAATAATCCAACAAACTTTGGTTTCTTTTCTAATGTCCATGCTAAGATAAGCCATGTGATAGCAGCAAAGGATGCGGCAATATCAGTATTTAAAAATGCAATACCAGTTATTGCATCGACTTGTAATTCGCTACCGGCATTAAATCCATACCATCCAAACCATAGTAAGCCTGTACCAAGAGCAACAAGCGGAATGCTGTGCGGTCCACGTTCTGCGATGCTTCTTTTGCCAACATAAAAAACAGAAGCAAGTGCAGCCATTCCAGCGCTTGCATGCACAACGATTCCACCTGCAAAATCAAGCACACCCCATTGTGCTAACAGGCCACCGCCCCAAACCATATGCACTAATGGAAAGTAAACAAATATTAGCCAGAGAGTTAGGAAAACCATATAGGCGGGAAACCGAACTCTATTTGCAAATGCACCTGTAATTAATGCAGGAGTAATGATTGCAAACATCATTTGATATAAACAGAAAACGTAAAGAGGAATTTTATTGTTGCCAGTATAGATTGAATTAAGATCTGTACCGGCAAGAAAAGCCATATTAAGATTGCCAATTATTCCGCCTTCTCCGCCGCTAAAACAAAGCGAGTAACCGAAAGCAAACCATATAACAGTTGTCCAGCCAAGTGAAACAAAACTTTGAATCATTATAGCTAAAACATTTTTACGACCAACAAGTCCGCCATAAAAAAAAGCAAGACCCGGAGTCATAAGCATAACAAGACTGGTTGCGATAAGCATAAATCCAGTACTACCAGTATCGAACATAAAAGCTCCTTATATTAAATTTGAAATTATCAATTGTGTTAAAACGTTAAACCAAAAACGAGATAAGAAATTTCTGCTCTTGGATTAATTAAAAATGTAACAGAAACCGGTAAAGAATAATCTTCTGTAATCTTAACAGATTTTGTTGCTTTAACACCAACGTTTATAACATTAAATGTTTCTGTGCCGTAGTAGCCGGGATTTTCTTCACTTCCAGTAGAAGCACCAACAAAAAAGTTAAGAGGAACTTCTGCAACAGTAGTCGGGTAATCTATTTGAAAATATGTATTACTGCCGGCATCATTGTAAACGTTCATAAAACCGGAGAGAGAAAGCGGAAAAGAATTGGGTCCTTTTAGAAGAAGTCCTGCTTCGATTGTGTGAGCACCTCCACCTTCGGGATCATCGTAGTTATTAAAGTTGCCCCATTTGATTCCTGCATTCGGGAAGTAGTAGTCTGTTACAAGAGCACCAATGCTCATTCCATTTTCAAAAGCATAAGTGTAACCAAGCCAGGTATCAACTTCCTGTCCGAATGTATTACTGCTTGCATCATTAGATAAACTATATGAACCCCAGAATCCAACACTAAAACCTGAAACCGATAATGTTAATGCCGGTTGAATGTTTACTGCATCATTAACATTAATACCACGCCAGATGTATCTGCTGACAACATCAGCGCCAGCACTTAAGGTAAGATCCTGTGCAAATGAAATACCAGAGATACAGATAAATACTACTGCTAATAATTTTTTACATTTAAATATCATAAATGTTTTCCTTTAAATAGTGAGTAATGAGATGTGTAGAAAAGAAACGATTGAAGTTTTTGATTTTGGTATTCCATAAAAATTAATATTACCTATACAATTTTAGGTAATATGTTTTTTGTACTAAATTGAAAAATCAACAAGCGCAACAAGGATGCTGTAAGCGAGTGTATGAAGCGCCGCCATTAATAATTCCTTTGTTGTTTCCCGGAATCTATAAAACTAATTTTGGATGAATTATTTTTACTTTTTTTGTGATCTACCAAAGAACTATTTGAAAAAAATATTATTAATACACGGTAATCCTGAACAGAATTTTGAATTCCAAAATATTTTAGAATCTGCGGGGTTTAATACTTACATAACAGTTGGAGAGGCTGACGGTTTAAAAATAGCTGACCGTTATATGCCGGATATTATGATATGTGATCTTGATAATTGCGACAAAGAACTTGGCGTTATAAAACGATTAAATGAAAACCCCTCTACAGAATGCATTCCACTTTTAGTAATTACATCTACTCCGAACAATGCTCACATAAGAGCGGCAATGGAATTGGGTGCTGATGATGTTCTTGTAAAACCAATCACCTACGAATCACTTTTAAGATCAATAAATAAACGGCTTCGGAAGATCGAGGTTATAAGTGCACGCCTAACTGATAAGATTATTTCCACGGAAAATGCTTTTTCAAATCATTCAAAAAAGATTGATCATATTCTTATTAAGATTGGTGCAAATTTAAAGCTTATTGAATTTTCGAGAATAGTATGTATATCTGCATTAAAAGAATACTCTAAAGTAACAACGGATGATGGCTGTAAAATTGTGGTTAGAAAATCTATCAGAAACTGGGTTGAAACATTACCTGCAAAAGATTTTTTGAGAATTCATCGTGCTACAATTGTTAACATGCTTTTTTTAGATAAGATTGAGAAGGCCGGATTTAGAAGCTACAATGTTTATCTTAAAAACATATCCACTCCGTTTCCGATTAGTCAGAGATATGGAAACATTATGAAGAAAACATTTTCTGTTTAAATATTACGCTGGGAATTTCTTTTCATAATTATTAAAGATATATCATCGGCGGCAGGATAATCACCAATAAATTGTTCAAGTTGTAACACAATAGAATTACCAATTTGCTGGGGTGTATTGCTTGATGAATTTTTAATCAATTTTTGAAATCTCTCCATTCCAAAGAATTGACCGTATTCGTTTCTTGCTTCAAACACTCCATCTGAATATGCAACAAATATTTCGTATTGTTTCAGCACCAGCGTTTGCTCATTGTATTCTGCGTTTGAAACAAGCCCCAATGCAATATCACCTTTGGAAAGTTCTTTAATCTCGTTGTCGTTAACAATGAGCGGAGGGAAGTGTCCGGCATTTATAAAATCTATTTTGCCTGAATCGGAATCAATCTGAATGAACAGCATTGAGGCAAATAAATTAGGTAAACTATCACGATGAAAAATTTTATTAATCTTTTTACCAAAATCTGAAAGTGAATTAATTTCTGTTGCAAGTGCACGAATAGTTGCTTGTAGTTTTGAAGTCATAAGTGCGGCTTGAAGTCCTTTGCCTGCAACATCTGCAATAGTTAATACAGTTTTACTTTCATTCAACCGCAAATAATCAACAAGATCTCCTCCTACTTCATTAGCAGGACGAGTAAACAGCCAGATAGTCCACCCGGCTATTTCCGGATTTTGTTCCGGCATTAATGCGCGCTGAACTTTTCTTCCGGCTTCAAGTTCGTTTTTAGCAAGAAGTTTATCTTTCAATTCAAGAAACAAAACAAACACAATTAATAATCCACCGAACAATCCCCAGTTACTGGAAAGGGATACACTATTAATAGATACACTGCTGCTTATAAATAATAAAAAAACCCCGAGAAGTACGAGAATACGTCTTAGCGGAGTTAAATGAAGAAACATACTTTTTGTTAACCACGCAAATTTGTGAACCCATCTTTCAACAAATGTCATAGATTCGAGCTGGGATTTTTTCTCAGAGTCTAAATAAAAGCGGCTTAGATTTTTATATTCGTTACTAAAATCTTTTCTGAAATTAATATTTTTAAGATCACTCTGGATAGTATGACGAAATTTTTGTTCGGGTTTTTTCGTAGAGTTTGTCTGGTTCATTTTCTCTGAAAGTAGAATATTTGCAGCAAAACTTAGATAAATGGATTGATAACAGCAAGAAAGATTTGATGAGTGGTTTTAGGATAATAAAAAGGCTCAGTTGCCTGAGCCTAAAATCCTTAGTATGAATTATATGCAAGTTATCTTATTAAGATCATTTTCTTTGTTTCAACAAATGAACCTGCTTGTAACTTATAAAAATAAGTTCCGCTTGAAAGATTTTTTGCATCAAAACTAACTTCGTGATTTCCGGCTGGTTTGTTTTCATTCACAAGTGTTGTTATTTCGTTTCCGAGTAAATCATAAATTATTAAAATCACTCGAGACCCTTCGATGGCATTGCCACTCAGGGTGACATTCGGGATTGTGTATTTTATTGTTGTAATTGGGTTAAATGGATTTGGGTAATTTTGCGCTAAGGAAAATATATGAGGCAGACTTAAATCAACTTCAACTTCGTTTGAGTATGTAAATGTTCCATCAAAATCTATTTGCTTTAGTCTGTACCAATATTTTCCTGTTGATATGTCAAAGTCTGAAAAGGAGTATGAATGTGATTGTGATGTTGTGCCGTTGCCATTTACAAAACCGATTGCTTCCCATTCTTCACTTCTTTCGTCTATCGTTTTTCGTCTCTCAATTACAAAACCTGAGTTGTTAAGTTCTGTTGCTGTAATCCAGGTTAGTTCAACTGAATTATTTGAAACAATTGCAGAGAATGAAACAAGCTCAACAGGAACAATTGAATTACCAAGTTGTCCATCAGGATTTATATCCTGAGCATAAATTCCTGCACCATCAAAACGATTATCACCCCAGGCGAGTTTACAATTTTTATAAACATCTACAGTGGATACAAGCTGTAGTTTATCGCTGGTTGGGTTTGAAAGGATGGTGAAATTACCTGTCCATAAAAAATCGCCGGCAGTGTTGCAGGCAAAACCTTCAACTTTATCATTAAGACCCGAACCGTTTCCTTCTAGGTAAAACAAGTATGCTCTTCCATTTCCCATTTCGGATGTTAGGTAACTTATAGAAGTTGTGAATGCCACGCTTAAATCCTTAAATATCTTTGCATTGTCAGTCCATTGTCTGGTTCCGTTTAATGAAAGTTTTTGTCCGCTTATTCCGTTTTGATTTTGATTTGGTTCTGTCTCCACCCAGAAAACATAAGTATCATTTGTTGAAATATCAAAAGCTACAACAGGATTGAATTTATGTCTATTAGCTATTAATGAAACCTCAGCTCCATCAACAGGAAAATAAAGTGTGCCGCTTGATGAAACTCTTTGTACAAATCCACTTTGTAATGAATTATTATCTCGATCATCATGCCATGCAATCAATCCGCCATTATTATTATCTGAATAAACTTTTGGAGTTGTGAAAGCGGCAATTTTTCCTAAGTCCTGAACATTTACACCCCAGCTAATTGATCCAGCAGAAGTAATTTTCTTTGCGCGAAGTTTAACTGTTTGTGCGGGGAAACTTCCGGTTGTAGCTGTGTGAAATAAAATCACTCCGCCGCTATCAGATTTAACAACATCAGGATAGTTATAACCTTCGGTTGCAGATTGAATAACGATTGGATTTGTTCCCCAGAGTTTTGCACCTGCCGAAGAAATTTTTTGCAAACCAACCTGATATCTTGTTGCTGCAATTATCCACGCAACAACAATATTTCCATCATCAGTTTTTGCAAGTTTTGGATTAGCTTGAAAATCGGCTGTTGGATTTAAATCAATTCCATTTGGGCCCCAAAGAAAATCACCAGTGGGAGAAATCGCATAAACAAATGGATTAAGATTTCCGCTGTTTCTTGTATCGGTAAATGCAACGATTGCATTATCATTGTCATCAACCATCAAATCCCAATCAACGAGAGAAGAAGATTGTGAATTGTTACTTACAAGCAATCCATTTGGTGCCCATAATTTATTTCCCATCGGATCTAATCGCTGCAAATAGACGGCATAACTCCCGCTTCTGTTATCAAACCAGGAGATGTAGGATCCACCATCTGATGTTGATCCAATTTTAGCAAGCGCTTGTTCGCCTGTCGTATCGCAAACAGTAAGATTAATCGCCGGGTTTGTTGACCACTGTGCAAAAGTAGTTGAGGAAACTGTAACAAAGACAATTGTTAGAAAAAAAGAAAAGTATAAGGATTTCATTTTTATTTCCAGTTGTTTTTATAAACTTAATCAATCGTTATAATAATTTAAATACCAGTAGTGATTTATTTTACTCTCGTCAATAATCGCTCACTATCAAGTTTATTTGCAAGTTAAAAGAAAAAGTGTTTGTTTGTAGTTAACATCTTTTACTATTTGTTAATTATGATATCTGTTGGATTCTAAAGTAAAGAAGTGTAAAACAATTTAGATTTTTATGATTTCATTTTACAGAACTAAATATTTTAATCTTCTTTTAATCTTCGTTTTTATAAATTTACAATTAATTGTAAATGCACAATCCATAAGTTTTAATCGACTAAGTACTAATAACGGACTCTCAAACAACTACGTATCAAATCTTATTCAGGATCGATTAGGTTTTTTATGGTTTGCAACGGATGATGGCTTAAACCGATTTGATGGATATGATTTTAAAGTGTTCAGAAATAATCCTTCCGATAAATCATCAATTTCAGATAATTCAACTTTTGCTATCACTGAGGATGATTCAGGAAGAATTTGGATCGGAACCAAAATAGGGTACTTAAATTGTTATGACCCGGTTCTTGATAAATTTACTTACTGGAAAATCGAATCTGAAATAACTAAAGACAATTCGATTACAAACATTCACATTGATAAAAAATTTAATGTTTGGATCGGCACTTACAGAAGCGGCTTATACAAGCTTGATACAAAAACAGGAAAGACAGTAAACTGGATTCATAAAAAAGAAGATTCGAAATCAATAAGCAATAATTATATATCCTCCATAGTAGAAGATGAGTTTGGAAATTTATGGATAGGTACGTTTAACGGACTAAATCAATTCAATCCGAATAAATCTAATACACATTTTGTAAAATATTATTTTGATAAAAATAATCCGAACAGTTTAAGTGATAACATTATCTGGGGAATTGCTAAATCAAAATCAGAAAAAAACAAATTGTGGCTTGGTACTGCCAATGGCTTAACTATTCTAAACACAGAAATAAAAAATTTTTCAAGAATAAGTATTCCTAATCCTGATAATATGCAACTTGGAAATGGAACGGGAACAGTTATTGAAGAAATTATTGATGGCGAAAACATTATATGGATAAATTCTTATGCAGGAATGTTAAGATATAATGTTACAAAAAATCGATTTGATAGATTTTTATCAGATAAAGAAAATCCTAGAAGCCTAACAAGTAACCAGGTTAACAATATTATAAAAGATCGTTCAGGAGTCTTGTGGATTGCTACCGATAATGGTCTAAGTTACTTTTCACAAAAAAGTATAAAGTTTAATAATTCGCTGTTATTTCCTTCTAAAAATATTGACTTAAACAAACTTGATAAGCTAAATATAAAAGCTATTACAAAATCACCAGATGGAACTTTGTGGATTGGAACAGATAATGGTTTGTACTTTTCAAACAATGTTAATGGGAAATTATTCCTTAAAAAATATTCTGCATTGTCTTCAGAAAATATTTGGAGCCTGACAGCAGGAAATTTAAATGATCTATGGATTGGTACATATGGATCAGGACTATTTCATCTTAACTATAAAACAAATCAATTAACTGGGCATGATATTTTACTTGGAATTATTAAGTCTTCATCAAGAAATTTTGTAAAGTCTGTTTTTAAAGATGACAAAAATAATTTATGGATTGGTTATTGGGGTGTGGGACTTGCAAAATTAAATTTATCAACAGGTAAAGTACAAAACTGGCTTCATCAAAAAGACAATATGAATTCACTTAGTCACGATGATGTTTGGACAATTTATCAGGACAGCAAGAAAAGAATATGGATTGGAACAAATGGAGGAGGCTTAAATTTATATGATGAATCAAACGTCGGAAAATTTTCCCACTTTAGTTTTAAGGAAGGAAGTAAAAACAGTTTAAGCAGTAATAATATTTATTCTATTGCTGAATCTAAAATTATTACTATCGGAAGCAGAAATACAATCTTGTGGGTCGGAACAAGCAATGGATTGAATAGACTTGTAATTAATAATTCAGATAGTAAAAATATTTCACAGTCTGATGTTGAAGTTACTTTTTACACTACCAAGGATGGATTAACAGACAACTCAATAAAAAGCATAATTGAAGATGAAAATGGAAATCTTTGGTTAGGAACAAGTTCCGGAATTACTTTATTTGATTTAAGTAAAAACACATTCACAAATTTTTCCACTTCAGATGGTGTGGTTGGAACAGATTTTAATTTCACATCCTCTTTTAAGCTTAATGATAATTTGATTTTTATAGGCAGCACAGCTGGTCTAAATTATTTTAATCCGAACAGAATTTCACAATCATCTTATAAGCCCGCTGTTGTTTTAACGGATTTTTTAATCTTTAACAATTCTGTAAAAGCTGAAGCAAATTCGATCCTATCAAAAAATATTTTCAATACCGATGAAGTAACACTCTCACATAAACAAAATGTTTTTTCGTTTCAGTTTGCTGCATTGGATTATAATAATCCCTCTTCAATTAAGTATGCTTATAAAATGGAAGGATTTGATAAAGGCTGGATTCAGAGTGGAACTCGACGTTTTATAACTTATACAAATCTTAATCCCGGCAAATATACTTTTAAAGTAAAATCAACAAACAGTGATGGAATTTGGAATAGCAACGAAACATCTCTTGCTGTTATAATAACTCCGCCCTGGTGGCAAACAGGCTGGGCAATTCTGCTATATTTTATTGTGTTTGTGCTTGGTGTTTGGGCAATATTTAAATTTCAGAATTATAGAACCAAGTTGCAGCACGAATTAAAGTTCAGGGAACTCGAATCTTATCATTTGCGTGAAATTGAACAGATGAAATCAAGGTTTTTTGCAAATCTATCTCATGAGGTTCAGAACTCCGCTGATGCTGATTAAAGGGCCTTTGGAAGAATTGTTAAGAGGAAGAATAAAAGAAAATCTTACTGATTATTATAAAATGCTTTTACGAAATACTGAAAAACTTCAGCAACTTATAGATCAGCTTTTAGAATTATCACAACTGGAATCTGAATCAATTCCATTAAAAAAGAAGCATATGATGTTGTTATACTTTTAAGATCAATTTCAAATGCATTTATTCCTCTTGCGGATCAAAAAAATATAAAATTTAACTTTAATTCAAATATGGAATCAGCATTTGCTTTACTTGATAAGGACAAGTTTGAAAAAATAGTTAACAATCTTTTAAGTAATGCGTTTAAGTTTACTGATGTTGGCGGAACTGTTAACACTGAGGTAGTTGAAAAAATTATCTCAGATAAAAAATTTGCTTTGGTTTCTGTAAGCGATTCAGGAGTCGGGATAACAAAAGAAAATCAATCAAAAATATTTAATAGATTTTTCCAGGTTGATGATTCATCAAAAAGAAACTATGGTGGTTCGGGAATCGGTTTAGCACTTGTAAAAGAATTAACAACACTTTTAGGATGGGATATTTCCGTAAACAGCAGTGAAGGTGAAGGAACAGAGTTTACATTAAAGATTCCTTTATTATCACAGAAAGAAATACAAACAAGTTTATCTGCACTTAATTATCATGATGATCAGAGTAAGTTCGTAGATCAAGTTGATTTTGAAAAATCTGATGATGATTACCCGATTGAAAATAATTCTAAGCCGTTACTTTTATTCGTAGAAGATCAAATTGAAGTTAGAGATTATGTGCTTGGTTTGTTAAAGGAAGATTACAATGTGCTTCAAGCAGAAAATGGTAAGGCAGGATTTGATGTTGCAATAAACAGTTTGCCTGATTTGATTATAAGCGATGTTATGATGCCCGTGATGGATGGAATTGAACTTTGTAAAAAATTAAAAACCGATTGGAAGACCAGCCATATTCCGGTTATTCTGTTAACAGCAAAAGCAACTCACCAGAGTAAATTAGAAGGGCTGGAGTTTGGTGCTGATGATTATTTAACCAAACCATTTGATTTTGAAGAGCTTTCAATAAGAATTAAAAACCTTATAACTCAAAGAAAGCACTTAAAGGAAAAGTTTAGTAAGGAAATAAGTTTAAATGCAGAATCCTTTACAACTAATAATTTAGATAAAGACTTTATTGAAAAAATTAATAAGATTATCGAAACACACCTGCAGGATGAAAACTTTACAAGTGAAAATCTTGCACAGGAACTTTTTGTAAGCCGCAGCCAGTTAAACAGAAAACTTAGCGCCGTTATTGGTAAAGGCCCCGGTGAGTTTATTAGAATCTACAAATTAAAACGCGCCGCACAAATGATACTTGAAAATAAACTAAGTATAACGCAAATTGCGCTTGAAGTTGGATTTAGCAGTCCGGCACAATTTACGCGGGCATTTCAAAAACATTATAATTGTTCACCTTCGGAGTTCAAACAAATAAAACTGTAGTACAGACTCAAAGGATGGTTGCATCCTTAAGGTTCATTTCGAAGGAGTCTTCGACTGAGAAATCTATTTACTGTACAACATTTAAGATTTCTCCCTTTGGTCGAAATGACGCCGATTAGAATTCTGTAACGGACCTTAAGTCTGTGCGACGATGCCAATTTAAAATATCAACACTTAACACTTCACAACTAATATTCTTCGTTTTGAATCAAAACGGCAAAACATTGAATCAAAAAAGCAATTTGCAGCATTGATAAAAATTTACTTTTGGCCTTTAGAATTATTTAGTATTTCAAAAATTCATTTAGTCTTAATTAATAATCAAAATTATAAAGAGTCCTCATATGAAACTGCTGCAAAAAAGACGAGTGGGTTTGGCAGATAACGATCAGATAAAAAAAAGGGAAAAACATCTTGAAATAAGCATTTATGCCTTAGTGATAATCGTAACGGTAGCTCTTATGCTAATATTTTTTAATCTATTTCTAAAAGGGTGATTAAAATGAATAACCTACTGCAATATGATGTGAAAAAATTAAAGCAGGATTTCTTCAAAATTATTTACATGGTTTTACTATTGGTATTACTGTTTGTCTTGTAAAGTAAATAGAAGAATGACTCAAATTATTAAGATTCGTAAAAATTATAATTAAAACATTTCAAATAGTTATAGAGATAATAATGAAAAAAATCGTATTGTTTTTTGTAGTACTGATAACCTTAATAAGTATATCCAATATTTATTCACAATCTATCCCACAAACAATTAATTATCAGGGAGTATTAAAAGATGCAGCAGGAGTTGTAGTACCCAATGGGGATTACAGCTTAACTTTTAAATTGTACGATTTACCTTCCGGCGGCTCAGCTCTTTGGAATGAAACAAAAACAATAAATGTAGTTGGCGGTATTATAAACACACAGTTGGGAAGTGTAACACCAATAACATCAGCAACAATTGTTGGAGCCGCCTGGTTGGGCATTACAGTTGGAACCGGAAGCGAACTAATACCAAGAATAACTTTAACATCAGTACCATATAGCATAATGAGTTTGACAGTGCCTAACGGCAGTATAACAGCTACAAAAATTGCAGATGCGCAGGTTGTAAAAAGTTTAAATGGATTAAAAGATAACGTTAATCTTGTTGCAGGTAGTAATGTAACAATTACACCGAGCGGGAATAATCTAACAATAAATGCAACCGGTAGTGGAGGCGGTGGAACTGTAACACAGGTTAATACTGGTTCCGGGTTAACAGGCGGGCCAATAACATCAACAGGAACATTAAGCATCTCTAATGACGGAATAACAACCTCTATGCTTCAAAACAACTCCGTAACATCAGGCAAAATAACCGATGGAACAATAGCAACTACAGATTTAAGCGATAACTCTGTTACATCAGCAAAGATCGTTGATGGAACAATAAGCGCGACAGATATAGGCACAACACAGGTTGTAAAATCAATAAACACTATTAAAGACAACGTAACTCTTGTTGCCGGCAGTAATGTAACAATAACACCAAGTGGTAATAATATAACTATTGCTTCAACCAGCGGTGGTACAATTGGCGGAAGTGGAACAGCAAATTATATTTCAAAATTTACAAACAGCACAACGCTTGGCAGTTCTACTTTATTTGATGATGGAAATAGAATTGGACTGGGGACAAATACACCCGATTTTAGTCTTACTGTTAACACTACTCCAACATTAGGACTAGGGCTTAAAGTATCAAGAACAGGTGGCGGATTAATTGGATTAGCAATAGTGGAAGAAGGTCAGCCAACATCTTTAAGAGGTTGGTCTCTTGAAAGTTGGAACCAAAAATTAAGAATAAATGCATCCGGTGATAATGGAATTACAACACTTAAAAATTTAATGACTTTGGATAGAAAAGGTAATGTTGGTATTGGAACAGAAACTCCTTCTTATCCATTACACGTTGCAACAAACAGAAAATATGCTGGTTACTTTACATCTGACTCGCTTTCTGATGAAACACATGTTGTTCATGCAGAATACTTGGGAAACGGGCTTGAGTGGGCGGTCGGTGTTTATGGGAAATCTGTACCTGCAGATGGATTTGGATATGGTGGAGTCTTTGAAGGGGGTCGCAGGGGAGTATCGGGCTTTGTTAATCCAACAGGAGACGGTCAATATACTGGTGTTGAGGGGAATGTATATGGTGGTAGTGGAAGTAATGTTGGTGTTCTTGGATCAGCGAGCGGGTCTTCAGTCAATATTGGCGTACAAGGTGTGGCTTCTGGTTCCAGTCTTAACTTTGGAATTTATGGCTGGGCCTCTAATGGGACTTCTAATAGGGCTGGATATTTTTCCGGAAATGTTGAGGTAACAGGAACACTCAGCAAAGGCGGCGGCTCGTTTAAAATAGATCATCCATTAGATCCAACAAATAAAAATCTTTATCACTCTTTTGTTGAATCACCGGATATGATGAACATCTATAATGGCAATGTTGTAACAGATGCTTCTGGTTATGCAACAGTTACAATGCCCGATTGGTTTGAAGCACTTAATAAAGAGTTTCGATATCAACTTACAGTAATCGGAGATTTTGCTCAGGCAATCATTTCACAAGAAATTCAGAATAATCAATTCACAATCAGAACAGATAAACCAAACATAAAAGTATCCTGGCAGGTAACAGGAATTAGACACGATAAATTTGCAGAGAAGTACAGAATTCCGGTTGAAGAAAATAAAACAGGCAAAGACGTTGGCAAGTATATTCATCCGGATGCTTACGGTGTAGACGAACCACTTGGTGTTGATTATGAAAACAATAAAGCAGCTCGTGAGAAGAAATAATTAATTATAAACAAATGGTCAATCAGATTTTAAGGTTATTAAAAATGAAAATATTTAAATCATCAACATCTTGTAGAAAGAAAATAGCATGAAAAAACTCACATTACTTTTTATTCTTTTGATAAGTATGTATGCTCTATCAAATATTTATTCACAGGGCATACCACAAACAATTAATTATCAGGGAGTATTAAAAGATGCAGCAGGAGTTGTAGTACCCAATGGGGATTACAGCTTAACATTTAAATTGTACGATTTACCTTCCGGCGGCTCAGCTCTTTGGAATGAAACAAAAACAATAAATGTAGTTGGCGGTATTATAAACACACAGTTGGGAAGTGTAACACCAATAACATCAGCTACAATTGTTGGAGCCGCCTGGTTGGGCATTACAGTTGGAACCGGAAGCGAACTAATACCAAGAATAACTTTAACATCAGTACCATATAGCATAATGAGTTTGACAGTACCTAACGGCAGTATAACGGCTACAAAAATTGCAGATGCCCAGGTTGTAAAAAGTTTAAATGGTCTAAAAGATAATGTTAATCTTGTTGCGGGAAGTAACGTAACAATAACACCCAGCGGAAATAATCTAACAATAAATGCAACAGGCGGCGGTGGTGGTACAATTGGTGGAAGTGGTACTGCAAATTATATCCCTAAATTTACTAATGGTACAACACTTGGAAGCTCCACTTTGTTTGATGATGGAAATAGAATTGGACTAGGCACAAATACACCCGATTTTAGTCTTACAGTTAATACTACTCCAACTTTAGGATTGGGACTTAAAGTATCAAGAACAGGCGGCGGATTAATAGGATTAGCCATAGTGGAAGAAAGCCAGCCAACAACTTTAAGAGGCTGGTCCTTTGAAAGCTGGAACCAAAAATTAAGAATTAACGCAGCCGGTGATAACGGAATTACGACACTTAAGAATTTAATGACATTTGATAGAAAGGGTAATGTTGGTATTGGAACAGAAAATCCTGTTTACCCTCTTCACATTTCGACCAATAGAAAATATGCTGGATATTTTACTACAGACACTTCTTCTTCTTCTGCTCATGCCGTACATGGAGAGTATTTAGGTACGGGTTATATTGACGGAGTCGGTGTTTATGGAAAAAGCACACCGGTTGATGATTATGGGGTCGGGGGAATTTTTGAAGGTGGACATATGGGTGTGCAAGGTGTTGTTTATCCAACAGGATCCTCTACTTATTTTGGAGTACGTGGTGTGGTTTCGGTGAAATTAGTCCATCAGGAGATAGATATGGAGTTTTGGGGTCCGCTACTGGAATTGGAACAGGTATAAGGTATGGTGTTTATGGAGTTGCATTTGGTGGCACAACAAATTGGGCGGGATATTTTAATGGCAACGTTAATGTAACTGGAACACTAAGCAAAGGTGGCGGTTCATTTAAGATAGATCATCCATTAGATCCTACAAATAAAAATTTATATCACTCTTTTGTAGAATCGCCGGATATGATGAACATATATAATGGAAATATTGTAACGGATGGCTCGGGCTACGCAACAGTTACAATGCCTGATTGGTTTGAGGCACTTAATATAGAGTTTCGTTATCAGCTAACAGTAATTGGAGATTTTGCGCAGGCAATCATTTCTCAAAAAATTCAAAACAATCAATTTATAATCAGAACAGATAAACCGGGAATAGAAGTATCCTGGCAGGTAACAGGAATTCGACACGATAAGTTTGCTGAGAAGTACAGAATTCCGGTAGAAGAATATAAAACAGGCAAAGAGGTTGGTAAATATCTTCATCCGGATGCCTATGGTGTAGATGAAACACTTGGTGTTGATTATGAAAACAATAAAACAGATCGTGATAAGAAATAATATAGTATTGGGTGGATAGAATAACCGAGCGGCAGTGATTTTTGAGCAAATTACTGCTGCCATATAAAAAGGTTCTTTAATTTTTTACTTGAGTATAAGGAGTATAAATGAAAAATAAAATAATTGATATTGCAATAGTTGCATTGTTCTTTGTTACAACAGCGCTTCCGCAATATCAAATAACTAACAGTGTTATAAGCAGCGGCGGGAATATAATCTCAAACTCCAATAACACAATTGGAAGTACAGTTGGTGAATCCTTTATTGGTAAATCATCTAACATCGTAAATCAGAATCAAATAGGTTTCTGGTATTCGTATCAGCAAACCACAATAACTGATGTTGAAAATGAAGAAACAATTCCAACAGTATTTAAACTTGAGCAGAACTATCCCAATCCATTTAATCCATCAACCAAAATAAAATTTGCTGTTCCAGAAAAAAGCAATGTGTTAATAAAGGTTTATGATATTCTGGGAAGCGAAGTTGCAACTCTTGTTAATGAAGAAATGGATGCCGGTTGGTATGAAAATAATTTTAATGCAGCAGGATTTTCATCAGGCGTTTATCTTTTTAGAATGGAAGCTGGAAATTATGTAGATACAAAGAAAATGATCTATTTGAGATAATTAATTAACTAATTAAGATTAATTTTTATCATAGGGAGCTATTTATGAGAACGAGATTTATAGTTTTATATTTATTGTTTTGTATTGTTCAAATCTTTCCGCAGCAAGATGATTTTCAAAAATTTATTGAGAACAAGCTTAATTCCAGAACATTAACTACATACGAAAAAATAAATTCAGAATTTCTGCTAACACAAAGCATTGAGCAGGAATGGATTATTTCCGCCTGGCAAAATGTTAGCCGGTCAACTACTTCCTATGATTCTAGCAGCACCGGCTATCTAATTACCACAGAAATCTGGGATAACAATCAGTGGGTAAACGAATCTCAATTCTGGTATGTTTATGATGAAAACGACTTAGTAACTGAAGAACTTGTAAAAGCCTGGGTTGATCCAAACTGGGTTAACTCTGAAAGATACTTATATGAATATGATTCAAATGATAATGTAACCGTTGAAACCATTCAGTCCTGGGCTGCAACAGATTGGGTTAACTCAAATCGATATATATATACCTTTGTTAATAACGTATTAACAGAAGAACTTTACCAGCAGTGGAATGCTTCTGATTGGAGTAATGTTGACAGATACCAGTACACTTATGTTAATAATAATCTAACTGAAACATTGTTCCAGCAATTTAACTCGGCCTGGGATAATGTAGAGCTAATACAAAATTTTTATGATAATCAGAATAATATAATCGAAACGCTTAACAATAGATGGGAAAGCGGCGGTTGGTTCCTTGAAGAAAGAAATACTCATCAATACAGTAATGGAAATCTTACTGTTGTAACTATGCAAGAAGGCTGGATTGATACTACCTGGACAAATATTGGTTTATACACAAAGAACTACAACAGTAATAATTTCCTTATAGAATATATTTCTCAATACTGGCATAGTTTAAATGGCTGGATCAATCAACAAAGATGGGTAATAACTCCTACGACAGATAACAAATTTTTAGAATGGGTAACTCAATTCTGGCAGAACAATAATTGGGAAAACTTCAGCAGGTTAAAATCAACTTATGATGTATTTGGTAATGAGATTGTTTGGGCGTGGGAAATGTGGGAAAACTCAGCATGGCAAAACCATGTACAGATATTATTTAGCTATACATTGGTTAGCTCGGTTGAAGAAGATCTGTTGAACAAATTGAATTATTCATTATCACAGAATTATCCCAATCCGTTTAATCCAAACACAGTAATCAGTTATCAGTTACCAGTGAGTGGTGATGTAACTTTAAAAGTTTATGATGTTTTAGGTAATGAAATTGCAACACTTGTTAATGAATTTAAACCTGCAGGAAAATATGAAGTTGATTTCCAGTCTGCAGTCGGCAATAGTCAGTTGGCAAGTGGAGTTTATTTCTATCAACTAAAAACCGGAAACTATTTAGAAACCAAGAAAATGATTTTACTTAGATAATTAATTTGTGTTAAGTGTGGTCCATCTAATGGTGGGCTGCACTTTTTTTAATATTGTTGTCTTGATATTTCTTGTCCCGTAAAACTTACAGGAGATGAGAAAATGAAAAAAGTATTTTTCCTCTTGCTTTTCCATTCAGTAATAAACCTCTGTTTTGCCCAGAATAACGGCTGGGATATTTTAAATATTGGGCATTCCCTTACATCAAACAATAAATTCGCGGTTGGTGGAACATGTTTAATCTTTACTGAGATTAATTCAAATAAGGTTTATGCTTTTAACAGTATAACCGGAAATTGGGATTCAACATTAATATCAACAACACTTGAATGGACTGATGCAAGAGCTGACGGCAATACTGCGATGTTGGTAAATGATTCGTTAGCAGTTTTTTATAGCTCATTAAATAATAGTTTTGTGGAACTACGTTATGAAGGACAAATCTTACCAACAATTCAAATGTTTACTGGATGCTCCAATAACATGGGTTACTTAGTTTCAGATTCTAAGTTTTATGTTTTTGATGCCGAAGATTCACAGATAAGAAGCGCTAATTATGTTCAAGTTGGAGAAACCCCTTACAAACAAGTATATAAAGGTGATGATTATCTTTGCTTTTATTTATCATCTGCGAATTTAAACGTACATACATTAGTTGCTTATAGTTTAGTTACTAAAACTATTTCAGAATATACGGGAGATAACTTTTCTATATTTAGACTATTAGAGCACGGATTTATTTTCGGGGAAACAAGTGGCACTCCGTATTTATATGGAGGCTACTCTGCTTATACAGGAGCTTTCTCAACAAAATCTTCAGAAGTTTATATCACAGATATTCTTCATCAGTACGATCTAAATCGTGTTTACCCAAGATTATGTTATCTATTTACTTCGCGATCAGGGGTTGTAAACGATATTGCAACTTATTATTTGTGGGTTTACAATACACTTGTTGGTGAGTTTGATGAATTTTCGTATCAATACAGCTATAACAATACTCATCTTGTGCCAAGTATTTCCGGAACTGGCGGGCAAGGCATATTCCACTCCACTTATGATAAAGACAATGCTGATAAAGTTAATTTAATTACTTATGATGTTTACTCGCGGTTGTTTACTCAACACGATTTTAATATTACTTACGATTACAGAAATACCTTTTATGTTGGCGGTCATTTAATCTCAATTAGAACCGAAAACAAACTTGTCTTTTATGATTTTATATGTAACAACCACGAATTCTATTACTCCGATTGGCAACCGGGGACATTTCCAACACTTCAAAGTATAGAGCTTGGTAATAATTACGCAGCAGTTATGTACTATAAAGGTCCCGGCATCAACGGAAAGACTGTATTTAGCTATAATGGAATGACTGACAGCTTAAAGCTTGTTTCTTTCACCCAATCCAATACTTATTCGGGTGTTTTTGGGAGTGTTGATTATTCACTTGTTGAATTTGTTAACTACACTGAATCCGCCGAGCATTTAATTTATTCAAATGTTAAAGACGATTGGATAGTAAAACCATTTCCAAGTGGTTTATTATGTGAAGCGAAGGAAGGGTATTATTTATTAACAGAAACAATTTAAATTCAACCTATATTTTTAATCCAATAAATGGTGAGGAATTTAATATTCCGGTAAAAAATCAAGGAACAATTTATTTAGAAGATAGCGTTTTTGTTCTGCCAGGTTCTGATTTAAAATATTACGGTTTTAGTTCAATCTCTAACTCTTTAGTACTTCATCCAAAGATTTACTTTTCAAACAAAGTACAAAGCGATAGAATAATAATTCGTTATAATCCAATGAACACTAATGATCCAAGTCATCTACTCTATGATGGAAATTTGGGAGTATTTGTTCCTCTCAGTACAAACAATCAAGCACATGGTTCAAGATTATTAACTGCTGCTGGAATAAAGACAGCTTTAACAGTTTACGACAAAGGTTTTTTAATTGCTTATGATCCAACAGAAGTGACAGACATAGAAGAACACTATGAGTCTATGATACCAAGCAGTTGTATACTTTACCAGAACTACCCCAATCCATTTAATCCAAGCACAAAAATAAGTTGGCACTCTCCAGTGGGCAGTCATCAAACCTTAAAAGTGTTCGATGTGTTGGGGAATGAAATTGCAACTCTTGTTGATGAATATAAATCTGCAGGCAGGTATGAGGTTGAGTTCAAACCAGAATCCAGTATCAATTACCCAGCGGTGTTTATTTCTATCAATTGAAAGCTAGTGATTTTATTCAAACAAAAAAAATGGTTTATGTGAAATAGGGGTCCTCCCTATATTGTGAATTGAATACCCGATATCGTATATATTATAGTACAAAAGCGTATAGAGGAAATTTATTTGACTTAAAAATACATTGAACTCGCTTTGTTGGACCTATATCTTTCCGATAATAAATAAATATGCAATAGAAATTTGGGACTACAATTTCTATTTAGTTAACAATTTAAAAGATAATAGGGTAATTCGATATGTTATTCACTAAATGGATCTTTATTTCATTGATATTTGCTCAATTAGTTTCATCACAACAAT
The DNA here is from genome assembly GCA_016707115.1 of Ignavibacteriales bacterium. Taxonomy (GTDB): domain Bacteria; phylum Bacteroidota; class Ignavibacteria; order Ignavibacteriales; family Ignavibacteriaceae; genus IGN3. The sequence continues at coordinate 44,566 of JADJIH010000011.1, read as the reverse complement.
CACCTTACTTTTTTCTCCCTGGCAAGACCATCATTTCAGATTTCAATAAGAATCAGATTATGGCTGGGCTAAGTTCTATTGATAACTATGATGTAAAAAGCTCGCAATATAATAATGGTTACCTGATATCGACTTGTCCAAATAAGAAGATTGCGGCAGGTATTAACGATACAATAATATTTTATATGAAATTTGATAATTACTGTTTTTTTCTTGAGCTGTTTGATGGGAATGCCTGGATAAACTCAACTGATAATATAGTTTGGAATGAGAGTAAAACTTTTGCAGAAATAAGAGTTCCAACTGGAGTCTATCAAATATTTACACACAGTCAGTTTGATACAAAAGATTTTTTTGTGATTAAGGAAGATGTTAGTATCATCCAATCCGATACAATGGAAATTTACTATCAGGTAGATGCCAAGAATACAATAACTCAAAGAAATCTTGATGAAAGCGGAAATATTTTGCCGGTGATTCAAGAATATTATTTAACACCATTAGAAATATATTTTTCTAAGTTTGACGCTAAATTACTTTTTTGGGGTTTTACTTTTTTTGACATCAATTGTTCTAATCTCTCAGAAGACATGATCTTTTCTATTGGATTATCTAGAAGTGACTTTGGATCCAGTCATAAAAACTATGTTATAAATCATTCGCCAATAATTGGACTAACACAAGACATTGTATTAGAAAACAATCCCGATGATTTTATAGAACATGACCTAAAGTTACTTTGTTCACAAACTAGTGATTCATTATATATTGGCTCAGCCGATTGTATGCGATTTGGGGGAGATGAACTTTTCGGTTTTGGTGGTTCCATTCTAATAAATGAAAAAATTTGGTCGGGGAAATTGTTTTCAACCCCATTTAATAGTTTATATACTGGTTTTTGCACCAATTTATTTGTAGCCAATCTCGACAATTCTTTTAGATTTTATACTAGCCCAATCCAAACTGAAAATGGAGTTTCTTTCCCCTATTACATCGCAGGGCTGGAAAACGCACCACCCAACACTGTTTTTATTCCAGGTGGTTCCCAAATTGAGTTAGGTATATCTGCTGGTTATTGTAATTCTTTTTTATTCAACGGCTACAACAACATATATATACAATATTACTACCTTGGTCTATTTAATGAAAATAGAATAAGTGATCTATCCATGTCAAGATATGAGTTATATAATCATACTGACAGTTTAATTGCCCAAGGAAATCTTGGTAGTTTTTCAACACTTAATGTTGAATCTAATAAATATCAATTAAATACAAAAAATAAAAACTTTACAATATCTGGTGAAGCTGCTGAAATAAATACTCAACAATCATTCGATTTAAGAAATGAAGATCCAAATCCTCCTTATCTTACGACATTAAACATTACTGATTTAGATAGTGTTCCCAAAAGAATATTTGAAAAAAATGAAGACTCAAAAATTACTTTTTCAGCGTTTGATCCTGATGGCAATTTGAACAATTTTTTGATTGATTCAACAAAGCTATTTGTTAGAACAATAGAAAACTCTGACTGGCAAAGTATATCATTAAATTACCTAGGTTTTGATATTCGAGTCGGACATTTATATAGTGCGGATTTAACAAATTTCACTAACTATGATTCGGCATCAATAGATTTAAAAATATTCTTATTGGATAGTTATAATAACAATACCGAAGTTTATCTTGAACCTGCTCTTGGTATAGGAAAGTATGGAACTATAACTGATGTTACTGAAAACAATCCTGTTAATTACTCGAATATTCTTAACAATTTTCCTAATCCTTTTAATCCATCGACAACTATTAGATATGAAATTGCAGCTCAAAGTAGTATAACTTTAAAGGTATATGATATTTTGGGAAAAGAAATCACAACATTAGTTGCCGAAAATAAGCAACCCGGCTCATATGAAGTTCAATTTACAATGGATTCAGGTTTAGCATCGGGAGTTTATTTCTATCAATTAAAAGCCGGAGATTACATTCAAACGAAGAAGATGATATATTTAAAATAACTCATCCTTCTTTTATCATATATAGCAAATTATCTTCTAACTTATAATACATTGGAGCAATTTGTACTTTGGGATAGCGCTGGCGTAATCTCTGAGTTTCGCTGAGAATGAAATCTATTTCATTATTTATTTCAAACATTGGGGCATAGTTGTTAAAATGTTCTTCTGCTTGCTCAAGAGTCCAGCCGCCGTTGTCTGAAAGTTTTGTGATAAATTGATTTTTTTTTGACATCAGGTTAACCATTCCGCAATTGCTGTGTGCAATAAGTGCGAGATGTTTTACTTCGCCAACAGAAACAGCAAATGAAACCTTAAACTCACTGTAACGAAGATTAGCTCCGCCGGAGCGAATTATAAAAGCAAAATTATCCGGCATATGAAGATGCTTGCGGTTATCCATACACATTCCAATAAGTAATTGTGCCTCGGAATAATTCTCAAACTCTCGATTTAGATTATGATATTCAAGTAGCAAACCAAGAGGTGTGTTTTGCTGTTTCAATTTCAGGATTCATATTCCAAACGTTTTCCAAGAGTTCTTTACGTGTTACCACTTTATCTTTATTTTCTATAAGGTACTTCATAATCATAGCTTCATAGGATGTAAGTTGAAATCCCTTTTTTCCGCTTATACACTTTAAGTTTTCAAAATTTATTTCATTTATCCCAAATCTATAAATAGGATTTTCAATAACAACCTTCTGATACCAACTTTTTCTTTTCAACATTCCTTTTATTCTTAGCAGCAATTCTTTTAGATGAAAAGGTTTTGTAAGATAATCATCAGCACCAAGTTCAAGACCCTTTACGCGATCTTCAACCTGGGTACGGGCGGTTAACATAAGTATTGGCATTTGCGGATGCTTCTCGCGAATGTGCTTTGCAATTTCAAAACCGTTGAAATATGGAAGCATTATATCAAGAACAATCAAATCAAAATCACTTTCATCAAAAAACTTTATAGCCTCTTTTCCATCTCGTGCAAGAGTAACCCTGTATCCTTCTTCAGAAAGATTGTACTCCAATCCCAAAGCAAGGTTTTCTTCATCTTCCACCAAAAGAATTTTTGATTTGTCTAATTGTTCATCATTCATTCTTAAAATCCTTTTTGTTTCCCTTTACAGATTTTTTCTTTTCAGTATAGATCGGTAATTCTATTTTAAATCTGGAGCCTTTTCCTTTGCCTTCGCTGAATGCAAAAACTTTTCCTTTATGGTTTTTAATTATTTCCCTTACAACATAAAGTCCAAGCCCAGTTCCCTTTACATTTGGAATGTCTTTATCATAAATGCGGTGGAACTTCTGAAAGATTTTTTTTATTTCTTCATTCGGAATCCCAATTCCATTATCTGAAAATTCTATCTCAGTTTTTTTTGTATTACGCTTAAACTTAATCATAATTTCTAAAGGCGCAATACTATACTTTATAGAATTATCAACAAGATTATCAAAAACAGTTTTAATGGAGTTTCTATCCAGCAAAATATCGCAACCCGCATCACCGCTAAATCGTATAGCACTTTGTTTTAACTGAAATTGCTCTGCGGATTCTAAAATTATTTTCTTTATTGTTTCATCAGCTTTATAAACTTCAAAATCTTTGTAAAATTTTTTCTTATCCATTGAAGCAATTTCAAGAATAGAGTTAACAAGATTTTTTAATCTTTCAGCATCACGCATCATCAAAACATAAAATTCTTTCTTCTTTTCCTCCGGAACGTCCCGGGAATTTAATGTTTCTAAGTATAGTTGTATAGATGATAATGGAGATTTAAGTTCATGTGTAACGTTAGCTATAAAATTATCGTAAAGAGTATTTAACTTTATTTGAATATTTAAGTGACGAAAGATCAGCACTAGACTTACAGATAATCCGGTAAGCAGAACAATTCCACCTACGAATGGAAAAACACTTGGCGCATCATAAACTATTTGAGGCGCAATTTTTCACCTACTTGCTCAAAAATAATGTTGTTTGATACATACCAATAAATCCAGAGCAGTAAAACGGCTAGCCACACAAGCTGAGCAAGAATAAAAATTACAAGATTATAAACAAATGAATGTTTTCTGCGCATAATAAAACTTAATTAGAATTTTCTTAACTCAAATATCATTTTAATTAAGATTAACAACAAATCTTAAAAAATCCATATTACATTTCTTTTACAAACACGCATCAAAATTCTTTGCAGTTTTGATATGTAACTTCAAAAGGAAATGTATGATGAAAGTATTATTGATTTATCCTGAAACACCATCAACGTTCTGGAGTTTTAAAGAAGCACTAAAGTTCGTTTCCAAAAAATCCGCAGAACCTCCTCTTGGTTTAATTACCGTAGCCGCAATGCTTCCAAAAGATTGGAGAAAAAAACTTATCGATCTTAACGTATCAAAACTTAACGATAAAGATATTCTTTGGGCTGATTATGTTTTTATCAGCGCAATGAATGTTCATTTAAAATCTTTTAGAGAAATTGTTAGAAGATGCAACAAACTTGAAATAAAAATTGTGGCCGGCGGTCCGCTTTGCACAACACAATATAAAGATCTTCTTGGTGTTGATCATTTTATATTGAATGAAGCTGAGATAACTCTTCCACAATTTCTAGAAGATTTAGAAAACCGAAATCCAAAACAGGTTTACCAAACAGATGAATTTCCTGAAATTGATTTAGCCCCAACTCCAATGTGGGAATTGTTGGATATGAAAAAGTATGCTTCAATGAGCGTACAGTATTCGCGCGGCTGCCCTTATGATTGTGAGTTTTGCAGCATCACAATGTTAAATGGAAGAAAACCGCGTGCAAAATGTACAGAGCAGTTTATTACTGAGTTAGATCGTTTATATGAACTTGGATGGCGCGGCGGAATTTCTGTTGTTGATGATAATTTTATCGGCAACAAACGAAAACTTAAAGAAGATACTTTACCGGCACTGATTGAGTGGTCCAAAGAAAAAAAATATCCGTTCTTTTTTATCACAGAAGTTTCAATAAATCTTGCAGATGATGATGAGTTGATGCGGCTTATGGTTGAGGCAGGTTTTAACAGCATCTTTGTTGGAATTGAAACGCCAAATAGTGAGAGCTTAGTTGAATGCGGTAAAATGCAAAACTTAAAACGAGATCTTGTTGAATCTGTAAATAAACTACAAAGAAGCGGGATGCTGGTTTCAGGTGGATTTATTGTTGGATTTGATAACGATACGGAAAATGTATTTGATGAGCAGATTAATTTTATTCAGAAGAGTGGAATAACCAGTGCTATGGTTGGGTTGTTAAATGCACCAACTGGAACTAAGCTTTATCAAAGACTTAAAGATGAAGGAAGATTACTTGAAATGTGGACAGGCAACAATATGGATGCAAGTATAAACTTTGTACCAAAAATGGAATTCAAAAATCTTATTCGCGGTTACAGCAGATTGCTAAACACAATTTACTCTCAGGAAGAATATTATAAACGATTAAAAATATTTTTGAAAGAATATAATGTTCCAGTTTGGACACCCAAAGTAATTAATCTCGAGCAGTTAAAAGCTTTTGTTAGATTGTTATGGCTGCTTGGAATAATTGAAAAAGGAAAAAAATATTTCTGGAAACTTTTCTTTGTTAGTTTGTGGAAGTATCCCCGCAAATTCCCAACAGCGATGACACTTGCTGTTTATGGCTTTCATTTTAGAAAAGTGATAAGAACAGTTTAATCAGAATAGAACACGGATAGCACGGATGACGCGGGTTTTCACGGATTTAATCCGCGATGATCCGCAAAATCAGCGTCATCCGCGTTCTATTTGTTTTATTCCTTTGCAAAATCTTTTCCAAGAAAATTTTTATACCAGAATTGTACATACTCTCGTTGTGCATGCTGCCATTTGGGAAATCCAACTCCGTGTCTTTCGTTTGGATAAAGCATTAACTCAAAATGTTTATCCATACTCGTAAACTTGTCCACAAGCTGAAGTGTGTTTTGCATGTGACAATTGTCATCCAAAGTTCCGTGCGTTAATCGTAACAATCCTTTATAATTATTTGCGTGTGTCATTGCGGAACCATACTTATATCCTTCTTTATTTTCGGCAGGCAAATCCATATATCTTTCTGTGTAAACATTATCGTAAAGCGCCCAATCAGTAACAGAGTATTCTGCAACACCGTGAGTAAAATAATCTGCACCAAGTGTTAACGCCATGCAGGTTATATAACCACCGTAACTTGAACCGGTAATTCCAATTTTTGTGGAATCAATAAATGATTTTGTTTTTAACCATTTTGCTGCTTCGATATAATCATTGATTTCCCACTTGCCCATATTTCGGTGCATATTGTTTTTTCCTGTCCTGCCAAAATATGCGGACCCGCGATGATCAACCACAAAATAAATTATTTCGCTTTGTGAAATAAAATATCTATCGAAGTAAGCAGAGAAGGAATTAGTAACATCGGTTCCACCCGGACCACCATAAACAGCAAACAAAACAGGATATTTTTTATCCTCATCAAAATCCGGAGGAAGCACCCACATTGCAGGCAAATCGAATCCATCTTCGGTTTTGATAGAAAATATTTCTGTTGTGCCTAGATTATATTCATCAAATATCTTTGATTTTCTATCGCCAAGATTTTTTATCAAATTGCCATCGCCATTGTATAAGTCTAATTTTCCGGGTGTATCAATGTTTGAATAAGAATCGTAAAAATATTTTCCATTTGGAGAAACATTAACCTTGTGTGTTCCAGTAATATTTGTGAGCTGTTCAATATCATCGCCATCAAAATCAACAACAAATAGTTGCGTTTCTAATCTTTCACCTTTGTTTGCCTCAAAATACACCTTTTCATTTTTTTCATCCACAAGTTTGATATCTGAAACATTCCAATCACCTTTCGTTAATTGTTGTTTTAACTTTCCGTTCATATCGTAGTAATAAAGATGCCTCCATCCATCCTTTTCTGAGCGGAGAATAAATCCTTTATTGTTTTTTAAGATGTGAATATCTTCAAAGAATTCTACCCACGTATTGTTTTTTTCTTGATAGAATAATTTATTTTTTCCTGTTTCAGGATTTGCTGATAAAATTTGTAGATCATTCTGATCACGGTTTAAAACCTGGTAAAACATTTCTTTGCTATCAGGAGACCAGAACGGCCAGGCAGTGTATTGATCCGCATTTTCATCTTCATCGATCCAAACCACCTTGTTTGCACTGATATGTGCAATACCCATCTTAACAATTGGATTTGGATCTCCGGGTTTTGGATAATGTTCCCATTCAAGTTCACCATGAACGCCATCCGCTTTGTAAAGAGGAAATTGCGGAACTGGTGAATCATCAAATCTTAAAAAAGCTATCATCTCGCTGTTTGGCGCCCACCAGAAAGCGCGGTAGTTAAGTGATCGCCCGATTATTTCTTCCATATAAACCCACGAAGCATAACCGTTATAAACAACATCGCTAGCATCGTTAGTTAAGCGGGCTTCTTTTGTGGATTCAACATCAACAACATAAAGATCTTTGTTTTTTGTGTAAGCAACTTTTTTTCCATTTGGAGAAAGCATAGGATTTACTTCTTCATCTTTATCATTTGTTAAACGTGTAACTTTGTTTTGAGGAACAGAATAGAAAAACAAATCTTCATCATTATAAAAAAGTAAACCGGTATAATCTTTTGTTATTCCAATGTTTTCTTCAGCAGTTAATTCTGCTTCATCAAGATTTGGATTAATTAAATTGAAATCTAACAAAATTGTTTCTTCTCCGGTTTTAGCATTTACTTTTACAATTGCACTTGTAGTTGCATCTCGTTTTTGCATAAGATAATGATCATCATCAAACCAGCCTTGCAAGCGGGGCAGTGATTTTAAAATTCTTGGTTCACTAAACATATAAACCTGGTTAAAGGTAAGTTGTTTATCCTGTGCATTTGTCAAAAGTTGCAAAGGAATTGAAAACAAACCGAAAAGAATAATTAAGTAGAATATTTTTGATGAAGTGAACATTGTTTTTTCCTAATAATAATGTAATTGTTTTTCCTTTACTGAAGTTTAAAGATTATAACGACCCGTAGTGAATCATTTATTGGTGTTCCTTTTCTTTTAGAAGGCAGAAAACTTTGTTTTTTAATACCATCCATAGCGGATTCCTCGCAACCAGCACCAATCCCTTTTCTTAATCGTAAATCTGTAATTTTTCCAATGCTGTCTATATTCGCATCTATATAAACTTTTCCTTCATAGCCAGCTATGTTAGCATTTTCTGGATAAATAATTGCTGACTGTAATGATTTTAAGCCTCCAACAATTTGGGCAAGCTCATAAAAATCAGTATCCTCAGTCAAGCTTTCTAGGGAAACAACAATAATTGGTTCTCCTAGTTTCCTATCGATTTTTGGATGACAGGAACCACCAACAGTGATGGTTTGTATCTCTTCCTTAGAACCACCACAACCAATTATTAATACCAATAATGAGAAGGGAACGAAAAACACTTTCATAGCAAAGTTCATTTGACCGCCAAAGTAATAATGGATTTATAATCTTTACTCAAAAATTGGATGATGTTTAGACTATTGCAAATCAAATTTTAATCCTTAGTAAAATGATGACTTAGCAGAACAAAATTTTTTTTATCTTAACAAATCTAATTTTTAATAAAGCGGAAAATCTATGCCCGATTCTAGAATTGATATTGAAAAACTTTCTATAAATACTATAAGAACACTCGCAATTGATGCCGTGCAAAAAGCAAACTCCGGACATCCCGGAATGCCGCTTGGAATGGCGCCAATTGCTTATGCACTTTATTACAAAACAATGAAGCATAATCCTGCAAATCCTAACTGGTTAAACAGAGACAGATTTGTTTTATCTGCAGGACACGGAAGTATGCTTCTTTACTCAATACTTCACTTAAGCGGATACAAAGTTTCTCTGGATGATCTTAAAAACTTCCGACAATGGAACAGCATTACACCCGGCCATCCAGAACTTGGTCATACAGCTGGAGTTGAAACTACAACAGGTCCGCTTGGGCAAGGATTTGCTACAGCCATTGGAATGGCAATTGCACGTGATTACTTGGCGGCACTTTTTAATAAAGATGATTTAAAATTATTGATCATGTGATTTTTGGAATTTGCAGTGACGGTGATTTGATGGAAGGTGTTTCGCACGAAGCAGCTTCTCTTGCAGGACATTTGAAGCTTGGCAAACTTGTCTTCTTTTACGATGATAATAAAATAACAATTGACGGTAAAACGGATATAAGTTATTCTGATGATGTGCAAAAAAGATTCGAATCTTACGGATGGCTGGTCTTAACAATTTTGGACGTAAACGATTCTGATCAGGTTGATAGAGCAATTAAACTTTGCAGATCAAGTTGTGATAAACCAACACTTATAATAACTAAAACACATATTGGATATGGAAGCCCGAATAAACAGGATAAATCTTCCTCCCACGGTGCACCGCTTGGTGAAGAGGAAGTAAAACTAACAAAACGAAATCTTGGAATGCCTGAAGACAAAACATTTTATGTCCCAGATGAGGTTTACTCTCACTTTAAAGGAATTGCAGAATGCGGGCAGGAAGCCGAAGATATATGGAATGAAAAAGTTGATGAATACAAAATAAAATATCCAAAAGATTTTGCTTTATTTGAATCAGTAATGAATTATGAGTTTGATAAAGAATGGTTAAATCATCTACCAAAGTTTGAAGATTATTCTGAAAAAATTGCAACACGCGTAGCATCTGGTAAAGTTTTAAATGCTGCGGCAATAGATATTCCAACACTCATTGGTGGTTCTGCTGATCTCAATGAATCCAACATGACACATATCAAATCTTCTACTTCATTTTCTGCTGAAGATAGAAAAGGGAAGAATATACATTTTGGAATTCGTGAACACGCAATGGGCTCTGTTTTAAATGGAATGGCAATCTATGGTGGCTTAGTTCCATTTGGTGCAACCTTCTTAATCTTTTCTGATTATATGCGTCCAGCAATTCGTTTAGCTGCTTTGATGAAACAGAAGGTCATTTATGTTTTTACACATGATAGTATCGGACTTGGAGAAGATGGACCCACACATCAGCCGATAGAGCAAATAGCGTCGCTTCGTGCTATCCCGAATTTAGTTGTAATTCGTCCGGCAGATGCTAATGAGACAGTTGAAGCATGGAAATATGCAATCAATCATAAAGGCGGACCAGTTGCACTAATCCTAACAAGACAAAAGCTTCCAATTCTCGATCAGAATAAGTATGGTTCTGCAAAGGGATTGCAATATGGAGCTTACATAGTAAAAAACTCAGTTGCAAAACCAGATTTACTTTTAATTGCCACTGGCTCAGAGGTTTCCCTATCGTTAAAAGCAGCTGAACAACTTGACGCAGAAGGAAAAAATGTTAGAGTTATAAGTTTTCCAAGTTGGGAAATATTTGAACAACAATCTGATGAATACAAAAATCAAATCCTGCCGGCAGAAATTAAAACAAGGGTTTCAGTTGAAATGGGTATTGGTATGGGCTGGCAAAAATATATTGGCGATTTTGGCGAAGCAATTAGCATAGAAACATTTGGCGCTTCTGCTCCTGATAATATTTTATATGAGAAATATGGGTTTACTGTTGAAAATGTTGTTGTAACTGCAAAAAGAGTTTTGAGTAAAACTCTGTAAAAAAATTATGAGTAAATTAAGAAAAGATTTTACTGAGAAGGAATGGAAAGAGTGTTGCGGAAGTTTTTGTAAAGATTGTAAAATTGCAAATGCTTATCGTGAAAAGTATGGAAAGAGAGAAGGGGAAAAGAAATTTACTAAGGATAAAAAAAAGAAGTAGAAAATAATCTTTAAAAAGTAAAGAGGACACAAATGAAAAAATTCATAGCATTTCTGGTTGTAGTTTTTATCGGAATTCAATTTATTCCTGTTGAAAGAACCAATCCGCCAGTTGTATCAGACATAGATGCACCATCTGATATTAAAGATATTTTACGAAAAGCTTGTTATGATTGCCACTCCAACGAAACAAATTGGGCGTGGTACACAAAAATTGCTCCTATGTCTTTACTTACTGCTAAGGATGTTGAAGAGGGACGAAAGAATTTAAATTTTTCTGAGTGGGGAAACTACACTAGCAAAACCGAACAGATTAAAGAGGAAATCTGGGAAGAAGTGCGTGAAGAACAAATGCCGCCTTGGATGTATCGTGTATCTCACGGTGAATCAAAGCTTACACCCGAAGAAAAAAATCTTTTAAGAAACTGGGCAACCAATAAATAGATTAGATGAAAAGCGATAAGCCCAGAATAAAATTATCCGAGCTTTGGAGTCAGGTTGATTTTTCAAAAACATCAACACTATCATTAATTTTTTCCAACTTGCTGGTAATATTTTTTGCAATTGTGGATGGTATTTCTGCGAATGAAGTCTTATGGATTTACTGGTCTCAAAGTGTAATCATAGGAATATTTAATTTTATTAAGATGATTACATTAAAAGACTTTTCAACCGAAGGCTTTAAGCAAGGGAAAAAACAAATGCTTCCCACAAGAGCAACTGCAATTTCAAGTGCCGTATTTTTTCTTTTTCACTATGGCTTCTTTCATTTAATCTATGCTGTTTTTCTTGGAGCTTTTTCAGAATTTTCCCATTCTAATGGAAGCAGCAGTGGAACAAAATATTTTTTAATTTCGGCGGGAATGTTTTTTATCAGCTATTTAATTGAGTTCATTAATTCGCGGAAAGAACAAGCCGAAGAACTGCCCAATATTGGATTAATAATGTTTGCCCCATATGCCAGAATAATCCCAATGCACTTAACAATTATATTTGGTGGTTTTATAGGCGCGGCAGGATCGATTTTTTCTACAAACACAAATCTGGCAATTATAGTTTTGTTTATTGGTCTTAAAACAGTTATTGATCTTTTTACACATTCAATAGATTTTAAAAAGTTAAAAAAGCAAACCGCAAATGTTTCCGATTAATGGTTGGAAAATATTTTCACTAATCGCTATTTTGAATGTGTGAAAAGTATTAAAAAAATATTGTTTCTTCTTTTTATCTGTACTTTCATTTCTTTTGCTCAACATACCGACAACACCCAAACAATTTCTGCAGACGATTCTTTAAAAGTAAAGTTAGATATTGACCCATTAACTGAAATACAAATTAAGTTTGATGAATTTGAACTACATCGTGAGTTTAATAATATGAAAATGGATGTTCAGATTGATGGTGATCCGCAGACAGTTTGGTTGAGAACTTCACTTGCTCTTTCAAATACAGAAAATTCGGGTAAGAATTTTTCTCCGCATTTTTTATCTCCGCTTGAAAAACAATATTTAGAAAATTCCAAATTTGATCCTGTAAGATATGCACTCGGAATGGTTCAGGTTGGAGCTGTTGGATATCTCGCTTACAGGCATATTAAAAAATACGGTTTTCTAAAATAGAATCACTTAAATCTTTATTCGCCCTTTCATCAATCATTTCTCCCTTTCTTAATTAAACAAATAAACTACGAAACATTTTTAGGTTCAACTCGGTCTTAATAATTAGAAAGAACAAAAACGAAGAGGTTAATTATGAAAATTGATTTTACAAGCACAGAGTTTAGAGCAAATTTGTTTGGGATATTATTTGCCCTGATAGTGTTTACGGCCTTGATATCATTATCGGGCTGCTCTTCCGGAATTGAGCAAAACAATAATTCAAATCAAACAAGTTTTAGTGGGGATCAATCTTTTTCATTTAAGGATAAAGGATCAGATTGGCGAGTGGATTTTGAAGATGATGAAATATCCGTATTATACAAAGATGGAACCCGTGTTCCCGATAATGAAATAGCTCAGCACAAAGAAATAATTTATGAAAAATTAAATGGATTAAAATCGGACTTTAAAGAGTTTGATGGTAATGTTCACAAGTTTCATTTTGATATGGACAAGTTTGATAAGGATATGAAAAAGTTTAAGTATGATTTTGATAGTGATAAGTTCATGCATTTTAAGTTTGAGTTTGATGAAGATGAGTTTGAAAAAAATATGGATAAACTTGAAGAAAGCTTAAAGAGTTTAAAGGATAAAAAGATTGAACTTTATTTTGATTCCGAAGAGTTTAACGAAAACATGAAAGAGCTTGAAGAAAAATTAAAAGACTTACCAATTCCTCCTAATCCACCAGATGTTGATATAGATGTTTATATGGATATGGATCAATTTAAAGATGGAATGAAAAATTTTAAGGAATCATTTAAACATTTTGATTTTAAGTTTGATAGCGCTGAGTTTGATATGAGTGAGTTGAATGAAAGTATGAAAGAACTCAAAAAAAATATGAAAGGTCTTAAAATTGAAATACACGATATGAAAGGTGAAATGAAAAACTTAATTCATTTTTGGATGAACTTAAATCTGAACTCGTTGAAGACGGTTATCTAATTACAAACAGCGAGGAATATGATCTTGAGATGAATTCTGCTATAACTAAAGTAAATGACAAAGCTGTTAAACAAGAACACCACAAAAAATATTTGGAACTATACAAAAACACTTTGATAAGAATATTGATGGTACGATAAAGATAAACCGAAAATAATTTGTAAACGATCATCTCTCCTCCACTAAAGCCTGCAAAGAAATTTACGGGCTTTTTATTTATCAATCTACGTGGTGAATGATTCTGACCTTTCCAAAATTTTAATTCTCTTATCGATCAGCTAAATCCGTTCTTAAATTCTTAATATCAGTGATTAAGATTCTATTCACTTTTTCAGGCTCTTCAAATAAAGGGCTATGAGCGGATTGATCAAATGTATAAAAACCTTTTATTGGCGCTTTAATTTCATCAAAATATTTTTTTGCTAATTCGTATGAACAGGTATAATCATATAGTCCATGAAAAAAATAAATTGGTACTTTAAAATCATTTTTATTTTCAATAAGGTTTGTGAGTATCATTTTCTCCCAGTTTTGACTGATACCGAATTTAGACTTACCAGCCCATAAATGATATTTATCCGATAGTGTGTATTCGCTAAAGTATAATGATGGCAGAAAGAGATCAGTTGCTACATTCTTCATTTTTCTCATTGTTCCGATACCGAACTCGTGCATCGCATCATCTCTCATCTTCAAATATTCTATTGGTATTTTGTTTTGATCATCCAAACTATATTTCTCAAAGTGCTCAACCATTTTTTTGTTATTCATTTCTCTATACTTGTTTAAGATATAATCGTAGGCAAGTTTTTCAGATAAAAACTGATCTGACATTTGAGCCATTCCAATATATACTTCGTATAATTCCGGCATCTTATCAATTACATAAACACCAAGAAATGTCCCGCCCGAATGCCCCACTAGATAAATTTTCTGCTTATTAAATCGCCCTAATAAATACTTTGTTAGTATTATGGTATCATCAACAAGCGGTTCTATTGTAGCTCTATTCTGTGAAGAACCGGAACTGTATGATATTCCACAATTTCTTTGTTCCCACCAAACAATTGTAAAATTATCTTCAAGATGCGTTGGATATTTTTCTGTTAAAAATAAACCGGCATTCCTCCATGTAAGTATAAAATAACAGGGTTGTCCAGGTTTTTACTTTTTATAAACATTCCTTGCTTAGATCCATTTATATCAAGGAATACTTTTTCTGAAATGCTGTTCTTAATTTTATTTCCATTTTTATCTAAAAACTGCTTTGGATTTCCAGGACTCATAAAGAATAGCGTAATAATCAGACCGACAACCAATAAACCAATAATTCCTAAAATGTATAACATAGCTTTCTTCATTTTTCTTATTAGAATTTTATTTTATTTGTCCATCCATTCCTTAAATGCAGATGATCTTTCAACACTTACAAGTGCTTCAACATCTTTGGGTTCAGTTGGAAGTAATTCTATTTTTATTCTTGAACGTGAAAAAGGAATCATATTTTTTATTGAATCAAACCCCACAATCATTTTTCTGTTAATGCGAAAGAACTTTTCCGGATCAATAACTTCCTGAAGTTTATCGAGAGTAAAATCAATAGGAAAAGTGTTGCCGGATGATGTGGTTAGAAATACATTTTTCTCCATTGCATAGAAATAAGCAACTTCACCAATCTCAATTTTTTTTAATTTTTTGTCCGTATTGGATTAGAAATCTTTTCTTGTAGCTGATTTCCTTGCTCTGAATGCTTCGTATGATATCTTCAAAATCCATTAAGTATGAAGATTTTATATCCTTGTATTTATTCAGACTTTCGCGCAGTTCATCTTTCTTTATCGGTTTCAGAAGATAATCAACACTGTTTAGCTTGAATGCTTTTATTGCATATTGATCATAAGCCGTTGTAAAGATTATCGGAATATCAATATCAACCTTATCAAAGATTGAAAAACTTAACCCATCTTCAAGTTGAATATCCAGAAATATTAAATCCGGCTTATTCTGTTTTAGATACTTTATTGATTGTTCAACAGAAGTAAGCTTAGCAGAAATTTCAATTGATGGATCAATTTCGTGGATTAGCTCTTCTAATCTTTCGGCAGCAAGTTTTTCGTCTTCTATAACTATTGTTTTCATATATTTGTTTTCTATCTGTCTTTGCGAGGATGGTTCTGCCAGACGAAGCAATCTGAATTAATTCTACAGATTGCTTCATGCCAATACAATCGGGATTCGCAATGACTACTTTACTCCGGTTTTATCAATGGAATTTTTGCAATGTATTCTTTTTCAGTAACTGAAAATTGAGGAAGCTTATCTCCCAGCAATTCATATCTCTTTCTAAGATTATTTAATCCGATTCCTTTTGAATCTGCCCCCTTAATCTTTCGTTGAAGATTATTACTGACTACCAAAATATTCTCTTCGTTATAAATTATTATTCTTAAAGGACTGTCCACTGAAGCCTTATTGTGCTTAAATGCATTTTCTAATAGTGTCTGCACCGCAAGCGGAGGAACTAAGTACTCCAATATAGATGCATCAACATTTATTTCCATATCAACAGCATTTTCAAATCTTATTTTCTGAAGGAATAAAAATGATTTTGCAAAATCCAATTCTTCCCGCAAATCGATAACCGGCTTGTCAATCACATCAAGCGTATAACGGTAAACGGAAGAAAACTCATCCACAAAATTTTGTGCTTTATCTGAATCTTTTTTTATCAGTGATGAAAGGACATTTAGACTGTTAAATAAAAAATGTGGATTAAGCTGGTTCTTTAAAGTTTCATATCTTATTTGCGAGTTTTCCTTTTCAAGTTTTTCTGATTTGATCAGAGATTCCTGGCCACGCTTAAACCAGAGGATAGCTTCAATGACACTTATCATTATAATGTTAATAACAGAAGTGATAAGTGAATTGTTGATAATATTCTTAAGTAGCCCATCAACGTACGGCATAAGTGTTCCGGCAATGAATGTAACGAGTGAACCGATAATTGATCCAGCAAGAACGGAAAGAAAAAGCTCTGCCGGAATTCTTGCAATCAGCTTTTGTGGAAGGGGAAAAAGTTTATCAAGTTTGTTAATAATTTGAAGATCAAGAAAAACAAGTAAGAGTGCAAACACAAAACTAAAAGATGTTCCAATTACAATTCTTGTTATAAAGTTTGCAACGTTATCAATCTGAATATGTCCGGTAAAGTAGTTATAAGAAACAATTACCAACTGAACTAAGAACGCAAGTAGTAATATTGCAATTGTGGTATTTTTATTTAGTTTCATTTTCACACTTCAAAATTCGTTAAAAAGATTTTAAGATGCTTATGTTTTTTAATGTCATTCTGAGCAAAGCGAAGAATCTCCTGAATTTATTCCTTGAGATTCTTCACTCCACTTCGTTCCGTTCAGAATGACATGGCTGCATTCTTAAAAAAAGACCAGGACAAACCAACCCCAACTGATAGATAATTCAAATCAACAGAAGTACTAACATTTTCAATCTTGATATCCCGATTGAGTGAACGATATCTTACAGAGGGTAATAATGAAAATCTTTCACTCAAAGGAATCACCAGACCTGCCTCTGCCTGCCAGCCCAATCCATGCCCCGAATCGATTATGATATCACCATCATTGTTTTCGATTTCAATGTGATTATAAGTTCCACCAATCCTTACTAGATAACTTAGAGTTGATTCTCCGATTAGGTGGATAAACTGAAACCCAAAAGTGTATCCTGTTTCTTCAAAGCTTGCATCAGTTCCTGCAAATGATTGATCAACAGCAAAATTATTGTAACTCCATCCTGCATAGGCAGCAAGATGAGGCATAAATCGATACGCAATCGTACCTTCCAATCCGAAACCTATTCCGAGATCAGCATTGGAAATATCCGTGGTTGCATAATCAACACCGGGTCTGAATTCCAGGCTCCATTTGTTCTGTGCATAAGTTTGATTAAAAAGCACTATCAGTGTTAAAGCAGCGATTGTTAAAAGTAACTTTTTCATTTTTATATCCTTTCAAGTTTATGAATAAATGTTTTTAAGTTTCTATTCCAAACTTAAGTGGGAGAAATGGCGCTGAAAAAAATAAAACGATGAGCCTGTTTATTTAAGAGATGAACCCGTCAATACATGAGTTAAAATCATCAGAGTTTAAGATGTGGTGCAAGCGAGTTGGCCATAGGTAAACAAAACATCTTTCGCTTCGCTCACAAAAGGTGAATATATTTATGAGTACGAATCAAAAAAACCCAGTATTTCTACCGCGGCTTTAAAATCAGAAATTATGATTATATTATTTCTTTCCAAACAATCCACCAAGTAAATCCGTTGCCTGATTTAAAATATCACCTTCAGGAACTTTACCATTAGGCGTTAGTTTATCAACAACGCCGGGCAAAAGATTTGAAAGTTGTCCGGACAAATCACTAACATTTATTCCAAGTTTTGAGGCAATACCGCTTAATGCATCGGAGCCGATAACATTTTGAATTTGATCTGCTGAGATTGATTTATTTTGCCCAGTTCCAACCCAGGAACCAATAATATCGCCAAGTCCTTTTGCATCAAACTGGCCAATAAGATTTTGCAACCCGCCCTGCCCGCCGAGCAAACTCATTACTGATGACATTAAATCATCTTTTTTATCTCCACCGCCAACTGCAGATTGAATAGTGTTTAGTATATCCATTGTGTTTCCTTTCGTATTTTTTGGTTAAAGTTTAGATTAAAATAAAAGAAACTTTGATTTTTATTTTCACTTTTGTTTTCCTTTTAATTGTTGTTAAAAAATTCCATTTTTGAAAAAATCTATTTTGCTAAATTGATCTTCTAATATCACTTTCAACATCCTTTATAACTTTTTTTAGATATGATTTTCTTTTGTCTTCTGAAACAAAAGGTACAGACCAGAATTGGCGTGTTTTAGTTCGGAACCAACCGAACACAAATGAATAAACTCCCATTACAAGTCTTAGTTTTACTGAGTTTACATATAACGTAAGCACAGGCAGGGCCGGAGCTCCGTGTGTTAAATAAGTTCTTACTTTTTTGTCTTTAAAAACGGCTTAGGAATCCCTAATGATTTTGTAATAGGAATGAATTTGTAAGCGAAGCCGGGACTCAAGACCTGATCGAAAAAAGATTCCAATAACGGTGTGCATCTAAACCACCAGACCGGTGAAATAATGTAAATGCGATTTGATTTAGTAATTAGTCCTTTATATAAATTAGTTTTTTCTTCATCACCGAATACATTAAATTTTTCTTCATATAAGTCTATCACATCAACATTTTCTTTATTATCAATCAGTGTATTATAAATAGTTTTAAAAATACCGTTATGGCAAAAACTTTGTTTATCTGGATGTGCTATTATTATTAGGTTGTTCATAAATTCATTTTAAAGTTAATAACATTTTCTGCCATTCCATCAAACACAAAATAGTGAAACGGCAAAACAGAGTACCAATACATTCTGCCAAGTAATCCTTTGGGACGGAAGGTTGCAGTTTGCTGTAAAAAGTTTTTTCCATTCTTTTCAAATATCTTAAACTCAAGCCACGCTTCTCCGGGAAGCTTCATTTCAGCATAGAGAAGTAATCTCTTGTTTTCTTTATCGGCAGCCAGCACACGCCAGAAGTCGAGTGTATCGCCAGTATGAATTTCGTTTTTATTTGTTCTTCCTCTTCTTAAACCCACGCCGCCGAAAAGTTTATCTAAAAAATCCTCTCAAGTGCCAGAGCCAATCACCGTAATACCATCCGCGCTCTCCACCAATAGACCAGATGTTATCAAAAACCCCATCAATATTTGTTGTTATTTGTTTTTCTCTTATATCAAAGTAACAACCGTTTGTTGGAACATTAATATGTTCAAGCAAAGAGTTATCAACGTAACTTGATACAAGAGAATCTTTCCAGCTTGACACAACATTATTTTGTTCTATCTTTTGAAATGCAAGCTGTACAGCTTCTTTGTAAGATATTGGTTTTATACCAAGCATATTTTCAAGCTCATTATTTTTTGCAACAACTTCTATCTTCATACTGTTTACAAGATTTATTGCAAGCATATATGAAGTTGATGTAACAAAGTAAAGCCAGTAAGATGATAGGCGTGGAGTCATAACAGGAACGGTAAAAATAAATCTTTTGAGTCCACGCACTTCTGCCAATTGTAAAAGCATTTGTTTGTAAGTTAAAACATCCGGTCCGCCAACATCATAAGATCTATTAAATGTTTCGGGCTTAAGTAAAACTCCAGTTAAGTGTTCTAATATATTTCTGATGGCAATCGGTTGATGTTTTGTATTCAACCATTTCGGCGTGATCATCAAGGGAAGCTTTTCCACAAGATCACGAATGATTTCAAATGAAGCGCTCCCGGATCCAACAATTATTCCTGCCTTGATTGATGTAAGCGGAATGAGGCTTGTTGAAAGAATCTCTTCAACTTTTTTTCTTGATGCAAGATGTTTGGACAGTTTTTCTTCATTTGCAATTCCACCAAGATAAATAATTTGCTTTGCAGATGTTGGTTCGACAAGTTTTATAAAATTGTTTGCAGATTTTTCTTCCAGCGAACCAAAATCTTTTACGTTAGAACTCATTGAGTGAATAAGATAGTAAGCGGCATCAATATCATTTATAAAACTTGAGCTTACACTTGAACCTGAACTTTGAATGTCTTTTAGAAAATCAATTTCAATCAAGGATACTTTTGGATTTTTATAAACTCCATCTGTGGGAAATCTATTTTTATCGCGTACGCAGCACACAACTTCGTGTCCTTGTTCAATCAAAACCGAAAGGAGTCTTTTGCCGATATAGCCGGTTGCACCAGTTAATAATATTTTCATAAATCCTTATTATTTACCATTCACAACATCAACCTAACATAAATAATTCAAAAATTTGCTAAAAACATAATATTGCTGACTTAGATTACCAATATTAAAATTTTACTTGACTATTTGCTATCAATATGATATCATAACGATAGCAATTTTAAAAGGAATGTAAAATGGACAAAATAACAGAAAAAAGAGCAAATAAAACAAACGGTTTTATTGCTTTGCTTATCGTAATTGCACTTTTCGTTTTAGATATTTTTCTTCTTGTTTTAATGGTAAATACCAACAATCCAAGCATGCTTTGGTTTTTCTTTCCTCTGGCACTAATATCTTTTATTAGCTTTGGTGGATTTATGATTGTACAACCAAACGAATCTAAAGTATTAATGCTGTTTGGTAAATACACGGGCACGGTTAAAGATTCTGGTTTTTGGTGGGTTAATCCTTTCACAGTAAAAAAACATGTTACGCTAAGAATAAGAAACTTTAATAGTGAAAGACTAAAAGTAAATGATCTACACGGAAACCCCATAGAAATTGCAACTGTAATTGTTTGGCGAGTAGTAGATTCGGCCCGTGCTATTTTTGATGTTCAGAATTACGAACAGTTTGTTGCAATACAAAGTGAAACAGCAATTCGCTCAATGGCATCAGAATATCCGTATGATGTTGATGATGATAAACCATCCTTACGCGGCACTCCACTAGAGATTGCAGAAAATTTAAAAAATACTTTGCAAACAAGATTAGAAGTCGCCGGGGTTGAAATTATTGAATCAAGAATAAGCCATTTAGCTTACGCCCAGGAAATTGCCCAGGCAATGCTAAGAAGACAGCAGGCTCAAGCTGTTATTGCAGCAAGAGCAAAAATTGTTGAGGGTGCAGTAGGCATGGTTCAGATGGCTCTTACGGCTCTAAGTGAACAAAATATTGTAAAACTTGATGAAGATAAAAAAGCAACAATGGTAAATAATTTAATGGTTGCACTTGTTTCTGAAACATCAACCCAACCTGTTATTAATACAGGTACGCTGTATCAATAAAATTAATTACAAAGAGATGACATCTGTTGAAAAGATGTCATCTCTAGATAAAATTTATTAAGGTAATAAGATGCGCTTGCTTTCAAGTTATATTGGTGAAGATCTGATACTTATTCAACCCTCTTTTTTTAAACGTGAATATGAGTTCAGATCTTCGAATGAACTACTGGCAAAGATGTACTTTCCAAAATTCTTTAGCTTAACTGCGGTGGTAGAAGGTTTTGAAGAAAAGTATGAGATAATAAGACCAAGTTTTTGGAAATCAGAGATAGCGATTCGAAAATTTGGTTATGATTTGACTTTTGCATCTTTGAAGACAAATTTTTTTAGAACAAAAGGGTCAATCGATTTACAGAATGGAAAAAAACTGAATCTTAAATTTGGTGCATTTAAAAAATCCTGTCAGGTTTTTTCTGAGGTAGATGAATTGCTGCTAATGTTTCAAAATAAATTATCACTCAAAGAAAAAAATGTTGTAACAATTCAAAAAACTTCTTCACTAATTGATGAGAATCCTTGGGTTGTTATGATTATATGGTACTTGATACTTGAGAATAGAAGAAATGGTGCAGGAAGTTGAGATTAATAATTATAAAGCCAATTGAGACTTGATATGAGTGAAAAGAAAAAATTTCTGTTAAGAATTGATAGTAATGTTTATGCCGCGCTTGAAAAATGGGCGGCAGATGATTTGCGCAGCATTAATGCCGAGATTGAATTTTTACTTACAGATGCGTTAAAAAAATCAGGCAGATCCATTCCAAAGGATTCTTTACCTGAAAATGACAGTTCCAAAACTGAATATGAAAATTTCGACAATTAGCACCCAGGTAATTATAATGCACACCCAAAATCTTAAAATCCGCTGGTATTAGCACATATTTCTTCAATTTTGGTCTTTCGAGATGTATATGGATTTCTTAAGTTTACATTCACGATTTTACTATGGAGAGAAAATGAAACACATAAAATTATTTTTAATATTTACATCAATCACTCTGCTTGCAGCATGCTCTTCTTTGCTACTAGAACCAGCTCAGTTTAGCTGGCCGATTGAATCGGTGCTTAAAGTTGATAAAGATGGATTTGTTAATGAAGAGAGGCATTCTATTAATTTTAATACAAAAGCATTGTTCTTTGAAGAAACACAAGACTCATTATCCTTCGCAGGAAAAACCCTTCATCTTATCAGAAATAATGAAGGCTATTATTTTATGACTTCTACTGATTTTAAGAATGTTTATGTTTTTTCTGTTGAGAAGAATGCATTTAGTCTTCAAAATACAATTTTGGTAAATGAAACTGGATTGTCTAATCCTGCCTTCAATCAGCGAAGTCCATACATTGAACTTTTAGACGATGCAAAAACATATAAACTTACTTTTGAGGGAATTCAGGAAGGTGTAAAATGAAAAGACTATTGATAAATAATGTATTGCTCATGATGTTTCTATTAACATCAACAATGCTATTCGCACAATCAGATTATGAAATGGTGCAGAGCTTTAAAGAAAGATATCAGAAACTTTCAGATGGAATTAAACTAGCAACAAACCTAGAAGATCTAGATAACTTATCATTAGAGATCGATAACCTTAAGCGTGATTTTTCTGCAAAGAGAGGCATTTTGGATGAAAGTCTTTATCCTGAGAATTTTAACTCCGCATTTGAAAATCTAGGTTCTTCGCTTGATCTGAGGCGAGAAGATTTTACATCAATAACAGTATTGCAAACAGAAGTTACAACATTAAAATCTGAAGTTGATCTCTTAAACAGAAGGAATAATGAATTAATTAATCAGATTACGGTTATAGAATCTCAGCGTAAAAAGGATGCCGCAACAATTGAAAAATTAGAAAAATTAGTTGCTGATTTAAGAACAACAATTTTAAAACGTGATCAGTTAATTTTTAGCATTGTGGATAGTCTAACTCCCAAATTAGCCGGGGATGTTTCTACAATGACTCAGCAGGATAAAGAACAAGTATACTCACAGGTTGAAAAAAATAATTTGCTGGCTGTTGTTAAAAAATCCTTAAGAGATAACAGCAGATTTCTAGAAGTTACTTCACTTAAAGCGAGTGACCTAGATGCAGTAAAAAATGAACAGCAAAATTTTGTTACCATGTGGCGCAAAATAGGTCCTAAGCTTGTTGATGTATATGCAACCAAGGGAGATAAATCTGCAGAATTAAAAGACATTGATAATCTTTTTAATGTTTGGTCAAATCGTATAAGAAAAGAAGCCTGGGAATCTATAAATGAAGAATTTTCTTTAAATAACATCAATCTTCAAAACTTTAATAATGGTGATGACTTTACTAATGTTTTATCCCAGTACATCGCTGATGAAATAAAAAATTATGGTGTAAAAAGCAAAGAGGATTCAGAAAACGCGTATACATTGTTTGCAGATAGTGTTTGGTTTAAAACTATTTCATCCGAATGGATGCCTTATTTGATTGATAACAAATTGTTGGCAACTGAACAAAAAGATGCGATTGAAAAAAAGATATCTGAATGGAAATCCGTTGTATCACCACAAAGCCTTACCTGGCTGTATGCAGTGGCTGGTCTCGCAATTGTGTTTATAATTGGATTGGTGATTTTACTTAGAAAGAAAAAAACACCAACAGATACAACTCAAGTACAAAGCTAAAGTTTAAATAGAAATTAATCCTAATAAAAAGCTCCGATTAATTCGGAGCTTTTTCATATGAATAGTAACAATATAATTTAATGTTCTAAGAGTAATCCTTTATTCATCAGCTCACTTGCAAGCTGCAGGTAAGCAACTGAACCACTCGACTTAACATCAAACAACATTGTTGGTTTACCATAAAACTCAGCTTCAGTTATGGTGGTGCTTTTGGGAATTACAGTATGAAGGATATCATCTCCAAAATTTTCAAACAGTACTTTTTTAGTTAATCCCCAGGCTTTTGTATTGGGCTCAAACATAGTCAGTAAAATTCCTTCAACAGATAATCTTTTATTAAGATTTTCTCTAACCCACAAAATATGATTATACATTTTCTTAAGTGCTGAGATTGAAAATTGTCCTGCGCGGATTGGAACCAGAACTGAGTCTGCAGCGGTTAACGCAACAGTGGTTAATCCTTTTAAATATGGAGGACAATCGATTATTATATAATCATATTGCTCAAGGGCATATTGATTGAGAATGTTTTCAAACAAATAAATATTTCTTGTAAGCCTATTAATTCTTTCTTCAATTTCTCCGGAGTTTATGCTGCATGGAATAAAATCTAAAGTTGGTAATTCTGTTTTATGAATGACAGAATCAATGTGCCTAATAAAACTGATTACCTGAAAAATATCACCACGCAAAACTTCATTTTCAAAACCGAGAGAAACAGAGCAGGCTCCGGAAGGATCAAAATCTATTAGAAGGGTTTTCTTTTCTGCAATTGCTAAAGCAGCTGCAAGGTTTACAGCGGTTGTTGTTTTGCCAACTCCGCCTTTAGGAACAGCAATTGCAATTTTCTTGCCCACAAATACCTTTAATGTGGAAATAAAATGTTTTTATTAAGATACTATTCTGAATCTATAAATTTGTTTTTGCTTAAACAATATGCAGTCTATTTAATCTGGTGTGATAATTATCATAAAATCAAATAAGAAAAAGAAAGTGAATTTATATTATAAGTTTATTGTTATATGTTTATGCCAATATAAATGATTGAGCAGTTTT
This sequence comes from Ignavibacteriales bacterium, assembly GCA_016707115.1. Classification (GTDB taxonomy): domain Bacteria; phylum Bacteroidota; class Ignavibacteria; order Ignavibacteriales; family Ignavibacteriaceae; genus IGN3. The sequence continues at coordinate 19,469 of JADJIH010000011.1, read as the reverse complement.
AATTAGTAATAACATTTAAATAGTTAAGGAGGCAAAGTGAAAATTGGAATATTAGGTTCTGGAGTTGTAGGGCAAATACTTGGTTCCGGATTTATAAAGCATGGACATCAAGTTAAGATAGGAACAGGGAATCCAGGTAAGTTAAATGATTGGTTAAAGAACTCTGGTCCTAGCGCTTCTGTTGGTTCGTTTGAACAGGCTGCAAATTTCGGCGATATAATAGTGCTTGCTGTTAAAGGTACAGCAGCAGTAAGTATTTTAGAAAAAGCGGGCAGTAGCAATCTTTTAGATAAAACAATTATTGATGCAACAAATCCAATTGAGGAAACTCCACCCATTAATGGTGTGATTAAATTTTTTACAGATCAGAATTATTCTTTAATGGAACAACTGCAAAGTAAATTCCCGAAATCTAACTTCGTAAAATCATTTAGTTGTGTTGGCTCAGCCTTAATGGTCAATCCAGATTTTGATGGAATTAAACCAACAATGTTTATTGCTGGGAATAGCGATAATGCAAAATCACAAGTGAAAGGTATCTTAAATACTTTTGGTTGGGAAATTGAAGATATGGGTAAAGCTGAAGCAGCACGGGCAATTGAGCCCCTTTGTATTTTATGGTGCATTCCTGGATTTTTAGAAAATAGATGGATGCATGCATTTAAACTTTTGAAAAAATAATTTTCCTCTATGTTTCTCTGTAAAAAACTTTGTGATTCTCCGTGATATGGATTTAATATTCTTACGCGGAGTTTTACTGAGAAAACACGCAGTACCACTGAGAATAATAAATAAGAGATTGAAAATGAAAAATATATTAAACATAACTTTTGTTTTATTCCTTATAGCCATAATCTCGATCGGATGTAATGAAAGTAAATCTGAAGCAAAACAAGAAATGAAAAATATTATGAATGATAAGAATCCAAAATTAGAAATTGCAACATTTGGTTCCGGTTGCTTCTGGTGCACAGAGGCAATTTTTGAAAGAGTAAACGGAGTTAGCTCAGTTGTTTCAGGATACTCTGGAGGAAGCGTTAAAAATCCTACCTACAAAGAGGTTTGCGATGGAACCACAGGACACGCAGAATGCACACAAATAACTTTTGATCCTGCTGTAGTTACTTATGATGAACTTTTGGAAATATTCTGGAAAACTCACGATCCAACAACTCTAAACAAACAAGGAAATGATGTTGGAACACAATATCGATCTGTAATCTTTTATCACAACGAAGAACAAAAACAAAAAGCAGAATTTTATTTAAACAAGTTAACCGATGAAAAAATCTGGGATAAACCAATTGTAACAGAGATATCTAAGTCTGAAAATTTTTATCCTGCGGAAGATTATCATCAGGAGTATTATGAGAACAATCCAAACCAGGGTTACTGTGCATATGTTATTACACCCAAAGTAGAAAAGTTTGAAAAAATATTTAAAGAAAAGTTGAAGAAGTAGAATTAAACAAAGACGAGCAAAAATTGTCATTCCCACGAAAGCGGAAATCTATTTTGTTTTATTGAGATAGATTCCCGTTTTCACGGGAATGACAAAAAAATCTTTAATAAAAAAATACAGAAACATTAACGTAAGCGTGCTTCTTTAAATCTTTGCATTGCCATTTATTGTGCAGTTATCACAATTACCGCAAGGCTGTTCACCAGGGAAACCAAAATAATCCGAAATAAAAACTCTGCGGCATTTTTCACCTCTAAAATAATTTACTACAGAAAGAAGTTTTTTATTATCATTTAAAAGCTTTTCTTTTAGATGTTCTTCATCCTGTAAAATATCAGGAAGTTCACTAACGATTTGCAAATTTTGTTTTTCAACATCGCCTTCTGTAACACCGTAACGATCTAACATAGCAAGAGCAGTCTCAACTCGAAAATCACTTTTATTTTTAAAACTTATTTGTTCCCTGATGTAATCAACTCCACTGGAATTAATTAATCCCGTTTCCCGTTTTAAAATATCATACATTGCGGAATAAAAATTTGCATCCGGGTTGGACCATTTAATAAATTCCATTTGCGTGTAAAGATCTTCCTGATTGTAAAGCAAAAGGCAAAGTGAGTCATTACCGTCTCTTCCGGCTCGTCCTATTTCCTGATAATAAGATTCTATTGATGATGGAACTTCTGCATGAATAACAAATCTGATATCTGCTTTATCTATTCCCATTCCAAAGGCATTTGTTGCCAGGATTAGTTTTTGTTTTCCGTTAAGAAAATCACGCTGCATACCTTTTCTTTGTCTGTCTTCCAGCTTGCCGTGATAAACCCCATGCCTAAATCCTTTATCGCCCAGGATTTCGGAAAATCTTTCCAGGGTTTTGATTAAGGAAAAATAAATTATTCCGCATCCATCATACTTTTCAAGTGTAGAAATTATTTCTTTAAGTTTTTCTTTGTCATCAAATACATCAACAGCTTCTAATCTTAAATTTGGGCGTTCAATCCCTTGGTGGAAAATTTTAATTTCTTCTTTGTCGAGGTGAAGTTTTTTAATTATGTCTTCCTGAACATTGTGTGTTGCTGTTGCCGTTAGAGCAATTGTAAGCGGATTGCCCATTAATTCTCTGAACTCACCAATGCGGGAGTAATCAGGACGAAAATCATGCCCCCACTCAGAAATACAATGTGCTTCATCAACAGCAAGCAAATCTATTTTAATTCTTTTTATCTGTTCAATAAAATCAGGTTTGCGAAATCTTTCCGGAGTTACGTAAAGCAGTTTAATTTTGCCGTTCACAAAATCATTCAGTCTTTTTTCTCTTTCTTGTTTTGATAGGGTTGAGTTGATAAATGCTGCTGGAATATTTTTCTTTCGCAAAACATCAACCTGATCCTGCATTAGTGCTATAAGCGGACTTATTACAATTGTACTGTTATCAAAATAAAGAGCTGGAATTTGATAACACAATGACTTACCGCTGCCAGTTGGCATTAGAACAAGGGAATGTTTTTGTTCATCAACAATTCTTTTTATAATCGATTCCTGCTCACCACGGAATTCATCGTAACCAAAATTATTTTTTAAAATTTCAAAAATTTTATTCATAAATCAGCCAAACAATCTTTTTTAATTAAAAAATGAAAAATCATGGATATTTGTCTTAATTATTTACACATTTAAATCGATAATAATAAAACACTTTGTTAACAAAAATATTGATTTGTTTTATAATATTTAGTTTTAGAAAAAATGAATGGGGAAAAAGGCATTACTCTCAAACATCAGGGAGAAATAATGATTTCAGAATCTAAGAAAACCATTCTTCTTGTTGAAGATATGGCGATTATTGCGATGGCCGAAGCAAACACTCTCAAAAAAAACGGCTACAGTGTTATAATTGCCGGAAATGGAAACGAAGCAATTAAGATAGCTTCAGAGAATTCCAATCTTGATTTGATCCTAATGGATATTGATTTGGGCAAAGGAATGGATGGAACTGAAGCCGCCCAGATAATTCTTAAAAACCAAGACGTACCAATCGTTTTTCTCTCCAATCATACCGAAAAAGAAATAGTTGAAAAAACCGAAAAAATAACTTCCTACGGCTATGTTGTTAAAAACAGCGGAGAAACTGTTTTAATGGCATCTATAAAAATGGCGTTTAAACTTTTTGATGCACATCGGTTAAGACTTGAAAGTGAAAATAAACTTTTAGAAAGTGATCGAAAATTTCAGACTCTGGAAAAACAAATCGATGATGTTATCTGGACTATGGATATGAACTTTCGATTTACATATGTAAGTCCATCAATAGAAAAAATGCATGGATATACAGTAGATGAAATGCTGAAACTCAATCTTCAGGATTTTCTTACCGAAGAATCATCACAAAAAGTTTTTAATATTTTATCGGAAGAAATAAGTTCATATATCAAAAATAAAAAAGAAGATAATAGTGTTACGTTTGAACTGGAACAGATAAAAAAAGACCGAACAGTTTTTCTTACTGAAATAAGAGCAAGATTTCTTTTGGATAAGGAAAATAATCCAATTGGAATTATTGGTGTAACCAGAGATATAACACGACGGCTTTTATCCGAAAAAGCACTTAGGGATAGTGAAAAAACATTAAACCTTGCTTTAGAAGGAGCACAAATTGGGCTGTGGGACCAAAACTTTAAAACAGGAATTGTTAACAGAAGTGATCACTGGGCGATGATGCTTGGTTATGATCCTGCTGAAATGAAGAACGATCTTGATTTCTGGAAATCAAATATCCATCCGGATGATATAGAGACAGCATTAAACGAAGCAGCAAGACATGAACAAGGGCTAACAGAATTCTATAAAGTTCAGCATAGATTAAAATGTAAAAACGGAAATTATAAATGGATATTAAATTGGGGAAAAATATCAGAAAGAGATGAAGAAGGAAAACCTGTTAGAGCATTGGGAATTCATCTTGATATTGATGAACATAGACAAATAGAAGAAAGCTTAAAGCTAAGCGAGGAAAGACTAAGATATGCACTTGAAGGAAACTCCGATGGAATTTGGGATTGGAATTTAAAAACCGGGGCGGTTTATTTCAGTCCGCGTTATTATACAATGCTTGGTTACAAACCAAATGAGTTTAAACCTAGTTATGAAAAATGGAAAGAGTTTTTACATCCTGATGATTTAATTAAGTCTGAGACTACCATTCTTTCAGCAATTGAGATGTTAAATCCTTTTTCTGTTGAATTTAGATTAAGAAAAAAAGATGGGAGTTATTGCTGGATTCTTGCGCGAGGTAAAGTTGCCGAAAAAGATAGCGATGGAAAAGCATTACGAATATCAGGCTCACATTCTGATATAAATGAAAGAAAACTTTCTGAAGAGGTATTGAAAAAGAATGAAAACAAATTAAATAGCATATTTAAAGCGGCACCAGTTGGTATTGGAATGACATCAAATCGTGTTTTATTAGAAGTAAACGATACAATGTGTAAGATGCTTGAATATAATCGCGATGAACTAATAGGTAACAGTGCTCTTATGCTTTATCCAACGGTTGAAGAATTTGAATTAGTTGGAAAAGAAAAATATAAACAAATAGAGCAGTTTGGTACAGGCACTGTCGAAACAAAATGGCTGTGTAAAAACGGAAAAATCATTGATGTGCTTTTAAGTTCGACTCCATTAAACTTACGTGATGTTTCCGGCGGTGTAACTTTTACAGCCCTTGATATAACGGAGCGAAAAAAAACTGAGATTGCTCTAAAAGAATCACAACAAATGCTTCAAAATGTCCTTGATAAATTTCCAGGTGTTGTTTTTTGGAAAGATATAAATTCAACTTATTTAGGATGCAACCTTGCCTTTGCAATTGGAGCAGGATTAAAAAATGCAGACGAAATTATTGGTAAAACCGATTTTGATTTACCTTGGGCAAAAACAGAAGCCAAAAAATATCAAGCAGACGATAAACAGGTAATGAATAGTGGTGTGGCAAAATTAAATATTATCGAAACACAGCATCAATCAGGAAATAAAATTGCTTGGTTTGATACAAATAAAATTCCTTTAATAGATGATTTAGGTAAACTTTATGGGGTGCTTGGAACATCAACAGATATAACTAATCGAAAAGAATATGAAGAAGCATTAAGAATAAGCGAAGAGCGTTATTCTCTTGCACAGAAGGCAGCGAATATTGGTAGCTGGGATTGGAATATGCTTACAGGTGAATTATCCTGGTCGGAACTTGTCATTCCGATGTTTGGTCTTAAACCAGGAGAATTTAAAGGCACAATGGCAGAGTTCTGGAACCGACTACATCCAGATGACATTCCGATGATCGAAGAAAAAATAAAAGCTACAATAGAAAGAAATGAAAATTACAGGGTAGAGCATAGAGTTGTTCACCCCGATGGAAATATAAGGTGGATGCTTGAAACAGGAAATGTATTTAACGATAAAGATGGCAAGGCGTACCGTATGCTTGGTATGGTACAGGATATTACAGAACGTAAAATGGCTGATGAACTTTTAAGAAATTCGGAAGCAAATTTAAATTCACTAGTCAATAACAGAAATGAAGCTATTTGGTCAATAGATAATAACCATAACTTTATTTTTGTGAATGATTTCTTTAAACAAGAATTTCTTAAAGCATTTAACGTTGAATTAAAAAGGGGAATGAACGCTTTAAGTATGCTCACGCCTGAAATGACAGAACTCTGGAAACCAAAATATGATGCAGTATTATCTGGTGAACAGTTGATGTTTAGATTTTCAAATAAACTTGACAATGAGCTGAAGTTTTATGAAGTAACATTAAGCCCGATTATTTCTGATGGCAAAGTTATCGGTGTTTCTGCATTAAGCCAGGATATAACTGGTCGTAAAAAAGCCGAAGAAGAAATTCTTCAAAGAAAAGAAGAACTTGAACGCTTTGAAAAAATTGTTGTTGGACGTGAATTAAAAATGATTGAACTAAAAGATAAAATTTCGGAACTTGAGTTGAAACTAAAGGAGTTAACATAGTATGCAAAATGACTTTTCCAAACTGCGAAAATTTCTTGTTCCGGAATTTGTTTTTGGGGAAGGTGCGTTACATTTAGCAAGTAAGTATGTTAAGAGATTTCAAGCATCAAAAATATTTCTTGTTACGGATAAAGGTATTGCTGATGCCGGTTGGTTAAAAATTCTGGAGGAGAATCTTAAATCCGCAAACCTTGACTATGTTTTATTTGATAAAATTACTCCAAATCCCAAAGACAACGAGGTAATGAAAGGTGCAGAAATATTAAAATATGAAAAATGTGATATTGTACTAGCTCTTGGCGGTGGCAGTCCAATGGATTGTGCAAAGGCTATAAGTATAACATCTACGAATAATGTTAATGTTACCGAATTTGAAGGTATTGATGAGGTTAAATTACCAGGACTACCATTAATCTGTATTCCTACAACTGCCGGCACAAGCGCAGATGTTTCTCAGTTTGCAATAATTAGCGATAGCTTACAGAAAAGAAAATTTGGAATTGTAAGTAAATTAGTTGTGCCCGATATAGCATTGATTGATCCTGAAACAACAACAACAATGGCTCCAGAGTTAACTGCGGAAACCGGAATGGATGCATTGGTTCATGCTATTGAGGCTTATGTTTCGAATGCAAGTTCTGCAATTACAGATATTAACGCTTTAAAATCTATTGAATTGATTGTTGCAAATTTACCTGGAGCATATTCTGAACCGCATAATATGAATTATAGAAATAGTATGATGATGGGAAGCCTATTAGCTGGTTTTGCATTTTCAAATGCAAGCCTGGGCCTGGTTCATTCAATGGCTCACAGCCTTGGAGGTTCATTTGATTTAGCTCATGGTGAATGTAATTCACTGCTGCTTGAATCAGTAATTGATTTTAATTTTGATGCTGCTCCTGAAAAATATTCAGATATTGCAAGGATTTTTAGTCCTAAAGTAAAATTCAAAGATCAAGAGGAAGTAAAATCAATTTTAAAAAATGGAATTAGAACACTGAAAAACAGTATTGGAATAAATTATACATTAAAAGACATTGGGGTTGAGAAAAAAGATATAAAGATGTTATCGCAAAAAGCACTTATGGATGGCTGCTTAGCAACAAATCCTAAATTGGTAAGTTTAAAATCAATAGAGGAGTGTTACCGAAATGCACTCTGATATAGAAAAAAACCTTGCAGAAATTAGAAGTAAATTTTTGGGATTTGAGGAGAAATCTTCTGTAAAGAGCTATTATCCATTGCTTAAAGAAAAGATAATTGAGCTTGAAAAAAGCGAGAATTTTTTAAAAGACAAATCAGTAGCATTACTTAATATACTGGAAGATCTTGAAGCCGAAAAGAAGAAAACGCAAGAGAGTGAAGAAAAATATCGTCGCTTTTTTGAAGAAGATTTAAGCGGGGTTTTTCTATCTACTCCAGAAAGCGGCCTAAAAACATGCAACCAGGCTTATGTTAATATGATGGAATATGAAAGTATTGAAGAACTTTTAAAATCAGATCCGGTTTCTCATTATTCTCAATCTCAGCAAAGAATTGATTTTTTAAATCTAATCAGGAAAGAAAAAAAATTAACAAACTATGAGGGCGAAATTATTACAAAATCCGGAAAACACATTCAAACTTTAGAAAACATTATTGGCGTATTTGATGATAAAGATAATCTTGTTGAATTCTGGGGATATGTTAAGGATATTACGGATCGAAAAAGGGCCGAGCAAATATTAAAAAATGCCGCAATGGAAAAAGAAGCATTGCATCGTGAGCTTCTGCATCGTGTAAAGAACAGTTTTAATTTAATTAAGTCACTAATGTATCTTGAGCGGGAAAAACTGGACAACAAGGAAGCAAGCAAAATATTAGAAAATCTGGAGATGAGAATTGGAACACTTTCCAAAATGTATTCTTTGCTAAATATAAGCGGCATATCCCAGAAAATAGATCTGGGCGAATACTTAAATCAAATAACCAATTCACTTGCAGAATCTTATTTAGAGGATGCAATCAGAATTGAAATTAAATCATCTTTTGATAGTATAGAAACATCACCCAGAACAGCTTCTTCAGTTGGTTTAATAGTAAATGAAATTTTAACAAACTCTCTTAAGTATGCTTTTCCCAATCATAAACATGGAAACATTTATGTTAGCCTAAAAAAAACAAATGAAGAGGCAGTAATTGAAATTGCCGATGACGGTGTTGGTGTTTCAAATAATTTTAATATTAATGAAGCAAAAGGTATGGGGTTACAATTGATAAATATGCTTACCCAGCAGCTAAGCGGTACCTTAACTGTTGAGTCTAAAAACGGTACAAAATTTAAAGTAGTTTTTCCGTTGGACCAATAGTATTATGGTTTAGTATTAATAATTTTAAGATAATAAATCATTTGGAGTTTATGTGTTAAAAAGTTTTATAATTTATTCGTTATTGATTCTTATAATAGCCTGCACACAAAAACCAACTGCTGATCCAAACTATGTTAAAGAAATTAACGAATGGGGTGCAAAACGAGTTAATAGGTTAAAAGCTGATGACGGCTGGCTTAATCTAGTTGGCAGATTCTGGTTAAAGCAGGGTGAAAGTACTTTTGGATCTGCAAAAGATAATGATATTGTTGTTGAATCATCAAAGCTGCCGGAACATATCGGCTCATTTATTTTTGAGGATTCCGTTGTAACATTTAGAGCACTAGATGGTGTTGATGTTATGCTTGGCGATATGTCTGTTAAAGAAATTGTTTTAGTTGATGATCAAAAAAATGATGTAACGGTTTTACAAATTGGTTCTGTAAAATTTAATTTGATTGTAAGAGATACTTTGTATGGAATTCGTTTTCGTGATTTGAATTCTGATCTTGTAAAAAACTTTAAGGGAGTTGAAAGATTTCCTATTGATGAAAGCTGGAAGATAACAGCAAAGTTTGAAGCATATAATCCTGTTAAAGAAATTGATGTACCGAATGTACTTGGACAAATAAGTAAAGAAAAATCCACCAGGCGCAGTTGTGTTTGAACGTGATGGCAAAACACACAGAATCGATGCCGTTGATGAGGGCGGAGATAAATTATTTCTTATTATTGCAGACCAAACAAGCGGGGAAGAAACTTACGGCGGCGGAAGATTTATGTATGTTAACAAACCGGACTCAACAGGAACAATACTTTTAGATTTTAATAAAGCATACAACCCGCCGTGTGTATTTACAAAATATGCAACGTGTCCTTTGCCACCGTTACAAAATTATCTTAAGCTAAAAATAGAAGCAGGGGAAAAAGTTTATGGACATTAGAAGTCTGATTGAAGGGCTGGATTTAATGTGAGAACTATTTCTGTGGGGGAAGGTTTAAAATCCTCAGGTATATGTTTCTGCTTTTGGATATATACTTCCCTAGACAATTTAGAATAATTTAGATTAAGCAGTTTCAACCATTCAATAAAAGTTTTATTCCCCTTCTTGACATTACAACTTGTACAACAATAAACTGTATTATGATCATTATCTTCGCCACCAAGAGAAAGAGGATTCATATGGTCCCTATGAAGATATGTTTTTACTGATTTACTATCTTTTGTCCAATCATATGCTTTATAAATTATCTTACCGCAGTAGAGACAAAAATTTCTTCCTTCCATTAATGAAAAAGCATGTTCTTGCTGAATGGACAAAAAACAATCATGACAATATTTGCCACGAGAATTTGCAAAACCGTAGATTGAAACAAAAGAAGAAATAGGTTTTACTATTTTACATCTTTCACATTTTTTTTCTTTCAGTAAAATACTTGATGTGCCTCTTCTGCCTATTTTTCTATTCTCGTTTAGGACTTGCAAACCTTTTGCTGAAATTATGTATCCATTTCCTTTTGTCGTTATTGATTTCGTTTTATCTTTTCTTGTAATTAGTTTATTATTGGTGAGAAAGTAGCGAGTATTAGGCGCAACATTTCTATCTATGATTGATGCCATGTTCATTCTATCAATTGTCATAATATTTCTATGACAAAGAACTTCCAAAACTTCTTGCTGAATTTTTGATAATCTTATAAAAGTGTTTTTAAGCATAATGGTAAAACTTTTACTTGTAACGGCTTGTTTTTCGTCTGCAACTTAAAACCGCAAATCTCAATAATAATATTCCGTAAAAACGAGGTATGCATCATCTCTACAAAAAAACTATCTCTTAAACTTTAATTGTACCAACACAGCACCCGATGAAGCAATCAGCATTCCGATGATTTCTTTAAATGAAATATCCGCCAGGTATGTTTATAAAATTTCCAACGTATCCTTTGCCGCCACGGTCGGATTTTGTACTTATTCAAGATGTTAGGAAATTATAAACTTATTGAATCTCATATATAACTTTTACTTTTGCAATTAATTTTATCTCGGGACTAAAAAAAGTATTTCCAATATTTATCGTTTGGACACCTTTTTCATCCAATACTACCTCTGCGTTTCTACTACCTCGAAAAAAGTTTCTTGAAATATCGTTGCCATTTGGAAAACTTAAATCTTCAACATATAGTGGCTTCATATTAGTTATCCCAAGTTGCGTAGCTAGTATTTCAGCATTTTCTTTTGCATTAGCTGCAGCTTTTTGCAAAACTTCTTTGGAAATTTCTGAATGATTTTTTAATGCAAAACTAATATCAGAGATGTAATCTGGACTAAATTTGCTAACAGTAGTTATTGCTTTTTCTAATAATTCAAATACATCTAAAGTAACAACAACCTTAATTTCGGCCTTATAATCTCTGCTCGAGGAAAGGAAAGCTTTATCATTTTGATTTTCCCCGCTATAAAAATAAGAAGTTGAAAGACTTTTTTCAGTTAACCCAATATTTTTTAATTCTTTTGATACAAGATTTATCTTATTTCTTGCATCATTAATTGCTAATTCGAGAGAAGGTCCTACTCCAATAAATGAGAAAGTAAAAGTAGCAATATCAGTTTGAGCCTTAATAACTGCATTACCATAAACAATTAGTTTATTTTCTCTGTAATCCTGAGCAGAAATGAATTGAAAGCTTAAAAAGATATAAAGTGATAATAAAAATAATTTCATTTTTCCCTCTTAGTAGATTGGTTACCTAACAAATACTTATAAAGAATTGATTTCGCACCCCCAACTTAATTTTTAAAACTTCAAATCTCAATAATTAAATACTGTTCTTAACTGAGCGGGCTTTGCGTGTTCTACTTTGCGACCTTTGCGAGAAACTCCTTGAGCGCATTTCACATCACGCCACAAAGAACAAATTAGTTCTTAAATTTTATTACCAGTTCATTTTGGTTCCCATAATTCTATTTTGTTGCCTTCTGCATCCATAATATGTACAAACTTTCCATAGTCGTAACTCGAAATGCTGTCAAGTATGGTTACTCCGTTTTCTTTTAGCTTGTTCACAAGTCCTTCAATATTCTGAACTGTGTAATTAATCATAAAATCTTTTTTTGAAGGAGAAAAATATTCATCTCCTTTTTTAAAAGGTTTCCACTGAAGAGAATTTATTTCATCAGGTTTATTAATATTTCTGGACTCAAAACTTGAAGAACCCCAATCATTTATTTCAATCCCCAGGTTTTTAGTGTACCATTCTTTTGATTCCTTAAGATTGTCTGAGTAAAAGAAAATCCCACCAACTCCTGTAACTTTTGGTATTGTGTCATTCATAATTATTTCCATCTGATTATTTGTTTTAATAGTGTTGTTTATTTTATCACTTGAACTGCAACTTAATAATAGAAATGATAAGAGCAATATCATTGTAACAATTTTCATTTTATTTCCTTTCAATACATTATCAAAAGAGTTTTATAATTTTCAAAACTAATTAGTTCAGAAATAATAATTAGTATAATTTGTTCCTTACCACCAACTTAAATCTTAAAACCACTAATCTCAATAATTAAATATTTGCATTTGCTCTGCGAGCTTTACGTGTTTTACTTTGCGCTCTTTGCGAGAAATTCCTTAAGCGCATTTCACGCTCCCAAAGGGTGGCCCTTCAAAAATCATTTTTTAAATTTTAGTTGCACAAGAACCGCACCCGAAGAAGCAATCAGCATTCCGATGATTTCTTTGAACGAAATATCTTCTCCAAGAAATATCCACGCAAGTACGGCAATTTGTATAAGCATTGTTCCGTTTATTATGCTGGATTCCATAGCGGTTAAAGTTCTAAGTGTAAAATTCCAGATTGTCATTGCTAAGGCAGTGTTTATAATTGCAAGCCAGAGAAGATAAAAAATATTCTCAACGTTAATAGTTGGAAATCCCTGGAGAGTTATTCCAACAGTTAAAAGTATAATGGAACCGATGCCCATGCTAATAACAGTTATCACAATAGGAGTTAAATGAGATTTTCTGTTTACGCTTCTTCCAAGTACAGCGGAGGCTGCATTTGCAAATACACCAACCGTCATTACTATCAATCCTGTTGATTGATTACTGCTTAAGTTTACCGGGTAAAAGTAGGTTAGAATTCCGGTTATAAATAATGCAACACCAAATATCTGCAGCACGGTTGGAATTTCTTTTATTAAAAATATTGCCAGCACTGCAACAATAAGCGGAGTAAAGTTTAACCATAAACTAACCGTTACTGCGGGAAGAAGTGAGAGTCCGATAAATTGAGTGCCCTGTGTAAATGTGTAAAAAAGTATTCCGAGTAAGGTAAGATTTATCCAGTCCTTGCGATTAAGAGTTTTTACTATTGCTTTATTTTTCTTTGTAAACAAAAATGGAAGTAGAAAAACAAAAGCAATAGAGTATCTTAATCCTGCAAACACTAACGGCGGAATTTCTTTTAATCCAAATTTTATTATAACAAAAGAAGTTGACCAGAGAAAGGTTACAAACAGCGCAAGTAGTATTGCAGTAATTTGAGCAGAGAGTTTTAATTTCATCTAAACTAAAATAAAAAAAATCATATCATTTTTTATAGTTTCACAATTTGTCATATGGTTCAGGTTGACTTCCATCAATATCTTTAAAACCGTATTCTCTCGCAAGTTCAGCCGCTACCAAGATCTTACCTGTTTTATTAAAAATATTTTTATCAGAGGCCAGTGAAACAATTGCTCTTCCAACAAATTGAGAAGATTCTTTTTTAGGATTTGGTGTTTTTTTGTTATCATCAATATATCCGGGATATAATGAAAAACAAGTAATGTGATGTTTTTTCAATTCTTCTGACATATCCATTGTCATTTTATCAACAGCTGACTTTGCGACTCCATAAATTACATTTCCGTAGTATTTTCGACTTGCGTAAAATGAAATGTTGGCAATCAAACCATACTTTTGTTTTAGCATTAATTTGGTTGCATAGACACTTGATATATAATTAGAGCGTACTCCAACATTGATCATTTCTTCCCAGAGGCCAAAAGGTTGTTCCCAAAAAGCTGCTTTCCATTTGAATTCGGGATAAGCTTTCCTGTTTCTAAGTCTGTTATATCCGCCCCAGGCGTTATTAACAAGTATATCCAACTTACCTTCATTCTTCTCTATTAATTCAAACACTTCTTTTACTTCAACATCATGTTCGTGATTGCAAACTAGAGCTATTCCTTTCCCTCCTGCTTTTGTAATTCCTTGAACATCTTTTTCTGAAATGCTTCTACCTGTTACATATACAGTTGCACCGGCTTCTCCAAGTGCCAAAGCAATGCCTTTTCCAACATTTCGGGTTCCACCTGTTACAAGTGCAATTTTATCTTTGAGTGGTTTCATATTTTATCTTCTTTAATTTTAAAAGTGTAGGCCACCTTTAAGGTGGACTACACTAGAAGAAACTTAACTGATCATTCTCTGCAATTGAATCAAAATTTTTGCCGAGAAGAGAGAGAACAGAATCAGCAATGGGCTTTAATTGTTTTTCGATGTAATGATCGTAATCAAAATCGTTATGCTTTAGTTCGATTGGAATTGGTCCGCGCTGTGTGATTGCATAATAAATAACATCGCGCGGCTCATTAATAATTTTGCTGCGCGTGCATGCGGCGGAACATTTTTAGTATAGTCTTCAACTTCTTTTCGCAACCTTTTACGATAGATCAGTTTATCATCAAACTTGCCTGATTTTAATTTTTGTATTTCACCACGAATCCAATCTTCAACTTCAACACCATCAAAAACTTTTTGATATAATTCTACCTGAAATTCTTTAGCCAACTTTGTCCAATCAGAGCGCACGAATTCCATTCCAACAAACTCAATATTTTCTTTTCCATCTTTTGTTACAAGTCCGGCATATCTTTTCTTTGCACCAATATCAGCTCCGCGAGCGGGAGTGATGATAAATTTTCTATAATATTTTTCAAACTCTAATTCTAAATATGATTCGACCTTAAATTCTTTTTTAAGTTTGTTCTTCCAATAATGATTTAGCTCTTTAACAATTTTTTTACCCTGTGCTTCACCATCATCAACTGAAATATCATTAAGCATTACGAATAAAGAATCGGTGTCGCCATAAACAACTTTTAATCCTTTGTTTTCAAGATAGTCTTTGCTTCCGAGTAAAAGTTTGTGTCCGCTTCCTGTTATTGCACGTGGAAGATCCGGATGATAAAATCTGCATCCGTAAGAGCCCATTACACCATAAAAACTGTTCATTAAAATTTTTATTGCCTGAGAAAGCTGTTTGTCTTTTTTCTTTTTTGCAATGTCACGGAGTTTCATCAACTCATCAATAAAATTTGGCAGTATGTGAAGTGATGCAGAAAACTTGTAACCATTTAATGTTTGTATTGTGTCAACATCTTTCATCAGCAAAGAATACGGATCGATCTTAAATGTTTGTATGATTGATGGGTACAAACTTTTAAAATCCAGCACGATTATGTTTTCATAAATTCCGGGAGTTGGCTCAATTACATATCCGCCGGCAGCATGCTCATTTGTTTGAATGTCTTTTAAATTGGGCGCAGCAAATCCAGCACGATGTAAACGGGGCAAGTAAAAATGATCAAACGCCGCTGTCATCATTCCAAGCTGATCCATTAACAATCCGGAAATTTGTGCGCGCCGAACTGACAAGACTATCAATCCCGTTTTGAAAAAAATATCCGTAACTAGAACAGCATCCTGTAAATTGTATTCTGCAAGCGAAGCTTTATCTTCTTTGAATAGTCTGTCGATCTCTTCAATTTTGTTTTCATCGGGAGTAATAGTTTTGCCGGTTCCTAAAAGTTCTTGCAACAGTTTCAAGTTTAAAATCCTCAAAACTAAAAAATGAAGCACGAAGCATAGTAGGACCATCGATTACAACTCTGCCAGTAACAGAAATAAAATGCCCGCTTGGTTTTCGTTGTCTGATCGAAACTCTTCCGTTTGCGCGAGCGATGTCTAAACTGATACCAAGTTCACGGCACTTGTTATCAAGAAACAGAAGATCAAAACCGATTACATGCCAGCCAATAATTATATCCGGATCAATTTGTTTAAACCACACGAAGAAATTTGTGAGTAAATCTCTTTCATCGTTATAATATGAAATTAATTCTGATTCACGCTTCGGTTTTTCACCGATCATAAAAACTTTTTTGTGTTCGCCATTTTTACCTGTGATGTGAACCGCAATAGAATAAAGCTGATTTGTTTTAGCTCCTGTTTCAATATCTATTGAAGCAATTACAAAATTGGGAGAAGTATCGCATGGCTGTATTGTCGGATTTGAAAATTGTACAATTGAGTTTTTTTGTTCTGCAACACCGGTAATCCTCATCTGTGAGTTAATGGATTTCTCCATTAAAAATCTTCTCAATGGATCAACATCAGATTCATAAGTTGTTTGATTTGATTGCTGAATTGTTTCTGCTAAAACACTTAATGCTTTTTGAGTATTAAAATAAAGGCATCAACAGGTTTGTTATTAAAGTTTTAAGTTTGGTTTCTTTTCTTAGATAAGTTTTATTTAACGGATTTAATACCGCATCTTTTCAACAAAGAAAACAGGTTTGTTATTTGTAACAATAATTTCTATTGGACCAAGTTCATCGCTTGTACCAATAAACTTAAGTACACTTTTTCCGCTGTAGTCGCTCCATTCTCCGGTAAGAAGAAAAACATCTGCAGATATTTTATTATCAGTTTTCATCAAACTTGTTTTACTGAGTTAAAGAATAATTCCTGAATACTACGTGTTATGTTTCCTGGTGTTCCATCACCAACAATCCAATCATCAACCCGAATAACTGGTATAACTTCAGTTGTTGTTCCGGTTAGGAAAAACTCATCATAGTCTTTAGTTTATTTATGGTTATGTGCTCTTCAAAGAAATCAATTTTATTCTCTTTGCAAAGTTCAAGAATTTCTTTTCTTGTAATTCCGCTTAGAATATAATTTGATAACGGTGCTGTATAAATATTATTGTTTTTAACCGCAAAAAAATTTGTATGTGATCCCTCGGTAATAATATCATCACGGAATAATATTGCCTCAAAAGCATTATTTCTAATTGCATTTTGATTGGCCATAACAGATGGCAAAAGCGAAGTTGATTTAATATCGCATCGTAACCAACGCAAATCTTTTTCAAGAATTACTTTTACTCCAATATTTTTTTCTTTTGTTATCTTTAATCGGTTTTGAAAATGCAAAAACATTTGGAGTTAAATTATTTTCATAATTATGTGTTCTTGGAAAACTAACTCCTCTGCTTATTTGTAAATAAACAGAATACTCAGATTCGATATTATTAATTTCCGCAAGCTTTGTGGAAATATTTTCGATCTGATGAAAATCATTAAATGGTATTTCAAGTTGTTGTAAACTGTATTTTAATCGTTCGAGATGATCATCCAAACGAAAGAGTTTACCATTGTAAGTTCTTAAGAGCTTCATAAACTCCGTCTGCAAACAGAAATGCACGATCAAAAGGTGAAATCTTTACTTCATCGTGCGGAATATATTTGTCATTGAAATAGACAATCATTTTTATGTAAATTTTAATGTGATAAAATAATCAAAAGAATTTTTATTAACGATTTAGAAACACTTAACCCGAACTTGAATGAACGTAGAAACTATTAGTCAATATTGCTTAAGTAAAAAGGGAGCAGTTGAAGATTTTCCTTTTGATGAAGAAACACTTGTGTTTAAAGTCGGTGGAAAAATGTTTGCACTTATTCCATTAGAAAAAATTCCATTGCAGATAAATTTAAAATGTGATCCTGAAAAAGCAATGGAACTAAGAGAACAATATGAAGATGTGCAGCCTGGCTGGCATATGAGTAAAAAATATTGGAATACAATTATTCTGGAAGGAAATATTCGCTGGAGTGATTTAAAGGATTGGATTGATCATTCTTACGATGAAGTTGTAAGGGTATTAAAAAGAGTGAAAGGGATAAGCTCAAGTAATAATAGTTTTGATGACTATCACTAAATCAACAATGCTGATTGTAAAATGAAAAATATTGGGATTAATTTAACAGTTAATAAAAAACAAAAGATATGAAAAAATATTCACACAGTTATATTTCTTTCTTCTTTATAATACTCTCAGTAAATGCTTCAGCTCAAATAATTCAGAGCAGTTGGTCTGTTAACCAGAGTTTAGCCGCTTACTCGCTTGATAAGAATAACGGGAGCGAACTATGACGATAGAAGTAAAATTTGAAAAAGCATTTACTAAAAAACCCCAGATTTTTTAAGTGTCACTCAGATTGATTCTGATAAAAGAATCAAATGTTAGATACAATGTAGAAGCAATTTCAATTTCCAGAGACGGCTTTACTCATAAAGGTACGTACATGGCGGATTCTAAACTGTTTTCAATAAGCGGATATTGACCTGCATACAATCCATAATCTTTACAGCTCACTTCTTATTTTCAACAAAATCACACTTTATTAAAAAGATTTTTGATCTTTGATTATCCGTTTTTAATTTCCCATAGCAAAATAATAATGTTTACCTTAGTAAGGGTAAAATTATTGAACATAAGGAAAGTCATTGAGCTATGAGAAAATTCTTATCCTACTTCTTGCAATTTTATATGTAAGCTGCGAGACAAATCCACCAACTACCCCCTACTACTCCTATTGTTGAATATGGCAGTGTTAAACTTATATCAAATGTTCCTAATGCTAAAATATTTCTTGATGGAAATGATACAGGCAAACTAACGCCCGATACATTAAAACAACCGTTGGAAATCATATAATAGAATTAATCAAAGATAATTATGATAGCTTAATATTGAATGTTAATGTTTTAAAGAATACTGAGATTGAATTAACTGCAAATCTTTTTGCGGCAAATAAAATAGTTTTAATTGAAGACTTTGCTAATGTTAGCTGCGGACCATGTGTAACAAGTAATAAAATCATAGAACATCTTATTAATGATAACTTTGGAACCTCAAAACTCGTTGCGATAAAATACCCGACAAACTTTCCTTCACCAGTAGATCCGTTTTTCCTTGCCAATGGTCCTGATTGCAACGCAAGAATGGTTTATTATAATATATTATTTGCCCCGACTACAATAGTTGATGGTAATTTAAGACCAACTTCTACGGACTCTAATGATGTTAAGAATAAAATTTTTTCTGAATTAGCAAAAGTGCCGCAGTTTATAATTGATGTTAGTGCAAGTAACGCAGGAGTAATTATAATATTAATATCTCTGTAGATGTTAAGGATATTACCAATCTTGATTTTTCTAAACTTGTTCTTCACTCTGTTGTAACTGAAACTAATATTGAATTTGCAACTCCACCAGGTTCAAACGGAGAAACAAAGTTTTATGATGTAATGCGAAAAATGCTTCCCCAGTAATCAAGGAGAATCATTAGCATCAATCAATCAGGTTGGCGTGTATAATTTTCAAAGGCAGGTAACACTTAACTCTGCCTGGATTCAAAACAACATAAACACAGTTGTATTTATACAGAATAAAGACAAAAGAAATTTACAGGCAGGATCTACATTTTAAAAAATTCTTAATTAACAATAA
>JADJIH010000010.1 GCA_016707115.1 Ignavibacteriales bacterium | reverse complement strand
GCGGTTCTTCTTCCTCATCTGCTGTTTCACTGCCGCGAATGAAACTCTGATCAAAGAAATCCATACATCTTTCCACATCCCCAATAAACATCGATGCAATTAAATGAACATTCTTCATAAGTTCATTTTCAATACCATCACTGTTTGTGCTTGTTGTTGATTTTTGTGCTGATACTTCACCTATCTTTTCTAACTGTGCTTTGCGTGCAGCTTTAAAATCAGTTAAAAAGTTTTCTGCATCACTTTGCATTGCTGAACCAAGTGCTGCATTGTGTCTTTCTGCTGCTGCAAAAAATCTCGTCATCAGAGTTTCTATGTTTGCAAGATTTGCCTGACGATATTCACTTACTCCGTTGGGATAAAACTCCTGGTACTCTGCAGAAGTTTTACTGAAGTTACCAAACACAATACCTTCCTTCTGACTGGCAAAGTTCTTAAAGTTTTCAACTATGTTATTCATAGTTACAGTAAGACCTTGTTGTATTGCAAACTTGGTGTCTTCATTTGTAATTGAACCAAAGTAGGCGGTGTACGCGGCTGTTGTTGAGGTTATCATTGCGGTAAACTGAGCAGTTCCGTTATTTGCAGAAAGCCTTTCTAAATGTACCTCTGCAAATTTTTTCATATTATCGTCACTAATTTCTTTAGTGTCGAAGTGATTCTTAAAGAGCCTTCTTAGATCCATCATTCTGGACCTCCTTTATGTTAGTAGAACATTATGTTGTTTAATTGGGAGGTTTTTTGATGATTAGAGATGACATCTTTAGGAAAAGATGTCATCTCTTTGTTGTAAATAAAATATTAGAAAGTAAAAACTTTATCTGCATCAACGGACCACTGAGCGAGTTCACTCATATTGCTTCTTTTGCAACTTTCTATAAATTGAAGTGCAGCAACACCACGAGCATCAATACAACCGCCGCAAAGTTTAACTTTACCACCTTTGTTGATGATAGCTTTTAGCATTCTTTCAATGTTATAATAACCTTGTGGTGTGTTTTGATTTACAAGTGCACCTGTTACTGAATCAGCCATTAAGAAAACATTCACTTGAACTTCTGTGTGTTCTTTCTGGATTGTCATTGCAAGTCTGCAAGCGTTGTAAAATTTTTCCGTTCCGTAAGGAGCATCGTTTATTAAGAAAAGTATTTTCATTTTGATATCCTTTTATTTTCAATTTTAGTAATAATTATAATCGATAAAAACTGTCACGGAGTGGTCCGTGACAGCTCAGTAGATAAAAAAAATCCCTTCTGAATTTATTCAAAAGGGATTATAATTAAAATTGAGGATACAAACTACTTTGCAGCGCGTAACAAATCTTTTGTATCAGATTTTGCTGGCATAAATATTCCAATAACACCTTTTAATCCAACACTCATAACGATATTAAAAAAGAAAGCAAGAAAAGCTAACAGTAAAAGTGTTCCGGAAAGTGCAGCTAAGATCATATAAAGACTATACTCACCATCAAAATAAATTGTACGTCTTAGCATTCCTTTTAATCCTGCCATACCCATAAATGCACCCATTCCTATTCCGCCTAACAAATGAGCCCAGAAATGGAAGTTGGCTAACTTTTGACTGTATAGTTTTGCATTGTTAGTTACTATAGGAAATAAAAAGTAAATAGCTGAATAAAGTGTCATTGTTAATCCAACTAATATTGCTACGTGTACGTGCGGACCAACAATCCATTGTGTATTATGTAAAATTCTATTCAATCCTAAATCTGCCTGCATAATTCCTGCGGGTACAGCAAGAGCAAATCCTAATAATCCGCCAAGTAAAAACTTAAGCGGATTTGTCATTTTTAAGGTCTTGCACTCCAAAGAGTGATTAGTGTAATAAAGAAAGCTAGACCTTGTGTGATTAACTCAAATGCAGTAACCATTTCACCTGAAAGAATTTTTAAGAAACCTGGCTGAGCCTGATCTGACATTAAATGATGTGACCAAACAGTCCAGCTAACAACCATCTCAACAAATAAAGCTGCACGCGCCCAATTTTCCATAAAAAGTTTTTTACCTGTGATTAAGGTTGCGAGTAAATACCAGGTACCTGCAACAAATATTAATACAAGTCCATCAGCAATTAAATCTAACCCCCACCAGAACCAATTTTTATAAAGCAATGCATCTATTGAAGAATGTTTTAAACTTGATCCTGCAATTTCAGCAATCATATAGATTAAAATCAAAACACCTGTAAAAAGAATTATACCTGCGTTCAATGCTGTATCAACTGTACCTCTTGCAATTGCAGCAACAGGAAGTGATACCATATGTTCTTTTTTATTTTTTCTGAAAAGATTTTTTAATCCGCTTAGTCCTAATGCCGAAGCCATTAAACCTTTTCCATCCTGTTTGGCCCAACCTTCAGGTGTATATGCAATAGTTTTAAAAATATTTAGTACAAAGAAAACAGTACCAACCATTATTAAAGCAATTCCAAGAATAAAAATGTTTCCGCCCCAAACACTAAACTGAGTAAAGTCTGCCGGCAACGGCCAGTATAAAGTATAAAGAGGTGCATAGTGAGTTAAAAATCCGGCAAACCAAAAAGTAAATGTTCCAACTGCGATTAAGCCGCAAGTCCAGTTTGCAAGTTTGATACTCCACAATGGTTTGCTCATAAGAAATGGTACAAGAAATAAAAATGCGCCAAATACTATTGAGTAAGTGGAACCAAAAATACCAACTAATGGGTGTGCTGTTAGCATACCAAAGTATTGATCAGGAGGAATAGCTGCAATTGGTGTTACCTGGTAAACTCTCATCAGCATTCCTTCAACAAGAGCAAACAAGTAGTAAACCAATCCAACTACCACAAACCTTAGAATCATTTTTTGCATTGGAGTAAGTGAGTTAGGTTTGAATAAACCTTCTTCTCCATCCATAAATGTTTGTATAAAATTCATTTCAAATCTCTTTTATTATTAAAAATTTATTTTTTGATTTTTTTAATCGATTACTTCGACAACATTTTTTTCAATCATTCCAATTCCCTTAGGACCGGAATATTCAGTTGATCTGATCGTATAAACTCCGGGACTTTCGAAATGCCAGAGTATATCATTATTATGTCCCGGAAGCACCTGCATCTGGAACATCATTGTATTATCCTCACGGAACAATCCGAATCCATATGTTAAATCTTTTGAAGTTACATTAAACATAACTTTGTCATTTGTATTGATAATCATTTTTTCTGACGGAAGAATAAACTTATGATCAGCAACTGTTATGTCAAATGTTTTATCAGCCTTTATATCAGCACGATTCAAATCCAATGGTTTCAGGGAATTGTTTCGTGAGTAACTATGTGAAGTGATACACCCAGAAGAACTAAAACCCAACCAGAGAATAAAAAAGCGAAGGCTTAATTTCTTTACTACCTTCGCTTTTTGTTACATTGTAAGCAAACCAACCCATTAACAGCATAATTGCGAGCACATAAAATGTGTAGGCAAAAGTTTGGCCGGTAAGAACCATATTTGAATCAACCATAGAACATTCCTTATAAATTAAATTTAAATGCTACCCAAACGTAGCATTTAAAGACAAATAAATCAATCAACCAGTCTTTGATTCTTTAAATCGGATAGTTTTGTTTTTTTCAGAAGGTTTAAAATGTTATGGTGGGTTTCATTCCAAACATTATGCATTGAGCAGGGTTTATCAAGCGCGCATTTTTCAAATCCAAAAAAGCAAGAGACTTCTTCTTTTATTCCTTCGACCGCTTCAACTATACTTGCAACTGTTATTTTGTTGGGTTTTTTAGATAACACAAATCCGCCGTTTCTACCCTGGATACTAGTTATTATACCACTCCTCGTTAAATCAGTCAATAATCTTTGTAGATACTTTTTTGGGATCTCAAGTGTTTCGTTTATAATTATTGACGTGTACATTTTATCAGGATTGCTGGCCATCAATGTTAAAATTCTTAGAGCGTATGTGGTTGTTTTAGAAAAAGTCATGACTGTTTTTTTTTAATAGTGGACTAAAATCACATCTCCATCTTAATCTGGTATTGTTTGTTCTTGCCTTTTAGCTAAGCTGATATAAATAAGAAATCATAAAAGCAATCGCCAAGATAAAGAGTGTTCATATCTCACCAAATTGTTTTTAAATCGACCTCATCCTAAATCCTTCTCCTTTTAAAGGAGAAGGACTTTTAAAAAGGGTGAGGTTGTGTTGCAAAAATATCTTTAATAAAAACGGATGGCAAGTAAAGGTTTAAAACAATAAATGACATCTTGCATTAAGATGTCATCTAATAATATCAATAAACCAAAACTATTTTTGATTAACGATCCCAGCTAAAAGTTTATGCAGCTCTTTTTGTGTAAACGGTTTAGAAATGTAATGTGTAAAACCCTTTGATAGAAATTCTGTCTTATCTAATTCTGCTGCATAAGCAGTTACTGCAACTGTTGGTACATTTTTATAATAATCTATCTCTCTTATCCTTTGCATTAATTCAACACCATCCATTCCACGGCCAAGATTAATATCCAGCATAAGAATATCATACTCTTTTCCTGCAGTGTATTCTAAAGCAGTTGCAGCATTAATAGCCGTATCAACATCATAAGCCGATCTTAAAATTATGCTTATAAACTCAAGAGCTACTGCATCATCTTCTACATATAATAATTTTGGTTTTACATTTGATTTTATTTTTTCTTTAGATTTTTTTATAAGTGCAATTTCTTTTCCCTCAACCAGAATATCAGTATTTGTCCTGGTCATTGGCAGACTAATAATAAAACTTGTACCCTTATGCTCCTCACTAATAAGAGCTATGGTACCATTAAGTAATTCAACGTACCTTTTAGTAATAGTAAGCCCCAAGCCGGTACCTTCAAAAGATCTGTTAAATCCTTCGCTTGCCTGGCGGAATTCCTGCCATACAAGGCTTTGCTTTTCCTTAGGAATACCAATGCCTGTATCCTTAACAGTAATTAAAAGTCGCGCGTTATCTTTATCAACTATTCTCTTTGCTGAAAGACTTATCGAACCGTTTTCAGTAAATTTAATTGCGTTACTTACAAGATTATTCAGAATATCTTCAAGTAATTTAGGATCAGAATAAATTGTTAGATTATCTTCCTCAACACTAGATGTAATCGTTGTATTATTAATCTTAGCTGAATTCGAGTAAAAACTTTCGATGCTTTTTAACAATTCACAAACATCAACCTGTGTGTTTTTAATTTCTACTTTATCAAACTCAATTCTGGATAAATTTAATATTTTATTTAAAGTATCTGTTAATCTCTTTGAGGATTTTAATATCTGTTCTGCATACTCTCTTTCTTCACGGTTTTCTAAAACGTCTTTTAATATTTCTGCAAAGCCTAAAATACCTACAAACGGTGTGCGCAATTCGTGACTCATATTTGCAAAGAAATATGACTTAAGCCTTACCATCTCTTCTGCTTTTTCTTTTGCTTCGATTAAATCCTTAGTCAATTTCTTCTGATCAGTAACATCTTCTTTTACAGCAATGAATTTCTCAATTTCATTTTTTTCATTAAGAATAGGTGAAATAGTAGCAGCCTCCCAATAAAGTTCTCCATTTTTCTTTTTGTTGAAGAATTCACCTCGCCATTCTTCACCATTTAATATTGTTTGCCACATTTCCTGATAGTCATCTGCTGATTTTATACCTGATGAAAGAATTTTCGGATTTTTTCCAATAACCTCATCAAATGAGTATCCGGATACTTCTTCAAATTTAGGATTAACATATTCGATATTCCCTTTTATATCTGTTACCACAATTGAAACCGGACTTTGTTCAACTGCACGTGATAGATCTCTTAACTTGTTTTCTATAAGCTTGCGTTTTGTAATGTCTGTTAACGTACCCAGCATACGTACCGGTTTATTGTCACTATCGGTAATAAATGCGGCGTTATCCTCAACATAAATGTAATTGCCATTTTTATGTTTAAAACGATATTCAACACGATAGTTAGAGCCGTTATTAATTGCAGATTTACAAATACTGAGAACCCGATCCTTGTCCTCCGGATCTACTTGTTTATAAATATCATCTGCAACTGTGTTAATAAATTCATCATGTGTGTAGCCAGTAACTTTTTCAATTGCCCCTGCCCACTTGGTCTCTTTTGTTATCATATTATGATCATAAACTACTTCCCCTGTTTGTTCAGCAGTTAGCCTATATGTTTCTTCACTCTTTTTTAAAGCATCTTCAAAAATCTTGCGTTCAGTAACATCATTTGCCATAACTAAACGAGCATTTCTGCCCATAAAGTTTAATCGATGCGAGTAAATTTCTACAAATAGAATTTTTCCATCTTTAGTTCTATGTTTCCAATAACCGGATTTTTGGATAGCTTCATCATTTTTATGAACATCTTTCTTTAATCTTTCGTGTTCATCTTCCGGTCTAATGTCCAGAAGGGACATAGAAAGAAACTCTTCTTTATTATATCCATACTTATTTACCGCATATTCATTTACAGCAAGATATTCTAATGTATCTATATCATAAACCCACATGGGCTGCGGATTATTTTCAAACAGATATTTATAATTTTCTTCGCTTGTTTTTAATGTTTCTTCAAATTTAATACGATCAGTAATATCTCTAAGAGTAACAAGGCTGGCATTGGAACCTTTAAAGTTTATTTTGGTTGAAACTGCACTAATCCACTTTAAACTGTTTTTAAATGTTTTAATTTCATAATCTCTAGATAAAGGTCCGCCTGACTTTTCTAATTCTTTCAAGTCTTCAAATGCTTTTAAAGATTCCTGCTCACTCATAAAAACCGTGAACATTAGATTTGTTAAGTTTACCGAGTCTTCTATATCTGCAAGTTTGTAACAAGCAGGATTAGCAAATAATATTTTACCTTCGAATGAAAGGATTAAAATAGGCTCTGTGTTTTTTATTATTAAATCTTCAAATAGTTTTGCATTTTCCTTTTCTAATAATGATGCTTTTAATCGTGCAGTTACATCACGGCTAAATAATACCACCCCTTTTACTGCCGGATTGCCAAGCATATTTACGCCTGCGGTTTCAATAGAACATTTTGAACCATCCTTACAATAAACATTATACAGAGTGGGTATTCCGGAATTACTTGCTGTCATTACTTCTTTGAACTCAATTTCAACATTAATTTTATCTTCTTCAACAACAAATTCCAGAGGAGAGTGCCCAAACATTTCTGTTTCTGTGTATCCAAGTGTTTTGGTAACTGAAGGACTTTGATAAAATATTTTTCCATTTCCGTCAACAATAATTATCATATCAGACAAGCCGCGAACTATCGAAGTAAATCTTTTTTCAGAGTCTTTAAGTTCCGTTATATCTCTAAAAAATGATTGGATTGTTCTATCCGGCATTTGTTTCGAGACCATTTCAACATCAACAAGATTGCCGTTTTTTCTAACTACTGTTCGTTCTTTCTTTACAGTCTTTCCCGATCTTAATAAATCAAATTGTAATGGGCTAGCTTCAAGAACTTTCTGAGGAAACAATTCCTTAAGATTCATTTTAAGAAGTTCTTCTTTAGTGTAACCTGTAAGTTCTGTGGCTTTGTTATTAACAGTGATTAAATGCGTAGATTGATCACACTGAAAAAAAGCATCCGTTGCAAAATCCAACAGCATTCTATACTTTTCTTCATTAGCTCTAAGTGAGTCTAACTCACAAACCTTCCCCAACCACACACCCCCCAAATAACCAGCGCCCCCTCTCCCCCTTCCCCCCCTCCCCCCCCCCCCCAACCCCCCCCAAAAACCCCAACCCCGCCTTCCCTTCCCTACACCAAATCCAAAACCCAAACTCTCCAAAACCCCCCGAATTTCAAAAACTGCTCTTTTCTTTTTTCCCTCCAGCCCGCCCGGGCGGCCCCCCCCCAACTCCCCCCCCCCTACCCCCCCCCCCCCCCCCCCCGGGGCCAGGTGCTTGCCCCCCCTTCCCACAAACCCCCCCCTATTCCCCCCGCGGGGCCCGCCCCCGCCCCCTTTCCAAACCTTTCCCCAAAACCCCCCTCCCTTTCCCCCCCCCTTTTCCCCCCCCCCTCCCCCCCCCCCCCCCCCAAAACCCCAAAAAAAACAAAAACTTTTTTTTTTTTTTTTGGCCCGCGCCCCGGGGGCACACCCCCCCTTCCCCCCTCCCCCCTCCCTAAAAAATTTGTGGCCACCCCCCCCCCCTCCCCCCCTCCCCCCCCACCCCCCCCCGGAAGTGTCCCCCGGGGGACTTTTTTCCACAAAAATTTTTTAAAAAAAACCCCCCAATTTTTTTTTTTTCTTCTCCTTTTTCTCCCCCCCCAATTTTTTCAGCCAAAATTTTTTAAATAAACACCCTTCCCCCAAAAAAGGGGTTAACACCCCCCCCCCCAACACTGAAAGGGGGGGGGGGAAAGGTTTTCCCCCCCCTTTAATGATAAAATTTTGATTCTGTTCCTGATCAAGAAGTATTCTTCCAATTAAAACGGTAACTAAGGGGTAAATACCAATAATTGTTAAAGCTATAGTCTTATAAGTTTCGGCAATGTTTTTTGAGGGGAGAGTTAATATAAATAATAACATAAAGATGTGAACAATTATGCCGAGTACGTAAAATTCCCACGCCTGAATTTTATTACCTGTTTTTTTGCTTCTGTAGTTATAAAAGAAATAGCCAATTAAAAAAGATGATAGGATGACAAGAACACCCATAATAGCACCGCCGCCGCCAATACTCATTCTGTAACCTGCGGCCATTATTGCAGCAATCGATCCGGAAAGAGGTCCAAAAAATAAAGCGCATAAACTAATTACAATTGATCTTCCATCAAAAATAATTCCCTCAGCAAATTTAAATGGATACAACATTCCAATAATTGCCGTTACACCAAACAATAACCCTTGAAGAATTTTGCCTGTTAATGCTGTTTTACTAAACCGTGTACTTAAAAACCCCGATAATACACTTAATGCAACAAGTACAGATAGATTATATATCAATTCAATTACAATCATATACGCCTAAAGGATATCTAGTTCAAAAATATTCATTATTCTTTAATATTACTATACAATACAGAACCTGTCTAATGTTAGATGATTATTAAATTCTAATTCTAATATTATTATCGCTTATTTTTTTTGATTATTTACTTTAAATTTTTTATCTAAATCACGCAGCATTAAACTAATAGAGTTTTTTAATTATCAAAATCAAACTGAATATTGACTGCAGACGTTAATTTGAAGTTAATTATCTCAGAAATTATTGTAATCAGAATATTAGAACTTTGGGTTAGTAAATGGTATAAATAAAAAATGACATCTTCTAAAAAGATGTCATTTCTGAACTGTATAAAATGGGTTTGCTAACTAGTTGGTCCAACTTTTCTTGTAACTTCAATACCAAGTTGTTCCATTCTGTAGCGAAGTTTCGATCTGGAAAGTCCAAGAACTTCTGCTGCCTTAACCTGGTTACCATTAGTTATTCTTAAAGTGTCTTCAATAAGTTTTCTCAAAACAAGCTCAATCTTAATTCCTTTCGATGGAACTTTTAGTACAAATTCATCGCCTTGTTTTGCAGTAGTTTGACCTTGTGGAATCAAAAACTGAAAGTGTCGATCTTTAAGTTCATCCTCTTCCAATAAAAGAGTAACTCGTTCCATAATATTTCTAAGTTCGCGGATATTCCCTTTCCAATAATAATCCTGAAGCAGTTCTAATGCAGAAGGCTCAATTCGCTTAATTTTTTTGTCAAACTTCTGTGCAAATTCGTTCAGAAATGCGTACGCAAGAACCGGGATATCTTCTTTTCGCTCCCTTAAAGGTGGAATATTTATGTTGCCCACATTTAATCTGTAAAAAAGGTCTTCACGAAAATTCCCTTTTTTAACTTCATCTTCCAGATTCTTATTTGTTGCGGCAAGTACTCGTACATCAACATTTATTTCTCTTTTGCCGCCAACACGATAAAATTTCTTTTCCTGTAATACACGAAGCAGTTTAACCTGCAGGTCCTGCGAAAGTTCTCCAATTTCATCTAATAAAATCGTTCCGCCGGATGCAAGTTCAAACTTTCCTAATTTAGTTTTTTGCTGAGCACCTGTAAACGCGCCTTTTTCATGTCCAAACAATTCACTCTCAGCAAGCTCTCTCGGTATAGCTGAAACGTTAATCTGTATAAATGGGCCATTTGCTCGCGGACTGTTCTGATGAATGAATTTAGCAATCATTTCTTTGCCCGTACCACTTTCACCATCAATAAGTATAGTGGTATCCATACTCTTGGCTAATTTTTCAACAGCAGAAAGTATTTTTTTGATCTTGCTGCTTTTTCCAAAAAAATCTTTAGTGAGTATATCATCTTTAACCATTGCCTGCAGTTTATCCACCTCAGTTTTAAGATTAATATTTGAAAAAGCTTTTCCCACAATCATTTTAAGTTGATCGATATCAACAGGTTTAAGAAGAAAATCATACGCACCAAGTTTCATTGCTTTAACTGCGATATTAACATCGCTGTAGCCTGTAATCATTATGACAGGTATACCAAAAAAGTTTTTTTGAAAATCTTTAAGCAGATCTAAGCCGTTAACCGTTGTAAGATAAATATCCAGTAATATAAGATCGGGTTCATAAGATCTAACTTTTTCAACAGCGGCTTCACCATCAAGACAATACTCAACTTCATATTCAAATTTTACTAAAACGCGGTGAAGTGTTCTGCAAACAAGTTCATCATCATCAATAATAAGAATTCTGTTACTCATATCTGTTTATTGTTTAAGTTAAATTTAATAAAGAACTTTGATCCCTGTCCGTATGTACTTTTAAAGTCAACATCTGCGTCAAATTCATTTAATAGTTTTTTACAAACGCTAAGACCCAGTCCCGTTCCCTGTTTTTTACTTGTATAAAAATCTTCAAATATTTTTTCTTTATGTTCATCCTTTATGCCAACTCCATTGTCTTCAACCTCCCAGTAAATGAATTTACTATCATCGTTATCATCCATATAAGATCTTACAAAAATAGTATTTCTTGTATTCTCAGCTTCAATAGCATTAGTGATAAGATTTAAAAATACCTGCAGTAGTTTATCTTTTTGAAAATATATCGATGGAAGATTTGGTTCAAGTTCAGTTTCTATATACATATTTATTCTGCAAGCATTGCTCTGCATAATATTTACGGCTATCTGTGTAACATCATTAATAGAACATAATTCAGTTTCAAGATTATGCTTTTTAGAAAAGTCTGAAAAGTTCTGAATTAAAAACATCATTCTGTCTGTTGCTTCAGAACAGGATTGTATACTTTCTGCTGCATCATCAGAAACCTGGGATCGCATAGTGGAGAGATAATCTAAGTTAAGTTTTAGTGCAAAGAGTGGGTTTCTAATTTCGTGGACAAGGCTTGCGGAAAGTTTACCAAGCAATTGAAGTTTGTTATTAAGTATGTCTGTGTTGCTCATCTAATCCGCGAGCTGAAATTGATAAACGAAAATTATTTGTCTAAATATAAAATATTAAATCAAATAAAAGAAGTAATGAGGAAGGAAATTAAAAGATCGGTAATGTAATAGTTACTTACCGATCTCTTTCAAAATAGAATCTGCAACTTTGCTAAGCACTTCATCGGAATTATAAAAACCGCTGTCAATCTTCTTTTGGATTTCTGCTAAGTTTTTGTTTCTCCCGTGTTCTGCATAGCTATTGCTTGTTTTGAAATTTCAATTTTATCTTTTTAGTTACATCAGGGCTTTTGCCTGATGATTTTTTAATCGGGTCATCATTTTGTAAACTGATGATAATACGTTTCTTATTTCCATAACCTTACCTGTTGTAGATTGTCATTTTTTTCTGGTTCTGCGATAATTCTATTTCCTTCTGAACCAGCTTGAGCTTATTTGCCCAATCTTTAGTTACATTATCGTACTTTTCAGAAATAAGTTTAGCCATTTGAACAATTTTTTTAGATGGTGTAAAAAAGCCTAATTTTGAGCTGTTTTGGGACTTTATCTCCATAGCTTTCTGCATTTTTAATTTTGCTGAAATAAATTTTTGATTAAAATTTTCTTCGGTCAACTCTGCAAGATCTCTATATACTTCATCCAGAAGATTTTCAATCTTTACGGCCTTGGACGATATTTGTTGATTTGTCTGCATCATTTTTACGAGAAAAGATCACTGCCGAATGAACCTGTTGAATTCAATAATGTGCTAAGTTGACTTTGTAATTGTATATATCTGTTTCTTAATACCTCAGAATCTTTTTCAATCTTAGTTTGAATTTTGGTTATAGAATCACTCGTCGATTTAATATTGCCATCAATTGTATTTTTCCTGGCTGTTAGATAACCGTTATAACCAGTGTATGGTAATAATTTATTGTAAAGATTTGCAGCTATGCCGGAATCAGAATTAAATGTTTGTTCAACCTCTTCAATATTATTTTCAAGTGCATTGGTCAACTGAGACGAATCTGTAATTGAAAGTCCCGTATTGCTGTTAAAAGTAATTCCCATTTCTGTTAGAGAATTAATTGTGCCGGAACCAAGGCCGCTAATTGGGGAATACGCAGTTGAACTTAATAAACTTAAAAGTGAACTGCCGGAAGCATCTCCCAAAAGTACGCCTCTTACTCCATCACTCGATGAAGTATTAGTTTTGATATAATTGTAAACATCATTAAACGAAGTAATAAATTCGTCTATTTTTGATTTAACAGCCGCCACGTCATTGGCAACATCCACGGTCACATCATTATCATCAACAGCCATAACTGATTTTAGGTTTAATGTAACACCTGAAACAAGGTCTGAAATGCTGTTTGAATTTCTTTCAATATTTAAGCCATTGAATACAATTTTTGAATTTAGTATTGATGTGTTGTGTACATATCCCGCAGTATCTGCACCGCTTTCGTTTTGTATAAAAGCAGTTCTGGTTGTGCCGAGATTTAATCCGAACTGATCAAGCATTCCACCCGATAAATCCGAAAGTTCATCAATCTTAAACCCTGCCCCGGAGTTTTTAGCGGTTAATGAAATCTGAGATAACCCGTTTGAAGGAGAAAAAGAAGTTGCCGAAACGATTCCGGAAGCACCTTTTTCCTGATCAACAGATATTCCAAGTTCGGATACAAGTGTGCCTGTATCACCATTTATAGAAATATATTTTGATGAATCTGTAACTGTTAATTTAAGGCTAACATTAGTACCATCAACGACCTTTTCAGCAGCTAAACCAGAAACGTCTTCTAATTGTGTAATTATACTATCAATAACCTCATCGTATGTTCCGGCTGAATAATTTATTGTAGTCTCTGTTCCATTCAAATCAAATGTAAATGAGCCGGATGATAATGTACTTCCGGAAACAGAACTTGATTCCACGACTGCTTTATCATCATTTATTGCCTTAGCAACAATTACAGAAAGATCTTCAAAAGATATATTTCCATCAGTAAAATCATCAGCCTCTAAAACAACTGATACATTACTTGTAAATTGTCCACCTTCACCATCGCCACCTTTAATCGCAAAAGTATAAGTGCCTGGTGTTGTGATGGTAGAAAAATCAGCAGAGTTTTTATCCAATGAAACAACTAAATCATTTTTTGCAAGTTGATTTACACGAAGAGCAAAAGCTCCTTTTTGAGCTGCAGTACTGGCGCTAACTGTAACTGCCGTTGTATTGCTTGAAGTCGCTTTCTTTACTGCAAACGCAGAAGAAGTTCCCGTCGCTTTTAAAATAGACATTTTACTTTTTAAAGCATCTACCTTGCTTAGTAAACCAGAATAGATGTTTGAAATGCTTGTATATTTTGTTTTGCGATTTGCAAGGGGCGAAAGACGTTTTTGTGATTCAGTATTAATATATGAATTAACTAATGAATTTATTCCCGATGTTGTTAAGAGATCATAAGCCATAATAGAGCCTATTTATTCTGAATTGCCTGTAACCAGCTTTCTCTAAGCTCGGTTAATATTTTTGTAACTATTTCAAAATTCTGTTTTCTTGCCTGATCCTGACAGTACTGATAAAGTCCTATCAAATTAATTGCAAGGTCTTTATAACTATCATCATCAAATCTTAACATTCCAATCAATTCTTGTATAGCGGTATTGGTTTTAATCATATCCTTTTTTTCGGAATTGACCACAGCAAAATCAAGAATTTTTATTAAAAGCTGTTCCGGTGTAGCATTCAGAATTTGATTTGCCAGATAAGGATTTAGTTTACTTCTATTTTGCACAGCAGCCTGATACATTTTTTATTTTCCCAGTTCTTTGTAAAAAACCCCCGGAGCTTATCCTCCGGGGGAACACCCAGTTAATTTATATTAAGATCATCGAAATAAGGATAGAAGACTTTGTGGAGCTGCGTTAAGTGTACCTAACATTGCTGTTCCAATTTGTGTTCCTATCTGACCTTTAGTAGCATTCAACTGTTCCATTGCCATATCTGCATCGAATATACTTGAAATCAATGCTGTGTTATTTGCAATTGAAGAAGTAAGATATTCTTCTCTTGAAGCAAAAGTTTGGCTGTAGTTACCAATGTAACCTAAAGCTGTTTTTACATCTGCTTGGAATGCTGTAACATCTTGTGTAAGTGATCCAGCGTTTCCTGCTTTAACTGCATCCAAAGCTGTCTGGTTACCAGTTACATCCAATTGCGCACCTATGTTGATAACTGACGCAGCTGATCCACCTGAACCGAATGACTGGCAACGCTTGCAAGTACATCTGTTCCGTTAATCTTGGTATTGGAAAGAATACTATTGAATTTCATCAGCGATAGCTTTTATATCGTTTTGAAGACTTGTAGAACTCTTCAATGGATCTTTTGCATCTTCTTGTTTTGCAATGATCTGATTTAATTTGTCGTCAACAAGTATTAAAGCAGATTCAGCAGTTGATAACCAGTTCTTACCTGAAGAAATGTTATTCAACTGAGCTTTCATCTTTAAGTTACCTGCTTCTAATTCTTTTCCAACTTTAAAACCAGATGTATCATCGCCTACACTGTTGATTTTCTTCATTGTAGCAAGACGTAACTGAGCTTTGTTGGTGCTTGCGCACTAGTTTTTGCTAATGCGTTGTATGCATTAAATGCATCAAGGTTGGTGTTAATTTGAAAAGCCATGAGAACCTCCGTGTTGTTTTAATCAAGCATCCTTGCTTGATTGTTTGTTAATGTTGTTTGTTAAAAGAACTTTTTGTGTTCAATTAGATTATCGAAGGTACTTTAGAAATGTTTAGAGTTGTATAAAATATTTTTTAATCTGCGGACTTTATGAAGCAGATGCTGAAAGGATTGGATTAAGTTTTTCTCTTAAAATATCAATTTTTTGTTTTATTTGAGGTTTGTCTGAACAATTTGCCTTAAGCTGATAAAAGCACCTTCTTACACCCTCATAATCACTTTTTGAAATGTATATAGAAATTAAGTTGATATAAACAGCTGGATCTTTTTCATATTGTAATGACTTGTTAAATAGTTCAATAGCTTTTTCTTGATTGGAATTGATATACATTTGTGCAAGATTTTTATAGATAATTGCAGATTCAGGAAAACTATGAAGCACTATATTAAGGGTTGATAAAACAAGTGAATCATCTTTACAGAATTTGATTATCTCTGTAATACTATTTAGATATATTGGATTTATTAATTCTTTTAACAGTTTGGAATCTGATTCCTTAATGGAATAATTTAAAAAAAGATTTTCAAAAAAAAGTTGAACGCTTTCAAATCCCTTCTCTTTTTCTGTTGAAATGTAATTAGACAATTCCGTAATTAGATTTTCAGTATCTGTTGTCTTATTTAATTTTAAACTTAAATTAATAGCACGCAGATACAAATCAGTTTGATCTAAAATGTTTTCACTTTCAATCGTGCTTTTTTTATTTAATAACTGTTTATTGGTTGTAATGCAGAGCATTATAAATTTAAATGCTTCGCCAATATTGTTTACTCTTGTGTTTATTAGATAAAGCAGATAATTCAGTTCAGGCTTATCACTAAGTTTTTTATATGATTTTAATGCAAAACTATTTGCTGAATTTAAATCATTTTTTTCATACTTAATTTGAGCCATATAAAACATTGCTAAACTAAGATCGGCGGCTGTGATGAGCTTGCTGTTCATAATACTATTTGCTCTTACTTCAGCTTCATCATATTTATCCAAAGAAATAAGCGTCTGGATTAATTTTAATTTATCATAAACGTTGCTTTTTTTATTCTCATTGGATAAAAGCAAAGATAAGTTTCGTTCCTTCTTTTTCAGTAAACCGTCTTCATCAATGGCATAACCGTGATGAATGATTTCTATTTCTGATTCAATAAGCGGGATTTTATTTTTACTTAGCGAATCACTTATTTGTTCGTGAACTTTACCTATAAATTCCACTCCGGAAACATTTGCAAACAAGCGCGGATATTTCATCACACTTCCTTTAGCACTTGCAGAACCGAGACTTTTTACTGTGCAATAAACTCCCGCAGGTTTGTGTGATTTATACCTTTTAACTTCCTCAATAGAATCATGGTTCAATTCTTCATCAGCGTCAAGATATAGAATCCAATCGCCGGTACATTTACTCAATGCAAAATTTCTTGCAGCAGAAAAATCATTGACCCAATCGAAATGAAAAATCTTTGCACAAAATGATTCTGCTATCTCAATCGTTTTATCTGAAGAACCTGTATCAACGACTACAATCTCATCAACAACATTTTGCGCTGAAGAAAGACATCTTGTCAGATGTTTTTCTTCATTCTTAACAATCATACATAAACTTAGTGTGGGCATAGATTATTTTTCTGCTTCAATTGTTTCGACTTCAACTTCAAATAAAGAATTATGCTCTGATGGAAATGCAAGAATTTCATTAACTGATTTTAATGCTTCCAATGCATTAACATTTTTGGAGTTATTTTTTATTGCCCACTCAAACATCGCCTTAGATTGCTCATACATTTCTGCGTGATAAAAAACCTGTCCTAATCCAAAACATGCTTCTGAAGATGATGGATTAAGTTTTAAAGCTTCTTCAAAAAACATATTTGCTTTTTCAAGATCCTTTATGATCAAAGAAACATTAGCGCTTAGCAATAGTAAATCTTCTTTTGATATTATTGAATAAGATTTATCAGAAGTGTCATATTTTTCAATTGCCAATCCAAGTTCAGTTATAGCCAAGTCAAATTCTTTATCCTTAATATTATTTTGGGCACGTTCGAATGACTTTTTAAATTCATCATTATCTATAGAGATGAATAAATTTCTCGAATGATTAAATGGTTTTTGCTTTAACCAGATTTCATCTGGATCTGCACCCCACTTGTCAACAAATATTTGATGATTGATTTTTAATCTTTCAGCATACTTTTTTTCGCCATCTGCTTTAAAACTTTTTGAACCATAGTGATGAATAAAAACATCTTTAGCTATAACTGTTTTATATCCTGCAAGCTGAGCACGCAAGCAAAAGTCATCGTCTTCAAAATTACCAGGAGAAAAGCGCTCATCGAGTCCGCCAATTTTATCTATTACTTCTCGTTTAATCAGCGTACATAAAAACGCTACTCTAGGAAATTGCAACATTTTGTTTTTATTCTTCTCTTTTACAGAAGCAGCATAAACATGCATTTCCTCAATTGTTTTGTAATTAGCTTCTTTATCTTTTTGCACACCACTAACTTCATTACTAATGGGACCAACAACACCAATTGTTTTGTCTGATTCAGCAACTTCAAATAATTTTTCCAACCAGCCATTTGTTACAATAGTATCGTTATTAAGAAGTAGAACATAATCACCAATTGCGGAAGTAATCCCTTGATTTACAGCTTTAGGAAAACCATTGTTTTCTTTATTTTCAATTAATCTGACTTCTGGAAAATCTTTTTTAATATTTTTAACAGTACTATCGCTAGAGTTGTTATCAATTAAAATTATCTCATAGCTCAATTTAGAATACTGAAGAATGCTTGTTAAACACTTTTTTGTAAAATCATATTGATTATATGAAATTAAAATTATGCTGACAGCTGGTGGATTTGGAAAACTTAACGCCAATTTCCTGTTAAGTGATTCACGAGTTGAAAAACTCATAATGTACTGTAGTCTTTTACTCATCAGCTCACTCGAGTATTGAGTTGTAATTAATGCTTTACCACTTGCAGAAAATTTTTCCCACAGAGTTTTATCTGAATAAAGTTTTATTATATACTCAGCAATTTGTCTCGAGTCATCTGTAACAAAGGAATGAACTTCATTAATTATATTCATTCCTTCTGCTCCAATAGTTGTAGAAACCATTGGAACACCATGAGAAAGTGTTTCACCAACTTTGCCTTTGTTACCAGCGCCGTATCTTAAAGGAACAACTGAGACTCTGCACTTTTCTAAATACGGTTTTATTTCCGGAACCCAGCCGGTTACAATAATTTTACCTGAAGCGAGAGAATTTATTTTGTCTGATGGATTATTACCAACAATGTAAAATTTTATTTCAGGGATTTGTTTTACTACTAAAGGAAATATTTCCTTACAGAAATACAAAACTGCATCTTCGTTTGGAGTATGATTGAAGTTTCCAACAAACAATAAATCTTTTCTTTCATTAAAGGAGGATGTAGTTTCAACTGCATCATGAACATCTGTTAGAATTAGAATAGATTTATCATTCAAATGTTGCTTTAATTCATCACGATCTTTTTCAGTAACAGTCGTAATGCAATCCACTTTACTATAAACTTCAATCTCTTTCTTCTTATTAAGTCTTGCTTTTCTGATTTGTTCAGGATCTCTACTCATTTCTGCTTGTCTTTGCTCCCGCAGATAATGTATATCCATTGTATCAATTAAGATTGGAGTTGTTGTAGTTTGTTTTCTAATGATATCTATAAAATATTCGGCGATATGCCAGAATGCAATATAAATTAAATCATAATTTCTTCTTTTAATATCTAACGAGTTAATTAAATCTTGTAAAACCGGTTTTACTTGTGGAGTTTCTCTAAATGACCACCAGCTTTCATAATTGAACCAGATAAACTCTACACCCAGCATTTTAAAATACTTTATATAGTTAGTTGCATTCTCATCCGTGTAGTTCTTACCTGATAAATGAACATAAGTTACAACGTAACCAAGATTTAGCATTTGTTTTAAAGTATGATAATGTCTTAGTGCTCCGGCAGCTCTGTCTGGCAAGGGTGGAATATCATCAATAATTAAAATGCGTTTACCTTTACTTCGATTTGAAAATGAATAAACAAGGTTTGGATCTCCTTGATATTGTAATTCTAATTCATGTTTCCATTTATTAATAAACTTTGGAGTATTTAATATTTGAAATTTTTTAAAGCCTTTTGATAAATCCGTTCCAGCGGTAATGCCTTCATGATGTACTACTTTAGAAAATGGACAGTAAAATACTTTGTACCCAAGTTTACGAATACCAAAACATAAATCTGTATCCTCAAAATATGCTGGGGCAAACCTCTCATCAAATTTACCGTGCAATAAAAATAAATCTTTACGCACCATTAAAGCTGCACCAGAACAATAATCAACTTCTCGGGTAAAATTAAATTGGGAACTTACAGCACTTTTTCCCTTTCCATAGTTCCATCCAGTAGCATCTTTAAAAATAATGCCTCCAGCTTCTTGCAGTGTACCATCCTCATAAACCAGCATTGATCCAACTGCTCCTGCACTGGGATTAACCATAAATGTTTTATACAAATATATTAACCAGTTTGGTTTCACCTCGGTATCATTGTTAAGAAACACTACATACTCACCTTTTGCGTAATTAGCAGCAAGATTATTTCCACCAACAAAACCAAGATTTGTTTTAGAGTGCACAAATTTTATTTTATCACCGTATGTTTCCAGCAATACCGGTGTCTCATCAACGGAAGCATTATCAACAACTATTACTTCATAGTTTTTATATACTGTATTTGCAAAAAGTGCATCAAGGCATTTTAATGTGTACTCGACTTTATTATAACATAAAATTAAAATTGAGACTAATGGATATTCAGTATTTGGATGAACTGTTTTTTCTTCAGCATTTGATAAAATCTTATCAACAATACTATTTCCTGAAGAAATGGTTATTGCTAATTCTTTTATTTTGTAGTTGAGATTTTTAATCTCCGGATTAGTATCTAAACAACTTGCATAAATTCTGATTGCTTCATGTGCATTATTATTCTTTTCTGCGATCAAACCAAGATAAATTCTTGAGAAAACATCTTTAGGATCACAGCATAAAGCATTGATAAAATATTCTCTAGATTTTTCAAATTGTTCATTATAATAATATATTCTACCTAAATAATGATTTGCTTTATTGTTTACTTGTAGATTATTCAAATCATCATTTATTACTCGTTCTAAGAACTTAGTTAGACTTTTATAATCATTTTGATTAGATAGGTTTTGTACTACATTTTGAAGTTCATCAGGAGTATGCATAAGAAATTTTCTTTTCTTTTAATTGCTCAAATGCTTTGGTCACAGTATCAAAGGAAATTGATTTTACAGAATCTTCATCAAAATCCCTTCTGTAAAAATATTTTTCTAGTTGGGGAGAAATTATTTTTTGCTGAACTCCATAATCAAAAATCTCAGCAGCACTGGTACAAATAAATAAACTTATACACTCAATATTACTGCCCAATGCAAAATGCATAGGAAGGCTATCTCCACTTATCAAATGTGAATGACTTCTCACATCAGCGAGATGTTCTAATATAGTTTTTCTATGCGGCAGGAAATTAACTATGTATCCTTGTTCTCTTAGGTGATCTGCTAATTGGTTATAATAAGCCCAGTTTTTCATTGGCCAAACTTTACCAGCTTTTGAAGAAATGGCAACATCGCCAGTTAGAATACTTGGAATTGTAACTGGTAATAAATATTGATGATGATTAAACTTAAATCCTAAACCAGTAAATATTAATTCCTGAAATGATTTTTGGTTTTCAAATTTTAGTTGATTTGCTTTTTCAATTCCATGTTTGCTTATTAAACTCAAATCGAACCAATCTTTTGAGCTATCTGTATAAGTTATGTTTCCGGATTTATTTAAGTATGACCCAAACACTTCTTTGTGATTTATTGCCTCAACAATTTTGGCAGCATCAATGGTATCTTCTAAGTTTACTATCAAATCATAATTATAAAAATTAGTAAATGTTAATTCCGATTCTTTAATTATTTTGTTTACACGCGGCAGACCTTCTAATAGAATCGAATTTAAATCACTTGTTATCCAATCAACACCATCATCAAACAAATGTAAGAGTGTAGTTGTCCTTATAACATCTCCGGATGCACCAAGTTTAATAATCAGTGTTTTCATTTTATCGCCTTTAGCACAACATGAAAACTATGCCCAACTTTATATTCTCCATTATTTTGTTGAATATTTTGCATTGCCAAATAATTTTGGGACATATGATCACCGTCGGGTACAAATACATTTACATTACGAATAATTTCATCAACAACTTTATCACTTGAAGTAAAGATTTCTGCAACTTCAAATAGATTATCAAGCTGAGAAGTTTTAGCCAGGCATTCTTTAAATACATTTGGTGTGTAAGCAAAGAAATGAGTGTTTGGATCATTTGGATATGATGGTGTGTTTGATCTGTTTTCTAAATAGGCATAAGTCCATTCTTGTGGATAGCTTACATTTCTTTGTCTATCAGTAATCCACAACCGTTTATCTGGAATCATTATATATAAAATGCCGATTGGTTTTAGAGCCCGATGCCATTCAAGCAAAGCTTTTACAGGATTGGCAAGATGTTCAAGCATGTTGCTATGAACTATATAATCAAGTGAATTGTCTTCTGCAAAACTCAGATCATCAGCTGGAGATAGATAATCTACATGATATTTAAAACCATTGTAATCATCCACAAGATCAACTTGTTTGGATTGTAAACCTGGTAGAGGTTTTCCACCGCTTCCTATTTCAATTCCAGTACCTTTACAAAACCAAGTAAACCCTGTTTCCCAATTGAGTTCATTTTTGGAATCGGATAAACTTCCTTCATTATGTAGAAGGGATAGTATGTATCTTAAATTTTCTTCTGCAATTTTATTAGTTTTATCAATAGATAAAACTTTTTTAATGTTAGATACAGCTGAATTATAATCTTGTTCCATTATATTAACGACAGCCATATCATTTAAAGCTTCAAGATTATCTGGTAAGGTTAATATAATTGATTCCAAAATATTTTTGGCCTCAGAATACAAACCACTCTCGATTAAGTCTTCCGCTTTATTAATCTCTGTTTCACATGTTATATTATTTTCCAATTTAAACTCTGTTCTTTTGATACATTTATTTTTTAAAAATTAAATGATGATAAATTTTATAATGTTTTTTATCCAAGCATTTTGATTTCTTCATTCAAAATGTTTTGCATGATATTTTTACAATTAGCTAAAGTTTTTTCTGTAATCATTTTTTCTTTTCTGCGATGATAAAAAATTGCTCGTCACCAAGATGTCCGGCTTCTTTTGAATAAAAAGAACAGCAATAAGCATCTTCAAATCCTTCAGACTTTAGTTGATCTAACAATTCCCAACTAAAATGATAAAAACATAAACAACCTTCAGATTCATTGATAGGATCGCCGTGATATTCTGGTGAGCAGATGTGTTGAATTTGATCATCTTGAATAATTGCTCTAACCAAATTCGATTCTGAATTTCGATTGAATGGGACAGTGAAAAGTAATTTCCCTCCTGGTTTTAAAATTCTTAGCACTTCGGAGAAAGCTCTTTTAAAATCTGGAATATGTTCAAATACTTCGAAGCTGAGAACGAGATCAAATTCAGCATTTTCAAATGTTAGATTTGTAAGATCTTCATTTCGAATTCCATTATCGTTGATCGTCCCAAATTCAATTTTATCACCTATATATTCACTGCCAACGGTATTTGGAAAATGTGATTTTGTATATTGATATAATGGAGTAGTTTGTTCAGTTAAGAATATTTTAGAACTTGAATCCGGTTTAATAAAATTATCAATTAAATGTAATGCCGCTCTTGTTCTATTATTCAAATTACAATTTGGGCATAAAAGTCTTTCGCGCCAGTTAGGAATTTTAGTTCCGTTTTCTTCATATGCATAATTGTAATCCACAATAAAATCCACATTAGCTTTACATGCAGAACAATATCCATTTATAGTAAATTCATTTCCCCCGTCCAATAAATTCTTTTCATAAATAATTCTTCCCTTAAACTCACTCTTCATTATGTGGGTAAATGATTTAAAATCATCTAGTGTCCTAAACTGATTTATGGTAATATCAGGTGCTTCAACAGGAGTGTAATTATGGTTTGAACTGCCGCTAACGTTTAATAATTCTGATACATCAACTATGGATTTCAGATATTCAAGGTTACCGAGAGCAACTTCATTTTCATGATCTTTATTAAGAATGTACAATATTAAATCAAAT
This sequence comes from Ignavibacteriales bacterium, assembly GCA_016707115.1. Classification (GTDB taxonomy): domain Bacteria; phylum Bacteroidota; class Ignavibacteria; order Ignavibacteriales; family Ignavibacteriaceae; genus IGN3. Next base: position 41,129 of record JADJIH010000010.1, on the reverse strand, counting down.
GCATTTTGATAATCTTCTTTTAGGATATAAACAACTGCAAGGTTATTGGCAGCTTCAATATGCGTTGGTTCAACATTTAGTATTTCAAATAAAAGAGATTCTGATCGATCGAGTTTATTTATTTCAATATTTTGTTCCGCTTCAATTAATTTTTGAGCACTTATTTTTGAATTCCATTTTTTTTCATTTCTAAAAATTTCTCTTGCTTCGTAAAAGGATTTCTTAAATTCTTGGATCACATCACTATTAGTAATATTTGTTTTTGTTCTACTTAAAATCTTTTCCACTTCAAAAAAAGATTTTGCTGAAAGTTTTGAGTTTAACTGCTGTAAAGTTTCACTAATTAATTTCTCGTTCTTACTTTTTACATTATTTATATTATTAGAATTTACAATGTGCTCTTCAGATTTTGAATCAAGAACAGGCTCCGCATCGTAGTATCCTTCACAAGTTGAACATAATGGAATATCCTCGAATCTACCTTCCTGCCAGAGAGTAATTATTTTTTGTCGTTCATCGCCCGCAAAAATTTTATCTAGACTATTTAAACTAACATCTCCGATAATTCCTCTTCCGTTCAAGTCAGCACAACATACGGTTACATTACCACTTGCAAGAACCACCATATCATTTTTTAAAAATTTACATAAACGATCTGCACGTTTTTGTGATGCTTTTGATTGTATGCCGCTTGACTCAGGTAGAGACCCTTCCCACGAATGCGGATATCTTATTTCAATATTATCTGTTAACTCTAAAACATTTCTAAATTCTTCTTCCATCCATTCAATATTGTCCGGCTTATCCAAGGGAACCATACAAATAATTCCGAGTTTTGTATTTGATTTAGCCTTATTTATAGAGTCTCTAAAACGGTTAACATTTGCGGCTACCTTTTCCCACTTGGCATTCTTCCTAATTTCTTCAAATTCTTTTTTAGAGCCACCATCTATACTAATTCGAATTTCATCAACTACATCACCTGAAGACAATAAGTTTAAAGTACTTTCTTTTAGTACCGTTCCATTTGTAAGCAGAGTAATAAAAATTGGTTTCGTGAAATTTTTCTTTGCTTCCTTAATAATCTCTAAAGCTTCATCTATTTTGGGGTGTAAAAGAGTTTCGCCTCCATTGTGTAATTCAATTCGTTCTAAAAATGGCAATTGTCCATCTTGAATTTGAATCATAATTTTTTTGAGTTCTGAGGGACTTAAAAATTCTTTGGGTTTGCTATGATCAAGAATGCACCATTTACAGCGAAGATTGCATACTGAACTAAACTCAATGTTAAGTAAGATGCATTTATTGTGTTTTATTTCTTTGTTAGAATGATTTTGTAATTTTAAATCAGTACTTGCGGATTCTAAAAGAGTATAATTTTGTTGTGGTTTATAAGCAGTAAAAAGATCACAATCAAAAATTCCTGACTCAGGTATTGTTGATCGTTCGTATTTTATAAAGAAACCAGCATCTTCAAATTCTTTAAATAATTTTTTTCCATAAATTCTATATAATAATGCGCCTTCATTTGAAATGGTGTCTCCATGATAAACTCTCTGTCTAAGCTCTACATCTTTTAATATTTCATCTTGCTGAATAACATCTATAAATGTTTCATGATCATCTAATTCACTTTTAAATGGAACTGTAAATAAATAAACACCTCCAGGTTTAAGTACTCTATAAATTTCAGAAATTGCATTTTGATAAAGTCGAACATGTTCAAAAACATCTGTTGAAAGAACAACATCAAAGCTGTTAGATTCGAAAGTTAGTTTAGATAAATCCTGACAATAATGATTTTCGGAAAGCTTTGTTCCTGATTCAACACCATCTAAGAAATCACTGGTAATATATCCATCATATTTCTGCAGTAAACTTGCTATAAAATAATTTGAATCTGTATCATAAATTTTAAATTTAGAATCAATCAACTCATTAGCTAAATCCTTAACATAGTTCGAAGTAAATCCGATGTTTTGAAAATGGGTAATTAATCCGCGAGATAGTTGTCTTGTTCGATTTGAAGATCCGCATTTGTTACATCGAAAAGTTTCCCTAATCATACTAAGGTTTTCTAGTGCAAAATATTCTTCTGAACTACAGACATTACAGAAACCTTTAAAGTAAGGTACCAACGGCTGTGAAATCAGAGTACATCGCTTATAATGTTTATCGATTTCCTTCGACACATTTTCTGAGTCTATGAATCCCAACGAATCAACAAGCATAGAAAGTTCACGATTATCTGTACAATTTAATCCGCCTTTTGCAGGAATAACAGTATTATTAACAATAAGTTTTACAAGTATTGCAGATCCGGGATTAATCACTAAATATTTATCAACAGGAATAACTGCTGTATAGTCAACAATTTTTGATATCGTTATTGTTTTGATCAGAGTTTCATCAAAATAAACAGTTACTTCCAACTTATTATTTGGATGAAAATCATCCGGAAAATACCCTTTAATAAAAAAGAATTTTGCTTTTGAAGAAGCATTAAGTAAAACTTTACCAACTCTGCTCATCCATCTGTTATTTCGATTTTCGATAGAGTAAAATCCTTCTAGAAATCGACTACTTTGAATTTCAAGTTTTGAAAATAAAACTGAATTAAGAGGATTGTTTTCAGAATTTTTATTGGAATTTATATTTATAAAAGATTCAAATAATTGATTATTTGGTTTTATCGAAGTGGAATAAGAATAAAATCTTTCTATTTTCTTCTGATAGGAGAAATCGCTCATTTAAAATCCAGATAATATTGTGCACATATTTTTTAGAGCACTCATACCATTACTATACCAGACGAATATTCATCTAAAGAGATTAAATGTTGATTTTTAATATGAATTTTTGTTTTTTATCGTAACCTTGGCTAACTATAGCCAATATTATTTTAAATAAAGTGGGTTTAGTTTTTCTTTGAATGGAGCTAGAAGTTCTTCGGCTTCAGCTATAAGTATTGGTTCCTGTCGTTCTCTTTCTCGTTTAATATCTTCTATTTTTTTCTTATGAGATTCTATTCTCTCAAGATATCCTTCCGATAGTGCTTTTTGTTTTTGCTCAGCTTCTTTCTTTAGCATATCTATACTCATCTCTTTTTGCTTCTGCAATTCCAAAGTTCGCTTTTCAAGTTTTTGCTTTTCGTTGGATCTATCAAAAACAACTAATCCTGAAATAAAAGCTGAAATAAAAAATCCAATTACAAATGTAAGCGAGGACCATTTAACCCCGGTTAAAATTACTCTACCTAACATCAGATAAAAATCGTTATCAAAAAAATCAGAGTTGTTAAAATATCCAGCCATTCCACCAATGATAAAAACAATTATCGATACAACAACATTGTAACTCATAGAATTTCTAAAAGAAACTGCTGGATCAAATGAGCTTTGATAGGCTATGTTTTTCTTTCTTTCTTCCACCTGCCATAGTTCATCTTTAACATACTCTTCAATCTGCTGTATTGATGATGCAAGTTTCTTTTGCAGACTTGATTTTATTTCATCAACCTCATGTTTATACTGCTCAGAAAGTTTTTCACTTTCATCAATGGTTTTTTATAAAGCTCCATTACGTTATTATAATTTCGATAAAGCGCTTCTTTTATTTTTGATTGAATCTCATCAAGAACATCATGAAACTTGTTATTTATGTTATTAGCAACCATACTTAAAAATATTGATTGATTGTTGGCGTGCTGTTCGCACAAATCATTCAAAAACTTAATTGTTTGTCTGGATTCATCAGTAAAGTAATCATCAAACTCATTTTTTTTTAACTGATTGAGTCTGATTTGCAGAGTTGAAACTATTTTTTTTGAGTCTAGACTACTTTCTATAAGCTCAGACTGTATATAATCTGTATAAGGTGAAAACTCATAATAATTTACAATATTTGGAAAGACGGGATTAATTAATAAGAAGTTCATAACAACAATGCTGCTGCAATCAATAGCGTAGTTCAATCTATCAAGATCATAGTTAAGAATTTCTTTAATTAATGCCTTAGTAAAATCATCTCGTTTTTGAGTAGATGAGAGATAAGCAAAATAAAATTTTGCAGTTATACCGCTTTCTTTACTATCCATTGCATAAGAAAGTTCTGTTGCGGCCTCCTCATTATTTCCCAGAGTTAAAAATGCAAAACCTTTATATAATTGAATTAGGTAATTAAGGTCTCTCTTTATTTCGGGTGTTAAGAAGCTTTCATCAACTGATGATTGGGCCTTGTTTAATTCCTCTATAGCTTTATATGGGTTTCTAATTGATTCATCAAAAATGAGTATTAAAGAATAATAAATTGAATCTATATATGTCAGAAAATTTATACTGCTTTTAATCTCTTTTACTGTTAGTGCTGCAAATATTTTTTTCTGGCTTTGTTCAGCAGCAATTACCCATTTAGTAAAATTTTTCTTTATTTCATTTCTATCTGATTGTCTGTTTCCATGTGAATTTTCGTTAAAAGATTTTTCACAAACCGTGAGAATTGGTGACTCTAGAAGCCAAAATAATGGTGAATTTTCTTTTTAAGAAAAATTTCATCAATGTTTTCTGGTAACTGAAAACTAAAATGTCGTGAACCGATTTTTAGAAAATCTAAATAAGTCTCATTATTTTTAATAAAATTTTTGAAGTAGGTATGTTTTAGTTTGTTAAACCTTAACGCACTGCTTTCAAATAGATTTTCTAGCTGCTCAGCTTCTTGTATGTCTAATTGTTCAAGATCCATTAAATAAAAAGTTATTTTTCTTTCATTATCGGATAAAAGTAGTTTTTCTTAATAACGGTCCTGAGTAAAAATTCTTGATGATAATTCAGGAAATTTTGCAATTTAGAATCTTAACAATTTTGTAAAAAATTCGATAATTGTCTTAGCTAGGACTTAGCTTAAAGACAAAAAAATGCATGAAACCAAAAGTATAATAGAATGTTCATCTCTGGTGCTTTGTAAAAGCGGATCCTGGAAGTGGAATATAAAAGAGGAAACAATATCACTTTCAGATGGTTGGAAGAGAATGCTTGGTTTTACTTCTGAAGAAATCAAGGACCATATTTCTGAATGGATTGAAAGACTTCATCCGAACGATAAGTTTAAAACTCTTAAAATTTTAACATCACTTAAAAAGGATGCAAACCAACATTTTGATTTTTACTACCGGATTAAAAACAAATCCGGTTCATATTGCTGGATGAACTGTTATGGTTCAGCAACAGAATTTGATGATAACAATACAGCAACCATCATTACAGGCGTACAACAGGATGTTGATGATCTTAAAACAAGTGAAGAATATTATAGAGAAGTAAACCTAAGATTAGGGAAACTTTCTGAAAATTTTGGCGGTGGAATTCTGCTAGAGAATGAAGAAAGAAAAATTTTCTTTATTAATCAGCAATTCTGCGATTACTTTAATATACCAGTGGCTCCGGAATTTTTACTTGGAGGCGATTGTTCGAATGCCGCAGAAAATAGTAAACATCTTTTCAAGGATCCTAATCTTTTCATTTCTAATGTTAATACCATTTTAGAAAATAAGGTACCGGTTTTTGGCGAGGTTTACGAAATGAAAAATAGGGTGATTCTTGAACGGGATTATATCCCCATTTTCGAAGAGCAGCGTTATAAAGGACATTTATGGATTTATAGGAACATAACCAGGTTTAAAGAAAACGAAGATAAACTACAATTTAGATTACATTTTGAAGAACTGATAACAAAGTTGTCAGCAAAATTTATAAACCTTGCATGGAAAGATGTCGATAAAGAAATTGATGAAGCACTGGGTATGATTGGGAATTTTATTTCCGCTGATAGAAGTTATGTCTTTCTTTTTGTGATGAAGGTAAGTTTATGAGTAATACTCACGAGTGGGTAAAAGAAGGAGTACCAAGTGAAAAAGAATCTCTTAAATATATACCAACAGATATTTTCCCATGGTGGATGAATAAAATAAATAATCAGGAAGCAATCTATATACCGTCAGTAGAAGAACTACCGATTGAAGCAAATGCAGAAAAAGAAATTTTAGAACCACAAGGTATAAAATCTCTTATTGTAGTCCCTATGATATACAGCAATGGAGTAATCGGCTACATTGGGTTCGATTCGATACATCAAGCTGAAAGCTGGACTGAAGATAGTATTAAATTACTAACAATGGCTGCTAGTGTTATCACAAATGCAATTAAGAGAAAAGAAAATGAAGAAGCCTTAAGTAAAAGTGAATCACAATACAGAATAGTAGTTAATACAATAAAAGAAGTAATTTTTCAAACTGATAGGGGTGGAAACTGGATATTTCTTAATCCGGCTTGGACTGAAATTACTGGTTATACTTTAGAAGAAAGCATCGGACAAAATTTTTCAGCGTTTATTCATAAAGATGAAAAAATAAAGAATTTTGATCTATTACAAAGACTAATAGAAGGTAAAAAGAATATAGTTTACATGATATTGTTATTGTTACAAAAGATGCGCAATTAAAGACATGCGAAGTTTATGTAAGACCACTTTGTGATGATAAAAATTATGTAATTGGCATTAGTGGTACAGTAAGAGATATAACCCGGCAACGAGAATCGGAACAAGAAATTAGAAAATTGAATCGCGCAATTGAAACAATTGAAACAGGGATTTTACTGACTGATTTCAAGGGTATTATTTCTTACGTTAATCCCGGATTGATTTCAATTTTTGGTTTCAAATCTTCAAACAACATTATTGGTAAAAGTATCTTTTTACTTGCAAGTAACGAAGGCACTACAGTATTAAAAAAAGCAATTATTACAAGACTTATGAGTGGTAATAATTGGAAAGGGGAAATTGAATTAAGAAAAGCAAATGGAAAATTTTTTCCCGCTGAAGCGATATGTTCCGTTGTACACGATGATAATGATAAACCACTGTATATAGTAGCAAACTTTTATGATATAACTGAAAGAAAAAAAGCTGAGTTTGAAGTAAGGAAGTCACTTATTAAGGAAAGAGAACTAAGTGAATTAAAAACAAAATTTGTATCAATGGTTTCCCACGAGTTTAGAACACCCCTAGCTGCAATTCTTTCTTCTTCAGATTTAATTGAAATGTATTGGGATAAACTTAATGAAGAAAAACGAACTTCGCTTTTGGCGAAAATAAAAATATCAGTAAAAACTTAATTGAGATCTTGAGTGATGTAACTGAAATAAATAAAGTAGATTCTGGTAAAGCAACAGTTACACTTGAACAAGTTGATGTGGTTAATCTAATTAATGATATGATTGATGAGGTAAAACAAGGATATCCTGTTTCTGCTAAAATAAGTTTTACTTCAGAAAAACAATCTTTAGTTCTTAATAGTGATAAAAAATTATTAAGACAGGTTTTTATAAATCTTATTAATAATGCCGTAAAATACACAGATCCTAAAAAAAGCATTTACATCTCACTTGAACATCAACCAGATTTAACAATATTTAAAGTTGAAGATGAAGGGATAGGAATTCCTGGTGAAGATTTTGATACTTTATTCGAACCATTTATGCGAAGTAAGAACACAGGAAAAATTAAGGGAACGGGACTGGGATTATCTATTCTAAAACGTGCAGTTGATCTGCTTGGCGGCAGAGTTGATTTTTCCAGCACTTTAAATGTTGGTTCAACATTTACAGTTTACTTGCCAAACGATATTTCAATTATCCAGGAGGATGAGATAAAGCATGAATTCAATTTCTTATAAAATACTAGTTGTTGAAGATTCAGATGATTTGAGAGAAAACATTGTCTCACTTCTTGAGCTTAATGATTATCAAGTTATATTTGCGGAAAATGGCTATGATGGATTGCAAATCGCAATACAACAAGTACCTGATTTAATAATTGCAGACAGAATGATGCCCGTTATGGAGGGCACACAAATGCTTCAGGAAATCAGAAATAATAGTGTTACATCAAACATACCGTTGATATTTTTAACTGCTAAATCATCCACATCAGATATACGTGATGGAATGAATTACGGTGCCGATGATTATCTAACAAAACCATTTGAAGCACCTGAACTCTTAAAAGCTGTTAAAACCAGACTTGAAAAGAAAAGTAAAACAGATGAAAAATTTGAGAAGGTATATAAAAACATTTCCCAATCAATTCCACACGAATTAAGAACACCACTTGTATCTCTGCAAGGGTTTTCCAATATCATTATCGATGAGATAGAGACTATTGATCGGGAAACAATAAAAGATATGATGATAATGATAAAAAACGCATCGATTCGGCTTCATAGAACTATCGAAAAATTTATATTGTTTACAGAAGCAGAACTAATGCTTAAGGATAAAAAGAATTATTCAAGCCTGTCATCTGGATTAACACATATTGATAAAACTACTTTTGAGATTTTAATTGCTGATAAAATAAAATCTACAGAGACAAACCATACTTTTAATATTAATGTAAAAGAGTGTCAGGTTAAGATTTGGAATGAGCATTTTAAAGTTATCTTTAATGAAATAATTGATAATGCAATAAAATTTTCTTACCCTAATAAACCGATTGAAATATATTCAAAAGATGACAAATCCAGTTATATACTTGTTATAAAAAATTATGGCCGTGGAATGAGTGAAGATGAAATAAAAAACTCTGCTCCGTTTATACAGCACAACAGAAGTTATTATGAACAGCAGGGCAATGGACTAGGTTTAGCTATCACACAAAGGATTGCAGATTTTTATGATGTAAAACTAGAAATACACAGTGAAAAAGACTCTTGTCTTGAAGTTGTTCTACTCTTTAGAAAAGCAGAAAAATTAAATACCTATACAAAATTTTCAGAGCAGAATTTTCTATCTAATTAATGAAGATTGTTTAAATATCCTTTAAATAATCTGCTCCTCCAAGAGAATTTATTTGCCTTACTATCCAGTTTTGTCTTCCTCTTACATAACCACTTGGTTTTACAGCAGAATATTTTTTTGGATTTGGTAAAATTGCAGCCAACAATGCTGCTTGTCTGATATTCAAACCCGCTGCGGGTTTTTTAAAGTAAGCAACACTAGCAGTTCCAACACCAAAGATTTTATCACCCATTTCTGCAATGTTCATATGTACTTCCAGAATTCGTTGTTTATCCCAGAGCAGTTCTATTAATAATGTAAAGTATGCTTCGATTCCTTTACGAACAAAACTTTTTCCTTCCCACAAAAAAAGGTTTTTTGCAACTTGCTGAGTGATCGTGCTGGCTCCTCTTACCCGCCTTCCTCGTTTATTTTCCTTTAATGCCTTTTCAATCTGTTTAAAATCAAAACCAAAGTGTTTAGGAAAATTCTGATCTTCCGCAGCTACAATCGCAATCGGCATAAACTTAGAAACATCATCATAATCCACCCAATGATATTTTATTAATTCAAATTCTCCTTTAAACAAACCAGAGATTTGTCTCTGAACCATTATTGAACTTGTAACAGGATTTATCCATCTCATTGCAAAAACTAGAAGCACTGTTGAGACAAAAAAGAAAATTGCAAACTTTAAAATCCATTTAAAGAAGTTTAAGATTCTTTTTCCAAAGGATATTTTTTTTGTTGATGATTTTTTCATTTAAATCGTAGCGCAGAATTTATTCTGCGTTTTCTGTACAAATGTGTTCTTACTCTCAGACTGATCCGTCTGAGCTACGGTTTTTAAAAATTATTTTATGGAACCGGATCATATCCGCTGCCACCCCATGGATGACAACGAGAAATTCTTTTAATTCCCAGCCAGCTTCCTTTTAACAATCCATACTTTTTCAACGCATCAAGTGTATAATGTGAGCAAGTTGGAGAATATCTGCAAGATGATGGAAATAATGGAGATATTAACAATTGATAAATCTTAATAAGCAGAATAAATGGCACTGCTAAAAGTTTTAAAATTATGTCTAAATATTTTTTTATGGCTATTTCAATCAATAATTGTGATTTACTCATCAAATATTGTCAATTTTTTAATCATAAAAACGAACTAATTATCAATTAAATGATATTGCTCACCAAATAATTTTGAATTTTGTTTTTTTTATCGGTTTATTTGCAAGCGTTTTTTTCAAATTAAAGAAGATATAATGGCAAAAAACTTAGTTATAGTAGAATCACCTGCAAAAGCAAAGACAATTGAAGGCTATTTAGGCAAAGATTTTTTAGTTACTTCAAGTTACGGACACATTCGCGACCTCGAAAAGAAAAATAAAGGCGTTGAGATTGAAAATGATTTTAAACCGCTTTATAAAATTTCTGAGGAGAAAAAGAAAGTTGTTACTGAATTAAAAAAACTTTCTAAAAAAGCTGAAACAGTTTGGCTTGCAACTGACGAGGATCGCGAAGGAGAAGCAATCTCGTGGCATCTAAAAGAAGCATTAGAACTTGATGATAAAAAAATCAAACGAATTGTATTTGATGAAATTACAAAGACAGCAATTCTTAATGCTATAAAAAATCCAAGAAAAATAGATTACCATCTTGTTGATGCGCAACAGGCAAGAAGAATTTTAGATCGTTTGGTAGGATTTGAAATTTCCGGAATTTTATGGCGAAAGATAAAATCAAAACTTTCTGCCGGAAGAGTTCAATCTGTTGCGGTTAGATTGATTGTTGAACGTGAACGTGAAATTGATGCATTTGTTCCTGAATCCCGATTTAAAGTTGTTGCAAACTTTACTGTAACCGATGATAAAGGAAATAAAACAAATCTTAAAGCAGAACTTGCAAGATATCTTAAGGATGAAAAAGAAGTTGAAGAATTTTTAAAGAGTTGTTCTAATTCTGATTTTATTGTTGATGATGTTGAAAAGAAACCTGTTAAACGTTCACCCGCCGCACCTTTTTATACTTCAACTTTGCAGCAGGAAGCAGCAAGAAAATTACGATATTCGGTTTCCCGCACAATGCTTCTTGCACAACGGCTTTATGAATCTGGCAAGATAACTTATATGCGTACTGATTCTGTTAATCTTTCAGATTTTGCTCTTGATGCTGCGGAACAAGCAATTAAAAATGATTTTGGCAAACAATATTTTGAGAGAAGACAGTTTAAAACAAAATCTAAAGCTGCTCAGGAAGCACACGAAGCAATACGTCCCACTGATTTTAATAAACCAAATGTTGATGGGCCAAAAGACGAACAAGCTTTGTATGAATTGATTTGGAAACGTGCAATTGCATCTCAAATGAGTGATGCAGAAATTGAACGCACAACTGCTAAAATAAAAATCACCGGCAACAAAGATGTTCTTACTGCAAAAGGTGAAGTAATTAAGTTTGATGGATTTTTAAAAGTTTATTTAGAAGATACTGATGATGAGAATGCAGAGAATGGTGATGATGCGATTCTTCCTCCATTAAAAGTTGGACAGAAACTTGATATGAAAGAAATTGTTGCAACCGAAAGATATACGCGGGCATCTGCAAGATTTACTGAAGCAAGTCTTGTTAAGAAACTTGAAGAACTCGGAATTGGAAGACCATCTACTTATGCTCCAACTATCAGCACGATTCAGAAACGCGGATATGTTCATAAAGAAGAAAGAATGGGAACTGAACGTGAGTTTAGAGTTTTAAGTTTAAATAAGAAAAAAGAAATCAATAGAGAAACAAAAACGGAAGTTACAGGTGCTGATAAAGGCAAACTTTTTCCTGAAGATATTGCAATGATAGTTACTGATTTTCTTAATCAGCATTTCCCTCAGATAATGGATTACCAATTCACGGCTCTTGTTGAAGATGAACTTGATGAGATTGCATTAGGAAATTTGAGCTACAGTAAAATGCTCAAAGAATTTTATTTTCCATTTCACGAAAAAGTTGAACATACCACTGAAACAAGTGAACGCGCTTCAGGTGAAAGAATTCTTGGTACCGATCCAAAAACAAAAAAAACTGTTTCAGTACGTATGGCACGCTTTGGGCCTGTTGCACAGTTAACTGATCCAAATGATCCGGAAGCTAAACCGGAGTATGCAGGAATTAGACGAGATCAGAAAATGGAATTATTGACTCTTGAAGAAGCTTTAGAATTATTTAAGCTTCCGCGAGTTGTTGGAACATTTGAAGATAAAGAAGTTGTTGCTGCTATTGGAAGATTTGGACCATACTTAAGACACGATGGAAAATTTTATTCGCTTAAGAAAGAATATGATCCTCACACAGTTTCTGAAGAAGATGCAATTATTGTTATTGAAGCAAAGCGTGTTGCAGATGCAGAAAAATTTATAAAAGTTTTTGATGAGGATCCAACTTTTCAAATTCTTAACGGCAGATGGGGACCATATTTAAAAGCCGGCAAGAAAAATGTTAAGCTTCCAAAAGATCGTGATCCAGCTTCTTTTACTTATGAAGAATGTGTAGAGCTTGATAAAAATGCTATTGTTACTAAAGGGAAGAAAAGAACTTTTAGAAAGAAAGCAGAATAAACAATTTGTGATTCCGGGCTTGACCTGGAATCCCTATAATAAACCCGGATATTTTTTTGATCGTCATTTCGAAAGAGTCCTCGACTGAGAAATCTGCATTTCATAGAAACTAAATTTTAGTGATAAAGATTAAGTTGAAGATTTCTCCTCCTTACAGTCGTCGAAATGACTTTCCTACTTGTAATGATTCTTTTATCCTTTGCATCACTTAACACATCAGGTTATATTTACTATTAATTATAAAACAATTATCAAACTAAAATGATTATCTCATCAATATTCTGGAATGTTAGTCCTGAAATAGTAAAAATTGGGCCAATATCTTTACGCTGGTACGGTTTACTTTTTGCTTTAGGTTTTGTCTTTGGGTATATGATTCTTACAAGAATTTATAAATTAGAAAAAAAACCTCAAGCTGATCTTGAACAACTTTCTATTTATGTGATACTTGGAACAGTAATCGGTGCTCGTTTGGGACATTGTTTGTTTTATGATCCTGTTTACTATTTATCAAATCCGTTTGAGATGATTAAAGTTTGGGAAGGCGGTCTCGCTAGCCACGGTGCAGCCATAGGCATTCCATTATCAATATATCTTCTTTCCAAAAAGCAAAAAGATAAAACAGTATTATGGATTCTCGATCGTGTGGTAATTGTTGTTGCACTTGCTGCAGTTCTTATTCGGTTAGGAAACTTATTCAACTCAGAAATTTTGGGAACTGCTACCGATGTTCCATGGGCATTTATCTTTGCGAGAGTTGATGATGTGCCAAGACATCCTGCTCAACTATATGAGTCTATTTTTTATCTTATATCGTTTATAATCCTATATTTTGTCTATTACAAGACTGACAAAAAATCCAAGCAAGGATTTATTTTTGGATTCTTTCTGGTTTTAATTTTCGGATTCAGATTTTTTGTAGAGTTTCTAAAAATTGAACAATCAGCTTTTGAAAAAGGAATGATCTTAGACATGGGTCAATTATTAAGTATACCCTTCATTATTGGAGGATTGTATTTTATGTTCAGAAAAGAAAAAGAGTATATCAATAAAAAGATAAAATCTAAAACAGCTCACTGATTTTCTTATGATATTTTCAATCAAAGCTTATAATAACCAATAAGAATATTCCGCATACCATTTTTTATCACTTATGGAAATCCATTCATTTATTCCATAATTTTACATCAGATTAATAATACTAATTCTATTAAGGAGCATTTATGTTTGATAAACAAGTTTATATGGATCGCAGAACTGAGCTTAAGAAAAATTTTAAAACAGGAGTTATATTATTTCTAGGTAATGATGAATCTGCAATGAACTATCCCGGCAATACTTATACTTTCAGACAAGATAGCTCGTTTCTTTACTACTTTGGACTCGATTTACCAAATATGGTTGGAATTATTGACGTTGATGAAAACAAAGAAATTCTGTTTGGTCATGAGTTTAGTGTTGAAGATATTGTATGGATGGGTCCACAGCCAAAGCTTGCACAACTTGCAGAGCAAATAGGTGTTGCACAAACTGAATCTATAGATACTCTGAAAAAATATCTTAAATCAAAAATAAGCAAACAAATTAAAATTCACTTTTTGCCAACTTACCGCGGTGATCAAACACTTAAACTTGCAGATTTAGTTGATGAGAATCCATATAAACTTAAAAGTAAATTTTCTAAAAAATTAATTGAGGCTGTTGTTGCTCAACGCTCAGTTAAAGGTGAAGAAGAAGTTGCAGAGATTGAGTATGCTATGGAAATTGCTTATCAAATGCACACAACTGCAATGCGTATGGCAAAACCCGGTGTTATTGAACGTGACATAGCTGGAGCAATTGAAGGAATCGCTTTATCTCTTGGAAGCGGAGTTTCGTTTGGAGCAATCGTTTCTAAAAACGGACAAACACTTCATAATCATTTTCACGGAAATGTATTAAAGGAAGGTGATCTTCTTGTTTGTGATGCTGGTGCTGAATCTCTTCTTCATTATGCAAGTGATATCACTCGTACAACTCCTGTTGGTGGAAAATTTTCTTTCAGACAGAGAGAAATTTATGAGATAGTTCTTACAGCACAAAAGAATGCGATCAATATGATTAAACCCGGAGTTAAACACGCAGATGTACATTTAACTGCTGCTAAAATTATTGCAGCCGGCTTATCACAAATAGGAATTATGAAGGGTGATTTAAATGCTGCTGTAAAAGCCGGTGCACACGCACTTTTCTTTCCTCATGGATTAGGACATATGATGGGACTTGATGTCCACGATATGGAAAATCTTGGAGAAGCGTATGTTGGTTACGATGAAAAAACAAAACGCAGCGATCAATTTGGATTAGCTTATTTAAGATTGGCAAAAGAACTAAAGCCAGGATTCGTTTTTACCTGCGAACCTGGGATTTATTTTATTCCTGAACTCATCGATCAATGGAAAGCTAAGAAGAAGTTTAAAAACTTTATTAATTATGATAAGGTTGAAGAGTATCGTGATTTCGGTGGAATTAGAATCGAAGATAATATTCTTGTAACACAAAACGGATACAAAGTTCTCGGTCGTCCAATCCCAAAAGAAGTAGACGACGTAGAGGCATGGGCTAAATCTTAAGGAAGTTTCCAACGCAGAGACGCGAAGGCACTGAGTAATTTCTCAGCGACTCTGCGTCTCAGCGGTTAAACTCTTCATAATTTTTTATGCACTTCAGAAAAATCTCTTCCGGCTTTTAATGCATCTATGTTAAGTTGAACAATCTTCTCCCCTTTTCTTTCAAAGATTTTCTTTATCCCATTTTCAAGTGATTGATATGGAATATCTAAAAATGGAGAAGCAGCACCAAGCATTACCATATTTGATGATCGCGGAGATTTAACCTGTCTTGCAATATCATCAGCATTTATTGCAATGTGATGGGGAAGTTTTTCAATCTCAGCAAGCAGCTCTTTCATATCTGGGTAATCTGTTATGTTAACAAACGGAGTTGTGTTTGTTACCAACCAGCCGCTTTCTGAGAGCCACGGCAGGTAGCGTAATGATTCCATAGGTTCAACAGAAATTATTATATCCGCTCTTCCTTCCGGAATCAAATCACTCGCAATTTCTCTTTCAGAGATTCTAAGATGAGATTGTACAGCACCGCCGCGCTGACTCATTCCATGTACTTCTGCCTGTTTTAAGTAAAGATGATTTTCTAAAGCTGCCATTCCAACAACCGCAGCAATTGAAAGAATACCTTGTCCGCCCACACCGGAGAGAATTATATCAGATTTCATTTTACAACCTCTTCCACCTTAACTTTTACATCTTTCTTACTTCTGGCTAAAGTTTGAATACATTCTCTTCTTGGTATAACAACTGAAACTCCTTCATACAACATTTCTTCTCGAAGAACATTTACCATTTCATCATGATATTTTGGTAATGGAGTTAAAACTCTAACGTGTTCGGGTTTTACACCAAGACCAATACAAATTTCTTCCAACCTGCCTGTTGCGTGGGAAGCTTGTCCGCCTGTCATTCCAGTAGTTCCGTTATCAGAAATAATAACTGTAACAGGAGTATTTTCATAAACACAATCTAACAGTGCTGTCATTCCGCTGTGCGTAAATGTGGAATCACCAATAACGGCAATTGCAGGATGCACACCAGCATCAGCAGCGCCTTTAGCCATTGTTATTGATGCGCCCATATCAACACAAGAATTAATTGAATTCCACGGAGGAAGCGCACCAAGCGTGTAGCATCCGATATCTGAAAAAACTTTTTGCTTACCAAATTCTTTCATCGTTTCATTAAGTGCATTATAAATATCTCTGTGACTGCAGCCAGCACATAGCTCCGGTGGGCGATTTGCAACGATATCAGGAACCTTCATCCCAAATTTTACTTCTTTGCCCAAAGCTTTTGCAACAATATCAGGATTCAATTCACCATCACGTGGAATTGTTCCGTCTAATCTTCCTTTAATCTTGCTGTTCTTATCTAAATATCCTTTTAACATTTCTTCAACAAGCGGATATCCATCTTCAAGAACTAATACTTGTTCACACTCATTAACGATCTTTTCGACCTTAGAAAAAGGAAGCGGATATTGACCAAGCTGTAAAACCGGATGTGGAAATTTTCTTTCAGGATAATTTTCCATTAAATAATTAAATGCAATTCCACATGCAATTATGCCAAGAGATTTATTTCTTGCTGGATAATATGTATTAAAAGATGATCGATCAGCTTCTTGTTCCATTAAGGATTGCAATCCCAACAATCCTTTATATCTTTTCCTTGCATTTGATGGAAGAAGAACAAACTGTACCGGATCTTCGGGATATTTTAATTTATTCTCTTGTTTCAATGGACGAGTTTCAATTCCTGCTCGTGAATGTGCGAGTCTTGTTGTTATGCGCATCATAATAGGAATTTTCAATTTTTCCGATAATTCAAATGCCTCGTAAGTCATATCATAAGCTTCCTGCTGGCTGGCAGGTTCAAAAATTGGGATCATTGCAAACTTGCCAAAGAAACGAGAATCCTGTTCATTTTGTGATGAGTGCATTGAAGGATCATCAGCAACAGCAACAATTAATCCGCCATTAACACCTGTTATTGCAGAATTGATAAAAGCATCGGCAGCAACATTTAAACCAACATGCTTCATACAAACCATTGCTCGCTTGCCGGCATAACTCATTCCAAGTCCGGCTTCCATTGCTGTTTTTTCATTTGCAGACCATTGGCTATGCAGTTTTCTTTCAAGAGCAATTTTATTGTGTTGAACATATTCGGTTATTTCTGTGGAAGGTGTGCCGGGATATGCATAAACGCCAGACATTCCGCCGTCTATCGCACCTTGGGCTATTGCTTCTGCACCAAGTAATAAAAGCTTTTCCATTATTCCTCTCTTTCTACATCAGGATGGAAATTTCATAAATTTTAATAATCAAAAATAAGGAAAGGAAATCTGTTTTCTAATCAAAACTGATCAGAATATTTTGATTTAAAAGGACTTAAACGCGGATTAAGTGAATCTTTTTTAATTAACTCATCAAATAGCTCTTTGCCTTTTTCGAAAGGCAAAGTTTCAGAGTAGATAATCAATAAGTTTATTTGTGGATCTATATAGTTTGGAAATATTTTTTGCATTCTACGGTAATAAGAAGTTGCTTTATCAAATTTTTTTGATGATTGATATATCCCAGCAGTATTATGCAGAACTAAGGGATTATATGGCGAAAGTCTTTCAGCATTTAAAGAGTGAACTAATGCTAAATCTAAGTTTCTGAGCCGATAATATCCCATTGAAGTATAATATTCAACTGGCTGCTTTGTAACATCATAAGGATATAGAACATTACTAACTGTTGCGAGTTCTTTAACCATATTTTCATAATCACCCCCAATTTTATATTCTAACGCTTTGATGTAACTTAATTCAGAGTTTAATCTCGTGAATGAGGTAAAAATTCCTAAAACGAAAAGAACGATGAGAACATAAGAGATTTGTGTGGCAGAAAACTTAATGACTTTCACTTTTTCATTAATAGATGATAAAGCTAATCCGCCTGCTATAGCGAATAGAAAGTACGATGACAATTTACTCATTGGAAATGCTATGAGTGAGAATCCAATTGTTGCAAATGCAGAAAGTAATATAAAAAATAGTTCTCATTCGATTTACTTTTTTTGTAAAGATTATAAATAATTAGCAAGATTATTGTTATATAAGCTAATGGTGCAGCAAATCCATTTTCAGCAAACAACTCCAGAAAATCATTATGCGAGTGTATTGAATGAATAAAGTAAATCTGGCTGTCAACAAATTCATTTCCATAATATTTGGGATAAATGCCGCTCCACTTTTGCAATCCAACACCAGTAATTGGATTTTCTTTAATCATCTTTATTGAAGCATCCCAAAAATTCATTCGCATTTTATTGCTTCGGTTTTCTGTATCGACAACACTTGTTACATTAGCACCAAAGTCTGCACGTTCACCTTTTACCGGCGGGATTAGTGAAAGCAAAAATGCAATTATATAAACCCCAATAATTGGAACCAGAGTTTTAATTTTATCCTTATGGTCTTTCTTTAGGATGATATAAACAGACAAGACTATCAAAATTAATATTGAAAGCCCCAGAGCAGATCTGCTGCGTGTAAAAAATAAAAAGGATAAGTTAACTACACCAGCAAATAGTAAAAGCGGAGTATAATCTTTCTTAATATAGTTTTTTAATATCAGCAAAAAAGGAATTGCTGGAAGCAGATACTCGGCAGCAAACCCTCTATGCCCAATTGTGGAGCCTGGAATGATAATTTGCGGCAGCGGTATCAATTCCATACTCATTACCTGCAATAATCCAATAAAACTAAAAAGTGTGGAAACAATAACAACAGAAAAGGAAATTATTTTAAAGAATTTTTCTTCGCCAATTTTAATTAAAGTGTATAAAGTAAAAATTAGTATAAATACTGATGGAAGAAGATAGGTTAACTGTAAAAGCAGCATTCCGGATGAACCATTTAAGAACGAAGTAAAAAACGTAAATGGAAAAAGTAAAAGAGAAATAAACAAAGTTCTGTTGACTGAAATTGCTTCCTGATTTACTTTAATCTTATTGAGATATAAAAAAGCCGGAATTACTAAAATAAATAGGACGAGCTTTTGGAGATTATCCATCTCTAAAAGTTTTGTTGAAAAAACAATAGGAGAAACGAGTATCAGCCCAACAAGCCAATCGTAATTATTCTGTGTTTTGTGCTTATTCATTTTTAATTTTAAGTTAACAAAAAATAGAGAAAGAAATATTTCGCATCAATTAACAGTGTCACTATTTTATCAAGTTAAACACTACTTGAGAAGTCAGTGCGAATTAATTAACTTCAATATGTAATAACCAACTTTACTTTTTTTATGAATTCAGTTTCTGATAAGAGCAAAACTATTTCAAATCTTGGCAAAAGTATCATAAAAACTTTGGCTTACTATGATATTTTTGAATATCCATTAACAGCTGAAGAGATTTATCAAAACCTTGGAACAACCTCTGTTTCTAATTTGGACGTTTTGAATGAGATTGAAATTTTAAGTGATAAAGGATTAGTCTATAAAAAAAATAAATTCTATTTATTACGAAACAATGATATCTTGATTTCACGGCGGATTGCAGGCAATAATCTTGCTGAGAAAAAAATAAATTCAGCTTACAGAATGACAAAGTTTATTTCAAAATTTCCTTACGTGCGGGCAATACTTCTTTCCGGTTCGATTTCAAAAGGCTATATGGAAGCAGATTCTGATGTGGATTATTTTATTATAACGCATCCAAATCGATTGTGGGTAACACGATTATTATTAATGCTATTTAAAAAAGTTTTTTTGTTTAATTCCAGAAAAGTGTTTTGCATAAACTATTTTGTGGATACTGAAACTCTTGAGATTGAAGAGAAGAATATTTTTACCGCTACTGAACTGGCAACTCTTATTCCAACTTATGGGAAAGAATTATATGATGAACTTTACAAAAAGAATTCCTGGATTAGAGATTTCTATCCCAATTTTCCTAAAAGAGACAACAATATAATTTCTAACAATAAGAATAGTTTAATACAAAAGACGTTTGAAAAAATACTCAGCAATTCTTTTGGTGATAAGCTTGATGATTTTGCAATGAATCTTTTTGAAAAATCAAATCAAAAAAAATATCACAATTACAATAAAAATGATTTTAGAGTTGCATTTAAAACATCAAAGCGTGAATCAAAACATCATCCTAAATTTTTTCAAAAGCGAGTTCTTGAAGCTTTCAATGATAAACTAAGAACTTTTGAAAATAATTATAACATTTCTTTAGAATGAAATGAAAAATATTCTTTTCACACACTCATACTTTTATCAATTTGACCACAAACAATGGAATACTCATCAGCCGTATCCTCCGCTAGGAACAATTTACGCTGCTGCAGTTATGCGCAATGAGGGATACAATGTTTCTTTATTTGATACTGCACTAATTAATTCACCCGAATTAATAATCCCGGTAATTAAAAAAGATAAGCCTGATTATTTAGTTATCTATGATGATGGATTTAATTATCTAACCAAAATGTGTTTAACAAATATGCGTGAAGCAGCTTTCCGAATAGCTGAAATTGCTAAACAAAATTCCATTATTGTTATTGAATCAAGTTCGGATGCTGCTGATCATTATGAAAAATACTTAGACCGCAATGTTGATTTTGTTATCATTGGCGAAGGAGAAATTACCCTTAAAGAATTGATCAACAAGCTTGATAAAAATGAAAATGATTTTGAAAGTATTGATGGGCTTGCGTTTAGAAAAGATGGTAAGACAATAAAGACATCTCCAAGACAGATATTGAAAGAACTCGATACACTTCCGTTACCGGCTTGGGATTTAGTAAACATTGATGACTATCGTGATATCTGGTTAACACACAATAAGCATTTTTCTCTAAACATAGCAACCACGCGTGGTTGTCCATTCAAATGCAACTGGTGTGCAAAACCGATTTATGGAAATCGTTATAATGTACGTTCTCCTAAAAATGTTATTGATGAAATTACTTTTCTACAAAAATCTTTTGGTGTTAATCATTTTTGGATGTGTGATGATATTTTTGGTTTAAAGCCTGGCTGGGTTCAGGAATTTCGAGATTTAGTAAAGGCGAATGGATTAAAATTTAAATATAAAATTCAATCACGTGTAGATTTACTTTTGAAGGAAGATACAATTGAAGCGCTTGCACAATCAGGAGCAGAAACCGTTTGGGTTGGAGCTGAATCAGGTTCACAAAAAATTCTTGATACAATGGACAAAGGAACAACTATTGAAGAAATTAATAAAGCAACTAAATTGTTAAAGAAAAATAATATTCGTGTTGCATTCTTTCTACAATTCGGTTATCCGGGTGAAACGAAAGAGGATATAAACAAAACAGTTGAAATGGTTTTGAATTTAATGCCTGATGAGATTGGTATTTCAGTTTCCTATCCCCTGCCCGGTACAAAGTTTTATGAAAACGTAAAAGATCAGTTAAAAACAAAATCTAACTGGGCAGATTCTGATGAACTTGCACTAATGTTCAGAAACACGTTTCCGCCTGCTTATTATAAAAGACTACATCGATATGTTCATAAAGTTTATAGGAAAAAAGTTGGATTGACATCTATAAAAAATATTTTGCTAAATCCGCTTACAATGAATTTTAAAAAACTCCGCGCAGCATTGTTAACTTTCTATTACATTCCTTCTTCATTAGTAGATTCAATTTATCTAAAGAGATTGGGAAAGGCAGAATGACTTCTGCATTGTTTGATTCGGCAGCACAGAACTATGATAACACTTTTACAAATACTGAAATAGGTAAACTACAAAGGGCACGCGTTTGGAATTATTTAAATTCTATCCTGCCAAACAATTCCTTAAATATACTTGAGTTAAATTGCGGAACAGGTGAAGATGCTATTTGGTTTGCAAACAAAGGACATAAAGTTTGGGCAACAGACATTTCTAAAAAGATGGTTGAAGTTGCCCGTTTGAAGGTAGAACAATTTAATCTATCAGATAAAATAACAGTTGAGCAATTAGATATAAATGAAATTAACAAAGCAAGTTTTCCCAATAGATTTGATCTGGTATTTTCAAACTTTGGCGGATTAAATTGTTTAACTGATAATGAGTTAAATGTTCTATCACAAAGATTAATAAACTTACTAACTTCCACCGGACGATTTGTGGCAGTTGTTATGCCGGATTTTTGTATGATCGAGTCATTATATTTTCTTTCAAAGTTTAAGTTCAAAGAAATTTTTAGAAGGAAAATGATGCAGATTGTAAATGTTGACAACGCTTTCGTTAAAACATACTACTATAATCCCAACAGATTTTGGGGATACTTTAAAAATGAATTTAATATTAATAAAGTTTTAGGTGTTGGGCTGACAATACCACCATCTTACTTGAATAATTTTTTTGAAAAGAAACTAAATACGCTGCAGTTATTGAATGGTACTGAAAATTTTTTTGGTAATAATTTGTTTTCTGCTTCTATTTCAGATCATTATTTAATCGACTTGAGAATTAAAAAATGAAAATCCTATTAACACACGGTTATTTTCTAAATGATGATCCAAAAGAAAAGATCATTATGAAACCGTATGCTCCTTTAGGAATACTATATGTTTCTGCCTATCTCGAGCGCAAAGGATTTTCTAACGAAGTGTTTGATACTACTTTTTCAAATATGCAAAAGATGCGAGACTATTTATTAGAGTTTAAACCTGATGTGATTGCCATATATGTAAATCTAATGACAAAGCTGAATGTTTTAGAAATAATTAAGTTTATTAAACTAAATCTTCATCATACTAAAATTGTTCTGGGCGGACCTGAAATAAGATATAACGCAAATGACTTCCTAAATTTTGGGGCAGACTATCTTGTAATCGGTGAAGGTGAAGAAACATCACTGGAATTAATGATTGCACTAAATGAAAAACGAATTGATGATATTAAAAATATTCCGGGACTTGGATTTAAAAATCAAAACAACGAAATAGTTTTTACAACAGAAAGAGAAAAGCTTAAAGAAGTTGATTCGCTCCCCTTTCCTGGCAGAGATAAAATAAATTTGCAGCTTTATCTAAATGCATGGAAAGAAAGACACGGAGAAAATGCTATTTCAATCAGCACAATGCGTGGATGTCCTTATACTTGTAAATGGTGCAGTCGCGCAGTATATGGACTAAGTTACAGAAGGAGATCGCCGGAAAATGTTTGTGATGAACTTGAGCTTATACAAAAAGAATACAATCCCGATACTTTATGGTTTGTTGATGATGTGTTTACAATTTCTCATAAATGGTTAAATGAATTTAATGAAACATTGAAGCAAAGAAATCTAAAAATAAAATTTGAGTGTATTACTCGCGCAGATAGGATGAATGAAGAGGTTATAAAACTCTTAAAAGATGCAGGTTGTTTTAGAGTTTGGATTGGTGCAGAAAGCGGCTCACAAAAAGTTATCGATCTGATGGATAGACGAGTTGATGTTGATCAAGTTAGAGAAATGATTAAGCTTGCACAAAAGTATAAAATCCAAGCAGGCACTTTTATAATGCTTGGCTATCCTGGCGAAACTGAAGATGATATCGAGGAAACAATTAAACATCTTAAGGAATCAAATCCGGAGTATTTTACAATTACAGTTGCTTATCCGATTAAAGGGACTGAACTGTTTGCTGAAGTTGAGGCAGTGCAAACAAACAATTTCAACTGGGATAGTAATTCCGATCGCGATAGAGAATTTAAAAGGACATACAATCGAAAGTATTATGATTTTGCAGTTAGAAGAGTAACTAATGAAGTTAACTATAATAAAATGATCTTAAATAATAAATATTTATCCAAGAGTACTTTGGTTTATAAAACAAAATCTTTTGCGGCAAAACTTGGGATGCTCTATTATAGAATTGCAGGAAATTAAAAATGATTATTGAAGAGTTTAGAGATTTAAAAACAGTAAATGGAGTTGTTAGAATTTCAGAAGTTGACGAGACTTTTGAAAAGTTATATCTACAAGTAAGAAAAAAAGAAAATAGAATTTACAGTGATGATGAAATAAAACTTCTGCCTTATGCTTCAAAGATTAATCCACATAAAAATGAATGGGCCTTAAGATCAAAATCTTTTTTAAGATTTAAAGAATATTTATCACATAAAAAATCGAAACTAAATATTCTGGATTTGGGCTGTGGTAATGGCTGGCTGACAGGACAACTTTTAAAAGAATTTGAACATAATTATTTCTGTGTTGATGTTAATTTAACTGAACTTGAACAGGCAGCTAAAGTATTTGATAGTGATAATTTAAAATTTATTTATGCAGACATTTTTGCAACAACATTTCCGGCAAATACATTTGATATAGTGATTATCAATTCGGCATTACAATATTTTCAAAATATTTCTGCATTAATGAAAGAACTATTTTTTATTTCAAAGACATATGGTGAGATTCATATTATCGATACACCTTTTTACGATAAGAATGAGCTCATGCAGGCAAAAAACCGAACTCTTAAATATTATACATCGCTTGGTTTTCCTGAAATGGCTGGAAAATATTTTCACCACACATTAGAAGATTTTCGATATCTACGATATAGTTATTTATATAATCCGGACTCATTAAAAAATAAGCTTTCGAAATTTATATTTGATCAGGATTCACCTTTCCCCTGGTTGTTAGTTACAAGATAATTCTAATGATAGTAAACCATTTTAAATCCATCAACAAAAGATTATATCCGCAAAAACTTTTTTACGGACCGGAATGGATTGTACTTGGTGTAAACAACGTTTGTAATCTTCATTGCAAAATGTGCGATGTTGGAATTGAATATACTGCAAGTAATTTCTATCAAAACCTAATGGGCACATCTCCCATAAATATGCCGATGGGATTAATTAAAATAATATTTACTCAAACAGAAAAGTTTTATCCTAAAACAAAGATTGGTTATGCATTTACAGAACCTTTAATTTATCCTGACTTAATTGAATCCTTGCAATACGCTAAAGCAAAAAATCTTTATACTTCCATTACAACAAATGCTTTAACCTTAAAACAAAAAGCAAAAGATATTTGCGAATCTGGTTTGGATGATATTTTCATTTCACTCGATGGACCTGAAGAAATTCATAATCAAATTCGCGGGCATAAAAGTTCGTTTCAAAAAGCGATTGAAGGAATTGATGAATTATTAAAACATTCGCAACAACCAAATATTTCTATCTTTTGTGTTATTACTGAATGGAACATTGGGCATTTAAAAGAATTTGCCGATTACTTTAAAAAGATTCCTCTTAAGCAGCTTGGATTTATGCACACAAATTTCACTCCTGATTTTATTGTATCAAATCATAATAAGATCTATGGAGATAAATATCCTGCAACCATTTCTAATACTGAACAAATAGAAATCAGTAAAATGAATCTTAAAATTTTGCTTGATGAAATAAGAGAAATAAAAAAAATAAATTATCCGTTTGAATTAACATTCTCACCTGAAATTAAAAGTGAAAATGATCTAGATGTTTTCTATAATCATCCGGAAAAGTTGGTTGGCAGAATTTGCAATGATGTTTACCGTAACGTTATGATTAAATCTGATGGTTCTGTTATTCCTGCTCATGGACGCTGTTATAATTTAAATATTGGCAATATTTATAATAATTCTCTCAAGGAAATTTGGAACTCAAAAGTAGTCTCAGAATTTAGAAAAGATTTAATGGCTGCCGGCGGATTATTTCCGGCTTGCTCAAGATGCTGCAGCGCATTTTAGGTTAAGAATCATATGAGTAAAATAATTTTATTTAATCCTCGTAGTGCAAATTCCAAACACAGAATACCAAATTCAATTCTGCAGGTTGGTGCTTCTATTCATGAAAAATATGAATATGTTTTTGTCGATGGAAATCTTGAAAAAGATCCATGGAAGAAAATTGAATCATACTTAAAAACAAATTCGTTTAAATATTTTGCTTCCACTGTTATGCCGGGACAACAATTGAAGCAAGCAATTCCGTTTTCTAAAAAAGTTCGCGAGCAATTTCCTGAAATAAAAATAATTTGGGGCGGCTATTTTGCTTCTAATCAATATAAATCTGCCATCGATTCAGGTTTTGTAGACATTATAATCAACGGTCCAGGCGATAAAGCTTTTCCAGAATTGATTGACGCACTAGAAACGAAATCTGATTATTCAATAATTGAAAATCTTATCTACAAAAAAGATGACGCAATAATCAAAACAAAAAAATCAGATTTGTTTGATCAGGATTCTTTACCTCCGCTTCCATATGATTATTTAAACACATTTTATCCGATAGAAAAATATCTTGGCAAAACATTTCTTGGGAATAAAACCGCTGCTTATCATTCGAGTGTGGGATGCCCTTTTACTTGTTCGTTCTGTGCAGTAGTTCCAATTTATGAAGCACGATGGAAAGGTAAATCTGCAGTAAATGTTTTTAATGATTTGATGCATTTAAAGAGCAAATATGGAATTGATGCTGTTGAATTTCACGATAATAATTTTTTTGTTTCTGAAAAAAGAGTTGTTGAATTTTCAAATCTTATCAAAAACCAAAACATAACCTGGTGGGGTGAAGGAAGAATTGATACGATTGATAAATACAAAGATGAATCATTAGCATTAATGAAAGAAGCCGGATGTAAAATGATATTCTTTGGTGCAGAAACCGGCAACGATGAAATTCTTAAACAGATGGATAAAGGCGGAACTCAAACCGGTGAGCAGATTAAAAAGATTTGCTGCACGATTAAAGAAGTTTGGTATCATACCTGAATATTCTTTTGTTCTGGGTTTACCAGCTAAAAATGATGAAATAGTCTCTAAACAAATTGATGAAGACATAAAGTTCATTAAAGAGATCAAGGAAATTAATCCTGATACAGAAATAATAATTTATGTTTACTCTCCTGTTCCAACCGAAGGTTCTGAATTATATGAAAAAGTTTCTGCGGCTGGATTTAAATTTCCACAGAAGTTAGAAGACTGGTTAAACTCTGATTGGGAGAGTTTTGATTTAAGAAAAAATCCGCTTACACCGTGGTTAAAACCTTTTATGGTTGATAAGATTAAAAATTTTGAAACAGTGCTGAATGCATACTATCCGACTGCTTCTGATTTTAAGTTAACGGCATTTCAAAAGAAAACTATGAGATGGATTTCTGCTTTTCGTTATAAAGCAAATTTATATCAGCTTCCGTATGAATTAAAAGCACTGCAAAAATTCTGGCTTCACTATCGTCAGCCAGAGATTGAAGGATTTTATTCTGAATGAATAAATATAATTTCATTAGTAATTGTCATTTCGATCCCGATTTATCGGGAGAGAAATCTTATTTTTTAGTAGTTATAGATTTCTCAGTCGAGGACTTCTTCGAAATGACATCTACTCAGGTCTGACTTTTATGATCAAATCACTAACTAAAAAAATACTCTTTCCAGTTTTAAAATACGCTTATAATATCTACGCATCCAAGGAAAGAAGTTATACTTACAAAGGAATTAATGTTAGAGTTATGCCCGGAGTTTTTCATCCCGGATTATTCTTCAGTACAAAACTCTTAATTGAATATATTTCAAAGTATGATTTGAATGATAAAAACATTTTGGAACTTGGAGCTGGTTCAGGTTTAATTTCTGTTTACTGTGCAAAACTAAAAGCAAATGTTACTGCAAGTGATATCAATCCTATAGCGGTTGAAAATATTAATCAAAACGCAAAACTAAATTCTGTTAATATTAAAGTTGTAGAATCAGATTTGTTTGATAGAATTGAAACTAAAGAGTTTGATTATATAATAATCAATCCGCCATACTTTCCTAAAAATCCGAATAACGATGAAGAGTTTGCCTGGTTTTGCGGTAACGATTTTCAGTATTTCAAAAAACTATTTGATCAAATAGGCAATTATGTAGATAGTGATTCTAAAATTATTATGGTGCTTTCTGAAGATTGTGATATTGAAATGATAAAAAAGATCGGCGAGCAATCGCTTTTTATTTTTACGAAATGTTATGAACAAAAAATCTGGTGCGAGATGAATTATATTTTTGAAATATCAAAAGCAAATATTGTTTGATATATCATTATACTTCGGTTAATTTTTCACATCATAATTATTTAACTATTAAGTGATTAGCTTTAGCAAACCAGAATCCCGTGCAAAATTATATTTTATCATTCTAGGCAGTGGTTTAATAATTTATGCCGTTTATTTATTAATTAATTCTACTTCACTTGCCTCAATATCAAATCCTGGAAAAGATCTAAGAATTCCATACATCGGTGAAAGAATTTTTATTGGCGTATTATTTTTATTTGCAGTTCTTTCAATAAAAGATTTGCCGTCAACATCAACGTGGATTGGATGGATAATTTTTATCGGGTTTGCTGTAAGATTTCTTTTAATCCCAACAACTCCTGCTATTGAAGATGATTTTTATAGATATCATTGGGATGGTGCAGTAACAGCAAATGGATTTAATCCATATAAATACAGCCCCAAAGAAGTTTTAGATAAAAGCAGCAGCGTTCCTAATGAATTGATTTTACTTGGAGAACAATCCGGTGAAATATTAAAGAATGTAAATAACCCAAAACTCAAATCATTGTATCCATCAATCTCACAGGGATTGTTTGCATTATCATATTTAATTTCTCCTTGGAATTTATTCGTTTGGAAATTACTTCTGCTCATTGGAGATATAGTTTTACTTTTCTTTCTCTTGAAAGTTTTGAAAGAACTAAAACTGCCTTTAGTCTTTGCGGGAATTTACTGGCTTAATCCAATAGTTATTCACGAGTTTTTTAATGCTGCACATATGGATTTATTCGTAATCCTCTTTATGGTTATTTCCATTTATTTATTGTTAAAGAAAAATTATCTGGGTTCAATAATCTTTCTGGCAATTGCAGTTGGAATAAGAGTCTATCCAATAATTCTTTTTCCGCTTTATATAAGTTTTATGTGGAGTGATAAAAAGGAAGTGCTGAAAAGTACAATTTTATTTGGCGTATTGAATTTCATAATCTTTATTCCTGTTATCCTTGCCGGTTCATATCAAAGTTCCGGATT
This sequence comes from Ignavibacteriales bacterium, assembly GCA_016707115.1. Taxonomy (GTDB): domain Bacteria; phylum Bacteroidota; class Ignavibacteria; order Ignavibacteriales; family Ignavibacteriaceae; genus IGN3. Next base: position 11,992 of record JADJIH010000010.1, on the reverse strand, counting down.
TGCAAAGTACGCCGGAAACTGGATAAACAATGCAGCTTTATTTGATTTGCTAAACTCAGTAATAAAAATATTTGATTCATTTTTAAGCGATGGAAATTCCTGCACGCATTGTTTAGCACGCTGGATTGTTTCTGCAATTATGCTTTTTGTTGTTATTTATTATTCAAGAAAAGCGATAAGAAGTAATAATGATTTTCTGGAAAGAGCCGCTTTAATTTTAGCAATTATGTTTTTAATAAGTCCAACACAATTTCCGTGGTACTACACCTGGATTTTTCCGCTTTTAGTTTTTCGCCCAAAAATATCTTTTTTGATTTACCCTGCGCTATTGCCGTTGTATCAACTAAATAAATATTGGGAGTACTTCATTTACATTCAGCATATTCCCGTTATACTTTTATTTTTATATGAATTAAAAAAAGGCTACGGTTTTGGATTTTTTAATATTAGTGAAGAGCCTTACGTTAGCAATAATAAAAAGAATGGCTTATGAAGTTTTTAATTGTTTTATTTTTTGTTAGTACCGCGCTACTTTTGCTTAACAACTGCGATAACACCGAACCTGTTGATGAACTTAAACCCGGAAGACGCGATTATGCCTGGACAGTGGATACTCTCAACTATCCATTTGCCCCTCTTACTAGAATTTGGGGCAGCTCACCAACTGATGTTTGGGCGATAAGTCCCGGTGATTGGGATAAATCGATTTCACATTTTAATGGAATTAGCTGGACATCTTACGGAGTTTCTGGTATGAATGTACCAAGTTCGATTTTTGGATTTGCGCCCAATAGCATTTTCGTAGGAACTGGGGGTGGTGGAATATGGAAATTTGATGGAAATGGCTGGAATAAAATTGCTGAATTAACTAAAGATGGACGTAATGATATTGTATTTGACAATATTTGGGGCAAATCGCAAAACGATTTTTTTGCCTTTGGTGCATACCCTGATACTAATGGTCTCGCTAACAATAGCATGATTGCTCATTATCAGAATAATAATTGGTCAATTTTTAATACTGGTGACATTAAAGGAATTGTCGAACACTTATTTGAAAATAAAATAAATAATAAAATCTATTTTCAAGCAATTAAAATTGGAGGTTGGACTCATCCAGATAGCACAATACTTTATGAATATACTTATCCTAATTATAAAAAAATATACAGTGGCGTTTGGGATTATGAAAACACAGGAGATATTACTCTGATAGAGGATGAGGTTTACTTCATAATAGGCAAAAAACTAACAGCTAGAGTAAATAATGAATATAGGACATTTTTAAATTTAGACAATGCAAGTTTTGATAATTATGCTTGGGGTACAAACAGGAAAAACATCTTTTTACGTATGACAGATGGAATAGCTCACTATAATGGAACAGATATTGAATATTTAGTTAATTACTCTAAACCTAGGACATACTTACCAAGTGTGGCGCTCTTTGAAAAAGACGTATTTTTTCTAGTTCATGAAGCACCTACTAATTTAAATTTAATATATCATGGTAAACTAAAGGAGGAATAGCATTTCTTGTCTGTCACAGTCTGTTCCAATAAATCGGATGTCGCACCGTGACAGAATGAAGCCACAGAATCGTCCGTTACTTACATTCAAAATCATTAACTGATCGGAACATCAATAATTAAAAAGTTCGAATCTTTAAGAATTTCTGTTTCAAAATTATTTACTTCAGAAATTCCAATTGCATCACGCTTAAATAATTCTTCATCACCAACTTTTAAACTTCCATCTACAACTAAAATGTAAGCGCCATTTGCAGGATTACTTATCTGATAATTTAATTTTTTACCTTTCTCAAAATTCCCAAGATAAATTTCTGCCTCCTGGTGAATGTATAATGAACCTTCTTTGTTTAATCCGGAAACTGCGGGAATAAGTTTATTCTTTCTATCTGAAACAGGAAATGATTTTTGATCATACCTTGGTTTTATATTTTTTTCTTTTGGGAAAATCCAGATCTGAAATAGTTTTACTCCTTCTTTATCAGATGGATTAAACTCAGAATGTGTAATTCCTGATCCCGCAGACATAACCTGAACTTCATCTTTATAAATAACGGAGCCAGTGCCCATACTGTCTTTATGTTCAAGCGCACCTTCTAAAACCAAAGTAATAATTTCCATATTATCGTGCGGATGAGTTCCAAATCCCATTGCCGGCACAACAGTGTCATCATTAAGAACACGCAGCATTCCAAAGTTCATCATTTTGGGATTATAATAATTTGCAAAGCTGAAACTGTATTTTGTATCCAGCCAGCCATAGTTTGCCTTTCCCCTGTCTTCGGATCTATAAATTATCTTTTTCATTGTTACCTCTTTTTGTCTATTTTTTTTTATTACAATGTATGTCATAACACGTTTTTAGTCAAATATCCAGATCACATATTGTACACAGAAATATTTTGGCGATATAGAATCTTTGCAAAAATTATCCTATATATGGTTAAAGACTTACCAAAATGATGAAAACCTTAATAAAAAGTAGATACTCAAATTTTTCAGTGCTAATAATCTTCACAGTTATATGTTTAATGTCAATTAAAACATTGGCTCAGGATTATGTTGTTAAGCAAATAAAAATTGAAGACGGATTATCACAGAGCACAATTTTTGCTTCCTTGCAGGATAGTAAAGGTTATATGTGGTTTGCCACACGCAGCGGATTGAACAGGTATGATGGCTATAAATTTCTTGTTTACTTTAATGATCCAAAAGATTCAACATCACTTTCTGATGACGGAACCAACTCGCTTTTTGAAAGTAAGGATGGTTCACTTTGGATTGGAACTATTTATGGCAACATAAATCGTTTTAACAGAAAAACAGAAACGTTTACCTATAAAAATATTTCTTCATTAATTAAATCAATTCCCGATCAGGCAGACGATTTTTTGATTACCCTCTTTCCTTTTCAAGAAATCAAAGCACTACAATTACTTCTATTAAAGAAGATAAAGATGGTAACTTATGGATCGGCACCTGGGGTAAAGGAATTGTTCAGATTAACAAAAACTTTAAAACAATAAATCACTTCTACTCAGACGGCAAAAATAAAAATGGATTAAAGACCAACAGAATAATGGATTTGCATTTTGATGATGAAGGAAGATTGTGGGTTGCAACATTCGGCGGCGGATTAACGAGGATTACAAAATCCACGATAAATAAAAAGATGTTTTTACTTTTGAAAATCTATTACAAGGATTTAATGAATATTCATTATCTGATAATAAACTATTAAAGATCTTTGAAGATTCAGATAACAACATCTGGATCGGATCTTATTATGGCGGTTTGATTTTTATCCAGTCTGATCAAAGCAAGCTTCCATTTGGAATTGCAAAAATTGAAAGTGAACGCTGTCCCCTTTCAGTAAACGAACAAACCAGAAACACTGTTATAGCTCTTACGGAAGATAAGAATAAGAATTTGTGGGTTGGTACATTTGGCGGTGGATTGATAAGGTACAATAAAAAGAAAAATGAATCTTTGCATTTTTTTAATAATCCGCTTAACGAAAATTCTTTGGGCGATAATGATGTTCTTTCTCTGTGCACAGATCGTTCAGGTATAATTTGGGCAGGCTCGCATCTTGGCGCAGGAGTTACCAAAATTCAACCAAATAATGCAAAGTTCAATCTCATAAAACATGAATCCCGAAACCAGAATTCACTTAATGATAATGTTGTTTGGGCAATTTATAAAGACATAGAAAACATTCTTTGGATTGGAACTTATAAAGGCGGAATAAATAGAATTGATCTTCAATCAAATAATTTTTCAAGTATTACCAAAACACAAAGCAGTAATTCAATAAGTGCAAATCACATCAGAGTAATAAAAGAAGACAGCTATGGTAATTTATGGATCGGCACTTATGATGGCGGGTTAAATATTATCAACAAAAAAAGTAAACAAGCTAAGATTTATAAATATTCTCCTGCTGATGACAGAAGTATTGGTGCGAATCAGGTTCAGGATATTTTGTTTGATTCTGACAGCGTATACTGGATAGCAACTTTTGGCGGCGGATTAAATAAAGTAGTTATATCGGGCAATCCGTTCAATCAGCAATTAAAGTTTAAACGATTTAATTCTAATAAAAATAATTTGCAATCTGTTAGTGATAATAGAATATATAAACTATATAAATCACGGGATGGAGTTTTTTGGATTGGAACTTACGGCGGCGGACTAAATTCATTTGATCCGAAAACTGAGAAGTTTAAACGTTATCCCATCAACTCCGGAGAGGATGATAATTTCAACATCGAAAATCTCATGAGCATTCATGAAGATTCCGATGGATTGCTGTGGCTTGGTTCATATGGCGGAAGTCTGACAAGTTTTGATAGAAAATCAGGAAAGTTTAAACGATATTCTTTTAGAGAAGGATTAACCAGCGGTGTTGTTTATGGAATATTAGAGGATAATTCAAAGAACCTCTGGATAAGTTCAGACAACGGAATATTCAAACTGAATCTTGGAACAAAAGAAATCAACCGTTATGATATTCAAGACGGACTTCAGAGTCTGGAATACAGCGGAGGTGCTTATTTTAAGGATGTCGATGGTAATTTATATTTTGGCGGTATAAATGGATTCAACTATTTTGATCCGAGTAAAATTAAATCTAACACTTACATTCCTCCTGTAGTTGTAACATCAGTTAAAGTACTTAACGAACATGTTAAAGGCGAGCAAGAAGAATTAGTTCTTGATTACAAGCAAAATTTCATCTCATTTGAATTTTCATCCTTAGATTTTTCGGATCCGCAGGACAATCAATATTCTTACATATTGGAAGGGCTGCAAGATGAATGGCAGCTAACCGAATCTTCATCACGCACTGCAACCTACACCGATTTAAGGCCCGGCACTTATATTTTAAAGTTCGTGGTTCTAATAGTGATGGCGTTTGGAGCGAGAGTTTTGCATCAATCAAAATTAAAATTCTTTATCCTTTCTGGGAAACATGGTGGTTTATTAGTCTAATGGTAATTTTACTTGCTGCAATTATATACTATCTAGGATCAATGCGGACAAAAAACTTGCTTGCAATTGAAAAATTAAAATCTAAACTTGCGGCCGATTTGCATGACAATATAGGTTCGGGTTTAACTGAAATTTCTATTTTAAGTGAAGTTGCATCAAGAAATAATAATTCAGAACAAAAATATCCGGCGGTGAGCTAAACAAAATCAGCGATATCTCACGACAGCTTGTTGATAATATGAGTGATATTGTTTGGGTTGTAAATCCAAGCCGTGATTCTTTGCATGATTTGATACTTCGGTTAAAAGATAATTACAGCGACTTACTTAACTCAATGGGAATTTCTTTCAGAGCAAAAAATCTTGAGAAACTTAAAGATGTAAAACTACCGATGGATGTAAAAACAAAATCTTTATTTAATTTTAAGGAAGCTGTAAATAATTCAATCAAACATAGCAGCTGTAAGCAGATTACACTTGAATCAAATTTAAGAAACGATGTTTTAGAGATTTCTTTAAGTGATGATGGCAACGGATTTGATGAATCTTTAATATCAAAAGGTAATGGATTAAAGAACATGGAAAACAGGGCGGCTCAGATAAAAGGAAGAATTAAGATTAAATCATCTGCTAATGCTGGTACTTCAATCAGATTTATTGGCAAATCCGGTACAACTAGTAAACTAAAAGTATTATTTAAAAAATGATTAATGTAGCTATAGTTGAAGATAACAATACAATTAGAGAGGGTCTTGCCCAATTAATTAATGGAACAGACGGCTATAAATGCATAGGGGCTTTTGGTGATGTAGAATCTTTTTTACCTAAAATCAGTTCACTGCCAATAAATGTTGTTCTTATGGATATTGGATTACCTGGTATGAATGGAATTGAAGGAGCAAAATCCGCAGTGTTAAAAAATCCGGATCTAAGCATTCTGATGTTAACAGTTTATGAAGAAAGTGAATTTGTTTTTGATGCACTCTGTGCCGGTGCTTGCGGTTATCTTGTAAAAAAAACTCCGCCGGCAAGATTACTTGAAGCAATAAAAGATGCTAATGACGGCGGTTCACCTATGAGCTCCAGAATTGCACGACAGGTAATAACGGCTTTTAAAGAAGGCAAAAGTATTGCACATCAAACTCAGAATTATGATCTAAGTGATAGAGAAATAAGCGTACTAAATCTTTTATCAGATGGATCTAACTATCAGGAAATTGCAGAAACATTATTTATAAGTGTTGATACAGTCCGCCATCACATAAGAAATATCTACAAAAAACTCCATGTTCACTCACAATCTGAAGCAGTTGCAAAAGCAATAAGAAAAAAGATTATTTAGTAATAATTAGCAACACTGCATAATTGTGTTATAATCAAACATTCTTTTATTCCTTTAACTAAAAAACCGCATATATATGCTGTTGCGCGCCCATCAATAATTTTGCACTTTTATCCTAGAAAATGACTCTAAGTTTTTAAGAAGAAGTTAAAGTAGATGTATGTCAAAGTAACCGAATAAAATCTTTACTAACCAATATAGAGGAGGATGTTATGGAAAACATCATATATCCAAGAACCATTTCTAATCCATTAGCTGATCTTATAAGCGATGAGATTTGGGAATTACTTAACACCCGCGGTTTAATTAATGATCGCTCAGTAAGAGATTATATTATTAGAAGACGATTTAAAACATTACGCTCACAAAAAGTTAGAACAGGCGATGCTATTGACACTCTAAGGGCAGAATATCCTTATCTCCAATTTGATACAATTAGAAAGATAGTGCATAACCCTCCAAAGCAGATAAGTAGATCATAAAACTTTTAAGGAGTTTGCCCAACCCGTCTCGATGTTATCGGGACGGGTTTTTTGTTTTAAAGATACTTAGTTTTTAAACTTGAAGCAGTACTTTCTCTAATTTTGTATTAGCATAAAAAAGAAACATTATGATAATTGAAAACCCAATCACTCCTCTAACAGAAATCTTTGATCCGTTATTCGAACAAAAACAGATTAAATTTTTTATCAAGCGGGAAGATCTTACAGATGAATTTATTTCCGGCAATAAATTTTATAAACTAAAATACAACCTTATTGAAGCTGAAAAACTTGGCTTTAAAACTCTTCTTACTTTTGGCGGAGCTTATTCAAATCATATTCACGCAACTGCTGCAGCGGGCAAAAAGTATGGATTTAAAACAATTGGTGTTATTCGCGGTGAAGAACATTTGCCCCTAAATCCCACATTAAGTTCCGCACAAGATAATGGAATGACAATCGAGTACATCGATAGAAAATCTTATAGAAACAAATACGATGAAAGATTAAAACAAACATTAAAAGAAAAGTTTGGTGATTATTATTTAATTCCTGAAGGCGGCTCAAATCATCTGGCAATAAAAGGATGTGCAGAAATTATTTCAGGCATTACAACAGATTTTAACTTTGTGTGTTCTGCTTGCGGTACAGGCGGTACACTTGCTGGTTTAATTTTAGGGTTGGATTCAAGACACTTTGCTTTGGGTTTCTCTGTTCTTAAAGGTGGTTCATTCCTTTATCAAAATATCCGCACTCTCCTTTCATATTATCAAAAAGAAAATCTTAACAACTTTCAAATAAATCTGGATTATCACTTTGGCGGATATGCTAAAACTAATGCTGAACTGAATAATTTTTGTGCAGGATTTTACGAGCAGCACAACATCCAGATAGAACCAATTTATACAGGCAAAATGTTTTTTGGCCTTTATGATTTGATAAGAAGTAACTTTTCCGCCTGAAAGCACTATTGTTGCTATACATCCGGCGGTTTACAAGGCTTACAAGGTTTAAAACAAAGAAAAATGATTTAATAATATTTTATGTTTTAATAGTATATCCTTTATAACTTTACCGTGTAGTTTGATTTATACTTTTATTGTTTGCAGCTACATCTACCAGTATCCATAATAATTATGAGTTTGTATGAACCAAGAAAAAATTCTGCTTTGCGTACAAGAACATAGTGTTACAAAAAATCTTGGAGAGATACTTGTTAATTCAGGATTTTCTGTTGTTGTGTCCAATCTGTTTTTAGTTCTGTTACTTCACTAGCCTCAGAATCTAATCCAGATCTTATAGTTATAAGTGCAAGCCTTGATTACGAGTTCGCAGGAATCAAAGCAATAACGGAGCTCAGAAAGAAGACAAGTGTTCCGGTTATCTACCTTTCAACCAGTGATAACAAAGAAGCTTATAATAAAGCCAAAAACAAATCCCATTGCTTACTTTTTCATGCCTATAGAGTTGATAATCTTGTTCGAACAATAGAAATCGGATTAACCAATCATAAACTTCAGCAGGAAATTGTTGAAGCACATAAAAAGTATGAGATGGTTATCAAAGCTGCAAAAGCAGGTGTTTATGAGATTGATCCTGCTACGTTTGAAATTGACGGAGAGGAAAAATTAGCTGAAGTTTTCGGGTATACCACTCAGGAAGTAAAAGATAATGGATGGGGAGCTCTTTTACCTATTGAAGATTTCAATAAAAAGAAGGAATTGTTATCAAGCTTATTACAAGGTAAAATTAGATCTACCACTTGAGCACAGAGTAATAAAAAGATGGGAAACTTGCCTGGGCTATTTCTAGCGGTTCATTGGTTACAGATGCACGTGGCAAATCTAAAATTGTTGGAACACTTACAGATATAACTGAACGAAAATTAGCTGAAGAAAAATTAAAAAAATATTCTGAAGATCTTCAAAAAGTAATTCCTCAAAGACAAATTCTTTTCAATTATTTCTCACGATTTAAGAAATCCCTTTAACTCGTTGCTGGGTTTTTCTGAATTACTTGCAAATAATATTGAAGATTTAACCGAAGATGAAGTTAAAGAGTCTGCTAAATCATTACATCGCACACAACTAACCTTTTAATTTGCTTACTAATCTTTTAGAATGGTCCAGATTACAGACTGGTAATTTTTCATTTGAAAAATCAGAATTTTCACTAGGCGGTTTATTAAATCATCTTAGTAAAGTATCTATTCCGATTCACTTGACGCTAAAAATCTTAAACTGGTTAAAGGGCAAGATTGTGAAGTAAATATTTTAGCGGATCAGAACCTATGTTGAAGCTGCAATAAGAACCTCATTTCTAATGCAGTCCAGTTTGCGAAGATGGCGGAACAATAACCGTCGGATGTGTTAAAAATGAAAACAGTGCTGAGATTTTTGTTACTGATAGCGGTGTTGGTATTTCCTCAAGAGATCGGAAAGATTATTTAAAATTGAAAAGCAGTTTACCACAGAAGGCACCAAGAATGAAAAAGGCACCGGCTTTGGTTTTTGTTATGTAAGGAATTAGTAGAAAAAACAACGGCAATATAAAGAGTAAAAAGCGAAAAGATAAGGACTCAACTTTTACAATTTCTTTACCTTATCTAAAATAATTATCAATCCACTTCATTTGCAGGAAAATTATGTCTGAAAAATCAGCGCCTAGATCAAATTCCGAACAAAACACATTTAAGTATCACAAGAATTAACGCAGCCATTTATAGATTTATTTCATTCTTCACATGCTTTGTGGGGTGGTAATCTTTCTTACCTGCTTGAAGGAATTACTTACTTCTGGCATCGTTGGCTACCTGGTTCTTTATTTTACGGATATTGTGAAGCTTGATGATATTAGTGTAGGACAAATGGTGGGATTTCAAACTGCTGGTATTTCACTTGCAATACTTTCTTGGAGCAACCGTAGATTGGATTAGGATGAAAATCCTTATCTACGCTTTAAATCTTTATCCTGATCGGAAGAATATTTTAACACTTGGTCCTACAATTACTTCAAACACAGGTTTATGGTCTTCTGCATCTTATTGCAATGCTTGGATTGATGGGCATAATTTTTAGGCTATGGAATTTATCAACCTGCTTGGTATCCCGCTGTTAAACAATTTACAACTGAAAAACATCTGCTATCGGTTATGCAATGTTATATGCAATTATGAATCTTGGAGGATTTCTACCCGGAATAATTGCACCACCGATAAGACAAGCTTATGCAAGTGATCAGGAAGGTATATTAGCCGTAATGTGGGTATATGTTGGATTAACCGTTCAGGAATCGCTGTAGTTGCTATCATACTTTCCTAAAAACAATTCAAAAAAACAGTTGAAGAGGTTAGCACCGAAACTAAGAAGCAGATTGAGGCTGATAAAAAGCTGAAGACGAAAAGTCAGCTAAAGAAAAATAATGTTCTATCTTAGAAATTTTCCAATTCGGGATTTAAGATTTATGTTTTTCATCTTCATTCTAATTCCTATTCAAACGCTTTTTGCACACAATTGGTTAACACTTCCTGTTTATTATAAAGAGCCTTTACAGACGTAGTCTCGAACAACTTTGAGTTTTCACAAACTTTAATCCTTCATTAATCTTTATTCTCACACCAATGGTTGCGACCTTAACTGTAAAGCGGGATACTTATAAGATGATGATTTATGGAACATTCGTTATGGCATTTCCAACATTTATCCTCGCTCTTGGTCAACATCTACACTGTTTTGCATACTTAACATTGATGACAATTGGCGAAGCAATGTGGCGTAAGATTTTACAATGGGTTGCAGAAATTGCACCAAGGTATGACCGGAATCTATATGGAAGTGGGCAAGTTTCATGGTTTTTAACAACAAAGTTGTAACAAGTTTATATTCAGGATGGTTTCTGATGCACTATGCACCTGAAGGGGTTCCGCCAGCACAGATGAACACTGAAACGATGTGGTTTATTTATGGTTATATCGCAATGGTTAGCGAGTATTGGATTGTTTTTGCTCGCGAATTGGATACAGAAAGGTTTCGGAAACTAAAACACGTTGAATCAATAAATTTTAACATAAAAATATTAGAGGATATCACTAATGGAAAAAAGAAATTTTAATTTCAATTATCTGTTTACTGATATCAATTTTATTTTTTGCAATGTTCATTTACTACTTATGAAAGGTTTATCCAAAACCTTACAAGACGGAAAATATGATAGCAAATTTCATACAAATCTACTTCTGATGAATTAAATAAAATAAGTGAAACAATACAAAGGGTTAACACAACAGCATTTATAAAAATTTACGTGTTTGATGAAGAAATTTTACCCTTAACAACATTAAAATAAAGAGGTAGGTGATATCGCTTCAAAGTTGCTCTTGCTGATAACTCATCTCTCAGGAACTGCTGTAACTGTTTATTCTGAAAACGGAAATGTTGCTTCATTAACCTGCGCACACACAATTACTTTTCGGATACAATCATTGCATACCACGATATCGATGATTTGGGTTTTGCAACTAATTACATTGAATCAGGTTTCTATAAAAGAAAAACCATTAATATATGTCGTAGGATTTCAGAGAACGGACAGGTTGAAGTTCTGGCAATAGATAATAATGCAAGATATTGCATTGATAGGCATGAAAGCCTGCGGAGCTCAAAAAGGAATTTTCTTTTCGTCATTCAACTATCCTCTTGGAAAAGCTAAAGAAAGTTGGATGGGGTACGTTTGTTTATCTTGTTGGATATCAATTAATTTCAAAATCATTACAAAAGCTATTGTCAACCCGGTCCGCGTAGAGATGATGCAGGTTCTTTTCTTGTGGACGCAGTAATCAATCCTGGATTTAGCAGCGGGCTTGTGCTTGCAATTCAGTGATGAGTACCAAATTTTGAATTAATGGAATGGTTTTGAGTGGGTTCGGAAGAAGAAGAAAGCCTAATTTATCCAGAAATCTTAAAACAAAAATCAACATATAATCAGTAGGATTTTCCATATGATGGAAAATTTGCTTATGTAAGAAAGCACACAACAATTCGGTACGGAATAGCTAAAATTATTCCTGTTGAAAATAATAAAACATTCGCTTCTTAAAAATAAATCATATAATGTTAGCCAAAAGGTTTCTATATTTTGAGCAATAAA
>JADJIH010000009.1 GCA_016707115.1 Ignavibacteriales bacterium | reverse complement strand
AAAAACACATTTTTATTCTTAAACCATTTACATTATTTTCAGTTATATCTAAAATTTAACACTTACACCAAACGTTGGCAGGATTGGAAACATATTATTCTGTGCTCTTCCCAGAGTTAAATCTTTAGTTACGTAGTAATCATAGTTTACAACATTTTTTCTGTTATAAACATTTACAACATCAAGATAAAAAACCCAATCAAGATTCCAGAAATCTGCAAGAAAATTAAATCTTAAATCCAATCTATGGTAAGCAGGTTTGCGGGAATTGAATTTATTATCTCCAAAATCCACATCGTAAACAACTTCACCTTCACCATCAGGGTCATTAAAACTGGTTCGAGTTGAGATTACAGGAGATTCCGGAATGCCATCACCATTTTTATCCGCTAAAATTATTCGTGGTCTAATACCAACCGGTTCACTATAAGGAAATCCTGAACCATACTGCCATCTCAATCCAACATTAAACCAATGATTGAAATCATAATTCAATACAAAATTAAATGTATGTGTCTGATCAAAACGGAAAGGTAATTTTATTCCATCTTCAAATCTGTTTGCGTAAGCAAGTGCGTAAGAAATCCAACCGCTAAGCTTACTGTTGTTCATAACATTTCTTTTGGATAAGAAAAATTCAAATCCATACGCTTCTCCAAAAGAATTGTTAACCGGAATTTGAGTAAGCGAATCACCACTTACGGGAACCGGATTTGTCCAACTGCTTGCAAATCGCGGATCTCTGCCCGGAATAATTTCGGTTACATATGCTGTTCCATCAACTTTCTTTTGTACAATCAGATCAGTAAATCTTTGTAATAAGATTCAAAGCGAAGACTCCATTCGTTAGTAAGCCAGCGTTCGATTCCGATTACGTAATGAATTGCTTTTTCTGCATCCAGCGGTTTTGTAAACGTCAGCAAGATCAAAAGAATATTCTGATCACGAAGTTTTTCATAACCCGGTGATTGATAATAAATTCCCCAAACACCCCTTAAAGTTGTTATCTCATCAATCGCATAAGAAAAAGAAAGTCTTGGTGCTATATAACCTTTACCAAGAAGATCATAATAATCCAAACGCAAACCGGGATTGATAAAAAGATCTTCAGCTATTTTAAAATTATTCTGTGCATATGCTCTGTATCGATTATACTTTTTAATATCCTTTAAATCACTAAGCGCAGCACGAAACTGCGGATTAGCAGCAAAAATAGCTTCAAGTGCAGGATCAAGTTCAAACTTAAAGTCCATTATCGTTTCCATAAAATCAACACCGGCACCTGCTTCAAAAATATTCTCACTCCACAAATAAGTAAACTTATCATCTATAGTAACCTTGCGATAATCAAAATCACCATTGAATTTAAATCCAAACAGGTAAGGTTTTATTGTATCGGGAATTGTTTCTTCAAAATCATCTCTGTTTAATGAGGGATCAAGTATTTGTGAATCAAAATCTGTTGTGCCGTTATTTTATACCACGATACAATCACTTTATTTAAATAATTTTTTGATGGTGCAAAATGCCACGCTGCAGATAAAATATCATTTCTTGTAATATTGTAAACGCCAACACTATCAGGTGTATTGCGTTCTTCTCCGCTAACAACATCGACACCATCACGTGAGATAATTCCATTTAACAACAGCTTATGCCCGTTAAACGGTCCTAAAACTAACTTTGCTTGAAAATCATAAAAGTTTGGGAATGAAGTATTGTCATCAACGAGGCCTGCACTTTTTACAAATGGTTCGATCACAAGATCATAATAAGTTCTTCTGGAATTAACTAACCAACTTCCTTTAACATTGAATGGATTTTTACCTTCGAGAACAATATTTGCATCAACAATAGAAACATTAATGTTTCCTCTAAGATATTTAGAGTTATCACCTTCACGATTTGTAACATCAAGAACAGCGGAAAGTCTATCGCCATACTTTGCAGGAAATCCACCGGACATTAAGTTAACATCTGAAACTGCATCCGGATTAAACATGCTCACAACACCATAAAGTCTGTATGGATTAAAAATTTCAACATCATCCATAATAATTAGATTTTGATCGGGGCCGCTGCCACGCACAACAAGCTGAGATGAAAAATCATTTGGAGCTAAAACACCCGGTAATGATTGAAGAGTTCGCAAAACGTCTTCTGCTGCGCCAGGCAATATTTTTGCGTTACGTGGATTTAAATCTATTAAACTTGTGCGGGTATCATTCTGCTGTTGAACTTTCATTCCCGTTACCTGCACCGATTCTATTTCAATTACAGCTTCGTCTAATGTGGTATTAAGTTCGGTAGTTTTACCGGGAAAGATTTCAACATCAACTATTTTTGTTTGATAACCAATTGCACTAAATCGAACTTCATGTTCGCCTTCAGGAATTCCTGTTATTTTGTAGTAACCATTTTCATCTGCACCCGCACCCAGATTTGTATTCAAGATAAAAACATTAACAGATGGCAGCGCACCATTTGTATCAGTTACTTTTCCAGACAAACTTCCTGTTTGAGCAGATAGAGTAAAGTTAATTAGTATAAAAATTGTAAACGCGAATAATTTCATAGATTTATTTTGTTTCTTATGTAAACATAAGAAAGTGGTAAAACATTCCATTTGACTGAAATCAATGCGTTATAAATAAAGAGAGAAGAAGCGGGTATAAAGTCCTAAATTTATCTCATGAAAGTTTGAGTTTGAATCGCCGGGTTTAAAATTATATCGGTACCGAGTGTATAATGTAAATGTATCAAGCAAGGTAAACCAACCTAACGAAACTTCAGGTGCAAACCCATTTTGACCCGAAAAGTTTGTGTAAGCAGAAACGCCTGCAGAAATATATTCGATGTAATCTATTGGGATTATTTTTTTATAACCGAACCTTAGATAATGATTATCCTGATCGCCAAATCTATAAGTATATTCTGTTGCAACGTATCCTGAAGGATAATTCCCTTTTTGATCTGAATGAAATAATTGGGATTTCCTTTGTAAGAGTATAATAACCGATAGAACTGTAATCCATTAATCCCGGCATAGGGAGAACAAAAACAGAACCAGCAAATAAACATAGTGTCCAGATACTTGATCCTTCGCTTATCATTGGTTCATAAGGTAAATCAAATTCAAATGATTCAGATTTACTTTTCTTGCCTGACGAATCAATCGTTTCAATTATAAAACTTACATTCTTATCTAAAAATTTAAGAGCAGTAATATCAATCTTTGCAGAATGAGCTTCACTGATTCCGTTAGAAACCACATATTCATATTTGTTATCTATAATAACATTGCTTAAACAAACTTCGCTTGTATAGAATGATAAGATAAAAATATACGGCGGTTCTTGTTTTACGTAAGCGTCAATTAAAAAAACTTCCATTCCAATTGAGTCTACATCTGTTTCAAATTCATCCTGAGTAAAAATTGGTTGTGAAAAGACAAGAGATAGAATTGATAATAAAAATAATTTTTTCATTGATCTTAATCGATTATTAAACTTAATGTAAAGTTAGTAAAAGGATTTGATTTATATAACCTTAAAATATTTCTTGTGCTAGTATAGATTTTGTAATAAATACTGATTGTTTTAATATTGCTTTCAACAAATCAGAGATTTTCATATGAAAAAGCTTTTTAAAGATAGGAATACCGTTATTAATCTTAATTCTAGCTATCGTTATTTGGTGGCGTTATTATTTTGTTTTTGGCGAAGGTGTTAAAGCCGGCAACTTAAATTTTGTTGTTAAGAAAGGTTACATCTTCAAAACGTGGGAAGGAAGAATTATACAGGAAGGTTTTAAAACTCCAAATCCAAATCAAATGCAGAGCAACGAATTTGAATTTAGCATTATTGATGATGCTATTGCACAAAAGTTAGAACGTTACAGCGGTAAGTTTGTTGAGCTTAGATATAAAGAATATTTAAATGCAATTCCCTGGCGCGGCAATAGTAATTACATTGTTACAGAAATTTTAGAAGTAGATAAATCTGCTGATCATGAAACTTTGCCGTATTGAGGTTAAGTAAAAAAATCTAAATTATTTTAAGAAAATAAAAAATATCAGCTGGATATTACCACCATTATTTGGTTGATTACCACATTTCAGGAATGTTTGAGTTAGTAGATATTTGGAGAGAGTAAAATAGATGAAATTTATTATTAAAACTTTATTATTAATTGTAATCTCATTAACGATTATAAATTGCAGTTCTCAAAACGTGGGAGCTTTCAATCCGCAAGAGGTTTACAAATCCAATGATTTAATTGTAACCCAAATTGCAGAAAATTCTTTTTTACATACTTCATTTTACAAACTAGTGATTTTGGAAACGTTCCTTGTAACGGACTTATCGTAAGAAATAATAATGAAGCAATTATTTTCGATACACCAACCAACGACAAAAGTGCGGAAGAATTAATCAACTGGATAAAAGAAACGCTTCATTCCAAAATTAACGCAATTATACCAACACATTTCCACGACGATTGTTTAGGCGGACTGAAAGTGTTTCATAAAATGAAATTCCCTCTTACGCGTATTACAAAACAATTGAACTTGCAAAAGAAAACAATTTAGTTGTTCCCGAAAATGGCTTTAAAGATTCACTCATACTAAAAGTTGGTGATGAAAATATTACTGCAAAGTTTTTTGGAGAAGGACACACTAGAGACAACATAGTTGGATATTTTCCGAGTGAAAACGTAATGTTTGGAGGATGTTTAATAAAAGAAATTGATGCAAGTAAAGGTTATTTAGGTGATGCAAATGTTGCGGATTGGTCAGTCACAGTTGAAAAAGTTAAAAGGAATATCCGGATGTTAAAATTGTTGTTCCTGGCCACGGTGAATATGGAAACATTAAATTACTTGATTATACAATTAACTTGTTTAAGGCTCAATAAATAATTTGTCCATTCCCAAGAAAGCTAAACTCTAAACCCTCTTAAAAATTCTTCAACATTCATTCGCTTCTTTCCTTCCTGCTGTATTTCAAGAATGCAAAGCATCTTTTCCACAGCCAATTAAAAGTTCTGTTTTGGTTTGATGGAACTCAGAAGGTTTAAGTTTCATTCCTTAACAATTTCCGTTTTATAAATTTTTATTACTTTATTGTTATGCAAAAAGTAAGCAACAGGATGCGGAGATAATCCGCGAATAAGATTATGAATTTCTTCGGCTGTTTTTTGAAATCAATCAAACAAATTTCTTTTGTGATTTTTGGTGCAGGTGATGCAAGAGAATCATTCTGTTGCTGTAATTCGTAATTACCAGATGCAATTAGATTAACAGTCTGTATTACTATTTCAGCCCCAATCAAACTCATTCTATCGTGTAAAGTTTCAAAATTATCATCAGAATTTATTGTAACTTTTTCCTGAAGATAGATATTACCTGTATCTACTTTTTCTGCGAGTTTAAATGTTGTTAAGCCAGTTTCAGTATCTCCATTTATCAATGCCCATTGAATTGGTGCAGCACCTCGATACTTTGGAAGAAATGAACCGTGTAAATTAAAAGAACCGTACTTAGGAATTTCAAAAACCTCTTTTGGTAATATTCTAAATGCAACCACAACAAATAAATCTGGATTGAGACCTTTCATTTGTTCAACAAATTCGTTGTTGCCTTTCAGTTTTTCTGGTTGGTAAACGGGAATGTTGTTCTCAATTGCAAATTGTTTTACCGCAGTAAAAGTAATTTTTTGTCCTCTTCCCCGCTCTTTATCTGGAGTAGTAACAACTGCAATAATACTATGATTGTTTTGAATAAGAATTTTTAATGAAGGGATAGCAAAATCCGGAGTGCCCATAAAAACAATTTTCATCACTCACCTTTAGCAATATTACAAAATCTGATAATCTGCAGAAGAACTGATTGGATAAGCCACTTCAACTTTTCGATTTTTTATTTTATTAAGCGGCTTTTTTAATCTCTTTTTTGTTTCTTCATCAACAAGATCGGTAAATAAAACACCTTGCAAATGATCAAACTCATGCTGCATCACTCTTGCAAGTAAATCATCTGCTTCAATTGTTTGAGTTTTTAAATCTGCATCCTGATATTGTATCTTAATCATTTTTGGTCGAATAACTTCTTCACGCTGATCGGGAATACTTAAACACCCTTCTTCGTAGCTAATTGTTTCTTCAGACTTTGCAATAATTTTTGGATTAATAAGAACCAATGGTTTTGCATCTTCATAACCTTCAGCAACGGAAATATCTACAACAAAAATTTGTTTGTTAGCTCCAACCTGATTTGCTGCAAGTCCGATTCCATTCGCATTGTGCATCGTTTCAAACATATCTGCAATTAGCTTAATGATCTTGTTATCAACCTTCGAAACTTGTGCTGCTTTTTTCTTAATATCTTATCACCACAGACCGTGATTGGCAATATTGACATCTATCCGTAATCCTTAAAATATTTTTCGTTGTTGTAAAGATAATTAAAGCTATTTTTATAGGAAAGAGAGTTTTAAAATGCTAAATGCTCAATCCGCCGAGGCGGATCAATAAAAAAAGATATTGAAAAAAATTCATTGAGCCTTTAACATTGAGCTTTATTCATTTCACTAAAAGTTTTCCGTCTTTCATTAGCATTTTAGAGTCCATCCAGACTGTTGGTTTTTTAACAACACCATCTAAATGAATTGGAACATTTACACTTCCTCCCATAGAAACATTGTTACCAAGTGCGATGTGAATTGTACCCATAACTTTTTCATCTTCAAGTAAAACTCCACTAAGTTTTGCGGAATCATTTGTGCCGATTCCAAACTCTGCAATATTACGAGCATCTTTTCCAACTTTATCTAACATTACTTTTAATTTTTTTGCAAGAGTTCCGCCGGTAATTTTTGTGGCATAACCATTTTCAACTTCAATCTTAATATTGGCATTTTTTATCAAGCCTAAGCCTGCCATTGAACCATCCACAACAAAAACTCCGTTTGATGATCCTTCTACGGGTGCGAGGAATGCTTCACCAGTCGGAAGATTTCCACTTTCGCCGCTTGCATGAAATAATCCTTTGCTGGCATAGGCTTTTCTTCCTGCAATAGAAAATGTTATATCTGTTCCCGCGGGTGCAGTAACACGAATTTCTTTTCCTGTTTCTAATATTTTCTGGAGTTTAACAGTTAGAGCAGATATTTTTTTATAATCCGCATTCATTCCGCGAATCATAACTTCTTTTGTTATTCCTGGAAAAGTAGCAATGCGTACACCTTTAGCGGATGCGCTTCTTCTGGCATCTGTATGAGTTAAAGATTTTGCGGTTGGACAAAACACTACATTATATTTTTGCATAAGATCTGCAACAATATCAGAAGGTTCTTCACCATTTATTTTTCCGGATTTCATTTCAACAAGCAGAGATTCAAAACCTAATCTTACAGCATTTTCGTGAAGTGAAATTCCAATTTCTCTTTTGATCTCATCTGTAATAACAAGAATTTTTTCATTTTTCTTTGCACCCATACAATCACGTATTGCAATTGCAGATGCAGAATCAAGTTTTGATAATTTTTTCATTTTACTCCTCTGATTAAAGTGGAAAACCTACATTCAATTGTATAACTGCATTAAATCCGCCAAAATTAATAAATTTATCTGTACTTCCAGTCTGGGCATTAAATTCAAGATAACCAGAACCATCATCAGCTTTCATTTTATCAATAGTAAGCTGAGAATAACTTGCGGCACCTTCAAGACTGATATAATCTTTAATGATTTCAAATATAAATCCGGTTCCTATAGAATAACCTATTTCAGTTTCATCATTATCATATTTCTTAACAGATGTACCCTGGGATGAATTTATAGTTTCGGTAAAGCGGGCGCTATTAACAATAATACTACCATCAAGAATTTTCCAGCTTAAAAAATCTGTAACAGGAATTCCAATATCTGCACCAACTCCCCAACTTTTTATTTTTAAGTCATATTCATAATCAATTCCAATGGCTGTTTGATAAACCCGCGCTGAATGATCTTCAAGTAATTGTTGATAAAAACCTTTTGCAGTAACAAAAATCCACTAAACTTTGCACGAAAAACATTTACACCAACTCTATAACCGGTAGCTTTACTGAATTCGCTCATATCGTTGTCTATATATTCAGAATAACTCGAATTGAAGTTTGCTACATATCTATTAAGACCATCAGCATTATACTGCTGGTAACTGAAACCGCCAAAACCACCTACAAAACCCAAACAACCAAATCCAAATGATTGTGGTAGAATTGGATAAGTAAAAATCAGAATCAGAAATAATATTTTTTGAAATAGTTTAGTCATAATCCTGCTTATTGAAAAATTGGTATTGCAATATTTAATTGAGCAAATGCAAAGAATCCTCCACCATCAATAAAATTTTCCATCAGTTCGTTGCTGTTTTCATTCTGCGCAAGATATTGACCGCTTTCAAATTGCATTTGATCTATTGTAAAGTAAGAGTAACCAACATTGGCTTCAAGGGAAATATATGGTGGGAATGGATAATACACTAAACCAGTGCTAATTTGCCCGCCTATGCTGGATTCAGGTGATTTTAAGGTTTGCTCTGTTGTTGGATTTGTTCCCTCAGTGTATTTGTTTATCAGTTTTGCATTATTCCAGTTCATTTTAATATCTGCAATTTTTAAATCAAAACTGTTACTCATTACATATGAAAAAGAAATTCCAAATCCGTATGAAATAAGCGTAAGAGCATATTCCCTTTTTGCAGGAATATTATTTGTTAAAGTTGCAGTGGCTTCATGTTTTTCTTGTGTTTGCTGATAAAAAAAGTTTAAACCATACAGCATATCATCATCTTGAATTTGCAAAAGATTTGCGCCAACCTTCCATCCATGCGTAAATCCGAAATCATCCATTGTTTTAGTTAGTGCAGGTCGGTTGTCATTATATACTTTTATGTAATCATTAAATCCTTTTGCTGAGAACTGCTGAGCTCCATATCCACCATAAATACCTGATTCAAGAAGCATTCCACCAAGTATATCCAAACCGCAACAAGCTGATTGAGCTTTAACTAAAGACGTATTACTTAACAGAACAATAACAAACAGAACAACAGAAAATTTTTTCATTTTCTCTCCAAATTGATGAATTGAATTTCATCCCCTGCCGAAGTTAATTAAAAAACTATTTGGCCATCCCTTTTTCAAGACCGTGTGCATGCGGTCCCGTTTCCGATTTTCTAAGTAGAAATGCAAACAGTAAACCTAAAAACCCAAGTGTAGAAAAAATCCACATCCCAGGAGTATAGCCGCCAGGATTTGTTGCGCTTGCACCAGAATAATCATTTGCAAAACCTATTAACAAATTAAACCCAAACAAACCAATATTCTGAATCATTGTCATTAATCCGTAGGCGGTTCCAAGTTTGGAAGAGTCAACAATGATTGCAACAGAGGGCCACATAACTGCGGGAATGAGTGAAAATGCAATTCCCATCATTGCCATTGGTAAGATTAGGTAAATCGGAATTGCAGCATCAATATCAAAAAATGATATTGTAATATTTATAAAGTCACTTTCATTCATAACTTCAGGTTTACCAAATTGATAAGCCATCATTAAATAAACAGGAATAATTAATAATGATCCGAACATCATTAACAAAGATCTTTTACCAATCTTGTCCGCAAGTAAACCAAATAATGGAGTAAATATCATTGCAGCAAGTGTTAAAATGCTCGATAGATTTCCGCCAACCTCTCTTGATGTTCCATGAGCTTCTTGAAAAATTTAATTGCAAATGTTTGGAAAGGAAACATTGCCGAATAAAATGTAACGCAAAGTGCAGTTATATACCAGAATGATGTTGAAAATGATTTTGCTTTGAGAAAGAGAACTAACATTGCAACTATTAAAGCTATTAGATATATGGCCCAGTTATCAGGTGAAACAATAGTTAGAATTATTACAACTAATGATATTCCAGCAAAGAGAAACCATCTTGTTCTTTCTTTAATTCTTAAAATATCGGAAAGTAAAATTGCATCCTGTTCGCCCTCTTTTGGTAAATCATAATTCTTACTTGCATAGATGTCTAAAAAGAAATAAACTCCGATACAAATAAATGCAAATACTCCGCCTGCAACAGTTATCCATAAGGGTGATTGCCAATATTCATACAAACTTTTTCCCCAACTTGGTGAATTGAGTGCAAGGAATGAACCCAATCTGGCAACTGTTAGATTAAGACCAAATGCAAAAGATAATTCTTTACCTCTGAACCAACGCGCAATAATTGTTGTGATTGCGACTATCATTGATTCGGCACCAAGTCCAAAAATTAATCTGCCGGCTGACATCATCCATATATTACCTGTAATTGCAGTTACTATCGAGCCCATCATAATGAGTGCAGTAAATATTAATACAGATGTTTTTGTACCGATTCTATCTATCAGCAATCCGCCGATTAGAACCATTATAATATTGGGAAAAGAATAAATTGCATTCAGCAATCCAATATTGGAATCTGAAAATCCAAGCTGCGTCTTTAATAAGTCTGCAAGCGGACTAATACTATCGTAAATATAATAGTTGCCCATCATTGCTAAACTTATTAGAAGCAATGCACTCCATCTTAAAAAAGATGATGGCTGAGGTTTGAGAGAAAGTTCTTTTGTGTTCATAATATTATGGATTTTGTCAGTCTGTTCGCCGCGGCGAACTGTCGAAGACTGAATTAGATTTAGGATAAGTCACATTTTGACAAGCTCAATGTGACATTTTATTTGTTTTAATAACAACTAATAGCAATAATATAAAAAAAGCAGATACTTAATAAAAGTATCTGCTTTGAATGTCATAAATATCAAACAAATTACTTAGCCGGAATATTTTTTAATACAGTTTTAAGTTGATTATAAAATTCCGGTACTGTTGAAATTTGTAATTTTTCAGCTGGAGAATGAACATCACGCATTGTAGGACCAAAAGAAATCATATCCATATTTGGATACTTTTCTTTTATTATTCCGCACTCTAACCCTGCGTGAATTGCAGTTACTTCTGGCTCTTTACCATACATTTTAGTAAATGTAGATTTAAATACTTTAAGAATATCTGAATGAATATCAGGGGCCCAGCCAGGATATCCATCGCCATAACTAATCTCTGCACCGGCAAGCTTAAGTACTGAAGAAACCATATTGGTTATATCTACATTCTCCGATGCAACAGGACTGCGCTGACTTGTAACTATATTAACATTCTTTCCTTTGGTTTCTACAACAGCAAGATTTGTTGATGTTTCGACCAAACCTGGAATATCGTTTGACATTTTAATTACGCCGTGAGGAATCGAATACAAAGCATTTAATAAATGTTTCTGTGTTTTTTCATCCATCACTTTTTCAGGAGTTGAATGTTTTTCCATAGAAACCATTAAATCAGGTTCAACAGAAACATACTCTGCTTTTACCGTATCATTAAATTTTGCAACAAATTTTTTCAATTTCTTTTCATCATTCTTTGGAACAAGAACAACTGCAAATGCTTCACGTGGTATAGCGTTGTGTTTATTTCCGCCGTTTATCTCTGCAAGCCTAATATTATTTTCCTGAGAATAACTCCAGATTGCTCTGTTAAGAATTTTTACAGCATTACCTCTTCCAACATGAATTTCAAGGCCAGAGTGTCCGCCTTTTAATCCAGCAACTTTTAATTCAAATGTTGAATAGTTTCTTGGAGATTTTTCTAACTTAGCTTTAAATGTTGCAGCAGTGTTTTTTCCACCTGAACATCCGATAAATATTGTTCCGAGATCTTCAGAATCCATATTTATAAGAATATCTGCTTTAAGCCAGTTCTTCTTTAAACTTGATGCACCTGTTAAACCTGTTTCTTCATCAAGAGTAAATAAACACTCAAGTGGTCCGTGTTCGACATCTTTAGCTTCAAGAACAGCAAGAGCGCATGCAACGCCAATTCCATTATCTGCACCAAGCGTTGTACCTTTTGCTTTTACCCAATCACCATCTATGTATGGATAAATTGGATCTTTATCAAAATCGTGTTCAACGTCTCTGTTCTTTTCACAAACCATATCGATATGACCTTGAAGTACTACTGTTTTAAGATTTTCCAATCCTGGAGTAGCTGGTTTACGAATAACAATATTTCCAAACTTATCTTTTTCTACTTGAAGACCTAAACGTTTACCAACAGAAACAACATACTCAGCAATTTTTTCTTCTTTTTTTGATGGTCGAGGATATTTACAAATTTCCTCGAAATGGTACCAAACCAATTCTGGTTTTAAATGACCTAATACTGATCCCATAAGAAATCTCCTTTTAGTTTAATTCTTTAAATGAAATAAATCCTTGTGTATATAATTGAAATACAAATTTTGTAATTCTCTCGTGTTCTTCTTGAATTTCATCACCAAATTTTTTCTTAACATCTTTTATTATCTGATCGACTTTAGTTTTGCCATTTATTTTTAACCAAACAGCTGTACCAAATTTATCAAGTTTTACTTTAAAATGATCACTTTTAAGTTTTGGTGAAATTAATTTTACAACAATCTTGTTTTTAAATTTGGGTATAATAACCGTTACCAACTCATCTTTATCAACTTCTTCAGAATAAAGTTTTATTGGAGTAAGATCAAGTGTATTAACACTCTTTAAGATTTTTTTTCGTTCTTTAAATGATAATGCCATAAAACTGTAGAATTTGCCTTAAAAAATCAATGTCACACCGAGCGAAGTCGAAGTGTGACACTTAATTGAAATAAATTGGCAACGATCATCTTTCGACTTCGCTCAAGATGACTTTGGAAAATTTACATAGAAACCTGTGGTGGTGCAGGATCATCAGGTTTACCGGCATTTTTAACCGGAATCTGAATCAATAACCACGCTATTATCGCAAATACAACTAAGCTAACTAAAAAAGAAGGCTGTGCGAAAAATTCAAATAAATCTATTTCAGCAAACTTAAGACCCGCAAATAGAAGCCCAATGAGCGCCTCACC
This sequence comes from Ignavibacteriales bacterium, assembly GCA_016707115.1. Lineage (GTDB taxonomy): Bacteria > Bacteroidota > Ignavibacteria > Ignavibacteriales > Ignavibacteriaceae > IGN3. The sequence goes on along the minus strand of JADJIH010000009.1, from coordinate 80,175 downwards.
TGCAATCAATCCTGCGGCAAGCAATACTCCATTATTTTCCACTCTTGATTTTTGTGCATCATTAAAACCTTTCTTAGTATTAACTCTTTCAACTATTCCTTTAATCATACCGCCCACAAAAATTGCAAATGTGGTACCTAAAGGCAGATACATTCCAACGCTAACAAGCATTGGACTTTTTACATTCATCATAATAAAAGCCACACCCATCAACATCCCAACAAAAATTAAAATCCATTCCATATCTCCGGCAACAATACCTTTTGACAGGATTGCCATTAAACTTGCTTGAGGAGCAGGAAGTGCATCACCTCCGAAGCCTGTTCCGCCGGACTTAATATCGCCTTCGTGCAATACTAAAAGTGGAATGAACATAATCGCAGCAGATACAACAACACCAATTATATCACCAACCTGCATCTTCCAGGGAGTACCACCAAGAAAATGTCCGGCTTTTAAATCCTGTAACATTTCTCCGGCTACAGCAGCAGCTACGCAAACAACAGCAGCAACTCCAAGAACCGCGGCAACACCTTGTGTTCCTTTCATTCCAAGAGCAACCATTAAAATTGCAGCTACAACTAATGTAGATAATGTTAATCCGCTTATTGGATTATTACTTGAACCGATAATTCCAACTAAGTATCCGGAAACAGCGGCAAAGAAAAATCCGGCAACAATCATAACAACTGTTGCAACTAAAGCAGCAAGAATATTTTGTGCGAAATAATTATAAATGAAAAATGTAGCAACTGCGGTTCCTAAAATTCCAATCATAATCCATTTAAAACTTATATCTTTTTCAGTTCTAATTTCAACGTGCTCACCGGTTGCAGCTTTTTTAACATCACCAACTGAACGTGCAATACCAGTGGCAAGACTTTTTCTCATCTTAAATAAAGTAAAACCTGCTCCAACTAACATTCCGCCTATAGCAATTGGTCTTACATAACTTTTCCAAACTGTAACCATTGTTGCAGCCCAATCAAAATCTGCTGGAAGTTCCTGACCATAATACTTAAAGTATGCAATCATTGGTGTTAATAATCCCCAAGCAAGCACTCCACCACTAAAGTTAAGAGCGGCTAATCTGGGACCAATAATATATCCAACTCCCATATATGCGGGACTCACATCCGGAGATTTAAATAGTAAACTACCTTTACCAAGTGGAATAAGTTTATCCCAGGAAGTTGCAAATAATTTGAACTGACCTAATGATTGAATGACTGCACCAATACCCATTGCGCCAAATAAAAATTTGGAACCACCACCGCCGTGTCTTCCTGCTTTGTGTATTTCTGCAGCGGCAACAGATTCAGGAAAAGGTAATTCAACATCTTCAACCATTACTCTTCTGAGTAAAGCAACAAACATAATTCCAAGAATACCGCCGGCAACCATAATTGCGGCTGATATCATATAATTACCAGGTGTAAAGAAAGGATTCCAAATACCTGCAATAAAAAATGCGGGTAAAGTGAAGATTGCTCCAGCAGCAATTGATTCTCCAATAGAACCAACAGTTCTGGTAAAGTTTTCTTCTAAAATTGTACCTTTCATTAATTTGATTAAAGCCATTCCAATAACAGCAGCGGGATACGTTGCAGCGATTGTCATTCCGGCTTTTAATCCTAAGTATGCATTTGCGGCACCAAGTACAACAGCAAGTACCAATCCGATTAAGAGAGCACGAATAGTGAATTCCGCCATATTGGTTTCAGGTGAGACAAAAGGAACAAATGGTTTTTGCTCTGCCATTTTTTTTCTCCTATTACTGAGCAATTATAATTGTGGTTAGAGCCACACATCCTCTAAAAATAGTGGGCTAAAGTTAAGCAGGAAATTGTATCATTCTCAACACATTTTTTATCTTTTAGAAAGATAATTGGTTAAAATCTTAATTATTTAAGAACACTAATTCTTTGGAAGTATAATTTCAATAGCGGTTCCACTGCCATGTTCACTCTCAATATTTAATTTTCCGCCAAGTATTTCAACATATTTTTTAGTGATCGTCAACCCAAGCCCCATCCCCTCAAATTTTCTATTAAGTCCTTCACTTCCCTGTCTAAATGGTTCAAATATTTGATTAAGATTTTCCTTAGGAATCCCAATACCAGTATCGGTTACTTTTATTATGGCATTTTTATCATTCTCAGTTATATTTATAGTAATCGATCCTTCATTTGTGTACTTAACTGCGTTATCTATAATACTGCATAAGATTTTATGAACAATATTTTGATCGGATTTGATAAAAACCTTCTCCTGATCATACAAAATGTTAAACTTTAAACCTTTTTTATTTACACTATCAGAAAAGACATATTTACATTCTTTTATCATTGTTATAAGATCAATACTGCTAATCTTCAAATCAAGTTTTTGTGATTCAATCTTGGAAAGATCAAGAATTGAATTAAGAGTTTCATTTAATCGTTTACCGCTATTGTGAATTATCTTTGCCATCTCACGATGATTTTTATTATCCATTTCAGAAAGCAGCAATTCTGAAAATCCAATTATACCGCTCATAGGTGTGTTAAGTTCATGACTCATATTCGAAAGAAATGTTGTTTTAAGTCTATCCATTTCTTCAGCCTTATCTTTTGCAAGTATTAAATCAAGTTCAAGTTTTTTTCTTTCAGTATTGTCACGAATTATTGCTAAAAGAATTTCCTCATCGCCTTGCTTAATTAACTTTGCACTTATTTCCACAGGAATGATTGTTCCGTTTTTTCTTTTATGATTTGTTTCAAAGAGAATTCCATTAGGATTATTTATTGAAGAGAAAATAACCTCGACATCTTTTTTTCTATCAAAACTAAGATCAAGCAATTCCATTTTTAGCAATTCATCAGTTGAATATCCATAAGTATTAAAAGCCTTTTGATTGGCTTCTAAAATTTTTCCATTCTTATCAACACTAAGTATCATATCATTAGCATACTTTGTTAAAGACGTATATCGCTCAGTTAACGCATCTTTTTCTTTTCTTAATGCAAATGTACGAGTTAAAAAATGCAACCGACTTCGCTTCCATATTGCATATGTGATACTTGCAGAAAGTATGATTAACAAAACCGAAATTATTGAGACTAATAGAGCAGCGTTCTTTGTGGATTCTGCAACTTTTGCCTGATTGATTTTTGCCAGTAATATCCAATCAGTTCCCGGAATCTCATTTACTGATGCAAATATTTTTGATCCCTTAAATTTTGCATCATTAAAAAAATCTTTTGTCTTTATAAATGATTCAAGTTCATTTTTATCTTGTTTACTTATTGGGATTGTTCGGATTTTAAATTCATTGTCTTCCTCAATATCTCTAAGTATAAATCCTAAATCACTTTGCTTTTTAAGCAGGATGTATTCAACATCTTCAGTTTCCTGTTTGGTATAGGATATTATTGGATGCAGATATTCAAAAAATGAAATTTCAGTCCATAAATAACCAACTATTACATTTGCATTTTTAATTGGTGTAATGATAGCCTGCAAAAGTTTTTTATTATCGCCTAAATAAAGATTTGAAAGTGCTGAAGAATCCTTTTGAAGCATTACTACTAGTTCATGTTTCAAAAAGTGATCAAAAATTGCGTGAGTGCTATCTGATGAATAAAGCAGATCTGCATTTTTATTAAATATGTTAATGCTTACAAATTCAAAATCATATTTTATTTCATTGGTCCACTTATTAATGTTATTCAATAATGCGGGAGATTGTTTTTTAGTAAATAAAGTCTTTAAATCATTTTTTATTTCCGGAAGTAGAAGAAAAGAAGCAATAGCTTTTTTTCTTTGAAGCTGTTCTTTCTCTATCTGAGCAAGCTTTATCTCTTTAATCGTTGCAACATGCCTATACAGTTCATCTTCTATGGCATTTTTTCTATCATTATAAATAAGGTAACCCGCAATTGAAATAATAATTGCAACAGCCAGGAAATACAATAAATATTTAAACGGAAAACTATCTTCAGTAATTCTTTTCATTGATATTCTTTCAAACTTTCTATGATAATAAACTTAAAACTTTAATTTTCTTATTCCAATATGGCAGATTGCAAAATCATATTTTATGGGATCCTCTGAATCAAATTTTTTCAGGTTACGTGTTATCTCTTCAGCCATTTTCCAATCTGCGTTTTTTCTTTTTGTTAAATTTAATGCTCTGCTGATTCTCGCAATATGTGTATCTACCGGTATAACAAGTTTAGAGGTTGAAATTTCTTTCCACAAGCCAAAATCAAGTTCATCTTTTCTGACCATCCATCGGAGAAACAGATTCATCCGTTTACACGCACTTCCCTTTTCCGGTAAAGGAAACATAAATTTTATGCCAGCAGAAATTTCACCAAATGTTTCTAAAAAAGAGTTTAAGAAGTGATTTGAAAAATTTGATATTCCGTTTTTTACATTTTCATCAGAAATATTGTAACCTTGTAAAAATATTTGCTTGATTGATTTATGCTTTTTAATCTCTTTGTTTATGATCATAAACAATTTTAACACATCATCTTCAGAATAAAATCTATGTTTAATGCCAGAGATTTTTTTTGAGTCTTTGCTTAAAGAAAAATTTTTGATAAATGAATAAGGTTTTCCATCAAACACAATTATTAATTTCTTCAAAGTATTTTCAATCTGCTTAACATTACCGTATGCAAAGATTGAAGCAATCAATCCAACTATCTCAATATCTTTTTCATCTTTAAACTTATGAAGGAACTGAAGCGGATCAGGTTCAAGTTTCGTTCTATCAAAAGCAATGTAATGATTTTCTAAGTTTTGTTTGAGGTTCATCTTTATCAAATATTTTCATTACAATAATAACACTGATTTAATACCCTAAAAAACTCAAAAAGTAGTTTGAAATAACTTTTATAAAAAGTTAGAATGGCTTGTGAAACCCAATCAACCAATCACGGGAGGTCCATATGTCATTCTTTACAAAATTTCTTGTGCTGCTTTTATTTTCCTTTCCTTTATTTGCTGGTGGCGGAAGCATTAAAGGAAAAGTTACAGACAAAACTACAACAGAAGCTTTAATTGGAGCTAATGTTGTTGTGCAATCCGAGCAATGGGGTGCTGCTACAGATCTAAATGGTTTTTATATAATCAAAAATATTCCAGCAGGAACTTATACAATAAAAGCATCCTACGTTGGATATGAATCTTTTGAACAAAAAGATGTAGTTGTAAAAAACTTTCAAGTAGTTGAATTAAACTTTGAACTTGAAAGTGATTTTATACTTGAAGAAATAGTTGTTGTTGACAAAAAATATTTTGAACAAAAATCAACTAACACTTGCAAAGTAATCAGCTCCGATGAAATTAAAAATTTACCGGTAAGAGGGATAGACAATTTAATTCCTCTCCAATCGGGAGTTGTTCAAGATAAAAATATTTTTGTGAGGGGCGCAAGAAGCGATGGAACCGGTTACTATGTTGATGGAGTTCAGATTCAAGCTGGTGGATATGAAGCCTGCTACAGTTACATAAAACCAAATGCAGAAGAATATGAAAAAGTTGATGAGAATGTATTTAAAGAATCATTCAAGACTCCACTTTCTACTTTTGCAGTTGATGTTGATGCAGCATCATATACAAACGTTAGAAGATATTTAACTGCAATGCAGATTCCACCAAAAGATGCTGTGCGCGTTGAAGAATTTATAAATTACTTTGATTATGATTATCCTTCACCGGAAAATGACCCTGTAAAAATTTACACTGAGCTTTCTAATTGTCCATGGAATAAAGATAATCTACTTGTTCACATTGGAATTAAAGGAAAAGAATTAAAACGCGATCAGGCTGGACCAAGTAATTTAGTTTTTCTGATTGATGTTTCAGGTTCTATGGAGCCAGAAAATAAATTGCCATTACTTAAAAGAGCTTTTAAACTTTTAACAAAACAGTTACGAAGTGATGACCGAGTTTCAATTGTTGTTTATGCTTCATCAACTGGAATGGTGCTTGAACCAACTTATGGTTACGATAAAGAAAAGATTCTTGATGCAATATCTCATCTTGAAGCTGGTGGAAGTACAGCAGGCGGCGCTGGAATTCAACTAGCATATAAAATTGCAGAACAGAATTTTATGAGTGATGGAAATAACAGAGTAATTCTTGCAACTGATGGAGATTTTAATGTTGGTATTTCAAACACAGATGAACTTGTAAAATTCATTCAGGATAAAAAACAAAAAGGAATTTTCTTATCAGTTCTTGGATTTGGCGGAGAAAACTTAAAAGATTCAAGATTAGAAAAACTAGCTGATGATGGTGATGGACATTATTCCTACATTGATAATTTTATGGAAGCAAAAAAGGTTTTTGTAAATGAACTTGGTGCTACACTTTTTACAATTGCAAAAGATTCAAAAATTCAAGTTGAATTTAATCCCGCAAAAGTAAAAGAGTATAGATTAGTTGGTTATGAAAATCGTGCACTTAATGATGAAGACTTTGATGACGACAAAAAAGATGGTGGTGAAATTGGTGCAGGACATACAGTAACAGCGCTTTATGAAATCACCTTGCATGATATTAAGGAAATAAATCAATCTCAGTTAAAATATCAAGTTATAGCGATAAAAGAATCTGCAATAAACACAGATGAAATATTAACTGTTAAATTCAGATACAAAGATCCTGATGGCACTGAAAGTAAATTAATTTCTCAACCAGTTTTATTTAGTTCATTAAAAGAGAAGCCAGGCATTAATTTTAATTTCTCGGCTGCTGTTGCAATGTTTGGAATGATACTTAAAGATTCAGATTACAAAGGCGAGGCGAATCTTGAATATGTTCTTGAACTTGCAGAATCGAATCTTGGTGAAGATGAATTTGGATACCGAGAAGAGTTTGTTCAGCTTGTAGAAAATGCAAAACGATTAAACCACTTTGCTGGAAGATAACTTATCATAATTATCAGGATACAATTTTGTATCCTGATAATTTTATTTTTCCTAAATTCTATTTTCATATCTTTGCAGGAAATATTATTAAAGGAAATTATGACCAGGCTTTTCCAAACTCTTATTGTCTTTACATTTTTTGCATCTTCAATTTTATCTCAACAAAATGATATTAATAGATATGTATCTGTTACTTTTGATGATCTTCCGATGAATACAAAATATTTTGAAGATGGAAACCAATGGATTGAACAAACACAAAAACTTCTTAACACAATTAAAACGTATAATATTCCAGCAATTGGATTTGTAAACGAGTACAAACTTTATGTAAATGATGTATTGGATTCTACAAGATTAAAAGCATTACAACTTTGGGTTGATGCTGATCTTGAACTTGGTAATCATACATTCTCTCATCCTGATTATCACAACACAGAAAATGAAGAGTTCTTTGCTGATATTATTAAAGGTGAAAAAATTACAAAAGAATTATTATCACAAAAAAATAAAAAGTTAGAATTCTTCAGACATCCTTATTTGCATACAGGAAATTCATTAGAGAAAAAGAAAGCTTTAGAAGATTTTCTAAAAGAACACAATTATACAATTGCTCCTGTCAGTATAGATAACGGTGAATGGATTTATGCCCGCGCTTATGAAAATGCATATAACAAAAATGATCTTGAATTGATGAAACAGATTGGTTCCGAATATGTTAGTTATATGATTGATAAAACAATTTACTTTGAAAATCAATCAGTAAAATTATTTGGAAGAGAAATAAAACAAATCCTGCTTGTTCACGCTAATATGATAAACGCAGATTACTTTAATGAATTAGCTGAAGAATTATTAAAAAGAAATTATGCTTTTATTTCTTTAAAGGAAGCTTTAACAGATACAGCATACAAAACTGAAGATACATTTATTGGCAGAGGTGGAATTAGCTGGCTTCATCGCTGGAGTTACACACGAAAAGTTGATAAAAATTTTTATGCTGGTGAACCGGAAGTACCAAAATCAATTCTGGATATTGCTGAAGTTGAATCTGAGTAAGTTAGATATTATGAAAAGGGGCAGGTTTCTGCTCATTTACAAGAATTGCAATTTCCACTCCAAGAATGTTATAAATTTTTAATGTAACAAATGATTCTTTAGGAAGTTGAAACTCAATTGAGGTGCTTGGGTTAAATGGATTCGGATAATTTTGATTTAGAGAAAAATTATTCGGCGCATTAACTAGAACTTCTATCTCATTTGAGTATTCATACATTCCATTAAAATCTATTTGTTTTAATCTGTAAAAATATTTTCCCGCAGAAATGTTTTCATCATTAAAAGAATAGATTGTGGTTCAGTTGTAGTTCCAAATCCTTTTATAAAGGATAAAGTATTCCATTCAGAATCTACAAGGCTTTTTCTTTCCACATTAAAACCTGAGTTATTAGTTTCAGTTGCAGTTTTCCAAATTAAATTAACTTTATTTGTAATAACATTGGCAGTAAAACTTATTAACTCAACAGGAACCGAAACCTGTGCAACAGCACTGTATTCTGAAGAACCTGTAATATTAAATGCTTTCATTCGATAGTTGTAAGTTTGGAAGGTGACATCCAGATCCTGATAAGTTGTGGTGTTAGCTGAAACTGTATCTAAAACAACATAAGCATCAGTCAGAGTTTCCTTCTCAATGATAAATCCTTCCTCAGTTGTGGAATTATCTGTCCATACAAGTTCAACTGATAAAGGACTTTGTATTATGCTTGCAACAAGATTTATCGGAACATTTGGTAAATCAGGTAAGGTAGTGTTGCAAGATTCATTTGAATACGTTGAATTTCCTGCGGTGTTGTATGAACGAATACGATAACAATACTGGGTTCCACCTGCTAATCCTATATTGTTATATGTTGCGATATTAGGACCAACTTGAGCAATTTCAGAATAAGTTCCGCTGGAAGTAGTTTTTCTTTCTATCTTAAAACCATCTTCATTATTTGAATTATCCGTCCAGCTAATATTAATTTGTGAGTTGCTGATCGCATTAGAGTTTAAAACACTTGGTGCAACAGGTGCGGCAACAACATTAACAGTTGTAGTTCCCCATCTTAAATTTGGGCTTTTATAACCAGCATTAACAGTGTAAGTTCCTCCTGATGGAGCTGTTAAAATAAAAGGGTTAGAAGTAGTAGAATTAATAACTGCAACAACAACGCCGCTTGAATTAACAAGTTCTCCTGCAACACGGCTTGTTGTACCACTTACTGTAATTTGAACCTGGTTACTGCTTAAGACAGTGGCAGTAACATTTCCTGATAGCATGGTATGACATCCCGAACCACTACAACCTGCGGTTGTTCCATTAAAACCAGGTTCAGATTGAAGTAGTGAGACGATTATTACTACTAAAAGAACGGTTGCCAGTATTCCACTTACTTTCATATTTGCTCCTTTTTGATAATTACTAATTGTTGATAATCGACAAACACCATACCGTAACTGTTTGGCTGTTTTTCTAATGAAACTAGTTTATCTATTATCAGAACTGAGACAATTGAATAAAGAAATTTTCAGTAATAATAAAAAGCCGTCATTTCTGACGGCTTTGCTAATAAATGGAATATGATGAACGAAGTGTTAATCGATTATTTTAAAAATAACATTTTTTTTGTTTGCTCAAATCCACCAGCAGATATTTTATAAAGATAGAGCCCACTTGTTAACTCTTTTGGTTCAAAATTTACTTCGTGGATGCCGGAAGGTTTTTCTTCGTTAATAAGAGTTACAACTTCCTTTCCAAGTACATCATAAACTTTAATTGTTACAAAAGATGCTTGTGGAATTTGGTATTCAATCGTTGTACTTGGATTAAATGGATTTGGATAGTTCTGGGATATTCGGAAATCATTTGCGAAAATAAAATTAACATCAACCTCACTTGAGTATTTAAAACTTCCATCAAAATCAATTTGCTTTAATCTGTATGAATATAACCCCGACTGAATTGGCTCATCTATAAAAGCATAATCTGATGTTTCTGTCATAGTTCCATTTCCATTAACAAAACCAATCGTTGCCCAGTCTTTTAATTCTTCAATCTTTGAATCTTTTAATCTCTGAACTTCAAATCCACGATTATTCAACTCGCTTGCTGTTTGCCAATAAAGATTTACTTTTCTATCAGTTAAACTTGCAGTAAAACTATTTAGCTCTACAGGAATAATTGCAGATGAATCATTTACAATAGCAGTCCAAACAGTAAGTGCATTTACATCCAGCCTCATCCAAATAGGATAAACCATTTTATTCATTGCGGCAATGTTTGTATAATCACCGAAGAATATGCTTGAGGATGGATTGAACGAGGATTCACTTACTTTAAAGTTTGTAAATGTCTCTCCGCCATCGGTTGATCTTGCAACAAAAACATCAGTAAAATTATTTGCAGTATTCCTTCTATCATAAAAAACAAAATATATAATTCCTGTAGTCTGATCAATTGTCATCCAGGTAAAAAATTGATGTCTTGTTGTATTATCATCATTGACCTTTTTTACATTACTCCACGTGTTTCCGCCATCCGTAGATTTACAAAGAAATACATCCGTATTGCCGGTTCCGTTTCTTTGGTCAGTCCAGTTTATATAAATATTACCTCTGAACGGTGATTGGCTTGTATCGCAGGCAGTAACAGGTAAACCATTAGCGCGATAAATTCCCGGAACAGCATAATCCCATCCACCTGGAATTGTGGTTACAAATTTATCAACATTCCAACTCGTTCCGCCGTTTGTAGATTTATCAAACATTAATCCTAACGGCCCTGCCCAGCTAACATAAACCTCTCCATTCGGACCAACGCATGGAACCGCACCTTCAACAGTATTATCTTCATCAATACAATCACCGCTTCTATCACTAACTGTAATTGCATTACTCCAATTTAATCCCCGATCTGTAGAACGGGAAAATTTAATTCTTGATGAATCACTTGGACTGCTGCTTCCATAATTATCAAATTCAGTCCAGGTCATATAAATATTTCCCTTGTAATTTGGACTATGCATATCAACACCAAGCCATTCTTTATCCTGATTCTTAGGATTTAAAAACCCCACTCCAGCACCATCATTCCAGTTCATTCCATTATCAGTTGAACGCTGCACAACTATTCTATCAATCCAATAGCCAGGGAAAGGTGGATTTGAAAGATGACCAAAGTACAAGTTTCCAAGTTCATCATAAACCACACTTGGATCACCCCAAACTCCAAATGATGAAGTTAAATAAGATGTCTGCCAAGTTAATCCGGCATCACTTGATCTGAAAAAATGATTTATGTTTGCCGCTGCTGAAATATAATTTGGGTTTGTTGGATTTATTGCAATTGATACTTCTTCAGGTTGATTACTGGTTGGATCATCAATTCTTACATTTAAATATTGAGCGTTGGTTATAAATGAGACCAAGAACAATGACAATACAGTTAGTATGGATCTTTTCATTTTTCTCTCGAAGATTTTTTTTGTGTACTCAAAGTTAAACTGTTTTTAGAACAATTAAACGTATTCTTTGAGTATTTTTTATCTTCAATTATAAATTAATATCCTTTTCTGTACAACTTTCCGCAAATCAATTGCAATCGTTAACTTTGATAAAAGCAATTTAAATTTTAAAGAGATTCTTATGAGCAAAATAAAACCCAACCTATACACCATTTTCGAATACGCAGCTATAGCATTTGGTGCCGCAATTATGGCAATTGGAATTGGAATTTTTTTAGTTGATGCAAAAGTTGTTCCCGGTGGAGTAAGCGGACTATCGATGAGTGTTCACTACTTAACGGGTTTACCTGTTGGATTAATGATCTGGGTACTTAACATACCTCTCTACATTTGGGGAGTTAAAGAACTTGGAAAAGAATTTGGTGTAAGAACTTTTTTTGGATTTTCACTTAACTCTTTCTTCATAGATTTTTTTAGAGGTGATATTCCAGGATTTTCATTCATTCGTTTGCAGGATACATCTACAATTAAAGATCTTCAGCAAAATGATTTTATGTTTTTAATATTGATAGGCGCTGCGTTGCTTGGTTTAGGACTTGGAATAATATTTAAATTTAAGGCTACCACTGGTGGTTCAGATATTGTAGCTGCCATTATGCAGAAAAGATTTGGAACGAAACCAGGAATGGCAATAATGTTTACTGATTTTTTTGTAATTCTTATTGCAGGATTTATAATTGATTTTAAAGGACTTGCCGGTGATCGTTCTGCAGTTATACTGACTTTTTATGCAATGTTCCTTCTTTTTATTTCCAGCCGTTTAGTTGATGTAATTATTGACGGATTTGATTACGCACGATCAGTTAATATTATCTCAGATAAAAACGAAGATATAGCCAAAGCAATAATGGATGATCTCAGTCGTGGGGCAACTGCAATAAAAGCACGCGGACTTTACAGAAATATTGACCGTGAAATGCTTACTACTGTTGTAACACTTAAAGAATTATCAAAATTGCTAAGTATAATCAAAAAGGTAGACCCAAAAGCTTTTGTAACGGTTAGCAATGTGCATGAAGTAATGGGTGAAGGTTTTAGACGGAGAATTTAATCCATATTAACATAAAAATATTTACGGGAACATAATTTGAGAAATTCCGTCCAAATTTGTGTTAATAAATCAAGGAGTTATCTAATGAATAGAAGAACTATACTTTTTGCAATATTTTTACTTTCCCCTTTCATTACCTTTGCTCAATCAGAAACCAAGAAAATGCTTAAAGACATTAATGGCAAAGTTGATGAAATTGTTATCAAATCTGAAGGAAAAGTATTTACATTTAGCGGTGATGAAGCTGAAGAACTTTTTTCTGCTTTGAAAAAGGATAAGCAAGTTAATTCATTTTCGTTCACAACAAAGGATGGAAAAGTTTTTACGGATAATAGTTTAACAAAAAAAATTATAATCAAAGATCTTGATAACGATTCGGAAGATGAAGTATTAGTTTTCGTTGATGAAGATTTCGATTCAGATGATGCAGATATAAAAAGAATTGAAAAGAAAGTTATTGTTTCTGATGATGGTGGAAAAAAGATTGTAAAAGTAACAACAAATGAAGATGGTAAAGAAAATATTGAAGTTTACGAAGGTAAAGCCGCTGATGAATATTTAGAGAAAATGAAATCCGAAAAAGAAATTGAAGTTAATGTAGATATAAAAGAAGAAGACGGTAAAAAGGTAAAGAAGATTATAATAGAAAAAGAAGTTGAGAAAGAATAGATTTTATTCAAAATGAAAAATTTCAAATAATTTTAATGTCAGTCTGTTCGTCGTGGCGAATTGTCGAAGACTGACATTTAATAATCGATTACATTAAAAAAAAGTAAAACTAAACTCTTTCGCTATTCTAGTACGTAAAATGTTTTATCTGTTCTCCCTTTACTCCTAGTTCTGTCATTGCTTCAATTCCAATTTCAAGATGAAGATCAGCAAATTTTTCTGTTACAACTTTATCAGATTCTTCAGTTTTTACTCCTTCCGGAATCATCGGAATATCAGAAACCAATAATAAAGCACCACGCGGAATTTCATTTACCAATCCAACAATAAACAAAGTTGCTGTTTCCATATCGATGGCAATTGTAGAAAGTTTTTTTAGATATTGTTTAAATTCTTCATCCCATTCCCAAACACGGCGGTTTGTTGTGTAAACAACACCTGTACGATACTCTAACTCGCGTTGGATAATTTTATCTGATACAAATTTATGAAGTTTGAATGAAGGCAAAGCAGGAACTTCTTTTGGTTTGTAGTCATCACTTGTTCCCTCTCCACGTATTGCAGCAGTTGGAAGAATAAAATGCCCGATTTCTGTTGATCGTTTTAATCCGCCGCACTTTCCAAGAAACAAAACTCCTTTTGGTTTACGGGCAACAAGTAAATCCATAATTGTTGCAGCATTTGCAGAACCAATTCCAAAATTTATAATTGATAATCCATTTGAGTTAGTCGCAGTCTGCATTGGTCTTCCGATACCCGTCACATCACAATTAAATCTTTCTGCAAACTTATCTACATAGTTTTGAAAATTTGTGAGGAGAAGATAATCACCAAAGTCATCGATGTTTGTTCCGGTGTAACGCGGCAGCCAGTTTTTTGCAATATCAAGTTTTGTTTTCATAATTCTAAAAATCTTTTTGTTTGATTTTAACAAAACGAAATTAAATAAAATCCCGCAAACACTTGTAATTGATATACGAATTTGTTTCTTTTGAAGTGACCATTTCTCCAGAAGAGGTGCTTTATGAAAAAGTTATTCTTATTCATTTTATTTCTTGTCATAAACTCAGCACAAGCCCAGCAACTATACTTCACCAGTATGGGCGGACAAATGCCCGGAAACATTCTTTCGATTGATGCCGACTCTTCAGGCAATTTATTTACAACAACATCACAAGGCAAAATTTTCAGATCATCTGATAATGGAGTTAACTGGCAATCCTTATATCAAACAGATTTCTTTCTTATACCAAAATTAAATGTTATCTCTAATCAAGAAATTTTTGCATTCGGCACAGTTAATCAAATTTTATATTCCTCCGATAGCGGTAACAATTGGGAACTAAGAGGTAACAGCATCAAACCATTTGATGATGTATTAACTATTACCAGAACACAAAGTGGAAAATTGTTATCTGGCGCCAAAACTGATTGTCTATCTTGTGATGGTGGTGGAATTTATTCTTCAACAGATAATGGATTGTCCTGGGTATTTGTTGATCTACTAAACAATTATATTAATTCAATTGTAACAGGATTCGGGAATAAAATATTTGCTGCTGCGTATAACGGAGTATATTTATCAACTAACGATGGTGTAAGCTGGCAATTAATAAATCCTGAGATGCAATCTTTTATAAAGTATCTGACGATTGATGATAATAATATTATTTATGCAGCAGCAATCTACTCTGGATTTATGTACAAATCTACAGACGAAGGTGAAAACTGGATACAATGTAATACAGGTTTACCAAATGACGAGGTAAGCGGGCTTGAATTTTCAGATAATACTTTGTTTGTATCTTATAAAAATGCCGGGATTTATAGATCAACTAATGCCGGCACAAACTGGGAACTTACAAGTTCTCAAATCCCGAATTTTGAATTTAATGCTTTGAGTAAAACAGCAGATGGAAAAATTTTATTAGCAACGAGTGGTGGTGTATTCTATAGTCAGAATTTGGGATTGGATTGGACAAAACCAAATAATAGTATAACACATTTAGAAATAACGTCTATAAACTTCACAAATAATTCACAATTTTTTGTTGGAACCTCAGATGGAGGAATTTTTCGTTCTACAAACCAAGGATTGAGCTGGGAACAATTTGAATTAATAGACACAGACAACAGTTATGATGTAAATGGTTTAGAGTTTCTTTCTGATGGTAATATATTAGCTTCAGTTCATGGTAATGTGATAAATAAATCTCTCTTTGTATCAACTAATTCTGGTAATTCCTGGTCGCACATAGGAGTTGGAAACAACACTCAATCCGGATTAACTTGCTTATACATCGATCAGACTGATAAAATATATTGTGGTGAATTTAGTAAGTTTTTCTGGACCACTAATGCGGGGATTCAATGGGTAAACCAACCTTGTTCGTTTAGCTGGATAAAAGATATGGTGAGCAATGGAAATGGAATTGTTTTAGCAGCGACCTATGGCAATGGAATATACATATCTACTAATAATGGAATTGGGTTTATTGAATCAGGTTTAGCTAATCAGCATGCACGTGCGGTTTCTGTAGATAACAATGGTGCGTTTTATGCCGGATCGGACTACGGTCTATACAAATCTACAGATAATGGAATTACTTGGATAGAAATTATTCCACCTACAATAATCAGTACTGTGTTTGATATAAAAGTTGCTAAAAATAATACCATTCTTGCAGCAGGAAGAGGTTTGTTTATTTCATTTGATGATGGTGTAACCTGGCAATCAGTTCAAAGTGGAGTTGAAAATACATACTTAACTTGTATCTCACTCGATTCACTGGATAATGTTTATGTTGGTTCCTATAATGGAGTTTACCTACTTAATGAACCTGTTCCGGTTGAAATTCTCTCCTTCTCTTCTTCTGTTGTTGATGATGATGTTACTTTGAATTGGACAACTGCAACTGAAACAAATAACTCTGGATTTCAAATCGAAAGACGCAAGAAGCTAAAAACAAGAAGTGAAGATTGGGAGAACATTGGATTTGCAAATGGAAATGGAACTACAACTGAACCACAAACCTATTTTTATAAAGATGAAAACTTATCAGCTGCAAAATATCAATACAGGTTAAAGCAAATTGATTTTGATGGAACTTTTGAATACTCAAACATTGTTGAAACTGAAATTCTTCCCCTAGGAAAGTTTTCTCTAGAACAGAATTTTCCAAATCCGTTTAATCCTTCCACTAATATTCAGTATTCATTAGCCAGTAAGCAATTTGTTTCGCTAAAAATATTCAATTCGCTTGGAGAAGAGATTGAAACTTTAGTAAATGAATATAAAGAAGCTGGTGTTCATTCTAAATTGTACATTGTAAATTCTTCCGCCGATGGCGGATTGCCAAGTGGAGTTTATTATTACCAATTAAACGCCGGAGAATTTGTTCAAGCAAATAAAATGATTTTACTAAAGTAACCTGGGAATCTATTATGAATATTCTTGTTGTTGTTGCTCATCCCGATGATGAAATTCTTGGTATGGGCGGTACATTAATAAAGCATAGAAATGCCGGAGATAAAATATTTATTCACATCCTTACAGATGGTCATTCAGCACGCTTAAAAAAAGCTAAAGCAAAATTTTTGAATGATCATTCTGTCAAAAGAAGAATTAAGTCAGCTAAACTTTTAGCAAGCAAACTGAATGCTGCCAAAATTCTGGTTGATGGTTTTTACGATCAAATGTTAGATACATACCCGTTACTCAAAATAGTTAAATCAATTGAATCATTCGCAAAAGATATTGAGCCTGATGTTGTTTATACTCACTTTAGTGGTGATGTTAATAAAGATCATCAAATAACTTTAGAAGCTGTTCTTACTGCTTTTAGACCTATTAATGAAAAAGTTCCTTCTAAAATTCTCTGTACAGAAATTCCTGCTTCTACAGAATGGGGAAACTGCGTTTTTCACCCAAATTATTTTGTAGATATATCAGATGTACTTAATGAGAAATTAGAACTACTTTCTTTTTATGATTATGAATTAAAAAAATCGCCTCACCCAAGATCTAATGAGAAAATAAAAAACCTGGCATACTTTAGGGGAAGTTCTGTATTTGTTAACGCTGCAGAAGCCTTTTACCTTGTAAGGGAAATATGGAAATAAAAATAATTGGAGATTAAATGTTCTACCCTGAATGTTCTTCAGAACTTTTTAATGAGCTGCTTTCTAAGTTTAATGGTTCGAAAAATAATAGTGATACTGAAATTGAACAATTAAAAGTCTTTACAGGCAAACGAGTTCTTATAACAGGTGCTGCCGGATCCATAGGGTCAGAAATATCCAAAAAGGTAAGTTCTTTAAAGCCTGATGCAATCGCTTTGTTAGATATTAATGAAAGCGGACTTAATGATCTAAAATTTGAATTACAGGATCAAACAGAGTTAAAAGTTAAAATTTATCTTTGTGATGTCAGCAGAGAAGATTCACTTAGGAATGTTTTCTTAAACTTTAAACCGGATATTGTGTTCCATGTTGCAGCCTACAAGCACATTCACATTTTAGAAATTTTTCCTGAAGAAGCTTTACGAGTAAATATTCTTGGTACATTTAAAATTGCTTCCTTATCAATGGAATTCAATGTCAGTAAATTTGTTTTCATATCAACAGATAAGGCTGTTAATCCTATCAGCATAATGGGAAAATCAAAAAGAGCTGCTGAGATAATATTAAATAGGTTTAGTAAAAGAAATAAAACTGATTTTATAATTGCTCGACTTTGTAATGTAATAGGAAGTCGGGGTAGTGTATCTGAAATTTTTATAAGACAGATATTAAAAGGCGGTCCAGTTACTTTAACCCATCCTGAAATGATCAGGTATTTTATTACTCTTCCGCAAGCAGCTAATCTTGCATTAAAAGCTGCTGAGTTTGGGGAAAATGGCTGCGTTTATATTCCAAGAATGGAAAATGCCATTAAGATTACTGAATTACTAAATGACCTTATTGTTAGATTTAACACCACAAGTAAAAATCAGCCAAAAGTAATTATAACCGGAACTCGCGAAGGAGAAAAACTATCTGAAGAACTCTGGACTAGTATTGAATCTAATTACTTAAAAGCAATAAATGGTTTTATTAAAGTGGATAATAATTTTACTTGGGATGATAATCTTGATGATCTAAATAGTTTTTCAGTTTTTGATAAAAGTGAATATGTTAGCGTAAAAAATCTGTTATTCAATAGTATAGATCTTAACTGACTTTATGGATTTTAAAGAAGCAATAAATTATTACCCGCATTTAATAACTGAAGGCTCTGATAATCGAAAGATTAAAGCGGGAGTTCAATTATCCGCTTGATGATGCTTTATCAAACGCACCTATGATTTATGATGAAGCGGGAAAATCCTTATTAGAAAAAATCTACCGCGAATATCTTGATATTGCTGAATCATCAGACTTGCCAATTATGTTGTTAACTCCAACCTGGCGGACGAATAAAGAAAGAACAAAAATAGCTAATGTTGATATGAAGACAATCAACACTGATGCTTTTTTATTTGTTGATACCATTAGAAAATCATACGGCAATTTTTCTGAAAAGATTTTTATCGGCGGATTAACTGGCTGCAAAGGTGATGCATACAAACCTGAAGAAGCGTTAAGTGAAAACGATTCTTATCATTTTCATAAAGAACAAATGCAGATTCTTGCAAATGCAGGAGTTGATTTTCTTTTTGCTTCTACCCTTCCAGCTTTAACAGAAGCTATTGGAATTGCAAAAGCAATGAGCGAAACAAAAATAGATTATGTAATAAGTTTCGTAATCAGAGATAACGGCAAATTACTTGATGGCAATCTTCTAACCGATGCGATTAGAATTATTGATGAATCAGTTTCAACTCCGCCACTATTTTATTTAACAAATTGTATTCATCCGGATGTACTTCACAAATCATTTATTAATCTTAATGATGAAGATGCTATTTTAAAGAAAAGATTATTTGGTATTCAGGCTAATGCTTCAAGTAAAAGTCCGGAAGAACTTGATACTCTTGAAAATCTCGATGCTGATTCTCCGGCAAACTGGGCAATTGGAATGGTTGATCTGAATAAAAAATACAATCTAAAAATTCTTGGTGGCTGCTGCGGAACAGATGCCAGGTTTATTTCTTCAATTGTCAATCTTCTTAAATCAACTCCGTGACTCTGTGTCTCTGTGGTAAAGAAAAGGCAATTTCACGCAGAGACGCTAAGGCGCAGAGATAAACTATTTCGTATAACTGCCAATAACTTCTTTAATTGCTTCGTCACAAACTTTACAAAATGGTTTATCACCTTTTGAAAACATAATGCAATCAAGCATTGGACGATAAATTCCTTTTGGCTGGTAGCCGGCCCCTTCAAATGCACCAACTTTATTCCAGTATTTACTGCTCATTAAATATTTATCAACTTTTTCTGATTGCTTTTTATCTTTCATTGCATATTCTTCTTCAGCAGCTTTTATTTCATTTTCGGGTGCACGATTTCTTTTTAACTCGGATACAAAACTGTTTAATCTATTTCTTTCTTTTAACCATTCGTAACTGAATTTATCAAACTCTTCTTTTTCCCATGGTGTTGGAATTTCAATTCCTTCACTCAAATATTTTTTCCATTTAATATTTTTCGGATCCATCAAAGCAGTAATGTTTGGTTCAACCGGTTCAACAGTTGGCTTGAAGAAATCATTATATGCAACATCCGAAGTGTAATACTCATCTGCTAATCCTGTAAATGAATGACCAAACTCGTGGGTGAATAAATATTTTGCAAATTGGTTATCTGTCGTGTAAGTGCAGTATTGATTATAAATTCCGCCGCCGCCGTAACGTGGATGATTAACCTGAATGTAAATTGCATCATAAGGAACAAAAGCTGCAAGGTTACGCATTGATAAATTATCTTCTGTCATCAAATATCTTTCTGAACCAAGTGACCAGAAAGTTGTATTAAGCTCAGTGTTTACAAAAATATCTGCACCGGGTAAATCTGTTCCTGATTCTTCAGAAGGTTTGAAGACGCCGTAAATATTAAAATTATCTTTCTGTGATTTATATGGTTCCTGTTCAAAGAAATATCCAACAAATCTATTTAAATCATTTTCAAATTTTTCTCTTTCTGATTTTGTATAACCTTCAGCTAAAATAACTATATCAACCTTTTTATGTGGATCGCCATTATTAACAGGTTTAAGTATTTCCACTGAAGCATCAGAAATTTTATCTTTAATTACATAAATACTATTGGGATCAATCAGCGTCCTGAAAAACTCTTTCAATTCATTTTTTTCATCTCTTTTTTCCAACACAAATGCAATTTTATTTTTCGGCAAAGGAATAATTGCTGTTTCGTGAAAACTTTTTGTAACTCCGTTTACTCCATCATCACCTGAAGCGTACTCACCAAAAAAAGTATCAAATCCTTTTGAGTAAATTAAATTGCCTGAGTTATAATCATAAATTTTTAGATAATACTTACCATTGTTAAAATTATCTATAAGATGATTTAAACTTCCCGCCCAAATTCCATATCGAAACATCTTATCAATCGTGATCATTTCTGTTTTTGCATCGCCAATATGAAAATAATCTATGCGCAATGTTTCATCCAAAAAGTATTCTTCGAACTTAGGATTATTTTGCGGTAGTATTGAAATTGAGAGAATAAAGAAAAAGAAAAATGCTTTCATAAACTCCTCGATGGATTTTTTAAGCTAATTAAATTTTTTGTGATAGTAATTTAATAATCTTTTCGTGAACTTTGGTCTGTAATTGTTAACGTCAAATTGATTTTAAAATTGTTTTGTCATTCCCACGAAAGTGGGAATCCAATAATTAAGACAAATTTAGACTAGATGCCCGCTTTCGCGAGCATGACAATATGATAATTTAAAATTGGCATTTATAAATCATCTAAAATAATTGGATAAATAATGATTTTATTTAAAAAATATTTCTCTGGTACATTAATTCTGGTTTTCTTGATTACTGTCTTTTCATATGCTCAGCAAGATGATAGCTGGAAACTTTACGATGATTCACAAGTTGCAAGAGTTGATATAACTATAGATCCAACTGCTATCGAGTGGCTTTATCAGAATGTTCAAAGTGATTCGGAATTTGTAGCATCATTTCATTTTCAAAATACCTTCATAAATGAAACTGTTGATTCAATTGGATTTAGATTACGCGGCAATACATCACGCGAAGCGGCAAAAAAATCTTTTAAAGTTTCATTCAATACGTTTATTTCCGGAAGAGAGTTTTATGGAGTTGATAAATTAAATCTTAACGGCGAACATAATGATCCATCAATCATCCGCAGCAAATTGTGTTTTGATCATTATCAAACTATTGGAATGAAAGTTAGCCGTGCAAACCACGTTGAAGTTTATATAAACGGGCAGTATTATGGCTTATACATTTCCGTAGAACATATTGATGATGAATTTCTAAACAAAAATTTTGGCGATGATACTGGAAATCTCTGGAAGTGCCTCTACCCCGCTGATTTAAATTATCTTGGCAGTGATCCTAATCTATACAAGAATCTTAATAACAATGGCAGACCGGCATACGAGCTTAGTACCAATGAATCTATTGGGGATTTTTCTAAGCTTGTAAGATTTATTACAATTCTTAACAATACTCCTTCTGCTTCACTTGCAGATTCGCTTGAATCTGTAATAGAAGTTCCGGAAGTATTAAAATATTTTGCAATGAACATTCTTTTTGGTGAATGGGATGATTATTGGTCGTTGATGAATAATTATTATTTATACCATGAACCAACCAAAGATATTTTTCATTTGATTCCTTATGATTACGACAATACCTACGGAATAGATTGGTTTAATATTAACTGGACAAATGCAAATCCTTATAACTACCCAAAAGTTTCAGGCGGTTATCGCCCGCTCGCAGAAAGATTAATGCAGAATGCTCAGTACAGAAATCTTTACACACACTTCCTGGAATTTTACCGGACAAATGTTTATCAACTTTCAATCTGGGAAAATAAAATTAATAGCTTAAGATCAATGATTGCACAATCTGCTTTAAGCGATTCCTTCCGAACACTTGATTATGGTTTTGATACGAATGATTTTTTTAATTCCTACAATGAATCAGGATATTCAAATCAACACGTAAAGTATGGCATAAAAGAATTTGTTAATCTAAAAAACTCACAGCTTCCGGGATTATTATCGTACCAGAGCGCAAAACCTATTGCGTATAAAATTGAATATGAACCTAAAAATCCGGGTCCTAATGATTCTATTTATGTATTCGCATCAGCATTTGATAATGATGGATTAAGTGAAGTTTCAATTCACTTTCAGACAAATGGATCATCAACTACACAAATTTATCAGATGAATTATTCACCAGTTTCAAATACAAAAAACGTTGATGAAGCAGATAGATGGATTGGGATTATTCCTCCGCTTGGTGCAGGTAACTCAGGAAAGTTTTTTGTTTTTGTAAAGGATAATCAAAATCAATCGCAGTTCTATCCAAGAAAAAAAGCAATTGATATAAGAGCATCACAAATAATTACTAATGAAATTGTCATCAATGAATTTATGGCCGATAATGGAATCACAATTGCGGATCCAAATGGCGAGTATGATGATTGGATTGAATTTTATAATCCTACTTCCAATCCAATAACTTTAACGGGTAGATATTTAACAGATAAAAAAGATAATTTAATAAAATATCAATTCATTCAGCCAAATTTAGTTTTAAATCCTAACGAGTATTTAGTAATATGGTGCGATGAACAGCAAGAACAACAAGGCATTCATACAAACTTTAAACTAAGTGCAAGTGGAGAATTTATTGCATTAGTTGAAAATGATGGAATAACCGTTATCGATTCAATTTCATTTGGACCTCAGATTACTGATATTTCTTTTGGCAGATTGCCAGATGGTGCAGACAATTGGATTACAATGACCCCAACTCCAGGAACAACAAATAATCTTGTTTCAGTAGATGATGAAGAATTTATTCCAACTGAATTTAGTTTGAGCGCATACCCAAATCCGTTTAATCCTTCCACCTCTATCAGATACAGCATCCCGAATGTCACCCTGAGCGGAGTCGAAGGGTCTCGAGTGCAATTAGTTATTTATGACATTATCGGGAATGAAATAACAACACTAGTTAACGAAGAAAAGCTAGCAGGAACTTACGAGGTTATTTGGAATGGCAAAAACAATTCCGGAAACAATGTAAGTTCAGGAATTTATTTTGCAAGAATTCAGGCTAATCAACAATTTAAAAACTTAAAGTTGATGCTGCTGAAATAATAGTGTGAAACAACTCTACTAATAATAACTATTAAGAGTCTATCTTATAAATTGAGTTTTATGTGTCATTCCCGTGAAAACGGGAATCCAAAAAACAATGAGAGAAAATGGATTCCCACTTTCGTGGGAATGACAATCCTGCATATTTAGATTATAAGACAGCCTTCTACAAATAAATTCTTTACACTTTCTAAACTTATCTATTCTTTATCTTCAATATTTTCTTGGGCTGAAGTATAAATATCTAAATGGAATTTGTGCAGAAATCTCTGATAAATTGGAGCAAAGATAATTCCGACAATTATTAAAAATGTAACTCCGCTAAAGAGTGAATAAAATATTGCAAATATTTTTCCGGCTGAACTGATCATCGGATCAACCGGCCCCATACCTGTTAAAATCATTGATGCATTTAGAAATGCAGAAAGCCAATCTAGATTTCCAAAAAAATGATAACCAATGCCTCCAATCCCAAGTGAAAATATTATAAGTCCTGATCCAATTAAAAAACTTCGAGTAAGATTTTTAACAAAATGTTTTTTAGAGTGAAGTTTTAAAATCGAACCTGAATGTTGTATTTGATTTTTCATTTCTGTTCCTTAAAATTTATTTTTTACCATCGGATGCCATAAATTTATTAAAATTACTATAGGAATAATTTTTTTAACTAATTTATTTTTTCAATACTCAAATCTATTTTATAGCCCTATTTAACTTAAACGCACTTTTTAAATTCCGTTCCTCTAAAAGTACCTTTCGGATGCTATTATTAGCACTAATAACAAGGAAACTCTTGTAAAAAACCCTTAGATTTGTAACAGTAATTTTTAATAATATCATTTAAAATGAATCAAAATATTTTTATACAACAACAAAATCTAAAAGCACAAAGGAGAGTATTTCTATGGCTCGTAAGAACGTGTTGATAATGGGCGCTGCTGGACGCGATTTCCACAACTTTAATGTCTTCTTCAGAGACAACAAAGACTACAATGTTGTAGCATTCACCGCAACACAAATACCAAATATTGAAGGCCGAACTTATCCAAAACAACTTGCCGGCACACTTTATCCAAATGGAATAAAGATCTACGAAGAAAAAGAATTAGAAACCCTTATTAAAAAACTAAAAGTTGATGAAGTAGTTTTTTCTTACTCAGATGTTCCATTTGAATATGTTATGACAAAAGCATCAATCGTTAATGCATGCGGAGTTTCATTCCGTTTACTCGGTGCTGCGGAAACTGAAATTAAAAGCACAAAACCTGTTATTGCAGTTTTAGCGGTTAGAACCGGTTGCGGTAAATCTCAAACATCACGCAAAATTGTTGAAGTACTAACTGCTGCTGGTAAAAAAGTTGTAGCAGTTCGTCATCCAATGCCTTACGGCGATCTTGTAAAACAAAAAGTACAGCGCTTTGCAACTTATGCTGATCTTAAAAAACACAAATGTACAATTGAAGAAATTGAAGAATACGAACCACACGTTGCAAGAGGCGGAGTCATTTATGCTGGAGTAGATTATGAAGCAATTTTGCGCGAAGCTGAAAAAGAAGCTGATGTAATTTTGTGGGATGGCGGTAATAACGATTTTTCATTCTACAAAGCTGATGTAACCTTCACCGTTGTTGATCCGCACAGACCTGGACACGAAATGAAATATTATCCCGGCAACACTTCATTAAGATTGGCTGATGCAGTTGTAATTAATAAAATTGATTCTGCTGATAATGCTGGTATAAATACAGTAAGAGATAACATTAGAAAAGTAAATCCTAATGCAGCTATTATAGAAGCCGCATCTCCTGTTACAGTTGAACATCCAGAAATGATTCGAGGTAAGCGCGTTCTTGTTGTTGAAGATGGACCAACACTTACTCATGGCGAAATGAAATACGGTGCTGGCGTAGTTGCAGCACAAAAGCTTGGTGCAAAGGAATTAGTTGATCCAAGACCTTATACAGTAAAATCTATAAGTGCAACCTTTGAAAAATATCCAAACATTGGAGTACTTCTTCCTGCAATGGGATATGGTAATGCACAATTAAAAGATCTTGAAACAACAATCAACAATACAAAATGTGATGCTGTTGTTATTGGAACTCCAATTGATCTTAGCAGATATATTAAAATTAAAAAACCAAGCACACGTGTTAAATATGATTTGCAGGAAATTGGTGCAATTACAATTGAAACAATTTTAAGAGAGAAAAAAATAATTAAATAAGTCATTGCGAGGAGCGAAGCGACGTGGCAATCTGTTTAATATTCAGATCACTTCGCTTCGCTCGTGATGACATTTTTGAAAAATATTTTTTCAGGGGCGTTATGAAAAAGTTAGTTTTATTTTTAGTTCTTCAGTCCATCCTATTTAGTGTTTCAGAAACACCCGCACAAACTAACACTCGGGAAGGTTCAACCGTAATAAGTTTTTTGCCTCAAGGTTACGGAATAAAATTACTCAACTCCTCAGGTACTTCATCTATTATCAATGATATTTCAAATTTAGGATTTATGAATCCTGCCAGTATATCAGTGTTTGAAAGCTACTCGTTTGGTTTTTCATATCAATTTAACACAAGTATTGATGAGGCTTGGATTGCAGATTTTGGCACCAGTCGTGTTTATAATTTTTATCCACAATCTGCTGGTGGAATTCTAAAATGGAATGATTTTACTTTTGGTTTGGGATTCGGACAAAAGTACAATGGAACTTTGGATATGGATCCAATTCCAGTAACCACTGTTCAGCAACCAGATGGCACCGGAGAATTTTTTGAAGTGAAACAGGAATCAATGATTCATAGTTACTCAATAACTGCATCCTATTCATTCAAAGAATTACTTCAATCCTCAAACGATTTAACTCTTGGGTTTAGATATTCACTAAATTATTTAGAAAGATATGATGAAATATGGGACATAACAGGAAGTGCAACAGATTACAGCAGTAATATTGCTGCAGGTTTAAACTATAAAATCAGTTTCGATGATCAACGACATTTAATAATCGGAGCATCTTACGAAAGCAAAACATATTTTGATGCCAAGTATGAAATTGATAACGATGCGATATTACTTTATGATCCTGAAGATACTAACCATGTCCTAATACCTGCAGAACAAAGCGATTCATATTTACTGCATACTTTACCAGATGAATTAAGAATTGATCTTGCATTTGATGCAGCATCCGATCTTAAATTACTTGCAAATCTTACATCAGTATTTTGGGCAACTGAAACAAATTCACTTAAAGATCAGATTGAATTTTCAGTCAGCGCAGTTTATAAGATTAATGAAATGTTTACACCTTCACTTGGATTTTATATAACTGATTGTGAATATACTGACAATTTTTATTCACGATTAAATGAAGGAATGAATGCATTATTTATTACCGCAGGACTTAAATTCAATTCCAATAATTTCTCAGCCGATTTAGCAATCGCAGATTCACATCTTTTCTCAGGTGATTACAGAAAACAAACAATTGGCAAACTGTCTTTAGGAATTATTTTATAAGGGGCAATATGAAAAATTTTATTTTGAGTGTTCTCTTTTTAATAAATATTAGTGTTTACTCCCAACCAGATAATATTGATTGGCTTGTTCCGCCACAAGGTTTTGGAATTCCATATTTAAACTCTACTGGAAATTCAACTATAATAAATGATGTTACCAACATTGGAGTTATTAATCCTGCTTCAATATCAAATTTTGATTGTTTATCGTTTGGTATTTCTTATCAGATTAATCCTGAAATAGAAAATGGTTGGCTAAATGATTCCCCTGTAAAAAGAAATAACCAGTTTTTGCCGCAATCTGTTGGGGCCATTTACAAATTCGATAACTTATCCTTTGGGCTTGGATTCAATCAACGTTACAATATAGAAACTGAGTTTAATTGGAATAGTTCAGGTTATGGCTCACCAGATATAACGGAGTTTGTAGGTAATGTGTATTCATACAGCGCCATTGCAGCTTATTCTTTTAATGAATTATTTACACAAAGTTCTAAACTGGTTCTTGGATTTAACACTACATACAATCAAGTTAAATTCTCACAAAACGATCAAGGCAGTTTGACAGAACTTACTGACAATGCAATAAATTTCATTTTTGGTATTCAGTACATAGTTAAAAATGACGAGAATCGTGAAACGAGTCTTGGTATTTCATATATGACAAATACTAAGTTCGAGTCTAACTATCAAACTCAATCCGGAATGACGGTGGTTATAAGAAAATCAGACAGTTATCTTTCTATTAATAATGTTCAGGCTGAAAATATTATTTCAGGTAATATTCCAGATATATTTAATATCGATCTTGCGATTGATTTATCCACAAGTATAAAACTGCTTGCTTCAGGTACTGGTATTTTTTGGGAGAAAGATGACAATAGATTAAATGATCAGTTTGAGTTTTCTCTTGGCAGTGTTTACAAAATAAATGATATGTTCTCTCCTGCTTTCAATATTTACTATACCGGACGAGATTATGAATTGGCATTTTTTAACCTTGATGAAAAATTTGACGCAGTATTTTTAATTGCCGGGCTAAAAATCAATTGCGGAATATTTTATTCTGATCTTGCAATTGCAGATTCACATCTTTTCTCAGGTGATTACAGAAAACAAACTATTGCTAAACTTGCGATTGGAGTTCATTTATAAAATTTCTTTGGCAGTCACAAACCACTTTGTGACTGTGCATAAATATTTTTGTGTAAACATTTTTATCTGTTTTATTTAAGATCGTTCATATAATTTTGATATCATTTACAAGGGAGAATCATGCTAAATCATATTTTGTTATTAACCACAATAATCTCAATAACTGTTTTTTCCCAAAACAACGATACCCAAGCTATAATAGCGCCTCAAGGATTTGGGATAAACTTACTTAACTCTAAAGGAAACTCATCAATAGATAATGAAATCTCCAACATTGGATTTATGAATCCTGCCGCCATTTCAAATTTTGATAATTATTCTCTTGGTTTATCATATCAACTCAGTTCTAAAATAGAAGAAGGCTGGATTGCTGATATAGGTACAAGTCGTAAAAACGATTGGATGCCTCAATCTGCTGGTGCTGTTTTTAAGTTTGATAATTTTTCTTTTGGATTGGGATTTGGACAAAAGTATAACGGCTCACTTGATTTTGATTCCATACAAGTAACAACTCCTGAAAATCCAGACGGAACAGGTGAATTTTTTGATGTTGAATACAGAACAAGAGTTTACTCATACTCTATAGTAGCATCTTACTCATTCATCGATTTAATAACCGAAAATTCCTCGCTGGATTTGGGTTTTCGATATTCGTACAATAAAATGGATTTTTATGAATCTCTCTGGCTCATAGATGTCTCAGCATCAGATGTTAGCAGCAACTTTAACATTGGTCTTCAATATAGTTATGATATTTCTGAAAATAGAAAAATAAAAATTGGTTTTTGTTATGAAACCCAAGTTGAATTTTCTTCACCTATCATAGTCGAACTAGATTCACTAGATATTAACTCTGGAAATGGTTCAAATATCGGCGCACAATTATACAATTTCAATATTGCTGGTTATATTCCAAATGATTTCAAGTTAGATGTATCTGCCGACTTAACTGATAACTTTAAACTAAATACTCTCATCACTGGTATGCTTTGGGAAACTGATGACAACAATCAAAAGAATCAACTTGAGCTTTCTGCAAGCGGTATTTATCGAATCAATGAAATGTTTGCTCCATCTTTTGGATTTTACTACACAGATAAAAATTTTGATGAAGACTTTTTTGATATCAATGATAAAATGAATGCGTTATTCCTGATTGGTGGCTTAAGATTTAATTACGATATTTTCTCAGTCGATTTAGTAATTGCAGATGCACAACTTTTCGGTGGTGATTTTAGAAAACAGACAATTGGTAAAATTGCAATTGGAGTTGAATTATAAATTATAAAGCATTATTGCTATTTATTGCAGTTGACTTTAGTCAACTGAGAAAATTAAAAAGACCTTATTGGCTTTAGCGACATATAAAATTTAGGGCAAACATTTTTATCTATTTCATTTTATTGTGCATAAATAATTTTGCTATCATCATTCAGGGAGTGTTTATGAAAACCACAGTTCTTTTTCTAAGTATTTTTTTCTTTCTTTTAATAACAAATAAAACATTCTCACAGGGAGAAGCTGCTGTTCCATTTTTATTACTTCAGCCATCACCATCACTTGCTGCAATGGGACAAACTGGCACTGCCCTACCAACAGAAGACCCATTTGGATTTTTATGGAATCCCGCACAACTAGGTTACACAAGCCAGAACAATAATTTTTCAATTATCTTTTATCCATCAAAACTTGAATGGTTACCTTCATTTAATTTAGATTTAGAATTAAATGGGTTAGCGTTCAATCTGGGATATAACTTTAAGGAATTAATCGACTTTCCACTAAGTGTGGGATTTGGTTATTCTAATTTTGAAATTGATTTTGGCGAATTTGCGATTAGGGATGAGAATGGAAATATTATAGGTACAAGCTCTTCAAAGGATAGTTATAATGCATACTCTTTAGGAGTTGGAGTTGATTATGGTGTTCAATTTAATGCCGGCTTTACATTTAAAAGTGTTACTTCTATTCTTTCAGATAGACCCACCGGTGAAGAACAAGGAATGGGTAAAGCAGAGCCAAATGTGGTTGATTTTGGTTTACTGATTAATGTTCCAGTGTTTAAATTGATCGACGAAGATATTTCCATCGAATTGGAAGGCGATATGCTACTTAAACCAGATTTTAATTTCTCGATTGGATATTCAAAATCTAATATTGGTGATGAAGTATATTATATAGATCCTGCTCAGGCTGATCCGCTTCCAAGAATGGATAGACTTGGTTACGGCATTTCCACCGGATTCGATATACTTGGTGATAATTTCCAGATGGAAGTATTAAACTTTTCCTTAACTGTTGAAGCAGATGATATTTTAATAGATAGAGATACAACAGGTTGGGAATATCAATCAACTCTGAGCGATCTTCAGTTTGTGAAGAACTTAATAAACATTGAAGGTACAGAAGAAATTGTATCCCACATTGGATTGAAGATTGATCTTTTTGAAACTGTATCTTTCAGCACCGGTCACTTTTCAGGTAGTGGTTTTGATGAAAGAAAAACAAATGGATATGAACTAAGAACAAAAGGCTTATTTAAACTTTGGGCATTGTGGGCAAAAGATCCATTTACTGATTTCTTACGTGATCATATAGATATTAGATATTACAACACTAATTTCTTTGACAATCATGACTGGGCTGAAACAAAAATGACCGGACTTGCATTGTATGTTCATAATTTAAATTCTTTATTTTAGGTAAAATTTTTTAATGTAATTATTAACGAATTGTCATTCCCACGAAAGTGGGAATCTAATTAATTTAAAGTATTTTGGATTCCCTTTTTCACGAGAATGACATTAACAGAAAAGAAGGTTGCAATGATAATAGATAAACTCTCAAACTCGCATCTTTATTCCGGACTAGGTGAAAGAATTAACAAAGCTTTTGCTTATCTAAAACAAACTGATTTCTCCAAAATGGAATTAGGCAAATATGAAATTGATGGAGAAAAGATTTTTGCATTAGTTAACGAGTACAACACAAAAGATGAAAGCGAAGGAAAACTAGAAGCTCACAAAAAATATATCGATGTTCAGTTTGTTGCAAAAGGAAGTGAGCTAATGGGCTACGCTCCGTTAGAAAACCAAATAGTTATTGATGAATACAGCGAACAAAACGATATAACATTTTTCATCGGAGAAAAATCATTTACACAAATAGATGAAGGAATGTTTGCAATCTTCTTCCCCACCGATGTTCATTTACCGGGAATCAAAGTAAATGAAAAATCTTATGTTAAGAAAGTCGTGATTAAAGTTAAGGTTTAATTGCTTTTTGTTTTTAGCGTTAAACCTTATTTTAAGTTATGACTAAAAGAAAATTACTAAAAGCATTACAGCGCATTCAGCACTTACCTAAGGGAATTAATCTTCTAAGATATTCCAACAATAAAATCCAAACTCTTCTGCTCGATAAATCAAAAAGTCTAAAAGTCTCTTATCCTTCCTCTATAATGATTGAACTTACAAATCATTGCAACATAAAATGTATTACCTGCGCAAGAGAATATGCTTACGGCGATGCAATGGCAAAAGGGTTTTTGGATTTCGAAAAGTTTAAAAGCATTATTGATGAAATTCATCCATACGTAGATGCAATTGGACTGACCGGACTAGGTGAAACATTCCTTTATAAAAGAATTGAAGAAGCAGTCGATTATATCAAAAGTAAAAGTAAAGGAATAATAATTTCCTGTTCTATCAATGCACATCTTCCAAAAAGCGTAGAGATTGCAGAAAAACTGATTAACAAAATTGATACAATTCAAATTTCAATTGATGGAATCGGTGAAGTTTATAACGAAGTAAGAAAAACTGCTGATTATAATTTCTTCCTTAATAATACATTAGGAATTCTTGAAAAAGCAAAAGGCAGCAATACCGATATAATGTTCAATATGGTAGTACTAAAAGAAAATTATCATCAGATGTCTGAGATGCTAAAGTTGTGTGATGAGATTGGAGTTAAGTATTTAAACATCAATCCAATGAACATTGTTGCGCGAACCGATCTTGATAATTCATACTATGATTTTTATCTCTCAAAAGAGTTTAAAGATGAGTATTTCAAAACAAAGGAACTTGCTTCAAAATATCCAGATGTAGAATTAACTTTTTACGATTTTGAATCACCTGCTAGTTTTAAGAAGTGCCGCTTTATGTGGAATTATTTTTATATCACGTGGGATGGATTTGTTCCGCCTTGCTGCGCTAAACCTTTTCCAAAAGAAAAACATTTTGGAAACGTATTTGAACAACCGTTGATTGAAATACTTAACACAAAAGATTATCAGGATTTTAGACAAGATTGGTTTGATGAAAAGAATCCTGAGTTCTGTGATAAATGTTTTAATATGAATTTACCGGCAATAACAAAGGAGTAAGTAGTATGAATACTTTTCCCGAATACCGTTACAAAGGTGCAAGTGCTTTAGTAAAACTTCACGAAATTCATTTGCAATCATTTTATGAAACTTGGAAAGAAGCCAAACAACTTAACATTAAGCTTCCCGATTCAGATGATCCTTATTATAAGTCTTTAGACACTTTGCTGTATCATTTACTTCGTTCTGCAAGAGGTTATATGATCTGGATGTGCGATAAGTTGGGACTAGAAGATCCGCAAATAAAAGAAACTCCACTCGCAGAAATGATAGAACAAAAAGCAGTTGAGCAGCTTGCACATTTATTTGAACGCTGGAGACTTCCACTTGCGGATGTTGAACCGGAATTATTTGAGGATAAAGTGTATAAATCCAATTGGAGTGTTGAATATTGCATAGATGCTATGTTAGAGCACGCTGTTATGCATCCAATCAGGCATGAGTTTCAACTAAAAAATCTTATTCAAATTGTCATTACGAGTAAAGCGAAGTGATCTGTTCGTAATAAAGATTGCTTCGTCCTAGCGGACTCGCAATGACACTTTTATTTACTGCGGTGCATCAGCAGTGTATTTTAACTTTACTGCTTCTGCTGTTTCAATATCTTGCACACCTGAAATTCTTTGCGCCAAAGATTTTCCATCTAACTGATGAAATTCTAAAACTTCAAGCGGAGTTCCGCATTCCGGATATTCTTTCAATCCAAAGTTTGTAAATTCTTTTCCGGCAATTGAATTTGTCTCAACTAAAGCATTAAGTATTCTGTCACCAAGTCCACCAACAGCAGAATGATCTTCCAACACAAATATTTTTTTCTGATCTTTAACTAATTCTTTCAACCAGATATTATCAATCTTATTCAGCCAGGGCATATTTACAACTTTTAATCCAAAACCTATTTTCTTTAAATATTCCGTAGCGACTAATGCTTCGTGTAACATTACAGGACCATAACCGAAAAGTATTGCATCATTTCCTTGTGTTAATTCAGCACCAACA
Source organism: Ignavibacteriales bacterium (assembly GCA_016707115.1). Taxonomy (GTDB): domain Bacteria; phylum Bacteroidota; class Ignavibacteria; order Ignavibacteriales; family Ignavibacteriaceae; genus IGN3. Next base: position 46,572 of record JADJIH010000009.1, on the reverse strand, counting down.
CCAATCTTAAATTTATAATCTTTAGGAAATTCAATTCTCTCTGGTGAAGGGCCAATTACCAATCGAAGCATACAATTTTCCTCAGCTTGATTTACACAATATTCAGTTGCCCATTTTGTTTCATCAGCATTACAAGGTTGGATAATTGTGATATTTGGTAATGCACCAAATAAAGAAATATCTCTAACGCTTTGGTGAGATTTTCCTGGTCCTGCAGGAATCATTCCTGAAAAATGACAAGTGTAAATTATTTTAGTTTTTTCTCCAGCGTTATTGTAAATCTGTTCATTAGCTCTCGCTGCAAGAAAACTTGCAAAAGTATTTACTACGGGAATCAATCCCATTCTGGCTAACCCGCCAGCCATCGAAACCATATCCTGTTCGGCAATTCCATTTTCAATAAATCTATCAGTATAAGTTTTTTCAAAATTGCGGAGTTTGCAATCAGCAGAAAGATCTCCATCGAGCAAAACTAGTTTTTTATTTGTCTTTGCAATCTCAACTAATGCCTCACCGTATGCTTCTGTCACAAATTCTTTTTCGAGTTTTGTAATTGGTTTAACTTCTGATTTATTTTCGGGTATCTGAATTCTTCCAATCCCAAGTTTATCTGAAAGTTTATTGATAGTTTCAGTTAACTCTGCAAGACCTTTTTCATAGCTTTCATCATCAGGTGCACCGGAGTGCCATTTGTAAAGTGTTTTCCCTTGAAAAGTTTCAGTGAGAGGTTTTTCCATAAAAGAAACTCCTCTGCCTTTAATCGTATCAGCAATAATCATCTTTGGTTTATCTGTAACTTTTTTCAAATCATCAAAAGTTTTTTTCAATATATTGTAATCGTGTCCGTTAATTCTAACAACGTGCCAGCCAAAAGCCTCAACCTTTTTTACAACATCTTCAATATTATTTACATCAGCAACTAGCATATCAGTTTGATATTTATTATGATCCATAATTGCGGTGATGTTATTTACTTTTTGGTGAGCTGTTGCTTGAAGTGATTCATAAATTTGTCCTTCCTGAAATTCTCCATCGCCTGTTAAAACATAAACGTGGCCTTTATTATTCTGGTATGATTTGGCCCAGGCAAATCCTTTACCTTTAGAGATTCCCATTCCAAGTGAACCAGTGCTTGCTTCAATTCCATTTTGCCTAACTTCGGGATGACCATCAAGTCCGTGCAATCTTCTTAACATTAATAATTTTTCTTCCGGGATAATTCCAAGAGCATAAAACAAAGAATACAATCCCGGAACGTCATGGCCTTTTGAAGAAAAGTAGATATCTCTATCAGGTGAATCGAATCCAACATCAAAAACATTCATCTCGTTTAAGTAAAGATAAGTTGTAATGTCCATCGCACTTAAACTTGAACCTAGATGACCTGAACCGGCTTTTTTTACTGCAACTAGAGTGTTGTATCTGCACATATCTGCAAACAACTCCATCTTAACTGCCCATTCGCCGTTAGATGATTTTACTTTATCAAACTCTGATTTTTTTATCAAGTTGTAATGCACGTAAGACTCCAAATGTTTTTGAGAGAAATTGAAAAATCGTTATTGAAAAAATATTGTTATAGATTGAGAAATGATAATTAAGAAATGATTAAGTGACCAAAAACAAAAGCTCATTTAAAATAAAGAACCCGGTAACCGAAGCTACCGGGCTTGTCCTAACAAAAGGTCTGGGGGTTAACCTTCTGCTAGCGACAACCGAAACTTAAATTAGAATTTTTAATTAATCAAGAGATATTAAGCACAGAATTAAAATATTTTTTATTTTGTTGTATAAGATTTCTAAGAGCTATTCTAGCAGAGAAATAATCGATAAATCGCAAATAAAATGATAGAAAAAGAAGCCCAAATACAAGCATTAAATGATTCAAAAATATTCAAATCCTTAGTTTCATTTGCCCTTATTCTAAGCATCATAACAATTTTGTATAATATTGCGGAGGGTTTATTTTCTATATTTTTTGGATTGAATGATGAAACTCTTGCGCTCTTCGGTTTTGGGTTGGATAGCTTTGTCGAAGTCATCTCAGGTATTGGAATTCTTCATATGATTATAAGAATGAAAAGAAATCCGGTATCTGAAAGGGATGAGTTTGAAAGAACTGCTTTAAGGATTACTGGGTTCAGTTTTTACTTACTTGGCGCCGGACTTATACTTGCATCATTATTGCTGATTATAAATAATGTAAAACCTGAAACAACAATTGTTGGGATAATAATATCAGTTATTTCGATTTTAACGATGTATGCCCTTTTGCACTATAAGTTAAAAGTTGGAAAAGCTTTAAACTCTGATGCAATAATAGCGGATGCAAACTGTACAAAAACATGTTTTTATCTATCCTTCATACTATTAGCTTCCAGCTTAAGCTATGAAGTTTTTAAGATTGGTTATATCGACATAGCTGGGTCACTTGGAATAGCATATTTTGCTATTAAAGAAGGCAAAGAATCGATTGAAAAATCTAAAAGTGAAAAACTATCTTGTTCTTGTGAAGATAATTGTCACTAACCTTTTTTTATCAAATCGAACATTTCCTGAACAGCCTGTTTTATACCTACAAAAACTGCCCGAGCAATAATTGAATGCCCAATGCTAACTTCATCAATATCTGTTAACTCTCTAAAAATTTTTATGTTTTGATAATCTAAACCGTGACCGGCATTTACACCTAAGCCTAATTTCTTTGCATGCTTTACAGCTACCCTGATTTTATCCAATTCATCAAATTGTTCTTCTTCAGAAAATGCGTTAGCAAAAACGCCTGTATGAATTTCTATATAATCACTTTTAATTTCTGCAGCAGCATCAATCTGTCTAATGTCAGGTTCAATGAAAAGTGAAACTTCAATATCGTACTTATGAAGTTCTTCAATGGTGTTTTTCATTAATGTAATATTATCAATAACATTTACACCGCCTTCAGTAGTAAGCTCAAGTCGTTTTTCAGGTACGATAGTAGCGAGTTCAGGTCCAATATCACAGGCAATTTTAATTATCTCTTCGGTTGCGGCCATTTCAAGATCAAGCTTGGTTGTGATGAGCTCACGAAGTAATCTTACATCTCTTTCATTTATGTGTCTTCTATCTTCACGCAGATGAACGACTATCCCATCAATACCCGCTTGCTCAGCTATTAAAGCTGCTGTTACAGGATCAGGTTGTGTCTCGCCGCGTGCATTTCTTAATGTTGCTATGTGATCAATATTTAATGATAATCTCATTATAAACCTCAGAAAATTTGCTTTATTAAATTTACAATTGATGTGAATCCGATTCCATAATCGTTTGCTCTAAATCGTAAGGATGATATTACATCTATGGAAAACATTACACCAATATGAGTGACTACACAATAATAAATCGAACGAGTTCTTAAAGCAAGAATACCAAGTGCAATTCCACCAAAGATAGCACCGAGAGTTTCTAAAAATGGTTTACCATTGTGCAGAATTACAAACGGAATCATTTGCATAAGAACAGCGTAACCGCCAAATCTTTTTTCTAATCCAAACAACATAAATCCACGCCAGATAAATTCCCACGCAATCATATACAGCAACATCCCTGCTTCATAAATAAACAATGTATCCCAATCGGATTTTGCACTTAATAGATGCGGGTATTTTTCTGCAAACACTGGAGTTGCAGAAACAAACCAAACCAGAATAATCATAACTAAAAGAAATAGAAGGGAAAATGACAACCCAACTTTTACATCACCAAACTGTAAACCGTAGTCTGAAAGTTTTTCCTTAAATCCAAATTTGATAATTATGCTTCCAAGGATAAAGAACGTAAAAAAGTCTCCAATAAACCAGTACATATATTCTATTAAATATGGATCAGTATAGCTCTGAAAGTCTTCGAATAAATTTGAACGGAAAAATCTTCTTGATGTGTAATAGAATGAAATTGTCTGAAGTAGCGCAACAGATAGAAAAATAAGAACAACTTTTCTATCCAAGCCTTTGATTATCTCAATTAGACCTTTTAGCTCTGTTTTTAACTTAAAATTTTCCAATTCCTAAAATGATTTATTTTTTATCCAAAATTAAGCAATTTACATCACATCATTGGCCTGATTTCTTGACAAAATTTTAAATCGGGTGTATATTAGCACTCGTCCTTTAAGAGTGCTAATTTAATTCATATAACAAAATAAAAGGAGCTAATTATGAGCGAAATCAAATTAAAACCACTTGGTGACAGAGTTGTTGTAAAACCTGCTGCTGCTGAAGAGAAAACTGCTGGTGGAATTATTCTACCTGATACGGTTAAAGAAAAACCAGTTGAAGGAACTATTGTTGCTGCTGGTCCTGGTAAAGTTGCTGACGATGGTAAGACTATAAAGATGGAAGTTAAAGTTGGTGATAAAGTTCTTTATGGTAAATACAGCGGAACTGAAGTTACAATTAATGGAGAAGAATATCTCATTATGCGTGAGAGCGATATATTCGGAATATTAGGCAAGTAATTATTTAACAGAAAATATAAAGGAAATAAAAATATGGCAAAATTAATTGTATATGATGCAGATGCACGCGCCGGATTAAAAGCTGGTGTAGACAAATTAGCAAATGCAGTTAAGGTTACTTTGGGTCCTAAAGGACGTAACGTAATTTTAGAAAAGAAATTTGGCGCACCAACAGTTACAAAAGATGGTGTTTCAGTTGCAAAAGAAATCGAACTTGATGACCCGATTGAAAATATGGGGGCTCAGATGGTTCGTGAAGTTGCTTCTAAAACCAGCGACGTAGCTGGTGATGGTACAACAACAGCAACAGTTCTTGCACAAGCTATTTATCGTGAAGGATTAAAGAATGTTACTGCAGGTGCGAATCCAATGGATTTGAAACGTGGTATTGATTTAGCAGTAAGCAAAATTATTGAACATTTAAAATCAATAAGTAAAGAAGTTGAAGGCAGAAACGAAATTGCGCAGGTTGGTTCAATCTCTGCTAATAATGATAAATCTATTGGTGATCTAATTGCAGATGCAATGGAAAAAGTTGGTAAAGATGGTGTTATAACTGTTGAAGAAAGTAAATCAGCAGAAACAGTATTAGAAGTTGTTGAAGGAATGCAGTTCGATCGCGGTTACATTTCACCTTACTTTGTAACTGATACTGAATCAATGGAAACAGTTTTAGAAGATCCTTTTATTCTTATCCACGATAAAAAAATCTCTGCAATGAAAGATCTTTTACCTGTGCTCGAAAAAGTTGCGCAGCAAGGTCGATCTTTGTTGATCATCTCTGAAGATCTTGAAGGTGAAGCACTTGCAACATTGGTTGTAAATAAGATTCGCGGTACACTGAAAGTGGCTGCTGTTAAAGCTCCTGGCTTTGGTGATAGAAGAAAAGCTATGTTGGAAGATATTGCAGTTCTTACAAACGGAATTGTTATCTCTGAAGAACAAGGTTATAAATTAGACAACGCAACCTTGGAATATTTAGGAAAAGCTAAAAAAGTTGTAATTGATAAAGACAATACTACAATCGTTGAAGGTGCTGGAGATACAAAAAATATCCAGAAAAGAATCAATGAGATAAAAGCTCAAGTTGAAAAATCAACATCTGATTATGATAAAGAAAAATTACAGGAAAGATTAGCTAAGCTTTCTGGTGGAGTTGCTGTTCTAAAAATTGGAGCTTCTACAGAAGTTGAAATGAAAGAAAAGAAAGCTCGTGTTGAAGATGCTTTACATGCTACCCGTGCGGCAGTTGAAGAAGGTATTGTTGCTGGTGGCGGTGTTGCTTTAGTTCGAGCTTCTAACGTACTTGATAAACTTGTTGGTGAAAATCCAGATCAAACAACCGGAATTAGAATTGTACAGAAAGCTCTTGAAGAACCATTAAAACAAATTGTTGAAAATGCTGGTATTGAAGGTTCTGTAGTTCTTTGGAAAGTTAAAGAAGGTAAAGATGATTTTGGATTTAACGCAGCTACTGAGAAGTATGAAAATCTTATCAAAGCTGGTGTTATTGATCCTACTAAGGTTACAAGAACAGCACTTGAGAATGCTGCATCGGTTTCATCATTGTTAATTACAACTGAAGCTGTAGTGTTTGAAAAGAAAGAAAAAGAATCATCTATGCCTCCAATGCCACACGGTGGTGGAATGGGCGGTATGGACGGAATGTATTAATAGAATTTAATTCTGTTAATTTTACAAGGCGAGGTTTTTCCTCGCCTTTTTTGTTTTAAATCAAATGTTTTTTGATGGCAGGGTATTTGAATAAATCCTAAAAAATGATTTTTATCATTCAAACTAGTATTAAAGAAATGAAACTAAATATGCCGAATGATTTGAAATCTAAAGAATTACTCACAAGGGGAGTAAAATCTTCAGAAATCGCAGCAGGAAATTCAAATCTATTGAATCAGAGAAGTGGAAATTACTTCCTAAGTCCAAGTAATTTTGAAATATTATCAGTAAAGATGTTCAATCTTGAAGAAAGCTTGCAATCACAAAAGCGCACTTATTTGTTACAGTTTGATCAACCTAGAATAAGTTATATAGCTGCAGAAATAACTCTTAAAAATCCTCATTTAACGGATAGAGAATCGATTCTGAGAGGTTTAACAATATGGTATTTGGAAGATGAAGAAGTTGGAAGAAACGATTTCAATCTTGAAATAAAAAAAGATTGGGAACTCGTTGAGTTTGTTCAGAGTTGGGGTACACCATTACCCGGGTTCTGGAAACAAGGTGAAGGCAGAATTGAAGTGCTCTTAGAAAATAATTTAATACTTAAACAGGTTTTTCAGATTGGAAATTCTGAAATAATAGATTTTAGTTTGGATCAATTGCCTGTTACTGAAAACTCAAATAAATTAGCTACACAACAACCAAGAATAATTGAACATTTTAATAAAACCTTTCCTGAGCATTCAACACTTCCCTCTTTATATGAAGAGTTTAATAATTATGTAGGGTTGAAAAATCTTAAACAATCCTTAAAAGATTTTATTACCTATCTCAATTTTATAAATGAGAGAAAGAAGAGCGGTGTTGAAACTGAAGAAAGTATTTCGGCAAATTGCATTTTTCTAGGAAATCCGGGTACAGGTAAAACATCCATTGCAAGATTGCTTGGCAAGTTTTTTAAAGCAATTGGATTACTCGAGAATGGTCATGTTATTGAGGTTGATCGTGCTGATCTTATCGGCGAATACATAGGTGAAACTGCACAGAAAACTGATAAGGTAATTAATCAGGCATTGGGTGGAATTCTATTTATTGATGAGGCTTATTCACTTAAGAAAGAAAATTGCGGACAGGATTTTGGGCAAGAAGCTATCGATATAATTCTCAAGAGAATGGAAGACTACAAAGGTAAGTTTTTTGTTATTGCAGCGGGTTATCCTGCTCTTATGCAGAATTTTCTGGAATCAAATCCCGGATTAAAATCCCGATTCACGCATTACTTTTCATTTGATGATTATACTGCTGAAGAACTTACATCTATTTATAAATTATTCTCTGCTAAAGATAAGTATATCGTTGAAAAAGAAGCTGAACAATTTATATCTGAAAGATTAGAAACTATTTGTACCAATGCGAACGATTCATTCGGGAATGCACGATATGTTAGAAATCTATTTAATGAAACAAAGGTAGAACTTAGTAAACGATATCAGTCACTTGAAGAAAATGAAAAAGATTTTTCCGCTTTGAATACTCTGCGCAAAGAAGATGTTCAATCTGCTTTTATAATTCTTGAAAATCGAAACAATCACACTAAAGTACGGGAAGATAAAGTTGATAAATATATAAGTGAAGTTAATAATCTTGTGGGTCTTGATGATGTTAAAATACTTTTTAATAAAATTTTCGCATCTATAAAAGTTGATAAACTTAAAAAGGAAAGGTCAATTACTTCAACACATAAGAACTTCAATTCATTTTTTATATCGGAGCATGGATCAGGCGCATCAACCATAGCACGATTATATGCAAAGAGTCTGAAAGAATCAGACCGACTGACTAGAGGACAAATAGTCGAAATTGATGGTTCAACTTTTTACGGATTAGATAAACTTGATGCCTATCTTATGATCGATGAGCTTTTTAAGAAACTTTTAGGGAATGTAATTCTAGTAAATGATGTTACTGCAACATTACAATGCAATAATGATTTTAGTGATTCTTTGCTTCAATACTTTTTAAAAAAACTTTATTTAATAAGTGATGATGTTGTAGCTATACTTTCTGGGACTAAAGAAGAAATGGAAGCGCTTATAAATAATTTTCCTGTCCTTGGCAATCAATTCCCAAATATTTTTTATTTTGAACCATATTCAACCAGACAATTATTAGAAATTGCCCTAAACATAAGTCAGAAAAATAATTACCAACTTGATGAAGGTGCCTGGCAGCAAATGCTGGAATTAATTGTAGAATTAAAGAAAGAAACCCGCAAGAATTTTTACAATGCAAGAACTATTAAAGAATTAATTAATAAAGCAATTTCATATCAGGAGGATAGAATATTAACAATAAAAGATATTAATGAAAGCGATCTGATGATGATAACTTACGAGGATTTAACTGCTCTGCGTAATGCAGGATCTTAATACTTTGTCGTATCCTGCATATATTTCTAAAACCTAAAATTTATTTTTGTTATTACATACAATGCTTGAAATAAAAAACGTCACTAAGAAATTCGGTTCATTTACTGCTGTTAATAATTTAAATCTTCATGTTAAATCTGGTGATTTTTTTGGATTCCTTGGACAAAATGGAGCAGGTAAAACAACAACCATAAAAATGATTTCCGGATTATATAATGCAACTTCCGGAAGCATACTTATTAATGGATACGATATTTATAAAGATCCAATCAAAGCCAAATCTCTAATCGGATACATCCCTGATCAACCATTTATTTATGAGAAACTTACAGGTCGGGAATTTTTATTTTTTAGTGGTGGATTATATTCTATAGAAAAACAAAAATTAAAAAGGATTATTAATGAAGTAATTGAAAAATTAGAAATTGGTGATTGGGTTGATAAAAGAACAGAAGAATATTCACAAGGAATGAAACAAAGAATAACTATTGCATCATCATTACTGCACGATCCCAAACTGCTAGTTGTAGATGAACCCATGGTTGGATTAGATCCGCAAAGTGCATTGATAGTTAAAAATATACTAAAAGAAAAAGCGAATAATGGTGCAGCAGTTTTTATGTCAACGCACAGTTTAAATGTAGCCGAAGAAATCTGCACAAGAATAGGAATTATTAAAGACGGGAATATGATTTTTTCTGATAAGACAGAAGTTCTTGAGACTATCAAAGGCTCCGATCATCACAACTTAGAATCACTCTTTCTCCATCTTACTAAATAATGAAAGATGTTCTTAACATAGTTTATTATAAGATTTTAATCTTCCTTAAAGTAAACTCGCCTTTTAATTTTTCTGCATTTGTCAAAAGCGTAGGATCAGGAATAGTATATTCTATCTTTGCGTATGGCTGTTTTATAATGACCTCAAATACTATTGAGTATTTACTTGTAAATGTAAAAATCGGATCATTTCTACTACATCGGTTTGTATTAGTTGTACTATTCATTTTTTTTATTGCAATAAATGTCGGCAATATGGTAGTCTCATTTTCTACGTTGTACAAATCAAAAGAAGTTTTTCATCTAATAACTAAACCTATTTCTTTTACAAAATTATTTTTAATAAAATTTTTAGATAATTTTTTCTACAGTTCAACTACTTTATTACTTATTATAACAGCTGTTCTCCTGGGTTATGGATTTTATTTTAATCTTAGTTTCTGGTTTTACCCATTTGCCCTCTTCTTACTGATACTACCTTTTATGTTTACAGCAGGTTCTGCAGGAGTAATTATTCTGCTAATAGTATTAAGATTATCCGGTAAATGGGGTATAAAAAAGGTTCTTATAACTGTTGGATTAATTTATGTAATAAGCGTTATCTCATTTTATTTTATTAGTAATCCTATAAAACTGGTTGAACGCGTTTTTGATTACTATCCGAACATTGATCAATACTTTGGTTTTCTAGAAAGCGGATTAGTAAAATATTTACCGAATTATTGGATTGCAGAATCACTTTATTGGATTTCTGAAAATAAAATTGATAGAGCAATTCCATTTGTTTATGCTAACCTTATTACTTCAATCTTTGTTTTTGGAATTACATTATTTTTAGCAAAAATATGGTATTATGAAACCTGGTTAACATCACTAAAAGTAAATGCAGAATTAAAAAATAAAAGGAATAAGAATAAACAGTTTTTTGGATTTCACAAAGACTCGTTATTAAATGGATTTGATGAATCAATTGTAAAACGTGAATTTTTACTATTCTTTAGAGAACCAAGTCAATGGCTTCATCTACTGGTAATGATATTTCTTATCACAATTTTCATTTCAAGTATTTCTGGAATAGATATTATTATTCTTAAAGCTTATAACGAATACTTGAAAACATTAGTCTATCTAATTGTATCCTTATTTAATGTATTTCTTGTTGCATCCTTATCATTAAGATTTGTTTTCCCACTGATCAGTCTTGAAGGAGAAGCTTTATGGAAGATAAGAAGTGCCCCGATAAATTTTAATGATCTGTTATTAAAACGACTTATAATTTATTTTGTTTTAATTTTCTTTATCGGACAGTTGATAAGTTTCTTTTCAAACTTTCAATTTCCGGTTATGCTCTCGATAGTTGCTCAGATAAATGCTGCGCTAACAACTGTAACCTTAATAAGCTTAAATTTTGGAATGGGTGGAATTTTTGCGAATTATAAAGAAAAGAATGCCATTCGATTAGCTTCATCACAAGGAGCGTCAATCACATTTCTATTTACTCTATTATATCTAGTTATGATCATTGTAATACTATTTATTCCTGTTTCAAATTATTTTTATGCAATAGAACATGGAATAGATATTTCAATATGGAATCTGCTAAGTACAAGTCTGGTACTCTTAGTATTTGCTATTATCATCTCCTCGTTCTCAATTAGGTTTGGTCTTAAATCCTTTACAAAAGATTATTAATAGCAAAAAAGGTTCATTCCACTAAAAGTGAAATGAACCTTTAATTACTATAAGTTAATCATCATATGATGGATAACTATCAGATATCTATTTAAGTAAGATCATCTTTCTTACACTATTAAACTCATTCTGCCCTTCAATTGAAGAAGCAGATATTGCATAAAAGTAAATTCCACTGGAAATATTAACAGCATTAAATGAAATTGAATGATAACCACTTTGCTGTGATGAGTTTAACAGTTCCGTAACAACTTCACCTAACGAATTGAAAATGGAGATCTTAACATTGCTCTCAAATGGTAAGGAGTAATTAATTGTTGTTATTGGATTAAACGGATTTGGATAATTTTGAGATAGATTAAAATCAATCGGAGTACTTAAATCAACTTCGATTGTATTTGAATAATTCACAGATCCATCTAGATCAATTTGTTTAAGTCGATAAATGTATTTGCCAGAAACTACGCTTGCATCTTGGAAAGAATAATTTTGTCTTGTTGTAGAATTAATCTTTCCTTCAACATAACCAATTTTAGCAAACTCATTTACATTTTTTCTCTGAACTTCAAAACCCATATTGTTTGTTTCGGTTTCTGTAATCCAACTTAGGGCAACTCCATTTGCATCAACACTTGCGCTGAAAGATGCTAATTCAACAGGTACTGGTGCATCAGTCGATTCAATTCTTATAGCTGTTAATCCGCCTAGAGGGTTTACAGTATTAGCACCACTTGGCCAAACACCATCAGCATCTGTTCCAACTAACGGAAAAATCGAACCATCAGCAAATAATCTTCTTTCAACTCTTCTAACTCCATTTGCTAATACATTAGGAATTATACTTCCCCAAGCACCGGTAAACTGGTCAACGCTATCTCTGTAAAATAATGCAACACTTGTAACAACATTTAAGTTAACTCCGTCAGTTTCAACAATTGCACCTGCTAGAGGTCTTCCAGTTCCATCAATATTATCAAATAAGAAAATAAAATCTTTAGGATCCGCAAATGAACGCCCGTAAATTCCTGTACCAAGCGTAGCATCAGATGTAGTCCCGTAATTTAGAACTTTAACGGAATCAGATGTAGTTGCCCAATGAACGGCAGTTGTTCCAGTTGCACCATCGTTCATTCTTATTCTCATAAACAAATTATTGCCAGGAGTAAATCTTGCATTACCTGTTGGCTCACTAATAAACCAACCGGTGTAAGAACCCGTTGCGTCAGTTGTGAGAGTACCATAAGGGCCAGCATTCATATCAGGGCCGGTTGTTCTAACAAATGGTGAATCTACATTTACATTTACAAAAAATACATTTCCGGCACCAGAAGTTGTTGGACCATCTGTTGAGGATATTATTTGGTTTATAAATCGATATGTAGCATTTGCTAGTAGATTATCAATCTTTACTCGAAATACATAAGGAGTACGATTATTATTTGTGCCATTTAATCCCTGAATGTATTGAGGAAGTAAAATTTGGGTTAAAACAATATTTGATTTTCCACGAGTAATTGTTGAAAGTAATTTCCAGGGACCACCATCAGGTGCGCGACCGTATGATTGTGTTAGTGCTGTAGCTGGAAATGCTATAGTGTCTATAACTGTTCCCAAGGAGTCTTCCAACCAGACAGTTTCTCCAGAACTCGATAACCCGAATCCGCTTGTATCTCCTACAAAACTTGCGGTATCTGTTATTATTACCATATAACCATAACCTGGAACAATTGTTCCTGTAGGAAATAATTTTTTAGATTTTGTACCGCTTTGTCCACCGCTATCATAAATTTTGTAACTACCGATGTTTATTGGTGTAGAAGATGAGTTATATATTTCTATCCAATCAAGATTTCCAGAAACGCCTCTGGCGAAAATTTCATTCATTTTGATGCTTTGTGAATAGCTGATTTCTGAAAACAGAATAGCTACGAAACAAATTATCAAAATTGTAAAGAGTTTTTTCATTGTTATACTTTCTTAATAAATGATTAAATAAATTATTTCATTAAAACGAATTTTTTTGTTGCACTAAAACCATCGGCTGTCAATTTATAGAAATAAACTCCATTGCTTAATTCTGATCCATTAAAATTAATAAAATGAGTGCCTGAGTTTTTAACTTCATTAACCAGTGTTGCAACCTCACTACCGAGAATGTTAAAAACTTTAATAGTAACAAGACCTGTTTTTGCAATAATGAATTCTATAGTAGTTGATGGGTTAAACGGATTAGGATAGTTTTGACTTAACTTATACTCCAAAATTGAATTTATGTCATCTCCAACATCAGTTGCTCCATTAGAAGCGCCCCGAGTGATAATTGTGAAAATCTGTTTTGTTTCTCCTCCATCTGGTAATCTTCCATAAGAAGTTGTTGCGATGGGCATAGCCGGAAAAGTGATTGTATCAATCACAATCGCACTAGGATTTTCTAACCAAACTTGTTCACCACTGCTGGATAAACCAAACTTACTTCCAACTGTTACGCCATCCTCATCTGTAACAATTACATAAAAACCTCCAGCCGGAATTATTGTACCAGAAGGAAATTCTTTTTTAGGTTTTGTTCCGCCATTTCCGCCTTCGTCATAAATCTTATAACCTGTAAGATCAACTTGAGTTGCAGCTGGATTATAAATTTCAATCCAGTCAAGATCTGGTGCCGCGCCACGAGAAAATATTTCATTCATGACTAATGATTGGGCAAATCCACTTTGCATAGAAAAGAATGCAGATAAAACAACAAATAAAAGTAAATATTTTTTATTCATAATAACTCCTATAATTAAAAATTGATCATTATTTATTAACTGGGTTTTTGAAACACATATAACTTACCATCTGAATCGTTTACAATATAAATTTTGTCACCTACTATAGTAATCCCCTCACCCTTTGTAAAAGGAATCTGCCATTCTTTTAATAATTCACCGGTTGAAGAAAGTTTTAGAATTTTTTGTGATTCATCACTAATCAACCAAAAACAATTTGTTGAATCTTCATAGTAAATATCCGAAATATCAGATGCGTAATCAATCGTTTTACGCCATCGCTCTGTTAAATTATTGTAACCAAGAATCATTCTTGGATCTTTTTCATTAATAACAAACAAATTATTAGACGTTTTATTAATTGTAATCCCTTCTAAAGCACTGTTATCATTAGTTGCTACATCAGCACTGAATGAAGCCAGCTTGATGCCACTTAAGTTAAAAGATGTTACAAGCTTTTTCTTCTCTTCAACTACATAAATTGTATCACAATTCCTGGAAAGTGTTATTCCTTCCATATCGGAACCAGAAGCAATTATTGTATTTAGTGTAACTCCAAATAAACTTACTTCATAAATATCTGGTCTTCCATCAGAAACTACCATTAAAGAATTATTGATTGAATTATACACGATTCCTGAAGGCTCCAGAATATCAAGCAAATATTCATTTATTGGATATATTTTTTGAATTTCTGTTGGATTTATTATTGATTGTGAATTGTCTCTTGAACAGCTGAAGAAAATGGGATTTATAATCAGAGAAAGTATAAAAAATTTGTATAACACATTAGTTAACATTGAATTTCCATAATAATAGAGAACCAAAATTAATTTGGTTCTCTAATTTACTAATATTTTAGGGTTGATTTTGTATGCCTCGAGTTATCGTATTTGATAACAACCAGTTTGCACTACCATCAGGGATTCTACTAAAGGATTGTGTAATATCCATTGCCAAAAAAGCATAATTGTCAATTACCGTTCCCGATGCATTCTCAAACCAAACCGTTTCACCACTACTCGACAGACCAAAACCACTTAAATCTCCTTCAAAATCGGCTGTATCTGTAACTATCACATAAAAACCTCCAGCAGGAACGATAGAGCCCTCTGGAAATACTTTTTTCGGTTTACCACCACTATTTCCACCAGTATCGTATATTTTGTAACCTGTCAGTTCTATGGCTTCTGTGTTTGGATTATAAATCTCAATCCAATCCAAATTACCAGCAACACCTCTCGAATAAATTTCATTCATTACTAATGGATCCAAACCATTAGACACACCTTTTGTGTAAGGATACAATTGGACCCAATTAGATGATCCATTTGGATTTCTTGCAAACGAAGTATCAATCCCTAGCTCAGGAAAAGTAACATTGTCAATGACATTTCCTGATGGATTTTCTAACCAAATAGTTTCGCCTGATGACGAAAGTCCAAATCCACTTTCCATAGTATCATCAACTACAATAGTTAAAAATCCGTTTACCGGCACTATTGAACCAGATGGAAATTCTTTCTTAGGCTTGCTACCACTTTGTCCTCCACTATCATAAACTTTAAAGCCACTCAAATCAACCGGAGTGCCAGTTGGGTTATATATTTCTATCCAATCAGCGTTGATTGAATCACCCCTGGAATAAACTTCGTTAATCAATACAGTTGGGAGTGGTGGTTCAGGTTCTACAAATGGTTCTTCCCTTGAGCAAGAAAGAAAAATTCCTGAAATAATAAGTCCAGCTGTCAATAATATTCTTTTCATATTTCTCTCCTTTTTATAAAGATGCTTGAACACGCATTTGAATAAATGAGTGGTCATCATCACCAATTAAATTTCCTTTTCTATTTGCGTACTGATCAAGATTAACATAGGAATAATTAAGCTGTAATTTGATATTTACATTTGGATAATAATTTAAACCAAGCATTAGCTGATTTGATTGTCCACCATGTATATCAGTATCCATGTCATTCAAATTGGTAATACTATATCTGGCTGCTAACTCAAGGGCTCCCCACGAATTTATTGGTTTCTCAACCGGTCCAACTTCACCTTCATCAACATAATAATAACGAGTTTCGCCAGTCAACATCCATGCTGCCATAACATATCCGCCTTGTAGATTTACGGTCGGTTTAGCATACCATCGATAAATACTTGTGCCCATAAATTCAGATTGAAAATAAAACGGTCCATTGATATACATTAATTCAGCACCATATCTATTATAGTAGTTAACATCTGTAATGTCACCGGTATGCAATAACTTTGGATTTGATACATAAGTTTCTGTACGTGCATTTATTTCAATCGTATTAAGTGCTAAGTCAGCAGTAACATCAGGTATTTTATATGAACCAGCTAATCCGAGATGAAGATTTTCTCCAAAATTATTAATTGGTGCAACAGAAACTCTTAAATTACTTGAATAACCTTCATCCTTCTGACCTTTGTCAACTCTTGTCCCTGTTTCATGACCCATTATTGCACCAGTGACTTGTCCAAAGTTTGTCCAATATCTTGCTGATACTCCTACTCTTCTTCCCAATGGAATTGCATTTGATATTGCAGAACGCTCAAGGAATGTTAACAGTCTAGAACTGTTCAATCGTTCCATCCCAAATGGTTCCTTAAAGTTACCAGCACGTAACGAAAGATTAAATACTGGGAATGTATATTGAACCCACATATCTCTCAGAGCAATTTGTGAATTAGTCGACACAGCTTCAGCAAAATCAACATCAACTTCGGCTTCCCAGTCTCTCCAGAGGAGTGCTTTAACCGCAAAAGTTAATCTTCTAAGTGTGGTACCATTACTCATTTCATTTTTGTTTTCATTATAAATAGCACCATCAAACTGAATTCTAGAATCGAACCACCAACGGAAATCACCATTCTCAGATTCAAACACTAATTTTCCATTACGCATTTCTGCACCTAATGGTAGTCTTTGATCACCACCCGGTACTTTTGCATCCTGTGCATTCAATTCACTCAATCCAAGAATTGAAAACATAGAGATCACAATTATGAGTAAAAAGTTTTTCCTATAGATCATTTTATCTCCTCTAGTGTAGTTGTTTAAAAATTATTACTTTTATTTTTATTTGTAACCCTGAATAGTTCTTCAATTAATATTTTCTTTTCTTCAACTTCTTTATCGATGAGCTTATTACCACTAAATCTCCAATCAGGTAAATTTGAAAAGACAGCTTCTTCAAAATCAATTTTATGGCTGAATGATTTTCCGTGAAGTTCTGCCAACTTAACTTTTTGTGCTATACTTAATTGATAATTTACAGGCAGCTCATTTATTCTTAAAGAGTCAATTTTAAAGCTGTCAATTAAAGCGTATTTATATATCGAATAAATATGTTCACTGTTATAATCATATCTTGATTTAAGTTCATTTAAGAAGGCTTTATTATTAGTAAATCTTTTATCTAACAAATCATTTAATTTTTCAGTATTAATTCCTTCAGTATTCAATTTTGTGATAACGGAAGTTGTAATTTGATAAGGGACTGGATGTATAATTTTTTGTTCGAATACGTTCTGGATAAAAAACAATGAGATGAATGTAATCAAACCGGCAGATAACGGTGCAACTACCCAACCAATTCCAATTTTTCCAAGTACTTTAAAATTTATGGATAACGGATCTTTTGCTAAACCAACGCCTATCACAGCGCCAATAAATGCTTGAGTAGTTGAAAGTGGGACTAATGGAAAAGCTGGTAAATTATTTTTTAATAAAAATGCTTCAAGGCTTTGAGATGTGAAGAGAAATAGAACAATAAACTCAGCAAATACTACAACGAAGCCAGTGATTGGCGAAATTTTGTATAAGTCTGTTCCAACGGTTTCCATCACATTGTTGCCGTAAGTAAAAATTCCGAAAGCAATTGCCAATCCACCTAATAAAAATAATTGCTGAACACTTGAAACAACAATAATATTTCCAACATTCAAATCTTTGAATAATGGTGCCGAGGCAAACATTCCCATGACATTTGCAATATTATTTGCACCTAATGAATATGATGCTAACGCGCCAACAACAATTAACCCGATTCTTGTGTAATTATCTAATCGAAGAAGATGGATTTTCCATTTTAAAACAGTTTTTTTAATTAGTTTAAAAATCAGAAATCCGAATATCGCTGCTATAATAGGTGAAGCAATCCAACTAAATAATATTTTTGATAATGAATTATAATCTGTTGGTGACCCTGTAAAAATATTCCAACCGATTATACCGCCTATAACTGCTTGCGAAGTTGAAACAGGTAGCTTTGCTCTTGTCATCAATGTAACTGATATTCCGACAGCCAATGCAACTGAGAAACTTCCCGCAATAGCATTTATCGAACCTAAATCAGTTAATGTCTTTGTTGTTCCTGCCCCACTGAAAACTGAACCAAGTACAACGAATATTCCGGATATGATTGCAGCTGTTCTAAACTTAACCATTTTGGAAACCACAGCAGTGCCAAATACATTTACAGCGTGGTTAGCACCAAGTGACCAACCAAGAAATAAACCACTGCTAATAAAAAACCAAACTGAAATATCCAAAGTTATTCGAACCTTTTAATTATAGCTATTGAAAGTCTATCACATACATCTTCAGACTGTTCTGCAATTCTTTCAATATGAAAAGTAAAATAGCGTGTGTGAATTTTGAAACTAAGTTCATTATCAGTTCTAAAAACTGTCCGCTTTATTCTTTCAGCAATTTTGTTTGTTTCTTTTTTATAAAATTGAACTTTAGTCACATAATCGCGCACAGCATCAATATTCCTGAAGTAAGAACGAATACCGCTAACTGTGTTTTCCAAACAAGAGATTGAACTTTCAGCAATTTCCAGGTAATCATTCTTCAACTCAGGCAAAAGATTTGGTATTTCTACTGAAAATTCTAACAGTGTTTCCGCAGTTATATTCAATGCTTTATCACAACTTTCTAATAATCCAAGAACATCACCTCGCGCTTCCGGGATTAGTGTTCTTGTATATAGTTTAATCTCAATATTTCTTCGTAAATCATCTGCATTTTCCTCAACTTTTCTCAAATCTTTTAGATGGCCTTCAAATGCTTCCATTTGATGATCAAGGTAGCACCTTATCCCTAGTTTAAATATGAGTCCGCCTGTAATAACCAAATCTAGATATTCATCGATCTGGGTTTCAAGTTTTCTTGTTTTCTTTAAAAACATATAGCTATCGTCCTTTTATAAAATTTCAACTATTCATATTTAGTTAAAATTATTTTTCAAATACTTTTTAAGAATTAAAAAATTCCAAAGACTCCGTTTGGTGTAATTCCTAAATATCTAAACCAAGTTTCACCTGCTATAATAATAAGCAGCCAGGAAATTACCATCATTGTAAAACCGTACTTAAATGTATCAGTCAAACTATATTGGTCAGTTTCATAAAGTAATGCTGCGGGTTTACTATTGAATGGCAACACATAAACGTGTTCTATCATAAATGCAACGGGAAGTGCCAGACTTACAATATCAAAACCAAATCTGTTTGCAACACCTATTGCAATTGGAATAAAAATCATTGCTCGCATTGTTTTTGATTGAAAAAGGAGTGCACTGAAAAGCATTACTGCGGTTAACAATAAATACAATAACCAAAAACTGGTATGATCACCAATTCCTAAATGATCAAAAAATGCATTTACACTAATTGATGGGAGATCAGTTTCGTCTAAACCAGCACCTAAAGTATAAGCTCCAGCTGAGAACAACATAAGATGCCAAGGAATATCAACTTCATTCCATTTTACAATTCCTATTCTTGGTAATAATGCAACGATCGCTCCGAAGAAAGCAACTGCAGTAGCACTAATTCCGTGAATACTATCGGTAGCCCAAAGTGCAAGAATGGCAATAAAAATTATTGCAGACTTAATTTCTAAAAATGTAATAGAACCAAGTTTTTCATATTCCTGTTTTAATCTTTCCATTCCACCTTCAATTTGCGGGATACGTTCTTCCGGTGATAAAGGAAAAAAGATTTTCATTGCAACGAAATATCCAATAAACATTAGTGAGACCATAACCGGAAACATTGCCATCATCCAATCAGAAAAAAATATGTTTCCACCAATTGCGCCTCCAATAATTGCAGCTGCAAGTAAATTGGCGCCAGAACCTGTTACAAATGCACCAGCCCCAAGATTTATATTTAATAGATTTTGAAGTACAATGCTACGTCCAAAATTATTTCTTTTCTCTCCGGACTTTGCACCATAAATCGCAGCAATAACCATAAAGATTGGAAGTAGTATTGCAGCTTTTGCAGTTGTAGCAGAAATAAATGCTGAGAGTACTAGATTGATAAACAAAAAACTTAGAAAAATTGTACTCGCATTTTTTCCAAACTTGATAATTAGCCAAAGCGCGAATCTTTTTGCAAGTCCCGTTACAACCAACATACTTGCAAGCACGAATGACATTATATTTAACCACATAACCGGATGGCCAAGCTGAGCATACGCAACTTTTTCAGATAGTACACCAGTTAAAACTAAACTGATAATTAACATAAGTGATGTTAAATAATTCGGTATTGCTTCAGTCATCCAAAGAATTATAGATGCTACAAAAATTGCTAACATAAATTCATTATTTCTAATGAATGCAGCCGAACCTATTTTTTCAAACACTTTCTTTGCTGATTCTGACACAAGATCAGTAGAATCGATTGAGGCTAAAAAAGGAAATTTTATTACATAGGCAAATAAAATAAAGGCGATCAAAGCTAAAATCGGACCTAAAACAGCTAACCATTTTTCAAATTTTGATTTGTCACGTTTAGGAAGTTTCTCGATACGATAGTTATTCATATCGAGCGGATCAAATTTCGTCATATAATTTTTATAAAATGATAAAAAGATTAATAATAATTTTTAATTTGATTTTACCATTTAGTAAATGGATTTTTCATCAGCATAGAATTATAATATTTAGTATTGCCAGTAACTTCTTCACCCAACCATTCGGGTTTTACAAATTCTTCTGATTCTGAACCCAACTCAATTTCAGCAACTGTTAATCCCTTATTCTCACCATAAAATTCATCAACTTCAAAAGTGTGATTACCAACTTTTACAAGGTATCTTGTTTTATCTATCACACCTGGTTCACAGATTTTTAATAATTCTTCAACTTCAGATGTTGGAATCTCTTTTTCCCATTCATACCTGGTAGCACCAGAAGCGCTACCAATTCCTTTGATTGTAATAAATCCTTTATCACCTTTAATACGTACACGAACCGTTCGCTCTGGTACTGATGAAAGATAACCTTGTACAATTCTGGTTTCTTTGCTAGCAAGATTTTTAAATTCACCTTTAACCAAAAATTTACGTTCTATTTCATTTGCCATATTATTATTCCTTATTTCATTCCGACTAAGTTTTTTAGTCCGCGCAAGTAATTAATATTTGGAAATTTATCCAGTTCAAGTTCTCTAACAGTTTTAATAACTAAGGCGGGATCTTCCATTTCAACTGCTGCTGTTTTAATTACTTTACCATCAACAGTTACCTCTGCAATTTCAACTATTGTGTTGTTTATAGTAAATCCAGTTCTTTTTTTATGCACATTAACTGCTTTTAATAATTTGGAAGGTGCAATAACTTCTTTAAGATATTGATCAAATGTGTATTCAGTTCTTTCAAACTTTGGAAGTGCAACTCTGAAACATTTAAATACTTTTTCAATTTCTGCAACTGGAAGTGGAAAT
The DNA here is from genome assembly GCA_016707115.1 of Ignavibacteriales bacterium. Classification (GTDB taxonomy): domain Bacteria; phylum Bacteroidota; class Ignavibacteria; order Ignavibacteriales; family Ignavibacteriaceae; genus IGN3. The sequence goes on along the minus strand of JADJIH010000009.1, from coordinate 24,955 downwards.
GTTCCTTTCATAATCGGCAGCCACTGTTCTAATCTGTCCTCATTTACTTGCTGAAGAGTTTTTATGTCCATTAAATCATCACGGACTTTTGTGTTATCCATACTTACTTCAGAAAGAATGTAAACTTCATCGCTCTCACGCGTTTTTCCTTCAGGATGTTTTCTGATATTTATTTCAGCATTAGCAAGATCATTTGTGAATGTACGCCATTCCCAGCGTGCAATTATGTTTTCCATTTTTACTCCTTTTGATTGAAATAGTAGTTGTTTTTAGCAAGGATGGTGCCCTAAGAAACCAAAATTATTAATCTTATTATATCTTAAAATCGTTCAAAATGCTAAACTTTTTTATTCCGTTAACCAATTCTAAAACAAACTAGGCGATTTATCGTCGTCACTATGGCGATTATTCGTCATTTTAATTAGGTTTGACTTGAAAATAAAAATGAATATGAAAGGATTACTAGGACTGAAATTTGAAGACTGAAATAAAAAAATACTTGAATAGTACTACATTTATGTTCAGAAAAGAATTTTTACTTTCACTCTTAGTTTTTGTATTAGTTGGCTTTGCTGCAACATTTCTATTTTACAAATCAGCAGTTGATATCTCAACAAAAATCCCAACAGATAAACCAGAATCAAATTCCGTTTCAGAAAAAGGAAAAAGAACAGTTTATATTGGAGTTATTTCCAGATACCCGCCAAACATAATTTTCAAAGGTTATCAGCCAATAATTGATTATTTAAATCAGAACGAGAACTTTCAATTTGAACTCAAGTTAAGTACTTCATATTCTGAAACTGTTAATCAACTTATAAATGGTGATGTAGCTGTAGCATTTTTTGGAACTCTGCTATATATAAATGCACACGAGCGGTATGGGATAATTCCTATCCTAAAACCATTGAATGAAGATTTTAAACCATTTTTTAAATCTGTAGTTTTTACAAAATCTAACAGCAGTATTGCATCTATAAAAGATTTAAAAGGAAAAAGAGTTGCTTTACCTTCCAGTGAATCCTTCTCCGGAAACTGGTTAATCAAATATGAATTATTGAAGTACAATATTCTTGAAAAAGATATTAAAGAGATTAAAAACTTTGCTTATCATCAAAATGTAATTTATCAGGTATTAAATGGTGACTTTGACGCCGGTGTTGTTAAAGATAGAGTTATTAAGGAATACGATGAGAAAAAAATAAAAATAATAGAATATTCCGAACCTGTTCCTGGTTCACCAATAGTAGCGGCACAAAATTATGATCCTGAAATAATTGGTGTAATCAAATCTCTATTACTAAAAATAGATTTGAAACAACGAAAGTATCAGGAACTTGTAAAATCATGGGATAAGGAATTTATATATGGATTTGTCGAAGCAAATGATGGTGATTATGATTTGATTAGAAAATACTCGGGGAAACAAAAATGATTTCCATCCAGAATAGTTTAAAAACACGAATACTTTTTGTAACTGGCTCTGTAATTCTATTGATAATGATGATTATTTCTTTGGCAATCCTATTTCAATGGAGAACTATTTTAATAGAGAAAGAGGTTACTAACGCACAATCAATTGTTGACGCTTTTACAGTACCTGCGCTTGATGCTCTTATATATGCAGAACAACGTGAGTTATTAAAAGATGACTTACTTGAAACTTATATCGATAACTATATGCAAAGGGTAAGGGGCATAAAGTACATTGAGATTTATGATAACAACAATGAAATTGTTGCAGGAAAAGATAGAAATGGATCAGGATCAACTTCATTAAATAAAAAAGATGATAATTTAATTTCTGGTAAGTATAAAAGTATAATCTACAAATCCAGTGATTACGGATGGTTACTAGATACTTATGCACCGTTAAAAATTGCTAATAAAAAATGGGGTGTTGTAAAAATTGGTTTTGATGCAGAACCAATTAAAAAGGAAATCAATGATATTTTTTTCGTGCTTCTTTCCTTAACTATTCTGCTATCGATAGCTACTCTAACCGTTTTATATTTTCTAATTAATAAAGTAACATTCAAACTAAAAAGTCTTGTCGATCAGATTGATAAAATTGATTTTAAAACTGTTGAGGGAATTACTCTAAAGGGAAATAAGGACGAGATTGGATTTCTTATAAACCGATTTGATGATCTATTGAAAAGATTAAATCTATCTAAACAGCAACTAGCAACTGCACAAAAGCAAGTATATCAATCTGAAAAACTTGCTTCTATCGGCAGACTTGCTTCAGGTGTTGCTCACGAAATAAATAATCCCTTAAACGGAATTAAAAATTGTTTGTATGCAATACAAAAAGAGCCTAATAACAAAGAACAGACCACTGAATATTTAGCTCTAATCAATGAGGGAATGAACTATATAGAAAATGTAATCAAAAAATTACTTGGTTTTGCTAGACAGCAAACTCAAATAACTGATTCACTTAACATCAATGAAATGATAGTAAATGTTTATAAACTTCTTGAATATAAATTTAAACAGAAACAAGCGATCGTTACTCTAGATCTTTTAGAAGATATTCCTGAAATCTGTGCGGATAATCAGCTCATACAGGAAGTAATTATGAACATACTAATTAATGCTTTTGATGCTGTTTCTGAAAATGGTCGAATTGAAATTAAATCAGGAATTCGGGACGATAAACACATATTCTTTTCCATTAATGATAATGGAATTGGACTAAAAGAAAACGAATTAGAAAAAATATTTGATCCATTTTATACAACTAAGGATCCCGGAGAAGGAACAGGACTTGGTCTTTGGGTTAGTTTAGGAATAGTTGAAAATCATAATGGACAAATAGAAGTAAAATCTATACCAAATAAAGAAACAATTTTTACAGTAATTCTACCTACAGAGGTTAAGTATGAAAATAATGCTGGTTGAAGATGAAAAGATTACTAGAAAAACTCTAACTGATATTTTAAAGAAAGAGAACTATGATATAAATAGTTTTAGCGATGGAACTGAGGCTCTTAACTCACTGAAACAAGATAACTACGATGTAGTTGTAACAGACTTACGTTTACCCGGTACGAATGGATTGGATATTTTAAGATCCGCAAAAGAAATAAATGCAAGAACAATTGTAATAATAATTACAGCATATGCAACAGTTGAGACCGCAATTGAATCATTAAAACTTGGAGCTTATGATTATCTATTAAAGCCATTTTCTCCTGAACAACTTTTAAGCATTCTAAAACATATCGAACAACTAAGCAATGTTCTTTCTGAAAATGAAAAACTGAAAAGCAGACTTGAGTTTTTTGAAAAGAAAACAATCATTGGTTCATCTGCTAAAGTAAAGGTGTTTTTAGATATGATTAAAATGGTTGCACCGCAGGACCACACTATTTTAATTCAAGGTGAAAGTGGAACCGGAAAAGAACTTTGTGCAAGAACAATTCATAGTTATTCACACCGCAAGGATAAAGAATTTATTGCCATCAATTGCGCGGTTATTCCAGAAACATTAATTGAGAGCGAATTATTCGGACATGAAAAAGGGGCATTTACCGGAGCTGTTAAAAGGCACATAGGTTATTTTGAGAAAGCAAATGGTGGAACCTTATTGCTTGATGATATTGATGATCTTCCCTTGCCTATCCAGGTAAAGCTGTTAAGAGTATTGCAGGAAAAAGAAATATCACGGGTTGGCAGTACAGAAAATATTCCTATAGATGTTAGAATAGTTTGTGCAACCAAAGCTGATCTTAAGGAACGTGTTAATCAAAAACTTTTTCGTGAGGATCTTTATTACAGATTAAATATAATTCCAATTGTTCTCCCGCCGCTGCGAGAACGAAAGGAGGATATTCCCGAACTACTTATTCATTTCTTAAAAAAACATGGTGCAGAAGATAAAGTGCAGTATGTGAATGAAAACATTTATTCTATTCTTAACAAATATGATTGGCCTGGGAACGTTAGGGAACTTGAGAATATGACTGAAAGAATTATTGCTCTTTCTCCTAATCAATATTTGAATACAACTGTACTTGATCCGCTTTTAAGTGGTACCAATAAAGAAAAAGTAACAGAAAATCCATTTGAAGGATACGGAGGATTTGATAAGTATATTTTATCCAAGGAAAAGGAAATTATTGACTGGGCATTAAGTAAATCAGGTAACAATGTTTCAAGCGCGGCAAAAATTTTAAAAATTCCAAGAACAACTTTAAGGAGCAAAATGGATAAACTATCAATGGAATCTTTACCTGAATTATAAAAGCTTAATCAGGCTATTCGTTAAAGTTGATAAATCCAGTTCCTATTAACATCATCGGCATTGGTTTTCTGATCAATTATTTCAACTAAAGTGTTTTGTTGTATAATTGCAGCACTGAGTTTATTATTACCAAAAGCAGTCGTATCGATATAAAGAGCATTTGAAGTTTTATCAAAGAAAACTTCTTTGCGGTGTGTGTGCCCGACTACTTGAAGCTTACCAATGTTTAACAAATCACCACGCGTCCATATTATACTATCCTGATTGAACAAATCACTATTTAAGATTTCTTTTAATTCAGAATCCTTGGAAAGAAAATTTGATGGAAGTTTATTTTTGAGTGATTTTGAGATGCCCGCGTGAGAAACAAAACAATCATCAAGATTATAAAAGAGCGGAGTACTAATTATCATATCAAGATGTTCATCCATTTGATGTAGTCTATCTTTGTATGAAGTTAAGGTAGTTTCTGCTCCGTTATAATTCCAGGATTTTGCCATTAAGCTAAATGGATCCCTCATATTAGAATAAAACATATAATCATGATTGCCGAGAGTGAACTTAATATTCTCAGCAATAATATATTCAATTACTTCAAAGCTGTGGTTTCCTCTATCCACAAGATCGCCAACACAAAATATTTCAATTGAAGAATATTTATTTCTTACCTTATCAACCAATTGTTTTAAAGTATAAAAACAACCATGCACATCTCCAATTACTGCAACCATGTTTGCTTAAATATGAAAAGTTTCTTTAGCATACTTGGTCAATTCATCGCGGAATTTAGGATGTGAGATTGAAATCAAGGCCTTTGCTCTTTCCTGGATAGTTTTTCCCCAAAGATTTACTGCCCCATACTCAGTAACCACATAATCAACATCCCCTCTGGATGTTACAACACCAGCGCCTGGTTTTAAGATTGGTACTATACGAGAAATAGCATCATCTTTTGTAGAAGAAGGTAAAGCTATTATTGGTTTTCCTCCCTCAGATTTTGAAGCACCACGAATAAAATCTACCTGTCCGCCAATGCCAGAATAAAATCTTGTACCAATAGAATCAGCACAAACCTGGCCTGTAAGATCAATCTCTAATGCAGAATTGATGGCAACCATTTTATTATTCTTTGCAATGATGAACGGATCGTTAACATATTCTTGAGGGTGAAATTCAAAAATCGGATTGTTATCTATAAAATCGTACGCTCGTCTAGTTCCCAGAACAAATCCTGCAATAATTTTTCCTGGATGAAGTGTTTTCTTTTCACCATTTATCACGCCAGCTTCAACAAGATCAATCATACCATCAGAAAACATTTCTGTATGTATTCCTAAATCTTTTTTATCAAATAAATATTTCATAACAGAATCAGGAATTGCGCCAATACCCATTTGTAAAGTTGAACCATCTTCAATAAGACTTGCAACATTTTGCCCTATTTTATCAAAAACAGCTAAAACTTCAGGAGTTGCATCTGGATCAACCTGTGGAAGTTCCTTTAATGGTTCATCGTACTCAACCAAATAATTAATTTTATTTATGTGGATAAAACAATCACCAAGTGTTCTTGGTTGATATTTATTCACTTGAGCAATAATTATTTTCGATTTTTCTGCCGGAGTTTTAATTGTTCCAACATCAACACCATAACTGCAAAAACCATGTTCATCTGGCGGAGAAACATTTAGCAAAGCAACATCTGTATTTATTCTGCCTAATTTAAATAGCAAAGGTACTTCATATAAAAATATCGGAATAAACTCGGATCGTCCTTCGTTAACGGACTTTCTTGCATTAGCTCCAATAAAAAATGCTTTATGTTTAAAATGTTTTTCCATTCCCGGCTGCAGATAAGGTAAATCACCTACAATAAGAATGTGATACATTGTTACATTTTCAAGTTCATCTTTTCTGCGTACTAGTGCTCTTACTAATTCCGATGGAACAGCACAGCCTGGTTGAACAATTACGTTATCGCCCGATTTAATATGCTTAACAGCTTCATCGGAGCTAACTAATTTTTGATTATAAATGCGCAATATATTTGTTGATACAGGACTTTTTGTTTTTATTTCTTCTGTTGATGTCATTTCAAATTCTCTTTTAATTCTAATCTTATTCTTAAAATCTAATAATTAATTGCTGGAAAAAATATGTAACCGTCTATACTCAACATTAAAAGTATGAGCAATAGATTCATTACAACAATATCCATTATAAGTACAAACTCCTTTTGATAAACCTAAATCACCAAGTAAAGCATTTGATAACCCATTTTCTGCAATATCCTGAATGTATTTTAGTGACGCATTATTCAATCCATAACTTGCTGTTCGTGATACGATAGCCGGCATATTCGGCACACAATAATGGATTACCTCATGCATTCTATAGACTGGATTAGATTGTGTGGTAATATGACTCGTCTCAATACACCCACCCTGATCAATCGAAACATCCACAATTACTGAACCTTTTTTCATTTCCTTAACCATGCTTTCAGTAACTAAATGCGGAGCTTTTTCACCTTTGATTAAAACAGCGCCAATCAAAACATCTGCAAACCTAACGCCACGAGAAATTGTATAAGGATTTGCTACAACTGTTGTAACATTTTTTCTAAAGTTCAGATCAATATTTCTTAATCTATTTAGATCTTTGTCAATTACAATAACTTGGGCACCTCTGCCTAGTGCTGCTCTTGCAGCTGTTACACCGACAACACCTGCACCAAGAATAACAACTGCGGCGGGAGCAACTCCTGTTATTCCACCAAGTAGAATTCCTCGTCCACCTTCACTAAAACTTTCAAGATATCTTTCAGCAACCTGAATGGAAAGCTGACCGGCAATTTCACTCATAGAATGTAACACAGGAAGTCTATCTTCCTCTTCAATCAACTCATAACCAATTGCAGTAATTTTTTTCTTAAGTAGTTGATCAATAATTTTTCTTTTACCAATGGCTAGATGAAGAAATGAAAAAAGAGTTTGATTTTCCTGAAGATATTCTGCTTCAGTTTCTGAAAGAGGAGCAACTTTTACAACCACTTCTGCTCTGGCAAATGCCTCTTCTGCAGAATAGACGATCTGGGCACCCGTCTTGCGATATTCTTCATCGCTAAAATGGCTTCCCTCTCCTGCACCACTTTGTATATATACTGTATGACCGGCTCTTACTAAAGCATCTACTCCTGCTGGAGCTAATGCAACTCTTTTTTCTTCGTAAAGAGTTTCTTTTGGTATTCCAAATCTCATTTAAACTTCTCTTTTTTTTGTTTCAAAATTACGATTGGTATATCTGATTAGCAATCAAATTAAGCGAAAATTAAACCGGGGTGATTGCTCGTTTACCTGATAAAACAGCAATAACATTTTTAGCTGCAAGTAAAGACATGTTATTTCTTGCTTCCACAGTTGCACTACCAATGTGCGGTAACAAAACTACATTTTTTAGTTTATAAAATTCTTTATTAAGATTTGGCTCATTTTGGTAAACATCAAATCCTGCCGATGCAATTTTGTTTTGTTTTAACATTTTGATCAAGTAAGATTCATCAAGTATTTCACCTCGGGCTGTATTAATTAGAATAGCAGAGGACTTTAACAATTTTAGTTTTTCCTCATTTAGTAAATTGTAGGAGTTTTTATTAAGTGGAAGATGGAGAGAAATAATATCAGATTTATTTAAGATTGAGTTAAGCGACATTTTCTTTGCTTTTAATTCACTCTCAAGAAAATCGTTTTTAGAATTAGAATAGTAAATGATTTTACAGCCAAAAGAATGAGCTCTTTTTGCAACTTCAGTTCCAATTCTGCCAGCACCAAGAATTCCAAAATATTTATTTCGCAATTCCATTCCCAAAAACAACTTAGGTTTCCATCCAACAAATTTTTTATCTCTTACTAATTTTTCTGATTCAGAAATTTTTCTTGCACAAGCAAGTACAAGTGCCATGGTTAGATCAGCGGTTGAATCAGTAAGAACATCCGGTGTGTTTGTTACAACGATTCCTTTTACTTTTTGCATAATCAACATCAATATTATTAAAACCTACTGCATAGTTTGCAACACCTTGCAATTCTTCATTGAATCAATTACTTCTTTATCAATTTTATCGGACAACATAGAAATCAACCCATCACAATTTTTAATTGCTTTTTTCAGTTCGTTTTTAGGAATAGGTTGATCTTTTTTATAAACAGAAACTTCAAATCCTTTTTTCTTTAGTAATTCGATTCCAATTTCTGGTATTTCGCGAGATATGAAAATTTTCATAAAAAATATTGTTTAACGCATTTAGTCGAAGGATAATAAAACTTAATCTTTATTGTCGCGGATCTTTCCAAATTAATTTTTCATCTGTTCGAGCAGTAAAAAAATCCGTAATTCTACCATCACCTGCTCCACTAAATCCACCATCTGGAGCACCAAGAATATTTCCATCATCATCGTAAAGCGTACTGAATTGATCACAGCATTGCGGTGGAACGTAATAAACTATTTGACCATTGTAATTGTACATCCAAATTGATTGAGGAGGATTGCCCAATGGTTCGCTTTTATACTGCACAATCAATTCTTCTACCCAATCCGGATTATCGGGTGATGTTGACTGTGAGCAGCCAATGATAAAAAAATAAAGTCCGAACAAAACAAATAACCTGGTTTTCATTTTGCGCCTCTTAAGTCTTATATCTGACTTAATAGAAGTTTAATCGAATCTTCAGCCAATTTTTTTGATGAAATAAATAGATCATTATCTACCTCCTTTATCCATCCATACTCACCAACTTTTTTTACTTCAAAATGATATTCTTCCACCGCTAAAATGTTTAGTGTATTGGATGTGCTATCATGCTTTTGTAGTTCAAAGTAAAGAGGTAAATCCATAAGCATATTACTTTTTTCGGTCTGCGAATAAAACAATATTGAGAATTCTCCATACTCAACAGTACATTTTCTCTCATTCCTGTTATAGATAATTGGAAAATTTTTATCACTTTTCTGAAACTTATTTTTTTCAGCCTCAATTGCAAGAAACAGTTTTTTTAATTCAAGTGCGGCAATTTCAAGACCGCTTACGGATTCAAGAAATTTTGAGCTTTCAACTTCAAATTGTGGTTCTATTTTTATTTCTGTTTTAGTATTTGTTTTTGATTCGGGTTTTAATCCACCCCTTAATGATAACACAAGTTCTTCAATCGCAATTGCAGCACCTTTCACACCTAATTTTGAAAGACCAGTCCATATACGAGATTGAGGTAAATATTTGGGAGTTTCAGGCGGATTATCCAATGAAATACAAAGCAAAAAATCAAAACCTTCTACAGAAGCACGATTTCTTATTGCTTTCTCTTCTATTGCAGTCCACGGGGTTGTGCCCCATTTATTGCTAAACAGCACAACAACACATTTCGATTGTCTTTCAAATACATCGATAAAAGTTTTTTCGGGTTTTGTATTTGATAAGTCTTCTAATTTTTTGGAATATAGAAAAGTGCTAAGCTTATCTTTTATTAAATCATTAATCTGAATAGCTAAAGGCTCATCCTTTTCTAAAAAAGCAAATGCAACATCGTATTTATAATTGGTGTTCTTCATAAAGTTTTGTGCTAATTGACTGCCTTTTATGTCATCATTGAAATTCTTTGAAAGCTAATTCTCACCCAAATAAAAGCTTAACTATAAACAAAGCTCCCAACATTCCTGCAACATCTGCTGCTAATCCAGCAGCTAAAGCATGGCGCGTATTTTTAATATTTACTGCACCAAAGTAAACTGCAAGCACATAAAATGTGGTTTCAGAACTTCCAAAAAATGTCGAGACTAAAATTCCAATAAATGAATCTGCACCATGAACAGCTATTATATCTGCCATTACACCAAGTGAACCACTTCCGGATAATGGACGCATCAGCGCCATTGGAAGAGCTTCTGCGGGCATTCCTATTGGATCTGTAACAATACGCAATAATGGAATTAACCAGTTATCCATCGCACCGCCGGCTCTAAAAATTGCAATTGCAACAAGCATTGCAACCAGGTATGGAATAATTCTTATTGCAATGTTAAATCCTTCTTTGGCACCTTCAACAAACTGTTCGTAAACTTTAACTTTTTTTATTACACCGTATCCAATAAAAACAAAAATGAAAAATGGAATTGCCAATGTTGATATAATCTGAATCATATCTTTAAAAAAAGTTGGAGGAAGAAAACTAAATGCGGAAGCAATTACTGAAGAAAATCCTGTGGCAAATGTTAGTATCAAAACAGAAATGATTGAAAGAAAAGTAATAAAAAATTTAAGATTACTTTTAAACCAATTGCCGTATCCGTTTTTCTCTATCGGAAATTTTTCAAAAAGTTTTGCAACAGTTAATCCTGTTATTGTTGCGCAAGTTGAACCAAACAAAGAAGTGGCAATGATAATTGTAGGATCTGCGCTTCCGGCTGCTGCTCGAATTGCAATTGCTGTTGCAGGAATAATCGTCATTCCCGCAGTGTTAATTGCTAAAAATGTAACCATCGAGTTTGTTGCAGTTCCCTTATTTGGATTCAATGTATCCATTTCTTCCATCGCTTTTAGTCCAAACGGAGTTGCGGCGTTTCCCAGTCCAAGCATATTAGCCGATATATTCATAACCATTGCACCAACTGCAGGATGATCCGGTGGAATTTCTGGAAATAGTTTTTTAGTGATTGGTTTTAACCAATTGGCAATAATTTTTATCAATCCTGCTTGCTCTGCAACTTTCATAACACCAAGCCACATTGCCATAATTCCAATCAAACCTAACGCGATTTCAACCGCTGTTCCTGCAATATTAATAGAATCATTTGTAACACGTTTCATCGAAAGAAAACTTATTTTTTCAAAATAAACTTTTGATAAATATGTAATACTATCTTGTTTAGATATTATGCTTGCTCTTGCTAGTATGTCATTGTCTTTACCGGAAGCTTTTGCCACTACAATAAGATTTTCTGGAGTGTTCTCATCCGTTTTAACATAAAGCTGAATAGCTTTTTTATCCTCTGTGAATGAACCTACAGCACTCACAACAATATTATCTGTTTCTTTTGAATTAAAGAATTTGTTATAATTTTCTTTTGGGATAGTTACCTTACAATCAAATCCGCCACCTGATTTTATTGCTGAAGATTTAACTGTAACAGTAAGTGGAACATCATTCTTGTATGTGTTTTGAGTGATATCAGAAATATCAATAAAAAGTGCGGAAGCAAGTCCGAGGAACAGCAAAGAGATCCATACGTAGTTTAACAAGTAAATTCTCCTTAGTTAAGTAGAGAATAAGTTAATGAGCTATTTACCTAAAAATAGAGATGACATCTTAAAGAAAAGATGTCATCTCAAAAATACGCTAAATAATATTTAGATTTATATTCCTTCTTCGATCAGAGCTTTGATTTCGTTTGTATCCAGGATAACAGGTTTAAGATTTTCCATAATTTCATATTCATCAGCTTTAATTGATGGTGAATATTTCAATCTATATAATTCAGCTATCTGATCTTTAAGTTTACTATCATCAACTTCTTTTATCTCACCATTAATTGTAATGTAAGACAATATATAAGTAAACTCTTTTAGCTTCCCGGTTAATTTTTCACTCGATGAAACGGAAAAACTTCCTGCTGAACCATATTTAATGTGTTCATAATTTTCATCTGTGCTGTCAAGATATGTATAAATATTTTTATCAAGATAAATAAAATTACAAGCAAACTGCATTAGTTTTTCATTTGCAAGATGTATGCAAATCACTCCTGATTGAGCTTGAATAAGGTGTTTCTCGATTTCTTCAATGTCTCTTATTTGTGTTATTTGCTTTTTCATATTCTAACTTTGCTGTCTCCCCCTTAATTGATTATGCATTTATTTGTTAATCCAGAAAACGAACATACTCTGCAATGTTTTATATTCTTCTCGGAATTCTTCATTCTTATTGAATTTATAATATCCGTTATTTCTCTTTCCAGTTCCTTTAATTTGCTTCTATCGTAGTTCAACGTAACAATATCATCCGGATGCTTTACAAAAACCAGACTACCCTCAAAAGTGTCGAACTCTCTAAATAACTTACTTGCAATATATAAATAAAATTTCAATTGCATTAAATAATATTCCGAGTGTTTCTTAATTTCTTTTTTTTCAATATCATCAGTTTTATAATCATAAATAGATATTTTCTTTTCATTAAAAATGATTTTATCGATTATGCCGTGCAAATAATAATCATGATCTGCTACATAAATTTCGAACTCATTTTTATAATTCTTAGCCGCAGAAAGAAGTGCGTACGAATTGGATTTACTGAATGATTTCAAATCATTCTGCAATCGATGGAGTATTTTTTCAGATATTTGTCCATCTTTTAATTCCGCTCCAAATTCATCGCTTACAAAATCATCAATTTGGTTCGGATAAAATGATTTTTCCATAGCTTTGTGAAATAATCTTCCATACAATGCCGAATCATAGTCTTTAATTTCATTTTCAAACGATTCAAATCTAAAATCATCAGCATCAATTTCATCTTCTAATGCAGCGTCTGAGAAATACTTTCGGTTTTTCAGTTTTCCATCAAATTTAAAATGAAGAAAATCAGAATTTAACTTTCCAAAACCATATTCATAAGTAAGAAGATATTTTAAAGGACATTGACTATAAATTGATACCTTGGAAGCAGATATTATTTCACCTTTTTCCTGAGAATATAATGGAGCTGTATTTATTTCAGCTTGAGCAACATTTTTAATTTTATCTTCCCGATCGCTCAATTCTAATTCAATTTCAGTTGTAATCGGAATCCTAAGAGTTATTTGCAGGTTTTTATTTACAAAGCTTTCGTTTTCAATTCTTAAGAGTTCTAATTGATCACTAAAAATTATTTCATCACCTAAAAAATCACTTTTTAATCCCTTTGCTAAGAGATTTATAAATGTATCTTTTTTGAAAGATGCATCTTTTTTGATTGCTGAAGTTATATAAAGTTCATCTTTAGCTCGGGTTAATGCAACGTACATAAGTCGCTTAAGTTCAGCGTTGTTTTTCTTTTCTTCAAAATAATTATGCATCAGAGCAATCGGCGCACTTTGATATTCTTCAAAATAATTTTGATCAACAGGAACCTTGGTTAGCAGCCCATATTTTTTATCAACTTTAACCTCGCCGGTTTTTATTGAGTTTGAAATTCCAGCTTCATCAGTTTTAAATAAAAACACGACTGGGAATTCCAATCCTTTCGATTGATGAATCGTCATCATTTGAACAGCTTCCGTATTTAAAGTAATTGAAGCTTGTGATTCATCAGCTAAGCTTGCAATCGAATCTTTCATAAATGATAAAAAATCATACAGATTTCTAAACCCAACTGCGTTAAAATTTCTGGCAATACTTATAAGTTTATTTAAATTGGCAACTTCCTGGTCACTATCATTACGCGATGAAATGATTGATAAGAAATTTCTGTCATTAATGATTTTATGGATTAAATCTGGCAGACTAACTGAGCTGCACATTGAAATATTCTCACTTAATATTTCAGAAATCTTAGCGATTTCTGCATCATAATTTGCAAGATTAAGTTTTCTCCAAAAACTTCTGCCTTTATTAAGTGATATTTCAAAAAGTTTAGAATCTGAAACATTAAAAAATGGGGATCGCAATAATCCGACTAATGCAGAACTATTATTTTCATCTGCTAAAAAAGATAAATAGTTAAAAACATCAGCAATAGTCTGTCTTTGATAAAATCCCCGGCCACCAACTATTGTGAAGGGTATTTCAAATTTTATAAACACTTTTTCAAGATCAGCAAAGTACTTTCGCTTTCTTACAAGTATACAAATATCTTTATAAGAATATTTATTTTCTTTAATTAAGTATGATATTTTCTTCGCAACTAACTCAGCTTCAGAATTTTTAACACTTTGTTCATCTTCCCTGGAAATCAGAAACTCTACATGTCCTGTTTTATCATCAACCCTTGCACAAACTAAATCTGTTGCGGGAACTTCACCAAAGCTTTCATCCGGTTCATTAAATAAGTGCTTAAATATGTAATTACAAAAAGTGCAAATTGCAGGAGTCATTCTAAAGCTATCCGGCAGAACCAAAAGATTATTTTCACCAACAGAATTTCTAATATCACTTCTGGTAAGATTAAATATTTCGATTTCAGCATCGCGGAATTTGTAAATGCTTTGTTTCTCATCACCAACAATAAATAATCTTCCTCCTTTTAAATAATCAAGAATCGGCAGGAATATTTGATATTGAATTTCATTAGTATCCTGAAACTCATCAACCATGATAAATTTATATTTATCAGAGATTGCTTTTTGTACACCGTTATTCTCTAACAATAATTTTGTGTGAAGCAGAATATCTTCATAGTCGATAAAGCCCTCATTTTTTTTCTTGACTTCATAAACACTTAATGCAAACTCAAAAAAGGTTAGAAGTTTCTTTCCAAATTTTGCTAATTCTAACTCAATTTCTTTATGATTCTCTGGTATTTGAAAAGCATGAATGTTTTTCATTAAGTCTTCTGCTATACTAATTTCATCAGCAAGGGTCTCTGCTGATTCTTTCTTAAGATAACCACGTTTACGAATCTGATATTTATCAGTAAAAGCTAACGATTTTGATTCATCTAGTAGCTTGAGTAATTGTGTTAATTCTTTTTCAGTTTTTAATTTTTCAAGTCTTGAATACAGCTCGGCTACAATTACATTTTTTGGATCGTCCTTGTGTACTGCATCATTAATAATCCTAATGATTTCAATGAAAGAGTTTCGCTGTTTATTCCATATAATTAAAAAGTTTTTAGAATATTCTTCAAAGAAAAACTCAGCAATTTTGTCTTCACTCAGCGAGTAGATTCTCTCTTTTACTGAAAAAACATTTTTACGATTATTAATAAGTTTTACAATTTGGTTTTGAAGTTTAATTTTAGAGGAGAATATTCTGATTAAATATTTTAGGTCCTCATTAATCAATTCATTTTCAAATGAAGACCGTATCATCTCCTCTACAGAAAGCTCAATAAGTTCTTCAGATAATTTTTCATCAATTGGAATAAAGCGGGCATCAAGTTCAGCCTCAACAGGGTATTCACGCAAAACACTAATACAAAATGAATGTATGGTAGAAATGTTAGCCGAAACTAATTGTCTCCTTATCTTTTCTAGCTGTTTTTTTTCTGCTTTACTTTTACTACCATCGATTTTTTCATCTATAAGTATTGATATTTTCTGATAAAGTTCACTTGCTGCTTTTTCAGTAAATGTGATTGCAGCAACACTAGATATTTCCAGGTTTTCTTTTAGAAGGGCATCAAGATATTTTCTAGCAAGAACAAATGTTTTACCTGAACCAGCATTTGCTGTTAAAGCCATATGCCCGGTTGTGTTTAATGCAAGTTCCTGATGAGGAGTTAATTTGCTCATTTATCTAGTTATTGGATTTGGGTTTTTCGTTGAAATAGAATTTCGAAGGTTGTTTCTTGTGGTTTGCTAGATTTTAGATTTATTTCACCATTTATACTTGTCATAAATCTTTTGGCCATACTTAATCCTAAACCCATTCCCTGTTTTTTTGTAGTAAAATTCTCATCGAATATTTTGTCTTTTTCTGAATCATTAATTCCATTACCGTTATCCTTAAATAGAATAACATATTTTGTATCAGAAGCTCTCAGATCAATATTAATACTTGTTGCATCTGCCTGCATCGCATTACGGATTAGATTAATAAACATTCTTCTCAACTGACTAAGATCTGCTTCTATAAATGCTTCATTTAACTCAGTATTTATTTGAATTGAAGTTTTTTCATGTATGAACATATTTACAGTATCATTTAATACTTCAAGCATATTCACAGGCTCTATTTTTAGACTTGGCATTTTAGCAAATCTTGAAAACTCGGACGCAATTTGATTAAGATTATCAATTTGATTTAGTACTGTATGAGAAACTTTTTCAAACAATTTGTCAAAGTCTTTGCTCTTATCTTTATAAGATATTATTAGCTGCTGCAAGGCTAATTTCATTGGAGTTAGAGGATTTTTAATCTCATGGGCAACTTGTTTTGCCATTTCTTTCCACGCAGCTTCTCTTTCCATCTCGGCAAGTTCGATCTGATTCTTTTTTAACTCCGATGTCATCTGATTAAATCCATCCAAAAGATCTTTAAGCTCACCTCTTTCATTATGATCAATTTGTACGTTTAAATCACCTTTACTCACAGCATCTGTAGCCTCAGTTAATCTTTGAATGGGCTGAGAGATCTGATTAGCGAACAATGTGCTAATAATTATTATAATTATTACAGCAAATGAATAAATTCCAAATATAACAACGTTAATTTCTGTGGTTGAGAATAGAATTTTTATTTTATTAAAAGCATCATTAACTGATAAAATATATTCTTTCTCATTTACGTTAATGATTCGATAGTAGGAATCAAATTTGTAGTCATTTAGCTTTTCAGAAGACACATACTCCTTATAACGCAGATAATTCAGATGATAATATGCCTGCGGATTTAATTTTTTATCGAACAATCCAACCCGATTATAAATATCTTTTGAATTATAGATTTGATCTGTGGATTCATAAAGTGCAAAAGATATTCCTAATTCTCGTGCTGCATTCTCTGAAGCAGTAACTAAATCGCGGTTCTTATTCTTTTCAATCTGACTTGTAAGATGTTTTTCAATATAATTTGCGCGTTGGCTGAGCTCATTAAATATACCTTCTTTTGCTCGTTCATTAACAACATTTGAATTATATAAGGCTAGCACAACAACTGGAATTATTGAAATTACCAAAAACGCGAACAATAGTTTTGATTTAAAACTTAGGTTTAATTTACCAACGCGACTTATAACTATAATAAGGAAAGCAAGAACTATAAATAAAGAATGAATTATAAAAATTTTAAAGAAGTTAAAAAGATTCCAGGAGAAAGCTTTTTCTTCCACTGATACAGTTGTTGTGATATCTGAGCCATTATTCGGAATTCTCAGCAAATATGTTTCATAAGTTTCATTGTCAAATTTAATTTTCAGCCAGGCTTCGTTAAACAAACTGTCAACTTCTGTTTGCTGAATTTGTTTTATCTGATCACGTGATGGATATATATCTCCGTAAACTTCTGATAACTCAGAACCATAAAACTGAAATATTTTAAGTTTTTTTACATCAATAACTCTATTTAGTATCGAAAGATTAGACTCAACGAAATCAGGAAAATTTAATGCGCCAATTGATTTGATATCAAAACTAACAAACGCTGAAATATAGCCTTTAGTTATTCCTCTTTCCTCAATCTCAATTACACCTGCATAATACTTACCTGTTCCCACTTCTTTATTCTCAAGTTCTACAATATTTATTTCATCATCTTTGCTTAAATAATTAAATATCTTTTTGTCTGGATTTAATCCAACAAAATACTCACCGATAACATTTTGAAATCTATCATAAAATCTGATTCCTGAATTAAGAGATTCGCGCTGCATTGGACTGTCTCCCCAAATTTTAAAAGCAAGCGCATCATAATTGGCATAACGATCACCAAATATCTTCACAATATCGGTTCTATCTTTAATATCACTTAATGTTTCATTAAGCATGTATGAAAGAAAATTTGAATCTGCTCTGTTAATTTCCAATGCTGTAGTTTTTAATGATTCTCTCTCCAACTTTGAATTGAAAAAATTCAACATCGAGATAGAAATAATGGAACTTATTAACAGAATAAACAAATAATTGTAAACAGAGTTCTGATTTTTAAAATTAATCTGATAAAAAAGTATAAATAAAAGTATTATGAAGATTAAAAGTATAACAGGAGTTATTAATGGATCTTTGCTGAGAAATGAAGATGCAAATACTATTGATGCAACTACGATCAGAACGATAAATAAGATGCTTTTACTTAATTTTTTAATATCAAGTTTTAAAAACTTAATAATCAAATTTAGAGCACCCATTATTGCCAGTACAGACGCAAATGATAGCAACAGCATGTTAAAATTCATTGCTAGCGATGGCAGATCAGGAAGAATATTTGGCTCTTTAAAATATCTTATTGTTGAATCAAATATGATGCTTTTGATAGATGCACTTAATCCTCTTAATATTAAGAAGATTATTATTGACAAAACTATTGAAGCAATGTATCCAATATATTTATGCTTAATTGTTTTTGTTGAATACAGATAATTTCTTGTATATCTAAAAGTCTGCACTGATATAAGAACAATAAATATTATTGTAGTAAAAAATTCTATTGGCGATTTTACAATTCCCCATCCGAAAGGTGATGAAAAATACGAAGGATCAGTAAGTGGCCCATTAATAAAATTGGAAGGAAATCCAAAAACAAATATAAGCGCTCTTAAAGCCGTAAGGTAAACTAATAATAAAATTAGCCTGAATAGATATGAATCTAATTTTTTAAAATCAGTATTCAATCCAAATCCTACAAATAACAAAGCGATTACAACCAGCAATGATTGAATTTTTGTTGCAGTTTCTTTAAGCTGGTTTATAGAATTGTTAAGTAATGGTTTTTGAAATGAAACCATTCCTATTTTATTTTCTTTAGAATTAATTAGTTCAAATGAAAACCTTCTTCCATCTTTCGATTTTTCTGCGTATGGAGAATAATCAACTGTGATGTCAGTTTGGTATTTGGTAATTAGTTCTTTTTGAAAACTGATATTTTTCGAATACTGGTTATTTATTCTAAATTTTTCTTCAATGGGAGTTGAGATAGCAATATAAAAGATATCGGATTCCAGATGTGTTGTGTCTATGATTGATAAATAGTTGAGCAGATCTTTCGAAAGAAAATAAGCTTCACCTAAAGGAAAACTTAAAGGAAATAATTCATCCTGCTCAACAGCAATTATATGATTCCACGCAATCAGTTTACCATTTGGGGCAAAAATCTCTATTGAATAATTATCAAAAACTTCATCATTAATTAACTTTACTATTTCTTTATAAGATTCACTTTCTGGTGTTAGAGATTTTCTAAGATCCTGACGAACGAGATTTAATTTATTAACTAAATCATTCTGTTTGCTTTCAAAATCATTTTTAATTGACTCTTGAATTCTAGAAATCTTGTCAATTAAAATGCTTTCCCAATTTTCTTTGGTCCGATTAATAACTGATTCTGTAACTATACCGGATACACCCAGTATAATTAAAATAAAAAAGACGATAGAGAAATATTTTCTATCGCCTTTAAACTTTTCAGTTATCTTCTTAAACATCAGTTAATTGTAAATTGAGTAATAATCCAATTGTGGCCAATTTTCTTTATAGAGATATAAACCTGAGCTGTGCTTCGCTGTCCTTTATTATCATAATTATATTTTCCGGTAGCATATGAATGATTGCTATCGCTCTTAACATTATCCATCTTAAACGATGTTACTCTATAAAGTTTGAAAAAATCTTCTAAGACATAATATGCCTGGTTACTGCTGTAATATCCATTTATACCATTTGAAAAACTAAAGTAAGTTTGCTGACCAAAATATTTTGATATTCTTTCAA
Organism: Ignavibacteriales bacterium; assembly: GCA_016707115.1. GTDB lineage: Bacteria > Bacteroidota > Ignavibacteria > Ignavibacteriales > Ignavibacteriaceae > IGN3. The sequence continues at coordinate 5,088 of JADJIH010000009.1, read as the reverse complement.
CATTGGCGTCTTTAATTCCGGATTCGATTTCCTTAAAAATTAATTCTTCTTGTTGAACACCTTTTTTTGTATCCGTTTTTCTCGTAAGATTTGAGGTCTGAGAAAATAGAACCGAAAGAGGTAACAGAATTATAAGTATGTAAAAATAATTTTTCATATTTAAAATGATATGTCGTGAACCCATATTTGTAAACTTCAAATACAAGTTCACGACAAAAGTAATAAAATCTTAATTATCTCGCCAATTGTAATTTTTCTAACTTTCGATCACCACTTTTTACAACTGGTTTTAATTGTGGTTCACCTTCAACTAATTGGAATGCCCAATCAAAAACTATTCTATCTGCAGTAATATTCTTTACTCTTATTTTAGCAAAGTGATTATCCCATGTCCAAATAACATAAGTGTGTCCAATTTGAGCAATTTCCTCTTTGTTTACTGCCCATCCATTTTCTGGTGCATAAGGAATATCATAAATATCACTTGTTGGTCCCATATCCTGAATATCCGTATCATCATAAACTCTTATATAGCCTGTACCTTGATATAATTCAAAGAAGAAATCAACATCCTGTGCATCATAAGGAACTGTGGAATAAGTTGTAAATGTATAACCTGAATTATTAGGAAATCTTATATAATCGAAAACCGCCTGGTTGTATCCTTCAGGTCTTGGTGTTGAATAGATTACATCATAACTGAGTTCACTTTCGTTTCCATTATAATCGTAAGCAGCTACTGCATAATAATACTTATTACCATTAACAGCTTCTACGTCTGCAAAATATGTTCCTGATGTGGACCCAATCAAAGTATATTTTCCTTCATATGTGTAATTATAATATACATTGTATCCAGCAATGTCGGATTCTCGATTTCTATTCCAGGAAATATCAACTCTGTTATCTCCATTAAGAACTTCAATTCCGCTAGGTGGAGATGGCGGTGTATAATCATTGTAATATGAATCGTTTACATCACAAGAACTCAAAATTATGGTTGTAAGGATTAAGATTGCGAAAATTGATAGCTTTTTCATTTTGGTCACCTTTAGTGTGTTTTCATTTTCAGATATGATAACCCAAAATAAATGCCACATAAAAAAGCTGTTATTGGTGAATAAACCAATGATATTTGAACAGATTGTATATTTAATTGAACAATGAATGAACTATAATTCAACTCCAAAATGTCATCTTCAGATTTTAGTGAAACTTCCTTCGATAAACATCATACCTTTATTTATAACTCCTACGGATTTTCCAGTCAATAAACGTTTATCAAAAGGTGAATTTGATGATTTGGATAAGAATTTTTTCTTATCAACTGTCCAAACAGCATCAATATCTAATATTGTTAAATTTACAACTTCTCCCTGTTTAATTTCTGGTATTGGCAGATTAAGAATTTTTCGTGGATTTATTGCAAATTTTTCAATTATCTGCTCAAGTGATAAAACTTTTTTATGATAAAGTTCTGTAAAAGCTAATCCAATTTGAGTCTCTAAACCGATTATTCCATTTGGAGCATACTCAAATTCCATCTCTTTTTCTTCAAGTGAATGAGGTGCGTGATCGGAGGCTATACAATCGATAGTTCCATCTTTCAACCCTTTTATTATTTCTTCAACATCTGCTTTTGTTCTTAACGGTGGATTCATCTTTACATTTGGATCATAAGTTTTAACAGCATCATCCGTTAATGTAAAATGATGAGGAGCAACTTCAGCTGTAACTTTTATACCTTTTTTCTTTGCATCACGCACCATCTCAACAGATTTTTTACTGCTGATGTGAGCGATATGAACTTTAGCATCTGTGTATTCTGCCATCAGAATATCTCGCATCACAATTAAATCTTCAGCAACCGAAGGAATTGGAGGAAGACCAAGTAGTGTGGAGTTAATACTTTCATTCATTGCTCCGCCTGCAAGAGATTCATCTTCACAATGTTCGATGATTGGAAGATCAAACATCTTGGCATACTCGAGTGAGCGTTTTAGAATAGAAGCTGTTTTGATTGCTATTCCATCATCAGAAAATCCAACCACACCAGCATCTTTAAGTTCTGCCATTGGAGAAAGTACTTCACCTTTTCTTCCAACCGTTGCGGCACCAACTGGGAAAACATCAACCAAATGATTTGTAGATTGCTTTTTTATCAGTGTTACAACTTCCGCAGAATCAATGGCTGGATCAGTATTTGGCATACAAGCAATTCCGGTAAATCCGCCATTAGCTGCACTGTTACAGCCTGTAACAACTGTCTCTTCATCCTCTCTGCCTGGTTCACGTAAATGAACATGCATATCAAAAAAACCGGGAACTATATACTTTCCATCTAATTCTAAAACCTTTGCATCCTTCATTTCTGCGTTAGTTAGTTCGCCGATGTTTTTGAATTTGCCATCCTCGATTAAAATGTTAACATTTTTCTCATTAACATTTTGGTGTGGATTTAAAATGTTTACGTTTTTTAATACTACTTTCATTTTCAAAACTTTCTAATTAAGTGTTCCGAGTAAATAGAGTACTGCCATTCTAACAGCAACTCCATTTGTAACTTGTTGTAAAATTATTTGCGATGATCCATCTGCAACTTCCGATGAGATCTCAACACCCCTATTTATAGGGCCAGGATGAAGTATCAATATATCTTTACCATTTTTTTCTAATCGTTCCCTATCAATTCCAAAATATTTAGAGTATTCTCTTATTGATGGAAAATATTCACGAGCTTTTCTTTCCAACTGAATTCGCAATACATTAAGAACATCATTTTCCTGAATCGCTTCATCAATATCGTGAATTACATCTACGCCAAGCTCATCTAAAAATTTTGGAATCATTGTAGAAGGACCACAAACAGAAACTTTTGCGCCCATAGTTTTTAAACCATAAATATTTGAAAGTGCAACGCGGCTATGAGCAACATCGCCAACAATACAAACTTTTAATCCTTCTAGTTTTCCAAGTTTTTCACGGATTGAATACATATCAAGCAATCCTTGTGTTGGATGTTCGTGTATTCCATCGCCGGCATTTATAATATTTGAATCAGACAACTTGGTAAGCATCAACGGAACTCCTGCACAAGCGTGCCTAACAACAATCATATCGACTTTCATAGCTTCGATATTTCGTACAGTATCCTTCAATGTCTCACCCTTACTAACACTACTTCCAGAAACTGCAAAGTTTACTGAATCTGCAGAAAGTCTTTTTTCTGCCAGCTCGAAAGAAATTCTTGTACGAGTTGAACTTTCATAAAAAAGATTTACAACTGTTTTCCCTTGAAGCGTTGGGACTTTCTTAATCGGTCTTTCAAGTATTTCACGGAAAGTTGTTGCGGTGTCTAAGATTAATTGAATGTCTTCTTTAGGCACATCCTTTAGACCCAATAAATGTCGGCTTGATAATGACATATTCTTTATTTCTTTTCTGATTCAATAATATAGATGGCATCTTCGCCATCGTGTTCTTTAATTTTAACTTTTATTTCTTCATTGTGTGATGTAGGAATATTTTTCCCAACATAATCGGCCCGTATTGGAAGTTCGCGATGACCTCGATCTATAAGAATGCAAAGCTGGATAGAACTCGGTCTGCCCATATCCATAATTGCATTTAAAGCAGAACGAACTGTTCTTCCGGTAAATAAAACATCATCAACCAGAATTATATCTTTTTCATTTATATCAAACGTAATGTTGGAAACAGAAACTTCCGGCTGTTTTAATCTTGTTCTAAAATCATCACGATAAAGTGTTACATCAAGAACCCCAAATGGTATGTCAACATTGTCAATCAACTTTATCTTTTCTGCAATCCGTTTTCCTAAAAACTCACCGCGAGTTCTCATTCCCATTAAAACAAGATTATGTGAACCTTTATTTTTTTCAAGAATTTCGTGAGCCATTCTTGTAAGGATTCGGTCAAATCCTTCAGCATCTATTATTTTTGATTTTACATCCATATACAAAAAAGCCTCTTCGGATTAATTATCCTCAGAGGTTACCTTATTTTTATTTTACTTGTATTTTCTTTCATCCTTTTCCATCTCACTGGATAGAGTTAAAGGTTAATTTTATTTGATTCAAACTTAAGGGTATTAATTTTTAAAGTAAAGATTAAAACAGCTTTGATTAAAAATATTTTTATATTTGTTTTGCAGATAAAACACCTTTTCGGGGTGTAGCGCAGCCCGGTAGCGCGTCCCGATAGGTCGGGAAGGCCGTGGAAAATTATTACACATACATAATTGAATCAATTGTCAACCAAAGATGGTATATCGGCCATACTTATGATATTGCCAAAAGGTTAACAGAGCATGGTTCAGGACAGAATAAATCGACAAAAGGAAAAGGACCTTGGAAGTTGATTTTTTTAAGAACTTTTGATAATAATTTAGATGCAAATAGATTTGAGTTAAAACTCAAAAAACTTAGAAATAAAAAATTTATTAGAAACGAATACTCAAGTTTTTCTTAAATGAATAGTATTCGGGGTGTAGCGCAGCCCGGTAGCGCGCTTCGTTCGGGACGAAGAGGCCGTAGGTTCGAATCCTATCACCCCGACTTAATATTTAGAGGTTTTATATGGCACAAAATCATTCATTCGATATAGTTTCTGAAATTGATTTTCAGGAAGCAGATAATGCTGTTAATCAGGCATTAAAAGAAATTCATCAGCGTTATGATCTTAAGGATTCTAACACTGAACTTGAGCTTAATAAAAAAGATAAGCTCATTACTATGAATACAAAGGATGATTACTCGCGTAAATCAGCTCTCGATATTTTAGAAACAAAATTCATTCGCAGAAACATATCTATTAAAGCACTAAAGTATAGCGAACCTGAAGCTGCATCCGGCGGAAGACTTAAACAAGTTATTAATCTTCAAAGCGGAATCTCAAAAGAAAATGCTAAGATTATTACTAAGTTGATCAAAGAATCCAAGCTAAAGGTAAGTGCACAAATTCAAGATGAACAAGTTAGAGTTACAGGTGCAAAGATTGATGACCTTCAAGCTGTTATTACATTGGTAAAACAATCTGAATTGGACTTCCCTACCCAGTTTGTGAATA
>JADJIH010000008.1 GCA_016707115.1 Ignavibacteriales bacterium | reverse complement strand
TAAATATGAAAATACTATAGTATTAGGATTTGGATATCTATCCATTGGAATCAGAATGTCTTTCTTCCATCGTTATTTAGGTCATAAACAGTGGCAGCTTGAAAAATTAGCAGTTGGTTCCTGTTAATTCTCCAATCTTAGCATAGCATATCTCATAGTTATGTTGATCGCTGACCTGTGAATTTTATTACTAAAAGATAATACCAAATGTTAATAATCAGTTCATTTTTACCATCATTATCAATATCAAGATGTCTGAAGATAATTTGGTGTAAAGGATGTGATATCTCAGCTCACCTTGAAGCAACAGGTATGTACAATTATTTTGACCATTAGATTCAAGCCCAGAATGGATATTCCAGCCAAATGATCCTGACCTCCAACCCAGAATTCTGGTTTCGTTTCCATCAATATCATCGGTCAGCAATCATATAAGCATTATAAGTTGGTGCATCTCCTAGCCAAACGACCTGGTATTCATTTTCACCCTTTGCCTCAATCACCAAACCTTCTTTAAAGACAGTACCAAATACTATTTCCATTTTTCCATCCTGATCAAAATCACCAACGGCAAGCCACTGTGTGCATCATTAGCTTGAATTTGAAAATCAAAACACTGTACAAAATTATTTAATGAGCTATCATATTCCCTATATATACAGTCGGCCAGTCAATAAATATACAGTCCGTTTTCCCGTTTTTTATCAAAATCTCAGGGTCAAATCATTTATTTGACCAATTTGTTGAAATAAAACACAAAATCAAAAAGATGTCGGAAGCGCTCCAATGCTATCTGCTTGTGGGATTTACCATTTAATGTATCTGTGTTTCATAAAATTTTCTTTTCCATCACCATTTATATCACCAATTGCCTGGACAAAAAATACTTCTTGAGTCATAGGCAAATCGATTGAAATATTCCTTGATATCCTGCTCCAGAATTTCAACTTGACCGCAAGCCCATTAATCTGAGTCAAACCGTACCAATTCGATAATCCCATTTTTATTTATGTCATCAGCAAATACTGTCCTTTCAAAGTCATTTTAAATATTTACTCTTTGCCAAACCTAAACTTCTTATTTGCATAAACAGTTGTATCAATTTCCCAAACGTTTATAATGGGTTGTATTAATATTATTGCTGTTTTCTTTAACGCTTTTAGGTGGTTAAAATACTTTTTTATTAAAACCATTAGCATAAGTAAGCTTAAACATACCGGGATTTACTTTTCGTACTTACGGCCTCTATCGACAAATTGTTGTAGTTCTAAATCAGTATTAAATGTGTTTTGCTGTGCAAATAAATAGTTTCAACTATAAGAAACAGAAAACAAATACACAATTTTTCTTCATTTAAAGCCTGCCTAACATAATTTTTAGAAAAAGAAAAGCTTACTTTGCTAAAGCTGTGTAAAACCAGTTGGGTAAATGTAAATGTTCAATATTGGATGCTCAAGGCTAAATGAGCTGGATATTATGTAAGAATAAAACGTGAAAAGTTTTATAAATTAAAATAATAAACACGCATACACATTTTAGGTACATTCTCTCCATCCCAACCAATGTTTGCGGCTCGCTAACTACAAAATAAAAAAGGCGTTTGCGTGCCTTTCAAAATTTATTTAAGTAAACCTGCTTTATTGTTTGCCTATAGTGCCACGAGTAATTTGAATAAGTAAACACCAGATGAAAACAGTGTTGCCGTTTTATCGTCTTTTTTTTCCATCCCAGGTAATTTCTTTTCGCCGGATGGAAGATATTCGTTAATAAGTGTTGTTATTTCTTTCCTAATGAGTTATATTACACTTTTATAATTGTGCCACCAGGTTTACCAATGACCAAATTTTATAGTTGTTGATGGGTTAAATGGATTGGGATAACAATCGAACAAATTGTAGTATTAAATGCATTATCACTTTTCCTCAACATCAACAGATAATATGTTTGAACATTTGAGTAAAAGCTCACCGCCGTAACCATTTTGCCAGTATTCCATTGCTAGTATTAAGGCTGGATAATTATCCATTGGAAATTTATACGGGATTGATGATTGAATCGCTTGATCGAATAAATGATAGTAATATATAACAAAAATTATGCTCATTTTCTTACCAGACCAATTTTATAAACACTACAACATTGCCTATTCTTAAAAATATTTCTTCTTTGCCATCATTATCTACATCTATACTTGTTGCTTCAGCAGGATTTAATGAGAGCAGATACGGAAATTCAATTTCGGCAACAGGGTTATAAGAATTATTCCCATTTGATTCATAACAAATCAATTTTGTAAAATCATAGCCAAAGTCTTCTCCACCAATCCAGAATTCAGGTTTTCCATTACCATCAATATCATTTGTTTGAAGTTTATATAGGAATTTGGGACGCCAGTATTCCTGTCCAGTTCATTTGATAATCATCAATTCCCTCGCATTCAATCAAATAAATATTACCCATTGCACCGGCATAGACAATATCGGTTTTCCCATCCATATCAAAATCACCAATTGGAAATCCTGCAACATCTTCTATGTACGGATTAGGAAATACTTTTATTGAATCAAATGTTGTATCAATTTCATTAAATTTTGTTATCCAGATCTCTCTTGGGCTAAAATTGCCAAAAATAGCTTCATTGACCCCATCAGAATCTAAATCTGCTACGGTAAAATCATTCAATTGAATATTATCACCGCCACCTTTATATATGTTGAATTTAAAAAGAGAATCGCTAATGAAATTTGCATAGATTTCCTAAAAAAGTTTGGTTTGGTATCGCACCAATTAATTGAATCAATTCTAAACCAAGTCGTATCGTAAAGATGAAGTTCAAGATTTTCATCTCTGTTAACATCAAAATATTATACAAAACAGTATTGGATGGATATTTAAATGCTTGTTTAAAATTCCATAAGCATCCTGTTGATAACAATAAACTCCACTGTTTTCAGTAAAGAAGTCTTTTTATGTCCATAGTATTCAATTTGATTATCGCCATTAATATCACCTATTATTGGTTTCTTATAGTAATTGCCGAGTGGTACTTCTTGCCAAAACTGGTACTTGTAAATATATAAAGACGTGTCTAGTTCCCAGAGGTTAAAAACAAAACGTGGTATGCTGTATTGTTTTTTTGCATTACCTTCTATAACTACTTAAATAAAAAGTACGGCTGGTAAATTTATCGTAATCAATCTTTAAGTTGTTATTTTCAAGATAATGTAATTTAACATTGGGATTAGATTTAATCTTTCAATTTTTTTTCTAATGTTGTTTGTGCAGAGATAGTAATTATTAAAAAGCAAATCCATACTTATTAAAAACTTCATCTTATAACCTTAATAATTTGGAGAAGAAATTACTTTATTAGTTAGTTCAATTTGTAAAGCTATGTAAAACCCAGTTGGGTAAATGTAGATGTTTAATGTTGAATGCTCAAGGCTAAATGAGCTGGGATATTTTTGTAAGAATAATAAAACACGCAAAGTTTTATAAGGCAAAATAACAAACAGGCATACACATTTTACGTACATTCTCGCCATCCCAACCAATGTTTGCATCTAGCCAACTACAAAATAGAAAAGGCACGTTTGCTCGTGCCTTTTAGAAACCTACTTCACACTTCGTCCCTCGACTACGCTCGGGATGACAACTCAGTGTGACAAATCAATTATTTCAACAACATCAATTTCTTTGTTGCTGAATAATTTTCACTTTCTATCTTGTAGAAATATATTCCTGATGAAAGTCCTGAAGCATTAAACATCATTTCGTGATATCCTTCTTCAAGTTCTCCATTAAATATTTCTGCAACTTTTTCACCAAGTGTGTTGTAAACACTTAAGCTTAAGTTTGTTTTAACTGGTAATGCAAACTTAATTGTTGTACTTGGGTTAAATGGATTTGGATAATTCTGATACAAAGCAAAATCTTTTGGTCCGGTTACTTCAATTTCAACTTCGCTGCTGTAACTGAAGGTTCCATCAAAATCGATTTGCTTTAATCTATATAAATATGTTCCTGGTTTTTCATTCTTATCAGAATATGAGTAGAATGTTTTTTCAGTTGTTGTTCCCTTTCCTGAAACAAATCCCGTGTTTTCCCAATTGCTGATTGGCGACTGTTGACTGCGGACTGCTCGTTCGACTGAGAAACCAGAGTTGTTCGTTTCAGTTGCAGTGCTCCAGTTAAGAACAACATTTCCATCAACCATTTCTGCATTGAATGAAAGCAGTTCTACCGGTACTTCATTTGTAACCGTCATACGAATGGGAACAACAATAAATGGATTAACAGGATCATTCGTTGTGATTTCCATATCCATAGAATAATCACCAAGTTCAAGATCATCAGTAATAAAATTTAATATTACTCCAACAGAATTTCCGTTAAAAATTGTTCCTTGAAAATTATTTGAGAATAACCATTCAGGATCTGCATAAAACATTAATGCTAAATCATTTGCAAGGTAGCTTGCATCTCTAACAACCTGCAAACCATCGGTACCATCTAAATTTTCAATTCCCACAGAGCTGGAATTTGAACTGCCAAGAATAGTTTTATAGTAAATATTTATTCTTCCGTTCTTGTGAAGCACAATCTGAAATGTAAATGGACCAGTTCCAGAATAATATCCAGGCCAATCTTTATACTCAACAATAAATTTATCTGCAGAGGATTTGTAATAAACTTTTCCGGTTGTCTTGCCATCAAGATCATCCCACAAAGCGGCAATTAAATTATTTGGGATATCAGTTCCGGGAATACTTTCATTCGACATTCCTGCATCTGTTATATCAGAGAAAGAAATAAATCCGTTTGAACAAAAGTAAACTTGAGTATATGGAACACCATAATATTTGAAGTTAAATCCAAGATTAAATGGTCCTGCTTTGCCCTCATCAAGTGCTGAATAAGTACTTGTAGCAATCCAGTTTGTTACGAGTGTTCCGGTAGTAGATATTTCTTCCCAAACATATTCGGGTCCCTGAGGATCATTGCTGTCAATCCATTGATATCCGAATAAATCAGGTCCACCTGCGCCTCTAAAGCTGGAACCTTTTGTTATAATTGGATTGTTTCTAGATGCTTTTTTATTATGATTTTTTGTTAACTCAATAATTTTAGCTGTAAATTTTTCTGGGAAAGTGTTGTTGGTAAGTTCAACTGAAAAATCAAGCGATGAATTTGTTGAACTGATATTTGAGATAACAATTGAATCTACCAAGGTTGTATTTGATAGAACTGTGCGATGCAATGAATCCGGACTAACAGATAAATTTGGGGCATCCCATGTTGTAGCGTTACTAACATTTGACATAATCGATTTATTTCCCCAGAGATCTATAGCTTTAATTGCAATAAAGTAAGTTGATGAAAAATTAAGTTGCTTAAGCACATAACTTTTTTGAACTCCGGCTGTATCAGCATTACCGCCAAACAAAACAAAAGGAGCATTTTCAAAATCAACATCTGTAACAATTGGATTGGTTGAATATCTTATATCATAACTTACAACTCCACCCATCGATGAATCATACGGAGCTGTCCAGTTAAGTGTAACAGAATTTGAATTTGGATTTACTGTTGTAAGATCTGCAACTGCTGTAGGCGCAGTAGAATCAGGAATCATACCAAAGGTTAACAGCATAGAACAATCACCAAATATGTTATACTGTTCCATCAGCTTTAATCCTTCACCGGAACTACCACCCCACAAATCCATCGCGTGCATTATTCCATTAAAACAAATACCTCCAACCGATTTCATTTCTCGGGAAGTTATTAGAGAAACTGAATGGTTTTGCATATCGCATGGTGGAACCCAGCTTGCATTTGTAGAAGAACCGAATGCTGCAATTGCACCTTTAAAATTATTTATATCACCGGCTCTAAGCCATGCTTCATCCATACATTCAGTATCTGTAAAATTTCCATTGAGACAAGAAACATCTATGATAAAAGGATTTTTATTTCCATTACTAAGCTGATGAATATGTGAATTGCCATAACCTGTGGTACTCCAGGAAATTCCTGAACCATGACCAATATAATTAATAATACTTCGACCTTCATTAATTGCATTGGTAACTTGAGTTGCAGTAGCACCCGGATCATAGATTTCATCAACATGAGTAAAGTTCATATCATCTACTAACATATCTTTTAACCAGCTTGCACGAGTATAATCAGGTGGAGTGCCTTCATTACTTGCAACTCCAATACCTTTTGAATACCATAAACCGCCATCAGGATATTTTTCATAGTTTATTAATTTCTGTAATACATAATCAAGATTGGCTGATGAAGTTGGAGATATTCTGGATATAAATGCATCTGGATAAGCATCGCTACCAGCAAGTTTAACATAACTTGGATCGGATGGTGCGCCTTCGTATTGGCCCGATAGTGTTGGTATTTGATTTGACTCGCCAACAAGAACTATAAATGTTACGCTGCCTGCTGAGTTGTACAAATTTTGTATATAAGTTTTTAATGCTGCAGAACCAGATCCTGTTTGTGTAGGATATTCAGCAGTTAAAGTTTCTAATCCACGTTCTTGCTTCCATTGAACAAATGGTGTAATGTTAGATGCAAACGCAGTTGGATATACAATTAACAACTTTCCATTTTCCGGAAGTGGAACATAATCATAATATGAGTATCCAAAATTGATAAATAATGATTTATAGATACCCATAAATTCTTTACTTATTCCATCTAAATTTTTAGTTCTTATTAATGGATTGACTGCTGGAATATTTTCATCAGAATAAATTTCTACAACAAGACGAGTACATATTCTTAATTTATGCTCCGCCGGATTGTATTGCATCGGATTGAACTGTACGGTTAATCCGCGCAAATCTTTAATTATATATGGATTATCTGTTGAAATATTTGTTTGAGGATACCAGTTATTAGAATTATAAAATTGATCAAAAGTATAAGCAACTGTTTCGGGATCAATATTTCTTGTAAAATGTCCTTTTGATGGTGCAACCGGATCTGTTGCAATTTCATTTACTTGCTGATCAATTACTCTATAATTCATTCCAGCTAAATCTGGAATAATAATACTTGCACGATGAATTGGTAATTGTGGAAATCCTCTTTCCATAAAGGATATGCTTCCCGGAACTACATAATTAACAAAATCTGTTTCGCCAATTTTAACAACTGATTGGTTATAATCTGTTAATATAAATTCAAGAGTTGTTGATGTTGGTGTTGTTGAGAGAACATTTACTTTTATTCCCTTGCCGCTTTCACTTGCTTGAGCAGAAGTTATGGATATGAAAATGATGAAAGAAACAAGCAATATTTCTGAAACAAATTTTACTTTAGCCGAACTTAAAAGTTTATTCATAGTAATTACACTTTATGTATGAAAAAATAATTTTTCTATTTAACAAGGACTAACTTATTTGTTGAGATAATAACAAACCCAATTCCTGGAAGAAATTGGGTTTGTAAATAAACATTAATACCAGTTTGAATATTTAATTACTTCAACAACATCAATTTCTTTGTTGCCGAGTAATTTTCACTTTCTATCTTATAGAAATATATTCCTGATGAAAGTCCTGAGGCATCAAACATCATTTCGTGATAACCGGCTTCAAGTTCACCGTTAAATATTTCTGCTACTTTTTCACCAAGTGTGTTGTAAACACTTAAACTTAAGTTTGTTTTAACTGGTAATGCAAACTTAATTGTTGTGCTTGGATTAAATGGGTTTGGATAATTCTGATACAAAGCAAAATCTTTTGGTCCCGTTACTTCAACTTCAATTTCATTGCTGTAACTAAAGGTTCCATCAAAATCTATTTGCTTCAATCTATATAAATATGTTCCTGGCTTTTCATTCTTTTCTGTATATGAGTAGAATGTTTTTTCAGTTGTTGTACCTTTACCAGTTACAAAACCAACAGAATTAAATTCCGTTTGACCTTTGACGTTTGACTTTTCACGTTTTTCAATTTGGAATCCATTATTATTTGTTTCAGTTGCTGTACTCCAGTTAAGAACTACATTTCCATCAACCATTTCTGCATTGAATGAAACAAGTTCAACAGGAACTGCATTATCAATTGTCATTGTAATCGGAACAACCATTAATGGATGAACAGGATCGTTAGTTGTTATTTCCATATCCATTGAATAATCACCAAGATCAATTCCATCTGTATTAATTAATAATCCAACATTTATAGAGTTGCCGCTGTAAATTGTTCCACTATAATTATTAAGTGTTAACCATTCCGGATCAGCAGCGATTTGAACTGCTAAGTTATTTGTAAGGTAAGCTGCATCATAGGCTATTTGAAGTCCATCGTTACCAGCACCATTCTCAATTCCAACAGTAGCACTTGTTAACGTTGCATTAAGATTGTTATAATAGAACATTATCCTATCATTTGATTTTAATACAATCTGAAATGTAATTGAACCTGTTCCGGAATATTTTTGCCAGTTGGTAAACTGAATAGTTAACTTATCTGCTTCTCTTAAGTAATGAACCGTTCCCTGTGTTCTTCCATCAAGATCATCCCAAAAAGGCGCAATGATATTATTTGGAGCGTCAGCGTCAGGAATCCCATAATTAGAATAATATGCAGATGTTAATGCACTAAAACTTAAAAACCCATTTGTGCTTAAATAAATACTTGTATAGTTGGTTCCATAAAATTTGAAATCAAATCCAACAGGAATAGCATTTGTATAACCATCATCAAGAGTACCATTCCAGGTTGTAACTTGTACAGCACTTGGATTTGCTGCAATATCTGTCCAAACATAAGCTGGACCATTTGGATCGTTACTATCTTTCCATTTGTAACCAAATGTATCAGGCCCACCTGAACCTTTAAAACTATATCCATTGTATGTTGGTGGAAAATCTTTTTTGTAATCTTTTTTTCCTTCAAGATTCTGATTGACACCTGTTAATACTATCTGCACATTATCCGGGAAAGTACTATTGGTAAGTTCAATTGAATAATCAAGCGTTGAGTTTTGTGTTGATGTATTTGATAATAAAAGATATTCTGTAAATGTTGTATCAGGAACTGAAACACAATGCATTGAATCAACACTAAGTGTTGCATCAGGTGGAAACAATGTTAAACCGGTTGGTACATTAGACATAGTAGATTTATTATTCCACATATCCAAAGCTTTTGCAGAAAAATAATATGTTGTATTAAAAGCCAATCCATCAATTGTAAAAGATTTTGGTGTGCCGGCACTATCCGAAACTCCTATAAACATTTTTTGAGTTGCATTATTAAAATCAACATCGTTTGTAATTGGATTTGTTGAATATCTTAAATCATAAGATGTTACTCCTCCAAAAGTCGAATCATATGGTGCAGTCCAGTTTAATGTTAATGAATTTGATGTCGCGTCTCCAACTGCTAAATCTGTAATTGCATCAGGCGGAGTTGTATCAGGAGGAATCTGACGCACAACTGGCATTGAAGGATCGCCCATTAAATTATACATTTCCATATAACGAAGTACTGTTGCAGTAACACCGCCGTAATGTGTTGCAAGATCAAACTTTGCTTTATCAAACATTGGAGTAACGCGAGTTAAATCTTCAAGAAACATTGCATCAATTAATCTTCTTTCAAGAATATCATCTTCATCCCAGTAAGAATTTACAGATGAACCATAAAAAGTTGATCCGCCGTTTGTTGTACGTATCCATGTTTCTCCAAAACTTTCTGCAATCTGATATGAACCTGTTACACAAGCAAAAGAATAAACAAAAGGATACATAACAGTGTTCGTTAATGATCTTACTTGTGATTGACTGAGAACCGGTCCATCTGCCCAGGATGTTTCTCCGCCATGTCCTGAATATATTGCAAATCTTTGATTTGCATTTAGTGCATCAATCAATTGTTGTGTTGTTGCATTGTGAGTTACGGTATATAGTTTTAAGTTTTCCCAACCAGCCGGTTGAAAGTGCGTGTTGATAACGTAATTATGTGTTCCTTCTGTAATCTGATAATTATCAGTAGAAGCCATAAAAATATTTTTCTTTGCAAGTGTTGCAATATAGCTTTCCATATAAATGGATTTTGTAAGTGCATTCTGAAGTTCTTGAGTGGTTGTAACAGAAAATCTTCCAATGAAAGCATCAGCAAATTTATCTGTACCAGCAAGTTGTACATAATTTAAATCTGTACTTGGAGTACCCTCTCCACCACCAATCCAGGATGGAATATGCTGAACATCACCAACAAGTAAAACAAATTCAGGCCTTGTAGCAGCATTGTCATATCGTGCCTGAATGAAAGTTTTAATTGCAGTTGTTGTTGTACCGGTTGTTGTTGTATTGAAAACATCAACTGTAAAGCCCTGTGCTGATTTATGATTAATAAATGATGCTAACCCGGCTTCAAAAGTTGGAGCAGTGATTATTAAATATCTCATAGAAAGTAAAGACTCTGTTGGCTGATATCCAACTAAAACATTTTTTAAAAATTCATTATATGCGTTTGATTTATTGATGGTGATTCTAATTCAGCATTAACGTTTATTTCAAATGTTGCAGAATTTGTTATTGAAAGTTTATTATCCTTCGGATTATATGAGAATGGAAAAACTGTAACCATAACTCCGCTTACACCACCAATTACAAATGGTTCAGAAATGCTTACCAAAGGTTTTTCAATTCCGTTTGAATTATAGTAATCAGAATTAATTGTAAAAGGTCTTTCGCTCAAAGATCTTTCTCTGCTCCAGTACATTTGTTTTGGATAAACTTTTTTGTCCAGTATCTGTGTTGATTGATCAAAAGAGTTTATGCTAACAGTTGGTTTTTGTTCATCAGTGGGAATAAAAAGATTGAAAGAAATTTGTGGTAAGGCCGGCATTCCAACATCCGGTGTGACACCGTAACCTGGAATTTTTATATCAATATATTCACCTCCTGCTTCAGCAATTGAAGTAAAATTATATTGCTGCAAAGAAAAATTAACAACGTAGCCGTTATTTGATTTAGCTACCGAAATTCCCTCAGGTTGAGCAAACAATGTTGTAATCATTAATGAAAATGAAAACAGCACAACGAACAAGAAACTGTATATGCGCTTCATTTCTGTCCCTGTATGTAGTTTAAAAATAGCCCCTGTAATAGAGCGGAGTAATTAATTAGAAATTATCGTTGGTAAAAATATTTTAAATGTTGTTCCTTCGCCATAGTCAGATTCAACTTCAATTTTACCTGAGTATGAATCAACAATTCGTTTGACGATTGACAACCCTAACCCTGTGCCGCTTATATTTTTTGTCTTTTCATTTTTAGCACGGAAAAATTCTGTAAACAATTTATTTTTTTCTTCCGGCTTTAAACCAATTCCACTGTCTTTAATTGTAGTAAGAAGATAATCATCAGACAGAGAAAGTTTTATTGTAATTGTTCCCTGCTCACGATTATACTTAATTGCATTGCTTATAAGATTTGTAAACAATCTTGTAATCTCATCACTATCAGCCTTTATACACTGCTTATATTCATCCTGATCAAAGATTACGTGAATCCCTTTTTTGTTGATATCAATCTGGAATAGTTCAAGAATTGATGCGATAACTTCGTGAATGCAAACCCGTTTTATTTCACGATGAACTGTTTGCATTTCCATTCGTGATATATCTAAAAGATCATTAACCATTTTTAATAAACCATCAAGCCGAACCATTGATCGGTTTTCATATTCTTTTTTTTGTTCAGGACTAAGCTTAATCGAATCATCATTAAATAATTTTAAGAATCCATATACCGCAGCAATCGGAGCTTTAAGTTCGTGTGATACCATCGAAACAAACTGAGATTTTACAAATTCAATTTTTTTAAGTTCGGTTATATCTTTAAAAACAATTACAACTCCTGCAACATTTTCACCCGGATGAAGAACCGCCGATGCAGTTGCTTCAATAAAAAATTCTCTATTTGGTTTAAGCTCTATTTGAATTGTATAAGATTTATGTTCAGATGATTTTTCTTCAACAATTTTTTTGAATAGCTCAAATATTTCCGGCCTAAGTTTATCCAGAATATATTCTTCAACTGCAATTCTTGGAAGTTCTAAAAATCTTAATGCTGCAGGATTGTAAAGAACAGCAAGTCCATCTCTATTAACAACAAGCACACCGTCAGTAATTGAGTTTACGATAGTGTTCATTCTTGTTTTTTCAAATGCTACTTCAAGTAATCTTTCTTCACGTTCTTTGTGCCATTTCTCCGCTTCAAGATTTACAAGTCTTATTTGATAGCCTTCTTTAAGATTGGATAAAAGTTCTTCGGGAGTAAATGGTTTTGGAATGTAACTGTGGGCCCCTAACCGAGTTGCTTCAACTGCGGTTTCATAACTTGCAAATGCCGTTGCAATAAAACAAACCGTATTAGGATATTTTGCTTTTATTTGCTGAAGAACTTCAAGACCATCAACATCAGGCATTTTTAAATCTATAACAGCAAGATCAAATTCGGTTTCAGTCCCGAACTTAATACCATCAGTTCCATTTTCTGCAGTTGTTACATCATAGTTTTCGCGGGTGAGCAATCTCTGTGCACCAATACGAAGACCTTTTTCGTCGTCAACAATCAGAACTTTTGGTTTGTAGGTGTTCATTATTTCTATTTTTGTCATTCCGGGCTTGACCCGGAATCTATGATGGATCGCATTGTCATCCTGAGCGAAGACGAAGGATGACCTTTAATATATAAATAATAGACAATCACACTTCGACTTCGCTCGGTGTGACAAGATATGTTACTTCTTCAATTCAAAAAAAGCTTCAAGCTTCTGAACAAATTCTTCAATAATTACCGGTTTGTTAAGAAGTGCATCTGCTTTTATCCATTCTTTTTCTTCTGTTGTCGAAGCACCGAATTTAAATCCAGTATCATAAGTTGCAGATGTAAGAATAAAAACAGGAATATTTTTTCCGTGCTCATCTTTTTTAATTCTGTAACAAAGTATAAAACCTGAATCGTGTTCTTCCATAATTAAATCAACAACACAGGCATCTGGTTTAACTTTTTTAAAAGTTTCAAATCCTTCTTTACCGCTGTTTGCTGTTATTACTTCATAACCTTTAGATTCAATTAATATTTTATTTTGCTCAAGTAGATCTAAATCATCATCTACTAAAAGTATTTTCTTTTTCGTACTCATAAAGCTTTCGCTCCTTCAATTGCTTCGTTTGTTTGATATGCCTGGTGTTTCGGCAAAACTACTTTAAATGTAGTACCTTTTCCAATTTCACTTACAAATGTAATGTTTCCTTTGTGCATTTTTATTATACCGTAAGAAATTGCAAGTCCAAGTCCCGTTCCTTTTCCCATACTTTTTGTGGTAAAAAAAGGCGTAAAAACTTTGCTTTGATTTTCTTTTGGTATTCCGTTTCCAGTATCCGTTATTTTGATCTTAAGAATTATGACCATCTGAATTAAGATTAACAGATAATTCTTTCTTAACAGTTTCGCTCATTGCATCGCAGGCATTTTTAACAACATTTACCAGCACCTGCTTAATCTGATCTTCATCGCCTGTCATCACATAATTACTTTCCTGAATATCAAATTTAAATATTATTTGTCTATAAACCGGATTAACAGTAAATGGTTTTAAAACTTCTCTTATCGTTTCTGTTAAATCAAATTCTTTAACATTTAACTTTCCCTGTCGTGCAAAGTTTAAAAGATTTGCAACAATATTTTTACATCTATTTGCTTCTTCAACAATCAACTCCAAGTCTTCAGTTCGCTGATCATCATTGTAAATTTTTTCCAGATCTCTTTTTAACATTGATGCATAAAGCAAAATAGTTCCAAGAGGATTATTAATTTCGTGTGCAACACCGGCCGCCAATTGCCCTATTGATGCAAGTTTTTCTGCAACTCTTAATTGTTCTTCGGTATCGCTTAGATTATCATAAGCTATTTTTAATTCATCCAGAACATAAGGCAAACACATTTCTTTTTCTGCAAGATCTTTAGCAATTGCCACAGCATATTCTCTGCAAGTTGGATATGAGTACTTTTTAGTCTGAGCTAAAATCTCTTTTATTTTTTCTTCAGATGGGTATGGTCGTCGCTGATTATCAATTCTAAAACTTCTTTGTAGATTTAATTTTCTTGCATTGTAAAGATTACTCTTCCAAACGCGTTTATCAACATTATTAATTTTTTCATCAATGTAGTTTATAACTTTTTCACGGCGTGCATAATAATTAAGAGTAGTGTCTATCGCTGGTCCGCTTATACATCCTTCACAAAAAAGAATATCTGTAAACTTTGCATTAATATGATTGTTTGCAATTTCTTCAATTATATCTAAAACTTTTTTCTTTCCCTCTACCACTATAATATCTTTTTCAAGAATATCACCGCTAACATCTATAGTTTTAATCAATCCGCCGGCAAGCGGATATGCTTTTCCCATCATTGCATGCGGTTCATCAAAATCACTGTCCCCAAGTTCAATAACGTTAATACTATTTTCATCAAACATCTGTTTTAATTCTGTAAAAGTAAGAACAGAATCAATCACACCGGAAACCTCATCATCTTGAGCTTCATGTTTCTTTGCAACGCAGGGACCAATAAAAACTATTTTTATATCTTCGCCTAAATCTTTTTTAAGATATCTGCCAAGTGCAATCATTGGTGAAACTACTTGTGCAAGATTAGGAACAAGCTCGATGTAATATTTCTGTATAAAACTGACGACAGCAGGACAAGCAGAACTGATAACTGTTTTATCATTATCTGCTTTGATTACATCCATATAGTCATTTGAGATAAGATCAGCACCAAAAGCTGTTTCTATAACTTTTGTAAATCCAAGTTTTCTAAGTGCAGTGGGAACTTTTTTATATTCCTCCGGAAATGAAGCAGCAAACGATGGAGCTATTATAGCTATTGCATTTCCTGATTGAAGAAGCTGATATGTATCATCAATCTCAGAAAAAATTTGTTTTGCATCCTGTGAACAGACTTTAACACAATGACCGCAGGCAATACATCTTTCTTCAATCACTTTTGCCTGTGCATCAATAACGCGTATAGCAGCAGCAGGACATTCTCTAATACAAGAGTAACATCGCTTACATCTATCCGTTATTGTGCTAACTATTGCGTGATTCATTTTTTCTGCTTGCTCTTTAGGTCGTCATTCCAACAAACAAAAATGGGCTTGAATTTGCAATTATAATAAATTCTTCAATTAATCCGACCTAAGGCTATAAACTTAACTTAGTTCTTAAACATCTTCTTCTTATCAAAATATTCTGTATGAAGAATCTCGTGTGCTTTATGTGAATTTGGTTCACCAAAAAATTCTTTGTACAAAGTTTTTACAGATTCATTATCGTGTGATCTTCTCGTCTTTGCATTTTCATCAATCTTGTAAAGCACTTTAATACGCTTCATAACTTTTTCTGGTTTCTGATGAATCGGCTGACCGCCGCCGTTTATACATCCGCCGGGACAAGCCATTACTTCTATAAAATGATGTTTGGAAGTTCCATTCTGAACCTGATCAAGAATCGGATCAACATTTCCAATTCCGTTAACAACTGCAATGTTAACATCAAGATCACCAATTTTTATTGTTGCTTCTTTAACTCCAGCCATTCCACGTATCTCATCAAACTCAACATTCTCAAGTTCTGTTCCTGTCATTTTAAAGTAAGCTGTACGTAAAGCAGCTTCCATAACACCGCCGCTTGTTCCAAATATTGCAGCCGCACCTGTTGATTCACCAAGCGGATTATCAAATTCACTTTCTGGTAAATCATTAAAATCAATTCCTGCAATCTTAAAAAATCTTACAAGTTCTCTTGTAGTTAAAACTGCATCAACATCTGACATTGAGTGTTCTGAAAGTTCAGCACGATTTGATTCGTACTTTTTAACTGTACAAGGCATAATTGAAACAACATAAATATCACTTGGATCAATTCCCATTTTCTTTGCGTAATAAGTTTTTAAAACTGCACCTTCCATTTCGTGAGGAGATTTGCAGCTTGAAACATGTTCCAATACTTCCGGTCTGTTCATCTCAACATATTTTACCCAGCCAGGACAGCAGCTTGTAAACATTGGTAAGCTTCCGCCGTTTTGAACTCTGTTAATCAACTCAGTTGCTTCTTCCATAATTGTAAGATCAGCGGCAAAGTTTGTATCAAATACTTTCTTAAATCCCAATCTTCTCAAACCTGTAACTAGCAATCCTGTTACATCTGTACCAAGAGGCATATTATATTCTTCACCAAGTGAAGCACGAACTGCAGGCGCAACCTGAACGATACAATATTTTTTTCTGTTGTAGATTGCATTTGCAACTTCTTTAACTGCGCTCTTTTCACGCAAAGCTGCAGTTGGACAAACAAGAATACATTGGCCGCATAAAATACAATCGCTTACATTTAAACCTTTATTATATGGAGTTGTAACGATTGAAGTGAATCCGCGTTTTGTAAAATCTATTGCGCCAACTTTTTGTACTTCGTGGCAAACACGAACACATCTACCGCAAAGAATACATTTTGCCGGATCACGTTCCATTGATGCACTTGAAATATCAATTGCATGAGATTTTGTTTCACCAACATAACGATGCTCACGGATTCCATATTGATCTGATAAATCCTGAAGTTCGCAATTTTTATTACGCACGCAAATCAAACAATCCTGAGGATGATTTTCTATAAGAAGTTCTACAATTGTTTTTCTTGCTTTGCGTACTCTTGGTGAATCTGTTGTAACAACCAACCCTTCACTAACAGGATAAGCACACGAAGGTGTGAGTCCTCTGAATCCTTCAACTTCAACAGCGCAAATTCTGCACGCACCGGTTGGATCTAAATTTTTTAAGTGACAAAGTGTTGGTATTGATATTCCTACTGATTTAGCAGCATCAAGAATTGTCATTCCAACTTCTGCGTTTACTTTTATTCCATTTATTGTTAACTGAACCATTTATAACTCCGAAATTTCAATTTTATTTTTTTTGTGTCATTTCGAAGAAGTCTTCGACTGAGAAATCTGCAACCACACTATAATCAGATTTCTCCCTTCGGTCGAAATGACAAATTTAATTTCATTTTCAACCCCGACCTGAAGGTCGGGGCAATAAAAATATTTATGAACTAATTAATGTTAATAGCTTCAAATCGACAGACTTCATAACACATTCCGCACTTAACACATTTGTTATCTAATATATAATGTGCTTGTCCTTTTTCACCAACGATTGCATCAACAGCACATTTCTTAACACACAATCCGCAGCCTGTGCAAATTTCATTATCAATTGTAAATGTTAATAACTCTTTGCAAACACCTGCTGAACATTTTCTATCGTATAAATGCTCGTCGTATTCGTGACGGAAATATCTTAATCCTGATAAAACAGGATTTGGTGCTGATTGTCCTAATCCGCAAAGCGATGTATCTTTAATTACATCAGCTAATCTTTGTAAGTGAATCATTCCTTTAAATCTTTGCAACTGATCAAGTTTGTTTCCATCATTGCCATAACGTTTTGGAATGCGTTCAATTATTTCCAACATTCGCTTTGTACCTTCACGACAAGGAACGCATTTGCCGCAGCTTTCTTCCTGGATGAATGTTAAGAAATATTTTGCAACATCAACCATACAGGTTTCTTCATCCATCACAACAAATCCGCCTGAGCCCATCATTGCGCCAACTTCTTTTAACGATTCATAATCAACAGGAGTATCGATAACACTTTCCGGTAAGCATCCGCCCGATGGTCCGCCGATCTGAACAGCTTTAAATTCTTTTTTATCAGGAATGCCACCGCCGATTTTAAAAACAATATCACGTAAAGTTGTTCCCATTGGAACTTCAACTAATCCTGTGTTCTTAACATTACCGCTTAATGCAAAAACTTTTGTGCCTTTTGATGTTGCAGTTCCTACAGAAGAAAACTTTTGTGCACCCATCATAATTACAGGTGGAACGTTTGCATACGTTTCAACATTGTTAATAACTGTTGGTTTACCAAATAACCCTGAGATGCTTGGATAGGGCGGCCGTGGTTTTGGCATTCCGCGTTTACCTTCAATCGAACCGATGAGTGCAGTTTCTTCACCGCAAACAAATGCACCTGCACCTTTTTTAATTTTTATGTGAAGTGAAAATCCGCTCTGTAAAATATTATCACCAAGAATTCCATACTCTTCGCATTTTTTTATTGAGTTTAGAAGTCTTTCTATTGCAAGAGGATATTCTGCACGGCAATAAATGTATGCAACACTTGCACCGATTGCATATGCAGCTATCATCATACCTTCAATTACTCTGTAAGGATCGCTTTCTAAAAGTGATCGATCCATAAATGCACCGGGATCACCTTCATCAGCATTGCATATTAAATATTTTTGTTCTGATTTTTGTTTAAGTGCAAGTTCCCATTTCTTTCCTGTAGGAAATCCGCCACCGCCGCGACCTCTTAAACCAGCATCCAAAACTTCTTTGATAACTTCTTCGGGTTTCATCAATCTTATAACTTTATCAAGAGCTTTAAAGCCGCCGTGAGCAAGATATGCATCAATAGAATCCGGATTAACAACTCCGCAATTTGCAAGAACTATTTTTTGCTGATGTTCAAAGAATGGAACTTGTTTTAAACTTATTACTCCGTTTGATTTTCCGTGACTGCCCAGAATTTTTTCTTTATAAACTTCTTTATCAACAAGAGCCGTTTTGATTAATCTCGATACATCTTTAACTGTAATTTCCTGGTAGGCTATTCTGTCTTTGCCCGGAAGCTTTATATCAACGATTGGCTCAACAGCGCAATAACCGATGCAGCCTGTTCCTTCAATAATCGCTTCGATGTTTAATTTTTTAAGTTCAGCTTCAATTGCTTCTTTAACTTTTGCTGCACCTGAAGCAAGTCCGCAAGTTCCCATTCCAATAATTATAATTGGAAGATCATGCTCTTCATATTTCAAACGCTTACGAAGTGAAGATATTTCGTGTTCGCATTTATCATCGTGGTGGCAAAGCGGACCTTCTGTACAGCATTGAATAAAATGTTCGCAAGGTTTATCTGTTGTGTGCCAGCATTTTTCGCAGCACAGTTGATTAAAATCTTTCATTTGGTTGCCTCAGCAGTCTCAGTTTTTTTTGCTGCCTGATATTTTTTCAAAATCTTTGGAATATCTTTTACAGTTATTCTTCCATGATAATCATCATTAACCAAAATAACCGGGTGCAATTGAACAAGCTCCGATACAGTTAACAACTTCAAGAGTAAATTTCTTATCGCGTGTTGTGTGTCCTGCCATCACTCCTAATTCCGCTTCTAATGCAAAAAGTATATTTGCAGAATTTTTAACGTGGCAAGCTGTTCCGCGGCAAACACGAATTATGTTTTCACCAAGCGGCATTAAACGGAATTGATTATAAAAAGTTGCCACTCCGTAAACACGGCTAAGCGGAACTTTTACAAAATTAGAAATATCTCTTAAAGCATTTTCCGGTAGATAACCGTAAATGGTTTGTACTTCCTGAAGAAGGGGAATTAATGTGCTTCTGTCATTCGGTTGGTAATTTTCAAATATTTTATTGTGCATTTTTTCCTCAAGTAATTCGATATAGTCGCATCACTTGTGCATGCAAAATGCCAGATTACTTTAATTAAAAAGCGCCTTTAAGTAAAAAATTCAAAACAATAAATAATAATTAGCAATTAACTTTTCTTGCTTTTGAGAAGTGATTTATTGAAAAATGGTGAGATAGGACAAGGTTTGTTAGATAGAATTTTGTTTACTAAAGCTGAACAATTATAAATACATTTTTAATTAGCCAAACCCGAACAACCTGTTAACAAAATTAAATTGATAGAAAGAAGAATTTCTTTACTTGGCTTTAACCTTTCCCCACTCTGAAAAAGCATCTGCAAAAGGAACAAGTGCACGTGGTATTGCCCCGTGCATAAATGATGTTATCACTCCATATGTTACAACAGGAACATCCATAAGTTTTGCTTCGTTAATTCTTGTCTGCAAAGCTCTGTGTGTTAATAAACATCCGCCGCAATGAACAACAAGTTTGTACTCTGATAAATTATCAGGCAGATCATTGCCATGAATAATATCTATATGTAATTCTTTTTTAGTATAACTGCGCAGCCACTTAGGAATTTTTACTGTCCCAATATCATCTTCCTGAGTGTGATGCGAACAGACTTCAGCAATTAAAACTTTATCACCGTTTTTAAGTCCGTCTATTTTTCGCAAACCTTTAATGAATAAAGGAAGATCACCTCTGTGCCGAGCAATTATAAGTGAATAAGTAGTCAGCCTGATTTTGGCAGGAATATCTTCTGCAATTCGTGTTACTGAATTACTATCAACGATAACAAGATCAGGATATGATTTTAAATTATTTAAAGTTGATACAAGTTCTTTCTCACGACAAACAGTTACAACTGCATTCTCATCAAGTGCTTCACGAATCATATGAACTTGAGTAAGAATTAATTTTCTATTCGGCAGCGTATAATCAGTGGGAATGACCATTATAACAACATCACCCTGCTTTACAATATCTTTTACTAAAGGCGGTTCATCATCTTCCGGAAGCAGGCGGATCATTCTTCTTTTAAGCTCTTCAATTCCTGCTTTCTCTTTACACGATACTTCAAAATGCGTCATCCTAAGTTCTTTAAGTTCTTCAAGCAAAACAGGATTAACACCAAACTCAATTTTATTAACTGCTACGATGTAATTAATTTGAAGTTTATCAAGGTAAGCAAACAACTCTAGTTCCTTGCTTTGTAAAGTTTCGCGCGCATCAAGCACAACAAGAGCAAAATCTGATGAAGATAATATTTTTATCGTTTCGGTAATACGTTGTCTTCCAAGTTCACCCTCATCATCAATACCCGCAGTATCTACAATTACAACAGGACCATAAGGCAAAAGCTCATACCTCGTTTTAACTGCATCGGTGGTTGTTCCTGCAATATCAGAAACAAGAGAAACATTCTGTTCGAGTAGAGAATTTACAAGCAAAGACTTGCCTACATTTCTTCTTCCCACAACGGCTATATGAGGACGGCTTGAATCAACAATCATAATGATTTTAAACTTTCTACTACTTCTAAACCTGATACGTACCTAAAATAATTAGGTGAATACCACTTCCCTGAAAATGTTAAAGTTCAAAAAATGTTCCATAGAACAAAACTGCTTTTATGATTGATATGTTTGTTTTTATGAATGAATATTATTTCACAATTGTGTAGTAATACCAAGATCAAAAAATCTATTTCTCTGAATCAAGAAACTCTAAAGCTTGACATTACAATATTATTTTCCCTTTTTTGAAGTAGATATTTTTATTTACTTTTCTTAAGGGCTTTTATGAAAAAGATCAGGTTAGTTTTCAGTTTAGTTTTCTTCTTCTCAATTTCATTTCAACTTCATGCACAATGGTTTTGGCAAAATCCTTATCCAACTGGAAATAATTTGTGGGCTGTCTTATTTACGGATTCAAATATCGGCTGGGTTGTTGGAGAATAATGGTACAATCCTAAAACAACTAACGGTGGTTAACTGGTCTTTTCAAATTAGTGGTACAAATCAGATGTTATATTGTTTGGTTTATTTTTACAGATAATCAAACAGGTTGGGTGTGGTATAATGGAACTATAAGGACAACAAACGGAGGAACTACCTGGGCTTCACAATCAAGCGGAACTACAAATAATTTGTGGGCTGTCTCATTTACTGATTCAAATATCGGCACGGCTGTTGGTGATCATAGTATAATACTAAGAACAACTAACGGAGGAGCTACCTGGACTTCGCAATCAAGTGGAACTACAAATTAGCTTTTTCAAGTCTTATTTTCTGATTCAAATAGGTTGGCGGTTGGACAGTGAAAATCTTAAGAACAACTAACGGAGGAGTAACTTGGAGATACAATCAAGCGGAACTTAATTATTTTTGTGTGTCTCATTTCACTGATTCATATCAGGTTGGCGTTGGTGATCAAGGTACTATCCTAAGAACGACAAACGGTGGAACTAATTGGTCTTTACAATCAAGCGGAACCAGATTAATTTCTGGTGTTCAATTAAATTCAAATATCGGTTGGGCTGGCGGAGTTGGTGGAACAATCCTAAAACAACTAACGGAGGAAACCTGGGCTTCAATCAAGCGTACTAAAATAGTCTTAAGTTCTGTTCATTTTCTGATTCAAATAACGGTGGTTGTTGGAGAATGGAACAATCTTAAAAACAACAAATGGAGGAATAAGCTGGTTTTACAAGAAAGTGGAACTATAGATTGATTGTATCTGTCTCATTTACTGATTCAAATAATGGGTTGTTGGATAGTGGTTTAATATCCTAAAGACAATTAACGGAGGAGTAAATTGGTCTTCTACAAGAAAGCAATACTGGTTATTTGTATGATGTCTCATTTACTGATTCAAATAATGGTTCGGTTGTTGGTCAGGTAAAATTACTAAGAACAACTAACGGAGGTAGTAAACTGGTCTTTACAAGAAAGTGAACTGTAAATTTTGTCAGTTTAGTTTCTCATTTACTGATTCAATAACGGTGGTTTGTTGGCGAGTGGTACAATCCTAAAACAACTAATGGCGGGACTCTTGGTCTTAACGAACAAGCGTACTTACAAATAATTTTTTATGGTCACATATTATAGATTCAAATGAGGCTGGGCTGTTGGCAGTCAAGGTTGTATCCTAAAACGACAGACGGTGGAAATAATTGGACTTTCAAAAGTACAGTGGAAGTAATGGTTTATGGTCAGTTTACTTATCAATCAAAATTAGGGTACGTTGGTGGTTATGATTAGGTCATATTCTAAGAACAACTAACGGAGGAGTGAACTGGACTTTTACATTGCAAGCAGTACTCAAGAATTTTCTGTATGTCATTTACATTCACGGATTCAATATCGGCTGGTTGTTGGTGATTCTGGGAAAATCCTTAGAACAACTAACGGAGGAGCGAACTGGGGCTTGCACAAATTAGAGGAACTAGAAATTTATTTGTTTAGGTCCTTTATTTTGTGACTCAAATAAAATTGGTTATGCTGTTGGCGCTGGTGGTACAATCCTAAGAACAACTAACGGCGGTGTTACATTTATTGAAGATGAGGAAAATAATTTTACTCAACCAAAAGAATTTTTATTGCAGCAAAACTACCCAAACCCATTTAATCCAAGTACCAACATTCAGTATGCAATAAGCAGTACGCAATTTGTAACACTTAAAGTTTATGATTTACTTGGTAGAGAAGTTGCAACTCTTGTTAATGAAGAAAAACCGGCTGGCTCGTACAATGCACAATTTACAATGAACAATGTACAATTAAGTTCAGGAATTTACTTTTACAAACTTCAGGCGGGTGATTTTGTTGAAACTAAGAAGATGATACTTTTAAAATAAACTTTGTGAACTTTGTGTCTTTGCGTGAGAAAAAAACTTCTCGCAAAGGCGCTAAGGCGCAGAGAAAGGCTAGCTTAAATATTTCTCAAACCAATTTTTTCTCATCTCATCAACTTCTTTGCGATGAGATTTTAGGAAGTGATCACCGCCTTCCAGCATTACTAATCGATAGGGAATATTTAAATCCAAAAGCTTGTAAGAAAGATCGAGTGAATCGTGCGGCAAAACTCTGTTATCTGCGTTACCATGAATTATTAGCATAGGTGTAGTTCTGGAAAGTTTGTCAGCAAAGTTTACAATTGATCTGGTTTCGCATCTGCTTTTAAATTCTTCATCACCATATCTGCCCATTGTGTGTTCATAAAGTCTTCGCATAAATTTACTTTCATCAGAATTGCAGCGAAGATTTGCTATTCCTCCAAGAACAACGGCAGCTTTAAATAAATTAGTTCTGGCTAAAGTAAGATATGTCATCATTCCGCCACGACTCCAGCCTTCAATTCCCCAAACATCTTTATTCGCTTGTGGAATTTCATCCGCAAGTGGAATAAGATTTAGAACATCATTTAAATCATCACCGCCAAAATCATCGTGTCCTTCACCGCCATCATTCCCGCGATACTGAGAAGCAAAAACACAATAGCCCCAGCTTGCAAGCTGTCCATAAATTCCACGAGCAGTAAATTTATCAATCGCACCAGCATTACCTATTCCTCCTCTGCACCAAATTACGCAGGGATATGTTTTTGAATCATCTTTTGGATAGGCAATGTAACCAGTTACTTTTAATCCATCAGATACATAAGTTATCTTTTCAACAACTGATTTACCAAGAGCATCACTGCCCCACCCGCTGATGATCATTTTTTGCTGCTGTTCTGATAATTCAATTACATTGCGACTAATTATGTTACTCATTTAATTATCTGTTTTTTATATATTTGATTTATACAAATATCGGGAAAATGATAATGGCTAAAAAGCACGTTAAACACACTGAACAAAAATCTGATAAAACAAAAAGCAAAGTAACAACACAAAAGATTATTGTGGCTGTTGTTGTAATAGCTTTGTTAGGATTTTTTATTGTTAATAATTTTATAAACAACAATGAGCCTGAAGTGGAATATTATACTTTCACAAAAGAAGGTGAGCTGACTTTTTACAGATTCACTAGGAACCTTAAAAGCTAAGATAGATATTGAAATAGCAGATAATGACTACGAACGACAGCTTGGTTTGATGAATCGCAAAGAGATGAAAGAAAACGAAGGGATGCTTTTTATTTTCCCGCTGCAAGGAAATCAATCTTTTGGATGCGCAATACATTAATATCACTTGATATGCTTTTTGTTAACGATCAAAAACAAATTGTAACAATTCACAAAAACACTAAAATACTATCTGATCAAAGTTACCCTGCCACTAAACCATCAATTTATGTTGTAGAAGTTTTAGCCGGATATACAGACAAACATAATATTCTGGTTGGTGATAAAATTAATTGGATGGGTACGAACTTAGGAAATCCACAATAACAAGTTGTCATTCCGAACTTGTTTCGGAATCTCTGGCACTAATAAAAGAATTTGAAATGTGTTCAGATTGACAAATTAATTAATTGCCGTAAAGTTTATCTTCAACAAGTTCACAAATAATATGAGCAATTGTAATATGCCCCTCTTGTATTCTTTGTGTGTTAGATGAAGGAACAACTATTGGAAGATCTACAAGTGAATTTAGTTTCCCGCCGTTTCCACCAAGTAATCCAATAACTTTCATTCCTTTTGCGTGGGCGGCTTCAGTAGCTTTAATAATATTAGGGGAGTTGCCGCTTGTGGAGATTACTAATAAAACGTCGCCAAGTGATCCGAGCCCTTCAACATTTCTTGCAAAAACATTTTCAAACCCAATATCATTTCCACCCGCAGTAAGATTTGATGAATCTGTTGTAAGCGCGATTGCTGGTAAAGCCGGACGCTGAATGTGATGACTTAATCTTATCATAAACTCTGTTGCAATGTGCTGGCAATCTGCAGCACTGCCGCCATTACCACAAAGTAAAAGTTTATTACCGTCTTTGTAGGAAGCAACAAGAATATCAACAGCTTTAATTATTTCATCACTAAGCTGATCTTTAATTTTAAGTTTTGTTTCAGAACTTTCGTTCAGTGAATCTATAATAAATTTTTGTGCGTCCAATTTTTTTCCTTATCGTGAATTGTCATTGCGAGGAAGACTTTGCCTGACGAAGCAATCTGTAGATTCCTTAAGCCCTTTGGAACTCGGAATGACGTATTGTGTTAAACTAAAAGTCCTTGTTTAATGTGTACAGCAGAAGCAAAATCTTTTATCAAATCCCAGTTGTTTTCATCTTCAAAATAATTCCCTGTTACAATGACCGATGCACCATTTTCAACTTTTTCTCTTGCTGTTTGCGGATTTCTGATTCCACCTCCCACAACAACAGGGATTGTACATTGATTAGAAACGGCCTTAACCATTTCATTTGGAACAGAATTATCAGCCCCGCTTCCAGCTTCAAGATAAATTAATTTCATTCCAAGATATTCTGAAGCGAGCGCAGTTGCTGCAGCAATTTCTGGTTTATTTCTTGGGATTGGCAGACTTCCGCTCATATAAATTGCTGTCGTTGTTGAACCTGATTCAACTAATATGTAAGCAGTTGATATTGCTTCAATTCCAGATTTTTTTATTGATGGCGCTGCAAGAACATGTTTGCCGATCAAGTGTTCTGGATTTCTTCCGCTTACAACAGACAAAAATAAAATCGCATCCGCAAAAGATGAAACTTGCGTTATACTGCCGGGAAAAATTATCGAAGGAAGGTTTGTGTAAGTTTTTACTTTTTCTATGAAAGATTCAAAATCACCATTAACCATTAAACTTCCGCCAACTAAAAATCCATCTACCCCTGATTTTTCGCAATGCTTTAAAAATCCGGCTAGTTTATTCTCGGGAAGTTTATCAGGATCGAGCAGAACTAAATAAGCAGCTCCCTTTTCTTTTATAGTATTTAATAGTTGGTCGTAAATCTTCATAAATATTGATTTATAGCTAATTCAATATAGGAATTTAGGTTTAGAGAAAAAAGATTGAGTAGTCAATGATTATTCAGATTCTTTAAATAATATATTCCAACTATTGTTTTGGCATCAGTTATCTCGCCATTTCTAATCATATTTTCAATTTCATCCAATGAGTATTCAAGTATTTCCATTCCATGTTCACCTTCTTCACGATTATGATTTCCAGGAATTAAACCACTTGCAGAATAGATATGAAGAATTTCCGTACAATATCCCGGGGCTGTATAAATCTCACCTAGTTTTTTAATTTGTTTTGCTTTGTAGCCTGTTTCTTCTTCAAGTTCACGAGTTGCACAAACTAATGGATCTTCGCCTTTATCAAGTTTTCCTGCAGGAAGTTCAATCAAAGTTTTTTGCAGCGGATATCTAAACTGTTTAACTAAAATTATTTTACCATCATCTTTAACAGGAACAACAACTGCCCCGCCGGGATGAATTGCAATTTCTCTTATTCCCTTGTTGCCGCTTTCGTATTCAATTTCATCAACCTGATGATCAAATACTTTTCCTTTAAAACGAATTTCTGATTTGAGGAGTTTGTAGTTCATAATTTTTTGGAATTGTCATTGCGAGGAATGGAATGACGAAGCAATCTGTTGTGAAATAGATTGCTTCTCCCGACTAAGTCGGGATCGCAATGACGTTTAATTTTTACTTTCTGTATTTAGAATCATAATAAGGAATAAGCTCGCTGCCAAGAAATTTTATAAGTGCCGTTATTACACCAAGATCATCAAGATATCCAATTAGTGGAGCAATATCAGGAATCGTATCAATTGGTGAAATAAAATAAATCAATCCCATTACAACAATTGCTTTTCGATGCCAGCTTACGTATGAATCTTTCATGTAATTGTAGAGAGCAATTACATCTTTTGCAAAAGAAATTTTCTTACCAACGCGCTGAACTTTACTCCATAAGTTTTCTTCAACGTAAGATGTTCTTTCGCTGTAATCATCCTCAATTTCTTTATCTGTTTTTCCGCCGGTTCTAAATGCCCCGAGATCATTTAGGTTTTCAAAAAGTTCATCATCGGGAGTTACAATTTCATAATCTCTTTCTTTCATCACTGCTCCTATTTTTGATGCGATTTAAACCAATCAAATACGGTGTTCCACCAAAGCTTTGCATTTTGCGGTTTAGAAACAAAATGGGTTTCATCAGGAAAATACAAGAACTTACTTTCAACTCCCAATCTTTGCAGAGTTGTAAAAGCTTGAAATGCCTGCTCTTCAGATAATCTAAAATCAAATGCACTGTGAACAATTAACATTGGTGTTTTAAAATTCTTTGCATATTGATGCGGTGACCATTTTACATATGCTTCGCGATTTTCCCAGGGAGTTCCATTTACATCCCATTCAGGAAACCAAAGTTCTTCAGTTGTACCCCACATACTTTCAAGATTAAAAGTTCCGTTGTGGCAGAACAAAGCACTAAATCTATCTGTGTGTCCTTCAATCCAGTTAATCATATATCCGCCGTAAGATGCACCTGAAGCAAAAGTATTTTTAGGATCGATGTATGAGAAATTCTTTAAAGCATAATCGTATGAGTTCATCAAATCGGTATAAACTTTTCCTCCCCAATCTCCGGATATTTCATCTGTAAACTTTTGTCCGTATCCGGTTGAGCCGCGTGGATTGGGTGCAACAACAACATAACCGGCCGCAGCAAACATTTGAATATTCCAACGATAATGGAAATTATCTTCCCAGGCACCTTGCGGTCCGCCATGAATTAAAAACATCATCGGATATTTTTTATTTGGATCGAAGAATGGCGGTTTAACTAAAATTGATTGAACTTTATCACTATTAGCACCTTCACACCAGAAAGTTTCGACAGGATTCATTTCAAGCTGAGAAAGAATTTCTTCATTTGTAAAAGTGATCCTCTTTAATGTATTCTTTCCATCTGTGCTCTGTGAAAATATTTCGCTTGGAAGATCTGATCGTTGCTTTAAGAAGTAAAGAGTTTTACCATCTTTAGATAATTGGATGTTTGTATTATAATTATCTTTGTGGAAAAGTTCTATCTCATCATCATTTACATTTAGTTTGTAGATCAAATTATTAATTTCAGTACCAGCAGTAAAATAAATTGTTTTTGAATCTGGAGAATAAATAAATTCATCAACAGAAAGCTCAAAATCTTCTGTAAGATTTATTGTTTCTCCTGTTTTACGATTAAACAAAATCAAATCTTTTTTGTCGGCTTCAAATCCAGCACGCTTCATTGATGTCCATGCAAGCCAGTTCATATCTGGTGAATAAACAGGCTGGCAATCAACACCTTTGCTTGTTGAAATAAGTTTTGGAGTTGTGGGTGAAGTTAAACTTAGAAGATAAATCTCAATATTGGTGCTTGTTGCTTTTGTAAATTCGGGATTTTGTGAGTATGCAATCTCGCTTCCATCATATGAAAAATTAAAATCATTTGCCGAACCTAATGCAAGCGGAGGAACATCTTCTTTGTTGCCTTCATTTTTAAATCTTTAAACTCACCAGTTGCAACATCAAGTAAAAATAAATGACTGCGTTTAAGTCCTCGCCAATCATTCCAGTGGCGATACATTAACTCAGTAAAAATCTGTGCCTTAACTTTACTTTCTTCATTGGCTTTATCTTTTTGCTCATTGCAATCCTGAGTTGTGCATTCAGGATAAACGGATGAAACAAATAAAATTTTCTTGCCGTCTTTAGACCATTCAAAATCCGAAGCGCCTGTATAAATATCAGTTAATTGTTTTTCATTTGAACCATCAAGATTGCATTGCCAGATCTGCCCACCGCGAGTAAACGCAATTGATTTTCCATCTGGAGAAAACTTTGGTTCATTTTCATTCTTATCTGAATTTTTTAAGACTCTTAAATTTTTTCCATCAGCATCAATTAAATAGATATCGGTGTTGCCTTTATTTGCCTCAAAAGTATAAGAGGTTAAAGTATAAGCAAGTGTTTTTCCGTCAGGGGAAACAGAATAACTTCCAATACGTTTCATTGCCCAAAGATCATCAACAGTAATTGCTCTTTTTGTTTGAGGAAAAATCAGGATTGTAATTATAAATGAGAGTAGAAAATATTTATTTGCGCTTCTTAACATTTGTGCTCCGATGTGTTCTAATTGTTAAGCCAAAAATAAAGCAGTTGGCAGATAAAGACAAAGTAAAGATTGCTGCCGTGTTATAAATTCAATCTTAAACTCATTATGAGTAACTTTGCTCACATTATTTTAGGATACGATGAAAGAAAGCCAAAACATATTCCTGCCCGGCGGATTCAAGCAATTCAGGATTCTCAAAACAAAATACGTTCTTAATGATAAAAAAGTTTTGGTTATTGGTTCAGGAAGTGAAAAAATTGCTGAGAAAATGATTGAATCCGGTGCAAGTTCTGCCACTATGATTGTAAATGATTATGATTCTTTGATTAACGCACGGTTAAATCTTATTAAAGACAGTAAAGTTTTAGTTAAGATGATGGATTTTGACAATACTGATTTTGATGCAGAAGAGTTTGATCTTGTTTATTCACAGGCCTCAATTTCTTTGTTGAACAGAAATAAAATCGTAAAAGAGATAAAACGCATTCTAAAACCTGAAGCAACTTTGTGTGTTGGAGAAATTACAGCACTAATAAGTGATTTTCCTCCATTTGTAAGAAATATTTTTGATACCTCCGATATTTTAGCCTTAGTGAGTGATGAATGCGGTGCTTATTACACAGAAAGAAATTTTTCCGTTTTATACGAAGAAGATTTATCATCATCTTTACAAAGTTTTTATGAGCACACTGCTCAAGAGTTAGATGATAAAATTTATAAACTTACGGATAAAGAAAAAAGTTATTACAAAAAATTATTAAGTAAGATTAGTCACGAATCCAATGCCTACTTAAAACTTGGTGCAGATAGATATATTGGATTTAAGATGTTGATATTGAAAAAGACGATCTAACACTGTCATTCCCACAAAAGTGGGAATCCATTTAGTACAAACATTTAGATTCCCGCCTTCGCGGGAATGACAACAGGAAATCACAGAAAGAAAAATGAATATAAAAAAAGGCGACGTAGCAGAATTTCAAATAGAAAAGTATGCATTTGAAGGAAAAGGAATTGCAAAGGTTTCTAAGAATGAATTGCTTGGCTTAACTGAAGAAAACGGCAACGAAAAGAATTACGTTGTATTTGTTATTGGCTCTTATCCCGGCGACATAGTAAACGCTCGGTTGTTAAAAATTAAAAACTCTTATGCCGAAGCTTTGGTTATGGATATACTTACTCCATCCAGCGAAAGAGTAAAAGCAAAGTGTAAATTCTTTGGAACCTGTGGCGGCTGTAAGCAACAGGATCTGGATTATGATGTTCAAGCAAAATACAAGCAGCAGCAAGTTGAAGAAATTTTTAACAAGCTTGGCGGATTTTCCGATTTTGAAATTCTGCCAATTATCCCTTCACAAAATGTTTTTCATTATAGAAACAAAATGGAATTTTCTTTTAGTGAAAAAAGATGGCTGACTAAAGAAGAAATTTCTAAAGAAGGAATACTTGATAAAGATTTTTCACTCGGACTTCACATCCCCAAAATTTATGATAAAGTTCTTGATGTTGATGAATGTTTTCTGCAATCAGAAGTAAGCAACAAGATTTTAAATTTTACTCGTGATTTTTTTAAGAAGAAAAACACTTCAATCTATTCAACAAAAACTCACACTGGATATTTGCGTAATCTTGTAATCAAGCAAGCTTCTCTAACTAATGATTTAATGGTTAATCTTGTTACTTCAGAAGAAAATGATGAATTGGTTAATGAATATTGCGATGAGTTACGAAAAGAAATTCCACAAGTAACAACCGTAATAAATAACATCAACAAAAAATTTGCTGCTGTTGCCGTTGGCGATTACGAAAAAGTTATTTACGGTTCTGGTTTTATTTATGATGAAATAGGAAAACATAAATTCCGGATAAGCGCAAATTCGTTTTTTCAAACAAATACTTTGCAGGCAGAAAAACTTTATCAAACCGCACTTGATTTTGCTGAACTAAAAGGAAATGAAATTGTTTATGATTTGTATTCCGGTGCAGGAACGATAACAATTTTTATTTCTGATAAAGCAAAAAAAGTTTATGCTTTTGAAGCTGTGGAATCAGCAATTGCAGATGCAAAAGTAAATGCTGATCTGAACAATATTCTAAATGTTAAATTTTTTGCTGCTGATCTTTATAAGTCCTTTCTGCCGATAGTTGATAAATACAATATCCCAAAACCTGATGTAATGATTATTGATCCGCCAAGAAGCGGAATGCACCCAACCACAGTTGATGATGTAATAAAACTTTCTCCAAACAAAATTGTTTATGTTAGCTGTAATCCCGCAACACAAGTACGGGACATTAAATTGATGGTTGAAGCTGGTTATAAATTAATTAAGATAAGACCTGTTGATATGTTTCCGCATACTTTTCATATTGAAAATGTTGCGTTACTTTTAAAAGATTAGGATATATTCTAAAAGAATAAATCATTATACATACGTAACCACTGTTTGATGAATGTAAAACACAAGTAAATCAAAAAAATATTAATAAAAGCAAAAGAATATCTAAATAAAAAACATATACTTATACAATATGGAAAATTTAAGAATATCTAAAACATTAAATCAATTTGGAAATAAAATCTCGATAATTTTTATATTCTTTTTATTCTTGTCTTTTACTTCCTGTTCCAAAGATCAGGATATTATCACTCCAATAATAGAACCATCAGTTATTAAAGCTTCAAGTGTAATAGATTCTATGGGCACCGGATTCAACCTTGGAAACACATTTGATCTTGCTTCGCATTCTACAACGCCGGAAACAATTTATAAAATTATTGATTTCTATTATAATGCCGGTATGCGGCACATAAGAATTCCAGTAACTTGGATGGAAGGATTTGGCGGTAATACGATTGCAAATACTAATGGCCAAATTAATGTTCAGCATGCAAGATTTATTCAACTTAAAACTGTAATTGATTATGCAATTGCAAAAAAAATGTATGTGGTTCTAAACGCACATCATGAAAACTGGCTTAGTAATTATGACGGATCAGAAAATTACAATGCAAAATTTAGAAACCTTTGGCGGGGTATCGCAGAACATTTCAAAAACTACCCTCAGTTTTTAATTTTTGAATTGCTTAACGAACCACATGGAAAATTCGGGGACTGGAGCGGCGGAGCGGACCCATTTAGTAATCAAGCACTTACGCTTACCCGACAGATCTATGATGTTGGATATAATGTAGTTCGGGAAACTGGTGGGGCAAACGTTACCAGAATAATAATGGTTTCAACAAATGGAATGGGTAATCATTCGTTGATCGAGGAAGTGTATCCCAATAAAGCATATCTTCCTGGAGGCGGTACTGATGATTATTTAGCAATCCAGGTTCACACCTATGATCCATGGTCCTTTTGTGGACAGAATGGAAGTAATTCCTTCTATCCGGGAAGCAGTTCGATAGAAAATTCTATAAGAAACGTTGCAACACACGCTAGATTATTAGATGTTCCGGTTAATTATGGTGAGTTTGGAGTTGGACGGGAATCAAATACAAATGAACGAAATACAGACATAGTTCGTGAATTCTACAGAACAATAAGGATGACTACTTTGGATGAAAATATGTCGTCTACCGTTTGGGATGATCGTGGCTGGTTTGGTTTGATAATATCAAACGGACAAGGATCATATATTTTTATGTATAATATAGTCCCTACAATGATGGCGCCTTAAATAATATTCCTTTGATTTATTTCTCTAAGAACTATGATTATTGATCACGTTTAATTGTTTATTGAATCATATTGGAATTATTGGTGTGCTATTGGTGTTTCATTATTAGCACAAACTTCTCTTTAAGATTTTCTCTTTCAACAACATTCAAAATATTTTGTTCAGAAAAGTATTCCAATCGAAATAACTGGAGGCATTAGCTTTTTAAATTCTGGAATACATTCAGATATTGAGATTGAGATAGCTGTTTTTTCAAATTCCCAAATAAGATATTCTATCTCAAAGAAACCAACTCGTGTCAACCCGTCAATTACTCCCAATCCTAATCCGCCTCTAATGTAAAACAACTGCTTTTCAATTCTTAAAGGATAACTTAGAATACCTCCAAGATATAGATATCCTCCTCTATTATTAATTGCTTGGTTTACTTGCATGGACCATCCTAAATTAAAAAATTTAGAGATTGCGTATTCATTATAAAAAGTGCCTGATAATCCCGTTGAATTAAATTCATTGCTATTGTCAAAAAAATATCCAAGCCTAAATCCCCAGATTGATTTCAAGTTAGAGTATCTGTTTTGCTCAACGGAATCATCAATTGCTAAAGAATCGCCAGCATGATAATTCAATGAATAAGCGCCAAGAATTGTATTACTAAATAAAAAGAGGCAAAATAAAATAAATTTTCTTTTCAACTTTAAATTTGCCTTATCTTTGCTCGTTTCTAATAATAAGCACAAACTCACCTTTAAGGTTCTCTCTTTCAACAGCGTTCAAAATATTCTGCGTATTACCGCGATAAAATTTTTCTTTTTCTTTAGTTAACTCAAATGCAAGCACACAAGGAATGTTAGGGCCCAAAAGTTTTACAATATCTTCCAGCAAAGTTTTTAATCTGTATGGAGTATCCATCAAAACAATTGTTTCTCTTCGCTTTCTCAAATCAAGTAATTGTTTTCTTCTAATATCTTTCTTTGGTGAAAGCCAGCCGTAGTAATAAAACTTTTCAAAGTCTAATGCACTTCCAACCAAAGCTGTAAGCAAAGAACTTGCACCGGGAACAGGAATAACATCAATTCTGTTTTGCAATGCAAGATCAACTAGTAAATGTCCGGGATCAGAAAAAAGCGGAGTGCCGCAATCAGAAATAAGTGCAGCAATTTTTCCTTCAAGCAATTTTAGGATTAACTCATTTGCACTTTCATTTTCGTTGTGCTCGTTTAATGAAATAAGTTCTTTCTCGATTTTATAGTTGGATAATAGTCGTCTAGCCTCTTTGTATTCTTCACAAATTATAAAATCACATTCTTTTAATATTCGCAATGCACGGAGAGTTATGTCTTCGTAATTTCCAATTGGAGTTGATACGATGAATAGTTTTGGTTTCATATTCTTTAATTTGATTTAACATTATTGTCATTTCGAAGGAGTCCTTGACTGAGAAATCTTACTCTTAATAAAAATCAGATTTCTCCCTTCGGTCGAAATGACACTTGCAAAAACACTTAATAATTTGTTTGAAAACTCTGGTTATTTGTGCTTAAATTTAAGCATAAATTTTATAATTAAATTCAGGCTTATGAAGCAACCTATATATTACTTCATCACAAATTTTCTCACCTCGAAAAAATTAAATCATTCAATACAAAACTAACAGGTTACACTAATATGAAGACACGATTTCTTTCGCTCATTTTATTCCTGCTTACAATATCAATCGTTGCGCAGGAAAATGATCAGACATTTCTATCATTAAAGGATACCGGCGTTGAAGAGTTTATTAAACTCCATCCTGAGTATGACGGAAGAGGAACAATTATTTTAATTCTTGATACCGGTGTTGATATGGGAATTGATGGATTAACCAAAACATCAACCGGAGAAGTTAAAGTAATTGATGCACAGGATTTTACCGGACAGGGCGATATGCCTCTTGTTGAAGCTGATTTAACTAGTAAAGATGGAAAAGATGTTTTTGAGAATGAAGCAAAAGGATTTTCTGTATTTGCAGATAAAAATAAAATGCTAAAAAGTGCAGATGATAATTACTGGATAACTGTTTTGAATGAAACTCATTTGATGAATTCGGGCTCTGGTGCGCAGGACTTGAATGGCAACGGCGTTAAAGATGATAAATATTTTATGGTAACTTATAAAACTACCGAAGGTTACTGGGTTGTTTACTTTGATACAAATGGTAATGGTGATCTATCTGACGAAAAACCTTTAAGAAACTACAAGGAAAATTATGATGCATTTACAATTAAAAATCAAAAAGGTTTGTCTCCAATTACGCTTGCATTAAATATTTTTCCAGATGAAAAACTCATTTCACTTTACTTTGATGATGGCTCACATGGAACACACTGCGCAGGAATTGCCGCAGGATGTAATATCGGTGATGCTGGAATAAATGGAGTTGCACCCGGGGCCAAAGTTATTGGATTAAAACTTGGTAATAATAATTATCCCGGTGGTGCAACTGTAACAGAAAGTATGAAAAAAGCTTATTTGTATGCAGATAAAATTTCTAAAGAAATGAAAGTCCCTTGTATAGTTAGCATGAGCTTTGGCGTTGGAAGTGAAATAGAAGCTCGTTCTGAATTGGAAAAATTTCTTGCTGATTTGTTAACCAAAAATCCTTACTTATATGTAAGCACAAGCAATGGTAACAACGGACCTGGAATCTCATCTGCAGGATTGCCTTCATCAAGCAGTTTTGTTTTTTCATCCGGCGCAGTTTTAACACAGGAAATTGCGCGTGATAATTACGGAAATTTACTTCCTTATAATATGCTTTTGCATTTTAGTTCACGCGGCGGCGAAGTTAGCAAGCCTGATGTAATTTCTCCCGGTGCTTGCACTTCTACTGTTCCAAATTTTAGTGGCGGAGATAAATTCTGGGGAACAAGTATGGCTTGCCCATACACTTCCGGTGTAATGGCGTTATTATTAAGCGCTGCAGAAAAAGAATTTCCCGGAGTAAAAATTCCTTCACAACTTCTCTTCAAAGTTATAAGAGAAGGTGCAGTTAAACGAGATGAATACACTCCAATTGATCAGGGCGGCGGATATATAAATGTTATAAACTCTTATGAAATCCTTAAAAAGTATCTAAAGAATAATGAGATTTCAAAATTTGAGACTTATACTGTTTCTTCATTTGCACCAAATCAACCGGATAATAGATCCAGAAATCTTTACATCCGTGATGGATCCTTTTTAACTGGAGATGAGGTTTTTTCATTCAATGTTAAAAGAGATAATTCGATTAAATCAGATAAGTTTTACAGAGTTTACAATTTAAAATGTGATGCTGACTGGCTTACCCTTGTTCAGAAAAAAACTTACATAAGAAATGATCAGGTTGCAACTGTCAATGTTAAAATCGATAAATCAAAAGTTAAAGAACCAGGAATGTACACAGCTAAAATTACAGCTTACCGCGATGATGCCAGCAAAACTCCTGAGTTTGAATTACTTGCAACAGTTGTAATTCCTTATGAAATTAATTCATCAAGCAATTACAAGATGTTTTGGAAAGATCAAACAATAAATCAAGGAATGATTAAAAGATACTTTGTAAAAGTTCCTGCCGGACAGAACAGTATGAAAATCACTTTAAGCAGAGATGCTTCATCCAACAAATACTCCCGCTGTAAATATTTTCTATCAGACAACAATGGAATTCAGATTCATCAATCTGCTGTTCTCTACTCGGTAAACAAGGACGAAAAAATAGAAAACTATTATTACGATCTTGAACCGGGAATATATGAAATAGATATGGATGGATTTTTCTTAGCTACTGATCCATCAACTTATAATCTTGGCATTGAGTTTTTATCTTTACAAACAAATGATGCAAAAGAAGTTTCATCAACTGATAAACGAATTGAATTGGTAAATTATTTTAATGAAACAAAAACTTATAACATTAGTTCAGAAATGCTTGGATATCAACGCAACTATAATTTAATGGTTGATGGCAATGATACTTATAAAATGCCTTTCACAATAACAAAAGGCGAAGGAACAAAAGAATTTAATTTTTCTTTAACAAAAGAAGATTTTAATAAGATCACCGATTTTGCTTATCAAATATTGGATGAGAATGGAAAAGCGGTTAACAAAGATGGATTATCTTATCGTACAGGAAGCATAACTGCTGACTTCTCCGGAGATAAAGACACAGTAAAATATGTTTTAGAAATTATTCCGGCTTTTGTTAGCAAAGAATTAAATGCAAATTTATCTGTTAATGAAATAACTTATTTTGATTCTCCTGTATCTGTAGATGTTAAAAATGCTGGTAAAACTTCATTAACACTTTATCCAAATAATATTAAGTATCTTGATTTTAGTTTTTCAAAACCTGAAATCACCATTCCTGTAGATGCAGAGGTATACGGAAAAGTATATTTCAAATCGCCATCATCAGGAAAAAAAGAATATGAACTTCCAATTAACTTAAAATTCTAATAAAGGAATGTAATATGAGCGAACATCAAGGCGGACAAATAAAAGGACTTCCCGAGAATGCTTATACTGAACTTAAGCCCGGAGAAGAATACAAACCATTGATGCCTGCAGATTCTAATCCGCAGGAAATTACTGTTTACTCCGTAACTATGGGTTTGTTAATGGCAGTGTTATTTTCTGCTGCAGCTGCTTATCTCGGATTAAAAATCGGACAGGTATTTGAAGCTGCGATTCCAATTGCAATTATTGCAGTTGGTGTTTCAACTTTACTAAAGATAAAGGGGTCACTCGGACAAAACGTGATTATTCAATCAATAGGACAAAACTCAGGATTGATAGTTGCTGGTGCTATTTTTACAATACCTGCTTTATACATTCTAAATCTTGAAGCACAATTCTATCAAATATTTTTGGCATCAGCTTTTGGCGGTGTGTTAGGAATGTTATTCATAATTCCTTTTAGAAAATATTTTGTAGCAGAAATGCATGGCAAGTTTCCTTTTCCTGAAGCTACAGCTACAACTGAAATTTTAGTCGCAGGTGAAAAAGGCGGCAAGCAGGCTTTAGTTCTTGTTGTAAGCGGATTGATAGGAGGCTTTTATGATTTTATCATAGCAACTTTTGGATGGTGGAGTGAAACTTTTACAACAAGAGTTTTTGGATTCGGTGAAATGCTCGCTGATAAATTTAAACTCGTTTTCAGATTAAATGTTGGCGCTGCTGTTATGGGCTTGGGTTATATTGTTGGATTAAAATATGCAGCTATAATTGCTGCGGGATCTTTTGTTTCATGGTATCTCTTAGTCCCCATTATTTCTTACATCGGTGGTGGACTGACAGAAACATTTGGAACAGGAGCAACTAAAATAATTTCTGCTATGAGCGCTGAAGAAATCTTTAGACAGTATGTTCGCCACGTTGGCATTGGTGGAATTGCAATGGCAGGAATTATCGGAATTATTAGATCATCAAAAATTATAAGAGATGCTCTTGTACTTGCAGTTAAAGAAATATTCGAAAAGAAATCTGCCAGCAATGCTGCTAAAAGAACTCAATTAGATATTTCTATGAAAATTATTGTTGGTGGTTTAGTTATTACCGCAATATTATTATTTATTTTCTTCCAAGTGGGTGTTGTTCATAACCTTGGTTGGGCCTTAGCCGGATTATTAATAGTCCTAATAATTTCATTCCTGTTTACAACAGTTGCCGCAAATGCCATTGCGATCGTTGGAACAAATCCTGTTAGCGGAATGACTTTGATGACATTAATTCTTTCTTCAATCGTACTTACCTCTGTTGGATTAAAAGGTGAATCCGGAATGATTGCCGCATTAATTATTGGCGGAGTTGTTTGCACAGCTCTTTCTATGGCT
Organism: Ignavibacteriales bacterium; assembly: GCA_016707115.1. Taxonomy (GTDB): domain Bacteria; phylum Bacteroidota; class Ignavibacteria; order Ignavibacteriales; family Ignavibacteriaceae; genus IGN3. Next base: position 6,342 of record JADJIH010000008.1, on the reverse strand, counting down.
GGCGGATTTATTACTGACCTTAAAATTGGTTACTGGCTCGGCTCAACTCCCCGCAAACAGGAACAGTGGAAATTCTTGGGAGTTCTTGTTTCCGCATTAACAGTTGGATTTGTAATTATGATTCTAAATGAAACTTATGGCTTCGTCGGTGAAGGATCGTTAGTTGCACCACAGGCAAATGCAATGGCCGCAGTTATTCAGCCTTTAATGGATCAGCAACCAGCTCCCTGGGTATTATACATAGTTGGAGCAATCTTAGCTTTAGTATTAACAATGATAAAAGTTCCTGCACTTGCTTTCGCACTTGGAATGTATATTCCGCTTGAGTTAAACACTCCGCTTTTAGTTGGCGGATTAATTGCTCACTTTGTTTCCACACGCAGCAAAGATGAGAAAGTTAACAATGCAAGAAGAGAACGCGGAACATTAATTGCATCCGGATTTATTGCTGGTGGAGCGTTAATGGGAGTTATTAGTGCAATCTTAAGATGGCAAGGATTTAACTGGGTTAATCCTGAATGGGCAGAATCACACTCAGCTGAACTTCTTGGTATTGTAATGTTTGCAGTAATTTGCGGTTATATGATTTGGGATTCTTTGAGAGGAAAACCGCAAGAGGATTAAGAGGCCCCATCTAAATCTTCCCTGAAGAAGACCTTAGGATAATTGTTAAGACGCTCAGAATAGAGCGTCTTTTTATTTTAAACGATCCAATCTTTGTTCCATCAATTCTTTGGATGAATTTTTATACCTGAATGGGTATAAATGCAAGAAGTTATTGAAATTTTATACCTGAACGGGGTTGAGGAAGTAGCTACTTTATGAAACTCTTTTGTTAATAATCTAGTATGTATTTAATAAGTTCGATAATTATTCCGATAACTCCACAAAAACCTATTACAATTCCAATTTTCCATAATAGAAAATCCCAATGATCTCTATCGATTAAAGGTCTTTTAACCTTAATTAAATTTTTCTTCTTTGATTCTAACATACCGTACGATATTATTCCCATTAATAAAAATATGATGTAATAAAGAATCATAATTATATTCTCTGATTATCTTTATCCCAACAACTCCTTAACCTTATTCATCAATTCACTCAACTCAACATCAAATCGTTCACCTGTTTTTCTAACTTTTACTTCGCATTTGTTTTCTTTTAATTTCTTCTCACCAATTACGACCTGAATTGGCATTCCGAGTAAGTCTGCATCATTAAATTTAAATCCTGCTGTTACATCACGATCATCAAACAGAACTTCATGGATTGTTTGTTTAAATCTTTATAAATTTTCTCACAGGTATCAACAATTTCTTTCTTCTTCAAATTCAAACCGAGTAAGTGAACTTGAAATGGTGCGAGTAGTTTATTCCAAACAATTCCGTTTGCATCGTGATTCTGTTCAATGTAACAAGCCATAACACGCTCAACACCTATTCCATAACTCCCATAATTATTGGGTGCTCTTCGCCTTTTCATCTGTAAACAGTGCACCCATAGAATCAGAATATTTTGTACCGAGTTTAAAAATATGTCCAAGTTCTATCGCAGGAAAAACTTCCAAATGTTTTTCACATCTTGGGCAGCCTTCACCGGATTTTACTGTTCTAAAATCAGCATACTCAACTGTTGGAATGTCTCGTTGAAAATCAATTCCGCCAATGTGATAATCATTTTTATTAGCACCGCTAAACATATTGTTTGCATTTTTCAAACGATTGTCTGCTATTATTCTTCCAGAGAAACCAACAGGACCAATTGAACCAGCATCTGCACCAGAAATATCTTTTAACTCTTCAGGATGAGCAGGACGAACATTTCCGCCAAGAACTTTTTCCAACTTGGTTTCGTTAACCTCATCATTGCCAAGCATTAAAATTAAAACCGGTTTTTCATCGTGAATATAAATTCTGGATTTTGCGCATTGTATTTCATCAATTTTTAAAAATTCACAAAGCTCATCTATAGAATGAACATTTGGTGTTGATATTTCATAAATAGTTTTACTATCTGCATCTCGTTCAACAGAATCAATTCTTGATGCAGCAACTTCAACATTTGCAGCGTAACCACAGGACTCACAATAAGCAACTGTATCTTCTCCGGCAGCAGATTTAACCATAAATTCTTCAGAACCGGTTCCACCCATTGCACCACTTGATGCGCCGACAACAAAATATTTTAATCCGCATCGATCAAATATTTTTCTATATGCGCTATCGTGCAGTTCATAAGATTTGTCCAATCCTTCCCAGCTTGTATCAAAACTGTAAGCATCCTTCATTAAAAATTGTCTGCCACGTATAACGCCGCTTCTTGGTCGCGATTCATTTCTGAATTTAGTTTGTATCTGATACCAAATTTGCGGCATATCTTTATAAGATTTAACAACATTGCGGGCATGATAGGTCATAATTTCTTCGTGAGTTGGGGCTAAAACATACTCGCGATTTTTTAGATGAAACATTGTATCACCAAAAGCTGCAACTCTTCCCGTCTCTTCCCAAATTTCTTTTGGATTAAGCGCAGGTAAATGAAATTCCTGTCCGTCTATTGCGTCCATTTCTTCACGAATAATTTCACTTACTTTTCTCATCACTTTGTAGCCAAGCGGAAGGAAAGAATAAATTCCTGCAGAAAGCATTCTGACCATTCCGGTTCTTAACATTAAAATATGGCTGATAACAACAGCATCGTTTGGAACTTCTTTAAGTGTAGGAACAAAATATTTACTTAATCTCATATATATCTTTTCTAATTTATTTTGATTTGATGTGAAATTTTGGTTTGAAAAATACTGATTTGAGGAGGTTTATCAAAGTTGATAGAATTGCTGATCAATTACTAAAATATCGGTTATTGGATGTAAAATTGACATTATTTTCTTTAGTTTGGCACTTGAATTTTTAACATTTATCATACTAATGAAAGTAAAATATGGAACACGCACCGCAGGTTGAAATACCACTATTGAGTATGCTGCCATTTGTTTTAATGCTTTTATCAATTGCAGTTTTTCCATTGTTCTTAAATCACTTTTGGGAAAAGAACAAAAATAAATTATACATTGCAATTGCGTTAAGTATTCCTGTAATAATTTATCTCCTAATGAATGGTTTTTCCCACCAGCTTATTCATACAATGGTTTTTGATTATGTTCCATTTTAATTTTACTTGGTGCGTTGTTTACAATAACAGGCGGAATTTTATTAACTGGTGATATTGCGGCAAAACCTAAAGTCAATACATTGTTCCTTGGTATTGGTGCAGTCCTCGCTTCCATAATGGGGACCACCGGTGCTGCAATGTTACTAATTCGTCCAGTTATCCAAACGAACAAGCAAAGAACATTTAAAGTCCACACTATATTATTTTTTATTGGAATCGTTGCAAACTGCGGGGGTTTATTAACACCCTTGGTGATCCTCCATTATTCTATGATGTATTTGCGCGAGCACCATTTACCTGGTTTTTTCATTTAGCTCCTGAATGGTTTATAACTAATCTTTTACTGCTTATTGTATATTTCTTTGTTGATACTTATTACTACAAAAAGAACCTATCTCCGCAGTTGTAAGAGATGAAACAAACATTCGCCCAATTAAAATCCAGGGAAAAAGAAATTTTATTTTCTTGGTTGGTGTTGTACTAGCTGTTGCCTTTATCAACGAACAATATCTTTCCTTCATAAGCATTAATCCATACTTCAAATTTATCAGAGAAGCAGTTATTTTGTTGATGGCATATCTATCTATGAAATCCACTCCGAAGCTTTTAAGAACCTCAAATAACTTTACTTGGGGACCAATTAAGAAGTTGCATATTTATTTTTTAGGAATTTTTGTAACAATGGTTCCAGCATTACTTTATCTGAAGTAAATGCAAAACACTTAGGAGTCCAAACTGCTAGTCAGTTTTATTATTACACAGGATTGTTAAGCAGTTTTCTTGATAATACCCTACTGCAGTAACTTTCCATTCACTGGCTTTAGGACTTGAATAACAGAAGGGACATTAGTTGCGGGGATACTCAGAACTTTTACTAAAAGCAATTTCTACAGCCGCGGTATTCTTTTGGTTCAATGACTTATATTGGTAATGGTCCAAACTTTATGCGTTAAGGCAGTCAGAAGAAAACAATATAAAGATGCCTGACTTTTTTAGTTATATGTTTAAGTTTTCAATTATAGTTCTTTACCGATTTTTATTTTAGTTCAATTACTTTTATCTAAAACAGAAAAGACAAATGTATTCAAAACCATTTCATCCGTGGTATAATGTAAGTCCTGGTAAAGATATACCAAAACTGTAAACGGAATTATAGAAATTCCAAAAGGCTCTAAGGGGAAATATGAACTTGATAAAGAAAGCGGATTGTTAAGACTAGACCGTGTACTTTATTCATCAGTACATTATCCGGCTAACTATGGATTTATTCCGCAAACTTATTGCGATGATAAAGATCCGTTGGATATTCTGATTATTTGCTCTATAGATGTTGATCCGCTTTGTTTGATAGAAGCCAAAAGTAATTGGCGTTATGCATATGATTGATGATGATGAGCAGGATGATAAAATTGTTGCTGTTGCTAACAATGATATGGCTGTAAATTATATTAATGATATATCAGAACTGCCGCCGCATACAATTGTAGAATTGAGAAGATTTTTTGAAGATTATAAAAACTGGAACACAAGCAGGTAATTGTTGAACAGTTTCTTGAAGAGATGATGCTTACAAAATAATAAACGAAGCTGTCGATCTTTACAATCAAGAAAAGATAGGTTAATAAAATAGTCTAAAGACAAAATGGATTTAGTTAAGAAAGTTGCAATTAGAATAATTTTAGTAATAACTACCGTGTTTATTCTGGTTGGTTGTGATCAGTTACAAAACAAACTGCTTACAAACAGTTAAAAGATAATCCAAAAACAGAAATCGCTGGAATTGTACATCTTCAATACATCGAAAATGACGGCGGAATGTTAAGTCTTGGCAGCAACCTTCCTGATACAGTGAAGTTTATAATTTTTGTACTTTTGTCTCTGTGTTCTTGGCTATTCTTTTATCTACATTACAAAAATCAACAAGAATATTTTCTAAAACAATTTGGTTTGATCCTGATTCTAAGCGGCGGATTGGGAAACTTAATAGATAGAGCTTTTAATGAAGGAAATGTTATCGATTTTATTAGAGTGAGATTGCCTTAATTGAAAACGGTATTTTTAATATTGCAGATTTTTATGTTACTGTGGATTCATAATTCTTCTATTAAGTCTGTTAACAAAACAGAAAGTCATACGGCAAGAAAAGATATCTCTATTTGATAAGTCTCATTTAGAAGTCAATTACTTCGGAAGTAAATAATAGACATAGCCAAACTATCCAATCAACAAAATTGCCCCCTTCAAACCTTGATATTGAAAACCGCTTCGGCTGGAGTGGAAACAGAATAATTGCCGTGAACACCATCACAGCCAAATCAATATAACTTATACCAACAGAATCAATTGGAATTATCAGTGCTGTAATTCCCAAAATTCCCATAATATTAAAAATATTTGGACCCAACTATATTTCCGATTGCGATATCAGATTCCTTTTTGTATGCTGCAACAATAGAGGTTATTAATTCTGGCAAACTAGTTCCGACTGCAACAATAGTAAGACCGATGATTGCATCGCTAACATTAAATATCTTTGCTATTGCAACAGCACTTTGTACAAATAGATTTGCACCAACTATCAGTAAACCTAATCCACCAATCATTAAAATAATTGAGATACGAATACCAAGTTTACTTTTTAGTCCTTCCTTAAACTCTGTGTCAACTTCAGAATTTTTTTCTTTTCGAGCCATCATAACATTAACAACTGTGTAAATAACTATACTGAATACAAAACCTAACCATCAAAGAACCTCCTGTAGTTCACCATCAATTAAAAGCAGAAGTAATAAAACGCTGATTCCTATCATAATGGGATTTCTCTTCCATTATAACTTTAGTGATGAACATCCAGCGGTCTAATAAGAGCTGCTTACACCAAGTATTAATGCGATGTTTGCAATGTTTGATCCAACAACATTACCAAGTGAGATTGAGCTATTGCCAATCAAAGCAGCTTTCAAGCTTCACAACAAGTTCTGGTGTGCTTGTTCCAAATGCCACAACAGTAAGTCCAACTACCAGCGGGTAATTCCCATTTTAATTGCAAGATTTGAACTTCCACTTGATTAGACCTCTGCTCCAACAGAAAGAGTAAAATTAAACCACCAGCCAGATACAAAACACTATCTCTAATTCGGTCATATATTAAAAAATCAAATAAACTGT
>JADJIH010000007.1 GCA_016707115.1 Ignavibacteriales bacterium | reverse complement strand
TTCAGCGTGAGATGGTCCGGATAAAACACCAATTTGTCCATCACTCAAATGTGGATGAACATCTTTTAACATCTGAGACATAGTCATTAAATGCTTGTTCTCAATTCCTTTTGCTACGCTAACAAGAATGGAATTTTTAATATCAGAATAGCTTACATCTTCAATAACTGAACGAAGGAACTGTGAAGGCACTGCAAGCACAATTAAATTTTTCTGATGTACAGATTCTTTTAAGTCGTGAGTGATTGAGATTTCTTCAGGGATTGGAACACCGGGGAGGTAAATTGAATTAATTCTTTTTTTAATTAACTCCTTAACATAATTTTTTTTGTATTCCCAAAGAGTAACTTGATGACCATTATAATGAAGAAGAATACCGAGAGTTGTACCCCAGCCGCCAGCGCCAAGTACAGAAATTTTCATTATTTCTTTTTCTTAAAGCTTATTTTACTTTCTGTTCCGTTGATCAATCGCATAACATTTTTGCGATGTGTATAAACAACAAGTAAGGAAACAGCAGCTACAAACGGTAGTATTGTTCCATAACTCTGGATATGATCGTGAAGAATATTTTCTCTGAAAATAAGAGTAAATGGAATTGATAGAGCAGCTAAAATCGAACCAAGAGAAACATATCTTGATATTGAAACAACAATGATAAAAATTCCAAGAGCAACAAGCATATCAACTGTAATAATCATAATTAACATACCAAGTGCAGTCGCAATTCCTTTACCACCACGGAAACCCGCAAACACAGTCCAGATATGACCGATGACTGCAGCAATACCAGCAATGATTTGAACTAATGTAAAATCATCAAAAGGAGAAACATTTTGAAATGGTAATCCACCATAATGTAATCTTGCAACTACAACAACTGCAAACGCACCTTTAACGGCATCTAGAATTATTACAAGCAATCCTTTTTTCCAACCTAATACGCGCATAACATTAGTTCCGCCGGCGTTTCCGCTGCCGTGTTCACGAATATCAATACCATGGGATAGCTTACTTATAATGATGCTGGTTGGTATTGAGCCAACTAAGTAAGAGAGAATTATGATTGTTGCTAATAAAAACATTATAAATCCAAAAAATTGTGATAAAACCTAAACAATAAATTCTAAATAAACAATGTTAGAAATATTTGATATTTAGAAAGATTTTTATATTACCTTCAGTTAGATAATTATTATTATCGACCGATTCAAAAAATTATTAAATAGAAGAACCATTATTATGCCAGTAATCTGTATATCTTGCAATAAACTCACTATTTATCGATTTTTGAACATCATCTACGTAACTAACTGATTTCATTCCGACCAAAGTTGTTGTTACTTCGGGCACACTATTAATTAATAGTATAGCTTTTTGCGAAAGTGATAATTTTTGCTGTTCATTATTGGCAAATTTATCAATTGCTTTATGGAAAATCTCATTATCCTGGTTCTTCTTTTTAGCCAGATTGCTGAAAATTGAATCCAATAAGATGTTAGTGGTTACGGCATAATTTCTTAAAGCACGCACAATATTTTCATTATCTGGATAACTTTTACCGATTTCATTTATAGCAAAATTTGCACGTGGGATTAGATACGTACTTTTTATCTCATTAAAATTACCGGGATTTTCAAACTTTCTATAGTTTGATTTTAGAATTGCGGAAAGTGAAATACAATCAGAAACATTTTTTTTCTCACTCGCACTCAATCCCATATAGTTAATATACTTTTCAATGAGATTAGATTCTTGTTGATTCAAGTCATCGATCAAACTAAAAATTTCATTGTCGTTTCTGTCTTCCGTTACAGGATAATCTGCTAATCGTATAAGTTTATTTTTGCTGATAGCATTTAAAGGACGATTAACTAAAACTCCAAGATTATTTTCTCCGGCAAGTTGTAAAAAAGTTTTTGTTTGATTTTGCTGATTTAAAATATTCATTCCGCCGTTTTCAATTAAGTTCATTGGAAACTGAACAACAGCAAAATGATTTTGTTCGGATATTTCATTTGCGATTGAAATTACTTTTTCCAGCGAAGTAAAATTTTGTTTAGTTTCTTTTTCTGCAAAAGTATTTGATGAAATTCCGTAATAAGAAATTCTTCCGCGCTTAACTTCTTCTTCTAAATACATGAAAGCATCTTTAATTCTTCGATAGTATTCTCGCTCCCGTCTTTCGGGGTCAGAAATGATGGAGTAGGTTAAAAAATATTCCGGATTGTGAAGAAGATAAACATCAATCTTATCCAAATTTAATCTTTGCAGCGAAAGAGTAATTTGATTTTCTAGAAAATCTGGACTGACACAATGCCACAAATCCTGAGTGCATTTTACAACATCTTTAAATCCTTTTCCTGATTGTTCTCTTTCCATCCCAAGCTTAAGATTTGATCCTTGTAAATATCCACCTTTGGAAACTACAATAACATCTTCTCGATTAATTTTATTTTCAGTAATAAGTTTGTTTAAAACTTTTCCAACAAGAATTTCACTTCCGCCATCAGAATAGTTTGATGAAGTATCGATTAGGTTAATTCTAGAAAGCAAAGCTTTTTCTAAAGCATTTTGGTGTTGTGGAATTCCATCATCAATTCGGTAACATCCGAATCCGCATATTGATGCTCTAAAATTTGTTTTTCCTAATATTTTTGATTTAATATCAGGATGCTTTGCAAAGTAGTTTTTTGTAGATACTGAAGAAGCCATAAATTCCGAAAATGATAAAATTGTGATGTAAAGCTATGAAAATTGAGCAGATTCTCAAGTTTTTAGTATAAAAATTTACTTATATCAGTAAATCTTTTCTTTAAAACTATAATGCTATATATTTACAGCCCAAAATCATAGGATTATAAAAATGGCAAAAGTTCAGAGTTTTGCAGATAAAGCAAAAGGCAAGAAAAAAGTTGAAGGCGTAACTGTAAAGGTTATTAAAAGTATGAAGACCGATGGAGGCGCGTATAAGTTCAACGAAAAATTTGTTAAGCTTGCAGACATTAGCAAAGTAACAGATTTAAAATAATTTTAGCGTTTGATTTTTAGTCAAACAGTTGAGGATTTAATGCTCCTTCTATATGAAGGAGTTTTTCTTTTATATCAAGGCCACTGGCATAACCAACCAAACTTCCATTGGTTCCAATTACTCTATGACAAGGGATTATAATAGCAATAGGATTTTGTCCGTTTGCTTTTCCAACTGCACGAATTGCTTTTACATCACCAAGTTTTTCAGATAAAGTTTTGTAACTGATTGTTTTTCCATATGGAATATTCCGCAACTCATTCCAAACTCTTTTTTGAAAATCTGTTCCTTCAATATCAAGCGGAACATCAAATTCTTTTCTTGTTCCTGCAAAGTATTCTTTAAGTTGATCAAAAATTCCGAAAAGATATGGATCATCACTTCTAAGTTTTGTTGCTTGGGAAGTTGATGTATATTTCTTGGTCTAAAGAATAAATAATTTTATTTGATGAAACATTAAAGTCATTTTTAAAATTTTAAAGATTGTTTTCATATCAGCGTATACTTTTAATACTCAAAATATTGCTGCCTAACATAAAAAGGTTTTGTTTATAAAAAATTAAAAAATATTATTTAAGCAGGAACTACATTTATTGCAGGATTGACATCACGTTTTAATAATCCTTCAATCGCAGTGAGTGTTCCGCTGATAGAACTTGGACAGCTGCCGCAAGCACCTTGATAACGAATCTTAACTGTGTAGCCCTCCAAGCCTAAAACTTCTAAACCGCCGCCATCACCTGCTAATGCGGGTCTTACTTTCTGATCAAGCAAAATATTTATTTGTTTCAACAGTTCATTTGATTCTTCATCACTTACAGAAATTTCCTTTTCTGCAGGAATTAAATTTTTATCAAAATTCTTTAAGAAATTAATGAACGGTCTTTGTATCTGTCCCCAATTATTTTCTGCTGATTTTTCAATGGTAACAAACTTATCCATATAGAAAACAGAAACAACACCATCAATTTCAAAAATACCTTTAGCAAAAGGATCATTTTGTGCGGCTGTTTTATCGGCGTACTGTCTTGTTTCAAGGTTTAATAATTTTTCATTCAAAATAAATTTTAATGCGTGTGGATTAGGAGTTAAATCAACATCTTCTACCATTAACATAATTGCACCTTTCTTGTTTATACTTGTACGAAAAATAAACTTTCATTATTTACTCTGCAAGTCAGTTAAATCTTATGATGATAAATCGCATAGATTTCTTTTTAGAATTGCAGTTAAAGGCTATTTTTGTTTACAAAAAATCTGAGAAATGAATGAAAAAAATATTAGTTGTATTTACCGGCGGCACTTTTTCAATGATGATTGATGAAAAAACCGGCGGAGCTATTCCAAAATACTCAGGGAATGAATTACTTGGAATGATTCCTGAAGCAAAATCTCTGGCGGATATTGAGGGCTTTGATTTTGGGAAATATCCGGGTCCGCATATTACTCCGGAACTTATGCTTGATTTATCAAAAAAAATAAATGCAAAATTAAAATCAGATAAGTTTGATGGTGTGGTTGTAACCCACGGAACAGACACACTTGAAGAAACAGCTTACTTTTTAGACTTAACAATTAAAACAGAAATTCCGATTGTTGTTATTGGTGCCATGAAAAATAGTTCAGAAGCAGATTGGGATGGACCAAGAAACCTTATTGATGCTTTACATATTTGTTTAAATGATAACTCGAAAAATCTTGGTGTACTTGTGTGCTTAAACGGTGAAATAAATGCCGCAAGTGAAGTAACTAAAATTTATTCTGACTCAGTTGAATCATTTAAAAGTTTAGATTTTGGTACACTTGGATTTATACAAAAGGGGAGAGTAATTTTTAATCGTTTACCAAGACATCTTGAAACAATCCAGACCCAAAATATTAATACCAATGTTGATTTACTTACAGTTTATGCCGGAATGGATGAAAAGTTTTTTAAGTTTTCCGCAGATAGTAAAGTTGATGGAATTGTTGTTGAGGCTCTTGGCGTTGGTAACGTTCCTCCGCCGGCATTTGAAGGAATAAAGTATGCGGTAGAAAAAGGTATTCCGGTTGTTCTCACTTCTCGATGCCCAGCTGGAGAAACTGATGATGTTTACAGCTATCCTGGTGCAGGAAAACACTTACACAATCTTGGTGTAATTTTTTCAGATTATCTTAACGGACAAAAAGCAAGAATTAAATTGATGATCGTTCTTGGTTTAACCAACAAACAATCTGAGATAAGAAAATATTTTGAATAAATAATTTTAACTATCAATCATCTTATTGAGATAATCTCTTAACAAAACAATTTCTTTTTTGGTAGAAGATTTTATTTCTGCTGGAAGATCTTTTGTAACTGATGTGTTAAGCAATTCATAAATCCTGTGAACGTATACAGTAAAAGTGTATCTAAAATGATCACGCTTCCACTCATCATCTTTTTTCTTTTTAGAGATTAAATCAAAATCTTTATTTAAGAGTTCAAGAAGCAGATCGAGACGGGGTTTTATCTGATTGTTCATTAAGCGGAAAACTGTTTTAAGTGATGATCAAGATGTATGTAACACAGTCTGGCCCACTGCTCAGTTGTTAATTTTCCAAATGCGGGATGAACTACATTAGGATTTTTAGCAATAATGCTGCTAAAATTTTGGACAAAATTCAGTAGAGTTTTTTTATCCTGATCAATAGTCGTTGGTCTAGTTCCCTTTACGCCCTGTTTTAGTTCAGGCACAGTTTCAACTTTACCTTTTGGTGCGGGCATTCCCAATAGAATTAAATGTTTTATAAGAGTTTTCAAAATGAAATTGCCTACATACTCTGTTGGTATTTCTCCAACTGCCATTTTCACTTGATCTGAGCAATGACAGATCATTTCATTAACACCCATCTTTCCCCAAAGACGATTTGAATTTTCATTTAAAGAAAGGATTCTGTTTTCAATTTCTTTTTGTGTAGACGAATCCAGAATGTTTTTCATATTAAATTTTATGTAATTCTTCTATATCAACTTTAACAACTTCATTTATTGTTCGCCCAAGAAACAATTCTGCAACTTGTTTAAATGTTGTGGGAATATCACTAACATATAAATCTAAATTTCCTGGAACGGCTGAATTTGTTTCCAGTCCGATTCTGTTAATTTCATTCCGTACTACTTCAGCTGTTGCAATTCCAGAATCGATAAGCTTAACATCTTTGCCAATTATTTCCTGAATTACATCCGCAAGTAATGGATAATGCGTACAACCAAGTACTAGTGTGTCAATTTTTTTTTCTCTTAACTCTTTTAGGTACTCTTCTGCAATTTCATAAGTTGCACGATGATGAGTCCAGCCTTCCTCTGCAATTGGCACAAACAATGGACATGCCTTTTCAAAAATTTCTATTTTATTATCAATTTCTTTAATTGCGTTTGAATATGCATTGTTATTGATCGTTGCACGGGTTCCAATCACACCGATTCTGCCATTTCTTGTCTCTTTGTATGCCATATCTGCACCAGGCAGAATTACACCGATAACTGGAACGGTAAATTTTTTTCTAAGTTCAGGAATTGCAATCGATGATGCTGTATTACACGCGACAACGATAGCTTTAACATTTTTTTTAAGTAAAAAATTTGTATTCTGTATTGAGTAATCAATTACAGTTGCGTTCGATTTTGATCCATAAGGTACACGGGCGGTATCACCAAAATAAACTATACTTTCTCGGGGAAGAACTGATGACAATCTTTTAACAACAGTTAACCCGCCAATACCGGAATCAAAAACTCCGATTGGCATTTCTTTTTCCATAAAATTCAAAAGCGTACCTATAAAATTTGTGTAATTGTTTCTGTTAACTCAGCAATAATAAACTGGTAATCATTTTGTGAAACTTTGTGTCCGTTTCTATCCAGCACATAAAACGAATCCACGATATCATCACCTTTAGTTGAAATTTTTGCAAAATAAATTATCAAACCAAGCTGATTCATTTTATTTGTTACGTGATACAGGAATCCTAATCTATCAGGTGAATGAACATCTAAAATTGTATAGCGATCGTGTTTTTCGAAAGTAATTTTTATTTGCCCGCTTCGCTTAAATAATTTGTTCTCAATTCGCCACCAGCGGGACTTTAATTTTGCAACTTCCTGGTGAAGTTCTAAAAATCCGTTTATCACGGAATAAAAATCCTCTTTTATCTTTTCATACTTCGCTGTATCAACTCGTTTATGAGTCCTGAAATCAGTGACAAGAAAGGTGTCTATTACAATTCCATCTTTACGTGTAAATATTTTTGCAGAATGAATATTAGAATCATTAATTGCAAATACACCGCAAAGTTTTGATAGAAGTGAAGGGAAATCTTTAGTAATTACAGTTACATTTGTAAAATCATCAAGTTCTTTAAAGAGAACGGAAACACTATCACCTTTTAATATTTCTTCTACGTGCAATGCAATTTCTTCATCTGAAAAATGATTTACATAACCCATATCATCGTGCAAAGAATCAAAATGATCCTGCACATGATTTTCAGTTATCTTATCAGAATGTTTTGAAATATCTTTTGGAGCAGAATAAATTGTTGAGTAAAGAAGTTCTTCTCCTGAAATTTTATCCAGGATCATCGCTTTACTTTTACGGTAGAGCTCTGAAAGCAATTCAGCTTTCCAAGAAGTCCAGACAGCCGGATTAACAGCAGAAAGATCTGCATAAGTTATCAAGTATAATAGATCAAGTTCTTCAATTGAATTAAACTTTAGAGCGAATGAGTTTAAAGTTTCAGCATCATTCAGATTTCTTCTGAACGCGATTTGTTCCATCATTAAATGATTCTTAACTAGAAAACATACTTTATCAATTTCTTCTTCTTCGTAACCAAGTCTTATCATAATTGATGATGTCATTTCAGCGCCAATAATTTCGTGACCAGAAATATCAATCGGTTTAGCAATATCATGGAGCAGCAAAGCAAGATTTAAGATCTCTTTATCTTTTATTGAATTATATAATTTGCTGTAAGCAGAGTTTTGATTTGAAAGTTTTTCTAAATTTTTAATTGTAATCAAAGTGTGCTCATCAGCTGTGTAACAATGATAAACACCGTGCTGCATAAAACCATTTAAATCGCCGAACTCCGGAAGAAATGCTCCAAGCACTCCAAGTTCATTCATAATTGATAGGGTAGCGCCAACATTACGAGGGAACTTTAGAATCTCGCGAAAAAAAACGGATGAATCGGGCTGTGACCAATTATTTTCCTCAGCATCTTCAGTGGCATCAATAATCTTTGTCCGGAGATGATCATCAAATCCTGCATTGTGGTAAGCTCGATAGTAAAAAACCCTAAAAATATCTGAAAGAGTTAGTTGTTCATTTTTCTTTAAGAAAATCACTTTGTTTTTAATGTAAAAATCCTCGTCAAGATCATAAGAAAGCGAATCCGGAACAGGATTTACAAACTCAACTTTAAACTTTTTTATAATTGAATGACTTACGCGGAAAATAATATTAGCTGCAGCAAAATAGTTTTTCATAAAGGACATTAAGTCGTTTTCTTCATATCCATATACTAAAGCTAGTTTTATCTGGTTTAAAAACTCAAATCTATCTGTTTTGGATTTTGTTATGATATGAAGAAAATGCCGGATGGAAAGAACTAGTTTATAGCTTTCGAGCAATCTTTTACATTCGGCTGGCGTAGTAAGCTTATTTTTCTTTAGATGATTTATAAAAATTTCTGCCTGGGTTAATTCATGCTGAGAGTTTAACAACTGCTTATTGCTAATCATCATCATCCATTCAATGGATTGAAAATCACGTAAACCACCTGCGGACATTTTTACGTTAGGTTCAAGCATCTTAGGTGAGTCACCATATTTTTCATGGCGTTGTCTAACATCTTCAACAAAATTGGTAATTAGTAATTTTTTTGAATCATCATTAATTGAATCTAAAAGCTGTGTGTTCCATTTGTTATAAAGTAAAACATCGCCATTAATAAATCTTGTTTCAAAAAATTGAGTGAAAGTGTGAAGATCAGTTGATAAATATTTTTTAATGTCGGATAATTCACGAACAGTGTGAGAGGCTTCAATTCCTCCATCCCATAAACTTGTAATTACTTCTTTAATATCCGTGTCATCTTTTTCTATCGATTCAGAAATAATCATTAAATCAATATCTGAGTAAGGAGAAAGCTCACGTCTGCTAAAGCTTCCTGCTGAGGCTAATGCAAAATTGAATTTTTTATCAGCTAAAATAATTCTGATTGTGTCTTCAATAAGTACACTATAATTCTTGCTGAACTCAAAGGCATCGGATTTGCCATTGTATTCAGCAAACAGGATTTCTCTTTCTTTAAGGAATCCTTTTTTTATTTCAAGCAAACGCAGCATAATTAGTTTAAGTTAATTAAATAAGTTGTCGTCTTCTTCATCAAACGGAAAATCTTCGTTTTCATACTCGGCTTCTATTACAGAAGAAATACCACCGCGAGTGTTAAACTCTGCTGTAATCTTCATATATCGCGGTTTAGTAACCTCAACAAGATCATCAAGAATTTTATTTGTAACACTTTCAAAAAAAATTCCATCGTTACGATATGATTGAAGATAAAACTTATAAGATTTTAATTCCACGCAAAGCTGATCCGGAATGTATTCTAATGTAATCGTTGCAAAATCAGGCTGCCCGGTTTTTGGACAGAGTGAAGTAAACTCTGGCGCTATGTGTGTTACCGTGTAATTTCTGTTTGGATATTTATTTTCAAAAGTTTCTAACAAAGCTAATTTGTTATTTACAAGTTTTAGGTTGTCGCTCATTTGTCCTCTGATGATTTTTAATACTTTGGTCTAATCTTATATTTTATTGGATCCTCAAATCCAGCTTGCTGAAAACCGCGCAAACGCAACGCACAGCTATCGCAAACTCCGCAAGCTTCATCTTCATTTTGATAACAACTCCAGGTTAAATGAAGCGGCGCATCAAGTTCAATTCCTCTCTTAACAATTTCTGCCTTTGATAAGTTTATTATTGGAGTAACAATTTTAATTTTTGTTTCTGGTTTTGTACCGAGATCAATCATTTTTTCATAAGCAGAGAAAAAATCTGGTCTGCAATCAGGATAACCAGATGAATCCTCATAAACTGCCCCAATAAAAACAGCAGTTGCTGTTAATACTTCGGCCCAGCTAACACAAGCAGAAAGTATATTTGCGTTTCTGAACGGAACATAAGATGATGGGATTTCCTGATTATTCAAATCTGCTTTTGTCACCTCAATATTTTTATCTGTAAGAGATGAACCGCCGATTTTTGCGAGATGTGTGTAATCAATAATTAATCTTTTTTTAACTCTGTAATGATCTGCAATTTCATCGAACGATTTTAATTCTCTGTTTACAGTTCGCTGGCCATAATTGATATGTGCAAAGGCAAGTTCGTAATCAAGATTTGCAATAGCCGCAGTAACACAGCTATCCATTCCCCCGCTTAAAGCAATAACCGCAATATTTTGTTTTGTTGAGAGCATTTATGAAGTTTTAATGATTGAAAATTCTAATCTCAAAATACAAAAAAGGAAGACGATTCAGAATTCAAAAATCAAAAAGCCAAATTCAAAAAACCACTTTCAGAATCATATTTTATTAAATTTAAAAAAGATCAAAACTGAAATAACCAAACTTATTATTGCAGAAATTAAGAATGGAACTGAAGATCCAAAATGATCCCATAGAATTCCTGTAAGAAAAGATCCTATCATTACAGAAAAACTTGTAAGCATTGTAAGTAATCCAATAGCAGTACCGCGTTGTTCATTTGGAATTAAATCAGAAATCCAGGCTTTAGAAACTCCTTCTGTGGCGGCGGCATAAATTCCATATAGAGCAAATAATATCCATATAAAATTAATGTCATCAACTAAAGCAAATCCAAAATAAACAACTGAAAAAATTATCAAACCGAACGTAAAAATTTTTTGTTTGCCAAGTTTATCTGATAATCCGCCTAAGGGATAAGAAGCTGCAGCGTAAATAAGATTGTAAAACACATAACCAAAAATTGCTAATGAGCTTGATTTGGTAATGTTTTGTGATTTTAAGATTAAAAAAACATCACTGCTGTTAACTAATGAAAAAACCGAAATTAAAATTAAAACTTTTTTATACTGCTCTGGTGCGGATTTCCAGAACTCCAAATAATTTTTTCTGGATTTTATTTTTGATGTTACTTGTTTGTCCTTTACTAAAAAAGTAAAAGATAACGCTATCACTGACGGGATAAATGCGATTAAAAATATTAATTGAAAATTATTTGGATAAAAGTTTAATAAAATTAAAGCTACAACCGGTCCGATTGCTGCGCCAAGTGTATCCATTCCACGATGAAATCCAAAAACTGCTCCTGAATTTCCATCAGAGTAACTTGCAAGTAACGCATCACGCGGGGCAGTTCTGATTCCCTTTCCAATTCTATCAGAAACTCTTGAGGTTAAAACAACAGGAATGTTTTGAAAAATCCCAGGTAAAGGTTTTGATAAAGCGGAAATTCCATAGCCTATCATAACAAAAATAGATCGCTTTCCTACTTTATCAGAAAGATTTCCAAAATATCCTTTTAACAATCCGGCAGTAACTTCTGCAATTCCTTCAATCACGCCTACAAGAGCCATTGATGAGCCTAAAACCGTTGTTAAGAAAATTGGAGTAACCGGATAAAGCATTTCGCTGGCAATGTCTGTAAACAAACTTACCATCCCTAGAACAAAAACTTGTTTAGATATTTTTGATTTCATTGTCTTAATAATTCTTGGCGTCTTTGCGAGAAAAATTTGATTGTATTTCACGCAAAGCACGCTAAGTTTAAATCCAGAGATTTCTTTCTTAATTTTACAAAGAAATTTTATTAAACCTTAGAGGATACAATGCGTAAAACTGTTATTGCCGGCAACTGGAAAATGAACAACGATTTAAAAGAATCAGAAAAACTTATCGTTGAGTTAAAGAATCTTTTGCAAAATGAAAAACCAAATTGTGATGTTATTGTTTGTCCGCCGTTTACTTCACTTTCAGAAGCATCAAAACTGGTAAAAGGAACCGTGATAAAACTTGGTGCACAAAACATGCACTTTGAAGATAATGGTGCGTTTACAGGTGAAGTTTCTGCTTCAATGTTAAGATCAGCTGGTTGTGAATATGTAATTCTTGGTCACTCAGAGCGCAGACACATTTTTGGTGAAACAGATGAAGTGATTAATAAGAAAATCAAAAAAGCTTTAGCTGCAGGATTAAAACCAATTTTTTGTATTGGCGAACTTCTTGAGGAAAGAGAAAACGGAACAACCAATGATGTTGTTAAAAGACAGGTGCTTAAAGGATTAGATGGAATTTCTGCTGAAGATATGCAAAATATTATTGTTGCATATGAACCAGTTTGGGCAATCGGAACAGGAAAAACTGCAAGTCCAGCTCAAGCACAGGAAGTTCACGAATTTATTCGTGACTTAATTGAAATTGATTACTCTTTAGAAGTTGCAAACGATTTAGTAATCCAATACGGCGGAAGCGTAAAACCAGACAACGCAAAAGAACTTCTTTCACAAAAAGATATTGATGGTGCATTGGTTGGTGGTGCCTGCTTAAAAGCTGATTCTTTCCTGGGAATTATAAAAGGAGCGTAAATAATTTAGAGTTAAGATTTGCCCTGTTTTTATTGCAGGGCTTTTTTATCGGTTTTACTTATTACCTCCGCGATTTATTCCTTCCTAGAATAAAATTTTTACGTTTTAGCGGTTTTTGATTAAAAATCATTAGTACATGTACTAATAATAATTTGATTTTTCCTATTTACATTCTAATAGGTTTTTAGAAAAATATTATGCTTGAGATAAATACTAAAAATATTCTGGCACGATTGTTTATCCCCCCCCCATTTTTATTTATTTACCGGGGAGTAAATAATGGTACTGATATTTTTATACCCGTGTATTATTCTTCTGTATGAAACTTCAAAAATTTTCATACAGAACTATCCTATCATTCTTCATTCTAAATTATACATTCTACATTATCCTACTGGTTTTACATAGCTTAAAGAAAAGTAAGTCTCTTTCCCAAATTATTTTTTATACGAGGTAACTATGTGTTTTAATAAAATGTCCTTGATTGTTTTGATTTGCTCAACAACTTTATTTACTCAGAGTAAAGTAGAATTATTGGATAAAATGCTACGCAATAAGAATTATAAAGTAGAATTTATTAATAAAAATTTTGCAAAGATTACTAATAAGATTAATAATAATACTATAGATAAAGATATTAGTAACGAAAATAAGATGTCTTCTGATTTTGTTGCTGATTTAACCATTGATCTTAGAACTATAGACACTGCAAAATATTCTGAATTATTTACTTATTGGAGTGAAGTGCCTGTTCTTCCAACAACATTGACGATTGAAGATGTAAACCTTGACAATAGAAAAGAAATTTATGGTGCTTATGATAATTACCCAGGGACAGATGTCTATTATGTCTTATATGAGATAAATAGAAATGGTACTTTTGACTCAATTTTAGTTTATCCAGATAGTCTGGGATTGGTGAGAGGTATTACGGATTTGGAAAAAGATGGAATTTTTGAGGTTGCTAATGGTATATTTTCAGATTCATCAGGTTGGTATTTGCTTTTCCTCTCATCTGACACAAGTAGGGGTTATCCTTTAAAAGAAAAATTAATTTATGATCTTCCTACAAGAAACACACAAGAGACAAGACTAAATTTTACTGATATGGATGGAGATAATTACCCTGAGATGATTTATTATATGGATGGGACAGGAGATTCAGCAATATGCGGATACTGTAATCAAATCGCTAAATATGATCGAGTTAACAATAAGCTTAATTTGATATATCAAAATGAACCGCCCACACAATATGCGCTTGGATTTGCTTTTGGAGATTATGATTCTGATGGAAAACAAAATTTTTCTGTCGGCAGCTTGCATGGAGAAGTATTTGTATACGAATATGAACAAGGCAATAACTACAGTTTATTGCGTATTGATTCATTACCGGTCACCCACGCTTTTTTATCAACATTTACAAATGATTTAGATGAGAACGGCAAACCAGAGCTTTGGATAGGAGGAGATGCTTATATAAACGGTGTAGGTAGTACAGTGTTTTATATCTACGAGTCTGACTCTAATGATTCTTATCGTGTAGTCTATACAATTTCTATTATTGGAGTAATCTCATTTTTTGCAGGTAATTTGGTTCTAGTGGATGTTGATAATGATGGGACTGATGAAGTTCTGCTATGTATTGATCAAAACGTTTTAGTTTTTAAGAGTGTTGGTAGTGATTATAAACTCTACTATATAAAAAGAAATGACTTGATTAATCAAGGAAGTATATTCTATACAGCAACAGCTAAAGATTTTGATTATGATGGCTATCCTGAAATCCTAATCGGTATGGATTCATATTATAACGGTATGTTCAGAATTTTTTCAAGAATATATAAGAAAAGCAGTACTGTAGATATTGAGGAATCAAAAGAAATGATAGTTGATTACAGCTTGAGCCATGCATTTCCAAATCCATTTAATCCAAGCACGACTTTAAAGTTTAGTCTACCAAAAGAAGAAAAGGTAACCATTAAAGTTTTTAATGTTTTAGGGAAAGAGATTAAGACTATATTAAATGAAACCCGCAACAGCGGAGAGACACAAATTACCTGGGATGGAACTGATAATAAAGGAAATCAGGTCACCTCAGGTGTTTATATAATTAACATGCAAGCTGGTTTATTTAACCAGAATAAAAAAGCAGTTTTATTAAAGTAAAAATTGGGATATTTATGAAAAAATTATTTTTCTTATTAATTGCAATTCAATTTACAATAGTTGGTCAAGTCAATTGGAATACTCCAAGTATTGTAAGTAATATAAATGTTACTGAAAATGATAGAATTGAATCTTATACAAATTCTGCTGGAAATCACATTGCAGTAAATAGCAACGGTACTATAAAATATTATTTAATCAACTCATCAGGACAAAAAATTAGGGAAAATCTTAATTTAGATAATGGGTGCGAATACAGTGAAAACAATTATACCGTTGCAATAACGGGATATGAAAATGATGTTTACATTGTTTATCAAAAAACAAATAAAATAAAAATTCTTAAAAGTACAAATGCAGGAATAAATTGGAGTAATTCGATTCAGGAAAGAACTATTGCAAGCACTAATTGTAATGGAGTTGATGCAGTTTTTGATGATAGGGGTTTACACGTTGTTTGGGCTGTGAAAATTGGAGATAATTTTGAAACTTATTATGAAAGATTCAATCGAAACCTTCTTCAATGGGAAGGATATAAACAAATCACAGATTATGATGCAAATGATATTGGTGGGAGACCTTCAGTCACAACTTCAGAGAACAAAGTTCACGTTGCATATAATATGAATACTTCTGAAGTAACAATTACGATTTCAGGTCCTGCAAAAACAAGAGACTATAATTTCTTAACAAATAGTTGGGAGATACCCCAATGGATTGAAATCGAGATTAGTAGAATTCCTCCTCCGTACCCTGGTGGAACTGTTGAATTTACTTGTTCTAATATTGAGCGAATTACTTATGGAGGCGGTTATTTGCATCTGATAAATCATCAATTAATCTCGGATGGATATAATCCGTATCATTATTTGTATTACAAAAGAAGAGCAGTAAATAGTAGCAATTGGGAAACAGAAATATTAGTATCGCAGGATATTGTATTCCCCCAAAGATTAGTAAAACCACTTTTACTCCAAATGGAAGAGTAAATATTTTATGTTTATTGGGATCCGAGTGGACAACAATTTATGAACATTATTATTTACAAAACAATGTGTTGTATGGCCCCTATTTTATCTCAAATATTGGGATAGGCGCTGGATATTGTTTTTCTTCAAACTCAAATGATTTATACGCATACTGGCCGAGTTATAATCCGTCATATCTCTATTGGTCCAAATACGATGCAGCGCCACTAGCACCACAAAATTTAGTAGCACAAGCTACAACAGATTATCATCCAAAGCTTATTTGGAATAATAATACCGAACCAGACATTCAAAAATATTATGTTTATCGTTCTACTTATAACGGCGGTTATACGATACCAATAGCTACAGTAAATCATAATAATTTAACATCAACACAATCATACATTGATAATACAATAACAGTTCCACCTCCAGGTGGTCAGGCAGGTGCAGTATACTTTTACGTTGTTAGTGCTGTTGATTTAACTCAACACATATCTGGTTATTCCAACTATGTTGCGGTTACAAGTGCAAATCTATACTTGGAAAAACGCTTTGCTGAAAATTCCATATTTGTAAATGAGTTCAGTTTGGATCAGAATTATCCAAACCCATTTAACCCAAATACAAAGATTTCTTATTCAATAAAAGAAGAAGGATTAGTAACATTAAAAGTGTATGACATTTTAGGAAAAGAGATTGCAACACTTGTAAACGAAAACAAACCTGCAGGATTTTATGAGGCAGAATTTAATGCTACGCAACTTCCAAGTGGAATGTATATTTACAAAATACAAGCTGGTAGTTTTACTGATGTTAAAAAGATGTTGTTGACAAAGTAAGTTCAATCAATTCTAATTGGGCGGGAATAATCTCGCCCACTTGTTAATCTATTCTGAAATTCTTAGTTTTCTTTTCAAAAGCCCGATTATTAACTTAAATCGGGCTTTCATTTCATTGCAATCCCTTCGATTTGAGGTTATATTTGTATCTTATTTTTCCAGGAGTTTTGTAGCAAAGAATGATTTCCCACAAAAGTTTACTTTACAATCTATTTATAGCCGCAATAGTTTTCTCTCAGGTAACTTTTTCGCAGGTTATATTCAGAGATCTACCTAATTATAAAATAAATACATCTGATCAACTTTTTTTTGATATTACAGATACTCGCGATGTAATTTCTCTAAACGGAAACTGGAAAGTCTATCCTTCTGATGATGAGAAAAAAGAAAAAGTTAGTGTTCGCGTTCCATCAATCTTTGAGGGAAAAGGCGAGTTTATTTTTGAGAAAAGTTTTCCGCTAACCAACGCTCAGCTAAACAATCATAAAATATCCTTAAACTTTTTTGGATTAAACTACTCAGCAGATATTTCCGTTAACAAAGTAATTATCTATCGTCATCCGGGTGGAGAATTTCCGTTTACAGTTTCACTACCGCGAGATATTCTTCGATCAGATAAAGACAATATTATTTCCGTTAAACTTTCGTATGAACTTGATTCACAAAATACGATTCCACTTAAGCAAAGATTTTTATTTCCGCAGAATTTCGGCGGAGTAATTCGTGATGTTTATTTACATTTAACACCAAACGTTAGCATTTCAGATTTTACTTTTAAAACTGATGTTGATCTAAAATCAAACAAGGCTGAAATTTCTTTAAAATCTGTTATTGATAACAAAGAATTTAAAAAGATAAACGATACACTTGGCACGCAATCAAATTTTACTTTAAGAACTCAAATTTTTTATCCTGATGGGAAGACGAGTTTAAGTTCAGGATCAAGTGCAGGTTTTAGTGATAATAATTTTGTACTGAAACAGAATAAGCAAATAGAAATAAAAAACAGTATCACTATTGTGTCTCCAACTCTCTGGAGTCCTGAAAATCCTGCAAGCTATGTTATAAGATTAGAACTATGGCGCGGCGATCAATTGATTGACAGGCATGATCAAAGTGTTGCACTTTTTAGTTTAGCATCATCACAAGACAATTTATATTTAAATGGAAAAGAGTTTAATCTTTACGGCGTTACTTATACTCCATCATTCTATCAATACGGAAGTCTCACTTCTTTTGAAAGAATGGAAAGCGATTTAGAAAAAATAAAACAAGCCGGGTTTAACTCAGTTAGATTTTCAAAGTCACTTCCCAATCCCTACTATTTAAGATTGTGTGAACAGATTGGTCTCTTAGCTTTTATTGAGTTGCCAATTGCAAATTTGCCGGAAGGGCTTGCGGGATCGCAGAATTTTGTAGTGCGCAGTAAAAATTATCTTTCAAGTTTGTTAAAAGCCTATCAGGATTTTTCTGCTGTCGGTGGAATTGGATTTGGCTCATCTTATCTGTTTAGTTCAGATTCTCATCGTGCGCTATTAAGTGAACTTGCATCACAAGTAAAAAAGAGCAGAAGCATTTTAACATACGCTTCTTTTTTTGATTTTGAATATCAGCAAATAAATAATCTTGATTTTTATGGCATTGAATTCTTAAATCAAACCCCGGCTGATAAACAAAGCGAAGTTACAAATTTTATTGAAGCCGCTGGTAAAGGAAAATTATTTATCGGAGAAGCAACTTACACTGTAAACGTTGGGCAAACCGATGGTTATGTAAATAAGTTTTCATACGAAGCACAAGCAAAGTTTTTTGATGATATGTTCAGCTTTTATGAGAGCAACAATCTTTCAGGATTTTTTGCAAACACAATGTATGATTTACGCGGAGATTTTCCGTCTATTATAAGTGGTTATAAAGATGAAAACATTTATAATATCGGTTTAGTTAGCGAAGAAAGAAGCCAGGATAGACTTGCATACAAAGTTCTTTCAGCAAGAATGAGAAATACTGAGAAAGTTACCATACCTATCGGCAGCGATAAAGACGATGCACCGATGATATTTATTATTACAGGATTAGTTCTGGCATTGTTGATGGGTGTTTTGGTTAATTCAGGAAGAAAGTTCAGAGAAGATGCCTCACGTGCACTGCTTCGTCCATACAACTTTTTTGCAGATGTTCGGGATCAAAGAATAATCTCAGCATATCATTCGCTTTTTCTTGCTTTGATAGTTGCGTTAGTCAGTTCTCTGATATTTGCAAATCTTTTTTACTACATTAAAAACAATGTACTTGTTGAAAAAATTCTTCTAGCGTTTGGAAGTCCAGGTTTAATTTCCGGAATAAGTTATCTGGCATGGAATCCTGTAAAAGCTTTGATTTGGCTTTTTGTTTTAGCAATTATAATAATGATTCTACTAACCATAATCATAACAGCTTCTTCATTCTTTGTTAGAACAAAAGTTTATCTATCCAGTGTTTTCTTTACAGTAGTCTGGGCGCTTCTTCCGGTTGTATTGTTAATTCCGGTTGGAATTGTTCTATACCGACTATTAAATGCTGGCGTTGGAAATATTTATATGTATTTGTTTCTTGTTGCGTTTGTAATCTGGCTTCTATATAGACTTCTAAAAGGTATCTCGGTAATCTTTGATGTTAATGCTGGTGGAATATATTTCTATGGTTTACTTTCTATTTTGATATTGAAAATAATTTTCTTGCTTTATTATGAAGTGAATAACTCCGTATTTCAATATCTGAAACTGGCTCTTAAACAATTCAACATTTTTGGATAGCACAATTTGTATTTATCAAAGTTAGAAATATTAGGCTTCAAATCTTTTGCGCAGAAAACCCAGATTAACTTTAATCAGGGTATCACATCTATCGTTGGTCCGAATGGCTGCGGTAAAACAAATGTAGTTGATGCACTTCGCTGGTGTTTGGGTGAACAGAAAAGTTCAACACTTAGAAGTGATAAAATGGAAAACGTTATTTTTAACGGAACTGCACAGCGCAAACCAATGGGTATGGCAGAAGTATCGCTGACTATTGAAAACACAAAAGGAATTCTTCCAACAGAATACACAGATGTTACAATAACAAGAAGAATTTTCCGTTCTGGCGAAAGCGAATATCTCTTAAACAAAAACATTTGCCGTTTAAAAGATATAACTAATCTTTTTATGGATACGGGAATTGGTGCAAATGCTTATTCTGTTATCGAACTAAAAATGGTTGAAACAATTCTTAGCAATAAAGCTGAAGAACGCCGTACAATGTTTGAAGAAGCCGCCGGCGTTAATAAGTATAAAATGAGAAGAAGACTTGCGCTGAGAAAACTTGATGAGGTTAAATCAGATCTTACCCGTGTTAACGATATTGTTTCCGAAGTTGAGAAAAAAGTCGCTTCGCTTGAAAGACAAGCTAAACGGGCTGATAAGTATAATGTTTTAACATCCCAATTACGTGAGTTAGAAATTGATCTATCGGAACGGGAATTAGCTTTGTTTACACTCAAGATTGATGAATCAAAGCTTAGCAAAGAAGAAAATTTTAAGAAAAAAATTCAGTATGAATCTGATATTGCAAAGCTTGAAGACGAAATTAAAGCAGCACGTGAAAAACTTGTTGAGATAGAAAATGAACTAAAGGACAAAAGAAACGAAATTACTCTTCAGACTGAAAAGATTTTTAATGTTCAGAATTCTTTATCACTCAATAATGAAAGAAAAAATTCTCTTACACGCAACAAAGAAAGATATACAACTGATCTTGAGGAATTAAGTGCACAGTTTGATGAAGCTAAAAATGTATCTGAAAAAGGAGCCTCATCACTATCTAATTTTGCAGATCAAATCGCACAAAAAGAACATGAGAAGAAAACTCTTGATCATAATGTTGATACACAGGTGGAATTTTTAGAGCAGAAGAAAAATATTCTAAAAGAACAATCAGAAATTTTACTTGAAAAGTTTAAAGAGATCACTGGCAGAGAAAATGAATTACGAAATACAATTGCAATTCTTGAATCAAAGCAAGTAAACATTAAAAAACTGAATGAAAAAATTCAGTCTCTTACAAACAACATTGCTAAGACAGTCGGATTTATTGAAGAGCTTGGTAATGATAAAGAGGAAATCCAGAAAAAAATTGCTGAACAAGAATCTTTATACTTAAAGAAGCAAAGTGAAAAAGAGAAACTTGAACTCGAATTAAATAAATTAAAAGAAAAAGAGCTTGAACAGCGAAGTCTTATTAATTCTATTAAAGATAAAATTACTTTTATACAAAATCTTATAGATAATCTTGAAGGAGTATCTAAAGGCGCAAAAGCACTTCTTGATAATAAAGACTGGGCAAAGAATGGAAGTACAATACTTGCTCATATAGGCGATTCTGATGAAAAGTTTAGATTTGCTGTAGAAGCAGCATTAAAGAATAACCTTAATAATGTTCTTGTTGAATCTTTAGAAGATCTTAAACGAGGAATAGAATACTTAAATCTAAATGATATTGGAAAAGCCTCGTTTTATTTTCCTCATTTTGAAGAGTTTAACAGCAAAGGGTTTTTGAATAAAATTCAAAATTTTATTGAAAAACGAAAAGCAAAAAAACTTGAAAAAGAAAATGGATTTGTAAGCTGGGCAAGCAGCAGTATTCAAACCCAGGCGAAGTGGAAACCATTTTTTGGAAAAATTCTGAAAAATGTTTGCATTGTTGATGATCTTGATAAAGCATTCGAACTATATTCCAAGTTCGGAAGTTTTAGCTTTGCAACCTTAAATGGTGATTTTGTTTCAAGAGATGGTGTGATTGAAGCAGGTTCTGTTCCGCGTTTAGATGACTCTTTATTTGGCAGAAAACAATTACTGGAAAATCTTAGCACTGAATTTCCAAATCATGAAAAAGCTCTTATAGAAACTCAGAATCGAATTACAAATATCGATAATCTTCTTTCCGAAATAGATCTTAAAATTATTTCCGAACAGGGCAGATTGCTCATAAATGATCTTGCAAATGTTGATAAACAAATTGCTCAGTTTGAGTTTGAAAAACAAAAAGCAGATGATGAAATTGAAAAAATTCAGCACGAAATAAAAGAGCATGCAGCTGAATCAAATCTTTTTGATAACAAAAAAAATAAACTTGAATCTTTGCTTAATACAGAGATTGCGCTTCGTGATTCAGAAGAAAGAAAAAAACAAACTCTTGATGAAGAATTTTCTGAATTTGAAAAAAACTATAATCAGATACTTACTGAAAGAAATGAATTAAAGGTTAGAATAGAAAGATTAGTCGGAGAGAAACGCAATACAGAAAATGCAATTAAGCGTGCAGAAGAATCAATTGTTGCAATAAGTAATTCTATCTCTAAAAGAAAAGAAGATATTGAAGCTGCTGAATTAGAGATCAAGCAAATAGATGAACAGCTTGTAACGCAGGAGCAAAATTTTAATGAATTAGAAGATGCAAGAAAAATATTAAATACTCAATTAGATGATATCGAAGCCCGTCATTTAAGTCTTAGAAACGATGTAAACGAAAAAGAAACTAACTTAAGATCCTTACGTAAAGAAAGAGAAGTTGTATCCGATATTATTCATAAAATGGAAATAACCATTAAAGAACTTGATATTAAAAGTGCAAACCTAATCGATCATATAAAGGAAAATTATTCGCTTACACTTGAGAAAAAAGAATTTGAAGATCTACAGTCATTCGACTTCAAACAAAGATCTGATGAAGTTCTGGACCTTAAGACAAAAGTTAAAAATCTGGGACCAATAAATCTTGTTGCACATTCTGAATATGAAGAAGAAAGAGAAAGATTGGATTTTCTTCATAAGCAGAGAGATGATCTTGTTGAATCAGAAAAAGATGTTGTAAAAACAATTGAAGAAATTAATAATACAGCACAAGCACAATTTTCAGAAACTTTTGAAAAAATCCGTGGTCACTTTGTAAGAATATTCAGAACACTTTTTAATCCTGGCGATGAAGCGGATTTAAAGATAGAAGAAAACGCCGATCCACTTGAAGCAAAGATTGAAATAATTGCAAAACCGAAAGGCAAACGACCAACATCAATCGAACTTTTATCCGGTGGAGAAAAAACCTTAACGGCTATTGCTTTGTTGTTTGCAATTTATCTTGTTAAACCAAGTCCGTTCTGTATCCTTGATGAAATTGATGCCCCGCTTGATGATGCCAATATTGATCGTTTCACAAGAATATTGGATGATTTTAGCAAAGACACACAATTTATAGTTGTAACTCATAACAAGAGAACGATGGAGGCTGCAAACACACTTTACGGTGTTACAATGCAGGAAGAAGGAATTTCTAAGTTAGTGAGCGTTAGGTTTAATGATGATCTCGATTTTGTTAATAATTAATGTGATTGAAGTTTATTGAATAAAGGGTATTTACATATAAAAACATTACTTGTCAGTTTAATATTGTTTTTATTATTGTATGATAATGCGTTTACTCAATGGGTTAACGATCCTTCTTCAAACACTAAATTAGTTATTGATCCAGTTGACCCGATTAACATATCAGCACTAAAGGATTTTAATGGCGGTGCTTATGTTTTTTGGGAAGATAAAAAAGGTAGTTCCGAAAGTGATATTTACTTTATCCATTTTAATGAGAATGGTGATGTAAGTTTTAGAGCTGATGGCAAAGCTGTTTCTACAAGAAGCGGAGCGAAAGAAAATCCTATTGCATTTGTGGAACCTTCGGGCAACTCAATTGTTCTATGGAAAGGGTATGACAAAAGGAAAAATCCCGAATTATATATTCAAAAGTTAAGTAAGAACGGATTAAGACTTTGGCAGAATGAAGGATTACAGCTTACTGAAAGTAGACTCGAAAAAGTTGACTATTCTTTACGTGCTGATAAAAGGGGATACGCTCATATAAGTTATATTACGAAAAATCTTAATTCTTCTAATAAATTTTCTGTAAGATATCAGGCTTTAACTCCGAGCGGAAAATTTTTAAGCGATTCGTTAAAAGGAAATTTATATAGTTCTAACAATACTATTAGTGAAACAGAAATAGTCCCTGATGGGAAAAGCGGCTCGTTTGTGTTTTGGTTGGAAAATCAAAATCAAAAAACACTGCTTTGTGGTCAATATGTAGATTCAACAGGATCAAAGAAATGGGGAAAAAAACCATTAACGATTTCTAAAACTACTAGTAACGTTATAAGCTATACCGTTGGTAAACTTGGTAACAGTATTTATGTGGCAATCACTTATCAGGGAACTAATAAAATTGTTTATCAGAATTTAATATCAGATAAAGGAAAATTCCTTTGGGGAAATGAAGGCAAACTGCTTACATATCAAAAGGGCAGTCAGACAAATCCGCAATTTTCTTTTATTGATTCCAGTGTTGTTGTAAGCTGGACTAATGAATTTGAAAAACAAAAAGATGTATTTATTCAGAGATTCGATGTTAAGGGAAATCATTTGTGGGGAAATAACGGGAAGAGGATTATTAATATTAAGGGAAATCAATTTGGTCAGCGCATAGTTTATGATATGAAAAACGGTGTAGTGCTTGCTTGGATTGATAAACGTGAAAATAATCCTAATGCAAATTTATATATTCAAAAAGTTGATCTTAAAGGAAACTTTGTTTGGGATTCTTCCGGTGTAATGATTTCATCATCGCAAAATATGCAGAAGAGTTATCTTAATCTTATTCCCGATGGTGATGGCGGAGCAATTGCAGTATTTAAAGGCACGAGCGATAAACGTAATGATATTTATGGACAAAAAATATTTAGCACCGGTACTTATGCATCGCAGATACTTGGATTTAATGCTCAGGTTGTCAGAGATTCCGTTAAAGTTTTTTGGTATGCTGCAAATGAAAATGAAGGAACAACTTATAGTATTTTCAGAACGGGTATAGAAAATGCTAAAGAAAACGATTGGAAGATTGCCGGATCACTGAAAAAGAATAATAAAAGTGAGACTAATTATTATGAGTTTTATGATTGGCCTGATTTAAATGGTTCAATCTATTATAGAGTTGTGCAGAAAAATGAAAAAACACAACCTCAGTATTCTACTGTGGAAAAAGTGGATTACTTCCGTGATGTAGAATCAATAATGCTGGGACAAAATTCTCCCAATCCATTTTCTTCTACTACTGCAATTAGTTTTTATTTACCAGAAGAAGATGAAATAACATTTGAGTTTTTTAACAGCAATATCGAAACAGTTAAAAAGATCGAAGATGTAGAGTATCCTGCAGGGAAAAATGAAATTGTATTTGATGCGGAAAATTTACCTCCTGGAATTTATTTCTATCGTCTCAAGGTAGGAAAATTTGTTGATGTAAAAAAAATGATTATAGCTGAATAATGAAGAGGCGGAAAATAAAAGTATTTGTGGATTTTGATGGAACGATTACACTCGAAGATGTTGGTGAAGCTATCTTTAGAAGATTTGGTAACGCAGAACAAGTAAAAAGAATAATAGAAGATCTTTTAAGTGATAAGATATCCTCACGCCAATGTTGGGATGAACTTTGTGATTCAGTTAATTTTATTAATAAATATGAGCTTGATGAATTTATAGATTTGCTTGATGTTGATCCGTCATTTATTCAGTTTGTAAAATTTTGTAATCAAAATGAAATAGAGATGGTTGTTCTTAGCGATGGTTTTGATTATTACATTGATAGACTTTTTAATAAAGCGGGATTAGCTGGATTAAAATATTATTCTAATAAACTTTTTGTGGACTCTAAAGGAATTTTGAAAGCAGAGTATCCTTACTTTGATGTTGATTCTCCAACTTCTGCAAACTGTAAAAAGAATCATATTATAAACCACAGCAGTGAAGATGATTATACAATTTATATTGGTGATGGTAATTCCGATAAAGAGGCAGCTCAGTATTGTGATTTTATCTTTGCAAAAGACGGATTAGCGAGATTTTGTTCTATGGAAAGAATTAGTTTTTATCCATTTAATAACTTTATTGATATTCAAAATAAAATAACTGAGTTAGTAAATAAAAAGAATTTAAGAAAAAGACATCAAGCACAATTAAAAAGAAAATCAGCCTATATGGCGGAGTAAAAATGAGCAGCATAGCAACAAAAATATTTAAATACAGAAGTTATACACCAATTCCATTTGTAATACTTATGCTCGTGTTTGAAAATGCAACAGTTACAAGTTTAATTGTTGGATTTTTTATCGCTTTAATTGGAGAACTTATAAGATTTTGGGGTGTTAGTTGGGCAGGTAGTGAAACCAGAACAACAGGCGGAGTCGGCGGTACTTATCTGGTAATTAGCGGACCATTTGCTCACGTTCGTAACCCGCTTTATGTTGGAAATATTTTAATGTACCTGGGAATTGGAATTATGTCGATGGCATTATTTCCTTATTTGCAAATTGTAGCGATTTTATTCTTTATTCTTCAATACAACTTTATTGTTAAAGAAGAAGAAGGATTTTTGGAAAAGAAATTTAGCAGTGATTACCAAAAGTTTTTACAAAATGTTCCAAGATTTTTTCCAAGACTTACAAAGTATAAAGATAGTTCAATTCCACAACCGGATTATAAAATAAGTGCTGGTCTAAAATCTGAAACAAGAACATTACAAGCTTTTGGCACAACAGTCTTATTAATAATCATTAAGTGGTATTTAAGTTCAAATAATATTTTGTGATGAATAGTAAAAACATTTTAGTGATTGCGGGTGAAGCATCTGGTGATTTACATGGTGCTTCGTTGATTCGTGAGTTGAAAAATTTGGATAGTTCTTTGAAAATTTTTGGAATCGGCGGTAATAAAATGAAAGCCGAAGGTATGGAATTAATTTATCACATAGACAAAATGGCTTTTCTTGGATTTGTTGAAGTGATAAAACATTTACCGTTTATTAAAAAAGTTCAGCGTGATTTGATAGCAGAAGTAAAGAGGAGGAAAGTCAGCGAAGTTGTATTGATAGATTATCCGGGGTTTAATCTGAGTATCGCAAAAAAACTAAAAAAACATGAACCTGAATTAAAACTTGAACTCATTTATTACATCACTCCGCAAGTTTGGGCTTGGGGCAAAGGCAGAGTATATAAGATTAGAGAACTTTTCAAAAAAGTTTTAGTTGTTTTTCCGTTTGAAGAAAAATTCTTTAAAGAAAAAAATGTAAATGCCGAGTTTGTTGGGCATCCATTGATACAGGAAATAGACAATTACAATTTTGTATCTCGAAATCTCTTAGATAATAAATTTGATTTGGATCCTGCAAAAGAAATTTTATTAATTTTACCTGGAAGCAGAAAACAGGAGGTAAAAAGTATTTTTCCTGAAGCTGTTAATGCAGCTTCAAAACTAGCTGATGAATTTGATATGCAAATAGTCGTTGCGTGTTCCAGCAATCTTGATGAAAAGGTTTTCGATGAATTAACTGATCATAAAAACTTTAAAGTGATCAAAGATCATACTTATGATTTGTTAAAGCATGCAAAGTTTGGAATTGTAAAATCCGGTACATCAACGCTGGAAGCCGGACTGTTGGAACTGCCGATGGTTATAATTTATAAAACTAGTTGGCTTACTTATACAATTGGCAAATCACTTGTTAAGATTAAAAATATCGGAATGGCAAACATAGTGTTAGATGAACAAGTTGTTCCTGAACTAATTCAAAAAGAAGCAAATGCTGAGAGTATTTATGATGAGGCAAAAAATATTTTGTCTGATGAAGATATGTTGAATAATATAAAACTTAGATTAAGTAGAATTAAAAAAGTACTTGGAGATAAAGATGCTCCAAAGAATGCAGCAAAAATTATTTATTCTTTAATCAATGAACACAAAACAAGTTAAACAGGATACATTAAGATTTTTAGGAAGTTTTATCCTAAAGCACAGCCTTGATGCTCTTTGTAAAACTTTGCGTGTTAGTTATAAGAATAAAAAAGTTATTGATGAACTAAGGAAGAAAAAACAAAATTATGTTTTGGCTTTTTGGCACGGCACAATGTTGCTGCCATGGTTCTTACATAGAAATGATGGATTTGCAGCACTTACAAGTAAAAGCAAAGATGGCGATTTACTTGCAAGGCAATTAAAGCATTGGAAATATAAAGTTGTTCGCGGCTCAAGCAGTAAAGGTGGAGATGTTGCACTTGGAATTATGGTTGATCACGCAAAAAATGGTTTCTCAATTGCAATTACACCAGATGGACCACGTGGACCGGAACATGAGTTTAAAGCAGGCGCAGTTATCACTGCAAAAAAAAGTGCTGTCCCGGTTGTGTTAATGGGAATCGGAATAAAATCTAAAAAGAAATTAAAAAGCTGGGATAAGTTTCAGGTTCCAAATCCATTTTCAAGTGTTAAAGTGATTTATTCTGACCCTGTATATGTTGATGCAAAATTAAGTTATGATGAGACTTCAAAAGTTATTGAAGAATGTGAGAAGAAATTAAATGAGCTTCAAAAAGAAGCCGAAAAATTTTAGGTAACGATTAGATGAAATTCGTAAAATTATTATTAGCACCATTTGTGCTTTCTTATGGAATAATAATTTCTATAAGAAATTTGTTCTTTGATAAGTCTGTATTTAAATCTGAAAAAGTTAATGCAAAAGTAATTTCTGTTGGGAATATAAATGTTGGTGGTTCTGGCAAAACACCATTAGTTATTTATGTAATAAATCTTCTAAAAAACTCTGGTTACAAAGTCGGAGTTTTAAGTAGAGGTTATGGAAGAAAATCCAGCGGTTACAAGTTGGTTTCTAAAGGAGAAGATATTTTAACTTCAGTAGAAGAATGCGGTGATGAAATTTACCACACTGGTTTGGAATGTAAAGTACCTGCAGCTGTTTCTGAAAATCGCGTTAAAGGTGCAAAAAGATTAATTGAAGAAACAAGTATCAACACAATTGTTTTAGATGATGCTTTTCAACACAGATGGATTGGACGTGATGTTGATTTAGTGGTTATTGATCAGAGTTTTGTGAATAACCAAAGTTTCTTTACACACAATCTTTTACCTTTGGGTGATTTGAGGGAAGGATTTAGATCTTTAAAAAGAGCTGATGCTATAATACTTAACAGAAAGTTTCTTGAAAAAGAAGAAATTAAATCTGAAATGAAAAATTGTTTTGATGAAAAAAAATCTTTACATCTTATTATAAAGCTATAAGTTTTGTAGATGCGGTTAAAAAGATAGAATATGATCTTGATGATTTTAAAGGACAGGAAAGTCTGGTTGTATCCGGAATTGCTAATCCACAATCGTTCTTGAATATATTGAATAAAGTTCATGTTAATACTCTTAACAAGTTGATTTTTAGTGATCACAAGAATTATACATTAAAAGAAGTTCAGCAAATAAGAAAGCAGTTTTATGTAACAAATTCGCATTCTGTTGTTACAACAGAAAAGGATGCAGTTAAGCTTTCAAGATTTAAAAGGGAATTTGACGACATTGAAATTTTTTATCTTAAAATAAACTTATGTATGGATGATGAAGAATCATTCAAACAGTATTTAATTAATAAACTAAAAAACGCTTCGTAAAAAGAAAATTTGATTAATAGATAATCTTATAACGGAGGAAAGGTAATTATGGCTCAAACAAAATATGTTTACTACTTCGGTGGTAAAAAAGCAGAAGGCAAAGCAGAGATGAAATCTTTGCTTGGCGGTAAAGGTGCAAACCTTGCTGAGATGGTTAACATTGGACTTCCTGTACCTGCAGGATTTACAATCACAACAGAAGTATGTACAGCATACTACAAGAACAAGAAAAAATATCCAAAAGAACTTGAGAAACAAGTTAAAGATGCGCTTGCTAAGGTTGAAAAACAGATGGGTGCTAAATTTGGTGATTTACAAAATCCATTATTGCTTTCAATACGTTCCGGTGCACGCGCCTCAATGCCAGGTATGATGGAAACAATTCTTAATGCTGGTTTGAATAACGAAACTCGTGAAGCATTAATTAAAAAAACCGGCAATCCAAGATTTGTTTATGATTCACATCGTCGCTTAATTCAAATGTACAGCGATGTGGTTATGGAAAAAGCTGCCGGAATCGAACCAGAAGAAGGTAAAGGCGTAAGACAACAGTTAGAAAAAGAACTTCACAAGATGAAGGAAGCTCGCGGTGCTCATGCAGATACAGATTTAACTGCTGATGATTTAAAAGAATTGATAGAAATCTATAAAGCAAAAGTTCAGGAGGTTTTAGGAAAACCTTTCCCTGAAGATCCAATGGAACAACTTTGGGGCGCTGTTTCTGCAGTATTCCAGAGCTGGATGGGTAAACGCGCAATATCTTACAGAAGAATTGAAGGAATTCCTGATGAATGGGGAACAGCAGTAAACGTTCAATCAATGGTGTTTGGAAATATGGGTGATAGTTCTGCAACAGGTGTTGCATTCACACGTAATCCAGCAACCGGTGAAAATTATTTTTACGGTGAATGGTTAACCAACGCTCAAGGCGAAGATGTGGTTGCGGGAATCAGAACTCCAAATCCAATTAACGAAGTTGGCAAGAGTGAGCACACTGAACATCTTGAATCACTTGAAACAGCAATGCCAAAAACATATGGCGAACTTCACAAGATCCAGAGAATGTTGGAAAGACATTATCACGATATGCTTGATATTGAATTTACAATTCAGGATGGTACTCTTTATATGTTACAGTGCCGCGTAGGTAAACGTAATGGTCCTGCAGCTGTAAAGATGGCTCTTGATATGTATAAAGAAAAATTAATTTCAAAAGAAGAAGCAGTAATGCGTGTTCAACCTTCACAGCTTGATGAACTACTTCACCCAATTATTGATCCTGCAGTTGAAGTAAAAACCAAAGCTGTAGCTAAAGGTCTGCCGGCAGGTCCTGGCGGTGCATCAGGACAAGTTGTATTCTCAGCTAATGATGCAGTTGCGTGGGCAAAAGAAGGTAAAAGAGTAATTCTTGTTCGTGAAGAAACAAACCCCGAAGACATTGAAGGTATGCGTTCTGCACAGGCAATATTAACAGCTCGTGGTGGAATGACCTCACACGCAGCGCTTGTTGCACGCGGATGGGGCAAATGCTGTATCGTTGGTGCCGGTACAATTAAAATGCACTACGATGCAAAATACTTTACGGTTGGTGATGTTACAATTAAAGAAGGTGATTGGCTTACGCTTAACGGTTCTAAAGGAACTGTTTACTTAGGTGAGTTACCTATGATTAAAGCCGCTGAAGAAAATCCTGACTTCCAGGCATTTATGAAATTGTGTGATGACATAAGAAAATTAAAAGTTAGAACTAATGCTGATACTCCTGAAGATGCAGCACGTGCAAGGGCGTTTGGTGCAGAAGGTATCGGACTGTTCAGAACAGAACATATGTTCTACGGTAAAAATTCTGAAGAACCATTATTCAAACTTCGTAAGATGATTCACTCAAAGAGCGAAGCTGAAAGAATTGATGCTCTTAACGAATTATTCCCACACGTTAAGCACGATGTTAAAGGAACAATGGCTGCGATGGATGGATATCCTGTAACATTCAGAACACTCGATCCACCACTTCATGAATTTGTTCCAACAAGAGTTGATGAAAGAGAAAAACTTGCATCAAGTTTGGGTATATCACTTGAAGAATTGAATAAACGCGCTGATGCATTGCATGAAAACAACCCAATGATGGGACATCGTGGTGTAAGATTAGGAATTACTTATCCTGAAATTACCGAGATGCAGGTTCGTGCTATATTTGAAGCTACTGCAGAGTTATTACAAGAAGGAAAGAAACCTTTCCCGGAAATAATGATTCCTGTTACATGTCATGTAAATGAAATCAATCATCAGTATGAAATAGTAACAAAAGTTCATGCAGAAGTTTGTACAAAATTTGGATTGAAGAAAATTGCTCACTTAACAGGTACAATGATTGAGATTCCACGTGCATGTTTAACCGCTGATAAGATTGCAGAAACAGCACAGTTCTTCTCATTTGGTACAAACGATCTTACGCAAATGGGATTTGGATTTTCACGCGATGATATAGGTGGATTTTTACCTGAATATCTTGAAAAGAAAATTCTACCTGAAGATCCATTCCAGTCAATTGATCAGGATGCAATTGGCAAGTTGATGGAAATTGCAGTTGAAGGCGGACGTGGAACCAGACCTGATTTAAAGATTGGTATCTGCGGCGAACATGGTGGCGAACCAAAATCAGTTGAGTTCTGTCATAAGATAGGATTGAACTATGTAAGCTGTTCACCATTCAGAGTTCCGATTGCAAGACTAGCTGCTGCCCAGGCTGCTGTTAAAGACATGAAGAAAGCTAAACCGGCAAAATCTTCATCAAAAAAGACAGTTGCTAAAAAAGCTGTAGCTAAAAAGAAAGTTGTTGTAAAGAAAAAAGTATCTAAGAAGAAATAAATGATTTCATAAGTCATTCCGATGAGCGAAGTAAAGAGGAATCTGTTGTTCAGATAAATTTAAACTTCGCTCTGGATGATAAATGAAAATTAAAATAATAAGAGAAGGTAGAGATAAATGAAGCTATCAGATTTCAAGTATAACTTACCAAAAACTTCCATCGCGAAGTATCCGGTTAGTCCGCGCGATAAATCTAAATTGTTGGTTATTCATAAAGAAACCGGCGAGATGGAAGATAAAAAGTTTACTGATGTAATTGATTATATGGAAAAAGGCGATGTACTCGTTGTAAACGAAACGAGAGTGTTTCAGGCACGATTGTTTGGAAAGAAAGAAAAAACTCAGGCTAAGATTGAAGTTTTTCTTTTGAGAGAACTAAATAAAGATGATTGCATTTGGGATGTAATTGTTGATCCGGCCAGAAAAGTTAGAATTGGTAATAAGATTTATTTTGATAATAATCTTTGGTGTGAAGTAATTGATAATACAACATCAAGAGGAAGAACCGTAAGATTTAATCAGCCTGGAAATGTATTTCAAGCAGTTGAGAAAATCGGTTTAACTCCGCTTCCTCCATATATCAAAAGAGATCCGGAACCAAAGGATAAAGAAAATTATCAAACGGTTTACGCTAAAGTTGATGGTGCCGTTGCTGCTCCAACTGCAGGGTTACATTTTACAACTAAGCTGCTTGAAAAAATCGAGAAGAAAGGAATTCACATTGTTCCGGTTATTCTCCATATCGGTTTAGGTACTTTTAGGCCTGTTGAAGTTGAAGATCTTACAAAACATAAAATGGATTCTGAGTACTATGAAATATCTGCACACACAGCCGATGTTGTAAACAAAGCAATGCATAACAAACACAATATTGTTGTTGTTGGTACAAGTGCATGCCGTGCTTTAGAAACAAGTACTACTGCAGATGGTTTCTTAAAACAGGGCAGAGGCTGGACTGATAAATTTATTTATCCGCCTTATGTTTTTAAGGTAACACAAAAACTCATAACAAATTTCCATGCACCAGAATCCACTTTGCTTATGCTTACAAGTGCGCTTGGTGAAACAGAAAATGTTATGAAGGCATATAAGAAGGCATTAAAAGAAAAGTATCGCTTCTTAAGCTATGGCGATGCTATGATGATTGTATGACAACTATAGCAATTATTCCTGCCGGAGGAAAAGGTTTACGGAGTGGCTTAGCCACTCCTAAACAATATCTAAAAGTAAATGGTAAAGAAATAATTGTATACACACTCCAGACTTTTCAGAAAAACAGTCATATCGATAAAATTGTTATTGCTGCTGAACCTGAATATTTCAATCTTCTAATACGAATAATAAAAAAGTACAAGCTAAGTAAGGTTGCTCTTATTGTTGAAGGTGGAAATACCCGGCAGGATTCAGTTTACAATGCAGTGCTTTCCTCAGGTGCTGATTCGAATGATTTATTAGTTGTCCATGATTCTGCACGTCCGTTATTACCTGATCACGTTTTAACAAGTGCGTTTGAAACTGCGAAGCAAAAAGGGAATGCACTTGTTTGCATTAAAGCAAAAGATACTCTTATAAAAGGACAGAAAATTGTTGGTGAGTATTTGAATCGTGATGAGGTTTATTATGTGCAGACACCACAGATATTTAAACATAAAGATATATACAAAGCCTTAGTAAAAGCAGAAAAAGAAAATTTTGTTGGAACTGATGAATCAATGCTTGTTAAAAGAATTGGTAAAAAGGTAAATATTGTTGAAGGTTCTGTTTTTAATTTTAAGATTACTAATAAAGAAGATATTCAGCTTTTCAAAAAGTTAGTATCTAAATAATCTAACTATATTTCACTTTAATTATTTCTGCTGCAATACTTACAGCTATTTCATCAGGGGTCTGTGCACCAATTTCCAACCCGATAGGCATATGCACTTTACTTAATAATTCGGGATCAATTCCAGAAAGAATAAGATTATCTCTGATGGTTTTTATTTTTCTTTTACTTCCCATCATTCCGAGATATTTTAAATTTTTATTAATTACTGATTTTAATGCAGCTTCATCACCAGTATGCTGAGGACTAACAATCACAACATATGACATTCCACCTTCTTTGATATAATTCCCAACCTCATCGTAAGAGCAGATTATTTTTTTATGAGTATAGATATTATTCCTCATTGTAATTATATCTTCACGATGATCAATTACAATTATATAAAAATCAAGGTTTGCTAATATTTTTGAGATAGCCAAACCAACATGCCCACCGCCTATAATATAGATTGTGTCTGAATTTCCATATAATTCTTTGTACTCATAGTTTAACTCATTTTCAAATTTATATGTATATCTGGGTACAGTATTCATTTTCGAATTTAGAGAAAGTCCATTTTGTGAGATTGATAAAATAACTTCCGATTGAGCTTCTAATGATGATAATATTTCTCCAACAATAATTTTATCAGCATAATCAAAAACACTTATTGCAACTATTTGTTTACCACCGCATATTAGGCCGCTTTTTTCTTTTGCAGATTCTGGATTATGATAAAGAGTTTTTATGAAATATTTTTCTCTGGCTTTAACATAGGTTAAAGACTCAGAAATTAAATTTTTCTCCATGATTCCACCGCCGATGGTTCCAATAATATTTCCATCCTCATCCACAGCCATTTTAAAACCCTGTTTGCCTGGCGAAGAATCTGTGGATTCAACAACAGTAAGTAATGCGGCCTTCTTATTTTTGTGGATGATAGTTTTGATAAACTTCCAGATCTCAATTTCTTTCATCAAGATTTCCTGTATAAATTCATCAGTACTTTTTCAGGTGTTAATGGAGAATTGAATATACATTTTAATTTCGGATTGAAAGCTTTCATTGCATTCATTATTGCAAAATAACCACCGATACCATACATAAACGGTGGCTCACCAATAGCTTTTGATTTAAATATTCCAAAAGGATTTTCTGCATCTTCTAAAAAATCAATTTCTATATCAGGCGTAAAATGAATATCAGGTACTTTATAAGTTGATAATGTATCAGTTAAAATCTGTCCAAGTTCATTATGCATTATTTCTTCAATAGTCATCCATCCTAAACCCTGAACAATTGCTCCTTCTGCTTGTCCTCTATCAATAAGCTGATTGAATGATTTACCGAAATCGTGAACAACTTTTACCGAATTAAACTTATAGATTCCACGCAAACAATCAACAGTTGCTTCTACGATTGCTGTTCCATATACATGATACGCAAATGGTTTGCCTTTTTCTTTGGTGCGATCAAAATGAATATTTGGTGTAGCATAAAACGAGTGCGAGGAGAGATTTACTCTTTTAAGATTTGCTGTTTTAATTAGTTCAGTCCAACTTAAATCTGTTATTATGCTATCATTATACACCATTTCATTTTTTATTTCAATTGCATCTAAATTATTTTTCTTTAAAATCTCTGCTGCAGTTTGTTTGAGTCTTAAAAGAATATTGTTACAAGCTTGTTCGGTTGCTTTACCATTTAAATCGGCCGCACTACTTGCTGCTGTTGGAGATGTGTTCGCAATTCGTGTTGTATTAGTTGATTCGGTTTTAATTTTCTCTATATCAATTGAAAAAATTTCTGATACAATTTGTCGTAACTTTTCATTTACGCCTTGTCCCATTTCAATCGCTGCGGTGCTTAAACTTACACTTCCATCGTTATAAATATGTACTAATGCACTTGCTTGATTCATTGATGTATTTGTAAATGATATTCCAAAGCAGATTGGCATAACAGCAATACCTTTTTTATAAATATCATTTATATTATTAAAGTTTTCTACATCTAATCTGATTTTATCAATAGAATATAAACTTTCAGCTTTACTCCATGTCTTTTTTGAATTACAGTTTTCTGCTTTTTGTCCATACGGAAATTCATCGTTCTCATTTAATAAATTTCTTTTTTGTATTTCAGCGGAATCAATACCCATTACTTCTGCTGCTTTAAATATGGCAGATTCAATTACAAACATTCCCTGCGGTCCACCAAAACCTCTAAATGCAGTATTGGGAGGCAGATTAGTTTTACAGCTTATTGCAGTAGCTTTAACATTAGGAATATAGTAGCTGTTAGTGCAATGGAAAAGAGTACGTTCAAGAATAGCTGGGGAAAGGTCCGCAGATGCGCCAGCATTTTGATAAAATGTAACTTCGTATCCAATTATCCTTCCATCTTTCATTAAACCAATTTTAAAATCAGAGGAATATGGATGACGTTTCCCGGTTACCCTCATATCCTCTTGTCTTGGGAGAATGAGTTTCACAGGTTTTTTTAATTTGAATGCTGATAATCCTGCCATCGCTGCCCAGATAGTTGCCTGATCTTCCTTTCCACCAAACCCTCCGCCTATTCGCAGTACATCAACTTCAACTTTGTGCATAGGAAGATTTAAAACTCTTGCTGTAATTTTTTGAACAGTTGTGGGCGATTGTGTTGAAGAAATTATTTTTATTCCTCCACCTTCAACAGGATAAGCTATGGCAGATTGGGTCTCGAGGTAAAGATGTTCTTGTGCACCAGATTCAGTTTTTCCCTCAATGATATAATCACATTTTGTCCAGCAATCTTCAGTGTTCCCTTTAACAAATGTTCGAGGAGGAACGATTAATTGATTTTTATTTGCTGCTTCGCGAGCATCAAAAATTTCCGGGAGTTTTTCTACTTTTACATCAATCAAACGTGCTGCTTCTTTTGCGATTAATTGATTATCTGCTACTACAATTGCAATCGGCTGACCAACAAATTCGACTATATTTTTTGCTAAAAGTTCTTCATCCTGAATTATTCCTCCAATTTGATTTTCACCAGGAATATCTTTTGAAGTAAAAATCGATTTGACCCCTTTTACCTTCTCAGCTTTTTCGATACTAATACTAATTATCTTTCCATGAGCAATTTGAGAATAGCAGACTGCTGCATAAAGCAATCCTTCGGGTACAATAGTATCATCAACAAATAGTGATTCTCCTTTAACATGCTGTATTAGGTCATAATTTTTCATGCAATCTCTCTCACACTGATCTTGTCTGGAAACAAAGAAATAAAGTGGGCGAAGATCAATTGCCTCAATAATAGTGCTTTATATTCTTTTGTACCTCTTGCATCGCTAATTGGATTTATTTCTGAAAGAGCAACATTATAAGCATTAAAAATATTTTTAGAGTTTATCGATTTTCCAGTTAAAAATTCTGAAGTCTTAATTAAGCACAACGGGATTGGGGCAACTCCACCGGCAGATAGATTTATTTTTTTAATCACATCATCTTGAATTGTCAAATAAACAGATGAATTCACACTGGCTATATCTAGATAAGTGCGTTTACATACCTTTTCAAAATTGAAGAAGTATTTCTCCTGTGGGATATTAAAGCTTATTGAATGAATTAGTTCTCCTGGATTCAAATCAACTTGCTTGTACCCTTTGTAAAAGTCTTTTAAGAGAATAATTCTTTCTGAGCTATCAGTTTTAATCTCAACAGTTGAGTTGAGTACAAGAAGAATATTAACCATATCTGCAATAGGTGAAGCATTTACAATATTACCACCAATAGTTGCACGATTTCTGATTGGTAATGAACCAAAAAGTTTCAATTTACTTTTCAGTGAAGGAAAATATTTTTGAATTAATGTAGAATTAATAAAATCACTTATAGAGGCACGCGCTCCAATTACAACCTTTCCATTCTTTTCAGAAATATGATC
The DNA here is from genome assembly GCA_016707115.1 of Ignavibacteriales bacterium. Taxonomy (GTDB): domain Bacteria; phylum Bacteroidota; class Ignavibacteria; order Ignavibacteriales; family Ignavibacteriaceae; genus IGN3. The sequence goes on along the minus strand of JADJIH010000007.1, from coordinate 153,969 downwards.
AGGTAAGTTATGTGAAAATAAAAGATTAATATCTTGATTTAATATTTCGTCCCACTTTCGCACAAATAAATCAGTGCCACCCGAAATGTTTAGAACTGCGGAACTGTTTTTATTTTCAATAGACTTTGATTTTCTAAGTTTCTTTAGCCGGTCATCTATTGTTAAAAAGTAATTTGGGATAATTCCTGCATGAATTAGTCCTTTTATGTGTGCTTCATCTTGGGTAATATTTTTTATTACATACTTTAAAACGCTTCTAGCTGCGTTAATAATCGACGAATGACCTGTACATCTGCAGATATTACCGCTTAAAGATTCTACTGCTTCAGCAGAATCATATTTTGAGTTAGATAATAAATATGCTGTTAAAGAAATAATAAATCCAGGTGTGCAGAAGCCACATTGAGATGCCCCTTCTTCTAAAAATATTTTTTGAATTGTATTTAGCTCATTAGAGTTTAGTCCTTCAATAGTAACTACATGTTTACCATTAATATCACCAACCGGAAAAAGACATGAAGAATTCGCAGAATGATATCGTACTGAGTTTTCGATTAATTCACCTATGAGCACAGTACAAGCTCCGCAGTCGCCTTCACGGCAGCCTTCTTTTGTTCCAGTCAGATGTAGTTGTTTTCGAATGAAGTCGAGAAGTGTTGTTCCGGGATGAATCGAAGTTTCGATTTCAGAATCGTTACATATAAAATTAATTTTTGTTTTCAATTCTGTTTCCTTCCTGAGTGCTAAAATAAACTATATTTTATTAACCTCAATAAAGTATAATTACAAACACAGCTTAAGTCTTAAATTAAATCTTTATAACCGGCATCAATAAGTTTAATAAGATCCTCTGGAAAAAGCTTAATTTGTAATCCGCGCACACCTGCGCTAACATAAATGCTTTCAAATAATTGTGCTGTTTCATCAATATAAGTTGGGAGAAGTTTTTTCATCCCTATAGGTGAACACCCTCCACGAATATAACCTGTAAGCGGAAGTAAATCTTTCAGTTTAATCATTTCAACTTTTTTATTTTTACTTGCAGCAGCAGCTTTTTTTAGATTAAGTTCTTGAGTAACAGGAATACAAAACACAATATGACCACTTTTATCTCCAACGCAAACCAGTGTTTTAAATACTGATTCTGGATTGGCTCCAATTTTTAATGCAACAGTTTCTCCACTTAAATCGTCTTCATCAACATTATATGAAATTGCTTCAAATCTGATTTTGTGGGATTCGAGAATTCTTATTGCGTTAGTTTTGCTCATAAGTGTTGTGGAATTTTTGAATTTCTTCTTCGGTTAGATTTAACGCTTGTGCTCTCAGTAAAAACCTAGTGTATTCATTTGTAGGATTATCAATTAAAGTTTTTGTTTCCCCATACTCAACAACTTTCCCGTTATACATAATTATTAATTCATCAGAAATGTGTTTTAAGATATTTAGATCGTGCGAGATACAAATTATTGTAAGATTAAGCTCCGATTTTAATTTATTAATTAGTTTAATAATACTAAGCTGAGCTTCAACATCCTGTGAAGAAAATGGTTCATCCAAAACTAAAATTTCAGGCTCCACAATAACAATTCTTGCAAGAGCAATGCGCTGCTTTTCGCCACCGCTTAATTGTGATCCTTTACTTTCTTTTAAACTCGGGTTAAGATTAAACTTTTTAATAATTTCATCAACTTCAAACTCATAGTTCTTGTCTTTCTTAAATTTCAATTCAAAGGCTTCATTCAAAACATCTTTTACTTTTCTAAATGGATTTATCAATTCGCCATCATTTTGAAATAATATTTGGACCGGATTTGATAGAGAGTCACTCCAATCTTTTACGAAATAATTATGAATTGTACCGGAGGTTTGGAAATAAACTCTACTTAATATTTTTGCAAGTGTAGATTTACCGCTGCCTGACTGACCCGAAATTCCAAGTACTTTACCCCTTTCAATTTCAAAAGAAACATCCTTTAATATCTCAGTAGTTTGATTATTGGAAAATAATTTCTTGTTTTCAATGGAGTAAGAAATCTTTTCAGCTTTTAGAATAATATCTTTCATTGCAGTTCTTTATAAGACTGAAGAAAAGTATTGTGAAGCGAAAGACCAGAATCTTTAAAAAAATCAACTATTTCTATAAACTCACTTAATTTATTATCATGTAGAAAAGCAATTTTATCAGAAATTTCTTTTGCAAAATCAATATCCTGAGTAACAATTAAAACCGATCCGCCTGTTTTCTTAAATTCCAAAAGTTTTAGTTTAATAAGATTAATATTAGCATAATCAATGGCAGAAGTTGGCTCATCCAATATTAAAAGTTTTGGATTTGAAAGCATCGCTATCAATAAACTTATTCTCTGTGCCATACCGCCGCTGAGTTCATAAGAATGAAGATTAGAAATTATCTGATAATCAGGAAGCAAAAAACTTTTTAATTGGAGTGAAATAGTCTTCTCCTTAAATCCTGTATAATCAAAATAATATTTTATAGTTTTCAAAGGATCGAAATTCCTAGTCAAATCCTGCATAACATATTTAATCTCTGTTTTGCGCAGGGATAATAATCTCACTTTCTTCATTTCAAAAATATTTTCATCAAACCAAAGAACCTTGCCATCAACTTTATAAAGATCACTATTTAATAATCCAGTAAGCGATTTAATAAGTGTGGATTTGCCGCTGCCATTTTTCCCAAGCACAGAATAAATCATATTATTGCTGATGCTAAAATTAATATTACGCAGAACTTCTCTGTCTGCATCATTATTGGTGAGGACAACTTTATTAATATTGGCTTTAAGCATTATTAAACTTTTGTATTTGTTTATCAAAATAATAAATTAACCAAAGATTTATTAGCATTTAATTCTACTTACTATGAAAAAAGATTTTTATTGGGCAATACTAAAAAGAGTTGCAAGCTCGATACTCGTTCTTCTATTATTAATTACTTTTATTTTTCTACTTATAAGATTAGCTCCCGGTAATCCGACTCAAAAATACCTTTCTCCACAGTTAAGTCCTCAATTAGCTGAAAGTGTAACAAGATCATTCGGATTAGATAAGCCAATCTATGTTCAATATAGTTCATTTGTGCTTAATTTATTTTCTGGGGATTTTGGAATCTCCTATAACTATCGCCAGCCTGTATTTACAGTGATAAAAGATTATTTTCTTTTTACCCTTATATTCTCCTCCATCAGTTTTATAATACAATTGCTGCTGGGATATTTACTTGCCAAATATTCATTTAGAAAACATGGAAAATCGATTGATAGATATTTATCAAAACTCTCTATTATCCTATTTTCTGTGCCGACATTTGTTATTGGTTTAATATTAGTATACATATTTTCAGTTAAGCTTGATGTTTTGCCAACATCTGGAATCAAATCTATTTATCATGATGATCTTAATTCAATTGAAAAACTTACAGACTTTTTTATCCATTTAGTGTTACCAATGATTACACTATCATTAGCTGGCATTGCTGTTTTTTATAAATACCTAAGAGATAATTTTGATTCTGTTAAAAGTAGTTCGTTCATCCTAAACTTAAGAGCCAATGGATTTACCAAAAATGAAATATTTAAAAAGCATTTACTCCCGAATTCAATTCAGCCTTTAATTTCTATTGCAGGAATTGAGTTTGGTATATTACTAGGGGGTGCTTTACTTACCGAAGTCATTTTTTCTTTGCCAGGTATGGGGCGATTAACAGTAACTGCAATTTTAAATCGTGATTTCCCTCTTGTAATTGCATGCACTTTTATAGCTGGTTTAATGATGGTGCTTTCAAATTTGGCTGCTGATCTTATAAAGATAAAAATGGATAAGAGATATTTGAAAGAATTAATCAACTGATGTTAAATAAAATCAAAATATGGCATTTTATTCTAATTGTTCTTTTAACAATAGCTGTAATAAGGTATACACATTTAATCAATTTGTTATGTTTATTATTGGCGCTTAGTCAATCGCTTTTTGTAGGGAATATTAATTTATCTGCACTTATCGATATATCATTGATTGATAATATAATCTCATTATTACTTATTATAACTTTACCTATAACAATTCTAAGTTCAGGTAAAATTAAAAAATTACTTTCGCGTAGATTAAAAATAGCGGATTCATTATTAATATTGCTGTTAGCATGTTTTATTTTTGCACCAGTTATAACCCTTCAACATCCTGATTTTCAAAAAAACATTTCGGTAACAAAATTACTCCCGCCCTTTTCATTGGTAGATTATATAGAATTAAAAAATCGATCAAATAAGAATGATGATAATGATTTAAAGAAATTAATTAACAAAGTTGTTCCAGTATCGTATAATGAAAATATTATATTTATCGATAGTCTGATAGTTGATTCTTCAACCATATATTACCAGTCAGGTTTTCAGTTTAATGTTGATAAAAATTCACTAGTAAGTATTAATAATAAGCCGTTAATTGAATCCAAGTTATTTTTACTGGGTTCAGATGAATTTGGTAGAGATGTTTTTACAAGAATTGTATATGGATCAAGAATCTCCTTGTTGGTTGGATTTGGGGCAGTTTTGGTGTCATTTATTTTAGGATTAACATTTGCTTTCATTGCAGTTGAACAAGGTGGATTTGCAAATCTATTTTTAAGTCGATTAACAGATTTGTTTCTTTCATTTCCAGCGATATTTTTAGTTATACTTATAATCGCTTTGTTTGGCAATAGTATTATTTCTATCATAATTGTTTTAGGTTTTTCAGGTTGGATGAGTCTATTTAAAGTAACTAAAAGTGAAATGCTATCCATAAAAAGTAAAGAGTATTATTTATCTGCTAAATTAATTGGATTAAAAAATATCAAACTGTTGATAAGAGAAATATTACCTGTTATTATTGTTCCTGTAACTGTCAATTTAATTTTTCAACTCAGTAATGTGATTTTGGCAGAATCAGCTCTTAGTTATTTAGGTATAGGCACTGGAACTGAATATCCATCCTGGGGTTCCATGATTGAAGCCGGGCAACAATATATAACACAATCATGGTGGTTAATATTTATTCCCGGATTTACTTTAATAATCTCCTTGTTAAGTATTAATGAAATCGGTAGAGAGATAAATAAATTTCTTAATCCCACAATTAAATAGTCAATGATTAATAAAAGATACATAGTTAGTAAAAAATTAGGCGAAGGAAGAAGTAAAGTATTCAATGTAATAGATACTGAATTTCCTGAAAGAGAAGTAGCTGCTAAATTTTTACCCCCAGCCGCATCAAATGAAGAACTGGAATTGTTTCGAGAAGAATATTTTATACTTCAAAAACTTGATCACCCTAATATTATAAAGTCATTTGAACTTTGTAAGGTTTTAATAAAAGATGAAGATGAAGATCTTGAAATAGAAAAATTCTCTCCTTTTATAACTATGGAATATTTTCCATCCAATCTGTTATTAAACTATAGCGGATTGAAAGATGAAAAAAAACTTAATTTAATTATCAAGCAAATTTGTTCCGTTCTTTATTATCTGCATCAAACCAATTATATCTATTACGATCTTAAAGCTGAAAATATTCTTGTCTCTGAAACAAATGGCAATCCTGTTATTAAAATAATCGATCTTGGGTTGGCACGCTACACAATGTCTGAATATGAAAAAGAAATTCAAGGCACTGCATTTTACATCGCACCAGAACTTTTAAAAAACGAACAACATAATTATAGGGTTGATTTTTATTCTTTGGGAATTCTGCTTTATCGAATTGTATATGGAAGTTTTCCATTTGTTGGTGAAAATGAAATTGAAATATATAAAGCTCACATTGAAGAAGATTTTGAATTAGGCCCATCAAATTATTCTGATAGTTTAATTAAGGTTATATCAAAATTAATTAAGAAAAATCCTGAGGAGCGTTATGAAAATGCATTACAAATCCTTTTAGATTTAGAGATATCGATTGATTTTGAAGTTATTAAAGATTTAATCCCTGCTAAAGTTTTTAGTGATAGGAAAGATGCATTTAACATTTTAAGCACTTATCTAAAAGACAAAACAAGTAATGAAGTTTTCACGGTTACCGGATTTGACGGTTCAGGAAAAACAACATTAATGCAGGAAATTTACCGTCAGAAACAGTACTCATTATTTATTGAAAACACTAAAATCAAATCAGGATTTGAAGCGGTAAAGTATATTTTTAGAAAAATTATACTATCTGAAGTTATCTATCGTGAAAAGGAAAAAGAGTATGCGGATATTATTAATGATTTCTTTGATAACTCTTCAAATAGTTTTTTCGATTCAGTAAAAAGGATATTTAATACTTTACCCGCGAACATAGAGCTTACCTTACTTTTAGATGACTATAACATGTATGATGAATTTACGAAAGAATCACTGACTGAGATTATAAGAATATTCCAGGTAAAGGGAATAAAAGTAATTTTAACCGAATCTTCTGATTTTGATCATTCTTCCTCGTCCTTAAATAATTTATGTGTTATTCAGCTTAATCAGTTTACTGATCATCAGCTCACAGAGTTTTTGGATTTAAGCTATTCTCCATCTTTTCCTAAAGCAGAGTTAAAAAAATATATTTTACTCTATTCTGATCTGCAACCTGGAAATATTAAACAGTTTATAAAAGATTTAATACTTCTAAAGGTAATTCAGTTTAATAATGCTATAGTCACATTTGAATCAACTGAAGATATAATCCTTGCACTCCAAAGTTCGCACGAAGAATTATACCGCATGCGTCTTAGTAATTTGAACAGTCTTGAATTAAAACTAGCCCAAATAATATCAGCATTTGAAATATCCATAGAGCAAACCGTGCTTGCAGCATTACTGGATGTTAAACATGAAATTCTAAAATCCATACTTGATGAGCTGGAGAAAAAAAACATTATAGATCCATTAAGTCTTAGTAATGCACCCAGAATCAATTCTTATAACTTTAAGAAATACATTTACTCAACCATCAGCAACCGAGTTAAATTTCATATAGTTCTGGCTAACTCAATTAAAAAATTGTTCGCTGATTTCAACACAATGGAATTAGCAAGACAATTTGAGCTTGCAAATGAGTACGAACAATCTGTTGAATTTTTTAAAAAGGAGATTACTCAAGCTGAAGAAATTAGTGCTTATGCTTATAAAAAATCCTTGTTAGAAAAAGTATTGCAGTTTAATATTAATGAAAAATTACTAATATCATTAAAATATGAACTTGTAAAAACTCTTTATAAGCTAAGTGATTTTAAACTTGCCTTAGAAAAAATTTACAAGCTAAATTTTGAAAAAATGTCTGATGAGGATAAAAATCAGATGCAATTTATTAAAGGGACTTGCCTGATTGGATTAAGAAAACTTGAAGATGGGAAAAGCATTTTGCTTCAATTACACTTATCAGTAAACGATATTATATTTAAGCAAAAAATTCTGATTCAGATAGCTTATGCTGAATTTGATTTGAATAATTTTAGTGAAGCTGAGGATTATTGTAAAAAATTGCTTGAAGACAAAAATTTAATGGATGAAGAAAAAGAAAAATGTTTTAATCTTTTAGGTCTTATAGAAATTCAATTTAGAAACAATCCGGAACAAGCGTTAAAGAATTTTATTCTTGCAGAAGAAAGTTATCCTAAAAGAAAGTTGACTGATAGAATCGCACGTATAAAAGTAAATATTGGTACTATTTATAACATACTTGGAGATAAGAATACAGCCTCAAAATATTGGCAAGAAGCAATAAAACTAAATCAGACTATTGGCAATTTGGAACAAGAGGCATTAATCCTCATAAATTATGGGGTTTTTTATCAGGGAAATAATGACTTCGAGAGGGCGTGTGAAAGTTGGTTGCGTTCTGAAAAAATATTTACAGCCCTTGGAAATCAGAATGGAATAGGGTTATCGCTAAGTAATCTTGGTGAAGTTTATCTGCACACTTGTGACTATCAAAGTGCATATGATAATATTAATAAAGCACTAAATATTTTTAATCAATTAAATAATAAGGAAGAAGCTCTTAATGATATTTACTTGTTGGGAATATTTTGGTTTGCTATCGGAAATGCTGAAGAATTAGAAAGAATTGTCAATCAATATGAATATTTCTTATTTACTGACGAAAATAATTCTGAAAGAAATAATTTAATTTTTAATTATTTAAAATTATTACTAAAAATAGGTAAACTTAAATCGCCTGAATTAAATACTGAAATGTCTTCGCTTTTAGAAATAGCAAATAAAATACCGGAAGTAAGTATTTATGTAGATGCTATTATTAAAATATCGGAACATTTAATAAATATAAGAAAATTTGATAAAGCATTGTTTTATCTTTCTGATAAAGATTTTATAAAATATGTTGAACAAAATGTTATATTCAAGGCACAACGAGAATATTTATTTGGAAGGATTGCATACTTTACCCAAAATGAAAATTTGAAATCGCCGCTAGAGTATTTTGAGAGCGCATATAATTTGATTGAAGAAGAAAGTATTAGCGAACTGACCTGGAAAATTCTTTTTACAATCGCTGAAACTTATTGGGAACGAGGTAATTTTTATAAAGCGAAAAAACCACGACACTATGCCTATGAATTGGTAAATATGATTGGTGAAAATATTACTAATAATAAAATAAGAACAGCTTATTTTAATAATCCTGAAAGAAAAAAAGCCATAGAAAAATTAATTCTAATCGGCAATCAAACTCAGTTAAATGAATACCAAAAAAGTTAATATAAAAATATATTCTGATAATGATGATATCAGTGCTATCAACTCCGGTTTAAGACAGGTTGAGTTAGAAAGTATTCCAATTGCGTTTACAAATCCCAAATTATTTTCAGCTGAAGAAGATACAATATTAGTATTGCAAATCGATTCATTGGCCTCAGGACTATTAGCAGAAGTTGCTCTAGTTAAAAAAGAGATTCTTAACAAAATTATTATTGTAATTAGAAATAACAATGCATTACTCGTTAGTACAATTGCGAAAATGGGTCTGCACGATATATTTGTATTTCCGTATGAAATAGTAAAGTTTACATCCTATATAAAAGAACTTATCACTAATGGATTATATAAGACTTCTGCAACTACCCGAAGAGATGATGATAGCATAAGATATAATCTTGCAAGAATAATTGGCAGTTCTCCAAAATTTTCTCGGACTATCGATCTGGCAAAAAAAGTATCTGAGCAAAGTTCGTCAAATATTCTTTTATTGGGCGAAACAGGAACCGGCAAAGGTTTATTTGCAAGAGCGATCCATAATTATGGAAAGAATCGTAAAGATCCTTTTGTTGATATTGTGTGTACTGCTATTCCCGAAAATCTTCTTGAATCAGAATTATTTGGGTATGAAGCGGGAGCCTTTACTAGTGCAAGAACTAGAAAACTTGGATTGTTTGAAATTGCAGAAAATGGGACTCTCTTCCTCGATGAAATTGGTGATATGAGTTTAAATTTACAAGCAAAACTTCTTAGAGCAATTGAAAAAAAAGTTATAAAACGATTAGGCGGTATTGTTGATATTCCTGTTAACGCAAGAATAATATCTGCAACTAATAAAAATATTGAACAAATGATTGAAGAAGGATCTTTCAGAAGAGATCTATTTCATCGATTAAATGTAGTTACAATAGAACTGCCTCCTTTAAATGAAAGAAGTGAAGATATTGTAAGTCTGGCTGATCATTTTATTGAAGAATTTAATTTTACTTTTAATAAGTCAGTAAAAAAAATAAGTAAAGAATTGCGATATTTTTTTCTGGGATATCCCTGGCCTGGAAATGTTCGGGAATTAAAAAACGTTATTGAACGAGCTGTTCTTCTATCAGAAAATGGAGAATTAACTCTAAACGATTTTTCTAATCTTATTAACTCTGTACCTGCAGTAATGCAATTTAATTCCAGTAATGGAGAAGTTCCTGAAAATGTTATTCGAATGGATTTAAATTATGGTACCACAGATCTTAGGAAATTATCTAAACATTATGCTCTTCAAGTATTAGAAAAGGTGGGCGGAAACAAATCTCAAGCTGCAAAACTTTTAGGAATTTCCAGACCAAAACTTGATACTCTGGTCGCAAAAAAGAAATAACTAATAAGCTTTTCTTTTCCTTTTAACTCATTTTTAAAGTAATTATTTTTTACAAAAAAAACTTAATTCCCATTCAAAATCGGTAATTATGACCGATTTATCTAACAAATCATCAAAATTTTTCAATTATTAACAGTCTTATGTGGCACTTTCATTGCCTTATTTTAACACTTATTAGAGGGCTAACTCCAGTTATGCGGAGTTAAATTTAATATGAATTCAGTGTTATAATAATTATTTCATCAGTTACATGGTGGGAGCTATGCAAAAATCTATATTCATGTTTGTTTTGCTGTTTGTCCTAATTGCAACTTCATTCGCACAGGTTGAAGAAGCAGTTAGATACAGAGTTCAGGGCGATGCAACTCTGGTTGAGCAGCAAGTTAGTGTTTCAAATTCTAATGAATCAACTGATAATTTGATTTTACAAAACAGATCAAACTCTCAGCTTGAGGAATTAGGCGGAAGATATGCTTGGACAAGATCAAACTCCCAGCTTGAGGAATTAGGCGGAAGGTATGCTTGGACAAGATCAAACTCTCAGCTTGAGGAATTAGGCGGAAGATATGCTTGGACAAGATCAAACTCCCAGCTTGAGGAATTAGGCGGAAGATACGCTTGGACAAGATCAAACTCCCAGCTTGAGGAATTAGGCGGAAGATATGCTTGGACAAGATCAAACTCCCAGCTTGAGGAATTAGGCGGAAGATACGCTTGGACAAGATCAAACTCTCAGCTTGAGGAATTAGGCGGAAGATACGCTTGGACAAGATCAAACTCTCAGCTTGAGGAATTAGGCGGAAGATATGCTTGGACAAGATCAAACTCTCAGCTTGAGGAATTAGGCGGAAGATATGCTTGGACAAGATCAAACTCTCAGCTTGAGGAATTAGGCGGAAGATATGCTTGGACAAGATCAAACTCTCAGCTTGAGGAATTAGGCGGAAGATATGCTTGGACAAGATCAAACTCTCAGCTTGAGGAATTAGGCGGAAGATACGCTTGGACAAGATAAGTCTCTGAGCTAAATTATTATTTTAAGCCTTCAATTATTTGAAGGCTTTTTTTTTAAATTATGCTGTCAATAAAAATATCATTAGTAAATCTTTGCTTATAAATTCTCATGAAACTTATTTTTAGTGTAGTTATTTTATTTACCTTCCATTTAATCATCTATCCACAGGAAGCAACAAAAATAGCTCTAATTCATGAGACCAGTTATGATTTGATTGATGCAGAAAATCAAGCCGGCGTTATTTATGTTTCACTTTTTGATTTAATAAAAGCGTTACCACTTTCCATTTTTGAAGAAAGTAAAGAATCAACTGCTAAAATATTATTTGAAAACTATGAACTTCAAATCAACTCAAATAATCCTTTTGTCTCTATAATAGATTTACAGGATAGTTCAGTCAAAACAGTTCAATTATCTAGTCCTACTTATGCTAAAGGTTCTAAGATTTATATATCATTATCTTCAATTATTGAATTAATAAATCAATTCTGGCACAAGGAGTTAGTATCCTTGGCTCCAAATAGAGTAAAGATTGTTGAAAAATCAAAAATGTTAAAAGATTTGAAACAGAGCGAAAGTGCAAAAGTTTCAAATATTACAATCGAGTATGGTTCAGAAAATGTTTTATTCAAGATAAAAACTATTGGTCAAGTAGATAATTTTTATAATTATTATCGATCCCAAAACTTGCATTTAGTTTTATGGAACACTACAATATCAAAAGATTCAATACTCTTTCTTAAATCAACAGATATCATAGATAGACTTGAGATTACCGGTGAATTGCAATTTCTGGAATGTAAATTTATTCTTAATGAAAAAGAGACTATCACTGAGGTATATAAAGGGAAAGATGAAAATGAAATAATCATTAGAATTAGTAAACGAGATTTTGGAGATTGGTATACAAGGGAAAGTGAACATTTTAAAATTATATATCGTGATTCACACTCACATCTCGTAAATCATTTACTCTCCTCTGCAGAAAATTCTCTGGCACAGTTACAAAAACTTTTTAACTACCAACCAGATGATAAAATTATTATTAACACTTACGATGTTAGTGATTATGGGTTCGGTGCAACTACTACAATACCAGAAAATTATATTAGAATTGAAATTGAACCTCTGGAACCAGGTTATGAAATGGTTCCATATTCTGAAAGATTTCAATGGCTGCTAAGTCATGAACTTGTTCACATAGTTGTTAACGATATGGCTTCAGATTTTGAATCTTCGGTAAGAAGTATAATAGGAAAAGTGAACCCGGATAAAAACCAACCACTTACAGCTTTTTATAGTTTATTTACTAATCATAACAGATACACTCCAAGATGGTATCAGGAAGCAATTGCTGTTTTTATTGAAACATGGTTTAGTGGTGGTTATGGAAGAATTCTTGGAAGTTTTGATGAGATGTATTTCAGAACTTTGGTAAATGATAAAAAAGAATTTCCTGGTGTTTCTGAAATTGAAAATGTAACTTCACACAAAAGTATATTGCTGGAAAATATTCTTTACCTATATGGTACAAGATTTATTGCACATCTTGCAAATAAATATGGAACGCAAAAATTATACGATTGGTTCTCACTTAAACCTGATGAATTTTATCCAGGATTAGAATCAAAGTTTGAAAAAATTTATGAGCTGGATTTTAAGGATGCATGGAAAAATTTTATTTTGGATGAAATGGAATTCCAAAATTCAAATATTTCACTCATTAAAAAGTACCCGGTTACGGATTTTCAAAAACTATCTAACAAAGCATTTGGTTGGGTTACTCATATAACATATAATTCAAAATATAATTCGTTAATCTTTGGAAATCACCGCAAAGGTGAGTTAGCTGAAATCCGGAGTTTTAACCTGGATTCAAAAGAATCAAATCATATTACAACTCTTCAAACACCAAGCCTTGTTCAAGTAGCATCTGTAGCTTATGATGAATCATATAACAAACTATTTTATACAACTAATAATAATCAACTCTACAGAGATGTTTGGGAATATGATTTAAATAGTAATAAGGAAAAATTACTTTTTAAAGATTCTAGAATCGGACAATTAACCGTTTCAATATCGACACATGATCTTTGGGGAATTCAACATTTAAGTGGAAAGGCAATTTTAGTTAAATCAAAGTATCCATATACAGAATTTCAATCGCTTTCTGTGTTTGATGTAGGTGATGAATTTTCAGATTTATCCATCAATAGAAAAGGAAATCTTCTTGCATCAGTATTGCATAGATCAAGTGGGCAGCAATCAATAATAATTTCAGATATAACCGGATTAGAAAAAGGAAGTTCCTTTCAATTTAAAACAATTTCCTCAAGCGGATCACCCGAAAATCCATCCTGGTCTTTAGATGGGAAATATTTGTACTGGAATGCTTATACAAATGGGGTTTCAAACATTTATAGATACGACTTGCAGACCGCAGAAATTATTCCAATAACTAATACAGTAAAAGGATTTTTTAAACCTGTACAGGTTTCTGCGGATTCAATGATTGCAATGGAATTTAATCTTGATGGATTTATTCCTGTAAAGTTCGAAATAAAAAAAGCAGATAAATTGCCTGCAATAAATTATTATGGACAAAAGATATTAGATAAATCACCTGAACTATATGATTTGAATCTAAGACCCGCTAATGAAGTGATTGATAAAAATCTATTTAGCGAAGAAAAATCCTATTCATCGTTAAGTGATCTTTCAGTTAAAACATTTATTCCAACTGTATCCGGATTTCAGTCACGCGTTGTACTTGGTGTGTTTACCCAGATTAATGACCCATTACTTAATCATGATCTTATTATTGAAGCAGGGATTTCACCATTCAAAGAAACTACGAATGATATAAAATTCCATTTACGTTTGAAGTATAGTTACCAACAAAAATTTATTTTAGGAATTGAACAAAACGCTCCTGATTTTTTTGATCTGTTTAATAAAAGAAAAAGAGGAATGCTTGGAGGAAGATATTCCGTTGGATACAATCATTATTGGATATTTGATAATCCTCTTAAAGTTAAACAAAGCACAGAGCTTGCTATCTACCGTGGTATAAAATTTATTAATGATAACACTACAGAGGTAAGGCAGCCTGATTTTGCTATTCTGAAGTCAGAACTTGAAATACGAGATCTTAGAAAAACAATTGGCAGTATTGATTGGGAATCAGGTGATCTCTTTAAATTTTCTGTGCTTGGGTATGGTTCAAATCCTGATGATCCGCAATTTTCCGGACAGTTAATGGGTGAGTGGGATAAATATTTTATCTTTCTGACTTCACATAATGTCCTCCACATTAAAGCGGCAACTGGTTATCATATAGTAAATGAAAATGTTCCGGAAACTATGTTTTTCTTTGGCGGTTTTGGAAATAGAGAAATTGAGAATGAACCTGTAAAACAATTTGAAAAAATGTTTCGCTTCCCCGGTGTTCCTATTTATAGTATTTCTTCTGATAAATTCTTAAAAGTAATGATTGAAAATTCATTGCCGCCTATCCGAATACCAAATTTGTCTTTTAGCAGCATTGATTTTAAGAACATTAACTTGTCTATTTTTTCCCAGAGTTTAATCTCCGATTCACCTGAAATTGATAAAATAATTAATTTTGGGGCGCAGATTAATGTTATGTTTGAGCATTGGTATAATCTTGAATCAACAATTTCGACCGGATTTGCGAAAGCTTGGTGGAGAAGTGGAAATGACACAGAATGGTTTATTTCCTGGAAACTTCTTAAAGATTAGTTCCATTTATAAGTATTATTTACCTCATTGTAAACTTTATTCGTTTATATTTAACCAATAAAGCGGTATAATTATTGCACGCATAATAAGCTTTATTTATTATTTGAGAACAATTAAAAGCTAGATGAAATTTTCAGAATTTAAAAAAAATATTGATAGCGGAATTAAAACCAGTTTGGATACTGAGATTACTTCAGAAAAGGCCAAAAATCTTGAAGTAATTTTAAATATCTTAAACAGTATAAACCGCTCACTTATACTTGATGATGTTCTTGAACTTGTTTTAAAAAATGCAATCCGTTTAACAAATTCTGAACGCGGTTTTATTGTTTTAAAAAGTCACAACGGCAAACTTGAATTTAAACTCGGGTTGGATTCAAATGGGAAAGAACTTCCTGAAAGTCTTTTTCAGATTAGTAACTCTGTTGTTGAAGATGTTTTTTATAACGGACAATCCAGATTTATTGAAGGGGCCCAAAGTGATGTTACACTAGAATCAAGCAAGAGTATACTCCGTTTGGATCTTCAAACAATTCTTTGTTCACCTTTAATTACAGATGGAAATAAAATAGGTGTAATTTACGTAGACAGTAAACATCTTCATAAAATAAAAGAAAAAGAAACTACTAGCACTTTTGAAATATTAGCCGGTGCAGCAGCAGCAGCAATTCGAAATGCACAATTATATCAAAACCAAATTACTGCTAACTCAGCATTGCAGGAAGCAAATAGTCAACTAATACAGGCAGAACGTAAAGCATTAAAAGCAGGAATTGATTCTGAGATTGGACAGTCTTTACAAGGTCTTGTTCATTTAGCTTTGCTGGAGAACGAAAGTTTGCTTAGAATGTTAGAGAAGCTGAAAAAGGAAAATGAGGATTCAGGAATCGGCAAAGAATCACTATTGTATGATAGGTTAAAACTGAAATCAAAAGTTGCGATAGATAGCATTAGAAGTATCCAGAAGTATGCACAAGTACTTATGGAAACTGCAATTATGAATTTGAATAAAGATAGTGGTGATTTAAACAGGACGATACAATCAGTTATTAAATATATTTCTCCTATGAAGAAATATCAGTTTGCTACATTTAAAACTCAGCTAAACAATATTCCGGTTTGTAATTATGATTCTGAACAAATACAACATTTGCTTGTGCATTTGTTTACTAACTCTGTAAATGCTAAAAAAGATGTTACTATAAATATTCAATCTCTATCTGATGATAGATTTGTACATCTTATTGTAGAAGATAATGGTCCTGGAATTCCGGAAGATGTTAAAAAAGATTTGTTTGTATCTTACACTCCAAAGAAAAACAGTTATGGATTATTTTTATGTAAAAGTATTGTTGATAGACATAACGGTGAAATTAAATTGTATGATTCAGAAACAGGAACTAAAATAGAAATATCATTACCGATTATATAAGTATGGTAACCACAGATTTTATAAAATATGTAAGTCTTATGTATAACAAAGTCCGCTTTCCTGTTCAGGTTATGGAACAAAGCGGAAAAATAGTTTACGTCAATGAAGCGTTTACAATTTTATGGGGATATCATCTTGATGAATTAACTGAGTATTCAATATTTAATGATAGCGTTCTTCGAGAAAATAATGCCGTTGAAAAAATTATGGAAGTACTTAACGGCAAAACATATACTGCTATAGATTATTATGAAGATTCATTATTACGTTCCCGCGATTATGCAATCCCGATATTAAGAACTAACATCTTTATTATTAAAGATGAAGATGAGCCTTATATTGTTATGTACCACGAAGATCAAACCGAAATGCTTTTAACAGAAGAAGAGGTTAAGAAAGCACGAGATGCCAGTTATGAATCTGAAAGATTAAAAAATACCTTCTTAAATGTTTTATCTCATGAACTTCGTACTCCATTAAATATTATTTTGGGCTATTCATCTCTAATAAAAGAAAATTTAGCCGATAAAATTGGTGCAGAGGATAAAATTTATCTGGATAATCTTCACAGTGGAAGTGAAAGATTGTTTAAAAGTATAACGCAAATGTTAGAATTTGCCCAGATTGAAGCCGGTAATTATAACTTAAATACTGAAACCACAGATTTAATTAGTATCATTCAAAATTGTCTTCCGGAACATCATAAACAAGCAGCCGAAAAAAATCTTGAGATAAAAACTAATTTTTCGCACAAAAAAATATATGTTGATGTTGATGTGCAATGTGTTGAAAATGCATTAAATAGTCTTATTAGCAATGCTGTTAAATTTACTCATCAAGGATATGTAGAGGTTGAAGTAAATATTTTGCAGGAAAAGGGATTAGCCATCTGTAAAGTACGAGATACTGGTATAGGAATTTCTACAAAATATCTTGATCATCTTTACCAGCCTTTTAGTCAGGAAGATTTGAATGTTGGAAGAAACTATGAAGGAAACGGACTAGGGCTTGCATTAGCTAAAAGATACGTTGAAAAATTAGGCGGCTCCCTACTTGTAGATAGTATAAAAGGTGTTGGTTCAACATTTACATTTACACTCCCTTTAAATCAGTCTAAAGCTTTTTTAACAGTAAATGATAAAGAAGAGTTACGCGGTGCAAACAAAATTCTTATGATTGATAACTCCGGTGAAACATTTGAACTTGTTAAAGCATTTTTAAAAAATTCATTTACTCTTTCTAATTACAGCATACGAGAATTCAAACTTGAGTTTGTTCAGGATAGTACATTTAGCCATTTTATTTTTGATGTTGACAAGAATTATTGGCAGCAGGGAATTTTTATTTGTAAGGATATAAAGAGACACGATCCATTTAAAAGACCAATTATTATTATATCAAGTGAATATATCGAAGATAAAATTAAAGAGTTTTATCAGGCTGGAGCAACAAAGTTTTTAGTTAAACCATTCGGGAAATCAGATCTCACAAAGATCATTAACGAAACCGTCGACTCTTAATTCCGCTTCAACCCTTCTTCATTTTATATAACTTCCACCAAGGTGTTCTTGGTGATTCATGATGCTCGTAATGATATCCAAAAAAGTAACACGATAACATTGCCCACAAGTGATTTCGTTTTTGTGTTCGAGCCCGATGCGGCAGCATTTTTTCTGTATGAGGATATTTATGCGGTAAATATGTCCCAAAGAAAAACAACTGAAATGTCCCCAAGAAAGCTGGAACAACCCAAAACATAATTATTGAAAACTCATCAAACCAAATTTTTAAAATGTTAAAAGCAACTGCCATAATTATTATTTGTGTAATAGTTGTGTATCGCCAGAGAAAAGTACCCCACCAAATAAAAAAGTTTTGAGATTTTGTATAAAAATCTGGATCAGATTCTTCGCCCGGGTTTTTATGATGCTTAAAATGATTTTTTATTAACTTGCTGTATGATAAACCTGCAAAAAGTATAGTTGATATCCATCCAAAACTTTTATTTATAAATTTATTACTAGAAACAGTTCCGTGCATCGCATCGTGAGCCGTGATAAATAATCCGGTATATAAATATCCTTGTAGTAAAATATGTAAATAGAACAGCGGATTTATAAAATCAACTTGTACATAGTTTAAAGAATAAAACAAATGTAATGCCCAAAAACTGATTACTATTAAAGCAACTAAAATTCCCATAAAAACCCTAACTATAGAATAATAATAATGAAACAAAAAATATAAACTGAACTAACAAATAATGTTTAGACAAACCTGATTGCATCTTTACTTTTAAGATCGAAAAAAGTAATGCAGAAATAAATGCAATTAAAAACCAGGCAATATAATTTTGAATAGGAATAACGTTTTGTGACCATTGCCAGTAATCTAATTTTATTGCTATAGGTTCAAGTACTAAATCAAAGATAACTGATATTGTTGCTGCAATTAATGAGTTGGCAAGTACATTTTGGGTTATTAACTGAGCCACAGAGATTGTTCCAAGTATTACAAGAATCCAATTAAACCCAATAATTAATGGAACTTCAAAAAGTTTTAAACCCAATGTTTCACCGTATTTATATTCTCCAAAAACTAACCCGGTTTTAACACCAATTACTTCCAAAGCAAAAGTCAATAGATAAGTTAGTATTATCCACTTTAAGAATTTATTTGATCCTTTATAAGAAGTAAATAGAACTAGAGTCCCGGTTAAAAGCAATGTAACAGGAGTGAGGAACAACATTAGTTCCCTTAATGGATAAAAAAGATGGCCAAAAATACCAACACTAAAAATCAAATAAAGAAAAAGCATTTCTTTATGCTTAACTAAATTTTTCGTTCTTTCCATACCAACGAATTCGATTTAAATTTTATTAAAGAAACTATTCCAATCCAGATCATCAATATCATCTGCAAAGGGTGAAGTATGATGTTAATCCACCAGTTTTGCTTACTGTTTAACGATACAAAAAATCTGGCAGCAAGAACTAACAAAACTGGAATGATTGCAATAACAGATTGAGTTATAATTATAAAAGGAACAATAAATACAATGAATAAAAAAAAGATTATTAATATGAAAAATATTGGATTGATTGAAAACCCAGCATAAAAATTTTTGGCAAATCCATTATAAGCCTGTTTGAAAGAACTATACATTCGGCAAAAAACTAAATCACCACCTAACAATGTTTCAACTTTAAAATTATTCTGCTTTACAAGTCTGGCAAGTTCCATGTCTTCAACAACTTTGTCTTTAACTTTTTGATGGCCACCTAAATTAAAATAAGTATCTCTCTTCCAGAGCATAAACTGACCGTTTGCTGCAACGAAAGAATTACTTGAAGAAGTGAATACAAATTTTAATGGCAAAAATGTAAGCAGCAGCCAATTCATTAAAGGTACAATTATAAATTCACCAAAGGATTTCATAAGCTGAGTAGGGAATACAGAAATCAATTCAGCATTTGTTCTATTTAATTCATGTATCGCAGATGAAATACTATCCTTTTTAATCCCAACGTCGGCATCTACAAAAAGTAAATATTCTCCCGTTGCGTGTTGCGCAAGCTGATGACAAGCCCAATTTTTGCCGAGCCATCCCTCAGGTAGTATTTCACCTTTAATGACTTTTAAATTATTTTCTTTTATTGAAGAAGCAATGTTATATGTATTATCAGTCGAACAATCATCAATAATAATTATTTCTATTTTTTTGTAGGATTGACTTAATATTCCATTAATACAACTGACAATATTCATTTCCTCATTCCGGGCAGGCACCAAGACAGAGACTAATTTATCTTCATTGGTATTTGCAATAAGTGTCTTTAATTCCGGAGCTGTATAAAAATTAAAAGCTGCAATACTACAGAATACACTTAATGATATTATTAGTAATATTATAAACATTAGATCTCAATAATATTATACGATCTTGTGGTTAAATATTCTGAGTTCAACATATTAAGATTATTTATGAATTCGTTCTTCAGTAATTCCGGATTAGAAGAGGCTTCCGATGAGGTTAATAATTTTCCAAAGCGTACATAAATTGTTGGCAGCTTTTCATTAGAGTAGTGGATCTTAAATGCAATTGGTAAAATAGAAAAAGTAGCTCTTGCCTTTTGAGATAAAAAGTTAATTCCATCTTTTATAACTATGGGACGATGATCATAGGGGTGTATTTCCCCTTGGGGATAAATAGTAATAACATTATCTGAATTGGATACCAGGTCCAATGTGTATTTTAGCGATGCGAACGTTTTCCGTTTATCATTAAGTTCAATCGAATAGCAACCAAGGTATTTGAAGAACCAGTATCGCTTTAATTGCTCCTCGAGCATAAGTATAAATAACTTTTTTTTAAGCAATTTTTTATTTAACCAATAAATAAAAAATCCATCCCACCATGAAAAATGATTTGGAGTAACAATTAATCCTTTTGAGTTATCAATCATTGGTAATTCATTAATTATAATAAATTCCTTGAAAGAGGACTTTAATAGGCTTTTTAGATAGAGACTAAAAACTAAATGAGCCAATTTATTGTGGTCAGCTTTAATCATTCTGATATTCACTAGCAATTATATCTGAAACAATTTTCCCGGACAAAATTACCAACGGTATTCCACCACCAGGATGTGCACTGCCACCACAAAAGTACAAATTCTTAATCGATCTTGATTTGTTTGATTGCCTCATAAATGCAGTAAACTTATCATTCGAAGCTATCCCATAAATGCTGCCAAGATAACTGCCTGTTTTATTTTGTATATCAACGGGGGACATAATCTTTTCAAACTCAATCAGCTTTTCAATATCGATATTCAGAAACTTATTAATTTTCTTAATGATATTGTATCTACCAACCTTAACTTCTGCATCCCAGTTTTGATTGTGAATGTGAGGAGCATTCACCATTACGAACCAATTTTCTTTTCCAGCAGGAGCATCATTTTTATTTAGCTTCGAAGAAATATAGATATAAATTGTGGGATCATCCGGAACGGTTTTGTTTATAAAAAGATATTCAAATTCATTTCGATAATCTGATGAGAACAATATGTTATGTGTTTCAAGCTCTGCAAATTCTCTTTTGATCCCCCAGTAAAAAACTAATCCCGAAAAAGAAGGGCGCTTCTTAGAATATCTTTTTGATTCATAACTGTTAAAATTCTTTATTAGATTTTTAAAAGTAAAATTCACATCAACATTAGAAATGATCTTGTCATACTTAAGCGTATTATCATTAACTCTAATTGCTTTTGCTTCTCTATTTTCAAGAATTATTTCTTCAACTTTTTGATTTAAAAATATGTTAACGCCTTTTTTCTCTGCTAATTTCCAAAGGGCTTTTGTTATACCATAAATCCCATCTTCAGGGATATAACTTCCTTGATTATACTCGACGTGAGAAATAATATTTAAAGTTGCGGGAGCTAAGTATGGATTAGAACCGCTATAAGTTCCATATCGATTAAACAATTGAATGAGTCGTTTATCTTTAAAGAAACTTTCGTTAGCTTCATTCATTGTTCTGAATGGATCAATCTTTCTAATGTTTAATAAAGTTTTTAACGCTTTGGAATTTATATAAGTTGAAATATTTAAAAGATCCTTTGTCAGAAATAAATCACCAGCTAAATCATAAATTGTTTTGCAGTAATTAAGATATTTACTTAATGACTCGGAGTTATCAGAAGTTTTTTCATTAATTTCTTTCCCAAATTTATCAACATCGGAATAAGCATTAATGATTGATTTATCCGGATAAAAATATTTACAAATCAAATCGAGTCTGTTTATTTTAAGATAGTCTTCAAGATTTTCATTGCAATCAGAAAATAAATCTTTCAAAACTTGCGGCATTGTTAATAACGATGGGCCAGTATCAAATCTATATCCTCGTTCTTTTATTTCACCTGCTTTACCACCGGGTGTGCGGTTCTGTTCATACAGATCAACTTCAAATCCTTTATTGGCAAGTCTGATGGATGCTGATAACCCTCCAAGTCCTGATCCGATAACACAGATTTTCTTTTTCACTTTTTCTGTTCCCTGGCTAATTCATAGAATAATATCCACAAAGAAATCATAGAAAATGAATAAAGAAAATCTTCATACGGAATAGTAATAAATCGCTTACCGCTGAACGCAGCCTCATTATAAGTGACAACAGGAATTGAAGTGAGAAAATAATTAACTATAAGAAATGGAATAAACCCAATTAAAATTGTTATCCAAAAATTTCTCGAATCAAGTAAGGATTCATTAAACAAAATAGCTCCGATAAAAAAAGCCGAAGCAAAAACAGAAACAGTGAATGTGTAATTCTGATCATAAAAAATTGTTCCCAATATCACCAAAAGAATTGATGGAATCACAAACAACTTGTTGTTAAAATTTAATTTTTTCTCTTTTATGTAAAACGAAACTGTTTCATAAATAAAAATGCAGGAGTAGGGAACAGTTATAAAAAATAAAATCTCTTCTATTGGTAAGCCTAAAATGTAAAAGCCAATTAAATGCTCCGGATTAAATGCCCAATCTCCGCGCTCTGTAGCAATAACATCCCAAATAATATATGCTGTGCTTATAAATGCGATAGATTGCAAAACATGAGGAACATTTCTATAGAACTTTAAATTTTTATCGAATGATAAAATTAATGGAAAGAAAATTATTAATATGTTTATCAGTAAGTATGTGCTCATATAAAACAAAAGCCGGTAATTATACCGGCAACTTAATTAAAATATATTTTTGTTTCAGGTTAGTTTAAGAATTTTTATTTCTAGTAAGCCTCTTAAAAACAAAATCATCTTTGTTGTATTTGAAACTCGTACACGCTTACTCATCAATTCCTTTACTTTTAGCTTTTTAATCTTTTTAAATAATCCCTGATAGTAAAGATACGCTGAGTAAACTCCTAATTTTACGCCTATAGGTAACTTTTTAATACCTTCTAAAGCGTTTAAAAACTCTAGTTCGATTTCTTTTTCCAAATCTCTTTTGTGCACATCATCAATCTTTATTGCATGATTAACACCAGGCAAATATATTCTTTCACGCTCTTCCATATCGCTCTTGATATCTCTTAAGAAATTTACTTTCTGAAAAGCGGAACCAAGACTCCTTGCTGGCGCAACTAAGGAATTGAATAACTTGTCATCGCCACCTGCAAAGATTTGTAAGCACATCAATCCGACAACCTCCGCGGATCCATAAATATATTCATTGTATTGCTGTGGTTCGTAGTAAGAATTAGTTAAATCCATTTCCATACTTCTTAAAAAAGCATCAATGTAGTGATAATCAATTTTATATTCTTTTACTGTGTGGATGAACGCTTGCAAAACCGGATTAGTTGAAATGCCAGTTTGCAAAGCTTCTTCAGTTTCTCTGCGAAAATTTTCCATCAATAACTTTTGATTATAATTATGGAAAGTATCCACTATCTCATCGGCTAATCTTACAAAACCATAGATGCCGTAAATTGCATCACGGTATTGTGGTGCAAAAGCAGATATACCAAGACTGAATGAAGTGCTGTAACTTCTGGTTATAACCTTACTAATTGCATACGAAGTCTTATTATATTGATCCATAATCACTCCTTATTCTATCTGTTACAAGTTTTGAACTAATTATAACCATTGGTAATCCTGTGCCTGGCGTAGTTGATGCGCCCACATAATACAAATTTGGAAATTCTTCATCTTTATTTTTTGGTCTGAAAGCTCCAACTTGATTGATGCCGTGTGCTAAACCCAATCCTGAACCTTTGTAAAGGTTAAACATATTTTCCCAATCAACCGGAGAATAAATTTGTTTTACTAAAGTGTTGGATTGAATATCAAATCCTGTTCGTTCTGATAAATCTTTTATAATGTTGTTTGCAATTTCTTCTTTGTCATCCCAATCTTTTTTAAATCTTCTATCGGGAACAGGACAAAGAATAAAAACATTTTCGCAACCTTCAGGCGCACATTCCGGAGTAGTCTTGGATGAAACGTTTACATAGTAATAAGGTTTTTGCGGAATGATTGAAGATGTAAAAATCTTATCAGCATAACCTCTAAAATTACTTCCAAGAAAATAATTATGATGCTGCAGCGAATCGATTTTACCTTTTAAACCAAGATATATTGTAAATGGTGCTAGTGTCCAATCCATATTATCTAATTTTTGCTCCGTGAATTTTTTTCTTCCAAGAATTTGTCCTCTGAACGAAGCAGCATCAGAATTGGAAATAAAAATATCTGCACTCCAGGTTTTGCCGTTTCTATCAAGCAAAGAATTTAATTTGCCGTTTGAATTTGCGACACCAACAATCTCAGTGTTAAAAACAAATTTTACTCCTCGTGATTCTAAAATCTTCATTAACTCTTCAACAATTTTGTACATTCCGCCTTTAACTTTCCAGTAACCATCGTGTTTCATTTCTGTATAATTGAGCAAGGAATATATTGCAGGAGTATGAAATGGAGTTGAACCAAGGAAAAATGCAACGAGAGAAAATATCACGCGTACTTGTTCTGATTCAAAATTCTTTTCAACTTCACTCCACATATTTCTAAAAAGATAGGGAAGATGTTTTAAAGGAACGCGAGTAAGTTTTAAAATATAATCAACAACATTTGCGTAATTAGACTTTACAACTTTGTCTTCAGTATCGTGGAAGAATTCACCGGCACGAGATAAATATTTTTCAACTTTCGCAGCAAGATTTGGTTCGATATCTTTAAACTCTTCTTCAAGATTGTGTAAAGTTTTCCAGATTCTATAAGGTTTATTCTCACCTTCAAAGTAAACCTGGTAAAGCGGATCAAGTTCTTCAAGTTGAATTGGATTTTTTAGTCCGTTACTTTTAAATAATTCTTCAAGTTCCCAACTCATACTCATAAAAGATGGACCAACATCAAAAGTAAAACCATCAAGTTTAAGCTGATTTAATCTACCGCCCGGCTTAGAGTGCTTCTCAATTACTGTTACATCGTAACCTTCTGTCGAAAGCCTTAAAGCGGTTGATAATCCGCCAAGTCCACTGCCAATGATTATTGCTGATTTTGATTTAGTGTTTGTCATATAGAACCTAAACAGATTTGGATTATATTTAGTTCCGAAACTCTTAAAAATTTAAAATTTTATTTTGAGATTCGCCCTGAGAGAAGAATTTTGTATCATTATTCTAAACTAATTTCATCTAATATGCAAAACATTGGAAATAAAAATTGATTGGAGCAGGAATAATACTACTTAACAGCAACAATGAAGTTTTATTATTATTGCGTGATAATAAAATTGAGATCCCTTTTCCTAATATGTGGGATATTCCAGGTGGAAAAGTGGAAGAAGGGGAATCTCCTGAACAAGCCCTTAGAAGAGAAATGATGGAAGAAATGTCCATCAATAATTTAGGTGAAATCAAACTGTTCAAAATTATTGCATCGGAAAACATTACTGATAATATTTTTTGGAAAAGATTAGATATAAATCTGGCAGAAATTAGTTTGAATGAAGGGCAGACTATAGAATACTTTGATTTTGCTCGAATACGAAAAACAAAACTAGCTTTTAATTACAATGATGTTCTGGAAAGTTTTTATTCCGAAATTGTAAAAGATTTTAGCTCTTTCAAATCATAATTGTAAATTTTCTAATGTTTATTTTAGCATATAAGTTTAATAATAAATGATTATAGGATTATATATGAGAACTATTTATGGAATTATTTTATTAGTAGCATTGGGTCCTCAAATTTTTGCCCAGCAAGTTAATATGTCAGGAATCTGGACAGGCAAACTAGCTTTGCCAAATTCAATGGAATTGACAATAGTATTTAATCTATCAAAAAATGATTCAGGAATATATTCATCAACTTTGGATAGTCCCGATCAGGGTGCGATGGGAATACCAACTGAGAGCACTATAATTACTGGAGATTCTATTCTGATAAAAATCCCTGTTGTGCAAGGCTTTTATTCTGGTAAGATTTTTTTTAATGAAATGAAAATTGATGGCAAGTGGACTCAAGGCGGAATGAGTTTAGACTTGACTGTTAAAAAAGTGGAAAAACTTGAAGGAAGAAATCGACCGCAGGAACCCAAAGAACCATTTCCTTATAATTCTGAAGAAGTGCTTTTTGAAAATGAAGTTGATGGTGTTGTACTTGCCGGAACTTTAACTTTTCCAAAAGAAGGAAATAATTTTCCTGTAGTCGTGATGATATCAGGTTCAGGTGGACAGGATAGAAATGAAGAACTTCTTGGACACAAACCATTTCTTGTAATTTCAGACTATCTTACGCAAAATGGAATTGCTGTTTTAAGATTTGATGATAGAGGGATTGCGCAATCAACAGGAAATCATGATACTGCAACGAGTGAAGATTTTGCTAAAGATGTTCTAGCTGCAGTTAATTTTCTAAAAACAAGAAATGAAATTGATAAAACAAAAATTGGCTTAATCGGACACAGCGAAGGGGGAATGATTGCACCTTTAGCTGCTGTACAAACTAGTGATGTTGCATTTATAATAATGATGGCTGGTCTTGGAGTTCCAGGTGATTCGATTCTTTATCTTCAAGGTGAACTAATTCAACGTGCTGAAGGGACAAGTGAAGAAGAGATTCAGAAATCTGTAAAGTTACAGAGAGAAATTTTTTCAATAGTAAAAAGCAGTAATGACGATGAAAAACTTGATAAAGATTTAAGGGATAAATTTTATACTGAATATTCAGGAATGACTGAAGAGGAAAAAAGCAAGCTCGGTGATCCTGAAGTTTATTTAAATATGCAGATTAAAACCATCACAAGTCCTTGGTTCAAATATTTTTTACGATTTGATCCTGTTCCAGTTTTAGAAAAAGTAAAATGTCCTGTGCTTGCAATAAATGGTGAAAAGGATTTGCAAGTTCCACCCAAAGAAAATTTATCAGCAATTGAATTAGCACTAAAAAAAGGCGGTAACAATAACTTTGAAGTAAAAATGTTGCCTGGATTAAATCATCTGTTCCAGACATCAACAACTGGTGCAATTTCAGAATATGGGAAGATCGAAGAAACAATTTCTCCAGTTGCATTAGAGACAATGTTAAATTGGATAAAGAAAACAACTGATTAAATAATTACTAAATTTTTTTAACTTTTTGTCATCCTGAGCGAAGTCGAAGGATGACCTTTGTTTTACGAACGTCACACATCGACAGGCTCAGCGTGACGTTTGATTAATAAAAAAATGGATACTTCCAATGAGTTTAACTGAAATAAGAAAAGCAATTTCAAAACAAAAAAATCCCACGCAAGCTTTGGTTTTACAAAGATTCTTCAAAACAGGAAAAGGGGAATATGGTGAAGGTGATATTTTTTACGGAATAAAAGTTCCTGAACAGCGAACGATAGCCAAACAATTTAAGGATCTGGGTTTAGATAATTTAAAAACGTTGATTCGATCTAAGGTGCATGAAGAAAGACTGATTGCCGCTTTTATTCTAGTTGATCAATATAAAAGGGGCGATGAAAAAAAGAAAAAAATCATTTTCGATTTTTATCTGAAGAATAGAAAAGGAATTAATAATTGGGATTTAGTTGATCTTTCTGCTCCTAAAATTGTTGGAATGTACTTGTTAGATAAGCAAAAACATTTGCTTTATAAATTTGCCCACTCAAAAGATTTATGGGAAAAAAGAATTTCAATTATTTCAACTCAAACTTTTATAAGAGAACATTTTTATGAAGACACGTTAAACATTTCTAAAATATTACTCCACGATAAACACGATTTAATTCACAAAGCTGTGGGATGGATGTTGCGAGAAATTGGTAATCGTGATTTAGAAACTGAAGAAGAATTTCTAAAAAAACATTATAAAACAATGCCACGAACAATGCTTCGATATGCAATAGAAAAATTTCCTGAACAAAAGCGTATAGCATATTTAAGAGGAAAAATATGAAAAGAATAAATATTTCATCAGGAGCTAAGTGGGAAGATATTGTTGGCTACTCTCGTGCTGTAAAAATTGGAAATATAATTGAAATTGCCGGAACGACTTCAGTTGAGGATGGGAAAGTTATCGGAGTAAACGATGCATATCTTCAAACCAAAGTGATCTTGCAGAAAATAGAAAGAGCGTTGATTGAAACAGGTGCTTCATTAAAAGATGTTGTTAGAACTAGAATGTTTGTAACAGATATTTCAAAGTGGGAAGAAGTTGGAAGAGCACATGGAGAATTTTTTAGAGATATTAAACCAGTTACATCAATGGTTGAGGTGAAAGCACTAATCAGTCCTGAAATGCTAATTGAAATCGAAGCAACAGCAATAATTTCATAAAATGATGGATCTCAAAAAAAAATTCAGTTATCTAATAATTAATGATAAATAAAATAGTAACTTTTGTTCCGTTTTATAAATCGAAAAGAAAAAAGAAATTATGTTTAAGAGTATTTTAATTGCGGCACTAATCTTCACCATAAATGTGAATGCCCAAGTATCTGTTAGTGTTGATTCACTATTTTTCCCGCAAATGTTTACGGGTAGTATTGATAGTTTTTCTGTTTATGTTAGAAACTTGAGCAATCAACAATCTGAAGTAAAAATTAATAACATTAAAACTGTTTTCGGCACATCAGATACATTGATATCAATTTCTCCAAATGACAGCAGTATTGTTTGGATTAAATATCATCCCAATCAAAATGTAATTGATAAGGATTTAATTTTTATAACAAGTGATGATAGTTTAATCGGATCAATAATAAAACTAAGTGGTTCCGGTAAATTTGGTGATAGCTACGATGCAAGTACTTTTAATAAATACGATAGTGAACTTAAAACTGCATTAACAGCATTAGTTAATAATCACACTTCGCTTGGTTATAATTTAGCACGCGATAAAATGTTTATGGAATTTGATAACCAAAAAGTAAATGGGCAAGGAGCCACACAAAATACTCTTGAATGTGTTTACACAGGAAGACTTGCGGTTGGTTATACAAGCCGCACAGTAGCTCAAAGCGCACCTTACAACTTTAATACAGAACATACCTGGCCGCAATCAAATTTTGGTGAAGCTGAACCAATGAAGTCAGATCTTTATCATTTGTTCCCGACAGATATTACTGCAAACAGTATGCGAGCAAACTATCCATTTGGCAAAGCCATTTCAAATGTTACCTGGCAAGTTGGCGGCAGTAAACTTGGAAATAATAGTTCAGGCCAATTAATTTTTGAGCCCAGAGATGTGCATAAAGGTGATGTAAGCCGCTCTATGTTTTATTTTATTACCCGTTATCCTGTTAACTATGGTGGTTTTTTCACACAGACTCAGGAAAATGTTTTTAGAGAATGGAATAAGTTTGATACAGTAGGGGTAGTAGAATCAAATCGTAATAACGCAATAGCACTATTGCAGTTAAAACGAAATCCATACATTGATCATCCGGAGTTTGTAGATAGAATTTATAGTTTTGCAACCAGTAATACACGTCCAACTTTTGCTGAGTTGAAAGTACTTCCACTCAAAGTTGAATTTGATTCAACGGACATAAGTGAGTTCACAACTCAACAAGTTTATATTGCAAATAGCGGAACTGCGCAATTAAATATTGATTCAATAACCATTTCCGATTCAAGGTTTTCATTAAGTCTGAACAGCAATTCTATTGAATCTTATTCATCTAAAAAAGCAGTGCTGAAATTTCAGCCGGATAGCCTTATGACCTATAATGCTTTACTAAAAGTGTATACTAATGGCGGAGTTAAAGAAATTGTGTTAACAGGAATTGGCAATGACAATACAGTAAATGTTGAGGATGAAAATATTATCCCGATAGTTTTTTCACTAGAACAAAATTATCCAAATCCATTTAATCCAAGCACAAAAATTAAATGGCAGTCTCCAATTAGTAGTTGGCAAACGTTAAAAGTTTTTGATATGTTGGGAAATGAAGTTGCTACTCTTGTTGATGAATATAAAGCTGCTGGTGATTATGAAATTAACTTTAATGCATCAAATTTATCTTCCGGCATCTATTTCTACCAATTAAGATCAGGCAATTATTTAGAAACGAAGAAGATGACTTTACTGAAATAAAGGTTAATTCATATTTTTTCAGAAAAGCAAACCCAATTCCTATAAATATTTATGGAGTTGGGTTTGTTTGTTTTTACAAAACATAAATTCATTAAATAATATTGATTATTTATTCCTTCTATTATCCTCAAATCATTTCAATTTTGTATTCAAACAAGATGAAGGTAAATTTGCCGCAACATTTATAGATATTAAAGTTCAAGGAGCTTGTTTTAATGGCTAAAAAAGAAACCGAAACAATATTTTTTACAGATAAAGAAGATCCGGGAAGTTTTTCATTATCAAATCAATTTGCAGAACATCTTGAGTTTTCTTTAGTTAAGGATAAAAACACTGCTACCGGCGTGGATGCTTATCATGCTTTATCATTAGCAGTACGCGATAGAATGGTTAGAAGCTGGCTAAGAACTCAAAAAGCTTATCACGATAAAGATGCGAAACGTGTTTACTATCTTTCATTAGAATATCTGATGGGAAGAATTCTTGGTAACGCACTTATAAATTTAGATTATTATAATGAGTGCCGCGTAATACTTGATCGGGATGGATATGATCTGGAAGAGATAACTGAAACTGAACATGATATGGGTTTAGGCAACGGTGGTTTAGGAAGATTAGCTGCCTGTTATCTTGATTCTATGGCCACACTTCAGCTTCCTGCATTTGGCTATGGAATCCGATACGAGTATGGAATTTTTGAACAGGATATTGAAAATGGCTATCAGGTGGAACGCGCAGATAATTGGCTCCGTGATGGAAATCCTTGGGATTTGCTCAGACGTTCACTTACTTATAAAGTACAGTTTTATGGTAAAACAGATACATACGATAAAGGCAATGGCGAACTTGGCTTTAAGTGGGTTAATACAGAAAATGTGTTTGCGGTAGCTTATGATGTGCCGGTTCCCGGATATAAAAATCAAACTGTAAACAACTTACGTTTGTGGCAGGCAAAAGCTGCAATAGATTTTGAATTTTCTGATTTTAACAAAGGTAATTATGTAGAATCAGTAGCAAAGAAAAATGATTCAGAAACAATATCAAAAGTGCTTTATCCTAATGACACTTACGTTGAAGGAAAATTTTTAAGACTTAAGCAGCAATACTTTTTCGTGTCAGCAACTCTTCAGGATATTATCAGAAAATATAAGATAGGGCACACAACTTTTGATAAGTTTGCAGAAAAAACCTGTATTCAGCTGAATGATACACACCCTGTTGTTGCCATCCCGGAATTAATGCGAATACTTATCGACGATGAAAATCTTAGCTGGGAAAAAGCATGGGATATAACTTCAAAAACATTTGCGTATACAAATCACACAGTTGTTCCTGAAGCATTAGAAGAATGGTCTGAACAAATATTTGGGGAATTGCTTCCAAGACATTTACAAATAGTTTATGAAATTAACAGAAGATTTTTAGATGAGGTAAGAGAAAGTTACTCCAAAGATCAAAACATCTTAGAAAAACTTTCAATCATTTCTGTTGGTAAAGATAAACGCGTTAGAATGGCTAATTTAGCTATTGTTGGCAGCTTTGCTGTTAATGGTGTGGCAGCACTTCATACAGAAATATTAAAGAAAAGAATTTTTCCTGACTTTAATAAGATCTATCCTAAAAAGTTTATTAATGTTACAAATGGAATTACACCGAGAAGATGGCTTGTTACTGCAAATCCGCTGTTAGCACAATTGCTGATTGAAAAAATTGGACCGGAATGGATTAAAGATCTTGCTCAGATAATAAAGATTGAAAAATATGTAAATGATAAAGACTTTATTGAATACTGGCAAAGAGTAAAATTGAATAACAAGCAGGTTCTAATTGATTACATTGAAAATGAACATCATATAAAGATTAACCCTGATTCAATGTTTGATGTTCAGATAAAAAGATTCCACGAATACAAACGACAGTTATTAAATGTATTTCATATCATAACGCTTTATAATAGGATTAAAAGAAATCCTAAAATTAAAATGGTTCCCCGTACAATAATATTTGGCGGTAAAGCTGCACCTGCATATCACGCGGCTAAAATGGTAATTAAATTAATTAATTCCGTTGCGGATGTTGTTAATAATGATCCAGATGTTGGCGATAAATTAAAAGTTGTTTTTTTGAAAAATTATTCTGTTACACTTGCAGAAAAAATTATCCCTGCTGCTGATCTATCCGAACAGGTTTCTACCGCAGGGTTGGAAGCATCAGGAACAGGCAACATGAAATTTGCACTTAACGGAGCGCTCACCATCGGAACAATGGATGGAGCTAACGTTGAAATTAGGGAAGAAGTTGGAGATGATAACATTTTTATTTTTGGTTTGCTTGCTGATGAAGTAGTGAAGCTTAAATCTAACGGTTATAATCCTAGAGAATATTATGAAAAAAATGCTGAGCTTAAGCAGGTTGTTGATATGATTGCAACAAACTTTTTCAATCCAAAAGAGTTTGGAATATTTGATGATATGATTCGCGGATTAATGAATGTAGATTATTATTTGTTGTTCGCTGATTATCAATCTTATATAGATGCTCAGGATAAAGTTGCTGAGTTGTACCAGAAAAAAGAAGCCTGGACAAAAAAATCTATTTTCAATGTAGCTCGAGTCGCAAAGTTTTCCAGTGATAGATCTGTAAAAGAATATGCAGATAAAATCTGGAAAGTTAAACCGGTAAAAGTTAATCACTCATAAAAATTTGGAGTTTGATGGATTACGAATTAAATCCCCGCACAAGAATTGGACACGTTCATTTAACTGTTGCTAATCTTGATAAAGCATTAGCGTTTTACAGAGATATGCTTGGTTTTCAGGTAACAGCAAGGTTTGGAAAGAATGCAGTTTTTCTTTCGTCAGGAAATTATCATCATCATATAGGTTTAAATACCTGGGCCGGTGAAAACGCTACTCCAGCTCCTGAAGGACATACAGGACTTTATCACTTTGCAATTCTTTATCCATCAAGAGAAGATCTTGCAAGAGCATTTAAGCGAATCTGGGAAGCTAATTATCCGCTTGAAGGTGCATCTGATCATGGTGTTTCTGAATCGATATATATAAAAGACCCTGATGGAAACGGTCTGGAATTGTATTGTGATAAATTAGTTGAACAATGGCCAAAAGATGAAGATGGAAACCTGATAATGGTAACAAAACCCTTGGATGTTCCCGATCTTTTAAGTGAATTAGACAGGATGTAATTTTATGTTTGAGTATTTGAGAAAAATATTTGCTGATAATCAGACCCCAATAAATCAAAGCCCGATTAATTCATCTTCAGAAAGTAAAAATCAAAAAATAGAAATTGCTGCATGCGCACTTTTTATTGAAATTGCCAAAGCTGATGGCGAGTTTACAGATGAAGAAAGAAAGTTTATTATTTCAGAAATGAAATCTACTTTTAATCTGGATGATGATTATGTAAATGATCTTATACTTCTTGCTGAACAAAGAGTTAAGGAAAGTGTAAGCCTTTATGAGTTTACGGGAGTTATAAACACTACTTTTACTTTCGAAGAAAAAATTGAATTGATCGAAAGTCTGTGGAAATTAATTTATAAAGATGAAAAGCTTAATCAGTATGAAGATCATCTTATAAAAAGAATTGCTGCTACAATAAATATTGAGCATAAACAGATTATAAATGCTAAGCTTTGGGTAAAAGAACAGATGGGTTTAAAATAAATCGCTGCCCTCAAACTAAATTAAAAAAAAGCATCCGCGCATCTGAACACTTAGCTTTAATTTGTCGGGGCAGCATAAACAAGTTTAACGTCATGCTGAGCGAAGTCGAAGTATGACGACTCATTAAAAAGAATAAGGTCACACTTCGACTGCGCTCAGTGTGACATGATGTTTTATTCAACCAGCTCTTTTTCAATCGCTGAAATTAATTCTTTACCGGTTGGTTCTACTTTACTGGAATATCTTGCAACAACATTTCCATCTTTATCAATTAAAAATTTCTCAAAATTCCATTTGATATCTGCTTTACCGGTTACTTCATTATCTGTAAGGATTGAATAAAGCGGTGATTTATCTTTCCCGTTTACATCAATCTTATCAAATAATTTAAAACTCACATCAAACTTTGATGAACAGAAATTTTTAATTTCTTCATTTGTGCCGGGTTCTTGCTCACCGAATTGATTACAGGGAAAAGCTAAAATTTCAAATCCTTTATCCTTATACTCTTTGTAAATTTGCTCTAAACCAGCATATTGTTTTGTATAACCGCAGTAACTTGCAACATTAACAATCAATAAAACTTTGCCTTTGTAATCTGCAAGTTTAACAGACTTACCATCGATATCATTTAAAATAATTTTATTTATTGAGGATTTCATTTCATCGCCATCTCTTTTTTGTGAATGCAATATAGTTGTACTAAGAATTAATAATAGGGTGAAGATCAAATAAATTAGTTTCATATCTATTTCCTTTAATGCTATAACAATGATTTCTAAAATTAGTTCAATATCAGTTAAAGATTATAGTAGTAGTGTTTTTAGTAGATATAAATAAAAACTTTTAACAGACTACTTTTAAATTTTCGTAATTGCTTGTCATCAAACAAACAATTTTACCATATTATCAGACTCTAAGACGATTTCAAAAACATTTATTTGTTTTAGGATAAATGTGGATTTATTTTTAATTATAAAATGTAAAACTTTAAGTATGATTTTTAAATCGGCTTTATCTACTCTGCTATTTGTTATTCTGCCAATTCTAAATTTTGCCCAAGATTCTGACTATTCATTAAAAGTAAATATTGAAATTGATATAGATCAAACGGAGGAGAATCAATACAAATTTGATTATTCCGACAAAACAATTGTAACCAAACTTTCTGAGAAATCATCAAAAATAAAAACATTTTTTATTGATGAAAGTTTCTTCAATAAAACAGATAACATCAGTGTAAAATCAAAATCAGGCAATTTTGGTAAGCGAGACATTCCATTCGTTATTCCGGATACTGATGATATATTTATTGCTGGCGGAAAGGTATTTTATTTTGGTGTTCCTACTAGCGTAAAGAAGGATGAATCATTTACGTATGAGTATAGTCAAGAATTTACTGATATAGCATACTTGCCGTTTATCTCCCTTGAAAACGATGTCGAGTATGAATCTGTTACAGTTACAATTAATCACCCAGATGATGTTAAACCAGAGTTCAGTGTTTATGGCACATTTAAGGATTATCCATTTGAAGTAAGTCACCCGGATGACGATGAAACAGTCTTGCAAATAAAAAACATTAAATCATCGGACGAACTTAATTATTTCCCCTTCAACAAATATTCACTTTGCCTTTTTATCGATCTTCAAAAAAACGGAGTTAGTATAAATAAAGCATCTCCATCTGAGTTTGTTAACTGGTATTCAAATTTAACTTCGCTCCAGCCAGAATTAGAAGAAAAAGACAAAAACATACTTTCAGAAGATATTAAAAATTGTAAAACACCAATTGAAAAATTAAAAACTATATATGATTATGTTCGATTGAATTTTAGATACATAGCTGATGAACAAGGACATAATTCTATAGTTCCTCGTAAACCATCAATTGTATTGAGTCGTGGTTATGGAGATTGTAAAGAACGAGCCTCATTGGTATCCGCAATTGCACATGAACATGGGATAGATGTAAAAATGGCTTTGGTTACAGGACCTTCCGCTCTTAAAAGCAATTTAATATACGTTAATAAATTTAACCATGTAATTTGCGCTTATACTTTAGGTGAGGAGACAATTTTCTTTGATCCAACTGCGAAGCATTGTGAATTTGGTAATCTACCGGAATCCGATATTGGTAAAGACGCACTGATTTTAGATTCATTAAATCCACGATTAGTAACTATTAAAGCTCCTATCCAAAAACCTTCATTTGAAATAATTATTTCTACATCATTGGACTCTCTGAAAAAAGGAAAAGCGATTATAACGTTGCACAACGACTACTTTTCATCAGCAAAATATGCAATTGATGAATTATCCGGGACAAAGCTGGAAAATTTTATGTCGGGAATTGTTCTTTCAAACTTGTTTAAAATTTCACTCGATTATTTTACCAAGGTTAATGAGACTGAGAATTCTTTAATTTTTAGTGCAGATGCAGATTTATCAGAATTTGTTATTTCATCGGCAACAAAAAAATATATTCCCAAAATTCCATTTCTTTTTCTCGATAGAGATTTATTAGATAGGGCTAAAGATTCACTGGGTTTGTATTTAAAAGTAGAACTACAATCGATCTAAAAATCATTCTGGAATCAGAGCTATGTTTAGTTGAAAATGATTCACTCTATCTTTCAGATACAAACCATTTTTCAGAATTCAGCGCATCAGCAAGTATGTCTGAAGGTAACAACATGGAATTTTCATATTCATTAAAGACAGCAGAAAAAGAATTAAACAATAAACAAAAGATTGAGTTTATAGAGTTTTACCAGAGCTATCTAATAAATAAACCTAATATGTTTATCCTAAAGGCTAAATAATGAAACGCAGAATTTTATCATTGCTCACTTTAACAATTGCTCTCATAATTACAACAAGCTGTACTGTTTCAAAACGACTAACCTCAATTCAAACAGCCCCAACAGATTCTTTATTATCTTCGTCTATAGATGTGGATAGTTTGATTGATAAGTATTCTAAATATGATGGAGTCTATCTAAACGTTAAAGATATTTATGAACATTCTGCAACTAAGGGTGTTCCAATGTTTACTCATGGGGATTGGAAATATCATCGTATCTTTTCAAAAAAATATCTAATCATTAATCCAGATAAACAGGATTTGACGACTTTTACAATAAATCTCCCTCCAAGAACAGTAATTAACAGCTACTATCTAGTCGCAATTTTACCAAATAAGACGATTAATCATTACGATCAAAAAAGTTTAATTCAAGAAAAAAATTATGATGGTAACATCACATATAAGTTTGCAATTCCTGGGGTTAAAAAAGGAACAATTGTAGAATATGGATTAGATTTATCATTTAATAGCGGACCTTTAGATTACAATATTGAGTTACAGTACAGTTTGCCTTGTGAAAATCTTAATGTGGAATTTGCTTATCCAGATTGGTGGAAAATAAATACAAAAAAAATTTCCAAGGGATTAGATGTTGACTATGTTATTACCAGAAATGTGGAAGAGAAGAAGAAAATAATTAGCTACAATGCACAAAATATTCCGGCAATCACCTTAGAACCTTTCTCACCATTTTTTAATGAAGTTGCCAAATATTTAAGAATTAGTTTTACATTAATTGACCTTATTACTCCAATTGAGTTTTATAAAAGCTGGATTGATGTTGCAGATGATTATAAAGATTACTCGATGAATAAAGAAAGTTTTTTATCGAACAAAGCTGGCGGTAAAACTGAAGAACTGATTGAAGGAATTGAAACACCTCTTGAAAAATTAGACACAATTGTTAGTTTTATACAAAATAATATTTCAATTGCAGATGATAATAAAGACAGAAGTTTTGGCACAGTCCTTAAAGAAAAAAAAGGCAGTGTATATGAAATTTGCGGACTTACGGAAGCGATGTTAAGCGAAGCAGAATTGGAAGCAGATTATCTTCTTGTGCATTCTGCTCATGAAGGATTTATTGATTACGATTTCATATCTTATGATCAATTTCAAATGCCTGCGATAAGAACAAAAATAGACAGCACATTCTATGTTGTAATTCCATATTACAAATATCTGCCAATTGATTATTTACCTGAATATGTTCAGGAACAACAAGCTCTGATAGTATCAAATAATAAAAAGTGCATGGTAAATTCTGGGAGATCCCGGTTGGCAAGATGACTAATAACAATCTGGAAGAAAATTATAATATTACAATCGGGCAGGATGGCATTTTAAACGTCAAAGAGGTAAAAACGGCTAATGGTTCTTTTGGATATGAATTGAGAGAATATCTTGAAAATAGATCAGAGAAAGAAATTGAAAAAGATATAAGAGAAATTTTAACATATACTGAAGGAAATATTGATGTTTTAAATTATGAAATAGTTAATAAGGATAACTACAAAGAGCCACTGATAATAAAGATAGAGTACACAATAAATAATCTTGTTACAATTACACCGGAAGAGATTCTTTTTCAAACCGGAGGGTTGCTTTCTCCTTCATCAAAATATAAGAAACGATTAGATCCTAAAGATAGAGTAAATCCTATCGTTATTTATTTTGATCAAAAATTTTCGAAAAATATCATAATAAATTATCCACAAGATTGGACTTTGTTAAAGGAAATTCAGGATATTAATTTTAATAACGAATTTGGAATTATCGAGGGTAAATATTCTTATCAAACTGGATTGATATCAATTGACCAATCAAGTTATATGTGTAAGAATAAGCAGCCAAAAGAAAAGATTGAAGATCTTTTGAAAATTAGTGGTAGTATTTCTGAACTGCAGGTACCAGTTATTGTTTTTACCAAAAATAACTAGTGAAAGTCTGATTTATAACAATAATGTTTAAGTGTACTTATGTGATTCTCAAGGCAAAATAATATTTCAATTTTGCCTGACAATATCCATTACAAGACAAGAAGTGAGAGGAGATTGTCCAAGTTTTTTTCTTCTTGTGTATAGAAATTTTCCTAATAACTGTCCCAAGAAAAATGCCCCGACCAAAATTGGATAAGTGTATAATTCAAAACCGATGTCTGAAAAAATGCGAGCAGCAATAATAAATGGAACAGGAATGTGTATCGCCATTGCCCATTGAACTCCATATTTCTTAACGTTAGCCCGCCAATAGCCAAACGGCAGATTCAATAAGAAAACAAAAATTGTAACAAGAATTAAATTCATCTATGGATTAGTTTTTTTTGATTGGCGAACATAGGAAAATATTTGTGCGTAGACAATTGTAAAACAAACCCAGTTTCTTAAAGAAACCGGGTTTGTGATGTAAATCTATTTTATCCCATCAAAACATTTATTGATGCTGTGTTTACAATATCATCAACACTGCAGCCGCGACTTAAATCAAAAAATGGTTTTTTCAATCCTTGAACCATCGGACCAACAGCTTCAGCTCCGCCCCAGCGCTGAGCAATTTTGTATCCAATATTTCCGGCATTCAAATCAGGAAAAGCTAAAACATTTGCTAACCCAGCAACTTTACTTTCAGGTGCTTTTTTCTTTCCGATTGATTCAACAATTGCAGCATCAAACTGAAGTTCACCATCAACATTAAGATCAGGTCTTTTTGTTTTTACAATTTCTGTTGCTTTGATAACTTTATCAGCAAGTTCGTGTGTTGCACTGCCTTTTGTTGAAAAAGATAACATTGCAACAAGTGGTTCTTCACCGGTTAATTTTTTGTGATTATCTGCTGTTGATATTGCAATATCTGCAAGTTGTTCAGCATCAGGATTTGGAACAACAGCGCAATCTGCAAAACTGAAAGCTCTATCTTTAAACAGCATTAAAAAGAAACTTGAAACGATTGAAATTCCCTGCGGCATTCCAACTATTTGTATTCCTGCTTTCATAACATCAGCAGTTGATGCAAATGAACCGGCAACACTTCCATCAACCAAACCTTCACGAAGCATCATTGCAGCAAAGAAAAGATCGCGTTTCATTACTTCGCTTGCCTGCTCAGGAGTCATTCCTTTTTTCTTTCTTAACTCATAATAGATGTTTGCAAACTCATTAAACTTTGGATGAGTTGTGTGATCTATAATCTCAACTCCGGTTAAATCCACACCAAGTTTTTTTGCATCTTCATTTACTTTTGCAGGATTGCCAAGTGTAATTACTTTACAGATTTTTTCTTTGGTTAAAATTTCTGCGGCTTTAAGAACACGATCATCGTGAGATTCCGGAAGGATGATAGTTTTGTTTTTTGATTTTGCGTTAGCTTTAATTTGATCTAATAATGCGTAACCCATAATTTCTCCAATAAATTGTGAATAATAACAATCAAAATTACTAAAATATCTTTATAAGTTTTTGAGAGAGAGATAGCGGGAATAAAAAAAGAGCTCCGAAGAGCTCTTTTTATCTGTTTCTGAAAATTTTCAGTTCTTGAGGCTTAAGAACTGAATCAGGATACGCCCCAGTTGTACTTAATTATCGAAAGATGAAGAAAAGAGTTTAGGGCTCTTTTAGAAAAATTTCGAATATTGAAAAAGGAATAACGAATTTCGATTCTTGATCTTAACTTCATAATTCCATATTCCTTGTTCGGTGTTCGATCTTCAAAACTTATGTTTAATTAAGACAAACCCACCAATATTTTTAAGCACTTCAATCAAGTTAAGGTTATATTTGTATGGATAAATTAAATGAACTATAAAAATCCTTGTAAATTCTTTGTTTTTTTGTGGAAGTCACGGACGATTCCGTGATTTTAATTGTGTTTTGTCACAGTACGACCGACAGCTAATTAAACTCTTTGTTTTTTATGATTTATCACGATAAATTCACGGCCTAATTTTAAAATGATTGCTGAAAATTTAGCCCATTTAAGGGCAAAAATAGAAGAAACGTGTAATAGAGTAGGCAGAAAGCCTGATGAAGTAAAACTTATTGCGGTTTCTAAATATTTTGGTGTGGATTCAATCATTGAAGCAAAAAATTGCGGGTTAACTGATTTTGGTGAAAATCGTGCACAGGAGCTTACGCTTAAGTTTGAAAAACTAGGAAATGATGTAACCTGGCATATGATCGGAACTCTTCAGAAGAATAAAGTTAAGTATGCCGTAAATGCTGCCGAACTAATTCATTCGGTTGATTCACTCGAACTTGTTGAAGAGATAAATAACCGAGCAGAAAAACTCGGCAAAGTTCAAAAGATTTTATTGGAAGTGAAAACATCTGAGGAAGAAACCAAATCAGGACTTGAAACTGAAAACGAAATTTTAAGTTTAGTTAAAAGATGTTCAGAACTAAAGAACATCGAACTTAAAGGCTTTATGACAATGGCTCCATTAACTGAAGATGCAAATATTATTAGGAAAAGTTTTAGAGATTTACGTAATTTGAAAGATCAAATTAACAATAAAGGTTACAATCTTACTGAGCTATCAATGGGAATGACAAGTGATTTTGAAATTGCAATTGAAGAAGGTGCAACGATGATTAGAATCGGAAGTGCAATCTTTGGTGATAGAGATTACTCAAAAGATTGGAGACAAGTATGAAAATATCTCCTATAGAAATTCGTCAGCAGGAATTCACAAAAAAAATGCGTGGATACGATCCTGATGAAGTTCAGAATTTTTTGGAAAGTTTAGCTGAAGAACTTGATAAACTTAACACAGAAAATGAATCTTTAAAAAGCGAAGTTGAATCTTTAACTGAGCAGGTTAATGAGTTTAAAAAGATAGAAAAAAACTTGCAGGATACTCTACTTAGCGCACAGGAATCTTCCGCAAAATCGATGGAAGCAACTAAGAAGCAAACAAGTTTGATGATAAGAGAAGCAGAACTAAAAGCATCCCAGATAATTGAGAAAGCTCGCGAAAGCACTAACGATATCCGCAATGCAGTTGTTAATCTTAGAGAAGAAAAGGATTTAATTCTAGCGAAACTTAAAGCAATTGTAAGTTCACAGGCAAATCTTCTTGAGCTAAAAGTTGAAAGAGCCGGTGATGAAAAAACAACCGGCAAGAAAATTGAGCAATCAAACAAAATGGACATAGATATAAACGATATCTTGAATAAAATATTATGAGCGAACTGATCCAGAAAATAAACGAGACTTTAGAAGTAATCAGAAAATACGCACCTGATAATTATCCTGTTGGAATTATCCTTGGAACAGGTTTAGGCGGACTTGTAAAAGAAATCAACATCGAACATCAAATTGATTATGCTGATCTTCCTCATTTCCCGTTATCAACTGTTGAATCGCATCACGGCAAATTAATTTTTGGAACAATAAACGGACAAAAAGTTGTAGCGATGCAGGGTAGATTCCATTACTACGAAGGCTACACGATGCAGCAAATTACTTATCCTGTTCGTGTGATGAAATTTCTTGGAGTAAAAACTCTTGTTGTTTCAAATGCTTGCGGCGGAATGAATCCTGATTACCGCAAAGGCGATTTGATGTTGATGACTGATCATATAAATCTACTTGGTGATAATCCGCTTATCGGAAAAAATGAAGATGAACTTGGACCAAGATTTCCGGATATGAGCGAAGCGTATTCATTAGATTTGATTAAACTTGCTGAAGAAGTTGCAAAAGAAAATAATATAAAAGTTCATAAAGGTGTTTACGTTGCTGTTCCGGGACCAAATCTTGAAACAAAAGCTGAGTATAAATTCCTGCGTGAGATTGGTGCTGATGTTGTTGGTATGTCAACAATTCCTGAAAACATAGTTGCAAATCATATGGGAATGAAAGTTCTTGGAATGAGCATCATTA
Organism: Ignavibacteriales bacterium; assembly: GCA_016707115.1. GTDB lineage: Bacteria > Bacteroidota > Ignavibacteria > Ignavibacteriales > Ignavibacteriaceae > IGN3. The sequence goes on along the minus strand of JADJIH010000007.1, from coordinate 111,093 downwards.
CAGATGAATGTTTTCCTGAAACATTAAAACCAGTTAATATGGAAGAGATAGTTGCTGCTGCAATGAAAGCAGAGCCCAAAATGACTTTAATAATGAAAGAAGTAATCAAGAGAATATAATGGCATTCTCACCTAAAAGAGTATTAGTTGATTACGGCGCAGCAGTTTTGCTTGCGGTGTTTTTATTTTTCTCAAATTTTTTAAACACAAACCTTTTTGATTTCGGTCAGTTAAACTTTGCAGTTTGGTTTGTGCTGTCAATTTTTTGTTTTAGCTCCGGTTGGTTTATCAATCGTGTTTTAGGATGGCAGCGCGGCGGCAAAATAGTTTTTGCAATAATAATAGCAATTACAATTGTCAGTTTGTTTATCATAATCTTTTTTAACGAATATTTTTCAGCTTCACAGTTGATTACTGAGAACATAATCCTTTACAGCTTAAGAAATATTATGCTTGGCGCTATGGGGTTTTTTGGAATGGCTCTTCAGGAAGTACTTGGTTCCGAACGTGAAAGTGTTATCCTGAAAGAAAAAATAAAAGTTTATGAGCAGACAATGCTCGATGCAAAAAGAGAAGCTGAGTTAACTTTACGAGAAGCAAAAGTTGCATCTCAAAAATTAATTAATGATGCTGAACTTTCTGCAAAGAACACAATATTGAAAAAAGAAAGAATAGAAAAAGAACTTAAAGAGTTCATTCATACAGAACGAGAATTAATTAAAAAATACGAAGAATTATAGTCCACTTACACACTACAGTAATTTAAAATGTTTAAGCAGAATTTAGAAAAAATAGGTTATCCTCAGTTAGAACAAGAAGTATTAAAGTTCTGGCAATCAAATAAAATATTTGAAAAAAGTATTTCAACCCGTGATGAAGATAAATCATGGACATTCTACGAAGGCCCGCCAACAGCTAATGGAAAGCCTGGTATTCATCATGTTATGGCAAGAACGTTAAAGGATTTAGTTTGCCGTTACAAAACTTTACAAGGTTATCGTGTTAACAGAAAAGCCGGCTGGGATACACACGGACTTCCTGTTGAAATTGAAGTTGAAAAAGCTCTTGGTATAAAACATAAAAGTGAAGTGCTTGATTACGGCGTTGAAAAGTATAATCAAAAATGCCGCGAATCAGTTTTTACGTATCTTGATCTTTGGGAAAAAATGACAACCCGAATGGGTTATTGGATTGATTTAAAATCTGCATACATAACTCTTGATAATAATTATATCGAATCAGTTTGGTGGGCGCTTAAAACTTTATTTGATAAAGGACTTATCTATAAAGATTATAAAATTGTTCCGCAGGATCCAAAATCAGAAACTGTTTTATCATCACACGAACTTGCATTAGGTTACCGCGAAACAAAAGATCCATCTGTTTATGTTTTATTTAAACTTGTTAATGCTGATGAGCATTTTCTTGTTTGGACAACAACGCCATGGACATTGATTTCAAATGTTGCACTGGCTGTTGGTTCTGATATTGATTATGTAAAAATCAAAACAGAATATGCAACAATGATTCTTGCAAAAGAAAGATTATCTGTAATCGATAAAGAATATGAAATTCTTGAAGAGATGAAGGGTAGAGACCTTGCTGGAATTGAATACGAACAGTTAATGGAATATTGTTCTGTTGATAAAAAAGCTTTTTATGTAATTGAAGGTGATTTTGTAAGTACCGCTGATGGTTCAGGAATTGTTCACATAGCTCCGGCATTTGGTGCTGATGACTATGAGGTTTCTAAAAAGTACGGCTTGCCGATGCTGCAGCCTGTTACTCGTGGTGGTTTGTTTACAGATGAAGTAACTGATTTTGCAGGACAGTTTGTTAAAGATGCTGACGCTGGAATTATTGTAAAACTTAAACACGAAGGTAAGCTTTACAGAAAAGAAACTATACTTCACACTTATCCTTTCTGCTGGAGACATCCTGAAGTTCCGGTAATTTATTATGCACGCGAATCATGGTTTATCCGCACAACTTCCATTGCAGATAGAATGGTTGAATTGAATAAACAAATCAACTGGCAGCCGCCGGAAGTTGGAAGCGGAAGATTCGGTAACTGGCTTGAAGATAATAAAGATTGGGCATTATCGCGCGATCGTTTCTGGGCAACACCTTTACCTCTTTGGATAAGTGAAGACGGCGATGTGTTTGCGATTGGAAGTATTGAAGAAGTTAGAAATGGATTTATCGAAGAAGACGGAAAAAGAATTTCATTAAAAGATTTAGAGAAGATTGATCTTCATAAACCATTTGTTGATAAAATACTTTTTGAAAAGAATGGGAAAATTTATAAACGCACTCCGGAAGTAATTGATGTTTGGTTTGATTCCGGTGCGATGCCTTTTGCTCAATATCATTATCCGTTTGAAAATAAAGAAGCATTTGAAAAAAATTATTTTCCTGCACAATATATTTGTGAAGGAATTGATCAGACGCGCGGATGGTTTTATACTTTGCACGCTATCTCAACAATGTTGTTTGATAACGTTGCATTTAAGAATGTAATTGTTAACGAATTGATCTTAGACAAAACCGGAAGGAAAATGTCTAAATCAGTTGGTAACACAGTTGATCCATTTTTGTTATTTGATAAATATGGTGCTGATGCAACTCGCTGGTATTTGGTTACAAATTCTCCACCGTGGCGACCAACATTATTTGATGAAGAAGGATTAGTTGAAGTTCAAAGAAAATTCTTTGGCACCTTGGTTAATACATATTCATTCTTTGCACTTTATGCAAACATAGATGGATTTAATTTTAAAGATGCTTTGATACCTTATGAAGAAAGACCGGAAATTGATCGCTGGATAATTTCTAAGCTTAATGCACTTGTAGAAGAATACGAACAGTTAATGAATGATTACGATGTAACAAAAGCTGCACGTGCAGTTTCAAGTTACACAATCGATCAGCTTTCAAACTGGTATGTAAGAAGAAGCAGAAGACGTTTCTGGAAATCAGAAATGAATAAAGAAAAACTTTCTGCGTATCAAACTTTATATGAGTGCTTAGAAACTCTTTGCAAATTAACAGCGCCGTTTGCTCCGTTTATTTCTGAAGCAATTTATCTTGATCTGAACAATGAAACTAAACGAGAGAAATTTGAATCCGTTCATCTTGCAGAATTTCCAAAAGCAACTTATCGTGATAAATCCTTAGAAGAAAAGATGGAAGTTGCACAGAATGTTGTTTATCTAACTCGTGCAATGCGTGCAAAAAATAATCTTAAAGTGCGTCAGCCATTAAAGAAAATTATGGTTGCACTTGATAAAAGCAAACATGAAGCATTATCCAAGATGAAGGATGTAATTCTGGAAGAAGTAAACATAAAAGAATTACTTATCTTAACTGATGATTCTGAAATCGTTAATAAATCTGCTAAGGCTAACTTTAAATCAATCGGACCAAAGTTTGGAAAGAAAGTAAAAACTGTTGCAGAATTAATAAAAAACTTCACCAAAGAAGAGATTTCTAAGATTGAAAAAGGGAACGGATATTGTTACTGAATATTGATGGTGAAGATTTAGCAATCTCAAAAGATGATGTAGAGATTATAAGTACAGAAATTACGGGATGGGTTGTAGAGGCTGAAGCCGGAATTACAGTTGCAATTGATGCTGAACTTGATGAAGCTCTTATTGAAGAAGGTTTAGCTCGCGAGTTTGTTAACAGAATCCAGAATATGAGAAAAGATGCCGGATTTGATGTAACTGATAAAATTATTATTAATTTTACCGGCTCTGAAAATTTCGTTAAAGCTATTAAGAATTTTAATCAATATATTTCAACTGAAACTCTTGCAGAAAAATTAACTGAGAATAGTAAAACGGGTAGCGGATTTACTCAGGAATTTAAGATAGGTGAGTTTGATTGTTCAATTAACATCGAAAAGGTATAATCCTAATAAGAGGAGAATCTATCATGGCAGCAAAAAAAACTGTTAAGAAAAACATTAAAAAAAGCACTACTAAACCAGGAAAGAAAGTTGTGAAGAAAGAAGAAAAGAAGAAAAAACCTGTTAAAGCTGTAACACCAAAGAAAACTGTAAAGAAAGAAGCACCTAAGAAAAAGGAAGTGAAGAAAGTGACTGCAAAGAAAGTATCTAAAGTAAAAGTAACGAAAGCTAAAGCTGCAACGAAGAAAACAGTTGTTGCTAAAAAAGCAGTCGTTGAAAAAAAACTAATTGAAAAACCTAAAGTAAAAAAAGTAATATATAAGAAAAAAGAAGAAGAATTTATTACACCTGAAATGACAGCCGCTAATCGTGCTGCAGCAATAAAGAAGATTAAAGGATACAGCAAAAAGGAATTGGATCAGTTCAAAGTAATCATCCTGGAAAAAAGAGATGAGATACTCGAACAGCTTCAAAACTTAAGAGAGCAGATGCTTGATCCAACAACAGGCGAATATATAAATGAAAATTCTCCTTACTCACTTCATATGGCTGAGCAGGGTACCGATGCTATGGAAAGAGAAAAAACTTTTCTTTACGCTCAAAGAGAAAATAAGTTTCTTGGATATCTTGAAGATTCATTAAAACGAATTGAGAATGGTACATATGGAATTTGTGTTGAGTGTATTGAAGAACCGCAGCATCTTTGCCCAACTTGTCCATTGATTCCTAAAGCAAGATTGGAAGCGGTTCCTCATAGCCAATTGTGTTTACCAATGAAACAGAAACAAGAAAAAAAATAAAATCAAAAATGAGTCTTGTTCGTGAAATTATAATAATTGATTGTCATTCCCACGAAAGTGGGATCGGGCCCCAGGGCAAAATCTGAAGCAAGGCTTTATAACATTTTCAGGGAGTATTGAGTAGTTGAAAGCGTTGTATTTATCATTTGCTGTTGTAATTATTGATCAGGTTACGAAGTTAATGGTTAAAGGATTCTCGATTCCATTCCTAAATATAAATTATGAGGGAATGTATCTTGGGCAAATGATTCCGGTCTTTGGTGATTTTTTTAGATTTACATTTGTTGAAAATCCTGGAATGGCTTTCGGTTACGATCCTGGAAGCAACTTTAAATTAATCATTTCTGTTTTTTCCCTGGTAGCAAGCATCGGTTTGATATTTTATCTTTATGTAATCCGCGATAAAAGCTGGAGCCTTAAAATAGCAATTGCACTTATACTCGGCGGTGCTGTTGGAAATCTAATCGACAGAACTTTTTACGGATTATTCTTTGATTACTCTCCTTTGTTCTACGGTAAAGTTGTTGATTTTTTTGATGTTGATTTTTTTGATTTTACTTTGTTTGGAAGAAGTTACGATCGCTGGCCTGTATTTAATATAGCAGATGCCGCTGTTACAATTGGTGTTTTAGTTCTTGTTCTCTTCTACAAAAAACATCAGGAAGAAGATGAAAAGGTTGAAGCTGTTTTAGATGGCGGAACTTCAACTGCCGTACAAGACATTGCTGTTTCTGATGAATCAACTAAAACTGTTCAAACTGAAAACAGCTCAGATATAATAAACGAAGACACAATTAATGAGCAGACTGATAAGCGAAAAGAAATTTCTGATTGATGTACCTGAAGGAAAAAGAAAAGAACGCATAGATACATTTCTTACTCATCATATCGAAAATACTACACGATCTAAAGTACAAAAAGCAGTTGATGCCGGACTCGTTACTGTTAACGGCGTTGTTGTCAAATCTAATTATAATGTTAAACCTTTTGATAAAGTTGAAGCAATTCAGCTAATTTCTCCAAGACCTGAAGATGTTGAAGCTGAAGATATTACTCTTGATATTATTTATGAAGATGAGTATTTCCTTATTGTAAATAAGGCTGCAGGAATGGTCGCTCATCCTGCCTATGCAAATTACACCGGAACTTTAGTGAATGCACTTCTGCATCATACAAAATCTTTAAGCTCTGTAAATGAAGTTGGAAGACCGGGAATTGTACACCGCATTGATAAAGATACAAGCGGATTGCTTGTGGTTGCCAAAGATGATTACACACATGCAAAGTTAGCTGCACAATTTTCCAAACATTCTATCGAAAGAGAATATCATGCAATTTGCTGGGGAAAATTTTCTGAAACAGAAGGTGTAATAAATAAAAAGATTGCTCGCAGTAAAAGTGATAGAAAAAAATTTACGATAAGTGATAAAGATGGAAAAGACGCAACCACATTTTACAAGGTTATTGAAGAATTTGAATTTACTTCTTATTTAAAACTCAATTTAAAAACCGGTAGAACACATCAGATAAGAGTTCACTTATCGGGAATGGGTAAACCAATCTTCGGTGATCCGACTTACGGCGGGAATAAAATTCACTCAGGTTATGAACTGCCAAAACTAAAAAGCAGAATTACCAATCTTTTAGAATTAATGCCAAGGCAGGCATTACACGCAAAAACATTGGGCTTCATTCATCCGCATACAAATAAACTTGTAAGATTTGATTCTGAATTGCCGGAAGATTTTAAACTTCTTTTAGAAAAACTTCGCACATAAGTACGACTTACAAAAAAAGTAGAAGAATTTATTCCAATTGATCCTAACGAAGTTAAGATTTATATGTGCGGACCAACTGTTTATGATTACTTTCATATCGGTAATGCACGCTCTTTCGTTATGGCGGATATGGTGCGAAGATATCTTGAGTACAAAGGATACAAAGTAAAATTTGTAATGAATCTTACTGATGTTGATGATAAGATTATTAAAAAAGCTAACGAAGAAAAACGAAAACCGAGCGAAGTAACTAATGATTACATCAATGCATTCTTTGAAGACATCACCAAGTTGAAGATCAAAAAAGCTAATGTTTATCCTAAAGCAACTGAACATATGGGTGAGATAATCGATTTGATCAAACAGCTTGAGGATAAAAAGTTTGCTTACAATAAAGATGGAAATGTTTTTTATGATGTAAAACATTTTAGTGAATATGGAAAGTTAAGCGGAAAAAATATTGAAGATCTTGAATCCGGTGCACGAATAGAAATTAATGAAGAGAAATCTAATCCGTTAGATTTTGCACTATGGAAAAAAGCAAAAGAAGGCGAGCCTTACTGGGAAAGTCCGTGGGGAAAAGGAAGACCGGGCTGGCATATTGAGTGCTCTGCAATGAGCTGCAAACATCTTGGAGAAACATTTGATATTCACGCCGGCGGAAATGATTTGATTTTTCCTCATCACGAAAATGAAATTGCACAAAGTGAAGCCGCAACAGGAAAACCTTTTGTAAAGTACTGGCTTCATTTTGGTTTTCTTAATATCAATGAAGAAAAAATGTCTAAATCTCTTGGTAACTTTTTTACAGCAAGAGATGTGTTAAAAAGATATTCTGCTGAAGCAATAAGAATGTTTTTTGCACAGGCTTATTACCGCGGACCATTAAACTTTACTGATGATCTTTTGACCGGAGCAGAAAAAGGTCTGGAGAAGATTACAAATCTTGTTGATAAAGTTAATGATGAGATAAAGAAAAATAATTCTGGTATTAAACCTGAGTTTGATTTCAAATCTTTCTATCAGCGATTTGAAGAAGCGATGGATGAAGATTTAAATACATCGCAGGCTGTTGCAGTTATTTTTGATTTTGTAAAAGAAGTTAACCGTATAATTGCTTCATCAGAAAATGTTGATGTTAATTTTTATAATGATGTAAAAACATTTTTAACAAAAACAGCAGAAAATGTTCTTGGCATTGTAGATTTTAACAAAACAAATGCTGGCGATGATAAACTTGTAAATGATTTAATAGAACTTCTTATCACTCTTAGAACAGAAGCAAAGCAAAATAAAAACTACCAGCTTTCAGATACAATTCGTGATAGACTAAAAGAACTTGGTGTTGTTTTGCAGGATAGTAAAGAAGGTACGAGTTATAAGATTGGAAAATAAATAAATTATTATTTTTGGACGTTATTTGAAAAAGTCATTTGTACTTATTCTAGTTTTTAGTTTATTACTGCAATTGGTGGGTTGTTACTCATCAACGTATATAACTAAAGATGAGTTTCTTAATTCAAAAAAGGGTGACATCAGGATTGTAACAAATGATAACCAAACTTTTAATTTGAAAGAGGGTTCGTATTTTGTAACTAGTGACAAAATATATCTCGATTCTCAAAGCAATTATAAAATCAATCCATATAGTGTTTCATATATCCCATTAAATGATATAAATGAATTTGGAAAGAAGGAGTACAATGCAACTAAGACTGCACTAACGGTTGTAATAGGTGCAGCAGTAATATCTGTGATAGTACTTTTCTTTTCATCTATTGGTAATTTTAAGTCTAGTTAAAAAAATTGCGTGTTAAACTACAAAATCAGTTTCATAGCGTGCTATTGTCCTAAGAACTTTTCATCAAAAATATTTCCAATTCCAAGAATAAGATTTGGATCTAAAGATTTTTTTAGTGCTGCCATTTTGCGGATGTTAGCTTCACCATACATCATTAAAAGATAATCACGTTTAGCTTTGCCAATTCCGTGTTCTGCGGAAATTGTTCCTCCTAACCTAACTGCTTCTTCACAAATTTGTTTGTAAAGTTTTTTGCCTTCGTTAAACTCATCATCATTCTTTGGTAAAAAGTTTAAGTGAATGTGAGAGTTTCCGAAATGACCATAAGAAACAAAATCTATATTGCTTTGCTTTGCCCAATTTTGCAAAGTAAAATAAAACTCACGGAAAGAAGTATCAGGAACAGCAACATCAGTCCCGAGTTTTCTAAAATTATTTCTTGCAACGTACTCGTTAACTTTCCAGGAAATTGCGTGACGAAAATCTTTTATCTTTTCTTTATCTGCATCACTAAAAGCAAACCACGCAGTTTCTTCATTTACATTGTGAGTTTGCATCAAGTTATTCCACGCTTCAAGAATAGTATCAAAAGAATCGGAAGTTGATTCCTGCTCAAACCAGATTGCTGCTTGTGCATTTTCCGGAATTGCAGAAAAATCTTTTGCTAAAAACTTTAATGCGCGTTCATCAAAAAACTCAAGTGCAAGAGCGTTAATGTTATCGTTAATATTGTTCTTTTTGTTTTGATATGATTTATCTCTTGCTTCTTCAAGAAAATTTAGAGCAGTTGTTTCATCTTCAAAAAACAAAACGCAGGAAATTGTGTCTTCGGGTTGGGGAAGAAGTTTAAGTTTAATCTTTGTAATAATTCCAAGTGTGCCTTCAGAACCGATAAACAAATCAATCGCATCCATATCTTTTTTAACAAAATAACCGGAAGCATTTTTAACAGCAGGAAAAGTATAATCAGGAATTTGCAGAGAAATATTTTTACCAGATTGAGTTGTTAATGAAAGATCATATCCAATTGCTTTTTGCTTCCCTCGTTCAAGATCAATCACTTCACCATCAGGAAGAACGACTTGTAAACCAATAACATAATCACGAGTTGGGCCATACTTAAAAGTTTTTGCACCTGAAGCATTAGTTGCTACCGTTCCGCCAATGTAACAATTAGTTTCTGTAGGATCAGGTGGATAAAAAAGATTTTGCTGTTTTAGTTCTTTTTGAAAATCTGAAAGCAAAACTGCGGGTTCAATCAAAGCATAAAATTCAGTTGGATTTATTTCTAGAATTTTATTCAGTTTATCTGTGGCAATTACAATTCCGTTTTGCGGAACTCGTGCACCAGTAAGTCCAGTTCCATTTCCAGCAATTGTAACTTTGGTTTTATTTGTATTTGCTTCTTTAACTATCGAAACAACTTCATCAACACTTTCGGGAAAGTAAACTGCTTCACAATTTCCTTTAAAGTTGGAAGCATCAATTACAAAGTTTTCAAATTCATCTGGATTAGTTTTAATTATCATTTAACTCTGAATCTTTCTAAGCAGTAATAAATATTCTTTTTGTATTTCAAGTTCCGGTATTGCTGAATTTCTTTTAATCATGTTTTCAATGCTCATCATTTTCAATAGCTCATCAATAGCATCAAACATATTAATATTCGGATAAGTTTCATCACGAAGATAATGAATTAGTTTTAATGTTCTGAAAGCATCAAACCAAAAATGCTTTTGCTTTTCAATTTCATTTGGATTGTTATTCTTTAACAAAACTTTATTGATAAAATTTCCGAAATCCTGTTGAGAAAGAAAATCTGATAATGCAGGATGAATATTTTTGGAAATCCGAATCAAATCAATTTGATTTGATATTGAATTATCATTAAAAACTTGCAGCCAAGTCTTAAGAACAATAAAACTTTTAGGATCGTAAAGCAAATACTCATCACGAGAGTTGGATAAATATCTATCAACACTTCTTCCGGTTCCAAAAGGTACACGCCATGAGCCGCGTTTTGAAGGATAAACAAAGGTTGATTTGAGTTCTCCGATTGGATAAATCTTTGCAAGCTTTTCAAGAAAATAAAAATCTTCAGCAGCTTTTCGTTTATTCATCCCTTCAACTTTTACATAAGCTTCCGGAGTGCACAGCATTGTTGAGCCGATTGTATGAAAAGCATAATCTGATTTTGCAAAATTTAATCCAAGCACATAGTAGCGTAAAAATATTTCGTAACAGATAATTGCTTTTGTTTCTTCATCATCACCATTAATATCGTGAGCAAAATTTACAACTGCTGCTTCAAAATTATTTCTATTAAACTCTTGTGAGATTTTTGTAAGATAATATGGTTCAACAATACAATCAGAATCTGTGCAGATCATAATCTTTTTGTTAAGCGAATAATAATCAAATTTAGTAAGTGCTAAGTCCATTCCGATTTTACGGGCTAATCCAACTCCGCCGTTTTTATCATCCATTTCTTTTCCGGCACTGCAAACATCGATGAATGAAATGTTTACTCTGGATTTTATGTTTTTTAGATAATCAATAGTTTTTTGATTATCGTTTTTAACTTCTTCAGTTGATGAAACGCTATTATTTACAACAACGATTAATAAAGTATTCAGTAATTCCAGCTCATCATTTTGTTCTAATGAACTAATTAAAACAGGCAGATTTTCTGATTCAGCAATAGACGGCACAACAATTATTTTTTGAAAATATTTCTTGTAATCGTTTTCAAGTTGCCAGTTGCTGGATGCTCGTTTATTTATATATGCAAAATTTTTATCTGGAATTAACATTTATTAGTATTGGTGATAAATTTTACAGATTGCTTCGTCTCGATAGAATCGTGACTCGCAATGACTTATAAAGAAATTTCAATTAATTCTTTTGCTTTATTAAAATCCGGACCATCAATCCAATTTATTACAACACCTTCTTTTTCCATTTTTCTAAACCATGTCATCTGTCGTTTTGCAAAAGAATGAATTGCGGAGTTTAATTTTTGAAACATATCATTTTTATTTAACTCGCCCTTAAGATACTGCGCAATGAATTTATACTCCAAACCAAAGAAAATCATTTTATCATAACTTACGCCGGAATCCATAAGAGTCTTAACTTCATCAATCATACCTTCTTCATCTAATCTTTTTTTTAATCTAGCGGTAATTCTTTTTTTTATTTCATCGCGGGAAAGATTAACACCAATAACCAAAGAGTCAATATTATTAGCTTTAGTCTTTTCTTGTTCGGTTTTGCTTACGGCAATGGCTTTTATAATTCTTTCTCTGTCATTCAAATCAGTTGTGTTGTGTAAGGATGGATTTAAGTCTTTCAAAATATCTCTAAGTTCATCATCAGAATATGAAGATAAAATTTGTTTTTCTTTTTCAAAATCTGCTTTACCGAGAGTATATTTTTGTAAAACTGAACTTAAATACATTCCTGTTCCACCGACGAGAAAGGAAAGTTTATTTTTACTTTTTATTTCATCAAAAGATTTATAAAAATTCTGTTGAAATGAAAAAAGATTAAACTCTTCAGTTGGATCAATAATATCAATCAAATGATAAGGGATCTGTCTGCCGTCAATGAAATATTCGGATAAATCTTTACCTGTGCCGGTGTTCATTCCACGGTAAACCTGGCGGGAATCTGCAGAAATTATTTCACCATTAAAATGATCTGCAAGTTGTACTGCAAGTTTTGTTTTCCTGTTGCTGTTGGACCAAGAATAGTAATTAGATTGAATTTCATTCCATAAAATTACTATGAAGAAACCGGAATTGAAATTAAATAACTAGTTCCCGATTCTGAGGACTGCAGATTAATAGACCCATTCATTGATTCAATAATGAATTTTGCGATGGCCAAACTTAATCCCAGACTTTCTCCGGTGCTATTTGTAAACCCGGGATCAAAAACCTTTTCTAAAAGATCATTTTTGTCAATTTTATTTCCATCGGCTATATGAAGAACTACTTTTGTATCCTCCACCAGACTGCTGAAATAAAGATTACCGCCATGCTTCATCATATCGCAGGCAAATCTTGCAATGTAATAACAGGCCACATAGAATTTTCTCGTATCAACTTTAATCTTTGCATCTTCTCCAAGTTTCTTAAATAATTTTACATTTCTTGATTCAACATAATCTGAAAGTAAAGTTAAATTATTATCCATTACTTCGTTAAAACTTGTTACCTCTAATTTAGTCTTGGTATTCTTATCAGAAAAATCGATTGAAGATTGAAGAAGGTCAATAACAGAATTTGCCTGAGATGAAAGAAGTGAAATAACTCTTTTAACTTCTTCCGGCAAATCAAATCTGGATAATATTGATGAATAATGCTTTATAGTTAATAATGGTGCTTTAACATCCTGCATTATAAAGTTTGATATCTGACTAAGTTCTGATTTTTTACTGATACTTGTTTTTGAACCAAAAGCTAAACTTTGCTGCAATATTTTTGAACACTGATTTGTATATTCTTTAACCTTTCTTTCCTCATCCTTGGTGAACATAGTTTCATCAGAACCAATTTGGGCAATACCTAACAGATTATTTTTATCATCAACAAATGGAATAACAATAAGTGTTTCGCCAACAAAACCATTCGGGCGATCAATTTCCTGATTGTAATTAATATCGTTAAGAAAAGAAATTGCAAATTTTATTTCCTTCTGTTTTGCAGCTATTCCGGTTATACCATCTTTAATTGAAATCTTGCATTTATAAATAGATTCATTGGTCTGATAAATCTCTTCGAACATCTGTGAATCCTGAGAGAAAAGATAGATGGCGCCAATCTGAGAATCAGTTTTCTGTAAAAGATAGTCTAGAATATCCTTAGCTATTTTATTAATATCATTTGAAGGTTGTGGTAAGGTTGGTTTTTTAGAATCGATGCCGGAACCAAGTTTGTCTTCGAAAATCTTTGCCGGAGTTGAAGCAGAGAAATTACTATTAACCGTTTTTGATTTACCAGAAAATTCTTCCAGCGATCCTTCGGAAATTACCCAGTTGGTCATGTCATCCGGATCATCAATCATATTGCTTTTTAAGGATTTGTTATCGTTCTCTAAATATTTTTGCTGGATAAACGCATCAAGGTCTGGTTCCTGCTCATAAGGTTTTATTTCAATATTATCCAGATCAATCGAGGTTTCATATTTTGGTTTAATATCAACAAGATTTATACTTTCAACTTGTAAAGTTTCAGTCTGCAAATTCAACTCAGGAATTTTATCAACTGATTCCGGTTCTGCCGGTACAATCTTGTTTTCAATAACTTCTTGTTTGCTCTCGTTAAGCAGATTACCGCTAAGTAAAGATGAATCATTTAGAAGTTTGCTTACTAAACTCTCATCAATTTTATAAATCAAACAATCGCTGTTGGCTAAAGCAGATGAACTTCTTTGTTCTTTTTGCATAACCTCAGTTTCTCCAAAAAATTCATTCGGAGATTTGAAAAATAAACGTTTGATGGAATTTAATTTAACTTTTACTTCGCCATTAATTAGTAAGTAAACAAAATTAGAAGGCTGGCCAGAGGAATAGATCAAATCACCTTCTTTAAATTCTAAGAAATTTTTTGTATCAAACGGAATATTTAGCGAGGCAAAGTCTAAACCTTTGAATAAGTCATTTGACTTTACGGCCTCAATAGATTTGTTTGAATTCATAGCAAAACCTGAAATAATTAGTAATTGAAATTATCTATGCAAATATTGTGCAACAATCAAACAATAAAAAACAAGCAAAATTCAAAATATTTACCTATCTAAATAATATTTGGTATTTTTGTCCACTTAAAGAATCCACATTTTACATAGAGCATCTTACAGATGGAAGAATCAAAATTAGTAGAACTTGCAAAATCGGGTGATAGACAGGCACTTGCTCAGTTAGTAAAAAATAATGAGCAAACGGTCTATAATTTTTCATTTAAGATTTGCAGGGATAGAGACAAAGCAGAACATATAATGCAGGAAACTTTTTTCAGTATGATAAAAAGTCTGCATCAGTTTGATGGAAACTCTAAAATATCTACCTGGTTATATAGAATCGTTTCCAATCACTGTTTAATGCTTGCAAGAAAAGATAAATCAAGAACTTTTGTTTCGATTGATAATGATGATGAACTTTACGAAGATAAATACACCGCTGATTGGTCTAATATCCCAAATCAGGATATTGAAAATACTGAATTAAAAAAGATATTGGATGAATCGATTGATAAACTTAGTCCGGAATATAGAATTGTTTTTTTACTTCGTGATGTGGAAGGATTATCAACCGAAGAAACTGCACAGTTAACAGAATTATCGGTCCCGGCAGTAAAATCCAGATTGCACAGAGCTAGAGCATTTTTAAGAAAAGAATTAAACGAGGCATTCAGCCGATGAGTGAAGAAAAACCAAAATGTAAAGATGTAATGCAGCATATCTGCGAAAGTCTTGGAGAAGAACTTAATTCTGATAAATGTGTTGCTATCAAAAACCATCTTGATAATTGCACAGATTGCAAAAGTTATTTTAAGACGGTTGAATTAACTATTGATTATTACAAACAATACAAAGTTGAAATTCCAAAAGAAGCTCATTCGCGCCTTATGAATTTTTTAGATCTAAGCGACTGCGAATAATTTCAAATCTTATTTTTTATAAAAAATACACAAGGATAATTTTATGCCAATATTTGAATATAAATGCAAACAATGTAACTCCAAGTTTGAAGTTTTACATAAATCATCGTTAAACCAGGAAGAAGTCAGTTGCCCTAGCTGCAACTCAAAGGAGAATCAGAAATTATTATCTACATTCAGCGCAACGGGTTTTTCGGCAAGCAGTTCAAGTTGTGCATCTGGAAGCTGCGGAGTTGAACCATCTTACAGCGGCGGATGTTCTTCAGGTATGTGTGGATTAAATTAAGGAAAAATATGAACCAAATTAAAATATTTATAATCACGGCTTTTGTGGTTCTATCTACAATCGGTTGTGCACAACAAGATCAATCCAAATCTTATACAATGGATCAGTTCAAAGAGAAGTTAAAAAATGATAAAGAGCTTATTGTTTTAGATGTTAGAACACCGGAAGAGTTAGCCGGCAGTAAAATTGAAAACGCAATAAATATTCCTGTCCAGGTTTTGGAACAAAGAATAAGCGAATTAAAGCCATACAAAAACAAAGAGATAGTTGTTATTTGTAAAACTCAGAATCGTTCAGCAGTTGCAGTTGATATACTTGAAAAAAATGGTTACAAGGCTAAAAATGTTTTAGGTGGAATGTCTGTATTTTATCAAAAATAAGTTAGAAATTTGGGGGCAATAATTTCTTTAATCGCGCATCATTATTCACAAGCATTGTCTTGTGCCAAATTTATATTTAACTAAATAAAATTCGAAAAATCATTAATAATTTAAGATTTACATCCAATTAGTTAAAAACCTAAGGTCCTGATCTAAAATCCAAACAAATCCAAAAATGAATTTAAAATACTTGGTTGTATTCACAATTACTTTTGGTAAATTTGAAAAATTATTTTTGTATATATTTTAACTCAAAAGTTAATAGTGATTTCCTAATCTTTGGGATAAAAATTTTTGACCAATAGTTTTTTGAAGTTTAAAATTTTATACAATATATTTTCCGTTAAGAAATCGAATTCAAAATAATTAAATGACTTTAGGAGATAGTATAGGATAATTGTTACACACTTCTTATACATTACAAAAATGATCAACACTTTTACCTCTCGGAGGACTATATGAGGTTTCGAATACAGTATCTGTCTGTATTTCTTTTTACAGCTTTTCTTATGAGTACTGCTTTTGCACAAAGTGGTAAAATTTCTGGAAAAGTATTAGATGGAAATACCGGAGAAGCTCTTCCATTTGTAAATGTTATGGTTGAAGGCACCACACAAGGCGCCGCATCCGATATTGATGGATATTATTCCATTATAGGATTAAGACCGGGCAATTATAATATTAAAGCTTCCGCAATTGGTTATAACTCACAAACAGTTCAGGGTGCACGCGTTTCAATCGATTTAACTACTGAAGTTAATTTTGAACTTATGGAGACCAGCATCGAACTAAAAGAAGAAGTGGTGGTAATTGCCACCAGGCCAATGATTACCAAAGATCTTACATCATCCACAGCCATAATTGGGGCTGATGATATTTCTGTTTTACCTGTAACGGAATTTCAGGAAGTTCTTCAGCTAAAAGCCGGTATTGTTGGAGGTAATGTAAGAGGCGGTAGAAAAGGTGAAGTTGTATACGCTATTGACGGCGTTCCTGTTACAGACGTTTATGATGGTTCTACAGTTGTGGATGTTTCAACTAGCTCTATCCAGGAGCTACAATTTGTGAGTGGTGCTTTCAATGCGGAATATGGCAAAGCACTTTCCGGTTATGTTAATATCGCTACAAAAGATGGTGATAATGAATTTCAAGGTTCACTAACAAGCTACATTGGAGATTATGTTAGTAACAGGACTGATATCTTTAGAGATATTGATGATATTAATCCTGTTTCAATCAGAAACTTTGAAGGAAATCTTAGCGGTCCGATAATTCCAAATTCAATGTTCTTTTACATAAATGCTCGATACATTTACTTTGGCGGATGGTTGAATGGGCAAAGGAATTATAATCCATGGAACATTACACTTAACCAGGGTGCAACCGAACCAATTGAAACTAGATATCTTTTGAGTGCAAATGAAAATGAAAAAGGATATGGCGATAGTTCAATTGTTCCAATGAATTGGAATGAAAAATTTTATGGACAGGGTAAGTTAACTTATCGCCCATTTTCAGATGTGAAAATCAATTACAATTTTATTTATGATAATGTTGAATATAGAGATTATGATCAGTCATTCTCATATAATCCAGATGGTGATTTTAAAAGATTTAGGCTGGGACATACAAACATTTTGGGAATAACGCACACACTTGCTCCTACAACATTTTATCAAGCAAATTTTTCTTACTTCTTCAAACAGTATAAACAATATGTTTATGAAGACCCTAATGATTCCCGCTGGACACATGACAGATTACTTGGTCAACAGCCAACAGAAGTTCCAAGTTTTAGAACCGGAGGGACACAAAATCAGCAATTTAAAAGAACGACAAATTCTTATGGTTTTAAGTTAGATTTTACCTCTCAGATTGATAAGATTAACATGCTAAAGTTTGGTATAGAAGTTAATCAGCACCATTTAGGTTTTGATAATATTTACCTGCAGCAACCGCTGTCAGTTGAAGATCCTTCTATTACACTTAATCCATTTGTTACTAGATTCATCCCGGATATTAATGATCCAAATGAAAATTTATCCATAGATATATATGATAGAAAACCTTTTGAATTTTCTGCTTACCTGCAGGATAAACTAGAACTGAATGAAATTATTATAAATGTTGGCGTTAGAATGGATTATTTTGATTCTGATGGTCAAGTCTTAAGTGATCCTTCTGACCCGGATATATACAGACCCAGAAAAGATATAAATGTTGACAAGACTATCGAAGAGAGAAGAGTATCTAATGCTAATGGTGATCCTTGGTATAAAGATGCTGAAACCGAACTTAAACTTTCTCCAAGATTAGGTGTTGCTTTTCCTATTACAGATAGAGGGGTAATTCACTTTTCTTACGGACATTTTTTCCAGATTCCTAACTTTGATTTACTGTATACAAATCCGGAATTTAAGTTCGGGTCTGGAACAGGAAATCTTGGAATTGCCGGAAATTCTAATCTTAAAGCACAGCAAACAATAAGTGGCGAAGTTGGTGTTCAGCAGGCATTTACAGATGATATAAGTGTTGATCTTACAGCTTACTTCAGAGATATTAGAAATCTTGCCGGAACGAGAGCTGATGAAATAAGATTACCAGGCGGTTCATCAAGTTATAGTCAATATGTAAATAGTGACTTTGGTTTTGTTCAAGGGATTGTTCTAACTGTTACAAAGAGACTTACAGATAACTGGTCTGCAACAGTTGACTATACATTCCAATCAGCAAAAGGAAATGCCTCCGATCCAGCAGCAACCAGAAATCAAATTGCAGGTGGTGAACAGCCGGAAATCAAATTAATCAAATTAAATTGGGATCAAACACATACTGTTAACGCAACCTTCTCTTACGCATCAGAAGATAATTGGGGATTCAGTTTTATTGGTCAATACGGAAGCGGTTTTCCGTATACTCCATCATCATCACTTAATCTTTCAACACTGCTTACAAACAGTGAGCTGAAACCGAAATCTGTTAATGTTGATATGCGTGCTTATAAAGATTTTGTTTTTGGTGATTATAGATTAAGCCTTTTTGCAAGGGTTTATAATTTGTTTGATATAAGAAATGAAGTTGATGTGTATAATGATAGCGGTACCGCAGACTTTACGATTGATGAATTTTTAAGAAGGAATGATGATAACCCGGATGAATTAGTAAACACATTAGATGAATATTATAGAAACCCTACTTTTTACTCTGAACCAAGAAGAGTAGAAGTTGGCGCAACTATTTTCTTCTAGAATTAAGGGATTAATTATTGGAAAAAAAATTATGAAAATATCAATTAAATATTATTTATTGTTTGCGTTTTTATTCCTCTTATCTTCATCAGATATTCTTGCTCAGTTAAGAATTACTGAAAGAGGAAATCCAAACTTTAGAAAAGTTGGTGTACACAGAGGAAACCAGGTGAGAACAGTTTTTTCTAACTATGGTGTTATTGCACAACCCGGTGCCGAGGGTCCTAGAGGTGCCTGGAAATATGATGCTAACGGTTATGTAGGAGATGTTTCACCTGTAGTTGGTATAAGATTGCCTATTCGTGATTATTATCGCGGTGCTGTTCCTCCTGATGGAGTTAATGATACATTATATAGTGTTATTATTACCCCAGTTGATCGTCCGGGCGGTGGTGAAGGCGGTGGCGGAAAATCTTATACATTTGAGCCGATACCTGGATTTGCAGATATATCATTAAATGAAACCGGTAAAGGTGTGGCAATGAGCCATTTACCTGAAACCTGGCCACAGCAATGGCCAGATTATCCTGACTGGTATTATTCAGTGGATAAAAATGAAGATGGTATCGTAGATCCAATCATAATAGACGGCGTTGTTAAAACACCTGCTGTTGATTGGAATGGATATTTGGGTAGAGGTCAATTTAATGGTGATCAGGAAAGTTATTTCTGGATGGATGATAATAACGATGAAGAAAATTTTTTGCAAAATCAATTTCTGCCTGATGCTAACGACCCTACAAGAAGAGGACATGCTTTACAAGTCTCAGTTCGCGGATTTCAATGGTCTAGTTTTGTGGCGCAAGATGTAATGTTCTGGTTATACAATATTAAAAATGATGGTACGGAGAGTTATGATCAAGCAGCATTTGGTACCCTTATAGGTACTTATGTGGGAGTTGAAGATCCTGAATGGAATGATGATGCTTCGTTCTTTAATGTTCGTGAATCAATCACTTACACCTGGGACTTTGATAAATATATAAATCCTGCTGCAAATCCTCAATGGCTGCCAAATCCAACACAAGTTGGATATATCGCTTACGCATTCTTAGAATCACCAGGTAACGGATATGACGGAATCGATAACGACGGAGATAATTCTGGAATTGGAACCGGTAATTATTTTGCTGAAACCGATTTCCCGAGTATTACAGAAGTACC
This sequence comes from Ignavibacteriales bacterium, assembly GCA_016707115.1. Classification (GTDB taxonomy): domain Bacteria; phylum Bacteroidota; class Ignavibacteria; order Ignavibacteriales; family Ignavibacteriaceae; genus IGN3. The sequence continues at coordinate 91,059 of JADJIH010000007.1, read as the reverse complement.
TGCAATTTCATCTGGTGATAATTTAATTCTTATTGATAAAAACACTTTTGAAAGAAGCTCCTTTACTGTACCTAATGATACGGTTACCGTTGTTTCGATGGGTGTACCATTTTTTATTCAGCCAGGCGTAACAAAATTGGTTGAAGGTAATATTGATCTGATAACAACAAATCCAATTGGTACTACTGCCAGAGATGGAATTGATAATGATCTGGATGGATTGATTGATGAGAACTATCAAGTTCATTATCGTCAATTTAAAAAATCCGCTGCAACTCCTCCCGCCCAAGGAATAGTGCTCATAGATACTTTAGCACCGGTTCAATATAGGGATTATCTCGCTGGAGGAAATGGAAATCCATTGATTGATGAGAAAAGAGATGATGGAATTGATAATGACGCGGACTGGGATATTGATTTTGATGATAATGGAGCAGATGGAAAACCAGGGACATTTGATATTGGAGAGGGAGATGGAATTCCAACACCGGGTGAATCAAATTTTGATGCGACTGATGTTAATGAATCTGATCAAATTGGATTGACTAGTTTTCAATACTTTGTTCCAGCCGGCAGTATTACAATGAGTGATGATCCAAATATGTGGACGAGATTACTTCCGGGTTATTTTGATGTACCTTCATCTATTGTTAATAACGTAGCAACACGAGGTGAAGATGGTGACTTTTTATACGGCTCAGGTTACTTTCCATTATTAGCCGGCAGAACTGAAAGATTTTCGCTGGCGCTTGTTTTTGGTGCAAACTATGATGCTGTAATTAAAACAAAGCAGGTTGCACAAATAATTTACGATGCTAATTATAGATTTCAGATTCCTCCGGAAAAACCTACTCTTACTGCAGTTCCCGAAAATGGTAAAGTTACACTCTATTGGGATCGATTAGCAGAAGAATCTGTTGATCCGACAACCAGAGTGCAGGATTTTGAAGGATATAAGATTTATAAAGGAACCGATCCGGATTTTTCAGATGCTTTTTTACTAACGAACGTTAAAGGTGAAAAGAAAGCTTATTTACCAATAGCACAGTTCGATCTTATCAATGGCATTAAAGGAGTGTTTCCCTCATCTGCCGAGCTAAATGACATTCTTGATGCTTTGCCTTTTGATCTGGGAACAGATAATGGTATTCAAAATTATTATGTAGATACAGATGTTCAGAACGGAAGAACTTATTATTATGCAGTTGTTGCTTATGATCGAGGTGATCCAGATCCTTCAAAGAATTTTTATCCAGCTGAAAATACTAAATTCCTCTCTAAGGATGCTCTCGGTAGAATTTCTACAGATATAAATACCGCAGCAGTAACTCCAAGCGCCCCTGTTGCTGGCTATGTTCCTCCACCATCTGGAATTGAATTGAGTTTAGTTAGCGGCCCAACCACAGTAAAAACATATTTTGAGGTTGTGGATCCTTATGCAATATTAAATGAAACATATACTGTTTCTTTTAATGACTCTTTTAGAATCACTCCTCCAGAAATAAAACCTGTTAGTATTTCTACAAATTATTCAGTTCAGGATCCTGCAGGTACATATTTGGTAAAAGAGCAGCCGTTTGATCCAGATAATGGAGTAATTTTTAATGGTGTAAGATTATCTTTTGACAGTACCTTTCAAAAGACTTTAAACATAAGACTAAAAACAGCGGGCACTAATAAAGAACAAGGAACTTTATTTAATGATTCTACTGGCTGGAGTATATACAGACCAAAAAATTTAAAATTTACTGCCGATCAGGTTGTCCTTGCAAATATTGCTGGTACTCGTTTTCCACGTGATTATATGCTGACATTTAGTAATACTTATTCAGACAGCTCAAATAAACTTACTGCAATATTTGGTAATTCTGCACCACCTGCTAAACTTGTAAATTTTAGAGCGTACGATATTACGGATCGTAACAATCCTATTAGAGTACAATTTGGAATAGTTGAAACAAAACCATTTCGACGTGACACACTCTCTTTTGGAGATAATTTAATATTTTCTGATCAAACAGGTACGGATTTTTCCTGGAGGATAACTATTGCCGGAGCTGATAGCTCCGAATTTGTACCGGTTGGTGGAGATACTTTATTTGTCCGTTTCTTAAAACCAATTTCCGGTGATGATAAATTTGAGTTTACTACAACTAAAGCATCATACGATTTAAATACTGCAAAAGAACAATTAGAACTTGTTAAAGCTGTACCTAACCCTTATATAGTTGCTAATGTGTTTGAAGAACCATTACCTCCAACGGTTAGAGGACGCGGTGAAAGAGTTGTGTACTTTATCAATCTGCCGGCAAAATCAAAAGTGCATATTTACACTTCAAGTGGAAGCCATGTTCAATCACTTGAACACGATGGAAACTTAAATAACGGTTCAGTTGAATGGGATCTAAGAACTAAAGAAGGTCTGGATATCGCCTACGGAGTATATTTCTATGTTGTAGAAGTAGAAGGATTGAGCGAAAAGAAAACAGGCAAACTGGCAATAATTAAGTAACCGATTACCAGTGAATATAACGGAGATTAAAATGAAAAAAATATTCTTAATAATAATACTTGGTTTGTCGGTTAATTTATTTCCGCAAACCAAAGTTGGAACAACTGTAGCAAACTTTTTAACAATTCCCGTTGGCCCTCGGGCTTCAGGAATGGGTGGTGCTTTTACCGCTGTTGCAAATGATGCTACTACAGCCTTTTGGAATCCTGCTGGTCTGTCAAGATTATCAAGGAGTGAGTTTACTGCTTCCACAGCTGAGTGGCTGGTAAGCTCAAGAACTAATTTTGTTGTATTAGGTTTTAAATTAGATGATGATAATGCCTTGGGTATTAGCATCAATCAGTTAGATTATGGTGAAGAAGAAATTACAACAGTACAGGAGCAAAATGGAACAGGGCAGTTTTGGTCTGCTTCAGATATCGCAATAGCTCTTTCTTATTCCAGAAATCTAACAGATCGTTTTTCCATTGGTGGAACAGTAAAATATATTTCTCAAACAATATATGATGTTTCTGCAACCGGTTTTGGAATTGATGTTGGGCTTTTATTCTATACACAGCTTGAAGGTTTAAGCTTAGGAATGAATATCACAAACTTTGGAACCGAAATGCAATTGGATGGTAAATCATTATTGCAGCCGATTGATATTGATCCCGCAAATGCTGGTAATAATTCAAATATATCCGGTCAGTTGCTTACAGAATCCTGGGCATTACCTTTAACTTTTGATGTTGGTGTTGCTTATAATGCTTTTAAGAATGAAGACTGGTTATTAACATTAGCTGGTGATGCAGTTATTCCAAATAACCAATCCACTTATGGAAATCTTGGACTTGAAATTACTTATGCTAATTTAATTTCATTACGCGGCGGTTATAATTCTTTGTTTAAGGAAGAAGCCCAAGAGGGACTTACAGCAGGCGTTGGTGTTCAATACGATTTTGGCGGATTTTTTGCAAAATTTGATTATAGTTATGCAGATTTTGGAATCTTTGATCCTATATCAAGATTTTCATTATCTGTAGGTCTTTAATAAACATTATGTAACAGTTATTTCAAGGGGTGCGATATGAAAAAACTGAAAGTTTTAGCACTGATCTTTTTGGTCAGTGCTTTTTCTTTTTCACAAAGCGGCACCATAAACCTAACATTTCATGTTGATATGGGTGTTGCCACAGCCGAAGGCTTATTCAATCCTCAAGTTCAATCAGTTGTTGTTCGTGGTAATTTTCAAGCTGATGCAGGAGATTCACTAGGTAACTGGCAGGGGAATATGTATGAAATGTTATACAATTATGGCACTATCTACTCTGTTACATTTACAATGCCTGATTCATTTGCTGGTAATAGTTATGAATACAAGTTTGTTATCACTCCAGATGAAATTTGGGAAATCGATCCCAACAGAATTTTTTCCCTCAATTCACCTTCAGTTGTTGTTGGTCCATACTATTTTAATTATGATAGTAATATTACCATAATAGAAGAAGTAACAAACACACTTAACTTTACAGCCGATATCAGTGGAATTCTTGGTGTTGGTATTGGCGGTGCTTTCGATCCAAACCAGGACTCATTATTAGTAATGGGATTGGATTGGGATAATTTAGGAAAGAATGTAGTTGGTAACAGAAGAATGTTAAATACCGATCCTTTTAATGTAGGTATTTATACTACAACACTAACTGTAACTTCAGGTTCTGCAGCTCCAAATGGAGTAGGTGATTCGACAGAATGGAAGTTTAGAGCAGTTCCTGATTCAAGGTTTCAGAATACCGGCTGGGAGATTGGTCTGAATAGACAATACATTTATCAAGCTGATGGAACAGTTGTTGATTTGCCGACTATCGTTCCTCGTATTTATCCAAACTTTGGTACAAGTACAAATGAAATTGATTTTACACTCAACGTTGATATGACGGATGCAATTAATTGGTATAATGGCGAACCGATTCCGGTCGATTCAATCGATTATGTCGTTGTATTAGGTTCGGTTCCTTGGTTGGGAAATTCTTGGACTACACATTGCTGGTGTCCGGATGATACAGTTAATGGTTTATTGAAAGTTTTAACTCACACTTCCGGAAACATCTGGTCTTATGATACAACACTTCCTGTTGGAATTAATCTTGGACCTTTTGAATTTAGGTTTGGTGCAATGTATCCAGGTGCAGATACTGTAAACGGTGGAATCGCTTATCTTAATAATGAATTCCCTTTTGGTACAAACCATTTTAGTATTTTATTTGATCAACCTATTTCAGTTTCAAATAACTGGTTCGGACATCTTTCGCTTCCTGATGGTGTAGAAAGAATTGAAAATTTATTGCCATCTGATTATCATTTAGAACAAAACTATCCAAACCCGTTTAACCCAACAACAAAGATAAGATACAGTATACCGGAATACAGTTCTGTAACATTAAAAGTGTTTAATCTTTTAGGAGAAGAAATAGAAACATTGTTTAATGGAGAGCAATCCGCAGGAGTTTACGAAGCAACATTTGATGCTTCTAATTTATCAAGCGGAATTTATTTTTATACTCTGCAAACTAAAAACTTTACTTTAACAAAGAAGATGATTTTAATAAGATAAAACTAATGTAGTATTAGATAGAAATTGTAGCTCAAACGAATAAAAAATATAAGCTTTTTTTTCAAGAGGTTTGATATGAAAAAAATTTCGGTTTTGTTCGCAGCATTGGCATTTATCAATACAACCTTTGCTCAAGAAGTTGTTAAGCAAAAAGCCCCTCTTAGAACAGACGAAGGAAACACTGCTTATCAAAGTTATATTCCATTAGGAAATAATTCTCCGGTTACTGCTGCAAATTATGTTGCTGTGGATACTATGGCTAACTCATTTGGTCCGGCAGCTAATACATTAAATCCACTTGCTTATGATCCTATATCAAAGGTACTAGCTGTTGTTCATAGAGGTAAAACACCTTATGCCGTTAGCAGTGGCGAACTTTGGTGGAATTATTCTACAGATCTGGGAATAAGCTGGCACAGAAGTAATACTTCAGTACAAAATGGTACGCTATCACAAAATTTGGCCAGATATCCTAATATGACCCTCGCAAACTATACTAATTCTAGTAATATGGCTGATTTGTTGGGAGCCTTTTCCTGGCCGGAATTAAGTACAACTGGCTTAGGTTGGTTGGGCTATGGTGTTTCGGAAGGATTGTTGCAATCAGCTTTTGCAAATCTCGAGCAAGGTCCTCCGACTTATGGAGCAAATGTTCCAACTTTTAGTGATGATTCCTGGATTTTTTGGTGTGCTGATAATCTATCAGATAACTCTATAAGACTTTGGAGAACACAGGATTATTCAACAGTTGAAGTAATTGATCCTCCAACATGGGGCACAACAAGATGGACAAATGGAGGCATTCTTTTAGGCGGTGTCTCACATAATGGCGTTGTATATGTTGGTGTTATAGGTTCATACACTGAAGAAATTGGTGCCGGGGGTTGGGAAATTGGTTATTCAAAATCAACAGATCATGGTGCTACCTGGAGTGATTGGTTTGTGCCGGATTGGAGAACAATTCCAGGTTTGACAAACTTTACTGAATTATGGGACTGGAAAGTAGGCGACACATATGTTAGTTATTCAGGCGATATTCAAGTTGATGATAATGGCAATGTTCATTTTGTAACAGGTTTAACTGATTCAGTTACATTACATAATGCGATAGTTGAAATTTATGAAACTGCTCCCAACGTATGGGCTGGTAAAGTAATTACTGTAGCTCATGATAATTCAAAATATGGTTACGAAGATAACACCCCTGGTTTAGGTCAAACTGGTCCTTCAATTATGATTGCTGCTAATAAGAATCGTGATTTCTTTGCTGTTCAATATTCTATTGGTTCACCTGAAACTCAGGATTCACTATGCGATCTATATGTTCATACAAGAGCATTATCTGATGCAAATTGGTCTGGTTCAACAAATTTAACCGAAACCAATACAATGAATGAAGATGGATGTCACCTTGCGCCATATATGGCCACAACTGGAGAATCTGATTATATCTTTTCAATGTTCTGGTATGAACAAGGGAACACAACTCCAACTATTGATCAAACCGCACCATCCGTAATATGGGTTGCTCCTTATGCTGTTAGATCAGCAGGCGGCGATATTCCCATAACATTTCAGGTTGATATGAGTATGCAGATGTTTGAAGGCAACTTTCCTCCAGGTGCAAATGTAGTAGTTCGTGGTGATTTTCAAACAGATGCTGGTGATCCAAATGGTCTTTGGCAAGGTAATATGTTCCAGTTATCAGATACTGATGATGATTCAATTTATACAGGTACATTTCAAATCCCTTCAAATTTTGTTGGTAATAATTATATCTTTAAATATGTTATAGTTAATCCACCTGCGGGTGATAATTGGGAATCAATTAATAACAGACCATTTACATTAACATCTCCAGAAACATTTATCCCTTTGATTGTTTTAATATGACTGCCTTGTGGTTTATATTCAAGTTACTAACACAATAATTTTTACCGCCGATATCAGTGGTATTCTTGGAGTTGGCATTGGTGGGGCTTTCGATCCAAATCAAGACTCATTATTAGTGATGGGGTTAGATTGGGATAATTTAGGAAAGAATATTGTGGAAATAGAAAATTGGAAAATACTGATCCGTTTAATCCTGGTATTTATACAACAACATTACTGGTTACTTCAGTTATAGGAGCTACTGGGAAGGTGATTCAACAGAATGGATATTTAGAGCTTATCCTGATTCAAGATTTGAAGAAGTGGTTGGGAAACTGGTATAGATCGGTGGTATGTTTATGGGCCAGATGGTATAATAAATTTACCTACTATTATTCCAAAATTGTCCTACTTTCAGTTAGCACAAATCCTATCGATTTTACTCTTAATGTTGATATGACAGGTGCGGTTAACCGATATAATGGATAACCAATACCTTTAGATTCAATTGAATTTGTTGGAGTAAGGTACAGCACATTTTTTAGGAATTATCATAATCCAAGTCCATGTTGTTGTATAGATGATACTCGTTTGGTTATATAAAAGTCCTAACTCATATTAGTGAAAATATTTGGACTTACCATACTACCATACCAATTGTGGACAACATTGTGGAATATTTGGATACAAATTTGGTGTAATGTATCCAGGTTCTGATACAATAAGTGGTGGATTTAACTATCTTAATAATGAATTACCTTATGGAGTATACCATAACATATTATTAACAGGTCTTCAGAACACTTTAGTTATTAATAATTGGTTCGGATATCCAGTCCCGCCTGATAATGTTGAACAAATAGAAAATTTAATACCCGATCGATTTATTTTAGAACAAAACTATCCAAACCCGTTTAATCCAACAACAAAGATAAGATACAGTATAACGGAATACAGTTCCGTATCATTAAAAGTATTTAATCTTTTAGGAGAAGAAATAGAAACATTAGTTAACAGTGAGCAAAGCGCAGGAGTTTATGAGGCAACATTTGATGCTTCAAATCTTTCAAGCGGAATTTATTTTTATACTTTAAAAACAGATAATTTTAGTTCGAGTAAAAAAATGATTCTAATTAAGTAAACCTTAAGAGACTAATATGAAAAAGCTATTAATAATTCTTTTATTGGTTGTAATATCTTTTGTTTCGTACTCACAACAGAATAAAATCACAACAACAAATACAGTTACTTTTACTGCAGATATTAGTGGTATCATTGGTGTAGGTCCAGGTGGAGCTTTCGACCCATTGCGAGATTCATTGTTAGTTATTGGTTTGGATTGGGATGGAGAAACCACAGTTATTGGCAGTAGAATGATGTCAAATGTTGATACTCTTAATCCCGGAATTTATACTACAACATTATTAGTTAGCAGTACTCTTGATTCTGTCAGATGGAAATTTAAAGCAGCACCACCTTACTATTTTATGAATACTGGCTGGGAAACAGGTCCAGATCGCTGGTTTACATTTAGTGAAGATAGCAGTGTTGTGACTTTGCCTATAATCGTTCCCAGAATATACCCTGGACAAATTTGGCCGAACCATTAACTTTAAATCTAAACTTGATATGACAGGCAATTAATCAATATAACGGCTTACTAATTCCACTTTCTGAAATTGAATTTATTGGACTTAAAAGTACGCTACCCTTAATGGGAAATATGTTGGAAGGTTGCTGGTGCGCGGATGATACATCAACCGGGGATATGGTATTATTAACTCACATTAGTGATAATAACTGGAAGTTTGAAATTGATATTCCGGCAGGTACAAACTCAGGTGTGTATGAATATAAATTTGCTGTGAAGTATACTGGTGCAGATACAATAAATGGTGGTTTTGAACCTTTGAATAATGAATTTGCTGATAGTCTAACACATAATTTTCTACTAGTAGAGGTACTACCGCCAATAATCACAATATATAATTTATTTGGCGATCCAAACCCTGTTGGTGTAGAAAGAATAGAAAATTTATTACCATCTGATTATCAATTAGAACAAAACTATCCAAACCCGTTTAATCCATCAACAAAAATAAGGTACAGCATTACTGAATATAGTTTTGTTACTCTAAAAGTATTTACTTTGTTGGGAGAAGAAATAGAAACGCTAGTTAACAGTGAGCAAAGTGCAGGAGTTTACGAAGCAACATTTGATGCTTCAAACCTTTCAAGTGGAATATATTTTTATACTTTAAAAACAGATAATGCTTCTTTTACAAAAAAGATGATTCTTGTTAGATAGATTATAGAATAAAATTATTAAGAGGATATCCCACAGGTCGAGTTTTATAGGTCATTCCCGTGAAAACGGGAATCCATAACACTTAAAATAAATAGATTCCCACTGGAGTTTATCCCGATGAAAAATCGGGATGGGAATGACAAATTAATACCCTCAAAAGAATTCTTTTTATTTCTTTTTGGTTAGTGCAGATAGTTGATTGTAAAAATTAATTGCTAATCTGTTCTGAGGATTTAAACTTATACTTTTCTGTAAAGCAGCAATAGCTTCATCATTTTGTTTGTTTAAAAAGTATGCCCCGCCAAGGTTATACCAGGTTTGGGAATCAGCTTCTTTAAACCTAACAGCTTGCTGAAGATAAACCATAGCTTCTTTATGTTTATTCTGTTTGAGTAATACCTGCCCCAGCCACTTTGTTGCAAAAAAATCAGGTTTAAGTTTGTAGAGCGGTAATAAAAATTCCATCGCTTCATCTAATTTTCCGCCATCAACTAATTTAGAAATTAAATCTTTATACGGAATATCATAGTAAGGTCTTTCCGCTATAATTACTGCAATTTCTTTTATACAATTATTGTAATCACCTTTTTTAAAATAATAATCAGATAATAATGCATGAGCAGATTCCCAGGGTATTTCCTGATTCATAAGTTTTATAGCAACAGTATCTACAATGTCTTTAGGTTTAAAGTTTAGCACTTTATAGTTTAATGATCCTTTGGGAACAAACGGATAATTACCTGTAAGCAGCATTACCTTCATTTCTGCAACTGTGGAATCAAGTCTAGTAAAAGGAAAATTTAATTCTAATATGCTATCCGCTTTACTTTCAGTTAATGCCGACTTACTGCCATTTGGAAGTAAGTTCACCTCTTGCATTTTATCAAAGTAAGCATCACCCATCATCCTATAACCTGCAAAATTTGGATGCAGATGATCTACCATTAAATTTGAACCAACTATTCCATTCGGGCTTTTGGCTTGGAATAAAGAATCGATGTTAACAACCGGTAAGTCATATTCCTTAGCAAGTTTATAGATTGCGTCATTAATATGTTGCGGAGCTCTGAAACGAAGTGCATCAAGATCTTTTGCCCGGGCAAATAACTCTCTGGCTTTTACATAGTTTCCGTTTTCATATTCATTTTTGCGCATCCAGATATACTTCTTCTGCAGAGGGATCATTTCCCATCTTTAACCGAAACAAATGGTTTTTGATCTTTAGCATTAAAAGTAAGATTACCAATGATAACAGGTATATTTCTATCCTTAAACATTTTAAGAATATCATTCATATTGCCGCTGAACTGATCAATGCCGTTGTTAAACATATCTGAGTTAATGGGAATTAAAGACTCACCAATCATTCTACTCATTAAAGTTTCATTACCATCATCTGTTTTTGATCCGGCAGAATTAAATATTCCTATAATTCCGGAAATAACATTCTGTAAAAACTGTGTTGTTCGGTAATCTCTTAGTTTTAGATAGAGATTTACAAGTCCTCTTGAGTAACCCATATTAACTGATGAACCAACTCCAAGCGCACCATAATATTCATTATGTCCTGTGTATATAAGTATCAGATCAGGCTGCATCTCAACAACACCGTAAGCAATATCTCTGATTGTGTAAGAATTGATAGCTGAAATTCCAAGATTTATTACTTCAATAGTATTCTCAGGATATAAAAGTTCAAGTTTTCTTTTTTATGTGTCGGGAGAAAGATGCGTTTGGAACATAAGGCCAGCCCGCAGCACTGCTTTCACCTAAAACAAAAATTCTGAATGCATTACTTTTCTTCTCAATGTCAAAACCATCTGGCACAACAGAAGGTGTTGCTTTGATATTAAAGAAATATTTTCTGGGCAGATCGGGATTTGCGAAATATTTATCTGAATGATATTCAGAAGCCGGAGCAAAGTATTTGAAATCATATCCGTAATCAAAATATCTTAATGTAAGTTCTAATAGAATTACAAATACAAATGGAATTGCAACAAGAATAATGTAAAACCAGAATGGGCTTTTCTTAAGGGTTTTATTTGATTCTGATTTTTGTTCAACTTCAGTTTTGGTTGATACTTTTTTGTTTTTGCTCATTAGATTTATTTGCTTGCTCTTATGTGGTTTACTAATTAACTTTTTTTAAGATAGGTGAATTTAGTAAATTCATTACACTATTTTTAACAAAAATTTATATTCAGAAATCTTATAAATGATAAAATTTTCGCACCTCTGTCTTTTATTAGTTTTTATTACCTCGCTAATCCAGGGCCAGAGTTTTATGGATAATTCGGTTGCCCGCGTTGGTCATATTTCAATCTCTGATAAAGAGTTTTTAGAGAGATATGAAATGACTCCCGGTATAAATCGGCATAGAAAAAGCACAGTTGAATCTCAAAAAATTGAATTTTTGTTCTCTCTTGTAGCCGAAAAACTTTGGTCGCTAGAAGCATTATCCAGAAGAATGGATACAACCGAAGTGATAAAGTTTACAACAAATGCATTTGAAAAAATGTTTATTCGGGATGCGCTTTTTAAGAAAGAAATCCAGGAAAAAATTGTTGTTTCAGAAAATGAAATGTCAGTTGGGCTAAAAAGAAACTCATCAAAACTATATGTTAGGTTCCTTTTTTCATATGATATTGAAGAAATAAATAATCTACATAAACTTCTACAGAACGGTGTCCCATTCGATTCAATACTTATTGAAAGTCCTGAGTATGAAGAACAAATAACTCCTGTGGAAATAGTGTTCGGACAAATGGATGAAAGCGTTGAAGAAATTCTGTTCAACCTTAAGATAAATGATTTTACCCGGCCAGTTTTAACCCCTGATGGGTGGTATATTTTTTATCTCGTTAATAAATCTGAAGAGATTCTGGCGGGTTCTAATGACAGGGAAGATGCAATTAAAACAGTACGTAAAACTCTTGAAGCAAGAAAATTAATTGAGCAGCAAAAAATATTTTACGCAGAGTTTTTTAGAGATAAAAAAGTTGATATTGATCCCGAACTTTTTGAAATCTTGGCAAAAAATGTTTCATCATTGTTTGAATACAAAAAGAAAAACTTTTTTATTAAGGATGGTGATCTTATAAATCTTGAACCGGCAGATGTACTTAAAATGGAAGATGTATTTGGGGAAAAGCTGTTAAGTAAAACGTTTATTATGCTAGATGAAGACCCAATTAGTTTTAAGGAGTATTTACGAAGTCTGATTTTTGATGGATACAACTCGACTGAATATAAAATAAATTATGTACGTGCATCACTTGATAACAGAATCAGGCGTGATGTTGAGAAGGAATTGCTTTCCCGGGAAGGTAAAGAAAGAGGCTACGGTAATCTTCCTGAAGTTAGAAATGAAGTTGAAATGTGGAGACAAAACTATTTGTTCCAGATATTAAAAGATGGATTCCGTGATTCTGTTGAGGTGAGTGAGGAAGAAGTTTATAATTTCTATCTTAAAAACAATCAGCCAGAATTTTACCCGATGCTGGTTAATATTATTGAAATATTAACTGATAGCATTGAGATAGTTGAAAACATATTTAATGAATTAAATACAGGGTTAGATTTTAAAGATCTTGCAAAAAAATATAATAAACGTGAATGGTCTAAAAAAAATAACGGCGAGTATGGTCTATTCCCGATTACTCAGCATGGTGATATAGGCAGAATTGCTGCCACTATGAATGTTGGTGATGTTTATGGGCCGTTGAAATTAAAAGAAGGTTACTCCATATTTAAGTTGATTGACAAGCAGGACGAAAAAATTATTCCGCCAAAACCATTTGAAAAATTTAAAGATCAGTACAAACAAGATTTGACTTATCAAAAACTATATAAGAAAATGACAGACTTTACGTATGGTTTAGCTGTTAAATATGGTGTTAGTTTAAACTTGGGAAATCTGGAGCAAATTAAAGTTACTTCATTACCGAGTTTTGGGATGAGATTTTTAGGCTTTGGTGGAAAGATGACAGCAGTTCCGATTATCGCACCTAATGTTGAATGGGCAGAGCAGTGGATAAAAAATCAGCAGCAACCGCAGGTGATTCCTTAAATGTACATACTCGGCATATCATCATTTTATCACGATAGCGCAGCTTGTCTTGTAAAAGATGGAGAAATTCTTTCTGCTGCACAGGAAGAAAGATTTACGCGCAAGAAGCACGATCACAACTTTCCGCAAAAAGCAATTGAGTTTTGTCTTAAAGATGCAGGTATTACAGCTGAGCAGCTTGATCTTGTAGCGTTTTATGATAAACCATTTTTAAAGTTTGAACGTTTGTTGGAAACTTATCTTGCTTATGCTCCGGTTGGAATAAAATCATTCATCAAAGCAATGCCTTTGTGGATAAAGGAAAAGCTCTGGATGAAAGAAATGATAAAAGATAATCTTGGTTATACAGGAAAAATTATTTTTCCGGAACATCACGAGTCTCACGCAGCATCAGCATTTTATCCTTCGCCATATAACAAAGCAGCAATACTTACAATGGATGGAGTAGGTGAATGGACAACAACGAGTTACGGAATTGGTGATGGAAATGATGTTCAGCTTTTAGCCGATATAAAATTTCCGCATTCATTAGGGTTGTTGTATTCAGCAATAACATATTATACAGGATTCAAAGTAAACTCAGGCGAGTACAAAGTTATGGGACTCGCTCCATATGGTGAACCAAAGTACAAGAAGTTAATTTATGATCATTTGATTGATGTAAAAGATGATGGTTCATTCCGTATGAATATGGAGTACTTTAATTACTGCCAGGGACTTACGATGACTAACGCAAAGTTTAACAAGCTTTTCGGAGGACCAGCAAGAGAACCTGAAACTAATCTTACTCAAAAAGAAATGGATCTTGCCAGATCTTTGCAGGAAGTAACAGAAGAGATTGTTCTTAAACTTGGCAATCACGTTTACAAAGAAACAGGATTAAAAAATCTTTGTCTTGCGGGCGGAGTTGCGCTTAATTGTGTTGCGAATGGAAGATTATTGAGAGAAGGTCCATTTGAAAATATCTGGATTCAACCAGCAGCTGGTGATGCAGGCGGAGCGCTTGGTGCTGCTTTAATTGGCTGGTATAAATATCACAATAAACCAAGAAAAGCAGATGAAAAATCAGATTCACAAAAAGGTTCTTACTTGGGACCTGAGTTTGATGAAGATGAAATTCATACATTCATACATTCATTCAACCTAACCGCCAAGAAATATAAGGATGATGAACTAATTGAAAACGTAGCTAATCTTATAAACTCAGAAAAAGTAATTGGCTGGTTTGATGGTAAGATGGAATTTGGTCCTCGTGCGCTTGGTTCTCGTACAATAATTGGAGATGCACGTTCACCAAAGATGCAGGCGACGATGAATATCAAGATAAAATTCAGAGAAGGATTCAGACCATTTGCTCCTTCTGTGCTTTATGAAAAAGTAAGTGAGTTTTTTGAAATAGAAAAAGCTAGTCCTTATATGCTTCTTACTGCTGATGTTAAGAAGGAACGACGCATTCCAATGACAGATGAAGAACATAAGAAATGGGGAATAGAAAAACTTAATGTTGTTCGTTCTAATATACCTGCAATTACTCACGTTGATTATTCTGCAAGACTTCAAACAGTTCATAAAGAAACTAATCCTCGTTACCATAAACTTATTTCAAAGTTTGAAGAGAAAACCGGCTGTGCTGTTATAATCAATACATCTTTTAATGTAAGAGGTGAACCAATTGTCTGCACTCCAAAAGATGCATATAAATGTTTTATGAGAACTGATATGGATTATCTTGTTCTTGGAAATTATATTTTAAGTAAAGAAGATCAGAAACCGCTTGAAAATGACAGCGACTGGAAAAAAGAATTTGTATTGGATTAAACAATGTTAAAAGATGAATTAAAGTATATAGATAAATCAGACGAAGCAGTAAAGAAAACAGGAATCTCAGTTGGTGTTGTTCTTATTCTGATCTCATTATTGTTATGGTATTTAGGCAAAGCATCATTTGTTTATTTCTCAATAACAGGTGGGTTGTTTGTTATACTTGCGTTCATTTCAATTCCAATTTTACGTCCATTCCATAAGCTTTGGATGATGCTTGCATTACTAATGGGATTTGTGATGTCGCGAGTTATTTTAACAATACTCTATTATATTGTATTAACGCCAATTGGATTATTGGCAAAGATAGTTGGTAAAAAGTTTATGCCATTGGGATTTGATAAGAAAGCATCCACTTATTGGGAAAAGAGAGAGAATACCGCTAAACAAAAAATAGATTATGACAGACAGTTTTAATTAGCGGACGGGGCTTGCCCTGTCACTGCAGAGAATTGATAACATAGGGGAGAGGCTCACCTCTCCCGAATAGAAATTATGAAGAAAGAAAATATATGAGCAAATTATCAATACTATCAGAGTTGTGGGAATTTTTAAAAGTAAGAAAAAAATGGTGGCTGCTGCCAATCATTTTATTTTTAGTTCTGCTTGGCGGACTGATTATTTTAACCCAAGGCTCAGCACTGGCGCCATTTATTTACGCAATATTTTAAATGATGATTTTGTAGCACAGACTTAAGTCTGTGTTACGATTACGTAATATGAAAAAGAAAATTAAAATAGTTATCGAAAAGAAGAAGAAACGGGTTCCTGTCCCCCAGAAACCGCCAAAGGTAGAAAAGAATCCTAATGCTTATGATAGGGATGAAGAGAAAAAAAAGATCAAGAAAAAAATACAAGAAGATTTGAATCCAAATGGTTAAAACTTCTGTAATTGCAGCATTTTATAATAATATCAAATATTTAAAACTTGTACTTGCAGGGTTTCAAAGACAAACTGAAGCGGACTTTGAATTAATTATTGCAGATGATGGTTCAACTGAAGCAGTTGTTAGAGAAATTGAATCCATTACTTCAAATTATTCTTTCCGAATTAGACACATCTGGCATCCTGATAAAGGATTTAGAAAAAACAAAATTCTTAACCAGGCTATACTTGCATCGTCTTCAGATTATTTGATATTTATTGATTCCGATTGTGTGCCGCATTCTAAATTTGTAGAAGAGCATCTTAATGAAAAGACAAATGCTGTAGTGCTTACTGGTCGACGAGTAAACCTTTCACAAAAAATTACTAATGAACTCACTGAACTAAAGATCAGAAATGGATTTCTTGAAAACCAATATCTCAAAATTATTGAAGATGGATTGTTTGGAAAATCTTATGATGTTGAAAAAGGCTTTTATCTTGAGAATAAATTTTTAAGAAAAACATTCAATATAAAATACCGCGGATTACTTGGCTGTAATTTCTCACTTAACAAAAAAGATATACTTGATATCAATGGTTTTGATGAACGATACGAAGCTCCATCTATTGGTGAAGATTCTGATATAGAATTCCGTTTAAGTTTAAATGGAGTAAAAGTAAAATCGCTAAATCAGATTGCTGTTCAATATCATCTCTATCATAAATTGCAGGAACGACCGCAAAAGAATCTTGATCTTTTTAATGAAGTTAAGAACTCTAATTTAGCTTATACTCCTTTCGGCCTAAAAAAGTAATACAAAATCTCATTCTGACTCAACTATTTTAGTAAAATCTTTAAAAATCCTTAAAAAAAGCTTGGAATGTTTTTTGTCTCACCTTATATTCGAAACCAATAATTGAAACATTCCTAAATAATTAAGGATTTTTATGTTGGACGATATAGATCTCCAGATTTTACGGACTTTACAAAAAAAGGGAAGAACAAAACGAAATGAGCTCGCTGAAGAAGTCAGGTTATCTATTCCTTCTGTTAGCGAAAGGCTGAACAAGCTTGAGGATAAAAAAATAATTGAAGGTTACTACGCAAAACTAAATCGTAAAGCTTTTAATCAGGATATAATGGCTTTTATTCTTGTAATGATGGATTCATCAAAGCATTATAAAAATCTTATTAGTAATGTTGAAAAAATGCCGGAGATTCTTGAGTGCCACGCTGTGCTCGGCGAAGGTTCTCATCTTTTAAAGGCTTTGGTTAAAAATACTGAAGCACTTGAAAAAGTTCTTTCTATTATTCAATCATGGCAAGGTGTAATGGGAACTAAAACAACATATGTTCTATCAACAGTAAAAGAAACTTTTGAAATAAATGTTTAATCGTCAAACTTAGACTTCGTTCAGTATGACAAATGAGATTCTTAATTAATAACTTACAATAATCATAAAGGATACTATATGGCAAAATCTTCTAATGGAGCAATTGAAAAGGTGCTCAAGTTTATAAAGGAAAAAGGAATAAAATTTGTCGATTTAAAGTTCATGGATTTCCCCGGACAATGGCAGCATTTTACAGTTCCTGTTACTCATTTTAATGCAGGTTCATTTGAAGATGGTTACGGTTTTGATGGTTCTTCAATACGTGGTTGGAAACCAATTCACGAAAGCGATATGCTTTTGATTCCGGATGCAGAAACAATGTTTGTGGATTCATTCATTGAAGCCCCAACAATAAGTTTAATTTGTGATGTTTATGAACCAGCAACAAAAGAAAAATATTCCCGCTGTCCGCGTAACATCGCACAAAAAGCCGAAGCTTATCTTATTTCAACAGGAATTGCTGATACGGTTTATTACGGGCCTGAAGCAGAGTTTTTTGTTTTCGATGATGTGCGATTTGATTCACAGCCAAACGGAAGTTTTTATGTCGTTGATTCTATTGAAGGAAAATGGAACAGCGGAAGAGAAGAAAATCCTAACCTTGGTTACAAACCAAGATTTAAAGAAGGATATTTTCCAGTGCCACCAACAGATTCTTTGATGGATTTAAGAAATGAAATGGTTACTAATCTTATCAATTGCGGAATCGATGTTGAAGCACAGCATCACGAAGTTGCAAGTGGTGGTCAGTGCGAGATTGATTTGCGATTTATGCCTCTTGTTAAAGCTGCTGATCAGTTGTTGATGTTCAAGTACATTGTAAAGAACACAGCAAAAAAGAATAACAAAACAGTTACTTACATGCCAAAACCAATTTATGGTGATAATGGAAGCGGTATGCACGTTCATACTTCACTTTGGAAAAAAGGTAAACCACTTTTTGCTGGCTCTGGTTATGCCGGATTAAGTGAAATGGGATTATACTTTATTGGTGGATTGTTAAAACACGCAGCAAGTTTACTTGCATTTACAAATCCAACAACAAACTCTTACAAAAGATTAGTTCCAGGATTTGAAGCTCCAGTTAACTTAGCTTACTCGCAAAGAAACAGAAGTGCGTCGATAAGAATACCAATGTATTCATCATCACCAAAAGCTAAACGTGTTGAGTTTAGATGTCCTGATGCTTCAGGTAATCCTTATCTAGGATTTTCTGCAATGCTAATGGCAGGATTGGATGGAGTAATTAATCGAATCGATCCGGGTGAACCACTTGATAAGGATATTTACGATATGGAACCCGAGGAATTGAAAAACGTTCCTTCAACTCCAGGCAGTCTACAGGAAGCATTGAAAGCTCTGGAAAATGATCACGAATATTTATTAAAAGGCGATGTATTTACTGAAGACGTAATTGAAACCTGGATAAAATATAAAATGGAAAAAGAAGTTAAACCAATGGCTCTTCAACCACATCCATACGAATTTGGTTTGTATTATGATGTTTAATTGATTGCAGTCATTGCAAGTGAGTCTTCGAGTGAAGCAAACTAGATAATAAACTAATTTATTATTAAACCCCGATTTTTTTAGTCGGGGTTTTTATTTGCCTTAAGTGTTCTTTGAGATTAATACTATTCAGAATTATTTACTTAATTTTGACTAAGACAATTCAATCTATTCTTATAAAGTGCAGGTAAAACATGAATTACTTAATTAGAATTACTAGTCTCATCATTTTCATCCTTTCATTAAATAATATTTCAGAAGCAAAATTATTAGTTTCAAAACTCTATTCAGACCATATGGTTATACAAAGAAACCAACCAATTGTAGTTTGGGGTTGGGCTGAAGCTAATGCAACAATTAAAATTAGTTTTAACAATTTGGAACACACTTCAATCGTAAATGATAAAGGCGACTGGAAAGTTACTTTACCAATGATGAAAGAAGGCGGACCGTTTGAAATGATTTTATCATCAAGCGATGAGAAGATTGTTATCATGGATATATTAATTGGAGACGTTTGGCTTTGTTCAGGACAATCAAATATGGAATGGATTGTGGCAAATTCAAACAATGCTGAAGATGAAATAAAAAATTCATTTGACAATAAACTTCGCCATTTGGATATTCCAAACACATCTTCTGAAAAACCAGAGAACGATATTTTAGGTGGCGATTGGAAAATAAGTAATCCTGAAAACACAGGGAATTTTTCTGCCACAGCGTACTTCTTTGCAAAAGAATTGAGAAAACATGTTGATGTTCCTATCGGATTGATAAATTCATCCTGGGGCGGCAGTAGAATTGAAACTTGGATGAGTGCAAAATCTATAAACATAAATAATCAGCAAGAGTTAATGGATGAAGTTAAAAATCAGGCTGAATTAGAATACATAAATCAATTAAAAAAGTTTCAACAAATATTTCCTGGAATTTCAGATGTAGATTTAGGAATGAGCAATGACCAGCCAATATGGGCTTCATCAGAATTAGATGAATCAGATTGGAAAGATATTGTTGTTCCAATTTTCTGGGAAGATGCTGGTTTTAATGGTTTGGATGGAATTGGCTGGTATCGTTTAACTTTTTATCTCACTCCCGAAGAAGCTAAAGGTGAGTTTGAATTAGGGTTAGGGAAAATTGATGATTCCGATATAGCATGGTTAAATGGAATTAAAGTTGGTGAGATGACACAAGCATGGGATCAACCAAGAGTTTATAAAATTCCATCTAATGTTTTAAATGAAGGAAAAAATGTTTTGTGTGTTCGCGTTGATGATACTGGTGGCGCAGGCGGAATCTGGGGTGATGTTTCATCAGTCTACCTCAAATCTTTAACACTTGTAAAACCATTAGCCGGTAACTGGAAATTTAGAATTAGTGCGGTTAAACGAACTGAAATTGCAACAAATCAAATTCCAACTTTACTTTATAACAGGATGATTCATCCAATTACAAATTTTCCAATCAAAGGTGTTATTTGGTATCAAGGTGAATCTAATGCAAATAATGTTGAGGATGCATTTAAATATCGAAAAGTTTTTTCAGATATGATAAAAGATTGGCGGGCATCCTGGAATGTTGGTGACTTTCCATTTCTTTTTGTTCAGTTAGCAAATTACAGAGAACCAGTTGAAGAGCCCTATGATAGTCCGTGGGCTATGATTAGGGAATCTCAGTCAGATGTACTAACACTTCCAAACACCGGACAAGCAGTTATTATTGATATTGGTAATGCAAATGATGTTCATCCGCGTGATAAACAAAATGTTGGATTGCGTTTGTCTTTAGCAGCAAGAAAAATCGCATATGGAGAAAATATTGTTTTCTCTGGGCCAACTTATAAAAGTTCCAAAATCAAAAATGGAAAGATGATAATATCATTCGAGAATATTGGATCTGGATTAGTTTGTAAAGACAAGTACGGATGTGTAAAAGGATTTGCGATTGCGGGTCCTGATAAAAAATTTGTTTGGGCAAGTGCTTTCATTGAAAATAATAAAATTGTTGTATGGAATGAGAAGATTAAAAACCCAAAATATGTTAGATATGGCTGGGCTGATAATCCTGATGATTTGAATCTGTATAATGAGGAAGGATTACCTGCTTGTCCATTTAGAACAGATAAGAATGATAGGTAAGCGTCATTGCGAACAAGGTAACGAGAGAAGCAATCTGTTGCAATATTTGGCAGATTGCTTCATCGAACTTACAATGACTATCATTTAATCCAATCTTGCCAAACTTCAGGTTTATAACCAACTGTAACAAGTCTATCATTTCTTACAATTGGAGTTTTTAATAGCAATGGATCAGTAAATAATTCTTCTTCAATATCAAAAACCATAAACTGCATTCCACGGTCTTTAAATCTTTTACTTTCTCTATCAATCAAATCATCCAAAGAAATAACTCTTGAAATATTATCAAGCTCACCTTTGGCTAACCCTTTTTCGGTTAAATCTCTAAAGTGAAATGGAATTCGTCTTTCCTTAAAGTAACGTTCTGCCTTTTGTGTTTCTTTACACTTTTTTGTTCCGATTATTTGGATGTTCATAGAGTAAGCTTGATTATCTCTTTTGAGTGATAAAATCTTATATACAATATAAAAATCATTTCGTATTAAACGTAGAGCAGACTTCAGTCTGCTTATTATAAAATTTTTATTGCAAAATACTTTTTTTAAGCCAAATCCATAACAATCACATGTTGAGTCTGTGCTACGGATTTTTGTGAATATGTTTAAATGGTTTTTGATTCCGGGCTTTAATTTTTAATTTGCAATTAGTTAATCATCAATTTGGAAATGAAAATGAGAAATAAAGCCCAATCCAATATTCTTCTTTTAACTTTTGTTCTATTAACTAAAATTACATTAGCACAAACTTATTATGGAATAAATCCCGATACAGTTAAAGCACAAAAGTTTGATATGGGGAAAATGTGGACCTTTGAAAATCCTCCTCTTGATTACTTTGAAAAAGAATATGGATTTAAACCATCTGACGAATTGCTGGAAAAATTTCAAAAAAGTGCACTTAAGTTTGGTAATGGCTGCTCAGCATCATTTGTTTCTGAGGATGGCTTGATAATGACTAATCATCATTGTGTTCGTGGAAATCTGCCAACAATACAAACGGGAGAAGAAAATATTTTGCGCGATGGATTTTATGCAGAATCTTTAGATAAAGAAAGAACAATTCCAAATCTTAAAGTTGAGCAATTATTAATAACAAAAGATATAACAGAGCAAATTCAAAGTGCAATGGATGAAGGGAAAACAGATATAGAAAAACTTGAGTTACGAGATAAGAAGATAGATGAATTAAAATCTGAAGGAGCAAAGACAAATCCTGAATTGACTTTTAAAGTAATATCATTATACAATGGTGGAAAATTTTCATTATACGGTTATAAAGTTTATAATGATATAAGATTAGTATTTGTTCCAGAGTTGTTTGTTGCAAAACTTGGCGGAGATCCTGACAATTTTACTTATCCGCGTTACGGTTTGGATTGTGCATTTCTTCGTGCTTATGAAAACGGCAAACCAATAAAAACTGATTTTTATTTTAACTGGAGTGAGGAAGGTGTAGTTGAAGATCAACCAATATTTGTTGTTGGAAATCCAGGTGGCACAGATAGAATTTTCACAATGTCGCAGATTGAGTATGCAAGAGATATCCAATATCCAATGGTAGTTGGAATGTTTAAGGAAATGTATGGCATTTATTATAAAATGGTTAATGAAACTAATGCGGAAGATTTTAAACTTATCGCCCGACTTTATTCATTTGGTAATGCACTTAAAGTTTATCAAGGCACATACAAAGCTTTGCTTGATCCATTTCTAGTTGCTAGGAAAAAAGATTTTGAAAAGAGTTTTAGAGAATCGGTTAAAAACGATAATGAATTAAATGAGAAGTATGGAAATATCTGGAATGAAATAGAAACCTCACGGAATCAAGCCAGAGTCGATGCAAAAAAGATTTACGCTTACACAATTAATTTCTACTCACCGCAGTATTTGTTTATCGCAAAAAATCTTGTGGATTATGCAAACAAATTAAAAGAGAATAAAATCACACAAGAAAAATTTGATTCATTAACTACTAAGTTATTCCCGGAAGATTTAAATGAGGATTTACAAAAGCAATTATTGGTTATTCAACTTAATATATTAAAGAACAATCTTTCTGCTGATAACAAACTGGTGAGTGATTTGATCGGGACAAAATCTATTGAAGAAGCCGTATATGAAATCATTGCAAAATCTAATCTTGTCAGCAAAGAAAAACTTTTAAGTTTGACAGATGGCGGATATGAGCGGATTTTAAATTCAAATGATCCGTTTATTTATTATGTCTTAAATACTCAAGATGAATTGAAAAAGATGCAGGATGAAAATCAGGCTAGAGTAGATAGAGAAGAAATATTAAACCAAGCATTAGGTGAAGCACTTTACAAAGTTTATGGAGATGCAATTCCACCCGATGCAACAGGAACATTGCGTTTAGCTGATGGAATTGTGAAAGGATATGATTACAATGGAACTCGTGCGCCTATAAAAACAACTTTTTATGGAGCATTAGATCGTTATTACTCTTTTGATAAAAAGTTTCCGTTTAATCTTCCAAAATATTTTGAAGATTTACCAGAAGAATTTGATCCTTCAACACCGTTGAATTTTATTAGTACCAATGATATTGTAGGTGGAAATTCGGGAAGTCCAGTTATAAATGTTAAGGGAGAAATTGTTGGGTTAGCTTTTGACGGAAATATTGAAAGCTTGCCTAGTAATTTTATTTATACAACAGAAGCGAACAGAACCGTTTGTGTAAGTGCTCTTGGAATGATGGAAGCGATTCGTGATCTTTACAAAGCCAATCAATTAGGAAATGAAATTAAAAACGGAAAGTTAGAATAATATGCAGTGGATAATTTTATTTATTGCAGGACTTTTCGAAGTTGCCTGGGCTATTGGTTTAAAGTACACTGAAGGGTTTTCAAAATTATGGCCTTCAGTGTTTACAATTGTTTGTATGATAATTTCAATGGGATTGTTAGCTTATGCAGTTAAGCATCTTCCGATCGGAACAGCTTATGCGATTTGGACAGGGATTGGTGCTGTTGGAACGGCTATACTAGGTATTATCCTGTTCAACGAATCGAAAGAACTTGTAAGAATCTTTTTTATTCTTCTAATTGTGATCGGGATAGTAGGATTAAAATTATTTTCATCACAAACCAATTAATTTTTATCATAATATTTTTCAATCAAAGATTATTAAATAAAATTTTATTAAGTTATAGTCAGTTAAAAACTTTCAGTTAGATTATTGAATAGTGGAGCGAGCTCAAATGTATCGACTGAACCAAATTATTTTTTCAATTCTCTTTTTTCTTTTATTTGTCTTACAAATAGATTCAAATCTTTATGCTCAACAGTTAAGTGGTAAATATACAATTGTTATACACGGCGGAGCTGGATATTTCCCCAAAGATTCACCTGAAGAGCTTAAGCAACAATATATTTCATCATTAACCGAAGCATTGAACATTGGCAAAAAGATTTTAGCGAATGGTGGAACAAGTCTGGATGCAGTTGAGAAAGTAATAAACTATTTAGAAAACAATTTTCTATTTAATGCAGGTAAGGGTGCTGTATTTACTTCTGAGGGCAAGCACGAACTTGATGCATCCATAATGCAGGGTAAAGATCTTTCCAGCGGTGCGGTTACAGGAGTTACAATAATTAAAAATCCAATTTCACTTTCACGACTAGTAATGGAAAAGACTGATCACATTCTATTTGCTGGTAAAGGTGCCGATGATTTAGGAATTCAGTTTGGTGTTGATGTTGTTCCCAATTCATACTTTCACGATTCAACACAGTATCAGAAATGGCTTAATTCAAGACTTCCAAAGCAGCAGGGTGAAACTGTCGGTTGTGTTGCCCTTGATCAATATGGGAATATTACAGCAGGAACCTCAACAGGCGGCAGACAAAACAAAATGCCAGGCAGAGTTGGTGATTCACCATTAATAAATGCCGGTACTTATGCCAACAATAATACTTGCGGAGTTTCTGCTACAGGATGGGGAGAACTATTTATTAAAAACACCGTTGCGTTTAATATCTCTGCCTTAATGGAATATAAGGGTTATACATTAAAACAAGCATGCGATGAAATGATTTATAAAAGATTGCCTGAAGAAAGTGGCGGAATTGTTGCTCTGGATAAAGATGGCAATTATGAGATGCCATTTAACACAATTAGTATGATGAGAGCTGTTGCAAATTCCAAAGGTGAATTTAAAATTGAAATATGGAATAATAATTAAGAATATTTTCTGGAGGATTTATGCGTCCGGCTAAGGGAGATTACGGTGAATACTACCAAAAATATGTAGACCTTGTTAAGGGTGATGATATTTTCCGAATTCTGGTAGAGCAAAATATGGATTCGCAAAACGTTTTAAATTCTTTTTCCGAGAGTAAAGGTAATTACAAATACGCAGAAGGTAAGTGGACTGTTAAAGAAGTTATCGGTCATATGATGGATGTTGAAAGAATATTTGCATATCGGGCTTTATGTATTGCGCGAGGAGAAACTAATCCGCTTCCAGGCATGGATCAAGATATGTATGTTTCTAACGGCAATTTTAATAAACGCCAGCTTTTTGATTTAAATTATGAATACCGATTACTACGTGAATCTAATATTTTATTATTTGGAGGCTTTGACAAATCAGTCTTACAAAACAAGGGAACAGCAAGTGGTTATGAAGTAACAGTCTTAGCATTAATGTTTATGACTGTTGGACACGAAAAACATCACTTAAATGTTTTAATGGAAAGGTATATATAATTTTTAAATCAATTTATAAATCGCTTCAAGTATTTTTTGTGTAGCTCCAATGTTCGATTGGACGTATGTTGCAGAGATATTTCCGGCTTTAGCCCGTAACTCTTCATCTGAAAATAATCTTCTGAGATTTTTATAAGCCTGTCTTTTGTTATTTATAACAATTCCACCACCAATTTCGGCGAGTTTCATCGCTTCCTGTGAGTTTTCAATTTTGGGTCCAAATAACACAGGAGTGCCATAAACAGCTGCTTCTAATACGTTATGTATATTTTGTTTGAAACTACCTCCAACATAAGCTACATTAGCATAAGTATAGAGCGTAAGTAGTATGCCGATTGAATCAACAATAATAATTCTCTCATTTGAATAATTATTTAGATGTGAAAAACGAATTGTCTTAACTTTTCCTGCAAATTCATTTTCAATTTTTTCAAGATGAAGCAAAGTTGGCTCGTGAGGAGCAACAATCATCAAAACATTATCATCAACAGATACAAGTTTTAAGAAAGCCGGAAATATTACTTCTTCGTCCTGTTCCCATGTACTTCCTGCAACAAAAATTTTTTTATTCTGCAAAATGTCCGATTTAATAAGATGTTTGCTCTTTGCTAACAAACTTCTCTGATAAACTCTGTCAAAGCGTGTATCGCCAACCGCACTTACTTTTTTATCATCAAAACCAAAGGACTTAAACTCATTTGCATCAGATTCTGAAACCGTTAGGATTTTGGAAAGACTGCCAAATAATATTTTGTGAAAGGATTTTAACAATGGATATTTTCTTGGTGAATTACTTCTTAATGTTGCATCAACAAGATATATAGGGATTTTTTTATTCTTTAGCGATGTAATCATATTGGGCCATACATCATAACGCATAATAACCGCAAGAGTTGGATTTGTTATGGATAAAAATTTTTCGGCGTTTGATTTTGTATCGAATGGTATATAAGAAATTAAATCTGCAAAAGGATATTTTTTGGAGTTCTCATATCCCGAAGGTGAAAAAAAAGTAATTAGTACATTCACATTTTTTTCTTGTTTAAGCTTCTCAATTATAGGTTTTGCCTGTTCAAACTCGCCAAGAGAAGATGAATGAAACCAGATAAGTTTTTTATTCTTATTGATTGATGTTGCATTAAGTATTAGTTCTTCATAAACCCTTTTTCTCCCTAAAATTCCTGTCCGTATTTTTTTGTTAAACAATCCTGCAAAACGCAAAGCTGCATACAGAAGCGGCAATACTAAGTAATTATAAAATATGTTAAAGATTAAATTCATAATAGAGTTAAAAATGATATTAGCTTTTCAAAAACAAATTCAGGCTTAATTGATTTCATACAATCAAAGTGTTTCTTGGGGCAATCACTTCGCCCAATGTGTGAACACGGACGGCAAGTTAAGGAATTGTTTTCTAAGATTAAATTACTGCAGTTGTAAGGAGCAAATCCAAACTCTTTAACTGTTGATCCGAATATTGCAATTACTTTTGTGCCAGTTGCAGAAGCAGTATGCATTAAACCGGAATCATTACAAATAACTGCTTTGCATAATTTCATATCAGCCGCGGTTTGAAGTAATTCATCATTATTTGACAAATTAATTGCATCGGGTATTTTATCTACTAGTTCTGCACAAATTTCTTTATCAATCTTCCCACCGAATAAAACTATCATGTAGCCATCTTGTGTTAGTTTATTACCGAGTTCAATGAAATATTCTTTTGGCCATCGCTTTGTAAAGTGTCTTGCACCCGGGCAAAATCCTATAAGATTATTTTTTCCACTTAATTCTGCGTTTGCAGATTTGTCTGTAAAAAGATCCAGCCCTTTTTCATCTAATTTAATTTTTTGAATTGTATTTGAATACCTAACGGGAATCTGTGATGCTTCCTTGAGCTTATTGACCTTAAAATTCACCAATAAAAATTTATCAAAACTTCGTTTATCTAACTTTACATTATTTGTCTTTAATGATGAAACAACTTTTTTAGAACGAAGGTTATTTTGTAGATCAATTACCAATTCGTAGTTATTATTTTTTAATTGTTCTATTAAAACGTTGTTATTTTTATCGTCTTTCTTGAACAAGAACTTTTTGTCTATGTAAGGATTTAACTTTATAACATCAACATATTCTTCTCTTATCAGCATATCAATTTTAATGTGAGGAAATTGCGTTTTGATAGCACGTAAAAAAGGCGTGGTAAGCAGAATATCTCCAAGCGAGCTGAGCCTGATGATTAGAATTCTATTAAGTTTTGATAATTCTTCGACTGTCAAGTAAATCTTTGTTTAATCTTTGCACAAATTTATCAATTAGAAAAGTTATATCCACAAAATGATTTGAACTTTTTGATTTAGTGCCTAATTTTAGACCATAAAATTTAATAAGGACTGATTTATGTCAACTTTGCCTCCTCCAAAAGTAAAAAAAGCTCCGGAAGATTCACTTGAATCTAAAGTTTATTCAATGGTAGAAACTTTTAAGGAATATATTCCAATCCCGAATGACAGAAACAGATTGTCATATTGTTTGTTTAAATATTTGAATGGAGAGGGTGATGCTCCAAAGATTTTATTAAAGACCTCCAAGATAAATTATGAAGGAATTTCTAAAGAGGAACTTGCAAAAAAACTTGATGAAGAATTATTAAAAATTAAGTAATACTAGAATTAACAAACCCAGTTCCTGTGTGGAGATGGGTTTGTTATCATAATATATATTAAGCTATTATTTCACTTCTATCGGTTCATACTCGCGCATAAACTTTTCA
This sequence comes from Ignavibacteriales bacterium, assembly GCA_016707115.1. GTDB lineage: Bacteria > Bacteroidota > Ignavibacteria > Ignavibacteriales > Ignavibacteriaceae > IGN3. Next base: position 62,461 of record JADJIH010000007.1, on the reverse strand, counting down.
ACAAGTAAAACATCTTCTTCACTTCCAATAAAAATTGGAGTTCGTTCGTGCAAAGAAGTTGGTTTAATATCCAGCATTCTTTGTTTTCCATTTGTTGCTCTTCCGCCGGCTTGCTCAACTATAAATGCCATTGGGTTGCACTCATACATCAATCTTAGTTTCCCATTTGGATTTCTTGAATCAGCAGGGTACATATAAATACCGCCATACAAAAGATTTCGATGAATATCAGAAACCATTGAGCCAATGTAGCGGGATGAATACGGTCTTTCAGTTGCTACATCTTCTTCCTGAAGCCACTTAATATATTTTTTTAATCCCGGATGCCAGTAAAGATAATTGCCTTCGTTGATGCTGTATATTTTAGATTTCTTTGGAGTTTTAATATCAGGATGAGATAAAATAAATTCACCAAAAGAAGGATCTAAAGTAAAACCATGTACACCGTTTCCCGAAGTGTAAACAAATATGGTACTTGATCCATAAATAATATAACCGGCGGCAACTTGCTTTAGCCCTTGTTGTAAACAATCTTCCATTGTTCCTGGTCCACCTTCGGGGGAAACTCTTTTGTAAATAGAAAAGATTGTTCCGATACTTACATTTGCATCAATGTTTGATGAGCCATCAAGAGGATCAAATAAAAGGACATATTTACCAAGATAAAATTCTGGTGGAATGTGAATAATATCTTCTTCTTCTTCAGAAGCCATTACGCAAAGATGTCCGCCGTGATCCATTGCTTTTATCATCATATCATTAGCAAAAATATCCAGCTTCTTTACTTTTTCACCGTGAACATTTTCTTCACCGGTAAAACCGATTATATCAACCAGTCCGGCTTTGTTAACATCGAGCGAAATTACTTTTGCAGCGAGTGAAAGATCGTGCAGAAGATCAGAAAGTTCTCCGGTTGCTTCGGGATATTTTCTTTCTTCTTCGTAAATGTGGCGGGCAAGAGTGTTGAACTTAATTCTTTCCATTTCAGTTCTCCCTTTTTAGGATTTGTGTTAGTTGGATTTTCTCAATTCCTGATCTTTGTACTGTAACTGGTATAGTTTGTAATAGATTCCACGTTTAGCAAGCAATTCCTGATGATTCCCGATTTCTCTGATTTCACCTTTATGTAAAACAATAATCTTGTCTGCATTTTGTATTGTTGAAAGACGATGAGCAATTACAATTGCGGTTCTTCCAACAAGAAGTTTTTCAATTGCAGATTGAATCAATTGCTCTGTCTCAGTATCAATACTTGAAGTTGCTTCATCCAAAATTAAGATTTTTGGATCATAAGCTAAAGCACGGGCAAAAGAAATTAATTGTTTTTGTCCAACACTTAAAGTTGCTCCACGTTCTTTTACTTCTTCACTATACTTGTTTGGCAAGTTGGAAATAAATTTATCAGCTCCAACAGTTTTTGCGGAATGCATTATCTTTTCTAAACTAATCTCATCATTATCCATATTGATGTTTGATTCAACAGTACCGGAAAAGAGAAAAACATCCTGCAAAACAATTGAAATATATTTTCTTAAATCTCGTTTATCAACTTTTCGGATATCAATTCCATCCAATAAAACTGAGCCTTTGTTGATATCATAAAATCTTGTAAGAATATTTATTAGGGTGGATTTTCCAGCTCCGGTATGTCCAACAATCGCAACTGTTTCACCTGGATTTATGTTGAAGTTGATATTTTTTAGCACATAATTTTCATCATCATAAGCAAACCAAACATCTTTAAACTGGATATCACCTTTAACTCCATTTAACTTAATCGGGTTTTCAGGATTTTTAATAAATGTATCGTTATCCAAGAGTTTAAAAATTCTTTCTGATGAAGCCATAGATGTTTGCATTATGTTGTACTTTTCAGAAAGATCACGAATCGGACGGAAGAACATTTCTGTAAATTGAATAAATGCAAATAGATCACCTATTCCAACACTCTTCTGCACAACTTCTCCACCACCGTACCAAATAATTAATGCTATTGCAATTGAGCTAAGCAACTCAACACCAGGAAAGAAAAGCGCATAATAAAAAATCGATTTAATATTTGCTTCGCGATGATCTGCATTGATACTTGAAAACTTATTTAATTCATCTTTTTCTTTTCTAAAAATCTGAACAACGCTCATTCCTGTTACGTGTTCCTGCATATAAGAATTCAATCTTGCAAGATGAAACCGAACATCACGATAAGTTTCTCTAACTTTTTTTCTAAACAGAAATGTTCCGTAAATAAGAACAGGCAAAACAGAGAGAGTAACGAGCGAAAGTGGAATATCCATCGAGAACATAAATACTAAAATCCAGATGATGATAAAAACATCACTGAAAACCATAACAATTCCGGATGAAAATAATTCGCTTAATGATTCAACATCATTTGTTGTGCGGGTTACTATTCTGCCAATGGGAGTTCTATCAAAATATTTTAATGCAAGCTTTTGTGTGTGCTCAAATATTTGAGTGCGGATATCGTAAAGAGTTCTTTGCCCAAGATATTGAGTATAATAAGTTAGAAAATATTGGACAACAGCTTGCAATATCAATGATCCAAAAAGCAACAATGCAATTATCATTAATCCATGATAGTTTGCGTTAACTATGTAATCATCAATTGCTACTTTTGTTAGATAGGGACGAAGCGGACCAAGTGAGGCTACAAAAATGTTTAACAATATTGCGATGATAACATACTTCTTGTAAGGCTTAATGTAAGTAAGAAGCCTCTTCATCAACTTTGAGTCGTATGCTTTTCCTAATATTTCGTCGTCTTGTTTGTTGTCAGCCATCAGTTCAATTCTTCAAGTTCTTTTTCTAACAATTGTTTGTAATGCAATTCAGCATAGATTCCGTTCATTCCAACAAGTTCTGAATGAGTACCTTGCTCTGCAATTCTTCCATTTTCAAGAACAACAATATTATCAGCATCTTTAACAGTAGAAATTCTATGACTGATAATTATACTTGTTCTGTTCTTCATAAACTCTTTTAAGTTCTTTAAGATTTCTTCTTCTGTGTGTGTATCAACAGCTGAAAATGAATCATCCAGAATTAATATTTTAGGATTTGTAGCAAGTGCTCTTGCTAAAGATGCTCTTTGTTTCTGCCCGCCGGAAAATGTAATTCCTCTTTCACCAACTACTGTATCATATCCATTTGGAAAAGACTGAACATCTTTATCAAAGTTTGCAATGCGAGAAACTTCTTCAACTCTTTGCTTATCTGTTTCGCGTAAACCGTAAGATAAGTTTCCATAAACAGAATCTGAAAATAAAAATGATTCCTGCTGAACCACAGCTACATTAGTTCTCAAAACATCAAGTGGAATATCTTTTACATTTTTGCCATCAATAAAAATTTCTCCGGAAGTAACATCATAAAGTCTTGGAATTAAATTAATCAGACTTGTTTTACCGGAACCGGTATGTCCAACAATTGCAAGCGTTGATCCAACCGGAATTTTAAGATTAACATCTTTTAAAACATCAGGTAATGAATCTAAATATTTGAAGGAAACATTTCTTAACTCGATTTCACCTTTTAGTTCTTTAAGTGATAAATCTGTTGAAGATGAATCCTGAATTTCATAAGGTTCGTTAAGAATTTTATTTAATCGTTTCATGCTTGCTTCTGCTTGCTGGATAATATTCATTACCCAGCCAAAAGCGATTACAGGCCAGATTAATATTGATAAGTACATTACAAAAGCAGCCATCTCACCAAGATTCATTTCACCATCGATAACCTTGATTCCGCCAACCCAAATTACAACGATGATTGAGATGCCGGTAATTATAGTTAGAATGGGCATGATCAGAGATTGAATGCGAACAAGGTTCATATTCTTACGAAGGAATTCCTGGCTGAGTTCGTTCCATCTTTTTATTTCATTTGCTTCGCGTACATAAGATTTAATAACTCGTATTCCGGAAAAATTCTCTTGTGCACGAGTTGTTAATTGAGAAAAATTTTCCTGAATCTTTGTGTACTTCTCATGAATAAGTTTTCCAACTCTGTAAACTCCATATGATAAAATTGGAAGCGGCAATAAAGCATAAATAGTAAGAGAAAAATTTAATGATATCATTATCGCAACAACGATTACTAATCTTATTACGGTATCGATTGAGTACATTACTGCAGGACCAATGAATCCACGTACAGCATTTATATCGTTGGTAGCGTGAGACATAATATTTCCGGTTGAGTTATTCTGGAAATATTTTAGTGGAAGTTTTTGAATGTGTTCCCAAAAATCACCGCGTAAATCATATTCAATTTCTCGTGATACTACAATTATTGTTTGGCGAATTAAGTATCTGAAAACACCGGCTACGATCGAAGTTCCAACAATCAAAAGTGCGTAATTTAAAAGTATCGATGATGTAGCATTTTTTTGAATTTCGTTGATTGAGTCTTTAAGTAGTATGGGGAGATAAACCGTCATCGCATTTGAAATAAGAATAAAAAGCATTCCCCACAATAGTTTGGTTTTGTACTTAATAAAATATTTTTTAAGCGTTAAAAGGTTTTTCATTAATAACGTGTAAGTGTAAGATTTTGATTTAGAGTAAGATACTTTTTTTATTGCTCAATCACTGTGCGAATATAAAAACCCCGAAGCTATTTCGGGGTGATTCAAGTCTCAAATTTAGATTATCAATGTCACATTACGCGAAATAGAAGTGTGACATTACATTATATAAAAATCATCCTTCGTCTTCACTCAGGATGAAAAGTGTTAATCTATAACATTAAAACCTGTATATTTATGCAGTACTTTAGGAACAACAATTTTTCCTTCTGGAGTCTGATAAGTTTCTAATAGCGATACCATCAATCTGCTTGTAGCTAAACCGCTGCCATTTAGAGTGTGAACGAACTCTGGTTTTTTAGTTTGTTCGTTTCTAAAACGGATATTTGCTCTACGTCCCTGGAAATCTTCAAAGTTACTGCAGGATGATGCTTCCAACCATTTGTTTTCTGCCGGTGACCACGTTTCAATATCATAACATTTTGCTGCGGAGAAACTTAAATCACCGGAACACAGCATTAAAATTCTATATGGAATATTTAAAGCCTGCAAAATATCTTCAGCATCTTTTACGAGTAATTCTAATTCATCGTAGGATGTTTCAGGTTTTACAAATTTTACCATCTCAACTTTGTTGAATTGATGAACACGTAAAAATCCTTTTGAGTCTTTTCCATAAGAACCGGCTTCTCTTCTAAAGCAAGCAGAGTAACCAACATATTTTATCGGCAATTCTTTTTCATTAAGAATTTCATCACGATGAATATTTGTGATAGGAACTTCAGCTGTTGGAATTGCATACAATCCATCTTTTTCAATCGTGTACATATCTTCTTCCATTTTTGGAAGCTGACCTGTCCCGCGTAATGATTCTTTGTTCACAAGAAATGGTGGAAAAATTTCTGAGTAGTTATGATTTTGTAAATGATAATCCAGCATAAAGTTGATTAGCGAACGTTCAAGAGTTGCGCCTTTGCCTTTGTAAACAGGAAAACCAGAACCGCTTATTTTTGCACCGCGTTCAAAATCAAGTATGTTTAGTTTTTTACCAAGTTCAACGTGATCCATTGGTTTAAAATCATTTTCAAATTTAAATCCTTCCGGCAGCCAGCGTCTTACTTCAACATTTTCTTCTGCAGATTTTCCAACTGGAACAGATGAGTGCGGAAGATTAGGAATGAATCTTAAAATTGTATCAATCTCTTCTTCAATTGTTCTTAACTTTCCATCATACTCAGCAATCTCATCACCAACTCGTTTCATCTCGGCAATAATTTCTGTTGCATCCTGTCCGGATTTTTTCATTTGTCCAACTTGCTGAGAAACAGAATTACGTTTTGATTTCAATTCATCAGCATGTGCGATGATATCTCTTCTCTGTTTATCGAGCTCAAGAAGTTCATCAATACGATTCTTCTCATTCTTGTTTGCAATACCTTGTTTTACTTTTTCAGGATTTTCACGAATAAGTTTTATGTCTAACATTTAATTTCCTATCTACTTAACAACAATATTATAAATTTTATTTTTTACGAATATTTCTTTTACAATTGTTTTACCATCAGTAAACTTGGTTACTTTTTCATCTGCAAATACAAGTGGTTTAACAGCATCTTGTTCGCTGTTCATTGGAGCAGAAATAGTTGCACGTAACTTGCCATTTACCTGAACTGCAATGTTCACTGTATCTTCAATCAATGCATCTTTATCAACTTCAAACACAACCGGATTCTGGAAGATTGATTTTTCATTCCCAATTATCTGCCAGCATTCTTCCCCAAGATGAGGTGCAACCGGTGCAAGCATGGATGCAAATCTTTGCAAAACGTAACTCTGAATTTCTTTACTGCAATTTTCCAAAACTTTAAGTTCATTTATCAATTCCATTAAAGAAGCGATTGCAGTATTGAATCTGAAATGTTCAATCTCTTCGCCAAACTTCTTTAGTGTCTGATTTAATTTGCGATAAACTTTTTTCTCATTGTCAGATAATGAAGCTATATCATATTTATCTTTTGCAGTAGCTTGTTTGATAATATCAGAATACTGATTAAACAATTCATAACTACGAATTACAAAACGCTCAACGCCAGAAATTCCTTTATCACTCCAATCACCACCTTGATCATACGGACCCATAAACATTAAATACATTCTGAAAACATCTGTGCCGTATTTTGAAGTAAACTCATCTGGATTTACAACATTGCCTTTGGACTTAGACATCTTAGCGCCATCTTTTGTGATAACACCTTGATGTACAAGTTTTGCAAATGGTTCATCGCTGTTAACAAGACCAATATCACGTAAAAATTTGTGGAAGAATCTTGCATACAAAAGATGCATAACCGAATGTTCTTTACCTCCAACATACATATCAACCGGAGCCCATTTATTTGCAAGCTCTTTGTTAAATGCAGATGTAGAAATTTTTGGATCAAGAAAACGTAAGTAATACCATGAAGAATCTACAAACGTATCCATAGTATCTGGATCGCGTTTGGCATCAGTTCCGCACTTTGGACATTTTACATTTATATACTTTTCATTTCGCGCAAGCGGAGATTCGCCGCCAAGTTTAAAATCAACATCATAAGGAAGTACAACCGGCAATTCATTTTCATCAACAGGAACTTCACCACAAGTTGGGCAATGGATAATCGGAATAGGTGTTCCCCAATAACGCTGGCGGGAAATTAACCAATCACGTAAACGATAATTTATTTTTCCTTTGCCAAAATTATTTTCTTCAAGATATTTTATAACTTTTGTTATTCCATCATCAGATCTCACACCATTAAACTGTCCTGAATTAATCATCGTACCAACTTCAGTAAAAGCAGAATTCAATTCATCATTCTCGTTTGTTCCATCTTGCAAAATTACTTTGCGGATTGGAAGATTAAACTTTTTAGCAAACTCAAAATCTCTTTCATCGTGTGCTGGAACAGCCATAACACAACCGGTTCCGTATGTGATAAGTGCATAATCAGCAATCCAAACAGGAATTTTTTCCCCATTTACTGGATTGATTGCAAAAGCTCCAGTTGGAACTCCGGTTTTTTCTTTTACTGTTGAGGTACGTTCAATCTCAGTTAATTTTTTTGTTGATTCACGATACGCATCAACACCAGCTTTAAATTCTGGTTTAGTAATTTTATCAACGAGAGAATGTTCCGGTGCAAGCACAACATATGTAACACCAAATAATGTATCAGGCCGAGTTGTAAAAACTTTTATTTCATCTTCATTGTTATCGACTATTTTAAAAGTAACTTCTGCACCTTCGCTTTTTCCAATCCAGTTTTTTTGTTTTAAAATTGTTTCATCAGGCCAATCGATTTTATTGTGTCCATCAAGTAGTTGTTCTGCATAATCAGTAATCTTAAAAAACCATTGATAAAGATTTCTTTGAATAACAGTTGTACCGCAGCGTTCGCAGCAGCCATCTACAACTTGCTCATTTGCAAGTACAGTTTGATCTTTTGGACACCAATTTACAGGCGCATTTTTTCTATAGGCTAATCCGCGTTTGTACATTTGAAGAAAAATCCACTGATTCCATTTGTAATATTCAGGAGCGCAAGTCATTAACTCAGCATCCCAATCGTACATACAACCCATTTTTTTAAGTTGTTCACGAATGTCATCAATATTTTTTAGTGTGCTGTCTTGCGGATGAATTCCAGTTTTGATTGCGTAACCTTCTGCCGGCAATCCAAAAGCATCGTAACCAATCGGTTCAAAAACATTATAGCCCTGGAGTTTTTTAAAACGTGCCCAGCTATCTGTTGGTCCGTAATTGTACCAATGCCCGATGTGAAGTTTTGCACCGGAAGGATAAATAAACATTACAAGCGTATAAAGTTTTTTATCCGTTTTAGATAAATCGGTTTTGTAAGTTTTATTGTCTTCCCAAAACTTTTGCCATTTGGATTCTATTTCTGTAAAAGGATAACGCATTTTTTATATCATAATTGTTGAAAAATGAAGCCAAATTTAGCTATTTGAGAAGGGAATTCAAATTAAGTGAAATGGGTATAATTCTAGAAATAAGTATCAAAAACTTGATTTAATTTTCTTAGCTGATGAAAATAGAAGTAAATTTGAAAAGTAAATTTTATCACATAAGGTATAAAAATGGAAAAAACAGTTATTAAAGAATTTTTAAAACATATCCAGCTTTTTAAAGGATTGAATGATTCACAACTAGAAGCAATCTGCGACAAAGTTAAAGTTGAAAATTTTCCAATTAACAGCATGGTATTTAATGAAAATAATATTCGTCAGAATCTTTTTTTGATTTACGAAGGCGAAGTTGAATTATTTAAACGAACTCCTTATGGTGGAGAAAAAAGATTATCAATATTCAGCAAATACGATTTTATAGGCGAAGGCGCTTTGATGGATGATTCACCTCATTCAACTTCTGCACGAGCAACAATCAATTCTGTTATCGTAACACTATCACGAGATAATTTTAAAGAATTGATGAAAGAACAAAACGAAACTGCACTTGCAATACTTTCAAGTATCGGAAGAGTTATTTCAAGAAGAATGAGCGCCTCTAACACTCGTGTTATAAATGTTGCTGCACAATATCAATCTGGCAGAACACGAAATGAACACGATTTACTTGGTGATAGAGCAGTTCCGCACGAATATTATTATGGTGTACAGACTTTGCGTGCGCTTGAGAATTTTAATATAAGCGGAGTTACTTTAAGTTTTTATCCTGTGTTGATCGAAGCACTTGCAATGGTAAAGAAGGCTGCTGCATTAGCTAACAATGAACTTGGACTTTTATCAAAACCAATTACAGATGCAATTGTACAAGCCTGTGATGAAATAATTAATGGAAAATTTCACTCGCACTTTGTTGTAGATATGATTCAGGGCGGTGCAGGAACATCAACAAATATGAATGCAAATGAAGTGATTGCAAATCGTGCTCTTGAAATTTTGGGATATGAAAAAGGCGATTATCAACATTGTCATCCAAATAATCATGTTAACCTTTCTCAATCTACAAATGATGCTTATCCAACTTCTGTAAAGATTGCACTTATAAATTCAAACAAAAAACTTACAGAAGTACTTCAGGAATTAGTTCAATCATTCAGAAATAAAGCAAAGGAGTTTTCTCAGATAATTAAGATGGGAAGAACACAGTTGCAGGATGCTGTGCCGATGACACTCGGGCAGGAATTTGAAGCTTATGCTGTGATGTTAAATGAAGAAGTTCAGCGTCTTGAACAAAATGTAAAACTTTTTCTCGAAGTAAATATGGGCGCAACTGCAATAGGAACCGGAATTAATTCTCATCCGGATTATTCTGAAACAGTTATTAATCATTTAGGCGATGTTACAGGATTAAGTATTGTGCTTGCAGATAATCTTGTTGAGGCAACACAAGACACCGGTGCCTTTATAATGTATTCATCTGCGGTAAAAAGATTAGCAGTTAAGCTTTCAAAAATTTGTAACGATTTGCGTTTACTTTCTTCTGGTCCAAGAACTGGTATTCATGAAATCAATCTTCCTCCAATGCAGCCTGGTTCATCAATAATGCCGGGAAAAGTAAACCCGGTTATTCCGGAAGTTATGAATCAAATTGCATTTAAAGTTATTGGAAATGATCTAGCTGTTACAATGGCAGCAGAAGGCGGACAACTTGAGCTTAATGTTTTTGAACCACTTATTGTACAAAGTTTATTTGAATCAATTGAGATGCTTAAGAACGGAATGATGACACTTAAAGTAAGATGTATTGATGGAATAACCGCGAATGTGGAAAGATGCAGAGAACTTGTTGAAGGGAGTATTGGAATTGTAACTGCATTAAATCCTGCTCTTGGATATGAAACTTGTACAAAGCTTGCTAAAGAAGCACTTGATACAAATCGTGGTGTTTATGAATTGGTGCTTGAGAAAAAATTATTATCCAAAGCTGAATTGGATGATTTGTTGAAACCAGAGAATATGATTAAGCCGAGATAAGAGAAGTAAGTCATTGCGAACGTCCCATCGGGATGAAGCAATCTACCATTTATGATTGAGATTGCTTCGTTCGAAGACTCACTCGCTATGATGGAACAAAAACAAACTTACCCGCAGTACTGATAACAGCTAGGGTGGCTTTGCTGTTATTTTGCACAAACGGGTAAATTCTTTGCGGAAAGATCGATCATAATTCCGCATCTGCTATTTAATAAAATCCACAAAATTGTTCACACCATAAATTTATCTCACATTTTTTTGGTGTATATATTGTTAATTCGATCTCGATTCATCGCGAGAAGCAATCTATCCTATTATTTACTATCAATATTCAAATTCTCATCTCTTTCCTGTAAGTTTGGAGTAATAAAAATAAAAATTGTGGAATTATGGAATCAGTTTTTGATCAATATTTTTATCCCGACTCAATTTGCATCGTTGGTGCATCATCAAAACCTAAAAGTCTTGGTTACGAGTTAACAAAATCCGTTAAACAATATGGATATACAGGCGATCTTGCACTTGTAAATCCAAAAGCGGATGAAATTCTTGGTTATAAATGTTATCCTACAATTAGCTCGATTGATTATAGAATAGATCTTGCAATTGTTATGGTCCCAAAACAATTTGTTGAAGAAACTATAAAAGAACTTATTATCAAAAAAGTTAGGGCGATAATTCTTATCACTGCTGGATTTAAAGAAACCGGTGAAGCCGGGGCTGATGCTGAGAAAAGGATTTTGAAACTTATTCGTGATTCTAATGCAAGAATGGTTGGACCAAATTGTATGGGAATTATTAATGCACTTCCTTCAATAAAAATGAATGCAACGTTTGTTGCCGAGGAACCAAAAACTGGAAGTATGGCTTTTTGTTCGCAGAGCGGAGCTATTGGTGCGGCAGTATTGAATTCATTGCGCGAAACAGATATTCGTTTTGGGCAATTTATAAGTGTTGGCAACAAGGCGGATGTAAATGAAAATGATTTGTTGGAATACTGGCAAAATTGTAACGATGTTGGAGTAATAACATATTACTTAGAAAGTTTTGTGGATGGTGAAAAGTTCATTAAATATTTTATTGATGATAAAATTTCAAAACCAGTTATTGTACTTAAAGGTGGTAGAACTTCAAGTGGAATAAAAGCTGCTTCATCACATACAGGAGCACTTGGAAGCAGCGATAAAGTTGTTGATGCAATATTAACTCAATTCGGAATTATTCGTGCTGATGATTTAAATGATATGTTTAACACCGCAAAAGGATTTGAAGATTTTCCAGCACCAAAAGGTAATCGTGTTGCTGTTGTTACTAATGCCGGCGGACCAGCAATCTTAACCGTTGATACACTTGAGAAAAATAATCTTGCACTTGCTGAGTTAACAGCTGAAACAAAAACAAAGTTAAAAGAAATTGTACATCCCGAAGGAAGTGTGAATAATCCGGTTGATTTACTCCCTGGTGGAATAGCAGAACAGTTTAAAGCTGTTAATGAAATTTTAGTTCAGGATAATAATGTTGATGCAGTTATTTCCGTTTTTGTTGAACCTATAATGGTAAAAGCACTTCCTGTTATTGAGGGAATAAATGAGATTGAAACAGATAAACCAATTTTTCAGGTTGTTATGCCTTTACCTGAGTTTTGGCAGGAATACAGAACTGAATCAAAAACAAAAAGAGCATTGTTTAAAAGACCGGAAGATCCAGCAGTGGTGATAAACAATTTATTAAAATTTCAAAATAAAAAATCTAATAACGGAAGAATAAGACCTGATGAATCAGCAAAAGATTTTAAGCTGAATGAAAAACTTGGAAGATTTCTAAATCCAAATGAAGTTGCTGAATTATGTAACCACTATAAATTACCAATTATAAAGGATGAAATTCACAGTATTGGAGAATTGTCTAAAAAAGAAATTCATTTTCCCATAGTATTAAAAGCAATCGGGGAAAAAATTATTCACAAAACAGATTTAAAAGGAGTTGCTTTAAACATTAAGACAAAGTCAGAGTTAATTAAAACTGCGGAAGAGATGATCTGGAATTTCAGTTCTAAAAATATTCAATTAGATAAGTTTTTAATTCAGCCATTTCTAAAAACAAAGTATGAGTTGTTAGTAGGTGCTTTTCGTGATCCAAGTTTTGGTCCAATGATTATGTTTGGTTCTGGGGGAAAATATGTTGAATATCTTGATGATACTGTTATGCGCTCAGCATATTTAACTGAAAATGATATTGATGAAATGATCAACTCAACAAAAATTGGAAAAATTATTCAAGGCGTGCGTGGCGAAGAATCTATTGATGTAAATGTTGTGAAATCGTCTATTGAAAATCTTGCACAGATGATTATTAATCACAAAGAAATTACAGAAGTTGATTTGAATCCATTACTAGTTACTTCAGAAAACAAATTATTTGCAGTAGATGTAAGAATAAAGTGTTAAGTTATTCTTAAACAAACTCAATTCCTCTTGGAATTGGGTTTGTCTTAAATTAAAAACTCTCGCATTTTCTAATTATCATTCCTAAATTAAACTATGAACCGAAAAAAATTTATAACATCGCTATCTGTTGCATCTGTTGGTGCAGCAGTTTTAAATCCATTATCTATTGCAAAAACTTCTTTGCCTGATGAGCCTTCAGTAATTAAACCACCGAGATTAAAAGCTGGAGATAAGATTGCTATTGTTGCTCCTGGAAGTTACATCTCTGAGGAAGAATTACAAGATTCTATAAAGAACCTCAATCAACTTGGATTTGAAACTACTTATTCTGAAAAAGTACTTTTACAAAGCGGATATTTTGCAGGCACTGATAAAGATCGTGCAGAAGATCTTATGCAAAAGTTTTCTGATAAAAGTGTAAAAGGAATTATTTGTGCCCGCGGTGGCTATGGTTGTGCACGTATTCTGCCGATGCTTGATTATGATGTAATAAGATCAAACCCAAAAGTCTTAGTTGGCTACAGCGATGTTACTGCTTTGCTTTATGGTATATATCAAAAATCTGGTTTGATAAGTTTCCACGGTCCAGTTGGTACGTCGACTTTTAATGATTATTCGGTGAACAATTTTAATAAAGTTTTAATTAATCCCGAACGAACAAATTTATTTCACAACTCCACTAGCGGAGATGACGAAAATATTTATGGTATTACCTCTATTGTAAAAGGGAAAGGAAAGGGAAGACTTGTTGGCGGTAATCTTGCAATTATGGTATCGCTTATTGGGACAGAATTTGATGTTGATTATTCCAATAAAATAATTTTTATTGAAGAAATTGGTGAAGAACCTTACAGAGTTGATAGGATGTTAACTCAAATGATTCAAAGTGGAAAGTTTATACATGCTGCAGGTGTTATGATGGGGATTTTTAGAAATTGCGAAGGGAAACAGAAGGATCCTTCATTTAGTAAAACCTTTACCTTGATGGAAGTTTTGAAGGATAGATTAAGTAGTCTAAAGATTCCCGTCGTATATGGAATGTCTTTTGGGCATGTTAAGGATAAGTTTACAATTCCCTTTGGTTCGTTTGCAGAACTTGATGCGGACAAACAGACTTTTACTTTGTTAGAAAAAGCAGTTATTTAAAAACAATAGTACACTGATTTTTATGATTAGTTATGATCATAAAAAATCTTGATCAATCTTAATAATCGGTGTCCCATTTCAGAAAAGGAATAAAAATGAAAAATCTAAAATTTCTATTACTACTGCTATTAGTTATTCAGTTTACAGGTTGTATAGTTTTTAATAATGTTTCATATGAAGTTACAGTAAATGAAGATGGAACAGGAACTGCTCTGCTAACTATTGAGGATATCAATACTGATGCAGTTACTAAAGAGGCTATTGATGAGGACGTAAAGAGTATCCTAGAGCACGGATTAAAGAGTCAGCAATTTGTTGAGGATATGAAGTCAGAAGGAAAACAGATCATATCAAGAAATGTTGTTATTGAAAATGAAAAACTAAATGCAATTGTATTATACGAGTTTTCAGAAATCAGCAGAGTTGAGGGATTACAGTTTGATGATCCATATTATTATTTAACTGTACCTGTTGAAGACAGCATTATTTCTACTAACGGACAAATTACTAAAACCGCCGAATATCAGCGAATTGTATGGGACAAATCAATTAAGACTTTAAAATTTAAAATGTACAGTGACGACACAAACAGCGAAGGATTATCTTCCCTGGCTCCGTATTATCTGAAAGAGAATTAATGTTTGTTGAAGTTGTTTTTCCTTTACCTTTCAGAAAAGCATTTACTTATTCCGTTCCAAAAGAATTGCAGGAGTTTGCCAAGGTAGGAGTTCGTGCAGTCGCTCCGTTTGGTAAAAGAACTCTCTCAGGATTCATTATAAATATTCCTGCTACTGTTTCATTAAAAAAAGATGAAATAAAACCTATATCAGATATACTTGATGATAAACCAATATTTACAAATAAAACATTAAAATTTTATGAGTGGCTTTCGGAGTATTATTTATGTTCGCTTGGCGAAGCTTTAAAATTACTTGTACCGCAAGGAACTGATGTTGAAACTAAAAGAAAAATTATTGTTGATAAAGATTTTATAAATGAACTGTTATTAAAAGAAAAGAAAAAAGATTCAATAAAGTGTAAGATACTTTTAGAACTTTCTAAAAGAGATGAATTAAATTTTTCATTACTCCAAAAAGTTGTAAAGAAAAAAAATATTTATTCGCAACTTCGCCAGCTTCATAATCAGGGTGCCGTTACAATTGTAGATGAGGTTGAAGGAGTTAAAGTTAAAGCAAAGAAAGTAAAATTTGTAAAACTCGCTAAAGAAATTGCTGAGATTTATGCAAGCTTTCCTGAGCTTGATAGAAAATCACCAAAGCAAGTTAAGATCTTACTAAAAATGATTGAAGCAAAAGGTATTGCGCTTCCTGTTGCTGAGTTGCTTCATAAAACAGAATCCTCACAATCATCTTTAAATGGACTTGAGCAAAAAGGTTTTGTTAAGATTTATGAAAAAGAAGTTGATAGAACCTTTAGAGAAAATTATACAGAAGAGCATCAACAATTAATGCTAACTAAACAGCAGCAAGAAGTTGTTGATAACATTTTGGCCGTACAAAATCAAAATAATTTTCAAACATTTCTTTTGCACGGAGTAACTGGAAGCGGAAAAACCCAGGTTTATATTGAACTTGCAAAGCAGGCTTTAGAAAAAAATAAAACTGTTTTGATACTTGTACCTGAAATTTCTTTAACTCCGCAAATCACATCAAGATTTTTTAACAACTTTGGTGATACAGTTACAGTTGTTCATAGTAGAATGTCTGCTGGTGAAAGATTCGATTCGTGGCGTAGAGTATTGAGTGGAAAATCTAAAGTTGTAATTGGTGCGCGTTCTGCTTTGTTTGCACCATTAAGCAAAATAGGACTGATCGTAGTTGATGAAGAACATGATGCGAGTTATAAAAGCTTTGAGATGATACCTAAATACAATGCACGAGATGCAGCGGTTGTACTCGGAAATATTTATTCTTGTCCAGTTGTGCTTGGTTCTGCAACTCCATCGATTGAAAGTATGTACAATGCAGAAACAGGTAAATACAAACTTCTCTCGCTTTTCAAACGGATTGATGATGCAAAACTTCCTAAAATAACTTTTGTAAATATTGCTCATGAAAAAAATAAATCTAAATCAGAAACAGTATTCTCAAAAGCACTGATTGATAAAATTGATGACCGATTAAAGAAAAAAGAAGGTGTGATAATTCTTCAAAACAGAAGAGGATTTTCTACACAAATATTTTGTAATGATTGTGGTGAAGTTGAAATGTGTGAAAATTGTTCTGTGCCGATGGTTTTTCACATCAATCAGAACAAAATCCAATGTCATTACTGCGGATCGGTAAAACCTGTACCTGGCGCCTGCACACATTGTGGATCAATCAACATTAAATATTTTGGAACAGGAACTGAACGGGTTGAAGATGAATTACAATTTTATTTTCCAAATGCACGGATTGAAAGAATTGATTCAGATTCGATTTCAAAAAAATCTTACTTAAGTAATTTACTTTTAGGTTTTAGCAAAGGTGATATCGATATTCTTGTCGGAACTCAGATGGTTTCTAAAGGATTAGATTTTCCACGAGTTACTTTAGTTGGAGTCATCTCTGCTGAAACAACTTTATGGCTGCCAGACTTTCGCGCGGATGAACGGACTTTTCAATTGCTTACACAAGTTTCCGGCAGAGCTGGAAGAAGTAAAGTTGAAGGCGAAGTTATCATCCAAACTTATAATGAAAAACATTTTGTTCTAAGAAAAGTTTTGGAAAACGATTACAAGGGATTTTATTCTAAGGAGAAAGCGGATAGAGAGAATATGGGATATCCGCCTTTTACAAGAATTGCTTTGATCGAAACTAAAGATACATCTATGGATAAAGCAAAAGGTGCCGCATATGATTTTTATAAAGAGATAATTAAATACAAAAATTATTTAAAGATTTCTGATCCAACCACTGCACAGATATTTAAGCTCTTAAATAATTATCGCTATCACATTCTGATAAAAAGCTCAAAAGAAAATGATCCAGGCGGAGCAATATTAAGAAAAGCGATTATGGAAGCGTGGACAGAGTTTAATAAGAAATCGCGTTACAAGGATGTTAAACTTTTTTATGATGTTGATCCCCAAAGTATAATGTAAAAATATTACTTTGCTTTTGGTAGAGTAAAATAAAAAGTTGTTCCTGCGTTCAGTACGCTCTCAATCCAGATTTTGCCACCCTGTTTTTCAATAAGTTCTTTGCATAATAAAAGTCCAAGACCAGTACCTCTTTCGCCAGCAGTACCAACGGTTGAATGTGTCTCATCAAGCTTAAAGAGTTTTGCGATTTGTTTTTCATCCATTCCAACGCCGGTATCTTTAATCTTTATCAGAACATCATTGTCTAATATTTCAAATGATATAAGAATCAATCCAAACTCTTTAGTAAACTTAATTGCATTTGAAATGAGATTTCTAAGAATCGTTTCTGTCATATTTGAATCAGCGTAAGCAAAGTACTCGGGATCAAAATCAAAGTTTAATGAGATGCCTTTTTCTTTAAGTTTTTGGTAATAAAGATTTTTAATTGATGTAAGTATTAGAATTAAAGAGGTGTTCTGAGGCTCGTAACTCATATTGCCGGTTTGTATACGAGACCAGTCCAACAAATTTTCCATTAAAGTATAAGTGCTTTTTGAAGTTTTTGCAGCCTCGGTCAGAATTTCTATTCTTTCGTTTTCTTCTAGAGAATCATAATCTGAAACAATTATATCAAGCAAAGACATTATTCCGGAAAGTGGACTTCGTAAATCGTGTGAGATTATTGAAAAGAACTTATCTTTGTTCTGATTTGCATTTTCCAGTTCATCGTTAATTTTTTTTATGTAATCTTCATCTTCTTTTTGCTGAGTTATATCTATGCAAGTACCGATAAACCCCAAAAAATTATCAATCTCATTAAATCGTGGTATTCCACTCATCATCAGCCATCTGTATACATTATCTTTACGTTTAAATCGGAACTGATGTGAGAATGAAACTCGTTCATCAATGGATTTCTGATAAACACTAATGAGATCATTTGTATCATCAGGATGAACATCATGTATCCAATTTAACCCTAACTCTTCACCAGTTGTACGGTTAGTAAATTCACTCCAAATATTATTAACAAAAATAAATAACCCGCTTACATCTGTAATCCAAATCATAACCGGAGCAGAGTTTGCTATGTTTTCAAATCTAAGCTGACTTTCTTTTATTAATTCTGTTTGCATTTTGTGATGTGTTAAATCAAAAAGTGAGATTAAAAAATATTCTTCTTTCTGTTTCTCATCAGAATACTTGTTGATTGCAAGTGAAGTATAAAGAGTATAGTTGTTTTTTGCGCACACTTTTATTTCAATAGACTGCGGAAAAGTGAGTTGGTCAGCATTATTCAATAGACTTAAAAATGACTTTTGATTTTCTGCTAGATAATCAACAAGGTTCTTATTTCTAAAGCTATCGGCATCTAATCCTAAAAATTCTTTAGCAGAACTATTTAGGTTTATCAAGAAGCCCTCTTTATCAACTACTAAAAGGATTGAGGGGCTATTATCAAATAATATTAAGTCGTTCAATTACTAAATCCTTAATCTAATTGATTATAAAACCTGCTTTTACTTATAAATAATTATCGAAAAAAAGCAAACATAATTTAAGCTAAAAACCTTATTGTTGCTTACTGAGACATTCTAAAAAGTTGTTTCAAGATGAATCCTTAGCAATAGAGTAAAACTTCAAAATATTGGCTTAATTGTAACTTTTAAGAGCTTATTTAACATGGCATAATTAGTGAAAATGTGATATGCCTTTTAAAACGTGTCGATATGGTGTGTTAGGCTTAAACTATTTCAATTAACGTTTAACACAATAATCCAGGGTGACACAATGAAGTTTTTTGGTACACTTATTTTAGTTTTCTTAACTTTTATACTACTCAGCTGTGATTCTACAGAAAATTCAATTATATCTTTAGAAAATCCAACTATAGTTATTTCTGATTCGGCAGAACCAATAGTTTATTCTACACAAACTGGATTTGCTCTTATAAAAGAAATAAATGGTCTTTTAGGTGGTGAAATTAATTTTGATTCCACCCTTGTTGATGAAAATAATGATACAGTAATGATTAGAATCTCATTAGTTTTTGATCCAAATTCTTTTCAAGGTTCTCAACAAATCATAATAATTCCTGATGCCAATTCAGGATCAATTCAATTTACACCTGCTATGGTATTTAAAAAACCTGCAAAACTTGATTTAGAATACTCAGGAATCAACCTTACAAATTTGGGATTTACTTCCAACTCAACGATTGATTTCGTTTATATGGCAGATAATGGAAGCATTGAATATATCTTAAAAAATGAATGCAAAATAAAATGGAACACTCAAAAGCTATATGTTAAAAAAGCTGAGCTTCCTCACTTTTCAAGATATGTATTTGTAAGAAAAAGTTTATAAAAAAAAATTAATTATTTCAAAGTTAAAGGATCTAATATGAAAAAGTTCGCAACAATTACGCTGATGGTCTTTACATTATTAATCGGATGTACACCAGATGCTAACATAACCTCACCTGATGAATCAACCATAAAATCCCAAGCGCAACTTATAAAGCTGCCGGCGCTTAAATCTGGTCTTAAAATTGAAACTAATTTAACCAGAGAAAAATATATAAATGGTTACAACGGCGGATCGTTTATAGAACAATTCGAGTTTCAGTGTGTGACTGGTAATGTAATAATTAACTCTCAACTCAATTTTCCAGCAGGAGCATTCAGCGGCGGGAAAACAATTACACAGACTTTTAATACCGAAACAGCTTCCTTGGAATTTGGTCCGGCAATGCAGTTTAATATCCCGGTTAAATACACATTAACTGTTTCTGGCCTAGATTTAACTGGAATTAATCCTGAAACACTTGATTTCGTTTATGTAGCACAGAATGGTTCGATAACCGGTGTTGAGTATGACTCAATTACAATGGATGTGGCAACAGGTACCCTTAAAGTTACCAATGCCAAATTAAATCATTTTTCCAGATATGGTTTTGTTAATTAATCGGGTTAAAATTAAAAATGCAAGACTCATTAACAATATTTGAAAGCGAGATTCAAAATCTCTTATCAGAATATTTAGCTAAAGATGAATATGAAAAAATATTTATTGATGTAAATCATTATCAAATAGGCAGCAGTGATATTTCTTCCAGGATAAGTGATCTTTACAAAAAACAATTAGATATTAAGATTGACGAATCTGCTGATAGAATGCAGATTGACAGAGCTATTACTCTTGCTGAGAAGAAACTTGAATCGGATAAGTTTTACCATTTTACTTTAGATCTTGGAAATATTTGTATTGCCTCTGGTAAAATTAATTTTGCACAGGAGATATTTAGTAGGATTAGTAAAAAATCAAATGACAAAAATATTAAAGCAAAATCACTAATTGGATTAGCAGATATTTATAGTCGTAAAGCCAATTGGACTCGCGGTATTTCTTTTGTTACAGAAGCAGAATCAATTTTTAAAGAAAATAATGACGGAATGGGTTTAGCAACATGTTTTAACATGCTAGGCTCAATTTCTGGTGAAATGGGTGAAATAGAAAGAGCAAAAAGTTATTTCAGCCAGAGTTTAGTTTTTGCAAATGAATCCTCTGATCAGGAATTAAATGCAAAGATTGAAACAAATCTTGGTGTTGTTAACAGTATTCTTGGTAACACAGATGACTCTGTTATTCATTATGAATCAGCAATGATGATTTATAAGCAGATTGGAGATTTAAGAAGAGTAGCTGAAGTATATCTAAATATTGGATTGAATTTTTTAGATGCTCGTGATATCAAATCATCACTGGCGGCTATTGATAAAGGAATAGAAATTTCTGTTGAAAACGGTTATTTAGGAGTGCTCACACTATTATATCATGCCAAAGCACAAGCACTAATTGTTGAAAAAGATGTTCTATCTTCAAAAGAATTTGCTGATAAAGCTTTATCACTAAGTCATAATCTGGATGACAAACTAACAATTGCAGATATCTATAAACTACGAGGTATCATCGCAAAAGAAATGAACGATACAAAAACTGCTGAAATTTATCTTATGATTAGTTTAAGAATAAATACCAGTTTACGTAATAGTTTAAATATTGCTGAAGTATCAATAGAGCTCGCAACCCTTTATAAAGATCAATCTAAACATGAACAAAGTAAATATTATTATAGTCAGGCAATAGATTACTTCCGAAGATCCAACGCACCGGATAAAGTAATGAAAATTGAAAAAATGATTGGAATTGACTCCATTAACATAAGTACAGCAGAGGTTAACAATGAATAGCAGTACAGAAAATATTATAGAGCATGTCAAGAAGGTTTTAGTAAACTTTCTATCGCAATCTGATACAGAAGAGTTTATTAAATCTATTCAAGTACATGCAAAATCGTTTTCAGATCTTAATGATAAAATATCTGACTTAGACAAAGAACAAGTAAATATGAATTTTACTGAAGGAATCAGTGAAAGAGTAATTGTTGACAAAATTATCACACTTGCAGAAAGATTATTACTTAAAGAAAAATATTTAGACTTATTATTAGAACTTGCTCAGTATATGATTAAAATCGGTAATCAATCTTATGCACTAGAGATATTAACAGATTTGAAAAATTTTATTGGTAGTGAAGAAATCTATAGAGTACATAATGGTGAAGCAAATTTATTAGTATCTAAAATTTATTGGGCACAAGCTCAGTGGGATGACTGTGATTTTTATCTAAATGAGGCTTATAACAATTTTAAATCAGCTGAATTTGATAAAGGATATGCTAAGTGTGAAAATATGTTTGGAACTTTGTACGGTGAAAAAGGTGAGTTTAAAAAAGCACTTGCACATTTTGAAGCAGCTTTAGCTTATCTGAAAAAAAGTGATGACATTGCTACCCAGGCAATGATACTTACTAATCTTGGAATTATTTATACTATTTATGGTGATTTTGAAAAAGCAATCTGGAATTATAAAGATGCTATCGAAAAATTTCAGAAGCTTAACGATAAAAGCCGTATTGCACGTGTTTATCATAATCTGGGAATGCTCTATACCAGGATGAATGAATATTATCTAGCATTAGAACATTTTAATAATTCTATAACTCTTTCAATAGAAAATCAATATCTATCCAACTGTGCAGTTTCATATATCGGAAAAGCTTATATATATACTAAGCTAAAAAATTTACCTTTAGCCGATGCTTTTACCGATAAAGCTATGGAATTAGCCTGCAAACTAAATGATACTTTGTCCATAGCTGATATATACAGGATTAAAGGAATCATTCAATCCAATCTTAATAATTTTGAATTATCTGAAGAATTTTTTGAAAGCAGTATAAGATTAAATGATGATTTTGAAAGTCAGTATAACAAGGCTGAAAGTTCTCAGGAACTCGGAAACCTTTTAACTGAAGAGAATCGAAAAGAAGAGGCCAAGAATCATTTAAAATCTGCCGATAAAGTTTTTAAATCCATTAAGAAGAATAAATAATCGAATAGTCTGAGAAGAATAATTTCTTAAAATTATTTTAATTAATTTTTCAACTTTAGAATTACATTTATTCAATCCCATATTCTATAAAACGGATAAGAATAGTAACTTTAAATAGTTATTAACAAAATATTATATCTGATGACGAAGAATTTTAAATCTTTATACCTGTCACCTATAAAAACTATTTGCATTACATTTCTAATAATTGTTGCTTTTAGTTTTATAGTATTTACAAGCTGCTCACAAAACTCAGAAAAGTCCAAATCTGTAATAGTTGTTGGTGTCTCTTCAGATGTTGCAACTATCAACCCACTTTATGCTTTTGATCTTCAGGAAGGGCATTTAGTGGATTTACTTTTTCTTAAACCCGCATTAGAAATCTGGAATGATTCATTAGGCATAATAGAATTTAGTCCTTTGCTTGCTGAAAGCTGGCTGTTCAGCAAAGATTCAAATTCAATAACATTAAATCTTCGCAATAATATTTATTGGTCGGATGGTAAACCTATTACAACTGACGATGTAATTTTTTCATTTGATGTTTATTCCGATCCAAAAGTTAACAGCAGATTATTTGGAATGTTTAATAATTTTTATCAAGATAAAGAGTTTCATATTGAAATTGATAAAACTTTTAGAAAGAATTCGGATAAAAGTTTAACAATCTTTTTTAAAGATTATAAATCATTCACATTGCTGGATATAAATCATTCTATTTTACCTGAACATGTTTATAAAGGAATTAAAAGGGAAGATATTGAAACCGCAGAACTGAATTTTAATCCTGTAACAAGCGGCCCATTTAAACTTTATAAATGGGATAGAGATCAGAAGATACATTTAAGAGCAGATAGTTCTTGCTTTTTATTTAATTCTAAGAATGTACAGGAAATTATTTTTAAAATAATTCCAGATGAGTATTCACGAATCACTCAACTTAAAAAAGGTGAAATCGATCTTATTGAAGATGTAAGCTCTGAAAAAGTTCAAGAACTTACTCCGAATGAGAATATTATTATTGGTTCAATTAAAGGAAGAGATTATGATTATGTTGGATGGAATCATATTGATCCAATCTCATACTCCCAGAAGCAAAATAAACCTAACAAGTTTTTTTCTTCTGCAAAAACACGTAAAGCTCTATCTCTGGCAATTAATAGAAATGAAATATTTCAATCTATAGTAGGCAAATATGGTGTAATCTATGATTCTCCCATTTCACCAATATTTAAACAGTATTTTGATAGCAGTTTGATTAAAACAGAATACAATCCATCATTAGCAAAAAAAATATTAGCGGAAGAAGGCTGGAAGGATAATAATGGAGATGGTATTCTTGAAAAGAATAATCAAAAATTTTCATTTAAAATTTACACTGCTGCTGGAAATTCTATAAGACAATATATCGGTACGATTATAAAAAATAATCTTAAAGAGGTTGGTATTGAAACTGAATTAATGTTTATAGAAAAAAATGAATTAGTTGATGGGATGATTGGGCGAAAGTATGATGCTTGGATATCAGGTTGGAGTATTGAAATTCCCTTGAAATTAGATACATACTGGAGTTCTGATCCGGAAAAAATTATGTTAAATTTTTCTAATTTTTCTAATCAGGAACTTGAAAAAATATTTAATGATATTAAACCCGCTGATAGTGAAGAAAAAAAAATATCAAATTATAAACGAGTTTCCGAAATATTTAAAGAATATGAACCTGTTACAATGTTATTTTGGACTAATAATATTATTGGATATAACAAGCGTATAAAGAATATAAAATTTTCACCGCTTGGTTTGTTTTCTAATGCCTGGGAATGGAGAATTGAAAATTAAAACTGGGAACGGTCTGCTGACCGTTCCACTTAAAATGTAAAACCTATCTAATCATATTTCCGAACACAGGGGATACCTGAGCTAATCCAAAAATTATAAACATAAACACAAGCCAAACTCCGATAGAAGTAAAAATATATTTTTTAACATTATCGGACTTGAACATTTTGGCAAAAGCAATTCCTACAACTATATAAAACCAGATTGAAAAAACATCAAGACGGCTTAATAAAAACCCGGGAAGTGTTTTTAAATCCATTCCCATTAAAGAGGCAGGATTTAATCCTGTTAGCATTTTGCCCATTAAAATTCCAACAATTACCAGCAATATGCTTTGAAAAACTGAAATGTATAGTGGTAAACCCATTGCAGTCATTGCCTGTGAGTAACTGCCATCTCCTTTAAATGCAAATTTAGCAATTAAGAACGCAAGTGTTGTAAATACAAAGAACCACAGCAGCATAATCACAAAAACACTAATTGATGGAATCAAATACATAAACATTGGGTTACTAACGAATTCCGAAGATTTTTCAAGTTGTTCATCAGCTTGTTCTCTGCTCATCTGTCCGCTTTCAACCATTTTATCAAATTGTTCACGCATTGCTTTTTCTTGCTGCTGCTGCATCTCCATTTTTATTTCAGGATTTGACATGTAAATAAACGTTGAAGCGATTGCAACTATTATCAATAAAAGCAGGGGTAATAACCAATCGGTTGCTTTTGTATTTAGAAAAGCCAGCTTTGAGAAAAGATTTGAAGGCTCGGATATTACACCAACAATTTTATCTGTGTGTGATAGTTCTTCAATTTCATTTGCCGGCTGTTCTGGTTGAACTGTATCTTGATCTTCCATTGATTCTCCTGATTATTTTTGAAATTACACTAGTGAAAACTATTTAGGAAACATTGAAAAGGCAATAAGATTCTTTAATAAATGATGAGAATTAAGAAATATGATTTGTAAATTTGAATAAGAAATATTTCACTTAATTCTATTATGGAAAATTTATGAAACCCAAAACCATTATTGAACCATTCAAAATAAAATCCGTTGAACCTATAAGATTTACAACTCGTGAAGAAAGGGAAGTTCTTCTTAAAGAAGCAGGCTATAATCCATTTCTTCTTCCCGCAGATGATGTGCTAATCGATCTGCTTACTGATAGTGGAACTTCTGCAATGAGTGCAAAGCAGTGGGCTGGAATTATGGAAGGTGATGAATCTTATGCAGGCTCAAAAAGTTTCTATCGGTTTGAAGCTGTTATTAAAAGTATCACTAATCTTAAATATATAATTCCTACTCACCAGGGAAGAGCTGCAGAAAAAATATTATTTTCAATAGTAGGCGGACCTGGAAAATATTTTCCTAACAACACACACTTTGATACTACTCGCGCGAATGTAGAGTTTAGCGGTGCTGAAGCCGTTGATTTGTTGAATGAAATTGGAAAGCATCCGGAGATTCGTGCGGACTTTAAGGGAAATATGGATGTTGAAAAACTAGAGACTTTCATTAAAGAAAAAGGTGTTGAAAATATTCCTCTTTGTATGATAACAGTTACAAACAATTCCGGCGGTGGTCAACCAGTATCAATGCAAAATATTAAAGATGTAAAAGCAGTTTGTAATAAATATGGAATTCCGCTTTTTCTTGATGCGTGCAGGTTTGCAGAAAATGCATACTTCATAAAGATGAGAGAAAAAGGATACGAAAATAAAACTCCGCTAGAAATTGCACAAGAAATGTTTTCTTATGCAGATGGAGTTACAATGAGTGCAAAGAAAGATGCGCTTGTAAACATTGGTGGATTTCTTGCAATGAATGATGATGAACTTGCAATGAAGTGTCGTAATCTGCTTATTGTAACCGAAGGATTTCCAACTTATGGCGGACTTGCAGGGCGCGATCTAGAAGCTGTTGCCCAGGGATTATTGGAAATTGTTGATGAACATTATTTACAGTACAGAATTCGCAGTGTGGAATATCTTGGAGAAAGATTAGTTGCTGCCGGTGTTCCAATCATTGAACCACCGGGAGGGCATGCAATTTATATTGATGCAAAAAGATTTTTGCCAAACATCCCTGCGGATCAGTATCCTGGACAGTCAATCGTGTGTGAACTTTATCTTGAAGGCGGAGTTCGTGCTGTTGAAATTGGAAGTGTTATGTTTGGTAAAAAAGATAAAAATGGAAAATTAATACCATCTATGATGGAACTTGTTCGAATGGCAATTCCAAGAAGAGTTTATACACAAAGTCATATTGATTATTTAATAGAAGTTATAATTGAAGTTTATAAAAATCGTGATAGGTTAAAAGGTTATCAATTTACTTACGAAGCACCAATGCTAAGACATTTTACAGCACGATTTAAACCTATTATTTAGGAATGTCCAAGAGTGTCATTGCGAATCCCGTTTCTATCGGGATGAAGTAATCTGTTGACATAATTATTATACTAAAGATTGCTTCGCTCGCAGACTCCCTCGCAATGACGGAAGAGAAAAATGAAACTAAAAAAACTATACAAACACGATAACGGAAAACAGATTTGGCGTATTCTTCCAACAACAAATAATAAAGTTGTGGTTGAAGAAAGAGATACAAAAACCAAAGAAGTATTTTTCAGTTGTCTTGAAACTGAATCCGGCAAAAAATTGCTTAATCAATATCAGCACAATGAAAAAAACTGGATTGGAATAGAATCCGTATATAAAGATATCATTTACTTTCATTTGTATGGTAAGCCTGATATGCCTGCCCACAAAAGCATAATTGCATTTGATATACTTTCAAAATCAATTCTCTGGCATAGTGATAATTATGTTTTTGCCTTTGTTTATGAAGACAAGGTTTATTGTTACCAGCAGAAATTTGAAAACAGAAATTTCTTTGCTCTAGACTATTTAACAGGGGAAATTGTTCAGGATTTTGGTAATGATGTGTCGATTATAAATCAATTAAAAGAAAAACTTGATGAAGAATTTTGGCAACAGAATTATTTATTCCCCGAGTATTTTAATCGAAATGAACCAATTACAGAAATTCATCAAAAATATATTCAGAACGTTTTGGATGAGAAAGTTATTAAAGGTGAAGTTAGTTTTTTGAAAATTAATGATTTGCTTTTATTTAATTATCATGAAGTTTCAAAAACAAACACACTAACTAATTCCTTTATTGCAATTGATCTTTCAAGAAATAAGGTTTTATTGAATGAAACTTTAGATAAAAATTTAGTTAATTTAATGCCGGAATCATTTTTTGTTAAAGATAATTTTCTCTTTTTGATTGTTGATAAAACAAAGTTATTCGTTTATCAAATTAAAGATTAATTAAAATGAATATCTCACAAGAAGAAAAACTTATTCTTCTAAAAGCAGCACACCAATCAATCAGTTCTCTTTTTGATGGAAAAGAACCCGAAGTACCTGATTATAAAAAGTATCCATTGCTTAAAGAAAAACTCGGTGCATTTGTTACATTAACAATCAATCATCAATTACGCGGATGCATAGGATATATCATTGGTCGTGAACCATTATTTGATACAATCTGTTCGGCAGCAATACATGCCGCTGTAAACGACCCAAGATTTTCTGCATTAAAAAAAACTGAGTTTGAAAAAATTCATATTGAGATTTCAATTCTATCGGAATTTGTTCCTATAAAAAGCTATGATGAAATAGTTATTGGAACTCACGGATTATATATTGATGAAGGCGGCGGCGGATTATTACTTCCACAAGTTGCAATAGAACATAAAATGAATCGAGAAGAATTTCTTTCTGCGCTCTGTAACAAAGCAGGATTTTACAGTGAGTTTTGGAAAGAGCGGATGTTAAAAATAAAAGTATTTACTGCTGAAATATTTTCCGAAGATGAAACGGAGAAGTGAAATGAGAATCAGACATCAACAAGTTGCGGGATATTTTTATCCGGCAGATAAAGATAAACTTCAAAAAGATATTGCATTAATGCTTCAAGTTGCTAAACCTGAAAAAGCATTTAACAATATATTTGGAATAGTATCACCTCACGCTGGATATATGTATTCTGGTAAAACAGCTGCTTTTGCTTACAATCTTTTGAAGGATAAATTTTACAAAACAGTAATTATAATTTCACCAAGTCATGCAGAATATTTTCCGGGTATTTCAATTTATGATGGTGATGCGTACGAAACTCCTTTAGGAATTGTTGAGATTGATCAGGTTATGGTAGATATGTTAGTTGAAAATAGTAAAATTATTTTTAGAGGAATCCAAGGACATAGAAAAGAACACGCACTCGAAGTTCAGATACCATTTCTGCAAACTGTATTAAAAAATTTCAAGATTGTTCCAATTGTAATGGGAGATCAAAGCAAGATGTTTGTCGATGAACTTGCAGAAAAAATTTCTAAAGTTGTTGACGATAATACTCTTGTAGTGGCAAGCTCAGATATGTCGCATTTTTATTCATCGGAAGAAGCTGAGCGATTAGATTCAGTAGTAGAAAAAAGAATTAATGATTTTGATTTTGAGCAGTTACTTAAAGATTTAGATGATCACGAATGTGAAGCGTGCGGCGGCGGTCCAATTGCAGTGATGATGAAAACTGCTTCATTAAAAAATATCGACAAATCTCTCGTAATCAGCAGAAGTGATTCAGGTGACGTAACCGGCGATAAATCCGAAGTTGTAGGCTATTTATCTGCCGTAGTTTATAAAAGTTAATCAAAAATTCCTGTTGCAATTAAATATGTAAGCATTGCAAACAAAGCTGATAATGGAATTGTAAGTACCCAAGCCCATAAAATATTTTTCGCAACTCCCCAGCGCACCGCAGAAAATCCTTTGATTGAACCAACCCCAATTATAGCACCTGTAATTGTATGAGTTGTACTGACAGGGATTCCTAACATCGACGCCCAACTGATAGTTAATCCAGCTGAAGTTTCTGCACTGAAACCACCAAATGGAGTAAGCTTGGTTACACGCATTCCAAGTGTCTTAATTACTTTCCAGCCACCAAGCAAAGTCCCAAGAGCGATAAATGAATAACTTAAAAATATTACCCATGTTGGAACATAAAAAGTTGGTCCTAATAGTCCATTTGTAAATAATGCGATTGTAATAATTCCGATTGTTTTTTGTGCATCATTTGAGCCATGGCTTAAACTATAAAGAGCAGCAGAAAGAAGTTGTAATCTTCTAAATTGTTTATCGACTTTACGAGGATTCATATTTCTAACAATCCACATTGTAATCAAAGAAAACAATAATGCCATAACCATTCCGAGTATCGGGGCAAGGAAAATAAAAATGAGCACTTTGGTATAACCACTTATAATTAATGCACCGAATCCTGCTTTCATTACAGCTGCGCCGCCGAAACCACCGATAATAGCATGCGAAACACTTATTGGCATTCCAAAATGAGTGGCTGATGAAGTTAACACAATTGCACCTACTAAGCCTGAAAGCACAACAAAGTTATCAACTACATTTACGTCAACTATGCCTGTTCCTATAGTTGTAGCCACATGAACTCCAAAAATAAAAGCAGCAGCAAAATTAAAAAATGCGGCCCAGGCAACTGCTTGAAATGGTGTTAATACTCTTGTTGATACAATTGTGGCAATTGAATTTGCGGCATCATTCATTCCGTTGTAGAAATCAAAAACAAGCGCCAGGACGATTATCAGTACAACAATTTCCATACTTTATTCTTTATGTGTTCTTAAGGAAGATTGATAAAATTACATTTGCTGTAGATTGGCATTTATCACTGGTTCTTTCGAGAAGATCAATTATTTCTTTTTTCTTTATTAATTCAATTGCATCTTTTTCGTTTTCAAACAATTCTTTGATAGCTTGCTGGTAAACTTTATCTGCCTCGACTTCAAGATCTTTAACTGCTTTTAATTCATTTACTCTTTTTACTTTTAAATCCTGAATTGCTACACCAAGTTCTTTTACCTGTGCACGGATAATCAAAGCAAGTTTATCAGTATAGTCTATTTTCTTTTCTATGTGAAAAGTATCAACTCTAACAGTAGCTCCTAAAAGCATATCACTAACATCATCCAATCTTTTTATCAGAGCAAAAATATCTTCTCTGTCAAAAGGTGTAATGTATGTTTTATTTAATCGCTTAGTGATTTTTGCCGCAATTTCATCACATCGTAATTCAAGTGGTTTCATTTTAAGTATATGAGCTTGTGTGTCCTCAAACCGAAATATTTTTTCGGTATTATCAGCCATCTCCTCGATAAAACCGATCATATCTTTAAAATCTTCGAAATATTTTTCTTCTTTGGGTAATAATTTTTTGAACATAATTCACCAATAATTTTAGGAATGTATTTTGTAAAAAAGTGTGCCTTCAACAATCCAAAACTAAATAAAGGATACTAATTCACCAATAAAAATCTTTTCAAAAATTTGCTTTGATTTTGCTATATTCACACCTCAAATTGTATAAAATAATAAGGTGAATTGTGAGCGAAAAGAAGAATAAACCTACGGATGCAGTTGCAAATATCGTATCTCTTGCTAAAAGGAGAGGTTTTGTATTCCAATCGAGTGAAATTTACGGCGGATTAAACGGCTGCTGGGATTACGGTCCACTTGGAGTTGAGCTTCTGAAAAACATAAAAGAAGAGTGGTGGAAGTTTATGACTTACCGCGATAATGTGGAAGGTCTTGATGCATCTATTCTTATGCATCCAAAAGTTTGGGAAGCTTCCGGACACGTTGAGAATTTTACTGATCCGATGATTGATTGTAAACAATGTAAAGCTCGTTTTCGTTTGGATGTTCTTGGTGATTCAATCAATGAAAAGAAAAAAGAAAAAGCTTTAGCAGATCTTAAAAATGATTTTAAAGATGATGCTTCTATTTTAAATAAGATTGAAGATAAAATTAAAAATCCAGGTGATGATGATCCGTTTAATCTTTTATTAGAAGATGAACAAGTTGGTAAAACACTTTTAGGAAAACTAAATTGTCCACAATGCGGAAATGCAAACACATTTACCGATGCACGTAAATTTAATCTTATGTTCAAAACATTCGTTGGTCCGGTTGAAGACAGCGGAAGTGTTGTTTACTTAAGACCGGAAACTGCACAGGGAATTTTTGTTAACTTTCTAAATGTTCAAAGTTCGGCAAGACAAAAACTGCCATTTGGAATAGCACAAATTGGAAAAGCATTTAGAAATGAAATCAACACAAAAAATTTCCTTTTCCGTACACGTGAATTTGAACAAATGGAAATGCAGTTTTTTGTAAAGCCTGATGATGCAAAAGAATGGTACGAATACTGGAAAGCTGCAAGAATTGAATGGTTTAAATCACTTGGAATGACAAGCACAAAACTTCGTTATCACGATCATATAAAACTTGCGCACTATGCCGCCGCCGCAACTGATATTGAATATGAATTTCCTTTTGGCTGGGGAGAGATTGAAGGAATACACAACAGAACTAATTTTGATTTAAGCAGGCACGAAGAATTTTCCGGTAAATCATTAAAATATTTTGATGATGAATCCAAAGAAAAATTTATTCCATTTATAATTGAAACATCTGCAGGTGCAAGCCGCAGTTTTATGGCATTTTTAATTGATGCTTATTATGAAGAAGAAGTTAATGGTGAGATGAGATCAGTTTTAAGATTTCATCCAAGACTTGCGCCAATAAAAGCAGCAATATTTCCATTAGTTAATAAAGATGGAATGCCTGAAGTATCCCGCGAGATTGAAAAGGATTTACGCCGCAACTTTAAAGTTTTTTATGATGATAAAGGTGCAGTTGGCAGAAGATACCGCAGACAGGATGAAGCCGGAACTCCATTTTGTATAACTGTTGATACTCAGACAATGGAAGATAAAACGGTTACTGTTCGTGATAGAGATACAATGGTTCAGGAAAGAGTTGCAATTGATCAGTTAACAAGATATTTGAGCGATAAACTTTTGAGTTAATTAAAAATTAAAAATGAATAATTGACAATTAGGCGATTTGAAAGAATCGCCTTTTTGTTTGCACTTGTTTATGTCATCCTTCATCGAAAAATTGTAGAGTAAAAATTAAATCGACTATGAAAAAAATATTTTTAATTATTCTCCTTTTTAGTTCCTCAATCTATGCTCAGAATTCTGATTTTGATTCTCGTGTTAAAGAAGGAATTAAACAAATCTATAACATAAAGTTTACGGAAGCAGAAAAAACTTTTCGTTCTGTAATCGCGGATTATCCTCAACATCCTGCCGGAAGATTTTTTATAGCAATGATTGATTGGTGGAAAATCCTTCTTGATCCTGATAATGAATCTTATGATGAAATATTTTTTCAAAAGCTGGAAGATGTGATTTACCAATGTGATCAACTTTTAGACAAAAACCCAAAAGATGTTGATGCACTTTTCTTTAAGGGCGGATCAATTGGTTTCCGTGGAAGACTTAGAGCATTCCGTGAAAGCTGGTTAAAAGCCGCTGATGATGGGCGCGAAGCATTACCAATAGTTGAAGAAGCTGCTTCACTCGATCCAAATAATATGGATGTACAGCTTGGCTTTGGAATTTATAATTATTATGCTGCTGTTATTCCAAATGAAAATCCTTTAATAAAACCATTAATGATTTTCTTTCCGGATGGTGATAAAGAAAAAGGAATTCAGCAATTAAAAAACACAGCGTTTAATGGAAAATTTGCAAAGTATGAAGCTCGTTATTTTTTAATGACGCTATACTACCGCTATGAAAACAATTCAATTATTGCTGATGATTATGCAAAGCTTTTACAAGAAGACTTTCCTGACAATCCTGTGTTTGAAAAATGGCGCGGGAGAATTGCAGTGAGAAGGGGAGATTATTTTTTAGCAGATTCTGTTTTTAGAAATGTGTTATTAAAAGCTGACAAAAATTATGTTGGGTACAATAGACCAAATACACTTCGTGAAGCGGCATATTATGTTGGCAATAATCTTAAAAACAATGGCCAGCTTGATTCTGCAAAGGTTTTTTTTGAAAGATGTATTGTTGAATCCCAAAAAATTGATGAAGAAGGTGAAGAATCGGGATTCCAGGTAAACGCATACTTATATCTTGCGCAAATGGCAGAAACTTTAAACAAAAAAGAAGAAGCAATTAGACTTTATGAAAAAATACTAAGTATTAGAGATTATGGAAAATCCCATTCCGTTGCTGAAAATAGTTTAAAGAATTTGAAAAAGAATTAAATACATTGTAGCAAAGTTGACCGCTAGCTTAATTATTTAATATTTTGAATTAACCAAAAGAAAGGTTTTGGTTAATGAAAAAATTATTTGTACTGCAAGTGTTTTTACTTTTTGCCCAAACAATATATTCTCAATGGATAATCGAATCATTCGATAGTTCTGCAGGAATATTTTTCAGAGAACCGATTCCAATTGGATTTCACTATCTTGGTTTTTATAATGATACATCGCATTACGAAGGAACAGGTTCGCTGAGAGTTGAATACTCAGTTGAAGCTGAAAATTCCTGGGGTGGTTTAATTGCAAGTTCAACTCATACTCCGGGAGATACTACTTTACAACGCATTGATCTTTCTGAAGGTGAATTTTTAAGTTTCTGGTATAAAATTCTTCAACCAGTTAATATGGCCACTATCGGTCAATTTTTTATGGAATTTAAACTCGCGGAGATAGATAACTCTGGCCTCAGAGATCTATGGTTACATCATTCAGCGTTTGATTTTAGCGATAGCAGCGGTCAGTGGATTCAATTAAAAATGCCATTAGTAGTAAACCCAAATAATACGTTAGGGTTTGTATTGCAATTTGGTGATGGCGATGGGGTGTTACAGTTGGAAAACATTAGAGGATTTGAAATGGCGCTAGTTTATTCAACAAATGGAGGCAATCCTCCGCCAAGAGCATATGGTTCATTTCTAATGGATAGACTGGAATTACTTTATCCATCCTCGGTAGAAGAAGATCAAACTTTCTCGCTAACAAAATTTTTACTTGAGCAAAACTATCCTAATCCATTCAATCCATCTACAAAGATTAAATTTAGTGTGCCAAATGGAATTGTGCAGGATGTGAGTTTAAAAGTGTTTGATATTCTCGGTAATGAAGTTGCAACTCTTGTTGATAAAGCAAAATCTGCAGGAACTTACGAAGTTGAATTTATCAATCCACAACTCTCTAGTGGAATTTATTATTATCAGTTAAGATCTGGTAGTTATGTAGAGACAAAAAAGATGATCCTGATGAAGTAGAAATTAATATTTGGTTCATAAAAAGAAAAGGCAACTATATAAAACATAGCTGCCTTGTTCATTTTTTAAATTTCAAATAATTTTTAGAAGAACATTTTCCAATTATAAGGAAGTAGAAATACCAATCCTATGTAAACCGCCAACAAGCCCTAGTGAGGAATATCCATAATCAAATTGGTAATCAGAAATTTTAACACCTAACCCTGCATTAAACCCAGCGATACCAGCTGTTGAACCAATTTTAAATTCTGAACGGCGTTCATTATCATAGCCCAATCTTAATTTTAAAACTTTACTTAAAGTAAATTCAGCACCAACAGTAAATGCTTTAAATCTTTGAATAAAATCATCACGTTCTTGATTAAGCTTATGGAAATCAACAGAAAGGCGAAGTGGAAGGTTTTCTAATCTTTTTGAAACCCCAATTACAACATCTAAAGGTAAATCTTCTGCTGCTGATGTTTCATAATATTTAGATATCTGCCCACCGATATTCAAAACTGCAAAACCAAAATTCCAATTCTTATCTGGAATAGCATAATGTAAACCTAAATCTACAGCCATTGCTGTGGATGAACGATCTGCAATTCCTGAATAAATAAACTTGGCATTAGCACCGTAATAAAAATTTTCATCAAGGTTATTTGCATAACCAACCACAAATGCCATTTCATTTGCGCCAAATTCTCCGGTTCTTGTCCCAAACTCATCAGCTTCTTGAAAATTGCCGTAGTTGATATATTTAATTGCAGCACCAAATCTTCCGATGTCTTCAAATTCAGTTGAATAAGAAAGACTTGCGAGATTTATATCCATTAAATGTTTTACAAAAGAAAATGAGGCTGGGTTTCCCTGAAGTAATTCTATTCCGGCCGGATTATAAAAAATCACATCAGCATCATCATTGTTCGCAACAAAACTTCCACCAAGAGCTCCTGCTCTTGCACTGCCGTCAAGGCGTAAAAAATCATATATATTTTGGCTGTAAGAAAACCTGCCAAACATAATTAAAGTAAGAGATAAAAAGATGACCTTGTTCATTAGTTCTCCAAAATTTCATTAGCTATTTAAGTATAACGTAAAATAAAGGCAAGGGGAAATATTGGTTGATAATATAGATTTATCGATTTAATTTTAAGATAGAATTATTCGCCAGTTTATATAGAGGGGCTATTATGTTCAGAATTCTTATTGTGTTTTTAGTAATCGTTCTTTTTTCAACTTCTTTCCCTCAAACTAATTTAGAGTATCTCCAAAAACAATTACCTAAGACCATTCAGTCTAATTCAGAAATACTTAAGCAAGTTACTCAAACATTGCAAAGGGATATTTCTCTTCATCCAGATATTCTAGCTTACAGATTGAATTATTATGATGGTTTATTTAATCTGGGTATAAAAGATAACAATGAAAACGGTTTAAATAACCTTAACTTAATTACTGCTCATTTTTATAAGATGAGAAATGTATGGGTCAGAAATCAACAACAAATTATATCAACAATAGAGTATAATAATAATTATAAAAATCTTTCTCATGATTTGTTAGAAAATTACTATTCTGAAATTGCTGACTCATTGGATAAACCCCAATTATTTATAGATAGCAATTTAGTTGACTATAATGCTTTGTTCGCATTTGGGATACAAAACCCTGTTGAGTATAACCAACAATTTGATTACTCTAAAGAAAGAAATAAAGTTCAAAATGATATTATTGAAGAATATCAAAGCAAAATGAATAAATTAAGAAGCGAAGCAAATATTGATGAGCCTATTGAAAAAGTAATTAATTATTGGTTTTTATTTAATGAAGACTCGACTGATAAGAAAAATTTAATCGCAAATTATATTCTTGACTATTTTAGTTCCTTATACTCAGTGAGAAAATTAAATCTTAATACAATTTTAATTGGAGCGACATATTATTTTCTTGAAGATGGAATAGATATTGAATTTGACCAACCTTCAAATTCCACCAAATTTAATATTGGATCAATCTCAAAAACGGCTCAATTTGATTTTCAAGTTAGCCACAAGTTTCCCTTGAAAAACGAGTTATCAATTTTGTCATTCCTGAATCTTGGATTTTCCGGAAGTTTAATATTTAGTCAGAAAGTTGAAGGAATAGATCCTAAGATGGTTTACATTAGGGATCCACAAGAAGGTGCAGAATATGTTTCTGAAACTTGGACATTTAGAGAGTTATCTATTAGAGATTTTCAGGCATTATCAACTTATATTAATATATCTGTCCCATTAGTTTTTTTTAATCAGGATATGTATTTGGAAGTTGGTTCAAAATTCGGATTAGATTTTTATTCATACCTCCTTAATTCTGAATATTCATATGGGAAAGTTGAAGTTGTTTGGGATCCAAATCAACAGCAGTATATTAGAAATATTTTACAGTCAGTACCTTCAGGGAATTCTTCTGAAAAGAAAACAATTTCAAAATTTAAACTCTACCCTACAGCAGATTTAACTGTGAAGAAATTCAATCCTATTATTATTCAATTTTCAGTCAGTTATAATTATTTTTCTGCCAAAATAGGCTATAACTTTTAAGATAATTTTTGGAGTGTTATTACACACTCATTTACTATTAACCTTCTTAAGTTATTGCGAAACCTTAGTGACTAAAATCTCATCTAAAACAAGTGAATCCTGTTTAACTTGATTCAACAATTTTTAGAATTTAACTTTGAAATAAAAAAACGGAGATAATGTAAAAATGAATGGACTTAAAACTGTATTTCTAATGTCTGCAATGATGGCACTTTTTCTTCTGGTTGGCTATGCAATAGGAGGCAGATCAGGAATGACAATTGCCTTTGTATTTTCTTTAGTTATGAATTTTGGTTCGTATTGGTTTTCGGATAAAATTGTTCTTGCAATGTATAAAGCTCAGCCGATTACAAGGGAACAATCGCCAAAATTTTATGATATGGTTGAGCAACTTGCTCAAAATGCAAATCTGCCTATGCCAAAAGTTTATATAATTAATGATCCTACGCCAAATGCATTTGCAACTGGTAGAAATCCGCAGAATGCGGCAGTGGCTGCTACAACTGGAATTTTACAGGGACTGAATAATGAAGAACTTGCAGGAGTTATGGCTCACGAACTTGCTCATGTAAAGCATAGAGATATTTTAATAAGTACAATTGCCGCAACATTGGTGGGAACAATTTCTTACATTGCACAAATGGCTGGCTGGGCTGCAATGTTTGGTAGAAGTGATGATAGAGAAGGAAATGGAATAGGCGGATTATTTTTAATTATTCTTTCACCAATAATTGCAATGCTTTTACAAATGGCAATTTCAAGATCGCGTGAGTTCTCTGCTGATGCAGGCGGTGCAGAAATAAGCGGTAATCCAATGGCACTTGCTTCTGCTTTGCAGAAAATTTCTAGAGGAAATCAAATGAATCATTTGAGAAACACAAATCCATCAACGGCTCATATGTTTATTATAAGTCCTTTATTTGGTGGAATGGGCAAACTATTTTCAACACATCCGCCTGTTGAACAGAGAATTGCAAAACTTCAGGAAATTGCTGCAGGAAGAAGATAATTGAGTCTTTAGTTATGCAGTAGGTAGATAAAACAACTTGATAAAGATCATCTTTCTGACAATATTTGATTCACAATGATATACGATTTATTAAAAATAACCGGAGCGATTAAAAATTCACTCCGGTTTATGTTTGTTTTTCTTCTCTTCCAATCAGCTTCATTTTCCCAGACAATTTCTAATCTAGATCAATTTTATACATTGGTAGATTCAGCTTCGAATTTATTGATAAAAGATCTAGGTGATGAAAAGAAAATTAATTTGGAGTTAAATTTTGGTGTTGATTACTCAGTGTTTGCAAATAAAGTCAGAGGCACACTTTTAAGAAGCGGAGTTCAGCTAATAGGAGATAATTCTGAGGATCAAAATTTTGTAAGAGTTAATTTTGTTGTAGATAATTCTTTTGTTGGATATTCTGAGCCGGAAAAAGATGGATTTTTTGGTGATTTTTTCACTGAAAGAACTATTGAGTTATCGGGGAATTATTTTGTTTCAAATCATTCGCAGCTTAAAGATTTTAAACTGACAGTTAAAGATACAATCAATGTAGAAGATGTTGAAGAAGTTGAAAACAGATCGTATCCATTTACTCAAGGGGAACTTCCTCCTGAACCATTCTTTTCAAGTCTTTTAGAACCAATGGTGGCAATTGGGGCAGCCGCAGTTGTTGTGATTCTATTCTTTTCAGTGCGTTCTAAGTAATCATAAATACCTTTGAAGGCTTATCTAATTTGGTTATAATTGTACATCAAAAAACCCATATACTATAAGATGAAAAACATACTTGCCCTATTATTTGTAATATCATTTTTCTTTGCATGTTCATCAACTCAGGATACAACAGAAATGACTCCTGAAGACAGACTTGCTTATTCTATAAAACTTTATGAGCAAGAGGATTCTGAAGAAGCTGTTAAAGAATTTGAAGCAATAATTTTGCAATATCCCGGCAGCAGTATTATTGATGACGCACAATACTATCTTGCAATGACTAGATTTCAGAGAGAAGAATATATTCTTGCAGCTTATCAATTTAGTAAGCTTATAAAGGGAATGCCCTCAAGTGAATTTCTTGCTGACGCTCAATTTATGTTAGCTGATTGTTACTACGAGCTTTCTCCTGATTTTACATTGGATCAACAGTACACCAAGAAAGCTGTTGAAGAATTTCAGGTATTTATAGATTTCTTCCCTCTAAATCTTAAAGTGGCTGATGCAGAAGTCAAAATCAAAGAATTAAATGATAAGTTAGCCAGAAAAGAATTTGAGGCAGCACGTATTTACGATAAAATGGAATATTATTCCGCAGCGTTTAAATATTATGATAATGTAATGGAAGTTTATCATGATACACAATATGCTCCGCTTGCACTTTATAATAAAATAAACTTACTGATAGATAGAGATAAAGTATCTGAAGCATTAGTTGAATCGCAAAAATTTATTCAAAAATATCCAGATCATAAAAATTTTAATGATGTAAAGGATATCAAAGATAGAATAGAAAGTAAACTTTCGGTAAAACCTTAATGCTTACTGAAAAAAAAATAGGTGATTCTCAAATTATCATGACAGAATTGGTTTTACCAAACCACACAAATCAGCTTGGTAATTTGTTGGGCGGACAGTTGATGCATTGGATTGATATCTGTGCTGCTTTAAGTGCAGCAAAACATAACCAGAGGGTTTGTGTTACTGCTTCTGTGGATAGAATAGATTTCCATCAACCTATTAAACTTGGTGATGCAGTTACCTTAACAGCTTCTGTTAACAGGGTATTTAAAACATCTATGGAAGTAGGCGTAAAAGTTTATGCGCAAAATTTTAGAGAAGGAACTAAAATCCACACAAACACTGCTTATCTAACTTTTGTTAGTGTAGGTAATGATGGTAAACCGGTTGAAGGTATTAAAGGAATTCCTGAAACAGAAGACGAAAAAAGAAGATATGATGAAGCTCTCACAAGACGAGAGAACCGCCTCAAAGACAGGATTAAGTAAATTCAAGACACTTTTACTATTTGTTCTGCTCTCAGAAATAATTTTCCCGCAAATTCCATTTAAAGGATTCTGCAAATTAAATTCATTTAGTATTGATTCGGGATTTACAAAAATCTTTAGTTTTAATTTTGATCAGAATGAACATTCTGATTTATTAGTTTTTAATCCGATTGAAAAGAAGGCAAAGATTTTTATTGGTAGCTCAGGAACAAAGTTTATCTCTGACAAAACAATCTCATTTCCTCTTGAAGTTTCTGTTATCGAGCCAATAATACTGCCAAATAATATGATTGAGACTTTTGCCTTTTCTTCAAGAAAAAAAAGAAGTTTTGGAATCTATAAATTCAGTTCAACAGGAAATCCATCAATAATTACGAAGCTAAAATTAGATTCATATCCGGAAA
This sequence comes from Ignavibacteriales bacterium, assembly GCA_016707115.1. Classification (GTDB taxonomy): domain Bacteria; phylum Bacteroidota; class Ignavibacteria; order Ignavibacteriales; family Ignavibacteriaceae; genus IGN3. The sequence goes on along the minus strand of JADJIH010000007.1, from coordinate 21,698 downwards.
ATATCAGTATTAAGAGTAATCATGCAGAAGGGTATTCAGAGTTTTTGATTTCTGGAAATTCATTTAACGGTTTGTCAATCATTTCATATCAGAAAAATAACCTCAAAGAAAAAAAAATCACACAAAATCGTCTTTTTCAAAATGCCCAGTTTATAGATATTAATTCTGATGGCTTTGAAGATATTGCCGCACTTAATTCAATCGAAAATAAACTTCATCTGTTCTTTAATAACTCGCGCGGTGATTACACTGAATTAAGATATTTAAGTTTTAGCGATGATGTTTTATCTATGAAGGTTTTTGATATTAATTATGATCAGTTTAAGGATCTTATTATAAGTACAACTTCTGGTGTAATGATTTATTTTGGTGATGCAACCGCTTCTTTCAGTAAATCTGTTCAAGTTAAGACTGAATATTCTGTAGATAAATTTATTATTGGTGATTTTAATCGCGATGGATTCTTCGATATTAATTATATAAATACAGATGAAGGTATCATCTCAACAATTTTTGCAAAAGAGTTTTTCTCATTTTACCCCGAACTAATTCATAAAAAGAAAAAAGGAATTATTGATGTTATACCTTTTTTCAGCAAGTTTGTATATGGAGCAGCATTTCTTAATCTGAGCGGTGAAATTAATATTCTTTCTGCTGTTTCCTCCATGTCTGATGATCAGCAATTGGCTATCGGTATTGAACCAAACTTAATTACTTCTTTTGATCATATAGATAATGGAATAGTTGATTTTTCTTTTACTGATGAATTTGATAAAAAATTAAAATTTATAATTCGTAACACTGCAGGATTACCGGAAAAAATATATGAAATTAAGCTTTATGAAGATCACACAAAGCTTTTAGAGTTTAGTAATTCTAAATCCGTTAAAACCTTTTTTCTTTTTAGCACAGATAAAAGAGTAATTGAAGCTATAGAAATTGATTTTGAGAAATATAGTTTTAAAAGAAGGTTTCACTACGCGGAAGGTCCAATTCAGGATTTAACAATTAAAACTGATAACAAAGGTGTTGCTGAATTATTTATACTATATTCAAAAAATGAAATTTTGAATTTGCAGGTTATAACAAAAACGGCCATAAACTATAATCAAAAACTATATACAGATTTAACTTCAAATTGGTTTAATCCTTTTTTGTTTTTTGAGGAGGGTTTGACAATAGGATACTGGCAATTTGAAAGTGATTTGATTAAACTAAACTTTCTAAATTTAAATGAAAAAGATAGAAACCCTTTAAACAAACTTGAACTTAGTAGAAATAATCAATTACTCATTTCTAGTTCAAATAAATTATCTGGTAAAGAGGGTTTTAATTTTACAGGATTGTTTTTAAACGAAGAAGAAATCTATCTTGTAACCGGCAGAAATGAACCCAAATTATATCAGGCAAAAAACACTAAAAATGGATTTAGGATACCAGACAAAAATCAATTATTTTTTGGAAAAACTAACTCAATATTTGTTTACAATTCAAAGTTAAAAGCTTTAACGGAATTTACTACCTCAAAGCTTAACGACCAGCTATTTATGGCTGATAAAATTAATGATATTGAACTGAGTAATTACACTATTCAAAATTTAGATCAGAGAAATTTCCATTTGATTTTTACTAATAATAAGTCTGGAAATATTGAAGTAAGGCAGTTATCAAGATGACGAAAATTATTTTAGCTGTTTTTATTTTTGCAGTTTCATCAAATGTTCTCGCTCAGGAATTATCCAAGACAGAACTTGATTCATTATACAGCCTTTATACCTATATACAAGGTATCAATACTTCTGAATCAATAAATCAGAATCTTTTAGAAAATCCAGAAATTGGCAAATGCGGATTGGGGTTAGTTACTTCAATCAAACAGAACTTAAATAGTTTTACACTGGAACAGCAATCTTTATTACATAAATTACTTGAAAGACCCACATTACCCAATAGCATTTTAACGCCCAGTGGTTTATTCAGAGTTCATTATACTAATGTTGGAAATGATGCTATCGGATATGATTTAAACACGCTTCTATCTGCAATCGACTCTGTTTATAATTTTGAAATCGGTTATCTGGGTTATCCTATGCCGCCAACTGATGGTGCAGATGGTGGGGATGATAAATATGATATCTACATCAAAAACATTCCTGGATTTTATGGATACACTCAACCGGAAAATAAAGTTAATTCAACGAGCTGGACTTCCTATTTAGTGATAGACAACGATTACCCTGTTGGCTCATATTATACTCACGGAATTAATGCAGCAAGAGCTACAGTTGCACATGAATTTCATCATGCAATCCAAATGGGTAGTTTTGCACCTTCTGAAATAAGTGCTCCGTTTAGAGAATCGGACAGATTTTTTTATGAAATTACATCAACATCATTTGAAGAGTTCGTTTTTGATGATGTGAACGATTATTATGCATATATGCCAACTTATTTTCAAAATCCAGAAACAGCCATGCCTTTAAATGATGGATATAATTTAGCTATCTGGAATATTTATCTTCAGAATAATTTTGGGTTTGATATATTAAAGAGTCAGTGGGCATTAATGCCATCAACACCTGCAATTAAAGCAATTGCATTGAGCATTAATAATTCAGGATCTACGATGGGTAATGAGCTTAATAAATTTGGGTTGTGGACTTATTTCACAAATACAAGAACAGTTTCGGGTAGATATTTTGAGGAAGCTGCTAATTATCCGCTTATAACTCCAACTGCAGCGATGAATTTTAACTCATCATCTCAGGTCTATAATATGTCAGTTAATCCAACAGCAAATTATTTTTTACGGATAAATCTTCCTTCCCCAGATGGTGTGTTTTTTACAATTATCACAAATTCAGATTGGCAAAAAACTATAGATAATTATTCGCAGTTTCTGGATTTTTCTTTTACTATTTATAATGATTCTACTTCAGGTGAAAAAGTAATAGATGATGGTTATTCAGTTAGCTTCAACAGAGATAATCAGATGTTCTGGAATAATGCAGGTATATTAAATAATATCGTTGTCTATGGTGATTCAAATTATTCCGTTCCCGATATTGAAGGAGAAACTTTTGCTTATCCGCTTCCCTACAAAACATCTTCATCTGGAAACATTAGAATTGCTTTTCAAGGAGAATCGACTCTTGGCGAAGAAGTTGACCTAAATATATACTCAGCTGGTGTTGAACTTTATTATTCGGGTAAGAAAGCCATCAGATCATCATACATAAAGAATTCAGAAAAGTACTGTGAGATTGTAGTTGAAAATACTGATGCGGATTTTTCTTCAGGTGTTTACATCTATGTAATAAAATCCGGAGAGAATATTTACAAAGGAAAATTGGTAATCTTTAATGACTAACTATTCTGTTGAAGCATTAGAGCTAAACAAATCTTTTGGAAGAAGATTAATCTTTAACGATCTGCAATTCAGGTTTGATAAATCAGGCGTATATGGAATTTCGGGCCCAAATGGTTCCGGGAAATCTACACTTGTAAAAATTATTGCAGGAATACTTGGAGCATCAAAAGGAAAAATTGTGCACAAGATGAATGATCAAGAAATTGCAGAAGAACGCTTACATGACCATATTGGATTTGTTTCACCTTACCTGGTTTTATATGAAGAGTTTTCAACTTATGAAAACTTAAAACTGTTTGCAGAAATAAGAGGAGTTAAATTCAATAAGGAAAGAGTTGATTATCTGCTTAATAAATTTTTATTGTATAAACGAAAAGATGATCTGCTAAAAACATATTCATCCGGTATGAAACAAAGAGTAAAATTTATTTTTGCACTTATGCACTCACCGCAGTTAATAATTCTTGATGAGCCAACATCAAATCTTGATGATGAAGGAAAAAATTCCGTATACGAATTAGTGAGAGAAGAAGGACAAAAGAATATTGTATTGATCGCATCAAACGAAAAAAACGATCTTGAATTGTGCAACGATATTGTTTATTTGGAAAAGTATAAAAATTAAATGAATTCAAAATCATACAGCTTATTTCTAAAAGACTTTAAATCTGAATTGCGTACACGTTATGCAATTAATGCGCTTGCAATGTTTATAATTGTTGCAATAAGTGTAATATTATTTTCTGTTGGAAACGAAAAAATAAGTGCAAGTTTAACCGGCGGATTGTTTTGGGTTGTTATTTTCTTTACTGCAATGTCAGGATTATCAAGAGCATTTGTTTCTGAAGAAGAACGCGGTACAGCATTAACTTTACAATTAATCGCAGCTCCTTCAACGGTTTTTTCAGGTAAACTTATATTCAATATTATTTTAGTTTTTGCAATGAACACAGTTATTGCAGTTTTATATTCGGCAATGTTTGAAGCATTTGTTATTCAAAACTTTGCATTGTTCTTAACATCATTTGTTTTTGGTAATATTGGTCTGGCAGTTTCATCTACAATAATTGCAGCAATAATTGCAAAAGCAGGGGCGAAAGGTACACTTTATCCGGTTCTATCTTTTCCTATATTATTGCCTTTGATTTTAACATCAGTTCAATTAACATTGTTTGCAATAGATGGCATATCCTTTGAAAGAGCTAAGTTTGAATTGGCAATTGTTGTGAGTTACGACGTAATTATGTTGACTGCATCTTATATGTTGTTTGATTTTATTTGGAAAGAATAGCAATTTTTTAACAAACTAATCCGAAAAAAATTATGATCTGGAAAATATTTTTATTTCTTCTATTGGCTTTCGTCTCTATAGCCGGAATAGGATTTCCCATTGTAGAGAAACCTAGTGCCTGGTATGAATTTCCTTTAATTCCCGGACTTGAGGAAAACGCAAAAATAATCTTCTTTCATGTTCCAACCGCTTGGCTTACAGTAATAGCATTTTTTATGTCAACAATTTATAGCTTCAAATATTTACGTAAGAAAAATTTGGATGACGATGTAAAATCCTATGCAGCAGCTCAACTTGGAATGATATTCTGTATTCTTGCCACTGTAACCGGTGCAGTTTGGGCAAAATTTGCATGGGGATCATATTGGAGCTGGGATCCGAGACAAACAAGTATTTTTGCGTTATTATTAATTTATGGCGCCTGGTTTGCACTTCGTTCTTCAATTGAATCTGAAGAAAAACGAGCAACACTTTCATCAGTTTATTCGATGATCGCATTTGTTACGGTTCCATTTTTTATTTTTGTGATGCCAAGAATAATGTCAGGACTTCATCCTGGTTCAGCCGATGATTCAAATGCGGGTCCTGTTGTAGATTTTAAAATGAATGGAAATATGCAGTTGATATTCTTTCTTTCACTGATTGGATTTACAATCTTATATTTTTGGATGTGGAATGTTGGCTATCGTTCTATTTTAGTGCGTGAAAAATTAAATAAACAATTAATCAGAGGTTAAATTGGAACAATTTCTCTCACAAAATGCAATTTATGTTGTTATGATAATAGTCCTCATAGTTTGGGCCGGAATCTTTTCATATATGTTTAGCCTTGATAAAAGAATTAAAAAAGTAGAAAAAGAAATGATAGGAGAAAAAAATGAAAAATAAATACATCTTTGGCGGATTCATCATCGTATTATTCCTAGGAATAATGGCTTACTTGTTTACACAAAGTAATATTAAATATGAAAGCAACTTTGCTAATGTAAAAGGATCAGACAAAATAGTTAAAGCTACAGGCAGCTGGGTTAAAGAAAAAAATTATGATATGAATCGTGAACAAAACACATTTTCATTCTTTATGTGCGATGCAAATGGTGTAGAAATGAAAGTGATTTATGAAGGCGCTATGCCGAACAATTTTGAAAGTGCAACAAGCGTAGTTGTAACAGGTTCATACCGCAACGGATATTTTCATGCAAAAGATATCTTAACAAAATGTCCAAGTAAATACGAAGAACAACAGGTTCAATCGTCATCTATGTAAAAATGATAAGGGGAGATGTTAACATTTTAAACTATGAGGTTTTATGATCGGTAGTATTTTTTTAAGTGCAGCACTCGTGTTCAGTTTGATAGCAATGGTTATGTATTATCTCTCTTTTAGAGGATACAAGAACACATTAAATTTTGCAAGATATAGTTATCACGGGATGGCAATTTTTGTAATAGCTGCTTCAACTTTTCTGTGGTATGCAATTTTAACACATCAGTACCAATACAAATATATTTTTAGCTATAGTAATAATTCCTTAAACACAGGATTATTACTCTCATCTTTTTGGGGCGGGCAGGAAGGAAGCTTTATGTTATGGCTTCTTCTCACGTCAATAATTGGAGTTATACTTCAATCTTATTCATCTAAAAGAGGTGATCTTGAACCAAGAGTGATGGCAGTATTTGCACTTGCAACATCATTTTTATTGGTGATGGTTTCTCCATGGTTCAAAAATCCATTTGAGTTCATTTGGACGACACCAATATTTATTGATGTTAAAAGTATTAATGCGCAGTTTATGAGTCTTCCATTCATCCAGAATTTTATTTTTACTGATCAGCAATCAAATACTACATTCGTGCAAATGAGTAAAGAACTGTATGGATCACTAACTCAAGCCGGCGTTTCAGTAAACCAATTTATTGCTGACGGAAAAGGATTGAATCCTCAGTTGCTTAACTACTGGATGCAGATACATCCACCGATGTTATTTATCGGTTTTTCGATGGCAACAGTTCCGTTTGCTTTTGCAATGGCAGCTCTAATGAAAAATGATTACAGAGAATGGGTTAATCAATCTTTGCCATGGGTGCTTGCAGGAACAGGAATACTTGGTCTGGGAATAATGATGGGTGGATATTGGGCCTATGAAATGCTTGGTTGGGGTGGATATTGGGCATGGGATCCGGTAGAAAATTCAAGTTTAATTCCGTGGTTAATTGGCGTGGCTTCAATCCACACAATGCTTGTGCAAAAAAGAAGTTTGAAATCAACGGATGGAATTGGAAGATATGCTAAGACAAATCTTATACTAAGCATACTGACATACGTTTTAGTTTTGTACAGCACATTCTTAACAAGAAGCGGAGTTCTTGGTGATGCTTCCGTTCATTCATTTGTTGACCCGGGTAATTTGGTTTATTTCTTCTTATTGATTTTTATCAGCACATTTATCGCAATTGGAATTGGTGGGATTGTATACCGATGGAAATACTTGGAAGATAAAACTGTGTATGAAGAAAGTACTTTATCACGTGAACTTGCTTTATTTACAGCTTCAATTATTTTGGTTGCATCTGCTATTATTGTTTTGGTTGGAACTTCCGCTCCGTTATTCGGGCAGGCTGTTGACACTTTTTTTTATGATGAAATGCATTTACCAATTGGGATAATTATTGGCTTATTAAACGGATTAAGTTTGTTGATCAAGTGGAAAAGTACAAACACAAAAGATCTGATTAAAGATTCTGCCCTTGCAATTATAGTGTCCTTAGTTTTAACGGGATTAGTAGTTTTACTTGGCGGCGTCTATAACTTTATGATGATACTTCTGATATTTTCATCTGCATTTGCATTGATAGTTAATGCAGAGATAGCCATTAAAATTGTAAAAGGAAATCTAAAAAACCTTGGTGGATATATATCGCATATAGGTATAGCACTTTTTATTCTTGGTATAGTAGGTTCCGGTGCATACAGTGATGAAGTGAATGTGGATCTAGTTAAGAACAAACCTTCACAGGCATTTGGTTACGAGATGACATTTACTGGTTATACTCCTATTGAAAATAATACAAAGTATGCTTTTAATGTTTCAATGAAAAAAGGAGATAACACTTACACTGTCTCACCTATAATGTATATGTCTGAGTATAACAATAGTTTAATGAGAGAACCGGCAATACTAAATCTGTTTTCAAAAGATATTTATTTAGCTCCCCTTGGATATGATGAAGGAAAGAACACAGGCACAGAACCACATACTGAAGTAATTAAATTTCAAAAAGGCGTTACGACTGAATATCAAGGTTCTAAAATTACCTTTGATAAATTCAATATGTCACCCGAGACAATGCAATTGATGCAGGAAGAAAAAGATTTTCAAATTGGTGCGGTTTTAACTCTGGAAGCTAACGGTAAGAAAGAAGTATTTGAACTTCTGAGAAAAAGTGTAAGTGGCGAAGCTGTGTTTACAGAGTATATATCTGAAAATTCAGGATTAAAGCTACAACTTGCAAGTCTTACCGCTGAGTTAATAGAAGTATCAATATCACCTTTAAATGATACACACGATCACTCAATGGATAAACCAAAAGAGGAAATGTTATCAGTTACCGCAGCAATTAAACCATATATTAGTTTAGTTTGGATTGGTGTAATTGTAATGGTACTCGGTTTCTTTGTTGCAGTTGCAAGAAGATTGAAAGAATCTTTACTTTAATACTTAAAATATCTTAGCATATCATTTTCAGGCTCGAGAAATCGAGCCTGTTTTTTTATATTTGAGACAGTTAAAAACCTAAGGAACACAAATGAAAATGTTTTTCAATAATTCAAAACTTCAACATCCATTTTTAATAACAATCTCACTTCTTATTGTAATCTCATTCGCGTTCATTCCATCCAGACCAGATGAAGGAATGTTTCCGTTAAGTGATATAAAAAATATCAACTTAAATGAAAAAGGATTAAAAATTAGTGTTGATGAAGTTTACAATCCAGATGGAGTAAGTCTTAGTTGATGCACTTGTAAAAATTGGCGGCTGTACAGGTTCATTTGTATCAAACGAAGGATTGATAATTACAAATCACCATTGTGTGTTTGGAATTGTATCAGATGCCAGTACAGTTGAAAATAATTATCTTGATAACGGATTTTTAGCAGAGACCCGTGAAAAAGAACTACCCGCAAAAGGATTAACCTGCCGAATTACTGATTCTTATGAAGATGTTAGTACTGAAATTTTAGAGGCTGCAAACACAGAAGAGGATATTTCAAAACGAACGACAGCAATCTCAAAAAAAATAAAAGAAATAATTGAACGGGAAGAGAAAAAAGACAGTACAATAAAAGCTGAAGTTTCTGAAATGTTTGTTGGCGAACAATATGTTTTATTCCGTTACAAAACTATAAATGATGTTAGATTGGTTTACGTTCCGCCAAGAACAATTGGTGAGTTTGGCGGAGAATCCGATAACTGGGTTTGGCCAAGGCACAATGGAGATTTTTCGTTTGTGCGTGCCTATGTTGCTCCTAACGGCTCTTCAGCAAAATACTCTGAAGAGAATGTGCCTTATCAGCCTAAAAAATTTTTGCAGGTAAATGCAAATGGAGTTAATGAAGAAGATTTTGTTTTTATACTCGGGTATCCGGGAAGAACCTTCAAACATCAGCCATCGCAGTTTTTAATGATGCAGGAAAAATATCAACTTCCATATGTTCAGGATATATTTTCCTGGTTGATTAATCTATATGAAAAACGCGGTGAGAATGATCCTGAATTTGCATTAAGTATTGTTGGTGAAATTCAAGGATTAGCAAATACTGAAAAAAATTATCGTGGCAAGATGCAGGGATTGGAAAGACTAAACCTTATACAGAAAAAACAGGATGAAGAAAAACAACTTCAGCAGTTTATTGATTCAGATCTGAAATTAAAGGAAAAATATGGAACTGTTTTAAGCGAAATTGATGAAGTGTACAAAGATGCTTTTGCTACCGGCAGAAGAAATCTTGTTTTGATGATGCTTAGCCGTAATGTTGATTATTACAGACTTGCCGAAATATTTGTTGATTATAAAAAGGAAATGCTTAAAACGGAGGCAGAAAGAAAAGCATTGTATAAAGAAGATAAACGAAATGATTTTTATAATACAATCACAAATCTTTATAATGAATATATGCTTGATCTTGACGCCAAAATTTTAAATAAAATATTAACTGATGCATCAACTTTTGAAGAGTGCAGGGAGTTAGAACCATTTAAAAGTTTTGCTTCAGTAAAAAATAAAGATGAATTTATTTCAGATCTGTATGAGGAAACATTTATAAATGATAGTAAAGAGTATTTTGAATTGCTCGAAGATGAAGATGAAACATTAGAAGATATTGATGATCCATATATAAACCTTATTAAAAGTGCTGTTGAACTTGGTGATACTGAAAGAAAAAAAGCTCAGATAAGAGATGGAAAAATGAACATCCTTCTTGCCGGACTGAATGATGCTAAAAGACAATGGCTTAACAAATCATTTGTTCCTGATGCTAACCTTACGTTAAGATTAACTTATGGTTATGTGCGTGGATATTCTCCGGCGGATGCAACTTATTTTTCCCCGAACACAACATTAACCGGATTGATTCAAAAGGGAAGAGAATCCGGAGATTATAAATTGAACAAAAAAGTTAAAGAACTTTACAAGAATAAAGACTTTGGCCAGTTTATCCATCCAAAACTAAATGACGTTCCAGTTAACTTTATTTATAATATGGACACAAGTGGTGGAAATTCCGGCAGTCCGATTTTGGATGCTTACGGCAGATTAGTTGGAGTAAATTTTGATCGTTCATTTGAAGCAACCGTAAACGATTATACCTGGAGTGAAAGCTACAGCCGTTCAATTGGTGTAGATATAAGATATATTTTATGGGTCGCTCAAAAGGTTGGCGGAGCTGATTTTCTGCTCAAAGAAATGGGAATTTCGTTCTAAAATTAAATAATTGAAGCCTTGACAAACAATGGGGTCAATGTTATCTTTGACCTCGTTTTTATAAAATATTGTTTATTCCGCGATAGCTCAATGGTGGAGCATTCGGCTGTTAACCGAAGGGTTGCAAGTTCGAGTCTTGCTCGCGGAGCCAATCGAGATAGTAGCTCGAAACTATCTTATCTGGGTTAACAATTCTGTTAACCCATTCTTTTTTTATATGCCCATCACCTCTAAAATGTATATCAATCGTCCCTTTTTCTTCCTTTTTCTTTAATTTAATAGTTATTTCTCTAATGATGGTCTTAATCATATATTTTCGTTCTTCTTTTGAAGCAGCGTCGTAATACTTTGAAAGATCTTTGAATATTTGCTTCAAGTCAGATTTATCAACCACAGTATTTTTTATTAAAGAAATTTCATGATCAACTTTTTTTCTTTCTTCTTTAATCATTTCTCTTTGATTTTCTAAATCTTCTAGCTTTAATGTGACTGACTTAAACTCGCTGGCCGAACCCTTAGCAATAAAACTAGTTAAATTATTTATCTCTTGATTGATATTATTCAAATTGGCAATTAAAGAATTCCTCTGAGTTTCATAAGCTTTAAGATCTTTAGATTCATTATGTCCTAATTGTGAAAAAACAGAATTAAATAATTGATCAGAGGAAGCAATTTTTTTTATCAGCATTTCAATAAATATTTCGATTTCACTGGCGTGAATATCTCGACTTTCACATTTAGAACTTCCATACTTAGACTTCGTTGTGCACTTATAGTAGAAATCTTTTGTTCCATCTTTTTTCCCAACAAATGATGTAGTCAAATTACTACCGCAGAATCCACATTTTAATCTACCTAATAACAAAAGCTCAGAATCCACTTGAGAAGTAAAACGATCATTCTTAGAAACATTTAATTGATCATTAACCTGACTAAATTTAGTTTCATCAACTATCGGTGAATGTAATCCTTTAAATTCCTGCTTTTTGTAAGTGATTTTTCCGATATAAATTTTATTTGTGATTACTCGATGAACAGAATCTTTATTAAATAAACCACCACCAGTTACTTTCCCAGATTTTGTAGTCCTACTTTTTGAATTAAACCCTTCACGATTGAGACGTTTAGCAACTTTTTCAACAGATAGTTCTTCCAAGTAATAATCATAGATTTTATTTACTAATAATGCTTCTGCTGAATTTATTTCGAGTAATTTATTTTTTACATCATAACCTAATGGCGCATGCCCACCACCCCAATAACCTTTAGAAGCTTGATAATAAAGTTTTTCTCTGGTCCTTTCAGCAATCATATCGCGTTCAAATTCTGCAAAAGAAAGCATAATATTTCTTTGCATCTTTCCAGCCGGAGTAGTAGTATCAATATTTTGCGTTGCAAATACGATATCAATACCAAGCTTTGTAAGCTTTTTATCAACATCCAAATAATCTAATACGCTACGTGAAATCCTATCAATCTTTGTGGCTAGAACTATATCAAACTTTTTTTCTTCAGCATCGCTTAATAATCGAATTATTTCATTTCTTTCAAGGCTCGAGCCTGAGGCTCTGTCGATATATGTACCGTTGACTTCCCAATCCTTGGCCTTACAATAATTTCTTAGTAAATCCTCCTGACCATTCAGACTACTAACTTCACCTTGTCCTTGTTCGTAGGTCGACACTCGACAATAAACTGCTGCTTTTTTCTTCTTTTCTTCTGATTTGTTTTTCTTTACCATAACCATCAAAATTTATTTTTACAAAATTAATAATACTTTAGTTGTAACACTATTAATTCCACAAAAGTACCTTTTATAAACCAATTCTTTCTTGGTAAAAGAAATGTATAACAAGAAAGGAATTTTATGAATCGAGTTATCATTTATGCTCGAGTATCCACTAAAGAACAAAATGTGGATATGCAGCTGTCAGATTTAAAGTCATATGCAGAATTAAGGAGATTAAACGTCGTCGAAGTTTATATTGACTATGCTTCTGGTGCTAAATCAGATCGTGTGAATTATCAAAATTATTTAATGATGTTCGCAAAAGAAAAACCGAAGTTGTATTGGTATGGAAGTTTGATCGTTTTGCTCGAAGTACTAAGGAATTAATAAATGCTTTAGAAGAATTTAATAGTCTTGGTGTGGATTTCATTAGTTACAAAGAAAATGTTGACACCTCAACTCCAGCAGGCAAAATATTATTTACTATGATTTCAGCATTTGCTGAATTTGAAAGATCAATAATACGTGAAAGAGTAATTGCAGGAATGGAAAAGGCTAGGGTACGTGGGGTAAGAATTGGGAGACCAAAAATTCCGCCATTTACAAAACAGCAGGTTATTATGCTAAAAGCAAGTGGATTGACGTATAAAGAAATAATTAAGAAAGTAAAAATTTCAAAAAGTGCTTACTTTGAAATTTTGAAAAAGATGTAATAAAAGGCGGCTGTTACGCCGCCTGTGTTAATACTAATGATACTACTTAGCATCTGGAACTTTTCAATATAACGAGTTCTTTTGCATTCTCATCTTTATCAAAATTCACCATAAGGTTGATGTAGGAAGTAAAATCTATTCCCATTGATGTCTAAGTAACCATCAGCAAGGATGCCTTTCACTATCTCTAATCTTTGATTTTCATTTTGCTTCTTAAATACGGAATCTCATCGTTTTCTATTATAAAGTGTGCTTGGCAATTCATCATAGCATAATCATAACTAATTGATTCAATGATCTGTAAAGCAATCTTATCTTCAGTTCTGTCCAAACACAGAAAATGCTTATAAAGATGGTCAATAGTATCTAAGACTGTTTGTCTAAGTGCTTTATCAACCTTAACATTTTTATTTTTACTCATATTTTTACCTAATATTATTTGGGATAGTTGCCGTGGAAAATTCTGGTGATGTAACCGCAACCAATAATACAATTGCAATTAATCTCCAGAATATTTGGCTGGAGTGTTTTAAGGCTCCAGCCTGTTTGTTTGTCAATGCAGTTATTGCATTATATGATACTATTTGTATAGAATATATTTTTACTGTGCCTGCGCACCTCCATATTTTATGATGTATATCTTGTTTTGTCATAGTGTAAAAATCCTTGTTAATAGTTTTTTATACAAGACGACATTACTACTTGGAAAGTATTTTTTGTATACCCCCCAAGTAAGAATTATATATTTTGGTTTATTCATCGCCGTTAGGATCCAAATACTGAAAGAAGTTTTTGCTCATAGCTTTTGCAGCATCAAAGTTAATTGCTTCCCATAGCTCTGGTGTTTCGGCACCTAAACCTATTTCACAATCACAATGATTTTTGATTTCTGCGATAAGCTTCAAATAAATATCAACACGTTCTTCAAGCGGGTATCTGTACCTATCATAACTAACATCTGGTTTTTCCATATGCATATCAAGCAAATCAGTATCAGGAAAATACTGCGGTATAATCCCTCTGTAGTCAGCGGCTAATCTTATACCGCCCATTGTAATCTTCGAGATTTTATTAACATCTAATTCCTTTAACAGTTTCCTGATCAATTTGATATATTCTTTTTCGTAATCTGGTATAAATATTATTGGCTCTATTTCAAGCTTAAGATTTATATCACCTTTTTTCTGAACCTGCTTTGCAGTAGCGATACGCTCCTTTAATGAATATGTACCGTGCTCATATTTATCAATTACGGACTGGGGATTAAAACCAATTGTTACAAGAACCCTGTTATCACATTTTGCTTTTAACAATGATGTGAGATTAGGTGATTTGGTCATAAAGTTGATCTTAATGTTTTTATGTTTTTCTGCAAGTCCTGCAAAGAAATTAAGATGCCCGGAGATGTGGTCTATAGCCCCTATATCAGTATACTCGCCAACATTAAATGATACATCAAATTTTTTATTCTCTTCGAAATATTTTGGAAGCTGTTTCTTAATACTAAAGTATTGCAGTTGCGCTAGTGGAACATCAAGCTTAAGTAATATCTCTGCCAGATTATCATTAATATATTTGGATACAACTTCCAGGCTTACTTTATTTTTACCCATACGGGAAAGCTTGTTTCTGAACTCATCCGCAAAATTCTTAAAACCCGGAGGTATTTTTAGTAAGGGCGATTCATTATAAAAGCATACGCACTTAGAATCGTATTTAGCCCAATATGAATTGGAATTTCATTTAACATTTCTTGCTCGATCATCTATGTTAGAGTATAACCTCTGATACTGCTGCCGTAGTGCTGTTTTACCTAAGTAGCAGAATTCACAGGAAGAGCTGCAGTTAAACACTGACTTTACCATCGTGCTCATTCTTTCTACTATATGCCCGGGGCTTTCAAACGTTTCAATAAAAGATGATGTTCTTCTGCATATCAACACAGTGCCTTTCATATGATGATATCTACCGGCAGCATCTAAGTGCGCCGGTAGTTCTGGTTTGCTATTTTCTACGTAAACAACTTTAACCTTTGGATAAATAGATCTGCATCTATCTAAATATTCCTTGGTTAAAGCATCATCTTTTGCTTCTTTTGTAACCTGAATTAATTTTGGAATAAACATTTACTTACCTTTCTTTTCAGTAATTATTGATTTTGGAATTTTATAAGCTAATATAGCTGGGCCCTTCATGCCAAATCGTTCTCGAGTCGTGATCACTCCTATCTTTTTGTAATATCCTACTAAGTTCCCCTTGATTGCTGATAATAATTATGTGGATCCAACTGCTTTATCATCAAAATATTTTATCACAGCGGTAGTAAAAAAATTATTATCCCCAGGTAGAAGAGATCTTGTAGCATTATGTTCCACGTAATCTGAAAGAATATCTTTGCAAATAGTTTCTGGTGAAGCATCTTCTTGGATGGAGGAGATTATTGAATCCAATGCAAAATTTTGAATCTGCTCAAAGTAGTTATTCTTCTTTGTTGAAAACACTTTTGCAATAGCAAGTATTGGAAACCATTTCTCTAGTTCGCGATTCTGTATTTCCGGATTTAATTTTAGTGAAGCTGGATTATTGATTATCTTAATCAGCTCTGGCATTCTCTTATCTAAAGTTCCGACGATAACGGGTTTTAAAGACTTTAATTTGTTTCGATCATCATTAGTTAAATAGGACACTTTTTTAGATGCTGCTGCTTTTTGCATTTCAATTGTAATACATCGATCTTCTAATGCCGGACTTAATGAATTAATTCCTGCAATAACTTTTGGGCAGTATGTTGAAAACTGAGTAGGTAAATTCTTGAAAACCCTGTGAACGTCCCCGCCTTTTTTATAACCACTATTTAGTGACTGAATAGTAGGATTATTAGACGTACCGCGCTTTTCCAAGTCCTCAGCCTCATCAATAAACAAAGTTGGCTGTTCATTCTCTATCATTCTAAATAAATTTGCAGGTGTAACTGAGACTGTTGAAACCGGATGATGTGATAACGAAGAAAGAATTCTAACCAAAGTAGTTTTGCCAGAACCCTTCGCACCCGTTAGATGTAAGTATGGTATGGCTTCAAATAAATTAAACACATAAGTGCTTGTTGCTTCAACTGCTATGAAATCATAAAGTGCTTGATTATTAAAAAATACAAACGGCGTAAAAGCTTTTTTAATTTCTTCAATCAAGTTTTCGTTAACTTTTTTATCATTCCATAAATTATTGCTACCAATTGTAGCATCTGCACTTACGTCCGGGATCTCACTTAACTCGCCTTTGCTATTCACCAAATAACTTTTCCCATTCTCACGATATACTTTTACGACCTTCCCCCAATTGTATCAAATGACAATTGCCCTAAATCCGTTACACACTTAGGTTTATCTTTTACACTAGCTTCTAAATCAACTTTTTCTTAATTTTTTTTTCTTCATATTTATTTGACTTTCTGTAAATATTTTGTACGTCGAAATATGCTTGGTTATTGTCTAAAACGGAAGAGTGTTTAACACTTGGAAAGTATTTGTTAGCTACCTTCTAAGTTATAACGAATGGAGTGATGCTAGATTTAAGAGTTATACAGTATAGATTTTTCAGGTACGATGGGTATAGACCATTTAATGTTGGTATCAGGTGCTGGAATAAAAATTACAGTATATGTTTTTGAAGAGTTAATCTTATCTTTAGAGAATTTTGATTTGTTTAAGTAGGAAGAAAACTTATTTTTTAATTGACAAAGAAGATTCAACGTCAGCTATAGATATTTTGCAACCTTCTATTGCATTGATAATACTCTGAGCACCACGCTCTGGTGAATCATATTCTTTTTCTTAGCATATTTTTTGTGAGATCTTTGTAATCTATGGGAGTATTTGGTTGTGCCATTAGTGCAGCCAAGTAATACATACCAACGGAATTAGCTAGAAGTATTGGACCGCCCTCATAATTAAAATTTACTTCCCAATAGTTGCCGCGATATTTTATAAAATATTTTTCTATATCGTTTTTAATTTGCTGTTTGTCTGTGTTTTCTTTTGTGACCAACGTGTACTTACGATTAAACTCATACCAGAATTCTGGAAGTAATAATATATCTGAGGAGTTTAGTGGTGTTAATGCATTTATGCAACGATCCATAACATCTACTGAGTTGTAGCTATATACGAATTTACTTAAGTCCTTAAAGAATTTAGCATTTTTGGTACCATAAAGTAATTTGTTTTTTTGCACGAGCATTGATACGAAGCATTGCGATAACTGTTCCGGAGTAATATCAATGATAGAAAGATCAATTAAGTTACCATTGCCTTTAATTCTTGGTAAAATATTTTCAGCATTTTTATAATGGAATATTTTCTTAATTAATTCATCATCTTTAAATGAAGCCAAAATGTTCAATAATTCATCTTGTCGTTGTATTGGAAGTGAATCAGTGTTAAAGAAAATACAATTCTTATTTGCTATTAAAGTTATGTCATTTTCATTCTCGGATAAATCAATTATGCTATAATCCAGGTAATTGTTCTTCAATAATAATCTTATAGCTTCTTCTGCTATTATCCTTGAATCAGACACAACAATCTTTATAGAATTATTTTTGTAAGAAGAAATGTTTTTATGCAAGCTAGGGAAAAGAATTTCTAATAATCCAGGCACAGCTTCTTTTTCAAATTGACTTTTTTGATTGATCAATGATTTTATTTGTTTGTTCAAATAATTCAATAAACTTATTTACATCCTGAATTTTTTCTGTTCTTGAATTGGAATCAATAAAAATAAAATCTCTATAGCTAATGTATCCCTCAAAATATTTCTGAGTTTTAATATGATCCAATAGATTACTGGATATAAAAGGATATATAAAACTAAATTTAGATTTCTCATTTGAATTTATTTTGGATAGATCAGAAATTAATTGAGCTTCAATAAAAAGTTTTTTAAGATGGTTTGTTGATCTTTTTGGGCCAAAGAATGATTCATTAGCCAATAATTCTTCTCTTACTGTATTAAATAAGTTTGTCTTCTTTTTGGATATCAGGTATATAGCTTTTATTTCATTAAGTTCTTCAACATCAATTTTTTTGAGCGCTTGAACAATCTCACTTAGTCTGGAAAATATATTTGCCTGTGATAGTGAGTTAAATACTTCAAAAGCAGGATCAATTAATAATATCATAAAATTCCTTAGTTGATGTGCTAATCTAATAAATTCGATGTACACGATGTACACGCTGTACATCATTTTTTAGCAGCACAACAATAATGCCCTTATAAATTATAGCAAAAGAATATTTTTGATCTGACTCCTTAACCAATGCCGGTTATATTAAAAATAGATGGGTTTTACTCATCGTAATAATTTTAATAAAAAAACTTGACTTCATGATCCAAACCAATTATACTTAATCATAAATGAAGTTTTATAGACATCGAAGTTGCGATAAAAAAAACTTGACTATTAATATCATATAATCGATATTGAACTTAGATGGCATTCAAGCCATCAACTAAATTGGAGGAAAATTTAATGGAACTAATAAAACCTGAGCGGCCAAAACGTGAACTAACTCAATTTACTGTTACGGTAGATGAAGATTGGAAACGTGAATTGTATGAGTCTGCTCATAAGCTGGATATGTCATTCCGCACTAATAAAAGCCATTCTATACACATACATAAAGAAGAAAGAACAAGAAACAGAGGAATTAAAAAATGAATAACGAAAACTATATAACTAAGGATTTCAATCTAGCAGGATATCTTTTATTTAAGGGATATAAGCTGATTGATCATCCAAGAACTAACGGTGTTACAATGTTTACTTTTGAAGATGATGGATCTATAAAAGTAACATTACAAAAATATTATTCAATGGAAGCGTCAGTTGAACCAATTGGGTTTGGCAATGCGCTTAGAACGCTTAAAAGTGTTCTGCACTCAAATGATAAAATAAATGCAAATTCAGGATTAAATAATTATGTACAACAATTCAAAGGTACCACAAAGCAATAAAACAATTGATGAACTAAAAGTAAAATCAATGCAATACCGGCAGAACAAATTGCTGGTAAATTAAAATTAAATCTAACAAAGACCGGTTACTCATTACAGGGTAATTGTCCTCCGGCCATACATCTACAAATGGTAGATGCTTTTCTATAAATACAAAAAATAACTATTGGCACTGCTTCAACTGTAATGCAGGCGGTGACTACATTGAACTAATAAAGGCTGCTAAGAAGATAGATTTTATACCAGCCTTAGAATGGTTAGCTACTGAATTTAATTTAGGGCCTGTACCTAAAGGTAAAGATTTTACTCCTCCTAGTCCAGAAGAAATTATACAAAGAGAACGTGATAGAGCTTATAGTGAATTATATGAAGAAGTTTATACTTACTTACATGAAAAACTATTTGAACTAGAAGGACGTCATGCTTTAGAGTATTTAATTAATGAACGCAAGTATGATAAAGATATTTTAAAAGAAACTGAATTCTGTGGATGGACAAGCGTACCAAATATTCGTGATCATCTTAAAACAATTTTTCCAGATGCATATAACCTAATTAACTCTTTATCACTAAATGGACACAACGGTGATATTTATGATATCGCTATACCATATAGAGATAGAAAGGGAATGATAACTGGTTTTATAAAGAGATCAAGCAAACCATTAGGTGAACCGATCTTTAATCTGGATAAAACTCTAAGTTAGGTACCGATGGTAAACAAATTTTATCTAGATATGATAGTACAACCGGAATATCAAAAAGGATCTTTTTAATTTAGATAAAATTCATAAACAAGATACAGTATTAATTGTTGAAGGTTATCCAGATGCAGCTTACTTAATAAAAGCTGGATTAGATAATATCGTTGCATTAGGTCAAGGTATATTAAGTCAATCTCATATTGCAGGACTAATGGCTAAAAAAGTAAAGAATGTAATTCTTGCTTTAGATAATGATGGTGTTGGTCCAGTTAATACCGAAGAGGCTATTAAGTTGTTGCTTGAAAAATCTGATATCGTTCCTTTTATACTAAATCCAGAAAAATTAAAACTACATAAGGATCCTGATGAATATATCAAAGCAAATGGAATAAAAGAATTCAAGAATTTATTAAAAGAGTGTGAAAAGGGCTTGCGTTGGTTATGCACTAGATATGCAAATGCTGATGCAATTAAAGATCTCATACAAAGAGAAGGGGCTAAGAACAAATTATTAGAGCTTAGTTTGATTGTAAAAGATCCGGAAGATTTAGCTCACATCAAAAATATCTTCATAAAAACTTTAACATAGCAAAGTCTGATGTAAATGATTTGATTAAATCAGTTAAAGAAAAAGAACTTAAAAGATTTTAAGAAGATTACTAGCTCAAGTGATAGTGCTGATCAAAGGTATTTTCCATTCATAGAAAAAACACCAGCTCATATGCTTACTTTGATAAAACAGCAGATTCAGTGCATTTGGGTGTTACTAAGGATATCTTATCTAATATTTTATTGAGTGCACAACAACGCACCCCTGAAATCTTTCCAGCATTAAAAGCAGATTTTGATGTTACTTTAATGAAAGATATGATTTAGAAAAGAGATGTTCAACTTTTTCACACCAACAGAATATATGAAGCTGAACAAGACTGAAGAATTTCTTAACCCGGTAAAAGAATTTCCGCACATTTATCGCTTACTCATCAATTTAATTCCAAAGTATAAAGAGCGTAAACGTTTTCTGAACTGGCTTGCTGGAATATTACAGACAAGAATGAAACAACAAACTGCCTGGGTTTTTAAGAGCGATCAAGGTGCAGGTAAAAACCTTATGCTTTCTTTCATATTAAAACCATTGTTTGGAAATAAACAGGTTACGATGGTAAATGACTCACAGTTAGCCAGTGAGTTTAATCCTTTGGTTACAGAATGCGATACTAATAGCCTTTAATGAAATAGCTCACGATAACAACACCTCGTAATTCAGTTAAGTCCACTATTAAAACAATTATTACTGAAGATGAAGTAACGATAAATGAAAAGAATGTTAAAAACTTTACAATAACTAATTATGTTAACTGCATCTTCTTTAGTAATGAAAAATTCCGGTATTTGTTGAAGATAAAGATAGAAGGCTAAATATTGTTACTGCGCAGGTGTACTTCGTAACTAGGAATGGTTTAATAAAAACCCTGAAGCTTTTATAGAAGACGTAAAAAAAGAGCTGCCAAAATTTGCTCAATTCTTAATGAATTATAAATACGATGCTCAGTTGGCAAAAACAGTTATTGATAATGATGATAAGAACGCTTTAGTAAGTGTTGGAATGAATAGGTACGAAGAATTTGCTTATCATCTGAAGAAAGTGGATGTGGATTGGTTTAATGAAAATATCCGTAAAGATATATTTGGAACACCTAAGTCGCTAGAAGAAAAGATGTTAAGGAAAGTAGAATATTAAAAATCCAGAGCATTGGAATTGTATAAAACATTTATGATCAAAAATATGCTTCGCTAGTAGATCTAGGAAAGAAACTCAAGTTATACGGGATAATTTCTTATAGAGAAAAAAAGGATGATAGCCATTACTATCAATGGTGGAAAGTTGGG